>NZ_CP109022.1:0-1682500 GCF_036226825.1 Streptomyces sp. NBC_00667
GTACCTGAGCGCTGCGCGCTCAGGAGAGAATGGCCTCGCTGCGCTCGGCCTGGGCGCCTTCGGCGCCTAGGCCCTCCGCTTCGCTCCGGGCAGTGGCCTGCCCTTCGGGCCGGAGTCCTGCGCTTCGCTCCGGACTAGTTCGGGGTTCCGCTTCGCTCCACCCCGAACGGCCTGCTCCGCAGGCCTGCGTGACCCCGTTTCACGGGGTCGGGACCTGCGGCCCGTTAGGCGGGTCCGCTCCGCTCCCCCACCCGGGCCCTGCCCTCTCTGCCGCCAGCCAGCCCACTCCGCGGGCTGGCTGGCGGCAGAGAGGGGTGTGTCAGTCGGCTCCTGGCCTGCGGAGCTCTCAAGGCTGGCCAGGCAAGGCTGAACGCCGCCCCCGGAGGCCCATGACTGCCTTCTCCTGCGCCCCAGGCTTGCAGCCGGCTACGCAGCCAAGCCGCTCACGCCCCCCAACCAGGCTTCCTCTCCTCCATGTCACGCTCATGCTGCCCCTCCGCATTCAGGACCGCATTGGCAGTCCGCGAAGGCACCGTGACCAGAGCCGAACCCTTCGGATAGATGACCGTCTCCCTGTTGCACACCGGGCTGTACAACGTGACCGCGTAAATGTCCTCATCGGCATTCACGCACTTCACCTCCCGAACGATCCCGTCATCGAACTTCGGATTCCCACCCCCAGAAAGGGTCACAATCCGCACCTCCGTCTCGGGATTCGCCCGCAGCTCACTGACAGTGATCTCAAGATCGTCCTCCTCCATCCCATCCCCTCGGGCCCGGTCCGGCTCAAAGCCGAATTCCGGAGGAAGGGGAGGGCGGTACATCCCATACTCCATTCCGTCACCAGCATTGCTCTCAGGCATCCCGACTCCTCCTGTCACAGTCCAACACCACAAACGACCCCACACCGGAGCCGCCAAGCCACACACCCACCCCTCTACACGGGGAGCCTGTGGCCTCCACCCATTACCCACAGTGCCCGCCCTATCAATCCGGGCATATGCCAAACGAGCGACCACAACCCCACCCCGGCCAACCACGAGGAACGACCCCCCTCTATACCGAGGCAACGGCCGCTCCACAGCCCGCCAACAAAGGGGAACTGGAGCAGGCAAGGTGGTCGGCACCCCGCCCTAGGAAAGGCCAGCACCTCACCACTCAGAGTTGGACGGTCGCCGCCCGGAGGTAGTGCTTCATTCTGGAACGCGGATCAACTCTGGTTTCAGACCCCCGGTGCGCAGTTGCTCCCCTCGGGTGCCGAGCTAGAAACCCGCAGATCAGAAGCTCTCCCACCCCGTTCTCTGCGCAGATTCAATGAGCCAACACGGCCGCCAGCCGCTCACCAGCCCGGCGAGTGCGCGACGGTGACGCGGCCATTGTCCAAGATCACGGTGCAGGTGACGCCGTGGCCGGTAGCGCAGGTCAGTGACGGCCGACAGACGACCGCCAGTCAGAACCTGATCCCCCACCAGCGGCTCCGTGGAGCCACCTCCACCGGGACGCGCCCCGCCCGGCTGCGGGCGGTCGGCTGCGATGCCTCACGACCGGTGATGACCCGGCACATGGCGTCGCGCTCGTAGTTACAACTGCGGACTCCCGTGTCAGCGGCCTCGGGCGGGCTCAGAAAGCCTCACTGCCCGTGAGCTTTGAGCAGACGAAGGCCGAGACACAGGTGCGGAGAGAACCGTCCAAGCCGGGGCGCTGCTCGGACGGAGCCGGGGGATGTGGATGAGGACCTTTTCCAAGATGTTTGTGGATAGGTGCCCCGTCCATCCGAGTGACAACCGACCCCGCCCAAGGCTTGGCAGCCGTGCAGATCACTCGTCGATGGCTGCCTTGTATCCGGCCGCGTCCATGAGCTTGTCAAGCTCGGACTTGTCAGACGGCTTGAGCTTGAAGAGCCAGGATGCGTAGGGCTCCTTGTTAAGGCGCTCCGGGCTTCCGGTCAACTCGTCGTTCACGGCGATCACCTCACCACCGACCGGCGCGTAGATGTCCGACGCGGCCTGCACCGTCTCGACGACACACGCACCAGCGCCGGCCGCCAAGACCTGGCCGACCTCTGCCAGCTCCACGTACACCATGCCGCCAAGCATCTCTTGGGCATGGTCACTGAGCCCGACCGTCACCGTGCCGTCCGACTCCAAACGCGCCCACTCATGCGACTTGGCGAACCGAAGGCCGGCAGGAACATACGACATGCTCGCTCCACAGGGTCGTAAATGATCAGCGGACCCAGCATGCCCGAGATCACCCAGCTCGCGCCGAATTTCCTCAAACTAACGGACAAAGTGGTGTCCACAGTCGTACATGTGCATCTGTTCGTACATGTGCATCTGTTCGGAGGAGAGGCAGTCGCCCTCGAACGGAGCAAGGGCAGGGACGCCGACCATACGGCGCGCGACCGAGCCACCGGGACTCCCGGAGTCAGCCGCTCCTGGTCCCGTGACACCAGGCCGCCTGAATGCTCACCGGGCGCCGTCGGCGGGATCGGCTGCCGTGGTGGCGCCGACATACCGGCGGGTCAATTCCGGTGCAACGGATTCCACCACTGGACCAGCCGGAGACTCGGTCCTCCCCCTCCGCGTCGCCGGCCAGCACGACCGCAGCCTTCCCATACAGCACCGTCTCCCACAGGCGCAGCCTGCGGGAGACCGTGGTCGGCAGGATCAGCAGCTGCCGTGCCCTACTCAGGCGTTCTGCCTGCTGATGGCCATGCCCAGGAACAGACCCACCACCAGGGCGACGCTCCCGGCACCCATGACGGCCCAGGTTCCGGCGTGAGCCGCGGAGAAATCGAGGTCATACCGGCCTGCGTGCCTGCCTGCGCGGCCTGCGCGCCGGACTGGGTGGCCTCCGCCACAGCCAAGGCCTTCTCCAGCTCATGGACCTAGCTCTCCAGCTCTGCTGTCTCCACGACGGATTCCTCTCAACCATGGGGTGCCGGACCGCTTCCGGCACCCACCCCTCAGCTTGGAACCACGTCCCGTAGCGCGCACCGTGACAGCGGCATCCGGGGCACGCACCGTCGCGGGAGCACACCCACCGCGGGGCCGCTGCTGCACGACTGTGCAGGGCGAAGGCGGATCCGCAAGCTCGCCGTCGCGCTGAACGCCGCCCTCGCACATCACCTCGCCAGCTCGGGAGGGAATGGCCGCAGTAGCGAAGTCGGCCGCCCCGCGGCGCCTCCGTCCCTACACAGGCGTCACGCCTTCTACCCGCGAAACGACACGCACCTGCACCAAGCGGACGACACGTCCTCCCCTCCCAGCCCAGCTCAGAACACCGCAACGCGGTGCAAGTCGCTGTCGCCAGCCGATGCAGAATCCACGACGCCCGTCACGCCGACCTGACCCAGCCCAAAACCAAACGATGCCAGGAGGGGCACCAGCTGCGGCCCGCTGGACAAGCACCTTCGGTGTAGCAGGCAGCGAAGTGGAGGCCCCGGGACGTCGTGACCCCCGGGGCTGTCCTTTGACAGTGAAGTTAGTCGTTCTGTTCTTGTTGACCTGCGGCGACTGGATTGGTTGGTGAGGCGGGTTGGGTTCGTAACCGAGACCCGACACTCATGGGTGAACCCTTGGTCGCCGGGCCGGGCGGCCCTCTGTCACATAGGGAGCGAGAACAGCCGTACTGGCCCTGACGGCCAGCGGGCGTCGTCGCGCAGGGGCGTCACCATAGTCCGCAGCGGCATGGTCACCAGGCGGCCTTCGGGTTGTTCGACGAGTACGTCGGTGTCGAGCGGGTGCCATCCGAGGCGCTTGTAGAGCGACACGAGGGGAGGACGGCAGAACAGGAGTGCGTGCTGAGGACCCATCGTGCGGGCGTGCTCCAGGGCAGCGTTGACGACGAGCCGAGCAAGGCCATGGCCTTGCATGCTGGGTGCGACGGCCACCCCGCCGACGCCCACCACCTCTGTCGCGGCGTCGCCGATCGCGACAGGCAGTCGCAGCAGGCCAGCGTGTGCCACGAGCCGGTCTTCGTGTCTGATGCCGAAGTGTTCTTCTTTCGGCAGCCAGGTCAAACCGGTCGAGGAGACACCGAAGGGATCATCGCTGTTGCCAAGGATCTCTTCCTGGTCCGCCTTGGTGTACTGGGGGAGCCGCATCACGGTCAGTGCCACAGAGAATCGGTTCTCAGACATTGCCACATGATGATCTCTCCGCCGAGCACTGGCCAAGCGATTCTCCACCGACACTGCAGGGCCCCCGTTAGACCGTGTCCTACATGGTCAGTTTGAGGAACCGCTTGTAGCAGCAGAGGGCTGCGGCGAGGCCAAGAAAGGCCAGGTAGTTGCCTGGTTTTCGTTCGTAGCGGTGGTTGAGCCGGCGGTAGCCGGTGAGCCAGGACATGGTCCGTTCGATGACCCACCTGCGTCGCCCGAGTCGCTCGCTGGACTCGATGCCCTTCCGTGCGATACGGACGCCGATGCGCTTGCCCCAGAGCCATTTCCGCAGTTCAGGGATGTCGTATGCCTTGTCAGCATGCAGGCGCTGGGGCTTGGAATCGGCTGCGTGGGATTCGTGTCCCATGTGGAAATGGGACAGCATCGGCTTCAGGGCCTGGCTGTCGTGGGTGTTGGCCGCGGAGAGTCCGACGCGTAGGGGCAGTCCTGCCGCGTCGGACAGGACATGCATCTTGGAACCGGACTTACCCCGGTCCACGGGGCTCGGACCTGCAAGTTCGCCCCCTTTTTAGCGCGGACATGAGCGGAGTCGAGGACCGCCCGGGACAGGTCGACCAGACCGTGGCCGTCCAGGAGCTCGAGCACCTTCTGGTGCAGCCGGCCCCAGACACCGGCACGCGACCAGATCAAGAACCGGCGATGCACGGTCGACTTCGACGCCCCGAAACACGGCGGCAGAGCCCGCCACGCGCATCCACTGACGAGCACGTAGACAATCGCGGCGAACACCGCCTCGTCATCGATGTTCGCGACCCCACCACCCTGCGGCCGCACGCGAGCAGGAGGTAGTAACGGCTTCGCTATCTCCCACAGCCCGTCCGGAACGATCCATCCCCACCGTCCACTCCCCATGACGAGCACAACGGACAACCAGCCATGTAGGACACGGTCTTAGACAGCGTTTCTTATGGCGTGATCGTTCGTTGAACCGTGCATGGCGGATCTGATTGAGCGGCTGGTGCCGGCTGAGTTGTGGGTGTTGTTCCGGCGGGTGGTGCCTCCGACAGAGGTGATACGTCCGCAGGGCGGCGGCCGGCGCCGGGCGGGTGACCGCGAGGCCCTGGCCGCGATCGTCTTCGTGGCGACCTCAGGATGCACGTGGCGGCAACTGCCGCCGGTGTTCGGCCCGAGCTGGCAGACCGTCTACCGACGCTTCGCCCAATGGAGCCGGGCCCGTGTCTGGGCCCGGCTCCACCGCGTCATACTCGACGAACTCGGCGCCCGCGGGGAACTGGACTGGTCCCGGTGTGCGATCGACTCCGTCAGCCTCCGGGCGGCAAAAGGGGGCCACTGACAGGACCGAATCCGACCGACCGAGGCAAGTTGGGATCGAAGATCCACCTGATCACCGACCGGAACGGACTGCCTCTCTCGCTGGGCATCTCCGGCGCGAACATGCACGACAGCCTGGGCCTTGAACCGCTCGTGCGCGGGATCCCGCCGATCCGGTCCCGGCGAGGACCGCGTCGACGCCGACCCGGCAAGCTCCACGCAGATAAGGGCTACGACTACGACCACCTGCGGCGATGGCTCCGCAAACGCGGCATCCGCCACCGCATCGCTCGCAAGGGCATCGAGTCCTCAAAGCGGCTCGGCCGCCACCGCTGGGTCGTCGAGAGGACCGTGTCCTGGCTCGCCGGCTGCCGCCGACTCCACCGCCGCTACGAACGCAAGGCAGAACACTTCCTCGCCTTCGCTGGCATAGCAGCCGCCCTCATCTGCCACCGCCGCCTCACCAAATGGAACGACGTCTTAGTACCACAGCCGTAGATCGTGATCTTCATGCTTGAGCGGCTTGACGCCGGTAGTGGCTGGTCTGGGATCGAGCCTGGTGGCGGCGTCGCCAGAGGGACCAGCGAAGTCGGTGGACAGGGTCAAAGACGGTCCGGTTGACAAGCGTGATGAACAGTCGTTGGATCTCGTCACAAGTGAGCGGTATCAGCTCGTCGGGCGAGCAATGACCCTCGTGTTCGTTCGCACAGAGGACGACGAGGAAGGCATGCGCGAGCATGGCCAGGGCGACCCAGCGGGACCAGGACGGGTAGCGGCGGACCTGGTGCTCGTCCAGGGCCGCCAGGCCCTCGCCGGACTGGAAAAACTCCTCGACCCGCCACCTTGATCCAGCGACGCACACCAGGGTGGTCAGCGGCACTGCGGCAGGCGAGTAGCAGCGGTAGTAGGCACGTTCGCCGGTGCTGCGGTTGCGGCGGATCAGCAGCTGCCGGCTCCCGGGCCGGGGGATCGGCGAGGTCGATGACGGCCCAGTCATAGAAGCGGTGGCCCTTGGCTCCGGCCCCTGCGGACAGCTTCTGCCAGGCCCTCTTGGGCACCCTCCTGGCCAACATGTCGGCGCGAAACCTCCCGGCGCGGCGCCTGTGGTGGCTTCGTGCGAGCAGGCCACCGCGAGGACGTAGCCGGTGCCCCGTTCCTCCAGCGCGGTGCGCAGCCTCGGGTTGCCGCCGTAGACCTCGTCTCCCGCGACCCAGGCGGCCCGATGGCCGGCGTCGAGGCATCGGGTGACCATGCGAGCGGCCAGCTCCGGCTTGGTCGCGAACTTTGTGTTGTCACCGAGGCCGGCGGCCCGGCAGCGGTCGGGATCGGAGGTCCAGGAACGAGGAACATAGAGTTTCCGGTCCACTGCGGCGTACCCGCGGCGGCTGGCGTAGACCAGGTAGACGGCGACCTGGGCGTTCTCGATCCTGCCCGCGGTGCCGGTGTACTGCCGCTGGACTCCAACGGTGTCGGTGCCTTTCTTCACGTCACCCATCTCGTCGACCACCAGCACCGCCTCGCCGTCGTGCAGATGCCCCACCACGTAGTCACCCACCTCGTCAAGGATCCGGTCGGCATCCCACTTCACTCTCCCGAGCAGGTGCTACATGCCGTCCGGGGTCCTGTCCCCGGCCCACTCGGCGATGGTCCAGCAGTTCCTGCGCGGCAGGTCCGACAACATGCCGAGTACCAACTTCCGGGCCCGGCGGCGGGATTCGACCCGTGTGAAGCGCCCCGCTATCCGGCTCATCAGGCCCTCGAACGCCTCCTGCCAGCGAGGCAGGGTCTACGCTGTGACCTGCAGCCACCGCATGATCGTTTGTCTTCACACACCGATGATCAACGGTGGCCGCACCCGTATCCACACCGCGTCAGGTCGCGCAGCGTCGGCCTGCCGTCCTGTGTATCGGAGGACTTGTGCAACGTGGCGAAGTCTGGTGGGTCCAGTTCGACGAGCGGAGGTTGGTCGTACTGCTGTCAGGAGACGACGCGTCCGGGTTCCAGGTGATGCAGGTCGTCGCTCCGGCGGGCTTCGACATCAGCGGTCTGGGCATCGAAGTGACGGTCGGCGCCGGTGAAGGGCTGCCGCTCGAAGGCGTGGTGCGGCTCGCGTTCCCGCGTCCAGGCTTCACCCCGTGCACGTGGCTGACCACCGTGTCCCGGGACGACCTGGTAGAGCGGGCGGCCGTCCTGTCTTCCAGGAAGCTCAGCGAGATCGACGATGCCATCCGACTCGCTGAACAAGCACAGGAGCAGACCGCGGCAACGACCGCGAAGCTCAGCGAGATAAGGGACGCCCTCCGTCGCGGTGAACTCGGGTAGACGGAGAAGGAGCTGACGCCCGCGACGGCTGGGCGATCTCGGGCGAGATGATCCACGCTGGACACCTGCCGCCTCGACGCCCCTCACCCTCGAGAACACGATCTACGGCTGGAGTATTAGGGCCAAGACGCGCTGTGCCTCGCCTGCTACGCCGCGCTCCGTTGTCCAGGCCAACTCATCACAGTGACACCAGCCTCGCTGCATCACACCGTCCCTGACGCGGCGCGCGTACCGACCTGACCAGCACAAACCAAGCGCCGACCCCACCAAACAGCCTCCGCGGCGGCCCCATAGACAACTAAACGCCGCGTAGCAAGGGCGTTGACGAAGGTGGCGAGGCTGTCTGCTGCGTTGGGCTTGGGGTCGAAGCGGGCGTCGGCTCCTCCGCAGTGGTTCCGCGCATGCCATGGCCACCCCGCGGCACGCCCCGCCCCTACCAGGCGCCACGCGCCAGGGGCCCGCTAGAAGTGGGGCGGGTACTCGCCGGTGGCGCGCATGTAGTCGGGGTGGAGAGTTCGTCGGGCGTCATCTCGGGGAGGGGGCCCCTGCGGCATCGGCTGCAACGACTGCGCGGCACTGACGCGAACGCCGTCATCCCCTGAGCGTCAGTAGCTGAACGAGACGACCGCTTGGGGCGAGCAGATGTCGGACCAGTGCGCCCGGTCGACACACACCTTGATGACCGCGCGTGCGGCGTGGGCGTCGTGGCGCAGTTTGCGCGACATGGAGCCGCTGGCGGAGGTGTCGGTGCGCGGGGTCTGGGTCGTCCCCGCGCTCTCCCACTTCCCGTTCTTGAGGAAGAAGAACTCCGCTTCGACGTAGACGGGGTTGTGGTCGCTGCGACGCAGATCGTCCCAGTTGGCGCCGACGGTGGCGTAAACGCCGCCGTTGTTGGCGAAGTCCCCGTAGGCGCGGGCGAGCTTCCCGGAGTCGTCGCGGGCATAGAGCTTGCCCCAGGACTTTCCGGCTGCTTCGGCCGGCGCGGTGGCCAGGACGGCGGTGAGCAGGGACGCGGCCATCACGGTGGAGGCGGTCAGAAGGTGCCGAAGTCGGGTCAAGGCGTGCTCCTCGGGTTGCCGGTGGAGGGCAGCGTATCGGGCAAACCAGGCCGCTTTGAGGTGTTTCGGGGTACCAGCCCTGCACGAGGAAAGGACGCCAGAGCAGCGAGGCGTGCTCGCCGACTGTGACGGCGTGGCCCGGGAGTAGCGCCTTGACGCCATTCCCGCCGTCGCGCCAGCACATGCCCGCGCCGAGACCGCACGCCAGCATGAACCGGCCGAGAAGAACGTAGCCACCGACGCCGCCCGGGAACAGGAGGGCACCGCGCAGTGGTGGGAGCTGGCCGCCCTGGTTGGTGTGCAGACCTCCACGCCGCGCCGACTGGACGGCACTCACTCTGGCGCCGAGCTGTGGCGCCAGGTCGAGATCGCGGGCCCCTCCGGCTGCTGGCCACGCTGCTCCCGGTCCTGGACAGCCTACGTGGTTCCCCGCTGGTCCGACGACGCGTTCACCACCTGGCCCACGCTAATCGGCGGCCTCCAGGCGGGCCGATACCGAGCGGTCGTGGCGTACCCGAGTACCCGTTGGGAGACACCCCGAAGTCGTGGGCCCAGCGCGCTTTCGCGCTGGGCCCACCCCGGTGCCGGTTGATCACACACCCGGCGTGTAGCGCCCCACACCCCAGCTCCCATGGCGTCCTGGGTCGGCCTCGCCCGATCGGCCGCACCACTGGCAAAATGATCCAGCCCTTGAACGGCCGGGGCGACGCCGGGGAACCGGGCAGCCCGGCAGCCGCCCACGCGGCCGGCCAGTCAGAGCGGGACGAGCCGGGGGCGGGCAGCCACGTGGCGGCCCGTACACCAGCGCGCTTCCGCCAAGGCGTCGCTGCGCTGTTTCGGCGCGGCGTTCACGGAGGTCGGAGCACTGGCGCCCAGTAACCGCGAGCTGGTCCAGGAAGTTGTTGGAGACGTGTCCCATGAACGTGGGCACGCTCGAACTGAGCTTCGGTGACTCCTTGGAGAACGCCCGTGACTTCTACCGACCATGCCTTGCCCTTGTCTGAGGAAGCCGACGGCGGTGCCGTGGCGATCGTGGGTGTGGGGCTGCGGCTGCCGGGCGGGATCCGCTCACTGAGCCTTTTCAGCATTGACGCTCCAGGGTGAGGATGGCGGCGGCGATGACGGTCATGCGGTTGGGGCTACAGCGGGCTCTGCGGAAGACGCGCCAGGACTTCAGTCGCGCGATGCTTCGTTCGACCGGTGCTCGCGCCGCCGACAGGGCCCGGTTGATCGTCTGCTGGGTCGCGGTGAGGTCTTGATGGGGTAGCCGTCTGATCGGTGTGGTCACCCATGAGCCGGCCCCGATGTAGGCGCGGTCGGCGAGGATGGGCACGCCCTGGCGTTCGCAGATCCGGATGATGAGGTGGGTGCGGGCCGCGGTCAGGTCGTGGGTGCGGCCGGGCAGTGCGGGCGAGATCCACAGCAGCTTGCCTGCGGGATCGGCCACGACCTGCACATTCACGCCGTGACGGCGGTGCTTCTGGGAGAAGTCGGCCCGGCTGTCGCCGACGCGGTCGCACTCGGCGAGCGTCCCGTCGAGCAGGACGTGATCGGGATCGGCCTCTCGCAGGACACGCAGCAGTCCGGGTGCCCGGCGGGACAGGTGAACGACGACGGCTGTGACGTAGGCGTGGGCCGTGCCGACGGATATGCCGCAGCCGGCGGCGATCTGCGCGAGCGTGTCGTGTCGGCGAAGGTAGACCAGACCCACGAGCGCACGCTGGTGGGGCGGGAGCTTGCAGCGTCGGTCACCCTCACGGGTGACGATGAGCATGGTTACCCACTCGACCAGGGCGTGAGGCAGGTCGAGTGCGGCAGGATAGGGAACCAACGAGGCTCCTGTGCTGATGAGTTGAGACATCGAACACCTCTCTCAACGGCACGGGAGCCTCGTGCGTTGTGGGACACCGGCCTCACCCGACCGGTGGCCACTCTGAAAAGGCCCACTGCACGCCCTGTGGGCCACGCTGGCGAACGGCCAGGACCTGGTTGGGACGGTTCCGGGCGACAGGTTCGATGTGGCGCGCTTCGTGTCGGCCGACGGGCGGCTGCGCGAGGGGCGCGTGTACACGGCCGCGGGCGGCTTCCTGGATGACGTCTCCTCGTTCGATGCGGACTTCTTCGGGATCTCACCGAAGGAGGCGTCGCGCATCGACCCGCAGCAGCGTCTGATCCTGGAATGCGTTGTCGAGGCGTTCGGCGACGCGGGCATCGATCCGGCGGCGCTGGCCGGCAGTGACACGGCGGTGTATGTGGGCGTGTCGTCGCACGGGTACAGCTCACTGCAGCAGCGGCGGCCGCGCACGTTGAACGCCTACACCATGAGCGGCTCAGCGTCCTGCAACACCGCGAACCGCGTCTCGTACGTCTTCGATCTGCGCGGCCCGTCGCTCGCTGTGGACACCGCGTGCTCGTCGACGCTCAGCGCCGTGCATAAGGCGTGCGAGGCGGTGCGCTCCGGACGCAGCTCGCTCGCGCTGGCGGGCGGCGTGAACGTGCTGCTCGATCGCTGGGAGAGCGTGGGCTTCGCTCAGGCGTCGATGCTCTCGCCGACCGGACGGTGTCATCCCTTCTCCGAGAGCGCGGATGGCTATGTGCGGTCCGAGGGCTCCGGAGTGCTGGTCCTCAAGCCTCTCGCGGCGGCCCGCGCCGACGGCGACCGCATCCATGGCGTGATCCTCGCCAGCGCCGTCAACGCGGACGGTCGCACGGCGGGGCTGGCGCTGCCGAGCGCGCGCAGCCAGGCGGCCCTGTTGGAGCGGGTATATGTCGAGGCGGGTGTCTGCGCCGATGAGGTGGCGTACATCGAGGCGCACGGCACGGGGACCCAGGCCGGCGATCCGGTGGAGTGCGCGGCGCTCGGCGAGGTACTGGGGCGGCAGCGCACGTCGGGTCGGCCACTGCCGATCGGTTCGGTGAAGTCGAACCTGGGCCACTTGGAGGCGGCGTCCGGCGTGCCCGGACTGCTCAAGGCCTTGCTGGTGCTGCGCGAGCGGTCCATTCCGGCGACCCTGCACGCGGCGCCGCTCAGCTCGCGGATCGACTTCGCCGGACTGGGACTGGAGCCCGTGACCGAGGCGCGTTCGTTCGATGCGCAGGAGGTTGCCGGGACGCCCTCCCCCAACGGCGAACGCCGTGGTCGGCGTAAACTCCTTCGGGTTCGGCGGCGCCAACGCTCACGTGGTGCTCGCTCCCGCGCCCACCCCTGCCCCCGCCCCTGCTCCGTCTCTCGTCCCCGATTCCGCCCGGGCCCTGCACACTGCTCCAGCGTCGGCCCCGACCGCGGTTGGGCAACCCGCCACGACCCGCGGCGTCCGGCTCCCCCTTTTCCTGTCCGCCCGCACGTCGACCGCGCTCGAAGCCGCCGCATCCCACTGGGCCGCGCACCTCGACGCTCTGCCGGCTGACGCCTTCTACGACACGGCCTTCACCGCATGCCGTCGCCAGGCCCGCTACGAGCACCGGATCGCGTTGCTGGCGACAGACCCAGACGAGGCCGCCCGTACGCTGCGCCGCATGGCAGATGGCGACCCCGCGCCGGGCGCGGCCCGCGCCACCGCGGTGGAGCACGGCCGCGTCGGCTTCGTCTTCAGCGGCAACGGGGCGCAGTGGGTCGGTATGGGGGCGGAGCTCCTCGGCACCGACGATCACTTCACGGCCGAGGTCGACGCCGTCGACGGCGTGTTGCGGCCGTTGCTCGGCTGGTCGGTTCGAGAGGAGATGGCCGCGCCACGGGATCCGGCATCGTGGCAGCGCACCGAGATCGCGCAGCCGATGCTGTTCGCGGTCCAGGCCGGCCTGGTCGCGGCCCTGGCCGCGCGTGGGTTCGCGCCTACCGCGATCTGCGGCCACAGTGTCGGCGAGGTCGCGGCCGCCTACTGTGCGGGAGCGCTGGACCGGGCGAGCGCCTGCCAGGTCATCGCCGCCCGCAGCCGAGCTCAGGGCACCACGGCCGGCTCCGGGCGAATGGCGGCCGTCGGGCTCGCCGACGAGGACGCCGGGAAGCTGATCGCAGAGGCCGGATGTACGGGGCGGCTGGTCGTCGCGGGAATCAACAGCGGCCGGGATGTGACGGTCGCCGGGGACGCCGAGGCGCTCGCGGCCTTGGGTGAACTGCTGGACGAGCGCGGCGTGTTCTTCCGCGACCTCGGGCTCGACTACGCCTTCCACAGCACGGCCATGGACGAGTTGCGCCGTCCCCTCGCGGACGCACTGGCGGGACTGGCCCCGCAATCCGCCCGCATTCCGTTGGTCTCCACGGTCACCGGACGCATCTCCGACGGCCGGGACCTCGATGCCGCGTACTGGTGGCGCAACGTCCGTGAGCCGGTACGGTTCGCGGACGCGACAGGCGTCCTCGTCGACGAGGCGGGCTGCGACGTTCTGCTGGAACTCGGCCCGCACCCCGTGCTCGGCGCCTATCTGCGGCGCACCACGGCGAACGGGCCGCGCCAGGTAGCCGTCGTCCCCACCCTCACCCGCACCGGGTCGGGACCCGGTGCGCTGGACACCGCTACGGTGGAGCTGCTGGCGTGCGGGGCCGAGACGGACTGGGACGTCTCTTTTCCGCGCCCGGGCCGGGTGGCGGACCTGCCCGCGTACCCGTGGCAGCGCGAGCGGCACTGGAACGGCAGTCCGCAGTGGTGGGAGGAAGGCCCGCACGGGGAGGAGGGAACGTCCGGGCAGCAACAGGCGGCGCATGCCCTGCTCGGAGTGCGGCTGTCCGGGCCACGGCCCGCATGGCAGCAGGAACTCCTTCCGGGGGCGCCGCTGTGGTTGGCCGACCACCGGGTCGGCGAGACCGTGGTGATGCCGGCGGCCGGTTACGTGGACATGGCCCTGACCTGCGGGCAGGCCGCCCATGACGCGCCCGCCGAGCTGAGCCGCCTGGCGATCGGCCGAGCCCTGGATCTGCCTGCCCTGGACACCGACCGGACCGTGCACGTCCACACCGCTTTGGATCCCGACGGCAGCTTCACCGTCTCCAGCCGGGAACCGGGCAGCGAGACCTGGACCGAGCACGCACGCGGGAAGGTACGCAAGCTGCTGCGCGACCGGCCGGCCGCCGTCGACCTGGCAGCCCTGCGCGCCCGCCTGCCCCGCACGATCGACGCGGCCGACCACTACGCGCTCTGCGCCCGCGCCGGGCTGCCCTACGGCCCCGCCTTCCGTACGCTGACCGCCCTGCGCACCGACGGCAGCGAAGCGCTGGCCCAGTTCACAGCCGCCATCGAGGGCACCGGAGGCCACCTCGCCCACCCGACCGTCCTCGACGGCGCGCTCCAGGCGGGACTGCCGTTGCTCGCGGATGCCAGCGGCGAGGCGGTCGCTTTCCTGCCCGCCGGCATCGACACCGTCCGCTGCTGGGAACCTCTGCCAGCCACCGGCCTCATCCACGTCCAGCTCCGCATGCGCACCGCCCGCGAGGTGGTCTGGGACCTGACCGTCATGGCGGACGACGGCACCGTCGTCCTCGAAGCACATGGCTGCCGGCTGCGCCGCTACGACGCCTCCCGCGCGCCTGCGCCCCAGCAGCTGACCGAGGTCCAGCGAGCCGCCGCACTCCCGGCGAGTCTCACCGCATCCCCTTGGCCGACGCCCGCCGAGACGCTCGCCGCCAGTGCTCCACAGCTGGCAGAGGCCGACCGGCAGTGGCGGCTACTCCCCCACCACCGTTTCACGGCGCAAAGGCTGAGGCTGACCGCTCACATGACGGTCGCAGCCGTACGCAAATTGATTCCCGACGCAGCTGACTTCACCATGGCAGACCTGTTCGCGGCAGGCGTCGAACCACGGCACCGCAAGCTGCTGTCTCACCTCCTCGCCGACGCCGTACGCCAAGGCATCCTCACTGCTGTGGGGGCAGGCCGCTGGTACATCGCCGAGGAACCGCAACCGCACCGCTTCTTTCGGGAAGCACTGCTGGAAAATCCCACCGAGGGCACGACCCTGCATGCCTACGGCGTCTGCGGGCTGCACCTCGCGGACGTGCTGCGCGGCCACACCGATCCACTCACGCTGCTGTTCGCCGAGCCCGACGCCCTGGCCGCGCGCTTCTACGACAGCACGCCCACGATTCGTCATCTGTACAAGATCGCCCGGCATCTGATGACGGCGTCCCTGGCTGCCAGGCCCGACGGGCGGCCGCTGCGCGTCCTCGAGGTCGGCGCCGGCACCGGCGGATTCACGTCCGCTCTGCTTGCCTGCCTGCCGCCCGAGCGCACCCAGTACACCTACACCGACGTGTCGTCCGCGTTCTTCCCGGCGGCCCAGGAGCGATTCGCCGCCTACGACTTCGTCGACTACCGCTGCTTCGACCTCAACGCGGATCCCCTCGTCCAGGATTTCACCCCCGCATCGTATGACCTCGTCGTCGCCGCGAACGTGCTGCACGCCACGCGGAACGTCAAAGACACCCTGCACCGGATCGGCGACCTGCTGGCCGACGGCGGGCAGCTGCTCGCGGTCGAAATCCACAACCGTGCTCTGCTGGACCCCATCTTCGGGCTGCTGGACTCCTACTGGAGCGCCGAGGACAGCGAGCTGCGGCCCCAGGGACCGCTGCTGGCACGCGAGACATGGCCCACGGTGCTCCACGAATGCGGGTACACGGGAACCATCCAGCCCGGCGAAGCCACCGAGCCTACGTACGAAGACCACTCGGTCATCCTCTCCGCGCGCCTGCCCCGCCCGGCCGACCCGCTCCCGACGCCCGCCGAGCCGCGTCGGGTGATCGCCCACGTGGCCGACGGCCCCTTGGCCGCAGCTGCCGCCGCGGCACTGGGCTCGAAGGGCCGGCCCGCGAGCGAGGACCCCAAGCACTGGGCCGACCTCCTCGCCCACACCGACGAGGTGGTCCTGCTCAGCGGCGGGGGTGATGCGTGCGATGCCATCGAGAGCGCTGTGCGGGACTGCGCCGCGCTGCGTGCCCTCGCCACCGCGACCCGGCACGCCGCCGAGGAAAGCGAGGTCACCCTCTGGCTCGTCGTGTGCAGAGCCGACGCCGCTCCGCCCCTGGCGGGAGCGGCCCTATGGGGAGCCGCACGCAGTCTCGCCAACGAACAGCCACGCCTGACCGTACGGCGGATCGCCCTCGCCCCGGGCGCCGAGCACCGCCTCGCCGCGGAACTGGCGGCCCGCTCGACGGACGACGAGGTGCTGCTCACCGCGGAGGGGCGTTTCGTGACGAGGGTGCGTCCTTACACCCCGCAGCCGCTGGCCGCCACGGGCCCGTACACCCTCACTCTCGACGACCCTGGCCTGCGCTACCGGCTCGGCTGGCGGCCCAGCAGGGTCAACGAGCCGGCCGAGGGGGAGATCGTTGTCATGAGGCCGCGACTTCGGCCGCTGCCTGGTCCAGTGACCGGAGCAGCTCGGCGCCTGGACCAGCTGGGAATGGACTCCCTGCTGGCCGTCGAACTCACCACCCTGCTCCAGCAACGGCTCGGATGCGACCTGTCCACCCTGGAACTGATGGGCGCACCGAACCTCCCCGCGCTCGCCCAACGCGTCCTCGGCCGCCTTCAAACAACCCGCCGCTAAGGACTCCCGCCATGCCCGCACTCCTCCCCCTCGCCCACCACCCCGACGCGGCCGTACGCCTGTACTGCCTGCCGCCCGGCGGCGCCGGCCCCGAGTTCTACCTGCCCTGGGCCGATCTACTGCCGCCCACCGTCCAGGCATACGCCATCGCCCTTCCCGGCCGCGGCAGCCGCCGAGACGAACCGTCGACGACCGATCCCCGCGCCCTTACCAACGCACTCGCCACCCTCATCGACAACCCCGCCGACCGGCGGCCGTTCGCCCTCTTCGGACACAGCCTCGGCGCCCTCTTCGCCTACGAGACCGCCCGTCGCCTGCGCCGCACAGGGCGGGTACAGCCCGTACTGGTCGCGCTGTCCGCGCTGCCCGCACCTCACCGAGGAGCCGTCACCCGCCTCGTGGCCGGTCTGCTCAAGTCGGGCCTCGGCGCCTTCTCCGACCTGGTGGGGCCTGTCCCCGACGAACTGCTCAAGGACCCGGACACGGTCGCCCACCTGCTCACCCCACATCTCGCCGACATGGTCCTCTGCCTGCACCAGCGCCACCACGAGGAACCGCCTTTGGACACCCACCTGGCCCTGTACGGAGGCGCCGCGGACCCCCTCGTCCCGCCGGACCAGCTGGAGGGCTGGAACGACCTGTTCACCGGCCCCGCCACTCCCTGTCTTTCCCCCGGCCGTCACACCTACCCGCAGGAAAACGCACCAGCCCTGGTGCGGCAGCTGACCAAGGACCTGCAGATGGCGGTCCGGTGATCAGTGACGACCGGCGCCACGGCCACCCGGGCCGGGCCCGCGAGCGCTGGGCGGCCCCCGCAGTCGTCTGCCTGGGCCTGTTCCTCCTGGGCATGGATCTGACCATCCTCAACGTCGCCGTCCCCGACCTGCAACGCGAGCTGCGACCCTCGATGGCCCAGGTGCAGTGGATCGTCGACGCGTACGCCCTGGTCCTCGGCGGCACCGTGCTGACCTCCGGTGCCGCCACGGACCGGATTGGCCGCCGCCGCGCGTTCATCTGTGGCTTGGCGGTGTGCGGCGCGGCCTCGGTACTCGGAGCACTCTCCCCGACGCCGGGACCTGTGATCGCTGCCCGCTGCGGCATGGGGGCGGGAGCGGCACTGCTGATGCCCGCCACTCTGTCGATCATCAGCAACCTCTTCCCCGAAGCCGCCCTTCGGCGCCGGGCCATCGCCCTGTGGGCGGCCACGCTCGGCCTGGGCGGCATGATGGGGCCGGTCATCGGAGGGATGCTGGTCCAACGGTGGTCCTGGCGCGCGGGATTCTGGGTGAAACGTCCCACTGGTGGCCCTGGCCCTGGTCCTGGCCCTGCGTGTGGTTCCGCAAAGCCGTGCAACCGGGAGCGGGGAACGGGTCGACGTCGTGGGCGCGCTCCTGTCGGCGTGCGGTCTGCTGATCCTTGTCTGGGCAGTGATCGAAAGCCCGGTGAAGGGATGGACAAGCACATCGGTGCTGACCGCGTTCGCCACGGCCGCCGCCCTCCTGAGCGCCTTTACCGCCCACCAAAGCCGCCGTGCAGAGCGCGCGATGCTGCCACGGTCGCTGCTGCGCCGGCCCGGCGTGCTACGCGGCTCCACCTCCCTGGCGCTGCTCTCCTTCGCCCTCTACGGCGCGCTGTTCGTCAACACGCTCTACCTGCAAGGCGTCCTGCGTTTCACCCCTCTGGAGGCGGGCGTGCGGACCCTGCCCATGGCCGCAGCCCTCGCCGTGGGCTCGGCGGCCGCACTGCCGTTGCTGGCCCGTCACGGTTGCCGTCCCCCGATCGTGGCCGGACTCGCCCTGGTCACCGCGGCCTTCGCCGTCCTGGCCGACACCCGGGCGACGTCCGGGTACGGCCACCTGGCGATCTTCCAACTCATCGGCGGCCTCGGCGCCGGTCTGGTCGCGGCCTGCGGAACGGAAGCCGTCATGGGTGCAGTCCCACCCGCCCAAGCCGGTCTGGGCTCGGCAGTAAACGACGCCACCCGCCAGATCGGCGCCGCCCTCGGCGTCGCCGTCCAAGGCTCAGTCCTCACCACCGTCATCACCAACCACCTCGGCACTCCGCCACCCGGAGTCACCCCGACTACCGCACTCCCCTCAACCAACTTGGCAGCCCGGCATGCCTTCATCGACGGCCTCACCGCCACGGCTCTGACCGCAGGCGCGGTCACCCTGACAGCCGCCGCCCTGGCTGCCGTCTCCTACAGCCGGATCCTTTCCCTCCGCACGACTCCTGGTCGCCGCGCCCGCTCAAAGAATTCCCCACTCCGCTGGGACTCTTGATCCTCTGAGCTGTACAGCGCGCGAACCCAGTGGCCAACCAGCGCTCCGCTTCACACCCCGCCGTTACCAGCGGCGCATGGGAGCGCGAGGACGGGCCCTGGACACTGGCCCCTGCCGAGCTGACGAGGCCGTCTGGGGGCTTGCTCGTCAGGACCGCCCGATCTGGCTGAAGCAGACTGGGTAGAGGCGCGTCGGCCAACCGCACGGCGGGCTCCCGTACGGCCAGCTCCCCGAAAGAGGCGATCATGGAATTCCTCGTCACGATGACCACCCACGTCCCGGACGGGACCCCGGAGCAGGCTGTCGAGGACATCCGCGCTCGCGAGGCCGCACGGGCGCGTGAGCTCGCGACGCAGGGACACCTGCTCCGCCTGTGGCGCCCTCCCCTGCGACCGGGCGAGTGGCGCACTCTCGGGCTCTTCGCCGCTGCCGACGGCGGTCGGCTCGAGGAGGTCCTGGCCTCCATGCCGCTGCGTATCTGGCGCACCGACGAGGTCACCCCGCTCTCGCCCCACCCGAGCGACCCCGGCCACGCTGGCGGCGCCACGACTCCGACGAGCAGCACAGCGGACAACGGGAAGATCCTTCGTCGCGTCCTCGACGAGTGGAAGGCGGCCGTCGATGCGCACCAGCCCGAGCGGGCCGCCTCCTGCTTCGCCGAGGACGCGATCTTCCAGGGCCTCCATCCGTACACCGTCGGTCGCCGCGGCATCGCCGACTACTACGGCTCCCAGCCGCTCGGGATGACCGCCGACTACCGGATCCTCGAAACCAGGCAGCTGGTCGACGGTGTGGTGCTCGGCTACACGAGTGTCGACTTCTCGTTCACCGACCGGCCGACGCTCACGGTGAACCTGAGCCTGGTGGTCAAGCAGGCGGCCGACCGCTGGTACATCAGCCACTACCAGGTATCCAAGCTCGGTTGACGCCGGCCCGCTAGGTCGCCGCCACGCTCGCCCTCTCAGGGGATTCCGATCCTGGCCACCTGCGCCACGTGGTCAGAAGATGCCCACTCCCGGTGCAACCTCGCAGAGATCAGCGGGAGGGCCTCCGGGCCGGCGCCTCGCCACTCCACGCAGTCGGAGTCGGTGAGGTCCACGTCCTCGGCGTTCTCCAGCCCGGCGGCCGCGAGGAAGACCCGGATGTCGGCCGGCCGGGTGTGCAACGCCGATGGCGAGGCCGTCGTAGCGCACCCGGCGCCCGCCCTGCTCGTCGGGCGGGTAGACGATCAGCATCCGCGTCGGTGGACCAGCCGGACAACTCGTCCTCCCCCTCGGCGTCGTCGGCCAGGGTGAGCCACGGGTCATCGAGCCGGAACCGGTGCGTGGCGCCCCCGGTGTCTGCGAGCGGCACCGTGGGTCCCGTGGGGATTTCGATCTTGTCATGGGCCAGCAGCCACGCCACGATCTGGCGGTGGTCGAACTGCGGGTGCACGTCGGTGCCCCGGCGTGCCAGCGGCGCTCACCTTGCCTCGTCTACGTTCGGATCACGCAGGGGCCGCAGGTCGCCCGGCAGCTCCGGCGGCCGGACGGAGTACCGGCCGAGCACGTTGACACGGTGGCGCACGAACGGCGCGTCGGCGAGCAGGAGAGCCGGGCAGCATCCTGATCACGGACCTCGAAGCCGTCCGCGCGCAGCCAAACCAAGAGGGCGCGGTCAGCCGGCTGCGGCGGCCGGCCCCTCCCCGAACCAAGGAACGCCCCCACGGCCACGTCCAGGCGTAGCCGCCGGAAGCGGAGCGGGTGCCGCCACACCGCGCCCCGGTCCACGGCCCGGTCGGCGCTGATCTCGGCCACCAGGTCGGGGCGGACCAGGCGCACGTCCAGGACGTCACGGGACCCCCAGGTCGCGGCGAACGTGGCGCCCTCCCAGGGATGTCCGGGGGCCGGCACCGAGCCGCTCAGATTTGCGCCCTCCAGTCAAGACGCGATCTTCATCAGGGGCATGACGGTGGCCACCAACGCGCCTACTTGAAGTGTGGTCACGCCGCAAAGACAGCGAGACCAGCCAGGAAAACGGCCCCACCACCTGGTCGTCGTCGCCCGGGGTCGGGCGGCGCAGCTGTTCGCCGTCGAGTCGATGAGCCTCCAGGGCCAGAGCGCGAGATCACCGTCGTGGGCAGCCGCCTGCGGATCCTGATCACGTCCGAGCGGACGCCCGACCTGCTCGCCGAGATCACCCCGCAGGCCACCGCGGACCTCGACCTCGCGGACGGCTCCGACATCTGGACCAGCCGCAGGGCCGCCGACGTCATGCTCGTCGAACTCTGAACGGCCGAAATGGCCCGCCGGATGAACCGACGGGCCATCACGAAATGCCAACTCGACTTACGGAGTCGTTGTTTCCTTGGTCCGCATGAACCGGTCGCTGAAAGTGCAGACTTCATCGAAGTCTACCGAGACGCAGAGTTCTCCGCTCTTGAGCACGCTCAGCATGATGCTGCAGTCACCTTGGGAGATTTCGGTGAAATTCACTCCGATCGTATCGCCGGCCGTTGCTTCCTTTGACATCGCCACGAACCCGCCCGGGGCCCCCTTGTCCACATAGAAGCCCCAGCTCCCGCGCCCCGTTCCGGTGGGGCAGCCCTTCACGAGCGAAGGGTCGAACTTCAGTCCCTGCGAGGTGAAGGTGTGGTCCGCCGCAAAAGACAGGTGGACGCCGGCTGCAGTTGACCAGTCCCCTTCGATGTCGCCCGCCTCCGCCGTGCCTTTGCTCTCTCCTGAACCGCCGCACGCCGAGAGAAGCAGAACGAATGCCAGGAGGAATAGTCGACGGCCGCGCATGTGATCTCCACAGTCTTCTGAGTTGGCGATGTGAGTGAGCTTCTACCTTAGGGAACATCCGCACATGTTGAGCGGGATTCTCTCCTGCCACGAGAAGTCCTGCGTAGTGGCGGCGCCGAAGGTCTCGGTGAAGAAGGGATTCCAAGATCTGGGGATCGCGTGTGTGGCGGAGTTCCAGTCGCTCTGGTTGTGAACGGTGAACTGGATTCGCACGTCGCCCTTCTTTTTGTCCACGCTGGTGATGCGGGCGGTCCCGGAATAGGTTCCAAGGTATGCGTCGGCACTGTTGGCGTGACCGAGCGTGCCATTGGTCAACACGCTGGCGATATCATTGTAGATCCCGCGTACCGTGTTGGCCTTGTACCACGGGCTCCCCGGTTCCGGCCCCCTGTCCTTGTATCCGAAATTCAGGGTATCTTTTGCGTTGGGTGCGTCCATTCCGCTCTTCAGGGCTTGTCCCAGCAGGTTGGAACGGGTTTCCGCAATGGTGTCGTCTGCGGCCAGAATTCTGGTGAAAGTGTCTCCGCCCTTGAACTTCTGGCTGGGTCCGAGCGGGTAACCGCCACCCCAGAGCCATCCGAAGAACAAGCCCCGAGAACTCTCCCAGCTATTGTACGGACCGCCTTCGTCCACGATCCCGAACCTTTCCCGGGGAGTCGCGAACAGGGGGGCGAGGGCCGGGTTCCACCCCAAGGGCATGGGGTTGAAGATGTCGCCGCGACCGAACGAGGTGCCGCTCCAGCTTCCGCCTCCGCCGCCGCTTCCGCCGCCTCCTCGGCCGCCGCCGCCTCCGCCGCCGCCCCAGCCGCCGCCTCCGCCGCCGCCTCCGCCGCCTCCGCCGTCGCCCTCGTCCTTCGGCATGTCCTCGATGTGCTTGCCGTTGGTCCAGCCGCCGCCACCGCAGTAGCCGTAGCTGCCGCAGCTCTCGAGGCCCGTCGGGTCGCTGTTGGTGACCGGGCTGTTGTTCGCGTAGGAGTAGCCGTTGAGGGACTGGTGCTGATCGAGGCTCAGTACGGGGTCGACACTGAGGAACTGGCCGAGGGCCGCGTCGTATTCGCGTGCGCCGACGTGGGTCAGGCCCGTGTTGGTGTCTTCGGGCTTGCCCAGGAACCGCTTGTCGTCGGGCCAGTTGGCCGCGGCGGGTCCGCGTGCGGAGCCGAACGGGGTGGTGTAGCGCTTGGACACCGTCTGCGTGTCGTCGGCCGAGATGGTCAGGGACGAGGTGCCGTGGGCGTCGCCGGCCACGAACGAGAGCTTGGCGGTGCCGGATTCGTTGGTCAGGATCGCGACCTTGGTTCCCGCGATCGTGTAGGAGCGGGTGGCCCACTTCTTGGTGCCCTTGAGGTGGACCTCGTTGAGGCCCGCGTACAGGACGGTCTCGCCGGCCGGGTCGCGGCGGATCAGGAGTTCGCCTTCGGCGTCGTAGACGTAGTCAGTGGCGGTGGCGCCCTCCGTGGTCTTGGTGAGCTTGCCTTCCGCGCCCCAGTTCAGGGTCTGGGAGGTCGGGCTGCCGGGGGTTTCGGTGCGCTTGGTGGTGTTGCCGGTGGCGTCGTAGGTGTACTGGGGGGTGAGGCCGGTGCAGGTGGCGCCGGTGGTGGTGGCCGCCAGTGCGTGCGGGCGTGCCGGGTCGTAGCAGTAGGTACGGGTGCTCGGGGTCCCGGTGTTGATCCTTTCCGTGGCCCGCTGGCCGGACGCGGTGTAGGTGTAGCTGTTCCAGTAGGGGGCGGCGCCGTCGAGGTTGGCGGCGGTGCGCCCGGCCGGAGCACAGTCGGCGGTCTTCGGGGTCCAGGCTTCGGTCATGCGGCGCTGGGCGTCGTGGGTGAAGCACTGGTTGTCGGCCTTGGTGAAGCCGCTGAGCGGGGCCGAGCCGAAGATCGACAGGACGTTGCCGGCCTGGTCGTAGTTGTAGGTGAGTTCCTGGAGCATGCCGTTGTGGGTCTGGTCGTTGACCGTGGACTTCAGCAGACGGCGGGTGCCCTCCTCGTAGATGTTGCCGATGAACGTCTTGCGCACACCGGCGGCGGCGGAACGGGCCAGGGTGAGCTGGTCGATGTCGCCCAGCGGGGAGTACGCGACGTTCTGCACGTAGTCGGTCAGCCCCGAAAAGCCCTTCGGCAGACCGAATTCGTTGTAGTTCAGCTGGGTGATCTCCGACGGCAGCCCTGCGGCCGCCGGCGTGGAGGTGGAGCTTAGCGTGCCGTCGAGCCGGTAGTTGACCGTGGTGTCGGTGCTGGCGGCGATGGCGCCGGAGGTGACGAGCGGGTCGTCGGAGGGCAGGGTCAGGCGGGTCGTCGCGGGACGGCCCAGGGTGTCGTAGGCGGTAACGGACTTGGTGTACGCCTTGCCCGTCAGACCGCCCTCGTAGCGGATGGAATCAGTGCCGGCACCCTTGCGGAGCGTGTCGAAGGTCCACGCCGCGAGCTTGTTGGCGTCGGACTTCGGCGACTTCCACAGGCCCGTCTTGCGGCCCAGTTCGTCGTAGCCGTACTCCAGGACCGTGTTCCGTGCGTCCTTGGACGTCGCGATCTGGTCCAGGGCCGTGTAGGTCGTGGTGACCTTGCCCTTGTCGGGGTCGGTCGTGGTCACGGTCCGGCCGAAGAGGTCGTAGACGTACGTCCACTTCGCGTCGTCGGGGCCGGTGACCGCGGCCTGCTTGCCGTCGACGGTGTAGGTCTGGCTCACGCTGGTGTACGGCGTGCCCGGCGAAGTGCCGCTGTACGCGGGGTCGTTGGGGGTGGTCCCGTCGTAAGTGCGGGTCTCCGTGGTGCGGCCCAGCGCGTCGGTGATGGTGCGGGTCGCGTTGCCGCCCTGGACGGCCGTGCTGGCGGTGGAGTCACCGGTGTAGGTGGTGGTCGTGGACTGCCTCTGCACCCCGTACACGAGCAGGGTGCTCGTGACGGCGCGGCCGAGGCCGTCGAAGACGGTCGCGGTCTGGTTCGGGGTGCTGCCGTACTCGGCCCGGGCATAGACGCCCTCGGGCGCCTTGTCCTTGTCCCAGATGTCGGCGTACGACTCGTAGGCCAGGCCGCGGGAGTCGTAGCGGGTGTCGGTCAGGATCCGGCCGCCGTTCGGCGACGGGGTCTGCGTCTGCAGCGGGCGGAGCAGTGCGTCCGCGATCGTGTAGACGGTCTTGTAGCTCCCGTCGGCGGCGAGGGTGCCGACCGAGGTCCACGGCTGCTTGCCGCGTTCCAGCAGGTAGTCGTACTTGACGTTCGGGGTCTGGGACTGGCCGCGGTTGGGCAGCCAGGTTGCCGTGAGGCGGCCGAGGCCGTCGTAGGTGTTGTAGGTCGAGCCCATGTTCGCGTCGATGGACCGGACGATCGAGCCGCGCAGGTCCGTGTAGGCGTACGACTTGTGCTGCTGACCATTGGACGCGAGCTTCGGCGCGGTCTTCACCGTCACTTGCAGCGGGCCGGCCGCGGCGGGCGCGTAGCTGGTCGTGGTCGTGCTGCCGGCCGCGTCGGTGCTGGTCAGCGGACGGCCGAGCTTGGCCGCATCCGTGTCGTACGTGGTCTTCGTGACGGTCTGCCAGCCGGCGGCGCCGGCCGGGTTGCGGTCGGCGGCGCCGCTGGCCGCCGGGTAGGACTGGGCGCGCCCGGTCCAGGTGGCCAGGCCCAGGGTCGGGGTCTGGTTGGCGGTCCAGCCGGTGGCGGCCGGGTCGTCGTAGACAGTGGCCGTGTCGGACAGGACGTCGCCGCGGGTCGCCGAGGTGGCGGGGAGGCTCAGCTTGTCGTCGGTGACGGAGCACAGGGCCCCGACGGTGCGGGTGCGTGAGGTGCGGTTGGTGATGCCCTTGGCGTCGTTGCGCGCGTACCAGGTACGGGTGCAGGTCTCGTCGCCGGTCGTGGTCGTGTCACCGGAGGCCGAGACCTGGGTGGTCATCCCGTAGATGTCGTCGTAGCCGGTGTCGGTGCGGGTGGTGCGCCACGTGTTCGAGGCGGTCAGGAAGGTGTGCGTGTAAGCGGTCCCCGTACGGACGTAGTGAGCCTTGGTGTTGGCGTACGACTTCTGCTGGCTGGCGGTCTGCTTGCTCCAGGGGTCGGTCACCGAGACGGTGACCGGGGTGGCTACGTCGTAGGTGATCTCCTGGCGCTGGAAGCCGGAGTACTGGTCGTCGTCGTTGATGGCGGGGATGGTCAGGCCGGTGACCGGGAGGGCCGTGACCGTGGTGGTGCGGGTGTCGGTCGTCCCCTTGCGGGTGTCGCCGCGCATGCCCTGCATGAAGATCTTGACCGTCTTGGACCGGGTCTTGCCGACGGCTCCGGTGTAGGCGGTAACTTTGCCGTAGCCGCGCCAGTCGGACCAGGTGCGCTCCTTTTCGGGGGTCAGCGGGTCGTCATTGTGGTGCCAGGCCGGGTTCGCGTACTCGTAGGAGTTCTCGACGAGGTCGTTCTGGCCCGACGGGTCGGCGACGGTCACCGCGGTGACGTTGTACTTGTGGAACCAGTCGAGCGTGGGGTCACCGCCGTTGATCGGCCAGTAGACCGGGTAGCAGGACAGCGAGTTGTCGTCCTCCGCGACCGGCATCTTCGAACCGCGCACGCACTCCGGGTCCGAGAGGGTGAAGGTGGTGATCGCGCCCGTCTCGGACGTGATCGTATTGATGCGCGGACGGTTGAGCGGGACGATATTGTCCCCGTCCACGTCCACCCGGTTCGGGCGCATGTGGTAGGTGAAGTCCACCGGCGGGACCTTGACCGCCTCACCGTTGCTGCCGGTGCGCTTGATCGACTTCAGCACCAGGGTCTGGTCACTGGTGTCGCCGAGGTCGCCCGCGTCCAGGTACTCCTGCGTCAGGTCGTAGGTGTCGATCAGCGCATAGTCGTCCGGCTCCTTCGCCGTCGACCACGCGAAGGTCTTCACGTTCGTCATCCGCTTGCGCGTGAAGAAGGCGGGACCTGTTGCCTTGCAGTCGGTGATGTCGGCGGCGCAGATCGAGTCGAAGGGGACGTCGGGCCAGTTGTCCGAGGTGTCCTTCGTCAGGCTGTCGCAGTTCGTCGCGAAGCAGCGCTCCCCGTAGCCGAAGGTGACCTTGTGCGAGGGCTTGCCCGAGAAGAGGGTGTCGGCGCGCTGGCCGTAACGGATCTCGGAGAGGGTGCCGCCTCGGTCGTATGCGGCGAGCTTGGTCTTGTCGCCGTTCTTCGCGTAGTTGTTGGTCTCGTCCGCGTACCAGTAGGTGGCGGCGTTGCCGTGGACGTCCTGGACCAGGTCCAGGTTCCAGCGCCAGGCCTGAGTCTCGGAGCGGCCGGCGAAGGTGGAACCCTTCGTATAGCCGGGCTCACCGGAGTCATCGCCGAACACGGGAACGGTCCAGGTGGAGTTGGTGCGCTCGGAGCCGGCGCCCGGGAGCTTGTTCAGGCCGAAGGTGTAGGTCGTGCCGTCACCGGTGACCACCTTCCAGTACTCGCCGTCGTTGTCACCGTTGTCCGCACCGGTGCCCCAGGTGACCTGGGAGGCGTCGTCGCCCTTGAGGTGCCACTTGCCGGTCGTGTCGTCCTTGACGAGCTCGTTGGCCTTACCGTTCAGGACGAGGGAGGCGTTCTCGTACTTCCAGCAGAGGTCGTTCTTGTCGGTCTGGCCGTCGTCGTCACAGGAGCCGTACTTGCGCTCGATGTGGGAGGAGGTCAGGTCGAAGCCTTCGCCGACCTGGGAGCCCTGGTTGTTGGAGTTCGCGGTCCGGCCGTCGATGGCACCGCTGCTGTACGAGAACGACATCGCGGGCACGGGCCCCGCCGCGGCGGGCGGGACGGCCAGCGTGTACGACCAGGTGAGGCCTCCGCTGGAGGTTCCGGATCCCCAGGTGGAGGAGGCGGCGAGCGGGGTCGCCGCGAAGTTGCCGGCGCCCTTGGGCGATGCGGTGTCCGTGGCCATGACCGCGAAGACCGCCGGAGCCTGCGCCGGGGCCTTGGACTTGGCCGCGGAGGAGGTTCCGGCGGGGAGTGAGGCGACGTCGGCGGTCACAGTCTGGTTCTTGATGCTGTTCGCCGAGGGCAGGGGCGTTGTCTTGCGGCACTCCGCCTTCTCGGGGGTGGTCAGCGCACACGCGGGCAGGCTGACCAACCCGAGGCGGGTGGACCAGCCACCGCCGACCGCGGAGGCGAAGGACCCGTAGTTCACGGTCAACTGTGAAGGTCCGCCAGCGGTGTTGGCTGCCGTGAACAGGACGCCGGTGATCCCGGCCTTCTCCGCCGCCTTCTGGTCCAGGACCTTGACGGTGGACTTTCCACCGTCGCTGTCCGGAGCGGCGGCGGGCGCGGTCGGGCCCTTGGGCACCGCCGGGCGCAGCAGCGGGCTCTTGGCCCGCGCCGTGGACCGTACGTCGATCAGCGGGCGGGAGCCAGCGGGCGAGCCTTCCAGGGTGGCGGCCTTCGGCCAGTCGGCCTTGGCCTCGGCGCGGGCCCGGTCGGCCTGGACCTTGTTCTCCGCTTGGTTCTTGGCGACGAGCTCCCGGGCCTCCTTGGCGCCCCGGGCGTTGACGGCCCGGACCTTGGCGTCCTTGTGCTTGGCGATCTTCGGGGCGCCGGGGAGGTCGGCGGCCTCCGCCATCGGGGTGGTGATCCCCGGGACCGCGAGGGCCAGGGCTAGCGCGGCTGCCAATGGCAGCCGGTGGCGGATTCCTCCGCCTGGTGATCGGCTGGACATGAACACTCCATATGGGTTGGGGTTTTGGGTACAGGTGGGCCGTGGCCGCCCCAAGTTCGGGGCGGCCACGGCAAGTCCGTGAAGTGGGTGGTTCGGAGGGTCAGCTACCGGAGCCGAAGACGGTGTCCGTGACCTGCTGGGCGTCCTTCATTGCGCCGGACCACAGGCGCATGTCCTTGATCTGGCCGGGCAGGAAGTTGCCCCAGGCGCTGTTGGTGAAGCCCTTGCCCACGGCGAGCTCGCCGCTGCCGGCGCTGGCCGTGTAGGCCTTGGGCTGGGCCTGGCCGGCCGCGCCCACGTAGAGGGTGATGGTGCCGTCCTGAGCGTTGTGGACACCGGTCACCTGGACGCCCGCGTTGAGCGCGGCCGGGCTGTCGCTGGCCACCGAGGTCCCGGTGCCGTCGGCCGTCAGGCGGCCGAAGTGCCAGCTGCCCTCGACGAAGTCCAGCATCTTGGTCGGGTCCTGCTCGTCCGGCTCCTGGCGGATGCCGGTCTTCTCGAACCACAGACTCCAGGAGGAACCGGTGGCCGTACGCTGGCCGATGACCTGGGCCTTGTAACCGTTCGGCTTGGCGAGGAGGGCGGTGTTGTCGAGCTTCGCCTCGGCCGTCACCGTGAACGAACCCGTGTCGTCGACGACCGGACCCGCGACGGTGGCCGCCTGGGTGGAGCCGTTCAGGACCAGGGCGCCGCCCGTGACGGGCGTACCGGTGGTCGCGGTCAGGGCGCGGCCGTTGCCGGACTTGTCGGCGAAGGCGGGGCCGGCCATGGTGAGGTCCCAGGCTCCGGCCAAGTCGACGGCGGGCTTGCCGGTCGCCGGGTCGAAGAGCGAGGAGTCCTGCTTGACCTCGACGGCACTCTTCTCGTCCTGCCAGACCTTGACCTCGTCGATCCGGCCCGGGAGCTGCTCTGTCCAGGCGGCGGACTGCTTGGCGGCGCCGATTCCCATGACTCCGGTGGAGGCGATGGGGTTGGTGACGGTCATCTGGCCCTGGAGCTGCCCGTTGACGTAGAGCTTCGCGAGGTCGGTGGATTCGCTGTATGTGGCGGCAACGTGGGTCCACACCCCGGCCTGCGCCGGGTTCAGGCCGCTCAGCTTCTTGATTGCGCCGGTTCCGCCCGCGGTGTCGTCCGTGGCCATCTGCATCGACCACGGCTGGCCGGCGGCGGCGGTGATGGCGACACCGCTGAAGTTCTTGCCGCCCTGGGCCAGCATGGAGAAGGTGCCGTCCGTGCGGTCCAGGCGGACCCAGCTGGCCACGGTGAAGGAGCTACGGGTGTCGAACACCGGCTTGTCGCTGTTCGCGTACTGGCCGTTCGTCAGCTGGAGCGCGCGGTCCTCGTGCGGGGTGGGCGTCTGCACCCAGCCCCGTCGGCCGGTTGCGGGGCGCTGGGCTCCGGCGGCGAGGTACATGTTGTTCCTGAGCGCCGGGTCGGTGGTCGAGGTGTCGATGGCCTGGCCGGAGGCCTCGTCGAAGGTCCAGTAGCCGATCGGGTTGGGGCCCTCCTTGACCACGAAGTCGACGATCTTCGTCGCGCCCCAGCGGCCCACGGCGTCCTTGGCCTTCACGCTCAGCTTCATCGTCCCCGACAGCGGCGGAGTGATCGAGACGGTCGGGTTCGAGCCGGCGATCTCAGTCCACGTGGTGTCCGTGGACAGCTTGTACTGGAATGCCGTGACGGTGTCGCCGCTCGCCGGAGCGAAGGTGAACTGACCCGCCTGGCCGGGCTTGCCAGCTGCCGTGCACGCGGTGCTGGTGCACTGGCTGTACGGAGCTCCGAAGGCGACCGTCGGGGCCTTGGGGGCACTGGAGTCGACCTTGAAGTAGCAGTCCGCACTGGGAGCGCTGGTTCGTTCGTTGCCGTCCGCGTACGACCGGGTCCAGGTCCGGAAGCGGTACTGGGCGCCGTCCGTCAGCGTGGCGGGCGGGTCACTGGTGACCTTGACGTTGTCCCCCACGAATCCCGAGGAGGGCCGACTGACGTAGTCGGCGTCGGCCGCGTTGGCCTTGACCGGGGTCCAGGTGCCGTTGGTCTCCTTCTTCTCGGTCTGCATGAGGATCCGCAGCTGGGCGCCAGACTCGCCGCCCCACACCGTCTCGGTGATCGCGGTCATGGCCGGCGTCGGGTCGGAGACGATCGACGGCTTGGCCGGGTCGTTCGAGCAGATCTCCCCCGCACCCGTGACCAGGCCGACGTAGATCGGGGTGTTGGGCTTGCCGATGTAGTCGACGGACAGGACCGCGTCGTTGCGGAAACGCTTCCACGCGGCCGTGTCCGACTCGTCCTCCGCGCGCAGCTCCAGGTTCAGTCGGTTGTACCGGCCGTTGGCGAAGTCGCGGACAGTGGGGGTGAGGTTCTCGTCCGGCTCGTCAGGGAGGTTGTCCGAGAATTCGACCGGCGCTGCGGGCGAATTGGGATCGCATGCGGAGCCGCGGCCGGCCGACAGCCAGCGGTCTCCCATGAGGTCGGCGTAGTTGGGTTTGTTGCCCCAGTTCGTCGACGGGCCGATCTCCCCGTCCATCCGGACCAGCCACACGTTGCGCAGGTCGCACTGGAACGCCCACGGCTCGGTGACGCGAAAGCGGGCGTTCAGGACTTCCTTGCCGACCAGCTTGCTCGGCGAGAACTCGAAGTACAGGCGCTGTACGTAGCCCGGACCGCAGTAGTACCCGTTCCACGATCCGCACTTGCCCATGCCCTTGCCCAGGCCGTCGCTGCCGTTGTCCCAGTTCCAGAAAGAGACGCCATCGTTGCGAAGCGCGGTGTGCTCGGTCCCGTCGTCGAGGGCGACGGAGGGGTCGATGTACAGGGGGAAGGCCGCAGGGTCGCTCTGCTGCAGCAGCGAGGAGTCCGGTACGACGGCCAGCGAGTCAGCGTCGACCTGGACGGGCATGTTCGCCGCCCCGGAGCCGAGGGCCGGACCGTCGACGGGACGGCTGCCGGGATCCCCGCCGACGGGCGCCTTGGGCAGCGGGCCGTCCTCACTTTTGGCTGCGGCCATCCTCTCTTTCGGTGACATGACCGGCGCGGTGGACACGCCCTTCGAGTCCCACATCAAAGCTGGGGGCGCCTTGAACACCGGTTTGCCGTTGGCGTCCGTGGCGGACAGACCGCCATCCTTGGCAGAGTTGAGCCGGACGTCCTTCGCCTCGAGGTCGAACTCGACGCGTTGGAGCTTCGGGTTCTTCGCCGCTTCCGGCGTCTTGACCACAAGGACCTCGCGGAACCCCTTCAAGGTCGCCGTCATCCGCAGGTCGACCCCGGGCAGCACCTCCTGGTAGACGGCGCTCTCACCGTCGAGTACCGGCTTGGGCAGCGTGCCGTGCTGCCAGCCCAGGGCCATCGACCGTCCGCCGTGCTCGATGGTGACCAGGCTCGAATCGCCGCCGCCAGAGAAACCGACCGAGGCCCCGGCGGCCTTCGGGCCCACCGTGCCGTCCGAGCGGACCTCCAGTGTGGCGTCGGGCGCGACCCAGCCGACGCCGTCCTTCGCCTTGACCCGGACCGGGACGGCCGAGGTGTCCAGACGGAAAGACTTGCCGTCCGGATTCGCGTACGTAGTCGTGGACTCGGTCCGTTCACCGAGCACCTCGACGGGCTTGCCCGATGCGGCTGCCGCTTTGAGCGCCTTCTCGCCCTCATTCACCGGCAGCGCATCTGCAACGGCGGCTACCGGCGTGTACACCGAAGCGACACTCATCACCATGGCCAAGCCGAGCGTTGTCGCCACGGCAGGGCAAAGCCGCCGACCAAGGGTTGCAGACATTTTCTCCCATTTCATATGACGCGGAGATCTCCCCGGGCGCCGCGCCATGCCCTCACCAGCTATGGCGGTTGAACGTGAAAACGCATGGTGCTCGATCCGAACCTGTCCACTTGATTTCGACAGGCGATCGACCGGGGCTTTCCTGACGGAATACCGGAGTGCTCAGCGAATGCCCGGCCCGTTGCCAGCAGCACCGTCCGACAGACGCCAGGCGATGAGCTCGGGTGCGCGCTCAAGGGCGCGCAGACACGCTGCGCGAGCAGTGAGCATGGCCTCGGCTTCCGAGTTGGCGAGGGAGAAGAAAACCAGATCGATGCGATCGCCCCCCGCAACCCCCGTTGCGGTCACGTGCTCAATGCCGTCCGCAGGAGCAAAGTGGGCCGTAAGCAGGTCTCTGACATCGTTCGGGGCTGTGACTGATCCACAGGAGCCGATCAACTTGAATGTGATCATATACATGGCGACTTCCGGCGGGTTTGCCTTTCTCGCTCTGCATCGAAAGCGAAGCTACGGGTGGGCGATACCGTCTCGCGGCGCGCTCCATCCGTAGCCATCGCCGGCCAGCACTTGGTGCGTGCTGCTCCACCCGAAACCATCGCCCGCAGTCGTGTGCCGCGTTTCCGAGAGGCCGAGAACGGACACACCAGATCCGACGGCGGCGAGGAGTGCGGCGGGCACGAGCAGGCGTGCGGCAACGTAGGACATGAAGAACTCAACCCCAATAGGCGTGCTGGTCGACGGATTCATCTCATCTCCCCCATTCAGGGAGATGCCGTGAGCGATGGAGCAAGCCTGTGCGCGCCGTGAGCCGGTGTCACTAGCATGCGAGTGGCGTCAAGGCGCCTGGCGCCTTGACGCCACCTGGGTGCCGGCCTGCAGGCAGACCACGCCAGGCTCGAGCGTCAGGAGCGGAAGCAGTCGCTCGACGAAGCGGCAGGCGGCGGGGAGATACGTAGGCGGGTCAAGCAGTTCGCGTATGGCGTCGGTGCGGCAGCACGCAGCCACCCGTACTCATACGCCCCGCTCCCCCGAACAGTGGGTATGCATCGCAAATCGGTCGATCCGCCAGCCCGTGATTTTCTCCACCCACATCGTCTCAGCCCACAACACTCCACCTTTTTGGGGAAAACTGCCTCCGAAAATTGCCTGCAACATCCTTTAGGATCAAGGCTTCGTATCGGGGGGATCTCATGTTGCAGTGGTTGGGCTTGTCTGCCCACGCAGAAGCTGTTTATCGGGCGATGCTCGAGCGACCTGACCACGGGGTGGCCGCCCTCGTCGCGGACACCGGACTGGACGAGCAGGCGACACGGAGCGCCCTTGACGAACTCGCCCGCCTCGCCCTACTCAAACCGTCGGGCCAGACGGCGGCCGGCCTCCGCCCGGTCAGCCCCGAAGTCGGACTCGCCACCCTGCTGGCCTCCGCCGAGGCGGAGATCGCCGAACGCCAGGCCCAGGTGGAAAGCGCCCGAGCGGAGATAGCAGCCATCGCCGCCGCCCACCTCGGCACGAGGCTGTCCGACAGCGCCACCCGGCTCGAAGGCCTCGACGCGATCCGCACAAGACTGGAACAACTCCAGCGGACCACCCACTTCGAATGCCTGTCACTGAACCCCGGCGGTGCCCACCGCCCGGACGCCCGCAGCGCCGCCACTCCGCTCAATGAAGAGGCGCTGCGCCGCGGAGTCGTCATCCGAGCCGTGTGCCGCGACAGCTTCCGCAACGACCCCGACACCTTCGCGTACGCCCGATGGCTGACGGAGCGCGGTGGTCAGATGCGCACCATACCCACCGTGCCCATACAAATGATCATCATTGACCGCCGTGTCTCCATCATCCCCGTCGATCCCGAGAACCCCCGCGCGGGCGCACTCGAAATCCTCAGCCCGGGCATCGTCACCGCCCTCCGTGCGCTGTTCGAGCAGTGCTGGTCCGCAGGTACACCCTTTGGGGCGCCTCCTCTCCCCGACTCCAACGGCTGCACCCCCACAGAACGAGCGCTCCTGGCCCTCGCCGCCGCGGGTGACACGGACGAAGCCGCGGCCCGCACGCTCTCCGTCTCCCCCCGCACCGTCAGCCGCATGATGTCCAACCTGATGGAGAGACTCGAGGCGGTCAGCAGATTCCAGGCAGGGGTGAACGCCACAAGGCGCGGATGGCTGTAGCGCCGATACAAGGCTGATAGCACGGCGCGGCGGCAGGGGCGGTCGATGACCTGGCGTTGGCGGGGCACCTCGAAGAGTTGGTGGGAGCCGGGCATCAGGTTGGCCGGATGCAAGTCATGCGGCGGCGAGTTCGAGCAGGACGCGGACGCGCAGGTCGGGGAGTTCTTCGAGGTCCATCATCACGACCGAGCCCGCCTCTCCTGCATCACCGCCACCGTCGCCTCATCCACTCGCAGCACCGCCGCACGGGCGTCGGCCAGGACCCCTCCAGCCCCACCGCGGTCGTGCCGTGGGCATCGAGAGCGTCGAGGCGGACCGCGATCTCCCGCAAACTGGCACGCGCCCGCAGTAGCTCGCGCAGGACGTCCCCGCGGTCCGCGGAGACCGGCACCAGGACGTGCTGCGCGACCGCCATCACCGACGCAGCTGTGCCACAGCACGTACCGGTGATCTCACTCGGCAGCGTGGCCACGGAACGGGACACCAGAAACTCCGTATGCCGGCGGGGCTGCTGCTCCTAGGCTCCCTGTACGACGTGGAACGAGGCTCACGGAACGGTCAGCCGAGCCTTCGATGACTGGCGCAAGGCCGATGAGGAGAACCGAGCGTTCCTCAAGCTAACCGCCCAGTGGTCGGAGGAAGGCTACGAGCGCCGGTGGAAGCAGAACGAGGAGTCCTTCAGCCGGGTTTTCGACCCTGAGATCCACTACGGCGACGAGCACGTTGACATGTTCGACGACGCCGTAGGTGGACTGTGGCCCTATTCCCATCAGTGGATGGTGGAGGCCTCCGCGTTGAAGAATGCTGTGACGGCGTTCGAGGTGTACCTCGAAAAGGGACTCCGGGAGGTCATCGAGCACTGGAGTGTTGAGATCGAGGGCAAGCAGGGACGGCATCGGCCACGCCTGAAAACGCCGCAGGGCCTCACCTCTCCGATGTGGAAGACCATGACCACCGGTCATTCCGTTCTCGGAAGCACCGTCGCGACGCCCGGCGTCGTGTGGGCCAGGGACCTGCGTCATCTCCTGACTCACCAGAACGGTGAGCTGCGCGTCCAGAAGGCGCTCGACGAGTTCCGGGATGCCGCGGCCGAGGCAGACGCCGACCTACACCAGCAGTCCTACGTTGGCGGACGCGTGCATCTTGGGATCAACCGCGTCGTCGGAGTGCTGGATGCCTTGGCTGCCGTTGTGCGGCACGCTGACGTCCAGATACACAACTACGGGCCTTGGGGAAGGGAACGCAACAATCCGCCCCTCGACAGGCTCGCAGCCGCCAGGTGCCTGGACTTCATCCCCGAGTGAGGGGTCCCTGATCACACGAGAACGGGTTCCGGTTGGAGGCCGACGCCTGCGCTCGTGAGTATGCTCGCGGCCATCGCTTCAAAGGCCGGTGCGGAAGTCGTGCGCGGTGGCTTCGGCCTGGGCGGTGAGGGTGAGGGTGCGCCGCGTCGAGCAGCGGACGCCACGGGTGGCCTCGGCGCCGGGCCGGTAGCCGCAGGCCTCCAGCAGCCATCCCACGCTGGCTCGCCACCTGTGCGTGGGCGTGCGGTAGACCGGGGCGCCCTGGCTGCGTAGTGCATCGGCCTGGTCGTGGGTGACGGTGGGGTTGAGAAAGCAGGAGCCAGCCTGGCGGGCGTCGTGGCCGGTTCGGTGCGGCGCGGCAGCCTCGGCATACGCTGCGCTGGACGGGCAGCCGGCGCATGGCGGCCGGCCCGTGCGGGGGAATCTCGGCGCGACGACCTACACCGTGCCGGCCATCATCGTCCTGCTGAGCTGGGTCATCCTGGGTGTCCGCGTACTCATCAGAATGCTCTGAGCTACGGATGAACGTGCCCAGTTGGACGACCGGAGAGTGACCGCCTCGAGGCCGCGCCACGCCGAGGTGCGGTGCATGGGTGTGCCTACTTGATGAGGTGGAAGTCTGGGTGGTGCAGCCAGGCGGTGAGGAACTCCTGGTCACCGACATGTCGGATCCAGCGGTCGCCCCCGCCAGTGTCGTAGGAGACTTCCCTGAGGATGCCCGGGAGCGATGCCACTATCGCCCGCGCTCGGTCCAGGTCGGCAGCTTCCTGCCTCCGACCGCCAGGGGTATATCCAAGGATTCCCTCGAAGTCGATCATCACGTTGAGTTGCCGGGCGAGGGCAAGAGCGAGGTGGCCGAGCAGAGTGTGGTTCACCGGCAAGACGATCGTGAATCGACTGGGCCTGGTACGTCGGTTCGCCGAGTTCACTGGCACGTATCCGTGGGACTGGACGCCCGAGGACGTCGAGGCGTACTTCTCGACTCGGCTCTCCCGCGGTGAACTCGCCTGGTCGACCGTGCGAGGGCAGCAGGGCTCTCTGGAGATGTTCTGCGCGTTCATCACCGATGGGCGCTACGGCTGGGCGGCGGGCTGCCTGGAGGAGTTCGGCCGGTTCCCGGTCCAGGTGTGCCACGACTGGAACACTGCCCAGCACGTCGCCGTCTACGAAGGCCGTCCGGGCAGGCGCGCGTTCACCTACGACGAGCTCCAGACGCTTTTCGATGCGGCGGATGACCGGGTGGAACAGATCCGTAAGCGGGGCCGGAAAGGGGTTCTGGCCGCTTGGCGGGACTCTGTTCGCTGGTCAGCGGGGCGTCCACTGCGCCACGCTCGGTCCAGGCACTCATCGACACCCTCGCCGAGGCTGGTGTCGCCAGCGTTCGCCAACCCGCCTGTCTGCGGTGCAGCCGTGTCAGACCGCTACGGCGAGCCGTGCCCGGGGGCAGGGGCTGCCTCGGCTGCGAGGGCGTCTTGGCCGCGCAGGCGAACGTCGGCCCCTGCACTGTCTGCGAGGAGACTCGCCCACGCCCGAGCCACAGCACGTGCGGACCATGCCGCCGAGCCCAGCTCTCGGCCGACCGGGCCTGCTCGCTCTGCGGGAACCGCTCGTTCATGGACCCGTGCGCGAACTGCCGGCCACGACCGATGGTGCCGTGCACACTGTGCCGGACTAGCGCACCGGTATGCGCTCAGTGGCCACTCGGTCCGGTCTGCGGTCAAGTTCGGCCATCCTGAACTCGAACTGTTGTTGACGCTGCAGGAGGCTCTCCTCACGACGCTGTGCAGCCTGTTCCCGCTCCTCCTACCGCAGCAGTGTTTGGCGTCGTTCCTCTGCTTGCCTTCGATGCAGCAGTAGCGGCCCGAAGACTGCGCCCCCTGCACCGACGACAGCGCCGCCGACTGCTCCCATCAGCGCGTACAGCGCTCCTGCGTCTGCCATAGCGCACATTCTGCACGGCACTCACGAAAGGGTGGGAGTCGCCGTCCTGAATGGCCGCGGACCGAGGGTGCCGGGGCCAGCGCCGTTAGGCGGGGGCTCAGGACGTGCACTGGCTAAATGCCAACCGCAGCAGGGGTTCCTACTATCCGATTCTCGCGCAGCTCTTGGGGAACATCGCGAAGTGTTACTGGAGAAGGATCATCTTGCGGAGTGGTTCGATGCGACAGCCCAGTGGCCGGATCTGCCTGGACACCGAAAGCCCCGGCCAGCAGCAGCTCCAGTCACGGTCTTGGGCGACGCGGAGCCGGACATCGTGAAAACTCGGTGTGGAGGTCTCCAACGCCTGGAGTCGGCGCGACAAGCTCACTGCTGACCAGCTCGCCGCCCTCGCGAAGCGGGGGGTGGGTGAGGGGGTGGGCTCCGCGTATGGAGCCCACCCATTCACTTCTTCGGGCGCCGTACGACGCGCCGGGGGGTAGCCAGCCGAGCAATCTTGTCTCTGCCCAGCTTGTCCGAGGTCCCGGCGAAGGCGCGTACCGTCTTGAACAGTTCCCGGTCCGAGCGGGCGGTCAGCTTGGGCTCGATGATGTCGAGCAGCTTCTTCCACCGTGCCCGAGGCTTGGCGGACCAGGGCTTGGCGAAGACAGGCGACTCGCAGCACGCGGCTGGCCTGGCTGCTCGTCAGCTCCCCGAACAGCTCGTCGTAGTTGGGTGGCTGGCATCCGCACCCTGCTTCCAATGCACCCTGTTCAAATGAGTCTCCATTGCGTGCAGGCTACACTCCAGCCAGCGGTCGCCGGTCAGCCGCGAGAGCGCCTTGCTGACGGCGCCTTCGGTGACTGATTTGGTGCTCTGGTCGGCCACTGGTTCACTCCGGCTCGCCGTCCTCGTCCAGTTCGGGCGCGTCCGGATCGCGCAGCGAGCGCAGAGTGCCAGCGACGGGAATCTGAGTCGAAACCCAGCTGCTGTTGCGGCATAGCTGGTGCCAATATAGGGGCTAAAAGTTGGCTGGGACCTGAAGTTCTTCAAGCCGACGCGCGAGACTAGGTGCGGACTCTGTGTCGCAGGACAGGATAATGGACAGTTTACTGAGCGTCACGCCCTCGGGGCGCTTAATGTAGGACCATCGATGACCAGCGCGCCACAGGGCCGCGAAAAACGCCTCGCGAGCAATGCCATCCTCGGAAAGGATGTTTTCGGCGGACTTGATGATCAGGACGTGCCGGTCAGATGAAAGCCATTGGAGATCGCGAAGGCAATCGTAGAACGCATCCCAATTCCATCCAAAATAATCAGGAAATTTCAGCACTTCCCAGAAGTGCTGAAACGTTGCCATCTCGTCGGTCATATCTTGACCGTTTAGATACGCCACGTAAACGCTGCCCGACGCGGGCAAGAGTTCATCGAGAGGTACGCCACCGCCTGGCGTGATGACATGCATCCACGGGGCGATATGGATTGCCGATGCCTCTTCTTTCATCACTCCACCCATCTTGGACTCCTGCCCACAATGTACGTCTGATAGTGAGTTGGAGTGTAGTACGCTGACCCATCGCTGCCGAACACCCAGCGCTCGTTGCCCGGCGCGGGATTGTCCGGTGATGGGTAGGTCCCATATTCCTGATAGGTGATCGGCTTGCCAGACGGTTCACGGGTGGGGAGTACATGCCCTCCGTTCCTGCCATCGTTCGCGAACGATTCGGTCCACCATTTCGGCCCATGGAAGCCTGGCCCGCCCCACCAGCCCATGTTGTATTTCTCCACATCCCGAAGGACTTCCATGGCCTCCGCTGGGATGGACTCGGGTACCCAACCGTGAATCTTGCTCACGTCCCCCAGCGTTTCTCCAGGCGTAAAGGCCGGACAGCCTGCCAGCCCCATGGGGTCGACCCACATGTGGGGATTAGGGATGTAGGCCACCGGGTTGGGCGCTGGGGTGAGACCCAGAGGGTCAGGACTGAGGTAGCGGGCGGTTTCGGGGTCGTAGTGGCGGAAGTAGTTGTAGTGAAGGCCCGATTCCGGGTCGAAGTACTGGCCTGGGAAGCGAAGTGGGGTGTACGCCGTGCTGGTGGACGCCCAAGTGGTGGTGCCCCACAGGGTGGTGCGGGTGTGCCAGGCCAGTGCGCCGGACTCGTCGATCAGTTCTGTGGGGGCGCCCACCAGGTCGGTGATGATGGTGAAGAAGCGGGTGTCTATAACCTCTTGAGGTGTTTCCAGGTCCAGAAGGCGTTCCCTCTGGGTCAGGGGCTGCAGACCCTTGTGGTCCCAGGTAAGGACTATCAAATGAGAGAGGTCCGGCGATTCCGTCGTCTGTTCGCATAGGGTCGCGCCATCCCAGGTGAACGTGACGTGTTCGAGGACCGTCGTGCCGTCGGCGGCGAGGCGCTGCTTGGAAGTACGGCGGCCAAGGGCGTCGTAACCGTAGCGCCATACAGCACCGTCGGGTGTGGTCACCGAACGCAAGCGGTCTTCGGCGTCCCACTCATAGCGCCAAGTGTCCGGCTTGCTGGAGAAACGAGTCCTCCGGCGGAGCGTGACGCGGCCCAATGCGTCGTGCTCGTAGTGCGTCCTACCGGCGCGAGTGATCGTCGTACCGGTGTACTCACGAGGGCCCACGGCCTCCTGGCCGGGGTGGGTCGACGGCCAGGAGGCCGTCGTCTGGTTGCCCGCCTCGTCGTAGGCGTACCGTTCGGTCCAACCCTCCGCTCGGACGGCAGTGACCCGGCCGGCCTCGTTCAGGTCGAACGCTTTGGCGCCCGCGAGCTGGTCGTTCAGGCCGATCAGATTGCCGTCCGCACGGTATGCGTAATCGCGGCGCTGAATGCTGTGACCGGTACCAGTGACATGTTGGGTGGTGAGGCGGCCCCCGTGATCGTAAGAGGACAACAGCGTGACGGTGTCGCCGATCCGGCGGGTGATCTCCTGGCCGATCGCGTCGTAGTCGAAGACAATGGTGCGGCCGGACGTGGTCAGGGACGTGCGGCATCCGACCGCATCGTAGGTCCAGCTGCTGACCGCCCCGGTCGGGGTCGTACGGGCGGTGCGACGGCCAAGTTCGTCGTACGCGTACGCCGTGGTCCGGCCGTCGACGGTCTCGAACTTGAGGCGGCCATACCGGTCGCGGAGGCGCGTGACTGTGGCATCCGCGTTGACCGCTTCCGCGAGCTGGTCGCCGGAGTCGTACGCGAATGTCGTCACCGCGCCAGCGGCGTCCTTGCGGATGACGCGGTTCAGCTTGTCCCGCTCGTATCGGGTGGTGTGGCCGATGGCGTCCGTCCGGGAGATGAGCCGCCCCGCTGCGTCCCTCTCGTACGTTAGAGTCCGTTCGCCGAAGTCGCTCTCCGACGTGACCCGGCCGACCGGGTCGTACACGTAGTCCCATGTCAGGCCCTGGGGGTTGGTGACCTGAATGAGGTGGAGATCGGTGTCGTACCTGAACTCGTAGCGGAAACCGTCCGGCCCGGTGCGTGCGGTCGGGACATCGAAGTCCGCATATTCGAAAGTCGTTGCCCCGCCAACGGCGTCGATGTGGGCGACGCAGTTGCCCTCGCCGTCGTAGGTCCACGACTGCACGCTGCCGTCGGCCTCGACACGGCGGGCGAGCTTGCCCTCGACCGTCCACTCGAGGCGCGTGACGGCACCGAGCGCGTCGCTGATCGACACGGTCCGGCCGAAAGCGTCACGCTCGTAGCGCGTGGTCGCCCCCAGCGGATCGGTGATGGACAGGGGCAGACCGGCCTTGTCCGAAACGATTGTCGAGGTGTACCCGAGCGCATCGGTGACGGAGGTGACGGTGCCGGTCTCGTCGTAGGTGAAGTGAGTGGTTGCTCCGGACGGCTCTGTTACCGACGTCCGGTTGCCGTTGTTGTCGAAACTCTGACGCGTGACATTGCCGTCGGTACCAACGATGCGTATCGGGAGCCCGAGTGCGTTGTACTTCGCCCGCGCCTCCCGTCCGTCCGGGCGCTCTACCACGGTGACGCGGCCCTGTTCGTCGAAGGTCGCGCGGCTCACGTGGCCCAGCGGATCGGTCCGTGACAACAGTCGGTTGTGGCGGTCGTACTCGAAGCGCGTGACCGCCCCCAGAGAGTCGATCTCGGCGACCACCTGGGACCGGTCATTGATCAAATGATGCTCGGTGTGCCCCAGACCGCTGGTGACGGTGGTCATGCGGAGCCCGGTTGCGGGATCGACATCGTCCCAGGTGAAGGCGGATTCGAGGTGTCCGTTAGTGCCTGACTGGTAGGTGCAGCGGTCCTGATCGTCGTAGACGTAGTCGAAGCGGCTACCGTTAGTGTCGGTCCACGAAGTGATGCGGCCGTGTTCGTCGCAGCCGAATCTCAGGGGTCGGCCGGAGGAGTTGGTAACCGAGGTGAGATGGCCGTCGGTGTAGCCATAGCGCAGGATCTCCTGGTCGGATCCTTGCCACCCTCCTCCCGTGAGGTGCAGGGCCGTCACTCGGTCTTCGTCCGTGGTGAGTTTCAGGTGGTAGCCACCGTGGTGGATGATCGCCGTCGGGTTACCCGCCTCGTTGTACTCGAAGATGATCCATCGGCCGTTGCGGTCGTCGATCTGGGCGAGGAGCGCATGCTCGTCGCTGTGATCGGTGAAGTGCCAGACTTTGCCGGTGCCAGGATCGGTGATGGTGTAACCGCCCGGGACCCGGTCCAGCGGCCACTGCCGACCGTGCGTAGGCATGACCGGGACCCCAGGAGCCGGGTGGGGATAAGCGAGGAGGCTTCCCTCGTCACAGCTGAAGATCACGCCCTTCGAATCGATCTCCAGCCGCTGGTCCACAGTGGAAGACCAGGTCGGGCCGAACCAGCGCCCGGAGCGGCGTGAGGAATCGAAGGTGCGCCGGAAGACGAGTGGAAGCGAGCCGGGCAGGGCGATGTCAATCTTGGGGAGTAGCATGCGGCCGGTCGCAATGTCGACCGGGTCCCTCTTGCACACCGTCTCACTGCACCGCTTACCGTTGCTGTCCGGGTTCTGCTCATGATCCCTACGGCTACCGCCCGGCTTCCTCTCGTCAAGGTATTTCGCGGCCGAGCCGGCCTCTTTGAGAGCGTCCAGTCCCTTTGATCCGGCAGCGTCCGCAAGGATCTTGCCGATGCCTTCGTTGGGGTCTTTCATGAACTCGTCGAGGAACTGCTTGCCTGCGCCCCACGGATCGTTGACCGCCGTGACCAGGCCCGCGGCAGTCGAGTTGAGGCTCGTTGCGTACTCGGCGGGATGGGTCAGATTATAGGGGTCATAGGGGTTCAGGCCCCGGGCGAAGTCGAGGAAGCCGGCCGCACCCTTGATCACTCCGCCCGCCAGGTGGGTCATGGCAAGGCTGTTGTAGAGCATGCCGTTTTCGAACTGTTTGGCGTACGAGGGCTTGGGCGGGGCGGCCTCGCGTGCCGCGCGGACTGCTGTGGCCGCGGTCTGGGCTTGCTCGTTGCGTTGATTGCGGGCGTTGTCGAGTTTGTCCTGCGCGGCGGTGGCCATGGCGGTGCCGGGGTCGTCGTAGGTTTCCGACGGGCGCGGCGGCAGGTGGTCCTTCTTGGCGCGGATGGCGTCGTTGTAGGTGTCGACGAGTTTCTTGTGCGCGTCGTAGGCGTCCTGGGACGCCTTCTTGGCCTGGTTGTACTCCTCCAAGGCCTCTTTGGCCTGGCCTTGTGCCCATTCGACGGTGTCGGCGAAGCGGCCCATAGCGTCGGCGGCCTTCCCGAACGCCTCCGCCGCCTTGAACCAGCGCGGCGGCTGCTTGGACACCGCCTTGGCGAACGCCTCGGCCGCCTTGCCCTTTAGGCCGGCGGGCTCGGTCATGGCCTTCAGCCCGTTGCCGACCGACTCGAACGCCGTCTGGAAATCGTTCAGGTGGGAGACCTGTGCGCGGATCTTCGGCACGCTGCCGTAGACCAGCTTCCTCGGATCCTGGGTCTGCCCGAGTTCGAGTTCGGTGACGTTCGCGCCGAGTTGGTTGGCGGCGGAGCGGCTCTTGTCGCGGATCCAGTTCCCGGCGTCGTCCAGGCCGACGTCATCGGCGAGGTCGGCGACCTTGTTCCCGCCCCATTGGACGACGACGCCGACCTTCTCCGCGCTGTCTTCCGCGATGTCCTCGACGAAGTCCGGTATGTAGTCACCCCAGCCCATCAGCGGTTTTCCCCATACCTCTCGGCCTGCTCGAGCAGGTCTTTGATCGAGCCGATCTTCCCCGTCGAGGTCACCGTGTCTTTGGTGTCCGACCAGGTCTTGCCGATGTCCTCGTTGCTCTTGAGGAACGACTGCGGGCTCAGGTCCGGCTTGTAGACGTCGGCGCGGAAGATGTCACCCCAGGACTTCTCCTCGATCTCGTCCTCGGCGGCGTGCGGATTGCCGTACAAGGAGTTCGCACCGACCTTGAACGCACCCTGGAGATAGTGGTCTTCCTCCCACACCGTCCCCGCGGCGATCCCCAGATTGGCGGCGAGCGCTGATGCGTCCAGGATGAGGGAGCGCACACCCCACTCCCAGCCTTCGCAGAAGTCCTCGAAGTCCTTCGACAACCCGCTGTGCCCAGTCTCCATCGCTGTCATCGACAGATTCTCGAAACCCGCTCCCATCTCGGCGCCAGCCGCGTCCCCCGACTCGCGAAGCTCGGAGATCGCCGCCCGCAACCCCTTCTGGATCGCGGCCACCGCCTGCGGCGACACCTCAAGGTCACCATCACCGTCAGCGGCCATCACGCCACCCCCGCCGCAGCCTCGTGGTCGGCCTCGGGTCCGATGTCCACGGCGCACACGTCAGGAACGATCCCGGCAACTGGGGGGAAGAGCATCGACCCGTTCCCGTCCGCGACATTCACCGCCACACCGGCAGGACCACCCACCTGGGGAACGATCGCGTCGACCAAACGCGCACCCAGGACCGCCAGATACGGCCATTCCCGGCCCGCGTCCCCCCGCGCCACGGCAAACCGGGCCAGTGCCTCCTCGTCGGTGAACGCGTACAGCCAGCGCACACCCCCCGACATCGCCGACATCAACCCGTCCTCGCCACCGGCTGATCCCACGGCAAACGGGACGAGCAACAGAGCCCGCCGAAACTCCCCCACCAAACTCCCCGGATCCCCCGATCCCGAACGGAACGCCGCTATCTCCGCAGCCAAACCCACGACCCCTCGCCCCCACAAGGCCATCAACAACCCGAAAACCGAACATTAACGACTAAGACGAACAAGCCACCGACCAACCAGCCCAGCGAATACCAGGACATCCCGGCTGCGTGACCGGTACCGGACCGGTCCGACGAGCGCTGCCTGCGCCCGTACGGCGTCGCCCTGCCACACGAGCCGGCCGACGTCGCCGGCGTCACGTTCCCCTTCGGCCGCTTTCGCCGTGCCGCCCATCTCCCGCACAGGCCGTTCCAACACCACCGCCGCGGCCTCCAGGACCTGGGTCCGGGTCTTGCCCGTCGAGCCGTACTTGCGTGTTGTCGTCACCGGCACCGCGTGCCCCTCCTGTCGGGCGACACGAAAGTGTCGGTGATTGGCGACACCTCGTGTGTCAGAGCTGATCTCGCCGCAGTTGTGTATATGTCCGCTCGCCGTGCGCGTCCGTGATGTCGATAGTGACGCTCTCCCACGACGGGTTCCTCCGGGACTACCCCCAACTGGTACTCGGACTCCGCCAGCAGCTGCGCGGTCACCCGAACACCGGTGAGACGCTCCGCAAGCGCCATGACCGCCGCCTTCGTGTCGACGCTCGGATCCGTGTCCCCTGAGGAGTTGAGGCCGACCGCCCCCATCATGGCGTTCAGTTCATCGGGGGTGCTGCCGGACCGGTCCGCCGGCCATTCGAAGGTGGTCCGCAGCTCGCCGTTCTCATACCAGTGGAAGAAGTCCATGGGCTTCCCCCCGTTGCTCGAATGCGAGACAGCACGCGTCCCGGCGGACAATGCCTCCATGAGGCGCGGGCGCGTGCCCAGATCCCCTCCGAACTCCAGAGCGAGCGTCCACTGGCCGTCCTCACCCGGCACAGTGAACGCTCCCGCAAGGAAGGCATCGGGCCACTCCTCGAACCCGTCGAGAAACTCCTGCTGCTCGAAGATGAGATCGCCGAGCCCCTCGCACTCCTCATCGCGCGGCTCGGCCCCCACGATCCGGAACAACTCCGAAGGCGAGAGGCCACGCACCAGCGTCAGGGTGTACCCGACCTCCAGCCCGTAGGCGAACGGCGAGGCCGGGGAACGTATCCAGCTGTAATCGGCTGCGGTGGCGGAAGTCATGCAGCGCATCCTGTCAGCACCTACTGACACACCTCATGTCGCCGACCGCTGGCATCTCACGTCGCCACCCACTGACGTTCTGACGTCGTCCCGGACACCTCCCCGCCCCGCATCGACACCGACCTCCGTCCAAGACCGTGGAAAGAGAGGTGTCGAGGCAGCGGTACAGACAGGGGACAGACATGGAGGGAAGGCTGGGCAAGCCCGGCTTGCCCAGCCCCAAGCCGGCTTGGGGCGGCCCGGCGGTACTGCCCTTCAAGATCGACGGACCTGGAGGCCTCGAACCCAAAGACCTCGACCGCCAGCTACGCAAACCGCTCACCGCCCTGGACAGCGCACACGGCGATTTGGCCGCACACCATGCCCGTACCTACTGCGGCACGCAGGCCCAGGACGAGCTGTTGGTGATCGGCACAGCAGCACTCCTCACCAATGACTTCAAGCGACGTCAACCAGGACGCTTCCGACGCCCTTGGCAGGCTGCCTGGGAGGAGCTCTGCGACGAAGCCATCACACACTGGGAGCTGACGCAGGGGGCCATCGGCACATCACGGACGGGCTTCCGGTACGACTTCGATCGCTGGTGCCAGAGGTGGCTCGAGGAGCTCGTCTCTCTTTCACCGGTCGAGTCCCAGGGCCACGCCTCACCTACCGCGGCCCGGTGGGCACGAGCCAGGCACACGCTTGAACACGAAATCAAGCAAGACATTCCGGATGAGCCCTGGGTAGCCAAGCTGGCCGACCGCCTGCATGACGTAGGCCGCGGAATGGTCACCGGCATCGCGGCCTCAACCAGCGAGCATGTCGTCGTGGTCTACGACGGGCGCGAGGTGATCGACCTCCCGTGGCCGGCACAGTTCCTGCTCTGGGCTCAGTACCCCGGAGGCACCCGCCATGTCGGCACAACCCAGCACCACCTGACAGCCGTCCCCCGACTCTTCACTCTCCTCGACAGCCTCTCGCACCGGTCCCTGGCAGTGATCGGCGCCGCCACCTGGCAGGACTCCCCTGCCGTGTACCAAGAAGCCATCAGCAACGTTCCCAAGGCGGCCTTCTCACCAGACGCCCGCTGTTGGTGGGCCACAAGTGCCGCACGCCGTCTGGAACACCTCATCCAAATGGCACGCTCCGATGCCCAGACCACAAAACAAGAAGAACAACGCGCACACGCCCCCTGGCGTTAGCGGCTCGAAAGCGACACCAGTCCACACACCCGCCGATCACCCTCCTGACCGGCACAAACACGGTCCGCGAACCGGAAAAGCGCTTCGGTGTCTTTAGACCGAAGCGCTATCTCCAACACCGCCCGGATCCTCAGGCAACCTGCAACAACACCAGGCGAGCCCCCTCCGAGCGTGCACAAGCCCCTCTCAACCAACCTGCAACACCCCAGCTCAATCGCTTACCCCACACCCCAGCTGGACTCCCCCTCAGCGACAGCCGAATAGACCAGAGCCTGGGTGGGCAACACTGCCGCACACAGGATTAGGAGGGGACACGTTGCCCAAGTTTTGGATCGGATCGCGGGAGTACCCGTCGAAAAGGGCCGCGCAGGAAGCTGTCCGCGACGTGCTGTACGGATACAGCGTGGGCAGCATTGTGGACCAGGAGGCGGATCACCTGCTCCTACTGGACCTGCTCGACCTGCACGCAGAGGCCGACATCAAGATCGGCGTGGGCGTGGAGGCCTTCGCGATCGCGCCACCGCTGCAGGGGCCGTACCCGGGATTCGAAGTGATCCGCACCGACAGCACCCGGATCGACTTCTCCTACTTGGCCTGCCTGAAACCGCCGACCTATCGCCAGCAGGTCTCTGCCGCGATGCGTTTCGAAGTCAAGGACGAGGTGAGCGCCTACTTCACTTCCCGGGTGGCGGCGGACACCCTGGTCTCGGACGAATCTGGGAGGGAGCTGGACATCACCGACACCCACGTCAGCTACTTCCGAGGCCCGTCGTTCGCGGAACTCGCGGCGGCGTTCACTGAGGAAGTCGGCGGATGGGGCGCGATCGAGCTGACCACGTCGAGCGACCCAGGTCGGGGGCAGTTCACCGACCGCGCGCTCGCTGAGCGGTGGCGCAAGTACCACCAGGAGCACGCGGTCCTCGGGCTGCTGTCCTCACAGGAGAACCTGCGCCGCCCACGCAGGTGACTAGCTCCGCTGCCTCAGGTGATCCGGGCCCAGTTGCCTGCTAGTCCTGCACGTTGGTGATCTGATCGAGAGCAGGTCCAGCGCGGTGCACGCCTCACCCGCTCGGCGGGCGAACTCGGGGACGTCGACGTAGAGAGGTCAGGGCGGCCCGGTACCATCGCTCCACCCTGATCTTTGACCATGCTGTAGCGCAGAGCCTGGCCGCTCGGGTCCAAGGAATGGACCTCGTCGCAGAGCGATGTGACGTCGCCCTGCAGCCGCATCCGGAACATCGGCGCGAGGTCGACGAGATAGCCGCCCAAGACGCTCAGCTGATGAGTCTTAGCGAGATTCTTGCCGACTTTCTCCACGATCTCGGGCGCCTCATCGCCCGGCGCAACCTCGACCTGATGCTGTCGACCAAGGCGCGCAACACTACTTTGAGCCCCAGTTCGAGAGCGTGCCGATAGTTGTACAACACGACCAACACCAACGAATCGTCCATACCTTTGGCGGACCAGCGTTCAGCCAGAAGGTCGGCAGCCGTACGGAACGCGAACGCAAGCTCCGCATCGGTTTCCAGCTCCGGCACAGCAGCCCCAGAGGGCGAGACAACAGGCCGCCCGCCGAGGATCGCATAGTCCTCTGTCCAAGGACTCGGGCACGACCGGAAGAATACGGCACGATGGGTCATGAGGAACATCTTGAACGCCCAGGCGACGGGGTGGAAGCGATTTCAGTCCGTCTCGCAGGCCACCCCACTGCATGACAGTCCTACTTGGATTCCTCGGGATCGCCCTCGCTCACTCCACCGATTTTGCCGCCGACAAATACAACGCCCAGCCCGAGGGCGGCTACACCGGCGGCTGCGACCACCTTCATCCCCGCCCCCAGGAACTGCTTGCTCTCGCTGTCCTTCTCGTTCACCTGCCGCACGTTTTGATCGAGGCGGTCGTGGAGGGCTTCCCGCTGCTCCCAGCTGAGGTCGTCCCGACCAAGGTCGGCCCGCAGGGCGTCCCGCTGGTCCTGTGAAGCCTGGTAGAAGTGCTTCTGACTGTTCTCATTGGCTGCGAGGGTGGCCTTGTGGGCCTCTGTGACCGCATCAATGTCGGCCTTGCCCAGGTCCTTGAAGGCTGGGAACTGCTCGATGAGCTTGAGCCGCACCTCAGCGGCCATCTCAGGCATCGCTGCCGCGAACCTGAGCACCTTGTCCTTGGACAGGTTCCGCCAGTTCGGGATGCCTAACTTCCGTTTGAGCGCTGCTTCGTTGACGTCGTTCATTCCCCGACTCCGTTCGTCGTCCCGTGAGGCATTCCGGATAGTAGCGGTGCCCACGGACTTGAGGCGGCGGCATCGGAGCACTCTCGAAGTAGGGCTGGCCGCGGTGCGCAGTGCCGCTTCGGGGCCGGCAACGGCAGGCCGGGGCCAGCGGCCGCTCCGTGGGCCGCCGCCCCGCCGGTGGGAGGTTTCAGCTGCTGGGCGACAGGAACTGCCGGTCCGGCTCGACGCGCGAGGTCAGGTCCGGAAACAGGTGACGGACCTGCCGTTCGGCCCAGGGCCCCGCAATCAGGCCATTGTCTGCAAGAGGGGCGATCGAGACTTCACCAGGTGGCACGGCCTTAAGTCCTCACCCCGGGCCGTCGGCGGCGCTCTCGCCGCTCTCCCGGGCCCTGGCCAGGACCACGCAGGCCAGCAGCGCGACGGCCAGGGCCAGGGCCCACGCGGCGCCGTGGCGGAGCGTCAGCAGCGCGCCGGCGAGGGCTCCGAGCAGCAGGGCCACGACCGTCACGAGCCGGCGCAGCGGCGCCGGCCCCCACCGGTCGGCTGCCAGACCGGTCAGGGCCCTGGTGACGACGGTGGTGGTCAGATCGGGGATGGACAGCCGGTGCACGACGGCGTTCTGGAGCCCCATTCCGAGCGCGAGCAAGGCGATCATGCCCGGAGGTCCGCCGCCGGCCGCGCTCAGCGCGAGCGCGCCGCCCACAAGCAGGGTCTGCACTCCGACGAGCGGCGCGAACATCCGGGCGGCCCCGGTGGCGCGCCGCAGTCGCCCGGCCGCGGCGGCGCCGGCCAGGAAGGCGCCCAGGGCCAATAGGGAATCGGGGGCCGACAGGGACCGGTCCCCGGCCAGCGCGAAGCCGAGGAAGACGACGTTGCCCGTCATGTTGGCCACGAATACGTGCCTGAGCCCGAGGTAGCTCACCGCGTCGACGACACCGCTCACGAAGGTGAGGACGATCAGCAGCGGCGCCAACACCTCGTGCGGGGACCGCGCCCCGCCCGGCTCCGGCGGGAACAGCAGCGCGGCCAGCGGCAGCAGGATCCCGCGTCGGCGCCGGGTGGGGGTCATGGGGTCCTCCCCTCTGGTCATGGCGCGGGCGAGTCGGGTCCCGGATGACGGCTCTGCCGGAGCGAACGGGGCTCGGGACTCGTGGACTCCCGGCGAGAGCGAGGGCGCGGGAGAAAGGGCCTCCGGTCCTGGAGATCGTAGCGACCTACACCTGCAACACATCACGATTGCTGGTGGGGGCGCCTCCTCTCGCGTGTCGCTTCGGCGGTCAGGCCGCCAGGGTCAGCCAGCCGGTAGAGGTAGTCGGCCGCGGCCTCCTCGCCGATGTGGCGCCGCAGCGCGTCCCCGCGGCCCAGACCAGAGGACCTTCCTCTGCCTCGCCGCGGGACGCCTCGGCGACGATTTCGGCTGCGCTGAGCTCCCAGAGCCCAGCGCAGCCGTACGGCGCGCACCAGGACGTCCCGGCCGGCGAGCACGCAGAAAACACAGGACAGGCTTTTCCGACTACGCGTCGGCGCCATCGACGAACTCGACGCAAGGCGTCAGCACGGCACCTCGGGTGCCCGCTACCGGGGCCAGATGGGGCGGGGTGCATGCCGTTGATGGTCAGGTCATAACCATCCGCTCGCAGGGTGTTGCGCTTCGGCCCTACGCGAGCGGCACCGCGGGCCGCCCCGGTACGCCGAGCGGCCCGGGGTCGGACCCGTTCGAGGCCGCGCGGGTCCGCGCCGGCGACGAGCGCACCCTGCCCGAGATGACCGACGAGCAGCTCGGCGCCGCGCTGCGGCCCGGGGTGCTCGACGAACGCGGCCGCGACCGGATCCCGGTCCTGGGACACCGTCGTCGGGGGCCGCCTGTGCTGGGATGGCCCAATGATCGCCACAGTGCTCTGGGAGCGCGAACTGCACCAGCGGGGCGGCACTTCCGCTTTCGTCGTGGGGCCGGACTGTGTCGTCCTGCACGAACGGCACACCCGGCTGGTCTGCCTGGAGCGCACCGACGGCGCGGTGCGCTGGGACGTCCCGCTCGGTACCTGGCCGCGCGGGATCGTCCTCGTGGGGGACCGCGTGCTGGGGTTGCCGCAAGCACCGAACCTGCTGTCCTGCATCGATCTGCGGACGGGTGCGACGCTGTGGAGCGCCCCGACACCGAGGTGGACGGGGAACCTCGCGGTCCACTCGGACACGGTGGTGATAGGCGGTTGGCGCGGCTACACCCCGATGAGTGGCCTGGACCTCGCCGACGGGAGCCTCCGGTGGACGACACAGTCGCCGGTGGCGTCCGTACGAACTCTCGCGTGGGCCGGCGGGGTGCTGACCGGCAGCGGGTCCGAGGCGGTGCTCCTCGATCCGGCCGACGGGAGCGACCTGGCGCGGTGGCGGCTGCCGAACCCGCTCGCGGGACCCGACACGAAGGCGTTCGTCCCGGTGGATTCGGAGCGGGTGGTGGCGGTCTGTGAGGCCTCTTCACTGGTGACCTTCGGGATCGGCGGGGACGAGCCCGCCCGGCTCGGATCCTACGATCCGTTCGGGGCGGTCGGGTACGTCCACGGGTCGGTCTGGATGCTGCGGTCAGGCAGGGGGTTCCACGCGGTGGATCCCGCCGATGGGACGTCACAGTTGTCGGTCAAGGCGGATCGGCGGATGGTGGTCGACCCGCTGCCGTACGCCGACGGCCTCCTGGTGGGGGACGCCAACGGCGGCATCCGGCGGTTGGGACCCGACGGCCGGACGGTAGAGGGGTGTTCCCTGCCGGGTCGGCGCCTGGACGCGCTGGCCGCCGCCGGCGACGGCGGGCTGTTCTTCGCGGCGAAGGGCACCTTCGGCTCCTTCACCTTCACCCCGAAAACCCGGCGGCCAACCACATCAGCAGCCAGCGCGGGAGCCCTCTCCGTCTGCGAGCCCACTCGGCAAGATCCGAAAGAGACGGCCTAGGTGTATTGACTCGCAGCGTTGTTCACACGGGTGATGGGTGGGTGTCCGTCGAGTGCGGTGTGGCAGCGGTGGTGGTTGTAGGTGTGGAGGAAGTCTGTCAGGGCTGCGGTTCGCTCGCTGGTACTGGTGTAGGGCCGCTGGTAGGCCCATTCGTCCAGGAGGGTGCGGTTGAAGCGTTCGACCTTGCCGTTGGTCTGGGGCCGGTAGGGCCTGATCTTCTTGTGGGTGATGCCGGCCGCGGTCAGGGTCTGGGTGAAGAGTTTCGACTTGTAGCAGGCGCCGTTGTCGGTCAGGACGCGTTCGACGGTGATGCCGTGGGCGGTGAAGAAGGCGTGAGCCCGTTGCCAGAAGCCGGCGGCGGTCTCCTGCCGTTCGTTGGTGAGGACTTCGCTGTAGGCAAGGCGGGAGTGGTCGTCGACGGCGGAGTGGACGTAGCTGTAGCCGATCACTGGCGTACTGTTTTTGCGCTGGGTGGTGGTGGCCTGACGGTTGTGGTCGCCGTCAGTTCGGCCCACTGCCCGCCAGCCGCCGCCGTGGGGGATGTTGCCGAGCTTCTTGATGTCGACATGGACCAGCTCGCCGGGCCGGGCACGCTCGTATCGCCTGATCGGCTCTCCGGTGGGCCGGTCCAGCCAGGCCAGGCGGTGCAGGCTGTGCCGGGTCAGGATCCGGTGGACGGTCGAGGCGGGCAGGCCGAGGATCGGGCCGATTCGTGCGGGGCCGAGTTTGCGGCTTCGTCGCAGGTCACAGACTTGGGCCTCGGTCGAGGGCGGCGTCCTGTGGGGGGTCGAGCGGGGGCGGCTGGAGCGATCGTGAAGCCCGGCGTTGCCTTCCGTTCGCCAGCGGCGGACCCATTTGTGGGCGGTGGCCCGCGATATGCCCATCTCGGCCGCCACATGGGCGACCGGACGCCCGGCGAGGACACGTTCGACCAGTAGCCGCCTACCGAAGACAGTCAACCGGGCATTACGGTGGGACACGAAGGCCTCCGTGCGGTGAGTTCCTAGACAGCTCCCACCTCACCGGAGGTCTTCGTCATGTTCAAGACCAGCCGAATGTCAACAACGCTCGTGATCAATACACCTAGGCCTCCGTGACGGCTCGTAGGGGGCTGAGGGCCGCGGCCCGGCGGGCGGGGAGGGCGGCTGCGGCGGCGCCGACGCCCAGGGAGAGCAGCACCACGCAGGCGAGGGTGCCCCAGGGCACGGTGAAGGAGTACTGCGGGATCGCACCGTTGGCCAGTCCGCTGACCTTCCACGCCCCGAACAGACCACCGGCCAGCCCGAGCAGGGTGCCGAAGGCGGCTACGCAGACGGCCTCCAGGAGGATCATCCAGCGGACACCGGAGCGGTCCATGCCGATGGCCCGCAGGACGCCGATCTCACGGGTGCGTTCCGAGACCGACATGGCCAGGGTGTTGACCATGCCGAGTGCGGAGACCAGTACTCCGATCGCGAGCAGCCCGAACACCATGGCCATCAGGTCGCCGGCGACGCCGGCCTGTTCCTCGACGAGCTCCGCGCGGCTCTGGACCTTCAGCAGCGGGCTGTCGCTCACCGCGGCGCGTAGACGCTTCTCCAGGTCCTTCGACACCGCGCCGTCGGCGGTGCGGACCAGGATGCGCTGCACGGAGTCGGGCAGGAAGCTGCGCCCCTGCACGTCGCCGCGGTATCCGATCGCGTCCTGGGCGGTGGGGTTGTCCCGGTAGACGCCGACGACGGTGTAGTACTCCTCGCGGTCGCCGGATCCGGGGCCGATGCCCGCTCGGATCCGCCCGCCAGTGGTGACGTGCAGGTCCCGAGCGAAGGTCTGGGAGACGGCTATGGCGCCCGGGCGCAGGGCTGCGGCGGAACCGCTGAGGAAGCGCAGCTCCATCACCTCGCCGACGGTCTTCGGATCGATCCCGGAGATGGTCCTGACGCGGCCGTCGGCGTCGATGGTGGAGTCCGCCACGGCGGAGGCGGTCCGCACCCCGGACACGTCGGCGACGCGCCGGACGTCGGCGGCGGCGACGGCCGTGGTGGTGTCGCGGGCGCTGATGACGTAGTCGGCGCTCAGCCCGGCGGCGGCCTGCGCGTTGAGGGCCGAGCTGGTGGACCGGTCGATGACCGCGAGGCCGGAGACCAGAGCCGTGCTGAGCAGCAGGGTGGCGGCGGTGGCCGCGGTACGGCGCGGGTCGCGCAGGGTGTTCTCGCGGGCGAGGTCGCCCGCGACGCCGAAGCGCCCGGTAAACCGGCCCAGGGAGCGGATCACCGGGGCGGCGAGCAGCGGGGCGCTCATGATCAGACCGAGCACGAGGAGGCCGGCGCCGCACATCGCGTTCCGCAGGTTCGCGTCGGTGGCGCTGGTGGCGCCGCCGAGCGACAACAACAGCCCCGCGCCCAGCGCGACCAGGACCAGCCCGATGCCGGCGCGGACGCGGGACGCCGCGGCGGACGGCGCCTGCTCGGCCGTGCGCATCGCCTCGATGGGAGCGATCCGGGCCGCGCGCCGCGACGGCAGCCACGCGGCGAGCACGGTGACGCCGACGCCCACGACCAGCGAGGCGAGGATCGTGACCGGTCCGATCACGAGAGGCCCGTCGGGCAGCAGGTCGCCGGAGGTGCCCAGTACGCCCGGCAGCACCACCGCCACCCCGAGGCCCGCCACGAACCCGAGGACGGACGCGGCGAGCCCGACCAGGGCGGCCTCGGCGAGGACCGAGCGGACCACCTGCCGGCGGGTCGCGCCGATCGCGCGCAGCAGCGCGATCTCCCGGCCGCGCTGTGCCACGAGCATGGTGAACGTGTTGACGATGAGCAGCGCGCCGATGAACAGCGAGACCACGGCGAAGAGCACCGGCAGCCGTTCGTAGCTGTGGATCCGGCTGTTGACGTAGACGGACTGCTGGTCGGCCTGCGCGGCGCCGGTCACGGCCTCGGCGCGGTCGGGCGGCAGCACCGCCGTGACCCGCTGGGACAGCAAGGACTGGCTGGTGCCGGCCGTGGCGGTCAGGTCGATGCGCCCGTAGTGCCCCGGCGCGGCGAACAGGTTCTGCGCCGTGTCCTTGTCGAAGACCGCCAGCGTGCCGCCGGCGTTGACCCGGCTGTCCTCGGTGGACACCAGGCCCACCAGGCGCATCCTGAGGACCGGTCCGTCCTTGGCGAGGGTGACGGTGTCGCCGAGGACGTAACCCGCCGCGGCCGCGGTCCCGCGGTCCAGGGCGACCTCACCGCTGTTGCGGGGGGCGCGCCCGGCGGTCAGCGGGTGGCGGTCGTCCTTGCCGTCGGGCCCGGGAACGTAGGCGGCGCCGAACCGGCCCATCATGCTCGTGGCCCGCATCGGTGAGCCGTCCTTGGCGGCCAGGGTGACCGAACCGTCCGCCGCTGGGCTGACGGAGGCCACACCGGCAACGGCGGACAGCCGGCGTACGAGAAGCTCGTCGAGCGCGCCGTACTGCTCGTTCTCCTGAGCGCCCGGACGGGACTTCGCGGTCACGCTGACGTCGATGCCCGCGTAGTCCTGTGACATGGAGGCGCGGTAGGCGGCGGTGGTGGAGTCGGCGAAGACCAGGGAGCCGGTGATGAACGCGACGCCGAGGCAGACCGCGAGCACGGTCATGATCAGTCGCGCCTTGTGCGCGAGGACGTTGCGCAGGGATGTTCGCAGCATGGTGGGCTTTCCGGGAGTGCGGGGGTGCGGGAGGTCGGTGACGAGCGGGGAACGCGTCAGGCGGTGCGGCCCTGGGCTTCGAACGCGAGCATCCGGTCGAGCACGGCGTCGGCGGTGGGGTCACGCAGCTCGTCCACGAGCCGGCCGTCCGCGAGGAAGACCACCCGGTCCGCATGGGCCGCCGCCACCGGGTCGTGCGTCACCATCACCACGGTCTGGCCCAGTTCCCGCGCCGAGTCGCGCAGGAAGCCCAGCACCTCCGCCCCGGACCGGGAGTCGAGGTTGCCGGTGGGCTCGTCAGCGAAGACGATCTCCGGGCGGGGCAGCAGTGCACGGGCCACCGCGACCCGCTGCTGCTGGCCGCCGGAGAGCTCGGACGGGCGGTGCGAGAGCCTGCCCGCCAGCCCCACGGTGGCGACGACGGTGTCCAGCCAGGCCTCCTCCGGGCGGCGGCCCGCCAGCCTCAGCGGCAGCAGGATGTTCTCCAGTGCGGTCAAGGTGGGCAGCAGGTTGAAACCCTGGAAGACGAAGCCGATCTTCTCCCTGCGCAGCTCGGTGAGCTGTCGGTCGTTCAGCGCGGACAGTTCGGTACCGCCGATCCGGGCGGATCCCGAGCTGACCGGGTCCAAGCCGGCCATGCAGTGCATCAACGTGGACTTGCCGGAGCCCGAGGGGCCCATCACGGCGGTGAACCGGCCCCGCGCGAACTCCACGGACACCGCGTCGAGCGCGGTGACCCGGGTTTCCCCCTTGCCGTACGTTTTGGTCAGGCCGGACGCACGTGCGGCCGGCTCCGGGGAAAAGCTGCTGGGGGAGGGGAGGGAGGCAGTGGACATCGGAACTCCGCTTGGCGTGGCCTGGCATGGCGTGCGACGGCCCGCGACGAGCGCCGCGAGCCGGGGACGCCTCCATCCTCACGGCCCTGAACTGCGCAGACATCGTCCTGCGGACGGCAGTCGGCCTCTGCCGAAGGACCGGCCGGCGCCGCCTCAGCTCTGCCGAAGGTCTGGGACCCGGCCGGGGAACTCCGCCCCGGGGCAGAGGCGCGGCGGGCGGGCTGCCGGCCTGCGCGACCGCGTCAGGAAGCCAGACCGGCCCGGTGCGCCAGCAGCGCGGCCTGGACCCGGCTCGCCGAACCGGTCTTGTCCAAGATGGCCCCCACATGGGTCTTCACCGTGCCGATCCCGATGCCGAGCCGCTGCGCGACGTCCTGGTTCGACAACCCCTGCCCGAGCATCGCCAAGACCTCCCGCTCCCGGGTGGTGAGCCGGCCGATCCGCTCGTCCCGCTCGGCCTCGGCGTCCTGCACGGGCTCGGAGCGCAGCATCCGGGAGATGACCGTCCCGGTCACGCCCGGCGAGAGCACGGCGTCCCCGGCTGCGGCCGATCGGACGGCGCTGATCAGCTCCTGCGGTCCTTCGTCCTTCAGCAAGAACCCGGCGGCTCCCTCCCGCAGTGCCCGCAGCACGTTGTCGTCGTCACCGAAGGTCGTCAGCATCACCACGCGGGGCGCGGGGTCGAGGGCGAGCAGCGGCGCGATCGCGGCCAGCCCGTCGCACACCGGCATCCGGATGTCTACCAGAGCCACGTCCGGTCGGTGCGCGGCCGCCTCCACGACCGCCGCGTGGCCGTCGGCGGCCTCTGCCACCACCTCGATGCCCTCGGCATGGCGCAGGATCAGCCGGACCCCGTGCCGGATCATCGCCTCGTCGTCGGCGAGCAGGACGCGGATCGGCTCGGTGGGCTGGTTCACTTGGTCTCCCAGGGCGGTGCGTCCCGTACGGACGCGACGGTGAAACGGTCGATGGAGATGAGGCGCTGCGAGGCGTCGAAGCAGTAGCGGGTGACGGCGAAGGCACCGGGGCGGGGGCCGGTTCCCGCGGGCGGGTACACGCACCCCGTCGCGGCGACGGGGCGCGGTGGTTCGTGTCCAGTGGCCGCGGCACGTACGGCCGGATTGTCGAAGACCCCCTTCAACTCCTCGTAGCTCATGCCGAGGCGGGGCTTCGGCGGCTGGACGACGCCCCTCGGCTGGCCGTACACCAGGCTGATCGAGAGCGCCATCAGCACCCACAGCGCCACGGCCCCCAGACCGGACGCCAAGGCCCTGACGGTCCGAGGAGCGTGCGCTAGGGTCCCTGCGGCGGTGTCGAACGCCTCCGGCGGGGAGGCCTCCGCGCCGGGGGCGAACGGATCGCGCACGACGGCGTCGTCCGGCTCCGCCGGGACGGCCGCCGACACGCCGAACCCGCCGGACGGCAGCGCACCCGCCTCGAAGACGCCGCCGAGCAGCTCGACCCGCTCGCGCAGGCCCGGCAGGCCGCGCCCGGTCCCGACACCATCCGGTGCCGGTGTCCCGGCACGGGCGGCCGACGCGCCGTTGCGGACGGTCAGACGCACCATCCGGTCCTCATGCTCGACCCGCACGAGCACGGGGGAGCCCGGCGCGTACCGGTGCACGTTCGTCAGCGCCTCGCGCACCACCCGGTGCACCGCCCGCCGTACCGGCGCAGGCCGCGCGTCGAGATCGGGGCCGCTCCACTCCAGGCGCACGGCGATCCCGCCACCCCGGGACTCCGCGACCAGCGCCTCGACGTCGGCCCGGGTGCCGGTGGCGTCGGTCAGCGCGTCCGGCCCGGTGTCCCGGCCCAGCGGGCCGAGCACCCCTAGAGCCTGCCGCAGTTCGCGCATCGCGTCCCGGGTGGTGCGCCGTACCAGGAGCGCCTCCTCCCGCAGCCCCGGATCGGCCTCGCCGAGGGCGAGTTCCAGGCCGCCGGCGTGCAGCGAGATGAGGCTGAGCCGGTGCCCCACCAGGTCGTGCATCTCGGCGGCGATCCTGGACCGCTCACGGGTGCGCGCCTCGCTGTCCGCGGACCGGCGGGCGCGCTCGGCCGCGTCACCGCGTTCGCGCAGCGCCAGCAGCAGTCGGGCCTGCTGCCCGTACACCGTTCCGACTAGGCCGGGTACCACCACCGCCGTCACCGCCAGCACCACCGCCAGCTCCGACGCGTGGACGACCGAACCGGGGCCGACCCGGGGTTCGGTCGCGACCGCCGACAGCAAGATCAGCAGGCTCGCGCCGCCGAGCAGCCGGGCGTGCCGGCGCGGGCGCCCCGCGGCAATCGCCGCCGCGTACGAGGACGCCGCCGTGACCGGGCCGACGACGGGCGCCGCGCCGGTGAGGACGGCGAGGACCAAGAGCACCACGCCGGGCCGGCGCCGCCGCAGGGGGAAGAGCGCCCCGGCCACCGCGATCGCGCACAGCTGGAACCCGGGGTGCGGCAGATCCCACCACCGCAGGGCGACCGCGAACAGGCACAGCGCGGCGGCCGTCACCCCCGCGGTCTCGCCGGCGGCCCGGCCGATTCCCCGGCCGGTACCCGCATGACGGGCCGGACCTGCCACTCCGGGAGGGACGGGTCGACGGAAACGGCTGATGAGCGACACATCGCCCAGTATCGATCCCGTCGGGCGGCCGGGTGTCGACCTGCGGACCGATCCCGGCTATGTCTTTGGGCAGAGCCGGGCGGGCGCGGAGCACCGAGCCGCGGCCCCAGTCGGCACCGAAGCCGAGGACGGAAGTCGCCGTACGGCGCCCGCGCATAATCGTGTGCAACCGGCGCACGGTCGCGTTCATCTTCCGCGCCGACGAGTGGGCGGCGAAGAAGGCCGCCCGGCAGGCCGTGGAGACCGTACTCGGCTGGGACCACCACCGGGCTTGGCCGTGGCAGACCTCGCGGTGGCCGTCGAACAGTTCGTCGAGGCCGCCGTCGCGGATGGCGGGAAGCTGATCAGCGTGCATCTCGGTGATCAGGAGCAGAGAGGGTCCTGGTGGCCGTCCTGAGCCATCTGTGCGCGGCGCCGGACGACGCCGTGCTCGGCCGGGGTGGCGACGTTGGCCACGGTCGACTCGGTCGGTACGGACAGCGCGGAGGACGGACGAAGGATGTGGGCCGTTCTGGACACGGCACCCCGGCGCACCGGGCGCCCGGCAGCGTGAAGACGGAAGGGTGACCGGGAGGCGCGCTGACACCGGTAGCAGTTGCTCCTGCGACAACGTGAGCCCTACGGTGACCGTCATGAGCGACCCGGAGAAGAACAAGGCCGCGGCCAAGGCGTTCTACGACCTCATGTTCAACCAGTGCCGCCCCGCCGAAGCCATTGCCCAGTACGCCGGCGACACCTATGTCCAGCACAACCCCCACGTCGCCGACGGCAAGCAGGCCTTCATCGATTACTTCGAACGCATGGCCGCGGAGTATCCCGGCAAGCGCGTCGAATTCAAGCGCGCCTTTGCCGAAGGGGACCACGTCGTTCTGCACTGCCACCAGATCTGGCCCGACGAGGAGTACGCGGGCATCGACATCTTCCGCTTCGACGCGTTGGGCAAGATCGTGGAACACTGGGACGTCCTCCAGGTCATCCCGCCCACCTCAAAGAACGACAACAGCATGTTCTGACAAGCCCAGGCCCGGTCCGCGGCCGCGGCCGTGCCCGTGCCCGTGCCCGTGCCCGGCACGAGCCCGAGAGAACACCGCCGCTGTTCTGCGCCGTCCCGTGCGCCGCACCGCATCTCGTATGCCGTCCGCAGGACTTTCGTCGACCGCGACGACAATGCCGTTGTGGCTCGCCGTCCGCCTCGGCCGGTCAGTCGGTTCCCGGCGCGATGAGGGTGGTCCGCAGCAGGGCGAGGAGGACGGTGGCCGCGGGGCTGGAGGGGCCGTCTGTACGCCAGGCCAGAGCGACCCGGCCGCGTAGCCGCGGCTGCCGGCCTGGACCCCGACGACGTCCGGCTGGACGATCCGCTGCTGATCGAGTGGCGTGGTGGCGGCCCCACCATATGGAGTCCGTACACCGACGAGCAGTGAGCGCAGCCAGGCGGGAGCGAAGCTCGCCCGTGGGTCCTGACCAGGCCGCAGTGGCTTTGTTCATGAGAACGGGTTCTGGCCCAACTTCCGTGATCCGCACTCCTGGGTGACGCATTGGCTGCCTGATGGGCTGTGGGCCGATGCTCCCGTGAGAGGTGCGGCCAGGCACTCACCGGGAGGAAAAGTTCAGAGCAATCCAGGTCATTGCCAGGGTTTGAAAAGCCACTTCGGGCATTTCTCGGTGCGGGCCTGGTAGACGACGGGGGTGCCGTTGCGGTGTCTCCCGCCCGCCACACCGACGCAGTGCACGTCGCCGATCTCGAAGCGGTCCCCGTGTCCTTCCAGGCCCCACTCTGTGTTCAGATTCTGGTCCGAGCAGTCCGCCTGCACGATGTCGCCACCCAGTTCGAAGCGGTCCCCGGTCAGGACCAGGCACTTGTCGCTGTGCTGGGCCCGGAGCTTGACGAAGAGGATGTGATCGGTCTGCTGGCTGGCCGGCCGGTCCTCCAACTGCCCGACAGGGGTGTCGAGGCCGTCTGTGACCCGCCACCGCTGGTCCGTGATTCCCAGGCAGTCCCACAGGACTACATCCGCGCCGGAGTACTGGGAGGATCCCGGGACGGCCAGGCATTTGCCGTCCGGACTGCGGATCTCGTAGTACTGCACGGAAGCGTGAGCTGGGCCCGCAGCCAGGGCACCCATGGCCAGGGACTGCGCGGCGATGATCCCGAAGGCTGCGGCCACGCGGGCCGCGGGACGCCGGGATATGCGGGTCATGGGTCCTCCTTCGGCCATATGGGGATACCTGAAAGCCGACGCTAGTCGCCCTCCGGGGGCCACCAGGCCTCAGGTGCGTCCATTCGGGTGACCCGGTGTTGGCCTCTGCTTTCGCCTGCTTCCGGCATCCCCAGGTAGGAGGCCTACTCAGAGCACAATACGAAGATCAACAATTACAGAGCGTTGATGCACCACAGAACTTGAGCCAGAACCTGAGAACGGACAGCGAATGTTCACGAGACCGGGAGGGCATCTGGCCTGCGGAAGAATCGAAGTAAGCAAGGGCTGGCCCGCGGGAAGGGCGGGCCAGCACGTCGGCCTACTCCATGGCGTGGGACAGCTTGCGCTGTTCGGGCACTACCTAGGGGCGTTGCCGAGGAGTGCCCCGGGGATCCCGATGATGCCCCGCTCCGTCGGTGCCGAGAATTTACGCAGCGAAGGCGATCAGCCCTGCGTCTGCCTCCCGGTCTCGTGAACATTCGCTGTCCGTTCTCGGGCTCTGGCTCAAGTTCTGTGGAGTGTCGCTCCCCACGGCGGCGGGCCCTTGACGTCCGGTCGACTGGGGGCCGCTCTCATGACTGGCCGGGCCCGTCGAGGCGTTCGGTGGGACCGGCGAAGGAGAGGAAGAGAGTCCGGGTGGTGAGCAGCCGGGTGTCGTCCACCTTGCGGAACGTGTCTTCGTAGTGCCCCACCTGGACCGGGGGCCGCGGCGGCACGAGGCCCTCGCTGTAGCCGTCGACACGGTACGTGGTGAAGTAGGTGGTGGCGGCGGCGGTGTCCGCAGAGGTCACGGTAACCAGAATGTTGGTGCATACACGGCGTGACAGACGGTCTGCGGGCCGGTTGCCGAAGTAGATGCGCAGGGCCTCGTGACCCGCAATGCGGCGGTCGCCGGCGGGCCATTCCCAGGTGCCGTCTTGAGTGAAGAGGTCCGCCACCGAGCTCGGGTCCCCGAGGTCGAGCCGGTGGACAAACTCGACAACCAGCCGTTCACAAGCCCGCTCTGCGAGCAGACGGTGTATCGGGTCGAGAGTTTTAGCATTCGTGATCAACTCATATCAGGTCGCCCTTGGGCGCCTGAACGTGTTCCGGTCCCTGCTCCTCGCCCGTCTCGGCGACGAACGCGCCGCGACCGAAGCGCAGGACCAGGCGCTGTCCGAACTCCCCGCCTCCCTGCCGCGCTTCGCGATCCACCTGGAGCTTCACCGGGGGCTGATGCTCGCCCGCTCCGGCGACCGCGCGGGCGGCATCACCCACGCCACCGCCGCCATGAACGCCCTCCCCCCGGAAAAACACAGCCTCACCCTGCGCATGCTCCTCACGGAGATCCAGGCCTGAACCACAGGGGGACGGCCGCCCAGACCGTCCCCCGCCCCCCGGGGGCCGGTCAGCCGCGCACAGCGGTGGTCTGTCGCGCCGCCAGGACCGCGCAGCGAATGCCGCCGCCGGGATACCACTCCATCACCGGGCCCGCTGTGTCGCCGTGTTCCGGACACCAGGACACCGGGACCACCCCGCCACAGTCGTACCGCGCGCACACGCAGCTCTCCCCCGGGCCCGCGTAGTCCACCGCGTGGCGGACCACCTCGCCCCCCGGCGTCGGCGCGTCCGTACCCCGCAGGCCGGCCGGCCAGGCAAGCGTCACCCGCAGCCCGCCCGACCCCGACCGGAACCGCTCGACCACCCGGACTTCCCCGGGCATCGCCAACGGGGCCGTTCTCGGCGCGGTCAGCCGGCGCACCGCCGCCCCGAACTCCCCCGCCGTCAGCTCAGCCAACGCGTCGGCATCCGCGTCATTGGACCAGCCGGCCAACTCGTCCTCCCCCTCGGCGTCGTCGGCCAGGGTCAGCCACGGGTCATCGAGCCGGAACCGGCGCGTGGCGCCTCCAACGGCGGTCAGCACCAGCGAGGCCGCCGGCATGGCCATGGGTACTTCGATCTTGTCGTGGGCGAGCAGCCAGGCGACCACCGCCGACCGGTCGAACTGCGGGTGCACGTCGCTGCCGGCCACCGGTTCGGGGAAGTCGGGGTGCCAGCGGCGCCAATTCACCACCGCGGCCCGGCTCACCCGGGCGATCCGCGCCACCTCCGCCAACAACACCCGCTCCCACACCGGATTCGCATCGAGCGCGGCGAGCGGGGAACGGCGCCCCGCAGTGACCGCGTACACCGCCGCCAGTCCACCGAGGGCCGCACGACGGGAAGCAGGGCGACGTCCCGGGCGTCGTGCAGCGGGACGGTGGTGACGCCGCCGTGGCGCTTGTAGTCGATCTCCACCGATCCGAATCGGGGCGACCCAACCGAGGCGGACGACCTGGTCGAAGTCGGCGCGGCGGACACCGAGCCGGCGGGCGGCCTGGTCCGGACCCAGCGGCAGGTGACGGTCGAGGAGGGCGGGCAGGTCCCGGCGGCGGGCGAGAGCGGCAACCTGGTCCGGGTGGGCGTCGGGGTGCCTGAGAAAGAAGGAGCCGGTGCGGCCGGCGCACTCCCGGGGGGTGCCGCCCTTGCCCGGGTGGCTCTGTACACGCGTTCCGACAGCATTGCGACGGCGTTGGGGAGGCACTGGACCGTCCCGGGTCCGGGTTCTGGCTGGTAGGGCTGCAGATCCGCGATGGCTGCTGTTGGCGCCATCGGTGTCCCGTGCTTTCGGTCAGCCCGACGATGCTGCCCCGGCTGGACGAGCTGGAGGACGATCTGGTCGTCCGCCACCGGCCCGCGATCGCCCAGGACTGGAAGGGATCAGCAGCCGGGACGCCAACAGCGCGTTTGGCGCAGGGCCTGACCGGTCTGGTACATGCCGTTCATCGTGGCCGCTTCAGCTCCGCGAAGCCCCTCGCTCCGACGTGCTCGACGCCCTCTGGGCGGCCTGCCGCGTGCTGACAGTGGACAAGTAACGAAGACGTAGCCCTCAACTCCGCCTGCTCATGGCTCACTTCCTGAACTCTGCCCAGATCCGTCGCGCCGCCAGCGACGGCGGGGCGGAGCGGTCAGGGACACCAGTAGAGACCCGCAGAATTTTTTTCGTCAATACTTTTCACAAGGATTGAAGAAACCTCGAGTTCACAGGTCTGGTGGGCGTGGATCGCGCTGAGGATCTTCAGTTCATGAATGCGGAAACCCTTGACGGTCCAGCTGGAGGGCAGTTCACTCACGCTTCGATCCCCCCGGATTCATGACGTCAGGAGCGCCCCCATGCCACTCCTCTCCGACCGCCCGCCGCGGCTCACCGTCGCTGCGCTCGCCGCCGCCCTGGTCACGGCCCTCCTCGTGCTGCTGCCCGGCACCGCGGCCCAGGCGGCTCCCGTTCTGCTCTCCCAGGGCAAGCCCGCCACCGCCTCCAGCGTGGAGGGCGCCGGGACCCCGGCCGGTGCGGCCGTCGACGGCGACAACGGCAGTCGCTGGTCGAGCCAGTTCGCCGACCCTCAGTGGATACAGGTCGACCTCGGCACCCCCGCCCAGGTGAACCAGGTGGTCCTGCGCTGGGAGGCGGCGTACGCGAAGTCCTACCGGGTCGAGCTGTCCACCGACGGCGCCACCTGGTCCACCGCCTACTCGACGACCGCAGGCACCGGCGGGGTCCAGACCCACGACATCACAGGCACCGCGCGCTACGTCCGCGTCTACGGCACCCAACGAGCCACCGCCTACGGCTACTCGCTCTGGGAGTTCCAGGTCTACGGCACCACGGGCACCGGCCCGGTGATCCCCGGCGGCGGTGACCTCGGACCGAACGTGATCGTCTTCGACCCCTCGATGCCGGACATCCAGGCCAAGCTGGACCAGGTCTTCGCGCAGCAGGAATCGGCCCAATTCGGCTCCGGGCGTTACCAGTTCCTTTTCAAGCCCGGCACGTACAACGGCCTCAACGCCCAGATCGGCTTCTACACCTCGATCTCCGGCCTCGGCCTCAATCCCGACGACACCACCATCAACGGCGACGTGACCGTCGACGCCGGCTGGTTCGGGGGCAACGCCACCCAGAACTTCTGGCGCTCCGCCGAGAACCTCGCCCTCAACCCGGTCAGCGGTACGGACCGCTGGGCCGTCTCACAGGCCGCGCCGTTCCGCCGGATGCACGTCAAGGGCGGCCTGAACCTGGCGCCCGACGGCTACGGCTGGGCTTCGGGCGGCTACATCGCCGACTCCAAGATCGACGGACAGGTCGGCAACTACTCGCAGCAGCAGTGGTACACCCGTGACAGCTCGATCGGCGGATGGTCCAACGCCGTGTGGAACCAGGTGTTCTCGGGGGTCCAGGGCGCACCGGCCCAGAGCTTCCCGAACGCCCCCTACACCACGCTCGACAGCACGCCCGTCTCCCGCGAGAAGCCCTTCCTCTACCTCGACGGCACCCAGTACAAGGTCTTCGTACCGGCCAAGCGCACCGGCGCCCGCGGCACCTCCTGGGGCAACGGCACGCCGCAGGGGTCCTCGATCCCGTTGAGCCAGTTCTACGTGGTCAAGCCGGGCGCGAGCGCGGCGACGATCAACGCGGCACTGGCCCAGGGCCTGCACCTGCTCTTCACCCCCGGCGTGTACCACGTCAGCCAGACCATCCAGGTCAACCGCCCGGACACGGTCGTCCTCGGCCTCGGCCTGGCGACGATCGTCCCGGACAACGGAGTGACCGCGTTGAAGGTCGCCGACGTAGACGGCATCAGGCTCGCCGGCCTCCTGATCGACGCGGGCCCCGTCAACTCGCCCAGCCTCCTGGAGGTCGGCCCGGCCGGCACCACCACGGACCACGCGGCGAACCCGACCACCGTGCAGGACGTGTTCGTCCGGGTCGGCGGCGCGGGCGCGGGCAGGGCCACAGTCGGCATGGTGATCAACAACCACGACACGATCGTCGACCACACGTGGATCTGGCGCGCCGACCACGGTGACGGGGTCGGCTGGGAGACCAACCGCTCCGACTACGGCTTCCGGGTGAACGGCGACGACGTCCTGGCCACCGGTCTGTTCGTCGAGCACTTCAACAAGTACGACGTGCAGTGGAACGGCGACCGGGGCCGCACGATCTTCTTCCAGAACGAGAAGGCGTACGACGCGCCCAACCAGGCTGCCGTCCAGAACGGCTCCACCAAGGGGTTCGCGGCCTACAAGGTGGCCGACTCGGTCAACACCCACGAGGGGTGGGGGTTGGGCAGCTACTGCTACTACAACGTGGACCCGACCATCCGGCAGGACCACGGTTTCGAGGTGCCGGTGAAGCCGGGCGTCAAGTTCCACGACCTGCTCGTCGTCTCGCTCGGCGGCAACGGCCAGTACGAGCACGTCATCAACGCCACGGGAGCCCCGACCTCGGGGACCTCGACCACCCCGTCGGCCGTCGTCTCCTTCCCCTGACCTGTCCCCGAACCCGCGCAACACGCGGGGCGGCAGTCGGCCGCCCCGCGTTTTCCGGTCCGTTTGAGAGAGCGCTCTCCCATCCAGAGGGCTTCCCCCACCATCCGCAGGAGCAGAAGTGAATCTCCGACCTCGGAGCCTGTCCGCCCTACTGGTTTCGGCGGCTTTCGCCATGACCGCGGCGGCGGGCCTGGGCGGTCTCGCCCTGACCGCCCAGGCCTCTCCCCCCAACGGCGCGGCCGTCCACATGGACCATGCCGCCGTCGCGCCCCTCGCCACCGGTGACGACCCGGACGGGGACGGCTACATCCCGGCCGTGCCGCCGGTCACCGGCGTCACCCCCTCCTGGGCGAACCCACCCGACCGCTACTTCCACGAGTTCCAGGCGAACTGCGCCGTCAGCAAGACCGCCCCCGACGACCCGATCGTCTTCGCAGGCCGGCCCGGCGCCTCGCACAACCACACCTTCATGGGCAACACCACGACCGACGCCAACTCCACCACCGCCTCACTCGGCGCGGGCGGCACGCGCTGCAACGCCCCCGGCGACCTGTCCGGCTACTGGATGCCGACGCTGTACAACGGCAATCAGCCCGTCCTGCCCACCGGACCTCAGGTGATCTACTACAAGACCGGCGTCACCGACTACAAGAGCGTGCGCCCCTTCCCCAAGGGCCTGCGCTTCGTGGTCGGCAGCCCGACGCAGACCGCGGCCGAGTTCCGCGCCCACCGTGGCTGGGTCGAGGGCTGGGAGTGCGGCGACAGCTTCAAGAACGTGGAGTTCCCGGCGAACTGCCCCGCCGGGACACAGCTCAACATCCGCATGCAGTCACCCAGCTGCTGGGACGGCAAGTATCTGGACACGCCCGACCACAAGGCCCATATGGCCTACCCGATCGTGAAGCCTGGCAGCAACGACAACGTGTGCCCGGCCGACCACCCCGTCGCGCTGCCGATGGTCGAGTTCAAGATGGCCTTCCCGGTCAGCGGTGACATGTCGCAGGTGAGGCTGTCCAGCGGCAGTGGCCACTCCTTCCACTACGACTTCTTCAACGCATGGGACGACCGGACGCTGAAGGCCCTTGTCGACCAGTGCATCAACGGCGGCTTCCAATGCAACGCCCGCGGTTACGACGAGACCCACCCCGAGGCGGGATCCGTCCTCGGTCCGGACTACCGGCTCCCGTGACCCGTTCCTCCTCCCCCACCCCCTTCCAAGGAGGTCCAGGCATGCACTCCCGTATGCGTTCCCTCGTCGCGGCCGCACGCCTCGCGGGCACCGCGGCAGTAATCCCCGCGGGACCGGCGCAGGCCGTCGGCAGCGTGGTGAAGGTGACCGGCTCGCAGGGCAGCTGGCAGCTGACGGTCAACGGTTCCCCTTTCGTCGTCAAGGGCGTCACCTGGGGCCCGTCCCCGGCGGACGCCGGGCGGCTGCTGCCCGACGTGAAGTCGCTGGGCGCCAACACCATCCGTACGTGGGGCACCGACGCGAGCAGCCGCCAGCTGTTGGACGCGGCGGCCTCGAACAGCATCAAGGTGGTCGCCGGGTTCTGACTCCGGCCGGGCGGCGGCCCGGGCTCCGCCGGCTGCACCGACTACGTCACGGACACCACGTACAAGAACAACATGCTGGCCGAGTTCACCAAGTGGGTGGAGAACTACCGCGACCACCCGTCGGTACTGATGTGGAACATCGGCAACGAGTCGGTGCTCGGCCTGCAGAACTGCTACAGCGGGACCGAGCTGGAGAACCAGCGCAACGCCTACACCACCTTCGTGAACGACGTGGCGAAGGCCGTCCACCGCATCGACGCCAACCATCCCGTGACGTCCACCGACGCGTGGGTCGGCGCCTGGACGTACTACAAGCGCAACTCTCCCGACCTGGACCTGTACGCCGTGAACTCGTACAAGGAGGTCTGCGGCGTCCGCCAGGCCTGGGAGCAGGGCGGCTACACCAAGCCGTACATCATCACCGAGACGGGACCGGCCGGTGAATGGGAAGTGCCGAACGACGCCAACGGAGTCCCGCTGGAGCCGGGCGACCAGGCGAAGGCGGACGGCTACACCAACGCCTGGAACTGCGTCACCGGCCACCGGGGCGTGGCCCTGGGGGCGACGGTCTTCCACTACGGCACCGAGTACGACTTCGGCGGCCACTGGTTCAACCTGACCCCCGCCGGTGAGCGCCGCACGTCGTACTACGCGCTCAAGCGCGTGTACGGGGGCAGCACCGCCGGGGACAACCAGCCGTCCACCGTGTCGGTGCCCTCCGTGGCTGACCCGGGCACCGTTCCGGCCGGCAAGGAGATCACCGTCCAGGTCCCGGCGACGGACCCCGAGGGCGACCAGCTCGCCTACGAGGTCCTGTGGGGCAGCAAGTACGTCGACGGCGGAAGCGGTCTCGTCTCCGTGCCGTCCACGAACCTCGGCAACGGCACCCTGAAGGTCACCGCGCCGGCGAAGACCGGCACATGGAAGCTGTACGTCAAGGTCAAGGACGGGCGGGGAAACGTGGGCGTAGGACAGCGCTCGGTCAAGGTGGTACCGCCTCCGGTGGCGGGCACCGACGTGGCACTGGGCCGGCCCACGACCGCCTCCACCTACCAGAACGACGGCTACGGCGGCTGCCCGTGCACCCCGGCCCTGGCCACCGACGGCCGCAATGACACCCGCTGGGCCAGCACCTGGGCCGATCCGCAGTGGCTCCAGGTGGACCTGGGATCGGTGAGGCAGCCGAAGCACGCCCAGCTGGTGTGGGAGAGCGCCTACGGAAAGGCGTACAGCATCAAGGTGTCGGACGACGGCCAGAACTGGCGCACCGCGTACGCCACGTCGTCCGGTGACGGGGGGATCGACGACTTCGCCATCAGCGCGTCGGGCCGCTACGTCCGGCTGGAGCTGGCCAACGCGGCACCGGCTACGGCTACTCCTTGTTCCACTTCGGGGTCTATGCCTGACCGCCCGGCCGCCTGAGGCCCTTCCGGATTCCGCGCGCCGCCCCTTCTGCTTCGCAGGGGCGGCGCGCGCGGGTGAGGGCGTGTTCGGAAAGTGTCGGGGGCGTTGGTTTGCTCGGGTGCACCGTCACCTGCGCCAAATTAAGGTGGCGTGTCACGGTCGACCGCGCGGTGGCCCCGCTGGGTCTCACTCACGCGGGAGTCGGCCGGCCTGATCGAGCGCACCCGCGACCCCCGTGACCCGCACGCCATGCAACTCGCCCTCGCCGACCGCGCCCGCCCCCGGCAGGCGGGGGCGGGGGCGGGCGCGGGGGCGCGAGGGAGGGAGGAGGTCTCAGCGGGAGCGGTGGGCGGCGATGATGCCGGCGTACGTGCGGCCGCTGGACTTCACTGTGCGGGCCTGGGTGGCGTAGTCGACGTGGACCAGGCCGAAGCGCTTGTCGTAGCCGTAGGCCCATTCGAAGTTGTCCAGCAGCGACCAGGCGTAGTAGCCGGCCACCGGAGCGCCGCGGCGGGCCGCGCGGGCACAGGCGGTCAGGTGGGAGGTCAGGTAGGCGGTGCGCTCGGGGTCGTGGACGCTGCCGTCGGCTGCGAGGGTGTCCGGGTAGGCGGAGCCGTTCTCGGTGATGTGGATGCGCCGGGCCCCGTACTCCTCGTGGAGCCGCATGATGAGTGTTTCCAGGCCGTTGGCGTCGACCTCCCAGTCCATGCCGGTGCGCGGGACGCCGGGACGGACAGTCTGTCGGGCGAAGGGGGCGGGACCGGCCGGGTCGGCGGTGACGACCTGCGGGAAGTAGTAGTTGAGGCCGATCCAGTCCAGAGGGGCCGCGACGGCCGCGAGGTCGCCGGGGCGTTCGGGCAGTTCCACGCCGTAGACCTCGCGCATGTCGGCGGGGAAGCCGCGCCCGTGGACCGGGTCGAGCCACCAGCGGTTGACGTGGCCGTCCATGCGCCGAGCGGCGGCGCGGTCGGCCTCGCTGTCGGTGGCGGGTTCGATGGTGGAGAGGTTGTTGACTATGCCGATCCGGGCGCCGGGGGCCGCGGAGCGGACGGCCTGGGTGGCGAGGCCGTGGCCGAGCAGCAGGTGGTAGGAGGCGCGGACGGCGGCAGTCAGGTCCGTCCAGCCGGGGGCCATCTTGCCTTCCAGGTGGCCGATCCAGGCGGAGCACAGCGGTTCGTTCAGGGTGGCCCACTGGGTGACGCGGTCTCCGAGCCGGCCGGCCACCAGGCCGGCGTACGCGGCGAAGTGCTCGGCGGTGGCACGCTCGGGCCAGCCGCCGAGGTCCTGGAGGGCCTGTGGGAGGTCCCAGTGGTAGAGGGTGACGTTGGGTTCGATTCCGGCGGCGAGCAGGGCGTCGATCAGCCGGTCGTAGTGGTCCAGGCCCTTGGCGTTGGCGGGGCCGTCTCCGTCGGGCAGGATGCGCGGCCAGGCGACGGACAGCCGGTAGGCGTTGGTACCGAGGTCCCGCATCAGGGCGATGTCCTCGGGCCAGCGGTGGTAGTGGTCGCAGGCGGTGTCGCCGGTGTGGCCGTTGTCGATGGCGCCGGGGACACGGCTGAAGGTGTCCCAGATGGAGGGGGCGCGGCCGTCCTCATCGACCGCTCCCTCGATCTGGTAGGCGGAGGTGGCGGTGCCCCAGGCGAAGTCGGCGGGGAGGGCGGCCAGATCGAGGGCGTCCTCGGTGGCCGGGTGCCCGACGGCGTCGTCGGCGGCCCCGCGCCCGGTCAGGGGGAGGCTTTCGGAAAGGGTCATTTGACGGCTCCTGCCGTGAGTCCGGCCACCAGGTACTTCTGCAGCAGCAGGAAGCCGGCGACGACGGGGATGCTGACGACGAGTGAGGCGGCCATGATCTGGTTCCAGTAGACGTCGTTCTGCGTGGAGTAGCCCTGCAGTCCGACGGCGAGGGTGCGGGTGGCGTCGTTCGTCATGACGGAGGCGAAGAGCACTTCGCCCCAGGCGGTCATGAAGGCGTAGACGGCGACGGCGACGATGCCGGGGACCGCTGCGGGGATCACGACGCGGAACAGTGCGCCGAGCGGGCCGCAGCCGTCGACGGTGGCCGCCTCGTCGAGGTCTCGGGGCACCGAGTCGAAGTAGCCGATGAGCATCCAGATGGAGAAGGGCAGGGAGAAGGTGAGGTAGGTGAGGATGAGCCCGCCACGGGAGCCGTAGAGGGCGACCCCGGTGCTGTTGCCGATGTTGACGAAGATCAGGAACAGCGGGAGCAGGAAGAGGATCCCCGGGAACATCTGGGTGGACAGCACGGTCACCGTGAACAGGCGCTTGCCGCGGAAGCGGTAGCGGCTGACGGCGTAGGCGGCGAACACTGCGATGACCACGGAGCAGACGGTCGCTGCTCCCGCCACGATCAGGGAGTTCACGAAGTACTCGGCGAGCGGGACAGTGTGCCAGATGTCGATATAGGGGCGGACGGTCAGCCCGGTGGGGATCCACCGGAACTGGCCCGAGACGTCCTGGAGCGGCTTGAGGGAGCTGGTGACCATCACGTAGACGGGCAGGAGCACGAAGCCTGCGAGCAGGGTCAGGAAGACGGCCCGGATCACCCGGAAGGAGGTGGGCGGATCGAGCGGGCTGCGGGCTCTAGCGGGCATCGGCTTCCCTCCGGCCGCGGGTGGTGACGAGCAGGTAGACGGCGGTGACCAGCAGGAGGAAGAGGAGCAGCAGCACCGACATGGCCGACCCGGTGCCGAAGTTCCAGGTCACGAAGCTGGACTGGTAGATGTGGACGGATATCAGGTCCGCTGCCTGGGGTGCGGACTTGCCGAACAGCACGAATGGCGTGTTGAAGTCGTTGAAGGTCCACAGAAACAGCACCAGGACCAGGACCTGGTTCACGGCGCCGACCGATGGCAGGGTGATGCGGCGGATCTGCTGCCAGATGCCCGCTCCATCCAGTGCAGCGGCCTCGTAGAGGTCCTTGGGGATGTTCTGCAGGGCGGCCATGACGATGAGGAACGCGAACGGCCAGCCCTTCCACACGGACACCGTCAGCAGGGCCCAGAAACTGTTGTCGCCCAGGAGCCAGAAGGTGTGCGCGGTTCCTCCGATGCCGAGCTGGTCGTGCAGGACGTGGTTCACCAGGCCGTTGTCGCGCTGGAACATGAAAGCCCAGGTGATCACGGCCGCGTAGACGGGCAGGGCGTACGGGACCAGGAACAGGGCCCGCAGGAAGCCTCGGCCGCGGAATGCCTCCTGCATAAACACGGCGGCCGCGGTGCCGAGCAGCCAACACAGGGCCACGGAGAGCAGGGTGAACAGGCAGGTCGTCAGGAAGGATCCGAGCAGGGCCTCGCCGACGGGCCGGTTGACGTCCACGGCGAGTCGGTAGTTGTCGAAGCCCGTCCAGGGAGCGCCGGACCAGTCCCGGATGAAGAACTGGGTGAGCCGGCGGAAGCTCATCAGGATGCCCATCACCATCGGGACGAGGTGGATGAGCAGTTCGAGGAGGAGCGCAGGCAGGAGGAGGAGGTAGGGCAGGGCTGCGCGGCGCAGCCGTCCGGGCGGGCGGCCGCCGCCGACCGCGCGGCGCAGCGTCCCTGGCGGGGTGGTATCGGGCGGGATCACGGTGGGTGCGGAAGTCATCGGGCGGGGCTCAGTTCGACATCTGCTGCTGGGCCTTGGTGAGCTTCGCCTTGACCGACTCGGAGGTCACCGGGCGACCGGCCGCGGCGTCGGCGAAGAGCTCCTTGACGGCGGTGCCGACGGTGGTCTCGAACTGCGACTCCTCGGGAACCTGCGGCAGCGGGGCGGCGCTGGTGGCGAGGGTGGTGCGGAGCACGGTGAGGTCCTCGGTGGCGAAGGCGGGGTCGTTCTGGGCGGCCTTGACCGGCGGGATGGAGCCGTAGGTCTTGTTCAGGAGCCTCTGTTCTTCGTCGCTGGTCATGAACTTCACGAACTTCAGGGAGCCGTCGATGTTGTCGGTGTTCTTGAAGACGGCCATGTTGATGCCGGCGACCATGGAGTTGGTGTTCTTTCCGGTGCCGGGGGCGCCGCCGGCCGGGACGGGAACGGGGGCAACGCCCCAGTCGCCCTCCTTCATGCCGTGCGCCTTGAAACTGCTGGCGGCGCTCTGCCACAGGACCATTGCGGTCTTGCCGTTGGCGAAGTCCTGGAGGGACTGGTTCTTGTCGTACTCGGCGTTGCCCGGCGCGATGATCTTGTCCTTGGCCATCAGGTCGACGTACTGCTTGACGGCCTCGACGTTGGCGGGGGTGTCGAAGGTGGGCTTGCCGGCGGTGTCGAAGAACGCGGCGCCGTGCTGTTTGGAGAGCACGAAGGCCTGGTGGATGTTGTTGGAGAGGTTCGAGCCCTCGGCGCCCAGCGCCCACTTGCCGTCCTTGGACAGCTTCTGGCCGACGGTGACCATCTCGTCCCAGGTGGCCGGCGGCTTTTCGATGCCTGCCTCCTGGAACATCTTCTTGTTGTAGTAGAGCGCGTAGGACATCGAGTAGAGCGGGACGGCTGCCGGGTCCTTGCCGGACGCACCGGCCGATCCGATGGCGGCTTCGACGAAGCGGTCCCGGCCGCCGATCGCCCGGAAGTTCTCGGTGTCCCAGGGCAGCAGCGCTCCGGTGGCCTGGAGGGAGGAGGACCAGGTATTGCCGATGTTGAGGACGTCCGGGCCCTGGCCGGAGGCGGTGGCGGCGAGGATCCGGTTGAGCAGGTCGGCCCAGGGGACGACTTCCAGCTTGACCTTGATGCCGGTCTGCTGTTCGAACTTCTTCAGCTCGGGAGCGAGCGCGGCCTGGTCCGCCGCGATGTCGGGCCCCTGGTTGGAGGCCCAGTATGTGAGCTCCTGGGGGGCGGTGTTGGAACCGCCCCCGCTGTCCGTCGACCCGCCGCCGCAGGCAGTGGCGGCGGTGGCGAGGAGGGAGACTGTGACGGCGGCGGCAGCGACCCGGGTTCTGCGCATGGCGGCTCGGTCCCTTTCGGCGGGATGCGGGAAGGCCGACGCGGCGCACTCCGTCCAGGCCTTAATTTAGGACGTGAGTTAAGCTCTGTGAAAGGGTCGCGTCAAGGGCTCGCACAACGGTATGTTGCGAGCGATGCCACTGCGGAAGGGGCCGGATGACCACGGGACGTAGCGGGCGAACGGTACGGGACCTGCGGCGGGGCAATCGGAGCGCCGTCCTCCAACGTCTGTACTTCGGCGGGCCGATGAGCCGCCAGGAGCTGGGGCCCGCCACGGGGCTGAGCTCCGGATCCGTCAGCAATGTCGTCGGAGAGCTCGTCACCGACGGATTCCTGGAGGAAGCCGGCGTCGTCGACTCCGACGGCGGCCGCCCCCGCACGCTGCTGCGCGTGGCCCCGGGCAGTGCGCACATGATCGGCGTCGACGTCGGCGAGACCCGCGTCCGTGTCGAGCTGTTCGACCTGACCTTGAGAGAACTGGCCCGCGCCGAAATGCCGCTGCTGCCACGCGGCTGTTACGACGTGGGCCCCATCGTCGCCCACATCAAGGACGGGATCGCCGCCGTACTCGCCGAGGCGGCCATCGGCGCCGAGCGGCTGCTGGGCGTGGGCGTCGGAGTGCCCGGCATCGTCGAACGGGGCGCACCGGGCGGGACCGTGGTACACGGCCAGACCATCGGCTGGGACGCCGTACCGCTGGAAGAGCTGCTGCGCGCCACCGGAGCCGTGCCGAACGAGGTCCCCTACATCATCGACAACGGCGCGCGAACCCTCGGCCAGGCGGAAATGTGGTTCGGGGCGGGGCGCGGCGCCCGGGAGGCGCTGGTCGTGCTGTTCGGGTCGGGCGTCGGCGCGAGCCTGATCACCGACGGCTCGCCGGACGGCGGGACGACGGAGGGGATGCCGCTGGAGTGCGGGCACCTCACGGTCTCGGTGCGCGGCAGGCGCTGCCGGTGCGGGGGTCTGGGCTGCCTGGAAGCCTATACGGGGGCGGAGTCGCTGCTGGCGCGGTGGGCGGAGCGGGGCGGCGGCCCGGTGGACTCCGTGGACGAGGAGGAGGCCCTCTCGGCGCTGCTGGCGGCGGCCCGTACGGAGGACCCCGTCGCGCTGGAGGTGCTGGAGGAGACCGCGGAATACCTGGGGGCGGGTCTGTCCGGCCTCATCAACCTCTTCCAGCCGGAGCGCATCCTGATCGGCGGCTGGGCGGGCCTGGTGCTGGGCCCCCACATCCTTGCGGCGGTACGTGAGCACACGACCCGGTACTCGCTGCGTCATCCCGCCGGCCGGGTCGCCATCGGCATGGGCTCCCTGGGGCCGGACGCCGTGACGGTCGGCGCGGCGACGCTCCCGCTGTCCGCCTTCTTCGCCACGGGCGGCCGCCGCACGGCACCCCAGCCCCACATCGAGCCCCCGGCCTGGCGCACGGCCCTGCGCGTCCGCGGCGAAACGACGCCCCGCCGCGCGTGACCGGACGCCGGCCTGCCGGCCCCACCACCGAGCACGCGGGGCACTTTGGCGCGAAGCCCCGACGCCTTTGCACCGCCGGGCGGCCGCCGCAGGACCAGCTCCAGGCGGGGGCCAGGTATCAGCCCCGGGGCGTTCACGCCGAGTCGCGCACTACCAGGTGGGGCGCGAACAACACCGACGCCGGCCCCGTGTCCGACGCGCCCGCGACACGGTGCAGGAGCAGTCGGACCATCTCGGCCGCCATGTCCTCCACCGGCTGCCTCACGGTCGTCAGCCTCGGCCGGCAGGCCGCCGCCGCGCCGGAGTCGTCGAAGCCGACCACCGCCACGTCGTCCGGAATCCGGCGGCCGTGCTCGCGCAGTACCAGGCAGGCTCCCTGCGCCATCAGGTCGTTGGCGGCGAACACCCCGTCGAGAGCGGGCTGTTCGGCAAGCAGGCTCCGCATCGCCCGCTCGCCCCCGTCGAGGGTGAAGTCCCCCTCGGCCACCCGGACCTCCCCGCCGCGCGCCGCCTCCCGGAACCCCGCCACCCGTTCCCGACTCGCCGGCAGGGCCGCCGGACCCCCTATCGCAACGAGTCGGCCGCGTCCTAGAGCCTGCAGGTGCCGCGCCGCCAGTGACCCGCCTTCGCGGTGCCGCACATCCACGTGGTCGAGCAGAACCCCGGCCGGCGGTCTCGCGAACAGCACCGCCGGCAGCCGGGCCGCCGCGAGCACTCCGGGCAGCGGATCGCGGGGACGGGTGGTCACGAGCAGGGCCCCGTCGGCGCTGCCCTGCGTCAGGTGCGCGACCACCTCGGCGCGGTCCTCGGCGTTGTCGGCGAACATGAGCAACGGGTGCATGCCCTTCGGTCGCAGCGCCCGCACGACTCCGCTGACCACGCGCCCGAAGAAGGGGTCCTGGAACACCCCGGCCGCGAACTCGTCCCGCGCGCCGGCGGACCTCGAGTCCGCGCCGGAGATGACCAGGGCGACGGTGCCGGAGCGGCGGGTGACCAGGGAGCGGGCAGCCCGGTTGGGCACGTAACCGGTCGCGGTGACGGCCTGCTGGACCGCCTGCGCAATGTCCGGGTCGACGTTCCGCACCCCGTTGACCACACGGGACACGGTCGCCCGGGACACTCCGGCCCTGCGGGCCACGTCCTCCAGCGTCGGGCTCGCCCCCACGCCCGTGCTCTCTCCCGTACGCCGCCCCGTGTCCATGGCGGCACTGTAGCGGCCGGGTCTCGCTATGAGACGTCGAGGTGGGTCCGCAGGGGCAGTCGGGCTGCGTCGGGTCCCGCGAGGACGGTGAACCGGCCCGGTTCACGCTCCCAGGCACGGGCCGCCGGGGACCAGTGCTGCAAGGCGCGGGCGGGGATGCGGGGACGCGCCGTCACCCGCTCCTGCGGCTCGGCCTCGACGGCCGCCCAGCCCGCGAGCCAGCGCACCGGCCGGTCGACCGCCGAGCCGGGGCGCGCCAGGTAGAGCTGGACGACCTCCCTGCCTGCCCGGGAGCCGGTGTTGCGGAGCATGACGGGGACCACGCAACCGCCGTCCGGAGCAGGTTCGGGCGGACCGATGCGCTCGTACTGCCAGGTCGTGTAGCCGAGACCGTGGCCGAACCAGTACGCCGGGCTCGTGCCCGCGCGCAGCCAGGCGCGGTAGCCGATGTGCAGTCCCTCCTCGTACGGGAGGACTCCGTCCGTGGGCCGGGTGGCGCGGATGGGGGCGTCGGCAACGGTTCCGGGCCAGGTGGTGGGGAGCCGGCCGCCCGGTTCGGCGCGGCCGAGCAGTACGTCGGCGAGTGCGTGGCCGGCTTCCTGGCCGGGGAACCAGGTCAGCAGGACGGCGGCGGCCTCGGCGCGCCACGGAAGCTCTACGGGGCCACCGCTGTTGACGACGACCAGCGTGCGGGGGTTGGCGCGGATGACCTCGCGCACCAACCGGTCCTGAGGTACGGGAAGTCGCAGGGTCGTGCGGTCGTTGCCCTCGCACTCGTCGCCTTCGGTGGTGCCGACGCAGACGAGGGCCACGTCTGCGTCCCGGGCGGCCTCCACCGCGGCTGCGAGGGCGGCGGTGGCGTCGGGGGCGGGTGGTGAGGCGGTCAGGACGGTGGCCCGACCGGTGCCGGGGACCAGTTCGCGGCGGGCGTGGACCTCCACGGGGCGGTCGGCGGTGAGGTGGATGCGGGCGGTCTGCTGCGGCGGCCGTACGTGGATGACGGCCGGGTCGTCCGTGGCGGGCGGGAACTCGCCTTCCAGCAGCGGTGTCCCCTCGACGGCAAGGCTGAGTGCGCCGAAGCCCCCGAGACCGAGGGTCCAGGGGCCGGTCGTGTCCGGGTGGAGGACCGCGGCCAGTTCGACGGTTCGGGCGCCCGGGGGCAGTCCGGGCTCCAGGACCCGGCCCGACGGCTGGTGTGCGGAGTACAGCACGGCCCCCGCGGCGTCGAGTACGCGCAGCCGTACGCCCGGGGCCCTGGTCTCCGGGTCGCGGGCGTACCGTGCGCCGAGCGGGCCCGGGCCCCCTGAGCCCTCCGGCGGCGGGCCCGGCTCGTAGCCCACGCGCACATGTGCGGGCAGGGCTGCCCGCAGTCCCGCCAGCGGGGCGACGACCCCGTGCGGGAACACTTCCGAGCTACCGCCGCCCTGGGCGCGGGGGTCCCGGGCGTGCGTACCGATGACGGCGACCGAGGCCAGCGCTCCGGGGTCCAGCGGCAGCGCCCCCCGGTTCTCCAGCAGGACGAAACTCGCGGCGGCGGCCTCGCGCAGCAGCCGCCGGACGCCACGATCCCCGGCGGCAGGCGGAGCTCCGGGCGCCGCGCCGCGGCCGGCCTCGGGTGGGGACCCGGCACGGCCGGGCGCCGAGCTGAGTGCTCCTGCCTCGGCGGCGTGGAGGGAGTCGTTGGGTGGAATCCTCGGCTCGCACGGCACCGACGTCGCACCGGGTTCGGTGAAGGCCCCGACGCGGGCGGCCAGCCGCAGCACGCGGCGGGCTTTCTCCCGTACGGTCTCAGGCGGGACCAGACCACGCTCCACGGCGTCCAGCAGCGCCTCGCCCCAAGGGCCGCCCGGGCCCGGCATCAACAGGTCCTGGGCGGCGAGGGCGGTGGCGACGGTGGAGCGGCCGGCGCCCCAGTCGCTGACGACCACCCCGTCGAAGCCCCACTCGCCCTTCAGCGGATCGGCGAGGAGGGGACTTTCGCTCATCGACGTCCCGTTGACCTTGTTGTACGCCGACATCACCACCCAGACGCCCGCGCGGACGGCAGCCTCGAAGGGCGCGAGATACAGCTCCCGCAGGGCCTGTTCAGCGACCTGCACGTCGAGGGTCAGCCGCTCGGTCTCGGAGTCGTTGGCGACGTAGTGCTTCGCTGTCGCCGCCACACCCCGCGACTGGACGCCCCGGATGAGGGCTGCACCGGTCCGGCCGGTGAGCAGCGGATCCTCGGCGAAACACTCGAAGTGCCGGCCCGCGAGCGGGCTGCGTTGGTCGTGCCTGCCGGTCTTGCGGGCGAGGACGGCCTGCTGGCGGGGCGCCTCCGCAACCGTCAGGGGCGCCCCGGCGGCAGAGGCGAACTCTCAGGCGCCGTCGGCGGCCATCCCGCCGGGTTGGCGGCCAGTCGAGCTCGATGAGGATCCGTGTCGCCGGGAGGCAGGCCTGGGCCGGCATGGTGAAGTTGTCGCCGTTGCTGGTGGACTGGTGACCGGCGGAGATGAGGCGGGGCAGGCAGAGGGCGACGCTGGAGCAGGCGCAGTCGTTGCAGTCGGCCGAGGCGCCCCGACGTTCTACCGCAAGGATGTCCGGGGGTGTGTCGGAGGGTGTGCGGCCGAGTCCCAGTATCGCGTCGCGCAGCCCCGCAACGAGTGTCTCGCCGAGGTGCGCCTCTTCGGCCTTGGCCGGGTCGGCACCGCGTTGCCCGCCCCCGTGCCGCAGTTCGTCAGCGGCTCGGCTGCCTCGCCCGCCCGACCACGGTCTGCGCGGCCCTCTCCCTGGCCACCAGCTTCGCTCTGCCGAAGGCTGGGTTCGACTCCGGCTGGAAGCTGGCGGAGGTCGCCGTCCTGTTGCTCCTTCTGGCCGTGGTCACCCGTTGGTCACCCTGCGCGAACTGAAGTCGGCCCTCCCGCTGACCGCCCTTGCCCCCGCCCCGGCAGCGCCCACGGCTACGTCGCCTCTCACCGCCCTGGCCCATTGTTTCTAGCTGTGGTCGCTGTTCGCGATCACCCGGCTCAGGAGAAGAACGCTCTGGCGTAGGCATGCCCCGGCCTCGGCCCGGGGCCGGCTCTGGCCGCCATCTCTCAAACATGAGAGCGATGAGTGGCGTCCGGTTCGCCCACTGCACCGAAGTCCCGCCAGGTTCGCCGAGACCGGACAACCCGGCACGTGACATATGCTGGCCTGCATGTTGATCCGCTGTTTATCGGTGTGTGCCACGGTGCACCGCGTCGCCATCTCACCGACGAATGGAGCAGGTATGACGACGGCGGTCAACTCCGACAACAGCGCAAAGCTGACGTACAAGATCTCATTCACCGCAGGCCCTGACCTCGAAGGCAGCTTCGAGAGCGTGTCGGGCAGCGCGGTGGTCGGCTACAGCCACTACGAGGGAAAGCCGGAGGGGGGCAACGGGCCCCTCAAAGACCAGTACATGCACGAAAAAGACCCTGAGAAGCAGACCATCAATCTCCTGGCCAACGCGATCTACGCACGTCTGGGATGCCAGAACAATGGCCAGTACTTACCGGCCATCATGGCCCAGATCACCGGAGGCAGCATCTCGCTCTACTCCGATAAGGGCCCTTGCCATTCCTGCCGGCCGATCATCAGGAAGTTCCTGGCGGACTACCCCATGCTCAGCTTCCAGGTCAGGTACCGCAAGACAGACGGATGGGGCAAGCCGATCCCGGCCTTGGCGCCGGCCGGGGGGAACCTTGTTGGCGCGTACGGCTACGAGGACGCCGTGGAAGTGAACGGCTTCTGGTGCAAGGTCCTCGCCTGATTGCCCGGTTCAGCATCCGCCGGTAGGCCCCACTGACTGGCGTGTCCGCGCAACCTAGGCCAACATCACCGCCACCCCTGCACAGCCCCGCAAGCCCGGACGAACTGGAACGGCTGCGCAAGCGTGGAATCCTGGGCACTCCTCCCCTGCTCGGGAAGGTTCCATGAACGGACCCTCGGCCGAGCTCGCTCAGCGGCCGAGGGATGGCACCGGCCTGGAGCTCAACGAGTAACTGCGCGTCGGCGCGGAGGTGCCGGCTTCGCCGCCCCTAGCGAATCCTGCACCCGGACCAGTCACCCTCCTTGCCCGCCGGGCGGCCCGGTACTACGCATGAAGCCGGGCCGTCACCTCAAACCGTCCACTCAATATCCGCAACGGTGACGACGAGCACCGACAGCGCGGCCTGGGCGTCAAGGGTCCGCCCGACTGCCCTGTCGACCGCACCTCGGCAGGGCCACCGTCTAGACGGCGCTGAGGTTTTCCATGGAGCCGGCCAAGGCATAGGCGGACCGTGACGTGTGCCGACGGTCCCGGTCGCGTAGGTCGTGGTTGCGACGAGTTGGGCGCCACCCGACACGGCCGGATCCCTCATCTGCCATCGCCGACTTGTCATGGTCCGCCGTCTTCTTCGGCCCTCACCCCGCAGACCTGTTCGGGCGGCACGGGTGACGGCCCAGGCATCGCCGGGAACGCCCCTCCCCTCCCGTCCGTGGGCAGGCCAGGGGCCGATCGACGCCGCATCGGCGGCGCGGCGACCGACGACGCTTGCCGGAGGGGCCGGCTGACACCGCGCCTGGCCAATGGGAGGCGTGTCAACGCTCCGACGGTTGCCCCGGTCCCCGGCGGAAACCGCCTCGCATCGGCATCGCTATCGACCAGCGGATCAATTCCTTTCACGCCTTCACGGTCTTCCAAGATCCGGTCGAGTGGGGCGTCCGCTCGGGGGAAATGCGGCAGACCGCGCCTGGGCTGCCCGACGTGCGGCGCCCTTCACGTCGGGAGGCGAGCGGAGATACCGAGGCAGCCGGTGCTCTTGCTGCCTCGTGAGGGCAGGCTGGCAGGAAGTGCCTGGTATGTGCAACGCTGCACAGACAACCAGCCTGGTCTGGTAGGAGGCCCCGCGCCGCCCTTGGGGTCATGACATGACCGGGGCGCGGTACGGGTTGTCTTGCTTGGCTGCACGCGGCCCTACGCCGCGTGCTTGATGCCCTCCCCGCCCGGGGGCGCGAGGCTCGACCCCGATCGAGGGGTGGACCATGAACGAATCCACCGCAGTGAAGCGGCGCAACCTCCACGATGCCCACAGCGTGATCACTGTCGTCGGCGACATGGACGTCAAGACCCATCCCGAACTCAAGGAAGCCTCGCAGGTTGCGGCCGCGGTTGCCGTCACCGGCCGGCTGCTGCAATTGGACCTGTCGGGAGTCGCCTTCATGGATTCCAGCGGTCTCAAAGTGCTGCTCGTGCTGCGTCGACACCTGACGGCGGCCGGTGGATGCCTCACCGTCACCGGCCTGCAATCCCAGCCCAGAGACTTGCTCGTGCTGACGGGGACCTACGCCCTCCTCACACACAACACGCAACGGGGCGAACCCGCTCGAAGCCTGTGTGAGTGCTCGGGACACCGGGTGCCGGACCGAGCACCGCTTCGCCCCGAAGCGCCCACACCCGCTAGTGGCATGCGCACAGCACTGGCCAACCGTACGAAGTAGACCTTTTCCTCGCCGCAGGCACCCGGCAATCTCGGTCACGTCGCGCGTACGAGCGGGAACTGTGGGCGCGGGAAGACCCCAGGCAGCCGGCCCCCGGCGAGCGTGGTGCAGCGCGTACGAGGACGCGGTGGTGACGGAAGCGCCCGGTTGGATGTCGATCATTTCGTGCCGTTGGCGGAGGTCTACGACTCTGAGCAGACCCCTTGGTCAGCGGCGCGGCGGGAGGCGTAGGCGAACGACCAGGGATCCCCGGACACGCTGTTCGCGGTCTCGGCCGAGTCCAACCGCAGCAAGGCTGACAAGGACCCGGCCGAGTGGCTTCCCTCTCACGGCTCGTATCACTGCACGTACGTTGCGACCTGGGTCGCCACGAATCTGCGTGGGTACCTGGCGGTCGACGAGAGCGAGCGCCAGGCCCTCCTCGGGCTGTGCCGAGGACTACCCGACGACCACCGTGGTCTACGCACCCGCCCCCTGTCCCCCACGGGGATGGTCACCGTGACCGCCCCTCGCTCCCGAATCGTCGGGGTGAGAGGGGCAGATGGCGCGCCCCCGTAGCGGCACGTGGACACAATCCTGGCCAAACCGGGCGACATCGTCCGTTACGCCCTCCAGTGGCCGGACGGCGCTTACACCGACGGCGCGACCACCGCCTCCGCACTCCTGTCCGCCTGAGGCAACGACAGAACGAAGTGGTCCGACGCCTGGGGCCGGACCAGCGGCTACATGGGCCTCAACACCGGCCGGCGCACCCCACGTTCCGGGCAGCTCTTCGAAGTCCAGTTCCACGCCCCCGCCAGCAAGCACGCCCAGGAGGTCACCCACCTCCTGTACGGCAAGCAGCGCCTGCCCTCCACCACCCCGGGCCGCAAGAAAGGGCTCCAAGCCCGGCAGGACGCCGCATTCGCCGCCGTACCCGTGCCACCAGTAGCCGACCAGCTGAGCGCACCCCGCCAAACCGCCCCGCCCCCATTGCCCGTCCCCGTCCTCGGCCGCGGATCACTGGCCGATTCGGCGCCCATGTCGTCGGCTTTCGTTCCCAGACGCGGAACAGATCGTGGGGTCAGGTGAGCGCGCAGGTGGCGCGCAACAGCGACCCTCAGGGCAGCGGCTGCCAGTCGGGCTGCGCGTTGTGGACCATCTCGCGGGGCCCGCTTGTGATCCGCTGCTCCGCCGTTCCGTCCAACTTCTTGGTGTAGATATCGGCGTTTCCGAGTCGGTTCCACGAGCTGTAGGCGATCCAGGCGCCGTCCGGTGAGAAGGCCGGCTGCCACTCCTCCGAGACGTCGGTAGTGACTCTTTCCTGCCCGGAGCCGTCGACGTTCATCACGTAGATGTCGGTGTTCCCGCTCCGATTGCTCTGAAAGGCAATCTTCTTGCCGTCGGGAGAAAAAGCGGGCCACGCGTCACTCGCTGAGTCGGTGGTTAGCCGACGCATATCCAGGCCGCTGCATCCCATGATGTAGATATCGCGGTTTCCGCCCGCCCGTTTGCTGGAGAAGGCGATTTTGCAGTCAGTCGGAGACCATGCGGGTTCCGTGTCAAGTTCCGGATCGAAAGTGAGCTGCGTGGCGAGCCGGGCACTTTCGGGGTCGACGCGGTAGATCTCGTAATTGAACGGCTGCCTGGCGGACACGTCACGGGTGCTCGTGAAGGCGATGGTCTGCCGCGGCCGGGAAAACCCCGGGGCGAAGGTGGGCTGGAACTCGCCCGACGCTTCTTCGGTGATCCGCGTTTCATCCGTACCATCGGCATTCATGGTGTAGATGTCCCAGTTGTCGTCGCGGAGGCTGGCAAAAGCGATCTTGCTTCCATCGGATGAGAAGACGGGGTCCCGGTCGGGGAACGAGTTGTTGGTAAGTCGCCTCAGCGATGCGACATCCTCCCGCGTTCTCCCCGCGTTCATGGCGTAGATTTCGTCATTGCCGTCGCGGTCGCTCACGAAGACGATCTTTCCGTTCCGGCCCGGAAACGCGTCGGGCGCCGCGTACGCGTTCGGCGCCCACGGTGCCAGCATGGTAATTGCCAATGCGCCGACAACGAGGTACCGCGACCGCAGCTTCATCGTCACCATCTCCCGTGCTGCCTGTCTCTTTCGAGGCTACCCCCGCTGTCTCGGACCCCGCCCGTTGGTGCACGCCTCGGTGGAGGTGGTCGAGCTGGGCGCGGCCTACCGCAAGTTCGTCGAGGCCTCAACCTTTCGAACGACAGGGCACCGGCCTCGTCGTCCCACACGAGCAGGTGCTTCTCGTCCTGCTCGCGGGGAGGAGCCGTCCTGGGCCTCAGGAGCCGTCAGTTCCCACCCATTCCGCCGTTCACGAGACCCGCCAACCCCACGATGAGGCCACCCAGGAGTGTGCCGGGGGGACCGAAGCCGTTCCCCACCACCGTGGGGCCGTCGTTGCCCACGGTGGTCTGATGGTGCGACGGGATGCGCCGGCTGTCACGGGGGAACGACGGAGGTCAGGCCGCTGCCGACCGCAACGGCGGTAGGGGCCAGGCCTGGACCTGCGAACGGCCATGCCACTGCCAGCCAAGGCCCGGAGCCCGGCTCACTGCCCGCGGTGCTCTACCCACGCTATGGCCGGGGCGGTTGCCCGGCGGCCCACCTCCGAGCACGCGCCGGTGACAGGGCCCGCGCCGGTAGTGCCGAGTGCACAGGGTCGGGCAAACCAGGGTGCAGTGTGTCGTACCCAAGGACGGTCCGGATCGCGACAGTGGAGCACCACCGTCGACCGACGAGGACAACAAATGCCGCAGTTGACGACCGCTCAGCGACGGTCACGCGGAGCTGCCGCCGTAGGTGTAGGTGGAGTCGCCACGGTCATGATCCGACGCAGCACCCGGAGGCGCGGCGAGTCGCTCGGTCGTCACGCACTGCCCGAAAGCAGGAATGAGAACGTACGTGCAGCCGCGACGGCGGCTGTGCCCCGCGTCGAAGAGCACACGAAGAGTCGGTGGGTGGTCTTCCTCGCCTACGGACTCCTGGCGGCCGCGACCCAGGCGCTCTTGTCCAGCTTGCTTCTCTCCCCCCGCAACCAGTGACAGAAGGCATGTTCTCCACCGTTTCGCTGTCACGAGACGGCGATCAGCTGCGGGCGCGGAGTGTCCGATTGCTGACCACGAAGGACGGCCGGTGATTCGCGCCCGGTGGCCAGCCGGAGGTTCTGGCGTACTTCGCGAAGCAGGCGTGCGCGGCCACCGGCGGTGGCAAGGTGGCCATAGGCCGCTCGCACCCCGGCGCCGGTGGCGTGGCGCACTCCTACGAGGAGGCGCTCAACGTGCTGGAGCCGGCCGGGCGGATGGGGCCGGCCGGGTCCGGACCGAGCTCATCCCACGGCAAGATCGAAATTGCCGGATAGCCGCCCGCAGAGCGCCTGGGCGGCCGCATCGGCAACAGTGTGCGGATCCTGCCCGTCCGGTTGTATCCGCGCCGAGTGCCCGGTACCGGGCGGCCGTCGGGCGGGGTGCGGCGCGAGCAGGGCGGGTTCCCTTTGGTGTGCACGAAGGGGCATGGCGTTGTGGGGGGTTCGGGAGTAAGCAGGAAGCGTCCCACCGCCATATCCGAGAGGCAGCCCATGCGCATCCCCGCCCGAGACAAGGCAGCAGGCGACGCCGCCAAGGACGGCTCCGGCCGGGTCCGGCAGGTGTCCCCGGCGGAGGAGCGGGCCGTTGAAGCGCCCGCGCCCGGGGCGCCGATGGCACTCCAGCGGACCGTCGGCAACGCGGCGGTGACGCGCATGCTCGCGTCCGGGCGGGATGCCGCGGCGGTGCAGCGGGCTACCGCGCATCAGGTGCTCCGCTCGGCCGGGCGCCCGCTCGACGGGCCCCTGCGGGAAGAGATGGAGAGCCGGCTCGGCGCCGATTTCTCCGACGTACGGGTGCACAGCGGGCCGACGGCCCAGCGGTCCGCCGCCGAGATCGGGGCGCGGGCCTACACTTCCGGCAGCGACGTCGTCATCGGGGCCGGGGGCGGGGACAAGCACACCCTCGCGCACGAGCTGACCCACGTCATCCAGCAGCGGCAAGGGCCCGTCACCGGGACGGACACCGGCGACGGGCTGCGGGTCAGTGACCCCGGCGACCGGTTCGAGCGGGCGGCCGAGGCCAATGCGAGGCGGGTGATGAACGGCCCCGCCCCCGTACAGCGGGACGCCTGCGAGACGCACGGCGCACACGCGCACACGCACGGGCCGGGCGCGTCGGCGGTCGTCCAGCGCAAGGGGTTCGATGAGCTCGGCCCCTCGCTTCCGGCCGATCCGGCGAGCGGCGGAGGGCTGCTGGGCCGGTTCAAGTCGATGACCCGCAAGCAGCCGGAGCCCCAGAACGACCTGGTGGCGCGGGCGCGGGCGGCCATCACGGCGTACGACAACGATCCCAACCGGGACCCCATGCACTGCATGATGGCGCTGACGAATCTGCAGATGGCCTTCGCCCCGGAGCGGGACGACGCCCCCGAAGCCGTCAAGCCCTGGCTGGATGCCGCGCTCCGTTCGGTCAAGGACGAACTGCAGCTGGTTAACGACCAGCTCAGCCGCGACGACGCGTTGCCCGACGCGGCTCGGGCTCCGTTCACCGCGATGACCGAGAACGGCATGCTGTGGCAGCAGCAGCAGTGGGCCGACAGCGCGGCCGCGTTCCAGATGCACGGGGCCAGCTACTTCCGCGAGCTGTCGGAGCTCAACCGGGCCGGAATGGCCAAGGAGATCGCCGGAGGAGGGGGCGAGCGGAACTGGGTGGGCGACGTCAGGAACAAGCTGACGACCGCGCTCCAGCAGAGCGTGCTGTGCCACTACACGGGCACGTCACGGGCCGCGACGATGCTCGGCCAGGGGCAGATGAAGTCCAAGACCGAACTGCTCAAGGCGGATCCCGACGCGCCGAACACCTCGGAGGCCTACGACAGGCACGTCCTGGCCAACGAGGGCTTCGTCTTCTTCTTCCTGGAGGTACCGGGCAGCCCGTTCCGGGAGACGAGGTTCACCGGCGACGCCGATGACGAGCCGGCCCGGATCGAGATCCCCCTCACCCGGTCCCCCCTGATGAGCCAGGGCTGGCTGATGCTGAGCGACTTCGCGCAGCGCGAGTACCCCACCGTGCGGGCGAAGCCCGGGGACCCGGCGCAGACGCAGAGCCGGCTGGGCACCCGACTGGACACCTTCTCGGACGAGTTCTCCCTGCCGGTGCGGAACTTCGACGTCGGGGCGGGGAAGGCTGAACTGCCGGACATGGAGAAGATGATGGAGGCGATGGGGGCGGAGCAGGACGCGGAGCGCCGGAGCCAGGTCATGTTCGCCATGACCCAGGCGCTGGCGGACCCGCACAGCACCATGACCTACGGGTCCGGTCAGCAGGAGCAGGTCCGTCCCGAGCGGCTGCGGTCCAACACCCTGATGGGCCGGGACATCGTGCCGGGGCTGGCGGAGCGGGGGATCGTGGAGATCCAGCGCATCGGGGAGGTGAACCCGCAGCTCGCGGCCCGGCTCAAGGCGATGTCCGGGGACGAGCTGATGCGTTACCTGCTCAAGGACCTCCTGCGACCGCAGGTGATGCTGCCGAACACGGTCGACCTCAGCAACGCCCGCGTGGTCACGGCGTCCGGGCAGCAGCTCGCGGTCCCCGCGAGCTGACCGGTCGCGGGCGGGAGAGGGCCAAGATCAAGTCATCTTCGACCCTCTCCCGAGGGCGGTCCGGAGGGCGGCGAGGGCTGTTCGGACCGTGGCGTCAGGGAAGCGTACGGCGGGTAACGGGGAGGTCTCACCGCCGGCCCGGGAAGCTGTTTTCGGACGGGGAAGCGAATGCTCCCTTTTGCTCCGGGTGAAACCTGACAGACGATATCCGTACTGCTTGATTCACCTGAGGTCGCTCAGCACACCGCTCACGTTGAGGACTTCATGGCATTCCTGCGCCTGACGGCCGGTAGCCGGGGTGCCCGGCTTCGCGCACGTCACCTGGACCGTCACCGTCTCGTTCTCGGTGATCCTGATGGGGGTGACCCAGTGATAGTCCTGGTTGCGGAACGTCTCCAGCGCGATCGTCGTGACCTTGCGTTCGCCGAAGTTGATGGTCACCACGCCCTCGTCGCCCTGGAAGTTGGCGACGACGATGTCCGTGATCCCGAAGGTCTTGCCCTTGGGCACGGTGTAGGTGCCGGTCTTGGTCTCGCCGCCGCCGGTCTGCAGGTCGATGGTGGCGGAACCCTGCTGCCCGCCGCCCCCGCCGGTACCCGTACCCGTACCCGTACCGCTCCCCGTTCCGGTGCCCGTGCCGCCCGCTCCCGCCCCGGGCTGGGGGCTCTTGCCCCCGCCGCCCGGCTGCCGGGCGCCGCCTGTCGCGGGATTCTGCCCGTTCACGTCCGCCCCGGGCACCGGCCGCTTCTGGGCCACCTCGTCGGCGGCTTCCTTGGCGGTGCTGCGCACGGCAGGCCGGACCAGCATGAACCAGGCGAGCAGCAGCGCGAGCAGCGCGGCCAGGACCGCGAGCAGCCACTTCGGGAAGATCGGGATCTGGACGAACTCCACGTCCAGCGGAGCGCGGACGACGTCCGGCTCCGGGCGCGCCCCGTCGGCCTCTGCGGCGGCGGTTTCGGCGACGTCCACGGTGAAGGGCCAGGTCACCGGGGATCCGAACCACACCGGCCGGCCGGTGCGGACGCGCAGCCGCACCTGCGAGGACTCGCCCGGCTCCAGCTCCAGCCCGGTGGGGCGGACGTCGAACTTCAGCTCCTCGCCGGGCTGCGCGGGGGTGAAGCCTACCTTCACGGGGCTGTTGCCCTCGTTGCGCACGGCCAGCCGATAGCGTCCGCGCAGCCATCCGCGGCGGCGTCTGGGAGCGCTCTCGGCGCGCAGTTCCCGGAACTCCCCGATGTGGACGGTGGTCTCGGGGACCCGTACGGCTTCGGGGTGCTCGGTGGGCAGCAGGCGCACGGCGAGCGGAACCTCGCCGGCCCGCACCTGCGGCGAGCGCGGCGGCGCCAGACGGATCGTCACCGTCTCCGAGGTGCCGGGATAGAGGGAGACGCGGTCGGGCTCCACCGTGGTCCAGGCAGCGCAGTCGCCGACGACTTCCAGGCGGTACGCCTCGACGATGTCGCTGTCGTTGCGAACGGTCAGGCTGGTGGAGGCGGTGCCTCCCGGCATCACCGACACCGGCGGGATGTCGAGGCCGGGCGCGCCAGGGCTGGGAGAGGCTGCTGGGGATGTCACACGGCGACGCTACGGCGCCGGTCCGGCCGCCTCCACGGTCGCGAGGGCAACTCCCCGGGCAGCTCCGATGCCCCTGCGGTCTCCCCCCAACTCCTCTCTCAGCCACATCGGTTGGCGTTCACCCGCGAAAGCCGGCCCCGACGCATTCCCATTGACGCATCACAGAACAGGTACGACACATGACCTGCGTTGACCACAACCGACCCGCCCCCGCGTTCGGCACCACCGCGCCCCAGGCGCCGGTCCCGGCCGGGAATCCACCCGGAACGCCTCCCGCCGGCCCCGGCCGGCGGGTCACCGTCGCCGTGTACGCGTCGGATCCGGTCCTGCACGTCGGGATAGTCCACCAGCTGCGCCAACGTCCCGAGATCGAGTTCGTCGACGACGCCGGCGCGCACCGCGCCCAGGTGTCGCTCGTGGCCGTGGACAGCGTGGACGACGAGACGGCCGCGCTGCTGTACCGGCTGCGGCACAACGGCGAGACCCGCACCGGGCTCGTGGTCGGCACGTTCGAATCGGGCGACGCCTTACAGCGGGCCATCGAATGCGGGGTCACCGCGGTGCTGCGACGCACCGAGGCCGACCAGGACCGGCTGCTGCGGCTGGTCCTGGCGATAGCGAACGGCGAGGGCGTGCTGCCCGGTGACCTGCTCGCGAAGCTCCTCGACCACGTCGGCGTCCTGCAGCGGTCCTCGCTCGACCCGCGCGCGGTGTCCCTGTCCACCCTGACCGCACGCGAGGCGGACATGCTGCGCCTGGTGTCGGAGGGGCTGGACACCGCGGAGATCGCGCGCAAGACCTCGTACTCCGAACGGACCGTCAAGAACGTGCTGCACGAGATCATCACGCGGCTGCACCTGCGCAACCGTACGCACGCGGTCGGGTACGCCCTGCGCAACGGGCTGATCTGACCGTACGGCCCGGCGGCCGCCCACCGGCTGCCCGAAAGCGCAGCCGGTACTTCCCCCGGGTCCGGCCCCGCGGCCCTGCCGGCCGGCCCTGCCGGTCGGCAGAGTGGCGGGGTCATACGTAGAGCTGTACCGGACTGTGAGGTGGACCGTGATGGGCACGGGTGACTCCGGCAGTCGGCGACACCGCTGGGGGAGGGCCGGCGCTCCGCTGCTCCTGCTGGTCCCCCTGCTCGCGGTGACGGCGGCGGCCGGCCCGGGCGGCGCGACGGCGCGGACCGTCGCGGCCGACGCCGGCGACAACCGGGTCGTGTACGCCGGTACCCGCCACCGGAGCCTGGGCCGGGTGGGGGCGACCGGCAAGGACAGCCCCCCGCTGTTCGGGGAGGGCCCGGCCCACCAGGACGTCCAGCCCGCCGCGCTGGGCGACCGACTGGTCTTCGCGAGCCGCCGGGACGAGCCGGCCCCGCAGGTCTACCTGCGGTCCGCGGACGGCTCGGTACGCCGTCTGACCAGCGGCCTGGACGCGGCGAACCCGCGGCTGACCCCGGACGGCCGGTCGGTCGTCTTCGACGCGGCCGGGCCGGCCAGGCCTGGCCGCGGCGTCCAACGCGACCTTTGGCGGGTGCAGACCGACGGCACCGGGCTCACCCGGCTGACCGACACCCCCGCGAACGAGGAGCACCCGACGGTCTCGCCGGACGGCGCACGGCTGGCGTACTCCTCCGACGACGACCGGACCGCCGGACGGCAGGTGTACATACGCGCCCTGCGGGGCGGCCCGGCCACCCGCGTCTCCGACCCGGGCAACGGCACGGCCACCGAGCCGGTGTGGAACCCGGTGGACGACGCGGAGAACCGGGAGGTGATCGCGTACACCGCCACCGGGCCGAACGGTCCGCGCCTTTGGTGGACCGACGGGCGCGGCGGCGGGCCGCTGCTGTCGGGTGCTCAGGCGGGCTGGCGTACCCACGGGGCAGCCTGGCTGCCCGACGGCGACGGGCTGCTCTTCCTCAGCCCAGACCGGACCTGTACCTGCGAGGGCGACTGGGACCACGTGTTCCGGGTGCCCGCGCACTCGGACAAGACCCCCGACGTGGTACTCAGCGAGGACCGCGAGGTCGGCTCGCCGACCTGGCTCGGTCCGCTGAACGGCGGCGGAACGGTGGTCGAGCGCACCTCGGCGGCCGGGCCGCACGTGGTGACCCTGCAGGACGCCCGGATGGACGGCTCCGACCCCCGCGACCTGGGCCTGCCCATCCTCAAGGAGGACCCGGCCGCCGACACGAACACGGACCCGGCCAAGGACCCGCTGTTCCAGCCCGCCGCCGGGTCCGACCCGTGGACCGAGCGGCAGAACTACACGCCCGACGGCCGGCGGATCGTGCTGACCCGCTTCGAGGACACGCCGGACGGCCGCATCGAGCGGATCTGGACGGCCGACGCCGACGGCGCCAACGCGGCGCCCCTGCCGCTCGCGGGCCGCGGCCCCAAGGACTGGGACACCGACCCGACGTTCTCCCCCGACGGCAGGCTGCTGGCCTTCACCCGGACCTCGCCGGGCGGGGTCGGCGGAGCCTCGGGCCGGGGGCGGATCCTGATCGCGGACGCCGCGACCGGGGCGCTGCGCGGCGAAGTCCGCTCGCCGGAGGGCCTGGCCTGGTCCGGTGACGCCCAGCCCACCTGGTCCTCCGACGGCACGACCTTGGCCTTCACCCGTAACCACGTGATCAACGGCGGTGGCGGCAACAAGCACGTCTGGACCGTTCCGGTGGACCACCTCGACCGGCAGCGCGACCTGAGCGCCGGTATCTGCCCCGGTGCCTGCGAGGTCATCGACGACAGCCCTGCGTTCTCCCCGGACGGCATCACCCTCGCCTTCAACCGCAAGAAGGGCGGCGGCCGCCTCGACGAAAGCGGAGGCATCCTGCTGGCCTCCGCGACGGGCCGCTCCTGCCGGGTCCTGCTGCCCGCCGCCGCCCGCGACGTACCCGGGGCCTGCGGCCGGGACCTGCCGGACACCCCGGCCGGCGGCCCGTTCCAGCCCCGCGACGCCGCCTGGACGGCCGACGGCAAGAGTCTGGTGCTCAGCGCCCGCGGATCCCGGGCGGCCAACAGCCCGGAGAAGCTGAAGCTGGTGGACGTGGCCTCCGGCGCGCACCGGCTGCTCGTCAGCGGCCTGCCGGGCCGGCAGAAAGAACCCGGTGTGCAGCAGTCGGTGGACCTCGCCGTCCAGGCGCCCGACAAGGCCGCGCCGCTCACCGTCGGCGACTCCGCCGGCGTCCGGGTCGACGTCGTCAACCACGGCCCGGCGGCCTCACCGGGCACCCGGCTGACCGTCGCGCCGCCGGTCGGCCTCACCGTGACCGGGCTCACCGCGCCCGGCGCCACCTGTGACGCGGCGGCGCTGACCTGCGCCCTGGGCGTGGTGCCTCCCGGCGCCACCGTCCCGGTGACCGCCACCTTCACCGGCGTCACCCCCGGCGACCAGCCCGTGGACTGGTCCGTCACCGGTACGGTGCTCGACCCCCGCCCCACGGACAATGCCGGCCGGACCGTGGTGCCGGTGCGCACGGCGCCCGAACCCCCGACATCGCCGCCGCCAACCCACACACCCACCCCGCCGACCACCTCGCAGCCGCCGACCCCGGACCCGCCGACCACCACGCCCGCGCCGCCCGCGCCGCCGGCCGGGCCCGGGCTGAGCCTCACGGCGCAGCCGAACCCCGGCTACGTGGGGGGCCGCGTCGTGGTCACGTACACCATCCGCAACGGCCGCAACGCCCTCGCCACCGGCCTGCGGCTGCGCATCGGCCTCCCCGAGGGCGTCCCCCACGGCGGGCCGCCGCCCGGCTGCGACCAGGCCTGGACGTGCGCGCTGCCGGACCTGGCCCCGGGCGCCCGGACCGTCATCCAGGTCGTCCTCAGTCCCGACAAGGCGCTCACCGGCCTGCTGACCGGCGCCCTCACCACGACCGGCACCGACGCCGACCCCGGCGACAACAATGCCCGGCAGCAGCTGCGCATCCTCCAGCCCCGCATCGTCGCGGTGCCGCCGATCGGCAAGCCCGGCTTCGTCACCTCGGTGCGGGGCGAGGACTTCCCGCCCGGCGCGCCGGTGCGGTTCACGTGGCAGCCGGGCATCACGGCCGCGGCTGCGCCGACCCGGCCCGGGCGGGACGGCCGGTTCATCGGCCAGCTGCTGATCCTCGCCAAGGACCAGACCGGCCCCCGCACCATCACCGCGAGCGGCCCCGGCTTCTCCCCGGTGCAGACCGGCTTCCTGGTCGTCAGCGGCACCATCCAGCCGCCCAACGAGACGGTCCGCCGGTGATCCACGAGGTCGACGAAGGGCTCCGCCGACTGTTGGCGGAGTCCGGCCTGGAGGCGTCGGGCGTCGAGGTGGTGTTCGACGCGCCGACGCGGGACTGGGCGGCGCGCCGCAGCGCCCCCACGGTCTGCGTGTTCCTGTACGACGTGCGCGAGGACCACACCCGTCGCGCCAGCGGCGGGGGCGAGGTGTACGACGCGGACGGGTTCCTCGCCGCGCGCCGTGCCCCGGCGCGGTGGTTCGAGCTGACGTACCTGGTCACCGCATGGGCGAGCCGGCCGCAGGACGAACACCGGCTGCTCTCCCAGGTGCTGGCCTGCCTCGTGTCGACCGACTCGCTGCCCCCGCGCCTGCTCACCGGCTCGCTCGCCGAACTCGGTCTGATCGTGGGCATGGACGGCGGCGGCACCGGGCTCGACGCGCCCGCCGCCTCCGACGTGTGGTCGGCGCTGGGCGGGGAACTGAAGCCGTCGCTGGGACTGCGCGTACGGGCGCCGCTGGCCGGGGCGACCACGGCCGTCGCCCCGCCGGTGACCGAGGGGCTCGCCGTACGCTCCGGGCAGCGCACCGGCCGGCCCGGACCGGACGAGCGGGACACCCCGGAGGCCCTGCGCCGACTGCGCTACGTGGAGGTGGCCGAGCCGGGCCCGGAGGGCTTCGGCGGCTCCCGGGAACGGGCGCAGGCTCCGGCCCGCCGCCGACGGGGGGAACGGCAACCGTGACGCACACCGTCCGGGCTGCGGCCCACCCGGTCCCGTACCTGTGGACGCGGCTGCGGCTCGTCGAGGAGCGGGTACGGCAGGCCGTCGCGCTGCGCCGCGCCGTCGATCCCGATCCGGACGACCCGTACCGGGGCCAGTACCTCACCCCTGAGGTGGTCGCCCGGATCCTGGACCCGGGGTATCAGGCCGCCCTGCCCCCGCTCGACCCGGACGGTCCGCCGCTCGGATCCCCGCTCGACGTCCTGGCCAGGCGCTTCGCGCTGGCGCCGCTGGACGTGGACCTACTCCTGATCGCCCTCGCGCCGGACCTGGACGCCCGCTTCGAGCGGCTCTACGGCTTCCTCAACGACGACCTGACGCGCCGTCGGCCGACCGTCGGACTGGCCCTGGAACTGTGCGGCCGCACCGGGACGGCGGCGGCGCGGTTCCGGCTCGCCCCGACCGCGCCGCTGGTCGCGGGCGGCCTGCTGGAGGTCACCGAGCCCGAACGGCCGCCCCTGTCCCGGGTACTGGTCGTTCCCGACCGGGTCACCGCCCACCTGCTCGGCAGCGCCTCGCCCGACCCCCGACTGGCCGACGTGCTCGGCGACCCCGCCGACGACCCCGCCGTCGACCCGGCCGAGCTGCACCGGGCCTCCGCCGCGGCCGGCAGCGGCACCGGCCACGTCCACCTGCGGACCCGCGGCGGCGACGCCGAGGGCCTGGCCGCCGCCGCGCTCCGCGCACGCGGGCTGCGCCCCCTGGGCCTGGCCGCGGCGGCGCTGGCGCACGACACCCGCACCGTGCCCGGCCTCGTGGGGGCCGTGGCCCGCGAGGCCCGGCTGCTGAGCGGCGGCGTGCTGCTCGGACCGGTCGAGGAACTGTCCGACAAGCCCGACGAGCGGGCCCGCGTCCTGCGCACCCTGTGCACGGTGCTGCGGGACATCCCCCTGTTCACCTACGGCACGAGCGGCTGGGAACCCGCCTGGGCCGCCGACACCCCCGTCACCCTGACGGTGGCGGCCCCCACCCCCGAACGGCAGGCCGCGCGCTGGCGGCACGCGCTGGAGCGGGCCGCCGCGGAGCACGCCGAGGAGGGCGGACCGGCCGGGGCCGACGCCGGGGCCGACGCCGGGGCCGACGCGCTCGCCCGGTCCGTGGCCGCGCACCGCCTCGACGCGGGGCAGCTGCGCCGCGCCGCCGGCGCCGCGACGCGTACGGCCGCGCTCGACGGCCGCCCGCTCTCCGCCGCCGACCTGCGCACCGCCGTACGCGCCCAGAACGGCGCGGGCCTCGCCCGCCTCGCCCGCCGGGTGGAGCCCGCGGTGGGCTGGGACGACCTGGTGCTGCCCGCCCCCACCCACCGCCGGCTACGGGACCTCGCGATGCGCGCCCGCCACCGCGACCAGGTGCTCGGCCAGTGGGGCATGCGGCCCGGCGGCGGGCGCGGACGCGGGGTGATCGCGCTGTTCGCGGGCTCCTCCGGTACCGGAAAGACCATGTCGGCCGAAGTCGTGGCGGCCGACCTGGGCATGGACCTGTACGTGGTGGACCTGTCGACGGTCGTCGACAAATACGTCGGCGAGACCGAGAAGAACCTAGAGCGGATCTTCACCGAGGCGTCGGCCGTCAACGCGGTGCTGCTGTTCGACGAGGCCGACGCGATCTTCGGCAAGCGCTCAGAGGTGAAGGGCGCCCACGACAAGCACGCCAACATGGAGTCGGCCTACCTGCTGCAGCGGATGGAGTCCTTCGACGGTATCGCCATCCTGACCACCAACCTGCGGGCCAACCTCGACGAGGCGTTCACCCGCCGCCTGGACGTGGTCGCTGACTTCCCGGTACCCGACGCCACCCAGCGCCTGGCCCTGTGGGAGCGCTGCCTGGGCAGCCCGGTGCCCAGGGCCGGTGACCTCGATCTCGCCTTCTGCGCGGACCGGTTCGAACTGGCCGGAGGCTCGATCCGGGCCTGCGCGGTGACCGCCGCCTACTTCGCGGCCGCTTCGGGGGAACCGCTGACCATGGGGCAGGTGGTGACGGCCGTCGCCCAGGAGTACCGCAAGCTCGGCCGGCTGGTCCTGGCCGGCGAGTTCGGGCCGTACGCGGACCAGGTCGCCCACGTGTGAGCCGGACGGGACGGCTGCGCTGCCTGGACGGTCCGGCGGGGGCGACCGGGAGGGCAGCGCACCTGCCCCCGGCCAGGTCCGAACGCACCTCCCGTCGGTGATCTCCACCGGAAAGGCTGTGGACGGACCTGATGCACTGGCCGTAATACGAAGGAGCGAGCAATGGCGACGTACCTCACCCCCGGCGTGTACGTGGAGGAGGTGCAGTCCGGTGCCCGCCCCATCGAAGGGGTCGGCACCGCCGTCGCCGCGTTCGTCGGCTTCGCCCAGAGCGGGCCCTTCCACGAGCCGACGCTGGTCACCAGCTGGGACCAGTACACCCAGCACTTCGGCGGCTTCACCGAGGGCGCCTACCTGCCCCACTCCGTGTACGGGTACTTCGCCAACGGCGGCGGCGCCGCGTACGTCGTCCGCATCGGCGGGTCCGGTGCGGGGGCCTCCGCACCGGCCGCCACCGGCGGACGCCCCCAGCCCCGCCCCGTGGACCCGGTCGAGCTCGGCGGCTTCTTGGTCGCGGCCCGGCCGGGCGTCACCGGCGTGTCCGTGGAGATCGCCGACGCGGACGGCGAGAACCCGCCCGAGGACCGCTTCAAGATCGTCGTCCGGCAGGGCGACCAGGTCGCCGAGACCTACGAGGCGTCCGCCCGCAAGAACGTCAAGGGCTACCTCGTCTCCGTGGCCCGCGCCTCGAAGCTGATCGAGGTCACCGAGCAGCGCGGCGCGGCCCAGACCCGGCCCGCCGGCCAGACCGTTGCCGTCCCGGACGCCGCGGCCGCAGCGCCCGCTCCGGCCGGCCAGGGCGGCGACGTGGCCCGGCTCGACCCGGCCGAGTACGTCGGTGACGCGGGGGCCCGTACCGGCTTCGCCGGCCTGGAGACCATCGACGAGATCACCATGGTCGCGGTGCCCGACCTGATGAGCGCCTACGAGCGCGGCGACATCGACTCCGAGGGCGTGCGGACGGTGCAGCTCGCGGTGATCTCGCACTGCGAGCAGATGGGCGACCGGGTGGCCGTCCTCGACAGCCCGCCCGGGCTCTCCGCGCAGCAGGTCCGCAGCTGGCGCAACGACGAGGCGGGCTACGACTCCCGCTACGCCGCCCTGTACTACCCGTGGATCCGCGTCTTCGACCCGGCCGCCGGGCGCAACGCGACCGTCCCGCCGAGCGGTCACATCGCGGGCGTGTGGGCGCGCAGCGACGCCGAGCGCGGTGTCCACAAGGCCCCCGCCAACGAGGTGATCCGCGGTGCCGTGGACCTGGAACTGCGCCTGAGCAAGGGCGAGCAGGACCTGCTGAACCCCATCGGGGTGAACTGCGTACGGGCCTTCCCCGGCCGGGGCATCCGGATCTGGGGCGCCCGCACCCTGTCCTCCGACCCGGCCTGGCGCTACCTGAACGTGCGCCGCCTCTTCAACTACCTGGAGGAGTCGATCCTCCTGGGCACCCAGTGGGTGGTCTTCGAGCCCAACGACGACCGGCTCTGGTCGAGCATCCGGCGCAACGTGACCGCGTTCCTCACCGAGGAGTGGCGGGGCGGCGCGCTGTTCGGGCGTACGGCGGCGGAGGCGTTCTACGTCAAGTGCGACCGGGACAACAACCCGCAGGAGTCGATCGACCTGGGCCGGGTGATCTGTGAGATCGGCGTGTCGCCCGTCAAGCCCGCCGAGTTCGTGGTGTTCCGGCTGGCCCAGTTCTCCGACAGCACCAGCCTCGTCGACGAGTGACCGGCGCGCTCATCACATTCGTTTCCAGCAAGGAGAGGTGACAGACAGTCATGGCAGAGGGCGATGCTCTTTCCACCCATATCTTCGGCGTACAGCTCGGTGGCTACCTGGTCGAATCGGTCCAGGAGATCAGCGGCATGACCGTCGAGGAGGAGGTGGTCGAGGTCCGTCAGGTCAGCAAGGACGGCAAGCAGATCATCCGCAAGCAGCCCGGCGCCCGCCAGGCCGGCGAGGTCACGATCACCCGGGGACTCGACAAGAGCAGCGAGTTCACCAAGTGGATCAAGGAGACCCTGAACAACGGGGCCGTCGACACCGCACGGCAGAACCTCACCATCGAGATCAAGGACTCCACGGGCGAGACCGTCCGCCGCATCCAGCTGATGAACGGGTGGGCCTCCAAGTGGGAGGGCCCCTCCCTCAAGGCCGGCGAGTCCGCCGCGGCCACCGAGTCCGTGACCATCGTGTTCGAGGAGATCGTCGTCGAATGAGGCGGCGTACGGTGACGGCGGGCAGCCTGGAGGAGATCCTCCAGGTGACGGCGCCCGCCACGGCCCCAGAGCAGCCGGCGCCACCCCCGGCCGCCGCCGCTCCGGCGGCGGCGCGGCAGGACCACGGGCTGCGCACGGAGTTCGAGTTCGAGCTGCCGCGTGGATACGTGGACGAGGCGGGCACCGTGCACCGGCACGGGTCGATGCGGCTGGCCACCGCCCGCGACGAGCTGCGCCCGCAGATCGACCTGCGGGTCAAGGAGAACCCGGCGTACCTCAGCGTGGTGCTGCTCAGCCAGGTGATCACCCGGCTCGGCACCATCACCGACGTGCACGCCGGGGTCGTGGAGCGGATGTACGCGACCGACGTGGCGTTCCTGCAGGACTTCTACCGGCGCGTCAACAGCGAGGGCCACACCCGCGCGGCGGTCACCTGCCCGCATTGCGAAGGCGGCTTCGAGGTCGACCTGTCCGGTGGGCGCCTGGGGGAATCGTGACGTACGCGCTCCCCCGGCTGAGGGAGGAGATCGCGTACATCGCCTACCACTTCCACTGGCAGCGCGACGAGATCCTCGACCTGACCCACGGTGAACGGCAGGAGTGGGTCACCGAGATCGCACGTATCAACACCCGGGTGAACGAAGGCGGTTGAGTAGATGGCATGGCGGGACAGGCTGCGCCGGCGGGCCGTGGCGGCCTCCGGTACGGCGTCGGCCACGGCTGCTGCCGGGCCGGCCGTCGGCGTGCCGGTCCCCGGCGTGCCCGGCGACTGGGACGGCGGCTGGCGCCGGACGGCGCCGCCCGAGCTGACCGTGTCCCGCGCGCCGATGGGCGTCAGTGACGGACTCGCCTTCCGGGCCGGCCTGGCCGCTTGGCGCGACCCGTCGTTCGACACCGGCCTCGCCCACGCCCTGCTGCCGACCGCCCCGGCCGGTCTCGTACGCGGCGTGGCCCGCCCCGCCACCGGCCACCCCACCCACACCGGCGGCGGCCCGCTGCTGCTGCGCGCGCTGCGCCGCCCGGACGAAGCGGAACCCGCGCCGGGGGCGCAGCCGCCGGTCGAGCCGGTACGGCGGACCGACGCGGCGGCGGTTGCCCGTGCCACCACGCGTGGCGGCCGGGCGGCGGCCACGGAGCCCTCCGCGTCGGGCTCGCCGAGCCGGGCCCGAGCCGTGCGGGGCTCCGCCGAACCGGTGCGCGGCAGCGGCGCGCCGGATCCCGTCATCGCGCGGGCCTCGGCCCGTGGCGGCACGGGATCCGGGACCCCGGGCACGGCGACGCCCGCACACCCGGCCGCGCCGGGTGCGGGGCGGGCCGTGCCGGACTCGGCCTCGGACCGTCCGGGTGGCGCTGCCGGCGTCGCGCCGGGTCCGGGCGTCGCCCGTGGTGGCGCGGGGTCCGGGACGCCGGGCACGGCGACGCCCGCACAGCGGGCCCCCTCAGGGGCGCCGGGTGCGGGGCGGCCGCTGCTGGGCTCCGCCTCCGACCGCTCGGGTGGCCGGGCGGGCACCACGCCGGGTCCGGTCGTCGGGCGGGCCTCGGGGCGTGGCGGCGCGGGGGACGTTTCCGGGCCGGGTTCCGTACCGCCTGCCTCTGGCGGTGTCCGCTCGGGTGGCGCTGCCGGGGCCACGCCGGGTCCGGTCGTCGCCCGTGGCGGCGCGGGATCCGCGACCCCGGGTGCGCCGACGCCCGCTCAGCGGGCCGTGCCGGGTCCGGTCCTCTCCGGGCCGGTTTCCGTACCGCCTGCCTCTGCCATCGGCACCCGTGGCGGCGCGCCCGGTCCGGTCGTCGGGCGGGCCTCCGGCCGTGGTGGCGCGGGGTCCGGGACCCCTGGTACGCCGACGCCCGCACAGCGGCGGACCGTGCCGGACTCCGCCTCGCCATCGCGCGGCGCCGACCGCGCGGCCGCGTCCGCAGACGGCTCGGTGCCCGGTTCCGTTCCGTCCGCCTCCGGCGCTGACCGCTCGGGTGCGCCTGCCGGCGGGCGGCCCTCCGGCCGTGGCGGCGCGGGGAAGGCGGGTACCCGTGGCCTCACGCCCACGCACTTCGCAGCGGTGCTCGGCACGCCCCCGGCCGCCGTACAGCGGGCCGGCGACGGCACCGCCGGGTCCCCGGACGCGCCCGGTCGTACGCCGACGCCCGCGCGGTTCCCGCTGGTGCGCCGTATCGCGGTGGTCCCCGGAGCTACCGCCGGGGGCACCCCGGCGGTAGGCGCGTCCGCCGGTCCCAGCCCCGCCTCCGCCACAAGAACCGGGTCCCGTTCCGTCCCGGCCGACCCCGGCGCCGGTCCCGGCCGTACGGGCGGGGACACGTCTGCCCAGCGGGCCGCGTCGAGTACGCCGGGGCCCACCCGAAACCCCGGCCGCACCGGCGGGGGGCCTCCCGGACAGCGGGCCGCGGCCTCCGGGGCCGTCCCGGCCGACGCCGGTGCCGGTGTCGGCCGTACGGGCGGAGCTCCATCGGACCGGCCTGCTTCGGCGGGCACCTCGCGATCCACGCGAGCCCGCGGCCGAGCAGGATCCGGGGCCGCCCCGGAGGCAGCCGCCGTGGTGCGGGCGCGCGCCGTCGGCCGGTTGCTGACCGTCGCCCGGCGGCCCGCGACGCCCGCGCGGCGCGTGGCCGTCGTGCGTCCCGCCGTCCCCCCGGTGGTCACGCCGCCCGTGCAGCGTGCGGGCAGCCGCGCACCGCTCGGCGCCCCCCTGGCCGAATTGCCGCCCACCGCAGTGCCGTCGGCCCCCGGCGCAGCCGGCTCCGCGCCCGCCCCGGCGATGCCCGTGGTCCAGCGCCAGGTCGAACCCGACAAGGGGGCGCGGCTCCACGCGGACCGGCCCGAGGCGCATCGCGGGCCCGGCGGCCCGGGCGCCGCCAAGCCGCGCGTCCGGAGCGGGCTGGGGGCGCCGTTGCCCTCGCTGCCGCCGACCGCCTCGGTGCCCGCTGCCGCTCCGCCCCTCTCCCGTGCCGACGTACAGCGCGCGCTCGCACCTGACCACAGGTCGCTGCTGGGAGAGGGGAGCGGCGTACAGCGCCGTACCGCCGAACCCTCCACCGCCCCGGCCTCCCCGGCCGTGCCCCCGCTCGTCCAGCGGGCCGCCACCCCGCAGGCCACCGGCACCGGCACCGGGCCCGCGGCCCCGCACCTCGCGGGCCACCCGGGAGCCCCCGCCGGGGTCCGGCGCGCCGACCGGCCCGTTCCGCCCGTCGTCGCCCCCGCCGGCAGCGAGCGGAGCGGAACTCCGCCCCACCGCCGCACCGTCCAGCTCCTGGCGGCCCGGCCCCTGACCCTCGGCAGCACCGGTGACATGGGGAGCGCGGCCGCCCCCGCACCCCGCCCGGCGGTAAGCCGTCCCGTCGTCGCGGCACGCTGGCCCGGCTCGCCCACCGCCCCACCGCTCCAGCGGGCAGCGGCCGGCCGGCCCGGACCGACGTCCGCGACCCCCGTGCCCACCCCGCGCGCCGCCCCCGTCATACGCCCGGTGCCCGGGCCCCGCCCGGCGCCCGCGCCGGTCGCGGCGCCCGCCACCCGGCTGCCCGTGACCGCCCCGCAGGCGCCGCCGCTCGTGGTCCAGCCCGCCCCGGCCGGGCCGGCGGCGCACCCCGTCCCCGTGGTGCGGCCCGGGGCGGCGCCCCCCGCCGCCCGGCCGGCGGACCCGCCGTCGGTGCAGCGCGAGCCCGCCCGCAGCCGGGGCAACGGCACGCCCGCACCGACCCCGGTAGCCGGCCCCCCACCACAAGGCAGCGGCAGCGGCGGCGGCGACCTCGATCTGGACGATCTGGCCCGTCGATTGCTCGACCCGGTCGCCCGCCTGCTCCGTACCGAGCTGCGGCGCGGCCGCGAACGCGCGGGCAGGCCGTTCGACGGCCGCCGCTGAGCACCGGACCAACCAGGAACGAGAAACGATGACGGACAACATCTTCGCGACCAGCGTGTTCTTCCGGCTGGCGATCGGCGGCAACGACCTCGGCGCCTTCCACACCTGCTCCGGCATGGGCGCCGAGGTCGAGATGGAGAGCTACGCCGAAGGCGGCAACAACGGCTTCACCCACCAACTGCCCGGCCGCGTGACCTGGTCGAACATCACCCTCACCCGGCCCGTCACCGCCGACACGGCGAAGATCGGCCGCTGGCTGGACGAGACGCTGCGGCGGGTCGAGCCCAAGGACGGGGAGATCGTCGCCCTGCGCCCCGACCTGAGCCGGATCATCAGCTGGCAGGTGTTCGGGATCGTCCCGGTGCGCTGGCAGGGCCCGTCCTTCGACCCGGCCCACTCCGAAGCGGCGGTGGAGACCCTGGAGATCGCCCACGAGGGCCTGCTCCCCTCCTGACCGCCCCGCCCCCGCAACCCCCGCTCCGGAAGGAACCCCACGGTCATGGCCTCATCGGCACGCGCCAGCCGCGCCCGGGCCCAGCTCACCCTCAAAGAGCCCCCGGCCTCGGTCGGGGCCAGGCCCGGCGGGACGATCGCGAAGCTCGACCTGCAGTTCAACCCCTCCACCCTCCAGCTGGGCAAGACCACCGAGTGGCGGCGCACCCCCTCCCGGATGGCCGGCCAGTCGGCCCTGCCCGAGTTCGTGGGCAGCGGCCCGCGCACGCTGAGCCTGGACGTGTTCCTGGATGCCACCGCCAAACACGACAACTCGGTGGAGCAGGCGGTGGAGAAGCTGATGAAGGCCTGCGTGCCGACACCGGCCAGCCTCGGCCGGAAGAAGCCGGCGAGCCCCTGGGTGCGTTTCGAGTGGGGCAGCGCGCGCACGACGTCCTTCGATGGGGTGCTGTCGAACCTCTCGGTCTCGTACACGCTCTTCGACGTGGACGGCAAGCCGCTGCGGGCCACCTGCTCGCTGTCCATCGAGGAGGCGAGCGTCGATCCGCCCGGCCAGAACCCCACGTCGGGCGCGCGCACCGCCCGCAGTACGCACACCGTCGTGGCGGGCGACAGCCTGGCGATGCTGGCCTGGCGCGAGTACGGCGACGCGACGGCCTGGCGGGCCATCGCGGAGGCCAACCGCATCGACGACCCGATGGCGCTCGTCCCCGGCTCCGAACTCGTGGTGCCGGGCCTCCAGGACACCCACGGCGAGGAGGAGCAGCGGTGAGCGGAGCCGAATCCGGGGGCCGGTCGTTCGCGGCGGACCCGATCGTGGAAGCGCCCGGCGAACTCGCGCCGATCTGGGCGGCGCAGCTGGTGAGCTGCGTGGTGGACGAGAACGTGGGCCTGCCGGACACGGCGGTGCTCACCTACCGCGACCCCGACCACGAGTTCCTGCGCGCCACCGGGATCACCATCGGCAGCCCGCTGCGGGTGTCGGTGATGACGGTGAAGGGGCAGGCCCGGGAGCGGCTGTTCAACGGCGAGGTCACCGCCCTGGAGATCGACCGGGACCGGACCGGCTCGTTCACCGTCGTACGCGCCTACTCCAAGGCGCACCGCCTCCAGCGCGGCCGCAAGGTCGTGGCGTACCGGAACATGACGGCCGCCGCGATCGTGCGCAAGGTGGCCGCGGGCGCCGGGCTGGCCGTCGGGAAGGTGGAGGCGGCGCCGGTGACGTACAAGCAGCTGTCGCAAGCGAACGTCTCCGACTGGGACTTCCTGCAGTACCTCGCGGCCGAGAGCGGCGCGCTGGTGCGCGTCGACGACCAGGGCCTGCTCCAGTTCACCAAGCCCACGAAGGCCTCCGGGGCACCCGCCCCGTCGACGTCGGCCGCGCGCAACCCGATGGTCCTGGAGTACGGACGCAACCTCCTCGCCCTGCGCGCCGCCCTGTCGGCTGCCGACGGCGCCTCGAAGGTGCAGGTGCGCGGCTGGGACGTGACCACGAAGCGGCCGCTGGTCGCGGAGCAGCCGTCCGTGGTCAGCGACACCGTGGCGCCGGGTCTCAGCCCCCAGCTCGGCGCCCGGTTCGGGACGTCGGCGGTGGCCGTCACCGACACTCCGTACCGTACGCAGGCCGAGACGACGGCGGTCGCGAAGGCGGCGGCCGGCCAGGTCAGCGCCGGGTTCGGCGAGCTGGAGGCGGTGACCGAGGGGAATCCCATGCTGCGGGCGGGCAAGCCGGTGGCGCTCGGCAACGTGGGGCAGGCGTTCTCCGGCCGGTACACGGCGACGGCCGTGCAGCACGTGCTGGAACCGCACGGCGGCTACCGCACCACCGTGTGGGTCAGCGCCAGCCCGGACCGCTCCCTGGCCGGCCTGGTGACCGGGGCCAACGCGCCCGGGCGCGGCCCGCGCATCCCCGGTCTGGCGATCGGCGTGGTGACGGACGTGCGCGAGCCGAACGGCTCCCAACGCGGCGCGGTAAGGCTGCAGTTCCCCTGGCTGGACGACACGTACGTCACCGACTGGGTGCGCACCGTCCAGTGGGGCGGCAAGGGCGGCGGCGGTGTGGTGAGTCCCGAGGTCAACGACGAGGTGCTGGTCGGCTTCGAGCAGGGGCTGCTCGACAGTCCGTACGTCATCGGCGGCCTGTACAACGGCGTGGACCAGCCCTCCCCGCACGACGTGCCGCTGATCGACAAGACCAGCGGCAAGGTCAACCGCCGTTCGGTGGTGTCCCGTTCGGGCCACCGGGTGGAGCTGCTGGACGCGCGGGCGCCGGGGCCCTCCGGGCTGCGGCTGGTGACCGGGGACGAGCGGCTCGAAGTACGCATGGACGACCGCCGGGACCGGATCGAGCTCACCGTGTACGCGGGCCGGGGCCGACCGCTGACCTCCGTCCTCCTGGACAAGAACGGCATCACGCTGGACGCCCGGCGGGGCACCGTGAAGGTGTCCGGCCGGCAGGTGGACATCGACGGCACCGCCGGGGTCAGCATCGGCGGCCGGTCGGTGCAGGTGAACGGGAAGTCCGACGTCACCATCAACGGCGGCCTGCTCGGCGTCCTCAAGGCCCGCCTCATCCGCATCAACTGACCCCTTCCTGTTCTCCTCCCGCTACCGCTTTCCCCTAGGAGCACCCGATGCCAGCCGCAGCGCGTACCGGCGACCCCACCAACCACGGTGGCCGGATCGGCACGCCCCCGCCCGGCGCCGCCGCGACGGTGGCGACGGTGCTGATCGGCGGCCTGCCCGCGGCCGTCGTGGGCAGCCTGCACGTCTGCCCGGTCGTGCCGCACGCGGCCCTGGGGCCGGCCAACGTACTCGTACCGAACCCGGCCGCGGCCACCGCGGGGTTGGTGCTCATCGGCGGGCTGCCCGCCGCCCGGGCCCGCGACCAGACCGCCTGCGGTGCGATGGTCCTGACCGGCGCCCCCACCGTCCTAGTCGGCGGTGTGTGATGAGCGAGCGGTTCATCGGGCGCGGCTGGGCCTTCCCCCTGCGGGTCGGGCCGACCGGCGGGATCGCCATGGTCGAGCGGGAACGGGAGCTGGAGGAGGCCATCCGCCTCGTGCTCGGCACCGCGCCCGGCGAGCGGCCGATGCGGCCCGAGTTCGGCTGCGGCATCCACGAGTACGTCTTCGCCCCCGGCGACGGCGACACCGCCGGGCGGGTCGCCCAGCAGGTGCGCGAGGCGCTGGAACGGTGGGAGCCCCGGATCGCGGTGGACGAGGTCGTCGTGGCCTTCGACGCCGTCGAGGCGGGCACCCTCTACATCGATGTGCACTACACGGTGCGCACCACCAATGACCGGCGCAACCTGGTCTTTCCCTTCTACACGATCCCCTCCGAGGAGGGGGCCGAGGAAATGGTCGCGGACTGATGGCCCTGCCCTCCCCCAACCTGGACGACCGGCGGTTCCAGCAACTCGTCGACGAGGCGAAGCGGTACGTGCAGCAGCGCGCCCCGGAGTGGACCGACCACAACGTCTCCGACCCGGGCGTCACCCTGATCGAGACGTTCGCGTACCTCGTGGACCAGCTGCTGTACCGGCTGAACCGGGTGCCGGACAAGAACTACCTGGCGTTCCTGGACCTGTTGGGCATCCAGCTGTACCCGCCGTCGGCCGCCGTCGCCGATGTCGACTTCTGGCTGTCGGCCCCGCAGCCGGAGACGGTGACGCTGCCCGCCGGCACCGAGGTGACGACCGCGGTCGGCGAGACCGATCCGCAGACCGACACCGAGGCGGTGGTCTTCGCCACCACCGACGACCTGCGGATCGTGCCGAGCGAGCTGACGCGCCTGGTCACCGCGCCCCGTACCGGTGACGTGACCGATCGGACGGGGGCGCTCGCCGAGGGCCTGGACATCCCGTGCTTCCAGGCGGCGCCCGAGCCCGGCGACGCGCTGTTGTTCGGCCTGCCGACGGCGGTACCGCGCTGTGTGGTCGCGGTCCGCCTCGACAGCCGTGTCGAGGGTGTCGGCGTCGATCCGCGCCAGCCCCCGCTGGTGTGGGAGGCGTGGGACGGCGGCCGGTGGCAGCGCTGCGAGACCGGCGACGACAGCACCGGCGGCCTGAACCGGCCCGGCGAGGTCATCGTGTACGTGCCCGCCGGGCACACCGCGTCGCTGATCAGCGGGATCCGCGCGGGCTGGCTGCGCTGCCGGGTCACCGAGGCCGAACCCGGCCAGCCGTTCTACTCGGAGTCCCCGACCGTGCGCGAGGCCGAGGTGTTCACCGTCGGCGGCACCATGGCCGTGGAGCACGCCGAGCGCGTGGCCGACGTACCGCTCGGCGCGTCGGAGGGGGTGGCCGGCCAGACGTTCCGACTCGGCCGGCCGCCCGTACTCCTCGACGGGGAGCCCCCGGTGGTGGAGGTGTCCTCCCCGGAGGGATGGCAGCGCTGGGAGGTGGTGGAGCACTTCGGCCGCTCGAGGCCCGAGGACCGGCACGTCCGGGTGGACGCCACGAACGGAGAGTTCCTGTTCCCGCCGGTGCTGCGCGAGGCCGACGGCACGCTGCGCCCCTGCGGCGCCGTACCGCCCAAGGGTTCCCAGGTCCGCGTGGCCCGCTACCGCACCGGCGGTGGCCCGGCGGGCAACGTCTCCCGTGGGGCGATCTCCGTTCTGCGCAGCTCCGTTCCGTACGTCGCACGGGTCGTCAACCGGGAGGCGGCGCGCGGCGGCGTCGCGGGGGAGAGCATCGACAACGCCAAGCTGCGGGCGCCGGAGACGCTGCGCATGCAGGAGCGCGCGGTGACCGCCGAGGACTACGAGATCATCGCCCGCCAGGCGGCGCCCTCGGTGCGCCGCGTCCGCTGCCTGCCCGACCGGGACGGCGGAGGAGGCCCGGGCGCGGTCCGGGTCCTCGTGGTGCCGGACGCGGTGGCCGACGAGGGCGACCGGCTGCGCTTCGAGCAGCTGATCCCCTCCGACCAGGTGCTCACGGCGGTCACTACGACCCTGGACGAACGGCGTCTAATCGGCACCCGGCTGATCGTGGAGCCGCCCGTCTACCAGGGCGTCACCGTGGTGGCCCGGCTCTCGGCGCCCGAGGCGGACGCCGACCGGGTGCGGGACGCGGCGCTCGCCGCGCTGTTCCGCCACCTCAACCCGCTGCGCGGCGGGCCGGACGGCACCGGCTGGCCGTTCGGGCGGCCGGTGCAGTACGGCGAGGTTTTCGGCGTGCTGCAACGCGCCATCGGGGACGTGCTGGTGGAGGAGATCCGGCTGTTCGCCGCCGACCCGATCACAGGGCGGCGTGGCGCCCCGGTCGACCGGATCGACATCGGATCGGGCGCGCTGGTCTTCTCCTACCAGCACCAGGTGGTCGTGACGGCGCGCGAGCCGGAGGTGCGTCGATGAACCGGGCCGCTGTCCCGGGCCTGCCCAGCCGGTACCCGATCGGCGGGCAACTGCCCGCGCTGTACGCCGAGGACGACTTCGCGCAGCGGTTCACCGCGGGCCTGGACACCGTCCTGGCCCCGGTGTTCGCGACCCTCGACAACCTGCCCGCGTACTTCGACCCCCGGCTGGCCCCGGCCGACTTCCTGTCCTGGCTGGCCGCTTGGGTCGGCGGCGTGGACGACCCCCGGTGGCCGGTCGAGCTGCGCCGCGAGGCGGTGGCCCGGGCGGTGGAACTGCACCGCCGGCGCGGTACCCGGCGCGGCCTGGTCGAGGCGCTGCGGCTGGTCCTGGGCGTCGTCGCCGAGGTGAGCGGGGACGGCGGGGCCGTGTGGTCCCGTACGGCGGGTGCGGAGCCCCCGCCCGCGCCGGCCGGGGAGGTCCTGGTACGGGTGTGGCCGCCCGCCGCGGGAGGCGTCCACGAGGTGGACGCGGACCGGGTGCGCGCGCTGGTCCGCTCCCTCTGTCCGGTGCACACGGTCTGCCGGGTCGAGGTCCTGCCGGGCCCGCCCGCGGGTGAAGGAAGGTGACGGCGATGCGCGCGTGCCCCGTGTGCGGTGCCTCGAACGAACCGACGGACGACTTCTGCGGCAACTGCGGTTCCTACCTCGGCTGGTCGGACGCCGCCGCGACGCGGGAGACGCCGCCCCCGCAACCGGGCCGGGCCACCCCGGCCACCGCGGACCCCGCGCCGCCGTCGACCGGTTCCGCCCCGGCCGGTTCGACGTCGGCCGGTTCGACGTCGGCCGGTTCGGCGCCTACCGGTTCCGCGTCGATCACGGAGCCGGCCGACGGCGCCTCGAACGCCCCCGCGCCGCCCGACAGCCCCGCGCCGCCGCGGCGTACCACCCCGCCGGCGGACCCCGCGCCCCCCGCCGGTTCGGGGCCCGCCGCCGTGCCGCCCGCGGGGCGGGCGGCCGCCGATCCGGTGCCCGTGCGCCCGGCCAGGGCCGTCGCTCCGCGGCCGGTCGTCAACGCGCCCTCGGTCGGCGAGGACGTGTCCGGGGTGCCGTGCCCCTCCTGCGGTACGCCCAACCCGCCCGACCGGCGCTTCTGCCGCCGCTGTGCGACGCCGCTGACGCCCAGAACCGTCGCGCCGGCGCTTCCCTGGTGGCGGACGATCTGGCCGCTGCGCCGCCGCACCCGCGCCGGCTCCGGCCGACTGGTGCGCTTCCTCGTGATCCTGGCCGCGGTACTGGCCCTGTGCGCCGGCGGCTTCCTGCTGCTGCCGGCCGGCCGACAGCTGATCGAGGACACCCGGGACAAGCTCGGCAAGAGCAAGGCGGTGACCCCGACCCGCGTCGAGGCGACCGCCGAGCTGCCCGGGCACCCGCCGGCCAGCACCACCGACGGGCTCAGCAACCGCTACTGGGGCGCCCCCGGCCCCGGCGCTTCGGTGACGTACACCTTCGCCAAGCCCTTCCGGCTGGTCGGCGTGATCGTCACCAATGGCGCCTCGCCTTCCCCGGAGGAGTACGCGCGCCAGGGCCGGGCGCTCCAGATCGAGATGGAGGTGACGGCGCGGGACGGCGCGAAGCACCACAAGAGCCTCACCCTCAGCGACAAACCGGGCCCGCAGACCTTCCCAACCGGCATCAACGACGCCACGTCGATCCGGCTAACCCTCGACGCACCCGCCGGACTGGACCAGGGCCGCCATCTCGCCCTGGCGGAAGTGGAGTTCTTCCAACGTTCCTGATGCCGGCCCGGGTCCGCCCGCTCCTACCGGTCGGTGTGGAGCGCGGTGCGCAGGGTGGCTGCGGCCATGGCGATGCGGCCCAGTCCAGCGGGTACTCGGCGGCACCGCGCCAGCCGCACGCGCACCGCGCGCCCAGGGCGTCGGCACACGGGCGGGTGGCGTGGGCGTCGTACGCCGACCAGTGCGTGGTCGACGGCACGCGAATCGCGACGCCAGCGCGAAGTACCTCGGGGAAGGCGCGGAGAAGCTCGGCTGGGGCCCGCAGGGCCTCGGTCTGGGCTACCCAGTTGGAGCGGCGCTCCTGATCCCGATCCTCCTGGCGATCTTCGTCGCCTGGAGGCTGAGCGGGATGACGTTCCAGATCCGCGACATCGTCACCTTCAAGGGCGAAGCGCTCTTCTGGCCGGCGATCCTGGTGTCCAACACCCTGGGCACCTCGATGGGCGACTTCCTCTCCGACAGCTCCGACCTCGGGTACACGGGCGGCGCCCTCCTCGTGACCGCGTGGACGATCGCCTTGATGTGCGGGAGGTCACTGCCGGTGCCCTTCGGGTTCAGGGAGTACACCACGCGGTGCCGAAGATCCTGGGTGGCGAAGAACCCGATGTTCCAGCCGGGACGGGAGCCGGTCTTGCCCCACGCGACCTCTTGCTCCGAGAGCTTGTAGCGCATGAGGCCGCCGATGCTGTAGCAGGCGTCCCCCTCGAAGCAGTTCTTGTTGTCAGAGGCGCTCTTCACCTTCGGCACATTGCACACCAGGGCTTGTTGGGCGGGTGGGAGCAGGCGCCCCCGGAACAGCGCGGTAGAGAAGCGGTCCAGGTCGGCGGTAGTGGAGATGATGCCGCCCTCGGCCCACGGGTAAGTGCTCTGCTGGGTTACGTCCTCCCCCTTGACGAACACCGTCGCGTGGCGAGAGGGAATCGCCAGGTCATCAGCGGCGGGCAGGCTGGTGTGGCGCAGGCCCAGCGGCCGGATGATCCTGCATTCGAGTGCATGGGCGTAGGAGTGGTGGGCGACCTTTTCGACGATGAGGCCGAGGACGAGTGCGTTGAGCCCGTTGCACTGCTGCTCGGTGCCGGGTTCTGGCGGCGTGCCGGTGGCCGCTGCGAACGACTCGCGCAGAGAGGCCGGGGTCACCGAGTGGAACTGCCATCCGGGGCCGTCGACCGGATCGGGCGTCGGGGCGGGCTTGGGCAGGCCGCTCGTGTGGTCGAGGAGCTGGCGCACGGTGACCCGGTCGTACGCCACGGGCAATACTCCGGGAACGTACCGTCGCGCTGGTGCGTCAAGGGCGATCCGGTGCTCGGATACGAGCTGGAGCACGATGGTGTCGGTGAACGTCTTGGTGACACTCCCGGTGCGGAGGTAAGCGTCTTCGGTGACCGGGCCAGCGGTGGTGGCCATGCCGTCCCGTCTGACCACCGCACTTGCGACGATGTCGTCGGGCAGGTGGCCGATGATGTCCTGCACGGTGGGCTTCCCCGCCTCAGGTGCGCTCGTTTCCATGAGGTTGGGAGCCGACATGGCGGCGGCCGCGAGTCTTGGCCGTGGCCGCCGCAGTGCGTCCAGGTCCTCGTCCGTGACCGCAGCTCCTTGCCGTCGACCTCGCAGACCTTCCGGTACCAGGCCCGGCCCCCGTCAGCGGTGTGGAACTGGTGCAGCGAGATCGAGTGCGACTCGGTAGCCGGAAAGACCTTGATCGGAACAGTCACGACGCACACCACCCGGCGCTAAGACCGAGCGTCATCGGCCGCTCGGCACCGTCTGGTTCGCAGGGAGGCCCCTTCCGAGCTTAGGCAGGCCCTTCGCAGTCCGCACGCCGAACATGTCGTCGATCTGCTGGACGGTCTTCTCCCGCTCGTCGTAGAGCCGTTGGGCGAGCGCGGCCTGGTCCTCGGTGAACTTCGGTCGACGCCCGCCGACCCGGCCGCGGGCCCGTGCGGAGGCGAGACCATCGTTGGTGTTGGCCACGATCAGTGCGCGCTGCTCCCGCGAAGCTCCATAACCAGCGATTCTGGATCGCAGCAGATCCATGTATTGGACGTATGGTTCGGCCGGCCACAGGCTTGATCGCATGGAAACCGCGACAACGCGCAGGGAAGGGAACGCCGAGGTCAGGGCGTGGATCGCGGGTGAACGCCGGGAGCTGGCCGACCTGCTCGAGAGTGTGCGGGACGATCAATGGGACAGGCCGAGCCTCTGCGCGGGATGGCGGGTCAGTGAGGTCGCGGCGCACATGTCGATGGGGTTCCGGCTCTCGCTGCCCGCGACCGTGGGCGAGCTCGTCCGGGCGCGAGGGAACCTGCACCGGATGACCGACCGTGTCGCCCGCAGGGACGCGGCCGCCCATTCCACCGCCGAACTCGCCGCGTTCCTGCGGGAGGGTGCGCACCACCACTGGACTCCCCCGGTCGGCGGGTTCGCGGCGGCGCTGGGCCACGACGTGGTGCACGGCCTGGACATCACCGTCGCTCTCGGCCTTGGCCGGCGTGTCCCCGAGGAACGGGTGCGTGTGCTGCTCGACGGGATCCGGCCAAGCGGCCTGAGGTTCTTCAGCGTCGACGTTGCCGGTGTGCGGTTGTGTGCGCAGGACCCGGACTGGTCCTACGGATCGGGTGCCCCCGTGTACGGCGCCGCCCAGGACCTCCTCTTGCTCGCCTTCGGCCGCAGGCTGCCGAGCGGTCGGCTCCGCGGCGAACCGAGCAGTCGTTTCACCGCCGTCTGAACTCCCCTGTACCACTCACGCCCGTAAGGAGACCCACGTGCGCACCCGCTTTCTCCAGGCACTGTCCCTGCTCTCCACCGGGCTGCTTGCCGGCGCCTTCGGTTATGGCGCCGCGAATCTCGTCCCGACCTTCAACGCCGTCCCTCTCGACATGAGACTGGACTTCCACGCCGAGCTGATGAAGATGAACGGGATCACCATGCAGGCAGCCATGGCGGTCTCGACCCTCAGCTCCCTCGCCCTGGCCGGACTCACGCGCGGCCGGACCCGGGTCCTCGCGGCCGCGGCAGGAGGCCTGACCGTCGCGTCCTTCCTGATCACCCGGTTCGGAAACGTCCCGATCAACGGCCGCATCAAGCAGTGGGCCGCCACCGCGCCACCGGCCGACCACGCGCGCATTCTGCACCGCTGGGAACTGTTCAACGACGTCCGTACCCTCACCGCCCTGGCGGCGTTCGCCCTCCTCACCATCCTGGCCCTGCGAGAGACCCCATGCCTTGTGACGCACAATCCGCAGGAACCGACCTGATCTCAACGCCCCACGCAGCCCGTGCGGCGGAGTCGCGCCTGTCGGGCCGCGAAGCCGGGCAGGTAATCGACTTCCTCGCCGTCACCGCCGCAACCGAACGCCGCGACAGACCTACCCCGGACGGTCTGATCCCCTTGACTGGCAACGAGATCCAGCACCTGTTTGCAGCACACCCCCGAGGTCGTCTTCTCGCTGGCCGCCGCCGAGACCGGGCAGGCACCCACCGTCCCCAAGACAATTCGACTGGCCCCTCACGCCGGTCCTCACACCCCACGACATCTACGCCGTAGGCGGGGGCACCCACCCTCTACCCAACACAAAACCCTGCTGACAACCAACCGCTGCCACCACACCACCCATTCACACGGGTCTGTCTCCTGGATCATGGAATGTGATCGCGGCAGCCCTTGGTGTTCCGCTACGGTCCCGTACATGTTCGTTGTCACAGTGACCTACACGGCACCGCCGGATGAAGTGGACCGATGGAGACCAGCCCACGGCGACTGGTTGAACCAGCTCATATCAAGGCAATTGCTTCTGGTAGCCGGGCGCCAGGTGCCTCTGGTCGGTGGTGTCTACCTCGCCCCCCGGATGCCCGCCGAAGAACTTGACCGGCTTCTCGCCACCGATCCGTATGTCCTCAAGGGTGTCGCCACGCACAGCGTTGTGGAGTTCACCCCGCTGCTGGTCGCGGCCGGCTTGGAGGACCTCAAGTCCCTGGAGTGAGCAAATTCCCGTGCCACGAGCGGAGCCAGATGAGGAGTACGGCGCCCGAGGGCCGTCCGCCGCGTGAACCCCGACGCAGACATCAGCCCTGTGGTGCTTCTTATCAGAGATCACATGCCGGATGCCTCGCTGGCAGAAGTAGGCGCGCGCGGACCTTGTTGTATGTCTCGTCGGCACTCACCCTGTCCTGCGTGCGACGAGGACGGCCAAGTCCCCGGCGGGGAACGCGGAGTTTGTTCGACGGCCGACCCTGTGAGCGATGAGGCGTACGCCGTGGCGTGAGCCGCCTGCTCGCTGGTGAGGCCCGGCCCGGGGCTCAGGGGGTCGACTGGAGAAGCGTCAGCGTCGACTCCAGTTCCTGGCGGGTCAGCCGTGCGGCCTCTTCCGCCTCGCCGGCCTCCACCGCCCGCACCACGTCGGCGTGGGCGTCCTCACCGTGCCGGAGGTCGGTGCCGCGCAGCCCCAGCAGGTCCAGGAGTTCGATCAGGCCCTCGCGGAGTACCGGCGCGAACTCCGCGAACAGGTCGGTCAGGACGGGGTTGCGCGCCGCGGCCACGACCGCCGCGTGCAGGGCGATGTCGGCGTCGACGAAACCCGCGTCGTCGCCCTCGGCGGCCTTGCGTCGGCCGTCCAGCGCCTTCCGCATCGCCGTCACGTCCTCCTCGGTCCGGCGCTGCGCCGCGAGGCGGGCCGCCTCGACCTCCACCAGCATCCGCACCTCGTACACGTCCGTCACCGCCGCCCTGCGCAGCCGGGCCGGCCAGTCCTCCGTCGGCCGGGTCGCGGTGACGAAGACGCCCGCTCCCTGCCGGGGCTGGACGAGCCCGGCGCCCGCCAGGGCACGGAGCGCCTCGCGGACCGTGGAGCGCCCCACACCCAGCTCCTTGGCGAGCGTCGTCTCGCCGGGAAGTTTCGTGCCGACCGGCCAGTGGCCCCCGACGATCTGCTCGCGCAGCCGCTCGGCGGCCTGTTCGACCAGAGGGCTGGGACGGAGGGCACCGAGCGGCATGGGATCACCTGATTCTCTGATGTCCGGACTCCGAGGCTCCGACGCTCCGGATGGCGGGCGCGGCCGCCGGATGCCGGGGGCGTTCGCCGAGAAATCTACCGCAACTTGTCTGAGGAGCACTTGTCTGAGGAGCTGAGGAGTGGTTACGGTACCGGCCATGATCCCCAATCCCCAGCGCCCCGGCCCCATGCCGTACCACCGCTACCGCGCGTTCCAGGACCGCGTCCACGTCCCCGAGTTCGAGCGCCTCTGGCCCTCCGCCCGGCTGGAGCGGTCCCCGCTCTGGGTGCCCGTCGACCTCCGCGACGGCAACCAGGCCCTCGCCGAGCCCATGGACACCGACCGCAAGCACCGCTTCTTCGAGCTGCTCGTCCGTACGGGCTTCAAGGAGATCGAGGTCGGTTACCCCTCCGCCAGCCGCGCCGACTTCGACTTCGTCCGCCACCTCGCCGGACTCGTCGGTTCCGGTGGCTTCCCCGAGGACGTCACCCCGGTCGTCTTCACGCCGGCCCGCCCTGAACTCATCGAGCGCACCTTCGCCGCCCTCGACGGCCTGCCCCGCGCAGTCGTCCACCTCTACATCGCGACGTCACCGGTCTGGCGCGACACCGTCCTCGGCCGCGACCGCGCCGAGGTCCGGCGCACCGTCCACGAGGCCGCCACTCTCATGGCGCGGCTGGCCGAGGTCCGCCCCGGCACCGACATCCGCTTCCAGTTCTCCCCGGAGACCTTCAACCTGACCGAACCGGACTACGTCCTGGAGCTCTGCGACGGCCTCACCGCGCTCTGGGACGCCAGCCCCGACCGGCCGGTCACCCACAACCTGCCCGCCACCGTCGAGATCTCCACCCCCAACGTGTACGCGGACCAGATCGAGTACATGCACCGTCACCTCGCCCGCCGCGACGCGGTGATCCTCTCCGTGCACCCCCACAACGACCGCGGCACCGGCGTGGCCTGCGCCGAACTCGCCGTCCTCGCCGGGGCCCAGCGCGTCGAGGGCTGCCTCTTCGGCAACGGCGAACGCACCGGCAACGTCGATCTGGTGACCCTTGCCCTCAACCTCTACGCCCAGGGCGTCGATCCCATGCTCGACCTCTCCGACATCGACGCCGTCCGCGACGTCGTCGAGTACTGCAACCGGCTCCCCGTCCACCCCCGCCACCCCTACGCGGGCGACCTCGTGCACACGGCCTTCTCCGGCACCCACCAGGACGCCATCAGCAAGGGGCTCGCCCGGCACGCGAAGGACGCCGCCGAGGCCGGGATCCCGCCGGAGCTCGCCCCCTGGAACGTGCCCTACCTGCCCCTGGACCCCGCCGACCTCGGCCGGGGCTACGAAGCCGTCATCCGCGTCAATTCCCAGTCGGGGAAGGGCGGAGTCGCCCATCTGATCCGCACCCACCACGGCCTCGACCTGCCGGAGCGCATGCGCCCTGATGTCTCCCGGGCCGTCCAGGAGGTGACAGACGAAAGCGGACGCGAGGCATCCCCCGGCGACCTCCACGCGCTCTTCCGCACGGCCTACCTGGAGCCCGGCCGGGGCGCGGGCCCCGTGGCCCTGGAATCCTGGAGCACCGCCCACGACGCCGGCCACGGCACCGGAACCGACGTCGACGTCGAGACCGCCGGCTTCACCGGCCGCGGCCACCGCTTCGCCTGCGTCCTGCGCGTCGGCGACCGCACCGTACCGGCCGACGGCGAGGGCAACGGGCCGCTCTCCGCCCTGGCCGACGCCCTCACGCGCGCCGGAGTCCCCGTCGAGGTCCTCGACTTCGCCGAGCACGCGGTCACCACCAGCGGCGCGGGAGAGGCGGCGGCCTACGTCGAGTGCAGGGTGGGGGGCCGTACCGTCTGGGGAGCGGGTCTGGACACCTCCGTCCTCACGGCCTCCGTACAGGCCGTCCTCTCCGCAGTGAACCGAGCGTACGAAGCCTGAGGCAGCACCCGGCCCGCCCGCGCCGCCACCCTTGCTCCACACCGCATCCATCACCACCGTCGGTGGGTGAAGTCACCGGGATCCCGGGGCTGGTCATCGACGTGCTCGTTCACCAAGGAGTGCACGAACAGGGGCCGGGCACGTCGCTGGATCCGGGGCAGCGCGGTGAACTGAGCGCACAAGGCGTGGCAGGTGGTGTCGACCGGACGGGGAGCTCGGTCAGGAGCTCATTGCCGATAGACGTCCAGGTCCCAGTAGTGGCCCCACTCCCAGGTCATCGAGCCCCACCAGCGGGCGCGGCCCACCCCGTCGTACGGCCGTCCCGGCAGCGGGGCTCGGTTGCGGAAGCCCGGAAGCTGTCGTCTACAGTCCTGTAGACATCAGTGCGGGCGGCCGCCTGTCCCGCGACCGCGCCGGTCTCGGCGAATAAACGCCGTTCGCCCGTGCGGCCCGGGTCTCCGAAGACGCCCAGGAGATCGTCACGCAGTTGAAACGCCTCGCCGACGGGGAGCGCGTGCGCACTCAGTGCGTCCGCAGCCCCTGCGGTGCCCCCGCCAGCACAGATCCCAGACGCAACGGGCCCTCGAAGGTGTACTTCGCCGTCTTGTAGCGGGCGATGGTCAGCGCCGCACGAATCGGATGAGAGTGCCCCGCGGCCGTCAGGTCGAGGTACTCGCCATGGACGAGGTCGCTTCGGAGGGCCATCAGGTGCTGTGCGGATATGAGGGTGTCCGGCGGCAGACCCGCACGGTGGAGCAAACGGTCCGACAGGGCGAGCGCCAGATCCCCGACCAGGATCGCCACCCCTTGCCCCAGTCTTTCCGCGGCCGCGGCGTCGCCGGCAGGCTGAGCGGCGGCCACGGCCTGTGCACCGTGGGCCGGCCACGGCGCAGATCGCTGCCGTCCATCACGTCGTCGTGGATGAGAGCGAAGGCGTGAAGCAACTCGAGCGAGGCAGCAGCCCGCAGCACCGGCAATGGCACGGGTAACAACGCCGAAGCCGGCTCCCCTCCGGCGGCGGCCAGCCACCCCAGAACACACAAGACGGGCCGTAATCGCTTGCTCCCACCTGCCACGAACTCGTACAGCAGCACCGCAGGAGCAGCAGTGCCGCTCTGAGACAGCGCCTCGTGCCTGAACGCCTGCAGGAAGTGCTTGTTCCAACACCACCTGCATGCGTTTTCGTTTGGGGGGTAAGGGGGAAGCGGTTGGCTCGATCAGTCAGGCGGGAACGGTGGACAGGCTTGTGGTGAGCGAGAACGCGGATTCGTCGACTGCGGCCCGCTCCATAAGCACGACGGTCGGCTTCTGCGGGTCACAGCCGCTGGCCGAGGCGCGGGCAGCCGCCCGCGCCTACTTGTCCCAGGTCCAGGGCGTCCACGGCATCCCGGTATCGGAACGGGTGATGGACATGGTGCAGTTGGTCGTCAGCGAGTTGGTGACAAACAGCCGCAAATACGCCCCGGGGCCCTGCCTGCTGGAAATGACGACGAACGAGGGCTCCGTGGTCGTCAGCGTGTGGGACACCGACCCGACACTGCCGACAGCCCTGGCGCCGGACCCCGGCAGGGTCGGACAACACGGCCTGGAAATCGTGATGAGCGTCTGCCACAGCTTTGAAGTACGACGCCAGCCGGTCGGCAAACTCATCCGGGCCACCATCACCCTGGCCGACGACCCGAACGGACACCCCGCGGGATACCTGCTCTGACCCGAAGAAGGGGCACCGGCCCCGTGGGCGGGAGCTGCCTTCGGTCAGGGCCTCACCGCGTCCTCGACGCTGGGGCGCACGTCGAGAACGGTGTCGGTGCCGGTGATCGCGAGCAGCCGCAGGAAGGACTTTCCAGGGGCGGCAATGCGCAAGGTCGTCTGGCGGCGTACCTGGAGCAGGAGGTTCAGGAACGTCGAGTCGGCGAAGGTCAGGGCCGAGGCGTCCAGGACGACGACGGGGTGCGTCGCCGCCGCACCGGTCAAGCGGCCGGCGATGGGCCCGATGGTGTCGGCATCGAACTCCCCCACAGCGGTGACCACCGCCACCTGCTGTCGACTGTACGTGTCTGCCATGGCCACAGCATGCCAGTCGTGGCAGCGAAGGAAACCTCCACCACCCGACAACCCCAGATCAGAGCGTAACGACGAGGGCGTGGGACAACAGGACGCGGAAGGCTGTTCTTCCCGGTCCACAAACATGCCCCAGCAAAGTTAGCCGGGCTCTCTGGCGCGTTGGCCCCTGCACAATCAGCCGCAGTCAACCCTCGCCGAATTCAAGTCAAGGCCACCCCCGCTCCGCGTGGGTGCACTCATGGCGGCAGTGGGGAGGAGGAGCTCAGGACGACTCCTTGCCCAGCCCTCCGCGTGATCGCCAGCCACCAGGCAGGTGCCTGTCGTCGGCAAACGAGTGCACCGCAGGCGGGCGGCGCGGCTGTGGCCGCGCCGTGGGGAAGCGATGGACGGTGATGCCGGGATCTGCCCGGCACTCAAGAAGGGGGAGCAGCACGACAGACCCTGCTTCGGGAGACACCCCTCTGGCGGCGACTCCGCCTCGCGGTACCCGCACGGCCTCCGCAGGCGAGGCACTCCCCACGTCCCAGCGTGCGTCCGCGGTCGGGAAAGGCGCATCCTGGGACGGCGGCCCAGTCCCGCGTCCACTCACTTCCAGGAGCCGCCATGAGCGCCGACCACCCGTCGATCCGGACCCGGCTGGAGGACGGCGTGCTGTTCGCCACCATCGACGCGGGCTCGCTGAACCTCCTCGGTGTCGACCTGGTCCGTGACCTGGTCTCCCTTGTCGACGTGCTGTACGGCAACCCAGGTGACGTGCGCGTCGTCGTCATCGACAGCGCTTCGCCGGACTATTTCTCCGCACATGTGGACCTCACGGCGGTCCCGCAGTACACCGCGGAGGCCGCGAAGGCGGGTGGCCCTGGCGATGCCTCGCTCGGCATGTTCCTGTACAAGCTGGCGCGGGTTCCCGTGATCACCATCGCCAAGGTGCGCGGGCGCGCCCGCGGCGGGGGCAACGAACTCGCCTTGGCATGCGACATGATTTTCGCCTCGCGTGAGAAGGCGGTCTTTGGGCAGTTCGAGTCCGGCACAGGCGCCCTACCGGGCGCGGGTGGTGTTCAGCATCTGGTCCGGCGGCTCGGCCGGGCCCGTGCCATCGAGGTGATCGTCAGCGCCGACGACTTCGACGCCGACACCGCCGAGCGCTATGGCTGGATCAACCGCGCCCTGCCCGACTCCGAGCTGGACGGCTTTGTCGAGCGCCTGGCGAAACGCATCGCCGGCTTCCCGTCCGAAGGGGTGCGGGTGGCCAAACGTGTCGTCAACGACCTAACGCTGGCGTCCCCCGCGCACATCCGCTCCGACGCCGCGACTTTCCAGAGCCTGATCGCCCGGCCCGAAAGCCGTGAGCGCCTGGACTACCTTGCCGGGTGGGGCCTCCAGACGCCTGGTGATCTCGAACGCGACCTCGGCAAGGCCGTGGGGGACTTCCCTCGCTGACCGCTGGCGCGCAGGCCTGCTAAAACCCGAACATAAGCCACGCCTGGTGGCTGACCCAGTCGGGATACAGCTCGGTCATGGCATCGTAGAGCTCCTGGTCGCTGCCGGTCTCCTGCTGGAGGCGGCCGAAGTCGGTGAGGTACTGCCTGGTCGCCGTGATGATGTCGGGAGTGTCGGGGGCGCCCGGCTTCTTGTGGCCGGCGACCGCGATCTTCGGGTTCAGGGCGGCGAGGCGGTCCAGCGCGGCAATCCAGTTCTCGCGACTCTCGGGTGTGGTGGTGGCGACGAACATGTGGCACCGGTTGTAGAGGACGTCTCCGCCAATGACGAGGTCCAGGGTGGGCACGTGCAGGGAGGTGGAGTCGACGGCGTCGGTCTGGCCCTGCTCGATGATCCGCAGCTCGTGGCCCTCCAGTGAGAAGGTCTCCTCGTTCCAGGGTTCGGGCACGGTGATGGCGGCCGGAAGCTGACCGGGCCACAGTTTGCGGTAGACCGGCAGCCGCCCGACCTGCTGGCGTGCATACTCGACCGTCTTCGGAGTGGCGATGGCACGGGCGTCGGGGAAGCGGTTCAGCAGCACGCTGAGGCCGGCGAAATGGTCCAGGTGGCCGTGGGTGATGTAGATCGTGGTGAGGTTGCGGTGGTGCAGCCGTACCCAGGCCGCCAGGGCCTCGGCCTCGTCGGCCGTGGTGAGGGCGTCGACCAGGACAGCGTCGTGCTCGCCGAAGACCAGGGTCGAGGTCATTGGATCCCAGGCCGGCGGCGGGCCGAAGGGTCGGGACCGCTCGGCCACCAGCTCCTTCTCTGGTGCTGTGAACACGTTCACGCTCAATGGGGATGCCATGCCACTCGGTTCCTCTCCGCGGCGAGGGGGCCCGCGCCGGCCTCGCTGTTGTTCCGCTGGTCTGCGCCGCGCACGACCGGCTTCCACCTTCCGTGGCATGGCAGACCTCGGCAACTGCAGCACTGGCAGATGAGCCAGTACTGCTCGGCGTGTTCCCGGACCTGCTGCGCATCCCCGCGCTGTCCGTGATCCTGCTCGCCTGAGCCGTCAAACTCGGCCGCCGCGATTGAGCGGCTGCGTCGGCCGCAGCCCGCATTCGCAAGCCGAAAGGCAGCCGCTGACGTCGCCTGGGTGCCCCGGCCGAAGGAGAGCGGGGCGCCGTCGACGTCGGTTCGTGTGGCGGGGCGACGTCCCGTAATGACTGGGGCGAAGTCTGCCGACTCAGCCCCCGTTCGACTCCTGACCTCGACAAACACCGCCGGGGGCGCCTGCCTGGGCGATCAGCGCAAGAACCTCCCGGAGTCGACGGACGGCATCCTCCGCCTCCCTGTATTCCTCAGGACTCGCGAGGACAGTGCCGAAGGTGCCGCCAGGGCCGGCAGGCAGCGCACGCCAGCGCAAGACCGGTTCGAGTGCGTTTACAGCACCAGAGAGGAACCAGGCCAGGCGTCCGTGAGTGCGAGCGAGGGAGACCGCCAGGACAGCGAGTGTTTCCCGCAGGCGTTCAAGCCGCTCGATCTGCGGCAACGCCTCCTGGACATCCTGCGGGCCGACAACGTCACGCAGCCTGGTCCCAGCCTCAAGAGCGAGTACGCGCTCGCTCGCCGTCCGTTGCCACACCTGTTCCTGGATCTGCTGCTCGGCTTCCTCGGCGAGCAGCGCGACGACCCTACGCATGTCCATGCGGCTCACTCTAATGAGTCGACCGGCCCTGACGTGTCCGATTCCCTGACCTGGCCAAATGCGTGGCCCCGGGTGCAGACACAGGCACTCGGCCGGCTCGTGATGTAGCGGGGGGTCAGCCGCTGCGGGGCCGGTAGACGCGCCCGTGCGGTACGCGACGGCGACTGTCCAGGATCATGGTGCGGGGGGCGCCGTGGCGGTAGCGCAGGTCGGTGAGGGCGGACAGCCGGCCCCCGGTCAGGACCTGGTCACCCATCCGCAGTTCCGTGGGCGGCACGCCACCGGGACGCGTCCCGCCGGGGCCGGGACGGCCGTCGATCGTTGGAGGTGAGCAGGTTCCCTGCTGCGTCACGGCGACCGCCCCGGGCCGTCCCCTCGGATACCCCCGTCGTCCCCTTTCACCCAATATCGGGTTCTGCCCCGGACCGCCGGACATGACAGTGGCCTGCACCCCGGGAAGGGTGCAGGCCACAGCCGTGCCGTGTCAGCTCCGGCCTGGTGTCATGGGCGGCTACCAGCGGTACCAGCGGCCGCTGCCACCCTTGGGACGGGCGACGAAACCGATCAGCCACAGGACCAGCACCGCGATGGCGACCCACCAGAGGATCTTCACCGCGAAACCGGCACCGAACAGGATCAGAGCGAGCAGAAGAACAAGAAGCAGGGGAACCATAGTTATCAACCTCCGAACCGCCCACTGCCCGGCCCCCCTCCACCCATGCGCGCGAATTTTATGTGTTTCTTATTGCGCACGGCGGGCAAAAGGACACGCCCCGCATCCACGACACCGAAACAAGAAGTCCGGCCTGACACCGGCTACGGGCGGCCCACATATGCGAGCACCACGCCGGCCTCTAAACCCGGCCCGCGCCTCTCCATGCGCACGGGTGGTTTCGCAGCCAACCCGACCTCATCGAGGGCAATACACAGGGCGGCCGGCCACAGCGGTGATTCCGCTCCCCCACGCCACCGCTGCGGCCGCCCCCACAGCCGGCGGCCCGGCCGGCGCGACGCCTACCCGACGACGTCGTCGAAGTCGTGGGGCCGCGGGCGCTGTGACCGGCCGACAGGCGCCGCTGCCGGGTTGGCGTGCGGGGTCGGTGCAGCACAGGCCGGCACCCAGGACGCAGGACTCAGCGCAGGCTTGCGAGGAAGGCGGCGAGAGCCTGGTTGGACAGGCGGCACAGCCCGCCAGTGGCTCGCCGACACGCTGCGACTGCTCTCACCCCAACAGGACGACTACTCGCTGTGCTCGGCTTTCGGCGGCGGCATTGTGCGCCCGACCGCGCACCTGGGCCACCGGGGTCCAGGGGGAGTCGGGCGTGGCGGGGCCGAGCGGTATGTGGCCCTCGCCTGCCCCGGGCGGCGGGTTCCTGCCCCTGCTCCCCGAACGCGGCAACCTCCTCACCTCCGCCGTCCTTGGCGCCACCGTCGGGGCGTCCGCTCCTATGCCCCTGTTGGTGGTCACGGGCTTGGCGTGTTGGCGGGGTCTCCTGCCGGATGTTGGTGTGGGAGGGGTGACTCGGAGCGCTTCGGCAGGGAACCGTCGGTCGCTTCGCGGCGCGACAGGAAGGATGGAGCCCACCAGTTTGCTTTGCCGGTGAGTTGCATGAGGCAGGGGACGAGAACGCCGCGGACGAGGGTGGCGTCGATGAGGACGGCGAGGGCCAGACCTGTGCCGAAGATCTTGAGCGGGGTGACGCCGGAGCTGGCGAGCGCGCCCATCATGGTGGCCACGATGAGGGCGGCAGCGGTGACCAGGCGGCCGGTACGGGCGATTCCGAAGACGATGGACGGGGAGTGCGCGCCGGTGCGGAGGTATTCCTCTTTGATCCGTGCGAGCAGGAAGACCTCGTAGTCGACCGACAGACCGAAGGCGACGACGATGGTCAGCAGCGGCATGGCGACGTCCAGCTGGCCGGTGACGGTGAACTCGCCGACCAGGCTATGAAGGTGCCCTTCCTGGAAGATGAAGACCATGATGCCCAGGCAGGCCGTCAGGCTGAGCGCGGCGAGTAGCAGCGCCTTCAAGGGGATGAGGACGGAGCGAGTGAAGAGGAAGAGGAGAAGCAGGGTGCTGAAACCCGCGATGGCGGTCGCAGCAGGCAGCCGGTCGCCGAGGGCCGTGAGCGTGTCGACGTGTTGAGCGGGCAGGCCCCCGACGAGGCGGGGGCCGGGTGCGGTCACATGCCGTACGCGCTGTACGAGGTCGTCCGCGCCGGCTGTGTCCAACGAGGGACGGCCGGAGACGGTCAACCATGTGGTGCCCGGTGCTGTGAAACGCCGGTGGCCGGCGGCGGGCGCGATGGAGGGGGCGCCGGGTGAGAACGTGCCGGTGGCTGCTTCCACGGTGGCCACGCCGGGAACGTCGGCGAGGCGTTGGGCGTAGCGGCTGAGTTCGGTGGCCTGCGTGAGGGGGTCGGTGGCGGGGAGCAGGACCGCCAGGGTGCGGTCCGCGGGCGCGGGGAAGTCGCGGCGTACGTACTCGCCTGTGGCATGGGCTTCGAGGTGGGCCGGGAGGGCGCGCTCGTCGGGGATACCGAACTGGACGTGCCCGAAGGGGATCGTCAGGGCGATGAGTGCCGCAGCGCAGGCTCCGCCCAGCAGCAGCGGGCGGGTGACGGCGGCCTGGGCGATGTGCCGCCATGCTGCGCTGTCCGTCGGTTCGCGGGACGGCTTCGGCCGGTTTGTCGCGCCGGCGATTCGGTTGCCCAGCAAGGTGAGCAGAGCGGGCATGACAGTCACCGTGGCGAGGGCCGAGAGGACGACGACAGCCAGCCCGGCGCAGGCCATGGAGCGCAGGAACTGCAGGGGGAAGACGAAGAGGCAACAGAGCGCGAGGGCGACCGTTGCTGCGGAGAAGAGCACACTGCGTCCTGCCGTGCGCATGGTGGTGACGACGGCTTCGGTGACGGTTGCCCCTGCGGCGAGTTCCTCGCGGAAGCGGGTCACCACCAGCAGTGCGTAGTCAACCGCGAGCCCGAACCCCAATGCGGTGGTGATGTTGGTTGCGAACACGGACACCGCCATGACGCGGGTCAGCAGGCCGAGTACTGCGGTGGTGAGGGTCACGGTGGCGACGCCGACGACGGCGGGCAGGACTGCGGCGGTGGCTGAGCCGAAGGCGAACAGCAGGATGAGGATGGTCAGCGGGGCGGCGATCAGCTCGGCCCGGAACAGGTCCTTGCGGCTCTGGTCGGTCGCTTGGACACTCGTCCAGGCCGGCCCGCCGGCGGATACCTCCAGGTGCATGACGCTCTTTGTGGCGTGGGGCACGATGCGGGCCGCGGCGGCTGCCGCCTGCGTGTCGTCGCCGGACAGATCGATGGTGATCAGGGCGGCGTGACCGTCCCTGGCGCGCAGTTCGCCGGCCCCGGTGCTCCAGAAGGACTGTGCGCTTGCGACGCCCGGCTCGGCGGCGAGGCGCCGGGTGAGGTCCCGGCCCTCGGTCGCCGCCACGGGGTCGTCGATGTCGCCTCGTACATACAGGAGGAGGTCACTCTGGGGTACGCCGAAGTGCTGTGTCAGCAAGCGTTCCACGCGGGAGGATTCCGTGCCGGTGGGGGTGAACCCGCCGGCGGACAGTCCTGTCGAGGCCATGGCGCCGACCGCGGCGAGGACCACCGTGAGCAGGGCTGTGGCACCGAGCAGCCGCCACGGTCTTTTCGCCGCCCAGTGAAGTGGAGAGGTCGGCTGGGTGCTGCGTTGCGTCGGTGGGGCGGTGTTCTGTGGCACGGGACCCTCGTCGGACGTTGCCGGATAGCCGTCTGTGTGGCGCGGGGCGGGCCGGTCAGCCGGTACGTCGTCGGCAGACCAGGACGCCCCGTTGTCCGGGGTGGATGCTGTAGTCGATGTCGCGTGTCGTCGTGGTCACGCCCCCGTCTGCCAGCCGGGCACGCAGGGAGTCGAGGGTGGAGGAGGGCACGCCGAGAGGGTCTTCCAGCGGGCCGACGAGCACGTCGCCGGCGGTGACCCGCACCAGCTCCAGAATCGCCTCTTCCTGGTCTGCTGCCTGGGGAAAGGTGAAGAGGAGGAAGCCGCACAAGGAGAGGTGGAAGTGCCGGTCGGCGAACGGCAGCCGCGGCAGTGCCGCAGATACGTAGTGGCGTTCGCTCCCGCCAGCGAGACGGTCGGCGGCGTAGTCGTTCAGGAACGTGTCGGCGGCGCCCTGCCAACGCTCGAGATGGCGTTCTGGCGACCCGGCCCAGGAGAAGTCGAGCTGGTCTGCGATTGCGAGGCCGAAGGCCGCACTCGCCGCGAGGTGATCGCGTACCAGAGGCTCGATGTCCTGCGGTGCCAGGCGGTACACCGGGTCGACGGAGGTGACGCTCGCGCCGAGCGCTCGGCTCTCGGCGGCGAATGACGAGGCGCCGCCGGGACAGTCGAGGACCGGCCCGGCGAGAAGGTCGTCGTCGGTCAGGCCGAACACCATCCGGTACTCGTCGAGCGTGCGGGAGGTCAGCTGTACGCGGCCGTCGATGACCGACCGCGTCGCAGCGACGACGTGGTCGGTAGTCGTCGACTCGGAGGGTGTCACGTGCGTGGAGGACATTGCGACGTCCTTTGGTCGGGGGCCGCTGACGGCCCTTTACTGGGCAGGAGGTGCAGTCGCGGTCGTCAGGTGCCACCCGCCGGTCGCGAACAAGTCCCGGGTACGGGTCGCGGCCTCGTCCAGGCGGCCGCCGATGAGCAGCCCCAGCCCGTCGGAGCCCGGAAGAACCATGGGCTCGGACAGCGGCCGGGCGCCCATCCATCGACTGAGGCGCACCAGATCCGGACGGGTGATCGCGGCGAACTCCCGGACGGGCCACAAGGCGGCCGCCCAGGTGGCAGCCGCATGCATCACGAGGGCAAGCGCTTCCAACGAGCGGGCGGTGGGTGCGATGACGAGCCGCTCCCCGAAAAGGAAGCCGGCAGGGTCGGATGGCAGTGCGGCGCCCAGCTCTGGCGTGAGGTAGGGGCACCACTGGTCCGCTTCGCCTCGGCGCCGCACGAGGCGGACGGAACCGACCGGCACACCATCGGCATGGCAGAGCAGGACCAGGGCCTGTTCGTCCTCCGGCTCCCAGTCGGGGGCCGGCAGGGGGAACCCGAAGTCTCGTCGCAGACGAGCCACCTGTGTCCGTTGGCGGTCGGCCTCGTCCGGTACGTCGGTGAGAGACAGGGATTCGACGGTGAATTCCCGCTCCTGCCCGCTGTGCCTGGCCTCAAGCCTCATCTTCGGCCCGGCTTTGACAGTTGGGGTCACGACCCAGCCTTTCTCTCGTTCGGTCGGCATCACAAAAGGCTCCTGGCGCTCCACAGCTCGCAAAAGATCCGGTGCTCGCTGGCGCGCCGCAGCCACTCCACCCCGGCGGTTCCGCCGGTCCCGGACTTGGTACCGATGATCCGTTCCACGGTGAGCAGGTGCAGGGCACGCCAGCGGCCGAAACCCTCGGCGACAGCGATGAGCGCCTCGGCGAGCTCGAACATGACCTCACCCGGACCACCGGCCTGGTACACGTCCGCCCATGCCCGTTCCACGGCATCGTGTGGCACATACGGTTCGGCAGGGTTCCGTACGAGCACGGCCTGCGGGATGGCGGCACCGCGCCGTGCCAATAGGTGCAGGGCGGCGTCGTACACACTCGGTGCGGCCAGAGCCGTCTGGACCTGCGCGTGCACCTGCGGCACCCTGCGGTGCGCCCGGGCCATGGCAGCGTTTTTGTTGCCCAGGACGTATTCGAGCATCCGGTACATGTACGACTGGAAGCCCGACGCCTGGCCCAAGTGAGCGCGGAAGGCGTTGAACTCGGTGGGAGCCAGGGTGCTCAGCACGTCCCAGGTTCGGGTGAGCAACTCGACCACCCGATGCGCGCGGCGCAGCGTCCACACGCCTTGGGCGACATCATCGGCGTCGAGCATTTGGCGGACGGTGCACAGTTCCCCGTAGAGCAGCTTGAACAGAAGCTCTTTCACCTGTCCGAGGATGTAGAACGTCGGCTCGGCGGGGGCGTCGGACAAAGGGTGCTGGAGGGACAGCAGGACATCGATGCTCTGGTAATCGATGTAAGGAGTACTGGGGCCGGGGAAGTCCAAAATGGGGCCGTCCTCGACGCCACGCGGATCGAGCGGACTCACGTCATGCCCCCGTGTACGCACTGCCGGCCGAGGTCGCAGGAGCGGAATCGGGGCGGAACCGGGCGCGCGCCCGCGCGAAGTGCTTCTGCAGCAAGGGGTCGGTAACCGCCCCGGCGTCGTACCTGCGACCGTAACGCTGGTCGTATGTGGCAAACGACCGGCTGTCCCCGTCGAGGAAGAGCACGTCGTGAACCGCCATGTGCCGCAGGGCCAGCATGGGAACGGGAGAGCGTGACGCCCGGAACGAGGGATTCCGAGCTGCTCTCTCATCGCAGTCCGCGTGGAACTGTCCCAGCATCAGCCCCCTCGCTACGAGCGCCGGTTTGGTGTACCGGTGCGCCTCATCGGTGAGGCTCAGCCGGTCCGCGGGCAGTCCGGCCAGCACCACCACCAAGGCGTGGAGAGTCCGGTTCCGGGTCGCCCATTGCGTGTTCTCGAAGACGGCGACCATCTGCCTCACCAGAGATACCAACCCCGCAACAGTGATCTGCGGGTCTACCGGCCACGCCTCCAGCCGAAGACTGCGCGCACGCAGTGCCGGGGCGACAAAAGGGCACACCGCGCCCGGTCGACCGATCCGCGCATCTGCGACACAGAGATAGTCGGAGAACCACTCCCGGGCCTTCTCCAGACTCATCGCCACCACATTCCTGCCGCTCTCCTGCTACTGACCACCCGGTCCTCGGTCCGAAGATCCAACACGTTCATCGACAACAGGGACACTGGCGGACCAAACGGATCACCCAAAGGGATGGGTGTGCCGGTGCATGGCGCTGCCGCGCACACCATGGACGAGCACGCCCGACCGGCAGGGCGGTAACCACACCTACCGGGGAGCAGTGATACCGCCCGACAACAACTCATCTGCGCAGCCCGCCACAGCGGCCACACCCGTCCTGCCACACTTTGACTCCTCGAAAAGCGCCATGCGGCAGAAAGAGCGGGATCCCGTGTGGCCCACGGGTGCGAGCATAGAGATCGAAGTGTTGATCCATCAGGAGCGTCCTTCCATCGGGTGTTTCGCCCTTGTTCGCTGACATTGCACTGTTGACCTGGTCAGGGTCGACGGCAGCGGCAGCCGGCCGTCCACGACCGTCAAGATCACTTGGACATCAGTCAAGATCGCAAGTTAGGGGACAGGGGCGCCGCATATGGGGTTCCTTCGGTAATCGCCGAAAAAACAACGGAGTGGCCCCTGACCTGCGTCGGTGCAACGGCAACTGCCTGATGCTCGTATCGACGATGAGACAGGCGAAGCAAGGAAGAGCAGCCGTGGCTGTCTGGTTCGGAAGCCGTCCGGTCCAGAGTCACAGCCGTACTGCCCAGGCAACAGAGTGCACCCACTGGCGGGAAGGTGACGGTGCTCGGGTTCAGGGGCGAACTGCCGGGCCGGGCTCAGACTGCAGTACCTGCTGGAGCGGGGTGGCGGGGTGGCCGGTCAGGTCGTTGATGGCGGTGGTCACCTGAGCGAGGGAGCCGTCGGCGATGGCGGTGTAGGTGGAGACCCAGGCGTCGAGCTGCCATTCGGGAGCGCCGTAAGGTGCGCGGGAGGCGTAGGCTTCCTCGACCGTCTCCGGGTGGTAGGAGACAGGGCGTCCGGATGCGGCGGCGATCGTGGCCGCCACGTCGGTGAGGGTGAGGGCCTGCGGGCCGGTCAGCTCGTAGGCGCGGCCGGCGTGTGGGCCCGGGTCGCGCAGAACGGCGACGGCGGCGTCGGCGATGTCGTCCTGAGCGACGACGGCGGCCCGTCCGTCCCCAGCGGGGCCGCGGATGACGCCGTCCTCGCCCACGAGGGCGGGCATGAAGTCGGCGTAGAGGTTGTCGCGCAGGAACGTGAAGGGCAGACCGCTCGCGCGGATGTGCTGTTCAGTGTGCCAGTGGTCGCGGGCCAGGGTGAACGTCGCATCCGGCGCGGCGCCGTAGAACGAGATGTACGCCAAGTGTGCGACTCCGACCTGGGTTGCGGCGTCGATGAAGGTGCGGTGCCGCTGGAGGCGATCGGGGGTCTCTGAAGCGGAGACCATGAGGACACGGTCGGTGTCGCGCAGGGCTCGCACCAAGGCGTCGTGGTCACTGTAGTCGCCGGGGACGGCGGTGGCGCCGGGCAGGTCGGGTACCCGGGCGGGGGTACGGGCCAGGAGGGTCTGCCAGATCCCGGCGGCGGCCAAGCGGCGGGCGATGCGTCCGCCCAAGTGGCCAGTGGCGCCGGTGACGGCGTAGGTGGGAGCCATCGTGTTCTCCTCCTGGTCCTACAACAACTACGGCGAATCCCTTGACAGCGTGCACGCCAGCGCACACCTTGGCTGCGTAGGTCAGAAGCAGGAACGGGAGACCACCGCCCGACGCGAGGACGGCCAGCGCGTTGGCGTCCTCGTCGGTGAACCAGCCGGAGACCCGGTCCTCCCCCTCCGCGTCGCCGGCCAGCACGACCGCAGCCTTCCCATACAGCACCGTCTCCCACAGGCGCAGCCTGCGGGAGACCGTGGTCGGCAGGATCAGCAGCTGCCGTGCCCTACTCAGGCGTTCTGCCTGCTGATGGCCATGCCCAGGAACAGACCCACCACCAGGGCGACGCTCCCGGCACCCATGACGGCCCAGGTTCCGGCGTGAGCCGCGGAGAAATCGAGGTCATACCGGCCTGCGTGCCTGCCTGCGCGGCCTGCGCGCCGGACTGGGTGGCCTCCGCCACAGCCAAGGCCTTCTCCAGCTCATGGACCTAGCTCTCCAGCTCTGCTGTCTCCACGACGGATTCCTCTCAACCATGGGGTGCCGGACCGCTTCCGGCACCCACCCCTCAGCTTGGAACCACGTCCCGTAGCGCGCACCGTGACAGCGGCATCCGGGGCACGCACCGTCGCGGGAGCACACCCACCGCGGGGGCCCGTGGAGCTGAGATGGAGGGCGAGGAACGGGTCGCGAACTCGGCCGTCGCACTGCGTGCGCCCTATGTGCAATGAAGCGGAGACCGATATGGCCACCGGCACGGTGCAGTGGTTCAACGCGGAAAAGGGCTTCGGCTGCATCGAGCAGAACGGCGGCGGGCCTGACCTGTTCATTCACTACCGGGCCATCGCCGGCGCCGGCAACCGGGTCCTGCAAGAAGCCCAGAAGATCCGCTTCGATGTCACGCAGGGACCGAAGGGACCGCAGGCCGAGAACGTCACACCGGCCCGATCACCGCATCCGACCGCTCAGCGTGCCCTCATCGCCTCGATGCGCGGTGCGAGGTCAGACTCCACGCGCCCATGCCCACGACGGACCCGGTGTCGCGTGCCGGCCGTCCTGTCGAGCGGCGGTTCCTACAGGGCGTGGCAGGTGCCGCCGCGGACCATGTCGAGGTGCATGGCGACGATCGGGCATGCCTTCTTGGCGGCGTTGGTGACGGCCGTGTCGCTGCCCGAGCGGATTTGCGTGTCGATCAAGGCCAGGGTCTTCGTGTGGGCGGCTTCCTGGTTGGCAGCCATGCGGGGTCGTATCCAGCCGTTCCGGCCTTTTCACTGACGCCCCTGAGCGCCTGCTGCTGCCCGGGCGCCGGTGCGGCAGGCAGCGTCATGCCGCCTTTGGTGGCGATGGCCGGCAGGTCCTTGTCGAGCTTCTGGTGGTCGGTGACCAGCTTGGCACCCACCTGCTTTACGCAGGCTGTCATCGTTGCCTTCGACACTGTTGCCCCCGCCGTCAGTGCATTCCCGGCATGGGGCGGCGGGCGCCGGGGCCGTGGCGGGTGTCGTTGTCGCGGGCGGCAGAGGCTGCGGCGAGGGCGAGGAGGGTGGCGATGGCGCCGACGATCAGGTTACTGGTGATGGACCGGGTGCGGGCGACATCGCCCGCGACGACCCAGGGCGCGGTGCAGGTCCAGATGCCGATGGCCGCGGCCGCCCAGGCCGTGGAGTGGGTGCGTTCGTAGGAATTGCCGGAAGCGCAGAGCAGGAGCATGTAGGCGATACCGGCGATGAGATGTGACCAGAGCGAGGGCCATGATCATCCGGTCACGCGTCGCGGCGCTCACCTTGATGCTCGTCTCGTCTACCCACGACGCCCAGTAGAGGAGGAGGGGAGGCCAAGAACCGCCGCAGGCGCATACGACTGGTTTTGGTCACGAGTTCCGGTTCTGGGGTGAGCAGGATGGTCGTGCCGCCGCCTGGCTCGCCAACAGGCGCGGCCTTTAGGCCGCGCGGCGGGGGAAACCGAAGCGTACCGGGCCGACACCGGGCGAGATGTGGACGAGGGGGGAATCGGCCGGCTCGGGCAATCCCGCGGCGGACAGCAGGGACTCCTCCAAGCGCACGACGGCTCCGGTGGAGAGCGGCCAGGGCTCGTGGACGACCGGTGTCCGCCATAGCGCGCCTGCGGATACCGAGTACGCGTGGAAGCGGTCGGTCAGCCACGAGTCCAGCGGGCGGGGCGCTCGGATGCGCTGACCGGTCCGCACTTCGAGGTCGTATCGGGGGCCTCGGCGCCCTCGCCGGCCCGCGTAGTGGCACGTGCCGCCGTGCTCCTCCACCACCAGGCGCGCCCGGGAGTACGGGATCCCCAGGAGCCGTGCGGTGAGCATGGCCGGGTGGGTGACGTCGAGGGCGAGGAACCACAGGCCGCTCGGTCCGCCGCCGTGCCGTACGTAGGTGCGCAGGTTCGTCTCGGGGAAAGTTCCCCGGGGCATCGGCACGCCCAGGACCTGGGTGCGTGACATGAGGAAGGGTGTCATGCTCACCCAGCCCTGTCCTGCGAAGACGTCGGCTTCGAGGTGGGGCGGCAGCAGGCTCTGGATGACGGCTGGGGGGTACGGCCAGTGCACGAACGCCTGCCGCGTCCAGTACACCGACAGGAAGGGAACCCTCACACCTTGCACTGCACCCTCCAGCTGCCTCACCAGCTCCCGGTGTGCAGCGCCTACCCGCCGGCGCATCCGAGAATGCCGCGGGGACGCCAGCGCAGGCCACAAGAAACCGCCGCGCCCGCACTCCGGCTCATGACTGAAACCCGCGGTGCCGACGGGCCTCACTTGCAGGACAGCTCATTTCTCAGGGGCTGCGGGGTTTGCGGTCGGCGCTCTTCTTCGCCGGAACCGCCTTGTCGACTGCCTCCTTCGCGGCAGTTTTCTTGGTGGTCTTCTTCGCGGTGGGCAGGTCGTGGACGCTGGCATCGGCCCCGCCGCTGCGGGAAGCCTTGGCCTCACTGACGGACTTCTCCAGCATCGCCATCAGGTCCACGACCTCCGCCGAGGCCGGCTCGGGGGCCTCGACCGGCTCAGGGCGGGTGCCGGCGGCCTTGGCCTCGATCAGCTTCTCCAGCGCCTGGCGGTACTCGTCATGCATCTCGCCGATGTCCCGGCCGGAGAGTGTGTCCGCAAGAGCGACGGCCGCGGTCGGTCTCCTCGTCGGAGACCTCCACGTCCCGGATGTCGACGAGGAAAGCAAGGGCAGAGCGGGGGCTCGCATCGTTTCGAGGGCAGTGAGCACCGAGCCGTTCAGACCCGGGCCCTCCCGTCAAGACACGTCCTCCAGGGGCATGACGGGGGTTGCCGCCGACGCGCCTACTTGAAGCGTGGTCACGCCGCAAAGACGGCGAGACCAGCCAGGAGAACGGCGGCCTGTCAAGGTCCCGCTTCAGCCGGCCGCCGGTCGCTCGGGCGCAGATCGCCCGGCCGTGTTCCGGCGGCCTCTATCCGCAAGGAGCACTCATGCCGTATGACCGCCCCTGCCCGACCACCGCCCAGTCCAAGCAGATCGTCCTCCTCATGAACGAAAACGTAGTAGGCCAAAGGATGTAGCGGTGCGAATAGCCGGGGACGTGAGCCCCACCACGTCCCCGTGACCAGCACCCCGCCCTCGCCGGTCAGCTGCAGGGCCTCGGCCTGAGCCCGGGAGACGAGTTCGTCGGTCAGCCGGTCGTCCACCGCCTTCGACGGCTTCGGCTCCGCCGGCTCGACGGTCTCGGCCTCGGTCACGTTCTCACTGGTCATCGGTGCATCTTCCTTGATCGGGAGTTACACCGAACGATTTACAGCCCCCACCGCGTGCACCCTCGATCCGTGCGCGCGCTCCGGAAGGCGACGACATCGCCGGTGAGCCGGGCGAGACTGTCCGTTTCGCCGACCGCCGGCGCAAGGTGCACCTCCGACGGCGACGCGGTGACACGGCTCGTGGGTGACGTCGGCCTCGTCAACGTACGACGGCGGGGGCGAGCGCGGCGGGGGCGAGCAGGGCCGGGGTGCCGGTGCCGGCGGCGGGAACGGTCCACAGGTCGCTGCTGTCGTCGCTGGGGAGGGAGTAGGCGAGGGTGTGGTCGTCGAGCCAAAGGGCCTGGTCGTCGATGTTGCGGCCTTCGGTGGTGGCCGTCTCGCCCATGGTCTTCAGGTCGAGGACGTACAGCCGCCAGGGGGCGTCGTCGCTCAGGCCGGAGACGCGCTTCTTGTAGGCGACGCGGGTGCCGTCGGGCGACAGGGAGGGGCACTCGACGTTGCCGTGCAGTGTGGTGAGGGTGTGTTGGATTGCGTCGCCGGCGACCAGGTGGGTCTGTCCGCCGGTGGCGAGGGTGGCGTAGAAATGCTCGTCGTCGGCGAAGGTGACGCCCCAGATGTTCGTGTCAGCGGATCGGTAGGGCTTCCCGTCCAGGGTGATGGCGTAGGTCTCCAGGTTTTCTTGCAGGGTCCAGGTGCGGGTGTCCAGGATCGAGGTGCGGGTGGAGAAGTCGGTGCCTGCGTATGAGTCCCCGCCGACGAAGACCGTCCAGGCCACGAGGTTGCCCGAGGGCGATACCCGTGACCGGGTGGGGATGCCGGCGAGGTCGTACCGGCGGCGTTCGTGCAGGTCGGCGTCGAGGACGACCGCGCGGTAGGTGTCCTCCAGGACGCCGTGGACGGCCTGCAGGCATACCCCGGTACCGGCGGCGGCGTGGAAACGCAGGCAGGCCGGCGTCGCCACCGTCCGGGTGCCCCGGGGTTCGGTGAGCGGGACCGCGGCGAGGTGGTCGCGCTGGGCACCCCAGGTCATGCTGCGGAACACCAGTCGCGCTCCGTCGGTGTGGGGTCCCAGGCCGACGATGCCCGCCTTGGCCGGCGGCCCGTCGGCCGCCCGGTTGGCGCCCCGGGCTTCGTCGCCTGCGCGCAGGACGGTCCAGACGCCGGCCGCGACGAGGACGGCGGCGGCGGCGCACAGGACGAGGAGACGGCGGGCGAAAGTCATGTATGAGTTCCTCTTCCGTGGGGTTCTTCGGCGGGCGGACAGGCAGGCGGAACGCACGCCTGTCGGCGGCGGGTCAATCAGGCGGGTCAATCGGCCGCCGCCCGCGCCCGGTCATCGGTGAGCGGGTCCAGCAGTCGCGCCGCGATCACGACGGCGGCGGTGAGGGCGGCGGTCATGAGGGCCAGGGCGGTGGTGTCGCCCCAGCGGCTCCAGAGCGCGCCGACCGTGAGGGAGCAGGCGAACCGGCCCGCGGCCTGGCCGGTGCCGACCAGCGCGAGTCCGGCGCCGCGCCGCTGCTCTGGCACTGCGTCCGCGGCGGCCGCGGCGAGGGTGCCGTCGGTGGCGGCGTAGAAGAGTCCGTGCAGGGCGAGGACCGCGGCGGCGAGTCCCGCGCCGCCGCCGGGGAGGGCGAGCAGCAGGGCGTACCCGGTCAGCAGCGCGGCGTGGCCGAGCACGAACATGCGCCGGCGTCCGATCCGGTCGGCGAGCATGCCGGCCGGGGCGGCGAGCAGGAGGTAGACGGCAGCGGTGCCGAGCGGCAGTAGTGGGAACCAGGTCGCGGGGAGGTCGAAGCGGCGCTGGAGCAGCAGATAGACGAAGGAGTCGCTGACCGTGGCGAGCCCGAGCAAGGCGGCGCACGCGGTGATTCGACGCAGGGCGGGGAGGTGGAGCAGTTCGCGCAGGTGTGGCCGCGCTGCTGAGGTCGGTGGCGTGGAGCGCAGGCTGCGGCCGCGGACGAAGAGGACCAGGACGAGCACGCCGAGTGCGGCGACGTATGAGCTGACGGTGAAGATGGCGTGGTAGCTGCCGGGGGCGCCGCGCAGGATGAGGAAGGCGAGCAGGGGTCCGGTCAGCGCGCCGGCGGTGTCCATGGCCCGGTGCACGCCGAAGGCGCGGCCGCGCCGTTCGGGCGGGGTGGCGAGAGAGATCATGGCGTCGCGGGGTGCGGTCCGCAGTCCTTTGCCGACCCGGTCGGCGGCCAGGACGAGGCCGATCAGCGGCGTGGTGTGGGCGAGGAGGAGCGCCGGCCGGCAGAGCGCGGAGAGGCCGTAACCGGCGGTGGCGACGGCCTTGTGGCGTCCGCCGCCGCGGTCGCCGAGGAAGCCGCCGAGCAGCCGCAGGACGGCGGAGGCACCGTTGAAGACACCGTCCAGGACGCCGAATCCGAGTGGGGATACACCGAGGGCGGTGACGAGGTAGAGGGGCAGGATGGCGGTGACCATCTCGGAGGAGACGTCGGTGATCAGGCTGACCGTACCGAGGGCGAGTACGGTGGGGGCGATCCGCGCGGACCGCCCCGGCCCGAGGGCCGGGGCGGCGGCGGACGCCGTGGAGCGTCGGCTGTCCGCGAGGTACATGGTCAGTTCCAGACGCCGGTGATGTCGGTGGCGTTGGCCGCCTTACCGGCGTGCTTTCCGGTCCCCGCGAGGTCCTCCAGGGTACGGAGCATGTCGTAGTGGTTGTACTTGGTGGTGGGCGCGCTGCCGGCCTTGACGGGCTGTCCGTACAAGACGGTGGGGATCTGGTTGCCGCTGTGCTTGTCGTCCTCGTCGTAGGTGATGACCAGCAGGCTGTTGTGGGTCTTGGCCCAGGCGGCGTACGCGCCGAGGTTGCTCTTGATCCAGCCGTCTCCGGTGGCCACGTTGCAGTCGTGCATGTCGGAACAGAGGTTGGGGGTGACGAAGGAGACCGTGGGGAGTTTGCTGAAGTCGCTGGGGAACTGCGCGAAGGTGTGGCCGGTGTTGGCCGGGACGTTCTTGAACGCGAACCAGGGGTTGTGCTTTTGGGCGTACTTTCCGCTCTTGCAGGTGGTGGAGCCCTCGTTGGGCAGCGACTCGTTGTAGCTGCCCCAGGTCTTGCCGGCCCCGGTCAGCTCGGAGGCCAGGTTGGGGGCGGACATGGAGCCGACGTGGTAGCAGCCGTCATCGGTGATGCCTTGGGTGCTGCCGGAGAAGACGGCGAAGTAGTTCGGCTGGCTGGGGTGGGTGATGCCGTAGGACGCTTTGAGGACCGCGCCTCCGTTGGCGAGCGAGTTGAGGTACGGCGCGTCCTTGCTGCCGATGATCTGCTTGTAGGCGTGGTTCTCCATCATGACCACGACGACGTGGTCCGGCTTGGGTACGGCCCCCGCGGCGGAGGCGGAGCCGATGCTCACCAGGGAGGTGACGGCGCCCGCCGCCACGGCCGTCGGCAGTGCGACGGCGAGCAGGATCTTCTTCCGGTTGCGGCGGTGACGGCCTTGGGTACCAGCGGACATTCTGTCTCCTGTGTCAGGGGTGTGGGAGGGTGGTCGTCCGGTGCCTCGGCGGCGGTATGCGACCGCCGGTCCGGGCAGGGTGCGAGGGTCAGCAGGCGGTTGAAGGGCCTGCCGGCCCAGGGTTGGTCGGTGGACCTCTGGCCCGCGGGCTGACGGTCATTTGGTGGGGTTGTCGCCCAAGCCCGCGATGTAGAGGAGCCGGTTGGGGGTGTTGGTCCCCGCGTTGCCGATCTTGCCGGTGGTAGCCGCCTTGATCAGCGCGTCCTGCACCTGCGCGGGAGTGGCCGTGGGGTGGGCCGACAGGTAGATGGCGGCGGCGCCGGCGACGTGCGGGGCGGCCATCGAGGTGCCCGTCAGCTTGTGGCTGTCCTTGTCACCGCTGTTCCAGGCCGAGGTGATGCCCGTGCCGGGCGCGAACAGATCGGTGCAGGCACCCCAGTTGGAGTCCGAGCGGCGCTGGTCACCGGAGGTGGAGTTGTTCACCACGATGGCCTCGCCGATGTCGCCGGGCGAGTTCCTGCACGCGTCGGCCCCGCTGTTGCCGGAGGAGACCACCCAGGTGACCCCGGAGGCGATCGAGTTGCGGATCGCCTTGTCCTCCGCGGCGCTGACCCCACCGTTGATGCTCATGTTCACCACGGCCGGTTTGACGGCGCGCTTGGTGATCCAGTCGGCGGCGGAGACGATGGCCGAGGTGGGGATGGAGTCGTTGCACGGCGTGACGCGGACGGAGACCAGCCTGACGCCCTTGGCCACGCCGTAGTCCTTGCCGCCGACGGTGCCCGCGACGTGGGTGCCGTGGCCGACGCAGTCCCCGCCGTTGCGACCGTCACCGACCAAGTCCACCCCGATGCCGGCCCGCCCCCCGAACTGGCTGTGCGTGGTCCGCAGCCCGCTGTCGACCAGGTAGACGGTGACGTTGGAAGCGGTGTTCGGCGCGGTGTAGCTTCCGTCCAGCGGCAGGCTGCGCTGGTCGACGCGGTCCAAGCCCCAACTCGCCACCGACGCCGCCTGGGCGGCCTCCGGTGCCGAGGCCGAGTGCTGCACACTGTCCCGCTCCACCGACTCGACCGCGGGATCGGACGCCACCTGCTGCGCCTGGCCCGGCGTCATCTCGGCGACGTAGCCGTGCAGGGCCGTGTCGAAGACCGTACGGACGGAGCCGCCGTGGGCCTTCGCCAGCCGCTCGGCGACGGAGGCGACCGTCGCCTGCTCGGCCTGTCTTCCTTGGGCGGCGGTTGTCCGCGCGGCGTCCGGGGACGGCACCCCGCCGTCCTTGAACACCACCAGATAGCGGCCGGCTATGGGCTCGCCGACCGTGCGGAGCGTGTCGGAGGGATACAGGGCGGCGTTCGCCGGGCTGGTGACCGCTGCGGCTGCCGCCGCGGCCACGACGGTGGCCGCGATGACCACGGCGGACGGTTTCCTCCTACGAGCGTGGCGAGGTGCATGATTCCGGGACAAAGTGCCTCCTTGGAGGAGTGAATTCAGCGTGTGGTTCGGTAGTGGCGCGCCGTCGGTGACGTGGCGGGTGCCCGTCGTTGGCGCCAATCGACTACGGCGAGCTCGGCCGACCTGCGGCGCGCGGAGGAGACAGTTGCCGGGAACGACCAATTCCGCGGCTTTGTCGAGACGTCCGGGCACGGCGAAAGGCCGGGGTTGGGGTGGGGTGGGAGCAGCCTCACGTATCGCGGGCCCAGAGGCACACTCGTCGCGCATCAGGTCTTCGCCATCCCCTGGAAGCGTGGCGTGGGGTGCTTCCGCGGCGGTGGTGTGCTCGGCCTTTCCGGCAGCGCCCCACGTCCTGCGGCTGATCACCCGAACGCGCGTCTTCCCGCTTCCCGCCGTGATCGGCGCCCCCCTCCACGTCGTCGTGGCGGGGAGTGGCCGGACGTCGACTCAGGCCGCGTCGCCGAGGGTTCCTGAGGCCCTTCTCGTAGCGGCCGCCCCGGAAGTCGGCGGCGCGGTCGGCGATGTGGGCCACGAGCGTGTAGCCGCCCTTGGCGTACCTCTTGCGGCAGAGCTCGACGTCGTCCTGGGAAGCGTCGTCCTTGGCCCTCGCGCAGAGGTCACGACGGTGTAGTCGACGGTCTTGGGCTGCTTGAGGTGGAGTCGCTGTCCCTGTCGTCGCGGAAGGAGGCGACGAGGATCGACGCGTGGTGTTGCCTGGCATACCCGGTGATGCCCAGGATCGGCTCGAGGCCTGCCTTTGTCGTGATGGGTGGCGAGCGAGGTGTGGTCCATGCCCGGGGCCAACGCCGGCCTGTCGCCGTTCTTCGCCCCGGCCGGCGACCGTCGAGGTGTGACTGGATGTTCTGGGGGACGGCTCTGACGTCCGACTCCCACCGTTTCTTGCCCTGCGCCGAGGACGTGGAAGCCTGCGCACCCTCCGGGACGAGAGCGGCGACGCACAACACGACGCCGGCACAGAGCGCTAACTTCGCCAACATGCAGGTCTCCTGGTGAGGGGTCGGGGATCGGACTCCAGGACTCGACCGGGCGCTCCGGCCGGTCGAGCATCTGACCGGGTTCCGGGGCGGCCGGGTTTGGCACCCGGGGTGGAGGAGCCCGTTCCGGCGGAGCGAGCCGGGGCACTAGATCTACCGTCAGAGACATGCGCCGGAGGTGACTTTTTGCCAGTGGCGCGCTTTGGCCATAAAGGTCACGCACCCCCGATCGACGTCAATCCGCGCCCGGCTTCCGCTTCGCTCAGATCCAGCCGTTGCGCGCGGCGTGCAGCGCCATCTGGAACCGGGTGACGGAGCCGGCACGGGAGTTGAGCTGCTCCAGGTGGCGCGAGAGCGTGCGGCGGCTGATGCCCAGCAACTCGGCGATGGTCGCGTCGGTGACCCCGGTGGCCAACAGCTCGATGATGCGCCGGTGGATCGGGCTGAGGGCGGACGGCACGCGGCCGCTCAGGTGCATCGGCAGCGCCGCCCTCCACGAGGTCTCGAACAACCCCGTGAGCGCGGACAGCAGGCTCGACGGACGGACCAACAGCAGCGAGTCGTTCACCTCGGCCTCGACGAAGGACATCGACACGATGGCCAGGCGACGGTCGAAGATGGTGAGCTTCACGGGAACGGTGGGCAGGATCCGGGCCTGCTCCCCCGCGGCTATGCAAGGCTGGATGTTGACGGCGTAGTACGCGGCGTTCTGAACGGCGGACCGGGAGTACACGACCCGGTACTCCACGCCCTGCCGCAGGTTCTCGATCTGGATCGGGTTGGCCGCGCCGTGCGTGTGATACGGCGGCGAGTCGAAACGCAGGACCTCGGTCTCGGCGGCCGCCTCGATGGTTTCGATGCGCTCGATGATGGAGTCGCCGGTGACGACCTCGACCAGGTTCTCGGTCGGCTGTGGGCTGACGGAGCGCCGGTAGCCGTCGTAGGCATTGACGGCGGCCTGCTGGGCCTCGCGGAGTTCGGCGGCGCGACTGTGCGCTAAAAACTCCAGCGCGATGGTGGGCTCCACCGGCACGTGCCGGCGGCCACCGGTCTCCGAGACGGTGACCAAGCCCAGCCTGCGCAGTTGCGCGAGATCCTCTTCCAGTGCCGGGCTGTTGTCCGGGCCGCTGCACTCCGGGCCCTCCCGGTCGCGGTCCGGGTTGTTTGCCGACTGCTCGCCGTCGTCGGATCGGGCGGCGAGCAACGCCACGTAGGCCTTCGCCTCACGGCGCGTCAACCCCAGGCGACACAGGTGGGTTGACAGGTCCTCATCGGTCATCAGCGTACCTTCCGGTGAAGGCAGGCCGGCTCGGGCGTGCGCCGGAAGCGGCACGGCCACTCCGGTCCCGTCGCCGCCGGCTGCGTGCGGTGTGCCGGGCATCGTGACACGTACCAACCGGTAGCTGTCAGGCGATACCGCTCCCCTACCAAGATCCACACCACCTCCGACCAAGATCAACATCATCCGGCCGGTGCCTCGGACCAAGAACGCTGCACGGCAAGAGGACCATCTCCTCGACCGGACGCCCCTCCACGCCAGTGGCGACCCCTCGCCACCCCGCGGACCCGGTCGGCGGTAGACCGTGAACAACTACCCGGCCGCCTCCCCTGGAGCCCCTCTTGATCAGCGTGTTCGACCTGTTGCGCGTCGGCATCGGCCCGTCCAGCTCCCACACCGTGGGCCCGATGCGCGCCGCGCACCGCTTCGTCCGCGGACTGGACCAGGACGGCCTACTCGCCGACGCCGCGGCCGTCGACGTCGAACTGTTCGGCTCGCTGGCTGCCACCTGCGCCGGCCACGGCACCGACAAAGCCGTCCTGCTCGGACTCACCGGCGAGCAACCCGAGACCCTCGACACCGCCACCGCCGACGAGCGCTTCCGCCGGCTCACCGCCGAGCGGCGGGTGCCGCTGCCGGGAGCGCAGGCCGTCGACTGCACTCTGACCCTCCACCCGGACCGGTTCCTGCCGACCCATCCCAACGCCCTGATCTTCACCGCGCTCGACCGGCACGACACCGTCCTGGACAGCCGCACCTTCTACTCCGTCGGCGGCGGCTTCCTACTCCACGAGACGCACGACGCCTCGCACCAGGTCCCCCGCCCCTTCACCAATGCCGAACAACTCCTCGACCTGACCGGGGACGGCCCGATCAGCGACCTCATGCTCGCCAACGAGACGGTCCGCCGGCCAGAGCACGAGGTCCGCCGGCGGCTCCTGCACCTGTGGAAGATCATGCGCCACTGCGTCGATCGCGGCTGCCGCACCGAAGGCATCCTGCCCGGCGGCCTGAACGTTCCCCGCCGCGCTCCGGCGCTCCACCGTCGCCTCCAGCAGCAAGGAGGTTCCGGGGACCCGCTGCACGCCATGGATTGGGTCGCGCTCTACGCCCTCGCGGTCAACGAGGAGAACGCCGCCGGCGGCCGCGTCGTCACCGCGCCGACCAACGGCGCCGCGGGAGTCCTCCCCGCCGTCCTGCACTACTACCACCGGTTCGTTCCCGGCGCCGACGAGGACGGCACCGTACGCTTCCTTCTCACCGCAGCCGCCATCGGCATCATCGTCAAGCACAACGCCTCCATCTCCGGAGCCGAGGTCGGCTGCCAGGGAGAGGTCGGCACCGCCGCCGCCATGGCCGCCGCCGGACTGACCGAACCCCGGACAGCAGGCTGCTGATCGTTCACCGGCCGCCAGGCCCGCGTCCCGTCACCGGGCAAGGCCGGCGACCAGCCCCGCGACAGTGAGCCAGCCCGGTCCGGTCCCCCGTTCCGGCGCTGGGGGGTTTGCGGCCGGCGCTCTTCCTCGCCGGATCCTGCTTGGCGGCCGCCTTCTTCACCGGCACTGTCTTCTTGGCGGCCTTCTCCGCTGCGGGCAGGTCGTGGACGGTGGCGTCACCGCCGCCGCTGCGGGAGGCTTCGGCTTCGCTGCCCGACTACTCCAGCATCGCCATCAGGTCCACGACGTCCGCCGAGGCCGGCGCGGGGCTTCGCCCCCATCAAGGGTCTGGCTCGTTGAGTCAGCCAACCCCCTTGACGCGACCCGTGTCGTGACACGTTGCCGACCACCCAGGGCAGAGAACAGCTGCCCGTCGAGGCAGCCGAGGCGGCCGCCCACCGGCGTTTGACCCCGACGTCTACAAGCACCGCAACGTCGTCGAACGGCACCGCACCGGCGCGGTGCTTCAACCGCTTGAAGCAGAGGCGCGGCATCGCCACCAGGTACGGCCCAGTGGTCGGGAGGGCGAGGACGGCGTCGGTGTTGAGGGACAGGCCGGTCTCCTTGATGGCGTGGTTGACCTCCACCTGCCAGTCGGTCAGGTACTCCCGGCTACCGGATAGGACGGTGTCGGTGTCGGTGTCGGTGTCGGTGTAGGCGAGGATCGTGTCGGTCACTGCGACGGCGTGCACTCCCAACCCGGCTCTCCCTGCCTTCGCACCGGTGCCGGCCTTCGGTCGGGGTGGCAGCTCGTTGCCGTCGGCCAGAGCCTTCTGCCCGGCCGGGGTGAGGTTCCAGATTTGGTGCTTGCCGTCCTTGCCGTTCGTCTCCGCCGGCCCGAGCTCCGCCAGTTCAACCATGGCCCTGCGCACGTACAACCGGCCGTCCGACCCTGCTTCCGTGATCACCTGCGCCATCCTCAGCATCCACAGCGCCTCGGCCCGTACCTTCCTGGTCGTCCCCTTCGCTGGTGCCTTGCCGAGCAGCCCCCTTCGGGCGGCGTGAGCTGCGGTGATGGGCACGACGTTCGAATCATTCACGGCCTGGACGCGGCACTGGGTTCCGGGCCATCCAGAGGGCTCTCAGCACCCCTTGACCACGTCGGGCGCGGCTCCGGCTCGGGCTGCCGGGCATCGCCGGCGTGCGTCACCGGGCTCCTCACGCGGGTGGCGTGGGACTCCGGGCAGACTCCCGCATTCACCTGGTACTGGTGCCGGGGAAGCCGATGGCGTGACGCCTGTTATCGAGCCGTGATCTTTGGGCGGGTGCGGCGCAGAGCTCGGAGACGATCGTGAACGAGGCCGTCACCATCGGCACAGCCATAGCCGGCGCCATCGCCATGTGCGTGGTCTGGCCGTGTGCCATGCCGTTGTGGATCTTCCGGCCATCGTCGAGGTACCCCGCCTGCCGGGCGGTCAGGATGCCGGTCTCGGCGCCCCGCGTGATGGTTCGTAGATGCCGGACGCGCGCGGGACGTGCTTGACGCGGCACGCAGTCGAACTCCTCCAAGGTGACCTGCTGCTCGAACTTCGCCCGTGCCGGAATGTACGGGCGGTCCGGCCGTACGCTCCTCGCTCCGCCCCGGCTGGCTGCCGGGGCGGAGCGAGGGAGCGTACGGGGCCGGGCTCAGCGGGTGCTTGCGCGCCGGCGCCGGCGGAGCACGGCGGCTGCGCCCGCGACGGCGAGTGCTGTGCCGGAACCGCCGGCAAGCAGCAGGGTGGAGGACGAGGCGTCGTCCGCCTCGCTCTGGGCGCTGTAGCCGCTGGAGTAGCCCTTGGAGTCGTACTCCGAGCCCGGGAGCTTGTCGGCGTAGCGGGCCTTCACCAGCTTCTGGTAGTCGCCGAGCGACACGGACGCCCGGCCGCCCAGTCCTTGCCGGGCCTCGTCGTTGAGCGGCTCGACGGTCAAGAGCTTGAGCTGATACCAGCCGCGGATCTGCGGCTCGGTGAAGACCAACGTGCCCACGGTGGCCTTGCCGGCGTACGTGGCATCGCTGTCGCCGTCGCTCACGGCCGCCAGGTGCCAGCCGCCGCCCTGGGTGGGGGCGAGCATGACGGTGGCGTTGCGGCCGTTGACGGGCGTGCTCAGCGAAGAAACCAACTGCGTCAGCTTGATCGCCTCGGTGGGCAGCGGCTGGGCGGTGCCCGCGACGAACCCGGGGGTGATCTCGTTCCGTGCCAGCGGGTCCTTGATCGTGAAGGCCGGGAGGCCCTCGCACGGCTCGGCCGTTTCGGGGATCGTCTGCACCGGTCCGTTGACGCCGTCGGTGGGAACCGGAGTACGCAGGAAGCGGCAGACGGTGTTGCGGACGTCGGTGGACTTCACCGCGTCGAGGGCGGCCTGGTAGTCGGGGATGTCAGCCGGGAGAGGGTCCTTGGCCGGGGCCGCGTGGACCGGACCGAGGACGGACAGCAGTGCAGATGCACTCAGTGCGATGACGATGGACAGACGGGAGGAGCGAGAGGCCGCCCGCGTCCTGGACATTCGGGTGCCGCTGGTGTCGCGCATGACGCCTGCCTTAGCGGGAGATACCGATGCGGGAGTGGGTCCACTTGGACGAGCTGTTGCTCACGTAGTCGTTGTAGTTCCACCAGGTGTACGTGGTGGTGTCCGGCCACGGGTCGGCCACGGCGATCGTGCTGTTCGACGTGTCGAAGCCGTAGACCACGTTCATGTGGCCGCCACCGGACGTCCACCCGATGCGGGCACCGATCGGCCGGGCCGCCTTGACGTCGGTGTATACCTGGTTGAACGTGGCCGCGCTGCTCAGGCCCGATCCGGTGCGGGTCATGCCGAGGCTGCCCCAGCCCCTGGCCATGTCGTCGAGCGTGGCGGGCTGGTTGTTGCAGCCGTAGGAGGGTTGGGCCCGGTTGCAGAAGTCCGTCTGGGTGGAGCCGAAGCCCTGGAACTTGGCGATGGTCAGCCCGGAGGCGACCCAGCACCACTGGGATTTTTCCTGCTTCAGCATGCTGATGGTGTCCTGGCCCGCTTCCGCGTGAGCCGTGCCTCCCGCGGCGGCGAGCGATCCCAAGGCGGCCAGCGCGATGGCCGACGCCGTGGTTCCGTACCTGAACCTGCCCATTTTCCTGCCTTCCCCTGGCTGATGGGTGCAACGAGATGAACGGGGCAATCTGACAGGAATATGACAGCGCACCATGCCAAAGCCAGATAGGGATCCGGCGGGGAATTCACCCCTACTGACCACTTGTCGGATAATTTGCGGCGTACGGGACCCGGTGCATGTCGATGGGCGCGGCCGACATCCAGCACCGCGGTCCGGTGGGCCGGCCGTCATCCGGCAGAGTTTCCATACGGTCAAGGGTCGCGCGCCCGACTGTCCGTCCTGGACCAAACGATGTCCCGTAAGGGGTCGTGTGGGTAGATCGAAGTCTCTGGGGTGCCGCGCGGGTTATCCGGCGAGAGCGAGGTTGTGGAGTCGGGCGACGCCGAGTACGGCCTGGTGGACGCCGTCGCCGCGCAGGCGGCAGTCGCGGAGGATCTTGAATGTTTTCATCCTGGAGAAAGCGTGCTCGACTCGGGCTCTGGCCCGGCGGTGGAGGGAATGTCCGCTTCTTGTTGAGGGGCGAGGGGCCGACCTGGCCGTGGCCAGTGCGGGATGAGGGCGGGGGCACCTCGGTAACCGCCGTCGCCGAGGACCGGCGCGTTCTCAACGGCGCGGTCCACGCCGGATTCCCGGTAGGCGCGGGCGTCGTGGCGGTTGCCTGGCAGTGGCCGTCCGGCCGCCACGACCAGCCGGGTGTTCGCGTCGATGATGACTTGGTCGTTGGTGGAGTACCTGTGGTTCTTGGAGGAGGCGGCGATGCTGCGGTCGCGGGTGGGTACCAGGGTGCCGTCCACGATCAGGACGGTGCCCGCAGGGTGCCGGCGCCGTACCGGTGCCAGCGCGAGAAGTGGTGCGATGTCGTCGATGACCCGGTCCATCGCCGACTTCGACACCCCGAACAGCGGGCCGAGCTGCCTCATGGTCGGATTCAGCGCCAGTACGCGGACACCAGCATGACCCGGTCCTCCAGTGACAGGGACCACGGCCGGCCGCCCGTCGGCGCACCACCGCCACGGCGTCGCACCATCCCGATGAGCTTGCGGAACTGCCGCTCGCTCAGCCCGGAGAACAGACCTGTCCACCCCGGCTCAGACGCCGTGACCACAGGCCTCACATCAAGATCATCACATACCTGATCAGGGCTTACGGGACATCGTTTAGCTAGCTCAGGCCGGCTCAACGACGAGTCCAGGTCCAGGTCACAGTCCCGCCGTTCTGCTTGCGGAGCTGGCGCCAGGCCGCGTAGGGGATCCCTGATGCTGCGGTTGTCGAACGGGTCGAAGCAGGCGGCCTCCCGAAGGTCGCCCACACAGCGAACGGTCCCTCGTACGGGCGGCTCGACGGGCACCCGCCCCCGGACGGCCGGAGGATCAGTGCGGGGACACGCGACGGGAGCCGATCAAGGATGACGAACACCGCTGGTCGCTCGAAGAGGGCGCGCATCGTCCTGTCCGGTGTGTTGCTCCTCGCCGGGGTCGTCTCGACCGGGTGCAGCGGCGAGGCCCGCGATGCCGGGCAGGGGACTGGAGCAGGGCCCCGCCCCCAGGTGGCGCGCTCCGGCAGGGTCACCGTCGTCTACGAGGCCCAAACGGTCAAACCGCAGGACCGGGAGGCCGTGGCACTGATCCGGACCTCCCGCGTGCTGGAGCGTACGGCCGACTGGGTGAACAGATCACTCACCCTCCCGCACGACATGGTCGTGAAGGTCACCGCCGCCGTGCCACCCGGCGTTACCGACGCCGTCACCCAGCCCGACGGCAGGACGATCTTCGTCCCGCCACCGTTCCTGACCGAGATCGAGAAGGCCCTCACCGACGTCGTGAAGACCGTCGAGCGGCCCGCCCCGTTCCCCGCGTCCGAGTACAACACCGACGACCTGACCGTGCTGTCGACCGAATTCATCTTCGGCCACGAGATGGGCCATGCCCTGCAGCGCCAGCTCCTCCTGGCCAACCTCGGTCTCGAAGAAGACGCGGCGGACGGCTTCGCGTCCTTCTATACCGTCAACGAGGTCGGGCCGGGTCCGTCGCTGGCCGCCGCGATCCTCTTCGACGAGATCGCACGCAAGGAAGGCACGCCGACCCTGGAAGGCATGTCGAGCGACCACCCCATTACCCAGCAGCGGGCCTTCAACTTCCTGTGCTACCTGGAGGGCAGCGACCCCAAGAAGTACCAGCAGTCCCTGGTCGACAGCGGCTATCTCCCGAAGACCCGCGCACCCCTCTGCCCGCAGGCGTGGGCAATGCTGGACTACGGCTGGTGGACCCAGCTCCGACCCCACTTCAGCGGGGCGTTCAGGGACCGGGGTGCCGAGGAGCAGAAGAAGGCGCACGGGAGGCTGATCGCGGAGACGGAGACTCTGGCGAAGCGCATCGACGAGATCCGCAGCGGTCAATGAGTCGGATGACGCGTACCCCGTCGATCTCGTCCGCGTAGTCGCGCAGCAGGGCTCGGGGACTTCGATGGCGAGTTCGGGGGTTGACACTGATGGCGACGATGACGCGGTCCAGGCGGTGCGTCTCGTTCGCGGCGCGCGAGCGGCGCGCGGAGGGGGCAGGCGACACGAGGCTGCTCATCCGCGAGGTGGGCCGGGTGGACAAGGCGGGCGGTCTCCCCCAGGACGCCGGTCTCCGGGGCGGGATAGCCGTGAGCGGCGATGTCCTCCCGCACCGAGGCGAGGACACGACCTGCGCCCGCTGCTCGGCCGCGTACGCAAGGACGGACGCGGCGAGGTGCTCGTCGAGGGGCAGTCGTTCGGGCACGGGCGCGGTGGCCGGCTGCTGGCTCAACCGGAACTCCTGGACCGTCATCTGGCGTAGCGTCACCACGGCATCGCCCAGCCCGCGGACTGCGATCCGCTCCGGCAAAACCAAAAGCCGGCAAGGTGGACGCTGGGGGTGCGTGGCGTTACCCGTCCTGGGCGGTCAGAAGCAGGACCAGGGCCTTGGAGGGGGTGGTCCCGAGCGCGGTGGCCACCGCTTCGGCGGAGATGCCGTCGCCGCACAGCGCCCCGGCGGGCTCCCGGCCCATCCGGGCGGCGACCCGTTCCAGCACACCGGCGGCGCGCAGCGCGGCCAACGGCGTGTCCGCGGCCGTGGCGGTCAGCTGCTTGGGTAGCGCGACGAGAAGTGTGGCCAGCGGTTCGGGCAGCGGCACGCCCCGCCTCTGCGCGGCCATCGTCGACCGCCTCACCTTCAACGGCACCATCATCGAGACCGGCACCGACTCCTACCGCCTCGCCAGCACCCGAGCCCGAGCCGAGGAGTCGGCCAAGGCCGGCTGATCTTGTCATAACCGTCTGCAGGCCCCGTGACCCTGGACCACAATCGGAGCCTCGGAGGGTTGATGAGGGAGGATGGCCGTGAGCGCGGTTATGCGGATGCCGATCGACTCCAGCGCACCTCGCGCGTACGACCCGAAGACATGCCTCAGTACCAGCCGCTCGGTCTCCAGGAAAGGCATCGTCTCGTACGTGGACCTGCCCCCACCCTGCCGTACGGCCGGGACGGCCCGGCGGCGGGATCCGCCGTCGAGCCGTCCCGGCCCGCCGTCCGTCGGGGGCGCCTATTCCGCGGCCTTTTTCAGGGCGTCCAGCCAGGAGCTGAGCGAGTCATCGAGCGCGGCAGCGAGGTTGTCCCTGTCGGCCTCGACCGGGGCGCCCGCCCAGGACTCCCGCGTGCGGACCACGGTCGTGCCGTCGTCTTCGGTGAACGTCCACTCGTGCACGCCGGTGATGCCGTGCGCAGGGCCGCCCCACAGGATGCGGTGCCGGGCCTCGTCGACCTCGTAGACGGTGGAGTCGATGGAGAGCCCCGCCGTCGCCCAGTGGAAGGTGGTGCCGGGGGCGACGGGGCCGTCGAGCCGGGCCTCGGAGATGGCGGGGTGCCACTCGGGCCAGAGACCGATCCGGGTGTGCAGCTCCCAGACCCGGGCGAGGGGGGCGGCGATCCGGATGGTGTGGTCGGCGATGACGGGCGCGTTCTCGTCGATGGTGGTGGGGTAGGTCATGACGACTCCTCGGCGTGCGTGTGCCTGTGGGTGTGGTGTGAGGGCCCGGGCCGCCGCTGCGGGGGAAGCGGCGGCGGTCCGGGCGGCTGGGGGGCGGGCAGCCGGTCAGGCGGGCTGGTCGGTGTCGGGGATCCAGTGGCCGTGGATGCCGGCCGGGACCCTCCGGGGGAGTTCGACGGCGGCGACGGTGCTGAGGTCGCCGGCGTCCAGGACCAGCAGCTCCGACGCGTCGGCCTTCAGGTCGCTGACGATGGTCAGCAGGTAGCCGTCGTCCTCCGCGGTGCCCCCGGCGGCCGGTGCGAAGACCGCCTCGCCCGGCATCCGGCCCTCGCCGTGCGCCAGCAGCTTCTCCCGGCCGGTCCGGGTGTCGAACTTGACGGTGTGGTAGCCCGACAGGCCCGCCCCGGGGAAGGCGATGGCGTAGCTGTAGCGGTAGTCGGCACCGGTGTGGGCGTCGTTGATCGACGGGAACTCGGTGACCAGGCCGTTCAGCGGCTCGCACGTGACCTTCCCGCTCGCCGGGTCGACGACCCACCGGTTGAACGTCGAACCGGTGGCCGGGGCGGCGCCGAAGCCGGGCGCGCCGACCCACCACTTCCAGGAGCTCTCCCACGCCGAGCGGTCGAAGGACGGCGCTTCGAGCACGATCCGGCCCTGCGCGTCGGTGTAGGCGTTGGCGACGTGCAGCAGCGCGGCCTGGTCGGGCACCTCGAACCAGCGGGCCGGGCCCCCGGGGCGCGGTATGACACCAAGGCGCAGCGGGACGTCGTCGTGCCAGCGGTAGGGGATGCCGGAGTGCTCGGCGTGGTCGAAGACGACCGGCGAGTCGATGAAGACGACGTGTTCGCGGGTGATGGCGAAGTCGTGCATCAGGGAGGGGCCGGCGCCCTCGACGACCTGCGAGCGGACGACCGCGCCGGAGGCGTCGGCCACGTAGTAGGTCAGGTGGGGCGGGAAGGGGCCGTAGCCGAAGAAGTGCAGCTCGCCGGTGACCGGGTCCTCCTTGGGGTGGGCGGTCATCGCGCCGGTGAGCTTCCCGCCGAAGTCGTGGACGCCGATCGTGTCGAGCTCGGCGCTGACCTCGTAGGGCAGGTTGGCCTCCTGCAGGGCCAGGTAGCGGCCCCCGTGGAAGATGATGTTGGTGGCGGCGGCGCTGACGTCGAGCTCGGTCCCGGTGAAGGGCACGCCGTCCAGGAAGGGGGTGCGCACCCACCGGTTGCGGTACCACTCGGCCCGGCCGTCCTTGAGGCGGATGCCGTGGAGCATGCCCTCGCCCCGGAACCAGTGGCTGGGTGTGATGCCCGACTTGGGGTTGTGGCCGTTGCGGAAGTAGCGGCCGTTCAGCTCGGGCGGGAGGGTGCCGCGTACCTTCAGGTCGTGGCCGGTGATCTCGTCGGTGACGGGGCAGAAGTGGCCGCTGAGGTAGGGCTTGTCGAGGTTCGCGTGCAGGCTCATGGTCGGTCAGGCCTTTCGGGTCGAGGGCGCCGGGAGGGCGGAGAGGAGGGAGACGAGGGAGATCAGGAGGGTCAGGGCGGCGCAGGCCAGGAAGGCCGCGCCGTGGGAGGGGAGCAAGGTCAGGAAGGACAGGCCCACGGCGCCGCCGATTTGCCGGGTGGCGTTGGCCAACCCGCCGGCCAGGCCGTTGTCCGACGGGGCGACCCCCGCCGAGGACATCGCGGTGAGCCGTACGAACGCCACCCCGAGCCCGGTGCCGATCAGGAGCGTGGGGCCGAGCAGGTCCACCGGGAAGCTGCCGTCGTCCGGGGTCCGCGACAGCCAGGCCAGTCCGGCCGTGAGAACCAGCAGTCCCCCGGGGAGCACGAGGCGGCCCGCGAGCCGGTCGGAGAGCCGGACCGAGATCCTGCCGGTGACCCACGAGGACAGGCTGATCATCAGGGCGAGGGGTAGCTGGGTCAGTCCCGCCTCCAGCGGCGAGTAGCCGAGGACGCGCTGCTGGTAGAGGGGGAGGAAGTAGAACAGGCCGAGCCAGACCGCGCCCAGCAGGGCCATCAGCAGCCCCGGCACCGCCACCGCCTTCATGCGGGCCGGCAGCAGGGGATCGGCGGACCGGCGCTGGAGCACCACGAACACTCCGAGCAGCGCCAGCCCGAGCAGGGCGATCACCCAGGGGCCCGACAGTCCGTAGGTGAGCGCGACCAGACCGGCCGTCACCGTCACTGCGCCCGGTGCGTCCATGCTCCCGCCACGCGGCCGGTCGGCCCCGACCAGCAGCCGGGTCGCCACCAGCACGGCCAGGGCAAGGGGCACCATCACCGCGAACACCGCACGCCACCCGTACGAACCGGTCAGCACCCCGCCGAGCAGGACGCCCGCCGCACCGCCGGCCCCGGAGACCGCGCCCCACACCCCGAGCGCGGTGCCCCGCGCCCGGCCGGCGGGATGGAGCGTCAGGACGAGCGCCAGTGCCGTGGGCGCCATCAGCGCGGCCCCGATGCCCTGCACCGCCCGGCAGACGATCAGCACGGCCGCCGAGGGCGCCAGCGCCGCCCCGAGGGAAGAGGCGGCGAACAGCCCGATACCGGCGAGGAACACCCGGCGTAGCCCGTACGCGTCCCCCGCGCGGCCGCCCGCCAGGAGCAGCGCGCCGAACGCCAGGACGTAGGCGTTGACCGTCCAGGCCTGGCCCGCGTCCGACAGTCCGAGGCCGGCCCGGATCTCGGGGAGGGCGACGTTCACGATCGAGGTGCTCAGTACCACCAGGAACTGGGCCGTGGCCAGGACCGCCAGCGGTGTCCAGCCTGGGTCGGTCCGCGGTGCCGGGTGGGTGCCGGCCTGGGGTGATGCGGTGCGGTTCATGGCTCCACCTTCGCGGCGGGCGCACCTCGCTCGCGTCGGTAGTCATCACCTATACGTAGCGCGGGACTCGGTAGGTGCCGTCCGCGAAGGGCTCGGCACCCCGGGTGCGACGACGGGAGCGGAGGGTGGCGTTCCCCCATTTCCCCGGGGGGCGCCCCCGCATAGGTTGACGATCATGCCCGCAATGAACACGAACACGGACGCGCGTACAGACCCGCGTATGGACCCGCCTGCGGACCCGCGTACGGCTACGCAAACGGTCACGGCCGCCGACACGAACTCCGGCGCCGGCGCCGGCGCCAGCGTGCTGATCGGCCGTCAGGACGAGATACGCCGGCTCGACGCCCTGCTCGACGCGGCCCGCAAGGGCCGGGGCGGTGCCCTCGTCCTGCGCGGCGAGCCGGGCATCGGCAAGAGCGCGCTGCTGGACCACCTGCACCGCGCCGCGAGCGGACTGCTCGTCATGCGGGCGTCCGGCGCGGAGTTCGAGATGGAACTGCCGTTCGCCGCGCTGCACCAGCTGCTGGCGCCGGTCACCAGCCGCCTGGCGGAGCTCCCCGCACCGCACCGCGCCGCGCTCCAGGTCGCCTTCGGCCTCGACACCGGCGTCCCCGATCCCTTCCTCGTCGGTGTCGGCGCCCTGGGCCTGCTCACGGAGACCGCGGCCGAACGCCCGCTCGTGTGCCTCGTCGACGACGCCCAGTGGCTGGACCAGGCGTCCGCCAAGGCGCTGGCCTTCCTGGCCCGCCGCATCGCGGCCGAGCCGATCGCTCTCGTCTTCGCCGCCCGCGAGGAGAGCGGCCTGCCGGAACTGGCCCGGCTGCCTGCCCACTCCCTTCACGGCCTCGGCGAGTCCGACGCCCGCGCGCTGCTGGGCACGGCCGTCCGCGCACCCCTGGACGAGCGGGTCCGCGACCGGATCCTCGCCGAGGCGCGCGGCAACCCCCTCGCGCTGGTCGAGCTGCCCAGGACCGCCGGACTCGCCGGGATGGCGGGCGGATTCGCCCAGCCCGACTCCGTACCTGCCGTCATCGAGCAGAGCTTTCGCTCCCGCCTGGAACTCCTCGACCCGCCCGCCCGGCTGCTGGTGACCGTCGCCGCCGCCGACCCGATCGGGGACCCCGGGCTGCTGTGGCGCGCGGCCGAACTCCTCGGCATCGACGCGCCGGCCGTGGCCGGCTCCGTCCCGCTCATCGAGTTCGGCACCCGCATCCGCTTCAGCCACCCCCTCGCCCGCTCCGCCGCCTACCGGGCCGCCACACCGCAGGACCGGCGCCGCGCGCACGAGGCGCTGGCCGCCGCCACCGACCCGGTCGCCGACCCCGACCGGCGGGCCTGGCACCGCGCCCAGGCCAGCGCCGGTCCCGACGACCAGGTGGCCGCCGCGCTCGAAGCCTCGGCCACCCGCGCCCAGGAACGCGGCGGCATCGCGGCCGCGGCGGCCTTCCTCGAACGCGCGGCGGCCCTCACGGCCGACCCGGCCCGACGCGCCGAACGGGTCCTCGCCGCCGTCCAGGCCAAGCTCTCCGTCGGCGACTTCGACACCGCGGCGGACCTGCTCACCACCGTGCCCGGCGACGATCCGGGCCGGGCAGCGCGGGCCGACCTGCTGCGCGGCAAACTGTCCTTCGTCCGCCGCCGCGGCGACGAGGGCCCCACCGCCCACCTCCTGCGCGCCGCCGCCCGGCTGGCGGCCACCGACCCCGACCGGTCCCGGGAGTGCTACCTGGACGCCGTCGAGATGGGCGTGCTCCTCGGCGGCCTCGACCACGTGGTGGAGGCCGCCCGGAACGCCCCGCCGACGGACGGTCCCGCGACCGCCGCGACGAGGCTCCTGTCCGGTGTGACCGCACTGGTCGCCGACGAGGGGCACCGGGCGGCCGGAGCGGTCCTCGGCCCCGTCGTCGCCGATCCCGACGACGAGGTCTGGGCCGCCCGTCCCTCGCTCGGCTACCTGCTGGCCGCCGAGTTCTGGAACTTCGACTCCATGCACGGCATCGCCGTCCGCACCGTCGCCGCCGGCCGCCGGACCGGCTCCTTCCACGCCCTGCCCATCGGCCTGGCCATGCAGGCCACCACGACCGTCCACACGGGCGACTTCGGCACCGCGACGGAGCTGATCTCCGAGGAGGAGGCGTTGGCCGACGCCACCGGCGCCGCCCCCCTCGTCTACCCGCGCCTGCACCTGGCCGCGCTGCGCGGACGACGCGCGCAAGCACTCGAACTGTTCGCCTCCGTGGACCAGCGGATGAGCCTGAGCGTGCAGTGGGCGACGGCCGTCCTCGGCAACGGCCTCGCCGACTACCCGGCCGCGCTGGAAGCCGCTCGCCGGGCCGTCGAGTACGGCGCCGTCGGCACCGCAGGCCTCGCCCTCCCCGAACTCGTCGAAGCGGCCGTACGGTGCGGCGAGCGCGCGACCGCCGCCGAGGCCCTGGCCCTGCTCCAGGCCCGCACCGGCGCCGGCGGCCACGCGTGGGGCCTCGGCGTCGAGGCATACGCCCGCGCTCTGGTGACCGAGGACGAGGACGCCTACCAGGAGGCGATCGCCCTCCTCGAAGACGGCACCCTGGCCGTCTACCGCGCCAGGGCCCACCTGCTGTACGGGGAGTGGCTGCGCCGCCAGGGCCGGCGCCGCGAAGCCCGCACCGCACTGCGCCGCGCGCACGAACCACTGTCCGACCTCGGCGCCGAGGCGTTCGCCGAACGCGCCGCCGGGGAACTGCGCGCCACCGGAGAGCAGGCACGCAGCCGCACCTCGAAGGCCTCGGACCAACTCACCCTCCAAGAGCTGCACATCGCCCGCCTGGTGGCCGACGGCGCCACCTCCAAGGAGGTGGCGGCCAAACTCTTCCTCAGCCCCCGGACGGTCGACGCGCACCTGCGCAACATCTTCCGCAAACTCGGACTCACCTCACGCCGACAGCTGCGCGACCTCCCCGACATCCGTTAGCCGAAGGGTGGCGGCCGCCGCCTCCTCCCCGTTCATCGACTCCACCGGACCGGGCCAGTACAGCCCGTACTTGGCCCGGTACGCGGCGGACACCCGCTCGACGAGAGCGGGCTCCGCCACCGGCCGCAGCACCACCCCCAGCCGGACCCCGGCCACCACCTCCACCTCCGTGTCCGCCCGCCGCAGCACCCTCCGGTACCAGGCACTGCGCCGCCCGAACGCGGAACGCACGTACGCCTCCCCGTCGACCACCACCACCCACACGGTCCGGCCCGACCACCGCCCGCCGCCGCCCCGCACCCACAGCACGATCTCCGTGCGATCCAAGTCACCGCTCATGCAGCCACCATGACCCGGCGCCCACCCCCTACGCGTCGGTGGTCATCACCTATGTGGCCACCGGTCAGCGATGGGGCGCGGCCGCCGCGCTGCCTCCGGTCAGCGCAGTGCCGCCGCCATGGCCTTGCCCATCTCCGTGGCGACCAGCGGCAGCTCCCGGTACGCCGAATGTGTCCGCCCCCAGCCCACACCGCTCGCCGGGGCGGGGAAGGGGACGTCCACGGGCGTAGTGCCGTCGTGGAGGCGGCACATCCCGGAGGTGACGAACGCCAGCAGGTCCATCGCATCCCACAGGTCGGTCCAGCGGCCCAGCGAAGGCGGCAGCACCACCGGCTCGGCGCCCGCGTACGGGGCGAGCGCGCTCGCGGGGGTCGATGGCGTGGAAGAACGCGGGCTGGGAGCCGAAGATGACCAGGGAGGAGGTCCACAACGGCTCGGCGGAGGTCGCCATGTCGAAGGCGATACGGCGGCCGAGTACGGGTGCCGATGCCCCGGTCGTCACCGGGGGCGTGCCTCGTGCCCTTGGCGGGCGCTGCCTGCTGCCGGTGCGCGGGCATCGCGGGGTTCGCCGGCGCGGCCTGCCCCGGGGGGCGGCACCGGTCGTGGTGGTGGAGCGGGAGCAGGCGGCGGTGGCAGCTGCGCGGGGGCCGTCGGGGACCGGGGCGGGGTCGTCAGGGCGCGCAGGGCCTGGCCGACCATGCGGCCCGCGAGCTCGGAGGGCGGGCCCTGCTGCAAGGTGGTGTTCTCCCCCAGCCCGGCTTTCAGCCGCTCGCGCAGGCCCGCCTCGCCCTCGGGGCCGCGGGCGACACCGGCCATGCGGGCCGTCGCCCGCTAGGAACCGACGTGCTCCCGGGTGAGGGACACTTCTTGGTAGCCGTAGGCACCCGGAAGTACGGCAGAGAACCGCTGCGATTGGCTGTGGGAAACCCTGAGCGTCTAGGGCGCGGCGCAGTGCCGTTCGCAGGATGCCCTCGCCGCCCCGGCCGGTCTGTAATTCTCGGCGTGCTAAATCCCGTTTTCGCGGGAATGTGAGTCCGCAACGCCTGGAGGCTGACGTGGGGCATGACCGGATGGGACTGGCTGAGGTGCTGGCTGCGGCGGAGGCTGCCGCGCCGGTGGACTCCCTTGATGTCGTGGCACAGAATCTGCGCGACCGGTTCGGCGCGCGGTACGTGTCGTTCCTGTTCGTCGATGTTGTGGGCCGGCGCCTGCTGCGCGTCAACGACACAGAGGCCGCCGGCCAGGAAGAGCGCGCCGAGCAGGTTCCCCTCGCGGGAAGCGGCGCCTACGACGACGTCCTGCGCACCCAGGAACTCGTACTGGGGGCAGACACCGGCCACGGCCGGCGGGTGCTGGCCCCGGTCACCAACCGCGGCGACGCCATCGGCGTCCTGGAACTCTTCCTCACCCAGGTCACGCCTGACGTGCTGGAACAGGTCGAGGAGGCCGCACACGCGCTGGCGTACATCATCGTCACCGACCGCCGCTTCACCGATCTCTACTACTGGGGCAACCGGACCACCACGGTCAGCCTGGCCGCTGAAATCCAGCGCCAGCTCCTGCCCGCCGCCTCCTCCTGCGAAGCCCCCCAGTTCACCCTCGCCGGAGCCCTGGTCCCGGCTTCCGCCATCGCCGGCGACACCTACGACTACAGCCTCGACAACGACACCCTGCACCTGTCCGTCACCGACGCCATGGGCCACGATGTCAACGCCTCACTCATGGCCACCCTCCTGGTCAATGCCTCGCGCGGTGCCCGCCGCGCCGGCGAAGACCTCGCCGAGCAAGCCCGCCAGACCCACCAGGCCCTCCTCGACCACGGTCAGCAAACCTTCGCCACCGGCCAGCTCCTGCGCATCGCCCTGGACGGAACCGGAGCCCAGCTCGTCAACGCCGGCCACCCCTGGCCCCTACGTCTGCGAGACGGCACCGTGGAGGAACTACGCCTGACCGTGAACATGCCGTTCGGCGTCGCCCTTCAAGGCGCCTACCGGATGCAGAACCTCGACCTGCGCCCCGGTGACCGCCTCCTGCTGCACACCGACGGCATGCAGGAACGAGAGGCCCAAGCAGTGGACTTGCCCGGCCTCCTGCGCAAGACCGCGACAGAGCATCCGCGCGAAGTCGTACGCACTCTGGTCGCCGCCGTCAGCGACGCCTGCGGCGGCCGTCCTCCACGAGACGATGCCACAGTTCTATGTCTGGACTGGCACGGCCCACGGGCATAACCCGCCGGTGCGACCCGGTACCGCGTCGGGTCGCGCCCGCTCCCGGCTTGTACAGGCGGAAGGTACCCCGGCTTCCGGCGGGGGGGGCGGCCCCACCCCGTCGAAAGGGGCGCCGTCGCCCTTCACCGGCGCGCTGACGGCTCTGACCTTCGCGGACGCCGACCGGATCGGGCACTCGGCCTGCGCTTCGATATGGAAGGCGCTGTGGCGCTGCCGGTAGACCGCCACCAGGGGGGCGCCAGAACGCCTTCGGCACTGTTGCCAGGTCCCCGCCGTCAGTGCATTCCGGGCATGGGGCGGCGGGCGCCGGGGCCGTGGCGGGTGTCGTTGTCGCGGGCGGCAGAGGCTGCGGCGAGGGCGAGGAGGGTGGCGATGGCGCCGACGATCAGGTTACTGGTGATGGACCGGGTGCGGGCGACATCGCCTGCGACGACCCAGGGCGCGATGCAGGTCCAGATGCCGAGGGCCGCGGCCGCCCAGGCCATGGAGTGGGTGCGTTCGTAGGAATTGCCGAGTGCGCCGAGCAGGAGCATGTAGGCGATACCGGCGATGAGATTGGTGACCGCGAGGGTGGTGAAGCCGTTGAAGCCCACGATCCAGGCAGACGCGGCGAGGTAGAGACCGGTCATGAGAGCCAGAGCCTCGATCATCTGGGCGCGCGGTGTGGCGGCCGCGCGGTCGTGCCGGGCACGCAGATCCATCAGGTCGGGGTGGTCCTCGATGGAAGCGCGGTGCGTTGAAGCCATGATGACCTCCAGAGAGGGAGTAGTGACCCGCCCCTACCCTCAAAATGGACACTCACGGACATTCTGTCGGGAAATTCGCGTCGAGATGCCTCGGAGGTAGACGACAGCAATCTGGGCACACTTGCAGATCAGCCGTGTGTGGTTTTTCAGGGACCATGTACGGATCGGCTCGAGGAAAGCGGGAAAGAGCCGGATGCAGCTGCGCCCAGCGGGGCTTTGCTCCGCATCTGCACATCTCCTTGAGGAGGCGCTCAATCAAGCCCCGCACCCTTACCGGCTGAGGTCCCTTTGGCCCCCTACCGCCCCCGGCCGCCCCGATCGGCGGCGGTAGGGGGGCTCGGGCGGGTCAGGTGGTACCGGCCACCCCGTGGGACGGAGTCCCGCATCACTGGGTGCCTCCCGTCCTGCCCCACGTATGTCGACGTCGACATACGTGGGGCAGGACCAGCGGGGGATCCGCCCGCGCCTACAAGGACTCGTCCGGCTCGCCCTCGATGACGTGGACCGCGGCTTCCTCGGCGCTCGCGGCGCCCGAGTCGATTCCGTGGTCCTCGGCGATGAGCTCCTTCGTCCTGTCGGGATGCGCGCCCTCGTCCGGGGCGGTCAACCGGCCCGCGCGGGCGGTGCCCGTTTCGGGATCAGGCAGTTCCGCCCGGGGCCCGGAGTACTCACCGGGGTCCTGGCCGGCATCGGGGATCTCTTGCCTCAGCCGCTCGTCCAGGGATTCACCCTCGTGCTGTTCGGCAGCGGTCGTACCGTATTTCGTCACGCCGAGCGGCTTCTCGGGGGGTGAGTAGCCCTCGTCGAGCATGTCGTCGTACGAGCGCTCGTCCATGGCGTTCTGAAGGTCCAGCGGGGTCGCGTCCTCCTGCTCCTCGTTCGTTCCGGTGGGCTGGTACACGTCATCCGCCATCTGCTCGTCGCTCATGGCACTTCCCTGTCGAGTCGGCTGTGCGGCTGCTCTCCTTTACGCCGCGGTCTGCGCCTTTCCCACTTGGCCGGTCCTAAGCATGCCCGCGGAGGTGTCTCCCCCGCGCCGACGAGCGCAGGCCTGTCCCAGCGTTAAACGGGGGCTCAGGGGTGGCCGTGCCATTCGCGGGGCACCACGGTCGCGTCGTTCTGCAGCAAGCCGTTGTTGTGCTCGCCTTCAGCGTGCTTGGCGACCCGGCTTCTGCCTGACCATCGGGCAGTTCGACCCTCACCTCATGGCGCGGTGGCACGACAGCCGAACCGAGACCAGCGGAAAGGCATGACACCGCCCAACGGGGTGACGGCGCCCCGTGCGGTGTCGGCCTCGTCGAACACGCCGGACAGAAGGTGCTTCGTCACTTCCTAGCTGCCATGACGGGCGCAGCGAACGCAGGTGGTGGCCGCTGGACGGATTTCGAGGCGCTCGGGCGGAATCGCCTCGCCGCAGTGCTCGCACTGGCCGTACTCGCCTCGTTCGAGGCGTTCCACTGCCCGGTCCAGTTCTTCGAGGTGCTCGCGGGCCCGCGCCATCAGGGCGGCCACATGGGCGCGCTCGAAGGCGGTGCTGGCCCCCTCTGGGTCATGCTCGTCGTCGACCGCAACCAGGGCGTTCGCGTCGACGATCGCGTCGAAGTCCCGGCCCAGTGCCGCCGCCTGCGCAAGGCTATCCGCGCGGTCGGCCGCGAGGCGGGCGCGGACCGCCGCGACGGTGGCCGGGCGGCGCGCCGCCCGGCCGTGTCCGGATTCATCGCCCATGGGTGCGGTAACGCGGGGCCACGCCCCCCGATTCCCGCTACCTGCGTCCAGCGCCCGGAGTGGCGGAAAGGGGTTAGGAACGGGCGCAGGGACTGCCGGGGCGGGCGCCCGTGTCAGGCCCGGCCGGTGCGGGGGCGGCCGGTTGCGACGGGGTGGCCGTGCGGGGCCGGTAGCGGGAGACCGCGACCCCGGCCAGGCAGAGCACTCCGCCGAGCAAAGTCAGCCAGCCGGGCACCTCGCCCAGCAGGGCCCAGCTCAGCAGGACCACGATGGCGGGCACGGCGTAGGTCGTCGCGCCCAGCTTGCCGGCGGGGGTGCGCGCCAGGGCGTAGGTCCAGGTGATGAACGCAAGGGCGGTCGGAACCACACCCAGGTAGATCATGTTCAGCGTCGCGGAGATCGGTGCCCTCGGCAGTTCCGTGGCCAGCTGCCCGGCGAAGGGCAGGCAGGCCAACGCTCCCGTCATGCAGCTGTAGGCGGTGATCTGCAGGGGCGTACCGAAGGACAGCGCGGGCTTTTGCGAGACGACGCCGGTCGCGTAGGCCACGGCCGCCAGCAGGCACAGGACCACGCCGAGCACCGAGGCCGACCCACCGCCGGAGGACATGGACAGGCCCACGACGACCGCTCCGACGAACGAGACGGCCATGCCGGACAACAGGCGCGGCGGCAGCGCCTCCCCCAGGAGACGGGCGGCGAGCAGGGCCATCAGGATCGGGCCGGTATTCACGAGCAGGGCGGCCGTACCGGCGTCGACCAGTCGTTCCCCCCAGTTGAGGGCGACCGTGTAGCCGCAGAACCACACCACCCCGGAGATCAGGATGCCCCGCCAGGCCCTGCGGGGCGGCAAGCCCTGGCGACGGATCAGCAACAGGGCGGCGAGCACCCCCGAACCGGTGATCAGGCGGCCGAGTGCCAGGGCGCCAGGCGAGTAGGCGGCGCTCGCGCTGCGGATGGAGACGAAGGCGGACGCCCAGGCGAAGACCGTGAAGGTGACGGCGCCGACCGTGAGGACGCTGGGCGATATTCGGCTCGGGCGCAGGAGGGTCATGGTCATGGGTTCACCCTATCGCAAAATACTTCGGTGTCTACCGAAATGATTCGCTGGCTGCACCCGTCCGGCCCGTGAGTTCAGCTCCAGTCCTCGGGAGTGATTCCGAGCAGGTCGAGCAGCGCCCGTTCGCCGACGGCGGTCACCTCCAGGGTCCGTCCGCCGCCGGCCGGTCGCACCACCCATCCGCGGTCCAACGCCCGCGCACACAATCGAGCCCCGACGACGCCGCCCAGGTGCCGACGGCGCTCCGTCCAGTCCAGGCAGGAACTCGCAGTGGGCCGTCGGCCCGTGGCCAGGAGGCCCACACCCGCCTCGGCGCACCATCGCCGACCGGCCTCCGTCAACTCGAAAACGCCCTCTGTGCGAAGCAGCCCGTGGCGCTCCATCGCGTCCGTCACCGCCATTCCCAAGCGGCCCGCGAAGTGGTCGTAGCAGGTACGGGCACGGGCCAGCGGGTCGGGCGCCGCGACCACAGGCACCGCGTGCGCCGCGTCCCGGTCCGGAACCGCGTACGAGGCGAGCTCGTCGAGCAGGCGGGCCGTCGCGGCGTCGGCGACCCGCACGTAGCTGTGCCGCCCCTGCCGCTCGGTCACGCAGAGGCCCGCCTCTGTCAGGCGGGCCAGGTGCCCGCTCACGGTGGACGGCGCGACCGAGGTGATCCGGGCCAGCTCCCCCGCGGTCCAGGCCCGCCCCTCCAGAAGCGTCATGCAGATGGCGGCCCGGGTCTCGTCGGCCAGGGCCGCAGCCAGAGCCGCGAGGCGCGCGGCCGGGGCGGCGCCCTCCGGGGGCGCCCCGTCGCCCGGCGCTCCGGGGCTCGGCGATCGGGAGGTCAGCATGTCCGTATGCGATTTGGTCATGCCCCCAAGCATGCCTCATCACTTCGGTCCATGACGAAAGGTTGGTGCTGCTGGCTGGCCTACCCGTCTCCGGCCGCGCCGGACGAGGGGTAACTCCAGTCACCCCCTCGGCACAAGGCAGGCGGCAGCCGCTGACCCTGGATGCGGCGCTTCGGGCGCTCGGCGTGGATCGTCGGCCCTGCCTGTACTGATGCCCGGACGCGGCGCTCGGCGTGCTGGACCAACCGGCCGCGTGCAGGCTGGACCCATGGGCCGCGCACCGATCGTCGTGCACCGGATCTCCCCGTCGGGCGGCCGGCGGGTCAGCTTCCACGTGCGCGGTACCGACACGATCCTCGGCATCGCTTACTCCGACGCGGACGTGATCGAGTTCCTGCGGCTGATCGAGGTACCGGATCCGGACGAGTTGGTCCTCGGCGATTCGCCGTTGATCGTCTGGCAGGGCGACGGGCCGCACGAGTACGAGCCGGAGCCCGGGCCGCCGCCGGTCGACCTGCCTTGACTCCGGCGCGCGGCGAGCCGCCCGTGGGAAGGATCGGGCGGGACGTGGGTGCTACATGGCCTCCCGTTCCTGGCGGACGTCGCTGACGCCGGCGAGGAGGGTGCCGTCCGACTGCTCGTAGTGGGATAGGGGCGAGACCGAGCCCGAGGAAGGTGGGGGCCCATTCACCAATGAAGATTCCCCACCGGTCGGCGCGGGCAATGCCAGCTCCCGGTTCGGCGTTTAGGGACGTCATCCACGTGGCGATCGAAAGACCGATCGAGGCGAACGCTGCCGACTCTCCTTCTTCAGGCCGGTGAGCGATGGCGGTTCGGAGAGTCTCACCCGTGCGAGTTGCCGGATCACCGGCCTCTCCCAGGTAGTCGTACCGATGTGCCTTCTGGTTTCCGTCACTTCCCCGGCGGCTGGGAGCAGTGGGAGCACAGCATCCGCCGGCCGTGCTCCGATCCGGTGCGCGGCCGGCGCTTGCCCGCCTCGCCGAACGGGCATTCCCACCACGTTCGGGATACGGGTGGCGGTGCACCTCCGTGGGCGGACGCGACTACGGAAGGTGCCCGAGATGACCGACACCAATTCCCTGGAAGCCGTGGCCACGTTCTGCGGCAAGTGCGACTGCGGCTGCCTGCAGCTGTTCGTCGACGAGTCCGCCCCGGCGGAACGCCGCGTCGCGATGACCGACGACTTCGGGCAGCGTGTGGAGATGAGCGCTGATCAATTCGGTTCCCTCATAGAGGACGCCAAGGCGGGCAGGCTCGACTCCGTCGGGACGGCCTGACCCGCTCCCGCCGAGAAAAAGCCGGGTTTCTGGCACGGCGCCCCCCAGCCCGGAGTATCAGGGAACGGGCCGCCAGAGCCGCAATTACGGGGCGGGCGCCAAGAGGGTTACCCGCGAGTCGCGCGGGTTCCGCGCCGTGCCAGAGAGGTTCCGTCCGTGAGCACCAGACCCGATGCCCTGCCCGACCGTGCCATGCGCTCGATCCCGTCGGCGCTTGCCTGCGGGACCGCGGTCGGGGCCTTGGGCGGCATGATCGGTCGGGTGGGGCAGAGTTCCGTCTGCCGTTGTTGATCAGCGTATTCGGGTTCCCAGCGGCTCTGCTCGGAGCCAACGAAGGCCGGCTACATGGCCTGCCACGCGCTGGCCCGCACCGACGTCAAGCAGCAACTGCGCCTCGCGCCGAACCTGCTTCCGTCCGGCTACGGCCCCGCTGACCTGCAGAGCGCGTACGCGCTGTCGGCCTCTGCCGGAGCCGGCGCGACGGTCGCCATCATCGACGCGTACGACGACCCGAACGCCGAGTCCGACCTGGCGACCTACCGCTCCCAGTACGGCCTGCCGGCCTGTACCACGGCCAACGGCTGCTTCAAGAAGTTCGACCAGAACGGCGGCACCAACTACCCGAAGGCCGACTCCGGTTGGGCGGGAGAGATCTCCCTCGACGTGGACATGGTCAGCGCCGTCTGCCCCCAGTGCCACATCCTGCTCGTCGAGGCGAACCAGCCGTCCATGGAGGACCTGGGCGCCGCCGTCAACCGCGCGGTGGCCATGGGGGCGAAGTACGTCTCCAACAGCTACGGCGGCGGCGAGGACTCCACCGACCCCAGCTCCGACGCCCCGTACTTCAACCACCCCGGCGTCGCGATCACCGTCAGCTCTGGTGACAGCGGCTACGGCGTCGAGTACCCGGCGGCCTCCCAGTACGTCACCTCAGTCGGCGGCACCTCGCTGAACCGCGCGGGCGGCACCACCCGCGGCTGGTCCGAATCGGTCTGGGGCACCAGCGCCGGCGGCAACGGCGCCGGTTCCGGCTGCTCGGCCTACACCACCAAGCCCTCCTGGCAGAGTGACAGCGGCTGCGCCAAGCGCACCGTCTCCGACGTCTCGGCCGTCGCCGACCCGGCCACCGGCCTGGCCGTCTACGACACCTACCAGGCGAGCGGCTGGAACGTCTACGGCGGCACCAGCGCCTCGGCGCCGATCATCGCCTCCGTCTACGCCCTGGCGGGCACCCCGGTCGCCGGCAGCTACCCGTCCTCGTACCCCTACGCCCACACCTCGGCACTCAACGACGTGACCAGCGGCGCCAACGGCTCCTGCGGCAGCAGCTACCTGTGCACCGCCAAGTCCGGCTACGACGGCCCGACCGGCCTCGGCACACCCAACGGCACCGGCGCCTTCGCGGGCGGCTCCACCGGAGGCAACACCGTCACGGTGACCAACCCCGGCAGCCGCTCCACCACCGTCAACACGGCCGCCTCCCTCCAGATCAAGGCCACCGACTCGGCGAGCGGGCAGACCCTCACGTACAGCGCCATCGGACTCCCGCCCGGCCTGTCGATCAACGCCTCCACCGGCCTGATCAGTGGCACGCCGACCACCGCCGGCACCTACAACGTGACGGTCACCGCCAAGGACACCACCAACGCGAGCGGCACCACCTCCTTCACCTGGACCGTCACCCCGGTGGGCGGAGACTGCGCCCCGGTACAGCTCCTCGGCAACCAGGGCTTCGAGACCGGCAGCGCCAGTCCGTGGACCGCCTCCGCGGGCGTGGTCGACAACGGCAGCGGGGAGGCGGCGCACTCCGGCTCATGGAAGGCCTGGCTCGACGGCTACGGCTCCACGCACACCGACTCGCTGTCCCAGTCGGTGACCATTCCCGCGGGGTGCCACGCGACCCTCAGCTACTACGTGCACATCGACACCGCGGAGACGACGACCACCACCACCTACGACAAGCTGACGGTGCAGGCCAACTCCACGACCCTAACCTCCTACTCCAACCTCAACAAGAACACCGGCTACGCGCAGAAGACCTTCGACCTGTCCTCGTACGCGGGGCAGTCGGTGACCATCAAGTTCACCGGAACCGAGGACTCCAGCCTCCAGACCTCGTTCGTGATCGACGACACCGCGCTCACCATCAGCTGACCGCTCCGTGAACGACGGGCCCGGACCGCAGGCATCGGTCCGGGCCCGTCCGCGCGTACGGCGCCGCCCGCGCCGTTCAGCCGACGATTACGGTCACCTGCCAGCGGGACATCGCCGTACAGCTCATCGCGTCTGGCCGGAGCGCGCAGGGTGGCGCAGCGGCTCGCCGTCGGAGTCGGGGTTGCCTCTGTGGGTGCACGGGGGTGTGGATGCGGGTTCATGCTGGATGCGCCCGACGCGTGGGAGGCGCGAAACCGGTTGAGGGTGACGTGACCGCCGGCGGCCGGGACGTGGCGACGGCGCGGGGATCGGAGTCGCGGCTCACCGTGGACGGCGCAGGGTCGCACCCGGCCCACGGGCGGGCGTGCGCGTCGCGAGACTGTCTCGGAAGCCGAGCCGCTTTCCGCCGTGACGGCTCGGCTTTCGCGACGTACGCGTGCGGCCCCCTTCGGGCCCCCCTTGCTTGCCCGTCGAGGTGCCGCACGCGTACGGGACGCACCCTAACTCTTAATGGTAATCATGCTCACTAACCATTCTGGGGCAGTGTGCGAGTAGTGGTCGATCGAGCGGGTCGGGCGTGTGGTCCGGGTGTCGCCTACCAGGACGACTTCGTCACTCCTGGCAAGAACCCCGCATGTGCCTGCTGCCGGGCTCGTACGCGGGAGAGTCCGAACTTGCGCAGGTAGCCGCGGGGGCGACCGTCCACGCTGTCGCGGTTGCGGACGCGGGTGGCGCTGGCGTTGCGCGGTTGCCGGCGGAGCTCCGCGAGGGCGGCCTCCCGTTCGGCCGCGGTGGCGGACGGGCGGCGGATGGCCTCCTTGAGTTCGGCCCGCCGGGCGACGTATCGGGCGACGGTCTCCTTGCGCTTCTCGTTCTGCGCGACCTTGCTCTTCTTCGCCATCAGACCTTCCCTCCCCGTGCGCGGATCCGGGTCACGGCGGCCTCGATGCCGATCGCGTCCACCGTCTTGATCGCCTTGGCGCTCAGCGTCAGGCGGACGTGGCGCCCCTCGCTCGCCAGCCAGTAGCGCTTGCGCTGGATGTTCGGGTCGAAGCGGCGCGAGGTGCGCCGGTGTGAGTGGGAGATGGCATTGCCGAAGCCCGGCTTGGCGCCGGTCAGTTGGCAGTGGGCTGACATGGAAGGTGCCGCCTTTCTTGGTGACCGTCTTGATGGGCTGCGTATTGGTAATGAAAACCAATGTCATATACTAGCCTCATGGCACGCAACGAGATCCGCCCGGTCGTCAAGCTCCGTTCCACGGCAGGCACCGGGTTCACCTATGTCACCCGCAAGAACCGGCGCAACGACCCCGACCGGCTGGTGCTGCACAAGTACGACCCCGTCGTACGCCGGCACGTCGACTTCCGCGAAGAGCGCTGATCCCCCGCACACCCCGCCCCAACCCTTCGAAAGGCCGCCTGTCATGAAGCCCGGAATCCACCCCGCCTACGCGCCCGTCGTCTTCCGCGACACCGCCTCTGGCACCGCGTTCCTCACCCGCTCCACGATGACCAGCGACAAGACCGTCGACTGGGAGGACGGCAACACCTACCCGGTCGTCGACGTGGAGATCTCCTCCGGGAGCCACCCCTTCTACACGGGCACCGCTCGCGTACTCGACACGGCCGGCCGCGTCGAGAAGTTCGAGCGCCGCTACGGAGCTCGTTGATGACCCACGACCACCAGCTCCACGTCGTGATCGTCGCCGGTCTCCACGCCGACGCACGGAAGGAAGTCGTAGAGCGCTTCCTGCGGACCGTCCCGGGCAGTGTGGCGCTCCACCACGATCTGGCCGGAGCACCCGACGGCACTGTGCTCCGCCTGATCCGCGACGCGTCGGGCACCCTCTCCCGTGATGAGACCCCCCTGGTCAACGACTGCGCGTGCTGCGCACTGCGCGAGGACCTGGTCCCGGAACTGGAGCGGATGGCGGACAGCGGCCTGACCCGGCTCGCCGTGGTCGAGCTGTGGGACTCGGTCGAACCGAAGGCCATGGCGGAGGTGATCGCGGCGCACGGCGGAGACCGGATGGCCCTGACAAGCGTGATCACTGCCGTGGACCCCGCGCTTGTCCTGCCCTACCTCGCCAACGGCGACGACCTAGCCGAGGCCGGCCTCGCCGCAGCCCCCACCGACCAACGGACCGTCGGAGACACCTGGGCCCGCCAGCTGGAGTACGCGCCCGTCCTCGCCGTCATCGACAGCGACGAGGCCGACGACGAGGACCACGCCCTCCTCGCGCAACTGCACCCCACCGCGCGCCGGGTCCCGGCCGCGTCCACCGAACTCGCAAGGGCCGCCTTCGCCGGCTTCGACGTAGAGGCCGCCGCGGCCGCCCAGCACCCCGCGTGCGCGCTCCTGCCCCAGGACGCCGACGAGGCCGGCGTCACGACGTTCGTCTGGCACCGCCGACGGCCGTTCCACCCGGAACGTCTCTACCAGGCACTTGAGGACCTGTGCTGCGCCGCCGCCCGCAGCCGCGGCCGGTACTGGCTCGCCGACCGCCCCGACACGCTGCTCGCCTGGGACGCGGCCGGCGGAGCTCTGTGCGTGGAGAGCGCCGGGCCGTGGCTGGCGTCACTGCCCGCCGCGGCCTGGGAGATGGTCCCGCCCATGCGTCAGGCGGCCGCCGCGCTCGACTGGCACCCGGACCACGGCGACTGCTGTCAGCACCTCGTCTTCACCTCCCCTGGCCTGGACCGGGACGGGCTGGAACAACTCCTCGACTCCTGCCTGCTGACGGACGCGGAGTACGAGCCGGGGCGCGAAGCGTGGAAGCACCTGCCCGCCGCCTTCGACTCCCTCCTCGACGCCGTCTGACACCCACACACACCTGATCACGGCCCGACGAGGCCGAACCCGAATCGTTCCTGCAAGGAGAAGCATCCCCATGGCCCGACGCCCACACCCCGGCAAGCCCGTGAAGTCCCGGCCAAACCCGCTCGACGCGGCCAAGATCACCTACATCGACTACAAGGACACCGACCTGCTGCGGAAGTTCGTCTCCGACCGCGGAAAGATCCGCAGCCGACGCGTCACCCGGGTCACGGCCCAGCAGCAGCGGGCCCTCGCCACCGCCGTCAAGAACGCACGCGAGATGCGCTGCTGCCGTACACCGGCCGCTGACGGCACCCGGGCTTACCACCCCCACACCGCCGGCCGCCCGTTGGCGGGCCTCGCGGCGCGAGTCCTCGAGCGACGAGAGACAGGCAACGCAACGCCCTCACCCTTGATGATCCGGTGTGGCGGGCAAGGGCGGCGGAGAAGGTGCGGCGCAGGGATTGTGCGGCGCTTGCGAGGCGGGTTTGCCCGCCTCTGACGTCGATCTTCGCCCCTTTGGAGAGCACGGCGTCTCCCTGCATGGAGGTGGTGAGCTCGCTTCCGGGTTTGTTCTTGCGTGAGGTATCGCCGGAGGTGGGATCCTTCCGGGCACCAATCTTTCGGGGACAGCGATCGCAAGTCGCAAGGTGACGCTCATAGAGGCCGGCGGAAGAGGGGAGCCATCGCATGGGAGCCCTGGGTTGCCAGCTCCTTCACAGGGGTTAGGTCATCCACCTGAGGTTGTTGAACGACATCAGCCCTCTCCTGGTGAAGACCATGGTGAAACCTGGTAGGGGCGTCATGTGACTCCCCCTGAGTCGTCACGTGACGCTCTGTGGCTTTGGAACGCTTGTGCCGTAGCCGGCGCCCCACAACAGCCCCCAGAGGGTGAACATCTCGTTGAGGCGGCGGCCCCACATGTACGTCAACAGCGCATGGATCAAGGCACGTTCGCCGCACATCCGTTCCGGGCTGCGGGTGGCGCAGTGCATCGAGGCGGGAGCGGCCGCGCGCCCGCTCCTCCCCCGTCGCGAGTACTTCTACCCCACGCGCCCCGTCCGCCTCCTGGGCAGCGGAACCCCGCACGCGCTGCGCGCCGGCAGGCCCATGTCGACCCTGGTGATCGCGATCGAAGCCCTCCTGCCCGTCGGGCTGCTCGTCCCGTGAATCCGCCTTTACGCCGATGCCGTCGGCATCTGTGTGCACCTGTGCTTCTGGGCTCTGCTCCCCGTCCAGCCCGCGGGATTCTTTCTGACCACGACGGCCTCCTACATCCTGTTCGCCGGATGATCGGCCACTCCTCGGTGCCGGTCCTCGGTGTCAGTCCTTGGTGGCGGAGTGCCAGCTCATCCCCCAGCCGTATTCGAGGTCGGCGGCCTGCTGCTTGAAGACGCCCGGCGCGAGCACCAGGTACTTCGCCTCTCTCCGTACGACCAGTTCGCCGCCCACGTTCTCGATCAGCGCGATCGCGGCGACCGGTGAGGGGACGGTGCACTCATCCAGACGCACTTCGATCGGAGGGCCGGCGGGCGGATACAGGGTGGCGACGCCGTGCAGTCCCGAGAAGTCTGACGCCCCGTCGTAGATGACCACGAACACCAGGAGGCGTTTGATCTCTTCCGAGTGATCAAGGTTGATCATCAGGTTCTCGCCGTCCTCGCTGCCGCCGGTCCGGTCGTCCTGGTCCAGCAGGACGTACGGCGGTCGGTCAAACGAGCCGAACTCGTTGCCGATGGGGTGGACGATCCCCTTCGTTCCGTTCCGCAGCTCCCACATGCAGGAGAGGTCGAGGTCGACGTCGTCCAGCCGGACGGCGACCTTGCCCCTGTCCAGCCGGCCGCGCCCCGGCTCGGCCGCGCTCCACGTGAGGTTGACCCGCATGGCCCCCGAGGTGGCTCCCTGTTTGGTCAGCGACACCGCGGGAGCGGCCTTCGTCAAAGTGATCTTCGACAGCCGTACGGGTTCGGACGCCGGGGGCACCGGGGCGGGCGGCGGCTGACGTGCCGGTGGGGATGACGGTGTGGTGGGCTCGTCCACGGTGATGCCGAAGTCGGTAGCCAGCCCGGCCAGGCCCAAGGCGTAGCCCTGGCCCACCGCACGGAACTTCCACGCACCACCCCGCCGGTACAGCTCGCCGAGCAGGAAGGCCGTCTCGGAGTCGGCGTCAGTGGCGTCGAACCTCGCCGCCTCGGCCCCGCTCTCCGCGTCCAGTACGCGTACGAACAGACCGGGCACTCGGCCGAACGCGCCGTCGGTGAGGCCGCGACCACCACGGTCGTGATGTCCTGCTCCACCGCCGACAACGTCACGCTGATCGTCTCGACTACGCTCGCGCCGTCCTGTCGCCTGCCCTCGTGGCAGACGGCGCCGCTGCGGTGGGCGGGCTGGTTGTAGAACACGAAGTCGACGTCCGACCGCACCTTTCCGGCCGCGGTCAGCAGCAGGGCCGACACGTCAACGTCCGGAGTTCCGGGGCGCTCCTGCCATCCCACCTCCACCCGCACCGAGGTGTGTTCCACCGGCACATTGGCGCCTTTTCGCAAGCCCATGCGGGCCCCCCTTGCTCGACTGCCCCCGACGTCTGCAGCGTACGAGGGCTTCCCGCCCGTCTCGGTACTTCTCGCTCAGCCGCAGTGCTTCCTGATCAATTCGTAGGAGCGCAGGCGGTCGCCGAGGTCGTGCACGGGCGTGGTCAGCATCAGCTCGTCCGCGCCGGTCTCGCGCGCCAGTCGTTCGAGCCGGCGTACGACTGTCTCCGGGGCCCCGACGGCCTGCTGTGCCCGGAAGTGGGCCAGCACCGCTCGCTCCTCCTCCGTGAACGGGTGGGTGGCGGCCTGCGCGGGGGTCGGGAAGGGCATGTCGCTCACCCCCTTGAGGAGCCCGGCCTTGACGACGGCCATGGGCCCCGTCCGCCGCACTGCCTCCTCGTCGGTTTCCGCGCACACCGCCTCGACGCACAACAACACCCGGGGCCGCTCGCACCAACGGGACGGGGTGAACTCCGCCCGGTAACGCTCGAGTACCGCAAGGGTGTTGTCGGGTCGGATGTGGTGGGCCACGGCCACCGGCAGGCCGAGCTCCGCGGCGAGGGCGGCGCCCGCGGTGCTGGAGGCGAGCAGCCACGGCTCCGGCAGCGGGTCGAGGGCGACTTCGCCCACCAGGAGGGAGAGGACCGAGGCCACGTCGCTCCCGTACTCCGCGTCGGTCGTCGGTCCGGCGCCGCGGCGCAGCGCCCGCGCGGTGGCCTCGTCGAAGGTTCCGGGGCCACGGCCGATGCCCAGGTCGATACGGCCCCCGTGCAGGGCGGACAGTGTCCCGAACTGCTCCGCCAGCATGATGGGGGCGTGGTTGGGTGCCAGCACCCCGCCGGAGCCGAGACGGATGACGGAGGTCGTGGCGGCGGCGTGCGCGATCAGCACGACCGGCGGGAACGCGCCGATCGCGGGTGAGTGGTGGTGCTCGGCGTACCAGAGCCGGTGGTAGCCGAGCCGTTCGAGTCCCTGTGCGAAGGCCGCGGTGTCCCGCAGCGTGTCCACGGCGCGGGTGTCCGTCTGGACCATCGCGACTTCCAGTGCTGAAAGAGGTATGTCGAGCATGTCGTCAGCATAGGGATCATGCGCCTGCACGGGGGGCACTCGTGGGCACGGGCAGCACGCGTGCAGCGGAGGTCAGGTACCAGTGGATCGGAACATGACGACTCCGAAGGTTGATGACCAGCCCGGACAGCGGCAGGGCGGTGCCGGGCGATTTCACGGTACTGATCCGCGTCCGTGTGCCATCCTTCGCGGCGTAGGCGTAGGCGTAGACGGGCATGTCCAGGGCGGCCTTGCCGAAGCGATACGTGCGGTGCGCACCTCGCTGGGCATCGCAGACATCGCTTATGCAGAGGTCGACTTCGAAGCCGTGATCAGATCACCGGACGTCCTGGCGCAAGTACGTCCCGTACTGCCTGACCTCGGCTGGTGGGCGTCGGCTGGCAAGCAGTACGGCTCGTCGGAGGCCGGCGACGACCCTGCAGACTGCCTGCCCATCCAAGTGTTCGACTGGACTCGTCCGCTAGTACTGCAACGGTCTCTTTCGTGATGGTTTGTTGGCTTCGGGTGGTGTGTGGCCGCGTCGTTTGTAGTGGCTGATGCGGGCTTGGAACTGTCGTCGTCGGCGCCAGTGTGACCAGTGCAGGACGTGGTCGACGGGTGCCGGGTGACGGTGGGCGAGGCGGTAGATCAGGCGTCGGAGTTCGGGGAGGGTCAGGGGTATGAGCTGGGAGGATCCGTTTCTGCTTTCCCGGTGTCGAGTTGGCGGGCCCGCAGGACGGTGAGGCAGGCGTGGGCCGCCATCGCCAGGGTCATGTGGCGGTGCCAGCCGTCGTAGCGGCGGACCTGGTAGTCGTCCAGGCCGCACTCCTGTTTCGCACTCTGGAAGCATTCCTCGACCGCCCAACGGCTTCCCGCGATGCGGATCAGCTCGTCCAAGGTGGTTTCGGCCGGGCAGTAGGCGATGTAGTAGGAGATTTCGTCTGGCCGGCGGACGCTGCGGCGGGCGATCACCCAGTGCCGGCGGTCCTCGCGATGCCAGGGACGGACCTCGACCCTCGCCCAGTCGTAGACCCTGGGGCCGTGGGCACCGTCGCCGCAGGAACGGCGCTTCCACTTCTGCCTCGGCAGCCCGGGAAACAGGTCGTGAACGGGATGATCCATGGCCCAGCGGGAGACGACGGTGTCATGGCGGGTGGTTGCCATGACATGGAAGACATCCGCCCGCTCCAGCTCGGAACGCCAGCCTTTGGAGAAGCCGTAGGCGGCGTCCGCGGTCACCCACCGGAACGGAATCCGGTCGGCGATGGCCCGGCGGACCATGGCCTTGGCCATCACCACCTTCGTCTCGAAGGCGACCGTGTCGTCGATGCCGGCCGCCCGGCACCGTTCCCGGTCATCCGTCCACGACGTGGGCAGATACAGACGGCGGTCGATCAACGTGCGGCCACGGCCGCCGGCATAGGCGAGGAACACCCCGATCTGGGAGTTCTCCGTCCGCCCGGCGGTCCCTGAGTACTGACGCTGGACCCCGGCCGAGCGGACACCCTTCTTCAGGAACCCGGTGTCATCCACGATCAGCACCGCGTCCGGATCGCCGAGATGCTCGACGATATAGTCCTGCACATCGTCGAGGACCTCATCGGCGTTCCAGTCGATCCGGTTCAACAGCCGGTGAATCTGGTCCGGACCCGTATGCCCGGCCTCTTCCGCGAGCGTCCAGCCGTTCTTCCGCTCCAGCGGAGCGACCAGCCCCCGCATATAGGCAAGAGCCGACTCCCGCGGCTCCGACCTGGAGAAGCGGTGCACGAACCGCTCGTGCAAAGACTTCAGTTCACCAGCCCACGACCGGGCATCAGCAAGTTCCCCACCCATGAACCGACCAACGACCGACCTGCCCAACCGTCACGGCAAACACCGTTGCAGTACTAGGACCTGTCTCTTTGGAGCCCTGACGCCTCGAAAGAGGGCCGATTACTCTGTCGTGATGGCCAAGAGGATTGAGTCGGAACTGGTGGTTGACCTGCGAGGTAGGCCGATCGAGACGCTCAACGATTTCTGGGACGCCGTGGTTGAGCCTTGCGGACTGCCGGATTGGTTCGGTCGGAACACGGAAGCCTGGCGGGACACCATCCAGACACGGGGCATCTCCGAGGTCATCGATAGCTATGACGTCCTGGTCGTGCACGTGGACAAGCAAGGAGTCTTCGCTGCCCGGAACCGTGAGGCCCGAGCCCTGCGAAGCGCCTTCTCGGGGAAGCAGTCGCGCCTGGTCGTGCACGAGCTGCTCTGATCACCGCGTCGAGCGGGACCAGATCAGGATGGCTGCCAAGTGCAAAGCAGCCTCGTAGGCCAGGGCAAGCTTGTCCGTGCGCATGGCCAGACCACGCCATTGCTTCAAGCGGTTGATACACCGTTCGACGGTGTTGCGCTGCTTGTATGCCTCCGCGTCGAAACCTGGCGGCCGACCTCCGGCTCGCCCTCTTCGCAGGCGGTGTCCGACCTGGTCAGCAGCCATCTCCGACGGCGCGAAGGCCCCGCCATCGGAGATGGCTGCGGATCGCGCGGGAAGAATACGCGCGGTTCGCAAGGACGAGCCGGTCGAGTCCGGGGCCTGCCGAGTCCGCCTCGGGGGACGCGGATCCTGGCCATGACGGCGGCCGTGCCCGGTTGTCGCTGGCCAGATGTACTTTCGTACTCAGGCCGCCACGAGAACGTCCGAGTGCGTGGTCGTCGGGTTCTGACCGTCGCGCAGCCCCTTTTTCACAGCCTCAGCCGTGTGCTGATGGGCCCGGCAGATGGTGGAATCCACCGAGACCGTCCATTTCACGTCGTCATCAGCGTCGGCGGTGGCCAGGACTGCGGCCAGGATCCGTGCCCAGGTGCCGTCGACGGCCCACCTAATGAGGCGTTTGTGAGCCGTCTGGAGGGAGCCGAGTTCCCCCGGCAAGTCCCGCCAGGGCGAACAGGTGCGGTACTTCCACGCAATGGCCTCAAGGGTGCGGCGGTGGTCGGCCCATCGCCGACCGCGGACCGGATCGGCCGGCATCAGCGGCTTGATCCGGTCGCACGTCGCATCAGTGATCACAAACCGGATGGACATATCCGATCAACGGACCAGCCCATTAAAGAGACACGCTCTAGACCGCGCCGAGCCCTTCATCGCCGTACGCGTCCAGGTCCCGCGGCTGTTCGGTGGATCTGGACGCGTGGCCTGCGGTTCCGAAGCGGGACTGGAGGCAATCCCGCAGAAGTACGCGTACCTCACGCTGACTGGGAATTCGCGGGGTCTCCACCAGGACCAGCCCTCGCCGGACCACACCATCCACGGGCACGCCCGGACCCGGAGCCGTGACCAGACAGCCCGGGTCCATGGGCTTGCCACCGAACCGCTCGGGCAGGTCCCGCCACTGAACGCCGGTCCGCACCCGGTGCAGAGTCCCGTCGATCACCTGACGGTGATCCCGCCACCGGCCCACAACGACCGTTGCTCACCGGGAGGAATGGCCGCAGCCGTTCTCACTCGGCATGCGTCAGACCACCCCACCCCATGTTCACATCAACGATCGGTGGACGACCTAGCCACATGATCGGCCCGGACAGGTCTCAGCTGGCGCGGTCCCGGCTGGCGTGCGGGCGGCACGGCTTCGGCGGTCGTGGTGTACACAGCTTCGGCCGGCAGGCTCCGCTCCAGGGCGAGCAGCATGACGGCCCCTGCCATCGAACTCGCCGTCAGCACCAGCCAGGGCAGCCGGCCGTCGACGGCCAGCAGGCCGGTGAACAGCGACGGTGCCAAGGTCTGGGACAGCGCCCAGGACAGCTGGTAGGTGGCCAGGTAACGGCCGCGCGCCTCGATGGGAGCGGCGCTCACCGAGAGGGCGCCGGCGCTCGGGCTGTGCACCAGTTCGCCGATCGTGTAGAGGACCAGAAGCCCGACAAGGCCGGCCATCACGCCTTGGCGGGGGATGCCGCCCAGCAGCGCGTACCCGAGGAACGCGGTGGCGAAGATGAGGGCGCCGACCGCAGCCACCCGGGTGCGCCGGGCGAAGCGCCTGCTGACTCTCCCGACCGGTACGCCGGCGAAGGCGCAGAGCGCCGTGTTGACCGCGAACAGCGGACCGGCCACCGAGGCGGGCAGGTCGAACTGGCTCACGGCGTACACCGGCAGCAGCACGCTGAGCGCCGAATAGCCGAGGGCAATCAGGAAGTTGGCCAGGGTGAGCCCGGCGTACGGGCGATCGCGCAGCACCGCGCGGTAGCCGGGCCGCTGCCGGCCGGTCGCGGGGCCGACCGGGTGGGGGGTCCTGATCCGCAGCCCGAACAGTGCCGCGACGAAGAAGGTGGCCGCGTTCAGCCAGGCGACCGCCAGGAAGCCGCGGTCACCGCCGACTTGCACCAATCCGGCGGCGAGCAGGCCGCCAGCGCCGAGGCCGGCGTTGTTCACGCTCCGGGCGAGTGCCATCAGCCGGTCCCGGTGCTCCCCCTGGGCGAGCTCGCCGATCAGGGCCTGCTGGGTCGCGGGGAAGGCCTGAGCGCCGGCCGCGGTGAGGGTGGCGACCAGGGCGAAGACCGGCAGGGTGGTACCGAGCGGGAAGGCCAGGAAGCCGAGGCCGCGCACCAGATACAGGGCCAGCCGCACCCGCCGGGCACCGAACCGGTCGACGGCCCAGCCGCCGACCGGCATGGCACTCATCGCCAGCAGCCCGGCAACGGTCAGGACGGTGCCGATCGTCGGCAGTGGCAGTCCGGTGATCCGCTGGAAGAAAACCAGGCTGAACGGAACGTACATACCCGTGCCCACCGCGTCCACCAGCATCCCGGCGGCCAGGTTCCGCTCGCCGGGCACCCGGCGGTCCTTCACCTTCATGCCCTCTCCTCAAGTGCGGGGTGAGACACGGACGCGGGCGGTCTTTCCCGGCCGACCGTGTCGAGCAGCAGCTTCGCCGCCGCCCTCGCCCCGTCGGTGCGGATCGTGGCGGCTACGGCAGCCGCTCGTGTGCGGGTACCGGGGGTCAGGGCCGTCTCGAGTGCGGCCGACAGGGACTCGTAGGTCAGGGTCGGACCGTCGAGCGCCGCGCCGATGCCCAGCTCGGCCACCCGGCCGGCCCAGTACGGTTGGTCCGCCATCTGGGCTGCCACCACCTGGGGCGCGCCGGCCCGGGCAGCCGTCGTCGTGGTGCCCGCGCCGCCGTGGTGCACGACGGCCGCCACCCGAGTGAACAGCACCTGCTGGTTGACCTCGCCGACGGCGAAGCAGTCGTCCCGGTCGTCGGTCAGGGCCAGGCCGGCCCAGCCGCGGGAGAGGAGGACGCGGCGGCCCTGCGCGCGGACCGCCTCGACGGCCGCCCGGGTGACGCTCTGCGCGTCGCGGACGGGCATGCTGCCGAAGCCCACGTACACCGGGGGTTCGCCGGCGTCCAGGAACGCCTCCAGAGCGGCCGGGAGCGGGCTTTCGTCCGGCCGGATCCACGCGCCGGTCTGCACCACGTCGAGGTCGGCCGGCTGCGGCCACGGGCTCAGGGCCGGGTCGGCCGCCAGCCACGGGCGGCCGGTGAAGACGTGGTCGCGGACGTTCTCCACCGGGGGCAGACCGATCGCGGCCCGGTGGTTGTTGACCGCCTCGCCGAAGAGCGCGTTCATGTGCTCGGTGTTCAGGTCCCACAGCACCCGGTTGTCGGTCACCTCCGGCGGGAGCGGCCGGCCCGGCCACGCGAGCGGCGGGTGGTGCGGCGACGGCAGGTAGGTCGGGAAGTAGGCGGCGAACACGTAGGGGACGCCCAGCTCATCGGCCACCGCCCGCGCGGCGGCCGCGGCCGGGATCAAGCCGGTCGCCACCACGACGTCGCATCCTTCGGCCACCCCGGTGACCGAGTCGTACGTCGCGGCGAGCATCCGGGCCGCACGCTCGGAGAGGCTCTCCGCCGGCAGCGGCTTCCCCGTCCCGGTCACCGCCCTGGTCGCCATCGCGCGCAACGACTGGCCGAGCGGCACCAGTGGGATGCGGGCACGGTCCAGCAGCTCCGCGAAGTCCGGCGGGGCGCACATCTGCACCTCCGCGCCGAGTGCCCGCAGTTCCGCCCCGAGCCCGAGCATCGGCTCGATGTCCCCGCGCGACCCGTAGGCCACCAACAACACACGCATATCAGGATTTCCCTTGCCTTCCATGGATTCCGGCCTTGGCCGGCGGGGCGTCGCCCGTGGTCTTGCTGTAGCCGAGGGACTCGACGATCAACCCGTCCCGTACCAGCGTGAGGCTCACGCCGCGGACCGAGTCGGTGGGTCCGTCGCCGAAGTGGTACCGCCAGCGGACCGTTGCCCGTTCACCGGTGATGACGAGGGCCTCCGGCTCGAACTGGATCGTGCGGTCCTCGGCGAGTGCACGGCAGAACTCCAGGCACTCGGCGCGGCCCTCGTAGCGAGCTCCGTCAGGAGCCGGCTCCCTCGCCTCCATTACGCAGTCGTCGGCGATCAGGTCGGCGAGCGAGGAGGCGTCGTGCTCGATGAAGGCGCGGTTGAAGCAGTGGATGACCTCGGCCGTGGTACGGAACGTCAATGCCGCAACTCCTCGGAAGTGGAACGGTCGGTCTGCCGTTTCCCGTTCGGGCCCGGCCGGGCAGCCGGGCTTCCAGACGTGCAGGTGCCGGCCAGGTTGCCGACGGCCGGGCGCCCCCGGTGGCCCGAGAGGTCTGGTTCGGCCAGTGCCTGCGGGTCGTCGGGGCATCGCGTCTCCTGCAGAAGGCCGGTCCCCGCCTCCTCGACCGTGGTGGCGGGAGCGTCGATCGCCTGTTCTGCGACGCGGCTGACGTGCTCCCATGCCGCCCAGGTGTCCGTGCGCTGCGGGCGATGTCAAACGCGAGGCTCTGGTCTGCAGGGCTCAGCATGCGGCGAGGGCGCCGTGGTCGATGACCGTGGTGTTCTGGGCGACGGCGATGCGCCATCGGCCGTCGTCCTTGGCGAGGACGTACAGCAGCGTGCCGGGGGCGGCTTCGGGGTGGGCGGCCACTGCGGACGCCCACCGGCGCTCGGCCGCGCCAGGTCTGCCACAGCTGCTCCGCCGAGCCGGATCGCCGTGAGCGCGGAGCACCTCGTGCAGGCGTCGTCCGGTGATCAGCCGCTGACGGATCTTGATCACGGCGAGGTCGGGCCGGATGAACACGAGGGCGCGGCTCCGTAGGTGACGGTTACCGGCTGACGGCTCGCGCTGGGCAGAGCACGGTGGGCGAAGGCGCTGATCTCCTCCAGGCCGGTCAGCGGGTCGCCGTAGGGCATCGTCCAGAAGGCGTCCTGGCGGAACAGCTCCGCGAACGCGTCCGGCAGGCCGTTTCGCTGGGCGTGCTCGACCTGCGCAACGAGGCTGACGACGGCGCGCACCTCCTCCTGTGAAATCGTGACGCCGGCGACGGGGGGCTTCATGAGGGTGTCCTTCCTGGGGGTGCGGGTGTGCTGGCGCCCTGGGACAACAGCTGGTCTCCCGTCCGGCACGTTGTCGGCGGCCGCAGGCGGCCCGCCGGGCGGTGCGGTGTCACCGGTACGGGCGCCGCACCGCCCACGGACCACCGTGCGGCGGTCCCGGCCGCTGTCGATCTTCCAACTCCCCACCGCGCCCATCAACATCGAAGATCAGTAAGATCCGATAACCGAGGCTTATGACGGGAGTCGCACAGGTGGAAGTACGCGACATCGACGTCTTTCTGACGTTGGCCTAGAACTGCATTTTGACTTCGAGGACCAGCGCCTCGCCCCCTGGCCGACGAAGCCCTCTCCAGCCTGCTCGGCAGGCAGCAGTTCGGCACACTGGCCACCGTCAAGCGCAGCGGCCACCCCCACCTGACCACGATGCTGTACAGCTGAGACCCCAAAACCCGCACGGTGCCGTTCTCGACGACGGCCGACCGGGTCAAAGTCGTACATCTGCGGCGCAACCCGGATGCGGCGCTTCATGTGCAGGGCGTCGACGTGTGGTCGTTCGCCGTCGCCGAAGGCGAGGCCGAGGTTTCCGGGAGCACGACCGTTCCCGGTGACGCCGTGGGGCAAGAACTGCTTGCGATATCCCGCAAGCCTCGAAGCCGGAAGCCGACGGCGCGTTCCTGGAGCAGTTGGTCGCCGAACACCGGGTGGTCATCCGGCTGAAGGTGAACCGCCTGGGTACGGCACCGCACTCGACATCGACGGCCAGAGCCTGTCGACTGCGCGCCGCCAGGCCGTCCGCTCCTCGAAGAGCGTTTTGGCCCGGCTGGCGTGGTCGGTGGAAGTTGGATGTCCGTCCCGGCAGAGGCGGCAGAGCTTCGTGTCGGCTGACGTGACGCATGTGGCGGGGGATGGCAGTCGGAGGTCCGTTTGAGTCTCTCTTCGCTCCTGTCTGATCCCAAGGCGCCCCAGGTCACCCCCGTTTGCGCCCTGTAGTCCGGGGACTGTTGGCGGTACTACCGAAACACGGCCCGACATCGACCGTATCCGAGTGACCTGCCCGATGCCCGGTGGGAGTTGATGGAGCCCATCCGGTCGGCTTGGAGGGCCGAGCGGAGGGGGAAGGGCCGGCCTGGACATAGGCCGGCCACCCGGACACGACCTGCGGCAGATCATGGACGCGGTCCTCTACGTCGACCGCACCGGCATTCCCTGGCGCTGCCTGCTTCATGATTTCGCACCGTGGGAGACGGTCTACGGCTACGTCGCTGCCTGGCAGAAGGACGGGCGTCTTCGACCAGCTCAACGGGGTGCTGAGGCGATTGGTCCGGGAGGCGGAGGGCAAGGAGGGCGAGCCGAGCGCGTGCGTGGTGGACGCGCAGCACCTCAAGCCCTCCGGGAACGTCCCCGCTGCTGGTCAGGGCATCGGTGCGGGCAAAGATCTCAGGCCGCAAGCGTCACATCGGCGTCGACACTCTCGGCCTCCCCATGGCCGTGCTGGTCACCGCCGCGAGCGTCTCCGACAACGCCGGCGGCATCCAGGTGCTCTCGCAGATCGCGACAGCTCACCCGCGGGTGACGAAGGCCTGGGCCGATACCGGCTACCGCATCACGGCCATCGACCACGGCGCCCGCCTCGGCATCGACGTCGAAGTCGTCCGCCGCGCCCCCGGCGAGAAGGGCTTCAAGGTCATCCCGCGACGATGGGTCGTCGAGAGGACCGTCGGCTGGCTCATGCACCACCGGCGCCTGGCCCGTGACTACGAAACCCACCGCACCGCTCCGAAGCCATGATCCGCATCGCGATGACCGACCTGATGAGTCGCCGCCTCACCCGCGAAGCCACGCTGAACTGGCGCGGCACGTAGCCCGCCCGGACAGGCCTCCGTAAAAAGTGTCAGGCCTCGCCAAAGCCGCGGAAGGTCCCTGACCCGTCCACGGCGTCGGCGAACTCGGCAAAGTCCATACTGGCGATGCTGAGGTTGGCCGAGACATCAGGAAACCACTGAACAGGAAGCCTGAACGTCCGCCTAGGCTCGTCCGAGAGGTCCACGGCCAAGAGCGGGTGATCCGGACCCTCCATCATGGCCGCGTCAGCCAGAAAGACCTCGCCGAACTGGGCGTCCTCATCCGCAGCAGCCTCTATCGATGGCGCAGAACCGTCCCTCCCCTAACCAGCCCCGGCCGTCAGGTGTTCGCGGCCGCCTCCAAGGGGCTCAGGGCGGCTGCCCGGCGGGCGGGGGCGGCGGCCGCGAGGACGCCGATCGCCAGGGAGAGCAGGCACACCAGGAGCAGGGTTCTCCAGGGCAGGGCCAGGGTGTATTGGTCGACGGCGCCGTGGGCGAGGGAGCCGACGGCCCAGGCGCCGAACAGGCCGCCCGTCAGACCCAGGAGAGTTCCGAAACCGGCGACGGTCAGGGCCTCCAGGCGGATCATGCGGCGGACGCCGGCGCGGTCCATGCCGAGTGCGCGCAGCGCGCCGATCTCTCGGGTGCGTTCGGCGACGGACATGGCCAGTGTGTTCACGATGCCGAGGGCGCTGATGACGACACCGATGCCGAGCATGCCGTACATCACGTCCAACAGGTCGCCCATGGTGCCGGCGGCCTGGCGGACGAACTGTTCGCGGTCCTGCACCTTGAGGAGCGGGCTGTTGCCGACGGCGGTGCGCAGCCGGTTCTCCAATGCCCCCGTCGCCTGGCCGTCGGTGCGCAGGAGCACGCGCTGGACGGAGTCCGGCAGGAAGCTGTTGGCCGCGACCTCGCTACGGCTGCCGAGCGCGTCGTGGGCGACGGGGTTGTCCTTGTAGACGCCCATGACCTTGTACGAGGTGAACTTCCCCGCGCGACCCATCTGGACCTTCAGCAGACCGCCCGTCGTCACCCCGCTCTCCCGGGCGACGGTGGCGGAGATGGCGATCGAGCCCGGCGCCAGGTTCTCGGCGGAGCCGGAGACGAAGTCGAGCTTCATGGTGTCGCGCACGGTGGCGGGGTCGGCGCCGGTGATCTGGCGGACGCCGCTTCCGGTGAACAGGGTCGAGTCGGCGATCGGGTGCGCGGCGCGCACGCCGGAAGTCTCGGCCAGCCGCCGTAGGACAGCGGGGTCGATGCCCGTCATTGTGGAGCGAGTGCTGACGACGTAGTCGGCGCCGAGCCCAGAGGCGGCTTGGCGGTCGAGTGCCTGTCCGGTGGAGTGCCCGATGACGGCGAGTCCGGTGACGAGGCCGGTGCTGATCAGCAGGGTGGCAGCGGTGGCCGCGGTGCGGCGCGGGTCGCGCAGGGCGTTCTCGCGGGCGAGGCGGCCGGTTACGCCGAAGCGCCCGGTCAACTGCCCCGTCAGCCGGATCACCGGGCCGGCGAGCAGCGGCGCAAGCACGATCAGGGCGGCGGCGAACAGGCCGCAGCCGGCCATCGCATCACGCAGGTTCTCCTCCGAGGCGTCCTTCGCGCCTCGGAGTGAGACCAGCCAGCCGGCGCCGAGCACGAGGAGGCCAAGGCCCACCGCGCCCCGCAGCCGCAACCGCTGTGCCGAAGGTGGCTGTTCGGCCGTGCGCAGCGCCTCCATGGGGGAGGTCCGCGCTGCCAGGCGGGAGGGCAGCCACGCCGCGAGCACGGTGACGCCGACGCCCACGCCGAGCGCCGCAACGACCGAGCGCGGGCCGATCACGAGAGGGCCACTGGGCAGGACATCACCGTCGGCGCCGAGGATGTCGGGCAGTACCGCCGCGATACCGAGCCCCAGCAGGAAGCCGGTCACCGAGGCGGCAAGACCGACCATCAGGGCCTCCAGAAGAACGGAGCGCGACACCTGGCGTCGCGTGGCGCCGATCGCCCGGAGCAGGGCGGTCTCGCGGGTGCGCCGCTTCACGAGCATGGTGAAGGTGTTGACGATGAGGAACGAGCCGATGAAGAGCGAGACCCCAGCGAAGACCATCGGCACCTTCTCGTAGCCGCGGGTCAGGGTGTCGACGAGGATGGCCTGCTGGGCTGCCTGTGCCTGGCCCGTGGTGGCCTCGGCGCGGCCCGCGGGCAGCAGGGCTGTGAGCCGGTCCGCGAGTTCGTACGCGGTGGTGCCGGGCGTGGCGGTCAGGTCGATGCCGGTGTAGCGGCCGGGGGCGGCGAACAGCCGCTGCGCGGTGGCCTTGTCGAAGAGGACGAGGGTGCCGCCGGCCGTGACCCGGGTGTCGTCCGCGGTGACGATGCCGACCAGCCGCGGGGTCACCACCGGGCCGTCCGTGGCCAGGGTGACCGTGTCGCCGAGCCGGAAACCGCCCGCGGAGGCGGTTCCGCTGTCCACGGCGATCTCACCGCTGTTCGTGGGGGCGCGGCCCTCGACCAGCGGATGGCGGCTGTCCTTGCCGTCCCGGTCCGGTACGTACGCGCCGGCCAGGTTGGACCAGGCTCGGCCGGCCCGCAGCGGGCTCCCGTCCGACGCGTTCAGGGTGGCCGAGCCGTCGGCCGACGGGCGCACGGCGGCGACACCGGGAACCCGGGCCAGTTGCGCGACGAGCGCGTCGTCAAGCACTCCGGCCCGCGATCCACCGCCGGCACCGGGTTCGGGGGCCTTCTCGGTCACAGTGACGTCGACCCCGGCGAAGTTCTTCGACGCGGCGGCACGGTGAGCGGCGGCGGTGGAGTCCGCGAAGACGAGGGTGCCGCTGACAAACGCGACGCCCAGGCAGACGGCTAGGACGGTCATGGACAGCCGGGCCTTGTGGGCCAGGAGGTTGCGTAGGGTTGTTCTCAACATGGGGCTTCAGGGCTTTCCGAGAGATTCTGGGGAGGTCGGGGACTTCCCAGGGCGGTACGGGGGGACGGCGGAGGCGCGGCTCAGCTGCCGTGGGAGCGGGAGCCCAGGCTCTTCACCAGGTCGAGGACGCGGTCCGGGGTCGGCCGGGCCATCTCCTCGACGAGGCGCCCGTCGGAGAGGAACACGACGCGGTCGGCGTAGCCGGCGGCGACGGGGTCGTGGGTGACCATGACCACGGTCTGCCCCAGCTCGCGTACCGAGTCCCGGAGGAAGCCGAGGACCTCGGCCCCGGCGCGCGAGTCGAGGTTGCCGGTGGGCTCGTCGCCGAAGACGATCGCCGGGCGCGAGGCCAGGGCGCGGGCGACAGCAACGCGCTGCTGCTGGCCGCCGGACAGCTGGACGGGCCGGTGGCCGAGCCGGTCGGCGAGGCCGACCATGGAGACGATCCGGTCCAGCCACGCGCGATCGGGATGGCGGCCTGCGATGTCCATCGGCAGGGTGATGTTCTCCAGGGCGGTCAGCGTCGGCAGCAGGTTGAACGCCTGGAAGACGAACCCGACGCGGTCCCGGCGCAGTTGCGTGAGCTGCCGGTCCCCGAGTCGGGCGAGTTCGGTGGTGCCGACGCGTACCGACCCGGACGTGGGCGAGTCGAGTCCGGCGGCGCAGTGCATCAGGGTGGACTTGCCGCAGCCCGAAGGGCCCATGATCGCGGTGAACTCGCCCTCCCGGAAGGCGACGCTGACCCGGTCCAGAGCGACCACCCGGGTGTCGCCGCTGCCATAGACCTTGGACAAGTCGGTGGTGGCGGCCGCGATGCCGGTCGTCGGGTGCGGCGACAGGAGGTCGGCGGTCATAGGGGGCTCCTCTTCTCGTACGGAAAGCGCACGTGAAGGGTCTCCGGGGAACGTATCGGGGCCTGGACCGCCGTGTATCGGTGGCCGCTCGGGCGTGCGGCAAGGCTGTAGCGAGCCGGGCACGGACAAGGGCCTCCCCGCGGTGTCCACACGTCGGGGGCGCGGACACCACGGGGAGGCCCGGGAGGGGCGCCGCCGTTACCGGTGTCCGGCCTGGCCGGCGACGAAGCGGGCAAGCGCGCCGACGGCCAGGAGCGTCCCGCCGAGGAACAACCCGATCACACCGGGCACTCCGGCGGGCTGTCCCGTCTCGCCCGCCGCGGGTTTCGCAGTGACACCGCACGAGCAGCAGGACAGGTCAGCGTGAGAGCGCCGATGCACAGGACGCCACGGGACAGGGCGGTGGTGTGGACGGACGGGTTCACGGTGGCCTCGGTGGCCTCCTCGCAGTGGGTCCCGCGCCGGGCCCGGTACAGGACACGGTGTCCGTCGAAGAGTGACGGAGCAAGGCATCGGCCCTGGGCTGCCGTGCATCAGTGCCCGCTCCACGGCGTACTGACCCCGCGGGCGTCCGTCACGGGGGCAGCCGGAGGGTGGCGACGGCCCCGCCGTCCGGGGCGTTGGCCAGCAGCAGTTCGGCGCCGAGGACGCGTGCCTGGCCGAAGGCGATGGTGAGCCCCAGGCCGTGACCCGAGCCGCGTTCCCGGGCGCCGGTGTGGAAGCGGCGCGGGCCGTGGAGCAGCAGGTCGGCCGGGAACCCGGGGCCGTGGTCACGGACGACGACCGTCGGTCCGTCGACGGTGACCTGGACCGGGCCGGCACCGTGGCGGTGCGCGTTGACGACGAGGTTGCCCACGATCCGCTCCAGGCGGCGCGGGTCGGTCTCCACCGTCCGCGCGCCGCCGTCGGCGACGGCCTCGGCGGCCTCGGTGACCTCGGCGGCGAGACCGGTACGGGAGACCGCCTCGGCGACCACGGCACCGAGCGGCACCCGGACGCGGACCGCTTCCTCTGCGCCGGCGTCCAGGCGGGAGATCTCCAGGAGGTCCTCGACCAAGTCGCGCAGGTCACGCACCCGGGCCCGCAGCAGGTCCTCGGTCTCGCCGTGAGGAAGGAGGTCGACGGCGGCGAGCAATCCCCCGACGGGGGTGCGCAGCTCGTGGGCCACGTCCGCGGTGAACCGGCGCTCGGTGCGCAGCCGCAGTGCAAGGCTGTCGGCCATCCGGTCGACGGTCGCGGCGATGTCCGCGACTTCGTCACGGCCCTTCGTAGGCCCGGAGCGGGCGTCCAGGTCCCCGGCGGAGATCCGCGCCGCCGTCTCGGCGACCCGGCCCAGTCTCCGGGACAGGAAGCCCGCGCCGTAGACGGCCAGGGGAACGGCGCCCGCGAGCGCGACGAGTGAGGCGAGCGCCATGGCCGCGTCGAGGCGCGACAGGTTGGCGCGGTCCGGGCTCAGGTTGATCTGGACGGCGAGGACCGGGCTGCCCCGGCCACCGGTGCGCTGGGCCGCCCAGACGCTCGGCCCGACGTTGCCGTCGGCTTGCCCGTCGTAGACGTGGTGCCGTTCGCCGTCAGCCGGGGCCCCTAGTGCGGCGGGCAGGTCGTCGGGATCGAGTTCGGCACCGTCGGTGAGGACGCCGGTGCGGCGGTAGACGTCCATGGCCGCGTACAGGGTGTTCATCGCCCGTGCCTCGCCCCGGCTGCGAATGTCCTGGGCGGTCCACAGGTGCACCAGGACACCGACCGCCGCCACGACGAGCAGGGCCGTGGCCGCGGCGAGCGCGGCGATCTTCCGGCGCAGCGGGGCGCGGCCCGCCCACGGCGCGCGGAGGGAACGCACGGTCACCGCCGGAACTTGTATCCGAAGCCCCGGACCGTCTCGACCCGGTCCCGGCCCACCTTCCGGCGCAGCCGCTGCACGCACAGGTCGACGACCCGACTGTCCCCGTCCAAGCCGTACTCCCAGACGTCCCGCAGGAGGGTGTGCCGCTCCAGCACGACCCCGGGGTGGGCGGCGAACTCCAGCAGCAGCTTGAGCTCCGTCGGGGTGAGCGCCACCGGCCGGCCAGCGAGGAACACCTCCATCCCGGCGGTGTCGATCCTCAGGTCCCCGAACTCCAGCACCTCCGCCCCGGCCGGCCGGCTGCCGGCCTGAGCCGGTCCCTCTGCGGGGACGGGCGAGTACGTGGCACGACGCAGCAGCGAACGCATGCGGGCCACCAGGACGTAGGTCTCGACCGGTTTGACGATGTAGTCGTCCGCCCCGGCCTCCAGTCCGGCGACCACGTCCAGCCCGTCGCCGCGCGCGGACATCATCAGCACCGGCACCAGACTGGTCTCCCGGACCCGGCGGCACAGCCCGATCCCGTCGAGGCCGGGCAGCATCACGTCAAGGATCAGCAGGTCGAAGTCGTGCTCACGGAAGGCTTCGAGCCCGGCGAGGCCGTCGGAGACGGCCCGCACGTCGTAGCCATAGCGCTCCAGGGCGATGGAGAACGATCGGCGGATCAGGTCATCGTCCTCAACGAGGAGCACGCGGGCGGTCTGCGCGGAGGAGACGGGCGACGACAAAGGCACTCCTGTTCAAACGACGGACGCGCGGACGGGCCGACTTCACGGCCCCGACGTGCGGGCGACCGCCCCGCAATCCGAACGATACGGCAGCTAGCGGACAGGCCAGCGCCTCGCACGGACACCCGGAGCCATGGGGCCACCCTCCTCGCACCCGGAGAAACCGCAGGTCGCATCCCTGCCGGCCGTCAGGCGACGGCACCCGGCATGCCGTCGGCTGACTCGCCGGACACTCCGGTTCGATACCAGCCCGAGCCCCCTCCGACACGCCCCGGATACAAAGGCCACCGGGCAACCCGCACAACAACGAAGGCCCTGACCTCTGACCAGGGCTTTCGTTCAAGAGCGGATGAGGGGAATCGAACCCGCGCTATAGGCTTGCGAACCCCTCAGGACTTGAGCGCCCGGATGGCCTCTGACCGGCAGAAAGGGCAGCAGGGGCAAGACTCTCGGCCGCCCTTTCGTGCCTTTCTTTGGCCGTTGTTCACCGCCCATCCGCTCCAGCGGGGGCTGTCCGCCCCCCTATACGCGAGCGTCGACTCCCTCGGCTACGACCTGGTAGGACGGTGAACCACCGCCGGGTCGCAGACGGGCACCCTGACGACGGGTCCGGCGAAGGGATCGCCGGCCCGCGGCGGCCGGGCGGGCGCACGGCGAACGGCCTTGCGCTCGTCGCGCCGGTGCAGACGTCAGCGCACCGGCTACACCGGGCCCCGTCGGTGCGGCGCGCAGAGATCACCCGGCTGCCCGGCACGGCCGCGCGGGACCCTCACCCGCTGCTCTCGCACACTCGTGGGAGCGCCGCGCGGGGTGGCGCGGTGCCCGAGGGAGCGACCGAGGTGACGGTGGGACGACGTGCCGTGTTGGAGGCGCTGCTGGCCGCGGGGCTGGGGCCCGGTCCGAACACTCTGGCCGCGCCGACGGCCCGGGGGCGCGGGACCGGTCCCGTCGCGGGTCCCCGGCCGCCGGCGGGGCTTCTCGGGCGAGAGATCCGGCGGCTACCCACGTCCCGCAGGGTGGTGGCTCTCACCTTCAACGCCGCGTGGGACGAGAGCGGCCTGGGCACGGTCCTGGCGGAGCTGCGCCGACGGAGGGCGCCCGCCACGTTCTTCCCCACGGGGATGTACGCCGAGGCCCGTCGGGCGGCCGTGCGCGCGATGGCCGAGGCGGGGCACGGGCTGGGCAACCACTCCTACAGCCACCCCTACTTCGACGACCTGAGTACGCAGGAGCGGGCGCGGGAGGTCCGCGCGGCGGATGCGGCGATCCGTAAGGCGTCGGCGGCCGAGCCCCTGCCGTTCTTCCGGTTCCCGTACAGCTCGACGACCGAGGATTCGGTTGCGGACGTCAACGACCTGGGTTACGCGGCGATCGAGTTCACCAACGACACGAACGGCTACCTGGGGCCGGCCGGCGGCATGACCGTGAACGAGGCGGTACGCAGGGCGGTGGACTCGCTGGAGCCCGGGGCCGTCCTGCAGATGCATGTGGGGAGCAGCACGGGTGACGGGGTGGTACTCGACGCCGAGGCCCTGCCGAAGATCATCGACGCGGCCCTGGAGGAGGAGTACGCGGTCGTGGACCTGCGCGAGTTCCTCGCGTCGCAAGCGCCGTGACCGCGGCGGCGGGGCGCGGCCTTGGCCTGGACGAGGCGGTCCTCCTCCTCTACGGCGCTGCCGACTTCGGCGGCGCCGACTGGCCCGAGGAGCTCAGCCGGCGCGCCGACGCCGGCAACCGCCGGGTGTTCGCAGCCCTGGCCCGACTGGCGGAAGCCCTGGGCGCACAGAACGAGCAGGGCCAAGACCGCATCGTCCTGGCACTCGTCGACCTGCCGCTCACCGTGGTCCGCCGCCACCTGCGCACAGGCACTCCCCTACCACCGCACGCCGAAGACCTCACCGAACAGTGCACGACGGCGCTCCTGGCCTAGGGCAGACCGACCAGCAGCCCCCAACCGCGGGTCGCTGCCTCGGTCATCACGTCGCCCCATTCACGCAGAATCGCGCTGAAGTCCTGGAAGGAGTCCTGGCGGCCCGCCCAGCCCTCGCATTCGGTCGCAAACGGTTCGCGCAGCTCCGCAAGGCGGGCCTCCACCCGAGCCCAAGCGCAGGCTTTGCCACATAAGGCCTCAGGCGGGAACGCCAGAAGGACATGCGGGTGCGAGCGGTCGGCGGCGGTCGGGGGCCGCGGTAGTAGCGGGGCCGAGGCGTGCCAGACGGCGGTGATGCCCTTGACCTCCTTGGCGCTGTCGTCGTAGAGGCCGGCGATGGCGGTGGTGCGGGGGAAACGCGGCTCCAGGCGCCGTCGGAGTAATTGCGTGCCTCGCCGCCCTCTTGGCGGCCGGTGTCGCACGTGAGGTTGGGCGGGACGGGCTCGCGGTCAGCCTGCCCCTGCCCGTCCCCATCCTCGACTGACCGCATCAAGTACCTACCAAGGCCGCAGAGTTGGGGTGGCGGGGATCGGAAGCAAGCCCTCCATGGGGTGCTCGGCTTTCGCGTTGACGGTGTCGCACGGAGCGGGGGCGGGTTCAGAAAACGAGGATGCCGCTCCCCAGGACGAGGCAGTAGATGTACGTGTAGCCCATGTAGGTTTTGTGGTCTGCGTGCCGTCCGGAGAGGTGAAGAACCCGGTAGGCGACGGTCCAGCATGAGGCAGTGAGGGCCAGGTCGCAGCCGAGGACGGGCAGGCCCGAATGGTAACGACGCGTACAGCAGGGTGTGGATGAGGGCGGGGAAGAGGAACAGGAGCACGGCGAAGTAGCGGCGTGTAGCGTCTCGCCGAAGAGCATGGGCAGGGTGCGGCGCCCCATCTGTCGGTCCCCGTCGAGATCGCGGAGATCCTGGATGTGCTGGCCGCCTGACGGGCGATGAGCGGCTGGCCGGCGAGGGCCGCGCGGAGCAGACCAAAGGCGAAGCGCGTGAAGCCAAGGAGAAGATCAAGGACGTGTTCAAGCACTGAACCTACGCGCCGTGAGGGCCCGGATCGCGGAGCGGTTCGGGCCCTCACTCATGCCGGCGGTCAGCCGGGACGATCAAGCAGCGGCGGGCTGAGGCCGGGTGGGCCGGGACGGCTCAGCCTGGCCGAAGAGAAAGCGAGGCCGCCGACTACCAGGTTGGGGATGCATCGGGTCAGGGTCAGCCGTTGCTCATCACGGAGTTGATCCAGGTGGCGAAGGTGCTGATGCGGTTGAATACGGGACTGCTGGAATTTGGGGCTGCCAGCCCGCAGCTGCCGCCCCAGGAGTAGATCCCGACCAGCCGGCCCTGGTAGGCGAGTGGGGTGCCCTGGTCTGCCGGACAGAGGTCCTTGACGCCTGTCTGGTCGCCGGCGCACATCATACGGATGGTGACCCTCCCGCCTTTGAAGTTCTGGCATTGGGTGGCGGAGAGTGTGGTGAGTGGCGCTTGCTGCAAGAGGTCGGGCAAGGCGTTTTCGGTGTTCGTCGCGCCGAAGCTGGTGACGACGCCGAGGCTCCCGCCCGGGGGATCGTTCTCGGCAAGGGGGATCGGCTTGATCGACGTGCCGGCGGGCAGGGTGCGGGCCAGCGTGAGCACGGCGATGTTGCTGTCGTAGGTGCTCTTGTCGAACGCCGGATGCACGGTGATCACCGTCACGGCCTCTGAAAGTCCGCCATCGTAGTACTTGTTGGAGCCGACGCGGACGTTGACGTCGGAGGGTGCGAGGGCGCTCACGCAGGTGGCGGTAGTGACGACGTGCTTGAGGTCGACCAGCGCCCCTTCACACATCACGACTGGCCCCTGCACGGACACCATGTAGGGAAACTGGGAGGCGCTCATCACGCTGCTACCACCGGAGACCGCCTGCGCGGACGTCACCGGCAGGGCCAGGCATGCCGCCGTCAACGCAACACCTGCCCACCGCGCCCGCCGCGCCCAACCCCGTGTCACACGCCCTGCCGTTGAACCCCTCACAGGTGCCTCCCCCTTCGTATGGACAACGTGGCGTACGGAGCCACGTGTCAGGATGATGCGTTCAACGAACACGGCACCGGTCAGTCACCACGGCCACCGGTCAAACCGCCCGCGTCCAAACCGGCACCCGTCGTGCGCGGCCCAGACCTTCACCGTTCCCAAAACCCCGGCACACCCCTTTGCCTACGGCGCTCTACGGAGCCCGTTGGCCTGCGCCTGCGTGAGCAACGACGAGGGCCGCCCGACCGGTCAGCGCCACCGTGAGGGGGCTGCTCCCGACAGGGACGGTCGCGGTCACCGCGTTGGTCGCCGTGTCGAACACCGAGACGGTGTTGCCACCGATGTTGGCCACATAGGCGAGCGGGCCGGTCGCGGCGAGCGCGGGCGCGGGCGGAGCGACCACCCCGTAAGCGCGAGGGCGCCACCCGTGGCGAAGGAGATCAGGCGGCGCCCCCAGACGGAGTAGGGCCGGCGTATGCGGGCAGGTGCAGAAGGCAAGGGACTCCCCCCGATCGGTCCGCACGCCGATGGCGGGTCCGGAAGACCCGGGGGCCGACGGCCGTGCGGTCGCGCGACTCCACCACCGGCGGCCGGTCGACCCGGGGACGGCGGAGCTCTGGCGGCACTCCATCGCGCACCGCCCCACGACGGGCTCAACCCCCGGGCGGACACGGCACACACCTCACGCACCACCGCAGCAGGAACCAGGGCGGCGGCGGCCGTGACGCCGCCTCAGCCGCACAGGGCTGTCATCTGCGCCTTCAGCAGTCCCTTGCTGCGGGGGACGGGCGGTTCGCCCTTGAGGTCCTCGCCGAGGTCGTAGACATTGACGGCCAGGACCAGCTGTCGCTCATTGTCGGCGGTGGTGAGGGACACGCTGGTGAAGCCCGGCCCGCCGCCGTCGGTCTCCCAGACACTGATCGGCTTGGTGTCCTGCTCCGAGCCGCATGGCACATCCATGCGCTGCACGCCGAGTCCGTACGCCGGCGCCTTGGGGAACTGCACCGTTGTCAGGAGTTCGCGCTGCTGGGCGGGGCGCAGCAGCCGGCCGGTGAACAGGGCGCGGTGGAAGTGGGCCAGGTCGTTAACCGTGGAAATCATGGCGCCGGCAGTCCAGTCGTAAGACGGGCTGAATCGGGTCACGTCGCGTCCCGTGAGGTCGTAGCCGTGAAGATGGGGGCCGTGAATGGCCGGATCGGTCAACGGGAAGGAGGTGTCCTTCAGGCCGAGCGGGGCGAGAATCCGCCGATGAATTTCGGAGGGCGCACTGTGACGTGTTACCGCCTCGATCACCAGACCGGCGAGGAGGTAGTTGGTGTTGGAGTACGACCAGCCGCCGCCGGGCGCGAAGAGCGGCTGGTGCCGGACGGCACGGGCGATCACCTCCCGAGGGGTGTAAACGTGGCCCCATTCGTGGCGCTCCAGGTAGGGGGCGAAGAACTCCGGTTCGGTGGTGGGGTCGTAGATGCCGGAGGTGTGGTTGAGCAGTTGCCGGATGGTGATGGCCTTGCCAGTGTTGCCGTTTCCCTGGACCATGCCGGGCAGCCATTTCTCCACGCTGTCGTCGAGCGAGATCCGCCCTTCGCCCTCCAGCTGCAAAAGCACCGTCGACACAAACGACTTGGTGTTACTGGCGATCCGGAACCGATGGTCCGGCCGGGCCCGCTCGCCACTCGCCGTGTCCGCGAGCCCGGCCGCCATCCGTGACTCCCGTTCTCCGTTCCTGGCGTATGCCACGGCACCCGGGAATCCGTCCGCGACCGTCTGCTCGATGGCCTCCTTGAGGCCGGCGGGCGGCAAGGCCGGCGCCTGCTCCGCCGCGGCCGCCGGGAAGACCCCTGATACGACCAACGTACAAATCCCCGCCCACAGTGCTGCGCCCCCCGCACGTGCGTTCACCGATTGCTCCTGCTTCTGTTGCCTGTGCCGTTCCTGCCCAGCGTGCCGGGGCGCCGCACCAGTTGCCCATCCGGCTGACGCCCGGGGGGATACGGGGGCTGTCCCCACCCCTCCCCGTCCTGGCCCTCGCCGAGTCTGTGCATGCGAGGTCCTGACCGACGTCGTCGAGACCCGCGCCCGGCTCCCGGGCCTCAGCCTCTCGTCGCCTGCTTCGAGCCGTCACGGCCGAGGCCCGACTCGGCGGGCTGTTGCCCTGGCTCTCTGTCGGCACCGGAAGCCTCCGGACCCGCAGCCCCGGCACTGCCCTGCTCACTCACTCGGGCCTGCCGACGCGCCTTCTTCAGGGTGTGGTGCGGGCGGTCGCCAGCCGTCCAGGCGACCGCCCGCACCTGACACCGGTCAGTGGTGGCGACGGCCCCAGGACTCGGTGTCGACCATGCGGCCGCGGCCATCGCGCAGCGTGGTGGTGTCGGCGTGGTTGTCCCGGATGCAGTCGCGGCGGTATTGGAACAGGTCGGTGCGGGTGTCGCGGCCGGTGCCGGTGTGGATGTGTATGGTGGCGCGTCCATTCATGCGGACATCGTCGAAGCGGTAGCGGTTGCCGTCGTCGTCGCGCAGGGTCCTGCCGTGCAGGGAGGGACGGGTCAGCGCAGTCCGGCGAAAAGATCGTTCTCGGGTACGGCTGCGCCGGTGGCATCCTTGACCCGTACGAAGGTCTCCATGCCCATCAGCTTGCCGAACTTCTCCTTGCCCATCTTGAGGAAGAAGATGTTCTCGCCCTGGCTGGCGTGTGCGGCCAGCGCATCGAACTTCTGACCGCTGAACGCGGTGGTGTCCACCCACGTGGTGATCTCATCGTCGGGAAGGCCGATCTCGGCCATCGCCGCGGCCTCGGCCGGATCCGGCTCCGGCATGTCCTCGTGGAAATCTCTCATGATCTCCATGAACCGCTGCATCCTGGAGCGGGGCATCGTCGTCCAGTACACCTTGGGTGTCAGCGCGGTCATCTCCAGCGCCGCCATCGTGATGCGGTGGGCCTGAATGTGGTCGGGGTGGCCGTAGAAGCCGTTCTCGTCGTAAGTGACCACCACGTCGGGCCGGTAGTGCCGCATGAGTTCCGCAAGTCGGGCGGCGCCCTCCTCTACGGGAGTCCGCCAGAAGGATCCGGGGGCATCGTTGCTCGACCAGCCCATCATCCCGGAGTCGGCATAGTCCAACAGCTCCAGATCGCTGACCTCGAGGACATCACAGCTCGCCAGGAGCTCTTGACGGCGCATCAAGGCAACCGCCGCCGGATCGTGCCCGGGATCGCCAGGCTTGACACCCCCCGGTCCGTCACCGCAACCTCCATCGGTACACGTCACGAGAACCGTGCGGACGCCCTCCGCCGCGTACCGCGCGAGAACCCCTCCGGTTCCCGTGGCCTCGTCGTCGGGGTGCGCGTGCACAGCCATGAGCGTCAAGGGCCGGTCAGTCATGAACATTCCTCCTGCAGAAGCACCTGTCGGTTGGTCCGAGTGTGCGGCGGGTGTACAGCGACCCTGGAGCCTGGAGCGTGGTGGGGCGAACGCCTTACTGCCGCACTCCCAGGCCGGTCCGTCCGTCGATTAAACAGCGCCGACCGCACCGGCTGTTCCCGGCCACGGCCCCATGGCCTTTCGGACCGTCTCGGTCATGGGGCGCCTTGGCCGGACCCGGACGCTCCACCTCGTATCCGCGCGGAGCGTCTGGTCCGCTGCGACGGTTGAAATCGTCGGCCTCGCCCTCGGCCCCGGCGTTGCGCGCACAGCGTCGGTTCGCTCCCGAAGCCCCCCGGATCACGGGCAGGCCGATTGCCGTGCGCGGCAGCGCCAGGCCCGCTGGACATGATGCAAGTGGAGTGGTGGCCCCGAGATCTGCGGTCGCGGTGGTCGCCGGACCCCCCGCAGCCGGTCCGTGGTCATCTCCGGCACCGGGTCGCAGCCGTCCGCCTGGGGTCGGCGGGCGCCACGACGACCAGCGTCACCGGGAGCCGCGCCAGTACGTCCGCGGCCTCCGCCTGCCCGTCGATCGACCGCCCGGAGTGGGTCGACTCTGGAGATCGGCTTGCCCGTCACCGTGGAGGGCCCGAGGATCGGCGCCGCCGCAATGATCTCGGCCGTCTCGGCGCCGGCGCTGCGGCTGCTGTTCACGGGGACGAGTCCTTCGTGTTCGGCCGGCTGCCGGGGGTAGGGTCGCCGACGTCGCGCGGGCCCAGGCCATCGCGCGGCCGGTGGCTGGATCGAGGACGTTCCAGCCCGCGGCGGCGTTCACGCGCAGGTGGTCGTCCGTGTGGTCGGAAGCCTGGACAGCCCGGAGGTCGATCCGGGCGACCGCCTGGGCCACGGCGTCGGCGAGGGTGGTGGCGCAGCGCACGGCGGCTTCCCGGGGCATTCGGGGCGGTGCGGGGCATCAGTTGGTCGACGTGTCACTGCCGGCCGGTGCGGAAGGCCTCCAGGTGCGCGTCGGCGTGGCGGAAGCGGTGAACGGTGCTGTAGGCGCCAGCCCGGGGTCGCTCAGCCCTTCCAGCAGGGCCAGTCCCAGCGTCTTGCAATAGCCCTCGTTCTCACCTGTGGCATTTTCCAGTTCCCCGTTGCAAAACGCCTGCGGCTGATACTCGTAGTGCGCGGCGACGAAGGCCAGGGTGTCGGCGATTTCGTGCTCACCCGACGCGAGGCTTGCCCGCAGGGTGTTCAGATCAGTCATGGCGGTTCCCCTGGGTTGGACAGACGGCCGGTTGGCGTCCGTGACCGGACGACGTATCCCCTCAAGGCCAGCGGGTAAGGAGCGGCATCTCCGCAGGTCACACCGTGCGACTGTGCGATCCACCGAAAGCCGGGTGGGGCCGGGCGGGTACCGACCGCGAGGGCTGCGCTGACAGCAGACTGTTGCCGTTGCCGTCCTGTGTCGCAGGGCGGCTCGGTCGCGCGCCGCGGCAAGGCGGGGGGGCCGGGGCGCATGTGCGCGCCCTGGGCCGAGCCGCCGGGACGAACGCGCCACCGGGAGACGAGTCACCGCTCTCGCCGAAGGGCGTCGAAACGGATGTTCCCCGGGAGCCGCTCGTCCGGGGCTTTCCGGTACTCCTGTGAGCGGGGTTCGGCGACGGCGCCTGTCGCGCGGTTCCCGGCGCGATCAGGTAATCAGGAACGGTGAACAAGGACGCGAGAGACCCTTTCGTACATGTCCGGGGCGCCAGTGAGAACAACCTGCGGAACATCGATGTCGACGTTCCGCGGGACGCGATGGTCGCCTTCACCGGCGTCTCCGGTTCGGGCAAGTCCTCGCTCGCGTTCGGCACGCTGTACGCGGAAGCCCAGCGGCGCTACTTCGAGTCCGTAGCACCGTACGCCCGAAGACTGTTGCAACAGGTCGGCGCACCCCACGTGCAGGAAATCACCGGCCTGCCACCCGCCGTGGCCCTACAACAGCGACGCGGGTCGCCCAGCTCGCGTTCGACGGTCGGCACCCTCACCACGCTGTCCAACCTGCTGCGCATGCTGTACTCCCGCGCCGGCACCTATCCGCCCGGGGCCGCACGGCTGGAAGCCGAGTCGTTCTCACCCAACACCGCGGCCGGCGCCTGCCCGGAGTGCCACGGACTAGGCGTCGTACACGACGTCGCCGAGGACCTGCTCGTCCCCGACCCCTCGCTGAGCATCCGCGAGGGGGCGATCGCCGCCTGGCCCGGTGCCTGGCAGGGCGCCAACCTGCGCAGTGTCGTCAGCGGCCTGGGGATCGACATCGACCGACCGTGGCGCAGGCTCAGGAAGAAGCACCGGGACTGGCTGCTGTACACGGACGAGCAGCCCTCCGTGTACATCGAGCCGGAGGAGGACCGGGTCGACTACGGCTACCAGGGCAAGTTCTGGAGCGCCCGCAAGCACGTCATGCACGTCCTCGCCGACTCCAAGAGCGAGAAGATGCGCGAACGGGCGCTCCGGTTCGTCAGGAGTGTGCCCTGCCCCGGGTGTCACGGCAGCGGACTGCGGCCGGAGGCGCTCGCCGTGACCTTCGCCGGACGTTCCATCGCCGAGATCAACGCGATGCCGCTCACCGGGGTCGTGGCGCTGCTGCGGCCCGTCGCGGGGCGGTCCGAGGCCGACGCCACCACGTCGACCGCCCGATCCGGGGAGACGACCGAGGTCGCGGTCCGGATCTGCGGCGATCTGGTCGCGCGGGTCGAGGTACTGCTTGACCTGGGCCTCGGTTATCTCAGCCTCGGGCGCCGTTCGACGACCCTGTCGCCCGGCGAGGCGCAACGCCTGCGGATCGCCACCCAGCTGCGCTCGGGGCTGTTCGGCGTCGTCTACGTCCTCGACGAACCCTCCGCGGGCCTGCACCCGGCTGACGCGGAGCCGCTGCTGGACGTGCTGGACCGACTCAAGGCGGCGGGCAACTCGTTGTTCGTCGTGGAGCACGACATGGACGTCGTACGGCGGGCGGACTGGGTGGTCGACATCGGCCCCGGTGCGGGCGAGGGCGGCGGGCGCGTGCTGTACAGCGGCCCGGTCGCCGGTCTTGAGCGGGTCGGGGAGTCGGCCACGAGCCAGTACCTGTTCGGGCGCGCCCGGCCGCTCGATCACCGGCCGCGCACGCCGCACGGCTGGCTGCACCTGCGCGGTGTCTCCCGCCACAATCTGCACGACGTGTCCGTCGACGTACCGCTTCGCGTACTGACGGCGGTGACGGGCGTGTCCGGTTCCGGAAAGTCGACGCTGGTGACGCAGGTGCTCGCCGAGGTCGTCCGCGGCCACCTCGGGCTCGTACCCGAGGAGGCGGACGAGGCGCAGCTGGAGGTCGACGTCCAGGACGCCTCGGGGGTCGAGTCGTTCGACCGGCTGGTCCGGGTCGACCAACGGCCCATCGGCCGGACTCCCCGGTCCAACCTGGCCACGTACACGGGAATGTTCGATGCGGTGCGCAAGCTGTTCGCGACGACGGACGAGGCCAGGGCGCGCGGCTACTCGGCCGGGCGGTTCTCCTTCAATGTGCCGGAAGGGCGGTGCGAGACCTGCCAGGGCGAGGGATTCGTCGCGGTGGAACTGCTGTTCCTGCCCGGCACCTACGCGCCGTGCCCGACCTGCCAGGGCGCCCGGTACAACGCCGAAACACTGGAAGTCGCCTATCGCGGCAAGAACATCGCGGAAGTGCTGGCGCTGTCCGTCGACGACGCCGCCGAGTTCCTGTCCGCCGTCCCGGCCGCCTCCCGCAGTCTGGAGACGCTGCGCGAGGTGGGACTGGGATACCTGCGGCTGGGCCAGCCCGCGACGGAACTCAGCGGTGGCGAGGCGCAACGCATCAAGCTGGCCACCGAACTGCAGCGAGCCCGCCGCGGGCACGCGCTCTACCTGCTCGACGAGCCGACGGCGGGGCTGCACCCCTCGGACATCGCGCTGCTGCTGACACAGCTGCACCGGCTCGTCGACGCCGGCAACACCGTAGTCCTCGTCGAGCACGACCTGGATACGATCGCCACCGCCGACTGGGTCATCGACCTGGGGCCGGGTGGCGGCGACGCGGGCGGGCGGGTTGTCGCGGCGGGCCCGCCGGCCAAGGTGGCGAGGGCCCGCCGCAGCGCCACCGCGCCCTATCTCGCGGCCCGCCTCGCCCGCTCCTGACGACGGCACGAGGGCTGAGCACCAGTCGGCCGGATCCGGCGTTTCGGGGGAACCTGCCACCCCGAGGTGGGGCAGTTGTGGCCTGGCGTCACGGGTTGAGCTGCTGGGCGGCAGGAACCGTCGGTCCGGCTCGATGCGCCAGGTCAGGTCCGGGAACAGGCGGCGAACCTGCCGTTCGGCCCAGGGCCGGACGGTGTCCCATGCCTCCTGTGTCGGCTCGTTGGCCCAGGTGTGCCAGCCTTCCGCGCAGTTGGCGATCTGCCCGCCGAGCTCGGCCATGAGGATCTCGGCGGTGATCTCCTCGGGCAGTTCCATGTACGGGCTGCCGGTGGTGATCGGCGCAGGCCCGACGTGGACGGTGAACAACAAGAGTGCTACTTGTCGCTTGGCGGCGGCTCGGGGATGCAGGGCCTCCTCAACCGCCACCGGATGCGACGTTCCTGGGCCGCAGCCAGTGCCACCACCGGCTCTGTGGCCGTTGGGTGGACATGGCCAGCGCTGTCTCCAGCGCGTTGCGGGTGCTCAAGGTATGCGTGTGCTCGTCGCCCAGGATGCGAGCCCGGTCATCGAGGGTTCGGCGCAGCAGGTCTATCGCCTCGGCCTGCTCACCTGCACTGGTCAAAGCGAGGGCGAGGTTGTGGCGACTGGCAAGGGTATCCGGGTGCTCGGGGCTCAGGATTCGGGTGCGGTCCTCCAGGGTCTGCCGGAGCAGGCGTATTGCTTGTGCGTGCTCGCCCGTCGCGTGCAGCGCGAGACCGAGGCTGTCCCGGCCGGCCAGCGTGTGCGGATGCTCGTCGCCCAGAATGCGGGCGTGGTCGTTGAACGCCTGCCGCAGCAGCTGTATCGCTTCCGTCTGCTGACCCGCCCTGGTCAGGGCGCTGGCGAGGTTGTGGCCGCTGAGCAGGGTGAGGTGGTGCTCGGGGCCCAGGACACGGATGCGGTCGTCCAAGGTGCTGCGGTGCATGCGCACTGCTTGTGCGTGCTCGCCCATCCCGTCCAGCGCGAGACCGAGGCTGTCCCGGCTGGCCAGGGTATGCGGATGTTCGGGGCCCAGGACACGGGTACGGTCGTTGAGGGTCTGCCGCAGCAGACCTACCGCCTCGGCATGTTCACCCGTCCCGTCCAAAGCGCATGCGAGGTCATTGCGGCTGGTCAAGGTGTCGGGGTGCTCGGGGCCCAGGATTCGGGTGCGGTCCTCCAGGGTCTGCCGGAGCAGGCGTATTGCCTCGGCCGGCTCTCCCATTCCGAACAAGGCATTGCCCAGGTCGTTGCGGCTGGTCAAGGTATCGGGGTGCTCGGGGCCCAGCATGCGGGTCTCGACGTCGAGGACCCGTTCGTGCAGCAGGCGCGCCGCACCGAAAGCGCCGGCCTTCTGCAGCACCTGCGCCAGGTCGTTGAGAGTGGTGCGGTGGTGTGTGGCAGTGCGCGGGTCCGCATAGTCGAGCAGCAGCGGCAGGTGGGGGGCGAGGAGCACGGCTGCAGGCCAACCGGCGCGCCCGCGCTGGATGGTCTCGTGCACGGCCGTGGTCAGCCGCTCGGCAAGAGCCTGGTGCCACACGGCGAGATCGGAGGTCTCGGCCGCGAGGGCGACAGCGTTGATCTCTCGGATCAGGGGATGCAGCACCGCCTGTGCCCCCTCACCGCTGCCCGACGCCGGGCCGGTGCTGCCGGGAGAGTGGGGCAGGCCGAGGAGACCGTAGCGGTGCAGGCCGGCGAACGCGGCTTCCAGTGCCACCGGGGTGACGTCGTGTCCGGTGACGACGGACAGCAGCTCCGGGGTGATCAGGGACAGTGGGACGGGGGCCTGAGCCAGCAGGGCCAGCAGTCGCAACACGGGGCGGGCCAGAGCGTTGCCCTCCCCGGCGAGCTGATCCAAGGAAACCTCCCAGGTGTGCCGCACCACGGCGCGGGCGACCTGCGGACGGGAGGCATTCGGGTGCGCCGCTCCCAACAGGGACCGCAGTTCCTGTTCCAGGGCCTGGCGGTAGGCGGCGAAGGTGCGGTAGCGGCTGGTGGGTCCGGCCAGATAGGTGCCGGCCGCGTGCAACGCCAGTGGCAGCCCGCCCAGTCGCGCCGCCAGCTCCCGGGCCTGCTCGGCGGTGCCGGCTGCGGGAGCAGCGTCCAGCAGGGCCTGCCCCGCAGGCCGCACCGCCAGCGGCTCCAGTGGCAGCAGCTGTGCACACGGACCCCAGCTCTGCTCGCTGCCATCCCGGCTGGTCACCACCAGCAGGCCCCGGCCGTAAGGACGGATCCAGCCGCGATAGTCGGCCACCGGCTCCCCTGCCGGGCCGATCTCGTGCGGCTCGTCGGCGTTGTCCACGACCAGCAGCCACTTCCGCACCCGGCCCAACTGTCGCCAGACCACATCCGGATGGCTCGCCCGCCCCGCTCGCGCGGCCTCCAGCTCTGCCTCCGGAAGGCCGCAGGCCAGCGCCACCTGCACCATTTGCTGCGCCAGCTCGGCACCGTCACGCCAGCGCACCCAAAACACTCGCCAGCCCGCCGCCTCGGCCTGGGTGGCCAGTTGCGCGGCCACCGTTGTCTTGCCCATCCCGCCGACCGCGCACAGCACCGCGAACCGGCCTTGTGGCCGCCGAAGCATGCCTGTCAGCACGGCGAGTTCGCCCTCACGCCCCCGTACGCGCTGAACATGCGGGGGGCGTAACGAAGCCTGCTGGTCCCGGGCCAGTCGGCTCACCGGTGCCAGCCGCGCCGGGGGCCTTGCTGCGGTGTCCAGATGTCGGCCCCACAGCAACAGCCCGATACTGACCGCCACCAGCACGGCGAACACCGGCCAGATCACCCATGCCTGCGCCGCCCAGCCAGGCACCGCCGCGCTGGCGTAGTTGGTCACCGGCCCCAGCACAGCCGCCACCGCTGCGGCTGCTCCCGCTACCGCCGACCCGGCCCACGCACCCCGCCTACGCCCCATGGTCTGCCACCCCCGTCCACCGACATGCTCCCGCCTGGATCACGTCCATGGAAGGTGGCGGGTGGTCACGACGCGGGCGGTGGTGTTGCTCCGGTTCAGCGGCCGGATACCGAGCCTGCTGCTTGAACGCCGTCATCCGCCGCCCGGCGCGGCCCGGGCACCAGGGCAGGCAGCAGGTCGAGCCGCTTTGCCGTGTCGAGGCGGAAGGTGCCGTGTGGGTTGATGTTCGACCACAACAGCGCAGTCAGTCCTCGCCGGTCCTCGTCGGACAGCTTCTTCGCCCAGGCCGGTTCGGCGAGGGCCTGCTGCAACAGCAGGGTGTGGACGTGCACCAGGGCGGACTGGGCAGGTGCAGCGCGAGCATCGAGGTCTCGGCGTGTTCCTTGTCCGGGCCGCTCAGGGCGCGGTCCTTGCCGCAGTGCAGGCCAGTGTTCGCGCTGTTCCAGTTCTCCACGACCTCTTGACCATCTGATCGAACTGCTTCTCGATCGCATCCCACTTGATGGCCCGGGTCAGGGAGGCGCCGAGCGCCGACCACCCGAACGGGCCGCCCGCTCCGCTGCATCGGCGGGCGCCCTTGGAAGCTGCCCCACAGCTGGTCGATCTTGGAAGCATTCTCATTGCCGAGTGGCGAGCCGAACCGCACCTCGTAGTCACCCGGTACGGCGGCGCAGGAGACCGTCGCCACCGCCACGAGGAGGTCGTCGTCCATCCGCAACCTGCCGTCGGCAGCGAAGGCTGGAGAGCTCACCCGCACGCCGCTGAACGGTCTCCGGAAACCCGGGCCTCGGTCGTGACGCTGACCCGTTCGCCGGGCCGGACGGCCAACTCCGCACCGCTGGGCAGAGGCCGGGACGGATCCGTGTCAGAAGCCGCTAACGCGCTGCCCCTCCCTCCGGACAGGAGCAGCATCAGCGTCGCTGCGGCGGTACCTATCCTCATCGATTTTATAGCCATTTGAATCCATTTATTTTATGTGGACGATATACAGGTCGCTGCATCGCCCGCCTCCTCGCCGAATTGACGCGCCGTTACGACTCTTGTCGCTGCGTCATCATTCCGCTCAGGAAGCAGTCCCTTGACTGGATGGTTAACCCGCTCGCTCTTGCCGTCGGCGCTGTCTTACTCACCGGCCCCACCGCTACGGCCGTCGGCAGTCCGTCCCCGGCCGCCTCCGTCCCTCCCTCCTCCCCGTTTTCGCCCCCCCCTCTCCCGCATCCCGGTCCGCAACGACCCCGCCCGTGTCAGGGACCATGTCCGCGCCTCCGGCGCCCGCGCCGTCACCGCCGCGGCCCGCGCAGAGCAACACTCCACCATGGCGATTCCGAGAGATGTCGAAAAACGATCGTCTGCCGACACCGGCACCGTGATCACGAACCCGCAGGTGGGCATTGTCGGCAACTCGCGTCGACAATCAACGTGGGCCAACGGTCCGGCCGATGGATTCCGACACATATTGATCGGCTACGTACGGGTCTCGACCGCCGACCAGAACCCCGATCATCAGATCGACGCCCTGCTACGGGCCGGCGTGGACCGCAACAACACCCCCCTGGACACCGAGAGTGGCGCGAAGGCGCCCCACCCTGGGCTTGACCTCGTCATGCAGCTGCTGCGCGAACGCGGCACGCTGAAGGTCACCCGGCTCGACCGACTCTCCCGCGTTCGCCCGGGTCCCGTGAATCCGAACCCGAGGACGACGAGAAGGAGCAACCGCACGGCCCGTGCGCCCCTTACCGCCAACGCCGGGCCGACCGCCGGCGCCCCGAAGCGAGGGTGAGCGGGCCCCACCAAGGCAACGAACTGCGGTGCAGAGGACGCGATCTTGTTTCTAGGATGGCCTCATGCCCGTACCGTCACGCCCCCGCGTCGCTGTCCTTGTCACGCTGCTCACCCTGGCGTCGGCCGGTCTTTCGGGATGCTCCTCGGAGCAGCCCGACGCGCACAGGGTGAAGCCGTCCGGCGCGGCGGGGACGGCTGAGGCGAAACCGCCCGTGCCGAAGCCCGCGGGGGCGCCCGGTGACATCCTGGTGGGCGGCCGTCCTGTGACCGGTACGGTTCCCTCCGGGCACCCAAGGTTCCCGTTCCGGCGGACCTACACGGACGGGGAATTGTATGCGCCCGTCACCGGCTACCGCTCCCTGGCGTTCGGAAACACCCAGCTTGAGAGCATTCTGCGGGAGGACCTCGACGCGGGTAAGGACGTCGCGACCACCATCGATCCGGTGGTGCAGCGGACCGCCTTCGACGCGCTGCGCGGCCGTACCGGTGCGGCGGTCGCCCTCGACGCGCGGACGGGCGAAATCGTTGCGCTGGTCAGCACTCCCAGCTACGACCCCAACTCCTTCAGCGGATACGTCACCTCCGACGACAAGGCGTGGAAGCAGCTCAACGCGGACGCGGGCAAGCCCCTGGTCAACCGGGCTCTGCGCGACCTCCACAATCCAGGCTCCGCCGCCCACATCATCGTGGCGGCCGCGGCCCTGGAGAAAGGGCTGGTCGCGTCGGTGGACGCGCCCACGCGCAGCCCGGCCGTCCACACCGTCCCGGACAGCTCGGTGCAGTTCTCGGGGGACCCCGCACACTGCACCGACGCGAGTCTGCGCGCGGCCCTGCGGTATGCCTGCCAGAACGTCTTCGCCCGCCTGGCCACCGACCTGGGGGCGGAGACGCTGGCGGCCACGGCAGAGAGTTTCGGTTTCAACACGGAGCAGATGGACACGCCTGCGCGAGCTTTCGAAAGCAAGTGGCCCCGGAAACCGGGCAACGCCGCGCAGCTCGCGCTCACGGCGAACGGCCTCTTCGACACCACAGCCACCCCCCTGCAGATGGCGATCGTGATGGGCGCGATCGGCAACGACGGGAACTGGGCCTCTCCTCGCGTGGTGACCGATCCCAAAACTCCCACGCCCAGCCGACGTGCGGTCTCCCAGCACACCGCCGACCAGTTGCGGCAAGCGGTCGGCAGTTCGGTCAACGCGTGGGTGCCCTCAGCGTCGGTCACCTGGGCCATGGCACACACCCAGGCCCCCGGCGGCCGCCCCTTGGCCGTGGCCGTATCCGTCTTGAGCGGCGCCGACACTAGTCGGGAGGCCGCCCAGATCGCCGCGAGGGTCATCGAGGCCGCCAAGCAGTAGCCCGTTGAGGTCATCCAGCCGGATGCGCCATAAGGGGCGGTGGATGATCTTGGGCATGTGAGGCCGGTGCCGGACCTGTCGTCAGGGCCTGGGCCTGTCCCGGGTTCTGTTGAGATCCTCACCCGGCGCCGGCCCCGCGGCGATCCCGCACGGGCACGGGGTTGCGCGCCCATGAGGACTCGTCTGACACATGGCCGCTGAGCGGGGATGTGTGTGCTCTGTTCCGTTGGCTTGCTGTCCTGGCACCTGCCCAGTGAGCCCCCTTTTGCCGCCCGCAGGCTGACGGAGTCGATCGCACACCGCGACCAGTCCAGCGCACCCCGGGCACCGAGTTCGTCGAGGATCACACGGTAGAGCCGGGCCCAGACCCGGTCCCGGCTCCACTGGGCGAATCGTCGGTAGACCGCCTGCCAGGCCGGCCCAAACACCGGCGGCAACTGCCGCCAGGTGCAGCCCGACGTCGCCACGAAGATGATCGCGGCCAGGGCCTCACGGTCACCCCGCCCGGCTTCGGCCGCCGCCCTGCGGGCGTATCACCTCAGTGGGTGGCACCACCCGCCGGAACAGCACCCACAACTCCTCCGGCACCAACCGCTCAACCACATCCGTCATCCACGGCTCAACGAACGATCACGCCATAAGAAGCGACCTCTAAGGACGGTGATCAACTGCCTGACGTCATCGATGCGCCGTCGAAGCACGGGGTCGCTGTCGTCAGGCTGACGTTGGGCGAGAATCACTTCCAGCCGGGGCAACATGGCCGCACATTGAGCGGCGCGAGGTCGGGGCCATCGTCGTCTGGATGGTTGAGCAGCGGCGCCAACGTGGTGAACACGCTGCACCACGGGCGCTCTCCGCCAAAGCCCTCCATCTCGGCGAAGGTGATCCCTTCGGCCTGGGCCAACCACTTCCTGAACAGGCTGAAGCCGGTGTAGGACCAGGAGACGTCCGGGCTCGCCACGTCGTCGTCGCCTGGGAAAAGCATCAGTCCCACGATGTCCCCCTTGATTGCTCGTAGCCCAAGATCGTCGTGGGGAACGGTGTCGGCAACTGAAATGACCTCCCGACGGCTGGCATGATCACGGCGGCGGAGCCTCCTGGATAGAGGCCACCCCCTCGCGCTTGCCCCCGGACGGGCAGTGACGCGGCCAGCGCGGAGGCGCCGCCAGCGCGGACGGCAGCCCGGCGCTGCAACCCCCCGAACGACAGGGCGTCGGCCCCCACGTCCCAGGCGATCACCTCGCCGTCCAGGACCAAGCCGACGGACAGCTGCTCGGCGGCCGCGACGAGGTCCGGGAACACTCTCTGGACCAGGGAGCCGCGGCGGGTCTGGAGCAGCACCCGCCCACTTGGGGCCAACGGAGTGGACACCAACGCCCGGTACCCGTCGAACTTCTGCTCAAATGTGAGACCCGAACTGTTACGGGGCGAGGCGGGGATCACCTCGGCGGCCCGCTTTCAGCAGTTGGAGAAGCGGCTGCCGCGGGCGTTGGGTGCTCAGGCATGGCAGGAGTCGGGGCTGGGAGCCCGGCGGACATCGACGAGCTCCAGCGGAAGATCACGAGGCTGGAGCAGCACAACGTCGAACTGACTTGCGCCTTGGAGGAGGCCCGATCCGATCTCGATGCCGCGAGGGAGGCCAACCCGGATCTGACCAGAGCGCTGAACCAACGCGGCTGAGTCAGGTCCAGCGGTCTTTCCGCTGTTCAGAGGGCTTGATCAGATGTGGAAGCTCGGTGGTGATGCCGGATGCCTGGTGCGCTTGTCCATCCGGCTGCCCCCCGTTCACAAGGGGCGAATCCCGGATGGCTGGTGGCCCCTCCTGTTCCTAGCCTCAGGTCGTGATCTTTCGTAGTGTGTGGTTATCAGCTGCGGTGCTTGCGCTGGCCGTGCCGTCTCTGTCCTCGGTTGCGGCTTCGGCCGCGTCACGCCCCGTGGAGCAACTGTTGCCCGGGGTCGTGTCCGGAACCGGAAACGACGGCCGGACGATCACCGTCCGCGACCTGCTGCAGCACACCAGCGGCCTGTCCGACTACATCTACGACGTCTTCCCCGGCCCCAGTGCCCAGACGTACTTCGCCAATCGGTGGCGTGCCTACCAGCCCGAAGAGCTGGTAGCCCTGGCCCTGCGCCATGGGCCTGACTTCCCAGCCGGCACTCGCTGGGCGTACTCCAACACGAACTACGTACTTGCCGGAATGATCATCGAGAAGATCACCGGCCGCACGTGGGAACAGCAGGTCCACGACCGCATCCTGCGCCCCCTGCGCCTGCAGCACACCGACACCCCGGGCACAAAGCCCTTCCTCCCGCATCCGCACGCGGCCAATTACCAGCAGTTCGCCCTGGACGGCCCGATGGTCGACACCACGATCCCCTACCGTCCCTTCGACAGTGGGGCCGACGGCTCGATGACCGGCACGGCCCGCGACCTCAACCGCTTCTTCACCGCCCTGGCCAACGGACGGCTGCTGAGGCCCGCCGAGTTCGCTGCCATGCGGCCCACAGTCGCGGTGCCGCAGGACAGCGGCCACCCGGCAGGCACCCGGGACGGCCTGGGACTGTTCTTCACCCCCCTGTCCTGCGGCGACGGTTACCTCGGGCATGGAGGAAGCGGCTTCGGATATGTCATCCGGACCGCGACAACCACAGACGGCCGACGTACTGTCACCGTCTCCGCGCACAGCCGCTCCGCGGACCCGCAGACCGCTGCCCGTCAGGAAGACGCACTGCGCAACCTCATCGACCACGCTCTGTGCCGCACCACATGACCACCATGCACTCGACACCGCGGTCAGGCCGTTCGTGCCCCACGCGTGGCTGCGCCGCACTCTTCATGAGCAGCGGGCGACCGTGGGCTATGTGTCGTCTTCGTGTCGATGTGCGTTCCAGAGACGTCTGAGGGCTTCGAGTTCGCTTCGAGGGAAATGCTCACCCCATTTGCCCCTGTAGCCGCTTTCGTCGTAGGTCTCAGCCACCTCGTCGAAGCAGCGGATTACGGCTCGGGCTAATGCCTCGACGTGAAACTGGCTCGACCAGATCTCGGCGCCCTTGCTGTCGTGGTCGCTGCCGCGGCCCAATTCCAGGAGGCGGATCCAGACGTCGTTGCCTTGACGGTGGAAGATCCACCGAAAGGCGGTGGGCTCAGCTTCGAACTGCGCCCGGGTGCCCGTCCCGCCTGAGACGAGCCGGGCCACGGCAGTCAGGAACTCCTCCGGGGCGTTGGTGATAGGGGACGCGGTGAGCTCAACCTTGGCCTGTTGATCTGCAACTATGCAGGTGGCCCAGCCATGTCCGTCGAGAGTCCAGGACATACGCATGCCGGTAGTCACGTCCGTTCCGCACCAAGCGGGGCTGGCGCTATGCCCGGCGCGGGAAGAGCGAGAACGCGGGCAAGGGCAGCGGTCAGAGGAACGGAGTGGTCAGGTAGGTGCTCGGTAACCCAGTCCGTTGCCGCCGCGAGAAACTCGGTCAGGTCGCGCTCGGCGCCGGCGAGCAGACGGCGGAGCTCGGTGACCGACAGCTCGATCGCTGGGCTGTCGTCCCGGGCAGTGTCGACGGTGAGGCGGATCGTATCCCCGATACGCTCGGCCAGCGACGGCAGCGGATCGTGGCCGTACCCGATGATGCCGCTGCCGTCGAGGACCTGGTACCAGTCGCGCCAGTCCTCCAGTCCGTCACAGCAGCCCGGCGAGAAGGTAATGCTCGTGGAGATGTCCGTGATGCGCAGGCCGCCCGCCGCGTAGAGGTTGTCGAGGTTCAGCAGCCCGTGGAGGAAGCCGCTGAGAGGCTCGGCCGGCCGAGGTGGAAGGTCGCCATCGTCTGCGGGGTCCACGTCATTGCAGGCGGCGATGCGCATGAGCGCCGTCCCGATCTCGGCGGGTGAAAGCCCACCGCTGAGCGACAGGAAGCCGAACCGTTCGGTCTCGGCCACAGGCCAGAGGGCGAAGCCATCGGGGGTGTTCATCTCCAGGACGGGCTGCATCACGATCACCTGGCGAAGTGTCCCCCATCCGTCGCCGATACCGCCTCCCGATTAGGCCGAGCATCCCCGTCTTCGCCGATCTCTGATCCGAGGCCGGCCCACCATCACGGAGACGGAGCAGTTCGGCCCCTCTTCGATGAGACGGATAGGGCGGTGGCCCATCTTCACTGAGACGAACCTTCGGAGACCCACCTTTGCTCAGACGCGCCCCAGATTCGCTGAGACAAGTCAATGGCTGACTCCCGGGGCTTCGTGCCGCCGGGCCGCACGCCTTACGGGACGTCGCCGCGCCACACCGGCCGACACCGCCCGCGCCGGGGTCCGCTACGGCCGGCTCGTACTCGGACCGGCCTGACATGGATGCGCGGCCGCCAGTGCCGTCTGGACCGGCGGACGCAACGGGATCGAGTCGGTGAGCGTAGCCGCGTACGCGACGGCTGCGCTCACCGACGGGAGCGCCCTGGGGGCGGGCAGCGTCGTCACCCCATACGTCTTTCACCTGTGGCGGCGCCGGTGCCGTGGCCGCTATGCGCGGGGGCGCTGCCGCTGCTCTTGCGAGCCGCCCTGCTCACCGCCCTCGTCGCCCAGGACCCTCCCCCGTGGGCGGCGGTGGCACTGATGGCGGCGGGTTCGCGTTCGCGCGGACATCAGTAGTAGTGCTTACGGCCGCCGACGGCGTGCCCGACGGCGCCCAGGATCCAGAGCACGAGTCCGATGACGACGAGGACGATGCCGATCGTCCACAGAATGCTGATACTCGTCAGGAAGCCGACGATGAGAAGAATGACACCGAGGACGATCATGGTGTCCTCCCGTTTCGCGGGGGTCAGGTTCCAGTTCAGGAGTGCTCCCCCAGCCCGGCACTCCTCTTCCGCACTGCGCATACCCGGAGCCGGCATGATCACCCCCCTGTGGTGCATCCAGTCTCGAACCGGGGACCAGGGGACCAGGGGCGGAGTGGAAGGGCGTCGGGCACACCCGGGCTGACATCTCGGGCGTCGCTTCGGCTGCGGGCGACCCAGCGGTCCAGGCCGCCTGCTTCAACACCCTCCACCGCGCCCTGCGTGCGGGGACACTGCCCTCACCTGGCTCGGGCGGTGCGCGCGAACGCGTCGCGCCACATGGACACCGAAGAATCACTCGTGAGGAAGAAGGGGAGACATGGCGGGTCCGCCCCGCCCGTCTGCGTATTCGCGGAGCCCGTTTCCTGCCTCATCGCCGCCGAGCGGCTCGACATCGTGCAGGGAACGGTCCTGCGGTACTGGCGGGAGGAGGCAGACCAGATCAGCGCTTCGCCCCCTGGGTGCGGGTGCTACCGACAGCCGCGCAGACCCCAGAGAGGCAGCGCAGGGGCGGAGGGGGGTCAGCGTTCGACGGGCTTGTCGAGGTCGCGGTGGACGAGGCTGACGTCCAGGCGCCGGTGGGCGTACGGCTGGGCAAGGCGCCCTCGCGCTCCAAGCCGCCCCCACCGGCGACACGGACAACGCCGCCGAGCTCGGCATCGCGGGGGTAGGTGCCGGACATCATGGTTCCCCCGGTCTGTGAACCCACGCAGGTACCGGGCGCTCACCTCAGAGAATGGCCAGGCGTACTGGTACGTGCCCGAGCCACCGTGGCCCGCTCCGCCGCCGTCGACCGCGGCCCGAACTGGGCGGGCGGGTGACGGAGGGGTACTGGCCACTGTTGCGCTTGTCAGGGCCGTAAGCCCGCCCGCCTGAGTGCGATCTCGGACAAAGCGGCGACGACCTGCTGGTCACCGCGGCGCCAGGCGTCCGCGAGGCCGCCCGGCGGGGCGGGGATCGTACGGAGGTCACCGGGCGGTCCGGTGAGAGCGCGCAGTGCAAGGAGGTCGGCGCCGTGGGGTCCGCTGTAAAGGCTTCGGAAGGTGGCGCAGCGACGGATCCAGCGCACGCGTAGGGGAACCCACACCAGGAGTACGAAGGCCACGGGGACGACGATCAGAACCACCGCGACCAGGAAAGCCAACTGGCTGACGGCGTCTTGCAGGGACTGCCCGGCGTCGGCAAGCCCGGTGCCGGCATCGGCCGCGGACTGGAAAGGCTTCCTCAGGAGGCCGCCGACCAGCGGCACGTCCGAGGCACTTTGGCCCGCGTCGTGGAGAGCGCCGGCGAAGCCCTCGCCGGCGCTTTCCACCTTTCGTCCCGGCTCGGCCAGAAGCATGATCGCGTCCTGGACTGCCAACGCGAACCACACCGCGCAGGCGATGACGACCACGGCCAGCAGGTCCGCGAGGATCTGGCGGTTCCGCCGTGCTGGGATTTGGGCGTAGAGAAGCATGGGCTGCTCCGGTCATAACGTCGAGGCGCCGGCCGAGGCTCGCGCCAGGGTGTACGGGGCCGGCCACACGGCTCGGTCCGTTACTCGACCGTACGTCGGCCCCGGCCGTTCGACCGCTGTTCACGAATACACGTCCGCACGCACGTTGCCAGGTTGGCGCAGCAGTGGCGCCCGCGGGCGCGGAAAGGGCGGGTGTGGCACTCAGACCGGTTCCATGTCCGGCAGGTACAGCCCGGCCGTTCCCTTACGGTGCACGAGGCCCTCAAGGCTCCAGTCGGGGTGCTGCACATCCAGCGGGCCACGAGAGCCTGCCCTTCGTCACGGTCGTAGTCGTCCGGGACCACGACCCGAGCCCGGGATAAGAGCGCCGGCAAGCAGCGGCACCGCCGGGTACCGGGCGAGAGGGGCCGTTACCCCGGGAGGGCCGTCCAGGAACAACAGGCCGCAGCCGTCCAGATCCTGCCGCAGCCCGCGCATGGACCCCTGGCAGACGGCAGCGCCGGACTCACCGCCGGACAGGCCGGTGACGCACCCGCACGGAGGCGGTGGACAACGCCCTTCAGTTCTTCGAACCGACAGCAGCGCGTCCGGTGCCTGCAGCCACACGGTGGGGCCCTGGTCCGCCCGGCCCCCGGTTCGAGCGTTTCCGGACTGCGCCCGGAAAGGCGAGCTGGCCCTGGCCGCACGCGGAGGCTTCGCGCAGCCGGGGCGGGCCTCAGGCAACGAGTGCGTAGATGCTGCTGCCCATCAGCCACAGTCCGGCCAGCAGCGAGAGGGTGACGATCAGCTGGTCCTGGTGGTGCTCGAGCCAAGTCCGCAGAGCGTTCAGCCGGGCCTGGGCGGCACCCGGCGCCCACACGGTGTACAGCTCCATGACAAGAAGGCTGAGGGTGGCCAGCAGGCAGTAGCCGCTCAGGGCAAGCCAGTCGGAGAGGGAGGAGAGGTCGGCGTCGACGACCGTGGCGGCACCAACTCCCACCAGCGCCCAGGGCTGGAGCAGCCAGGCGAGTGCGGCGGCGGTACCGAGTGAGGCGTTGTCGACGCGGGCCGTCCAGCTCGGCGGCCGGTACGGGCGGGGAGGCTGCCGGAACCGGTAGCCACCGAACAGCACGAGACCGGCGCCGATCGCCAGTTTGGCGGCGACGGCGGCAGTGGACGAGCCACTGTGATGCTCGGGCGGCGTCCCGCCCGTCAGCAGCACGACGCAGGCCACCACCACGACCAGATTGGCCAGCCAGGACAGCAGGAAGACCAGGCCCTTGCGGACACCGCGGCGTGAGGCGAGCAGCAGGATGAAGGCACTGTTGTGAAGCGGTCCGAGGTTGATGGCCGTGCCGATCACCAGCAGGTCGACGACCATCGACACGACCACTCCCGGAGGTCGGACCCGCCCGGGATTCCCGGCGGGTATTGTGCACGGGTATGTCTGAGGACGGGGGTATTGGTACCGGCATGGCGCCGTGTCCCGACTCTGCGGCTCCCGGCCCGAAGGGTCAAGCCAGCCACGCGGTGCCCCCGAATGCTCTGCCCGCGTGCGCACCGATCTGCACCACGAGGTGGTCGCCGGACACGGATCCACGGCCTGCGGGGAACTGCCGAAACCGGGAGTCGTGCGTGCTGCACGTGTGACCGTACTCGGGGGCAGCCACCTCAGCGTCCTGGGTTTCGCCCGCACCGCCCTTGGGGAGGCGGCTCGCGCTTTCCGTCCGGGGGGAGGGCGCATCCGACACGGGACCACCGCCTGCTGCCGTCCGTGGGCTGCGGCAGGCCTCGCCATAGGATCCGGCCTGCGTTGCCGGCTGGGCAGGCCGCCGTCGAGCTTGCGGTTGATCACGGGGCCGGCGTTGCCGGCTGCAGCCCTGCGCCGTGCGGTGCGGCAGGACGCCGGGCGAGCCGGAGCGTGCCCACGTAGGAGACCACCACGGCGACGATCACGAGCGGCATCACGTCCAGTCCCTCCGTGCCGAGGAGCAGGCTGGCAAGCAGTACGGAGGTCATCGGCAGCTTCAACATGGCCACCGCCATGGCACCGACGCCGATGGCGAATCCCGCGGTGGTTCCCAGGCCGGGCAGATGGGAGAGGGCGAGGCCGCCGGCGGCGCCCACGAACAGGGCGGGGAAGACGGGACCGCCGCGGAAAGCACTCATCGAGGCGCAGTAGGCCAGAGCCTTGCACACCAGCAGGGCCACCAGGGTGGCCGCGGTGTAGGTCGCGCTGTCGGCGAGGAGCGGGCCGAGTGCGTCCTCGCCGGAGAACAGCACGCCGGTGGCGGGCCGGTCGGTGATCACTGCGTAGAGCAGAGCGATGACCCCGACGGCGGCGCCCATCAGGACGGAGAGCGCCAGCCGGTGGCGTTCGACCAGGTCTTGCAGGGAGAGCGAGGCACGGCGGATCGCCTCCCCGAGGAGGGCTGCGAGGGCGCCCGCCAGGATCGCCCAGGCGAACTCGCCGAGGGTGGGCCGGCCGGCCGGCGGTACGTGGGTCAGCGCCAGCGAGTAGGTGCCCAGGCCGGTCCAGGTGCCCAGACCGGTGAGGGTCAGCGATCCGACGCCGGCGGAGAGCAGGCCGGGTACCAGCACCACACCCATCATCGGGCCGCCCAGTCCCGTGGCCTCCATCAGCAGGAAGGCGCCGACCAGCGGGGATCCGAGCAGTTCGCTGATGGCTGCGAAGCTGCCGGCCGCCCCGATCACGGCGACGGCGCTGGGCGGGGCATCGCGTTTGAGGAGCCTGACGGCGCCGACGGCGAGGCCGCCGCCGAACGCGATCAGCGGGGCTTCCGGGCCGAGGACGACACCAAGGCTGAGCGATGCGAGCGCGGCGAGCACCACACCCGGCAGCGCGGCGGCCGAGGGCGTGCCGCCGGTCTTGAGCCCTTCGGCCGGCTTGTGGCCGCCGCCCCCGGGCAGGTGTCGGATCGTCAGGGCGACCAGGACTCCCGCGACGGCGAGCAGCGGAATCGCCCACCAGTCGGGAGTGCCGTGGAAGCCGAGGGTTTTGGGCAGGTCGTCGTAGACCAGTTTCTTGAGCTCGGAGACGAGAGCCAGGAAGCCGAAGGCGGCGGCGGCGATCGGGACACCGAGCAGGGCGGAGATCAGCAACACCGCCACGTATCCGCGGGTCCGGACGATGGCCAGCGGGTCCGGGGGCGCGGCAGCGGGGCCGGCCGAATCGGAGGACTCGGCGGGCGGTCCGGCAGGCATGTGCATCGTCTCCTCGAAGATCCGACCCGACCGCACCGGGCCTGAGTCTGCTGCTGGGGCACCGCCAGGATCAGCCGTCCGGCGGTAACCCGGGCCGACGTTGCGGAGACCTGGCGCTTCCAGGTGTCGGACGGGCTCGCGGATGTGCAGTCATCTCCCCCTCTGGATGCCGGCGCAATCGGCGCCCTGCCGCGCCGGACTTCCCGCGCACCCTGGCGCATGGGCCGTGGGGCGGCGCCACGCGCTGGAGCAAAGGAGCACGGCGCTGGACATCCGCACCCCAGGAGAGGGTGCGGTGGCGCGAGGGCCCAGGCAGAGGCCGCTGCGCCCCTGCGACCCCGGTGCGAAGCGGCCGTCTCCCATCCATGGGCGACGGACGGCTTCACGAGCGAGGAGGCGGCTTGCCGTACCCGCCGTCCGGAGCGGGCAGCATCCTGGGCACCCACATTCACACATCCCGGCTGCCGGCCAGTCCCCCTGCCACGCCGGCCCGAGTGGAGGAATCCACCCGTTGGAACCATTTCAGGTCTCGCCCACGGGCAACATTGCCCAGATCGCGCATGCGAGCGGGGCCTGGAAGCGGTCGGTGATGCGCAGGCTTCCCCGCATCGGCTCCCGTCGTTCAACAAGGACACCGTGCGCACGCCACCGTGCCACTGGCTGCGTGCCCATGGTGTCGTCCCCGGCCCGGGGGCGTGCGCCACTGATCGCGGCCTTCGCGGCGCCGCACAGGATGGATGCCCGGCGCGCGGATGGCGCAGTGGCTGGGTACGTTGGCCGCAGGGGCATGCCTGGATGAGGAGCCGCTGGTCGTGAGGCCGGAGATCGACTACAGGGCGTTGTTCACCGCAACGCCGAGCCCGTATTTGGTGCTGGGGCCGGACCTGGTGATCGTCGCTGTCAACGAGGCCTATCTGCGGGCGACGGACCGCAGCCGTCAGGACCTGGTGGGCCAGCATGTGTTCGAGGCGTTTCCCGACAATCCGGGTGATCCGAGCGCGGATGGGGTGAGCAACCTCGGGGCGTCGTTGGGCCGGGTGTTGGCCACGGGTCAGGCGGACACCATGCCGGTGCAGAAGTACGACATCCCCGTGGTCTCGCAACCGGGGGTGTTCGAGGAGCGCTGGTGGTCGCCGGTGAACACGCCCGTCAAGGGCTCGGACGGCCGGGTGGCGTGGATCATCCACCGGGTGGAGGACGTGACCGCGTTGATGCGGTCCCGCCGGTTCCGCCACTACTACGAGGGCCAGCCGCGCAAGGAAGGGATGGAGGCCGAGCTGTACGCGCGGGCGCGGGAACTGCAGCGGCTGAACGAGGAGCTGCGGGAGGCGCACGCCCGGGAGCGGGAGGTTGCCCTCACCCTGCAGGAGGCGATGCTGCGCTCCCCGGACCTTGCCCGCCACACCGATGTCGCGGTGCGCTACCTGCCCGCGATCGGTTCGCTGAACGTGTGCGGCGACTGGTACGACGCCGTCGACCTGCCCCAGGACCGGTTTACCGTCGCTGTCGGCGACGTCGTCGGCCACGGCCTGGAAGCCGCCACCGTCATGGGCATGCTCCGCAGTGCCCTGTCCGCTGCCAGCCGGGCGGTCGTCGGACCGGCCCAGGCCCTGGAGGTGCTGGGCATGTACGCCCGCTCCGTCGACGGGGCACTCGCGGCGACCGCGGTCACCGTTCTCGTGGACACCCGCTCCCAGTTGCTCGTCTACTCCAGTGCCGGGCATCCGCCGCCGGTGCTGCTACATACGGACGGCACCTGCGAGCTGCTGGACCAGGCCACCGACCCGCCGCTGGGGGCCCGGCCCGAACACGTTCCCCGGCCCCAATCGGGCACCGCCTTCCACCGGGGTGACACGCTCGTCCTCTATACGGACGGGTTGATCGAACGCCGTAATGAGGACATCGACTCCGGCCTGAGCCGCCTCACCACGGCCCTCGGCGGCCTGGTCGACCTCGGCCCGGAGCAGCTCGCCGATACGCTGCTTGCGCAACTCGGTGTCGTCGGCGGCGCCCGTGACGACATCGCCCTCGTCGTCGTACGCCTCTGACGTACGACCTGGGTAGAGCTCGAGGTCATTCTGTTCATTGCCGTCCCGGTCCGCTGGAGGCTGGGGCCCGTCGTTTGGATCACCTGGTAGTCGGCCAAGGCTGCTGACCGGAGAGTCGATCGCGGTGCCGATTGTGGCTTGGGCGTCGGCGCGGAGGACTTCCGCACGAACTCACTGGAGCAGCTCGAAGTGGGGGTGGTACGGAGAAGACGGGCAGACGTGGAGCTGCAGGCTGTTGCCGCCGGTGATGTCGATCAAGGTGAAGTTGCCGTCCCGGGCGCCCAGGGGCGGCGGGCCCGGTGGGGCTCCAGCGGGTCCAGCCGCCGGTCTTCCAGCCGGGGCGGTGCAGAGGTTGTTCAGGTGGAGCTCGCCCGGATCGTCCGCGTACGCCTTGTACTGCGCGGGGTCGATCGCCTCCCGGCGGCTCATGTCGTCCAGTTGGTCGCAGTTCCAGCGCCAGCCTCCTCGGCCACGGTGTCCCCGTGAGATAGCTCCTGCGCGCCTTCGGCCCAGCGGCGTTTGGCCGTGCGACGGTCGGGATGGCGGTTGCGTGATGTCAGCGGCAGCCTGCTTGCGTAGAAAGTCGCAGTTCCTCAGAGCATCGGACTTGGCGGATGGGCAGGTGGCGCAATGGCGGGGACGGCGGCGGGGGCTCGACGGGTGCTTGCCCCGCTGGCGTTGGCACAGTTCATCTGCAGCTTCGCCGGCTCCAACATGAACGTGATGATCAACGACATCAGCGAGGACCTGGACACCACCGTGCAGGGTGTCCAGGTCGCGATCACGATCTTCCTGCTGGTGATGGCTGCGCTGATGATCCCGGGCGGGAAACTGACCGACAAGTGGGGGCGCAAGCGCTGTCTGCTGGCAGGACTGGTGATCTACGGGGTCGGGGCGGTGCTCAGCGCGGCAGCGCCGGGGCTGGGTGTGCTGATCCTCGGGAACTCGATTCTGGAGGGCGTGGGCACGGCGCTGCTGATCCCGCCGGTCTACATCCTGACCACGCTGTTGTTCACGGACACGGCGTCGAGGGCGCGTGCGTTCGGCGCGATCATGGCGATGGGCGGGATCGGGGCGGCCGCCGGTCCGCTGATCGGTGGGCTGATCACGAGCGCGATCAGCTGGCGGGCCGCGTTCGTGTTCCAGGCGCTGGTGATCGTGGTGATCGTGGTGCTCAGCCGCCGGCTCGTCGACCCGCTGCCGCCCGACCCGGCCCGGCCCTTCGACACGGTGGGGGCCGTTCTGTCGGCGGCCGGCCTGGTGCTGCTGGTGACCGGCATCCTGGCCGTCGACAACAACGGCTGGCTGGCGCTGGGCCTGCTGCTGGGTGGCGCGCTGGGGCTGGTCGGTTTCTTCGCCTGGGTGCGCGGCCGTGAGCGCGCCGGCCGGGAGGCACTGCTGTCGACCGCGCTGTTCCGCAACCGCACCTCCAACCTCGGCCTGGTTACCCAGAACACACAGTGGCTGATGCTGATGGGCGTCTCGTTCACCGTCGCCGCCTACCTGCAAGTCGTGCGCGGCTACGACGCGATCGAGACCGGCATCATCTTCACCGCCGCCACCCTCGGCATCCTCGCCTCCTCGCTGGCGGCCGAGAAGCTGGCCCGGCGCCATGCGCAACGGACCCTCATCATGGTGGGCTTCATCGTGACGATCGCGGGCATCGCCTTACTCCTCGCCCTGGTCGCCTGGAAGCCCGGTGCCTGGGCGTTCGCTCCCGGCCTGCTGCTGATCGGTTTGGGCCTGGGAGTGATGCTCACCCCCTCGGTGAACATGGTCCAGTCGTGCTTCCCCGAGACGCAGCAGGGCGAGATCTCCGGGCTGTCGCGCAGCATCTCCAACCTCGGCTCCTCACTCGGCACGGCCGTGGCGGGCACGATCTTGGTGTCGGGGCTCAGCAAGGGCGCGTATGCGGCGGCGATGGCGGCGCTCGCGGTCGTCGGCCTGGGCGGACTGACCGCCGCGGGCCTGCTGCCCCGCGGCGCCCGGCCCTCGGCCATCGGAGCCGGGACGACGACGCCGCCAGACGCGTCACAGCAGTGACTCCGCCTGGACGACACGGTTGGCCGCCCATGGAGAGCGCAGGGTGGCCGGGGTAGGTGCGGTCAGCCGGTGCGGCCCTCAGCACGGTCGAGTTCCTCGTCCAGGGCGAGGGCGGCGTCGATCAGGGCCAGGTGGGTGAAGGCTTGCGGGAAGTTGCCGAGCTGTTCGCCAGCGGGGCCGATCTCTTCGGCGAACAGGCCGAGGTGGTTCTCCCAGATGCCCTCGTCGGGGCGGTCCCAGTGGTGGGTGAGCCAGTCGATGACGCGTGCGAAGGCGTGCCAGCCGCGGATGCCGCCGATGTCCTCCGCCTGGGCGAGGGCGCAGGCGGCCTTGCCGTAGAGGTCGAGCTGGATCTGGTCCACGGCGGCGTTTCGGCCCGTACCGGGGCCGAGCGGCGGTGGCCTTCCAAGTGGTCGAGCACCTCCTCGGTCAGGTGCGGTTCGCCGTCGATGCGATACACGATTTGCAGCGGTTCTCCGGAGGCGGTGCCCCCGGCGTCCTGTTTCCAGGGCGTTGTTGCTGCGGGGGCGGGTGCCGGCCCGCCGGGCAATCGGACCGTTTCTCCGGGTTGGGGGTGGCTGGTGGGCCGTTCCAAATACATCACCCCAGCCACATCCGGGTGGCCCTGCGCCCCGTACGCCGACGGTGGCTGCGGCGCACGGGGGTGGGCGCGGCAGGTGCGAATGCCAGGTCGGATTCCCGCCAGCGCGCAGGGCCGCTTTCTCGTTTCCTTGAATCATCAACCAACGATGATGAGGAGGACACATGAACGGCAAGGCGGTACTGGTGACGGGTGGCAGTCGGGGGATCGGTGCGGCGATCGCGCTGGCGATGGCCGAGGCGGGAGCCGATGTGGCCATCACCTACGCGGCCAACGAGGTGGCGGCGGAGGAAGTGATCGGCAAGGTGAAGGCGTTCGGCCGTCGGGGCGTCGCGGTCAGAGCGGACGCGGGCGACGTCGCCGACGCAGCGGCCGCTGTGGACTGGGCGGCGCAGTCACTGGGCCGGCTCGATGTACTGGTCAACAATGCGGGCGTGGGGGTTGTCGGTCCGCTGGAGGAGCTCACCTTGGCCGATGTCGATCGCGTGCTCGCGGTCAACGTGCGGGGGGCCTTCCTCGCTTCTCAGGCGGCAGCGGGCCATATGAGTCAGGGAGGCCGGATCATCACCATCGGCACTTGTATGGCCCAGCGGGTGCCGGGCCCCGGGGGAACCCTCTACACGATGAGCAAGTCCGCGCTCACCGGACTCAGCAAAGCCCTCGCCCGCGAACTCGGAGGAAGGGGGATCACCTCCAACATCGTCCACCCCGGACCGGTGGACACCGATATGAACCCCGGCGACGGGCCCTACGCGGGCCCCCAGGCCGCGATGACGGCCTTGGGCCGGTTCGGCCGTCCGCAGGAGATCGCCGCCATGGTCACCTTCCTCGCCGGCGACGGAGCCACCTACATCACCGGCGCCGAATTCTCCGTCGACGGCGGCCACGCCGCCTGAGGCGGGTCCGGCCGCCCCTGCCTGACACCGGCGGGGGCAGCCGGCGGCTGCGCCCGGCCCCGGCAGCCCCCAGACCGCTGGGCTTCTCCGATCGCATGGGCCGACGGCCTCGGTGATCGCGTGCGGCAGTCCGCGCTGATGTGGACATACCCGACGAGCCGGAGGACACCGAAGTTGGCCGGGACCTGCCCAAGGAAGTCACACGCGCCCTGCGCGCGAATCGGGGCCGGGTCCGTCGGCTGCTGCGGCTTGGAAGCGGCGCTGGACCATGAGCGCTTCACTCGGCGGAGCGCGTAGGGAAGGTCGTTCCGTGTTGACACCTTCGACCGGGCTTCTTCCCTGCGGTCAGTCAAGGGGACTGGGTTCCCGGTAGCGGTTGACACGGTGGTGCCAGGCGAGATTGCCCTGCAGGAGCCTGCAGTAACGCGGATCCTCTCGACGAAGGCACTCAGTGAACCGTTTCACCACCCCCGCATTCCCGACCTGAAGCCCGCAGGCGTCGCACAGATATTCGAACACATGTTTCACTAAGTGGATGGCACCACTCCCCTTCCCCGACGACCTGATCCACCTCCAGCAGCAGTGGACCCGCACGTACAACCTGCTCGCCGTCCGGCCGGAGCGGGGCGGGGCCGAGCTACGGCGGGAGCTGATCCGCCTGTTCTGTCGGATCAGCGCGCACCCGTTCTGGCGGGCGGGCGGACACGGCGCGCTGCGGCGGGTGGAACTGCGAGAGGCGGCCGAGGCGGCGCCCGGCGGGGAACAGGAGCTGGTGGTGCGCTACATCGACGGCGCCTTCGTCGTGTCCGACCCAGGGGCGCGGCCGTCATGAGTGACACCGAGGAGCGTCTTGAGCGGTGGCGGGCGGTCCAGGCCTGGCTGACCTGGCAGCAACACCAGGTCGCACGCACCGTCGCCGCACTCGAAGCCGCCCTCACCGAGGAGCAGAGCCGACTTCCCTTGCCGCCTCCCCCGGACTGGAAAGCCGAAGCCATCCGCACCGCCGACGGCCCTCAAGCACTGCGCGTGCACGTCGGCGGGTGCGGGATGGGCAAGGGCAAGCCCATTGACCGCGACCAAGCCCGCCGCATGCTCGCCGACGGCGTGGAACCCTGCCCGTACTGCAGACCCGACAACGCCCTCGGCATGCCCGGCTGACCAGACGACCGCCCCGCACCACCCACCCAGACATATGAAAATCCGGCTCGGCACCGACCGAAGAACCACACCTGACCAGGCAAAACACGGATCACGTGGAGGACCGCTTATCCCCCGGATACCCCATACTTTTCCCCCAGGCTTACCCCACGGATGATCCCGCGCCGGACGAGCGTCGCTCGGGTAGCAGCAAAAGGAGACCCGACGACGGTGGGCCCGGTGAGCCACCGGGCCCACCGCCTCCCGGGATGCATGCACCGCTTGAAGGCATTCAGGCGTTCACCAACCGGCGCCTGGAAAGACGCGCTGAAAGCGGTTCTGCCGGACGACCTCGACTTCGCGCGGGGCGCGCACCCCTGAAAAGCAGCAACGCGCTGCGCCGTGAGGTGGAACAGCCCTGGGGCCGGCTGGAAAGCCTCGCAACCACCGGCCTGACGGCCAGGCCATCACGCGAACCCTCGTCGATGGTCCCGGAAACGCGACGCATCTAAGCACGTGCTCGGCTCCTGAGGTCCTTTCGGAGCGCCGGACCTGTACGCCTACAGCGGCGATCGCATCATCCCGGCCCCCTTGCTGGGGCCGCCGAAGGCGTTCACGGTGATGTCACGGGCCGGCCATCCCTCAGCAGGGCACGCCGGGGGTGAGCGCGGGCCGCTCGGCGGGCCAGGCGCCGTATAGCTTGGGCGCTCGCGGAGCCGCTGCCCGAAGTGGGAGTGCGAACGGCTTCACGTCCTGAAGGTCACCGGAGGTCCTACGGCTTCGGCGACGCGGGCGGATGCGCATCCGTTACGTGTCGGGACCTGCTCGGCGTCGACCGCAAGGTCCCCGCGATGTCCTCAACCCAACGGCGGACTTCACCAGTTCTCGCCGATCGGGGACTGGGGACGGGCCCTGGGGTCCCTCGTCTCCCCGCGCGACTACGAACTCCTGCGCTCCTGGAAACGCGCGGGCCTGCACACCCTCTGCATGTCGCCGGCGCCACCGCTCACCACGGCCGTCGGTCCGGCGGGGTCAGCCGTTCGTGAGCACCATCCGGAAACGCGCTGCATCCGAAAGCATCTTCCGGTAGGCACCCTCCGCCTCTGTCAGCGGCACGGTCTCCACCATGGGACGAATGCCGTGCAGAACGCTGAACGCCATGGTGTCCTCCACGTCCTGTGCGCTGCCGGACGGGTGCCCACGTACGGTCCTGCCGCGCATGATCAGCTGGAGCGGGCTGACGCCCAGCGGGTCGGGGCTCGCTCCGATGACCACGAGTTCGCCTCGGTGCGTCATGCCGTCGACCGCTGCCGCGATGGCCTCGGAGCTTCCGGCCGTGGCCAGTACGGCTCTGGCACCGCCCAGGGACAGGAGGGATTCCGCGACCGGTGTCGGTCCCGTGCTGTCGATGTAGTGGTGCGCTCCCAGTTGCTTGGCGAACTCGGCCTTCTCCGTACCTCGGGCCATGGCCACGGTCTCGAAACCCATGGCCACCGCGTACTGGACCCCCAGGTGACCGAGCCCACCGATGCCCAGGACGGCCACGAGGTCGCCGGGCCGGGCGGAGCTGCGCCGCAGACCGTTGTACGTGGTGACGCCCGCGCACGCCATGGGTCCCGCGTCGGACGCCTGGAGGGCGTCGGGAATCCGGGCCAGGGCGTCGATCGGTGCGATCAGGGCCTCGGCGAACCCTCCGTCGTAGGCGTAGCCAGGAATCTTGAGGTTGTCGCAGACGATGTAGTCGCCCTGCCGGCAGGGAGTGCAGTGACCGCAACTCCCTCCGAACCAACCCACCGTGACCCGGTCTCCCACGTTCCAGTTGTCGGCCTCGGCTCCTTCCCCGAGTTCCTCGATGCGCCCGGCGACTTCGTGGCCCGGAACCAGAGGGAACCGCGTGCCGGGCATGCCGCCGTTCACGAAGATGGCGTCACTGTGGCAGATTCCGCAGGCCTCGACCGCAATCCGTACGTGACGGGGGCTCGGAGGCGATACCTCGCGCTCGACGATCCGGAAGGATCCGTTCGCGGTGTCGACCTGCGCGGCTCGATAGGTGCTCATGCGTTTCTCCGGTGCCAGAGCGGGTTGCGGGCGCGGTCCTTTGCAGGCGCGGTGCCACTACGTGGTGTGCAGGGGTTCCCTGAACGACTTGCGGAACACCGGCCCGGCGAAGGGAATGATCGAGGACGTTATTTTTGCCTTGAGCGAGGTGGGGTGCCGTTCGAGTCTGACGTCGACGCGAGTGCCGTTCTCTATGGGAGTCATCTGGAACTGCCAGCCTCCCGAGCCGAAGGGCACCGAGTCGCGAGTGGTGACGTTGACCCTCTGCGTCGCGGGGTCCCATTCGTAGCGTGCGCGCTCCCACGACTTGTCGTTGCCCTCGGTCACCTCCGCCCAGGTATCGCCCCGCTCGTGGACCTGGAAGTGCTCGGCATCGATGGACGGCCACTCCTCGACGCGGGAGGGGCTGAAGTTCGTCAGCACTCCCATCACCTCGGCTGGGCTCATCGAGGAGTTCACGTGGAAGTGTAGGGATGGCATGACCTGCTCCCTGGTTCGGGAAAACCGTTTCTGCCCGGCAGCTTCGGCGCGCCTCTCGCGGGAGCCTGGCTCGCTCCGCCGGCGCCGGATCGCACACCGCACCCTGCTGGGGTCCGGTGCCTGGGCTTGGTAGGGGCCTCCGGGGCAGGCTTGCCGACCTGAACGGCCCCATTTTTCAGAATGCACCTTGGCCCGGCACTCCGCACGAGGAGGTTCCTGGCCGGCAGGACACCGTGCCCGCTCACGGGGGCCGTGGAGCGTGTCTTTGAGTGATGCTTCGACCACGGATGGCTATCCTCCCTGGAGGGCGCACCGTGTGGCTCCTGCGCAACGGTTGATCCCGCGGCAGATCCGGACCGGCAGGACGTGTCCCATAGGAGTTCCATGACCTCGGCGGGTTCCGGAAAGCAGGAAGCGCTCGCGCGCTCCTTCACTGTGGCGCGTCGGGGAAAGATCTGGCTGGTGCCGACTGTCCTGTGCGGCTTGGTCGCACTGTTCCTGACGCTGCTTTACATGGGTGGCATCCTCAACCCCCAAGGCAACCTGCACCGTCTGCCGATCGCCCTGGTCAACGCGGACCAGGGACCGCCGCTGCCGGGACAACAACAGACGTTGGGCGCGCGGGTGAGCCAGTCGGTCATCGCGGCGACCCCGGCAGGCACCGTGGATTGGCGTCGGCTCAGCCAGGCTCAGATGCAGGATCAGCTGGCGTCGGGCAAGGTGTACGGCGCCTTGGTCATCCCAGCGGACTTCACCGGCTCGGTGGCGGCCCTGGCGACTCCCCGGGGCACGGCACGGCCCACCCTCACTGTCCTGACCAACCCCGGGCTGGGCAGCCTCGGCTCCTCCCTGGCCGGCCAGATCACCCAGCGTGCGGCTCATCAAGCCTCGCTGGAGATCGGCCGAGAGCTGGTGAGCCAGGCAACCGTCGCGGGTGCCGACACCACGACCCGTACCCTCCTCGGCGACCCGATCACCGTGACCACCCGGGTGGGTCACCCCATCGGCAGACAGAGCGGCCTCGGCCTGACCGCGTTCTACTTCGCCCTGCTTCTGGTGCTCACCGGGTTCATCGGCGGAAACATCATCAACAGCGGCGTCGACGCGGCCCTGGGTTACACCGACAACGAGATCGGGCCCTGGCACACGCGACGGCCGACCGTGCCGATCAGCCGCACCCAGACACTGCTGCTGAAAATGATCATGACAGCGGGAATCACTGTTCTCACCACCAGCCTGCTGATGATCGCCGCGATCGGGATCCTGGGCATGGACGCAACTCACCTGCCGCTGTTGTGGATCTTCTCCTACTGCGCGAGCTTGGCCGTGGGCCTGGGAGTGCAAGCCATCAACGCGGCCTTCGGCGGGATCGGCCAGGTGGTGTCCATGTTCGTTTTCATCGCCTTGGCCCTGCCGTCCTCGGGGGCGACGATTCCCCTCCATGCCGTTCCGGGTTTCTACCGTTTCCTGGCGCTGTTCGAACCGATGCGCCAACTGAGTGGCGGCGTGCGGGCCATCCTCTACTTCGACGCCCGGGCTGACGCCGGCCTGACCCGTGGCTGGGTCATGATTGCCATCGGCGTTACCGTCGCCCTGCTGTTCGGCTTCGCCATGACCCTCTACTACGACCGCAAGGGGCTGCACCGCCTGGTCGCGCGGGCTGCCGCAACGTCCGGCGAGGCACCGTGATCGGCATCGGGCCACCGAGGGTCCGCACAGCAGTAAGAACTCCTAGCGAAATGATCTCCGGGGTGGTCGGGTCACTCGGAAGGCGTTGATCCGGGGGTGTGGCTCCCGGACGGCGTCCATCGCCTGCTCAACCTCTCGGACGGGGACGCAAAAGCAGTCCGAGACGACATCCGTGACTTCGGCGTGCAACCATCGGCAGCCCCTGTGCGAGTTCGACCAGCCCTCCTGGGGTGGGCGGCCGGTGGCGTATGTACACCACCCCAGGGGGCGCCGGTCCAACGATCCCTTCCGGCCCGATGCGACGCGCACAAGGCCGGAAGGGATCACACTATGCTTTGTCGAGGAAGAACTTTTCGTCGCCGCCGCCGTTGGCGTTGTACTGGCAGTTCACCGTTCCGCCGGGGCCGGTGGCGGCGGTGACCCCGCTGCCGGTCACCAAGCGCAGGAAGATGTTCGTGAAGGCCGCCGACTCGAAGGAGAACGAACCGTCGGGCTGGGCGCGCGCACGGAACTTCTCGTAGGGGCCGATGAAGGACTGGCAGTTGACCGTACCCCCACCGCTCATGTTGGTGGGAACCCCGGCGCCGTCCATGCGCAGGAACACGCTGGGGAAGGCCACTGACTCGAACGCGTACGAGCCGTCGGCCTGCGGCCGGACCTTGAACGTCGTCCAGGCCCCGGTGCCGTACTGACAGTTGACCTTACCGCCGCCGGGCTCACTGGGGGCGGTCACGCCAGTCCCGTCCATACGCAGGTACACGTTCGGGTAGTGCGTCGACTGGATCGCGATCGGAGTGTCTCCGAGCTTCGCGAGGTCGGCTTCCGATAAAGCCATGTTGGCCGTTCCTTCCGTCTGGAGATAACGCGGAGGAGAGAAGGATGAGCTGATGAGCGCCGTCGTCGGCAGATTTCGCGGCGCTGATGTGAGGACGAGGCTGGAGGGAGGTTTCCGTTCAGCGCGTACCGGTCGCAGCGGGGCGCCTTCGGGTGACCCGAAAGGCCCTACAGGGCCCGTGATCGGCTTCCCGTGGCCGCGAAGGGAAAAGTCCGCCAAAGTGCGTGCTGGCATGGAATAGCGCAGTAACACATACCCTCTGCCCCCTTTTCCTGCATTAGCAGGCCCCGATACGGACTGTATGGGGGTGGGCACGCTCTGTCTACCCCGCACTGCGGAGGGGTACGCCAGCTCGCCCTGGTCACCGCCATACTCGCCGACCAACACCCGGCGGCATAAGTGACGTTCGACGTCCTGGCTCACCCTGCGGCGGGCTTCCCCGCCCTGCGGCCGCCTCCGTACGCGCAGCGCCGCCAGGTCCTCCCGGAACCTCGCCGACGTCGGTGCGCCGATCGTGCCGCTGTCGTCGGGTGGCAGTGTCGACCTCGATGAACAGCAGCGGCACCTGGTCCTGCGGGGCAGTGAGAACGAGGTCGGCCTGGGCTCCACCCTTGCCGGGCCCATTCCACGTGCCGGTGGCGGGCAGCGAAACCCCGGTCCACTACGAGGCGATGGTGCCGATGCCAGCCGGTGCGTCGACGGCGGCCTGAGGGGCCGTCTGAACGTGCGGCGACCGCTCCACCACCCGCACGGCACCAGGCGCGGTCAGCCGGCGCACCGACGATTGCGCGCGAGGCGTCAGAAGTGCAGGACTCCGATATCGCGGACGGTCTGGGCGAGGGCCCGAATGAGGTCGTTCTCGGCGTCCCTGCGCCACACCAGGGCGTACGGGATCGTCCCCATCTCCGGGACGGGGACGAAGCGGACGTGGGACATGGACCAGTAGTGGGTGACGTGGGACGGGAAGGGATGGACGATCTCGCCGGTGCCGACGAGGTGGATCAGCTCGTCGGCGTTGGTGACCTGCTCTATGCGTTCGATCGGCCTCCCCCGGGCCGTGTGGAACGACAGGTAGGCGTCTTCCCAGTAGTCGGGCATGTCGGGTGGCATGGCATGGGCGAAGTCGGCCAGGGCCTCGAAGGGGACGGCGGGCCGTTCGGCGAGTTCGTGGCCGGCGGCGACGGCGAGCACGCGGGGGTCGCGGAAGAGGACGGGGCCGACGGTGAGATCGGGCTCGTCCACCGGCAGCCAGGTGAGGAAGACGTCCATGTCGCCCTCGCGCAGCCTGGCGAACGGGTCGACGTACGGCGCCCGGCGCAGCTGCAGTTCCCACTGGGGATGACGGGAGCGGAAGGTCTCCCAGTAGGGGTACATGTCGGGCACGTTGAATGGCAGCATGCCGACGCGAAGGCGCGCCGTCCTCCCGCGGGCGGCCATCCGGGCGCGTTCGAGGCTGTCACGCAGGTTCGCGAAGACCGGCCTCAGGTCGCTGCGAAGCTGCTGGCCGAGCGGGGTCAGGCGGATCTGGCGGCGGTTCGATCGGTCGAACAACAAACCGCCCAGCCTGCGCTCCTGACGCCCGATCACCTGACTGACACGAGCCTGCGTGAGGTGCAGCCGGACGGCGGCCCTGCCGAAATGCAGCTCCTCGGCCAACGTCAGGAAAATCTCGATGTCGCGTACTTCCACGTGCTCCCGACCCCCGTCATAAGCCTTGGTTATCGGATCCTACTGATCTTCGATGTTGATGGGCACGGCGGGAAGCTGATAGATCGACGGCATGCCGGAACCGCTGTTCGGCAAGCCGTGAACGGTGCGGCGCCCGTACCGGTGACACCGCACCGCCCAGCGGGCCGCCTGCGGCCGCCGACAGCGTGCCGGACGGGAGACCAGCTGTTGTCCCAGGGCGTCAGCACAGCCACGCAGCCAGGGAGGAGACCTCTCATGCCGCCGCTCGTCTCCGGCGTCACCGTTCCGCAGGAGGACGTGCCCGCCGTTGTCAGGCCCGTCGCCCAGATCGAGCACGCCCAGCAGAACGGACTGCCGGACGCGTTCACGGAGCTGTTCCGCCGGGAGGCCATGTGGACCTTCCCGCACGGCGAGCCGCTGACCGGGTTGGAGGCGATCAACGCCTTTTGCCCGCAGATCACTGCTCAGCACGGTCCACCGGCCGCTGACCGTCACCTGCGAAGCCGAGTCCATCGTGTTCATACGGCCCGATCTCGCGGCGGTCAAGCTCCGGCAGCGGCCGATCACCCGGGACGGCCGCCAAGTCGACGTGGCCCCGGCGCCCCGGTGTACGTACTGGCCAAGGACGAGGGGCGATGGCGGATCGCCGTCGCCCAGTGCACCACGGCCGCCGATCACGACGCCTTCGAGGAGGACCGACCCCTACCGATCGGAGCACACCGGTCTGGTCACCTCCGTCGCGGCGCCACTGCTCCCGGTGGTGATCGCCCGGCTCGACCGAGGGACCGCCCTGATCGGTCTGATCAGCCTGTCGCGGGGCTGCTGAGGGGGTGCGGCATGTCGTTCCTCACTACGGCCGAGGTGGTCCGCCACTTCAGCCGGGCCTTCCTCGACCGTGACACCTCGTCACTCGCCGAGCTGATCGCCGACGACTGCGTGATGGAGGCGAGGAGCCCGGCTCCCGACGGGTCCCGCTACGAAGGGCGCGCCGAATGCCTGGAGTTCTGCCGGGCCCTCGCCGAGGACCGCGCGGGCCGGTTCGAGCCGGAGGCCGTCGTCGTCACCGGGGAACGGGCCACGGTCCGCTGGCGGTACCGCTTCGGTGACGGACCGGCCGACTCCGTCCGCGGCGTGAGCCTCGTGCTGGTGCGGGACGGCCGGATCGCCGAGTCCCTCGGCTACGGCAAGACCTCGGGCAACGCCCCGTCGCCCGGATTGCGTGGACGTCCGTGAGTTGGGGGAATCCCGCCTCAACTCATCTACAAGAGTAGGAGATCAGATATGAAGACACTCGTGCTGGGTTCGACCGGCTACATCGGATCGGCCGTGGTGAGGCGGTTCGAGGCGGAGGGCCACCAGGTGGTCCGTCTCGTGAAGGACGCAGGCCGGCTGCCCGCCGGGGCGACGGGGGTCATCGGCGACCTGGCCGACCCGGCCTCGCTGCGGACGGCGGTCACCGACGACATCGACGCCGTGGTCAACCTCGCGACGCCGACCGGCGACGAGGCGGTGGACACGGCGGCCGTGGACGCGCTGACCGAGCGGCTTCGCGGCACCGGACGGGCCTTCGTGTACACCAGCGGTGTATGGGTGCTCGGCGCCACCGGCGACGCGGCCCTCGACGAGGACGCGCCAACCGACGCCATCGCCATCGTCGGCTACCGCCCGCGGATCGAGCAGCGCGTGCTGGCCGCCGGCCGGGACGACGTGCGCGCCGTCGTCGTGCGGCCCGGCATCGTGTACGGCCGCGGCGGTGGCATCCCCGGCCTGATGACCGACTGGGCGCGCGAGCACGGCACCGGCCGGTACGTCGGCTCGGCGGCGACCCATTGGCCGATGGTGCACGTGGACGACCTCGCCGAACTCTTCGTGCTGACGGTGACGAAGGCCGACGGGGGCAGCGTGCTGCACGGCGTGGCGCACGAAGCGGTGCCGGTGGCAGCGCTCGCCGCGGCCGCCGACCTCGCCGCGGGGGGCACCGGCCGGGCCGAGCCCTGGCCGCAGGAGCAGGCCGCCGAGGTCCTGGGCGGCCCGTTCGCCGAGGCCCTCGGCCTGAACCAGGTGGTGTCCGGGCAGCGCGCCGTCGCCGAACTCGGCTGGCGGCCCAGCCGCCCGTACGTCCTCACCGAGCTTGCCGGAGGCGACCGTGGCTGACCTGACCGGCGCGACGCTGCCCGTCTGCCTCACCTGCGGCACCCAGTACGCCGCCCCTCGCCCCGACTGCCCGGTCTGCCTGGACGAGCGCCAGTACGTCGGACGCGGCGGCCAGCAGTGGACCAGCGTGGCCGAGCTGCGCGCCGACGGCCACCAGGGCCGCTTCGAGGAACAGGGCCCCGGCGTCCTCGGCATCGGGAGCACGCCCGAGTTCGCCATCGGGCAGCGCGCGCTGCTGCTGCGTACGGCTGCCGGCAACGTGCTGTGGGACTGCGTGCCCTACCTCGACGACGCGGTGATCCGCGAGGTGCGGGAGCTCGGCGGCATCACCGCGATCGCCATCAGCCACCCGCACTTCTACTCCACCATGGCCGACTGGGCGCATGCCTTCGACGCGCCCGTTTACCTCCACGAGGCCGACCGGCAGTGGGTCGGCCGCCCCGACCCCGCCCTGCGCTTCTGGAGCGGGCGGACCCACCGGCTGACCGACGAACTGACGCTGATCAACCCGGGCGTCCACTTCCCGGGCAGCGCGGTCATGCACTGGAACGTGGGCCGGGGCGCGCTCTTCACCGGCGACATAGTGAACGTCGGACCCGACCCCCGGTGGGTGAGCATCATGTACAGCTACGCCAACCACGTCCCCGAGCGCCCCGACGCCGTCCGCGCCGCCGGCGAACTGCTCGCCGGCTACCGCTTCGACCGGATCTACGGCGCCTGGTGGGACGGCGCGGTCACCGCCGGCGGGAACGAGGTGCTGGCCCGCTCGGTCGAACGCTACCTCCGCCACGAGCAGGCCCCGCCGATGAAGGACGGCTCCTGACCGGGTGGTGCCGGACGGGAGAACGAGCCGACGCCGCTGCCGCGGCGCCAGGGGCGGACGATGCGCGGCCGGTGACCCCGCGCCCAAGGCGGTGCCCGGGGCGCTGAGGGCGCGGGTCGACCGTACGGCCAGGCAGGTCCGCGTCCGGGGCGGCGGCTACCGCCTCGGTGCACGTTCCGACCAGTCCTCACCAGGTGCTCGGCTACGGACGTGCGTAAGCCGTACCCACGCGTGCAGGCATCTGACCGGCCTCTCCTGGAGACTCGGCGGCGCCCTGCCCAACGAGCCAGAGACGATGCAGCTGACACCCGGCATCTCGCGGCTGACCAGCCGCGCAGCCACACTCAATTGATCTCTACTGCCCACTTCGGATGGCCATCACCAGCCACACGACCGGTCCCGCCGCCAGAACGATCAACAGCAGACAGCACGGTATCGAGGACGGTCCCTTGAGGGGTGGCTGGGCTGCTACCTGCGTGGCCACTCGGCGCACGTCCTCGGCGTGATACCACCTCTTGCCGGCGGACCCCGTAGTGGTCATCCAGCTCTCCGAACGGACCCGCACCCCATGGGCCAACGCATTCACATACACCGAGCGAGCAGCGACGCCCGGCCACAAAATGCTCACCTGGCGCTCCGTCAGCCAGACACCCTCCAACTCGTCCGTCATTTCTCACCCTTCTCCAAGCAGCCGGTGACATGGAACCCCGAACCGTCCCATAGCCAGGCGCAGTTCGCCCCCCCATCGCTCCTCGGGTTCAGTGCCGGCCACGGGATCGTGGCCGGGCCAGGAGGCGCGCTGGAGTCACCCGAGCGAGACTCCCGTTCGATCGACAGCCTTCGAGATCGATACGGGCAGCAACCACTTACGCGTCGGGATGCTGCGGCAGGGCGAGCCAGTCCGACCAGGAGATCTCGCGGCCGAGGAAGCGCGGCTGCTCGAACGGCCAGTCGGCGGCGATCCACTGCGGCACCAGCGCGTCGAGGGCCTGCTCGACCTCGCTGCCCACCAGCTCGTCCACCACCCACCAGGAGATCTCGCCGTCCGCGCCGGCCTTCTCCGGTGGGTCGATGTAGACACAGCCGAGCAGAGCTGTCTCCGCTGCGTCGAACAGCGCGTAGTTGAAGGACTGGTGCGCGGCGATCTCCTTCTCGTGCCGCAACAGGTCGGCCTGGTCGGCCTCGTAGGTCATGGTGGCCGCGGGCCAGCCCCAGGCCGGGCCGAAGATGGTCCACAGCCGCTCGCGCGAACCCATCACAGCCGGATAGTCGAGCGGGGTGTCCACCTCCCGGATCGGCCGCAGGTGTTGACCACCGCCCGGCAGCGGTATCAGGACGGGGTGGACGAAGTCATCGGGAAGCCAGCTCATGGCGCCCGACCGTAGCAGCGCGCAGCCGTCCGCTCCCCTTGATTTCTCCGCATACCGCCAGGGGTCGCTGCGGTACTGGATGTGCCGTAGAAGCCGTTGCCACACCGATCACGGAGTCTGGCTGCCTCGCCGAGACCGGCCTGACCATCAGACCCACCTGAGCAACTCAGCGACCTCACGAGTTCAACCTCAGCAGTTCCCTTTGGGGGGTTCTGCTGGTTGGTGCAGTCCCACTGCCGAACCGGAGCGCCATCGTCCGTGCGCCAGTCCGCAACTTCCATACCTGTCGCGTCCAGTGCGGGAAGTTCGCCCGCGAGTAGCCCTACATCGCATGCGGGACCTCCACTACCAAGAGCGCCATGCCGTGGAGTGCGGCATCAATCGGCCGAAACGCCACCGGGCGGGGGCACTCGATACGACGAACTCGGCGTCCGCTACGAGACCACCGTGCTGGTCGCAGCCATCAACGAGTCGCTGTGACCAGCACGTTCACCATAGGCACTAGCCCGCCTCCTCCTCCAGCCCTCGAGTGGTCGGCCGCTCGCGCCCCCAGGCGGCCAGCGGCTGGAGCGCGTCGTTGAGGCGCATGCCGTCCTCGGTCAGCGAGTACTCGACGCGGGGCGGCACCTCGTCGTAAGAGACGCGGTGCACGACGCCGTCCGCTTCCAGCTCACGCAAGTGGGAGGCCAGCACCTTCTCGGTGATGCCGGGAAGCAGTCGACGCAGCTCGCCGAAGCGGCGGTAGGGGTGCTCGTGGAGCGCCCAGAGGATCAGCACCTTCCACTTGCCGCCGATCACCTCCATCGCGGTGTCGATCCCGCAGACGTGCCCGTCTGGTGCACCCGGCCGGTTCAGCGTCGTCATGCCCTACCCCTCTGACGTGCCCGCTTTCCCCGGGGTAACCACCTACTGCCAAGTGCGTACTTGATCACCGCCGGGCCTGTGACCAGTCTAATCGGCATGTCACAGAACACCGTTGAGAAGACTCCCGTCACGTTGTTGGGCCTTGGCGCGATGGGCACCGCGCTGGCCCGTACCTGGCTTGCCGCCGGCCACCCGCTCACCGTCTGGAACCGCACCCCGGCCCGTGCCGCGGCACTCGCCGCCGAGGGGGCACGGGTCGCGGACAGCGCCGCTGAGGCGGTCGCGGCGAACACCCTGGTCGTCGTCTGCCTTTTGGACGACACCTCGGTCGACGAGGTACTGACCGGCACCGACCTATCCGACAGGGACCTGGTCAACCTGACCACCAGCACCCCTGCCCAGGCCCGCGCCCGCGCCGAGTGGGCCTTCGAGCGCGGCGCCCGCTACTTGGACGGCGGGATCATGGCCGTCCCTCCGATGATCGGCGTCCCGGAAGCCGGAGGCTACGTCTTCTACAGCGGCTCGCGGGAGCTGTTCGAGCAGCACCAGGAGCCCCTGGCCATCCCGGCGGGCACCACCTACGTCGGCGAGGACGCGGGCTTCGCGGCCCTGCACGATCTGGCCCTGCTCAGCGCCATGTACGGGATGTTCGCCGGGGTCGCGCACGCCTTCGCCCTGATCCGCAAGGAGGACATCGACCCCGCGGCCCTCGCCCCGCTGCTCGCCGACTGGCTCGTCGCGATGGCCCCGACGGTTCACCAGACCGCTGACCAGCTGCGCAGCGGCGACTACACCAAGGGCGTCGTCTCCAACCTCGCCATGCAGGTAGCCGGCACGCCGACCTTCCTGAGCACTGCCGAGCAGCAGGGTGTCAGCCCGGAACTACTGAGCCCTTACTTCGAGTTGATGCGGCGCCGCCTGGCCCAGGGCAGCGGCGAGGAGGACCTGACAGGCGTGATCGACCTGCTCGTGCACTGACAGCACTATCGCAACACCCTTTGGAGGACGCCCGCGACGGGTCGCGGCGCCTCGGGACGGCGACGGCGTTTCGCCCCCGCCGCGGCCAGGCCTCGTCGGCCAGGGCGGCAGCAGTGACTCCGCCCCCGGCAGTGTTCCCAGGGCCGGGAGTCAGCCGCCCCACTTCCTCTCACCGACTCGGCCGGCGCCGCGGACACGGAGCTGCGCCGGGCGGAGCCGGCGCAGCTCGGCCTCGGAACGCCGGGCTGATTGCTGCGCCGGAGAGTTTCACCCCCGGACGGAAGGAGTTCAGGGCGTCGTCATCTTGCATTCTTGTGTGATGTGAAATATCACATCACACAAGATGCGTTGATAACCCGTCACGCACCGACGAAGACACAAGGAGAGCACCTCCCCATGAACCGCTTAGCCCTTCTCGCAGTCAGCGTTGCCGGCCTGACCGTTCTGGCCGCCGGCCCGGCTGCCGCAGCCCCTGAGGCCGCCGCCGACCAGACCGTGACCACCTGCGGGAACTCGGGTCTCCAGGCAGGCCTGCTCACCCGGCTGTGCGCGGAGGTCACCGGTAACACGGTGCAGTTCTACGGCAGGGTCAGCCTCGCCGGGCCGCCCTCTCCCGGCAGCCCGGCGCCGGCCCCGAAGGAGCTGTCCACCACGCTGTCCGCCGAGGTCGTGGGCGCCGGCGTCCCGCCCCTCACGCAGGACAAGCCGGTCGTCTTCACCACCACGACGCTCGACGTGCGTGGCCCGGCGACCACCGTCCCCTGTGGCACGACGGTCCGCGGCACGTTCGGCGTGGCCTCCTTCCCCTGGTCGCCCCGGCCGGTCGTGCACGAGGTCACCCTCACCTGCTGACGTCAAGCTGGAGATCACGGCTCTGACGGAGCTCTGGAGACGGTCGCCGTCCGGCTCGAAGACGGGTGCTGAACCTCCACACAGCGGGCCTGCTCCAGGGTGGCGGCCACCGGGCGGTACCCTCACGGCGGAGATTCCGTCGCATGCCCGTCGAGTTGGCGTATGAGCTCGCGAAGGGTGACGAGGTCCCGTCCGATCGGAAGATCGAACGGGACCTTCGTCCTTTCAGGGGCGGTTGCTGCTTGTTCGGGGAAGTCAGGCCGTAACGGGCGTACGGGTCAGGCGCCCGCTGCCACGGCTGTCAGCCAGGCGTTCCAGTCGCTCTCGTAGTCCAGCGAGGTGAGGAAGGAACGGGCGACGGTCCAGTCTCCTGCGCGGTAGTAGCCGAGGACGGTGCTGACATCGGCCGGGTGCTTCTCGATCATGTAGCGGGCGGCGAGGTAGCCCCAGTTGTAGGTGCGGCTGACGTCGCTGTTGGCGTAGGTGGTGTCGAACAGCGTCCGCAGGGAGTACGTGTGCTTGCCCGCCTCGGCGACTGCGCCGGCGTAGGTGACGCCGCGGTAGGAGTAGGAGATGTACTCCGCGAAGCCCTCGCCCCACCACACGGTGGGGGTGGTCTGGCTGGCGCTGAAGTCGCCGTACAGGTCGAAGCGGCCGTCGAGGTAGTGGGTGTACTCGTGGTTGAGGTTCCAGATCTGCCAGCCAGGGCTCACATCGGTGCGTTCGTAGCATATGAACCGCGGCTGGTTGCCCGTCTTGGCGGGGTCTCCCTCCAGGTACATGCCGCCGTTGTTGGTGTCGATGCCGTAGATCTTCCTCGCGTAGGCCTTGTAGTCGGCGCTGGAGTTGAAGACGTCGACTTCCAGGGTCGTGTTGTAGTCGTTCGCGACCGGCCCGGAGTCCTTGACCACGCCATGGAAGTAGGCGTCCTGGTTGGCCAGGCTCGTGCAGGTCGCCGCCAGCTGGGCGGCGGTCATCTCCTGGGCGCGGATCCGCAGCGTCGGGCTGCAGGTGTGGACGATCGGCAGGATGCGCGACTCCAGTCTGCCGTCGGTGGTCCCGGTCTCGCCGGGAGCGCCATTGGCATTGCCGTGTGCCGGGCGCTGGCCCGGGTCAGCGAATACGTGGTCCGGCTTGGGATCGGCCTCGGAGGTCTGGGAGGCCTGGGCGGGGGAGGCTGCGATGGCGGCTATGAGCAGGGCGGTGGCGACGGCCATGGCGCGCAAAGTCCACTCCTGGGGATGGGAGTTGAGGTCCCGTCGACGACGGGCTGCGCTGTAAAATGGCACATGTCATATGGCGTTTCAATGATTTTGGCAGGGACTCATCAAATTCACTCCCGGCAGCGCACGTGACCTGGCCACCGGCTCACTGTCCCGGCCGGAATGGCAATGGCAATGGCAAGCAGGAGAGCGGCGGGGCGCCGTCCGCGGAGTCCGGTGCGAAGGCTTCCACGGACTCCGGGCGGATGCCGGTGGCCATGACCATGGGCACCGGACGGAGGGACGTGCGGTGGTCCGGCTCAGGGCTCAAGAGCGGCCCTGAGCTCACACCTCACCCTTTCGCGGGTCCGTCTCGCCGGGCGGACGCCCGAAACCCGCTGTCGACGGAACGATCCCGCTGACCTGGCTGATCTCTCAGAACGCGGCCCGCGGCTGCCTGAGGTAGGCGCTACACGCAGGGCGCAGCCCTCCGCATGCTCGTTCGCGGGACTTTGGGGCCGCCCAAGAAATGGCCCGGGTTCCCCTGCCGACAGCTGGGGAATCCGCCTTGCCTCTACGGCGCTACCCGGGGGTCAGCGTCGAACGACCGGCTTCGCAGCAGCGTGGCAGCACGTGGGCCGTCTCGCCTGCTGCGAAGCCCCGCCCTGCCTGACGTGCAGCGCCGGCCGCCAAGCTCCTGCGCGACCTCCTGGTCTACCTCTGGACTGATGTTCCGCGACGCCCGGCAGGGGTCGCGGGAAGAATTCCCCGGCCGGGTGCGCTGAGGAGCGTATGACACGTGGACACGACATCACCATCGAACAGGGCACCGAGCACGTTCGCGTCGTGAAGGACGGACAGGTGCTGGCCGAAAGTCGGCGCCCCTTGGTGCTGCGCGAGACGGGTTGCCCCCCGCGGTACTACCTGCCGCCCGAGGACGTACGCACCGACCTGCTGACCCCCTCCGACACCACCACCCACTGCCCGTTCAAGGGGGAGGCTGGCTACTGGTCCGTCCCCGGGGCCACCGACCTCGTCTGGGCGTACGCGGACCCCAAGCCAGACGTCGCCGCGATCAAAGACCACCTCTGCTTCTACGACACCGAGGTCCTCTGACCCCGCCTGCGGCGATCTGCGACTCCCCCGGCGCCGATACCGCGCCCGCCGGGTGAGTCGGCGAACAGGCCCCTACGCACTGGTGACTCACCACTTCGCTCACCGAACCGGATCAAGATGCTCAAGCGCCAGATGTGGGCCGAGCTGGCTGCGACCTGCTGATGGCAGCAGCCGGTTGCCGTGTCTGCCGGCGTACGACCGTTGTCAGTGCCTGCTGGCAGGATCGCCGGCATGACACCGTTGCTTCTCACCGACGTCGAACGAGCCATTCGCAACAGCTGGAGTGCCGAGACGTGCACTCCTGAGTTCCGATCGCGCTGGACCGAGGACAATCCGGCGCGGGACCAGTGCGGGGTGACCGCCATGGTGCTCAATGACCTGCTGGGAGGCGAGTTGATCCGGGGAGAGGTCCACGTCGACGGGGAGCGTGTGGACTACCACTGGTGGAACCGCCTGGGCATGGGCGTCGAGATCGACCTCACCCGCGAGCAGTTCGGACCGGAGGAGATCGTCACCGGAGGCATCGTGATCCCCCGCCCGCCCGTGACGGAGTGGCGCAGGCTCCGTGAGGAATACGAGCTTCTCCGCGACCGCGTCTTGGAGAAGCTCAATCGGCAGCAGGCGACGGCCTCAACGGCCGCGTCTCGTCAGCCTGCCTGACCCCGTTCGGGTCGTCCGCGAGTGGTAGCCAGGCGGTAGGAGTCGGTGCCGGTCTCGATGATCGTGTCGTATTCCCGACCGTGTCGCGCTGCCGGTCGTGCTCATCAATCCGACCCTTGGCGTCCTTCCCACGTGCGCGCAGCCCTCCCCCGCCTTGAATGGAAGCCTTCGACCTGGCTCGCTTCGCCGCGGGGGGGGAAGGCGGGCAGCCCCTCAGGCGTGGGCGTGGGTGCCAGGCCCGTGGCAACCTTCTGCGAGGCGTTGGCACGATTACTCGCGTTACGCAGGGCAGCGCTCAGGCTCTCGTCGATCCTGGTCATGCCGTCCCCCGCCCAGCTGGTCGAGGCGGCGGATGGGGCGACGGGGCCCCGGAGAGCAGCATGATCATGCACTGGTGCGCACCGGTGCCGACGCCGGTGCGCAGGTGCGGGCGGGTTGTCCGGGCAGCGGCACGGCGGTTCGACCAGGACGTCTGTCAGGTCGGCGTAGTCGGCCCACCGAGCGGGTGAAGCCTGCACGCGACCGTGGCCGCCTCCGTCATATTCAGGCACCGCTGACGGATGGTAAGACAAACATCCCTCGTGAAGGAGTCCCCATGCTCGAACTCAAGAAGTTCAAGGACCGCACCGAGGTTACGTTCGTCCTGCCGGCCGCCACCCCACCCGGCCCGGTCAGCGTCGTCGGTGACTTCAACAACTGGCAGCCTTGCTTCGACACCCTCTTTCCCCGTGACGACGGCATGCGCGCGGTCACTGTCACACTGCCGGTCAACAGTGTCCACTCCTTCCGCTACCTGGCGGCGGAAGGCCACTGGTTCGATGACGAGCGCCCCGACAGCCACGACGGTCGCAACAGCCTGGTCCACACCTGACTTTGCCGGACGGGCCGCACGTGGTGCAGGCAGCCACTTGGTTCGTTGGCCGATCGGTGAGGACCATGCACTACAGGCTGACCGTCCGGGGGGAGTCGTTACGCGTCTGCCGGCCGGGGCACGGTCATCTGCCCTACTCCTTCGTCCTCGTCTGCAAGGCTGTCAGCCATGCCCGCTGACGCGGACCGGCCACGGCACCTATAGGTGCCCCCTGCGCGCACCGGGTAACGGCTTCGCCCCGTCATCACCCGGTCCATGGGCTGTCTCCGCCTATTCCGTGCGATGCGGCTTGTGCCGGGTGGCACGGAAGTTCGCCTGGAGAGGGAGATGACTGTGGCCGGTGGACTGACGGGCTCGGGTCAGTGGGCCGTCGCACAGCGCCTGGAGGACCTCGGCGGGGCTGCTGTCCGGAGTGAGGGTGACGTCGAGGTGGGCTTCCGGGTGGCGCGTCGTGCCGAGCGTGCGCGCCGTGGCTTGGCCGATGCCGGCTTGGCTGCGTGCGTCGGCGGCCAGGGCGTCGCTGAGGGCGCGCTCTCTCAGCTCCACGCCGCCCTCCGGCGTCGCCGGTTGCCCGAGGCGCAGGTGGCCCGGGTGGGGCCGGCGTAGTTGGGCCAGCAGCCACCACAGGGCCAGCAGGATGATGATGACCAAGGCGGCGATCACCACGGGCCACCACCAGTCCTGGTCCGTCCAGCGGGTACGGGTGCGGTAGCTCAGTACGACGGCGCCAGGAGTGGCCAGCGGCCAGCCGTTGGGGGGCGTGACGTGCCGGCGCTCGTAGACGTTGAAACCGCCCGCGAGGATGAGGAGCCCCGCACCGAGCAGGACCAGGCCGGTCAGGCCCACAAGGATCCGGTTGACTGCCGATTGCCTCTTCATGGGAGCCGTCCTGTGCTGTGTCGTCGGTGAGCGTCTCGGACGCGTCACTTTCGGAAGTGACGTGCCCGGACGGAGATCCGGGTGGGAGGGTTGGCCAGCCCCAGCCGGTCGAGTTGCTCCCGCAGGGCGGTCGACACATCTGCCCTGACCTCGCTCGGGTCGCGGAACCGTACCTCCGCTCGGGCTGCGAGGCGGCGTCTACCGAGGTGGATCGTTGCGCGGCTTACCCCGGGGACGCGCAGGGCTGCATCGCGTAGGAAGACAGTTGCGGCGCCGCGGTCCAGCACGGCGCGGACGTCGGCGTCGGAACTGTTGAGCGGCAGCCGGCGGCGCAGGCCCGGGGTGAGAGCCAGCACGATCAGCCAGAGACCGAGGAGGGCGACGACGACGGCACCGATCCGAATCCAGACGTCGTCCAGAGGACGCGTGGCCAGCTCGCGGGCGAGGCTCGTGCGCCACGCCGCGGCGGACCGGCCGACGCGGACCCTGATGACGTCGACCAGGACGAGTACGGCGGCACCTGCGACGACCAAGGCGACCAGCGCGGCGGGTATCCGGCGGGCGGACCACGGTCGGCGCCCGCGGACGACGCCACCACCGGGCTGCTCGGTACCCGGAGGGTGTCTGGCCGGTTGCCCGGTCGCGCCGGCGGCGGCGTCATCGGTGCCCGGCTGCTCCGTCCGGACCGGCGGATCCAGATGACCCTTCATGCCGGCTCTCCTTCCGATGAGGGCGGCGGCACCCGGCCGCTCACCGCACACGACCTTGTCGAGAACTGCCGGACGCGACGAGTTGCTCGATGACCACAGAGACCTCGATGACCTTCATTCCGGTCAGTCGGGTGACCCGCTCGCCGACGTATTGCTGCACCCGGCGAGAGGCAGTGACGAGGTCCGTGGGATAGAGCAGATTCATGGAGAGCCTCAGGCGCGCCGTGCCGTTCCCGGTGGTGACCGAGGCGCTCGGAGTACTCAGACTGCCGCGCTCGGGGGACGCCGCCGCTTCCTCGGTCAGCGCTTCCCGTGCGGCCCGGGCCGCAATGCGGGCCACGACCTTGTCCGGGATGACCGTGGCGCCGCGTTCCGCCGGGGGCACTGCGCCCGCGAGTGAGGCGTCGGCCGCTCCTGCGGACGGGCCGGTGGCGGGATCCGAGGTCATTGTCGCCCCCGGGGACGGAAGTCGGACCTCTGCACGTCACCTTGTGCCACGAGGCCGAGCACCAGACCGACCGCGCCCAGGACCAGCACCAGGAGGAAGGCCCAGAACCCGCCGAAGAATGCGGCAAATCCCAGAGCTATGCCGGCCAGCAGGCCCACTGCCGCTGCGCTCATCTCACTCACCTGCCCTTTCGCAATAACGTGCTTCTGCCGTGTCGGGACCGCTCGCCCGCTGATCGCGACCGGGTCGTTCGTTCGCGGATCGCGTGGGGGTCACTGCACGCGCGTCGCCGCGGTTTCCTCGTCCTCGTCTTCCTCGTCGGGCAGGTGGACGTCATCGACGGTGATGTTCACCTCCACGACTTCCAGGCCGGTCATGCGTTCCACGGCCGAGATGACGTTGAGGCGGACTTCGCCGGCGAGGTCCACGATGGCCACCCCGTACTCCACGACGACGTCCAGGTCGACGGCCGCCTGCCGTTCACCCACTTCCACCTTCACGCCACGGCTGACGCTGCTGCGTCCGCCGGGAACCATGTCCTTCACGGCGCCGATGGTGCGGGCCATACCCGCGCCGAGACTGTGGATGCCTGGAATCTCGCGGGTTGCCATTCCTACGATCTTCTCGACCACACTGTCCGATATGGTCGTCCGGCCCCGAGACTGGGGCGCCGTGCCGGCGCCGACCTGACCGGTCGGGGCCTTGGCCGTAAGACCCGACCCGGGCTCTCCCCCACCGGCGGCGGGGTTGATGGTGTCCGACATGAGGAACCTCCCCAGGTTTCCCGTCCGGGCACCGGTGTGGTGCCCTCCATCACGTTGGACACGCTGCGCGCACATTCCTCACACGGCATCCACGCCGAAAGCCGCATATCATCAGAAATCGGCAGGAGATCGCAAAAGCCCTTCACGAAGGAGAGGGCGATGCACCACCCGTCCCGGCCCCCACCCCCGCCACCCCCGCGCGGGCCCGCTCTCCCCTTGCGGCCCACCCCACAGCCGGAAGCCGGAATCACGGCAGGTCGAGGGTCTTCGACAGGGCAGGATCTCCATGCCGACCTTCCTGACGGCCTGCTGACCGTACGTGCCGGGGAAGGAGACGAGGACGCCTTCGCGGTTCTGGTCCGTCGGCACGGCGGCCGACTGCTGGCCCTCGCGCAGCGCCTGCTCGGCAGCCCGACGGACGCCGAGGACGCCGTGCAAGACGCCTTCATCAGCGCGTGGCGACAGCTGCCCGAATTCCACCAGCATGCCTCTTTCGGCACCTGGATGTACCGTATCGTCACTAACCGCTGTCTCAACATGAAACGTGTGCGACGCCCGTTGTCCCTGGACACACTTCCCGAGCCCGCTGCCGCCGACCCCGGCAGCTCGCCGCCACGAGTCGCCGAGTCGGAGGCCGCCGCAGCCGCCCTGTCACGCGCCCTCTTGGAACTCGGCCCGGAGCTGCGGGTGTGCTGGGTCCTGCGGGAACTGCACGGTCTGTCCTATGCGGAGATCGCCCACGTGGTGGGGAGCAGTGAACAGACAGTGCGCGGCAGGCTCTTTCGCGCACGACGCGCCTTGATGGAGGCGATGCGCCCATGGCGCTAGACGACCCGCACCCCACCTCTGGCAACGCCCCCGGACCCCTGGACCGCGCGGGGTCGAAGGCACGCCCGGACACAGATGCCGACCCGGCCTTCGGTAGTGAACGCCTTCCCTGCGGACGCCCGCTTGCCCGTGCCTGGGAACAGGCCCGCGATCCCGCCGCCGCAGCAGCCGACCCGCACACCACCGGCTGCACCTTCTGCCGAGAGGCCGTCGAAGCGCTGACAGCCCTGGACCGGGCCACTCGCGCTCTGCGCGCCGAGGAACGCCCCGACGTCCGCACCCTCGGCGATCGGATCATCAACGCCGTGCGGGCCGAGACACGGCTGGGCCCCATGCTGCTGCTCGACGACCCCGACCGAAATCTGCGCATCGCCGAAAGGACTGCGGCAAAGGTGCTGCGCCGGGCAGCCGACAGCATCCCCGGAGCCCGGGCCGCCAGCTGCCGTTTCACGCCCCTGCAAGAGGGCGACACCTTGCACACCGTCTCCATGACAATCGCCGCCGCCCTCGACGATCCTTTGCCGGAACTGGCCGAAGAGGTCCGCCAAGCCGTGCTGGGTGCGGCTGACCACCTCCTCGGTCTCGCCGTCGCGACCGTTGACTTGACCATCAACGCCGTACTGGAATCCCCCACCCGACCGGTGGAAGGCAACCCGTGAGAAACGAAACATGAGCACCGCTCCCCGCCAGGACATCCGACTGGCAGCAGCCCATGCAGCCCTCGCCGTACCCGGAGTGGCAGCGCTGCAGCCCGCCCTCGCCGACCGCCTTACCTTCGCCGCCTCCCGTTCCAGGCACGAGTCGACTACCGGAATCGCTGCCTCCCGCGAGACGGGCGGTATTCGCTGTGAAGCCACCGAGGCAGGGGGCTGGCTCGTGGAAGTGCGCTGCGTCCTGCACTCCGACCGCCGCATCGTCGACGTGGCCCGGCAAGTACGTGATCACGTAAGAGCGGCGGTCACGGCCCATCTCGCCCGCCACAGCACCACTGAACCTCTGACCGTCGTGGTGACGGTCACCAGCACCGTGTGAGCCCGGACCTGTACTCCATCGCTACGGCTGTAGTCCTCCGGCTGTTCGATGACCTCCCGTCACCTGGACCGCCTGCGGGCTCGGGGGGCGGGCGGACAGTGCCCTGGTCAGGCCAGGCCGTCAGCGCCAGACGGTGTTCCAGTCCTGGGTCGGGGTCCCGGTGTCCATGTCCACGTTGGACAGGAAACCGACCAGGAAGAGGACCACCACGATCAGCACGAGCACCGCCACCCAGAAGTGGTCCTCGGGCCCTGGACGATGAGGGCTATGCGGGCGATCCGGGCGCCCACCGCCCCCTCGCCACCCCGACCCCCGGCACCGCCGTCTTCGTCGGCCACCGCACACCCCCTCCTACCGGCTCATGGCACCGCGCCGCACCTCCGGCGTCAACCCTCCCGCACCGGCCAGAAGCGCCGCACCCCGCGCGGTGGCCGGCCACTGCGGGGAGAACGATGGTGCCGATGACAGGAGTTGGTCCCCGTGGCATCCGCCGTCGGAGCCGGCACCGGCGACACCGGCGCCGCGGGGTGTGCCCGAGGAACGGTGCAGTGGCTCACCGTGCGAGCCCCGATGAACCCACGTCGGCCCGGGCGCGCCATGACCACCCCCGCGCAGGGTGTGCGGTCCTGCACGACGGGGCAGCTCGCCGGCGTTCGGGCGCAAGGGCCACGTCCACGAGCGAGCGGACCGGCCCCGTCAATGCACGGCAGCACGTCGCACAACTTCGACAGTGCGTTGCGCCGGGAGAGCCCCCGCCGCCGCCCGCGGCGCCGCCATCCGACGACAACTCCTCGAACTTCCCGCCCCCGTTGTGGCGGGCGTCCTCGGCTACCACGACAAGACCACCAGCCGCATCCTCAAGAACACCGGCGGAACGGGGAGCCACGCGGCTGGAGATCACACACGAGCACCAGCAGGTTGGATCCCTCGGGCAACCGACCAAGGTTGCTGACTACGACGGCCAGATGACGACTCCCTCACGCACAACCAGCGGCTCTACCTGGCGTGATTCGTAGAACCGGGTCCACCCCAGGTCCACGCTGCCGTCGAAGCGCCGGCGACGGTCGTCGGCCTTGGCCGCAAGCCAGCCGAGCAGCCTACCTGTGAGGGCGAACTGGTCGGGGTGAATCTCCTGCCGGCTGGTCAGAGCCCACGCTCCGAACGAGGTGCGCTCTCGGCGAAGGAGAACCGAGACGAGCGCGCCATCCACCTCGAACGCCTCGCCATGCTGACCCAGAAGAGGCTGAGGGTGGTCCTCGACGACGAGTACCCCGTCATCATCCTCGTCCACGAACGGAAACTCCGTCACGATACGGAGGATCTCCGGCTTGGGGCCCAGCCCGAGGTGCCATCGGAGCTCGGCGAGCTCGTCCTCGGACAACTCGTCGCGTAGATCCAGCGTGAGCATGAGCTCCAAGATGTCAGCCATAACCGCACACGCTAGCGCCCACCTCTGACCGTCCCCTTTCTCGAGCTGCGGACGGCCCCCCAGATCGCGGTGAACGTGACACCCTCTCAGGGGTGTCCGGGGTCGGCGGCCGCCAGGTGCTTGCTGACCGGGCGGGCCGCCTCCGGGCGCAGCCGTACGGGTCGGCCGACCGCGCGGAGCCGGCCTGTCTGGTCGTGGCGGCCGAGGACGAGGAGCTGCGGGCGGGTGAGGGTGCCGGTGACGGCGCCGACGACCGCAGGGGGCGCTTGGCGCCGGCGGTCATACCGCTCCGGATGATCTACGCGATGCGATCTGTCTGGCCTGGGTGAGTCGCTTCCACTGTCTGGCGCAGCGTCGCCTGTGACGCCTGGTCAGATGTCGATGGTGTGCGCGATCGGAGGGCGCGGGGTCTGCTTCATAATCCAGCTGTGGACATATCCGATGAGGGACAGCCGCTCGATCCCGTTTGGTTTGAGATCAACAACAACGTGTGTGGCAGCCTGGCAGGGGCTCCAAGTGCCTCGCTGGTGGCCGGGAAGTTCGTCGGTGCTGGTTGGAGCGCCCGATCGGCTTCGTGGGAGTCATATGAGGTCGAGACCAGCTGGTGCCGCATCGAGGTCGACCCGACCGACGGGGACACCCTCCTGAACGGGGTTGTCGATCCTCAGCGGTTCGAGCATCTCGCAGCGCTGCTGACCCGGTTCGGCCTGCGGTTCAAACTTGAGCTCTATCACGATGATGGGGAACTGCTGCGGAAGATCGAAGCTGGAGCCCCGTCAGCGCCTCAGGACACAATTGCCAAGCCACTCAGCCGACTGCTCGCTCAGCTTGGCCTCTGGTCGAGGCGAGGTCGCAGGACTCGGTTCCGGGCTGGATGATGTTGCGCCGAAGATGAGCCTGTCGACGATGGCCGCGCAGATCCGGGAGTCTGTGAAGGTCTTCGTCCACCCGCCCAACGATACGTTCAAGGCAATCGCCACGCTGTTCTTCTCATCGGCGGTCTCGACGAGCTCGTTCACGGGTTTCTTGGCGAGGGTGTAGCGCACACGGTGGCCCTTCATCGCGGCCGCGGAGCCGCCAGTCACACAACGAACAAGCCCCACACTTATCCCGCCTGACCGACGCACGACCACGTATCAGGCGACCCCCGTACAACCGCAGAGTGCCCGGGTGGCGCAGCGCGTGGGTGTCGGCAGCGCGGTTGCCGGCTTTGGCGGAGGGCCACGGACTCCGCAGATTCCCTGTCAGGTTCTGTGTGTGGCGAGCCGTAGTGCTTGAGGTGCGCTGGGGCTGATGATGCTGGCTTCGTCCTGTTCCGTGGTCTACGTTGTGGGCATGACTACCGGGACGGCATCGCGCCACACACGGATTGGTGACCCGGTGCGCCTCTGAGCACCGTGCGGGATGGTCTGGTCCCGCTGGCCGATCGAGGAACTTGCGCTGCTGCGCGAGCTCCGCCTCCGTCGTGTTTGATCAAGGGTTCGCCACATCAACCACGACAGGAGCATCCATGCCCACCAAGACCCTGCAGATTCCCACCGCGGACGGCCAGGCCGACGCCTTCGCCGCCTTCCCCGACCACGGCACGCATTACCCAGGGGTGCTGATGTACGCGGACGGTTTCGGCATTCGGCCCGTGATACGGGAGTTGGCCCGCGAGCTGGCCGGGCACGGGTACTACGTGCTCGTCCCCAACCACTTCTACCGGCACGGCCCGACACCGGTAATCGAGCTTCCCCAACACATCGGAGAGCAGGACCGCCCTCAGATCATGGCCCAGCTGATGCCCTTGATCCAGGCGCACACAGCCGAACGTGTCCGCAGCGACGCCGACGCCTACCTCGACTTCCTCACCGCCCAGCCCGAGGTCGGCGCCGGCCCGGTCGCGGTGACCGGCTACTGCATCGGCGGGCTCCTGGCGATGCGCACCGCCGCTGCCCATCCCGGCCGGGTAGCCGCCGCCGCCTCGTTCCACGGCCCCGTGGGCGCCGACGGGCCCGACCTCTTCTTGAGGGTCACCGCCCAGGTCCATCTCGGCCATGCCGAAGGCGACCTGACGCCCGAGGCCCTCGGGGAGCTCAACCAGGCCCTGGACGCCGCAGGTGTCCGCTACACCTCCGAGATCTATCCCCACACCGTCCACGGCTTCACCATGTCCGACACCGACGCTTTCAGCGCCGCCGGGCTCAGGCACCACTGGGACCGCCTGCTCCCCCTCCTCGACCACGCCCTGTCCAGCCGCTGAGGCCGCGGTCCGCCAGCCGGGCCGCCACCGAACCAGCCCCGTCACACGACCCTCAACACACAGATACACCCGGGAACACCGAGTACAACGCAACTAGGGTCACCCCCGCCGTGGTGCTTGTCATCCACCTCCCACCTCCACCGACCCGGACGGGGACAGCCACCCCAAGGCGGCCGGCGATCTGGTCGGAATCGGCTCCGCGGACGCCGAGGCGGCTGCTGGCGCCTGGTCCGGGCGGAGGAGCACCTGCCGGTCGAGCAGGACCGGCAGATCCGTTCGGGGTCCCGGCTGGCTGTTCCTGCCCACCAGCTCCATGGCCCGGCATCTGGCTCTGCGCCGTCGCGGACTCCGGCCCCGGCAGGGAGCCGGGACCGGACGGTGGTGCGATGTCCAGGGGCGGCACCGTACGAAGTCCACTGGTTGCACCTGGGGCGCTTCGCGTAGTGCGGGCACAAGGTCCGGAGCTCTCCGCTTCCGCACCCAGAAGCTTCACCGGGCCGGCGTAGTCCGCCCGGGGCGGCCACAGGCGGACTAGGCACGCTTATCGAGGACGTGGCCGGGCCGCGGTGCGTCAGTGCTGGTAGGAGGGCCGGACGCGGAGCAGCTCAGTCCGCAGCACGGGTGCGCCGTCGACCGGCGCCGGGTTCTCCGCGGTCGGCTCGATGCCTCCGGCGGCGACTTTGTCGAGTGTCGTCAGGCCGTCGGTGCCGACCGTGCCGAACACCGTGTAGTTCGGTCGCAGCGCGGAGTCGCCGTAAACGACGAAGAACTGCGAACCGTTCGTGTGGGGACCGGCGTTGGCCATCGCCAGCAGGCCGCGCCCATAGAGACGGCGCGCGCCGGTCGGATCGGTTGGTGCCGGCGGCAGGTCGACCGGCAGCTCGTCCTTGTACTTGTATCCGGGGCCGCCCTCACCGGTACCGGTCGGGTCGCCACACTGCAGGACCTTCAGTGTCGGGTACGCCGTCAGACGGTGGCACACCGTACGGTCGTAGAACCCGTGCCGTGCCAGGTGCAGGAAACTCTGGACCGTGCACGGCGCCTTGGCCCGGTCCAAGTGCAGCGGGAGCGGGCCCTGGCTGGTCGGAACAGCCATGTCAACCGTGCCACGGCTGGGGGTGCGCCGCGGGTCAGGCGCCAGCGGAACAGGGCGCGCCGGCGGCTCGTCCGGGGTCTGCGTGTACTGGCAAGGGCCGTGTGTGGTGCGCGGCGGTGCTCCGTCGGAAGCAGTGGCGACACTCCCCCCGGCCACGACTAACCCCACGGCCGCGAATACGCTGATCAGTGCTCGGTTCATCTCGCACGCCCTCCCGATGATCGCCAGGTCCGTCCTGGAGCGGTCGCAGTCTAGGGCGTGGGTCTGGTCCGCGGGAATGGTCAACGGCAGGAGGCTCACGCGGCCGTCCCCGAGGTCCTCGCACTCCAGTTGACGTCCCTCCTCGACCGAACCACTGCCGGTGCAGGCGACGGCCGCACCACCGACTCCAGACCGCCCTCACGCGACTCCGCCAGCCGCTTCCATGCCGTCCGAACCGTCGCACCGTCGCACCGTCAGCCACTGGGCGCTCAGCTCCACTTGTGACTGCTCGGCCCGAACTCCCGTGGACTGCCGAGCCAGTCCATAAGCGGCGCGCCGGGAGTGTCACCCCGCATGCCGTCCACCGTGCGCGGATCAACCGCCGTGATCTCCCGCGCCAGACGCTCGGCCTGGAGGAGCGGATCCTCGTCGGTCACCGGTCGTACGAGCCCGATGCGCCCCAGGGAACGCCAGGCACCACCGGGTTGGAGCGCATAGGTCCGCAGAGCGAGGCGAATCTCGTCGAGGCTCCCGGGGGTCGCCCACACCTGGTCGACTTCACAAGTCCAGGTGTCGAGCCACGTGGCGCGGGCGCGCAGGATGCCCTCCAGTTCCCGGGCGACGGCCGCGGAGGGCCACTCCCAGCCACGGTCCCGGGTGGCCCGTGCCACCTCGGCGTCGTACTGCCCGGCATCAAAGCGATATTCGTAAGAGGAAGTGTCTTCGGGCTCCTTACACGCCCACACCACCGTGTCGCCCTCGCGCCGCATGACGACATCGAGCGCGGAGCGGCAACAGCACCACGCCGCCATTTCCACTTCGTGGGGCACCTCCCCCACCGCGAAGGGCCCATCCGGCAGCAGCCATCTGAGAGCGTCACCGCAGACCGCCCCGTAGTAGTCGTGCTCGATGAAGTCCGAGCCGTCGATCAGCGGGCGGACTTCGGGGTTGTCGTGACGGTCCCGCGGATCCGAAGGGATCACATCGATACCGAAGACGTTCAAATGCGTACGCATGCACCCAGCCTGAGCCCGCACCGGGCGGGTTGTCACACCGTTTTCCCCTCGTCCCCGGCCCGGCCGGGAGGACGCGGGCACCCGGGCAGAGTTCCACCAGCCCGGCTTCCCCGGTGCCGGGCTCGATGGATCGGGTCGCCATGGATTCGTCCCCTGGGCTCAGACGTCGAATGTCCAGAACAGCCCGACCTCGGTGTCGGAGACGATGACCAGGCCGGCGTCCTCCAAGTAGAAGGTCATCGGGGTGTAGCCCCAGTGGGACGCCCCGAAGTCCAGCGTGCCGTTCTTGCCCGCGCCGACGGTGACGTTGGTGTAGCAGGTGAACGTGTCCCCGTAGCGGGCGAGGATGATGCGGGCCATGTCCTGCAGCTCGTCGAAGCTCTCGGTGAACCGTTCGAGGTTCCGTAGGGTGCAGCCGCCATCGGTGAGGGCGAGGAGGAGGGTCTCGGCGCTCGCACGGTCGATCTCGTGCAACCGTTCCCCGACGTCGGCCGGGGTGAGCCGACGCTGGGGATCGGCCTTGTAGGGCGGGCGGAAGGGGAAGGCGGGCCCTCCCGCCGCTCGCTCGGCAGCGGTGTCGTCCAACCCGACCCAGCCGCGCGGGTCGGGGACGGCGCGTTCCATGACGGCGACCACGTCAGCCCGCCAGTCCTCGTGCTTGCGCGGGCCGGTGGCGCTGAACGTGAACGCGTCCTCGTACAGGTGCCGTACCGCCGCTTCCCAGGACGCCTGGTCGATGGACATGTGCGAAAAGCCTTTCTCACTTGCTGGGCATGGCCGTCATGACAGCGAACGGGTGATTTGCGGCTGCTGCCGCCGCGAACCGCGCGGTGGCTCGTATGGCCTTGTTCACGGATTTCGGCTCTGACGCAACGGGAGGCACCAGATGATCCGACCTCCTTGGGGTCGCCGCGCACCGTCCACACCGCCAGTCACGGTCCTTCCGCCAACCGTTGGATCGTCCTCCAGCGCGGGGCGTCGTCATCAGGGATGTCCGGAGACGCGAAGTGAAAAGGCACGCGAAGGTGGCCGGCCAGCGCCCGGCCGGCCTCGGCGGCGGCAGCACCAGGAAGAGGGCCGCCAGAGCGGTGGTAGACGGTCGCCAGATGACCCTCCCCTTCCGGGGCGTCCAGGACCGCGACCAGGAGCACGAACCAGTCGTGCACTGTATCGCCGTCCCAGAGCGCCTCAACCGCCGCCACACGGCCAGGGAGAGCCGCGGCACGGACTGCGAGCGAGGGGAGGTCCAACGGATCAGGAGGTGTGCGCTGCACGCGGTCGCCCAGGGCCTCGTATCGCGCGTGGACCACTCGCTCCGCTTCGTGCAGGCCCACCCCCAGCGGGCGCAGCGCCTCCCAGACGGACCTGACCGCCGACAGCCGGCGGTCGCGCAACACATCGGCATCGACCTCTCGGCAGGTCCGTTCCTCCAGGTAGGCCCACCAGCCGCTCACTGGGCCACCAGCCGGGATCTCAGGGTGCGCGTCACAGGTTCGAAAGTACGTCAGGGACCGGGGCCCACCCAAGCCACCCCCTTGTGGCCCTCGCGAAGCAGTGCTCCGTCGGCTTAGGTACCTCGCAGAGGTGGCCGAAGTACTCCGTTTTCGCCGTTCCTGCGGGCACCGCCAGCAGGAAGGCCAGACACCCCGGGAGAGGGTGCCGTTGGTGCAGCCCCGGCGAGCCTGTGTACGAAGCTGGGGATCCACGGTCGGAGGACGGCTCTCTTGACCCAGTTGACCCGCTCAGGCGCAGCCGACCGCTGCACCTGGCTCGTTCTGGCCACATACGCCCAACTCCACCTCGCCGCCCCCTCGCGCGGGACCTGCGCCGCCCCTGGGAACGACCGGCGGAACTTCGGGCCGGCTGGGTTTCGGTGCACGGACTGGTGTGCCCGTTTTCCCGTACAGGTTGACCCTGGCCGCCCTTCTGAATCCAAGAATCGGCGACCAGCTTCCCGCTACGGCGCCGGACGCATCCTCGCCACCGGCGAGTCCTACACCCGGCCCGCACACCACAAGGGCTGTCCGGCCGGGATCGCTGCCTCTGGTCACAGCACGGCGCCCCGCCCCCGAAGACAGGGGTGGGGCGCGGGTCAGGAGCTGTTAGCGGTTGGCACAGATCGCGTACACCGAGATCCCGACGTTGTCCCGGATGGAGTCTCGTCCGAGGCCGATCCAGCCCTCTCCGTCCTCCGTCGGGAACGACCCGAGGAGGACCGCGTCCTCGCCCTGCGCCTCCGCGCCGCCGCCAATGGCAACCTTCCCCGGCGGACAGAACACCGTACGCCGTTCGAAGTTCGGCACGTTCGTATTCGGCAGCTTCACCAGTTGGTAGCCGTCGACCGATGCAGCCGCGGGGGCTGCTTTCGGCTTGGCCGGCGCCTGGCTGTCTGACGCGTGCGCTGCCCAGCCGACGCCTGACACCAGGGCCACCGCCAGCGCGGCCGCCCCGAGAGTCTTGAAGCCTCGCATCCTGCTCCTTCACGTTCGGTGAGGCCCCGCCGACCGGGACCTCATCGCCGACCGCCATCCTGCCCACCCAAATAGCCCAGACCATATCTCACGGGGCTAAACACCCGGATGTGAGGAACCGGGAGCGCACGGACACTCCGACCGCTTGTGGGTGCCCCTCACTCCCCCGGTCACGCCACAGCAGCGCTTGCCTGTGGAGACCTTCCTCTGAGGGCGACTCCTCGCTGACACTGTCCGTGAAGATGTCTCTCCAGGTCGCGCGGGCCGGCACGCTGATACATGACCTGATGCCTGCGCGACGACCTGTCTGACGCTGCCTCTGACGCACCGCGGGATGCATGCTCCTCGTCGCCGCACTGGAGGTCGGTCGCGCGTACTGGACGACGGTCCTGGACGCAGTCGGCTGGAGCCCGGAGCCGACCTGGCCTCCGTAACTACGTACCAACTCAGCGACACGGAAGACCGGTTGATCGCCGCCGCGCAGGCGAAGGGGGGCATCCGGAGGTCCTGGTGGTGATGGACGCCGGCTACGACGCCGCGCGCATCGAACTCCTGATCGGCGACCTGCCGGTGCAGGTCCTCGGCCCGCCTTCACGGATCGGTCACGGAGACCGTTCCGCGAACAGAATTCCGAGGTGTGAGCGCCGAGGGTGCTATGAGATTACTTGTGCGCAGATGACTTGATAGTGCGCTGGTGGCTGGTCTTCGCCGTCCGGCGGACTGCACGCTGATGCCTTGACGAGCAACGTCGGTTCAACGCCAGGGCTCATGGTGGGACTCAGCCCGCACGGTCGGGGACTCGTGCAAGGCGATCGCGATCTCGTGGCAGGGACGGTACTTCTCCCATCCGCTCCCCTCGTCGGACAGGGCGTTCAGGAACGCCTCGGGAGGAGGAGCGAGCGGCGGCTCGCCCCCCGATCCGGCACTGGCGGAGTGCTTCCCGCGCATCGCCGAGCCGGCAAGAGCGGCCGCGGGCGACGCGGGGTCGGTGGTGGGCGCCGGCTGCGACGACCAGTTCGAGTTCGAGTTCGCGCTGGACCCGCTGCTGGACGGCTTCGAGCGGCTCCGCGCGGCGGGCTGGACCTCGGCCGCTGGACACCGCCCAGGGGCCGGGCCGCCGGTCAGAACACCGCGGCGGTCGCGACGGCATGGTAGGTGCGGCCCGCGGCGATGTAGTCGCCCAGCGGGGTCATACCGAAGGCTTCCACGTGGACGCGCCAGGAGGGCGTGTTGCCCGCTTCGATGAAGGCGACCAGGGCCTCGGCGCGGCCCGCCGACGTCTCGACGGCCTTTTCGAACAGGCCCCGGGCCACCCCCTGCCCGCGGAAGGCGGCGTCGACCACCACCGGCCCGTACAGCAGCCACGGCACCTCGTCCAGGGGACGGCCCCGCCAGGCGAGGGCGGACTGAGCCCGGAGCAGTCCGGTGACCGCGGCCGGCGGGTCGGCCATGTCGGCGGCCACCGACAGCGCGAGCAGCCCGGCAATGCCGCCCTCCCCGTCGTCGGCCACGAGCAGCTCGCCGGCGGCGGCCATGTCGCGCAGAGTGGCGGCGTCAAACGTGCCCTGTACGAAGCCCTGCGCGGTGCGCTGCTGCTCGGTCAGGGCATCGTGGTGGTTGGCGGCGAAGAGCCGAGCCAGGGCGACTGCGTCGGCCTCGGTGGCGTATCGGTAGCGCATGCGCCGATGCTGCCACGGCGGTCGGGGCGCGGGTCCGCGCCGCGGCCCGGGATGTCACCTGCCGGGAGCTGCCGGCGACACCCGGCCAACCGGCACATCAGTCCCCGCATCTCCCGCCTCCTCCAGCGAACCGCGATCCGTCGAGAGCGGCCCACAAGTGGGTGCGATGGCAGTCTGGCGGTTGCACCTCAAGCCACGGCGATGCCGTCAATTCTCCGCGGCATTCACGGGCCGGTCGACCGGCGACTGCCGTGCGCCATGCGCCATGCGCAAGGGCGGATCGGCCGGCGTGAGCCAGTCCTACCGGTCGGAGGGAACCATCGGCCGCCGGGCGATCACGACGTCGGCTTCGTGGCGCCAGCCGAGGGCGGAGTAGAGGCGCTGGCCTTCCTCACTGGCGATGAGAAGACCGGTACGGGCGCCTTGAGCCACGGCGGCCTCCACCAGAGCGCTCATCATGGCGCGACCCAGGCCGCGACGCCGGTGTGCCGCATCCGTCTCGATGCGATCGGCGATCGCATCGGCGCCGACCACGGCGATGGTGCCACGCGCCGCCACCTCTCCGGAGGAGTCATGGAGGGAGACGACCGTGACTGGTCCCTCCGTGCGGACCTCGCGCGCGTAGGGCGCGGCGGGCGCGTGCTGAGGGTGCTTGGTCAGATCGGTCGTCATGAACCACTCGGAGCGGTGGAGCAACTCCAGTCCGGCGGCGCCTACGACGGCTTCGACGGCGCCTGGGCGCAGCGTAGGTACGGTGAGCCAAGTGCTCTGCCTCGCGGCGGCGACGGCTGCCGCCAGCCGTGGCAAGGACTCGGGTTCTTCGTCCGCACGCAGCGCGAACACCTCGACCTCGCGGCCGGGTTGGTCGCATTGGGACCGCAGGCCGTCTCCGGCGGACTCGACCGGCTGGGCCTCGGGCAGGGAGCGAGCGACGGTCCAGCCGTTCACCCAGCGTCGTATCAGCTCTGATTCGATCTCCGTCATCCGGCGATTAGAGCACGACCGCCACCGGTGCACGGGCGAATAGCCGTCCCCCGTCGTTCGCTGCTGCCGGACGACGCCGCCCTCCCTTTGCCGGTCGGTCTGCAACCGGCGTGGGTAGAAGCACGGAAAAGGCCGCCCGGCCGTGGCCGCGGGGCCGGCTGCGAGTGCGACGGTGCACTGCTGGGCCAGGAGAGCGGCGACGGCCCGGTCGACGCCGACGCCCTGGCGGTGCGCGGCGGTCAGGAGCCCGGCTACGTCGGCACTTACGCTGTTCGTTGTTCTCGAGCTCTGATCCACTTCCTGTGGAGGCTCGCGGACAGTGATGTCAGTGGTGTGTGGTGGGATGGCCGGACGACTGCACCGTGGATCTTCTGGGAGCCCTTCGTGACGTCCCTGTACCCGTCCCTGACTCACGCCTTGGCCGAGGCCTTGGTCGACGTCCTGTGGTTTGTCGACGGCAGCGAAGACGAGCAGATGGATCCGGACGACGCGGTCAAGGTTCTGGAGGGCGTCGCGCACGTGGTCAGCACGCTGTCGAATGATCAACAACAGGAGCTGATCGCCCTGATCGGCGAGATGGCAGCCGCCGAGACCAACCCGGCTCGCCGCACGTTCCTGGAAGAGTTCCCAGAGGGCTTCGGGCTCATCGACGATGCGTCTTGAACGGCTCAGCTTGCCGTACAAGACAGGCACCAGACCGCGTCACGGCGGTCGGCCCTGCACCCAGACTCATCACCATGAACCCGACGATGTTGGATAGCGGCATGGTGAGACGCAAGCAGGAGAAGAAGAAGCGGCCCGCTTGGGGCATTCCGAGGGGGATCGTCCTGTTGGCGACGCCGGAGGGCTGGCGCACCAGCGTCCTCACCGAAAGCGGAATGCTCCGCGGACGGCTGGACGTGCCGCTCAACACCGACCCGCAAGACGCGCGGGCCGCTGCGGCGGTGATGGTGACGGAACTCGCGCGCGACTTCCACGACACCGATGTGGCGGTGAGCTGGGAGCCGCCCCAGGAGCCTTGGTCATGGACCGCGCAAGTCACCCTCGCTGCCGAAAACGACCCACCTTCGCCGGCGCCGAAGGTTGAACGACCGGCTTCGGAGTAGGGCAGGACCCGCTTACGGAGGAGTGCGAAGCCTGCGCGGCCGAACATCTGGCGTTTCAGCAGCCTGATCCGGTTGACTCACCGTTAACATGTACACGCCCGCCGCCGGTTGCGCGCAGGGGGGCCTGGCCGTACGGCCCTCGGCCATCGTCGGGGTCGTCCGGGGAGCGAAATCCTGGAATGGTGGCCTCGGCGCGGTCCAGGCGGGACGCCGTGTCGAGGTGGACCTCGCCGAACGGGTGGTCGAATCGGCGCGACGAGAGGCCGGACGCCGCCGTGCTCGATCTGATGCCGATCTCAGAGTTGGGCTCAGTGAACGGAGAACCCGCCGTCGACGAAGATTGCCTGCCCGGTGACGTAGCCGGAGGCGCGGCTGGCCAGGAACACCGCGGCTCCGGCGAAGTCCTCGGCCAGGCCGTTGCGCCCGACCATCGTGCGCGCGGCCAGCGCCGCCGCCTTCCCGGGGTCGGACGACAACCGCGCATTGAGCGGGGTCATGACGAAGCCGGGTACCAGCGTGTTGCAGGTGACGCCGTGTGGCGACCACGCCTCAGCCTGAGAGCGGGCCAGCGACTCCAGCGCCCCCTTGGAGACCCCGTAGGCACCGCTCTGGACGAACGCCCGGTGCGCCTGCTGGGAGGTGATGTGGATGATCCGCCCGAAGCCCCGCTCGGCCATGCCGGGCCCGAACCGCTGGCCCAACAAGTAGGGCGCCTCCAGGTTCACCGCCATCGTGGCGTCCCACACGTCCTCGCCCAGCTCGCCCATCGGCGGCCGCAGGTTGATCCCGGCGCTGTTGACGAGAACGTCGGGCTCGCCGAACACCTCGGTGGCCTGCTCCGCCGCGGCGCGTACCCCTTCACGGGCGCTCAGGTCGGCGCTCACCCAGGCCGCGCGGCAGCCGTCCGCCGCCAGCTCGTCGACCGTGGCGGTCAGTTCCGACTCCTTGCGCGCCACGATCACCACGCTCGCCCCCGCTCGCGCGAGAGCCCCGGCGATGGCTCGGCCGATGCCGGAACTGCCGCCCGTCACCACGGCGACCCGGCCGTCCAGTGAGAACAGTTCGGAGAGGTAGCTAGACGAGGTCATACCCGCACCCTAGGCGGCGCGTCCGCGGCGGCATCGCCCGGGGCGGAACGTGGCGCGGGGAGATCGACTGAGCGGGTGTGGCCATCCCCTCACGACTTGGTCCGCGACTGAGGTTTGGCCATGCTGGCCTGACGGGTCGGCTGGTGGTTGTTCAGCAGGCGGCCGGGCGAGCACGAGCTCGGTGCTCGGCTTGCGTCGGGCCGACACGGGCCTCCCGCTGCCGCTCGGCACCACGCCGCTCCGACTCGCGCCGTGCTCGCCACAAATCGGCCAACTCGAAGAACCCTCGCGGCCACCCCCACGTCACGGCTGCCCGCCGATGAACAATGGGTGGCTCTTCTGCGGGAACTGTCCGAGCTGGGAACTTCCCTGCAGAAGACCCAAGTACAGCCGACGAAGCACCGGCCCGAGCATCAGGGCCTCAGCAATCCGCCCACCCACCAGTCGTGCGGCTTGCCGTCGTTGGCGATGCTGCGATTGCGCAGTGTCCCTTCGATGGTGAAGCCAAGCTTCTCGGCGACGGCACGCGAGCCGGTGTTCCCGGCCATGGCCCACCACTCGATGCGGTGGACGTCGAGCGTGGCCCAGCCCCAGTCACACAGGGCCCGAGCGGCCTCCACCGAGTACCCGCGTCCGCGCTGCTCCTTGACCGCCCAGTATCCGAGCTCCCAGACGCCGCGGCTGATGAGGGTCAGGCAGTACGAGCCGACCAGGGCGCCGGTGTCCTTGCGGAACGCGCCGAGGGTGTAGTCCCTGTCCTCGGCCCACTGGGCGGGCAGCGTCTCGCCGACGAGCTTCTCCGCATCCGTACGGCGGTACGGCACCGGCACCGGGGTGTACAACTGGATGTCCTCGTCCTGGCAGGCTTCGTACACCGCATCCACGTCGGCAGGTGTGAAGGCCCGCAGCACCAGACGGCCGGTCTCAAGAGTCACTGGATCCACCGCGGCAGTATGACCACCTTCAACGAGCGGCGAACAGCGAATATCCGGACCGAGCCGTAAGCATCAGGTGCGGCGGCGATCTGGCACGCGGGAAAGGCCGACTTCGGACGGTACGGTCCGGGCCGCCTCCACCGTGCCGCGGCCCGGCAAGCCGGCGCGCGAACCCCCGCCTCGTACGCCGTCTTCGATCTCCCGGCCCCCCCATACCTCGGCGACGTCAGAGGCCGCCGGTACACCGAGCGGCGTCGGCTGCTCCCTGAACTCCTCGAGGATTCGGGGCCCCCGCTACAGGTCGTGCCAACCACGGATGAGAGCCGCCACGCGCTCGCGCGGAGATCCCTGCGGGGCGCGTACATGATCACGGTTGTCCCGGCGACGCAGACCAGGGCGCCGATGACGTCGTAGCGGTCGGGGCGGTAACCGTCGGCGACCATGGCCCAGGCGATCAACCCGGCCGCGAAGATCCCGCCGTACGCGGCGAGGTTGCGGCCGAACTCGTTGTCGGACTGGAAGGTGGCCACGACCCCGTAGAGGCCGAGGGCGACGACGCCTGCGCCGATCCAGACCCCCGCCCTTGTGCTCCCCGATTCCTGCCAGACCTGCCAGGCGCCGCCGATCTCGCAGAGGGCGGCGACGACGAAGACGAGGGAACGAGCGACAGTCGTATCGGCTGACCCTACCGGCGGCCCGCGCCGCTGGTCTTCAACGGGTCGGCCGGCCTCTGGCAGCTGCACCCGCCCTCATTTGCGGTCTTCGGCGGGCAGGAGCAGGAGCGGCGGCGCCGGCCGAACCACCAGGTTCCGGCGGCGAGTACGGCCAGGACGACGGCGAGGGCGGGTAGCCAGCCCACCACCGCCCCGGCCCCGGCACCGACGACCCCGGCTGTGATCAGGACGGGCAGCGCGCAGCACGCCACACAGGCCAGCGCGGCAAGTCCCCCGAGGGCCTTCGGGGCGCGCTGGGGGCGGTGGTCAGCAGCAGGGGCCGGCATGTCGGTTCTCCTGGGCGAGGTCGGGGAAGGGGATCGGGCAGCACGTGCTGGACGCGCACACGGTCAGGTCGTCGCAGCCCGCCTCGACGGCGGCTGCCAGGGCCGTGCGGATGGTGGTGAGGTCGGCGATCTTCGCGTCCACCTCGGCGAGCTTGGCCGCGGCGCGGTCCTGGAGCCCGGCCACGGGGCGGCCGTGGCGATGGCGGCCGGTCTCCAGGAGCTCGGCGACCTCCTCCAGGGTGAAGCCGAGCCGCTGAGCGGCCTTGATCACCCGCAGCGTGGTCACCGCGTCCTCGGCGTAGAGGCGGTGGCCGCCGTTGCTGCGTTCCGGCTCGGCCAGCAGGCCGCGCCGCTCGTAGTAGCGCAGCGTCTGGATGTTCACTCCGGCCGCCTCGGCGACCCGCCCGCTGCGCAGGCCCGCGCTCACCGTGACTCCCCGGCGGCAGCGGCCCGGGCGGCGAGTGAGTCCAGCGCCGGCTCGTGCACCTGGTCGACGCAGATGTCCAGCCGGATCAGGTCCTGACCGGGGGTGGTGGTGAACGTGAAGAAGGAGCAGCAGCCGCTCTCGCGTGCAACCAGGTCACGGACCCGGTCCTCCACGCCTTCTCCGCCCGCCAGGTCAAGGCGAAGGTGGAGCGGCTGGGGCCTCGACAGCGAGGTCAGCTGCTCGGCGAACAGCGCGTCCCACTCGGCGACCCGCAGGGGCCGCTCCTCGGTGGGCAGGGTGCAGGACTGCGGCACCCACGAAAGATCACTCATCGCGCTCACTCCCGTCATCAGTCCCCGGTGGCGGGGACACCTCCGACGGTAAACCTGTACCTGGGTATCGGTTGCAAGCCTTCACGCCGACGGATCAGCGCCGGCCGCCACGGAGACCGTCACGCGGCGACAGCATCGGCGTCCTGCCCGATCACGTCGCGTACGGCCTCCGGATATCTCCGAGCTGTCACCGCCTACCGGCACACCCCGGGGACACCCGAGCGGGGCTGAACCGGGTTGCGGGAGGAGTCAGTTGCCGTCGACGCGGCGGTAGGCGTCCAGCAGGCGGGTCCGGTCCGCGTCGCCGAGGCGGCGGACCGCTTCGCGCAAGGTGACGCCGGAGATGTGGTCGACGCGGGGTTCCACCCATGCGGTCACGAAGTGACTGTCGCGGCGGCTGGTCTCGCGCAGCACCCAGCCGATGGCCTTTCGAATGAAGAATTCGGGCTCTTCCAGCATGGCGTCCGCGTAGCGGCCCAGTCGCTTCAGGTCGGGCTCCCCGGCGCGGATGCCGGGAATCAGGGCGAGGAGGGCTGAGCGGCGGAGCCAGAAGTCTGCGTCGACGGCCCAGCGGTCGAGGGCGAGCCCGGCCGCTTCCTCGTGCTGGAGGGCGATCACGCCGGCCCCGTGGACGGCAAGGGTGTCCACCAGGGCCCAGGTGTGGGCGGTTCGCAGCATCGCTTCCACCGTCACGAGGTCAGCCGGGGTGAGGAGGGCTGCGTGGTGGGTGAGGAGGTGGACGGCTGCCTGGCGGTGCTCGTAGATGTTGCTGGTCCACAGCAGATCGGCCAGAGCCAGGGCGTCCGGTCGGGCGAGCGGTGGCAGGCGGCGGCGGGTGGCGTTGACGGCGCGGCGCAGATCCGGGATGGGGACGCCGAGGTGGACGAGGTCGCTGTGGAGGTAGTCGCGGTCCCAGGCAGCGCGCTGTGAGGTGCCGAGGCGGGCCAGCTGCTCGATGAGCTGGTTGGCCGCCTCGGCGAGTCGGGCGTGGGACAGGCTCACGCGCCGGTTTCCAGGATGCGCTTGAGGGTGGCGAGCTCGGTGTCGACGAGGGTGACCTGCTCGTCGAAGACGGTATCGGTGAGGGTCGGCGGCTGGAAGAACGTGATCATGAATTCGGCCCCGGCGCCGTTGGGCACGACGCGGGCCGGGACCTGCCAGGACGCCTGGTCGTCGACATAGTCGTGGTCGAGGATCCCGAGCTCGGCGTTGCCACGGATGCGGAGCCGGGCGGGACCCTGCGGGGTGGTCATCAGCCACCAGTCCGGCTCGGCGGTTGGCTCGATCGCCTGGACGTTGACGACCGCCCAGGCAGGCCAGTGGGACGCGTCGGCGAGGAAGGCGAAGACGTCGGCGACGGGGCGCTCGATGCTGACGGTCTTGGTGACCGCGCGTGCTGTGGTGGGGGTGGTGCTCACGAGGGTGCCTTTCACTGGGCCGGTGTGGGGGGCTCGGGGTGGGCTTCGCCGACGAGGCGGCGGATCCACTCCTCCAGCTGGCGGCGCTGAACCGGTTCCAGGCCGGCGAAGAAGTGGGCGTCGTTGCGGTCTGCGATCTCCGCGAGCCGGGGGGCCAGGTCGCGGCCGGCGTCGGTGAGTGCCAGCCGCAGGGTGCGGCGGGAGGTGGGGTCCGGTTCGCGGGTCATGAGCCCCTTGGCCACCAGACGGTCGACCAGGCGGGAGACCGCGCCGGGATCGATGTCCACGTACCGGGCCACCTCCCTGGTGGTGGCGGCGTCGCCCCGGTACACGGTGATCAGGACCGCCCACTGGGAGACGGTCACGCCGTGCTCGACGAGTTCTCGTTCGAACCGGCCGTGGACTTCGTCGGAGAGTCGGCGGAGCCAATAGCCGAGGTGGTCGCGCAAGCCGCTGGCGGAAGTGGTCACGCTTCAGCATGAATGACGCGGCAACTGTTGTCAAGACAACGATTGCCGCTCGCGTCTGTGCACCTGCGCGTCTGCCATCTATCGACCGATTTGGAGACACACCCTCTCGTCGCGTTCCCCGACCGGCTCGGCTGCTCCAAGCAGGAAGTACGTGCCCCAGCTCAAGGGCGGCCGCCTTGCGCTCGCCGACGCCCCCCGGAGGTCACGTTCCCTCACACCGCTTCCCTGGTGACCGTCGACGACCGCCGGACCCAGGGGAGACCGCAAGGACGAACGAGACCACCCAGCGGAGGGCGACTCGATCGGGGGCAGCGCGGTGTGGCGGCCGAACTGTTCCACCCCGGCGTGTGCCAATGATCAGATGACCGGGACGTCCCCCCTCGCCCGCCTCCGCCGGAACGCTTCCCGGCATGCCGCACGACGCCGCCTGCGCAACCGGCGTCGTAGTGCCGCGGGCGACGGATCCGACAGCGGTCGGGTCTCCCGTCTCTCCTTGCTGCTCCTGAGCCTGCCCGGGCTGGCAGCCGTGGCAGCGCTGCTGTTCACCTGGCTCCAGGTGAACCAGACCGGCAAGGAAGTGCGGATCGCCGAGGAGGGTCAGATCACCAACCGCTTCACCGCGGCCATCGGCAATCTGGGATCGGGCTCGATTGACGTCCGGCTGGGCGGGATCTACGCCCTGGAACGCATCATGAACGACTCTCCTCGCGACCAGGCGACCGTTGTGTCGGTGCTGTCCGCGTACGTTCGCCGACACGCCCCGGTCCCCACTGGCGCGCCGACGGCCGACATCAGCGCGGCAATGAACGTACTGGTGCGCCGCCGCCCGGAAAGCGACAAGGGGCTGGAACTGGACCTGAGCCGCACCGATCTACGGGGCTGGAAGCCTGCGCATCCGTACGAAGGGCGGGTCATCCACCTGCGAGGAACGATTTTCACGGGGGCAGACCTCAGCGATGCCCAACTCGGGGGCGCAGATCTCTCCGACGCCAGCCTGGAGAAGGCGAACCTCAGCCGGGCAGACCTTTCGATGGCGACCCTCACCAGGGTCGTCTTCGAGGAGGCACAGCTGCGGAACACGGCCTTCGACGGGGCCGATCTCACCGACGCCGACCTCTGCGGCTGGGGCATCAAGTGCCCGGACTTGGCGGGGGCAAGCTTTGCGGGTGCAGACCTGACCCGCGCCTCCTTTGTAGGGGCGGACCTCAGGAAGGCGACGATCTGCGCGGAAATGTTTCTGGCTCCCGTCGGAAGTACCAAGGAGCCGGAGGTCGTGCCCACGTGTGCCACTCTTCGGGACGTGCACCTCAGCGATGCGAACCTCTCAGGAGTGGACCTGGCGGGCACTGATCTGTCCCGGGCGGACCTCACCAATGCCGACTTGTCGAAGGCCAACCTCACCGATGCGAACCTCACCGGCGCCATCCTGAAGGGCACGAAGCTCAGCGGCGCCCAGCTCAAGGGAGCACGCGGCCTCCCGCCGCCCCTCCGGTAGAGCCAACCTGCATCGCAGGACCGGCTCGGACGCCCCATCCAGGACCTCCTCGCCATCGCGACCGGTCTGCCTATGCGCGGTTCGGCTTCCCCTCGCTGCACGAGGCGTTCGACACCACCGCGCCCTGCCGGCGCGCCGGCCCAGTAGGCCCCCCACCGCGTGTCTTCGGACAGGAGTCGCAGCGGCTCGACCAGTTGTTCGGCCTTCACGGGTAGCGCTCAAGATGAGCGGTGAGCACGCCCGCGATGTCGAATCGGTGATCGCCACGAATCATCGCCCTCCCTTCAGCCCAGTGAGGTTCCGTCAAGACCCATCGCTCGAAGGCCGGCCACCAAGCACCTACGCCGGTCAGCTCCACAAGGGTCATGGCGTACGGCACTTGCAAGCCTCGGGGACGCCGTGGTTCAGACCCAGTTCGCCTCGACCACCGGGCCGTCCGAGCGTCTGACTGCACGGATCGCCTCCTCGCACAGCATCGCGAGACAGCCTGAGTGTGGTGGGGCGGTGCTGTCAGCGGGTGATGGGCCCACGAGGATTTTGTCCGGACCGCAGCTCGCATGCTTTCTTATTGAGGTACACCGTGTAGTAGTACCTGTAAGCCAATCTGTAGCCCCTGGCGTAGCCCACTTCGTAGACAGTGGTTTGCGGGAAGAACTCCGGAGGGCCCCAGCGGGAACAGCTCCAAGCGGCTCTTTTTCCCTGTCGCTCACCCTCCAGGTAACCATCACAGTGGCCTCGCCAATAGGGCTGGTTCAACTCCATGTAGCCGCATCCCGACCAAGGGGGACCCTGTGCAAGGACCTGGGGGCTCGGGTGCGGTACCGCCCTCTCCACGGCAGGCACGGTGGTGCCCGCTGCCGAGGCAGACGGAAATGCGAGGGCAGCACATAGGAGGAGTCCGACGGCGGGGAAATAACGCGAGGGGTGCATCTTTGCCTCCCCGATTGCAATTTCGGAGGCCTGCGTGGAACACACAGGTCGGGCGGGGGCGGGGGGAGGTGGCGCGTCGGTGGATAGGGGCGGAGGCGATCTCTTCGAGGTCTGGGTGGGTGGCGGCGACGGCGCGCAGGACCGCCTGCGCACCGCCGCGTGGAGCCCGCCGGGCACGCCGCCCTCGATCCACCTAGCACGTCACTGCTGGCACCGCCCGAACGTCACCACGTAGGTCGCGGCGCCGCTCGCGCCGGCTCCGGCCCGGTCCGCGGAGCCGGCCAACGCCGCGCTGCCGATTTCGCGCAGCGTCCCGCTGAGGATGTTCGCGCGGTGTCCCGGACTGTTCATCCACCAGTTGACGGCGGCGCTCGGCGTGCCCGAGGCGCCCCAGCCGGTGTACGTGATTTCAGCGACCTGCCATGACCGGGGGTTCGGGCAGTAGCCGGCCCCCATGATGCGGCTCTGCGGTGTAGAGCCCGTCTGTGGGTTGGTGTGCGAGTCCTTGCCCGGCCCCCACCACTTCAGCTGCACGGCCGCAGTGGCGTGCTGTCGGGCCGCGGTGTTCAGGGCGGAGTTGACGGTGAGCGCCGGCAGACCGCGTTGCGTACGCTGAGCGTTGATCAAGGCCACAACATCCCCGGGCTGGGCAACTGCGTCCGGGGACGCGGCTGCGGGGACCAGCGTCGCCGCCAGGATGGCGGCAACGGCCGGACCGATGAGCCTTCGGGTCGGCGAAACAGTGCATTTCACGAGGTACACCTCCCGCGACAACGAACAGTGGTTTCGAGCGCTTGGGTGAGGCGACCAGTCGCTTTCGCTTCGACGTCATTTCCAGGCTGCCACCCGGACCACCCGGTCGCCATCGGAGCCGATGCGGCCGCTGCCGGGAAAGGAACCGCCCTTCGGTTCCGGTATGGCTTGTACGCCACCGGCTCATCGGTCCTGACCGCGGTGACCGGAGGTGCTGCCTACGGCGGTATCCGGCCGTCCGACGGACCGGTGAGCGGCGCACCGGCCACCGGTCACCGGTCACCGAGAGCTGCGCGGACGATCGCGTCGCCTCCCAGCCGGTCGCCCTGCCCCCATCGACCAGTACGCACGGTCGGCGTACGGCGTGCCGTCACACGGCACACGTCGGCGTCCAGAGCAACCCCTGACCGTACTCGGCCGGAACCAGGGGCGTCTGAAGGACCGCATCGGCGAGCAGGCCGTTCCCCAGCGGCGCGGCAGTGCGTCCCGCTAGTGTGGCGGAACTCACTGCCGTTGGGGGGCAGGTGGTCGGTCGCGACCGCCTGGGTGTGATGGCACCTGGCCGAGCTCTGCCCTGCGGTGGTGTATCCGGAGGACGGCCGGCTTCGCCGCCTGGCGTCCTGACATGCAGAGGAGCAGCGTGCAACGGCCGCTTCCCCAGGGGATCGAATACCTCATCGAGCAGTTCGATACGTTCGCCGGGAACCGTGGCGCGAGCCGCCGGTTACCCGTGATGCTGCTGAAACGGGATGCAGCCCCGCCGGGGACCATGCAGGCATCCACCGGCCGCACCGTCATTCTGGGCTACCGGGACCGTCTGTGCGAGGAGGATCTCGGCCGTTCGGTCGACCTGGTCCCGCACGCCCTGATCGAGGACGCTGACGCCGCCCCGCGCGACGCCGTCCCCGGCAGCGTGACCGATCAGCACGTCGCCCTGCTCGACGCCATCGTCGAGCAGTTGGAAGACACCATGCCCCCGGGCGCCGGTGAACTGCGGCTGCCCCGGTTCCACACCTGCCGTGCCGCCCTGGATGTGCCGGTCGGCGCCGGGTCCATGGGAGCCAAACGACGCCGGCTGCGCGACGCTCTGTACCTTCAGCTCCTGCTCCGGCGCCCCTTCCTGGGCACACTGGCGCGACTGGCCGGGGCCACCGGGGACAACTTCCTGGTCAACATCTGGCTCTCCCTCTTCCAGCTCCTGGTCGTCGGGCTGCCCCGTCGCGCCTACGGCCTGTGGCTCAGCAGACGCCGCAGTCTGCGCTGGGTCGGCTCGCGGCGTCCCAAGGGCGCGAACTTCCTCCGGATGGCACTGACCATCACCCCCTCCGGCACCTCCCGGAGCAACCACGCCCTGGTCCAGCGGATGCTGCTCATGGCCCTGCTCAATGATCTGTCCAGGGCGGCCGCGCCGTCCCGGCTCTGGATCCACCGGCCCCGCCGGCGCTGGCCCTTCGTCCTGCTGCTTCCCGAGGTCGGCGAGGAGGGCACTCTCGTCCGTCAGCTGCTCGACACCTACGCGGACATCGTCCGCACCGAGCCGCCCGCGCCCCTGATGGTCCTCGGCGCGCTGCAAGGTGAGCCGCCGTCATACGCCCAGACCGTACCGGCCGACTCCCGTAGCGTGACCGCTCTCGCCGACCGGGTCCACAGCCTGTACACCCGGGGCTCCGCCTCGGCCGTGTACGTCGTCCCGCTGTCCGCGAGCGACGACGACGGTCCGGCCGACCAGTGGGTGGAGACCAACCCGAAGGTCAGCGTACGGGCGAGCGGCCGGGGCGACTACGTGCGGGCCCTGGCGGCCCCGGTGCTGGTGTGCGTCCTCGTCGCCGGAGGCCTGTACTTCGTCGAGCGCGATACCGGACCGTCACCGTCGTGCCGCAAGGTGAGTTCGGGAGAGATCGTCGGGGTCACCGACGGACGCGAATGCCACCTGGGCATCCCCGGCCGGGACGACGAACTGCTCTCCCTGGAAGCGGTCGCGGCACAGCAGAACCACGACGCCGTCACCAGCGGGCGCCCGTACCGGACAGTGGTGTTCTTCGCCCCGCTCACCGCCGAGCCCGGCGACTCCACCCCGGTCAGCATCCAGAGCCTGCGCGGCTCGCTTGCCGCCCAGAACCAGGTCAACAGCCGCGAGGGCGATATCGTCCAGATACGTCTGCTGATCGCCAACGCGGGAAAGTACTTCGCCTACGGATCCCGGAACGGCCAGGAACCCGATGTCGCGAGGGAGATCATCGAGCGAAAGGACCGGGACAAGATCGCTGCCGTGGTGGGCATCACCCAGAGCCGCCCGTCCTCGTTCGCCGCGGTCGGGGAGATCTCGGCCGCGAGCATTCCCGTGATCGGCAATTCCGTCACGGGCAGCCGGATGGTGGACGAGCGTGCCCCCTCCTACTACTTCCAGGTGTCCCCCTCGAACGACCGCATAGCCGAGGTGATGGCCGAGTTCGCTGCGTACTCCGAGCAGATCGGTGAGCTCACGACGAGCAAGGACGGCGGCAGGACGGCGGTGATGGTCTACGACCCCGACGACGAGTTCTTCAGCTCCGACCTCCAGCGCAAGTTCACGGATCACTACAAGGGCGGCAAGGTGGTCACCGTCCCCTACTACGAGAACCGCAACGGACAGATCGTCTCGGAAGTGGCGCGGGACGTCTGCGCCGAGATCCGGGCCTCCGGTGGATACATCCTGTACGCGGGCCGCTCGGGCGAGATGCCGAAGCTCTTCGACGCCCTGCAGGCAAGCGCGGACTGCCGGAAGGCGGACGGGAAGCCGGTTGCCGTCTTCTCCGAGAGCACAGCCGCGAAATACATGCAGGAGCCGGAGGACATGCTCCAGAAGCACTCCTTGCTGAGGCCCTTCTACGTGATGCTCAACAACTCCACAGGCATGGAGAGCCCCGACAGCCCGTACTCCGAATTCACGGTCCGCTTCCGGAGCGTCTTCAAGGACGGCTCGGTGCCGGAAGGGAATGCGGCAGGGGCCTACGACGCCCTCCGGGTGGCCTCCGAAGTGATCAACTCGGTCTACGCGCAGTACAAGACACCGCAGAACAGCAGCGCGCCGTTCCAGCCGACGGACGTGTACGCGCGCCTGTCGAACCCGGGCGTCCAGAACTTCTCGGGCGCCTCGGGCCTCCTGTCACTTGACAGCCGCCACAAGTATCCGCCGAACAAAGCCGTCTACGTCCTGGAGTCACACACGGACAAGAGCGTGACGACATGGATGGCGTGCGGCCTTCTGCCCGACCAGCCACCGACGCTCAACAACCCTGCCACCTGGGGCCGCCCCGGCAAGACCCGCCCCTGCCCCTCCGCCTAGGGACCTGGTGCCCCGAGTCCGGTGGCCGCCGTGGCAAGCCGGCGGCCGCACGGACGCCGATGCGGCGGGACTGCTCGGGGGGCAAGGAAGTCCCTCCTGCCCGGCCAGGGCGAGAACTCCGACGAGAAGCAGGTGGCCGCACCCCAGGCCGCGCGGCGTGGCCTGCACCGTCACGTGGCGGTGATCCGGTTGGGGGTCCGTCCCGGGATGAGCAGCCGGTCCTGCGCCCGCACCCCAGCTCCAGGCCCCACAGCGACCCGCCCTGCCGACAGGACCGGAGAGACGGCCGCCTCAAGGTCACTGGTCCGGCCCAATGTACGTAACCCCTGACCTGCCCGTGCTGTTTGAGGGGCGCACGTGCCGTACTCCCTGCGGCAAGTCCACTTCTCAAGGAGATCTTGATGTCTCGTATCGCAAAGGCCGTAGCGGTCGCCGCCTCAGCCGCCGCCCTCCTCGCCGGCGGCGCCGGTCTGGCGGCCGCGGACGCCACCGCCGAAGGCGCTGCCATCGGCTCCCCCGGCGTCCTGTCCGGCAACGTCGTCCAGGTACCCATCCACATCCCGATCAACCTCTGCGGCAACACGATCAACGTCGTCGGCGTCCTCAACCCGGCCTTCGGCAACGTCTGCATCAACGACGGCGGCCGTGACAAGGAAGACCACCACATGGCCCAGCACCACAAGGGCGAAGGGCACGGCGAGTACTGAGCACCACCGGCTGCTGATCCGTCGGCAGCCGCAGTGAGCCGACAGAGCACTCAATCCTCTGAACCAGCCGCACTGCACACCCCCTGAGCGGTCCGGCCTCCCCCGCGTCCCGGGGAGGCCGGACCGCCACCCGACACGGTGACGGGCCCCGGGCGATGGGTGCGCGCGGTGAGGCGGTTAGTCAGGTGCTGGAAGTGTAGAAGAGCAGCTTCCCCGGGCCCCAGCCCACGCTCCCACCCCCGCGCGTCCGGAGTACCGGCCCGGGGTGCGCATCACAGACCCGTCACTCCCCCAACGCCCCGCCTGTGCCGGCACCCGCACCCGCACCCGCATGAGGCAATGCGCACACGCCACACGACTCGGCACGGAACTTACGGTTTGTGGGTCACCCAGAGCAGTTCCGCCGGCCAGCGGTGCGCCCAGTCGGGTGGGTCGGTTTCGTTGTAGCCGTTGGGTGTTCCGAGTCCGGGCCGCGGCTCGATGAGGTCATCGATGAGGAGACCCGCGCCGCGCAGGACCTTGACCCAGCCGCCGTAGGTGAGCTGATAGCTGGTCGCGCCGTCGTCCTCGGCGATGGTGTTCAGCCCGAAGTAGTCCTGCTGCAGCGTCGTGGTCACGCGGCCGGCGGCTTCGTCGTAGCAAGCTTCGAACCATGGGCTGGCGACGTTGAACACCAGGCGCCCGCCTCGTCTCAAGACGCGTGCGGCCTCCGGGACGGCCAGGTGCGGGGGCGCCCAGCTGAGCCCACCGAAGTCGCAGAACACCAGGTCGAAGCTGTCCGCGGCGAAGGGGAGTTGTTCGGCGGCGCCCTGCACCAGCGGGTAGCGGGCCGCTCCCATGGCGCGGACCGCTGCGGCGAGTTGGGCTTCGGACAGGTCGAGCCCGACCACGGTGGCGCCCTCGGCGGCGAGCACTCTGGACCACTGGCCGGCGCCGCAGCCGACTTCGAGGACGCGCTTGCCGGTGACCTCGCCCAGGGCGTGCAGGTGCGCGTCGGGGATGGAGTACATGCCCCACAACCGGGGCGTGGCACCGATCTGCGGGTCGTGCTCGTGCTGGTAGGCGCTGCTGATCCGGTTCCAGAGCCGCCGGTTGGCGGGGATGCTTTCCACATGCCGACTCCAGCACTGCCTGCCGGGGGCGGTCAACACGATGAGGGCACACTGGCCGGCCTTCGCCTCGGTCCGGCCCTGGCTCGGCCCATGTATCGGAGGCGACCGGGCAGAAGGCGGCCGGCTGCCACCGCAACATCGCAACGTCCGCGAGGCAGTCCCCGCCGAGTGCGACCGCCAGGGCGACGTTCAGGAGGATCTTGCCGGGTTCGTGGATGGCCCGCGGTTTGCGCCACGGATCCAGGGCTGGGGATATGGCGGACTCGACACCTGGATTCACGTACCTGGGCAACCTTGGCAATCCTCGTTGCCACTGGTCAGAGGCACTTTTTTCTTCGCTGATCACTTGTCGGGCAGCCCCCTCAGGAAAGCGCCAGCCAGCGGCAGTGCCATCTGCCAGACGATGTCCGCACTGGCCAACCTGCGGCGACTGTGAAAACCACTGTCCGATCACCGGAGCACGGTGATAGACATCCGGCGTGGAGAAGAATCTTGAGTTCCCTGAGCTGCTGCGACTGATCGATGAACGGTCGACCGCCTTCCGCACCGCGGTTGCCGCCGCGCCCAGTCTCGACGCACAGGTGCCGACCTGCCCCGAGTGGACGCTGTTCGATCTGGTGAAGCACCTGGGTGGAGGAGACCGTTTCTGGGCCGCCATCGTCGGCGCGGGGCCTGCCGACGCTCCCCCGGCCGAGGCCATCGCTGCGCGCGCCGCTCTGGAAGTGCCGCGGGAGCGCGAGGCCCTGCTGGCCTGGCTGGCCGCGTCGACGCAGCTTCTGCTGAGCGCCCTGCGCGGGGCGGGCCCGGACGCCGGCTGCTGGGCGTGGTGGAGTGCCCTGCAGACGCCGCGGGCCTCCGGCGGAGTCGCCCGGCACCGGGCACAGGAGACCGCGGTGCACACGTACGACGCCCAGCTCACCGGTGGCGCCCCACAGCCGCTACCGGCCGAGGTGGCACTCGACGGTGTGGAAGAGTTCCTGTTCACCTGCGTCGCGACGCCCAGCGCCTGGCCGCACAAGCCCACGACCTTCGACTTCCACACCGCTGAGGGCCGCTCCTGGCGCCTCACGGTCGACGGCGACGGCGCACGCTCCACCCGCATCCCCGCGCCCACTGCCGCGACCGGTGAGGGCTCGGACGCAGCCGGTGCCTCCATCCATGGCACGGCCAGTGAGTTGGTCCTCTACTTGTACGACCGGATCCCGGCCGGCTCCTTGCAAGTTGACGGAGACGCAGGGCTGTTCGACCTGCTCCGCGCCTGGGAGCCGGAGGAGTAGGACGTAGTGGGGGCGGTTGGCCGCGCCTCGAGCCGGACGGACACGACTGTTCGCCAGGTTCGTCAGTCGCGGCACCGGGCTCAAACCCGTGAGGCGGCCTCGGGGCGTCACCAGCCGACCATCTACCTGGTCAGAGCCCCAAGCTCGACAACACGCGGTGAACTCCGTCTACCCGGCAGGTGATGACCGCCGCGCACCTCACCAGGGCACTACTCCGGCGTCTTCGAAGAACTTGCCGGTCGGGCCGTCGTCGGGCAGTGTCGCGAGTTTGATGGCGATCTCCCCGCCCTGTGCGGGGGTGCGCACGCCGCTGAAGCCGTTGAGGTCGGTCGCGACGTAACCGGGGCAACCGGCGTTGATCAGGATGTTCGTGTCGCTCAACTCCCGGACGTATTGGAGGGTGACGGCGTTCAGGAAGGTCTTCGACGGCGGGTACGCTGCGGCGATCGGACCCGTCGTCTGCTCGGCGGCGGTTCCTGACTGCCGGGTGAGGGAGCCGACGCTGCTGGACATGTTCACGATCCGCGGTGAGGCGGAGCGGCGCAGCAGCGGCAACATCGCGTTGGTGACGCGGATGACGCCGATCACGTTGGTCTCCACGACCGTCCGGATGGTGGCGGGATCGACCTTGGTGGGCTCCTGTGGCATGCCGCCTGTGATGGCAGCGTTGTTGACGAGCACGTCGAGGCGGCCGGCCTGCTCCTCGATCAGCCGTGCGGCGGCGCTCACGCTCGCGTCGTCGGTCACGTCCAGCGGTACGCCGAACGCCTCGACGCCGCACGCTCTCAGCTTCTCCACCGCGGCTTCACGGCGCTCGTCGTCGCGGGCGCCGACGCCGACGCGCCAGCCGAGGGCGCCCAGGCCCAGGGCGATCTCATAGCCGATTCCCTTGTTCGCGCCGGTGACCAGCGCGATCGTTCGTTCACTCATGGGGACCATGCTGCCCTCGGGCCCCGGCGGGGGTCCAAGACCGATCGGGTGGTCAGCGATACCGTCAGGGTATTGATCCGGGATAGCGTGGCCGGCATGGAGACCCGGGAACTGCGATACTTCGTCGCCGTCGCTGAAGAACTGCACTTCGGGCGCGCCGCGCAGCGGCTCGGGATCGCGCAGCCGCCCTTGTCACGGGCGATCCAGCAGCTCGAACGGCGGCTCGGGGCGGCGCTGTTGGATCGGACCAGCCGCACCATCGCCTTGACCGAGGCGGGCTCGGTGCTGTTGGTCGAGGGCCGGGCGGCCCTCGACGCGGTCGACGCCGCCGAACGCCGGACCCGCCGCGCCGCCCTTTCCACGACCGGCCGTCCCGGCCTGGTCCTGGTCACGAAAGCCAGCGCGTCCAGCGAACTGCTGGCGAAACTGCTCGACGCCTACGCCACCGAACCCGGCGCGGTCCCCGTCGAAGTCATCCTGTGCGGCCCGGCCGAGCAGGCACGGCTCCTGCGAGAGGGCCGGGCCGACGTGGCGCTGCTGCACCGGCCGTTCGACTCGACGGACGAGTTCCACACCGAGGAGCTCAGCACACAAGGCCAGGTCGTGGTCCTGCCGGCCGGGCATCCGCTCACCGCCCGGGCCCATGTACACATGGCCGACATCACCGGGCTGCCGGGCCTGCCCCTGCCACGCTGGCCCGAGCCCGACGGCACCTACCCGCCCGGCCCGGGCCCGCAGGTCCGCGACCACGCCCAGTTGATGCAGCTCGTCGCGCTCGGCCGTGCTTGCGCGGTCTCACCGGAGTCGTGCCGAGCCCAGCTGCACGGTGACCTCGCCGCCGTGCCCGTGCTGGATGCGCCGACAGTCACCACCGTGATCGCCTGGCCGCCGCAGAGTCGGTCCAGAGCCGTCGCCGACCTTGTCCGGGTTGCGACAAGCCTCTAAGGGTTGTCCCGTAAGTGATCTCGCTCTGCAATGCTCTTGATCGTGTCAGGTGTGATCACGGCGTCGGAACCGTCCTGAGCAGCCCGTTTACCGGGCTGAGCCCGCGCGTCTTCGGCAAGCTGGTGACCGCGCTTTGCCGCGAGGGCGCCAACTCGCCCCGCCATTCGGCATCTCGAAGTCGGCAGCCGCCCGCATCATCGACCAGCTCGGCCCGCTCATCGCATTCCAGCTTCGACGCCGGTTCGCCAAGGACACCGTGCTGGTAGTCGACGGCACCCTGGTGCCTACCCAGGACCACAGCATCGCTGAACAGTCGAAGAACTACCGGTACTCCACCAACCACCAGGTCGTCATTGACGCGGATACCCGCCTGGTCGTTGTTGTCGTGAGCCTTTGAACGGCAAAAGCAACGACTGCCGGGCATGGGAGGAGTCTGGCGCGAAGGCCGCCGTGGGCAGGACCCTCACGATGACCGACGTCGGCTATCCGGGCACCGGCCTCCTCATGCCCCACCGCCGCCCTCGCAGTCTCGGAGGAGAATCAGGCGAGGCAGAACTCGTTGCCCTCGATGTCCTGCATCGTGATGCACGACTCGTTGACGCCATCGGCGCGCTGCGTCAGCACATGTTTCCCGCCGAGCGCCATCAGCCGTGCGCATTCGGCCTCGAGTGTGGCCAGGCGCTCGTCACCCACGAGGCCGGTGCCGACCCGCACATCGAGATGCACGCGGTTCTTGACGACCTTGCCTTCCGGAACTCGCTGGAAGAGCACGCGCGGGCCCACACCCGAGGGATCAGTGCACGCGAAGTAGATCTCATCCTCAGGCGGCAGCGAGTGGTGGTACTCCTCCCACGTGGCAAAGCCCTCCGGGACTGTCGGTACGACGTACCCCAGCACCTCGCACCAGAAGGCGGCGAGGCGCGCAGGTTTCGCGCAGTCGAAGGTCACTTGGAACTGCTTGATCATTGACATCGGCGCACGATAACAGGGGCCCTGCTCGTCTCCCCGGGCGCGTGGATCCACACGTTGCCGGGAGAACGGCCCCTGCCATCCGCTGCTGTGTCGTGCGGTCACAGGGGTGAACCGAGGTCGGCGCCTCTCCCAAAAGGGTGGGACCCAGGATCCGATCTCAGCCGACCACTCTCGTGCCAAAGATCAGTGACGGGACAGCCCTTGGTAATTCCAACATGCCTGGCCAGGTTCAACGTACCCGCGTCCCGGCTCACTCGTCCGTGAGACCGGCATCGGCTCGCGACAAGTCTCGTCGAGGCCCCGCCCGCCTCCGGTTCGGCCGTGCTGCGGCGCCGATTGATCGCCCTTTCCGGGCGCCTGTACACCCACACATATCGAGAAGAGCAGGCCCTCGCTCCGAGCACGTGGCCATGACGCCCGCGGCCTGCAGCCTGAGGCGGCACGCGTCGCCGCGCAGGGACAAGCCCGCAACTTCCGCCATTCGCAAGGAGCACGTCGCTAGCGGGCGGAGCTGTCGCCATTCGCGGACCGGCGCATGTGGCGCGGCCGGGTCACTCCTCGTTGAGCCAGCCGCATACGTAGTACTGCTGGTCTGCATCCCGCTCGATGATCCATTGGTTGAGGACGTCGCCTGCGAGTTTCCCGGTCTCGGGGTCCCGCCGGGTGATCTTCGCTTCGACGCTGAGCTGGTCCATGTTCGGGGGGATTTCGTAGGGCTGGAGTTCCCAACGGTCCACGAAGTAGCCGTTGAGGGCGAATCCGAGCAGCCCTGCGCGCAGCCGGGGACAGGTGCCTCGGCGGAGGGAGGTCATGTCGTGGTCGGCCAGGCCGTTCATGTAGAGCGCGAAGACGCGCTCGACGGCTCCGCGGTCGAGGGGGGGGTGTGCGGGCTTGGATGCGAGGCTGGGTCTGGGACTGGAGGGGGAGCTGGACGGGGTGGCCGTGGTGGGTGCGGCAGGGGAGGCAGACGGGGATGGGGACGGGGAGCGGTGCGTGGGCGCCGTGGTCTGGGTCGCGCGGGTGCGGCCGGCGTCATCGTCGCGGGATCCGGACCCGGGTAACCACCAGGGCATCGCGAGCAAGACGGTCGCAACGACTGCCACAAGGCCGCCCCACGCATACCGCGACCGCCGAGAAGGACGGGCGGGGCCGGGCAGCGGTGGGGTCGGCCGTCCCGCTCCGGTGCCTGCGCCCGGCGCCGCACCCAGCCGCAGCGTGGACGCGGATGTCGGCGCGGGGTCCGGCCGGGAGGACTCCGCTTCACCCGCCGCTTCCGCGAGCAGGTCGTACGCCTCCACGGCGGTGAGGCGCTGCGCCGGGTCCTTTCGGAGCAGGCCCATCAGCACCGGCAGGAGTCCCCCGGCGCGGACGGCAGTGGCAGGTTCCTCGGTGGCGACGGCGACGAAGACGGCCCAGGAACCGGAGCCGCTGAATGGCGGATGTCCCTCCACGGCGGTGAACAGCGTCGCGCCCAGGGACCACAAGTCGGATTCGGCGGTCGCCGGGAAACCACGCACCTGCTCGGGGGACATGTAGGCCGGGGTCCCCATGAGGGCCCCTGACCGGGTCAGACCGGGCTCGCCCTCGACGGCGGCGATCCCGAAGTCGGTAAGCACCACCCGCTCCCCTTCGAGCAGCACGTTGGCGGGCTTGATGTCCCGATGGGTGACGCCCGTGGCGTGCACGGCGCGCAGCGCGTCCAGCATCTGTCGACCGATCCTGGCCACGTGGGCCGACGGAAGCGGGCCGTCCTTCTTGATCAGGTCGTCCAGCGAGCGGCCGTGGACGAGTTCCATCACGATCCACGGGCGGCCGTCGTCGCTGGATATCCGGTCGTGGACGGTGATGACCCCCGGGTGTTTCAGTCGGGCGGCCGCGCGCGCCTCGCGGTCGAGGCGGTCGATCCATGCCTTGCGCCGTGGGGCATCGAGGTCCTCGGGGAGGCGGAGCTCCTTGAGGGCCACCTCCCGGTCGAGTTGCTCGTCGTGGGCCCGCCAGACGGTCCCCATGCCGCCTTGGCCCAGTAGTTCCGTCAACTGGTACCGGCCGGCCAGCAGTCGTCCACGATCGTCAGTCACACCCCGGAACCTAACCCAACACACCTGCTCGCAGAACTCAGAACACACATAGCGTGCGGGCCGCCACCGACTCGTCAGGGCCGTCGGCTGCCGGGACGAGCGCCGTGGGTCGAGCGTCCCGACAGAGCCGGCCATCAATCGAAGGGCGTGGCTGGGAGTCCGGGCGCCGGCCTTTGGCCGTTCAAGCCACTCCGTACGCGGCCTTGCGCTGATTTCGAGTCGGTGTACAGCCTGACCGTTTCTTCGGTGAATGTGACCACTCTGCTGGGTGATCTTGATGGGCCGAGCCGTTGTGTTGCCGACTTGAACTGATATCACGTCACCCGTGATCGGCATCTGGCCCGACTTGGTCGGGCGTCGTCGCGCGAGATCCGCGCCGACCGCCCTGATCACTCCCCTCCCTGTTCCGCCCTGGCCCCCAGGGCAACCCGCTCAACAGAAGGTGCCTGAACGTCAAGAACACACGATCGCTTGGCTTGGGAATTCTCGCCGGGGCCATGGTGCTCGCCGGCGCCATGCCCGTGGCAGCCGCGCCCAACTACAAGACTGCTCACCTGACCATCGCCACCCTCAACGACGGGAACGCCGGCACGGACCGTGAGGTGCAGGTCAGGTTTTGGTGCCAGCCCAATTCCGGTATCTCCAGCGACTGGCGGACGCTGGACAAGACCGGTTACGACGACTTCGAGCGTGGAGCCACGGACGAGTACACCGTCGACAACATCGCCGAGAACTGCACCAGCCTGACAACCGTGGAAATGCGGCTCGCCGGCGGTGGCCCCGATGACTGGCACGTCGACTGGATCGAGGCGACCGGCCCCGGAGGCACCCTCTACGAGACCAAGTCCGAGCCCGCCCACCCCTGGGTCCAGACAGGCGTCGGCTCCGTCGGCTTCAGGGCCCAGCCGTGGCGCACCGCCTGCACGGTGAACGGGCGCCTGGTCACCGGGACCATGATCGAGGGCACCAGCGGCAATGACGTCATCGACTGTCCGAAGGGCGTCAAGGGCGACACCACGGTCAACGGTCTGGGCGGAGACGACCGGATCGCGTCACCGGTCGGCACGGCATGGACGGCAAGGCTTTCGGCGAATCGGGCACGGACGGGAAGGCCGGCAACGCGGGAACCATCAACGGCGGCCCGGGCAACGACACCATCACCGTATCCGGAGGCCGCGGTGGCAGCGGGGCCAAGGGCGAGGACCGTGGTGCCGAGGGCGGACTGCGGGGTGGCAACGGCGGTGCCGGAGCCACCGGCAACACCGGAACCATCAACGGCGGCGTAGGCAGGGACAAGATCACCGTCACCGGTGGCGCGGGCGGGCACGGCGGCCAGGGGGGCGATTCCGAGGAGAGGAATGACAAGTACGAGAGCGATTACGCCCAGTGGAGGGGGTACGGAGGCAACGGTGGCACCGGCGGTGCCGGAAACACCGGCAGCATCCTCAGCACCGGTGAAGACAACACCGTGAAGGTCACCGGTGGCGCGGGCGGCGACGGCGGCCGCCTTGGCCGATACGGCCGCGACAACGGCAAGGGCGCCACCGGCGGCAACGCCAACGCGCACGTCATCGAAGCCGCTTGCACGGACACCGTCACCACCACCGGCGGCATCGGCGGCCGCACCGCCACCATGCTCAACTACCGGGCCGACTCGGGCAAGAACGACACCGGCACCATCAAGCGGGGCAACGGAACCTGTCCCAGCTGACCGACAACCTGGAAGCCGCCGGACGCCACGGGCATGCCTCATCCCCGACGCAAAGGAACGTGACGCTCTCCCAGGGGTGACCGCGACCGTCCGGTGGTGGACAGGTGGTGGGGTCGGCGCCGGCGCAGCCGGGCCGCGCCCCGTCGCCGACCAGGCGGGCCGCCCCCCGGGCGCAGCGGCACCGCCCGGCCGACCGCGCTCCACCGGCCCGCCGCGTCGTGGCGTCCCCGGACCAGCAGGTCAGGGCGGGTAAGGGTGCCGGTGACGCTCATAGGCCAGACCTGCATGCAGGGCGGCCGGGGCCCGGTAGCGCCTCGGCAGCCTGCCCGAGCATCGGCTCCACCGGCGGACACAGCATTGCCGGGCCTTCTCGCCCTCACGCTCGCCCTCCCGGACCAGCGGGGCGCGGACCGGGCACGCGGCCCGGCGGACGGTACCCGAAGCGGCAGCCGTCACCGGTCGCCGGAGCGCTCCAGCTCCCAGGCCGCGCCCGCAAGGTCAGCCCGAAAACCCGAGCCGACGGCCGGCCGCGCGGGCTGTTGTCATGATCGCGTCGGACGCGTTGCTGACCGATCCCCGAGCCCAGGAATCCGCGGGTCGGTGCAACAGGGCCGAAGGCCATGGGCAAAGGCCATGGCGAACGGCGCTACGGCCCGAAGGTCAACGGACGGTCCTACGGCTTCGGCGACGCGGGCGGTGCGGATGACGTGGACGGCTCCGGGAGCGTATTGGGCTCGGCCTCTGTCGGAAGCGACCAGATGTGCTTCGGTGACACGATCTTGGTGATCCTGTTGGCGATGAGAGAACTCAGGTTGCCGAACTTCCCGTCGACGTCGGAGTTCACGACGATGACCATGGTGGCGCGGTCCTGCGGGAGGCGGACGGCGATGGTCTCGTAGCCGGGCAGCTCGCCGTTGTGGCCGATCCAGCCGGCGAAGTCGGCGATGCCGAGCCCGTAGCCCAGCCCGGGGTGCCCGGTGGGCAGCATGTGCAGCCGTTGGGCCTGGACGGCCGGTTGCAGCAGCCGGTGGCCGTCCGGCAGCTGCCCGCTGACCATGGTCGGAACCCAGGTGTGCAGGTCGTCGATGGTGGAGATCATCGCGCCGGCCGCCCAGCCCCAGGACGGGTTCCAGCCGGAGGCGTCGACGGTCGTGCCGTCCGGGGTGAAGTTCGTGTAGCCGTGCACGTACGGGCTGGTGATCTCGGTGCCGGTCGGCAGCGAGGTCGCGTCCATGCCGGCCGGTGCGAAGACGTGCTGCTGCAGGTAGGTGTGCAGGGGCTGTCCGCTGATCTTCTCGACGAGCAGACCGAGCAGGACGGTGTTGGTGTTGGAATACTCCCAGCGTGCCCCGGGCGGGAACTTCGCCGGGTGCCGGAAGGCGATGTCCAGCAGCTGCTGCGGGCTCCAAGCGCGGTACGGGGCGGCCTTGAAGGTGGCCAGCCAGCGGGGGTCCTCGGTGTAGTTGTAGAGGCCGCTGCGCATGTCGGCGAGCTGCCGGACGGTGATGCGGTCGCCGCCGGGCACGCCCTGGAGGTACGTCGAGATCGGCGCGTCGAGCCGTACCTTCCCCTGGTCGACGAGTTGGAGGACGCCGGTGATGGTGAAGGTCTTGGTGACGCTGCCGATACGGGTGTACATATCGGTCTTGATGGGGGTGCCGGTGGTCTTGTCGGAGGTGCCGAAGGCGCGTACGTAGGCGTCTTTGCCGTCGACCCACAGGCCGACGCCCACGCCGGGGATGCCGGCCTCGCGCATGGCCGCGGTGATGGCGTCGTCGAGTTCTTCGGCGATCACGTCGTCGATGCCGACCCGGCCCGGCGGCGCGGCGGCGGGGGCCTGGCCCGCACACAGCGCGGTCAGCAAGAGGGAGGCGGCGGCCACGACGGTGGGCGTGCGGTACCGGCCCATACAGGATCACCCCTGATGCACGTCCCCGAGCGGAATCCGAAGCCCCGAGCCGACCTTCCCATGGTAGGAAGCCGGATCCAGGGCGGCGACCGGGGCCGCAGGGGCGGCCGGGCCGCATCAGGCGCAGCCGGACGCCTCAGCGCGGGCCGTGGTGGCCGGCTGCCCCAGGGTGCCCGGCCCGCCGAACACTGAGGCTTTCGGACGGCGACCCGGAGCACTCCGGTCACAGCACTCCGGGGCAACTCGAGGAGGTCCCCGTTGTCGGGAACAAGAGGCCAGATCGGCACGACGCGGGCGCCGCCCAGCGTGCGGGCCGAGCAGCGCGAGCCTGGCCGCTGGAGAGACGCCTCCGCCTTGCGTCCACGCAGAGATCAGGGGCGTAGAAGCACCTGGGGTCGTGACGTCCCCCGTCACTCCGGTCCCGCTTTCGGCGGATCCGGGTACGCGAGAACCCGGGGCGCGGCAGCATCGACGGCGTGGACCGGCCCCGGTGGTACTCCCCCCCCCGGCGCCGCCTGTGTCTGCGGGACGTCGCCGCGCCACACGAACCGGCCGACGTCCCCGGTGCCCAGGTCTCCTTCGGCCGGCTCACAGTCGGACCTCCTCGCAACGCCCCCTGGGCATGAGCTCCCACACCCCGGGCTCACCCACCTCGATCCACCGCTGCCGGCTGGAGCCCGGCGACCGGATCCTCATCCACACCGGCGGCGTCGCCGAAGCCTGGTCCACCCACGGCGAGCTGTTCGGCGAGGACGCCTCGTCGGCACCCTCGTCCGTGCCATCGCCGCGGGCGACGCCGCCCCGGAGGCCCTGCGCCGCCTCGCCACACCCATACGACGGACCCCTCACCCAGCACGCCACCACCCTCCTCGCCGCTGCCCCCGCTCCCTGAGCCCGTCACCTCGCGCCCAGACGTCGCAAGCTTTAAGCGAGCCCCCTGTGGTTTAACCGCTGATGGCCGGGTTAGCCGCCCTGTACCGGGAGGCGCTCCCGCCGCCCGGGATCGCGACGGGAGGCGAGTGTCATGGCACTACCGATCCGACGCCGCGGAACCAGCCCCGGCGCACTGATCAGCGGACTGGACCCGCTTGCGGACTTCGAGAAGATGTGGGACCAGATGGGCCGGTACCTGGAACAGGCCGCCGCCCCCGCCACAGGCAGCGGCACCTGGCTGCCCATGGCCGAGGAAGAGGAGAACGAGAACTCCTACACGCTCAAGCTCGAGCTGCCTGGGTACCCGCCTGAGAACATCGACATCGAGATGGAAGGCGACGAACTGGTGATCAGCGGCGAACTGTCCGAAGAACACCAGGGCAAGGTCCTCACCCGTAGGCACGGCAGCTTCATGTACCGCACCAGCCTGCCCGCCGCGGCCGACGTCGAGCACTGCGACGCCGAGCTCGACAACGGTGTCCTGACCCTGACCGTCCCCAAGACGGCACAACCGCAACGCCGCAAGATCGAAATCGGAAAAGGACACCGCACCCTCGAAGGACAGGCCCCAAGCAAGCTCACGGGCGAGGGCGGACCCACCACGGCCGAAGCACGCAACACCTTCGAGCCCGGCACCACCGCCCCGACCCCGGCCGCCGGCCCGCGGAGCAGCGATGACACGTCGGGCCGCACTGGCCCCACCGGAGCGGCATGAATGCACCTGCCCCCGTAGCAGGAATAACGAGAACTTGGTCGGCCCGATCCGTCTCAGGCCCGATGAATCCTGCTGGTCAGTCCACCTCCGGACCGGCCGAGGGCCGGGTTCGCCCAGGAGCTCCGCACCTGGGACGACGGGGTTGCCTGGTTCCGGTCTCTCCCCTGCGGGCCAGCGGGAGGTATTGCAGCAGGTCGGCGGCTACGCGGTGCAGAGGCACACCAACCGCTGCCACCACACCACCCGTCCACAGGCCATCTACCCCCAGTGGGGCGGGACGGCAGGGCCCATCGGGGTGTTCCGCACCAGTGGGCAGGATGGTGCGCGGGGCCGGCGGAACCGGGTAACGTCTTTGTCATGTTCTTCCAGGCGCCGATTCACGAGTGAGAGCGAGATGGGCCCCTGCTGACGTCCTCCGACGTCGCCGCCCGTCCCCCACCGATGAATCCGTAGATCACTTCAATCATTACCGGGAGAACCCGTGACCGACAGCAAGAACATCAACAACCCCGTGGGCCAGGGCGGCGGCCAGCGCAAGAAGCTGTCCCGCGCCGAACGACAGAACAACGGCCCCCACCGCAACCGCGACCGCCAGAGTGCAGCCGACCAGAAGGCGGAGCTGGTGCGCAAGATGCGTGAGAAGGCAGGCACGGCCGAGGCCACCGAGCAGGCGAGCGGCGACACCGCACAGAGCTGACACGCACCGCCGCACCCGCCGCAGACCCGGGCCTGGGACCGACCGCGACGCGCGGTCGGTCCCAGCCGCCGTATGAGGGGCCCGCCCGCCGTTCGGCTCTACGCCTCGGGTGCGGTGTCCTTGGACGCGGGCAGCCGGGCCGCCGCCGCGTGGAGGGAGCGCAGGGCCAGCAGCAGGACGCCGATGTCGTCCAGGTACACCGGATCCGGGATCAGGTCCACCGGCGAGACCGTGTAGAGCACGGCGACCCAGAAGAGGGCCTTGTCGCGCAGCGGGATCCCGGCGTCGAGCAGCAGGCGCCGCGCCTTGAAGACCCGTACGAGCAGTACGGCCGCGTAAAGCGCGAGCGCGGCGGCGACGACCGCGGCCAGCGTGAGCCAGACCTTTCCGTCCATTGCCGCCGTATACCCCGTTGGATGCCCCCGTACCGCGGCCACTCGGGGGTCGAAGCCGATGCCGATGCCGATGCCGACGCCGTGCGCTTGCTCGTTCTGCCTTCCGGGCGGCTTCTGGCCTCATCACATGCGGGAGGCGACCCGGGTTGGCAGCGAGCGGACCCGGAGATGGCACGGCGGCGTCCGGGCGGCGGCCGAGAGCTCCAGCTCGAGGAGGTGATGGGCCGGCAACTCCCGACCAGCGCACGGCTCGACACATCTGGCACGTGGGCGAAGGCGTTTGACCTTGCCGCTGGCGACAAGGTTGCACGATGGCCGGCATGAACACCACCGCACCGCACAGCAGGGTCGTCGTCATCACCGGGGCCGGCACCGGCATCGGCCGGGCCACCGCCCACGCCTTCGCCGCCGAGGGAGCCCACGTGATCGCAGTAGGACGCAGGATCGAACCGCTCAAGGAGACCTCCACCGGGCACGAGCGGATCACCCCGCTGGCCGCCGACATCGCCGCTCCGGGCGGGCCCGACCGGATCCTCCAGACCGTGCTGGAGACGCACGGTCGGCTGGACGTGCTGGTCAACAACGCCGGCATCGTGCGCAGCGGCGCCCTCGGCACCCTGACGCCGGAGACGATCACAGCCCAGTTCGCCACCAACCTCGTCGCCCCGGTCCTGCTGACCCAGGCCATGCTGCCGCTCCTCGGGGAGTCGCACGGCGTGATCGTCAACGTCAGCACGTCGGTGGGACAACGGGCCTGGCCGGGAAGCTCGATTTACGCGGCGACCAAAACCGCCCTGGAACTGCTGACCCGCAGCTGGGCGGTCGAGCTGGCGCCCCGCGGGATCCGGGTCGTGGCGGTCGCGCCTGGCGCGATCGACACTCCGATCGGCGAACATCAGGGCCTGACCCCGGAGCGAAGGGCAGCGGTGCGGGAATGGCAGCTGGCACACACCCCGCTGGGCCGGATCGGCCGACCCGAGGAGGTGGCCTGGGCGATAACCCAACTCTCCGCACCGGGCGCCTCGTTCGTCACAGGAGTGGTACTCCCGATCGACGGCGGAGCGGTCGTGGCGTGATAGAAGTGCTCCGGGAGGTGGAATGGGTGCGGATCGGTGAGCTGGCCACGGCTACTGGGACGAGCGCCCGTGCGCTGCGGCACTACGAGCAGGCCGGGCTGATCTCATCCGAGCGGGCCTCCAACGGCTACCGCGTCTACGACGAGCGGGCGGTGGTGCGGGTGCGCAACATCCGCTACCTGCTGGCCGCCGGACTCACCCTGGACGACGTGCGCGTTTTCCTGCCCTGCCTGGACGGCGACGTGGCTGCCGCCCCGCCCTCGGGCAAGGGCCTGCGCATCGCGTGGGAACGGTTGGCAGTCCTCAACCAACGGATCGCCGCCCAGACCGAGACCCGCGACCGACTGCAGGCTGCGCTGCGCCAAGCAACCGGTGACCGCATCCGCCCGGTGGCCTGACCGTCGGCCGCACCACCGCGGCCGGCGATCCCAGACACCACTGCGCTACCGATGAAAATGCCTGGCGGTGGGCCGCGGGCTACCCCCTGACGCAAGGGGACCACGGGCCACCTGCCGATGATCGTTGACCCCTACGGGCGCCCGCCGGCGCCTGCGGTCCACTGCCGTGTTCTCGCGCCCTCCGCGCAAGCCGGAAAATGCCGCGCCCGCTCGCGAGCGCCTTCACTACACTCGCCCCACGCGCTGCCGACAGGGCACCGCGTGACCACGCCGAGTGAAGAGAAGGGGAACCGGGCCATGTGCATGCGACGCACCACCGCCTTCGTTCCCCCGGCCCGGTACGACGTGATCCCGGTGTCTCGCGATGCCCGGTGCCGGCTGCGCGGCCGCCACCGTATGCCCGTGACTCTGTCCTAGTTCCCGCCCCTCCCTCCGCACCCCGCTGCCGGCTCACGCCGGCCTGGCCGGGCGAGGCGGGGCCGTGTGCCGTGTGCAGTTCCGGGAATCGCGCTGCCTGTTCCCTCATCATTCGAAAGGCCCCGGGCCATGCGCAGCAACCGGCGACCCCTCGCCACCCATTACCCCGCCACCGTCCGCAATCTGGGCATCCTCGCCCACGTCGACGCGGGCAAGACCACCGTCACCGAACGCATCCTGTTCGCGACCGGCGCCATCCACAAACGCGGCGAGGTACACGACGGAACGACCGTCACCGACTTCGACGCCCAGGAACGCGATCGCGGCATCACCATCTTCGCCGCGGCCGTGAGCTGCAGTTGGGGCGGCCACCGCGTCAACCTGATCGACACCCCGGGCCACGTCGACTTCGCCGACGAGGTCGAGCGGTCCCTGCGCGTCCTCGACGGCGCCGTCGCGGTGTTCGACGCCGTCGCCGGAGTCGAGCCGCAGAGCGAGTCGGTGTGGCGGCAGGCCGACCGGCACGGGGTGCCGCGGATCGCGTTCGTCAACAAGCTCGACCGGGCGGGCGCCGACCTCGACTCGGCCGTCGCCTCCCTCCGCGAACGGCTGGACGTCATACCGCTGGTGGTCCAGTTGCCCATCGGCCGGGAGGACGGATTCACCGGGGTCGTCGACCTGCTGGAGATGCGCGCGCTGCACTGGCATACGGACGGTCACGCGGACGGGCGCGCGGGCACGGACGGCACGTACGAGAGCGGACCGGTGCCCGAAGAACTGCGGGAGGAGGCCCAGCGGCGCCGCCGGCTCCTCGAGGAGACGGTCGCCGCTCTGCACGCGGACGCCCTGGAGGAGTTCTGCGCGGCTTCGGCGCTGAGCGGGCCGACCCTGGCCCGCGCACTGCGCGAGCTGACGCTCGCCGGGGAGGGCGTCGTCGTGCTGTGCGGGTCGGCCTACCGCAACCGCGGGATCGAGCCGCTGCTGGACGCGGTACTCGCGTACCTGCCGTCGCCCGCCGACATGCCGCCGGTAAGGGGCACGACCGGTGCGGCGGGCGGTCCGGCCGAGGAGCGCTCCCCCGATCCGACCGGGCCGTTCGCGGCACTGGCCTTCAAGGTGACGGCGACGCCGACCGGACGGCTCACCTACGTACGGGTCTACTCGGGCACGCTGCGCAAGGGCCAGTCCGTACTGGACGCCGCTACGGGGCGTACGGAGCGGATCGGCCGGATCCTGCGGGTCCAGGCCGACCGGCACGAGGAACGGGAGGAGGCGGTGGCGGGCGACATCGTCGCCGTGATCGGGCTGAAGGCTGCCCGGGCCGGCACGACCCTGTCGGCGCCGGGGGCTCCACTGGTCCTCGAACCGCCATCGGTCGCCGAACCGGTGGTGTCGGTGGCGGTCGAGGCGGCCCGCACCGGCGACACCGGGCGGCTCTCGGCGGCCTTGGCACACCTCGTGGAGGAGGACCCCTCGCTGAGGGTGCGCCTTGATCCGGAGACCGGCCAGACCGTGCTGTCGGGGATGGGTGAACTCCACCTGGAGGTGGCCGTGGAGAAGATCCGTCGCGGTCACGGCCTGGAGGTCGTCGTCGGGCGCCCGCAGGTCTCCTACCGGGAGACCGTCGTACGCGGCGTCACCGGCTTCGTCTACCGGCACGTCAAACAAGACGGCGGTGCGGGCCAGTTCGCGCACGTCGTCATCGACGTCGAGCCGCTGGACGAGGCCGAGGGCTTCTCGTTCGGGTCCACGGTCGTCGGTGGCCGGGTGCCGCAGGAGTACGCGCGGGCAGTCGAAGCCGGCTGCCGGGACGCCCTCGCCGAAGGACCGCTCGGCGGGTACCCGGTGACGGGGCTGCGGGTCACGCTCACCGACGGGGCCACCCACTCCAAGGACTCCTCGGAGCCGGCGTTCCGTGCGGCGGGCCGGTTCGCCCTGCGCGAGGCACTGGCCGCGAGCACCGTCGAACTGCTGGAACCCGTGGTGGAGGTCACCGTGACCGTGCCCGAGGACGGTGTCGGCGCGGTGCTCGGTGACCTCGCGGCCCGGCGCGGCCGGATCTCGGGCTCCACGTCCGGGCCGGGGACGGCGCTGGTCACGGCGGTCGTGCCGCTGGCCGAGCTGTTCGGCTACGCGACCCGGCTGCGCGGGCGGACCCGGGGCCGCGGCACCTTCACCACCCGGCCCGCGGCCCTCGCACCGGTTCCGCCTTCGGTCGCCGCCGCGGTGCTGACCCGCTAGCCGGAGGCTCCCGCTCCGCCCCGTGACGCCGGGGCGGAGCGGGACGCGGACCGGCCTCCGTGGCCGGATCGAGGGCTCGTGGGGCGGGACGCGTGCGGCCATGATGGCCCGATGGACAGACGGGTGGACTTACGACCGGCCGAACGCGAAGCGCCGCCGGAGCGCTGTGGCCGCCCCGGCGTCCCCGGCATCCCCGATGTCCCCGGCGTCCCCGGGTCATCGGGCCATTCCGGGCTCCCCGGCATTTCCGGGGAGGCGCCCGGTGAGGCGTACGCCGTGTCGGCCGAGTTCTACGACCTGTTGCACGCCCGCGCCTACCACCGGCACGCACTCGCCCTCGCCGCTCCGGCAGCCGCCGCGCGGCTCGGGATCGTCGAGGTCGGCGCGGGGACGGGCCTGGTCACCGGGGTGCTGATCGGCGCTTCGCACGTACCCGTCCACGCGGTGGAACCCTCGCCCGCGATGCGGACCGTGCTGCTGTCCCGGCTGCACCCCCCGGTGGGCGGTTCCGCGGGGGAACGGGTGACGGTGCACGCCTGCTCCGCCCTCGACCTGTCGCTGGACGGGCCCGCCGACCTGGCCGTCTGCCTGCGGTTGGTGCCCTGTCTGCCGCCCGTAGAGCGCCGCGCGCTGTGGCGGGTGCTGGCGGGACTGCTGGTGCCGGGCGGCCTGCTGTTCCTGGACCGGCCGCCGTCGGGCGTTCCCGCGCAGCCGGTGCGGCGCGGGCTGGGGCAGGTCCGGCTGGGCATGGACACCTACCACGGGCTGCTCACCCAGTGCGCCGAGGACGGCCGCATCCGCTACGACTACTCCTACCTGGTGTGCCGTCAGGGGCGGGTCCTGCGCCACGCCCGGGAGTCCTTCCTCCTGTGGCCGCTGCCGAGGCGGGAGCTGGGCCGGGAACTCGCCGCGGCCGGCCTCGTACTGGAGGACGACCTGACGCCGGACGTGCTGCGGGCCCGCCGAGGTGTCTGACGGTGCGTGCCCCGGTACGGCCCGCTCCGCTGCCGCTGCCACATTCCGGCGCCGGGACACCGGGCGTTCGCGAGCGCGTCGGTCCCCTGCCAGTTTGCAGAGTAATACGGCTGTGACCTGCTGCTGTTCAGTTGGGCCGCGTTGATCACTAGGGTTCCTGGGTGACTGACAACAGCGAGATACCCACGGGTCGGAGCGGCCCGGACCCGGACGAGTGGGATGACTTCGTCCGGCGGTTCGAAGCAGACCGGGCCGGGCTGGGCACGGGAGGCTCAGGTCAGCAGCCCGCGCCCCGGACGCGGCGCGTGTGGCCGCGGAACCTGGCGCTGGCACTGCTGGCGGCGGGGGCCGCCTTCGCCGTGCTGAAGTACACCGGGGTTGCACCGGGCAACGGAACCGCCGCCCCCGCTCCGGCCGCGCCCACACCTGCCGGGGCCACGTCCGCCGCGTCGGCGACTGCGCCGCCGTCGACCGCGCCGCCGTCGGCCGTATCGCCGCGGAGCACGACGGCCGCGACCGCCGGCGCGCGGGCCGTGATGCCGCTCGTCGAATTGTTCCCTGAGCAGGTCAAGGGTCCTTCCGGGGCCGCCTTCACCCGGCTGGGCTCGCGCCTGATGGACTCCTGCACGGAGCCCGGCGGGGTCGGACGCCGGCTGGCCGCCATGATCGAGGAAAGCGCCGGCTGCGTCGGCGAGCAGATCGCCCTCTACAAGGACGACCGGAACAACCAGTACAACATGGCCGTTTTCACGATGAAGGACCCGCAGGACACTCTGAGGTTGGTGACCGAGCTGTCGATGGCCTTCGACGACTACCAGGTCGCTGTTCAGGCTCCGCCTCCCGGATCGGGTCTGCCGGCTCTGCCCGCGGACAGCGGGCTGGTCCAGGCCTTCACCGGGCACGGCCGGGTCATGGTGGTCGCCATGGGCCAGTGGTCCGACGGCCGGACCGCCGACTTCCAGCAGCTGGTGAACCGGATGACCCCGCTCCAGGACGCGGTCTCGGGGAAGGTCGGCGCGCACGAGGGCACCGGCTGAGACCGGGCGAGAGGACCGTTCAGTCGACGGGCCAGGTGTGGACCGGGGCGTTCATGTGCATGAAGTCCATGTACTGGCACGTCATCCGACGCAACGACTCGTGGCGGCGCAGGTTGTCGTCGAGGTGGTGGAACATCTCCGACTGCCAGGTGGCGCCGTTGCGCCCGGACACGCAGCGCTGTTCGATCACGCCCAGCAGTTGTTCGCGCCACACGTCGTCCATGCCCGTGGCTTCCAGGCCCCGGTGCGCAAGCGGCAGCAGCCGGCGCAGGACGAGTTCGGCGGCCGGGACCTCGCCCATGCCCGGCCAGTAGAGCGAGGCGTCTATGCCGTGCCGGGCGGCGAGGTGCAGGTTCTCCTCCGCGGCGGAGAAGGACATGCGGGACCACACCGGGCGCTCCTCTTCGACCAGCGCCCGAGTCAGGCCGAAGTAGAAGGCGCCGTTGGCGAGGATGTCGGCCACGGTCGGGCCGGCCGGCAGCACCCGGTTCTCCACGCGCAGGTGCGGTTTGCCGTGGGCGACGGCGTAAACGGGCCGGTTCCACCGGTAGATGGTTCCGTTGTGCAGGCTCAGTTCTGCCAGCTCGGGCACGTTCCCCGCTTCGAGGGTGGCGTGCGGGTCCTCGTCCTCGCAGAGGGGCAGCAGAGCGGGGAAGTAGCGCTGGTTCTCCTCGAAGAGGTCGAACACGCTGGTGATCCAGCGCTCCCCGAACCACACCCTGGGCCGTACGCCCTGCACCTTGATCTCCTCGGGACGGGTGTCGGTGGCCTGCTCGAACAGCGGGATACGGGTCTCGCGCCACAGCTCCTTGCCGAACAGGAAGGGCGCGTTGGCGGCGAGGGCGACCTGGATCCCGGCGATGGCCTGCGCCGCGTTCCAGTAGGGGGCGAAGTCGTCGGGGGCGACCTGGAGATGGAACTGGACGCTGGTGCAGGCCGCCTCGGGGGTGATCGTGTCGGCGTACGCCCGCAACCTTTCGACCCCGTCGATCGCGATCCGCAGGTCCTCGCCGCGGGCCGCGAACACCTGCTCATTCAGGAGTTGGTAGCGCGGGTTCTCCGAGAGGGCGTGCCCTCCCACGTCCTTCTGCTGGAGCGTCGGCAGGATGCCGATCATGACGAGGTGGGCGCCGACCGTCGCGGCCCGTTCCTCGGCGTGATTGAGCGCGTCACGGATCTCACGCTCCCAGGCGTCAGGACCGCCGTCGGCCAGCCGCCGGGGCGGAAGGTTAATCTCCAGGTTGAAGCGGCCCAGCTCTGTCGACCAGGCGGGGTCTGCGATGGCGGCGAGAACATCGCTGTTGCACATGGCCGGCTCGCCCGAGCCGTCGACCAGGTTGAGCTCGATCTCGAGGCCGACCTGGGGCCGCTCGTAATCGAAGCGGGCCTCGCGCAGCATGCGGGCGAACGCGTCGAGGCAGGACTGCGTCTTTTCCCGGTAGCGGCGCCGGTCCTCCCGGGTGAACATCAACGCCGGGACATCCCGTCCCATCGGACCTCCCGCGTCCCCCGGCGCTCGGGTCCGGGTGCTCGTGGGCGTTCTCCCTCCAGCGTCGCACGCCGCAGGCGGCAGCGCCCGCGGCGGCGGGAATGAGGCTGGGGTGACGTGATCAAAAATGCTCCGGGTGCGTCGATGGTGCCAGATATGCGCGGTAACCGGGCTGGTCCGGCAGGTCGGGCAGCGGGTGGGGGCGCCAGTTGCGGGCCCAATGCGGCGGTGGAAGGTCTCCTGACACAAGCACTGCCGTCGGCCGGGTCCGCGCCAGGGAGATGAGCCCGTCGGCGGTGATGCTGCCGTCGTGGCCCCCGTACACCTGACGGGCAGCGCATCCGGTGGCGAACGCGGCACGGACCGCCTCTGCGCCGCTGAGGATGCATGGCGGGCGCACGCCCAAGCGGCGTAGTTCGCCGGCGACTGCGGTGAATGCCACCCGGTCGGCGCGGCTGCGGGCCGCTGCACCACCAGCGATCGTGAACTGCAGCGCCAGATGGGCGGCCAGGGCGGCGCAGAGCGCGCTCAGGGCGAGCGGGCGGGTTCGGCACGCGGCGATCAGTTGTGTCAGGCACAGGGCGACCGGGATGGCGAGCAGCGCGTATGCGGGCAGCAGGAAGCGGGGAGCCGCATATCCGATCATCAGGAGGTACGGCAGGGCGAGGAACAGCGCGACCGCAGTGGGTACGGCGACCAGCTGCACCCTTCCCTTGCGGTAGGCCGCGAAGAGCGCGCCCGCGGTCAGCGGTGGCACGGCGAACCACCACAGGGCCGGGTAAGGCCGGGACAACGGCCCATCGCACGGACGACACAGGGTCCGGCCGCCAAGCGAGCGCATCTGGTCGGCGAACGCCGGGTTCCAGCCCAGACCGCCTTGGATCTCACTCGCCCTTCGGAGCCTGGGCAGGAGGCCGCCATAGCGAAGGTGGGCCTCGATTGCCCATTCCGCGCCGCCCACGACGAGGCCGGCAACCAGGACCGCCGCGAGGGCGGCCCGCCGCCAAGGCGGAACGGCCAACGCGGCGCAGAGCAGAGGTATGACCAGCCACACCGCGTCATCGGGACGCATGAGTGCGGCGAATGCCACCCCCGAGGCGACGCCGGCCAGCGCGAGGCGGTCCTCGGATTGCGGGCGGCCCGCAGGAAGCACCCGACGGTGAAGAGCGCCCCGAAGGCTACCCAGAGGTTCGGCATGGCCTGGGGACCGTAGAAGACGGTGATCCACAGCCCCGCGAACAGGCCGCCCGCCAGAGCGAGCACGGGGGTGGGAAACAGCCGCCTCCACACCCACAGGGAGAGCAGGAGTCCCGCTGCCGCCAGAACCGCCAGGTAGACCCGTAGTACCGGCACGGAGGAGGTGACCGCGGCGACCGGGGCGACCAAGTAGGTGATTCCGCGGGCGCGTGGGGCGCTGAAGAACGCGGCCGGAGAGGCATGGGACACCTGGCTGACGTACACCGTCTCGTCCCACCCCAGGCCGGTCCCCGGTACGACGAGGAAAAGCTGGACGACGGCGTACCCGGCGGCGACGGCCCCCAGCCGCATCAGGTCGCCTGAGCGGCCCCGGACCGTGACAGAGGTGGCCCGGACTTCGGCGGACCCGGCACCGCGGCTGCCTTCTGGGGCATCGGCGTACCTCCGGGGCGAAGGGGCGTGGGCGCACCACGCTGCCCGGCCGAGGACGACCACGCCATTTCGGGCGGCAGTCGGCCGAATCGACGGGTGCGCCGTGGCCACGGCGCACCGTCAGGAACCGGGTAGTCCGCCGCAGCGCCGGAGATGCTCACTTGTCGCAGTGCTCGGCTGGTTCTTGCCGGGCCGGCGCGACGGCGACATCGCCGCCACCCACCCGCCTCTCGCCCCTGTCGTGTTCGGGCGCCCGGAGCCCGTCCGGGTCGCGCAACCACTGTTGCCCGCCGTTGTCGAAGAACCCGCCCGGATCGGTGACCCGCCCTGCGCGGTGCCGAAGCGCAGCAGGAAGTCGTCGATGGTCCGCCGTGGGGCCGAGTGCCGGCGCCTTGGAGGACGCGACTCGTGATGACCTCGGGGTCGTGGTCGCGGTAGTCCTTCGCCGTGACGGTCCACAGGATCTGTGCGAGGCCGAGGGAGCGGCAGACCTCGGCGACACGCGAGTTGGTCAGTCCCTGAGGCGGGCGCATCAAGGTGGGCGTGCGGCCGGTGAGTTCCTTGACTCGTTCTTGGAGAAGGACGAGCTCGTGGCGGATCTCTTCTGCGGAGGCTTCAGTCAGGTGTTTGTGTGTCCAGGTGTGGTTGGCCAGTTCATGCCCCTCGGAGGCCTCTCGTCGTACGAGTGCCGGACGGGCCAGAGTGTTCTTTCCCAGGAGGAAGAACGTCGCGTTGACGCCCTTCGCCCTGAGGACGTCCAGCAGGCGCGCCGTGTCGGGGCCCGGGCCCGCATCGAACGTCAGGGCGACGCAGTGGATCCTGCGACAGTCGACGGGTACCGGCCGTACGGAAGCCGGTGATGGCGTCGCGCTCCGGACCGGCCGTGAAGCGCCGGCGGAGGCAGGAGAGGTCTTGGCGCTGGGAACCGGACCCGGCTGCGCGGAGCCACAGGCGCCCATGGCAAAGGCCGCGGCGAGGCCGGTCAACGACCGTAGGAGATGGCGGGAAGCCCTCACAGGGCCGACAGTAGCAAGGCTACGGGCCCGGTCCGGGGTCAAGAGAACTGCCTCCCCAGGAAGTCCAGCATCGGCTCCGCCGCGACGCTCCAGTAGGACCAGCCGTGGACGCCCGGCTGGAGGACTGCCTCGGGGGTCACTCCGCGGGCCGCGAAGGCGGTGCGCAGGTCTCCGGTTCCCGGCAGGAAGTTGGTGTCTTCGGTCCCGCAACCGAGGTACCAGCGAGTGTGCCGGAGCCGCGCGGGCGCGGTGCGCCGGATGACGGCGGCCAGGTTGTAGTTCATGAAGCGGTCCGTCAGCCGGGCGGATCCGGCCCGGTCTCTGCCGAAGGCATGGCCGAAGAAGCGGTTCCACTCCTTCATCGGCATGGCGCGGTAGCCCTCGTCGGTGAAGTGTGCCGTGCTCAGCCCGGCGGCGGCGCTGAACAGACCCGGGTACCGCAGGGCGTACCACAGGGCGCCGTAGCCCCCTATGGAGAGCCCGGCCACGGACCTGTTCTCCGCCCGGCCTCCCAGCCCGTGGGCCTTTTCGACGGTCGGGACGAACTCCTCGATGAACATGTCCTCGTAGCGCAGGACGCCGGGGCCGGATCCGGCGTCGTTGATGTAGAACGTCTCGTCCTGGCCTCCCCCGGGCTCGCCCGGGTCGCGCCGGGCATCGGGCATGACGAGGGCGCACGCCGGGATCCGGCCCGCCGCGATGGCCCGTTCCAGGGTCGCCACGATGCCGCCCTTGGAGACCCAGTCGGTGTGCTTACCGCTCACTCCGTGCAGCAGGAACACGACCGGGAGCCCGCCGTCCTGCCCACCGCGCCTAAGCACGGAGCTCACCGCCGCGGGCAGGTAGAGGCTGTACGGGACGTTCCGGCCGAGTAGCCGGCTGTGCGCGGTCAGGTCGGTGCGCAGCGAACCGGTCCCGGAGGCGGACGCTGCGGGCTGGGTGGAGGACGGCTCCGGGACCGGCTCCCCGGGGCGGCCCCGGAGCAGGAAGGCCGCGGCTACGGCCGCGAGCGATCCGCCGGTCCCGGCGGTGAGCAGGGAGCGGCGCGTGGGAAATTTGACCATGGTTCCCTCACCGTCGGCAGCGTTCGTTCGTCCCGCCGTCCCCGGCCGGTGCCCGGCGGTCCGAATGCGGCGAAACCCACGCCCTGCGCCGGGTGTGCGAAGCGCCGATGCTCGTAGCCGCTCCCGGGCGAGGGAGCGGCGGGGCCCTTCCCTCACGCGGCCGGGCGTTCACGGGACGGGACCCATGACACGCACGGCACCCGCATCGGGACAAGCAGCCACGCCGCCCCGTCCGCCGAGGTCACCGCGCAGGGGGCTCACGGCTACGGACGTCGGCGCAACCAGGTCGCCTGTCGCCCGCGACGCGCTGTCGGCGCACTTGTGCTTCCCCAGGGGGTCCGCCGTCACCACCTGGTTGCGGAGGTGACCTGGGCCGGCCACCGCGTGCGGGCCGGGGAGGAGGCCCGCGGCGTCCGGTACCTTCCGCCGGTCGCCTGCGGTCAGGACGCGCTGCCCGCGGCCTTGGTGCCGATGTGGTGCCCGAGCTCCCGGTAGGCGTCGAACTGGGCATGGTCGAACCACTGGTCGAAGGTGGCCTGGTGGGGAAAGGCCTTCTCCCTGAGGGCGTAACTGAGCAGTTCGTACGGCATGTCGGGGGTCAGACTGGCCTTCGCGAAGATGATCGTCCCCATTGTGTCGGCCGGCGTGCCGGGCGAGAACTCGACCGGCTCGGGATACTCGATCGTGCCGCGCACCACGCTGGTGGCGGAGAACCGGGCGTTCAGCGCGGCCATCGGCGTCTCGGGCTGGAGCGGTTCGGCGCTGCCGGGTACCAGGTCCAGCAGGTTCTGCCCCGCGACCTCGAAGGTGATCTTCACTCCGAGGTCTTCGTAGGCGAGCGTGACCGCCTGCGCGAGGGTGGTGGCCAGTGGCGGCGAATCCCCTGAGGAGTCGATGACGTAGATCGTCCGGCAGCGGAGCCGGAGCATCTCGACCAGACCGAGATTGTCGAAGTGCCCGCCGTCCGTGCACAGCAGCAAGGGAGTCGTATCCGAGTACCAGCCCACCAGTTCCTGCAGTTGGTAGCGCAGCCGCCGTACCCGTGGCAGCCGCGGCATGAGCCGGCAGGGCCCGTACTTCGCCAGTTCCGCGAGGTACAGCGGGTTGGGGATCCAGGTGCCCAGCCGCACGTTGGACAGGGCGAGCAGCCGCTCCATGAACATCGTCTGAGTGCCCATCGCGGAGGCGAAGGCCGCTCCTGACACGGCGACGGCGGACTGTACGGTCAGGTCGCGTCCGATCAGGGCGGGCGCCGTGTTCTGCAGGGTCTCGGTGCGGACCCAGCCCGTGTCGGGGCCACCGCAGTAGTCGGAGGCGAAGGTGAAGGGCACGGCGGGGCGCCCGGGGGCGGTGCGATTGCGCAGCGAGATGGCGGCCGAGGCGGCGAAGATGACCCGGGGAAAGCCCTGCACCCGCTCCGCGTAGGGGTCCAGCGGGGTCGGCTCGTGGTTGTAATCGTACGGAAGCGCGCCCACCGAGCCGTCCTTCAACACCGCGCGCCGCACGGAGAAGGCACCCGCCAGACGTTGTCGGTAGAAGGGGTGCAGGCTGAAGGTGGTCTGGTCGATCACGAACGACAGCACGAACAGGGCGATCGGGATCCCGGCCTTCCACCAGGTGTCCCAGCTACCGGCGTAAACGGCGACCCAGGACATGAGGGCGAGGTAGAAGAACACGACCAGGAGCAGCACCAGCCAGCACACCAGCATCTTCACCCAGCCGGTGCCGACCTGAACCACGAGGGACGGACCGCCCTTGCCGAACATGCCCGCCTTTTCCCCGTCCGGCTGCAACTCCTTCACCGTCTTGTGGACGACGGTGAACCAGGTGCCGACCGCAGTCGCCGCCGCCGTGAGCGCGGCGAGCAGCGACAGCCCCCTGCCGTCGTTGTAGACCACCCCCTGCTCGTGCGCGAGCCAGGCGAAGAACCAGATCACTGCCGGGAGGACGATGGAGATGAGGGCGACCGCCAGGGCCATCGCCACGATCGAGTTCACGATGCCGCGCAGCCAGGCGGGGCGGGACCTCATGTTCCGCGCCCCCACGAATGCGGCTCCCACGGACAGCAGACCTGCCAGGCCGAACAGGGCGAGAACCGGGTGCCAGGCGTGCGGATACAGCTGGAAGGACGGCAGGAACACCTCTGGTACCACGGGACACTTCGAGACGTCCGGAACTTCACACGTCGACGGGAACTCCTTCACCTGCGGCATGAAGCGGTGCAGGTCGGTCAGCGGAAGGTGCGAGTAGAACGCGTTCAGGAACTGTCCCACCACGGTGAAGACCAGCGCCAGCATGCCGAAGGAAACGGCCATGCCCCGCAGCACCGCCCCCGCGGCGTGCATCCTCTCCTTGGGCGTATCAGCCAGGTACTTGGCGTGGCGGCGGATGTGGTCCTCCTCGGGACTGCCCGGCGCGAACGCGTCGGCGGGCTCGGCAAGGCCGGGCCGCACCGAAGGGTTCCCCTCCGCGTCCTTGAGCCGGGCACCGGTCAGGGCCAATTGCAGGGCTCCGGCTGTGTACCCGCCTCCGGACACCGCCACCAGGTAGTCCGCCTTGAGCAGTTGCCCGCGCAGCGCCTGCAGCGCGCCCAGGGTGATCGAGGCCGACCGGATACCGCCGCCGGAAACGCAGAAGCCGAGCTCCGCGGGCTTTCGGTCCGGCGGCTGGTACGCACGCGTGCGCCAGCGGGTGACCGTGCTGCCGTCGGGGTCCTGAGCCGGGGCCTGGTGTGGTCGTGCCGGGTCGGGGGCGGTCCACTCGGGCAGGGGCTCCCAGTCGTGGGGCGCGGCGGGCGGAAGGATCACGTCGGGGTGGCTCCGCTGGCACTCCGTCTCGTCGGCAGGCCGATCGGTGTGGGCGACGACGGGACGGGGATGGTTCTCCCGCGCGCTTTCCATGAAGGAGGGGTCCTGCACACGACGGCAGTAGAGGGTGACGACGATCAGCGCGGCCGCTGCCACCAGCGGGATGACGAGCGCCCACTTCACTTGGGCGAAGTAGGTCGCCCACTGCAGGTCCCGCTCCAGATCACGCTCCGCGGCCGTCCGCAAGACGCCGACCCAGGGCAGTGCAGGACCGTCCGGGGCGGCCTTGATCCGGTCCAGGGCCTTCCAGAGGAAGATGTTCTCCACGCAGTCCGCCGCCAGCGCGACAGGGGTGAGAAGGAGCGCGCGCCAGGCCCACAGGCGGGTGGACTTCCGGTACAGGAGCAGATGCCCCAGCCCGAAAGCCCCGGCGAGGGCCGCGCCGTATCCGGGGATGAACCAGCGCCAGTCCAGCACGAGGCCGTCCTGGAAGAGCTTGGACCCGCCTCCGTCCTTCACGATGGCGCGGGCCGTATCCGCCGTCGCCGCGAACTGCAGCAGCAGTTCGCCGTCCGCTGAGGGTCTGGCCCGGAACGGCGGATCTGCCCCGTACCAGAGGATCATGAAGAGACCGGCGGCAAGCCCGAACAGACACAACCCCACCGCCCAGCGCGGAACGTCTCGCAGCTTCAACGGCGTCTGAGCACTCGGCATGCAGGCAAAGTAGTCACCTGAACGCGATCCGCGATCGATGCGCGCCCTACACGAGGCAGCGCAGGACCCACTCAGCGCACCCGCCTCGCCCTCATGCCCCTCGACCCCGCCGCGCCATCCGCGCGGTCCCATCCGGCGGTGGCGCGTCACACCCACCCGGAACGGATCGAGAAGCTCTCCGCCGGGCGCTTCCTGCGGCCGGCGTCGACTTCGCCGGCCGCAGAGCTCCGCCCGGTGACGGCGCGGAGGGGCGAGAACGGCCCGGAGACGTCCTAGTCGAGCGGTTCCAGTGTCATGAAGGCCTCTTGGGGATCGCCGTCGTGGACGAGTGACTCGTGAGCGCCCACGTCGTCGAAGGCGAAGCCGTACGCCTTACCGTCAGCCATCTGTTCGTGGATGATGCGGGAGTAGTGGTTGCAGAAGGCATCGCGGTAGAAGTCGGTGCCGTTCGCATCGGGCTGGTTCGGGTTCGTCAGGAGCGTCGACCGGTTGAGGCCCGCGCACAGGGTGCGGGAGATCGGACCGCGAACGGTGTCGTTGGGTGCGTCCAGGAGTTTGTAGCAGCCGAAGACGCTGTCGGAGTCCGGCTTCCGGAAGCTGGTGACCACCGCTCCCGAGCCGTTGGTGAAGTTCATGACGTCGCCCGAGACCCGACCGTAGTACTTGGTGTTCGGCTCGTTCACGAACGGTGTCACGGTGAGCGTGGAACTGCTGTACTTGCTCCAGACCCGGTTGATGTAGTCGTTCATGGCGTCGGCCGGGATTCCGCCCGCTTCGATACCGTGGCCGGGCGAGAGTGCCCGCACCGGTGTGCCGTCGGGGCGGCTCTGGATCAATCCGCCCCAGCCGGCCGAGCGCAGCCGGCCGTAGACGGCGCTGTACCCGCCCGGCTTGAGCCGACCGGTGCTCTTGACCGTGCCGTCGACCGCCTTCACGCCCACCGCGTAGGGAGCCGAGAACATGTCGACCTGGCTGCTGTTGATCCACAGTCCGGCGTCATTGAGCGTGTATTCGGACCAGTTGAACAGGATGCCCCGGTTGGGGTCCGAGGGATTCTGCACGGCAGGTTGCACCAGGCCTCCGGTGCTGACCTTGAAGACGATCTTTTGGCCGATGGAGAAGTAGACCCGTCCCGAGAACTTGGGCAGCCGGATCGTCTTGGTCTGCCCGTTGGCCGGACCCGCGATCGACGCGTCGGGCGCGGGGGTCGGCGGATTGCCCCCCGCGGGCCAGGGGTGGAACGTGCCGTTGGCGTCGGCCCAGCCCTGCTGGCCCGACGCGAGCAGGGTGCCCAGGTTGTAGAGGTAGACCGGCTCACTGCGGGCCGAGGTGTTCTTGATCGTGAACGGGATGGTCGCCGGTACGGCCTCTGCGGACGACGAGGGCCCGATGAACAGGAGACCGGCGGCTCCCACCATCGCCGAGACAGCGGATACGAGGGATCTCGTTAAGCGGAACACTCTCTTCCTCCTTGCGTGGGGGGCCCGCCAAGGTGGGGGGCGGCGGGACAGGGATGGGCGTATTGAAGCCTGAGAGCGCTCCCAGCGTCCGAATGTGTTCATCTTCTGTCAATGCCCTTGACGTGGCCGGGGGTCCCCGTTCCGAGCCATGGCCGGAAGTCGTACCGCCGGAGGCCATGGCGGAGGACTACTTACCGCCCTCGGCCGACCAGCCGCGCACAGCACCGATGCGCATCCACGACATCGGGAACAAAAAATGATAAAAGATACCTGTCAAACGCGCTTTACAAGACCTTCACCACCTCATTGGAGTACATCCTGTCAGGCATCGCGAAGCGTTACTGGACTATGACAATTACTAACTACTCAGCAGTGGTTCCGCAGCGCGCGAGAGTTGACATCCACCGCGTCCGGCTCAGAGACACAGCGGGCAAGTGGACGTGCAGGCTTCAATTCCCACGAAGAGCACAACAATGGGCCGGCAGCAGCGCGAGGTGGACCTCCAGCACCTTCCCCGTTCCGGCCGCCGGACCTTACATCACACCTCGCTCGCCAGCAGCCGTTTGGCGGGCTGAGACACGACAACGGCTCGTGGTATCCGGTGCAAGAGTCGGCGCAGTTCTTCCAGAAGGCCGGCCGTCCGGGCCCGCTTGAGGCGGTCAACCGGTTCGGCTTCGGCGAAGCAGGCGACAGGGGTGGTGACGTGGCCTGTTACCCACGACTCCGATGCCCCACCCCCCGACCACAAGTGATGAGTCGAAAGGCGGCGCCTCGTCGACGACCTTCCGCCGGGCGCCACCCGATTCGCCGGCGCCTGCGCATAAGCCATGGCCTGACGACCGTAAGCAGAGCGGCCGGATATGTGGGCCGGCCGTTCAGACCGTAAAGGAAGACCGATGTCTCCTATTCAAGTGAGCCGGCGAACCGCAAGCGCCCTCCTCGCACTACTCTGCGCCGCGCTCCTCTACCAGACCGCCCTGACCGATCCGAGCGCCCATGCGGCCATCCACCCCTTCAAGCCCCGCGTCAACTGGGATGCAATCGCCCAGTGCGAATCGGGTGGCAATTGGCACGCCAACACGGGCAATGGCCACTACGGCGGCCTGCAGTTCACCCAGTCGAGCTGGAAAGCCGCCGGGGGCCACAGATATGCCAGGCGAGCCGACCTGGCCACGAAGAAGGAGCAGATCACCACTGCCAAAAGGCTGGCGGCCATACAGGGAATGGGGGCTTGGAGCTGCGCCCGCCGGTAGGGAGCATCGAGGCAGCCGCGGCCACGAGGATGATGTCCTGTGGACATGGTCGCAGCCCTTGCCTGCATGGAGCCTGCCGGGACACCGCCTGCGGGGTCATCGCTCGGGACCGGACCGGCGGGACGCCCCGCACGAGCGGTTCAAGCGCGAGGCCGGCGTGCAGGTCCCCCGTTCCCTTCCCTGCTGCTTCCGGTGCTTCCGTCCAAGCGGCGAGCCGCCTCTGACGCGTAGAGAGACAGGGCGGACGGTAGCTCTAGGGCGATCTTCGCACCAGGCTTGTCCATCCTTCGGGCGCCCGTACCGGCGAGGATGGAACGCGGGAGCCGGGTCGAACATCTACTTGATCAACGGGCCCGGGACGGGCACGCGCGACGTGACGGTGAGACCGGCGGAGCCGGGCGTGAACAGCAAGGTGGACGTGGATGAAGGCGGAAACGGTGGCGGGCGACGGAACGGGCGACACGCTTGCCCTGGCCGGGCGGGAGGGGGTCGACGCCGATACCGAAGCCCCGGCCGGGCCGGAGGGGGACGACGCCGACGAACCGGTCACCGGGCGGAAGCCGACCGGGGCGGAGCCGAGCTCCGGCACCGCTTCCGAGAGCGAGCCGGCCGCCGGGGAAGGGGAGGCCGAGGCGTCGTCCGCGGCTGCTGACGAGGACTCCGCGGTACGGAGGACCCGGGACGACGGGGAACCGCTGGAGACTGACACCGCTTCGGGGAGGCGCGCACCCGAGCGGGAGACCCCGGCCAAGGCCGAAGCCGTGGACGCGGACACCGCCGCCGACACCGACACCGACACCGACACCGACACCGACGAAGAAGAGGGCACCCCTGCGGACGGGCACACCCGCCCGGCGCAGGCCGACTCCCCCGGCCGGGAAACCGTAGGCAAGACCAGGCCCGTAAGCGCGGAGCCTCCCGCGGACACGCCCGTCCCCGGGAACGACGGGTCCCCCACCGCGCGGGCCGACGCCCGCGACGAGGAGATCCCGGCCGGCGTGGGCTCCGGTTCAGGGGCGGACGTACGTGTGGAGGACGAGGGCCGCGTCGCTCAGGACGACGTCCCCGACCCTCAGGGTGCCGACGCAGGAGCGCGGGGCACCGATGGCGGCGCGTCCGCCACGGCCGACGGCGGCGCGAAGCGCGCGGACGCCCCGGACGACACCGCACCGGCGCGACGCCCTTCGTGGGCCAAGGGGGACGATCAGCCGGAGGAGGACGACACCCCGGCGCGCGCCGAGGCCCGCGGAACGGCCACCCTGGCGGGCGCGCGGGCCCCCGGCGACGGCGAGGCGGGCGCCCCGCCTACCGACGGCGGCCGGGCCGGTATATCCGGGCCCGAGGGCGGGCCCCGGAAGGACGGAGTCGACAAGAGGGCGGACGCCCGGCAGGCCGCCGGGGAATCGCGGGACAAGGCCGGTGCCTGCTCCCCCTCCCCCGACCCGGAGGAGGTGGCCGAGCGGCCCGAGGACGGGACCGGCGACCGGCAGGCGACCGAGGGGGACGAGGCGCCCGCGCTGCGGAAGCCGAACGACGCGGGCGCCGACCTCGCCGCCGAGAAGCCGACCGGTACCCGCGCGGCGGCGCAGCCGCACGACCCGGAGCGCACCAGCCAGTTCGGCGTTCTCAAGGCCCCCGACGCCACCAAGCCCGCATCGCCGCCGGAGCCCGCGCCCGAACCGCCGGTCCTCGAACCCACCCGCGAGACCCCCCGCCCGCCCCTCGAACTGCTCGCCGAGCTCACCCCCACCGCTCTCCCTCCGGAGACCCCGCGCCGCACCCTCGTGCGCCGCGTCAAGGTGTGGACCCCGATCGTGCTGCTGCTCGCCGCCGCCGTCGCGGGAGGTCAGATGCTGCGCCCGCTTCCCACCCCCCAACTCGTCGCCACGCAGGACTCGGTCACCCTGGACGGCACGACCGCCATCCCCTGGCCGGCCGAGGGCCAGGCGGCCGTCCGCATCCCGGGCTCCGGCGACATCGGCACGTTCGGCGAGCAGAAGCCGGTGCCGACGGCCAGCGTGGGAAAGGTGATGACGGCGTACGTCATCCTCAAGAACCATCCGCTGCGCAAGGGCGACCCCGGCCCCCTCATCGAGGTCGACGCCAAGGCGGTCGCCGAGGGCAACTCCGATCACGAGTCGCGGGCCGAAGGGCTCACCGCCGGACAGAAGTTCAGTGAGCGGGACATGCTCAAGATGATGATGCTCCCGTCCGCCAACAACATCGCCCGCCTGCTCGCTCGTTGGGACAGCGGGAACGACGGGGCGGCCTTCGTCGCGAAGATGAACGCCGCCGCGAAGGAACTCGGGATGCGCGACACCACGTACACGGACGCCAGCGGTCTGAACTCCGGCACCGTCAGCACCGCCGTCGACCAGCTCAAGCTCGCCGAAGCGGTGATGCAGGAGGAGACGTTCCGCGTGATCGTGGCGATGGACCACGCCAAGATCGAGGGCTTGCCCGAGCCGATCGACAACAGCAACGACCTGCTCTCGGTCAAAGGTCTGCGCAACATCGGCATCAAGACGGGGTCCAGCACCCCGGCCGGCGGCACCCTGATGTGGGCCGCGGACCAGCCCGTCGGCGGTGACACCCCGCTGATCCTCGGCACGATGATGGACCAGCACGTGGACGGCCCGGACGAAGACGGCCGGGAAAGCCTGAAGCTGGTGCTGAAGAACAGCCGCAAGGTCATCGAGGCGGTCCGTAAGGCCCTCACCGCCGCTCCCGTGATCCACAAGGGGCAGACGGTCGGTTACGTCTCCGACGGGCTCGGCGGCCGGACCCCGCTCGTCGCGACGAAGGACCTCGCCGTGATCGGTGTGCCGGGCCAGCGGCTGCGGTTCACGCTCGGCACGGCCGGCGGCAAGTCCGTACCCCACGAGGCCAAGACCGGCACCGAGGTGGCCGTGCTGACGGTGGGCGACGGCCCCGGCTCGAAGACCGTGCCGGTGGCGGTCGGCACCCGGCTCGCCGAACCGTCGTTCGCCACCCGGGTGACCCGTCTCTCCTGAACGCGGTCCCCCGAGGCCCACAGTTGCGGAGCGCTATGCTCCGCGACTGTGGTGGGGCTGTTCCGGTGGTGCGGTGGCTCGTCACCGTCGGGGCGCTCCGTCCGTGTCGGATCGGGTCTCCCATGCGAGGCGGAGCTTCTCCGCGGCATCGGCGGCTTGGCGCAGACCCGCCTGGTACGCCGGTTCCCAAGCCCTGCGGTCGTTCAGGTCTGAGCCGAACGCGCGTATTGATGCCGGATCGGGCTCGATGGCGACCGCTGTGTGCGCCCCGGCGACCGCCAGCTCCTGGTCGAGCAACTCGCGGGGAAAGAGGTGCGCTTGTGGGTCGATCACGACGAGCGTGCGGGCTCCGGCTGCGAGTCCGGCGTTGGTAGCCGATCGCAGGGAGCCGTCCATGTATCGGCGGCCGTTGACGGTGATCGGCGGGTAGATGCCCGGGAAGGCCGTGCTTGCCGCCACGGCGGAGGGCAGCGGGGCGCCACTGGCACGGTCGAAGACCTCCTGCTCGCCGGTCTCAGCGTCCAGCACGGTAATGAGCAGCTTCCGGTCCGGCCACTGGTCTGCGCCGGCCAGGGCGCGCATCCGGGCGATGTGTGCCTGCTCGGGGCCGGTCTCGGCGGCGAGCGCGATCTGGCCCACTCGGCGCCGCGCCTCGGACGGGTTCGCGGCGGCATTGCGAAGCACGGCGAACGCCTCGCCCAGTCGGCGCCCGTCCACCTGGGGCGGGGTGCCGTCGGAGTCGGCGGGGCGCACAGGAGTGGCGAGCCGGCCGGGGTCCTGACCGGTGGCCAGCACTGCACCGATGATCGCGCCGGTCGAGGTGCCGACGATCAGATCTGCCTCGCTGAGATCCACCCCGCCGCGGCGCAGTCCGCAGGCCAGTCCTGCCATCCAGGCCGCGCCGACGGGCCCTCCGGCGCCCAGTGCGAGTGCCCGGTCGAGCGTGTGCATGACTGTCTCCTCCCGTTATTGAAACAGTCGTACCATATACTGACGCAGGCTCAGACCGGCAGTACGGAGAGGATGGTTCACCGTGGGACGACCCCCGGATCCCGCCCGGCGGGAGGCCACGCTGGCGCGGGCGACCGATTACGTGCTGGCGCACGGTCTGGCCGGTTTGAGCCTGCGGCCGTTGGCTGCGGCTCTCGATACCAGTCCGCGGATGCTGCTCTATGACTTCGGCAGCAAACAGGAGTTGGTAGCTGCCGTCCTGGCCGAGGCCCGCCGCCGCGGTGCGACACGTTTGGCCGAGAACCTCCCTCCGGAGGCGGCCTCTGCGGAGGAACGACTGCGCGGCATCTGGGCCTGGATCAGCGCACCGGAGCGCGCCCCGTTCGTCCGGCTGTTCTTCGAGGTGCACGCCGACGGCCTGGCTCACCCCGAGAACTACCCGGACCGGGCCGAGGCGATCACGGACTGGTTCGACATCCTCGGCTCCACGTTCCGCGACATCGCCACCGGCCCTGACGACTCTGTCACTCCCACGCTGGTCATGGCCGTCATCCGTGGTCTCCTGTTCGATCTCACGACCACAGCCGACCGCCGCCGCACCGACCGCGCCCTGGACCGCTTCTGCGAACTCCTGCGGCATTGAATCGAGACCAACGATCAGAGTGACGACGAAGGGGCGGTCGTCCCGGGCGCCGAGAACACCGCTGCCGGGCTGGGGAAGGCCCAAGGGCGGAGCCTCATGCGGGGGGCCGGAGCGTCGTCCACGGGGTGAAGGCGTTGTCCACGGACCGCAGGGCTGAGCGCAGTTCCGGGAAATGGCGCAGCATCACGCTGGTCATGCTGTTGTTCTCGATCCAGTCCAGGCCGGTCTGCGTGTACACCTGTGGCGTGTAGTCCCTGGTCAGAAATCGGTCGCTGTTGAGCCTGCGTGAGGCCATGAGGACGAATATCCGGAAGGCCGTGTCGCTGAAGGCGAAGCCCTTGGGGCGGGGCTCTGCGTACATGCCCACCATCAGGTCCACGCGTTCGATGTCGTTGTCGTAGAGCCGGCGCATCTCCTCGGCCCAGACCGGGTTGTCCGTCAGCGCCGCGAAGTCGGCGGCGGGCTCCAGGTGGAGCCGACGCCGGAACTCGTTGTACCTGGGCACGCCCATCTCGCGTATGCGCAGCACGTCGACGGCCGCCAGGTCCATGAGCTTGTCGTCCGGGCGCTGGAACTCCTGGAGGAACTTGGGGTAGTTGTGCAGGGTCACGAGGCCGGGGTGCGAGGTGCCGAAGGAGTAGAAGAGGTCCGGCAGCTCGTGGCCGGCGAACACCTCGTACGCGCGCCTGCCGGTCAGTTCCCGGAAATCCGTCTCCTGGAGCAGCGAGTCGTCCAGGGCCGAGCGGAAGCTCCAGTCATCGGGCACCAGGGGGTGCATCCGGTAGACCGCCACGAACTCCTCGGTGAGGGCGTACGGGACGCCGAAGTGATCGGTGCTGCCGCCCACGATGCCGCTGAGCAGCTCGTTCCTGCTGATCCTGCCGAGCAGCCGTTGCACCCGTTCGCCCAGCAGGCCGTACCAGTTGGCGCGCAGCGCGGCCACGGTCGTCGGGTGGCTGATGACGGCGGGGGTCCACTCCACGGTGTGGATCTTGGCAATGAGCGCGGCGTTGATCAGGCGCGCCCGCTGGAAGAGCTGTTCGTCCGACCAGGCGGGGAACTCCCGGCGCAGCCGGTCGCAGATGGTGTTGTGCTCCAGGATGAACACGTACTGCATCATCAGCAGGCCCAGCCAGAAGCCGGGAGTGTTCGCGGGATCCAGCTCCGGGGCATCGGGGAACAGCCTGCCGTCGCGTGCAACTTTGAGTTTGCCGTGCGCGCCCGAGCGCAGCCGCCGTTGGGTCGCGAGGTCGCTCCCGTAGAGCTGGGAGGCGTCCCACCAGTGCGAGTTCTCGTTGATGTGCGTCGGCGGCAGGCCGTCGCCGCCTTCGCTGCGGGTGGCGTCGGGGAGGGTCCGGGGCACGAGCATCGGTGGCGTCGGCCAGAGGTCGTCGCCCTCGAGTTCGATCCGCCAGGGGTCGTCGATGGCACCCTGTCCGTGGCTGACCCAGTCGCGGATCATGAACTGCAGCCATGCGGCGACCAGTGCGTTGACGGACGTGGCAGGGATGAACTCGTCCCGGGTGAGGAGCGTACGGCTGACCTCGCGCGGGCTGGGAGTGAGGATCTGCGGCTCCGGCTCGGGAAAGGTCACGTCCGGCGGGACGTTGCGCCCGAAACGGGAGTGCGCCATGCCCATGCGCGGGTTGTCGAGGTCGTTGTAGGAGCCGTCGGCGGTGCGCTCGGTGAGGTGCCGTGCGGCCGGCGGCTCGATGTCGGGCACCCCCTGCGCGGGGTAGCCGCTGGTGTCGTGGAGGTTGTTGCGGCGCAGATTGTCGCGCAGGCCCATGAGGGTCAGCAGGCCGAGCGGCTTGGGCAGGCACTGCCAGCCGACCTTGCGGTCGACGGCCAGCGCCAGCTGGTCGTGCAGGCGCACGAACGGCGAGCAGGCGCCATTGCCGTCGGCGTGGACCGTCGGGTTCGCACGGGACCGGGCGTGGAAAGGGCCTTTTCGCATCGTGGGGTTCCTTTCGGCAGCCAACTCGGTCGAAGGGGTCAGTTCGGACTCACGCCGCGGCCACTGGGCCACCAGCGTGAGGGCGACGTTCAGCGAGGAGATCGCCGTGGCGGCTGCCGCCGCCCGGGGCCGAAGCGTGCCGCGCCGGCCGGCCGCGGCGGCCGACAGCGCGTCGCTGGTGTGGATGACCGTGCCGACGCGCAAGGCCCGGGCGATCCGGCCCGGGTCCTGGAGGAACAGCAGTTCGGCTCCGATGAACACCGTTCGCACACCGAACATGCGCAGGACGTGGCCGAGGGCCGGCTGCGTTTCATCCGCCCCCAGCCGACGGGCCACCACCTGTGGGGCCAGTAGCGCCGCCACACCGTTCACCAGCCGGATTCCGGCGAGGCTGTATCGCGCGAAGGAGCGCGCGTCCATGGCCATTACCCTTCCGAAGGGACAGTGCGGGAAAGAGGCGCTGCGGGAACTACCGGCCCATATACGACGATAGTAGACATTGCGCCTGTCCGCGCGTCATGCGGCTGTCGTGCCGGGATCCGTGTGCGGGGTACCGTTCATCGCTTGCCTGAGGTGTGAGAGGCGCAGGTAGACGGCACGGCGGGCGCGGTTCTGGTTACCGAGGGGGCGGTGCTCGGGCAGGGCGTGCCAAGGGTTGAAGGTCAGCCGATCGGCGAGCGCGAACTGCTCCGCGCCGGCGAACTCCTGTCGCGGCAGCCGCAGTGTGGCAACGGGCACGAAGGGCGACAGGCGCTCGGGCCACACCACAGAGGCGTTCTCGATCGGCATCCGGTGGGGGTCCGTCTGCAGTTGGACGAGGAAGTCGAGGACGACATCGCGCTCGCGCAGGGTGGCGGCCAGGGCCTGGCGCAGGTAGTCGTCGACCGGGTGCCACGGGGCGCGGCTTCGCACGCCGTCGCGCGGGGCGATGGCGTACTGCATGGCCTGGCCTTCGCCGAGCAGGTACGGAACGCAGCTCCAGTAGCGCGCCTCCAGGGGGCTGGAGTGGGTTTTGGCGTACAGGCCCTGCATGACCATGTCGCACAGGTGCGGGTGGCGGGGGCCGATGAAGTACAGGACGGGGGTGCCCGCGTAGACGTGCTGTTGCAGCTTGAGGTTCTCGGTGATGTCCGGCGTGGTGAACGTGGGCGTGGTGATGCCCGTGAAGTCCTGGGTGCCCCGCTCGTCGTCGAGCAGTGTCGCGCCGTCGACGCCCAGCAGTTTGACGGCGATGCTGAGCACTCCGTTGTCCTGGATGTCGGGTGGTGCGAGGGGGCCCGGACCGGCGAAGCGGACCCAGGCCCGGTACGTCGCCGGGTGGCTGAACACTCCGTGGCGCAGCCGCTCGGGGAGCCCGTCCGGCACCGTGAACTCTCCGTGGACGACGCCGTAGGTCTTGGTGTTTCCGGCTCGCTGGGCGGTACCGGGGGTGTACTCGCGCATGATGAACCGGGCCATCTGGTGGGCAATGGCCTCGGTGGTGGCCGCTTCGTCGGGCAGTGACCTCTCCTCGGCGATGCGCAGGTGCTCGTCGTGGCGGCGGACGTTGACGCACCACTGCACCAGGGTCTGGACCGGCCCGCGGAGGAGGCGGTCGGCCGTGGGGCGGATGTAGGGGTCGATGCGCCGCTCAAGCCGAACACAGGCCAGGACCGCGTCGTTGAGCCGCTGTCGCGCGTTCACCGGTGTCCGCCCGGTCGCGCGCCCTCGCACAGGTAGCGCAGCGCCTGGAGGCCGGGCAGGAAGAAGTAGGCGCCGCCCTGGACCGAGACGAACTGCGGCAGGTCGCGGTAGCGGGTGCGGACCGGCCTCGCCTGGACGGTGAACGTCGCATCGTGGTTCTGACGGGCCGCGACGAGCGGGTCCGGGCCGTCGTACAGCCCATTGAAGTGGGCGTTGTTCAGCCAGGTGTGCTGGATGAACTCGAACTGGCGGGAGATGTTCGCCCCCAGGCACAGGAAGTGCAGGCCTCTGTCCCCGTCCCCGTCGCCGTACGCACGGCCGCGGCGCAGGATCCGGTGGCGTCGGCCGATGGCGACCGACTGGGCCGATCCGGGTCGGGGATCCAGCGAATCGCGCGGGTTGGCCCGGCGGACGTGGGCGCCGAGGGGGCAGCTCAGGCCCTCCGGATCGGTGGCGAAGTAACCGAAGTCGTTGTCCGAGCCGAGGCTCGGGGCGTCCCGCAGCGGCGCGTGCACCAGTGGCGCGCCGCTGCGCCAGCGGCCGACCATGCGTGCCGCGAGCACCTCGCGGGCCTCGGGATCGTCGGCGCCGTCGGGGTGACGCGTCGCCTCTTCGAGGTACCGGTGGAAGCCCGCGACGTCCTGCCTGAGCTGCCGGAACACCAGATAGCTTCCATTGCGTCCGAAGTCGGCGGCGCCGCCGCCGTCGGGCGCGCGGGGCAGCAAGCCGAAGGTGTCGCACGCGGCGGGCAGCAGCGGCCGGTCGGTGAGCAGTCCGTATTCGTTGGCGTAGCCGAGGACGAACTCCCCTGCCTTGACCGCGTCGTCGTCGGCGGTGGCCTTCGACAGCCCCTCGACCAGCGGCTGGGAAATGCCGTCACGGAAGCCGAAGGGCTCGCGATCGGTCAGCCGGGACGTGCCCAGGCGGACGGCCTCGGTGAGCCCGCCCCCGGCGAGGACGTCGTGGCGAACCTGCGACTCCAGCCGGTCCAGGCGCCCTTCGTCCCGGGCGTACAACAGTGCGAGGACGTCCACGGGCGGGGAGTCGGGGCCACCCCAGCGCCAGTGGCTCGGCGCGTTCTCCCCCACGTCTCCCAGGAGACGGGAGCGGTTGGGGTCGGTCATGCCCGAGACGAACTCATGTGAGAATCCGTCGAGTTCGCTGGGGTCCAGTCCGAGGCGGCGCATGCCCTCCGAGGTGAAGGCCAGGTTCAGGGCCGACTCCGGTGGCTCCGCGCTGCCGCTCGTCGCCAGCAGGGCGAGTCGTCCCAGCGCGGAGCGTGCGACAACCGGGTCGTCCACCGTGAGCAGCAGGAAGCAGGCCGACTCCAGTGCGCTGTAGCCGCGTGCGACGAGGCCCTGGATGTCGTCCAGTTCCAGGCGCGCAGCTGCTGTCATCACCGTCACACCCTTCTCTAGAACAAGGCGAGCCAGGCCCGGGTCTCGGCCGGGCCGAGTTCTCCGAAGAGACCGGCGCGGATGCGGGCGTTGGTGTCGAGGTTGCGCGTGGTCAGCGCGTCGTACGCGGAGTACCACACCTGCGTCGGCAACTGGTGGCAGCGCAGATAGTGCTTGAAGGCGAGTTCGTCCTCGGCACCGTCCCGCACGAGCCACCTGGTGCGCGGATAGCCGTGGCCGTTGCTGAAGACGGCGTTGAGGCCCCAGGCGACCTTGTCGATGAAGTCGTCCATGTAGCTTTCCAGGCTGCCGTCGTAGTTGCTCGCGAAGATCACTCGCCGTCTGTCATCGATGAACAGCCAGCGGGCGAAGTGGATGGTCTTGACCCCGGCGAGGCTGCCCCGGTTGAAGAAGTGGCGCACGCCGTAGTCGACGGCGAACAGCACCCCGGTCAGCGTGGCCCGCCGGAACCGGCCGTACTTGACGAGGCCCACTGCCGTGAACGGGTTCTGCGTGGTGAAGTCCTCGCAGGCCGCCAGCCTGGCCACGTGGTCGGGGGAGGGCCGCTCCCGGCTGGGGACGTCACGCCTTTCGTGCCGGCGCAGCACCACGACCCAGACCGGCAGGCCGATCAGGATGACGGGCAGCAGGGCGATCGCGGCCAGCGGAACCCCCACGAGGTGCGCCGCCTCCCGCATCCTCCACCGCAGCGTGGGCGGCGCGGGACCCGCCCGTGCCCACGCCAGGTCCGGGCGACCGGTGACGTACCGCTGGATGGCGGCCCGTACCTGTGCCGGATCCGCGCCGGCCGGCTCGGCGCCGCGCTGGTCGAGGAACTCCTGGATCGCCTCGCGCAGCCGGTCCTCCTGCCGGATCCGGTGCAGGCCCCGGCCGACGGTGTTGACGTAGAAGGCCGAGCTGGGCACGGCATGGGCCCGTAGCCAGGCGACCCGCGTGGCATCCGGCTCTCGGGGCGGCGGATAGCCCTCGCAGTGCCCGAACACCTTTTCCAGTCCGCTGCCGGCCTTGCCGACGAGGTCGGCGAGGTGCGCGTCCATCGGAGCGTCGACCTCGCTCATGTAGACGATGCTCGCCGGCATCGTCTGCCCGGCGTGGTCCTTTTCCTCGGGAACGAGGACCACACGAGCGAAGTGGACGCCCGCCAGCTCGGCGAAGGGGAGGAACTCGCCCCCGGTCCCCCTGCGATGTGCCTCGGCCAACACCTCTTGCACCTCGGCCACCCGCTCCGGAGGCAGCGTGGCCCCGATGGTGACGGCGATCTGCTGCGACGCGCGGCGGGCCGAAGCCGGTGCCGGCGAACCGGGGTAGGACAGGGCGAAGTTGAGGACCTTGCGCCGCCCCCAGTAGACGATGCCGAGATAGACGCCGGGCTTGACCTCCCGGATCTCGTCGCGGATCCAGTGCGCGAGGAGCGACGTCCGGGAGTAGTCCAGTACGGTGCACTCCCCGTTGTCGAGCCGGCTCGCGCCCCGGTAGACCTTGGCCCGTATCGCGCGCACTCCGAGCGGCGTGACCCTGTTGCGCAGTTCACCCCGTTCGGCGTCGAAGACCTTGCCCTTCCACGCGAGGAGCCGTGCCCACCGCGCCGCCACCTTCGCCACCATCGCCCCGCGCGCCACGAGCACCGTGCCGCGCGTCTCACCGACGGGTATCCCGCCGGCGCGGCTCATGCGGAACAGGTCGTCGAGAGCGGGGCGGGAAAGGGCCATCAGCTGATCGACGTCCGCCCCCGTGTCATGGCTCATCGCACACCTCCGTGGGCCACATCACCAGCGTATTTCAGCCCGCACCTCCCGGCATTTCGGCGGGGCGGGGGGCGCCGCAAGGTCACGGAAGCCGCCGATCGGGGCTCTGATCGTCCCGATCGGAGCAGCCTCGCCATGCGTCATGCCCCGGGCGGCGGCTCACGCCGACCGCGCTGCGGTGGTGTCACGTACGACGATGCTGCGCATGCGACTCGCCTGCCGCAAGGGACGTGTGGTGCCGTGCGCCGGTGACGATGAGCGAGACGTTCTGCCCGCCGAAGCCGAAGGAGTTGCTGAGCACGGCCTCCTGGGGGACGTCTCGTCGCTCGGCGACGACATCCAGGTCGATGTCGGGACCGACGCCGGCCGCGGTGAGGTTGCGGGTGGGCGGGATGACGCCGTGCTTCACACTGAGGACGGCGATGAGCGCCTCGATCGCGCCGGCGGCGCCGAAGAGATGGCCGAGCGCCGCCTTGGGGGCCGTGACGGTAGCGCGGCCGAAGACCTCTCCGATCGCGTGTGCCTCGGCGACGTCGCCGACTGGTGTGCCGGTGGCGTGGGCGTTGATGTGGCTGATCTGCTCGGGCGCCAAGCCGGCTTGTGCGAGGGCTTTCCGCATGGCCGAGATCTGACCGGAGCCGTCGGGAGCGGGCGCCGTGATGTGGTGGGCATCGGCGGCGATGCCGGCGCCCGCGAGCACCGCGTGGACGTGGGCGCCCCGTGCGTTGGCATGCTCGGCGCTTTCGAGCACCACGACAGCCGCGCCTTCACTGAGGACGAATCCGCTGCGGTCCGCGGCGAACGGCCGTGACGCCGAGGCGGGTTCAGCGGTGTGCCGCGAGAGTGCTTGGGCCTGGGCGAAGCCGGCGACGGTGATGGGGGTGATCGCGGCCTCGGTCCCGCCCGCGATGACCACGTCCGCCTCGCCGGCGCGGATGAGCCTGGCCCCCAGGGCGATCGCCTCGGCACCGGAGGAGCACGCCGAGACGGGCGTGTAGACCCCCGCCCGTGCGCCGTACTCGATACTGATCAGCGCCGCCGCGGCATTGGGCATGAGCATCGGGACCGTGCGTGGCGAGACGCGCCGGGTCCCGGCCGCCTCCAGTGCGTCGTCTTCCTTCAACAGCGTCCGTATGCCCCCGATGCCCGTGCCGATGGCCGATGCGAGCCGGTCGGGGTCCACGTCCGGGGCGCCGGCGTCGGCCCATGCTTCCGCCGCCGCGGTGAGGGCTGCCTGCTGCGAGCGGTCGAGCCGCCTGGCCTGCACCGGCGGCAGCGATGCAGCGGGGTCGATCGCCATCGTCCCCGCCACGGCGCCGGGAAGGCCGGCGCCCTCGTGGCCGGGCAGGACGCCGCCGCGGATGCCGGACTCGCCGGCGAGCAGGGCGTCCCAGGTGGACACCACGTCCCCACCGAGTGGCGTGATGGCGCCGAGTCCGGTCACTACGACTTCAGTCCCGTGCATTCCATGGACCTTTCTTGTATGCGATACAAGCGAGCGAAACCCTGTTGTATCACATACAATTTGGGCGTGGAGACGAAGCGAACCGAAGCCCGATCAACGCCGGGTCGGTCGCGTGACCGCGGTCGCGCGACCAGGCGCCGGCTGATCGAGGCCACTGCACAGCTCTGCAAGGAGCGGCCCGGTGCCGAGTTGAGCGTCGCGGCGATCGCGAAAGCGGCAGACGCCTTCCCGAATCAGGTCACCTACTACTTCGGCTCCAAGGACGCGCTGCTCGTGCACGCCGCTTTTCTCGGCTTGCTGCACGACGCCCGACGCATCGAGCGCATCGGGCGCCAGGCCCCCGACGCGGCGGCATTCCGGCGCAACGTTGCCCGCGCCGTCCTGGCCATGCCCTCGCTCCCCTCGGTCGCGCGCGCACTCGCCGCCGGGATCTCCAAGCCCGAACTCGCTCCCGTGGTCGACCAGCACCTCCAGCTGCTGTTCCGGCAATCCGAGCGCTTCGTGAGCCAGCTCATCGACAGTCGCGGCTGGAGGACCCGTCGACCGCTCAGCGTGGAGGCCAGGACGTTCTGGAGCACCGCGCTCGGCGCAGTGCTGCTCGTCCGCGCCGGAGCAAACGGCACTGTCGCCGACCTCGACCTCGCCGGAGCATTGACCATCCATGACGGACCCGAACCCGGCTAAAGGTTGTTGCAGAAGGCTCAGGCTTGGGCATTTTCCATTTATGGGTGGGGCGTTGCGGGCTGAGCCGGTGTGGGTGGAGACGTTCACGGGCTTGCGGATCGACCGGTTCGCGAGGCTGGTGAGGGTGGTCCGGGAGCGGGGCGGAAACGGTCCTGGTAGTGACCGTCCGTGGTGCCTGCCGCTGGCGGAACGGGTGTTGCTGGTTGGGGTCTCCTCGGCAACGGTCTGCCGTGTGATCCAGCGGTTGCGCGGCCGCTGCCGGCGCTGGAGCCGGCCCCGCGGCCGGTGGCCGACGTGGACCGGTTGTGGATCGTGGACGGCACCTTGATTCCGGTCCGCGACCGCACCTTGCCGCCTCGTCGAGGAACTACCGATTCTCGGCGAACGTGCAGGTCATCATCCACACGGACAGCCGACTGATCGTCGCGAGCGCCCGCCCGGCGCCGGGAAACAAGGCAGACGCCCACGTCTGGCGTGAGTCGGACCTGCCCGCCAGGGCCGCCGGAACGACAGCCATCGCAGGCGGGGCCTACCTCGGCACCCGGGCTCATCCTCCCGCACCGCAGACGAGCCGGCCGCCCCTCCTGCGTGCCCAGGAAGAGCACAACGCCGAACACCGACGCGTCCGCGCCCGCGTGGAGCACACCTTCGCCCGGATGAAGAACTGGAAGATCCTCCGCGACTGCCGTCAGGGGCCGACGCTTGCCAGGGTGACCCCGGCGAAGGCGAAACGGGATGCGGTGCTTCCCGTCAGTTTCTCGTAGAAGGGCACAGGGTGCTGTCCGTGCTCGTATACATCGACTCTGCGCCAGCCAGGCTGCTGCTCGACGAGCCGGCAACTGCTGCCGCGACCTGCGGACAAAATCAATCGCGGCTCAGCCCGTAAGTGACGCACGTCACTTCGCGTGGTGTCACGTTTCCGTCGGCACACGGTGTCTTGAGGGCATGAGCAAACACAGCAGCCCCAACAAGGTCGTGGTCATCGGCGGTGGGTACGCCGGGACGCTCGCGGCCAACCGCCTGCGGGCACGCCCCGACGTCGACATCACTTTGGTCAATCCGCGCCCGGAGTTCGTCGAACGCATCCGGCTGCATCAGTTCGTGGCCCGTACCGGCGAGGCCACGATCGACTACGGCACGCTGCTCGGCGAGGGCATCGAGCTGGTCGTCGACAGTGCCACGCGCATCGACGCCGCCGCCCGCACGATACGGCTGGCATCGGGACGCACACTGGACTACGACTATGTGATCTACGCGGTCGGCAGCACCGGAGCGACACCTGCATCGGTGCCCGGCACGACCGAATTCGCCTACGACGTCGCTGAGCTGAAGTCCGCACAGCGGCTGCGTACCAGGCTGGAGGAGTTGCCCCTCGATGCTCCGGTCACCGTGGTGGGCGGCGGATTGACCGGCATCGAGACGGCCGCCGAGCTGGCCGAGCAAGGGCGCAGGATCACGCTGGTGTGCGGGCGCACCCTGGCGCCGACGTTCAGCGCGCCCGGCCGCCGGTACATCGCCACGTGGCTGTCCCGGCACGGTGTCGCCGTACTCGAGGCCGCCTCGGTGAGCGAGGTCCGACAGGACGCGGTCGTCCTTGCCGACGGTGGGGTGCGTCCGAGCGCGCTGGCGATCTGGACGGCAGGTTTCGGGGTGCCGGAACTGGCGGCGGAGAGCGGGCTGCGCACCGACCCGATCGGCCGGTTGCTCACCGACGAGACGCTGACCAGCGTCGACGACGACCGCATCGTCGCGGCCGGCGACGCCGCCGCACCCTCGGGACAGCCATTGCGGATGAGCGGCTACGCCGCCGGGCCGCTCGGGGCGCATGCTGCCGACACCGTGCTGAGCCGTATCGCGGGAACCGAACCAGCCGTGATCGATCTGGCCTTCACCGGGGCGTGCGTCAGCCTCGGTCGGCGTGCCGGCATCCGACAGCTCGCCCGCAAGGACGACACCGCGGTGAACCTCTACATCGGCGGCCGCGCGGGAGCGGCGATCAAGGAGGTGACCTGCAGGTTCGTGGTCGCGAAGCGGATCCGCCGCGAGGCGGTCAAGCCGGGTTCCATGGGCTGGCCGAAGGGCGGCCCGCGTCCCTCGGGAGCGGACTCCGCCGCGCGGAAGGCCACCTCTCCGTGAGCACCGACGAGCACGCCGAGCGGTTCACCCTGCTGCGGCCGCTGTTGTTCACGATCGTCTACGAGATCCTCGGCTCGGCGACCGACTCCGACGACGTGCTGCAGAACAGCTATCTCCGGTGGGCCGAAGTGGACCTCGCGACGGTACGGGACACCAAGTCGTATCTGGCCCAACTGGTGACCCGACAGGCACTCAACGCTTTGCGGACGAGCGCGCGCCGCCGCGAGGACTACATCGGCCCGTGGCTGCCCGAGCCGCTGCTCCTGGACGAGAACGACGCCTCAGCCGACGTGCTGCTCGCCGAGTCGGTTTCGATGGCGATGCTCGTGCTGCTCGAAACACTCACCCCCGATGAGCGTGCGGTGTTCGTGCTGCGCGAGGTGTTCGGCTTCGAGTTCCGAGACGTCGCCATGGCGGTGGGCAAGTCCGTGTCGACGGTGCGTCAGGTGGCGCACCGTGCCCGTGAGCACGTACGGGCGCGGCGCAAGCGCTTCGAGCCCCTCGATGCCGTCACGACCGCGCGGATCACCGAGCAGTTCCTGACCGCGGCGACCACCGGCGACCTGGACGGACTGCTCTCGCTGCTCGCACCGGACGTCACCTGGACCGCCGACAGCGGCGGCAAAGCCACCGCGGCACGCCGGCCGGTGGTCGGAGCGGAGAGGGTGGCCGCGGTCCTCATGAGCCTGTTCCGCCTGGAGCGGCTGGCGGACTTGCGGATCGAGAGGGTGAACTGCAACAACACGCCCGCCCTCGTCCTCAGCGGCGAACGCCTGGAAGGCGTCTTCCTGATCGAGACCGACGACGGGAAGATCACCCATTTCTACGCCATGCGCAATCCGGACAAACTCCTCGCGGTGGCGGTCCCCCGTCGGATCAGCCGGTAGGAGCAGGCGGCAATCAGGTGTAATCACGCATGTCCGTCACCGGCGGACGGACGTCGGCGGCTCCACGTCGATTTCCGCTGCAGGGCTCACCCCGGTTTGACCAGCTCGACTGAACGACGACCAAGGAGTTGACCTTGACCGACACGCTGGTAGTGATCGTCGGCGCGGGGCCGACCGGACTGATGCGCGCGTGCGAGCCGGGGCTTGCCGGGATCGATGTGCTCGAGCGTCTCCCGAAGCCTCGAACGGTGGAGTCGCGGGCCGGAGGGCTGCACATCCGCACGATGGAGACGCTCGATCAGCGGGGCCTCCTCGACCGGTTTCTCGAACGTGGCTTCCGCAGGCAGGGTGTGCACTTCTCCGGCCTCCGGCTCGACGTATCCGATGTGGCGACGCGGCATCCGTACACTCTCGTCATCATGCAGTCTCCGCCGCGCCGAGCGGCGGCCACGGCATGCTGCCGGGGCAGTCCAGTCGGGGCGCTGACAAGGGTTCGACGCAGAGCACCGTCCGTGCCTCACATCAAGCCGCCGCCTCATGACCGGGGCCGGGACGGCCGTCGATCGTTGGAGGTGAGCAGGTTCCCTGCTGTGTCACGGCGACCGCCCCGGCTACCTCACGGATACCCCCGACGTCCCATTTCACCCGATAGCGGTTTCCGCCCCGGCCCTGGACATGACGGTGGCCTGCACCCTGGGAAGGGCGCAGGCCACCGGCTTGCGGTGTCAGCTCCTGGCTATTGTCGTGTGCGACTACCAGCGGTACCAGCGACCGCTGCCGCCCTTCGGGCGGGCGACGAACCCGATCAGCCACAGCACCAGAACTGCGATGGCGACCCACCAGAGGATCTTCACCGCGAAACCGGCACCGAAAAGGATCAGAGCGAGCAGAAGAACAAGAAGCAGGGGAACCATAGTTATCAACCTCCGAACCGCCTACTGCCCGGCCACGCTCCACCCATGCGTTCGAATTTTATGCGTTTCTTATTGCGCGAGGCGGGCAAGAGAACCGATCAACTCTCCCCGCACCGAGGGCATGTACAGGCCGAGCGGCCACAATGATCCCCCAGAGCAGGCGGCCCGACATGCGGCGTACCCGAAGATCCTGCACGGCGCCGTCGCTCATCACGGGGCGTACCTGCCCACCTGGTCGCGGGGGAACGCAGGCCGCACCACCGGCTGCCGGCTCCGGTGATCGGCGTTGCTGCATGTGATCACGCCGTTGCCGACCAGAACCCGCGCCGTGTCCAGGCGCCGCTAGCCGACCCGACCCGTGCGGTGCCGGGCCCGATCGCGGAACCAGGCACCGGTGCCCACCAGCACTGCCACTCCCACACCGTAGAGAGGCAGCCACAGGGTCGTCGTGGCCGCGAGGCACTCGGCAACAGCCTTACCGGCTTGGACTTCCTGTGCGAGCGCCAGGGCCGCGCCGTCAGTGCCGGTCATGTTGCCGAGCGCGGCCTCCGCCTGGAGGGCCTGGTACCTGCCCAGCAGCTCGCACTCACGACGCGTGCCCGGCATCGGAAACAGCCAGGCCTGACGCTGTAGAAGGGGGGCGAGAGCGAGCGCCACGCACAGGCCTACGACCAGCGCGTAGGCGACCAGGCCGCGCAGGTATGCCGAACGGATGCCCGGCGTCCACTCCGCCCGGTGCTGGAAGGCGAGCATCACCGCGAGGAGCGTCACTCCGATGAACGTGGCGAACCACTGCCACGAGCCCTGGGCGAGCGCGAACGTCAGCACAACGGCGAGTCCGATGCCGATGACACCAGGGGCGGGAGTGTCATCGCCTGCTGCCGCGGATGCCGGCGTCGGGGTCTCACGCGGGCTGGGTTCGCTCATGGGCCTCTCCTGCAGCAGGAGGAATCATCGCTCTAGCACGGATTTCGAGTGGTGGCACGAATGCTGTTCCGGCACCTGTCGGCCGTTGGGAACGGACCAGCACAGGCGGGTCGATCGATCCCTCAGAGGTCGTCGCCTTCGTCGTCGTCAGCGCCGTGGTCGCCGCCGTGGTCGCCGCCGTGGTCGCCGCTGGGGTCTCCGCTGTGATCACCAGGGCCCACGATCGTCCACGGACGCATCAGGTCGTCGTCCTCGTGTTCAAGAAGGTGGCAGTGGTGGACGTACGTCGCTGGGAATGCGGTTCCGCTGCCCGGAATCGACGCGATCGGATTCGTCGGCGGGCTGAATTCTTGACTGATGATCCTGGTCACCGTCTCCGGATACGCTTTGACCGTGTCCTTGTCGGATTGCGCTTCGTCCGGGTCCGGCGGAATCGGTGGGCCGGTGAAATATTTGGCCAATACCGGCCTGTCCTCCCGCTTGCGGCCACCGTCGATCCACTTTTCGTAAGCCGCCTGGTAGCCGGCTGCATCGATCGGCTGCCTGTTCACGACCTGGAAGTTGACGAGATGGACATGCATCGGGTGGGCGTCATGGTTGGGATTGACGTACTCCCAGATCTCTGACGAGCCCGCCTTGATGAAGTCTTCGGACGGTTCCATGAACGGCACCGCGTTGAACGTCATGGTGCTGAAGAGCTTGTGCTGGTACACGACCCATTCCCGCCGACGGGTGTTCGGTTTCGGCACGATGGGCACGGCTACCGGCAGTTTGAGGTCCTTGGGCGGAGTCGTCTTGTCCGACCCTCCGGACAACGGTTTCGTGACCCGGAATTGCATGATTTCCGAGATTTGCGGTCCGAGGCCCGGCATACCGGGGTAGTGGACCGGCGCGTGGTAGTTGCTCAATGTGATCTTCGTGCCCATTGGCATTTGACCGAAGTCAACGATCAGGTCGTACCGCTCGGCTGACCCGATCAGGAAGTTCAGCATCTGCAATGGAGTGCGAAAGCCGCCGTCGGTGCCGATCAGCCAGAACGGCAACGTGGGCTGAGGCAGTACGTCCCTGGGAACGTCGAACCTCAGTCGCCAGAAGCGCTCGTTCGAACCGTTGAGAATGCGCAGCCGGTAGCGTCGCGGTTCGACGGCGAGGAAGGGATACGCCTTCCCGTTGACGACCGGGGTGTCCTCCCCTTCCCGCTGAGCCATCGTATAGGCGAGCGATCCGTCCCGGTTGAAGGTCCGGTCTTGCAGGATGAGTGGGACTTCGAATTCCCCTCGCGGCAGGCCGAGCCCCTCATCGGCGGGGTCACCCACACGATAGAGACCGGCGAGGCCCGCGTACACGTTGAGGCTGGTCATCCCCATGCCGTGATCGTGGTACCAGAGCATGCACGAACGGTCCTGGTTGGTATAGGCGCAGATCGCTTCGTTGCGTTTGACCCGGCTCGGGTTCAAAGTGGTATAGGACTCGGCGTGGATTCCGTCGGGGCTGAACGAGTGCAGCGGCATGCCGTCGGACTGTGGTGCTGTGAAACCGCCGTGCTGGTGTACGACGTTCCACACGTTGACGTTCTGCGGAAATGGCGGTTTGGTCTTGTAGGGAGGCGGTGCAATCGGGGCGAGCTCGGGGTCCGCCTTGCGAATGGTGTCGATCACGGACTGGAACAGATGGGTGGTCGGCAGGTGGTTGCGATACTTGATGACCGTCGGCCGGTCCTTGGTCACGTTGAAGGTCGGCCCCAGATAGCCCATGCCGATCGGCTTGTGAGGATCGTGCGGGTTCGTGGCCCAGTAACCCCACACGGTTGCCGGCCCGAGATCGCGGTGGAAGCGCCACGTGCCTTGCCGCATCGTGAGCTCGTAGTAGTCGGCGCCCGGGTAGGCGGAAACATCCGGGACGGCCGTCATCGGCCTGGGCAGCGGGTCCACGTACTTCTCCAGGGGAGGGGTCTGCGGCACCGGGGCGTCCGCAGTGCCCATGCCGTGACCCCCGTGGCGCGTCCCGTGATCTGCCGACGATCCGCCTGTGCTCGAAGAGCACCCCGTGGAAAGCATGGCCGCACCCCCCAGAGCTCCACCGGCCATGAGGAATTCCCTGCGCCCGACCATCGTCTCCCGCCTTCCATCGCCGTGACGCCCAAGGGATACATGACTGGTTCGAAACCTTGCCGCAGCACGCCGGTCTGATCCGGGAAAGCCACCTGTTGGGCACATTCTTTTGGCATATGCGACAACATCATCGTGACCGGTGTGGTCGGTCGCGTTGTGGTGATGTGCAGCGCCCGAGTCGTCTCTCAGCCGGTCACCGACTGCAACCGCTGCGGGCCCCCCATCATGGGGGACTTCGCCACCAGTGCCGTCGTCCTGACGAGGACATTGCACGTGACGACGTAGACCCCGTGTATCGACTGGCCTCAACGCGATGCCGATTTATGGCAGCGCCACCGACGTGTCATGCTCATCGCATGCCGACGACCAAGCCAGTCGCGGCAGCCCTGACTGGATTGGGGCTGGACAGTCCAGCCGGCTCGGTCTGAACCTGTCCGTCCGGGCGGCGATGCCCGACCCGCGCACTCCGCAGGGGGAGCCGGCATGCATCCCGGTGTGATGGCCCCGGCTGCCGGAGCCCCGGCAACGTCGTGAGCGGTCGGCGGTGGGGCTGTGTGAGGAGCGGACCGATGATCGGTGCGGGTGTCGGACGCGCTCAGCCGGGCAGCGTGACGAGTCCCCTCTCATAGGCGGTGATCACGAGCTGGACCCGGTCCCGGGCACCCAATTTGGTGAGCAGGCGCGACACGTGGGACTTGGCGGTGGCCACCGTGATGAAGAGGTCCTCCGCGATCTCCGTGTTCGACCGGCCCCGCCCGACCAGGGTGAGGACTTCCCGTTCCCGCTCCGTGATGCCCTCGAGCTGCCGCGGAGAGCGTGCCGGAGGTGCTTCGGGGCGCCCGGCGAACTCGGCGATCAGGCGGCGCGTGACACCCGGGGCGATCAGCGCGTCGCCGGCGGCGACCACGCGGATCGCCGTGAGGATGTCGTCGAGCGCCATGTCCTTGACCATGAAGCCGCTCGCTCCGGCGCGGAGCGCGCCGTAGACGTGGTCGTCCTCGTCGAAGGTGGTCAGGATGAGGACGCGGGCGGCCGCCGGACCGGCGGTGATGAGTCGAGTGGCCTCGATCCCGTCCATGCCGGGCATCCGGATGTCCATCACCACGACGTCGGGGTGTACGTCCCCGACCAGTTGGACCGCCTCGGCGCCGGTGGCCGCTTCGCCCACGACCTCCAGGTCGGGTTGGTCAGCCATGATCACGCGCAGGCCGGACCGCACCAGGGGCTGGTCGTCGGCCAGCAGGACGCGTACGGGAGCGGCCGTCATCGGGCCCCTACCGCAACTCCGGTGGGCTCGGGCAAGGGCAGCCGCGCCGCCACCCGGAAGCCGCCCTCGGGACGCGGCCCGGCGCTGAGGCGGCCGTGCAGCAAGGCGACCCGCTCGCGCATGCCCACGATGCCGAAGCCGTGGGTCGGGCCGCCCTCGGTGGCACCGCGCCCGTCGTCGACGATTTCCACGAATAGTTCCCCGTCCCCGAATTCGATGCTCACGCGGCAGTGTCCGGTGCCCGCGTGGCGGACCACATTGGTCAGAGCCTCCTGGACGATACGGTAGGCCGACAGGTCGATGTCGGCCGGCAGCGGGCGCTGTTCCCCGCCGCGGCGTACGTCCACACGTACGCCGGCGTCCGTCGTCGCCGTCGCCAGCCGTTCGATGTCGGCCAGACCGGGCGAAGGCGTGAGCGGTGCCCGACCCGAAGCCGCCGCGTCCGGGTCAGCTTGACGGAGTGCGACCAGCGTTCGCCGAAGGCCCGACAAGGTCTCTCTGCTGGTGGCTTCGATGGCTCGCAGGGCCTCGCGGGCCTCCTCGGGTTGGGTCTGAATGACCCGGCTCCCCACCCCGGCCTGGATGGCGATGATGCCGATGCTGTGCGCGACCATGTCGTGCAACTCCCTTGCGATCCCCAGCCGTTCGGCGACCACGGCCTCAGCCACCTCCTGCGCGCGCAGTTCCACCGCGTGCTCGCGGCGCTCGCGGCTCAGGAGGCCGACCGTGCAGGCCGCGGCCATCGCCAGAAGGGCGATCACGAGGTTGACTGTCATGCCCTCGCCGTGCGCGAAGCCGCCGACGAGCAGGACTTGGACGACGAGGGACGTAGCCACAGCGACGGTCGAAGCCCGCCGCGGGCGGGTGGCGACGATGAAGGCCAGGGCGAGGTCCACCGCCAGACAGGGCAGGAACTGGCCCTGGTACGAAGCCGACAGGTCCACCCGGGCGGAGCTCGGGGGGCCCACGACCACGGCGATGGATCCGAGGAGCACCATGGACAGGGCCAGAATGGGCCTGCTCCGTAGGATTCCGACGAGCAGGCACGCCGCCAGCAGTGCCCCGATGCCGTGGACCGTGCCCGAAGCCCGCGGCCCACCTCCTATGAGCAGACCCACCGCGAGGACGTAGAGGACGCCTCCCACCCAGGCCATGACCTTCGCTCTCGTCATCGACGGTGTGCCGTTTCGAGGCGCTGTGCCGTCCCGCGGCCGTGTGCCCGCGTCGTGCTGTGCGACGCGCGCGGGCGACGGGGTGGTCGATATGCCGTTCATCCCGCGAGGTTATCCAGCCACCGACCCCGCGGCATCGGCCCGTGGGCGTACGCCCACGGGCGAACCCGGCCGCACGATTGCCGCCCACGGCCCCATGACCGGACGGGACCCTCCCGGCAGGGTTGTCCACGTGATCGAAGTCAATGAACTCACCAAGCGCTACGGCGGCAAGACCGCCGTCGACCAGTTGTCCTTCATCGTGCGGCCGGGCCAGGTCACCGGCTTCCTCGGCCCCAACGGAGCCGGCAAGTCCACCACCCTGCGGATGATCCTCGGCCTGGAGTCGCCCACCGGCGGCGCCGCCACCGTCAGCGGAGTCCCCTTCCACAGCCACCCTCGCGGCCTGCGGCACGTCGGCGCCCTCCTCGACGCGGGCCAGGTCCACGGCGGACGCACCGGCACGGCCCACTTGTCCGCCCTGGCCCGCAGCAACGGGATCTCCCCCCGCCGGGTGGACGAGGTGCTGCACCAAGTGGGCCTGGCCGAGGCGGCGACCCGCCGCATCGGCGGCTACTCGCTCGGCATGAAGCAGCGGCTGGGAGTCGCCACCGCCCTGCTCGGCGACCCGCCGGTGCTGATGTTCGACGAGCCGGTCAACGGCATGGACCCGGAAGGGGTGCTCTGGATGCGCCGCCTCTTCCGCCGCCTCGCGGCGGAGGGCCGCACGGTCTTCCTCTCCAGCCACCTCATGTCGGAGATGGAGAACACCGCCGACCAGCTCGTCGTCATCGGCCGGGGCCGGCTCATCGCCGCCGAGTCGGTACGGGACTTCGCGGCCCGCAGCACCGGCCTCGGCGTGGTGGTCGGCACGCGGGAGGCAGCCGAGCTGACCGCAGTACTGAGCGCTGCGGGCGCGTCGGTCGAGCCGGAGGGATCGGCGGGCGCCGAGAAACTCGCCGTGACCGGACTGCCGGCGGACCGGATCGCCGCGCTCGCCCTCGAGAACGGGATCCTGCTGAACGAGCTGACCACCCGAACCGCCTCGTTGGAGGAGGCCTTCATGAAACTCACCGCCGACAGCGTCGAATACCAGGCAGGACAGCCCCGATGACCACACCCGCCTCCGCCCTCGCGAGCACTGCGGCCGCGTCCCTCGCCGAGCCGCCCGCCCGCTTCCGTGACCTGCTCGCCTCTGAGTGGATCAAGATGCGGTCCCTGCGCTCCACCCCGTGGACCCTCGCGCTCACCATCCTGTTCGTCACCGGTTCCGCCGCCGTGGCCACCTTGGCGGACAAGGCCGCGGGCTCCGAACCCGCCGGCTTCCTGGCCTACGACGCCTATCCGGCGACCGGGTACATGACGCTGATCCTCGTCGCCGGGAGCATGGGCGCCCTCACCGTCGTGAGCGAATACGGCAGCGGGATGATCCGCACGACCACCGTGGCCGTACCCGACCGTGGCGCGGTGGTGCTGGCCAAGGCGGTCGTCACCGCCGTGCTGTGGACCGCGGTCGGCACGGCCGCCTCCATCGGATCCTTCCTGGTCTCCCAGGCCATCCTGAACGGGCGCGCTGCCGGCGTTCCGATCACCCACCCCGATGTCTTCCGGCCGCTGGTGGCATCCGCGTTGCTGGCTCCGGTGTGCGCCCTCGTCGGTCTGGGCCTCGGCGTTCTGCTCCGGCATACCGCCGGGACCGTGCTCACCAGCGTATTCGCCTTGCTGATGCTGCCCACCATGTTCTCGGAGAGCAACCGCTGGTCGGCCGATGCCAGACACATGATGGTGTCGGCCGCCTGGACCCGCCTGGTCGAGACCTGGGAGCCCGACCCCGGATCCCTGGGCTACACCGCCACGCTCCCCGGCTCCTGGGTCGTGTACGCCCTCTGGCCGCTGGCAGCGGTCGCCCTCGCGGTGGTCGTCGTCCGGCATCGCGACGTGTGACACGTGCCTCCGAGACGCACGCATCGTGCCCCTGGGGCTCAGGGCAAGGCCCTCGATGCGTGATGTGGCCGAGACACGGGAGCGCCTGGGTTGCATGTCCTCGTGACGCAGGGGCCGGCCTGGGGATGTCCGAGGCGGCTGGCAGTCTGGCCTGGTGATGATCCGTGGATATGAGACCGACCCGGTCGTGCCCGGGGAGGAGTTGCTCTCCCTGCCGGGGTTCTGGGCCGCCTACCTGATGTGGTTGTGCTCGACGGAGGACGGCGACGAACCCGAGCCTTCGTGGTTCGGTGCGGACGAGGCCGACACCGACTCCGCCTACGAGTCCCTGTCGGACGAGGAACGGTGGCCGGCCTTCCGGGTTCCGTTCGGCGGCGGCCACTGCGCGGTCGTGTTGGCGCGCAACCTGGCGGAGGACGCGGGGACGGAGTACCTCATCACCCATCCGTCCTGGGGCCGCGACGGGTACCTGGCCACCCTGGACGGGCACCAGGCCGGCCCCGGCCTGTCCTGGCGGGAACTGATCCATATCGCCCGCACCCCCGATCCGGCCGCCCCCGGAGTGCAGGACCCGAACGCCCGGCTGCTGCTCCTGCTGCCCGCCCTGGGCGACGAAGACCTCCCCGCGGACGCGGCCGAGGTACTCCACGGCGCACTGGTCTGGACGGGAGCCCCGGCGGAGGAGGCCCGGAAAGCGGTCGGGGCCCTCCTGGTGGACCATCCGCTGTGGGAGCCGGCCGGATGGACGCTGCCGGCCCCCTCACCGCTCTCCGGCAGCCAGGCACCCTTCACCGGCATCCTCTACTGCGACGAACCGGGAAGCCCGCGGTGCGGAACGGGACTGGCCCAGGGCATCACCCGGGAGCAGAGTGACCAACTCGCCCGCGCTCTCGGAACGTGGCCGGAGGACTGAGGACGGGCGCGCGGGGTCGCCTGTGGGGCGGGCCGTTCCTTCCACCGCTGGGCCGACACTCCATGGCCGCCGACGGACCCTGTTTCGTGCCGCCCGGCGCACATGGCTCGCCCGGGCTGCCAGGTCGTGGTGGCGCCCGGGTTATTCCGGCGTACCGCCGTGCGTGGGAATGACGCCGAGCTGCTGGAGGAAGCCGAGGAGGTCCTTGTCCGACCACTTCTCCGCAAGCCTGCCGTTTTCGATGCGGTGAATCACCGTCGCCGTCATCGTGAGCTGGTTCCCGGTGGCGGGGATGCCGGGAAGGTCCTTCTCGTGAACTCCACGGGCCGTCATCCGGGTCACCACCTTGTCGCCTTCCGCGATCTGGTCTTCGATCTCATGTGTCCCGGGAGTGGCCTCCCAGAAGAGACGGAACGCCTGCTTGAGCCCCTCGCGACCGGACCCGAACCCGGGGAACGGAGGGGGCGAGTGGTCCTGGTAGTCCTCGGCCACGAGTGCGTCCATGGCCTCCACGTTGCCCTTGTCGATCTCCGCGTAGAAGCGGCGAACCAACCTCTTGTTCTCTTCGCTCGACACGGGACTCCCCTACGCGCGTTTCGTACGGCCGGACCGGCGTACAGGATCGGAAGCATGGCCCGTCCGCCGTGAGACGACGTCTCCGCCACGCGCGCTTGCGTGTGCGATCACCCGGAAGCAGCCGTGCGCGTACCTCGGCGCGGCGAGCCGGCAGGGCGAACACGGCCTGATGCGGCGACGGGGGCGCGCAATGGTTTTTGATCAACGTGGTGCCCGAGTCGTCCCCGTTCAGTTGTGCCTCTCGAATCCCGCCAGCAGTCCGCGGGGGTCGAAGGTCACCCGGATCCGGGTGACCTTCCCGTCCTCCACATGCATCCAGTTCGCCGTCGGTGTGGGCGGCGCAACGCTCGTGTGCAGGTCGAACCAGGTGATCACTTCATCGCCGTCCGCCACCCGCACCTTCACGTCGATCTTTTCCAGGACCTGACCGAGCCCCTTCAAACCGGCGAGCGCCTCCTCCACCCCCGACGCCGTTCCCAGCGCTCCGACGAAGTCGACGTCCTCGGCCAACAACCCTCGCAAGGCCTCGAAGTCGCCCTCCTCCCAGGCGGTGAAGTAGGTCTCGGCAAGCTCTCGTGCAGTCTTCGTCGTGGTCATGCCTCCATCCTCCAACCACCGCGATCCATCCGTCCAACACATGGATCAGATGACATCTATCATCTCTGGATATGGAGGTACACCAGCTGCGCTACTTCGCCGCGGTCATCGACGAGGGCACTTTCACCGCCGCCGCCCATCGCCTGCACGTCAGCCAGTCCGGTATCAGCACCCAAGTGGCCAAGCTGGAGGCGGAACTGGGTCAGCAACTGCTCGACCGCTCCGGCCGTCAAGTCCGCCTCACCCCGGCCGGCGAGGCCGTTCTCCCTCTTGCGAAGAGCGCCCTCGCCACTCTCGAGACCATCCAGCACACCGCCGCCGAGTTCGCCGATGCCGTCCGCGGCCGGGTCCGTCTCGGCATGATCATGGGCTGCTCGATCCCGGCTTTCCTCGACACCGTCGCCGACCTCGGACGCTCCCACGCCGGCATCGAGCTCAGCCTTCACGAGGGCTACTCCGACGACCTCCAGGCCAAAGTCCTCTCCGGCTCTCTCGACCTGGCCCTCATCGGCTACGCGGGTGACGTCGTCCCAGGGCTGGAGGTGGGCATCGTCATCGACGAGCCGATCACCACCGTCGTCCCGGCCGGGCACGCTCTCGACCGTACGGAACTGCGCCTCTCCGACCTCCGGGGTGAGAAGATCCTCTGCCTCTCCCCGGGCACCGGCATTCGCGCCGCCTACGAGGATTCCTGCCGCAAGGTCGGCCTCGACCCACGCGTGGACATCGACGCCAGTTCCCCGGTCACCCTGCTCCGCCTCGCCGAGCGCGGTGCCGGCGCCGCCGTTCTCAGCGCGTCCTCCACACGGGGCACCGGCCTGCGGACCGTCCCGCTCACCGACGCCGCCACGCACGCCCGGCTCGGACTCATCACCCGCCGGGGCCGGCACTCCCCAGCCGTACAGCTACTGCGAACGCGGCTCCTCGCCGCTCTGCAAGCCGGCTAGGCATGTACATGTTGAAGCCAACGTGTGCGAGGCCCTCGTTGGTTCAGATGCTCGCGAGGAAGTCCCGGACCGCGGTGGCGAAGCCCTCGGGGTCGGCCTGCTGGACGAAGTGGTCGGTGTCCAGGGGGCGGTAGATCGTGCCGGGTCGTCTGGAGCACATGGCCTGGGCCTGCTCGACGGGCAGGACCTGACTGCGCAGCCCGTGGATCAGGAGCGCCGGGCAGTCGGTGGCGAGCCACTGCTTCCAGTGGTCGCCGTGGACGAGGTTCTCGGAGTCGACGGTGTCCTGCGGGTGGAACGGCAGCCGCCAGCCGGAGCCGCCGGGCAGCGGGCGCAGCACGGGGCCGAGGACGGCGGCCAGAGGTCCGCAGGCGGCGGCCAGTTCCTCACGGGTGGCCGCGGTGTAAGGGAAGTCGAGGACGAAGGCAAGGGGGCTCGTGCCGTGGTCGGGGAGGTCGACGGCGGTGTCGACGCTGATCAGGGCCTCGACCAGTTCTGGGCGTTCGGCGGCCAGGTGGACGGCGTTGAACGCGCCGAGGGAGTGCCCCAGGAAGACCGCGCGGTCAATGCCGAGGTGGTCGACGAGGGCGAGGAGGTCGGCGACGTAGCCGGCGCGGGTGTAGTCGGGGGCGCGGTCCGAGTCGCCGTGGCCGCGCTGATCGGGGCTGATCACCCGCCACTCGGGCCCGAGGGCGGCAGCGAGGGCGGTGAAGGACGCCCCCTCGGAGAGGTGGCCGTGCAGGCTCACCAGGGGGCGGCCGGCTCCGCCGAAGTCGAGGTAGGACAGGGTGCGGCCGTCGATGGTCAGGGCGGCGCGGGTGGGCTGGACGGTCATGGCGGCAGGGATTCCTCGGGTCGGGGTGTCTGGGTGGCGGTCCTTCGGCGGACGCCGTCCAGGTGAGTGTCTCGGCGGCAAGGTGGGGCGGAAGTACCCGCACTCCTCAGTCGTGGGCTCGGCTGTCAGGCGCGGGTGGAAGCGAAGGCGCGCAGGTCGTCGTTGAGGCGGTCCGCGTGGGTTGCGAACAGGCCGTGGCCCGCGTACTCGTACACGTGCAGCTCCGCCCCGGGGATCAGGTCCGCCGTGTGGCGGCCCGTGAGGGCCAGGGGTGCGGAGGCGTCGTCCGATCCGTGGATGACGAGGGCCGGGCAGCGGATCTTCACCAGTTCCGGGACGAGGTTCAGGGTCGGCAGGATGTCCCCCAGGGCGTTGGCGGCCCGCGCCGTTGCCCCGTGGCAGCGGTCGACCATGTACGCCACGTACGCGTCCGACACCTGCGGGCCGGGCAGGTGACGGGCGAAGAACGCGTCGGCTCCGTCGGCGAAGAACGTGGCCCGGTCCTGGCGGAAGGTTGCGTTGAATCCGCGGATCACCTCCGGGTCCAGTCCCTGCGGGTGGTCGGCGGAGCGGGCCGGGCCCGGGGCGATCGCGCCGACGAGGGCCACGCGCGCCACGCGGTCGCTGCCGCGCAGGGTCAGGTACCGGACCACTTCGACCGCGCCGAACGAATGCCCGACCAGGGTGACTTCGCGCAGGTCCAGGTGATCGAGGAGTGAGCCAAGATCCCCGGCGAGGGTGTCGAGGTCGAAGCCGCCCCAGACGTCTTCGGACCTGCCGTGTCCCCTGCGGTCGAAGCCCACGCAGCGGAAGCCTTCGGCCGCCAGCGGCAGCATCTGGTACTCCCACATCTCGGTACCGAAGTACGAGCCGTTGACGAAGACGATGACGGGTCCGTCCGAGGGGCCGTAGTCGACGAAGTGGAGGCGGGTGCGGTCGGTGGCGGACTCGAAGTACGGCATGGCGGGGTTCCTTCGGGGAGTGGCTGTCATGGGCTGTCCGCTACCACGATCCTTACGGACGCAGTTCCAGGGTGATGTGCGGGGACAGCGCGCGCAGGAAGTCGGCGGCGTCGAACATCTGGCCCGCGGAGGCGACGCCGACCGCGTGGGTGCGGCCGTCGAGGACGCGGGCGAGGGCTTCCACCACGAGGGGCGCGGTCACGGCGTAGATGTCCTGCCCGCGTGCGACAGCACGTCGTTCGGTGTCCCCCGATCGGACGACGGCGTCGATGAGGAAGGTCTGGTCGGACCGGCCGCTCTCGTCGCTCGCGGCAGGCGCGGGCGTGTCGGGCGATACGACGTCGCGGGCCGCCTCGGCGGTCATGTACGTGGTCACGTCCGGGATGGACAGATGGCTGGGAATGGTCACCACGTCGGCCATGGTGAACTCCCCGATCACCTCACGCGATCCCATCGGCGCGGGGAAGGACCATTCCAGGGCGGGCGGGGCATCGGTGCGGCGCTCCCACTGGCCGCCGGTGTAGCGGAGGCGGTAGTCGCCGCGCCGCTCCCGGGAGACCGCGCCGGACAGGCGGGTGCCGGCGGTGGGGTGCCAGTGGCTCAGTGCGTAGGCGACGTGAGCCGAGTCGGCCTCGGTCCAGTCGCCCATCGCCGCTGTGGCCAGCAGGTCGCCCAGACCACCGAAGAAGGCCATCGCCGGGACGATGAGCGCTCCCGCTTCGCGCGCCCGGTCGGCGAAGTGCGCGAAGGTGTCGAGGTTGGCCTCGATCTCGGCCGCGACGTCCAGGTACGGAATCCGGGCCCGCAAGGCGGCCTCGACGACGGGGGCCGTCGTGGAGGCGAACGGCCCGGCGCAGTTGATCACGGCCGACGTACCGGCCAGGGCGCGGTCGAGTGCGCCCGGGTCGTCGGCCGATGCCACACGGGCCTCCAGGCCGGCCTCGTGCGCCAGAGCCTTCAGCTTGTCCGCGTCACGGCCGCTCAGCACAGGGGTGTACCCGCGCTCGAGCAGTTCCGCCACGACGAACCGTCCGGTGTGCCCGTACGCGCCGAAAACCGCCACCTGCCGGTCAGACCCCATGAGTTGCTCTCCGTACTCGCCGATCCGCGGTTGCTCCGCCGTGATCCGTTGTGAACATCCTGTCGCCGAACAGCGCCACTCACGAGCGTCTGGAACGACATGCGTCATACACTTTCGGACATGCATACCGTCGCACTGGCCGTCACCGACGGCATGCTGCATTTCGAACTGTCCCTGGCCATCGAGGTGTTCGGGTCGGACCTGACCCACATCGTGGACCCCTGGTACGACTTCTCCCTCTGCGGACCGGGCGCCGTGCGGATCGACCGCTACCGCTTGGAAATGGACCACGGACTCGACCACCTTCCGCACGTCGACACCGTGATCGTTCCCGGCTGGGCCGACACGGATGTGGACCCGCCCGTGGAACTCGTCGACGCGGTGCGCGCGGCCCACGCGGCGGGCGCACGCGTCGTATCGCTGTGCACAGGGGCGTTCGTCCTGGCCGCCGCCGGCCTGCTGAACGGCAAACGCGCCACCACGCACTGGGCGCACACCGGGGAACTCGCCCGACGCCATCCCGACGTCACGGTGGACCCGGACGTCCTCTACGTCGACAACGGCGACGTGCTCACCTCCGCCGGCAAGGCCGCCGCCATGGACCTGTGCCTGCACCTCGTCCGCCTCGACCACGGCTCGGCGAACGCCAACAAGATCGCCCGTCGGTTGGTCGTTCCACCACACCGCGACGGCGGGCAGGCCCAGTTCATCTCCACCCCGCTTCCCGGCCCCGGCAACCATCCCCTCGCCGAGCTCTTCCCCTGGGTCCTCCAACGTCTGGACGAGCCGCTCACCGTGGAAGACCTGGCCCGGCAGGCACGGATGAGCTCGCGCCACCTGGGCCGCCACTTCAAATCACTCACCGGCACCACCCCGCTCCAGTGGCTCCACACCCAACGCATCCGCCACGCCCAGGAACTCCTCGAAACCACCGACGACACGATCGACACCATCGCCACTGCCACCGGCATGGGCACCTCCACCACCCTGCGCCGGCATTTCCACCGGACCATCGGCGTCCCCCCGGACACCTACCGCCGCACTTTCCGCTCCCCCACCCACCCCGGACCCGAACGCGACAACAGCAGGTGACAGCACCCGGCCATGGGGCCGTGGCCTTCCCCGCCACGCGAGAGATCACCGGTCAGTGCGGCAGGCATTCTCGGAAGCGACGCAGGAGTTCAAGACCGGCCGGACTCTCGGCATCGAAGGCTTGTCCCTGCTCTTCACGAGAGAGGTCCGGCCCCCAGACGCGGGTACCCCGACAGCGGAAACAGAAAGCGATCTCGAAAAGTTGATCAGTGGAGCTGTGTGCCCTGACTCCCCAGCCCGGGAGGAAGCACCGATGCCACTCGCCCCTCGGGAGATCCGCGATCAGCTCCAAAGCCCGCTGGGCTTCCAGGCCCTCCCAGATCTCGACGGTGTCACCGGAGAGATCCTTTGAAGTCAGGTGCCTGGCGGGGTCGGTGATACGGACGACCTCGATCAGCTCGGCCTTCGCATGGGTGTGGGGCAGCAGCATGCGCTCATACTCGCTCACCGCTGCCCTGCAGCCCAGCGGCGGAGGGAGATCGGGACGGAAAGCGCCGCGGCTGCTCCTCGGCGGTCAGGCAGGAACACCGGCCCGGTCCAGGACGGCGGTCATCTCGTCCTCGGGGAGCGCCGGGTTGGCGCCCGCGCTGGAGGCCAGTTCGGGGATTTGGAGCGCCTCGCGGAGCCGGTGGAGCGGGAGGCGCGGGTCGCCGGCCGCCGCCTGGCGCGTCCAGACCGCGGGGTCATGGCTGAGCCGTTCGATCAGCGCGGGTGTGGCGGCCGGGTCCCGGACGGCCAGCCGACGGTAGTTCCCGTCCGGGTGGTCCGCGTAGCGGGCGGCGAGGCCCTCACGGGGAAAGCGGGGGTGCGTCTCCGCCATCCAGGCGGAGAACGTCCCGCCGAGCCTCGCGTACACACGCATGAGCACCTCCTCCGGGGTGTCGGGATGATGAATGCCCAAGAGGTTCTCCACCACCGGGTCCTCCACGCGTGCGAGGAGGCGCAGCAGGTCGAGTGCCAGGTGGGGGCTGCGGGCGGCGGCGCGCCGGAGCAGCGGGTGGGCGGAGGCCGCGGCCCGACCCAGCACTTCGGGGTCATCGAGCCCGTCCCGTACCCACTGCACGCCGTCGCCCCTGTCGAAGTCCCCGACCGTGAAGTCGATCGCCATGCGCCGCATCTCATCCAGCTCGGGTCTGAGGGAGACCACGAGCCGTACGGCCTCGTCGGCGTCGACGGCGAGCCGCTCCACGAGGTCGGCGGGCAGCGACGGGTTCTCGGCGAGGGCTGCCAGGTGCGTCCGCCCGGTGACGCACCGCTCGGCGTCGGGGCGCAGCAGGAGACCTCGGCGCAGCGCTTCGGCGGCGGACTTCGGATCGCGCAGGAGTTCGGCGGTGAGGAGTGCGTCCCGACGGCACTCCCCCAGCGCGGCGGCCCGCCGCACCTCGGAGTCGGGGTCGGCGAGCAGGGCCGACCGCTCGCCCGGCGGCAGGATCTCCCACGCACGCACGGCTTCCCGGCGCGCTGCCGAACTGTGGTGAGTAGCCATCGAGGCCACGAACGACGGCGCCAAATGGGGGGAGTTCAGCAGTGCCGTCCGGACAGGAGGGGCGGGGTCGTCGAGCAGGCGGGCGCACACGGCGTCCGGGAGCGGCGCGACCTTCGTGCGCGGGTCGTCCCACTCGGGTCCGTACGCAAGGGCAGCCCGCACCTCGGGAGAAGGATCGTCAACGAGCCGGGCCCGCTGGGCAGGCTCCGCCCTGACGCTCATGGCGAAGTCGATCCGGGCGCCCGGGTTCGGGTGGGCCAGGATCACCTTGACGGCCGGCTCGGGGAGTCCGGCCCGCCGGAGGGCCTCACGGGGCGGACGGCCACCGTCCCCGTCGAAGGTGAGCAGGCGCAGCAGCAGCGGGGTCGGCAGCACCGGATTGCGAGCGACTCCGTCCAGCGCGGACGCGTGGAACCCCACCGTGTTTCCCCTAACCCCGTGTCTTCCTCGACCGGTCCGCGACCATGATCTCCCGTATCCCCGCCACGGACCGCCGAACCGCACCAGCTGAACGGGAGACCGTCACCTCCCACGAACTGCCGGCCGTCCGTGCACAGCGCCCCGCCGGGCGAGGCCCACGCGCAGCGCGGCACTGGCGCGGGCGCGGCCGACGAACTCCTCGACCTGGCCGCCGCGCACCCTACCCGTGTGGTCCCGCTCGCGGCCTCGGGGCGACACGTCACTCCTCGCGTGGCGGCGGGGAGGCCGGTTGCCCGTCCCGGGAGGCTGCGCGCAGCGCTGTGACGACGGCGGTGGTGGTCGGGTTCGCGTTCTCGGTGTGACGGGTGGCGGCGAACAGGACGCGTTGGATCGGGTGGTCCGCGAGGGGGGTCGTACGGATTCCGGGTGTGGCCGGGTCGATGGCCGTACGGGGGACGAGCACGGTGGCGAGGCCCGCCCGTGCGAGGGTGATCTGGGCGGCGATGTCGGCGGTGACGTAGCGGGGTGTGGGCGTGAAGCCGGCCTGTCGGCACCCTTGCAGGATGGCTTGTCCGCAATCCGTGGTCGGCGGTGGTAGCGCGAGATCGTGCGCGGCCAGTTCCCGCAGGATGACGGGCCGGGCGTCCCCTTGGTCGGCTGCGGTGACGACGAGCAGTGGATCGTCGAGCAGGGGGGAGACGTCGATCCCCTTGGGGGTCGCGTCGGGCAGGTGGTGATAGCGCTGCCCCAACACCACATCAACGGTGCCGAGCACCAGTTCCCGCAATTGTGCCTGGTCGGTGAGGAAGCAGGTCACGGTGAGCTGCGGATGGCACGTACCGAGCGAGGCGAGGGCGGGGGCCACGATCCGGGCGACGGTGGAGGGCAGCGCGGCGAGCGTGGCGGTGGCGCCGACCGTGCCCCTGACCGCGGCGATGGCGCTTTCCGCCTCCTCCACGGCGGAGAGGATCCGGTCGGCGTGTTCGAGGAGGACTCGGCCGGCCTCCGTCAGCGCGACCGTTCGCCCGTCGGGGCGCAGCAGGTCGACTCCCACGTCGTTCCTCAAGGCGGCCAGCTGCTGGGACACGGCACCGGCGGTCAGCGCCAAGGAGCGGGCGGCGGCGGTGATGGAGCCGCGGGCGGCGACGGTCTTGAGCATGTGCAAGCGGCGGACATCGAGCATGAATCAATAGATTACCTAAAGGGTCAGACCAGGAAACCGCTTCTTGATCTACTGAATAAAGGTGGCGACCATCAGTCCATGGAGATCTCCCAGTGCATAGCCGCCGTCGCCCGCCCCATCCACGACTTCGGCGACGAGTTCATGTCCGACGCGGCGACCGCCGAGATCGGTCTGCGTGCCGGTTTCGCCGCAGGCCGCGGCTTCTACTGCCGAGGACGCTTCGGAGTACTCGGTGAGGCACCGGCCGGCGTGGTCCAGGCGGCACAGGGCTTCCTCGGCCCGCGACTCGTGACCACGGGCTGGATGGAGGGGCGGCTCGTCATGCCGGCGGAAGAAGCCGCAGCCTGCTACGCGCAGGCTGTCCGCGCGTGGGGGCGGGCGCACATCCCTGCCGATGTCGACGTGGAGCACTTCAACCACCTGGCACAACGGCTGATCGGTACCGCCGACCCCGACGCGCTGCCGCTGTTCGCCGGCTGGCGCGCACAGCCCTGCCCCGGCGGCGACCCGGTCGGCGCGGCCATGCAGCGCATCCACGTGCTGCGGGAACATCGGGGCGCCTGCCACCTGGCCGCCGTACGCGCGTGCGGGCTCAGCGCCCAAGCGGCCATGGTCATCAACCTGGGTGTCGAGGAAGCAGCCCACTACGGCTGGCAGGACCCGCAGCCCGTCGACACCGCCCTGATCCTCCAGTGGCAACGGGCAGAGCGGCTCACCGACGAGATGCAGATGCCGTTGTACGCCTCTCTGACCGGCCGGCAGCGCACCGAGTTCGTCCGGCTCGTCGCAGCACTGACCGCCCGCTGACCAGTGGCAGGCCGGTGCCACCCGGTGGGTTCAGCCCCGCAGTCCGGTCAGGGTCAGGAACTCGGCCCTGGAGCGGGCGTCGGTGCGCAGGAGGCCGAGGAGGGTGGAGGTCATGGTGGTGGTGCCGGTGGCCTGGACGCCGCGCAGGGTCATGCAGGTGTGTTCCGCCTGGATGACGACGCCGACGCCTTTGGGGTCCAGTTGCGTCTGGAGCCAGTCGGCGACCTGCTTGGTGAGGCGTTCTTGGACCTGGGGGCGGCAGGCGAAGTGTTCCAGGACGCGGGCGAGTTTCGACAGGCCGAGGATGCGGTGGCCGGGGAGGTAGCCGATGTGGGCGGTGCCGACGAACGGAAGCAAGTGGTGCTCGCACACCGACCGCAGGGGGATGCTGCGGGCCAGGACCAGTTCGTCGTAGCCCTCGTCGTTGGGGAAGGTGGTCAGATCGAAGGGGCGGGGGGTGAACAGCTCGGCGTACGCGCGGGCCATCCGGCCGGGGGTGCCTTTCAGGCTCTCGGAGGCGGTGCTGATGCCGAGTGCCCGCAGGAAGTCCGCGGCGGCGACTTCCGCCGCGGCCAGGTCCGCACCCGCCGCCTGGCGGGCCACCCGCACGGTGGGCGGGTGGGGTATCGGCGCGTCTTCGTCGCCCGCCTGCACGGGGAGGGTGGAGGGCTGGGTCATCTCAGCTGCCTCCGATACCGAGCGCGGTGAGCAGGACGAGGACGACAGTGGTCACGGCCGACAGGCCGTGTCCGGCGACCACGGGAACCGGAAAGTAGCGCTCGGCGGGTGCACCTCGCCCCTGCGGGTCGGCTGCCGGCGTGGTGGCGCGGGCCTGGTAGACGGGGATCCAGCGGGCCAGCATGGTGAAACCGAGCAGCGCGACGGGCACGAGCAGGCCGAACGCGGTCCACGCCAGCGCGTCCTTGTCGGTGATCACGTAGACGATCCACACCACCAGGCCGGCCGCCGCCAGCCCGAAGTGGCCGAAGACCACCGGGACGGGCAGGCGGCTACTGCTGCCACCCTGCGGGCCGCCGCGCTTGATCCAGACGCCGAGCATGGAGAAGCCACCCAGCGCGGTGACCACCCACATGAGGAGTGCGGCGATGTCCATGAGAACTCCAGAGACGTGTTGGGGGAGGCCGTACGTACGCATACGGCCTGACGATCAGTTCCGGTCCGTGACGGCACCGGACGGAACGCGCGCCCGTACGGGCCGACAGGCACCGCGCAGACCTGCTGCTTCGCCGCGTGCTGCAACGGTGGGGCCAGGGCGGCGAGCCTTCCTGTTTCACCAATAAATTTTGGTGTTATTCGGCAGGCGAGTCAAGTGGCGGGGAAGACGAGGCAAGCGAAGGGGATGCGCCCAGACAAGTGGGCGTTATCGTGGGGGTGTGGCTTCCGACATGACTCAGCCGGCGTCTGCAGACGACACCGCCATCGCCTCGCTCAGCGTCCTCGGCGAGGAGTTGCGCCGGCGGATGTTCGAGTTCATCCGCCGCGCCCGCCGCCCTGTCACGCGCGACGAGGCCGCCGCCAGTGTGGGCATATCGCGCAAGCTCGCCGCCTTCCACCTCGACAAGCTCGTCGACGCCGGATTGCTGCGCGCCCGCTACGAGAGCCCGGGCGGCATCCGGAAGGTCGGACGACAGCCGAAGGTCTACGAGCCCACGGACACCCCGATCCGCGTCAGCATCCCCGACCGCCGCCACGAGCTGCTGGCCGATCTGCTGCTGCAGGCCGTCCTGACCGAGGGGGACTCGGAGAGCGCCGCCGAGGCCGCGATGCGCACGGCCGGGGAACGCGGACGGGAGCTGGGCGAGGCGGAGCGTGCGCTGTCGCGCCCCGGCCGGCTCGGTGCCGAGCGCGGTCTGACCTTCTGCGAACGGATGCTGGAGCAGCAGGGCTTCGAGCCCGCACGCGAGGGCCCCACCCGGCTGAGGCTGCGCAACTGCCCCTTCCACCCGCTCGCCGCCAAGGCTCCGGAGCTGGTCTGCGGTATGAACCACGCCTACCTGAGCGGCTACCTGCAAGGGCTGCGGGCCACCGCCGTCCAGGCGGTCCTCGCCCCCCGCCCCGGCGAGTGCTGTGTCGAGCTCACCCCTTCTTCATCCGAATGACGCCGCCGGAGCCGGCTCTGCCCTGGGCAGTGCCGGTCGCCCTCGCCCCACTCCTGTGGGGGCGTGACTGCGGCCCCCTGGGGCGCGTAGGTGATTGTGATCGCTACGTGCTCCAAGTGGGGTGCTCGAGCCGGATAAGGTGCCTCCGAAGTCAGGCCTGAGGGGGATCTCGTTGGAGCGACGGAAGCTGATCGGGATCGGGGCGGGGCTGGCGGTCCTACCCGCCTGGTGGACCCTGCGTCAGGTGGCGAACGGGGCCGAGGGGGACTGGCACACCGACACCACGCCGCTGGAGCAGGCATTCCCGCTGCTGGGCCGGCTCACCGACGCCAAGTGGGTAAGCAGCCGGGACAACGATCGGGGCGTACCGTCGCCGGAACTGGTGCTCTCGGGCCTCGCCCGGCTGGCACCGGGAAAACTTGCCGAGCTGACGACGGCCCACGCCTTCGTCTCCGAGGGGCCGGCCGATGACTTCAACTCGTGGTTCGAGAAGCCGCTCAAAGGCGAGGGGCCGGACCACCCCCAGTGGATCCGGTCGCACGAGCTCGACCGCGACGGCAGCCGCTACACCACCAAACTGTGGTTCGACCGTCGCAGCGACATCGTCCGCTTCTGGGCACTCAACCCCTACGGCTAGGGAGCGTGTTTGGTCGCGCTCAAGGGGCTGACGCATCACTCTGACGACAGTTCCTCCAGCGGCGCGCCCCACCCGGCGCGACCTCCCCTGGATCAGTGGGGTGACCCGGAAGAAGCGGCCTCGGCGGGGACGGCTCCACGGCTGCGCAGGCGCCGCGCGGCAAGCAGGGCGGGCAGCCGGTCCAGTGCGAGAGCGCCCGGTCCGGTGAACACCAGAAGCAGAAACGCCCAGCAGAACATCACGGAAGCCTCTCCGTGGTTCTGCAACGGCCACAGGGCGTGAGGCTGGTGGACGGTGAAGTAGGCGTACGCCATCGAGCCGGAGGCAAGGAGAGCCGCCGCCCGGGTGCCCAGACCGAGCAGGACCAAGCCCCCCGCGGCCAACTCGATGACTGCGGCATACCAGTCGGGCCAGACCCCGAACGCGACCGTGCCGCCACCGTGCGCGCCACCGAGGACACCGAAGAGGGCAGCGGCACCGTGCGAGGCGAACAACAGCCCCGTGACGATGCGGAACAGGGCGACGGCATAGGGCCGGCTTCTGTCGAGACGTGTGGTCATGGGAAAGACTCCTTCGGCTGCCAGGTCCCGTGCGGGCGGCGGAGCCGGACCGGCCGGTGAGCCGAGGCTAGCCCTTCAGCGGGCGACTGCAGCGACGGCGCGTGCACAAGTCACCGCCCTGGCCGTCTCGACAGCACCCGAGGAACCCAGCCTCACACCCCTCCCCGAACGACCTCAGCGCTGCTTGGCCTGAGCCTCCTTGGCGGACGCCTCCAGTCGGTTCCAGTGCTCCTGGTACCACGCCTCGTCGCCGCCATCCATGTTGCTGTTGTCCTCCCGCATACCGACCTTGCCGTCGATCAGCTCTCGGACGATGTCGGCGTGGCCGGCGTGCCGGTTCGTCTCGGCCGTCATGTGCAGCATGATCCGCTGAAGCGTCACGTCTCCGCTGTCGCCCCACCACGCGACGCGGCCCATCGCGTCGAGCGGTAGCGCCTCGATCGTCGCGTCCGCGTGCGCCCAGGCGCGGCGGTAGAGGCCGAGAACATCCTCGCGCGACTCCTCGGCGGGCGCCCACATGTCCGAGTTCGGCTCGGCGCCCTCCTCGTGCCAGGGGAGGTCCTCGTTGTGGGGGCGGCCGAAGGTCGGGCCGAAGTACCCGAGCTCGACGCTGGCGAGGTGTTTGACGAGGCCGAGGAGGTTGGTTCCAGTCGGCGTCAGGGGGCGGCGGATGTCGTATTCGGACAATCCGTCCAGCTTCCACATGACGGCTTCGCGAGCTGCTTTGAGGTAGCGGTGCAGGTCGTCTTTAGGATCATTGGGCTTCATGGGAGCGAGTCTCGCATCACTGCCGACGGCGGTCGCGTGAGTTAGCCGGCCGGCAAGGATGCATCAGCCGGCGACGGGTCCGTCTGCCTCGCGAACCGACCGTCCAGGGATCCCGCTGCCCGCAGGCCGCCCACGGCGCAGGTCTACGGGAGGCCGAGTGACCCACGAAAGCCGGGATGATCAGCATGTGGCGGCCCCTCTGGTCCGCGATGACTCGGCTGCCCATCCTGACTACCGGGTTTCTGTCGACACGGGGTCGAGGAAGAAGAGGCACTGGTCCGCGTTGAATTCGCGCACCTCGGCTACGAAGCGGAACTTATCGCCTGCGCCCACGGTGGCGGGGATCGCCTTGCCGGTCAGTTTCAGGTCGCCGATGTTGACGTCCTCGTACTTGAAGGCCGGCCCGAGTTCCGTCTTCGGCCCCTTGTCGCCCGGGCCCAGGAGGAAGTCGTAGCGCGTGTCGTAGTCACCGTGGCGCGCCATATTGACGATCGAGCCGTCGAACGCGACCGTCTGGCCCTTGTGTCTGGTCGCGAAGCCCGAGTTCGCCTCGTCGCATGAGTCCGCCTTCAGCAGCGCCGCGAACTCCGGGTCGTTCTGAGGCGTGATCACCTCGCTGGCAGCCGACTCGGCCGCAGTCGGAGTCGTCGCAGACGAAGGCTTCGCGCTCGCAGCGGTCGTCGGCTTGCCGGCCCCGTCCTTCTTCCCGCCTCCGTCACTCAGTGCAGTGCCAACGCCGATGACGATGGCGAGGATCACCAGGACGGCGGCCACCGCGCCGATCAGGAGCCACGGCTGCGGCTTCTTCGGCCGACGGAAGGTGAGGGTGGAGCGCAGCCTGCCCTGGGCCTGCTCCACGAGCTCCCAGTCCTCCTTCTGCATCTTCGAGATCACCAAGTTGTCGGTGCCGCGAACTGTCTGCACGGTCTTGTACTCGTACTTGATCTCGTCAGCCATGCGGCTCCGCGCCCCCCAAATGAGCTGTTCCTACCGACCGTCTCGCGAGCATAGGGGACCCCGCGAGGAGCCCTGGGCCGCATCCGGGTTCCCGTCTGGGGCCGTGCAGGCCGCGTACCCGGCCGAGGCGGGTACGCGTCACCGACAAGGCCTACGCCTCCCGCAAGAATCCCGGTCCGCGCGTCGGCCGTCGTCGTCGCGGCCATCAACGAATGGATGTGACCACTCAGGCAGCCCGCTGCATGCACACCAGCTGAGCCCTCTCGTCCCATGACCCGGTAACGGTGAAGCCGAACCGTTCGTACAGGGCGATGGCTCCGGTCCGCCACTCCCACACCGAGAGCCGCACGGTGTCCACGCCGTTTCCCACGGCATGCGCAAGGGCGGCGCCGAGCAGGGCGGATGCGATGCCCCGACCACGGAACTCAGGGTTCGTCCAGAGCCTCTTGATCTCCGACCGACCATTGGAGGGGGCGGTCACCACCAGGCAGCCCGCAGCGGATTCCCCCAAGAGGGCCACCAGCACGACATCACCGGCAAATGCAGACCGCGGGTCAGAGATCTCCGCCCCGTAGCGGTCCGGCAGCCCGTCCACATCGGCCACGGATTCGCCCTTCTCGGCCTGCGTCCGCACGTGGTAGGCCGCCAGCAGCGCGGCCAGGTCGTCCTCGATCGCAGGGGCCTGGTCCGGCCAGCGGACGATGACAACCCCACGGTGATCAGTCATGACACCAGCATCACACGCCGGGGACGGCGTTCCACACGAGCCCTTCTTCAGCCTTCGCCCAGATCGTACGACGGTGACGGTTGGTTCCGGACGGCGTCGAACCGGCCGACGGCCTGTCGGAGTTCGCGAGCCGTTCGAGGCCGCATGGCCTGCATCGCGGTATCGAGGAGCGCACGGGCTTCGAGGGGATTACCGCAGCAGTACCAGTGCACGTTGCCCACTCGTCGTCATGCCGTACATCGTGCCACGGTCTCCCACCAACGCACCTTCGACTTCGATGCGTTCGGGCCGCCTCGACGAGTTGGCGCGACAGCAATGCCCGCCACCCTTAAGGTCTGGCCGGCCCAGCGCGGCTGAACGTGCCCCGCATGCGCAGCGGCGTCAGCAGCGCTGGGGGCGCCCGCGTCCCGAAGCGCCGTGATCATGCGGGGAGGCACTCCAGTCGATGCCCGGGGTCACTCACTCATTTCACCAATTGGAAGTGCACGATGGCGATGGTGTCGGTCGGCTGGATCTGAGGGTAGTGAAACCGCAGTTTGTCGTGCAGCTCGGCGAGATCACGGAAACCGTCCGCCCGGGCGTCCGACTCGCTCAGCTCGGCAACTGTCATAGCAGTGACCTGCGTGACGACACCCGATAGTGCCACCTCGTCGTCCAACTCGAACACCAGGCTCACCGAGCCCGTCTCCACCGGGTCACGGAAACGTATCGTGGTCGTCTTCCGTTCGGCGCGTACCGCATCGAGATAGTCACGATGGAAGTACAAGGTCTGCGTCGCCGTTGAGTGCTGCTGCCATGAAGTGCTGTCGCCCATGCGGCGCACCCTAGCGGAGCGCGCAAACCCTCCGTGTCACATAACCCGATCGGCGCCCCCCGGGCCCCGGTCATAGCTTGAAGAGCACGCCGCGCCAGATCCATCCCGCGTCAAGGACCGCTCGTTGCAGGGGGTTCCTCATGTCCTGCGTACTGAAGCGGAACGTCTCGGTCTTGTGGCGGCGGCCATCCACCCCTGACTTGATCTCCCACTGCCGGTACACCTTGTCGGCCGGTCCACGGCCGTACTGCCTACGGGCTGCGTCAGCCGTCGGCTCCCAACACTCTTCGAGGACGCGGACCTCGTGCGTCGCAGGTCTCAGACGCATCCGGATTCTGAGGGTGACGTCCAGCGCCGGGTACTCGAACTCTGCTACCACGTCGGCGCCTTCCTTCGGGCTTCCCTCACGCACGACGAACCTGCCGTCACGGTCGCTGACGGAGAGGAGTGCGGCCCGGACCTCCTGGGCCGACCGTGCTGCGACACCGGGGCGCGGATATGTGGTGCCGGTCCACCTGTCCGTGAAGCGGCTCATGGTCACACCCCCGCCCTGAGAGACACGTGCTGGGTCAGGGCCGGTGTGTTCGCCGGGCCAGCCTCTCGGCGGTCGATCACCTCCACCGAATCGGCGATGTGCCGCAGTCTCTCCACTGATTCGCCAGCGGCGAAGGCCACTTCGTCTGCGACATCAGCGTTCGACTTGGCCGGAAGCCAGTCCTCCGGCAGGCGCATTTCGACCGGCACGGGCAGTGTCGCGGGCATTCAGAGCCCTCCTTCCGTCAGGCGGCGGCACCGCCGACGGCGTTGGACACCTTGTGCGGATCCACGCCCCTCCCACCCTATGTACGGCGATCTCACCACGATCAACAGCGTGTCCGGTGCGCGACAACTTGCGGAGCGGGGCCGACCCCTGCGCGCCAAGCCGACCCGGTCGCCACACCCCATGGCCGCTCCCAAGCGGCTCCGTCAAGGTGCGTTGCGGACCGTCGCTGGTCAGCCGCAGTGCGTGCTGTACGGCTGTCTGGTCGCCCCCCCCTTGGACAGTGGCGGCCGCCGCCGGTCAGCCGGCCTGTGCACAGGTCTCAGACCAACATCGCCGGTGACGTGGCCTTCCAGCTCCCGCTGGGCTTGGCCCACCCGTTGATGGCGCTCAGCACCGACGAGTACGCAATACGCGTGAGGGACGTGCGGACTGCGTGCTGGACTGGTCGGGGACGCCCCGATCCGGTGTGCCGGCTCGTCCTTCGAGAAGGACCCGCTGCACACCCCCGCGATGAGCCCGGCGTACGACATCCTGATCCTCCTCAACCGGGTCCACGCGGCCACCAGCCTCTGAGGCGCCGGGCCGACGTTTGGTTCCGGCTTTCGCGGCGGTGCCCGGTACGGGGCCCCCGATCAGGGCCCCGTACCGGCGGTTCAGTGCTCGCAGAGGGAGAATTCCCGTTCGTAGAGCTGCTCGTTGTGTTCGTCGACGAAGAACTTCCTTTCCTGCATGAGTTCTTCGCGGTACGCCTTGGCCTGTTCGAGCGTCATGGTCGAGGTGTCGGACCAGGGTTGCTGCGGCGGCACGTCGGAGGTCGAGACGATCTGTTCCGCCGGGTCGACCAGGAAGAACGCGAGGATCTTCCGGTGCCCCGGGCGGGCGGGGTCCGCGAGGCGGAACCCGTCCACGCGGTGCTGCAGGACGTTGGGGAACGCCAGGCAGCGGCCCGCCGGGGTCGCTACCGAGCCCAGCACCTGGTTCAGCGCGGCTTCGTCCTCCAGGCCGTAGACCTCGCGCACCCCGGTGTCGTCGTTCTGTTCGTAGTGCGGGTCGTCGAGTGCGGCCCGGAACCCCAGCCGGCTCTCGGTGATGTTCTCGCTGTCCCAGTAGTAGATGCCGGTCGAGACGATCCGCTCGTTCAGCATGCCCTCGACGTGCCAGGAACCGCCGGGGTACTCGGGCTCGTCCGGGGTGAGGTGGACGGTGGCCAGCTTGACGATGACCTGGAGCCGGCGGCCGCGGAGGTCGACCCGGGCGGACGCGTCGGGCAGTGCGGGCGGGGTGAAGTCCGGGGCGTCCGGGACGATCGGGCGGCGGTCCTCGAACCAGGCCTCATAGGCCTCTTCCCATGCGGCGCGGGCGTCCGTGTAGGCCGCCTTGTCACTGAAGGACGAATGGACCGGATACTCCGGCTCCGAGTCGTACCAGCCGTAGGGATCGGCCTCGATCCGCGGGGGCCGGGGGTGCCGCAGATCGGTGAGCACGTTCTCGAACAGCGGGCGCAGGCGCGCGAACACGTCGGGAAGGACGGTGGCCAGTGCGTGATGCGTCTCGGGGTGGACGTTGTTGACGTACGAGCGGAAGGTGACGGCGCCGTCGTCACTGACGTCGACGTCGGTGGGCAGCCACTGGAACCTCTCCGAGAACTCGTACTTCGCATAGTGCTTCGTCGGGTTCTGCCAGGCTCGCTCGGGGCCTCCGCTCACGTCCCTCACCAGGCAGAACAGTGAGGGATGCACGAGGTCCAGCACCTTGCCGGCGGATCCGGGATGCCAGTCCCGCTCCGCTTCGGGGACCTCTTCCAGGACCCGGACCGCCTCGCGCAGCCGGGTCCTGAGCTGCTCGTCGACGAGGGAGTCCGACTGCCAGACCCCGTCCACCGCGGACACCTCGATGCCGGTCCGCCCGTCCCGGAGCGCGGCGTAGTACCCCAACTCGGCGAGCACGTACCGCACTTGCGCTTCGGTCAGGCCCTGCGCCACCGCCTCCCGCGTCCACCTGGCGGCGATTTCGGCGTCGTTCATCTTGTCGAACCACGCGGGCTTCGCGCGCAGCTGCGCGCTGCACTGCATCATCTGCAGTTCCCGCAGCGTCCGGGGCGTCGCGAACGCCGGGGAGCTGGAGCTTTGGAAGGGCAGCGGGAAGGCGGACAGGCCGGTCACTTCGGGTGGTCCTCACGGTCGGTTTGCGGTGCCGGGAAGAATAGCCCGGCCCACTGACACCACCGCCGCGGACCCCGGCCGCGGTCGCCTCGTAGGCCACGATGGTGCGCCGCAGCCTGTTGTTCTCGTCCTCACCGATCGGTGTGGTCCCGTTGCCGTAGTGCGCGGCCGGCAGCCGCCTGCCGGGCGGCACTGACCTCAGGGAGCGATCGCCCGGACCGAACCGGCCCACGGCGGGGAGGGTCGCGCGGTCACACACCGTTGGCTTTGATCGCGGAGGTACCGGCCCGTTCCGATATCTGACACGACTTCTACCGGCCGGCCTCCCGGCGGGTAGTGTCGTCCGGTCACGGACGGCAACCGGATCGTCCGTTCAACCCGAGGAAAGCGACATGACTGATCTCGACTCGCTGCGTGCAAGCCTCTCGTCAGGCGAGCACGAGTTCGCCGATACCTTGGCCTTCATCGCCGCGCACTACGAGTACCAGCCGCAAGCGTTCCGCAACGGGGAACTGGAAAATGCCGCGGGCGAGAACGAGGGTTCCTGCAAGACGCTGGGACTGGCCCTGCTGGAAGGGCTGAGCGACCAAGAGGCGCTGCTGGCGTTCGGTGAGCACTACCGCAGTGTGCTGGCGACGCCGAACGGCACCGATCACGGCAACATCCGCAACCTCATGGCCCACGGCCTGGCAGGGGTGAGCTTCGCCGGACAACCGTTGGCCCGCAAGAGCTGAGCAGCGAGGTCCGGGCGGTCATGTAGGGGCACGTCCTCCACCCCGTCCTCACCGCTGCTTGCCGCAGCGTGGCCCCGGCTCTGTGTGAGGGCCTCTGTATGAGGGCCTCTGCCGGGATCGCCGCCGCTCTGATCCGCTCCCGCCGTCCGGACCGGGCGACCGGTTCACACGGCACCGAGCAAGCCCGGATCAACCCCGTCGAACTGGTGGCATGAGTCCCGGGCGAGACCGAGCACCTCCGCCATGGGAACGGCGCGCCGGCTGACCGCAGAGATGTCCTGGCGCGCCTCGGCGGACCACAGGGGCGGGAACGAGGACAGGCCCTGATCGCCGTTCAGTGCCCTTGGAGCGATATCGTCGGGGAACCGCTTGGCCCGAGCCAGCCCCGGCACCCCGTGCGCCGCTCCCCGCGCGGGGCTGCCGAAGACCCGCAACCACCCGCCATCCGGCCGAGGACATTGGGCCGGGAGGCGCGCCCAGGCCCCCCGACTGCCTGTCAGACCCGACATCTAGGCTGTTCACAACATTTGATCAGGGAGCAAGGCTGTGCAGATAGAGCGTCATCACGTCGGCCAGGCCGCGGTGTCGGCTGCCCGGGAGGACTTCACGAACCGGATCGGCGGCCAAGTGCGGTCCATGTCGCGGGCGGGCCGGATGACCACCTGTGAATGGCAGTCCATCGCCGAGGAGTTCCTCGACTACTTGGGCGCCCTCTCCGTCGAGACGCCCGACCTCAACACCCCGGAGGCCAAGGCCGCCCTCAAGGACGCCTGCGAGGCCGCGGCCGGCGCCGTCGCCTACGCCGCCTACCACCCACACTGCAGCTTCCAGGTCTTCCTGGATTACGTGAACTTCGGCATGAGCTATGACCCGGGTGAGGATGCCCCCGCGGAGAGCGTCACGCCGGGAGAGTGGACCGACGCGCTGTGTCTGGTACTGCTGCGCGACAAGGTGCAGTGGCACGGCGAGGCCTTCCACTTCGCCCGGGACAAGTTCGCCGCACACGCCGAGGGCACGCCCTCCGGCGAGCTCGCCACCGCACTGATGGCCGTGGTCCTGGACGACACCGGCGACGACGAGGAGTACCCGCCGAGCACGCGGGCCAAGCTCGCCGCCGTCGACGCCGCCCTGGACCGCATCCGTTCCCGCGCTGAGGAAACCGGCGAGCCGCTCCTGGACCGGCCGGACAGCGCGGCCCTCCACGCGTTGCGCGCCCTGGTCCTCGAGGACCGGCAGGCTTTCGATGCCGCACTCGCCGATCTTCTGGCCCGGCACGCCGCCCTGCAGGGGCCCGCGGCCTCGCCGAGTACTCTGCTCCCGCTCGTCCCCCTCGCCCTCACCGCGCTCGCGTACCGGACCCTGGGATGGGCGCCGGCCGTCCACACCGGTTACCTCCCGCACGCGCTGATCACCGGCTTCGAGGCCCGGGGGCCCCGGGTGGGAGGGTTCGGCCTGGATCGGCGGCCGGACGCAGTCGCCGCGCTTGCCGCGGGCCCGCTGGTGGTGGAACGGCCGGCCTGCGAGCGGGATGGGATCCCGCAGGTCGAGGCCATGTACGAGGAACATCTCCGGAAGGCATTTACCGCCGTCGACGGAAAGCCCCTTGCTGTCTGGCGTCTGGGCAGCACCCTGGGCGATCAGGCACGCCTGTTCAAGTGGCGGGCGGGGAACCCCGGCGAGGTGACGGATGCCCAGTTCGCAACTCTTCGGCTGGCCTCTCAGATGGGGGCGGCGCTGTTCCGCATCGCGCTGGCGGAGCCGGGCACCGAGGTCGAGGTGACCGTTGCCGGGCGCACACTGCGCTACCCGGCCGAGCGCGGCGAAGCGATCGGGGCCGGGAACTGGCAGACGGCCGTCGCCTTCGCCCTGATCGCCGGCGTACGCGAGGACCTCGCCCCGCTGGTCCTCACCGGTCCCACCTTCGTCCGCCCGGACGGCTCCGCCTTCGCCGCGTACCGCGAGGCCCTCCACGCCTACCTGAAGGGCGCCGAGCCCGAAGAGGCCGCGCAGCGGGCACTACAGGAGGCAGAGAAGGCGAAGGACTGGGGCTTCGCGATGCCGCCGGCCGTGCTGCTGTCACAGCTCGTGGAGGGCGACGAGGAAAGCTTCAACCTCGCCCTGGCCGACGCCCTCGAAGCCCACCGCGCCTACTACCAGGTCGCCGACCGCGCCGACGACCCGGACGCTTCCGTCAACCTGGACGTCCTCGCCCTGGCCTGCCACGCCCGCCGCCGCGGCTGGGCCATCCGCGTGGACTCCCCCTACCTGCCGCAAGATCTCCTGCAGGCGGCCGAACCCTTCTAGGAAACCAAGCGGTTGTCTGCAGCGCTCGCGATGACACTTACGGCGGCCGGATACCCGGGGGCGTGCCGGTCGTCGTCATGCGTGCGGCTCACCCAGGGTGCGGCGACGGTCTGCTGCGACGACGATCACATCGAGGGGAGGCGGACGAGGAGGAGCTGTGACCCATCTGGCTCGGATTTCCCTGGCGGACGGCGGCTCCCTGCTGGTCGAGGCTCCGGCGAGCTTGGAAGGGCCGGTGAAGGCGGGTCGCTTCGGCGACGCGATCCACGAGCTCCCCGCCAGCCTGGAAGCGGCGCTGGGCTCGGTGACGGACGCGGCGAGCGCCATGCTCGACCAACTGCGCAAGGCAAGCCCTGACGGGATCACCGTGGAGTTCGGCGTCGACCTCTCGTTCGCGGCCGGGGCGGTGATCACGAAGAGCAGCGCCAGTGGCCACCTGCGCGTGTCCATGGCCTGGGAGAAGCAGAGCCGCCCCCCGTCGGTCCGACAAGAGGATTGATCGCGTGGGCGCCTCCGTCCCGCTCCCGCACGGCGAGGGCAGCGACCAGGAGTCCCCACCGCAGGACTGATCCGGGCCGTGGCCCAGGTCCTCGGGGCGGACGGCCAAGCGGCCGGTGCCGGCTTCCTGGTCGCCGAAGACGTCCTCATGACCGGCGCACGACCTGGCCACCGGCTTCAGCGGCGCGCCGGTAGCCGACGAGGTGACCGGCCTGGTCATCGGCATGCACAATCGCCCGCCGAGGTCGAGACCGTGCTCCAGCAGCCGCTGGCGGTGTCAGCGGTGAGGGCGCCGGACCCCGCGGGCACCGCTCCCCCACACGCCTCCGTTGCGGTTGCCTCTGGCGGAGCCGGCGTCGGCGCCGGCGCCGGCAGGGTCGGTGAGAACGCGAACCCGTGGTGCGGGCGGCCCAGGAGTGAGCATCGGTTAGGGGGAAGATGAGTACGGTGACTCAGGCGGTGCCGATGCTCCACCTCGCACGATGAAGACCGACATCGTCGAGACCTGGAGACCGCATCATGCTCAGCCGCATCGCCCACGTCCTGGTGCCCGTCTTCGGCCGTCTGTCGGTGACCACCGACCCGGGCGCCGATCTGGCGCCGGGCAGCATCATCGCCGCCAACCACACCTCGCTCGCCGACCCCGCCATCGTGATCGCCGCCCTGCACCGCCTCGGCGTCGAACCGGTCATCATGGCCACCGCCGGCCTCTGGCACGTTCCCCTCCTCGGCCGGTCCCTCGACCGCGAGGGCCACGTCCCCATACACCGCGGTGAGCGACGGGCCTCGGCCTCGCTCGACCTGGCCGCCCGGGCCCTGGAGCAGGGCAGGCACCTCCTCATCTACGCGGAGGGCGGCCTGCCCCGTCGCAAGGACGCCGCGGAAGCGGCCCCGGGCGACTTCCGCACCGGCCTGGTCCGCCTCGCCGAGCGCACTGGCGCCCCTGTCGTGCCCGTCGGCCAGGCCGGCGCCCGCCGCGTCACCTCAGGCAGCACGGTCAAACAGATTGCGGGCCTGGCGACAGCGCCGCTGCGCCGACCCGGGCTGCACGTCCACGTCGGCGCCCCGATCGCTCTGACCGGCGACCGCACCGTGCGTACGGCGCTGGCCCGCACCGCCGTGACCGACGCGTGGCGGACGGCGGCCTCGCAGCTCGCCGAACCCGCCGCACTCGCCGCATGACCCCGCTCGGCGAGGTTCCGCCCGGAGTCCGCCTACGGTGCCTTGCCCGAGCCCGCCGCACCCTCTCCCCCGCCAACACCGCGGTTCCGGCCCGCCTGCCGGCCCGGCGGTCTCGGCGGCGCTCGGACCGCCCGCGCACGCGCCGGGGAGCGCAACACCGCATCGCTCGCGCGGGGTTGTCACGCACGGGCGGTACGCGGATAGTGAAGGACCCGGGGCCTTGTCGCAGCCGCGAGCGACTCGTGGCCCAGAGTGAAACCTGCGGTCAGGAGCCACGGATGAAGCGCGTCGGATCCTTATTGACCTCGCTGGCCCTGGGCGCCGGCCTGCTGGTTGCCGGGGCGGGCCCCGCGGCAGCTGACGCGTACGACTGCCGCACCTGGTACAAATCCTCCACGACCGCTGCCGGTACGTGCGTCAGCGGTACCGGCGAGTTCCGCGTGTACACCAGGTGCGACCGGCCCTGGGCGCAGGACTACACCGTGTACGACCCCACGTGGCGTCGGGTCGGCGCCACCAGCACCGCCATCTGCTACAGCGGTGGCAAGCCGTACGGAGCGGGCATCCAGGTCCGCTAGGTTCTGTCTCTTTGGTCAGCGTCGGGTCCAGATGAGGATGCCGGCGAGGTGGAGTGCGGCCTGGTAGGCGATGGCGAGTTTGTCGGTTCGTGTGGCCAGGCCGCGCCACTGCTTGAGCCGGTTGATGCACCGCTCGACGGTGTTCCGCTGCTTGTAGACCTCACGGTCGAAGCCCGGTGGGCGGCCGCCTTGTCGGCCCCGCCGCAGGCGGTGGCCGATCTGGTCGGAAGGTTGCGGGATCACCGCCCGGATTCCCCGGCGCCGGAGGTGACTGCGGATGGCGCGGGAGGAGTACGCCCGGTCGGCCAGCACAGCGAGAGGCCGGGTTCGTGGCCTTCCAGGGCCGGTGCGGGGCACGCGGATGCGGGACATCACGGTCTTGAAGGCGGGTGCGTCACCAGCCTGACCTGCGGTGATGGTGAAAGCCAGAGGCCGTGCCCCACCGTCCGCGGCCAGGTGGACCTTCGTGCTCAGCCCGCCACGGGAGCGTCCGAGAGCGTGATCGGCGGGCTCACCGGAGCGAGCCGCCCCCTTTTACGTGCCCCGGCGGCGTGCTGGTGGGCGCGGACGACCGTGGAGTCCACCGACACCGTCCAGTCGATGTCGTCGTCGGCGTCCGCCGCCGCCAGGACGGCGACGAGGATCATCTCCCAAGTGCCGTCGACGGCCCACCTGATCAGCCGTTTGTGGGCTGTCTGGAACGGGCCGAGCTCGCCGGGGAGATCCCGCCAGGGCGAGTTGGTGCGGTACTTCCACGCGATGGCCTCGAGTGTTCGGCGGTGGTCGGCCCACCGCCGGCCACGGACTGGATCGGCCGGCATCAGCGGCTCGATCCGGTCCCACATCGCATCAGTGATCACTAATCGGACAGACATATCCGATCAACTGACTTACCGTCCAAAGAGACACGCGCTAGCCCACTCACTCCGGCCGGGTTCATGCGGGCCCGGCTCGCCCGGTTCTCGGGGGCGGTCAGTTCGGGCGGGAGCCGGAAGGCGTTCTGCGCCGTTGCCAGCCAGCCGACGCACACCACCGAGCGGACGGTCGGGCCGAGCGGGGCAGCTCGTGGCGGTCACCGGGTCATCGCGGGTGGACCGAAAAGCGTTTCCCCTCCCTTGGGGCGGTCACCTACGCTGGCAGGAATCCTTACCGCCCCCTGTGGGCGTGCATGTCCTTCGAGGTGATGACGTATATCCCAGGCCCAGTAGCCGTTCTTCCCGGGCTCTGCCCGCGGACCCCCGCCTGTGCAGACAGGCGGTTCGTGCTGTCCGCTGTGAAGACGGTGTTCCCGATGGCCTGGGCTCCGTGACATTCTCCTGTGCGCAGTAGGCGTACACGGGCCTTGGCCTGCCCGTTCTCTCCCTACTGCGCTGAACAGGAACCCCTTCTCCGTGTCACGTGACACCCGTAACGCTTCCCCCCGCTCGGGCGCCGCCTCCGCCGGACCGCCTTCGCGGCGCGGCAGCCGGATCAAGCTGGCCGTGTTGCTGGCCGGCGAACTGATGGCGGTGCTGGACGCGTCAGTGGTCGACACTGCCCTGCCCACCATCCAAGCGGACATCGGTGCCTCGGCAGCCGGCCTCCAGTGGATCCATGCCGCCTACGCGCTCGTCCTCGGTGTCGGGCTGATCACCGGTGGCCGCCTCGGTGATCTCTACGGCCGCAAACGGACGTTTCTGCTGGGCGTCTTGGCCTTCACCGCGGCCTCCCTCCTGTGCGCCCTGGCCACCGGTCCGGCCTCTCTGATCGCGTCACGCGCCGTGCAGGGCGCCGGCGCGGCGGTGATGATCCCCCAGGTCCTGGCGTCGTTGCACGTCACTTTTTCCGGCAGCGCACGCGCCAGGGCGTTCGGCTTGTACGGGACCGTCATCTCCGTCGGCAGCGTCCTGGGGCCCGTTCTGGGCGGCGTCCTCACCCAGGCCGACGTCTTCGGCTCGAGCTGGCGCTCCATCTTCCTGATCAACGTCCCGCTCGGCATCGCCACGTTCCTGCTCGGCCGCAGGTACGTCGACGAGTCCCGCGACCGGCGGGGCCGGCACCCGGACCCGCTGCGCACGGCGCTCTCCGCGCTCGGCTTGTTGCTGGTCGCCTATCCCCTCAGCACGGGAGGTGCCCACGGTTGGCCGTGGTGGGCGTTCACGGCCATGGCCACGGGTGCAGCCGTGCTGGTGGGCCTGGTCGTCCGGCAGCGGGCCGAGAGCCGTGAGGGCGGCTCTCCGCTGGTGGTGCCGGCCCTCTTCTCGGGTCGGCCGTTCTCCGGAGGGATCGCCGCCCAGTTTGTCTTCGGCGTGTTGTCCGGCCTGTTCTTCATGTGCTGGACACTCTTCATGCAACAGGGCCTGGGCATGAGCCCGTCGCGGGCGGCGATCGGCTTCCTCCTTCTCTCCCTCGCCGAGATCGCAGGGGCCTGGCTGGCCATGGCCGTCATCGCCCGTCGGCAGCGTCACGTCCCCCAGTGTGGCGCGCTGATCGCCGCACTGGCGCTGGTCGCCTTCCGCCTGCTGGCCACCACTTACGGCACCGGCCTGTCGATGACCGCCATGGCCCTGCCCGTCCTGGCACTGGGTCTCGGTCTGGGCATGATCGGCGCTCCCCTCACCGACCTGACCATGGGCTCTGTGGAGGACGCGGACGCCGGATCGGCCTCCGGGCTGTTCAACACCGCCATCCACCTCGGCATCGCCCTCGGAGTCGTCTGCACCGGCGTGGTCTTCTTCTCCCACGACCAGAGCGCGACCGCCCGCGGCACCGACGTCGTCGACGCCTTCAGCTCCACACTCCCGTACGTGATCGGCGGCTTCCCGGCCATGTGGGCCCTGATGTTGCTCCTTCCCCGCCCTGTCTCCGCTCGCGCCCAGCGGGGCTGAACCTCCGGCCTCCGACCCCGGAGCGGCCGGCGGGCGCTTTCACCGTCGCCCGGCACCGCCCGGCACGGGGGACGCCGCCCGGCACGGGGGCGCCGTCAGCCGCCGCCCGGCCCTTCGGAACGGTTCCGGGAGCGGTACTGCTCCCGGAACCGTTCCGCGACCCGCCGTAGGTTCGCCGTGACCGGGCTCTCCTCATCCGCTGTCCTGCGCGGCTCCAGGTCACGCCTGTCCCGCTGGTAGCGCTGCCCTCCGGAAACAGCCGTTTCCCGCCACCGTTCCACCGACCACCACAGCCTGGTGTAGGGCGCGGCGCCGTGCACGGAGACCCCCAAGGTCCGCCACTGCTCGGGCGTGTAGCTCTTGACCCGCGCGGCTCTCTCCAGTTCGCGCAGCAGGCCGAGGCCCCCACTGGCCCATGCCACTGCTTACAGGACGGGGGCCATCGCGTCGGGAAGGGGCCGCCGCGATCGCCGACTCACATCTGCCCCCGGCCCTTTGGGCCCGCCGCATCGCGGAAAACCCGGCGCGGACCCGCACACCGGTTCAGGCGTTCACCTGGCGCGGGGTGACGGCACGCCGGGGCGCGGCGTGATGGGCCGGCTTGTGCCCCGGGGTGGCTTGCAGGCGCCTCAACCACAGTGAGGCCGTGCCGAGCAGACCGGTGAAAACTGCCAGGAGGAGCACGCAGGCCCACATCTGCCGGCTCCAGGGATGGGTCCATCCCGTCCAGGCTGCGGCAACCGCCCACAGCAGGAACCCGGCGGTGTAGACGGTCCGGACCCGGCGCAGCTGCCGTACGGCCCGCAGGGACATCAAGTGTTCGGTCTTCGGTGCCATGTCCGGCCGTGTGCCCCGATAAGCCCGGCGGCATCCCCACCACGGGACCGTCGCAGAAAGGCTTTCGCTGAGGGTCCTCCCGCTCATTGCTCTTCGACTCAGGCGGTACGGAGTTCCTCGCCCGGCAGCGGGAGGCCGGGGGGCACGTAGCCGTCGCCGTCCTTGGGGTCTCCGGCGTGCAGGCCCGGGAGCAGTTGGTCGGGCAGGAGGACGACACGGGCCGTGTCGGACAGGCTGCGGGGCAGGTCGGCCGGGCCGATCCAGGAGTCGCCGTCCTCGATCCGGGGCTCTGCCTGTCGCGCGCCTACGACGTCGCACAGCAACACGATGTCCGCTGCGTCCACTGCGCACACTCCGACTTCCACGTTGACCTCGGGCAAGTCGCTCGTGGCGGTCTTGCGGTACCCGAAGTGCACCGCGTTTCCCCGCTCCGGGACCTGTGGATGCGGCCTGACCTGCCAGTCCGTGATCCTGATGGTGAGGGGGTACATGCGGTCCCCGCGTACCACGGTGACCTCCCCGGCTGCCGTACCGGGCTTGCGCTCCTGGGGATCCCTGCCCATGGTGGAGCAGCCGGTGAGGGACGTCGCTGCGCACGCGGCGATTGCGATCCGCACCGCCCCATCGACGTGGCGTCGGGTCTGCCGTTGCACTCTGGATTCTCCTTCGGCGCGCTGTCACGCAGGGAGTTCAGGCAGCTCGGTCGCTGCACGATCCGGCGGAGCCGGGTTCTAGACGGCTTGGTTTCCGGCAGCCTCCGCCTGTTGGAACGCCTCCTCGCAGGCGGGTGTGTCGTTCGTGGCCAGGAGCGTGAGACGTTCGCGCGCCCCGGGCCTCCTGTCGTGCACGACCATGAGCTGCCACGTGCCTTTGGTCCACGACACCGAGCTGGTGAAGGTGCTCTGACGGCGTGCGGTGAGCTGCCACTGCTGGTGGGTGAGACCGTCGGCGAGCGCGGTCAACCGGGCGTCGCTCCCCGCCTCGTAGGATTCCCAGGGGACCAGGCACCCGGGTAGGGCGAACGCTCGTGGTGGGGCGGCCGGCCCGAGCCCGGCAGTGGCGGTCGCGGCGTCCAAGTCCGCCGTGACCTGCTCGCTCGTGGGCCCCGGTCCGGAGTAGAGGGGCGGCTCCGTCGAGGCCGGCTCCGCCACCCATCCGGACGGTCGGGGGTCGGGAGCCAGCAGTGAACCGCCCACGATGAATCCCAGTCCGGCGACCACGACGGCGGCCGCCTTCAGCCTCTTTAGCCTCTTTCTGTTCGCGGCACCGTTCTCGGCCTCGGCACCGGCACCGCCCTCGGCACCGCGCCCGTTCTCCGCCGCAGCATCGGATTGCGGTGCAACGGCCGCAGCATCCGGCTGTGGTGCAATCGTGTTCCCGGTCCCGCTCATCTAAGCCCCTGCCCCGTTACGATGCCGCCCGTCCCCGTCGGGGTCGGCGCCCGTGGCAGGAGTCTCACATGCCGTGCCGTGCCGAGCACATGCGGGGGACCATCCACAAGCCCGCTTGTCCGTCGTTCCGAGTCCGGCCTACCGTGCCGTAATGGAGCTCTTCTCACGTTCTTGGACGGCGTTGCGCACAGCGGTGGCCGCATTGCCGGACGAGGACTTCGAGCGGCGGTCCGGCTGCGCCGGCTGGCTCGTGCGGGACCTGGTCTGCCACCTGGTCATCGACGCCCAGGACGTCCTGATCACCCTGGTCACGCCCGCCGAAACCGTACCGACCGCGGACGCGGTCACCTACTGGGACCTGCTCGACGGACCACCGACCGGCGAGGACCCCCTCGATGCGCTGGTCCCCCGCCTGGCCGCCGCATACGGCGAGCCGCGGTGGCTCAAGTTCCACCTCGACGACGTGGGTTCCGCCGCGGGCCGGGCTGCCCAACTCGCCGATCCCGCCCTTCGCGTCAGCACCCAGGACAAGGTGCTGACCGTCGGCGACTACCTGTCCGCGTACGTGCTCGAATGGACCTTGCACCACCTCGATCTGATCGCGCATCTGCCGTCGGCGGCCGAACCACCGGGTGAGACCCTCACCGCGGCCCGCGTGTTGCTGGAAGAGATCGCCGGGAACCCGTTCCCCGCCTCGTTCACCGACAAGGACGCCCTGCTGATCGGCACCGGCCGTCATGCGCCGTCCGACGCCGAGAAAGCCGCTCTGGGTGATCTCTGCGCACGGCTCCCGCTCATCCTCGGCTGACGGCGCCGTCGGAAGGTGCGGATCGGAACCGAGGACGGCGTTATGCCGCTATCGGTGATGCGGTGGGTGGGGCGGTGGAGGCGCGAGGGTGGCGATGCCGGGTGCCGTTTCCGGCCACACCAGCAGGACGGGACATGGGGCGTGGTCGACGATGAAGCGGCTGGCCGGCCCCAGGCTGCGTGGCCCGAGGTGACTGCGGTCACCGTCGCGGACCAGGACCAGCAGATCGGCGCCCTCGGCGGCGGCGACGACCTCCCGTTCAGGGCGGCCGGTGCGCTCGGTGCGGGTGCACGGGCGGCCCAGACGTTGCGCCGCTTGGGCGAGGAGCCGGTCGGCGGAGGCTGCCGCCAGCTTCTCCACCTGTGTGCCGGGGTCGCGTTCGAGGTGGCCACGGCCCAATAGGCCCGCAAAGGCACCGTGCGCAGCGCCCGGAACATCGGCCGGGGTGACGTGGAGCAGCACGACGTCCGCGTCCCCGGGTGCGTGGGTGCGGGCGGCATCGATGCCGGCGGGCCAGGTGCCCTCGGTGATCCAGATGATGACGTTCATGGCGGTCAGCCTCCGATCAGGGCCATCGAGGTCCACAGTGCCAGGACGGACAACAAGAGCGCGATGGGCACGGTGAACACGCCGAGTCGGGTGAACTCGCCCAGTTCGACCTCGCTGTCGTGCTCGTGGACGATGCGCCGCCACAGGAGGGTGGCCAGGGAGCCGGCGTAGGTGAGGTTGGGGCCGATGTTCACCCCCAACAACACGGCCAGCACTGCGGCCGGCCCGGACGGCGCGGTCAGCGGCAAGAGCACCAGTACGGCGGGCAGATTGTTGATGATGTTGGCCAGCACGGCGGCCGATGCGGCGATACCGATCAGGGCAGCGAGCCCGGTGCCGCCCGGGATCAGGTGGCCCAGTCCGGCGGCTAGCCCGTGGTCGACGACCGCGCGCACCACGATGCCCAGCGCCAGGACGAAGGCGAGGAACGGCACGGAAGCGGCGTGCAGGATCGCGGCGGGTGTGGTGCGGCGCTGGGCCAGCGCCCGCACGGCGAGCACGGCGGCGCCGGCGAAGGCCGCCCAGGCCGGGTCGACTCCCAGCGCGGAGGTCAGGACGAATCCGGCGAGCGTGCACGCGACGGTGACCAGGGCGAACACCGGCGGCTCGGGCGGCTGGGCAACGGCGGGAGCCTGGGCCCCGGCGTCCAGGTCGGCGGCGAAGAACCGGCGGAAGACCCCGTACTCGACCGCGATCGCCACCAGCCACGGCAGGGCCATCAAGGCGGCGAACCGCGTGAAGCTCAGCCCGCTGGCCGCGAACGCCAGCAGGTTCGTCAGATTGGAGACCGGCAACAGCAGCGAGGCGGTGTTCGACAAGTGGGTGCAGGCGTAGACGTGCGGTTTGGGCCTGGCGCCGAGCCGGGCGGCGGTGGCGAACACCACCGGCGTGAGCAGCACGATGGTGGCATCCAGACTGAGTACCGCGGTGATCACCGACGCGGCGGCGAACACGTGGAGCAGGAGCCGGTGCGGACGGCCTGCCGCGCTGCGGGCCATCCACGCTCCGCACGCCTGGAACAGGCCCTCTTGGTCGCACAAGTGGGCCAGGACCAGGACCGCCGCGAGGAAGCCGATCACCGGCCCGAGTCGCACTGCCTCGTCACGGGCGTGGTCCAGGGAGATCGCCCGGGTGGCGATGACCACGCCCGCGGCAGGGACGGCGACGACCGCCTCCGGCCAGCCGAACGGGCGGATGACGGCGCAGGCCAGCACCAGCAGGAGCAGAACGACGGAGACAGCCTCCGCCAACGAGGAGTTCACCCTCAGATCTTCTCCCAGGCGAGCGCCTTGACGAGGGTGGCGTGGTGTCCGAGAGCGAGGCCATTCGCGTGCAGCGGACCCGGGGCGACGAGGTGACGGACGCCGAGGGCTCGACCGGCACGATCCGAAAGAGACGGACTAGCCCGGGGGGATCGCCGCCTCGATGTGGGCCAGTTGCGCGGCGAGGAGGTCTAGGAACGCCTCTCGGCGCTCTGCTCCGAGGGGGCGGATGTCCCGGGCGAAGGAAGCCAGGGCGGGGAATCGTTCGGGATCGGCCCCCAGCACCGCCACGCGGAACAGCTCCATGCCTTGTTCGTGCTCCTCGGGGGTAACCGTGCCGGCACCGGCCTCCGACGCGATCAGTGCGGCGATGAGGACGGCGATCCGGTGGTAGCCGACCGGGATCTCCTCCTCGGGGAGACCGGACGCGCGCAGCGCTTGGAGCACCTCTTCCATGACCAGCCTGGATCCCGTACCGCTCGACGCGTACCGCCCCCAGACCGCGGCGAGTTGGGGCTGCTGCCCGAAGGCGCCCCTCATGCGCAGGGCCAGGGCGGTGATGCGCTGCTTCCAGTCACCTTCGGCACGGTAGCCGTCCATGGCGGCCAGGAGGATGCGGTCGGCAACCGCGCGCAGCAGTTCGGTCTTGGTGCGGAAGTGCCGGTAGAGGCTGGAGGAATCGGTCCCCAGGGTCGCGGCCAGTTTGCGCACGCTGAACGAATCCGCATCGCCCGTGCGCAGCAGCTCCGCCGCCGCATCAAGGATCTCTTCGGTGGACCAACGCCTTCGGCCTGCCATTTTTCTCCTCTCGCCGGAGACCAGCATACCGATGCACTTGGTGTTGCACGCACCGCGTGCATAATGAGGCATGGGGGTGTCGACGGGCCGGGCACGAGGCGTGCCGACCCGCCACCCCGTGCCCTGTCATCCCGGACGAGCGACCGCAGAACGCTCACACCGGGGAATCCCGAAAGGACGCATGCCGTGAAGAACGCACTTGACCACGCGGCGCTGGAACGGGCCGTCCAAGACGTCCACCACGCGGGAATGCCGGGACTTTTCGCCGAGGTGCGGGACGGGGACCAAGTGTGGCGAGGCGCCGCCGGGTTCGCCGACCTCGCCACCGGCAGCCCCGTCACCCCCGACATGCGCCACCGCGTCGGCAGCATCACCAAGACCTTCACCGCCGCCGCCGTGCTCCAGCAGGTCGAGAGCCGTCGGATCGCACTCGACGCGCCGATCGGCCGGTACCTACCGGAGCACGCTCCCGCCGGGGGAAGGGGGGAGGCGATCACGGTCCGGATGCTGCTCAACCACACGAGCGGCCTCGCGGAGTACCTCCCCTACGCCTACCCCTCCCTCAAGGGGTACCCCGTCCTCTCCGAAACCGGCCCCAGCAGCCTGGACGAGCACCGGTTCACGCGGTTCGACCCCATCGAACTGATCGAGAAGGGAGTCAACGCCCCTGCCGTCGGTGCCCCCGGCACAACACCCGGGGTGTACTCCAACACCAACTACCTCCTCCTCGTCCGGCTCTTGGAGGAGGTGACCGGCAGCACGGCCGAGCGGTACATCACCCGCTGCGTCATCGAACGCGCCGGTCTCCGCGAAACCGAACTGCCTTCCGGACCGTACGTGAACGGGCCGCATTCACGGCTCTACGAGGCATGGTTCGGCATGATCGACCCACCTCGCGACTACAGCGTCTACGACATGTCATGGGTGGGCCCCTCAGCCTCCCTGATATCCACCGCCTCCGACCTGAACCGCTTCTACGGCATGCTCCTGGCCGGGCAGATCGTCAGTCCGTCGTCCTTGGTCGAGATGCAACGCACCGTCCCGGTCGTCTCACAGGAGGGCAAGACGATCGACTACGGCCTCGGGCTGCACCCCATGACAGCTCCGGGCCAGGGCACCTTCTGGGGGCACGGCGGCACGGTCTGGGGCGGCGGAACGCTCGCCATGACCCGCGCCGACGGCACACGCCAGATGGCGGTCGCGGTGAACCTGCAGAGGTGGAACGGGCTGGACTCCTCCGGCAGGCCAGAGCCCCACCCCATCGACGAGGCGCTCGCCCACCTCTACCGCCTGGCGATGTACGGCTGAGCGGGACCAGGGCGGCGCCCCGGCGGCCCGGCGCCAGGGGCACTAACTGTCCCTGAGCGCCGACCGGCACTTCTCCATCGCGCTGCTGCTGCCCCGGCTACGCGTGGGCTCCGACAACTTTTCGCAGGCCGCGCGAGCCCATGTGTCCCCCAGTCGGGGGCTGTCACATCACGCCGACCTGGTGGCCGTCACCTTCAGGTATCCGTGGGCTCCTGATCGGGCTGTTCTTGCTCCTGCGCCCAGATGGCCGCCCATTCGTCGAGCGGACGGAGGGCGTGACCGAGCGCTGTCCCCAGTCGAGTGAGCTCGTAGCCGTCGGCCGAAGGAGCGATGATCCCGCTCGATACGAGTTCGCGTAGCCGCTGGTAGAGGACGCTTGACGACAGGCCTTCGCACCGTGCCAGCAGCGCGCGGGCGCCGAGCGGGCCCGAACGGAGCTCCCAGAGAATTCGCAGCGCCCACCGGCGGCCGAACAGGTCCATCGCGGCCATGATCGGACGGCCGGTCGTCGATCCACGAACTGGCGTGCCTGGACGCGGCGTTGACATACGCCTCCTTGTGTTTCGCTATTCGAAACACTAACATCCCCTCCAGCGTTTCTATTTTCGAAACGAACTCGACGGGAGAGGCGATGCCGCGGATAGCCCTGGTGGAACCGCCGTACACCGACCAGGTCGGCGCACTGCTCGCGCGCATGATGCCCGGAGAGGCCCCACCCATCGGGTTGTTCCGGATGTTCGCCAGAAACCTCCCGATGGCCGGCGCCATGCACGGGTGGGGTCGCTACGAGTTGAGTCGGCAGCTGACGCTGACCATGCGGGAACGCGAGATCGTCATCGACCGGACGTGCGCGCTGTGCGGCTGCGAGTACGAGTGGGGCGTGCACATGTCGACGTTCGCCGAGCGCGTCGGCCTCACCCACGAGCAGGCGACTTCGCTGGTGCACGGCGGTCCCGCCGACGAGTGCTGGACATCCGAGCCGGAACGGCTGCTCATTCTCGCTGTCGACATGCTGCATGAGCGTTCCGACGTCGACGACGCATTGTGGGCACGGCTTGCCTCGGTCTTCGACGAGCCCCAACTGCTCGACCTGTTCCTGCTGTGCGGGTGGTATCACGCCGTCAGCTTCGCCGCCCGCGCCGCTCGCATACCGCACGAGCCCGGCGCACCACGCTTCGCCGACTTCCCGCCCCGCCCTCGATGACTCGCCCTACCCGGCCTGCCCATACAAAATTTCGAAGTCGGACGTGTCCGGCCGAACACAGGAGGTTTCCATGGCCAAGAGCTACTGGGTCAGTGTCTACCGCGCCATATCCGACCCTGAGAGGCTGACTGCCTACGACAAGCTGGCCGGTCCGGCCGTCCGGGCTGGGGGCGGGCGGCTCCTGTCCCGTGGCAGTCGAGTCGTCGCCCACGAGGCCGGAAACACGCACCGCGTCATTCTGATCGAGTTCGACAGCTTCGAACAGGCCGTCGCGGCATACGAGAGCGAGGCATACCAGAAGGCGCTGGTTGTCCTCTCCGACGCCGTCGAGCGCGACTTCCGCATCATCGAAGGCATCGACTGACCGACGGGCTCAGCCATCACTGAGCGTCCGTCACCTGATACGCCAATGGACGACGGCCATGGCGCACTCCCCAGTACGTCGCTGTTCGCCCGGTGGGCGCCCACAGGGTGGAGCGGAGCCGTCCGGTCGATCACCGTCAGTACGGTCGCGGACCTCCACGGGGCAGGGGTGACCACGAGGCCGCCCGTTGGGGCGCCGAACGGAGCGAAAGCCGCGTTGGCAGGGATCCGGGGGCACGGATCCGTCTGTCCGGCCGGCGCATCAGCGGCCGGCCCTGACCCCGGACAATGACTCCGTGCAGCACATCGAGTTCTTCACCTACACCTCCGCCCGCCTGTGGGGCATCCGCATCGACGGCTCCGACCTCCGCGTCCACGCCGCCGATGCCACGCGGCCACTGTGGCTGTAGGAGAAGAGCGCCTACAGGAGGACGCCCGAGGACGCGGAGGACTTCCTGCTCCGCCAGTACGCCGGATTGGCAGAGTCCGACCTGGGTGACGCCGCATCCCACTTCCTCGGCAACGCCACCCCGGGGCTCCGCCACGCACCGACGGACGCCACCGCGGTGCTGGGCTGTCCCTGCGGTATCTGGGACTGCTGGCCCCTGTTCACCCGCATCACCGCCACGCCCGAGACCGTCACGTGGTCCGCATTCCACCAACCCCACCGCCCGGCCTGGGGAGAACTCGCCATCGGGCCGTTCGCCTTCCCCCGACCCGTCTACGAGAACGCGCTCACGCACGTCGCCCACCTCGCCGAGGACCCCCTCAAGACCCTGCCCCCACCCGACGCCCCCAGCCGAGTAGCCGCCACGGCCTGAGCCGGAGGGCGAGGATCTGCCCAGTGCATCTTGACCGGCCAATAGTTAGCTGCCATATTAAATCTCATGAGTGACGAGGACGCGACGGCCGGCGCTACACCCACGCTCGATCAGGCACGGAAGCAGATCGCGCGGTACGGGCTGGACGCCGATCCGCAGGCGGTACTCGTCGCCGTGCGCCTGATGGCGGCCGGGGCGCGCCTGGACCGGGCGTCAGAAGTGCACTTCTCACGTTCCGGGCTGTCGACCGGGCGCTACCGCCTGCTGGTGGACCTGGAGGACAACGACGGAGAGAAGTCGCCGTCGCACCTCGCGAGGAGCCTTGGCGTCTCGCGCGCTACGGTGACCGGCCTTGTCAGCGGACTGGAGCGCGAGGGCCTGGTGGCTCGGCGCGCCTCCACCGAGGACGGGCGGGGCGCGGTGGTGGTCCTCACCGCGCGCGGCGCCCAGCGGCTGCGCGACATGGCCGCGGACCACTTCGCTCGACTTGAGGCACTGGTCGACGGATTGAGCGTCGACGAGCGGGGGCTGTTCCTGGACCTCCTGGAGCGGATTACCCGGCGGATCGGTGCACTGACCGCCGACTAGGACCCCGGCTTTCCGCAAGAAACAGTCGCCGTGGCCAAGTGACGCACTCAGCCGCACCCAAATAGTTAGCCACCTAATTATCTCGAGGAGACTTGTGAGCCCTCCCCATGGAATCTCTGTACCTGGTTCCGCCACGCGCCCCTTCGCCCTCCGGAAGGAAGTCGCAGCCGCCTACCTGGCCCCCGCCCTCACCGCCGGGCTCGGCGGAGTCCTCACCGGGCAGCCCGAACTCACCATGGCCGCCGTCACCTCCATCGGGGCCACGTCCGCCCTCGTGGCGTGCGTCGTCGGCGCGTGGCTGCACCGGCGTGGCCGGCCACGCCGCTGGACGACCTCGGCACCGCGACTGGCGCTCGCCCTCGGACTCGCCGTTGCGGCGGCCGCAGTCGCCGGCCTGCTCGGGTGGTTCACTTCCCAGTGGCTGCCGTCGCACACGCCGGTGCCCGACGCCGGATGGCTGGAGCGCTTGCGGATCGACCTGCCGCTCTCGGCCGCACTGGCCGCCACCATCGTCACCTGGCGGTGGCACGGTGCGACCTCCCGGCAACAGACGTGACCCGGCCCTCCCCACCCGTCCGACAGACCTCTCGACCGTGAAGGGCTCACTGTGATCACCATCATGGGCGCAACCGGCGCCACCGGCGGCGCGCTGCTCCGCCGGCTGACCGAACTCGACGTCCCCTGCCGGGCCATCAGCCGTACTCCCGACGCACTGCGCGACGCCACTGGCGCAAGAACCTCGGTCGAGATCGTCGGGGCGGACGCCGCAGATCCCCGTACGCTCCGCGCCGCCCTCCAAGGATCCACGCAGCTGTTCCTCGCCATGGCCAACAGCCCGCGTCAAGTCGAGCTGGAGACCAACGCCGTGGACGCCGCGGCCCTGTGCGGGGTACAGCACGTAGTCAAACTCTCCGCTCCGGCTGCCGAGCCCGCCTCACCAGTGGCCATCTCGCGCGGACACGTGCGAGTTGAGGAACACCTGGCGGCGACCGGCATGACGGCTACGTTGCTCCGACCGTACGCCTTCATGCACAAGCTGCTCCTGAACGCCCCGTCGGTCGCCCAGGGCGTGCTCATCGGGGCGATGCGCGACGCGCCCTGCAACTACGTCGACGTCCGGGACATCGCCGACGTGGCCGCCGAGACCCTTCTCGTTCCCGGCCTCGCCGGTGCCACGTACACCCTGACCGGCCCGCAGGCCTTCAGCCATTCCGAACTCGCCCGCCTACTCGGCGAGCTGACCGGTCGCCCCGTCCGTCACATCGACCTGCCACCACACGAGTTCCACAGCCATCTGCTGTCGACCGCACACATGCCACCCTGGCTCGCGAGCCACGTCGTCGAGATCCAGCGACTGGCCACGGAGCGTCCGGAATCCCCCAACGACACCATCGAGACCCTCCTCGGCCGCCCCGCCAGGACGCTCCACGCCTTCCTTCGCGAGCACCTGCCCGCGTTCACCGCCACCACCTGACCGACAGCTCGACGACCCGGTCCGGACCCTCCGCCTTCTCGCTGATCCTCCGGCTCAGCGGGAGTGGCGTTTCCGGTGAGCCTTCCGGTGTGCACGCACCCACGCGACGTCGGTTTCCTGCCAGCGCATAACCGTGCACCGATCCAGCATGGGCGCATGACCAAATACACCGTGTTCCCTGTGGACACAGCCGCCCTCAAGGAACTTCGAGTCGCCGACGACGCGGGCCGTCCCTGCGCCCCCTACCACGCGACCCGCGTCGACGCGGGCTCCCCCCTGCGCTGCTGCCTGCTCCCCATCACGCTCGGCGAGCGGATCGCCCTTGTTTCCTACGCCCCGTTGCGCCGCTGGGCCGCCGCGACGGGGGCAGATCCGGGCGCTTACGACGAACAGGGCCCCGTCTTCATCCACGCCGATGACTGCGGCGGGTTCACCCCTGGCGAGCACTACCCCTTCGCTCGACCGGGCGCTCTGCGTACCGTGCGCCGCTACGACGCCCGGGGTCACATCGCAGGTGGCCGCCTTCTGGAGATTCCGGCCGACGCCACCGCCGGCTTCGATGCGGCCTTCGACGATGCGTTCGACGACCCGGACGTGGTGCTCGTGCACGTCAGGGCACTGGAATACGGATGCTTCCACTTCGAGGTACGACGGACCTCCGCCGAGGAGCAATAGCCGCCTTGCCACCCGGTTGATCGCAACGCGGAGAGCAGACGGCCGGACCCCTGCGAAGGTCCGGCGGGCGCGTCGCGGTGTGGCGGTTCGGCGTGCCGCAGGCACAGGGTTTCGAGATCAGGCGGCCGTCCGATCGCCGCCGCGCCGGGCCCGCCGGACCTTCGCAGGCGGATGGTGATCTTGCCGAGGGTCTGATTGCCTCTCAGGTACCGAATGGCTTCGGGGACCTCGGCCAGCGGGTACGTCCGGTGGACGACGGGTTTCACGGTGCCGGCCTCGACCAGGTCCGCGAGAAGCCGGAGATCGTCGTGCTTCTGTGAGGAGACCAGCCCTACGAGCCGTTGGCCGACGAACGGCGACAGCATCAGTGCCCGCAGTGTGCGGCCCATGCCGCCGGTCCACCTGCCACCGCCCTCCCCGCCGACGATGACGAGGGTTCCACGCGGGGTGAGGGCGCGGCGGAGCCGGTGCAGCGGCCGGTTTCCGGCGATATCGAGGACGAGGTCGTAGCGGCGGGTGCCGTCCGTCGGGTCCTCGCGGGTGTAGTCGATGACCTCGTCCGCGCCGAGGGAGCGAACCAGGTCCGCACCGGCCGCACTGCAGACGCCGGTGACGTGCGCGCCGAAGGCCTTGGCGAGCTGGACGGCGAAGCCGCCCACCCCGCCGGACGCGCCGATGACGAGGACGCGCTGCTCGGCCCGCACGCGTCCGGCGTCCCGCAGGGCCTGCAGGGCGGTACATCCGGACACGGGTATGGCAGCCACCGCCGCGAAGTCCAGGCCGGACGGCTTCGGCGCGAGCCGGTCCTGCTTGGCGCACGCGTACTCGGCGAATGCTCCGTCGCAGGTGCCGTACACCTCGTCGCCGGGCCGGAAGCGGCTCACCCCCGGGCCGACGGCCTCGACGACACCTGCCACGTCCATGCCCCGCACGCGGGGCTTCGACCCGCGCAGGCCGTAGGGCGTGGCGCGGATCAGGTACGGCAGCCCGGCCGTGACGTGCCACACTCCCGGATCGACCGCGGAGGCGTGGACGCGCAGCAGCACCTCGCCGCTGCCCGGCTTCGCCGGCTCGGCGACCTCCTCGAGGCGCAGGACCTCGGGTGGTCCGTAGCTGTTGTGGACGACTGCCTTCATGGAGCCTCTACCTCGGATTCGGGGTACTGGAAGACGTCTTGGAGCGGAACGGCGAACACCCGGGCGATCTGGAAGGCCATCTCCAGCGAGGGCGAGTAGCGGCCCTGCTCGATGGCGATGACGGTCTGGCGGGTCACCCCGATGCGGCGGGCGAGTTCGGCCTGGGTCATCTCGCCGTGGGCGAACCGCAAGGCCCGGATCGCGTTGGTGACCCTGGTCGGCCTCACCACGGGTGGAGGCCGAACCGGTAGGCCACGATCTTCGCCCCCGATGCGAGGAGCGCGGACAGGACGAACGCCAGGTAGATCGCATTGGCGATCCAGAACTGGTCGACGCGGGCCATGGCCAGGACGAGCCCGGCTACGCCGCCGATGACCAGGAACGACTGGCCGACGTACGAGCCGAAGCGGTGGATCTCCCCGTCGCGCTGGTCCTTGAGGTTCGCCCCCTCGCGCGACACCGTGGACACGATGACGTGCAGCACGATGGACGCGGCGATGGAGGCGCCGACCGTCCACAACAGCGCTGCCACGTAAGGCGTGTGTGCGAGGGGCGCATGTCCGCCCTGACCGAGGACGACCGCCAGGTACGCCGCGTACGACGTGATCGTGACCAGGGCCAGGATCCAGGCCCGTTTCTCTTCGAATGCCACAAGGGCTCCCCATGCGAATAGGACCCGACACCATGGAGTGTCAAATAATCCCGACACGATGTCAAGATTTCTATACATCGATGATGCGGCTGCTGCAGCCTGCCTCTGAGATCCCGTCTGTGGCATCGTCGTGCTCGTGAGCGAGTCCCGGTTGACTCGGCGATTTCCAGGGCCAGCACCACCTGGCGCAGGGGGAAGGCATGGTTCACAGCCCATTCGACGTTTCTTCGACCCATGGCCAGCGCATGCACTGGAAGCTCGGTGGGTTCGGATCGGCCACCTGGTCGTGGTCGGTGGACGCTGCGGAACAGACGGTGCGCGCCTCCTACGTAGGACCCGAGGTCCTGGCCTGCTTCATGAACGCCGTCCGGGATCTGCTGCTTGAGTGCAGTGCGACCTTCGTGACGTTCTTCAACGAGCCGAGCGGGACGAGAGTCTTCTTCAACCGAGCGGAAAAGGAGGTCTTCGTTCAGATCGTGGAGTTCGCGGACTTGAACGAGCCGTCGTCCTGGTGGTCGGACGCGAGACTGGTCTGGGCAGGCCGGGTACCGGCAGAGGCGTTCGTAGGAGCCTTCATGGCCATGATCGAGCAGCTTCTCTCCGAGCACGGGACGGATGGGTACCGGAGGCGCTGGGGCCACGAGTTTCCCGCCCCGGAGTGGGCGGCCCTCCAGGCAGTCCACCGCTCCCGCTGACCCGCCGGAGGCGGTGTCCGATCCGGTACGGACACCAGCACCTCAACCGCCATGCGTCCGACTGTGACTGAGCGCGCCAGTTGGCCGGTTCGGCCGATTGGCGCGCTCAGTAACATGTCACGCTTCACGTGGGTCGTCAGATGACCTGCACGTCCTCCGCCTGCATGCCTTTCTGCCCGCTGGTAACGATGAACGTGACCTGCTGGCCCTCCTTCAGGGACTTGAATCCGTTCGACTGGATGGACTTGAAGTGCACGAAGAGGTCATCGCCACTCTCCGGCGTGATGAAGCCGAAGCCCTTCTCGTCGTTGAACCACTTCACGGTTCCGGTCTGTCGATCGCTCATGTCCACCTCAGGGGGTCCTGACGGCTCGTGCCGTCGGGCTGATCTTGGCGCGCAAGCGTGGAGCGCAAACGCAGGTGCCGCTAAAGAGCGAACATCGGCAGACTCCGCACGAGCCGCTTACGCGTACGCGGATGCGAGGACGAAAATCCCCCTGCGCGACTGCGGACCGTCCGGGACACACGACAGCGCGGGCCGCCGCCAAAGTGGCGGCGGCCCGCGCCGGGGTTCGTCTCCCATCCTCGCCCGCACCTATCCCCCTGGCGAGTCACCGGCCAGCGCAGCGTCGAGCATCCGGCGAGCGACTGCCGTGAGCTCCGCCCGGTCGGGCGCGGGCCGGGTGCGGGCCATCGCACCCACGAGACCGTCGAAGAGCACCCCTTCGGTCCAGGCGACCAGCAACTCGGCGGCCTCCTCAGGCCGGGCGGCGCCCAGTGCCGCAAGAGCGGCGGCTGCACGGGCGCGAGCGGCCAGGCCCGCCTGGTGAAGGGCCGCCCCCAGTTCCGGGGTGCGGGCGGCCTCCAGGCTGAGCTCGTAGCGCGCCAGCTGCCGCTCGCGGCCCGTGGTCAACCAGCGGTGCAGCAGCGCCCCGATCGCGGCGGCGGCTTCCTCCCGCGAAACCGACCGCCCGGCGTCGGAGGGAACCGGCTGCCCCGAGTCGAAGTCGTCCAGGTCCAGTTCCGCGATGCGCGCATAGCAGGCGCTGATCAGCGCCGTACGCGTACGGAAGTAGTAGGAGGTACTGCCCGCGGGCAGCTCCGCCGCGGTATCGATCGCGCGGTGCGTGAGCCCGCGCAGGCCGGCCGTGGCCACGGTGGCGATCGCTGTGTCCGCGATGAGGGTGCGGCGGTCGGGGCTGGACATACCCTCACTCTACAGCTGTAGAGTGAGGGCTCTACATCTGTAGAGGGTGCATGAACGCCCGAACCGAACGGAGATGTGTTCCATGCCGAAACGTCATGCGGTGGTGGCCGGGGCCGGTATCGGAGGCCTCACGGCCGCTCTCGCACTCCACCGCCGCGGCTGGCGCGTCACCGTCTGCGAGCGCGCGCCCGAACTCCCCTGCACCGGCGCCGGCATCGGCCTGGCTCCCAACGCATTGCGCGCACTCGACGCCATCGGCACGGACGCCGCCCGCGCCGCCGGGAGCGCCGTACCCACGGTGATGGGTGTGCGCCGCTCCGACGGCCGGTGGCTCACCCGGACCGCGACCGCGGACATGGCGGCGCGCTACGGCACGCCCCCGATCGCCGTCCCGCGCCCGGCCTTCACCGCGGCCCTGGCCGCCGAACTCCCGCCGGAGTCCCTTCGCTACGGCACCACCGTGACCGCCGTCGAGGACGCCGGGGGCCGTCCAACCGTACGTACGGCAGCCGGCCCTGACCTTCCCGCCGATCTGGTGGTTGCCGCCGACGGCATCCACAGCCCGCTGCGCCGCACGCACTTCCCCGCCCACCCCGGCCTCCACTACATCGGCGAGACGGCCTGGCGGACCATCGTGCACGCGCCGGACCTGCGGATACCGGCGATGAGCGAGACCTGGGGGCGGGGCGAGCGCTTCGGCGTGACCCCGCTCTCCGACGGTCGCTTCTACCTGTACGCCACCGCGATCGTCCCGGCCGGCACCCGGTCGTCCGACCCCCGCGCCGAACTGCGGCACCGCTTCGGCTCGTGGCACCACCCGATTCCGGCCCTGCTGGACCGCGTCGAGCGCCTCGACCCGGACCAGGTCCTCCAGAACGACCTCTACGACCTGGCCGCTCCGCTGCCCAGCCTGCACCGCGGCCGCATCGCCTGGGTCGGCGACGCCGCGCACGCCATGGCCCCGAACCTCGGCCAAGGCGGCTGCCAGGCCATCGAGGACGCGGTGATCCTCGCCCAGCTGCTCCCCGCCGGAGACAGCCAGGACAGCGGGGACAGCACCGGCTCCGTCGCGGCCGCCCTCGCCGCCTACACCGCCGCACGCCGCGACCGCACCGACGCCGTGCGCGTCCGCGCCCGCCGGGTCGGCCGCCTGGGTGCCCTCCGCAACCCGCTCGCGGTGGTCGCCCGTGACCTCGCGGTCCGTGCCACCCCCGCCCGCCTGGCCCTGCGCGGCATGGACGACCTCTTCAACGGCTTCCGCCTCCCCGGGTAGCAGGCACGGGGACCCGTTCCGTCCACCGACCGGCCGCGCCCCTCCCCCGCCGTGCCGGCAGCGAGACGCCGGGCGGTGAGACGCCGGGCAGCGGGCGCGTGCAAGAGGTCAGGCCTGGGCACTGCCCGCAGGTGGCGCCGTGGCGCGCCGGATGGGAAAGATGGTCGGGCTCGGGTCCATGGTGAGGAAGTCGAGGATGAGCCGGTTGACTGCTTCCGGCTTCTCCACCGGAACGGCGTGCGAGGCTCCCGGGACGACGGCCAGTTGGGAGTCTGGGACGGCGCGGTAGAGGGCGATCGTGTGCTCGAGCGTCACCAGGTCGTCGTCGCCGACGACGACCAGGGTGGGCGCGCTGATACGAGCGAGGTCCTCGGTGGGGATGTCGGGCTGGGTGCGGATCATCTCGATCACCTTGCCCACCACGACCGGCCAATGGGCGGCTCCGTCCGGCGAGGTGGCCTCGTACAGCTCGCGGAACAGCGCCATGTCGGGAGCGTCGGCCGACATGTGGTCCAGCGAGCTCGGTTCCGCGATGCTCTGCGGGCAGGGGAGGAAGTTGGCTCCTATGGCCACGACCTTCCGGACCAGGTCGGGACGGGCGATGGCGACGAGCAGGGCGACGATTCCGCCGTCGCTCCACCCCACGAGATGGGCGGAGCCGCCGACGGTCTTTTCGAGGAAGGAGACGGTGTCGTCGGCCATGTCCTGATACGAAAGCGGCCCCTCGACGTCGGGCGTGTGCCCGTGTCCACGACGCTCCGGCAGGAACACGCGGTACCGCGCCGCCAGATCGGCCCGCTGGCCGCCCCAGGTCTCGTTCGTGCACAGGCCGCCGTGGAGCAGGAGCAGGGGTTCGCCGTCGCCTTCCACCTCGTACCACGTCTGCACGCCCGGTAGCGGGACGTATGCGCCCATGACCCAGGCCTCCCTCGTGCCGCTGTTCCTCTTCGGTTCCTCTTCGGTCGCCACCTCCGGGTTCAGTCTCCCCCTCCGAGTGAAGGGCCGGCAACGCGAGCGTGGCGGCCTGACCGCGGGCGCCTACCCGTGTACGGCCGGCCGCCCGGGCCGTCCGGTTCCGTGTCGGGGGCGGAGGGGTGTAGTCCGGTTCACCGCAACCGACCGGTGCCCCGGTCCGGAAAGTGGAGGCCGGGACGAGGGGCGGCAGAGCCGGGCTGGAGCGGCTGCTCGGGTCGGCGGTTCCTGGGTAGGGCTCCGGGATGAGCTCTGTGAACCCCGGCAAGGGGTACTCCCGCGACAGCCGTTACATCACCACACGGATCACCGCCGACGGGCGCGACGGGTTCCCGGTGGAGCCCGGCCGCTACCGTCTCGTGGTGAGCCTGGCCTGCCCCTGGGCCCACCGCGCGGTGATCGTACGACGGCTCCTCGGACTGGAGGAGGCCCTGCCCATGGCCGTCGCCGGTCCCACGCACGACGTCCGTAGCTGGACCTTCGACCTCGACCCCGGCGGCCGGGACCCGGTCCTCGGCATCGAGCGCCTCCAGGAGGCCTACTTCGCCCGCGACCCCGGCTACGACAAGGGCATCACCGTGCCCGCGATCGTGGACGTGCCGACCGGCGAGGTGGTGACCAACGACTACGCGCAGATGACCCTCGACATGTCTTTGGAGTGGACCGCCCACCACCGGGCCGGGGCGCCCGCGCTCTACCCGCCCCATCTGCGAGCGGAGATCGACGCGGTGAACGAGGAGGTCTACACCGACGTCAACAACGGCGTCTACCGCACCGGTTTCGCCGGCTCCCAGGAGGCGTACGACGAGGCGTACGGGCGTCTCTTCACCCGCCTCGACCTGCTTTCCGAGCGGCTGGAGCGCTCCCGCTACCTCGTCGGCGACACCATCACCGAAGCGGACATACGGCTGTTCACCACACTTGTCCGCTTCGACGCCGTCTATCACGGCCACTTCAAGTGCAACCGGCAGAAGCTTTCGGAGATGCCGGTGCTCTGGGCGTACATGAGGGACCTGTTCCAGACGCCCGGCTTCGGGGACACGGTCCACTTCGACCACATCAAGCAGCACTTCTACCTCGTCCACAGCCACATCAACCCGTCCGGGCTCGTTCCCCTCGGCCCCGACCCGTCGGGCTGGCTCGCACCGCACGGCCGCGCCGCCCTGGGCGGGCGTCCCTTCGGCGACGGCACCCCGCCCGGGCCGCCCTCCGCCGCGGAGACCGTCCCGTCCCGGCTTGCGCCGGCGCAGGTCGCTTCGCACTCCTGAGAACGGCCCGGCCGCGGGCGTGAGCCCGGCTCGGCCCGGTCTCGGTGACACTGCCGCGGGCCTCTCGGTCACGTGGGGCGACGGACGGCCCGGTCAGCTCGGGGTCGACCCGACCCGCCGGCCGGGCGGTCCGTCGTCACCGCCCTTGACGTGCTGCGCTACCGGACCGCGCTGTTCGCCACGGCCGGGCGGACGAAGCCGGCTTCACGCGGCCGGGGTGAGCCAAGTACGGTGCGTATGCCGATGCAGTCGCAGTCTTCACGTCGAAAAAAGAAGTACATGCACATCCTGGAAGACCCCTCGGGCCTCTCGCCGCGCGCCCGATGCCTACTCCACCGCACCGGATCCCGGCAGGAGCCGACGGAGCCCCGGCTGCCCACGGAACTGCTGCGGGTCCGCGACCGCAAGGGTCGACTGATCCCCGCCCCGATGGACCTGGTGATCCGGCGCGAGGGCTTCGCCCAGAGGTACGGAGGACTGCGCTACACCGTGCGCCGAAGTCTCGCGGACGCGAACGGCGGGCGCTCGGAGTACAGCCTTGAGTGGAGCCACGAGCTGGGCGCACACGTGTGGCCCGATCCCGTTAGGGGCTGGTTCTTCGACTGGGACGGACCGCGTGCCGCCCACCCGGTCCGCTACCTCGTCCACACCGACGGGCGCGTGGGAGCCGAGACTACCGCCGGCGACGGAGTCTTCCAGGAGACGGAGGCATCCATGATCCACCGAATCGAGTCCCACGCCCTCATGGACGAGGTCTCTGCCTGGGATCCGTGGCCGATCGGCGGCCGCGGCCCCGCTGTCGCCCGGCAACTGGACGGCCTCGGCGAGGTCGCCGAAGCGTCAGGCCCCATGCTGAGCTGGCGGATGTCCGATGCCGTCGCCGTCATGGAGTTCGCCGGCGTGAGCAGGGAGTTCCCGCGCGAACGTCAGGCATGGATCTGGTTCCGGGGCGAGGAGGGCCACCGGCAGGTCAGCGCAGCAGCCGTGCTCGCAGCCGGAGCTGATGACTGAGACTGCCCGAGGGCGCACCGCGGTCTGTTGTCATCGCCGGCAGACCGCGACGCCCTCAACGCCTTCGACGATGCGGAAGTCGCGCTCGACGCCGTCGGACAGGACGAGCAGCGCCTGGTGGTAGGCCTCACTCGCGTGAGCTGCGACGGCCTGTTCGAAGCTGTCGACCTCGACCAGTACTGCTCAGCGACGCGCCGGAGCCTCGCCGTCGAGCAGGGGTTGCAGGAGTGGGACGTACAGATCGGCCACTTCGTCGGGGGCAAGGCTCGTCAACCGGTCGGCCTGGACGGTCGCGTACAGGGCCCCGAGGCCGAGCAGCACGCCGATGGCCAGTTCCGCTCGCAGCGCGGCGTCCGGCCCGGGGAGTCGGGCGGCGAGGGCGTCGATGACCTGCGTGCGGAAGTTGGCCCGGGCCTGTCCGCCGAGTTCCAGGTGGTGACGTGAGAAGGCGATGCGCAGGATCGGGTCGCGGGTCTGGCCGCGCTGGGTGGCGAGCAGGTGCAGGACCATGTGCCGGGCGAGGCCGTCCAAGGGGGCGTCGAACAGGGCGGTGGCGTCGGCGTCAAAGGTGAAGACCTCGTTGAACAGCTGCTCCTTGGAGCCGTAGTACTTCATCACGAGCGCCGGGCTGACGCCCGCGTCATCGGCGATGGCGGCGATGGTCGTGTCGGCGTAGGCATGGCGCGCGAACGCACGCCGGGCGGCGGCGAGGATCTCCGCCCGCCGCGCGTCGGCGTCACGCGGTCGTGGCGCCCGGTCCGGTGCCGGGCCGGGCGTCGGCGGCACCGGCACCGGTGCCGGCGGGTTCTTGGACGTCGTTCGCGGGCGGCCGCTGCGGCGGGAGGCGGAGCTCGGGCCGGGCATCGTGTTCAGCCTCCTGGAGGGGGGACGGCGCGGGTCGCGGCTGGCGCGGGATGAGGCGGGCGGCCGCACAGGCCAGCAACGCGACCGCCCCCGCCACGGCGAAGGCCACGCGGTACCCGCCCAGGGTAGGCGCCGCCACGGCCACGCCCGGCGCGCCGGCGAACACGCGGGTGTGCTGCGCCAGCACGGTGGCGACCACCGCGCTGCACAGGGCCTGGCCGATGGTGCGCATGAGGACGTTGAGGCCGTTCGCCGCGGCGGTCTGCTCCAGCGGCACCGCCCGCATGATCAGCATGGGCAGCGCGGAGTAGGCGAGCGCCGTGCCGACCGATACCACGGCCGCACCGGCGATGACCGTCCACAGCTGCCGACTGTCGGCGAAGCGCAGCCCATACCCGGCCGCGATGACCACCGTGCCCAGGGTCAGCGTGGCCTTGGCCCCACGGGCGGCGGACAGTCGGGCGGACAAGGAAGCGCACAGCACCATGATCACACCGCTGGGCAGCAGGCACGCACCCGCCGCCACCACCGAGAGACCCAGACCGTACCCGGTGACCCGAGGGGTCTGGATCAGCTGCGCGGTGACGAGGGAGTTGGCGTAGAACGCGAACCCGGCCAACAACGCGGCCACATGCGGCAGCAGAACCGCCGGACGCATCGCGAGCCGCACGTCCACCAGCGGCCGCGCCACCCGGCGCTGCTGGACGGTCCACCCCGCCAGGATCAGCAGCGCCGCCCCCGACAGACCCAGAACCCGCCGACTGCCCCACCCCCACTCACCCGCCTTGGACAACGCCAGCAGCACAAGCACCAGCCCCGCACTCAGCCCGCACGCCCCGACCAGGTCGAACCGCCCCGGCGACCGAACCGGCTCCTCCCGCAGCACCCACCACGCCGGCACGAGCACCGCCGCCGAGAGCACGGTCATCGCCCAGAACATCGCATGCCAGTCCGCGAACTGCACCAGCAGCGCGGCCAGTGGCAGACCGAGAGCAGCACCGATCCCCACCGTCGAACTCATCAGCGCAACCGACGAACCCGTCCGATGCGGCGGCAGCACGGCCCGCAGGAAGCTGATCGACAGCGGCACCACCGCGGCCCCCACCCCCTGCAGCCCACGGCCGGCCAAAAGCCAAGGGAGGGTGGAGGCGAACGAGCACACCAGCGACCCGACGGCGAGGGCACCGAGCGCGACCAACAACATCCGCCGCTTGCCGTACATGTCCCCGGCCCGGCCCAGCAACGGCGTCGCGACCGCCCCGGTCAGCAACGTGAGCGTGACCACCCACCCGACATCGACCGGCGCCGCGCCGGTCAGGCGGGGCAACTGCGGCAGCAGCGGCACGACGGCGGTCTGCACCAGCGTGGTGACGATGCCCCCTGCTGCCAGAACGGCCATGACGCGGCGAGCGGCGGTCGGGGATGGGGACGCGGACGGGGATGGGGACGGCGAATCAGTGGACACCGCGAAACCCCCTTGAAGGTGAATGACGTTCACCACGGTAGGTGAACGTCGTTCACCTCGCAATGCGGTTCGCCGGCTGCGATGGCTCAGATGCCGGTGGACAGCGCTACGGGGCGCCATCCGTCGAGTTCACGTCGCACGAGGTCCAGCTTCGCCTCGACGCGGTCGACCGCATCCGCGCCCAACTGCAGGCGCAGCGGCGGCTCCGCGGCCTCGGTGACGTCCACGATGGCCTTCGCTGCCTTCGCCGGATCTCCCGGCTGGCGGCCGTCGTTCCGGGCCAAGGCCTCGCGCACCGGTCCCGCGCCGGTGACGTAGTCGGCGATCGAGGCCGGTTCGACCTGCAGGCTCGCGCTGTTGAGGAAGTCGGTACGAAAGCCGCCCGGCTCCACGATCGTGACGCGGACGCCGAGCGGTGCGAGCTCGCCGTGAAGCGCCTCGGAGATGCCCTCGAGGGCGAATTTCGACGCGCCGTAGAGACCCACGCCCGGAGCGGTGGCGAAGCCGCCCACAGAGCCGATGTTCAGGACATGTCCGGATCGCTGGGCGCGAAGCGTCGGCAGGGTGGCGCGCAGCGTGTTCAGCACACCGAACACGTTGACGTCGAAGAGAGCCCGGGCTGCCTGATCGGAGACCTCCTCGACGGCGCCCACGAGGCCGTAACCGGCGTTGTTCACCACGATGTCGATCCGACCGAACTCCGCCAGGCCGGCTCGCACCGCAGCGGTCAGCCGGCTCTCGTCGGTCACGTCCGCGCTCAAGGCCAACAGTCCGGCCGGCTTGTTCGGGTACGCATCGAGAACCGACGACACATCCCTCGCCGTGGCGATGACGCTGTGCCCTCGGTCCAGCGCCTCGCGGGTGATCTCCGCGCCGAGCCCGCGCGATGCACCGGTGACAAACCACACGCTCATGTTCTCCCTTTCCTGATCACCCGGTTGGGCAACAGCTCGACGTTAGAACCTAGAGTCGGGTCTAGATCAACTGCACGAGGGGAGTCGCTCATGGACCTGAGCATCGGTGAAAGACGTGGAGTGGCTGGGGATCTGCACGAAGCTGCGCTCTTCCGGTATGCCGCTGGCGACGATCCGTCAGTACGTCGAACTGGCCCGCCAGGGACCGGGCACCGAACGCGATCGGCTGGAGTTGCTGCGCCGGCACGTCAACCACGTGGAGGCGCAGATCCAGGAGTTGCAGGAAGCGTTGGACGTGATGCGGTACAAAGTGCGGATCTACGAGGACCACCTCGTCCGTGGCGAAGCCGACCGTCTCTGGAACCCGTCCCACCCGAGCGCCGCGCAGGCCGGCCCTCACCAGGAGCGCCATCCGTCAGAGGTCACGTGATCATCCGGTCGGGACGGGGTCCGATGCTCCCTCCCGCCAACGGGAAGGATCCCTGGGCCTGTGATCCACGAGGTGTGCATCCGGGCGAGCCGGCGCCGGAGCAGACGTCACTCGCGCACTCCGGCCAGCTGCACCGCCTTGTGACGCAGGAAGAGGCCGGCCGGAGCGACCGCCGAGATCACGGCTAGGACCGCGCAGGCGCCCAGGGCCGCCGCGAGCGTCGCCCACGGGATCTCGATGGGCGTCCGCACCGAGAGCAGGCCCAGGGCGCTCCACATGCCCATCAAGTTGAGCCCGGCGACCAGCGCTCCCAGCAAACCGCCGACGATGACCACCATCAGCGCCTCGGCGCCCACCAGCCACAGCACCTGCCACCGGGTGGCGCCGGCCAGCCGCAGCACGGCCAGCTCGCGGACCCGGTCGGAGGTCGCCATGACCATCGTGTTGGCCAGCGAGATGCCGGCGTAGAAGAGCGCGATCCCGAGGACCAGGAAGAAGCCCATCCGGGTCGTCCGGTTGGTCTCGGGGTACGTCGCCCGCACCCAGGCGTCCCTGGTGAGCACTTCCCCGCCCGAGGCACGTACCGCCTGACGCAGACCGGCGGCGACGGTGGCCGTACCGGCGCCGTCCGCGAGGCGTACATCGACCCGGTCGACGACCGCCTCGGCGGCGTTGCGCGGGGTGACGTAGACGCCGTTGTTGCCGGTGCCGATGGTCATGACCGCAGCGATCTTCAGGGACTTCCTCGTGCCGTCGCCGAGCCACACGTCCACCCGCTCTCCCACGGTGTGCTTCTCCCACTCCTCGTTGACGATGATCGAGTCGTCGTCCAGATCGCCCGCCTTCCCCGCGGCGAGCGGGAGACGAGCCGTTGCCGCGAGCGGTTCCGGCTCGACGGCTCTGGCCTCGGACCTGATGAGCGACACACCGTCCTCCAGGGTGTACACGGCGCTCGACGAGCTCGCCGAGACCTCGGCACCGGACACGGCCCGAAGCCGCCGCAGCGTCGCCTCGTCGAAGCCGGCTCTGCCCGCCGGAGTGACCACGAAGTCGGCGGCAGTCCGCTCGCGCACCTCAGCGGCCTTCGCCTCGTTGAGGGTCGCGGTGGCGCCCAGCAGTGAGCCCGCCAGCGCGACCGTGACCAACACCGGCGCCGCGACGGCTGCGGTGCGGCGCACCCCGGCAGCGGCGTTCTCCCGTACCAGCATCCCGGTCGCCCCCGGCAGTTGGGCGGGGGCCCAGGCGATCAGCCGGGCCAGTGGCCCTGCCAGCACCGGCGCGAGCAGCGCGACGGCTGTGATCAGCAGCATCGGCCGGCTCACGTAGGTCTTGCGCTGCAGCAGGTCGCCCGGTTGCGTCACCAGGGCCAGTACCAGCGTCACCGCGGCGGTGATCAGCAGGGCCGCGCCGAACAGCCAGCGGCCCCGTGTCATGGGCCGGGTGTCGACCGACGCCTCGCGCAGTGACTCGGCGGGGCCGGTGCGCCCCGCCCGCCAGGATGCGGCCAGCACGCCGCACAAGGCCACGAGCAGGCCCGTCCAGAACGCCATGTGGTACGGCCAGGTGTAGTCGCCGATGGTGAACCAGCGGGGCGCAAGACTCTCGTGGACCGCCCACGCGGCGAGCGCGGGAGCCCCGTAGGAACCGAGCACACAGCCGGCGGCCGAGGCGAGCGCACCGACCGCGAGCGCCTCGGAGACGACCATGCGCCGGATCTGGCCCGGGGTCGCCCCGGCGGTGCGCAGCAGCCCGAACTCGCGGCGCCGCTGGGCCACTGCGAACGCGAAGGTCGAGGACACCACGAACACCGACACGAACCCGGTGACGCCGCCGGCCGTGCCGAACATGGCGTTCATCGCGGTGAGGGCCTCGCTGTCCCGGTCGGGGTCGGCATCGGCATACCGGCGCGCGCCCCCGGTGAGGACCTGGACGCCTTCGCTGCCGCGCACCGCCTCGCGCACGGCCGCCGCATCGGCGTCGACCACGAGCTGGAGGCTGCGCGGCGACAGTTCGGCAGCGCGGGTATCGGTGTAGAACACGGCGTTCTCGAAGCCGAGCCCGGCCGCGGTGCCGACGACGCGCAGCGTGCCGCCGTCGGTCCGCACCCGGGCGCCCGGACGGGCCCAGTCACCGCTGACGACGACCTCGTCCGCGGCCCGGGGCCCGCGTCCCGCGGTGAGCCCGTACGGCGCGAAGGCCGCGGTGGACCAGGGGTGGCCCACCAGATCGGCGGGCCCACCCTCGGCCCGCACGGCGAACGACCGGTCCTCGACGACGGTCCCGAGGGCGCGCAGCTTCGCGACGGCGTCGTCGGGCACGGCTCGCGGCTGCGCGAGCTTGTGGGTGCGGTCGCCGATCGAGGTGGAAACCTCGAGGCTGTCCTGGCCCTTGACGACGACCGGCGCGGCGGCGAACCGCTCCGGCCCTCGGTCGGGAGCGTCCAGCGAGGACGCCAGGGCCAGCCCCATGACGGCGATCAGCGCCACGCCCAGGGAAAGAGCAACGAAACTGGCCACGAAGGTCACCCAGCGGGTGCGTAGGGTGTGCAGGGTGGTGCTCAGCACGACACCGCCTCCAGCGTGGTCATGCGAGCCGCGATGTCCTCGGCGGAGACGCCGATCAACTCGTCGTTGACACGGCCGTCGACGAGGAAGACCACGCGGTCGGCGTAGGAGGCGGCCACGGGGTCGTGGGTGACCATGATGATCGTCTGGCCGTCCCGGTCGACCATGCCGCGCAGCAGGGTCAGCACCTCACCGCTGGTCTGCGAGTCGAGCGCGCCGGTCGGCTCGTCGCCGAACAGCACTTCGGGGCGGGTGATCAGGGCGCGGGCCAGAGCGACCCGTTGCTGCTGACCACCGGACATCTCCGTCGGCCGGTGCCGCGCCCGGTCGCCGAGTCCGACCTGTTCGAGCACCTCACGCACCTGGCGCTTCTTCGGACGGCGGCCGGCCAGCCGCAGCGGCAGGGCCACGTTCTGCTCGGCGGTCAGCGAGGGCAGCAGGTTGAACGCCTGGAACACGAAGCCGATGCGCTCACGGCGCAGCAGGGTCAGCTTGGTCTCGTTCAGCCTGGTCAGCTCGGTGTCACCCAAGGTGACCGAGCCCGACGTGGGCCGGTCCAGGCCTGCGGCGCACTGCAGCAGGGTCGACTTGCCGGACCCCGACGGGCCCATCACGGCGGTGAAGGTCCCCCTCTGGAAGGCCAGCGTTACCTCGTTCAGGGCGGTGACGGACGCACCGCCCGTGCCGTACCGCCGCGTTACCGAGTGCAATCGGATCGCGTCATTGGTTCGGATTGCTTCCTTGGTCATCTGTTCCCCACCAGTGCCTTCTCCCGGGCTCGTTGCTTCCTCCACGAAACCGCGGAAGCCCCGGGTAGCGCAGTACGGCCCGAACGAGACTTGGGGTAGTGCCAGGCCTACCCCCGATAGGGACCCTGGACCGATGGCACCGGACCGGTGGGGCCACTTACGGTCATGCACATGCACCCTCGGAATGTGTGGCAGGCCATGTCCCGGCCGAACTTCCTGCTGTCGGCCTGGCCTTGGCGCTCCGCCGCGTATCTGCTGACCGGCGCGATCACCGGCGTCGCCGCCCTGCTGGTGATCGTGACGCTGGGCACGCTCTGTGGTGCGCTCGCCATCGTCTTGGTGGGGCTGCCACTGCTCGTCCTGGTCTGCCTCATCGGCATCCCGGTGGCCGAGGTGGAGCGGCGCAGACTGCGCCTGGTCCACCGCGATCCGGTGGCCGGCCGGCACCAAGTGCCCGCCACACCGGGACTGTGGGCCTGGCTGACCACCCGGATTCGCGAACCGGGGACCTGGCGGGAGCTCGGGTACGCCGTGCTGTTCGCCGGGCTGCTGTGGCCGATCGACGCCCTGGCCCTCACGGTCGCCCTGCTCTTCCCCCTGTCCGTGGTTGCCACCCCGCTGCTGATGGCCACGGTCGGCGACGGTCACGAGGCGAAGGTGCTCAAGCTGTGGACGGTCACCACCTGGCCAACCGCGTTCGGCGTCGCCGTACTGGGCCTGCTCCTGACGGGTCTGGGCGCTTACGTGCTCGGCGTCACGGCGGGCGCCCGCGCCGAGCTGGCCCGGCTGCTGATCGCCTCCCGCGAGGGCGAGCTCGACGCCGAGGTGGTCGAACTGGGTCGCTCCCGCGTCCGGTTGGTCGAAGCCTTCGAGGCCGAGCGGCGCCGTATCGAGCGCGATCTGCACGACGGCGCCCAACAGCGCCTCGTGGCACTGACGATGGCCCTCGGGCTGGCCCGCCTCGACGCCCCGCCCGGCCCGCTCGCCGACCAGCTCACCAGGGCCCAGGAGGAGGCGGGCAAGGTGCTCGCCGAACTGCGCGAGCTCATCCACGGCATCCATCCCAAGGTCCTCACGGACTACGGCCTTCCCGCTGCGGTCGCCGACGCTGCCGACCGCTGCGTGGTCCCCGTCGACGTCGCCCTCGAACTGTCGGGCCGGCCACCCCGGGCTGTCGAGTCCGCAGCGTATTTCGTGGTCCGCGAGGCGCTGGCAAACGTCGCCAAGCACAGCGGGGCCGACTGCGCGCAGGTGGGCGGAGGTCATCGCGCCGGACGCCTGTTCCTTGAGGTACGCGATGACGGCTGCGGCGGCGCAGACGCCTCGGCAGGCAGCGGCCTCACCGGTCTCGCGGACCGGGTGTCCGTCCTGGATGGCAGACTTGCCCTGACCAGTCCGCCGGGTGGACCTACTCTGTTGCGTGTGGAGTTTCCTTGCGAGTTGACCATGGCGGCCGACCGCTCCGCGTAGTTCTCGCCGAAGACAGCGTGCTGCTGCGGGAGGGGCTCATCGGCCTGCTCAGCCGCTGCGGCCACGAGGTGGTGTCGGCCGTCGGGGACGCGCAAGCACTGGTCGCAGCGGTCGAACAGCAGGCACCCGACATCGTGGTGACGGATGTACGCATGCCGCCCGGCTTCCAGGACGAGGGGCTGCACGCGGCAGTGCGGCTGCGCGAGCAGCGCCCCGCACTCCCGGTCCTGGTCCTCAGTCAGTACGTGCATCGGGCGTACGCCGCCGAACTCCTCGACTCGGGCGACGGATCAGGCGTCGACTACCTGCTCAAGGACCGGGTCGGCCAGGTCGAGGACTTCGTCGAAGCGCTGCACGAGGTGGCGGACGGCGGGACGGTGGTCGACCCCGAAGTGGTGCGCCAGTTGCTGCGCCGCCGCCGCGACCCGTTGGAACAGCTCACCCCGCGCGAACGAGAGGTGCTGGCACTCATCGCCGAAGGCAGGTCCAACGGCGCGATCGCCAAGCAGCTGGTGGTCTCCGAAGCGGCGATCGGCAAGCACATAGGCAACATCCTCACCAAGCTGGACCTACCTCCGACGGACAAGACCCACCGCAGGGTCCTGGCCGTCCTCACGTACCTGCGGGCATGACCCGTCGAGAGCACCGGGCCGCCACGCCCGACTGACGTAGGCGGCAAGGTACGCGGCGGCACAAGTGCGTTCCCCTCGGCGGCGGAGCCGGCGTGCAGCCGGGTGAAGCGCGGCGGGGCTGCTCGCGCCTCCCTCCAAGGAGCTGCCGGCACCGTTTCCGTCCGGCCCGTCGCGCCTGGTCCCGGCACCGCGAGCGGCGGCACGCCGCGAAACGCTTCATCCCGGGCACCGTCCGCGTCATCATGGGCGGTGCCCGGGTCGTGCCATCGGGGGACCACGGCCGGGTGGAGAAGTTCCGGGGGGAACCGTGTCCGCGTCCGCGCGCTCGCACGCACCGCACCAGCCGGCAGTGGCCGGCACCGCAAGGGTCTCCGGGGGCACGGCCGCGGGGGCGGCCGCTGCCGGGAGCGGTTCCGGGTCCGGCGCCGGAGCGGGAACCGGGTCCGGCGCCGGCTCCGCCGTGGGCCCTTCGGGGCCGGTCCGGGGGCGCGGCGTGCTCGAAGGGGCCTTCGCCCTGCTGGAAGCCCTCCGCCGGCGGGAGGACGGAGCGGGGGTGACCGAACTGGCCCTCGTCTGCGGGGTACCCAAAGCCTCCGTCCACCGCCTCCTCGACCAGCTCATCTCCCTGGGCGCCGTCGAACGTTACGGCGCCCGCTACCGGTTGGGGGCCCGGCTGTACCGGATCGGGCAGGCCTGGCAGCCCCACCCGGGGCTGCGGGAGGCCGCCCGTCTCCCGTTGCACCGGCTGCGGGCGGCGACGGGGGCGAGCGTCGTGCTCACCGTGCTGCACGAGGACCTCGCGCTGACGGTGAGTTCGGTGCCGGGGGCGCTGGAGCCGGTGCTCCCGGTGCGCAACGGCAGCGGTTTCCCGCTGGACACGGCCGCGGGGCGCGCCCTGCGCGGCCCCTCCCGGCCTGGCCCGGTCCTCGACCGGGAGGAGGTCCGGGCAGGGGTGTGCTGCGCCGCGCTTCCCGTGCGGGCCCCCGACGGCTCGGTGGTGGCGGCGCTCGCCGCGTTGGTCCCCGCGCCCGGCCCGGCCGGATCCGCCCCGGCGGGGCAGCCGTTGGACCGCCTGGCGCAGGGCGTGGCCCAGGCCGGCGCCGCCATCACCAGGCGCCTCGCCCGCGCTCCGCAGCGCCCGTCCGCTCTCCCGCCGGGCCTGCTGCGCTGACACCGCAGGCCCGGCCGGCGCCTCCCCGTGGCCGGCGCGCCTCCCCTTCGTACCGCGGCTCACGCGTTCCACTCAGCGGAACGCGCGTAGATCCGGGGCGGGTTGACGGCGCACAGTGGGGATGTGCCGGGGGGCCGGCACACCGGGGTCACCGCAAAGGTGACACGACACACGGGGGTACACCATGAGCCGCAACACCGTACGCTTCGCAGCCGCCGGCCTGCTCGCGCTCGGCAGCCTCGCCGGCTTCGCCGGGACCGCTCAGGCCGAGCCGATCGATTACGTCCGGATCGAGTTGCTGGAGCTGACCTGCCACCAGCAGAGCGAGGGCGACCACGACGAGGCGTACATCAAGATCACCGACGCGAACGGCAACCAGGTCAAGGTCTGGCCCGGCAGCGCCAAGTACCAGACCATGGGTACCAATTACCTGCGGTCGCTGAGCGACGCGAACGGCAACGCGGCACTCGTCCTGGGCAAGCAGCAGGCACGCACGCTCACGCTGTGGGACTACGACTCGACCAGCTCGGACGACAAGCTGGGTGCGACCCTGGTCACCGGCAGCGAGGCGAACGGCGAGGTGCAGTACCGGTCGCTGGAGGGTTCCGGCGGCGTGTACACGATCGCCTACCGGGTGATCGACATCTGACCCGGCCCGCCGCCGGCGGCGGGGCGTGCCGCGTCAGCGGTAGTCGTCGGGGTGGCCCTGCATCCAGGTGTTGATCTCGTCGCGGGTGGCGATCAGCTCGGTCTGGTGCTTCTTGAGGTTGTCGAAGGACCGGTCGCCGCCGAGCGTCGCGTCGAGCTTTTCGATCAGCGCGACCGGCTCGGGGAAGTGGCCGGGGCCCTTCGGGTCCGCCTTCATGGCGCGGTCCATGCGGTGGAGTTCGTCATGGACCCGCCCCAGGAAGTAGGCGCAGTTGCCCGGGGTGCACGCTTCACCCAGGGTCGCCTGGAGCCCGGCGAACGCGTCGCGGACCTTCTCGGGCCCCGGGGTCCCGGGGCCCTCGGACGGCGCGGGGCCCGCCGACGACGCGGGGCCCGCGGAAGCCTCCGAGGACGCCGAGGGCGGTGCGGCCGTGCCGGCCCCGGCCACGGCTGCGCCGGGAGCGCCGGCGGGCTTGTCGTCCTTCGGGACCGTCGTGCAGGACACACAGACCGCGGCCAGGACCGCGACCGCGGCACGGCGCAGCAATGGGTTGAGCATGGGTTCCCCCCGTGATCGGCTGAGCAGCCGACCCTACCCGCTCCAGCGCGGGCTACGGGGGGCTCACGCACGCTCCGGGAACGCCCAGCGGGCAGGCTTGCCGCGCCCGCCGACCTCGCGCTCCAAGGGCGCAGCCCCTCGCGGGCTCGCTCCGGTGCGCACGGTGCTGCCCTACGAGGCGCGAACCCTGCTCGACCACGCCGACCGCGTCCGGATACGCGGGATCGCAGCAACCGGCGCACGGACCCTCACCGTCGGCATCCCGGGCAACGGCACCGACCCGGGAACGGCCAGAACGGCCGCCGCCTACCGCCGAACCCGCACCGGCACCGGCACCGGCACCGGCACCGGCATCCACGCCCGCGACACCGGTTTGACCGACCCGACGTGGTCGGACTGCGCGCCGGACGCGGTCGGCTTGGCCCCGCTCGGACGGGGCATGCCCGCGGAGTTCACCGTGGTCCCGCTGGTCGGCGTGGCGCCGAGCCCAGCGGTGGCGGTCCGCGACGAAGGAGACATCGCGACCCGGCCCGCGCCGCAGACCACACCCCACCGGCCAGCAGACGCGGGAGCGCAGGGGGAACGCGGAGTAGCGCGGGATCACCGGAGTGGCCCTCGACCTCCTCACCGGCTCGTACCCGGACGCCTCCCCCTCCGCTGCGGCCTCGTCCCCCATACCGGCGCGGGCAGCCGGTTCCACCGGGCCCCGTGGTCGGCGGTGCGTCGCGCGCCTGGTAAGCCGCGCCGCGGGACACGCCAGGTACAGCGCTCACGCGTACGGCCGACCCGGGATGCGGGGCGGGACCCCGCGGTGAAGCCTGGTGGCGTCATTGAGGCGAGACGGCTCGAAATCGCCAAGGGTCGGGCCGGCTGCCACCTGAGGGTGAGGTGGCCGGGGACAGCCACGATCGCACCAACCGGGGCACAGAGGTGACGGGGAGCTGATACCTGGCTGTGACTGCGACGGCGGTGAAGCCCAGTCCGACGATCAGTCGCTGAGCCGAGAAGCGGAGCTTGGCCAATCCCTCGGCCATCTGTCCGAAGCCGTCGAAGTCCGGTCCGGTGAGTTCACCGACCGGGTGACGTCCATGGCCCTCAGCCCGGACGGACGCACCGTCGCCACCGGCAGTTTCGAGTGCACGGTCCGCCTCTGGGACGCGGCGACGGGCAAGACCCGCACCACACTGCTCGGACATTCCGACGCCGCGACGGCTGGCGTACCTGCGGGGCCGATCGGTCGGCCCCGTGTGTCCGTGAGCCGCGCGCTGCGGGATCACAAGCCTCGGGCGACGGGGTGCAGCGGTTCGTACAGCGCAAGTTCGGCGCCACTGGGAAGACGGACCGCGGTCAGTCTGCCCCAGCGCTGTTCGTTGACGGGGCGGGTGATCTCCACGCCCTTGGCCCGGAACTCACCGAGCTGGGATTCGAGGTCGTCGCACATCAGGTAGAACTCGTGCCGAGGTGGGCCCTCGGTCGGGTGCACGGCCACTTCGGACGGGGGCGTCTCGAAGATGAGCCAGCCGCCGCCCGCGTCGACACCGGGGAAGCCGAGGACGTCACGGATGAAGGCGCGGTCCGCCTCGGCGTCGTGGCTGTAGAGGATGACGTGTACACCGTTGATCATGGCTCGCCCCTGTCCGCTCTACGTCCTCACGGTCCCCTCCCGGCATCCTGGCACGCCGGGAGGGGAAGATCTCCCGCCGACCCGCCCCGGCGCCCCAGGTCGCGCAGTACCACCCGGGCGGCGCGCGCGCCGGAGGCGAGCGCGCCCTGGACCGAGCCGGTGGCGCGGTGGTCGCCGCACACGTACCGGCCAGGCGCCGTGCGCGTGGTCCGGGTGAGCGGCTGCGGCGGCGTCATCGCGGGCAGCGCGTCCTCGATGGTGCGGACGGTCAGCAGGTCCCAGCCGTCCGTGTCCGTTCCGTACGCCTCGCCCAGCGCTGCGCGGAGCCGGCCCTCACGCCCGGGCACGTCCCGGCCCAGGACCGATGTGGCGATCAGGGCGTGGCCGGGCGGGGCGTAGGCGGGGACGACGTCGCTGAGGACACATGTGTTGAGGAAGCGCCGACGGGTGTCCACCAGCAGCGTCGGCTCGCCCAGCGGAGACCGGGGCGCGACGTGGTAGTACGTCGTCACGATCCGGTAGGCGGGCAGGGCGACCTCGGGCAGCAACGCCCGCACGCCCCCGGGGCCGGTGGCCACCACGACTGCGCGCGCCGGGATCTCCTGGCCCGCCGTGGTCAGTGCGCCGTCGTCCGTGAGCTCCGCCACGGCGTGCTCCAGCCGTACGGTATTGCCGGGGAGGGCGGCCGCGAGGGCCTGCGGGACCGCCCCGATGCCGTCGGTGGGCAGGCACAGCGTGCCGCGGATCATGCTCCGCCAGACCAGGTGGAACATCCGTGCGGAGGTCACCAGCTCGTCCTCCAGGAAGACGCCCGACAGGAAGGGGCGGAAGAACCCCTCTACGAACGCTTCGGAGATGCCGGCGTCCGCGAGTGCGGTGCGGGTGGTGGTGTCCGCGAGCCGTTTGATCCGGCCGGGGGGCAAGAGTGCGTCACGGGCGGACAGCAGGCCGAGGGCGACCAGGTCGCGGGGACCGGCGAGGCCGCCCCCGACCAGGCCGGGCAGCGTGCGCGCGCGGCGGGTGGGGTCACAGAAGCGGAGCCGGCCGGAGGGACCGTGGACGAGTGCGCCCGGGGTGAAGGGCCGCAGCCGGAGATCCTTCAGGACGAGCCGGCGACGGACCTGGGGGTAGGAGGTGTTGAACACCTGGAACCCGCGGTCCACCACGAAGCCGGCGACCCGGTCGGAACGCATTCTGCCGCCGACCGCATCGCCGGCCTCCACCACCCGGACGCCGACACCTGCCGCCAGCAGGTCCCGGGCGCACGCGAGCCCGGCCAGGCCGGCCCCGACGACCAGCACGTCCGTCGCGTCCAAAGTTGTGGACACACGATCACCTCTCCTACCCGCCGGTGCGGCCCGCGCCGCTCGTCAGCAGCGACCGTCCACGCTTTGACCTCCACCTGCCCTTCCCCGTTTCCGGCGCGAGCGGATGCAGCACGCGAAGGCGTGGCGGGCCGCGTGGCGGTCAGCCCTGGCTCAGCGGGGCGTACGCGCCCCAAACCGTCAGGGATCCCGCCCGACAGGGATCCCACCCGTCAGGGATCCCACCCGTCAGTGGTGGCGAACGAGGAAGACCTCGTCGACGAAACACCAGGCCCAGGGCTCGTCGGGGTCCAAGGACATGACCACGGGGTGTCCCGTCTGCGCATGGTGGGCGTAGGCGTGCCGGCCACGGGAGCTGTCGCAGCATCCGACGTGCCCGCAGGCCGCACACCATCTCAGCCCGGTCCAGGTCCAGCCGAGGGCGCGACAGTGCGTGCAGACGTCGTGCGGCGTCTCCGGGGAGGCGGGCAGCGCCGCCCCATGGGAACAGGTACGCCCCTGCGGGCGCCCGCCGTCGGGTGACACCGCCCAGGAGCAGGGCGGGGGCGAGGCGGAAGGCTGCCGGCGCAGGCCGTCAGGATTCCGGTCCGTGCGGGCCATACGGGCTCCTTCCGGCCTGGGGTGGGGGCAGCGGCCGACCTTGCTGCCTCCAGCCTATTGCGCGAACGAACCGGTCCGTAGGGGGCACCCTTGGTAGCGGACGGCCAAGGTCCGTACGGTCTCGGCGACGCGGTCGCGGAGTTCGGCCGGAGCCATGACCTCGATGTCGCTGCCCAGCCGCAAGAACTCCCCATGGGCGTGGTCGATCGATTCGATGGGCACCCGGGCCTCCGTCCACCCGCGGCCGTCGGGTGTCACGCCGAGACGGCGGGCGCCCTCCGGGGTGAGCCGTACCAGAGCCTCCCCGGTGTGGAGCCGGTCTTGGAAGTCGATCAGATAGCCGTTCCAGTACGCGGCCAGGTCGAACCCGTCCGGGACGGCGCACTCTTCTTCCAGGGGCCGTAGTTCGTCGATCTGGTCGACGCGGTAGGTACGGATCCCGAACGGCCCGCCCGCGACCACGTACCAGCGGCCCGCCTTGAGTACGAGCCCGTACGGCTCCACCCGCCGCTCGATCTCCTCCGGCGCCCGCCAGCGCCGGTACCGCAGGACCACCGCCCGTCGCGCCCACACCGCGGCGGCGACCGCGGCAAGGTGCGGCGTACTGTCTGCGCCGCCGTACCAGCCGGGAGCGTCGAGCAGGAAGCGTTCCTGGATCCGCCCGGCGTGCTCGCGCAGCTCCGCCGGAAGGGCTGCCCGCAGCTTGAGTTGGGCGGTGGCGAGCGCTTCACCGAGGCCGAGCTCGGCGGCGGTGCCCGGGAGCGCGGCGAGGAACGCGGCCTGCGCCTCGTCGGCGGTCAGTCCGGTGAGACGGGTCCGGTAGCCCTCCAGCAGCCGGTAGCCGCCCAGGTGGCCGGCGTCGCCGTACAGCGGGATACCGGCGGCGCCGAGCGCCGCGACGTCCCGGTAGACCGTACGCACGGAGACCTCCAGTTCCTCGGCCAGCTGCTGGGCCGTCATCCGGCCCCGGGTCTGGAGGAGCAGCAGCAGGGTGACCAGTCGGCTCGCGCGCATGCCGCTCAGTATCCACTGACAGTGGATGTCAGGGGAACGTCCCTAGCCTGCGGTGCATGGACGACTTCGACTTCCTTCACGGCTGCTGGGACGTGGCCAACCGCCGTCTCACCGCACCTCTCGGCTCAGGCCCGGCCACCTGGGTGGAATTTCCCGGCCATGCCGTCGTACGGTCGCTGTTCGGCGGGGCCGGCAACATCGACGAGCTCAGCCTCCCCACCCTCGCCCGCCAGGGCGTGACCCTACGACTGTTCGACCGCGAGCTGGAGCGCTGGTCGATCCACTGGTCCGACAGCCGGACCGGCCGGCTGGATCCGCCGGTGGTCGGTGGCTTCACGGGTGACCGCGGCGACTTCCACGGCGAGGACACCTACGACGGCCGCCCGATCCGGGTGCACTTCACCTGGTACCGCCTCGGCCCGGACGCCGCCCGCTGGGAGCAGGAGTTCTCCGGCGACGACGGCCTCACCTGGGAACTCAACTGGATCATGGACTTCACGCGCACCGCGGCGGCCGGCGCATGAGCATCGTCGAACTCCGGCAGTACACGCTGCGCCCCGGCACCCGGGAAACACTGATCGAGCTGTTCGAGCGCGAGTTCGTGACCGGTCAGGAAGCGGTCGGCATCGCGGTCGGCGGCAGGTTCCGCGACCTTGACGACCCGGACCGCTTCGTCTGGCTGCGCGCCTTCCCCGACATGCGGCACCGTCGGCGCTCGCTGGAGGCGTTCTACACCGGCCCGGTCTGGCAGGAGAACCGCGACGCGGCCAATGCCACCATGATCGACAGCGACGACGTCCTGCTCCTGCACGGCCCGGGCTTCACACCGCACTCGGGCATCCGCGAGGTGATCGCGACCGTCTGCCGGCCGTCCGGAGCAGCCGCCTTCGACGCGTACGCAGCCCGGCACCTGGATCCGGGCCATGCGCTGCACCGCACCGCACACGTCGAAAACGACTACCCGCGCCTGCCCGTGCGGACCGGGGAGGACGTCCGGGTCTGGTTCGGTCCGGCCGAGCCACTACCCTGGCCGATCCGGCAGCTGCGGCTGGAGCCGGTGACGGCGTAGCCCCGCGCGGGTTCCAGCGGCTCGGGCGGGGGTGTCATCGGCCGTCGCGGCGCCGTTCACACATCACCGGGCCGCTGACCCACGGTTCGCGCAGCGAAGCACCTGTCAACTCGCGTGAAGGGGCCGGTGCAGGTGGCTACCGTTCTGCCGTTCCGCGATGAGCGTCGGCAGGTCGCGCATGTCGTGGAAGACGGTGGTGTCGGGGCCTTCGAGTCGTTCAGCCGGGGTGAGCCCGCCGGCATAGCCGAAACACTGCATGCCGGCGGCGCGGGCAGCGCGAACACCGGGCCGGCTGTCCTCGACCACCACGCAGGCGGCCGGATCGACGCCCATGTGCCGGGCCGCGTGCAGGAACAGGTCCGGGGCGGGTTTGCCCCGGGCGACCTCAGTGGCGCTGAAGATGCGGCCGGTGAAGTGTTCGTAGAGTCCGGTGCGGCCGAGGGTGTGCCGCATTTTGTCGTGGGAGCCGCTGGAGGCGACGCAGGTCGGCAGGGTGAGCGCGTCGAGGGCTTCGGGCAGGCCTTCGACCGGGCTGAGCTCGGCGTCTACGGCCTCACTGTGAAGTCGCTCGAACCTCTCCGACCAGGTAGTGGCTGTGTCCTCGCCGAGTTGCGCCGCGATCTGTGCACGGATGGCCGCATGTGAGCGGCCGATGAACCGGTCCACGACCTCGTCCTCGGTCAGCGGCCAGCCCAACTCGGCACCCAGCGCTACCTGCACACGCGCGGCGATGCGCTCGCTGTCCACCAGCACGCCGTCGCAGTCGAATATGACGAGTTCAATGGCATTGATCATCTCCGTAGCATAGGACCTCACCGTCAGACAGCCGGATCACCAATCGGCTCTGCCCGGCGGATTACGCATGTCGCCGCCGGAGGATGCGGGCGGGCCGGTGGTCGAAGCCGAGCGTGGAGCGGGCAAGGTTCGACTTCGGCGAAGGAATACCGCCGGGCCCCCGGAATTGAGGTCCCGGGTCCTGTGCGGGTCACGCCGTCGCCGGCAGTTCGAGGACCGTGCCCGTCTCCGGTGCCTCGGGGAAGCGCGCGGAGTAGCCGTATCGCTCGTACAGCTGAGGATCCTCCCACCGGGCGGTGCGCAGCGTGCGGTAGTTGAACCACAGCGTCAGGCCGTCCGGGGCGTTCAGGATGACGCGGGCCAGCGCCTCGTCATCGGGGTGGTGGTAGGTGTCCCCGTTGGTGGACACGAGGTAGTGCCGGGCGGGGGCGGCTTCGAGCAGGGCCTCGGTCACGTTCCGCCGACTGGCATGGTGCGGAAGTTTGAAAGCGTCCAGCTCCAGGGCCGGCAGGCCGCGGTGGGCGGCTACCCCGCGCAGACCGGCCCCGAGCACGGGGCCGAACGCGTCCGCCCCGAGCACGGCGCGGGCACCGCGGTGTTCTATCAGCAGCGCGATGCTGCTCCCGTTCGGAGCGGTCGTGTCGTCGGCCGTCTTGCGAGCGGCAAGGGCGGCCAGATCCCCGAGGGGTTCCAGGACGTCGGACCTCACGAGGTCGGGCTCGGGCCTCACGCCCTGCCAGCCGCGCCTGGCCTGGTCGACGGCTTCGGCCCACTCGTGCTGCAGCATCACCAGGCGTTCGTTGGTCGGTGAAAGCACGGTGATCTGCGGCCCGTCCGGGACCGGCACCTCGATGAACCCGGACTCGTCCCCGGTGTCGATGGGCCCGCCGCCGAATGCCCGGTTCCACGGCAGCACGGGACCGGCGGACTCCCCGAGCAGCGCCGCTATCAGGCTCTGCCCCTCCGCGACGCTGCCCTCCACCCGGCCCCTGGACGGCAGGTGCGGAGGGCCGTTGAACCAGTAATCACCGACGTCTTCGGCATACTCGCTCCGCAGGAACGAGAGCATGCCGCCTATGTGATCACTGTCGATGTGGGTCACCACGGCTACATCGATGTGCCGCTCGTCGGGTTCGAGCCGGCCCAGCCTCTTTTCGAGCCGGGGCCAGGTGCCCGGAGGGCCGCCGTCGACGAGCATGCGCCAAGGCGGCCCGCTCCCCCGCACACACTCCACGAGCAAACAGTCGCCCAGTCGCGCAGGCAGTACCTCGATGCGGATGGCTGTGTCCATGGGATCGTCTCCCTCCAGCCGGGCGCACCATCAAATCTACGCTTGTCAACGGGGCGCCGCAGTGCTGGGACGAGCGCTGCCGGCGAGGCGGCCCGCCCGCCCCGAGCGGCGGCGGCCGGGGCCCGAGCCCCACCCCCGCGCGCCCGCGGTCAGCGCCGTGCGCAGGGCAAGGCGGGTGAACATTGGGCGATGCGGCATCCTTTCGGGGCGCGGCCGGGGGATAACGGCGAGGAGGGTCGGCAGCCGGCAGGGCTGCCCCGGCGTGCGACGAGGGTGAGACATGGCGGTCACCGGTGCCTGGAAGCGGGCGAACCATCACCGGCCCGTCGGCTGCTTCGGGCCCGAGGGCCGGGCAACGTACACGGCGAAGGACCCGGCCGGCACCACCACCGGCTCCACCCGCGACGTCCTCGGGATGCACGAGGTCGACGCCCCGTCGGCACCGGCCGGCCGGGCCTGCGTCCCGGACGGCCCGCGCCCCGTCCGTTCCCTCGACACGTCCGCACCCCGGCCGTGCCGCTCCCACCGGAATCCAGAGGATGGCCCATGCCGCTAAAAGGCTACGGTGTCCTGGCCGCCCGCGCCGTAGACCGGCGCCGGGAGGGATCCAGCGATACCCCTCACTACCAGATCCACCTCACCGACAACGCCGGCACCCACTACCGGGCCGCCGTCAACGTCGAGTCGCAACAGGCGCCCTCGGAACTGCTCTACCTGGTCGACGACGACCTGCGCCACCCCGTGACCGAGCTGCTCCCGCCGGCCGGCAGCGGATGGACGGCCCTGGCGTCACGGCCGGGCACGGCCGGCCTGGACTTCATCCGCGGCAACCTGTTCGACCCCGCCTCGATGCGAGTGCTCCCGCCCGATGTCGAGGGCGCCGACAATGACCTGGCCGACCTGCTCGACCACTACGTGCAGCGTGCCATCGCCGACCCCACCGCCACCCTCTACGTCTTCGGGCAACGGTTCGGCCCCGAGGCCAACATCCCCGACAAGGTGTTCGGTTTCCGGCCCGGCAACGGCGTACACGACATCCACATGAACCAGGGCAACAGCGGGCGCTTCCGCTCCGACGACGGCGTCCGGCAGGACGGCGCCATGCTCGTGCACCTCCCCGCCGAAAACCGCTGGGTCGGCATCTTCCTCGCTTTCCAGTCCCAGTCCTGGCACACCGACGACAACACCGGGCATTCCATCGACACCGCACCGCCCCGCTCCAGCGACCGCGACGAACCCCTGCGGATCATGGCCGCACTCGTCAACCCATCCGGCTCCGCACCGGAAGCCGTCACCGTGCTCAACACCTCACCGGCCCCGGTCGACCTGCGCGGCTGGCAGCTCACCGACCGCAACCGGCAGCCCCTCCCGCTGCCGGCGGGCACTCTCGAACCCGGCACCACCCTCACCGTCGCGAGCGGCAACGGCTTCCGCCTCGGCGACCAGGGCGGCACGATCACCCTCCTCAACCCGGACGGCATCAAAGTCCACGGCGTCGCCTACACCGCGCGACAGGCGGAACCCGAGGGACGGACCATCACCTTCTGAACACCGGCCCGGCAGAACGACGGCGCCCTCGCCGGCCGGCCAAAGCGATCTGGTCGGCCGACGAGGGCGGTATTTTGCGCGCTGCGCACCGGTGGTTCAGTCGAACCGCACACAGATCGCCACCGGTAGCTTCGGCGACCAGGTCCTGGTGTTGTAGTCGTACGCCTGGGCGTAGCCGTTGTTGCCGGGGGCGCAGGGAGCGGAGATGTTCGTCTCCAGGTAGACGGCTCCGCCGGGGATGCCCGAATTCGTCTTCGCGATCACGTTGTCTTGGTACCTGACCTGCCCGAAGTTGTACTTGACGGCTATATAGACCTTGCCGCCGAGGGTGAAGTTACCTCCGCCGATCTTGAGGTGCCCCCGGTAGGTGTACTGGAACAAATAGAGGTTCCCCGGCGCCTTGTGCAGAGCGGCTCGGGTTGACGCGGCCGGGGTGGCTGCGTCGGGGGGAGTTGCGCCGGCCGGCGAGGCGGCGAGGCCGATCGCGGCCAGTGCTGTCGCGCTCAGCACGAAGCGTCGCGGCCAGTGGGAGGCCGAACGTGGAAGCGTGCCCATGACTGCTCCTTCAACCGGTTCGAATCCGTCACCACGGGCGGGCGTTCAGGTAGATCTGCGGGGACCAACGGGTGCAGGAAGAGTGGCTCAGAGCGCCGCCGCGGTTGCACGCCTGGACGACGAAGTTGTAGTCACCCGCCTCGGCGGTGATGGTCCACACTCTCCGGGGGCCTCCGGTGAGCTCTGTCTGTACCCAGCGTCCAGAGGTGGGCGATACATAGCGGATGTTGTAGTGGGTGGAGTTGTATCCGCCGAAGTAGACCCTGACGACGTCGCCGCACGAGTCGAATTGCGCGCCCAGGTAGGGGCTGTTGCCGTACTGGAAGCGGGGAGGCGTACCTCCGATGTCACTTCCTCCGTTCGGCGCCGTACCGTCGCGGAAGAAACACCCCTTCTTCAGGTCCGGCGACTGCCCGGAGGCGCCGCCGAGGACGTGGACGGTCGTACTCTGCGGTGCCCGCGGCCCGGCAGCGACGACGCTCGGTGCGGCGACCATGCCGGAAACGAAGACAGCTGAGGTAAGTACCGTTAGTGTGCTACGCCATCTCAAAGCACTCATGATGCGCTCCGAAGGAAAATGGGAACTCCTGCTCGGCGGCGCGTTCGGGCCGACTTCAGGAGAGGTTGGTACGGCATCGCTGGGCAGTGGAGCCGATGGCCTTTGACGCCGGCGGCGCATACCGTCTGCCGCCCGCTGTGCTGCCCGCACTCACCGTGAGACCACGGTTCCAAGTTAAGTCGGACAGGCGCAGACCGCCTGCCGGGCCGACGTTCCGGTCCTGGGCCGCACCCGGGTGTGAAGGAGACCTCCACCGCCGGCAACTGGTGCACAGGAGGCGGGAGGAGCTGCCGGGCCGTGTGGCGCGCGCCCTTTCCGTGCTCCCGCCGCCGAGAAGCCGCGAGGACCCCGCGCCGGTAGAATGGCGCCATCAGGCGTGCAGTGCCCGCCGCGGAGTGCACCGCTCGACCGGGCAACCGCGAAAGCGCCGGCACAGCCCCATTCGTGTGCGCCGAATGCCAGTAATACCCTCGTCATGACAGAGGAGTTGGCGTCATGAGCAACGTCGTGAACCGGGCAACGACCATCGCTGCCGCAGCCCTCCTGGCAACCGCCGGCGTCTCCGTCGGCGCCACCCAGGCAACGGCCCTGCCAAGTGCCCCCACCTGCCACGTGGCCGACCTGCACCTGACGGTCGGCGAGCCGGAAGGCGCCGCAGGATCCCTCTACTACCCGATCCTGTTCACCAATACCTCAACCCACACCTGCGCGTTGCGCGGATACCCCGGAGTCAGCGTCATCGACGTCCAGCACCGGCAGATCGGCACCTCGGCGATCCGCACCGGCGAGCCGGTGAACACGGTGTCCGTGTCCCCCGGCCAGACCGTGACTGCGGTCTTCCGCACGAACAGCCGGAGCGTGGTGCCGAGCTGCCGCCCGGTGTCGACCTACGTCAAGGTCTACCCGCCGAACAGCTTCCAGGCCGTCCAGATCCCCTCCCACCTGCGGCTGTGCGGGGCCTTCGAGATCAGCCCGGTACAAGCCTCGGATTGACCGCGCCCCCACCATCCGGCTCCCCCACGATCTCTACCTGCGGTACCTCTTCCGGTACTGCGTCGAGGCCCGCTGCAAGACGTTCCCTTCCGCGGACGTCTGGCGGGCCTCCTTGGACGACCGTCTCCTCGACCGCGAAACCGCTGACCCAGACCTCGGCGGGTACGTCTGGGGCGCGAAGGACCGATTGCGGCCATCGCCGCCGGTCCTAGTCGGAGCGGGCCTTGTCGAGGAGCTCACGGTAGGGCATCTGCGCCATGGAACCGCGGACCCGCGTGAGGCCGTACCGGTCGATGACCTTTTGGTTCTTGTAGACGCTCACGGGGTCGAAGACTATGCGATCACCCGGCGGTGACACGTCCACCACGATGGCAGGCCACTCCCCATAGTTGACCTTCCACACTGAGATGCGTTGCCGACGCCGGGTCAAGTTGAGGATTTCACTACTGTTCGAGATGTCAGACCGATACCTGTACTCGGCATTGGGGGGATCCCCTCCTCCGGCCTCCCTGCTGATCCTCGCGCCCACCGCCTTGGAACGCTCGTAATCGGCGGGCATGGTCATTCTGTCCTTCCTGATCACGTACACCTCGGTCTGCGCTTTGATCGCTTCGTAATTGCGCGCCTGCGGATCGTTGATCTCGACCACCGCATCCTGCAGGACTTCTTCACCCGGGTTCAGCACGCGCCCCACCGGTGTGACGAACGCGCCGTCGTAGATCAGATCGTCTCTCGCAGCCTTGCCGTCGGAGAAACTGCTGGCCGAACCACCGTGGATCCAGTAGATGCTGTCGAGGACGTAAACAGGGACCTGGCCGGCGTTCTTCACGTGCAGATGGACCGTCACGTACATGCGCTTCCCTCCCCTCGCCAGGACCGAGTCCCTGAACTCGGCCCCACTCTGTAGCACCGGGGGCATCACGTAGGGAACGTAGAGCTGCGTGTAGGCAAGGTTGGTAACGGCGAGGAGGGTGGAGACGATCACCCCGATCGCGATTCTCCTCGGAACGTGAAGACCCTGCCACGCCCGGCACCTGATGAGCCTGAACAGCGCCACCGAGGACCACGCCGCGAGGGCCATCCCGATCAGGGTGTAGCCGGTGAAGCACTCGCCTATCTGCAGGGAGAGGAACAGGATGCTGCAGACGAGGGAGAGGACCACTCCGGCCAGAACCGTCACCCCCGAGTAACTCCATCGTCTCCTCCGCCAGTAGTCGACAGCGGCTGCGGCCGCAGCCAACTCCATCAGGGCGGCAACGAGGACGGTGAATCCAGCGATCCTCCCGCCGTAGGTCAGGGCGTCACCGCTGTCCGAGAGTCCGATCCGAAAGAGCGGGTACGCGGTCACCAGGAGCCCGAGAACCATGAAGGAGCCGATCGCCCGTCGCCGCCACGCTCGGTCCGGCCAGACGGTGTCGTCCGCACCGAACCAACGGACCGGCTGGTCAGGCGGCAGACCGGCACGACGCAGGAGTCCTCGGAGCTCCCTGCGGGACCGAACGCTGCCGACGGGCCTGCCGTCGATGAGGACCTTCCGCAAACCGAGGCCGTCACTCCCGCCGACGGTCACCTCAGGCGTGTTCTCCATAACTCCAGCCTGCCGCTCGTCCGCAGGGAACGCCGCCCGGAGCGCGCCTCTTGATCACCCCTCCAGGGTGCGCTCGACCCAACACAGGGTGAGTCTGGAGTTGTTGTGTTGCTGTGTGATGTGTTGAAGTGCTCGTCCTTGCAGGAGTTCCCCATGCGTACTCGACTTCTCGGATTCATCAGCGCCCTCGTACTGGCTGCTCTCGGGGCCGCGGTTCCCGTCGCTCAGGCTGCGGCACCGGCTGTCACCGGACCGGCGTGCGTGGCAGCCCACGGAAAGGTGGTGTACGACTCCGGCACCGGACTGTGGACCTGCATAGGCGGCAGGTACGACGACGAACCCATCACGACCTGAGTGCCGGCCGGACCTGCTCCCCTGCCCCACCACGTGGGCTGCTCGGCGTGATTCCCGGCCTTGGCACCACACGGGCCTCGACACCACACGGCTGGTGCCCCCGGCGGCAGGAGTGCATTCCGCTTCGACCGCCCGGGGTGTGCAGTCCGCTCCGGAGTGGAGGTGGTCAGCCGGCGCGCTTCAGTGCGGCCACGTCCTTGGCCAGCCTCGCCATCTCGGCACTCAGCTCCCCCACCTGCCTGTTCAGGGCTCCGAGGCCGTCGTGTCGCCCCATCCCGGCCTCCCCGTTGACCGCAAGGCTCCGCGCCCGGGCGACTCCGGTCGGCACGCCCCTGATGGGGATTTCCACTCCTTGCCATGCCGCCAGCACAGCCGACTGCTCGGCACTGCCGGCTCCGAAGAGTTCACCTGCCTTCTGGAAGGTGGTGTCCGCGAAATCCTGGAACTGGGTCTCGGCGCCGGACGCTTTGAGCGATTCGTACCAGATGGTCCCGGCGCGTTCCCAGGCGAACCCGCCGATGCCCATGGCGGCGAGGAAGAACGCCTTGTTCGGAATCCCGGAGTTGAAGTGCACGCCGCCGGAATCCCCTTCCTCCGTGTCGGGCAGGTGGACGAACTTGCTCATCCGGTCCGGCTGGGGGTCCTTCCCGAACAGCGCGTTGTCGTACGCGTGCCCCGGGGCCTTCATCGAGCGCAGGGCGTCGGCATCGATCCCCGGGGTCCACACGTCGGCCCCGATCAGCCAGTCCGCTTCCTCGGCCGACTGTTTCAGCGACCACTGCTTGACCAGCGAACCGAAGACGTCCGACATCGACTCGTTCAGGGCCCCGGGCTGGTTGTGGTACGCCAGTCCCGCAGTGTGCTCGGTGACTCCGTGCGTCAACTCGTGGCCGATCACATCGAGGGATCTGGTGAGGTCTCCCAGCATCTTCCCGTCCCCGTCGCCGAAGACCATCTGGCGCCCGTCCCAGAATGCGTTGTTGAACTTCACACTGAAGTGGACGTACCCGTCCAGGCGCATACCGTGGCCGTCGATCGAGTCGCGCCGGAACACCTCCTTGTAGAAATCGCGCGTCAGGCCGAGCCCGTCGAACGCCCGGTCCACGGACTCGTCCGCGGACACCGGTCCGTCCTCGGACCTGGCCAGGACTGCGGATGCCAGGAAGCTCCCCTGGTCACAGTCGAAGACGGTGCGTCGACCGTTACCGGTCGCGGTTGCGGCCGGGCCGGCGAGGGACGCCCGGACCGCTCGTTCGCCCCGCAGGCGCGCGGTGGTCAGCATGGTGGCCAAGGCAGCCTGGCGCACCTCGCCGTCTTCGCTGTCCAGAAGCTTCTTGAGCAGGTACGGGGGGATGACGCAGTTGAGTCGGGAGGTCCTGTTCATAGGACACCTCCTGGGAAGAGGAGCAACGGGCGAGCACGCATCGACGCCCGGAAGTGGTCGGGTCGGGTGCGGCCGGACGCAGCATGGCCACGGCCCTCCGCGAGGGTCTCGTGGGCGAACGGCAAGAGCCGACTGGATGTGGCGATGGCAGAAAAGCATTGGCGCCGACCAGCCCGGTTTCCAGAGCCGGGGCCGTGCTCATATCACCAGTCTCGGACCGCCCGTAGCCACTGGCAATCGCAGCGCGAGCATGCAACGGGCGAGCCGGGATGGCAGCGCAGGAGGTTCGCCCGTCAGGCGGGCAGGGCGGGGTAGTCGGTGTATCCGTGGTCGTCGCCGCCGTACAGGGTGGCCGCGTCCAGGGCGTTGTACGGGCCGCCTTGCTGCAGGCGGCGTGGCAGGTCCGGGTTGGCGAGGAACATCGCGCCGAAGGAGACGAGGTCGGCGGTGCCGTCCTCGATCAGCGCGAGGGCGTCGGGCCCGGTGGGGTCCGGGTGCGTGAAGGGGTTGAGGACGAAGGCGGTGGGCCAGGCCTTGCGCAGGCGGTGGGTCAGCTCCCGGTCCGGGCCCTCCATCAGGTGCAGGTAGGCAAGGCCGAGGCTCGCGAGGCGGCCGGTGAGGGCCCCGTAGGTTTCCTCGAGGTCATCCTCGGCGATGTCGTTGTAGGGGTTTCCGGGTGAGAGGCGGATACCGGTGCGGTGGGCGCCGATCGCGTCGGCGACGGCCGCAGCGACCTCGACGGCGAAACGGATCCGGCCCTCGGTGCTGCCGCCCCAGGCGTCGGTGCGCCGGTTGGTGCCGGGGGCGAGGAACTGGTGGATGAGGTAACCGTTGGCTCCGTGGATCTCCACCCCGTCGAAGCCGGCGGCGATCGCGTTGCGCGCAGCGTCGACGAAGTCGGCGATCGTCTGGTGGATCCCGGCCTCTGTCAGCTCCTTGGGGACCACCATGTCCTTGGGACCCTGGTGGGTGAATACCTGGCCCTTGGCCGCGATGGGAGAGGGGCCCACCGGAAGCATGCCGTCGGGCAGCAGGCTGGGGTGGCCGATCCGGCCGGTGTGCATCAGCTGCGCGAAGACGATTCCGCCCTCGCGGTGCACGGCGTCGGTGACCTGGCGCCACGCGGCCACCTGCCGGGCCGAGTGCAGGCCGGGGGTGTCGGGGTAGCCCTGGCCCACGATCGACGGCTGCACGCCCTCGGTGATGATCAGGCCGGCTCCGGCGCGCTGGGCGTAGTACGTCGCCGTCGACGCGGTGGGGGAAGCTCCTTCGCCATAGGCGCGGCTGCGGGTCATCGGAGCCATCGCGATGCGGTTGGCCAGACGGATCCCGCCCAGGTCGAACGGTTCGAATGCGGTCTTCATGGTTCACGGTTCCTTCGTGGAGGACTGAGGCGCTGGGGCCGATAGCTGTTCGGACAGCAATCCAATACCTGTCCAAACAGGTAAGTAGGCTCTCCCATTCCCTTTCCCGTGTGATGGCGACCACAGTCCCCTGACGTGACCAGGGCGGAGCGGACGGATCCGTGCACCGGACGTAGCTGCGCTACCCTTTTCCTGTCCGGCCAGTCAGCGTGGTGCAGGGAGCGGGTTGTGCAGAGCAGTGACGCGGTTCGCGACGGGGGGCCGGATCCGGCCGACGGCGCTGACGCGACGGTGGCGGTACCGGCTTCCGCCGGCAGTGGGCCGATCAGCCACGCGATCTTCCGTGTCGCCCGACTGCACCGCATGCTCGCCGGCCAGCTGCTGCGCCGCGTCGGCCTGCATCCCGGTCAGGAACTGGTGATGATGCAGCTGTGGGAGCTCGGGCCCCAGCGTCAGGCCGATCTCGTCCGTCTCCTCGACTCCGACGCGGCCACCATGACCCGCACGGTCCGCCGCCTGGAGACTGCGGGCTTCGTGCGTCGGCGCCCCAGCCCTACCGACAAGCGCGCGTCCCTCATCGAGCCCACTCCCGCGAGCCACGCGCTGCGCCGGGAAGTCGAACAGCTCTGGGGCCGGCTGGAAAGCCTCGCAACCACCGGCCTGAGCCCGGACGAACGCAGGGAGACCCTGCGGGCCTTGGAAGGCATCGAAGCAGCACTGTCCGCAGCGGTCGCCTCCCCCGATCAGGCCACCGGCCCCACTCGGTGACGCAGACCGCCGGGCGCCGGCGGGACGGAGGACCGGGCGAGGCGGCGAACTTCTGGAGCCGGTGCGCGGCTGCCGGCACATCCGCCGACGTGGCACGTCGGCCGCACCGATGTCGGTAGGTTCGGAAGAGTGGACGGTGGACTCCCAGACGTTCGCCTACGCGGGGACCGCTGACGAGGCGCTGAGACAGCTCGCTGCGATGTGTGGGGAGGGAAGCGCGGGGGTCCGCGCTCCGCATATGGCTTTGCCCAACGGGCGATCGGGCTTCGGCAACCGACGTGGGCTCCACGGCACTTAGTGGCTGCGCGCTTCTACGGAGCCTCCGGGGGCGCGGGCCACCTCGTCACCGAACTCACGACCGCCGCCGGGCCCAAGTCGCGCCCGCGACCCTGCTCACGGCCGGACGGCCGCGGCCCCGGATCGTACCGGGGGGTGCGTGGCGCCACGCCGGGATGCAGGACGGGTCCGTGCGCAGCGGCGCAGCGGTGCCGGGTGCCGTCACCCACGCCCTGGCACGGCCTCCGTCGTGTCGATGAGGTCTGCCGAGACGCTGCGGCGTCCGGCCGGGCGTCGTACCGGTCGGGCTGTCGGCTCTCGTCCAGGCACGCCTGGAAGAGAGCGGCGGCAGACGGATTCGTCGTCCCGCACCCCGCAGCAGGCGATGTTTCGCCCGCCCCGGGTGCCGCGCACCACAGATGTTGCGCCCGCGAGCAAGGCAACGAAGATCACACCTCCTCCCGGAGGCAGATCGGCGATCGGCGTGGCGAGGCGGAGTCGGGGGAGAAACAATCCGGGGGACACCACTTCACAGCACACCGAAAAGGAAGTCCTCATGGTCGAGCAGGACGAGCGCTTCGACGTCGTTGTCCTCGGTGCGGGCCCCGGCGGATACGTGGCCGCGATCCGTGCCGCGCAGCTGGGCAAGCGGGTCGCCGTCGTCGAGGAGAAGTACTGGGGCGGCGTCTGCCTGAACGTCGGCTGCATCCCCACCAAGGCGCTGCTGCGCAACGCCGAGCTCGCGCACATCGTCACCCGTGAGGCGAAGACCTTCGGCATCACGTCGGACAGCCCCATCAGCTTCGACTACGGCGAGGCCTTCCGCCGCAGCCGCCGGGTCGCGGACGGCCGGGTCAAGGGCGTCCACTACCTGATGAAGAAGAACAAGATCACGGAGTTCGACGGCCGCGGCACCTTCCTCGACGCGCACACCCTCCAGGTCGCGGACTACGAGGGCAACAACCGCACGATCGGCTTCGACCACTGCATCATCGCCACCGGAGCCACCCCCAAGCTGCTGCCCGGCACCAAGCGCAGCGCCCGCGTGGTGAGCTACGAGGAGCAGATCCTCGCCGAGGACCTCCCGCGGTCCATCGTCATCGCGGGCGCCGGCGCCATCGGCATCGAGTTCGCGTACGTGCTGCACAACTACGGCGTGAAGGTCACCATCGTCGAGTTCCTGGACCGGGTCGCCCCGCTGGAGGACGCCGAGGTCTCCGCCGAGCTGGCCAAGCAGTACCGCAAGCTCGGTATCGACGTGCTCACCTCCACCCGCGTCGACGCCATCGACGAGTCCGGTCCGCAGGTCCGCGTCACCGTCACCGCCAAGGACGGCTCGCAGCAGGTGCTGGAAGCCGACAAGGTGCTCCAGGCCATCGGCTTCGCCCCGAACGTCGAGGGCTACGGCTTGGAGAACACCGGCGTCCGGGTCACCGAGCGCGGCGCGATCGACGTCGACGCCCGCTGCCGCACCTCCGTGCCGCACATCTTCGCCATCGGCGACGTCACCGCCAAGCTGATGCTGGCGCACGCCGCCGAGGCCATGGGCGTGATCGCGGCCGAGACCATCGCGGACGCGGAGACCATGGAGCTGGACTTCGCGATGATCCCGCGCGCGACGTATTGCCAGCCGCAGATCGCCAGCTTCGGCTACACCGAGGCCCAGGCCCGTGACCTCGGCTATGACGTGAAGGTGGCGAAGTTCCCCTTCACCGCCAACGGCAAGGCGCACGGCCTCGGCGACTTCACCGGCTTCGTCAAACTGATCAGCGACGCCAAGTACGGCGAGCTGATCGGCGGCCACCTCATCGGGCCGGACGTCACCGAGCTCCTGCCCGAGCTGACCCTGGCCCAGCAGTGGGACCTCACCGTCCACGAGGTCGCTCGCAACGTCCACGCCCACCCGACGCTGGGCGAGGCGGTCAAGGAGGCGGTCCACGGACTCGCCGGCCACATGATCAATTTCTAGAGCGGGTCGCCGGTGTCCGCTCCGCCCGGGCGAGCACCGGACCCGAGGACCGGCAGCACCGCCGGGGCGGCGTACCCGCATCCCAGGGTCGCCGCCACGGCGGCCGCGCCCCGCAACCCCGGCAGTCGCCCGCACCCACCGGTCAGCGGGCAATGGAGAGCGCGAACGGCGCGAAGCCGCTGGAGCGGATCACATGCGGCACGAAGAGGATCGCGGCCTCCGTGGCGCGGGCGGTCCGGATGCCACCGAGGTCGCTGATCCATTCCTTTCGCCAGCCGAGGTCGGTGAGCAGGTCGTGGACGGTCTGCTTGGCCTGCGGGTCCTCGCCGGAGAGGAACGCGGTCGGCGGACGGGTGAGCATGGCCGGCGCGGTCATCACCGGAAAGAGCATGGTGTTGAGCGTCTTGACGACGCGGGTATCCGGGAGCGCTTCCTGAAGCCGCTCGGCGAGGCTGGAGCCGGGGTAGAGCAGGTCGGCGGGCAGTCCGTCCGGGCCGTCGGTGGTGGCGTTGGACACGTCGACGAGGATCTTGCCCCGCAGTTCCTCGCGCAGCGCGGCGAGGCGTTCCAGTGAGCCGGCGCCGGGTGTGGCGTTGATGACCATCCGGGCTGCGCGGGCGGCGTCCGCGGCGGCGCCCCGGGTGCTGTCCGCCACCGTGACGTGATGCCCTGCTCGGGTGAGTGCGGCGGCCAGGTTGCCGCCGACGCGGCCATTGCCGAGTACTGCGATCTCGTTCATGTATGCGCTCCTCTTGATCTTTCTGAACTTCTTGATCTTTCTGGTCTTCGTACGGGGTCAGCGGGAGAGCGTCGATACGGCTTCGCCGTGCACTCCGGGTGCGGCGGCCAGGAAGCTGTCGCTCTGCGGGGTCCAGGGACGGCCCTGGGCGTCGGAGATCCGTCCGCCGGCCTCCCGGACGAGCAGAGCCCCGGGGAGCAGGTCCGCGCGGGCCCCGGCGAACTGCCAGAAGACGTCGGTCCTCCCGGCGGCGACGTTCGCCAGGTGCAGGGTCGCGGGCACGGCGGTGCGGACGACGAGTGCGTCGAAGAGCATCGCGGTGATCGAGGAGCCGACGCGCCGCACGACTTCCTCGTCTTCGTCCGGCCGGGCCTGGCTGGTGGCGACGATGCTCAGGTCCAGGTTCGCGGTCTGGGAGACGTGTAGGGGCCGGCCGTCGAGGTGGGCTCCCGCTCCGGCGAGCGCGGTGTAGGTCTCTCCGGTCATGGGCAGGTGGACCACGGTGAGCACCGGCTGGTTCTCGCGGACGAGGGTGGCGGTGACCGCCCATTCGGGCAGGGCGTGGAGGTGGTTGACGTTGCCTTCGGCCGGGTCCACGACCCACCATTCGCCGGACGGCAGCGCCCCGCCGTCGAGTTCGTCTTCCACCCAGCCGGCGTTCGGGCGCAGCTGTGAGAGGCGGGGGCGCAGGATGTCGAGGGCCGTGTCGTCGTTGGCGGCGAGGGCGTGCATCAGCTCTTCGCGGGTCTGGTAGCGGATCACCTCGCCGAAGCGCTCGTGCAGCGCCGAGCCGGCCGTACGCACCGCAATCTCGGTTTGGGCGAGCAGCTCGGCGTCGGAGGTGGTGACGGCCGGGGTGTGCAGCGTTTCGGACATGGTGGTGCTCCTGTCTGAGGAAGGGTTGGTGAGGTGGAACCAGGCCGAGCCGCGCTTTTGCGTCGTGCTCTTCGCCTTGCCTCAACGGTATGGAGCCCGGGCATTAACCACAACTGCATGTCAAGCACGGCTAGGATTACCGGCATGCAATTGGATTTGAACCTGCTCACCGCGCTCGACGCGCTGCTGGAGGAGGGAAGTGTGGCCGGGGCGGCCGCACGCCTGCATGTCACCGCCCCGGCAATGAGCCGGAGTCTGGGCCGCATCCGGCGTACGACGGGGGATCAGATCCTGGTGCGCACCGGCCGCACGATGACCCCGACGCCGTATGCGATCGCCGTCCGGGCCCAGGTGCACGAGCTGTTGCACCAGGTGCAAGGGGTGTTGGCGCCGAGCCGTGAACTCGATCTGGCGACCTTGGAGCGCACTTTCACGCTTCGCTGGCACGATTCCCTGGTCGCCCTCAGCGGGCCCGCGCTGCTCGCGTCCGTGCGCCGGCAGGCGCCCGGCGTGCGCTTGCGCTTCCTCGCGGAATCGAGCGTCGACACCCACGAGTTGCGGCGCGGTGAAGTCGACTTGGAGGCGAACGCCAACCGCCCGACCGCACCGGACGTACGTACCGAGGACGTGGGCGCAACCCGCCTCGTCATCGTCGTGAGACGGGGGCACCCCCTCACCCGCGCCAAGAGCCTCACCGCGCAGCGGTACGCAGCAGCCGAGCACGTCACCGTCTCGCGACGCGGGAACCTCGGCAACGCCATCGACGACGCCCTCGGCCGGCTCGGCCTCAGCCGCCACGTGGTGGCGACCGCGCCCACGGAAGCGGCCGCGCTGGAGTTCGCGCGCGACTCCGATCTGGTGATCAGCGTTCCCGAAGCCACCACGCGCTCGGCGGTCGCCGACCTCGGCCTCGTCGTACTCCCCCTGCCGCTCGACCTGCCGTCGGCACCGATATGCCTGTCATGGCACCAGCGCTACGACACCGACAGCGCCCATGCCTGGCTGCGCGGGCTGGCGCGCGACGCGCTGACTTCCTGCGGAACGTCGTAAGCGGCGTGGTCCCGGGCTTTGACCCGCAATCGCGGCGCACGCCCGGCCGGTCGCCGGCCGTGGGCCGTCCGGCCCACGCCGCGCAGCAAGGAGATGCCCCCACCGACCACGCTGCCAGGTGGTGGGTGCGGACGAAATGCAGCGCATGAGCCCTTGCGGCCTCCAGGGTCGCCGTACGCGGCGCTACAGCAAGCCCGGTACCCGGAACTGACGTTGGCACTCGTAGACTGCGCGGTCATGACACAACGATGGCCCTTCATCCACCACGTCACCTTCATCGCCTCGGACCTCGAGGCGAGCACCCGCTTCTACACTGCCGCACTCAAGCCTCTCGGTGTGATCGGGGAAGCGGCTGACGGCGGAGCGGAGTTCTGGGAAGAGGAGCTGGACACTCCGTCCTTCGGTCTGTACCCGGCGGGCGACGCCACGGTGACCCGAGGTGCACACATCGCGTTCACCGCACGAGACCGCGCCTCGGTTGACGCCTTCTTCGAGGCCGCCCTGACCGCTGGGGGCACGTCCCGGTACGAACCCCGGCTTTGGCCCGAGTACCGCGCCTACTGCGCGTTCGTCGACGACCCGGACGGCAACAACATCGAAGCCGTGTACAAGGAGCAGGCCTAAGCCAGTCGGGTGTGGCCGGGGCTCGGGCGCGCGTGGCGGCCGCCGGGGGGGGTGCCCCGGCACCGGTCGGGAGAGGGCCCCGACCGTGAAATCATGAGGTGTTCATGACGCGTGACTGTCCGCGCGTCCCCCCGGCCCCACCACCCTCACAGGAGGAGCGCATGGCCAACCCGTACGAGGTGTCGCCACCGCCGCCGCCCAGACGCCGCTCGGGCGGAGGCCTCGCCGGCTTCCTGGTCCTGGCCCTGATCCTCGGCGGGATCTTCGGCCTCTCCAAGTGGCTCGGCGACGACAAGAAGCCCTCGGCGTCGGCCTCCGCTACCGCGTCCCCCTCTCCCAAGCGTTCCACGGACCCGGGCTCCCCCGAATCGTCGTCGGACACGTCCAGTTCGTGGAAGGTCGGTGACTGCGGCGGACCCGACCCGGACGACAAGCCCGACGGGTACCGGCCGCAACGCTGTGGCGCGTCCGGCGCGACCTTCAAGGCGATCGACATCAAGGACGCCAGCATCATCCCGGGCACCATCCAGTGCCCTGCCGGCACCGACCTGATGATCCAGGTGAGCATCTCCTACGGCGGCAAGAAGGGCGGCGGCATCCCCACGAACACGGTGTGCGGCCGCAATCTGGCCGACGACCACCCCGGGGACGCGGGCGCGGGCGGCGGTCAGCTGGTCAAGGGTGACTGCGTGACCTCGCAGGCCCAGGAAACCCCTTGCGCCACAGGCGGTTCGGACACGTACAAGGTGCTCGGCCTCGTCAAGGACGAGAACGAGTGCCCGGCCGGCACCAGCGAACCCATGCGGCTGACCATCGCCATCGGTCGGCCCTACGACGTGATCTGCGCCGACAACTGAGGCCTACGGTGAGGAGGGTGGTCCGCGGTGCGTGCACGCCTCGAACGCGGCACGCAGCCGCCACCCTGCCACCCATCAGGGCAGTGGGGTGCCGCGCGCCGTCAGCCACAAGTCGTACCACTCCTCGTGGGTGAGTTCCGGCGTCCGCCCGGCGGCATCGGCGCAGGCACGAATACGGCCGGGGTGCGCGCTGCCGACGACCGGGGCGATACGGGCCGGGTGTCGCTGCAGCCACCACAAGACGATGGTCTCCGGAGTGGTGTTCTTGGCCTCGGCGAGCGCTGCGACCAGTCGCGCAGTCCGTTCGTCCTCCCGCGTCTGTGACCGCCCTGTGTAACGCCCCTGTGCCAGCGCGCCCCAGGCCTGCAGTTGCACACCGTTCTTGCGGCAGTACTCCAGGGTCCCGGGAGGGAACCCATTGCCGGTGGCGGCGGTCGTGTTGACCAGCACCGCCGCTTCCAGCCAGTCGCGGCGCGCCAGGCTCATCTCCAGTTGGTTGGCGACCAACGGGACGTCGAGGAAGCCCTGCAGCTCCTGGACCTGCGCCGCTCCCATGTTGGACACGCCGAAGCCGCGTACCAACCCCTGACGGTGCAAAGACGTCAGCGCCGCGGCGACGTCCTCCGGATCGGCCAATGGGTCGGGCCGGTGCAGCAACAGCACGTCGATCACGTCGGTGCGCAGACGCTCCAGGCTCCCCTCGACCCTGCGGACGATGGTTTCTCCCCGGAGGTCGTACATTCCCGGCCTGACACCGTCTCCCAGGCGGATGCCGCACTTGGTCTGGATGACGATCTTCTCCCTCAGGCCCGTCGCGCGGGAGAGGACCTCACCGAAGACGGCCTCGGCCTTTCCGTGACGGTAGATGTCGGCATGATCGAAAAGGGTGATGCCGCTGTCGAGTGCGGCCTCCACCGCCTCCTCGGCCCGCGACAGGTCCGCCGCGCCGTAAGGCGTGTCGTCCCACTCACCACCCACCCCCATGCATCCGTAGAGCAGCCTGTGCGAGTCCAGGGAGATCGTCATACCCGCACCCTAACGACAGCCGGTCAACCGTCGCGCGCAGGCCGGACGCTGCACCGCGCCGTCATGGGCTCGGCGGCCGCATACACGAAGACGCCCGGCCGGGAGGTCCCTGCCGAGCGTCTTCGTGTGTTCGCTACCCGCCGGTCGCTTAGTACCAGTGGTTGGCCTGCCAGAAGTTCCAAGCGCCTACCGGGCTGCCGTAGCGGGAGTTCATGTAGTCCAGGCCCCACTTGATCTGGGTGGCCGGGTTCGTCTTCCAGTCGGAGCCGGCGGAGGCCATCTTCGAGGCGGGCAGGGCCTGGACCAGGCCGTACGCGCCGGAAGAGGCGTTCGTGGCGGTGTGGTCCCAGCCGCTCTCGTGAGAAATGATCTTGTCGAAGGCCGCGAACTGCGCCGGGTCCTTGATCATCTGGTGCGCGATCGCCTTGGCGCTCGTCGGGGCCGCCTGAGCGGGAACCGTGGCGAGCATCGAGCCGGCCACTCCCAGCGCGACGATGCCACCGGCGAGGGTCTTCTTGGAAACGGCGATGCGACGGATGACTGCGTTGGACACGGACGAACCTTCCGAAGGGGACGAGGACGGTCGCGGCATGCCGAAGACATGCGTGAACCACTCACGCGGGGGAGAGGGATTCGTCGGCGGCGGGTGGAGCACCCGTGCCGCCCGGCGACATCAACCAGTTAGCCAGGCTTGGGCGGACCTGGCAACGACCTCTCCTACTAGGCACTTTCATACCGAGCGCTTCACGGCCCGCGGCGCCGTCCTGTCAGGGCCGTGCACGTCGGGCCCTCGTCGGCGGAACAAGGCCCCCAGACCTACTATCCCGGCTCGTATGTGACGCGGCTCCTATGGGCCGTGTCACCAGCAGGCAGGCAGAATGTCACCCTTTGCGACCTATCAAATACGTTCAGCGCCCGCGTGAGTCACAGGTAGGGCCGGCTGATTCCGGCCACCCACGGTGCTGGGACCACTCCGGCGCCAGGATCGACATCACCACCGCGTCCACCCGCTCGCCCTCCCAGAACAGTGCATCGCGCAACACGCCCTCGGCGGCGAACCCCACCTTCTCGTAGACGCGACGAGCCCGCGGATCGAAGGCGTAGACCTCCGGCGAGATGCGGTGCAGCCCCAGTCGCTCGAAGCCGTACCCGACGATCGACCGGATCGCCTCGGTGCCCAGACCGTGTCCGTGGGTGCCGGGCACCAGGCCGATGCGGAAGCTGCAGCTTTCGTTGCGCGGATCCCACTCGTTCAGGACCGCCTCGCCGATGACGTTGCCCGTCGACTGCTCCACCACGGCAAGGTCCAGTACCAGTGATGCTTCGGCTCCGGTCAGGAGGAGCGGTGGCCGAGGAGCCGGATCAGGCCGACCGGGAGGAACTCGGGCCGGTGGGGCTGTGCGACTTGGTACGGCACGTAGCCCAGCGAGGCGGCGACCTGGACCTCTTCTACCGTCTCCGCCTGGAAGACGAGGCGGCAGCGCCCTGACGCGGCCCTCGCGCGCTGCCAGAGAGCAGGAGCCGGTTTGCGCTCCGCCTCCGTGCGGGGGGTGAATATCCGGTCGCCGAAGTCCTCCCAGGCGAAGGGCGCAGAGCCCTTCCACGCGGCGTCGACTTCCTTCTTCAGCCTGGCGGCGCGCTCGGCGTCGGTTGCGCCCCAGGAGGGCGGGACGTTGGTGATCAGGCCGATGGCGATGTGGCGCTCGCGCAGGGCGCGCAGATAGGAGGCCGCTCCTGGCAGATAGGTGATGCTGCCGTCGTCGGCGGTATGTACGAGGGTTTCGCCCAGGTCGAAGTACACGACGGGGCAGGCGGTTTCACCGACCGGACGCGCGACGGAACCCTTGCCCGTGACTCCGCCCTCCCCCGCGGGCACCGCCGCACTCACGGTGGCGCAGAGCACGGTCGACGCCAGGGCCGCACCGAGCGCGAGGCTCGCCCGGCCCAGACCCCTGGAGGCGGTTCTGTTCATGGTGTCGTAGCCCCTTCTCCTTGTGCACCCCGTGAGGGAGCACGAATGTCCGGTCCATGACATACAGGTGCCGCAGAGTGTCTCACACGGGCGACAGGCAAAGCGGCAACCGTGGCCCCGGCGCACGGCAGTGCGGAACCGGACCCGGCGGCGTCGACCCCGACGCGGCCCACGCTGCCACCACGAACGCAGGTGCCCGGAGCCGTGGGGCCCCGGGCACCTGTCAGGTCATGCTCGGTCGGCTGCTCAGAAGGTGAGCTTGAAGTCCGTGATGGTGCCGACGTCCGCGGCGCCCTTGTCCTGGACCTTCAGCTTCCAGGTGCCGTTGGCGGCCACGGCCGAGGCGTTGACGGTGAACGTCTTGTCGAGGTTCGCCGTGGAGTCCGAGGAGGAGTTCTGCAGGCGGTACGAGGTCCCGTTGGGGGCCACGAGGTCGATCTGCAGGTCACCGATGTAGGTGTGGGTGATCTTCACGCCGACCTTGAGGGTGCTCGGCGCGTTGCCGCTGATCCCGGTGACGTTCACCGACGAGGTGACGGCGGGGCCCGGGGAGTCCGGGATGGCCACGCGGGTGGTGCTCTCGAAGACGTTCCCCGGGGTGGGGGTACCGCCGTTCGAGCGGGTGCCCACGTTGACGGCGGCCCAGGCGTTGGTGACGTTGGTGACCTCGGCGCTGCCCGCTCCGTACAGCTCGGTGGCCGCGGCGATCGTGCCGTCGCGGGCGCCCTTGTAGTCGGTGCTGGAGTTGAACTTGCTGGTGAGCGCCTTGTACCAGATGAGCTGGGCCTTGTCCCGGCCGATGCCGGTGACGGGCAGGCCGTCGGAGGTCGGCGAGTTGTAGCTGACGCCGTTGACCGTCTTGGCGCCGGAGCCCTCGGAGGCCAGGTAGAACCAGTGGTTCGCCGGGCCCGAGGAGTAGTGGACGTCGAGGTTGCCGACGCCGGAGTACCAGCTGTCCGCGGACCCGCCGTCCTTGCTCGGCTTGTCCATGTAGCGCAGCGGCGTGCCGTCGCCGTTGATGTTGATCTGCTCGCCGATGAGGTAGTTGCCGGGCGCGCTGGGGTTGTTGGCGTAGAACTCGACCGAGGTGCCCATGATGTCGGAGGTCGCCTCGTTCAGGCCGCCCGACTCACCGCTGTAGTTGAGGCCGGCGGTGGCGGCGGTGACGCCGTGCGTCATCTCGTGACCGGCGACGTCCAGCGAGGTGAGCGGGTCGTTGTTGGCCGTCCCGTCCCCGTACGTCATGCAGAAGCAGCTGTCGTCCCAGAAGGCGTTGACGTACGCGTTGCCGTAGTGGACGCGGGAGTAGGCGGCGACGCCGTCACCGCGGATGCCGGAGCGGCCGAGGACGTTCTTGTAGAAGTCCCAGGTGACCCCGGCGCCGTAGGCGGCGTCGGCGCCCGCCGTGGCGGCGTTGGAGTTGGCGCCGTTGCCCCAGGTGTCGGTGGACTGGGTGAAGAGCGAACCCGTACCGGACGTACCGTGGTTCAGGTTGTACGTCTTGTGACCGCCGCGGCCCGCGTCGTTGAGCGTGAAGCTCGAACCGGACTGCGAGGTGCCGAGGGTGACCTGGCCGCTGTAGTGGGTGTTGCCGACACCGGTCTCGATGCCCTGCCACTGGTGGAGCTTCGCACCCGTGTTGGCGTCGGTGATGACGTGGAGCTGGTTGGGGGTGCCATCGTCCTGGAGCCCGCCGATGACGGTCTCGTAGGCGAGGGTCGGCACGCCGTTGGCCATCCACACGACCTTGCGGGGCGCGACGTCGGCCTGCGCGGCCTTGGAGCCCACGGCCTTCGCGGCGTCGAGGGCCTGCTTGGAGGCGGCCGTCGGAGCGTCGGCCGGGGCGGAGGTGGAGAGGCCCTGCAGCTGGGCGCCGGACGCCTTGGTCACGCTCTTGGTCGTGTTGGCCGCCGTACGGCTGACGACCAGGTCGCCGCCGAGGACCGGGAGTCCCTCGTACGTGCGCTCGTACCGGGTGTGGGTGGTACCGTCCTGGTCCTTGACCACATCGTGGACGAGCAGCTTCTCCTGGGCGCCGAGGCCGAGTTCCTTGGCCGTGGCGGCCACGGTGCTCTGGGCCTTGGCTATGAGCTCGGCGCGCTGGGACGGGGACAGCTGTGCGGGCAGCGCGCCCGGGTTACGTACCGGCTGGCCCTTGGGGCCGGCGGCGTTCGCGGTTCCTTCGGGCTGCGCGCTGGCGCTGCCCGCCTGCACGCCAACGGTGAGCAGGGCGGCTGCGGTGAGCAGGGTGGCCGTGGTGGTGGCGTGACGACGGTGCGTGGACTTCACGCGGACTCCTTCTGCGTGTGGGGGGTTACCGGGTGGCTGGAAAGTGGCCGACCGGGGCAGAGCGTGCGGAGCTGTTCGTGCTGGGGATGGGGAGAGATTGCCAGCGATCTCGATCTTTGTCAGGAGCGCGTCATGAATCGGCCGAATCGAGTCCTGAAATCGGCGTTCGCAGTCCGCTGAGCGGACAGATCGATGTGCGCACAGCCGGTGTGGCCGCACCTGCCCCCGCGGGCGAAGGAGTCCGAATTTCGGTGTCCGCGGCGGCGAAACGCTTGCCCGGCAGGGTCGTTAAGCGCTGCGGCGGGGCGCTCGGCCCGGTCCCGGGGTAAGGAGTCCACCGTGCGCGTACACGACGTGCACCATGCCTACCGAAGCCGCCGGGTGCTGCGGGGCGTGGACCTTCGGCTGGGGCCGGGCACGCTGGCGGGGATCGTCGGGGAGAACGGTGCGGGCAAGTCCACGCTGCTGAAGATCCTGGCCGGTCAACTGCGGCCCGACCGGGGTTCGGTCGAGCCCGGCGGGAAGCTGGGGTACTGCCCGCAGCACGTCGTGCTCAACGACGCCTTGACCGTCGCCCAGCACGTCCGGTACTTCCAGAGCGCCTACCGGCTGCCCACCGCGCAGCGGGCCTGGGAGGTGATGGAGGAACTCGGACTCGCCGGGTACGCGGGGGTGCCGGCCGACCGGCTGAGCGGCGGGACACGGCAGAAGCTGAACCTCACGCTGGCGGTAATGCACGATCCTGCGGTGCTGCTCTTGGACGAGCCGTACCAGGGGTTCGACTGGCAGACCTACCAGCAGTTCTGGGCCTTGGCCGCCCGGCTGCGCGACGAGGGCCGGCGTGTCCTGATCGTCTCCCACCTCGCCTACGACTGCGACCACCTCGACGTGTTGTGGCGTCTGAGCGACGGGGTGCTGGAGAGGGAGGGATCGGTGGTGGCTCGGTGAGCGCTGTGGGCCAGGCCGCGACGACGGCTCGCTACACGTTGATCGAATACGGCCGCAACCGGTTCGCGATCCTGCTGGCGGCGACGTTCATCCCGGGGTGGACGACGACCATCTACTTGGACACCCACACCACGCCGGTGTCGTTCCTGCTGCGCGCCGACGACGTGAGCGTGGTGGTGGCCGGAAACCGGTTGATGCAACTGACCGGCGCGCTCAACGCCGTGGTCCTCATCATCGGCTTCCTGACCTTCGCCGCCACCTTCGCCAGCCACGCCTTCGACCACCGTCTCGCGCTCGCCGGCTATTCCCGCTTCCGCCTCGTTCTCGGCAAACTCGCTTCCCTGTCGCTGGCCTGCGCTCTCGCCGCCGCGTACGCCACTGCCTCGCTCTGCGTGTTCATCGCACCGGCCAGGCCGGTGTGGGTGGCGGGGGCACTGTTCGCGGGCGCGATGACCTACGGCGCGATGGGTGTCGTCCTCGGAACCGTGTTGCGTCGTGAGGTCACGGGCATGTTCGCCGTTGTCATGATCAGCCTGGTCGACGTCTCCTTGCAGACCCCGGTCGCCAGCGCGATCGCCGACAGCCCGCTGATGATCCTGCTGCCCAGCTACGGGGCGGTCCAGGCCGCGACGACCGCCGCGTTCACGACGCGGTCTGCGGTGCCCGCGGTGGCCGTCCAGTGCCTGTGGTTCACCGCCGCCGCCGTCGTCGCCCTGGCCGCCTTCCATCGGCTGACCCGGGTCGCACACGCCCGGACTCCCCGTACCTGAACCGTTCAGGGCTGCCGGGTGCCGTGACGGGGGACGGCTGACGACTGCCGGCTGACGGCTGACGGCCTGGGGTCCTGCTCCGGGTCGCACCCCGCCCGGGACGCCTTCTGCGCGGGGTACGACCGTACGGTGTTGCCTGCTTCCTCATCTGTTGCGGGCGAAGATGCTGCGCGTACGGGATGCCTGGCGGGGGATCATCACCCCGTCGCCGGTGGCTGCGTCGCGCCCGGACGGGGCGGTGCGGCTCAGGGCTCGGGCGGTGCGGCTCAGGGTTCGGGCGATACGGCGGGCTTCGACGCCTTGGTGGTGCAGTGCCCCGGTGAGCGGATTGCCGAAGCCCGCGAAGTACAGGTGCGGGGCGCTGGAGTGGGTGCGCTCGCCGCGCACCAGCGGCAGACCGGCGGCGTCAAGGACCGGTGACGGTCCGAGCAACTCGGGCAGGTTGGTGCGGTAGCCGGTGGCGGCGATGACCACCTCCGGAGTCAGGCTGGTGTCGTCGGCGAGCAGTACGCGGGGGCCGTCGAAACCCGTCACCGCGGCGGTCACGCGCACACCCCCGGATCGGATGGCGTCGACCAGGCCGTGGTCGAGCACGGGGTTGACTTCTTCACGGGCCGCGCGCGTATACATGCCGACCGTTGGGCGCGGGAGCCCGAAAGGGGTCAGGTCCGGCAGTGTCAGGCGCTGCATCACCGCGGTGGCGCAGTCGCCCCATGCGCGGGGCATGTGCTGGGTCACGCCGGCGAATGCCTGGAGATGGTTGCTGGAGCGCGGCACGATGTGCGGCGGCGTCCGCACCGCCATCCACACCGGTCCGGCACCGGCGTTGCTGAGGGCCACCGCGATCTCGGCGGCACTGTTGCCGGCGCCGACCACCAGCACCGCCCGCCCGCGGTAGGGCCCGGGGTGTCGGTACTGGGCGGCGTGCAGCAGAGCTCCGGTGAACGAAGTGCGACCAGGCCAGTCGGGCATCCGCGGCACGCGGTTGCGACCGGTGGCCACGATCACCGCGGACGCGGCCAGCCGAGGACCCCCGGCAGTGGACACCTGCCACAGCGCACCGCGACCCGACACGGCCGGCGGGGCGGGTTCGATACGGCGGACGACAGTGGCGGTACGGATGTCGAGCCGGTGGTGATCGGCGTAGTCCCGCAGGTACCGCACCCAGTCGTCACGGCCGACCCAGCAGCCGGCCTGCCGGGGAACGGGAAGACCGGGCAGCGCGGAAAACCTGCGGGTGGTGTGCAGCTCCAGGTGGTCGTACCGCTCGCTCCAACTCGAGCCCACGCGGTCGGCGCCGTCCAGGACCACGGCGGGAAGGCCGGCCTTGCCGAGCATGGCGGCGGTGGCCAGCCCGCTCGAGCCGGCACCGACGACGAGTACCGGCGCACGGCCGGTCTGATTGCGAAGATCTTCAACGGTGTGCATCGTCCGGTGCAACGACAGCCGCACCGCGCAGGGTGCCGCCCACCACTCATGCGGAGTACGCGGTGATCGGGAGCGGCCGGGTGGAACAGGGCGTGCGCAAGACCGGGCCGCTTGAACGGGCGTGGACTGCGGGGGCGGTCATGGAGGCGAACACGGTGAGGTGCACCAGACCGCTGGTCACGGTGTGCGCGATGTCGGTGGTGGGGCAGCCGGCTTCCCGCGCTCCGCGACGCCCACGACCCGGTGAGCCGATGAGCCGATGGCCGCGCAGCGCGAGGCCGATGGCTTGCGCCGATGCCACAGGAGCAGTCGAGCACCCGGTCAATGCCGAGGGCGGTTCGCCCACAGTCCATCTGGTGTGCCGACGGACACGACGACACCGCCTATCGGCCGCAGGGGTTCCCGCGGGGCAGTCAGCCGAAGACGACCGAACGTACCTTCAGCCGGTCGGAACCGCCGCCCGCGTAGGGGCGGAGATCGAAGGAAGGCCCCTCGCAGTTCGGGTCCGCGAAGACCCTCGCCCAGCTGTCCGTACGGTTCTTCGGCGAATGAGCGGGCTCGGGATTCTCCTCACCCACACCGGGAAGGTTCAGGCACCGGTCGCTGGGCGGGGCGTTGAGGAAGCCTGACGCCTCATTGCCCTCGACGGTGACGTAGTCGTAGCGGAACTGCCCCGAAGCGGCAGAGGCGGAAGCCGGGACGGCAACGAGAAGCAGCCCGGCACCGAGAACGGCAGTGAAGGCGGAACGAAGACGCATCGACGAGTCTTTCTGCTGATGAGGAACGTTGCCTGGCCATCAATGCCCGCTGAGCACCCTCACAGCCCTGCCTCATGCTTACGGGTGGCAGTGAAACGATCCGCCTTACCCCAGACGGCGCCCGCGCCGCGTGGCCTCGCCCCGCGGTGCGGAAAGCGGCGTGCCGCGGTCACCGGTGCCTCCGCGATCTGCGTGGGTGCAGTCCGCATCCGCGCGTCGGACGACACCGAGGCCGCGTCCTGCCCACTGCCACCATTCGGGTGGGGGCCCACTTCGGCCGGGTCCGGCAACGCGACCGGCCTGTCCACGAGACCGCCCCCTCCGTTCGCCGCGGCTGATGTGCCTTGTGGGTGAAGTGCGGAGTGGCAGTGGCCGGCACCGGGCAGTCAAGACACTCGACACCGAATGCCCCGCAGCTGGAGGAGACGTCGTGCGCGTAGCCCTGCTGGTCACCGGCCTTCACCGGGCCGGACACGGTTGGCTCTCCCCTGTCCGAGGTCGAGGCTGAGGGAGGCCGCTGGGTGAGCGCGTCAGGAGAGGGCGCCGCCGCGCCCCGGAGGGCGTGGGCAGGGTTGCTCACCGAGGCGCACACCCTGCTGCCCGAGACCGTGGCGCTGCGCCGGAGCCTGCACCGCTTCCCCGAACTGGGCCTGGATCTGCCCCGCACCCAAGGGGCCGTGCTGGACGCCTTGGCGGACCTGGGTCTGGAGATCGCCACGGGGTCGCGCCTCACATCCGTCACGGCCACCCTCGAAGGCGCCTCGCCCGGCCGGACGGTGCTGCTGCGGGCCGACATGGACGCCCTGCCCTTGCAGGAGGAGACCGGCCTGGGGTTCGCCTCACAGGTGCCGGGCGCCATGCACGCCTGCGGACACGACGCCCACACGGCGATGCTCGTCACGGCCGCCCGCCTGGTCGCCGCCCGGCGTTCGACGCTGGCCGGTCGGGTGGTGTTCATGTTCCAGCCGGCGGAGGAATCCGGCGGCGGTGCAAGGCACATGATCGACGAGGGGGTCCTGGAGCTCGCCGGTGGCAGGGTGGAATCGGCGTTCGCCCTGCACATCACCACCCGCTTCGACAGCGGCACGATCCACCTGCGGCCCGGACCGACCTTCGCCGCGTCCGACCTGCTCCATATCACCGTCCGCGGGCGTGGCGGTCACGCCTCCGCCCCGCACCTGGCACTCGATCCGGTCCCTGTCGCGTGTGAGATCGTCCAAGCGATCCAGGCGATGGTCACCCGCACGATCGACGTCTTCGACCCGGCGGTCGTCACCGTCGCCTCCCTCCATGCCGGCACCACGACCAACGTGATCCCCGCCTGCGCCGAGATCCACGGCACCGTGCGCAGCCTCTCCCCGGCCACCCGTCGGCTGGTGCACGAAGGCATCACCCGCGTCGCCCACCACGTCGCCGCCGCCCACGCGGCCACGGCCGAAGTCACCCTCACCGACGGCTACCCACCCGTCATCAACGATCCCGCCCGCACCCGGCTCCTCCACGCCACCGCAAGCGCGCTCCTGGGCCCCGACCGCGTCCACCACCTCGCCCAGCCCCTGATGGGTGCCGAGGACTTCTCCTACGTCTTGCAGCAGGTGCCGGGCGCGATGGCGTTCCTGGGCGCCCGCCCACCCGGCCTCCCAGCCGGGGAAACACCGGACATCCACTCCAACCGGGTCGTCTTCGACGAGAACGCCCTGGCCACCGGAGCGGCCCTCTACGCGGCCACGGCTCTCGAAGCCACCGGTCAACACGGGCCGCCGACCTGACGCCCGGTCACCGGCCCGGCCCACCCGGTCGAAGTGCCGTGCACGCACCGCGCCCCTCGCCGTCGGGCACGGTCCACCGCTCTTCGAGGCCGTCGAGGACGGACGTGGCCCCGGCGCGGTTGTCAGTGCTGCCGGTGACACTCGTGCTGCGGCGCCGCCCCGGCAACGCAGGAGGAGGGGAGCGACATGGCTGAGGTGCTGCTTTTCCATCACGGGCACGGACTCACCGGCGGCGTAGACCGGTTCGCCGAGCGGCTGCGACGGTACGGCCACACTGTCCATGCCCCGGACCTGTTCGAGGGGCAGGTATTCGACAGCCTCGAAGAGGGCATCGCTTACACCGCGAGGGTCGGTTTCGATACGGTCCTCGCGCGCGGAGCCGCTGCCGCCGGGGAGCTGCCTGCGGAGCTCGTCTACCTCGGGATCTCGCTCGGCGTCCTGCCGGCGCAGAAGCTGGCTCAGACCCGCCCCGGCGCGAAGGGCGCGCTGTTGCTGGAGGCATGCGTCCCTGTCTCGGAGTTCGGTGGCGCCTGGCCCCAGGACGTCCCGGTCCAGGTGCACGGCATGGACGCAGACCCGTTCTTCTCCGGTGAGGGGGATGTGGACGCGGCCCGCGCGCTCGTCGAGACGGTGGCCGGTGCCGAGTTGTTCCTGTACTCCGGAGACAGACATCTGTTCACCGACAGCAGCCTGGCGTCGCACGACGAGCACGCTGCAACCCAGGTCACCCACCGCGTGCTCGACTTCCTCGACCACATCAAGCAGGGAACCTCGACTGCACCCGCCTGACCGGGACCGCTGTGGCCGTGAGTCGAACGCGAGAACGGCCGGATCGGTAGGGGGACGGCCGCTCGCGCGTGACGTTGGTCAGAGGGGCCACCACGGAAGTCGTCGTCGGGCGGTCCGGGGGCAACCGCGCGGGCGCCGACCAGGGTGAACGCCGAGAACGCGCCCGGATGGTCGAGTACGGCGAGCTGGGCGACCATCCCGCCCACGCCGATCCCCGCGAGGTGCGCAGGCCGCCCGCCGAGCGCCCCGGCAAGGTCCGCCGCGTCGGCGGCGAGATCCCGCAGGGTGTAGGCGGTCGCCTGCGTGACCGTGGTCGTCGACTCCCCGCAAGACGTAGAAGGCTCCAGCCGCTGCCCGGCAGGCTCCGCCACCCGGGTGGTTTTGGACGCGGCCCTTCGGTAGCAGGGCGAGCCACCTGGAAGGATGGCCCCGCTGTTGCCGGCCGGGATGACATCCGGTTCGGCGGAACCGAAGAGAGGATCCATGGTGGGAACGAAGTGGTCCACCGCTTCTCGGGGCATGGCCGTGGCCCTGGTGACCGTCACCGCTGCTGCGGCACCGACGACTGCCCACGGTCAGGCACCCGACCGAGCCCCGTCCGCCCACCGCACGGTGCTCACCAACGCGGACGCCGGCCGGACCGTGACCGCGAGCCCTGGAGACGACGTCGAAGTCCGGCTCACCGCCCACCGGGCAAACGGTCTCACCTACACGTGGGGCACTCCCACCTCCAGCGACCCCGCTGTTCTCCGGCGTACCTCCGGCAGTACGACACCGAGCGGGGCCGCCGCAGCCGTCTTCCATGCGGAAGGTGGTGGTACCGCAACCGTCACGGCCGTACCCCGCTGTCGCGCCGACCAAGACCGGGTCTGTCCCTTGGTGGTCGTGCCCTGGAAGGCCAGGATCGAAGTGCGGTGACCTTCCGGACGAGGACCCCGTCCGGAAGGCTCGAATCAGCGGAGCAGGTGTACGCGCCAGGCGGGGTACCAGCGGCCGTCGGGCGGAGCGTCAGGCGGCGGGGATCCGGTCGAGGAAGCCGAGGACCGAGGTGATCCGGCCGTCCTCGGCCAGGGTGATCGCATCCGAGCCGGCGACCGGAGCGGAACCGTCGGCCGTGGAGACCAGCTCCCAGCTGAAGCGGGCGATGTGATGGTTGCCGTCCACCTCGCCGGTCAGCTTGAACTCGAAGCCCGGGAACTGCTCGTGCGCGGCCCGGATGACCGCCGCGATCGCCTCGTGACCACGCACGTCGGCCAGCGGGTCGGTGTAGGTGCCTTCCTCGGACCAGGCTGCGGCGACCGCTTTGGCGAGGCCGTCGGCGTCGGTGGCGTTCCACGCCTCGAAGTAACGGGATACGGCGGCAGCGTGCATCGGCATGACAGAACTCCCTGTCGGTCGAAGTCGCCTGTAGGTCAGGCGAGTTGGCTCGGTCGACGGGCCGGAGGAGGCCGGCCCGACGTCCGATGGCTCCACTCTGCCGCGTCACGCCCGACCATGCGATTACCACTCAGGTAATGGCAGTCCCGACCTACTCGGGCACGCATGGATGGGCATGCGGGCCGTCCAGGTCTTGCGGGATCTGCGACGCATCCGGCTGACCAGCCGCTACCCGGAGAGTGCGAGGGCAGGACTGATTCCGTGGTGAGCCGGTCGAGCCTCGGTACGCGTCCGGGGATGCGACGGCAGGGCGGGTGCGGGTGCCGTGACGTGTCAGTGGATGACGTCGAAGACATTCTTCTGCAGGCCGTTGGGGTAGGCCTCGTGCTCGACGAGCTTGAGCTTCTGGGTGTCCTTGTCCGTGGCGCTGAAGAGGCGCTTGCCGGCGCCGAGCAGGAGCGGGTACACGATGAGGTGGTAGTGGTCGATCAGGCCGGCGTCCGAGAGGGCCTGGTTCAGCGAGGCGCTGCCGTGGAGGATGATCGGGCCGCCTTCGGTCTCCTTGAGCGCGGCGACCTCCTCGAGCGGGCGCAGGATCGTGAGATGAACGCGGTGCTGGTCAGGGTGCGCATCTGAGGGTTCCTCGGTCTCTCGCGTCCAGGTGCCGCAACTTCGACCGTGCACGCTTCGTCCGCTCCTGCGTGGGCATTGCGCCAAAGCCATGGTCACTGACTGCTGATCACGGAGAAACTCATCGGTCCCGCGATCCGTCAACTTACCGAAACCACGGATGGCCGATCAGCCTGTCTCGGCCGGCCTCGGTCACCGAGGAGGAGGGCGGCGGGTCAACGGCTGAGCAGCGCGTCCAGTTGATCATCGAGGTGTGCGCTCTCGCTGTCGGCGGGGACCGCCGCGTACGTCCGGTTCAGGAAGGCGGCGACGCCGTCGGCATTCGCGAGCAGCACCGCCCGGTCCTGACCGGCCCGATCTGCTCCGCGCAACTCGATGCGGAGGTCTCGCTTCGGCCCACTGCTCACGGGCCGGAAGCGCACGGCCCCCTCCCCCACCGGCCGGTGTAGTCCGTCGGCCAGCATCTGCCGCTCGAAGTACCAGCAGGCGAGCGGCTCACCGGCGTGGAGGATCACCGCCCGTACCGCGACCGGGTCCGACGCGGTGTAGGAGAGCTGCACCAGCAGTGGCGCCCCGCCGGCCGTGGCCACGCGGGCGTGTATCAAAAAGGTCATGCCGGACGTCACAGAAGGCCTCCACGAGGACGGGGCACCTGCCGTCGGCGCCGGATCCGCGTGTGCCCATCCCGGCGCCGACCACACCACCTCGTTTCCGACCCCGGCGAAACCCCCGGTTCCCCGGAGGACGGGCGGCCGTCCCGACGGGCTCCTCGACCGCCGACCCGCTCCCTCGGGGAACCGTCCGGGGGGAGTCACGGCGCCGGCTGCCCGACTCCGCACGGGACTCCCTCATGCTGCGTCCTCCTGCCCTCAGAGGGGCACCGGCGTGCGTCCGTGCCCGCGGTGGGGCGCAGGCCGGTGGGGCCGGCGCCCCGGGACGACAGACCGGCGTGCTGCTGCCGGCTGTCAGTCGGTGGACAGGGCCTGGAGGAGATCGCCGACCTTGGGGTCGGGCAGGGCGCGGGCGACGTCGGCCTGGGCGACGATGCCCACCAGGCGGTGCCCGTCGATCACGGGCAGCCTGCGCACCTGGTGCGAGGTCATCGTGCGGAGGATTTCCTCGGCGTCGTCATCGGCTCCGATCGTGACCGCTTCACCCTGCGCGAGGTCACCGGCCTTGATCTGACCGGGGTCCTTGCCCACGCCCAGGACCTTGACCACGATGTCGCGGTCGGTGAGCATCCCTTTGAGCTTGTCGTCCGTGCCGCAGATGGGCAACGCACCGACTCCCAGCCGTGTCATCTTCTTCGCCGCTTCCAGCACCGTCTCCTCGGCACCGACACACTCGGCGCCTTCGGTCATGATCTCGCGGGCCGTCGTCACTACGACACTCCTTACCTCGGCGATGCGACGCCGCCCGATGAGCGGAGCCGCGGGATGCAACCAGGTGTGCCCCGAGCCACGGACGCATAACGCCACATGCCGCCCAGCCACCCCTTGGCGCGACTCGGCGACCCCAATGCCAGTCGGCCGGCCGCGCGAGGGGCGGGCGCGCACGGTATCGGTGGCCCCGGGGCGCCCGCGCCGGTGGGCTCGACGGTCGCCCGGCCCGGTCGGCCGTTTGGGCTGCCCGGTCGCCCGGTCGCCCGGCCGTCCGGCCGTCCGAGGTTGGCATGGAGAACATCGAGATGCACCCGGCCTGGCCGTGGGTGTGCCGGCGCGCTGCCCCCTCCCGTTCAGCCGAAGGCCCCGGTCCTGCGCCCCTCCGGGCGCAGGGCCGTCAACCGTCAACCGCTGTGCCAGGGGATGTCCGGCGTGAGCATGTCGTGGACGCAGCGGCGCAGTCCGCTGGTGGTGTCGACCGGTGGGAGCCACGGCACCCGCTGGAGCAGATCGCCGCGTTGCCCGGTGCTCAGGTCGGTCAGGAGGGTGCGGAGTTCGTCAGGGACGGGGTCGTCGACCAGACAGAGCCAGGCGAGCCCGGCGCCGATGCGGATCTCGGGCGTTCGGCCGGGATCCGACCACAGGCCCCGGGCCCACGCGGGAGCGTGTACGTCCCCTTGCTCCCGGGCGAGTTGGGCGATCGCCAGGATCAAGCTCACCTGGACCACCGGGTCGTCCTCCACTGCCAGCCTGCCGCGCAGGGCTGACGAAACGCGTGGAATCCCGCTGGTCGCCGCCGCCAGGGCGAAGGCGGCCACGGCGCGGACATCGGGATCGGGGTCGGGGAGAAGCGGGAACAGGAGGTGCAGGTCGGCGGTGAGGGCGTCGCGCGCGGCCCGGATCGTCCAGTCCACCGGGCAGTCCGTGGTGCCCTCCCTCATCAAGGGGTCCTCGGCGACTTGGAGGAGGCCTTCGCGTGTTCCGTCCCCATCGTGCTGGCATCGTCCGATCTCGGCGACCAGGCGAAGGGTTTCCGCGCGGAGCCCGGGAGAGCCGGCGGCCGCGAGCCGGAGCAGGAAAGGCACCGCCAACGCTGCCACCGCGATCGTGCTGCCTTGATGGTGAAGATCCGTCCGCAGCTGCCGCAACGCCCGCCCGGCGGCTGCGGCGTCGCTGTCGCGGGATCCCCGGCCACCTGGACCAGCGTTCCTCGTCCACAGCCTGCTCTCCGGACACCATAGCTCCCTCCACACCTCACCCCGGCAGCCGTGACCTGCGGCGCGACCGCAAGAGTCGCACGAGCGGGGCCTCAGGGGCGCCGTTCCTCGTAGTGGATGTGGTGTCGGGCAGCGATGGGGTTGATCTTCTCGGGGTCCAGTTCCCCACCGGTGAGGACGCTCGGGCCGGCCTCGACCAGGTCCTCGACGTAGCACTCCCAGCCGCCCGGGGAGGAGATCTGCAGCACGCGCGGGGGCGGGTCGGAGGCGCGGCGCAGGGCGTGCGGGACGCCACGGGGCAGCAAGGCGAAGGTCCCTTGCGGCGCCGAGTGGGTGCGGTCGTCGAACTCGATGGCGAGGACGCCCTCGAGGACGTAGACGCACTCGTCGGCCCGGCGGTGGACGTGGCGCGGAATGTCCTTCGCCAGGGTCACTTCGAGGAGCGACAACCGCCCCTCGGTGTCGGCCGTGGCGGCCTTGACGGCGAAGGCGGGTGGCAGCGGTACGCGGCCCGGCCGGACGGCACCGGGTTCCAGCAGGACGAAACGCTTCTCGTCATCCGCGTCAGGGGTGTTGGTCATGGTTGCGCTCCTCGTCTCGGCCTGTTCGGCGGCTCCGTCTCCTTGACGGACCGGCGAGTCGAGATGTGACGGGCACGCTGCCGGCCGTCCACCGACGGTGGACGGCCACAGCGACCTGCCCCGGGCGCAGCGCGGGTCAGGCGAAGGTGCGGCGCAGGTGTTCCGCCAGGTGTTCCGGTACGGCCGGGTGGAAGCGTCCGGAGACGTAGCCGTCCGGGCGGATCAGGAGGGCCTCGCCGTCGCGCGGCGCATAGGCGTCGCGGAACTCGCCCGCCGCGTCGCACACACGCGGCAGCCGTAGGGAGACCGGCCCGGTGTCCCGCGGTACCTCTGCGGCGGTGATCAGGTAGGTGTCGAGCAGGCCGTGGGCGGCGCGGTGCGCCTCGGCGGCGCAGGCTTCGAGCCGTGCGGCGCTGTCGCCCGAGGCGTGCTCCGATCCCGCGAACAGCAACAGCACGTGCCGCGGGGTGCGCAGCAGGTCGAAAAGCCGCCACGGGTAGGTGGCGACGTCGCTCAGCAGGCCGCGGCAGTCCGGTGCCCGGTCGCCCGTGGCGGGACCGGCCACGGGCGTGCCGTCCGCACCCTTCGGCTGGATCAACGGGCTGTCCGGGTAGGCGACCAGCAGCTGGGCCTGGCGCCGCAGCGTCGTCTCGGGGTCGTCTCCCTTGTTGCCGAGGCCGGAGCGGGCATGACCAGCGGAGCGGGCGTGTCGGACGGTGCGGTTGACCACTTCCTGCGCGACCGGGTGGCGTTCGGCGTGATAGCTCTCCAGCACCTCGTCCGTGGCCACACCACGGACGGCCAGGGCCAGCTTCCAGGCCAGGTTGTAGGCGTCCTGCACGCCGGTGTTCAGACCCTGTCCGCCGATCGGCGGGTTGATGTGCGCGGCGTCCCCGGCGACGAAGAGACGGCCGTTCCGGTAGCGGTCCACCAGGCGGTGGCTGACCCGGAAGGCGGACGACCAGCGCAGCGTGGAGGCGGTTGTCGGCTCCGGGGACAGCCGGTCGAGCACGGCCTGGATCTGGCCGAGGTCCGGTCCGTGGCCGTCCCCCATCCCGTCCGGCGCGCTCAATGAGTTTTCGTCCCCGGCGTCGGCGCCAGGGCGCAGCATCGACAGCCAGTACCGCCGGACGCCCGGCATCGGAATGCAAATGAGCATGTCGGCCATCGAACCGTTGTCGTCCATGTTCACGGACCGCATGCTGTAGCCGACGGGGAGCTCCCAGTCGAGCTCGACGTCGCCGATCATGTACTGCTCGGGGAAGGCGTCGCCCTCGAAGGTCAGCCCGGCCGCCTTGCGGACCAGGCTGTGCGCGCCGTCGCAGCCCACGACGTAGCGGGCGGACAGACGCTCGGTCCGGCCGTCGGCGTGCGCGAGGACGGCCTCCACCTCGTCCGGGTGCGTCTCCAGCGAGCGGAGCTCGGTCGGCCGCTCCACCTCCGTGCCGAAGCGCGCAAGATGCTCGCCGAGCAACCGCTCGGTCGCGTACTGGGGCAGCGTGGCGAAGGGGTAGGGGATCTCGGGCGGCAGGGTCAACTCGACCTGGGGGCTCGGCTTGCCGTCGATGAAGACCAGCTGGCCCCGGTGCGGCACCGCGTGATCCAGCGCCCCGCGGGCGAGGCCCATGTCGTCCCACACCTCCAGCGTGCGGGGCTGGATGCCGATGGCCTTGGCATAGGGCTGCGGGCCGGCCAGCCGATCGACGATGCGGCAGTCCACTCCGTGGCGCCGCAGCTCGGCCGCCGCCGTCAGGCCCACCGGGCCCGCGCCCACCACGAGTACGTCGATATCGGCCATGATCAGGACCCTTCGTCATCCGGCTTAGTCCGCGAGCCAGTCTGCTTCACCAGGTTGCACCGACCGGCGGATTGGCGGCTCGGCCGCCGTGGCGTAGCCGCTAACGTGCTGGTCAGGACGGGTTGACGAAGTTTCAGGTTCACTCATCCGGCCGCTGCCAGGTTGGCGTAGCGCCTGTCCCCCGGCTCGGTGGGGCCAGGCCGTTTGCTTCGGATCATCCGACCGTTAACGTGAGTACATGACGGCTTGTACGGAATGCGGTTTCGAGTACGACCTCGCCCTGGCTACCAGTGTCCCGATCCTCGCCAGGGGCCACGCGCGCGAGTACGCGGACCTGCTGCAAGCCGCGCCGCCGGTGCTGCGGCAGCGCTCCTCGCCGCACGTATGGTCACCTCTGGAGTACGCCTGCCACATGCGCGATGTGCTGCTCGTCCAGAGGGAACGGGTGCTGGCCGCTCGCCGCCTTGATACGCCGGTCGCCGAGTCCATGGGGCGGGACGAGCGGGTCGAGCACGACGGATATGCGCAGCAAACGCCCACCGATGTCGCGCGCCAACTCCAGGACGCAGCATCGCTGTTCCACGACGTTCTCGACCGGCTCTCTCCCTCCGATTGGGATCGCACGTTGGTGTACAGCTACCCCGAGCCCACGGAGCGCTCACTGCGCTGGGTCGCCGTGCACACCCTGCACGAGCTGCGCCACCACCTGCTCGACATGCGTCGCCAGCTGGAACGCCGCGACTAGCGCTGTGACCGAGAAGGTTTGCCGGGTTGCTCGTTGTGCTGGTCGGATGTGACGACTTCGACTGGCATGGGGCCCCGCAGTCACCGACCGCGGGGCCCTCACCTTCAGGGCGCCACGCAGCAGGTTCAATGCCCGCCGCCAGGGTGGCCCTCGGCGCGCTGGGCCCCACATACTTCAGGGGGATCGCCATTCCGAATGGCCGGACACGGGACGCGGTGCCGCCTACCCGCCACCGGGATCCTGTCGGGGCCTGCCAGGCGGTCGCGTCTCACCGGGCCGGAGCGACCGGCGAGCGCCGTACGTTGCCCAGCTCTACGTGAAGGCCACGGCGGCGGCGAAGCCCTGACGCCCAGGGGCGGGGGCGGCCATGCCCTGGTTATACGCCGCCCTCGATGAGGGTCCAGCCGGGGGAGATGTCGTCCAGCGGCCCGACGCTCTTGTAGTCGCCGTCGACCAGCTTCGAGGCCGAGGCGGTGCCGTCGGACTTGTAGAAGAGCAGGCTGTCCGAGGTTCGGCCCACCTTCTCCCAGAGGTCGGAGGTGCCGACCCCGCGGAAATGGAAGACCCAGCCGTCGGTCGCCGTGCCCGCCCGCAAGTCGAGTTTCCCGCCCGCCTTCGCCCAGGACAGCACCGAGTCCCTGGTGGCGGTCAGCTGGCCCAGGTGGTCCTCCCCCACCAAGCTGCCCCTGCGCCCGTAGACGCCGCCTTCCAGGGTTCCGTACTCGCTCTTGTCCCACGAGAAGGTGGCCGCCCCTGGCCGGGCCGCGGCGGTCAGCGTGTCGCACGAGCCGGCCATGGTCACCCAGCCCTTCTTGAAGTCGTCGTACGTGCGCACCTGTTGGTACTTGCCGTTCCGCAGGGTGCCGGTGATGCCGTGGCCGGTCTGGCCGTTGTAGAAGAGCACCGAGTCGCCGGAGGCCTCGACCTGGGTCCAACCCGTCGGGAAGTTGCCAAAGGTGCGGGTGCGCGCGTACTCGCCGTCGGTGAAGGTGCCGACCTCCCCAGCCCCGGTGATCTTGTTGTACAGCAGCAGCGAATCGTGGCTCGCCGCCGCGTGCGTGTAGCCGCGCGGCAGGTGGAACTCCCCGTTGGACTCCCAGTGGCCGGCGGAGAGGGTTCCGGTGACGGCGGAGCCGCTACCGGTCCGGTAGAACAGGATCGAGGTGTTCCCGCTGGTGCCGAAGCAGGACGCGGAAGCGGACGCGGGGGTGACGGGACCCGCCAGCAGAACCGCCACTGCAGAAGTCGCCAGCGTGACCACCAGGGATTTCCTCATCATTGCCCCATTTCGTCGGGTGGGCGCGCGCGTCGGGCGTCGTGGGGTCGCCCGTGCGTAGGGGGTTCCCCGCCTGGATGCGGTCGCAGCGGCCGACGTCACGGGTCGACCGAGGCTGCGACGGGCGGCACGACCTGAGCTCCAACAGGGCGCCCACCGGCGATTCCCGCCCATGTGCAACGCCCTCGTCCATTCTGCGCCGCATCGGGACCCGTCGCATCCAGGCCCGGCGCCTAGTGCTGTGACCGGGAAGGTTTGCCGGGTCGGGTGGTCAGGCCGCGGCGGGTAGTGGTCTGCCGCCCCAGCGGATGCCTTTCTCGCTGCGGATGCGGGCGCGTTCGCGTCGTCGTGCGGCGAGGACGTCGGGGTGGCGGGCGTTCTGGTTACGCCAGCGCAGGTAGGCGTGCAGGGCCCTGGTCTGGACCGTGTGATTTGGATGGTTGGAGTTGGCCAGGGTGAACTGCCGCAGGGGTCCGAAGTGGGCCTCGATGGGGCTGGCCCAGGACGCGTAGGTCGGGGTGAAGCACAGCTCGACCTTGTGCCGGGCCGCCCACCTGCGGATTCTCCAGTTCAGGTGGGCGGAGAGGTTGTCGAGGATCACGTAGATCGGTCCGCCGTCCGGGCGTGCGGCCCGGATCGTTCTCAGGGCCGCCCAGGTGTGGTCGATGCCCTTGCGTCTGTGGTTGACGCCCCAGAGCTTGTCGTCGCCGACGGAGTAGCAGCCGTGGAAGTAGGTGATTCCGTGGGTGCGGCGGTAGGTCGCCGGAAGGCGGTCGGGCCGGCCCCGATCTGCCCAGCAGGAGCCAGCGGTGGGGCGGATGCCGAGCGGGCCGAACTCGTCGAACGCGAACGTGCGGTCCGGCCGCTGGTTGATCGCGTACTCGATCCGGTCCAGCTTGGCGTCGAAGTCCAGGTCCGGGGACTCCTTCCAGGTCTTCGTGCGCTGGAAGGTGATCCCCCGGCGGGCAAGTAAGCATCGAAGTGCCTCTCGGCCGATCCGGACAGGCCTGGCCATGTTGCGCCGCAGGTGATCGACAAGCTTGCGGATCGACCAGCGGGTGAAGGGCTTGCCGAGCTGGGCCGGTCGGGCACTGGCCGTCTGGACGACGAAGTCCTCGTCGTCAGGACTGAGTAGGCGGGGACGGCCTCCCGCCCACTGAGGGTTCAGGCATGCAAGCCCGATCTCGTTGAAGCGGTGGATCACATCGCGGACAGTGTCCTCGTCCGCCTGGACCAGCCGTGCGATCACCGGGACCCTGCTGCCACCGGCCGAAGCGAGCAGCATCATCGCCCGCCGAAACCGCACAGAACTGGTACTGCCCCGCCAGACGATGTGCTGCAGTTTCTGCCCCTCCTGCTCGGTCAGCCTGCGAAACCGGACCGGTTGCGCCATCCCGCCTCCCCATGCTGGTCGGAGAATTCATTTCCAACCAGCACAACCAGCAACCCGGCGAACCTTCCCGGTCACAGCACTAGGTTCTGTCTCTTTGGTCAGCGTCGGGTCCAGATGAGGATGCCGGCGAGGTGGAGTGCGGCCTGGTAGGCGATGGCGAGTTTGTCGGTTCGTGTGGCCAGGCCGCGCCACTGCTTGAGCCGGTTGATGCACCGCTCGACGGTGTTCCGCTGCTTGTAGACCTCACGGTCGAAGCCCGGTGGGCGGCCGCCTTGTCGGCCCCGCCGCAGGCGGTGGCCGATCTGGTCGGAAGGTTGCGGGATCACCGCCCGGATTCCCCGGCGCCGGAGGTGACTGCGGATGGCGCGGGAGGAGTACGCCCGGTCGGCCAGCACAGCGAGAGGCCGGGTTCGTGGCCTTCCAGGGCCGGTGCGGGGCACGCGGATGCGGGACATCACGGTCTTGAAGGCGGGTGCGTCACCAGCCTGACCTGCGGTGATGGTGAAAGCCAGAGGCCGTGCCCCACCGTCCGCGGCCAGGTGGACCTTCGTGCTCAGCCCGCCACGGGAGCGTCCGAGAGCGTGATCGGCGGGCTCACCGGAGCGAGCCGCCCCCTTTTACGTGCCCCGGCGGCGTGCTGGTGGGCGCGGACGACCGTGGAGTCCACCGACACCGTCCAGTCGATGTCGTCGTCGGCGTCCGCCGCCGCCAGGACGGCGACGAGGATCATCTCCCAAGTGCCGTCGACGGCCCACCTGATCAGCCGTTTGTGGGCTGTCTGGAACGGGCCGAGCTCGCCGGGGAGATCCCGCCAGGGCGAGTTGGTGCGGTACTTCCACGCGATGGCCTCGAGTGTTCGGCGGTGGTCGGCCCACCGCCGGCCACGGACTGGATCGGCCGGCATCAGCGGCTCGATCCGGTCCCACATCGCATCAGTGATCACTAATCGGACAGACATATCCGATCAACTGACTTACCGTCCAAAGAGACACGCGCTAGGTGTATTGATCACGAGCGTTGTTGACATTCGGCTGGTCTTGAACATGACGAAGACCTCCGGTGAGGTGGGAGCTGTCTAGGAACTCACCGCACGGAGGCCTTCGTGTCCCACCGTAATGCCCGGTTGACTGTCTTCGGTAGGCGGCTACTGGTCGAACGTGTCCTCGCCGGGCGTCCGGTCGCCCATGTGGCGGCCGAGATGGGCATATCGCGGGCCACCGCCCACAAATGGGTCCGCCGCTGGCGAACGGAAGGCAACGCCGGGCTTCACGATCGCTCCAGCCGCCCCCGCTCGACCCCCCACAGGACGCCGCCCTCGACCGAGGCCCAAGTCTGTGACCTGCGACGAAGCCGCAAACTCGGCCCCGCACGAATCGGCCCGATCCTCGGCCTGCCCGCCTCGACCGTCCACCGGATCCTGGTCCGGCACAGCCTGCACCGCCTGGCCTGGCTGGACCGGCCCACCGGAGAGCCGATCAGGCGATACGAGCGTGCCCGGCCCGGCGAGCTGGTCCATGTCGACATCAAGAAGCTCGGCAACATCCCCCACGGCGGCGGCTGGCGGGCAGTGGGCCGAACTGACGGCGACCACAACCGTCAGGCCACCACCACCCAGCGCAAAAACAGTACGCCAGTGATCGGCTACAGCTACGTCCACTCCGCCGTCGACGACCACTCCCGCCTTGCCTACAGCGAGGTCCTCACCGACGAACGCCAACACACCGCCATCGCCTTCTGGACCCGGGCTCACACGTTCTTCCAGGACCACGGCATCACCGTCGAACGCGTCCTGACCGACAACGGCGCCTGCTACAAGTCGAAACTCTTCACCCAGACCCTGACCGCGGCCGGCATCGCCCACAAGAAGATCAGGCCCTACCGGCCCCAGACCAACGGCAAGGTCGAACGCTTCAACCGCACGCTCCTGGACGAGTGGGCCTACCAGCGGCCCTACCGGTCAAACGACGAGCGGACAGCGGCCCTGGCAGACTTCCTCCACACCTACAACCACCACCGCTGCCACACCGCACTCGGCGGACACCCACCCATCACCCGCGTCAACAACCCTGCGGGTCAATACAACTAGGCGCTGTCCGGCGGATCATGCTTCGGGGTCGAGGGTCCGGAGGTCGTAGAGGTAGGAGCGGTCGTTTTTGAAGCTGCGCCAGACGGTGGCGGGGGGTTCGGGTTCGTCGACGTGGCTGTCGAGGGGATGGGCGGTGACGAGGCCGTCAGCGATCTCGCAGTGCCAGCCGTCGGTCGGCGACCAGACACACCACACGTTCCCGTCCGTTCGGCGGTAGGCGGGGCGGCCGTTGCGCTCGCCGTCGCGTTCGAAGTGGTAGCGGAGCCCGTCGATGTGGCGCACGAAGGTGAAGGATGAAAGTGCCGTCATAGCTTCCGCACTGTATGGGACGACGCTGCTGGCGGCGAAGGAGTCCTGGGTGTGACCAGGTGCTGGGCGTATCTCACGGGCGGAGCCAGAGCCGGATCGCGGCGACGGCGACGGCGACAGTGCCATGGAAGACGTAGGCCCTCTTGTCGTAGCGGGTGGCGACGGCCCGGGAGCTCTTGAGCCGGTTGATCGTGCGCTCGACCTCGTTGCGGCGGTCGTAGATCTCGAGGTCGAAGCCGGTGGGTCGGCCGCCCTTGCTTTCGCGTCTTGTGCGGTTGGCCCGCTGGTCCTTTGGTTCGCAGATGGTGTGCTTGATCTGGCGTCTTCGCAGGTAGCGGCGGTTGCGGCGCGAGCTGTATGCCTTGTCGCCGCCGATGTGGTCCGGCCGGGTGCGCGGCCGTCCGCCTTGCGGTCGGGGAACGGCGATGCGTTCGAGGCCCTCGATCATCTGCGGCGCGTCGCCCCACTGGCTAGGGCGTGACCAGGAAGGCCATGGGCCCGCATCCACCCTCACCGGCGAGGTGGATCTTGCAGGTCAGACCGCCCCGGGACCCGTTCGCACCCGGAACAGGATCCCGTTGATCACCCTGCGGTGATCGCTCCACCGGCCGCCACGCTGCCCCGACGCTGGCAAGTACGGCTCCAACCGGTCCAACTCGGCATTCGTCAGATCACCCCGCCCCATGCCGGGATCAACGAGCCAGCAATCCGACAGCCGCATGATCCGCCGGACAGTGCATAGCCGTCTCTTTCGGATCTTGCCGGTCAAGCCCGCGTCGTCCGGCGCCGTGCATCGCAAGGCGGAGGGGCGCCGGTGTACTGGACGTACTCCGGCGCCCCGACAACGGTGGGGGCACCTCCCAGCGGTAGCCGGGGGAGAGGTGTGGTGCCGGGCGGCGCGGGTCCGGGGGTACCTCCCAGCGGTGCTGGGGGAGCAAGATCCGGAAGGGACGGCCCAGGAGAGCACGACTGCCCCGGGGTGCGTTCGACAGCCGCGGACCTCCGGGCGCATGGGCCGGGAGGTTGTCCCGAAGAGGCGAGGGGCGGGCGCGGTAGGCCGCGCCCACGCACGCCGGCTGCGTACCGCATGCCGTCAAGGCTTCCTCCGACAGACCGTGGCAGGAGAGACCGTGACCAGCGCGCTGGAGAATCGTTCAACCTGACGTCGCATCGGAAATGCACACCGCATCCCCCCGCGGTCGAGCGACATCCGGTCCCTGGGAAGCCATCCCCCCCGGCTCCCCAGGGACCGATCGCGCGTCCGGGGCGCCGCCGCCGCTGGACAGCGCTGCCGGTCTGCCACGGTGCTCCCAGAAGGCCCAAGGACGACGACCGGTAGGACCGGAGCCCCTCCCCGGAAGCTCGGGGCAACCGGGGAGGGGGAGGGGTGCGCATCCCGTTCCCTTCAACGAGCCGGAGCAGAACCGGTTCCGCAAGATCGGCGCCCGGCCCCGTAGCGGAGTCCAGGCCGCCCACTTCGCCGGCAGCGGCCTCGCCGTCCGCCGGGCCCGGTCTGCCGACGCCCCTCACTCACCGCTCCACGAGCGCATGGAACAGCAACGCCCCGGGCACGCGCCTGGTTCGGATCAACCACACCCAGAGTCAGGAGACCCGATGATCCGCCATGCCGTGACCTGCGACCGTGAGCGCTGCCTCGCCCTGTACCTGGAGTCCGAGGAGCCGGTGAAGGCCCGATTCGAGGACGCGATCGCGGAAGCCGGGTGGACCCTCCGGCCGGCGGCCGTGGCCCTGCCGGGCTATCCGGCCGCGCCCGACGTCCTCGCACACCTCTGCCCCGCCTGCGCGGCCGGACGGGGGCCGGTCCTCGAACGGGGCGACTGCCCCACCTGCTCCGGCGCGACCGAGAACCTGGAGGCCGGGGCCACCTGCCACTACTGCCGCAAGGTCGTCCCCCACCTCGCCGACAAGTGGTGCTGACCCGCAGGCACCGGAGCGCTCCGCCGGTACGGGCGCGTGCCGGAAGCGGCACGCGCCCGACGTCCGCCTGAGGTCGGCCCGCCGGCGGTCACCGTTTTCCTCCACATCACCTCCTCCACTCGCCGGATGACGGCTCCTCCCACTGCCGCGAGCGGTTCCCCAAAGGCGCCGGCGAGCACTGCTCCCCCGACACCGCGCCCCCGGCGGCCCCCGGCTCCCCGGCTCCCCGGCCGACCGTGACCCGGTCCCGGCCCCCCTCCCCCCTGCCGCCCCACGCCGCGCGCAGGACGCCGCCGGACGCCGTGAGCCCGCCCACGCGCCGGATTACCGGATGGAGGGACGATCGCGGTCGCCGGTTGGGCCGTCCGGGCGCAAACGCAGTCCGGTGACCGCCCGGCGGGGAAGGACAGAGGTGGATCACGGCCGCGGACGACAGCAATCCGGGCGGGCAGGTGCATCCAACGGCGCATCGGCCGCCGAACAAACGAGAGCGCAGCCGCCCATCCGACGGAGGAACGCACATGATTGCGAAGGCCGTTCTCGCACACGCACCCACCCCCGCACGAGCCGGGTCGACGGGCGAGCGGGTGGACGCGGACGTGCCCGCAGCGGTGCGCGGGGAACTCGAAGCCGTGCTGGACGGTCTGCTGGCCCGCGCCCGGTCGCTCGACCCCGTCTTCGCCTCCGACGTGGCCGAACGCCTTGCCGCCTTCACCCTGCGCGGCGGGCGCCGCACCCGGTCCAGGTTCCTGTGGTGGACCGCCCGTGCCTGCGGGGCCGGCGAGGATCTGACACCCGCGCTGCTGCGCGTCGCCACGGCCCTCGAACTCATCCAGACGTGCGCCCTCGTCCACGACGACGTGATGGACCGGTCCGCGCTCCGCCGGGGCGGCCCGTCCTTCCACACGCAGGTCGCCGCGCGGTACGCCGACAGCTGCGGGGCCCCCAGTGCCTTCGGCGCGTCCGCCGCCGTCCTCGCCGGCGACCTGGCCCTCGCGTGGGCCGACGATCTCGTGGCCGCGGCCGACCTGCCGCGCGGCACACGGGACTCCGTGCTGGACATATGGCGGCTCATGCGGACGGAGATGGTGGCCGGACAGTACCTGGACCTGTACACCCAGGCCACCGGCACCCGTTCCGCCCCGCTCGCCCTGCGCACCGCCTGCCTCAAGACGGCCCGCTACACCGTGGAGCGGCCGATGGCCCTGGGGGCGGCGATGGCCGGGGCGGACGCCGCCACCGCGGCGGCACTGGGCGCCGCCGGGCGCTGCGCCGGGGTCGCCTTCCAGCTCCGAGACGACCTGCTCGGTGTGTTCGGCGATCCCGAGGTCACGGGGAAGCCGGCGGGCGACGACATCAGGGCCGGCAAGAACACCTACGTGGCGGCGCTGGCGGTCTCCCTCGCCGCCGCCGGTCCCGATGCCCGCGCAACGCACCTGCTCGACCGGTTCCTGGGGGACCGCTCCCTCACCGAGGAGGGTCTGGCCGAGGTCGGGGAGGTCCTTCGGACCACTGGTGCGGTCGCCCGCGTCGAACGGCGCATCCGGAGGCTGGCCGCCGCCGCCGAGCGCCACCTGTCCCGGGCGGAGCTTCGCGGCCCGGGACAGGTGGCCCTGGTGCGTCTCCTGCGCGAGGTGGCTTCGCCCCACCCCGCTCCGGAGGAGGGCTCCCGCCTCCCCGCGTCGGCCCCGGCCGCAGCGGTTCGGCGCGCGGGAGGCGACCGATGAGGACCGTCGACGGTCGTACGGACCACGTGGTCGTCGTGGGGGCCGGTCTCGCGGGCCTCGCCGCCGCCCTGCACCTGCTGGGCGCGGGCCGGCGGGTCACCGTGGTGGAACGCGCCGCAGTCCCGGGGGGCAGGGCGGGGTACCTGGAGAAGGGCGGCTTCCGCTTCGACACGGGCCCGACCGTGCTGACCATGCCCCACCTGCTGGAAGAGGCTTTCGCGGCCGTCGGTGACAGCTTGGAGGACCGGCTGGAGCTCACGCCGCTGCACCCCGCCTACCGGGCCTCCTTCGCCGACGGGAGCACGCTGGACGTCCACACCGGCGCCGAGGCGATGGAAGCGGAGATCGAACGGTTCGCCGGCAGCCGGGAGGCGCTGGGGTACCGGCGGCTGCGCCGTTGGCTCCAGGACCTCTACCGGGCCCAGATCCGGCGGTTCATCGACACGAACTTCGATTCGCCCCGGCAGCTGCTGCACCCCGACCTGGCCCGGCTGGCGGCGCTCGGCGGCTTCGGCCGCCTGGACCCCGCCATCGGACGTTTCGTCAAGGACGAGCGGCTGCGGAGGGTCTTCTCCTTCCAGGCCCTGTACGCGGGCGTGCCGCCGGCCCGCGCCCTTGCCGCCTACGCGGTCATCGCCTACATGGACACCATCGCCGGTGTCTACTTCCCCACGGGGGGCATGCACGCCCTGCCGCGGGCCATGGCCGACTCCGCCGCGGACGCGGGCGCCACCCTGTGGTACGGGCAGGAGGTGACACGGCTGGAGCGGCGCGGCGAGAGGATCACCGCCGTCATCACCGACCGGCAGCGCATCGCCTGCGACGCGGTCGTCCTCACTCCCGACCTGCCGGTCGTCTACGGGCTCCTCGGCGGAGCGCCGCGACGGCCGCTCCGGCTGCGTCACTCCCCCTCGGCCGTGGTCCTGCACCTGGGAACCGACCGTAGCTGGTCCCGGCTCGCCCATCATTCGATCTTCTTCGGCTCCCGGTGGAAGGAGACCTTTCACGAGGTGACACGGTCGGGGCGGCTCATGAGCGACCCGTCCCTCCTCGTCACCCGCCCCACCGCCACCGACCCCTCGCTGGCGCCGGCGGGGCGGCACAGCCACTACGTCCTGGCGCCGTGCCCCAACACCGACATCGGTCCCTCGGCAGACCGGTGGGCCGTGCTCGGGCCCCACTACCGCCGGGAACTCCTCGGCGTGCTCGAACGCCGGGGCCTGACCGGTCTGGAGGCCTCCGTCGAAGAGGAAGCCCTGTTCACGCCGGCCGACTGGACCGCGCAGGGCCACGCCGCGGGCACTCCCTTCTCCGCCGCCCACACCTTCGCCCAGACCGGTCCCTTCCGCCCGCGCAACCTCGTGCGGGGCACGTCGAACGCCGTCCTGGCCGGCTGCGGTACGACACCGGGTGTCGGCGTTCCCACGGTCCTGATCTCGGGCAAGCTCGCCGCCGCACGCATCACGGGGGCGGCCGTACGGCCCCTCCCGCGCGCCCGAGCCGATGAGAACGGAGCACCGGCGTGACGCGACGCGAACTCGACGCGGCCGGCATCACCGAACCGGCCCTGCGTGCCTCGTACACCGCCTGCCGCCGCCTCAACGCCCGCCACGGCCGGACGTATTTCCTCGCCACGCGCCTGCTGCCCGCCGACCGGCGCCCGGCCGTGCACGCCCTCTACGGCTTCGCGCGCTGGGCGGACGACATCGTCGACGACCTCGACGGCGCCACCGAGGAGCAGCGCTCGCGGCTCCTGGGCGACCTCACCGCCTCGCTCACGTCGGTTCTGGCCGGCGGCCGCACCGAGGACCCGGTCGTGCGCGCGCTGGCGGACACCGCCGTGCGCTACCGCATCCCGGCCGTCCACTTCACCGACTTCCTGGCCTCCATGCGCAGCGACTTGAGCGTCACCCACTATCCGACGATGCGGCACCTGCGCGACTACATGCACGGCTCGGCCGCCGTGATCGGCCTGCAGATGCTGCCGGTCCTCGGCACGGTCGGCTCCCCGGAGGAGGCCGCGCCGTACGCCGCGGCGCTCGGCGAGGCCTTCCAGTTGACCAACTTCATCCGGGACGTGGGCGAGGACCTCGACCGCGGCCGTGTCTACCTGCCGTCGGACCTCCTGTCCGCGCACGGCGTGGACCGCGACCTGCTGCTGTGGAGCCGCGGGACGGGGCGCGGCGATCCGCGCATCACCGAGGCGCTCAAGGCCGCGGCGGCGCACACCCGGGGCGTGTACGCGCGGGCCGAGCCCGGCATCGGCATGCTGCAGCCCGCGAGCCGCCCTTGCATCCGTACCGCTTTCGTGTTGTACGGGGACATCCTCGACGCCGTCGCCCGTGACGGGTACGCCTCGCTCCACCGGCGTTCGACGGTGCCCCGGCGCCGACGGGCGGCGATCGCCGGACGGGGCCTCGTGCGCGCCGTCGCCGCACGCCGTCGCCGCCCCGGCGCGCCACCGCAGTCGGCGTCGGCCCGACCCGTGCCCACTCCCCCGGCCGGGGGCGCGGCGCAGAACGTGACGGAGGGAGCACGGTGAGCGCGAAACGCACCCGCCGCGGCCGCTACCCCCTCAGCCTGCGCCGGGCGCCCGTCCCCTGGGAGCGGCAGGAACCCACCTGGCGCGCCGCCGCTCCCCGCATCATCGGTGCGTCGCTGGAGCGGGCGCTCGCCCGGCCGTCGGGCAACTGGTACGTCCTCGGCGCCTCCCGGGCCATCGGACCCGACGAGCCGCACGGATTCACCGTGGCCGGCGAGGAGATCGTCGTGTGGCGCGACGGACGGGGCCGTCTGCTGGCCGGCTCCGGGATCTGTCCCCACCTCGGGGCCCCGCTGGCGCAGGCCCGGGTCCACTGCGGGACACTCGTCTGCCACTGGCACGGAATGGCCCTGGACGGCGGCCCCTCGGCAGGCTGGAACGCCTACCCGGCTCACGACGACGGCGTCCTGTGCTGGGTCCGGCTCGACGCTCACGGGAAGGAGGAGCCGTCGCCGCTGCCCGTCGTGCCCCGGCGCCCCGGCCCCGGCCGCGCGGTGGCCTGCGTCTACGAGGCCACTGGGATCTGCGAGCCCGAGGACATCGTCGCCAACCGCCTCGACCCGTGGCACGGGGCCTGGTTCCACCCGTATTCCTTCGTCGACCTGCGCGTCCTGGACGCTCCGGACCCGTCTTCGACACCGTCATCGTCGTCACGGGGGGAAGCCCTGGTCGTCCGCGTGTCCTTCCGCCTCACCGACCGGATCGTCATTCCCGTCACCGCCGAGTTCACCGCCCCGGATCCGCGGACCGTCGTCATGCACATCACCGAGGGCGAAGGGCGGGGCTCCGTGGTGGAGACCCATGCGACCCCCCTGGGGCCGGGCCGCGACGGCCGGCCCCGGACCAGGGTGACGGAGGCCGTGATCGCGGCCTCCGAGCGTCCCGGCTTCGCCGTCGCCCGGGCCGGCGCGACCCTGCTGCGGCCGCTGATGCGCCGGGCGGCGGGCCGGCTGTGGAAGGACGACCTGGCCTACGCGGAACGCCGGTGGCAGCTGCGCGACTGCGGCCGCTTCCCCGGCTGACACCCGGGGAGCGTGCGGCGGCTCAACCGTCCTGTCCCGGGGCGCGGCTCAGCCGCGCCAGCGTCCGCAGCGGCGCGGACCGCCCCCGTCGCGGCACCGTCCACAGCGTCTCGCCCCGTACTCCCCACTGCTCCAGCAGCGCGTTGGCGGCCAGGAACCCGCTGGTGGCCGCCCGCTCCATCAGCGCGACGGGCAGCCCCGTACGGACCATGTCGCCGGCCACCAGCAGCCGGGGATGGGGAGTGCGCACCCCGGGACGGGAGGCATGGCCGCCGATCTCGAACAGCGGGCAGTCCTCTCGCCATTCGTGCCGTACGTCGACCGTTCCGGCCTCCCGGGTCTCCCCGTAGACCCTGTGCAACTGCTCCACGAGCCTCGTCTCGACCGCCGAACGTTCCTGCGTCGGATCCACGGCGTACGCGTGCAGCTCCACCACCGAGCCACCGGTGCGCAGCGCCCACCGGTGGGCCTCTCCTTCCCAGCGGTCGAGGACGCTGACGTTGTCCAGGTCCCCGTAGCCGCTCGTCCCGAGGAAGCCCGGCCGTCCGGGCCGGACCGGGCGGTCCAGCCACAGCCGTGAGACGAGGAACGGCGCGGCCGTACGCAGTCCGGCGATGTCCTCGCGCCACCGTTCGTCACCGAGGTCCTCCGAGGCCGCCACGACCCGCCGCAGGCCCTGGACGTCCATGGCCAGGACCACGGCGTCGAAGTGTTCGTCCCGGCCGGCCACCCGTACCTCGAAGCCGGCGGCCCCCGCCGGGCGGACCTCCTCCACGGCCGTCGCCGTGCGCACGTCGGCCCCCTGTGCGGTGAGGTGACGACCCAGCGGCTCCCACAGGGCCTGGGGGAACGGCTCGCGCGGCACGTCGAAGAGCAGGCCCTCGCTGGAACCGAGGAAGTAGATGTGGAACATCAGCACCAGCTCGGCGGCCGACAGCCGGGCCGGGTCGGCGAAGAAGCTGCGGGAGAACACCTCGAACGCGAGGTGCTGCGCGGCCTCCGGGAACCGGATGGCGGCCAGGAACTCGGCTGCGCTCACCCCGTCGAGCCTGCGGTAGACCTCGGGCACCGCCACGTCCAGCAGCGGCAGCGCGGCCCGCGCGTCCATCCTCGTCAGATCCCGCCAGCCGAAGGACGGGCTGCGGGCGACGAACCCCAGCGCGCTGAGCGGAGGGGTGCGCGGTACGCGCGCGAAGCCGTCCACGCCGCCACCGCTGTGCCGTAGGGGGTAGTCGGGAAGTCCCACGAGACCGTGCAGGCCCGGATCGGTACGCCTCAGCAGCGCGCGCAGGTTGTAGTACTGGCGGAAGAAGGCGTGGAAGCCGCGGCTCATCGTGGCGGGCGAACCGTCGCGCAGACGGACCGGCCAGCCGGCCAGTCGCCCGCCGAGTCCGGGCTCCCGCTCGAACACGGTCACCTCCACCCCGCGCTCCGCCAGCGGCACCGCCGCGGCCAGCCCCGCGATGCCGCCGCCGACCACCGCGACGCGGGGTGCCGGCCCGTCGATCCGCTCCCGGCCCGGGTGCCCGGGCACCTCGTGGGCCCGCCGGTCCCTTCCGGGGTAGCGGCGCTCCCGGCCCCTGGACGTCATGCCGCCGGCCTTGCGCGCCTCGGGGCCCGGGCCACGAACGTGTGGGTGATGCCCCCTTGCCATCCGGCGAGCGGCAGGGCCCGTACGTCGGCGAAGCCCGCGCGCCGCATCCGCTCCGCGAACCGCGGGGCCGTGTCGAAGGCGACGACGCTGCGCCACAGGTGCGCGTACAGTGCCGCGTTTCCCGTCGCGCGGCCGAGCGGCATCACCACGCCTCGGCACACGGCGCTCCAGGCGGCCCGGTGCACTGGGCTGCCGCTCAGCGTGTACTCGTGCACGGCGATGCGGCCGCCGGGCGCCATGGCGGATAGGACCGCCGCCAGCGCGCCGTCGGTGTCGGTGACGTTGCGGAAGAGGTAGGCGGCGAAGACCGCGTCGAAGGGGCCGTCCGCCGCGACGTCACCCACACGGTCCGCCGGCGTGTGGACGAAGGTGACGTTGGCCGGCCATCGCTTCGTCGCGGCCCGCTCCAGCATTCCCGCCGATGCGTCGGCGGCCGTGATCCGGCACCTCTGGCCACCCGAGGCGAGCAGCGCGGCGGTCGAGGCACCCGTGCCGCAGCCCAGGTCGAGCAGCCGACTGCCGGGGGGCAGCGACGGGAGGCCGAGGCGGCGGGCCGAGCGGCGCAGTTGGCTGTGGTAGCCGGGATGGGCGCCGACCAGCAGGTCGTAGGTCGACGCGGCGTGGTCGAAGGCCGCGGACAGGTCGTCGTCGCGCAGGACGGGGCGGGTGTGCACGGGGCGGGTGTGCACGGGGTGGGGGCGCAAGGCGTGCGTGGGCATGTCGTGCGTGGTTCCTTCCATGGGACGGCCGCCAAAGCGTCCTCGGCGGTTCACGGGTGCGTCCGTCGGCGCACCAGAGGCAGTTCCAGCAGGGACAGGAGCATGGGTGTGACCGGGGTGCGCAAGCCGAGCAGGAGGTCCTCCCACCAGCTCGTCGTGCCGTCCAGGAACCTCAGCAGGCGGTCGGCCGGCACGGTGCGGAAGAGGTCGGTGAAGAAGCGCGCCCCGTCCAGCCGTCCCGTCGTGAGGGCCCGCAGCAGCACCGCGTCCATGGCCAGCGGACGGGCACCGTAGGGAGCGGGGGCGACCGGGTCGTGACCGCGGCGCAGCGCCAGGTCGATGGCGCGGGTCTGGCGTTGGATCGCGGCGAAGGTGTAGCCCGTAGAGGGCCGGGTCGCACCGCCGGCCGCACCGATGGGCACGACGGAGCGGCCCCGCCCGCGCGGGAAGCGGGAGTCGGTCATGGGGATGACGCCCGACTCGGTGGCGGTGACCGTGAAGGCGCCCAGGCCGAGGACGTCGCGGCAGTAGTGGCGCAGTTCCTCGTCGTAGGCCGCGTCGGGCAGCACGCGCGGCGAGAAGCGGGTGTACTCCACGAGGGCTTCGGTGGGGCTGAACGGCAGCACGTAGGCGAAGGACAGGCCCGACGGGGGCTGCGCGGTCCGGAAGTCCATCAGGTGGGCGTAGGACGGATCGAACGCCGGGGCCGGGGTCCGCACGAACCACCCCTTGAAGTGCTGGAGCAGCGCGCTGCGGGACGGGGGCAGCGGCCGCGGGGGGCGCGAGTCGAACACCCATCGTGCACGGAACGTACGCGGGCGCCCGTCCGTGTCGTGCCCGCGCGCCTCCGCCCCGCCCGGGCACTCCCGCACCGACTCGACGTCCACTTGGACGCGTTCGCAACCCCGGTCCGCCAGCGTGCGGCGGGCGGCGGCCTCGAACGGGGCGGAGCGCAGCATTTTGTACCGCCACGCACCGAGTTCCGAGTCGGCGGCGCGACCGTCGGGTCCGGTCACCCTGAGCTTGTCCCAGCGGCCGGTGAGCAGGGCCTCGTACTCACCCGGCCCCTCCTCCCAGAAGCACCACGTGCGGTCCGGTGCACGCAGGGGGCCGGGGCACGCCTCCAGGACGACCACCGAGGGCCGGGGCGTGGCCCACGCCCCGGCGGCGCTCAGCCGCATCGCGAGGCTCAGCCCGGAGGCGCCCGCCCCGATGACCACCACGTCCGCGTGCTCGTCCACGCGTCCCGACCCCCTCGCTCCGCGCCGCACCGACCTCTGCCACTGTCTTCCTTCCCCGGGTCGGGCCGTCACGGATGCACTCTCGCCCGTGTGGCCGTGTGGCCGCGTGGTCGCCCAGCCGGTCGAGGGCCGCTCCGTGGCCCGCGGTGCTGGGGCCGGACCCCGGCCAGAACGGCAAGGGAAGTGTCCTACTGCTTCGGGGGGGAACGAGATGCTGACGGGCATCGTGTTCGACGCGACGGATGTGGCGCGCATGGATCACTTCTGGCTGAACGCCACGCAGGGGCGGACGGGCGGCCTGCGGTTGCGGTTCGTGTCGTCCGCCGTCCCGAGGGCGGTGCACAAGAACCGACTCCATCTGGACTTGGCCGGGGGGCCGGACTGGGAGGCAGAGGTCGCGCGTTTGCTCACACTCGGTGCGACGCGGGTCGGCATCGGCCAGGGGGACGTCCCGTGGGACGTGCTGGCCGATCCCGAGGGCAACGAGTTCTGCGTGCTGCGCCCCGGTCACCCCGGTGTGCTCGCCGACTCCGGGCTCGTCGCGATCTGCCTCGACGTCGCCGAGGAGAACCGCGACGCCCAGTCGGCCTTCTGGCAGTCCCAGGCGAATTGGCACGCGGCCGAGCACCACGACCGGTGCGTTCGGTTGCGCCGGAGTCCCCTCAGCACGGTCTCGTTGGTGAGGGGACCGCCGGCGGCACCGAAGGCGGGCCGGAACCGATTGCGCTTGGAGGTCACCAAGGTCACCGGAGGTGACGGGGAGTACGGCGAGTTCCTCGACCCCGGCGGGAACGAGTTCCACATCACGTGTTGACCGTGGCGACGGGCACTGGGCTGCTTGGTGCTCGACTGCCGGCGCCGGCGTGCTCGACTGCCGGCGCCGACGTGCTCGACTGCCGGCGCCGGCGTGCTCGACTGCCGGCGCCGACGTGCTCGACTGCCGGCGCCGGCGTGCGGGCAGAGCCGTGCCGGCCCGTCAGGGCCGGGCCAGGATGTCGGTCACCCTGTGCGCGTAGATCACCCGGCCGCACGGGGAGCCGGTGTCCGTGCAGGTCGGGTCCGTGGCGTCCGCGCGGTGTTCGGTCAGCGACCAGAGGTACTGCGTACCGCCCCCCGGCACGCCCTGCCCGTGCTCGAAGGACAGGTCCTCCGGACCGACGGCGTTGGTGATGTTGGCGCCGTAGTCCACCAGACGGCCGCCGGAGACGGTCGCCCGGCGCAGGCTTCCGCTGTGGGTGGTCCAACTGCGGTTGAAGTAGTACATGCCGTCGTAGCGCGCCGCGCCTTGGGTGAGGTCGCGGGGCAGGTAGAACGCGCCCGTCGCGCTGACCACGCCGTTGGTCGACCTCAGCAGGCCGGTGCCGTCATCGATCGGCAGTGTGCCGACCCGGCCCTTCTCGGGGTGCGCGTCGTCGGAGTCGCAGTACTCCCCCATGACCAGAGCAGGAGCGGCGGTGTCGCTGCGGTCGACGGAGATGTAGGACGCCTTCGGCGCTCCGGTGGCCACACAGGTCCCGGCGGAGGAGTTGCCCTGGGCGCTGACGAACTTGTACGACGCCACCTGCGGCATCACGTACCGGTACGTGTAGCTGTAGTAGACGTTGTTCTGCCGGCCGATCTGGGTGTCGTCCCGGACGTTGCTCTTGAGGCCGTCCAGCGTGGTGTCGTCGACCGAGGCGTTCTGGTCCGGGTTGAGGTCCAGGACGGAACGCATGTCGAAGACCCGCAGGCCGTTCATGGTGTCCGCGACGTAGAGGTAGTACTTGTACCAGGCGATGCCGCCCGCGTGGACGTCGACCGCCTTGTAGGAGACGTGGTCGTAGCTGTTGTAGTACGGCTCCACCAGCAGGACGTGACGGTAGCGCCGGCCGTCGGCGTCGCCCGGGATCGCGGTCTCGGGGTCGAGGAACGACAGCCGTACGCCCTTGCCGCCGGCCTTGTCGTACCAGGCGGTGACCAGTGGCTTGCGGGTGCCCCACAGTTCGTCCGCCTGGGCGTCCGAGACGCCGGTGATGCCCTGGGGGATCCAGTCCGCGGTGGAGGAGTCACCGGGATCCCAGCACAGCTTCCTGGCGGGGGCCAGCACCTTGCCGTCGTCGCCCGAGCCGAACGGGTCGGTGGTACAGGACGCGCCCGTCCGCGCTACCCGGTTGCCCTGGTCGAGCAGGTCCTGAACGCCCTGCGTGGGCAACGCCGCTTTCAGAGAGGCCACTTGAGCACTGAGGTCCGGTCCGGACCTGAGATTGAAGGAAGACGCGGTCGCCGCGTCCCCTGGGGCCGCCTGGGCGGGGGAACCGATCACCGGAACCGAGAGGACCACCGCGACTGCGGTGGCGATCCAACCGGCGTATCTTGCACGGGCTTTACGGAGTGGCATCGCTGCTTCTTCGACCTTCGCTCTGGGGGAAGCGAGATCATACGTATCGCCGCCGGACGCCCGTGCGCCGGGGGAGCCCGGTGAGTCGCCGAAGTCCCGGGAGTCGCGCGAGTCGGCTGGGCCCGCAGGACGTCGAAGGGCCGCTGGGCCGGCACACGGTGTCGCCCGGTTGAGCCCCGTCCGGCGGGACGGCGAACCGCCCAGGATTCCCGCCGTCAGCGGCAACCAATCCGTACGCGGCGGCAACTGAGGGGAGAACAGTGCACCTCACCCCTAGGAGCGACCACGCATGTCCCCCGCTTCCCCCCACCGCCGCCCCGCCGGCCGTCGAAGGCTCGCCCTGTTCGCGGCGGCCACCGTGGCCGCCGCCGGGCTCGGTGCCGCACCTCTGGTCGTGAGCGCCGGCGCCGCGGCGCCCGCCGACCTCGCCCACGACGTGCTGCCCGCCCGCGACGGCTGGGCTGCGAGCGGCGCGGGCACCACCGGCGGCCGGGCCGCGGACTCCGCCCGTGTCTTCACCGTCTCCACCCGGACCGAGCTGGCGCGGGCCCTGGCCGCCGGCCCGGCCGACAGTCCCCGGATCATCAAGGTCAAGGGCGTGATCGACGCGAACACCGACGACGCCGGCAAACCGCTGGGCTGCGCCGACTACGCACGGGGCACGGCCTATTCGCTCGACGCCTACCTCAAGGCGTACGACCCGGCCGTCTGGGGCCGTTCCAAGGTGCCGTCCGGCGCGCAGGAGAACGCCCGCAAGGCGGCCCAGGCCAGGCAGGCCTCGCGGATCACGTTCAACGTTCCGGCGCGGACCACCGTCGTCGGCGTACCCGGCACCGGCGCGGGCATCGTCGGCGGCAGCCTCGTGGTGAAGAACGCCGACAACGTGATCCTCCGCAACCTGTCGCTCACCGACGTCCGGGACTGCTTCCCGCAGTGGGACCCCACCGACGGCTCCACCGGGAACTGGAACTCCGCCTACGACGCGGTCAGTCTGCGCGGCGCCAGCCACGTCTGGGTCGACCACAACACCTTTTCCGACGCCCCGCACCCCGACTCCGGCAACCCGACCCGCTTCGGGCGCGAGTACCAGGTCCACGACGGCGCGCTCGACATCACCAACGCCTCCGACCTGGTCACCGTCGGATACAACACGTTCAGCAACCACGACAAGACCATGCTGATCGGCAGCAGCGACAAGGACACCAAGCTGCGGGTGACGCTCCACCACAACGTCTTCCGCGGTGTGGTCCAGCGCGCCCCGCTCACCCGCGTGGGCCAGGTCCACCTGTACGACAACTACTACGACACCACGAAGTCGGACGGCTACGCGCACAGCTACAGCGTCAACTCCCGTGCGGGCGCCCAGATCGTGGCCCAGAACAACCACTGGAAGCTGTCACCGGACCGCGAGGTGGCCGACCTGCTCAGCGGCGACGGCACGGGAGCCGTAGCGGGCAGCGGCAACCTCGTCGACGGCAAGCCCACGGACCTGGCCGGCGCCTACAACGCCGCCCACCCCACGAAGAAGATCAAGACCACCGTCTCCTGGACGCCCACCCTCACCGCCGGCCTGGAGCCCGCCGACGGGCTGCCCGCCGAGCTGGCGGCCAAGGCGGGCGCCGGTGTCCTGACCGGGACGGGTCGCAACGCCGCGGCTCCCGCGCCCGGTTCCGCCACCGGCCGCACGCTGACCGTCGCACATGACGGCTCCGCGGCCCACCGGAGCGTGCAGGCCGCCATCGACGCCGCCGCCGCGGGCGACACCGTCCTGGTGTCGCGGGGCACCTACCACGAGACCATCGACGTCCCCGCAGCCAAGCGCGGACTGACGCTCAAGGGCGCCACCGGCAACCCCGAGGACGTGGTCATCACGTACGACAACGCGGCGGGCACCGCCAAGCCCGGAGGCGGCCGGTACGGCACCGCGGGCAGCGCCACCGCGACCTTCTCGGCGAACGACGTCACCGTGACCGGTGTGACGATCCAGAACACGTGGGAAAGGTCCGCGCACCCGGACGTCAAGGACACCCAGGCGGTGGCGCTCAACGCCTCCGGGGACCGCCAGAAGTACGTCGACTCGCGCTTCATCGCCCACCAGGACACCGTCCTCAACTGGGCCCCGCACGCCACCGCCCAGTACCGGCAGTACTTCCGCCACTGCTTCGTCGCGGGCGACGTCGACTTCGTCTTCGGCAACGCCACCGCCGTGTACGACCACGTGAACATCACGCTGCGCGACCGGGGCGCCGCCGCCGGCGGGAACAACGGGTACCTGGCCGCGCCCAACACCGACTCGGCGAAACCGTACGGCATCCTCATCACCGACAGCACGGTCGACAGTGCCGCCCGAGCCGGCACCTTCTACCTCGGCCGGCCCTGGCACCCCGGCCCGGACGCCGTCGGCCGGCTGGTGATCCGCAACACGGTCCTGCCCGCAGCCGTCAAGACCGGGGCTCCGTGGACCGACATGGGCGGCTTCTCCTGGAAGTCCGCCCACTTCGCCGAGTACGCCAATACCGGCCCCGGCGCCGGTGGCGGAGCGAACCGCCCCCAGCTGACAGCGGCCCAGGCGACCACCCACACCGCCCGCTCCTACCTGGCCGGCACCGACGGCTGGAACCCGACGCTCTGATGGGCACGACCACACCGACCCGCCCCCGGCGGGCCGAGCCCGCCGAACGACCGTCCAACCGGCTGCCACGCTCCCGCACCTGCCCGGGAACGGCCCACATCGCACCGAGAGGCCGCACCGAGGCCATGACCACCGATGAGGCGTCCGACGACTTCCACGACTTCTTCGAACGCCACCACGCCGAACTCTCCCGCCTCGCCTTCCTGCTGACCGGCGAGGCGGACGCCGCCGACGACCTCGCCGCCGACGCGATGGTCGCGCTCTGGCACCGCTGGGACCGGGTCCGCGCCGCCGACTCCCCCGCCGCCTACGCCCGGGGGGTCGTCGCGAACCTCGCCCGCAGCAGGATCCGCAGCGCGGTGCGCGAGAGACGGCGCGTCCTGCTGTTCTGGTCGCACCGCCCGGAGCGTACCGACGGGCCGGACGTGGCGGCCGTCATGGACGTGCGCGCGGCACTCGGCCGGCTGCCGTTCCGCAAGCGCGCCTGCGTCGTCCTGCGCTACGCCTTCGACCTCTCGGAGAAGGACACCGCGCACGTGCTCGGCATATCGGTGGGTACGGTCAAGAGCCAGACCTCCAAGGGAACGGCGGAACTACAGCGGCTGCTCGGCGCCCGGGCCGCCGGCGAACTGGTGGGGAGCAAGAGCCGATGACCGACGAACTCCGCCGCCTGCTGCGCGAGAGCGCCGAAGGCCACCGCCCCGACCGCGCCCGCGTGCTCGCCCGGGTGGAGCGCGGCACGGCCCGGCCGCAGTCACCCGGCCGCCCAGACCACCGCGAGCGCCGCGGGGCCCTGTCCTGGCCGAAGGTCGTACTCGCGACCCTGGCCACCACCGCCGTCCTGGCGGTGGGCGGCTTCGCGGTGGTCTCCGTCGTCCGCGCCACCGGCCCGGCTCAGTCCACGCTCGCCACCGACGCCGGCACCTCCGCCCCCGCACCTCCGCCGACGGGCGCACCTCCCTCCGCCGCGCCGCCGACCTCCCCTGCCCCGCCCGAGCCCAGCCGGCTCCCCGGAGGATCCCCCTCCGGCGGTCCGTCCGCTTCCGGCCCCGCCCCGGCCGGTCCGCGCCCCACGCCGTCGGGGGCCGGCGCCCGTTCCTCGGACGGTCCGCTGTGGGCCGACGGCTCCGTCGACCCCCACAGCAACGCCTACTGGGCGCAGAGCAACGTCACCCTCAAGACGCGCAGTACGTTGTCGGCGCTCACGGTCGAACTGCGGGTCGCCCTCGGCGCCGGAGTGAAGACCACCGGCAGCTGGCTGACCCGCCCCGCCGCCGACTTCGACGTCTCCGTCCGCGAGGAGGGCCGCTTCCTCGTGTACCGGTGGACCCTCAAGCCCGGAAGGACGGTCCCGGCGGGGCAGCACGTCTTCGCCGGTCAGTACGACCACGCCACCGGCGGCCGCGACGCCAAGGACGACGGCTACCGCGCCGAGGCCGCCACCTCTGCGGGCAAGGCCTCGGTGTGGGGCGGCTTCGCCCGGACCGGCTGAAGACGATCGTGAGCGCTTCGGAGGGGGGAGGAGGAGGACGATCCGGCGCAGGAACACGGCCGGGCCGGCGCCACCGACGACGGAGCTCGGGGCTCGGGACACCTCACTCGATCCCGAGGGGTCCGATGCCGAGGTCCTCACGCATGAGGCGACGCATCTGCGCCATGGCCTTGCGCCGCCGCTCTATCAGGGGCGCGTCGCCGGCCGAGCCGACGGCGACGCCACGGGCGTAGGCGTCGCGGAGGGCACGCATGCAGTGGAACGCCTCGTTCCCCTTCTCCACGACCTGTGGCGGCCCCACGAGCCAGAGGCGTTCGCTCGCCGTGTAGATCCCGGTGCTGCGCACGGCCTCCCGTACCGCCGCGTCGCGCGCCGACTCGGACATGTGGTCGCCCAGAGCGACGGCGCGTATCTCCTCGCCTGCGGCCTTGAGGGCGGAAACGTACTCCGTGTACACCTCGCGCCGTACTTCGAGAGCGTGCCGGGCTGCCTCCCGGCGCCAACGGTTACGGTCGGCGATCAGAGTGGCTGCGATGCCGATGACGGCACCTGTCAGTGTGGAGAGCAGGGGCATCCAGTCCATGGGCCGCAGCTTGTCCGAACTGACGCGCCGACACCAGGGGCTTTCGTGGCCGGCTCTCGCTCCCCCTCCCCCTCAGTCGCGGGCTCCGTCACGGTCCAGGCCCTGGGCGACGGCCGCGGTGACGGCTCCGTAGACGAGGTGGGGAACCACGTCGGCGGCCCAGTCCACCGCTGCCCAGGCGCGGGGATCGGAGATGCCCAGGGCGACGACCGGTCCGTCGACGAGAGCCATGGCCCCGAGGCCCACGACCGCAGAGGCCCGCAGCGTGCCCGGCCGCCAGCCGAGACCGCGGGCCACTCCCACAGCCGCACCGATCCCGATCCCGACGAACAAGCCGCTCAGCGCCCCCAGGCCCGCGAGCCGGTTCGCGTGCTGGTCCTCGTCGCCGGGAATGGGCACTCCCGCTTTGGCGGCCAGGACCTCGACGCTGTGCTCGGGCACACTGCTCGCACCACGCCCCCGGACCACCATGTCGAGGTAGGTGACCACGTTGAGCGCGGTGGTCCCCGCGGCACCGGCGGCGGCTCCCCCGAGGAGACCCCGGACCACGGCCTTCATCACAGACGGCCCGTCTGTTGCATGGTGGAACCCTCCCGTTGCAGCCGGAACAGCAGCCTTCACCGACGCTATGGCCACGTGTGCGGGATGCGCCTGTCGGCGCGGACCACACGGGTGACCCGTACGCCCGACGGGCAATCCGGACGTCGGGTTCCCGACCGGCACGGCGGTGCCCCGTCTCCCGAGCGGGGCTTGCGGTTACTGCGCCGTCGGCGTTTCCGGTCGTGCCAGGTGGTAACCCAAGGAGGTTGCGACGTGCTCGACCGCTTGCCCCCTGCGCAGGGTGCGGATCAGGCCTGCGCGCCGTAACACCGCAGCGTGCCTGCTCGCTGCCGCGTTCGACACGCCGAGCAGTGAGGCCAGTTGCCGCCCGGTGACTCCGCCGGACGTGACGATGCACCCCAGCGCTGCCGCTCTGCCGGCGCCCAGCAGGGATCGGAGCGCCGCTTCCTGGGCCGGCCCGGTTCGCGGAGCGGGTCCGGCGGGGATCCGGATGGTCAGGTGATCGTCGGCCGGCTCGGCCAGGGTGACCCGTGGGCTGAGGGCGACTGCCTGGATCTGCAGCGAGCGCCGGTCGAGTGCGAGGTCCGCGTCGAAGGACGTCGGCAGTTCCAGGATGCCGCGACGGAGCCTGATGCCGTGTCCGAGTTGCCGGAGCATCGCGGAGGCGCCGCCGGTGACGTAGCGGTGGGACAGGTCGACGGACCTGGTGGCGACCGCAGACCGGATGCCCGAGCGCTGTGCCTCGACGGCGGTGCTGCGCAGGTGGTCGATGGCGTCGGCCAGGACGCCGCGGGCCCGCTGCTCACCCTCGGCGAGCGCCTTGGTGAAGGGGGTGGGACTGCGGCAGGCGAACAAGTGGGAGAGGTAGAGGGGGCTGACGCCCTCGGCGAGATCCGGCGACATGCTGCGCGCGTAAAGCTGCATCAGCAGGTCCTGGGGCCGCCCCTGGCGGGCGTAGGCCCTCCCGGCCGCTGTCAGTTCGGCGTCGAAGTCCGGGTGGGCACATATCCGGACCTGACCCAGGCCCTCGGATCCGAGATGAATCCGTATCACGGTGTGCCTCCTGCGCACTTGACATTCCCATCAGGGCTTTTGCGCGTGCATGACGAAAGCTACCCGTGGCCGCGCGCAACCGAAACGATGCGTGTGCACCACGGCACGACGATGCCGGGAACGAAGAGGAACCGGAAAATTCAATTCTGGAGGGGAATTCATGACTCGTTCACTGCGACGAGCTGCGGCAATGTCCATCGGCGCCGGCCTGTTGGCCGTGATGGGAACGGGGGGAACGGCCTACGCGGGTTCGACCGGTACGGTGACCCTCACTGTTCCCGGGTGCGTGGGCAAGCTGCACCTGGACGGCGGCGGTTCTTCCAACTGGGCCACCGCCACGCTGCAGTCCACCGGCCCCAACACGTGCTGGATGTCGTTCTGGCAGCGCAACACCGCAACCGGTAATCAGCCGGTCGCCCAAAGCATCAGCGTCACCCCGTACTCGAGCGGCTCCACGGACCGGCCGTACTACCACGACAGCACGCACCAGGTCGCCATCTCCATCTCCAACGGGGTCCAACAGGTCGGCAGCGCTTGGTACAACTAGAACGTCCGGCAGATCCGGAATTCCGAGCTCCTCGTTCCGGACGGCAAAGGCCGGCACCCCACCGGGTGCCGGCCTCCTCTCGCTAGCGGACGTGGTGCTTGCCGCCGCTGCGGAGGCGGAAGACGATGATGACGATGTCGACGATCAGGATGACCACGCCGATGATCAGCAGGTAGAACAGGCCCTCGGCGAGTACCCCGATGAATCCGAGGACGACCGCCACGAGGAGCAGGAGCAGGAACAGCACCATGCCGGCCTCCTGGGGATGGGGTCAGCGGCGGGCCAGGCGACGCTCGCCGCCCGCCCCCGGCTGGTAGGGCAGTTCGTAGTGGGTGTAGACCGCCGGCTCCCCCTCGGCCGGCAGGACGTCGTCCGTGCCCATGGAGGGGGCGTCCTTGACCACGTTCTTGGAGTGCGCGACCTTCACATAGCCGGGCCCGACGGTAGCTCCGTCCAAGGGTACGAACACCAGGCGGCGGCGGGTGGGCAGGCCGACGGTGACGGTGGCGAAGGCCGGCTGGTCGGTGGCCGTGTCGACGTACACCGACTCCAGGGTGCCGATCTTGTGCCGGTCGGAGTCGATCACCTCGTGGCCGCGCCACTCCCGGATGTCACTGGCCTCGAACATCATGATCTCCGTTTCTCCCGTTCCCATCGCCGCGCCACCTCACCGCAGCACGCGCTGTCTTCCTCGAGGTTTGGATGCCGACAGAAGGTGTATATCAATTCTAAGATGAGTTTGTGTGCCAATAAGAGGACATTATGGGCATCATCGTCGACTTTCTTATCGTCTCGGGGCTCTACCGGCCCGGCGCCGGTCGGAGACGTTCGTGAAGGGCGCGTCGGCACGACACCGACGCAAGCGGAGCCGCCGCTTTTCGATCATCCGCCCGCCACTGGGGGCGGCTCTCAGGTGGCGGATGTACCGGCGGTTCACGGTGTGGGGTGCACGGCTGCTGGCCTGGGGCACGGGAATCGCTCTACGACGGGCGCTGCGCCACATGTGCCGCGCGGTGGTGCCCCGTGGACTCCGGTTGACGGTGTAATCCATCCAGCGCTCACCGTCGAACGCGTACAGCACGGCTTGATCGCCCGGAATCTGCCTCCAGCGAGGCACGGCGCAGTTCGTCAGCGGTGCGTACAGAGGGTTGCAGGACCGGCAGGGGGGTGGGAGATCCGCTCGGCGAGGCGCAGGAGGTCCAGCTCGGCTTCGTAGAGCAGGGCGGGGTCGAGGCCCATCCCGGCGAAATGGCCGCTGAGCTCCAGGGAGAGGATTCCGTGCAGGCGGGTCCAGAAGGAGCCGGCCAGGCGCAGGGCCGAGGCTGATGCCGGATCTGCCGCGAGCGCGTGGGCGCGGTCGGTCGGGCGGGCTTCGGCCGACCTGGCCGTGCCGCCGCCCATGGCTGTGGTGGCACATACATCGAGGACGATGCTCATGATTTCCGAGGCCATCGCCGTGACGTCGGCAGGGCCGCGGTATCTGGGCACGGGTGGGCCGTAGACGAGGAAGTAGCGCTGGGGATCGTCGAGTGCCCAGGTGCGCAGGGCGTGCGCCAATGTGGTGAGGTCGCGCTCCTTGCGGGCGGCTGCCGCTCGGAACGAGCCGACCAGGCTCTGGTAGGCGTCCCGGACCAGTTCGGTGAGCAGTTCGTCGCGGCCGGTGAAATACCGGTAGAGCGCGGCGCCGCTGAGACCCATGTGTTTGGCGATGCCGTTGAGGGAGAGGGCGGACGTCCCGGCGGCGGCGATCTGCTCCCGTGCCCGCGCTTTGATCTCGGCACGCACTTGCTGCCGGTACCGCTCGCGGGGGGTTGTCGTGGCAGCTGCGTCGCTCATGGCAGCCTCCTCCTCGCGTGTTACACCCTATCGCTCGCGGGGATCGCCGTGTTTGCCGTCCGCCCGCGGACCTCGCGCCGTTCTGGTCGGTCTCACCTCGTGGTGCGGGCACAGGGGAACAGCGGCCCGCGCGGCGGCCGCGGGTCATCCCGTGATCTTGTCCTTGGCCCTTTCCTTCACGTGCCTGGCCTTCCCGCGGGCCACCAGGGCTGCGCCCTTGGCTTCCGTGGTCCTGTTTCCGATGGTGTGTGCCGTCTTCTGCACGATCCGGCCGATCACCTGCTCGGCGGCCGCTTTCATCTTCTCTGACGCGCTCATCTCTTCCCCCGCTTTCTTCGTGGGGTGCCGGGGAGGGGGCTGGTGCCGGCGGCCGGGGCGGGCCGGCCGCTTCAGTCGCGGGGTGGCAGGAGGGGGCCCAGAGGGCCGAGGTCGAGGTTGAGGTCTTCGAGGGCGTAGCCGTGTTCGGCGCACAGGTCGGAGAGGCTGTCGTGGAGTGCGAGGAGGGTGGAGCCGAGTTCTTCTTCCTGGTCGTCGGTGAGGTCGCCGGCATCGACGCGGCGCAGGGCCTGGCGTTCGATGAGCTGACGCAGGAGTTCGATGACGGTGAGGACGAGTTTGAGGAGGTCTTCGCCGACCGTATCGGGGTCGGTGTGGAGGCGGCGGGCGGGTCGGGGTTGCTGGTCGTGGGGGGTGGGGGGCGCCTGGACGAGTCGGAAGGCCTGGGTCAGGCTGTCCCCGACGTCTTGAAGCGGGCGGGGGTACGGGGGCGGGGGCTGGTCAGGGGCCATCGCGGCTGCCGTCCTGGGCCCGGGTCCTGCTGGTCTCGGAGCTGACGGAGACGATGAGGGCGCGCAGGGAGATCCGGACGAGGTCGATGTCCGCGATCGACAGGACGATGTCGCCGGTGAGGACGACCCCGCCGCTCAGGAGCCGGTCGAGGAGGTCGACGAGGGCGACTTGGCGGCCGGGCAGGGGTTCGCCGCGCTCCATGAGGGTCATGACGGTGGCTCTTGCGGGTCGGGCGGGCCGTCCGGCGCGGGCATGGCGAAGGAGTACGGGGCCCAGGGGCCGGTGACCTCGATGCGCAGGTCGGGGAAATCACCGGCGGCACCGGCGATGGCGCTCCGGAACGGTTCGGCTTGGTCGTCGGGGACGAGGTAGGCGTCGTTGAGTACGTTCTCCTGCGGGCCGGTGAGTGCGCCGCTCTGGGGTGCGTGGCGTACGCGGCGGGTGGCGTGGCGGTCGGCGATGGCTTCGATGGCGGCGGCGGCTTGCCGGGCTTGCTGGTAGACGGCTTCACGGGCGTGGTGCTGGGCGCGGCGTGCGTGCAGGTAGGCCTTGCCGGGACTGGCGGGAGCAGCATGCGTGGCCGCGGCGCCGTCGTCGGCCCGGGTGCCCTCCGTGGTCGAGGGGCTGGTGAGGTAGATCTTGACGCCGTACTCGGTGTGGGCGCCCAGCTCGTCCAGGCGCCGGGTGAAGGTACGGCGCTGGGCGGTGAGCGCTTGGCGGGCCCGGCCCTCGTCCTGGTAGACGGTGGCCATGCGCAGGGGCAGAACGGTGGCGTGGGCGGCGATGGCCTGTACGACGTCGTGGTGGGTGCGGGCCACGTACTCGAGCCATTCCAGGTCTTCGAAGTGGTTCTTGAGGGCCTGCTCGTTGAAGTCGGATTCCGGTACTTCGCTGGCCGCGAAGGCGAGCGGGGCGGGTCCTGCGCCCGAAAAGGCGTGGTCCGCACCGCAAGCGTCCGGGTGCGCTGCGACGTCGACGGGCGGGCCGGGGAGCAGGAGGCGGACAGGTGCCCGGCCGATGCCCTCAAGGGAGGCGAGGGCCTCGGCCAGTCGGGGGGTGGGCCGGGTGACGGCGTAGACGTAGGTGAGGGTGGCGTACGTGTTCACTGCTGGCTCCCCCGACGTCGCCGGGCCGTCCGCCCGCCGTCCGGTTCCTCACCGAGGGCCTCTTCTTCCTCTTCTGGCGGGGCCTGGCCGATCTGGCCGCGGAGGGCTTCGAGTTCCGCGCGCAGGCGGCGGTTCTCCTGTTCCAGGGGGCTGCCGGTGTGCCGGCTGGAGAGGGAGGGGTCGTGCTCCCACCAGTCGATGCCCATTTCCTTGGCCTTGTCGACGGAGGCGATGAGGATCCGGAGTTTGATGGTCAACAGCTCGATGTCGAGGAGGTTGATGCGGATGTCGCCGGCGATGACGATGCCCTTGTCCAGGACCCGCTCGAGGATGTCGGCGAGGCTCGAGGTGGAGGTCTGGCCGTAGGGCGTCGGCGCACGGGAGGCGAAGGTTCCGGGGCGGCCGGGCAGGGATTCGGTCACGGTGGCGCTCCCCCTTCGACTCTCAGGACGGCGGGCGGCGGTACTGGGAGATCTCCGACAGGCGGTCGATGAGTTCGTCCTCCTGCCGGTCGAAGGTCTCTTGGTCGATCTCTCCGAGGAGCAGTCGCTGCTCCAGCTCGCCGAGGCTGCGCCAGATGGGGGCGGGGTCGTAGTACTCCTGTTCCGCCTGATCGACGACGCGCTGGGCGACCCAGGTGACGGCGCGTACCGGCGCCATGGGGAGCGTCAGCAGGTGGGTCAGCAGTCCCATGGTCTTCCTCCCCTCGTGTTCGGGGTGCGGGCGGATGCGTCAGACGAAGCTGTAGGGCGGCAGGGGGCCGGAGAACCGCAGGTCGATGCCGCTGCCGATCTCGCGGGCCAGGTTGGCCTGTGCGGTGTGGAACTCCTGCGTGTGCTCTTCGGGCACGAGGAGGGAGAGGTTGAGGAAGTCGCTTCCCGACGCGGGGCGAACGACGTGGTCCCGGGAGAAGGGAAGGAGCGCCTCGGTCAGTCCGGCTGCCAGCGCCTCCTGCCGTGCCCGTACCTCGCCCGCCACGAGTTCGCCCAGGGCGAGCGGCAGCCCCGGATCCTGGTCTCCGCCGCGGATGCGGTCGTTGAGGTCCCTCGCCTCCGGCAGGTCCTCGAGAACCTGTTGCAGCAACGGTGTCTCATCGGCCTGCGAGGCCCGCACGTGGTACTCGGCGCAGCCCTCCAGGCGTTCGAGAGCACTGAGATAGCCCTCTGCGTCGGACTCCAGTGCCTGGGAGACCGCGAGGTCATCTGCGGCGACGTAGCCGAACTGCAGAGGCAGGACCGTCCCGTCGGCCATCAGCCGTTCCTGCACCTCTTGGTGCGCGGCCAGATCACGGCGTTTGGGCCGGATCTCCTCGCTGACGTCGCTGACCACCGCGCACAGCGGTCCGGCCGTGACCGTGCGCAGCGGTGCGGGCTCGGAGCCGACGCCGTTGACGCCGTCCAGGCGGCGGGGATGGTCCTTGGCGGTGATCGAGTACACGTAGAGCGCCATCTGTCACTCCTTCTCCCGCCGTACGGGGCGCCGAGCGGGACGGCGGCGCCTGGGCGCCTCGACCTCTTCTTCCTCTTCTTCCTCTTCCTCCTCGGGCTCCCTGGACTTGGAGGATTTGCCGGTCAGGGAGTCGGTGACCGCCTCGACGGCCCCGCTGAGCGCCCCCTTGCTCTTCCCACGGGCGCCTCCCTCCAGCATGTTGCTCATGACGTCGGGGAGCTGGGCGGGAGCCTTGCGGCCGGCTTCGAGGTCGAGGCGGTTGCACGCCTCGGCGAAACGCAGGTAGGTGTCCACGCTGGCCACCACGATCCGCGCGTCGATCTTGATGAGTTCGATGCCCACCAGGGAAACGCGGACGAAGACGTCGATGACCAGACCACGGTCGAGGATGAGCTCCAGGACGTCGTAGAGGCTGCTCGTGCCGCCTCCCTGCCCTCGGGCGACCGGGCTTCCGCCCTGCGGCACCATGGTCATGGCGCCTCCTTCCGCCGGCCCGTACCTGCTCTCAGGCCGGCCGGTCGATCGTGCCGCGGCTGTAGCGGCGGGTGCGTTCGTAGGAGATCAGCTCGCCGTCCTCGTCGAGCGCGACCCGGTAGCTGGCCATCACGCTGGTCGTCTCCGGGATGCGTTCCAGCTCCACCACCTCCACCTGCGCCACCCAGCCGTCATCGGTCGGCTTCAGCGAGGAGACGGATTCCGGGGGGCGGCCCAGTAGTTCGGCGAGTTGTCCGGCCGCGGCCCGCATCGCCGACGCGGCTCCGGGCACACCGGAACGCCGCCGGGATGCGGCCCGCTCGGGCGGCTGCCTGTCCCGCTGTCCGCCCTCGCCGCCGGCCCGGGAAGAGGGCCGCCGGGGGCGCGCAGGTTCCGCTGCGGCCATTTACCACTCCCTTGGGGAGAAGGACTCACAGAAACTAGAATGTCACTAAATCTGCGCATAAGTCTTGCACCCGGGGCAGGAGCTTGAAAGACCGCCCGAGTAAGGCCCCGCTCGTCGGCCCCGCCCGAGCAGGGCCCGCTTCGCCGGCCGGCAGCGCGCACGGGGTCCGCCGACTGCGGACGGCGATACGAAGAATTTCCAGCGCCCTCGGTAGGGGATGATCATGGAGGACACCAACAAGATCGCGCTCGCAGCCGCTGTGGCTGGGGGCTACCTACTCGGCCGGACGAAGAAGGGCCGCCTGGCGTTCACCATGGCGACCTACCTCGCCGGCCGCCGCTTCGGGCTCGAACCCGGGCAGCTGCTCAAGGAAGGCGCCTCGCGGCTCAAGGAAATGCCGCAGTTCGCCGACCTCGGCGAACAGCTGCGGGGTGAGGCCCTCGACGCCGGCCGGCAGGCGCTGGCCACCGCGGCCAACCGCAAGCTCGCCGACCTCGCGGGCTCCCTCCACGAGCGCACCCTCGAACTGACCCGCAGCGGCGGCGGTGGGGGCGGCCGCGGCCGGTCCCGCGAAGACGAGGACGAAGACGAGGGCGAGGAGCCCTACGAGGACGAGGGCGAGGACTACACGGAGGAAGAAGACGAGGACGAAGAGGGCTACGAGCCCGAAGAGGAAGAAGAGAGCGAGGAGGAGCCGGAGGAGGAAGAGGAAGAGGAGGAAGAAGAAGCGGGTGCGCCGGAGGAAGCGGAAGAGGAGGAGGGCGAAGAAGAGGAAGCGGAAGAGGAAGAGGAAGAGCCTCCGCCGCCACGGCGGAAGCGGACCCCGGCACGAGCCGCCAAGAGCGCCGCTGCCGACCGCGACGCCGGTCAGCGGTCGAGGACCACGAAGAAGACCGCCCCCGAACAGAAGCCGGCGCCCGCCAAGAAGGCCGCCCCGGCCAGGAAGGCGGCGGCCCCGACAAGGAACGCCCCCGCAAGGAACGCACCGGCGAAGAAGGCTCCGGCGAAGAAGGCACCCGCCAAGAGCGCCGCGCCCGCCAAGCACGCAGCGCCCGCCAAGAAGAGCGCGGCCAAGAAGAGCGCGGCGAAGAAGACCTCCAGCGGCAGGCCGGCGGCGAAGGCCGCGCCCGCCAGGAAGAACGCAGCCACGAGAGCGCCGTCCAAGACGGCGGCGAAGAAGGCCAGCAGCAGCGCGCCGCGCAAGAGCAGCACGGCACGCGCACCCGCCAAGAAGACCGCCAGCCGTAGCCCTGCACGCAAGACGGCCGCGAAGAAGACCGCGGCCCGCAAGCCGTCCACGCGGAGGTAGGCCATGGCAACCTCAGACCGCTCCAGCGGAAACGAGTCCGGCAGCGGGCTGGACCAGCTGCTCAAGGAACTGACCGGGTTCCTCGCCGCGCAGGCCGACCAGCTGGCCGACAAGGCGACCGACAAGGTCTCCGACCTCACCGACCAGCTCTACGACGTCGCCGACAACGGCGGCACGCTCTCCGACGTCGCGGGCATCGGCGGCCGCCTCCTCCAAGGCGACTCCCCCATCAAGGCGATCGCGGGCCAGAAGCTCGGAGACCTCAAGGACAAGGTGACCGACACCGTCTCCCAGGCCTTCGGGAAGGGCAAGGGCCGCAAGAGCGGCGGCGGCAAGGTCGTCAACATCGTCGAGGCCATCGACGTCGGCCTCCCCCTGCGCAGGGTCTACGACCACTGGACGCAGTACGAGGATTTCAGCGGCTTCGCCAAGGGCGTCCGCGACGTCTCCCGCGACGACGAGACGAACAGCGACTGGAAGGTCAAGGTCGGGCCCTCCAGCCGCAGCTGGAAGGCAACGGTCCAGGAACAGGTACCCGACGACCGCATCGTGTGGACCTCCCAAGGCGCCAAGGGCACCACCCGCGGCTGCGTCACCTTCCACGAACTCGCCCCGTCACTCACCCGCATCGTCATCGTCGTCGAATACCACCCCTCCGGACTGTTCGAGAAGACCGGCAACCTGTGGCGCGCCCAAGGCCGCCGCCTGCGCCTGGACCTCAAGCACTTCCTGCGCTACACCATGCTCTCCACCGACGAGCCCGAAGGCTGGCGCGGCGAGATCCGCGACGGCGAAGTCGTCCGGACCCACGAGGAGGCACTGGAGGAAGAAGAGCAAGCCGAGGGCGCCGACCAGGACGAATACGACGAGGAGGAGGACGAGAACGGAGCGGAGGAAGGCACTGAGGACGGGGAAGAGTACGCGGACGAGGAGGAGGACCAAGGCCAGGAAGAAGGCGCCGAGGACTACGACGAGGACGAGGAGTACGCCGACGAGGCCGAGGAAGAGCCCGAGGAAGAGCCCGAGGAGGAGGAAGACGAGGAAGAGGAGCAGTACGAGACGTCTCCGCCCCGCAGGCGCCGACGCCGAAACACCTGATGACACCCCCGGCGGGGGTGAGGGCCGACAGGAAGATCCTGTCGGCCCTCACCCCCGCCGTTCGGTCCGCACCCCTCACGTCAGTGCTTGAGCGCGTCCTTCGCCTTCTGAGCGGCCTGCTTGGCGTCACCCGCCGCCTGCTCACCCCGCCCCTTCATCTCCAGACTCTCGTTCCCCACGGCCTTGCCCGTGGTCTCCTTCAACTTCCCCTTGGTCGTCTTCGCCGCGTTCTTGGCCTTCTTGCCTGCACTCATGTCTCTCACCTCCGCCCCGGTCAGCGCGGAGCAATATGGTCCTGACCCCTCCCCTACCCACCGCGAAAATCCATACGCATTACGGGATGATTCGGACATGTGCGGCAGGGTGCCTCGGCTGTGCACGCCCTCGCCCTTGCTTCGGCCGCCCTGGGCAGCCACCGAGGTCGGCAAGATCGATTGGTACGGTACGAGGGCGATGTACATGATCAACACGCGCCTCACCGCTGGAGCCTTCCCCATGCCGCACCGTACCGGCCTCGTCCTCGACTTCGGCGGGGTGCTCACCACGCCGCTGCTTCCCGCCGTGCTCGGTTTCGAAAAGCGCGAGGGCCTGGAAGAGGGCGCGTGCATCACCGCGCTGTACCTGAACGAGGAAGGCGTCCGGCTCACCCACGAGCTGGAGCGCGGCGCGCTCACCCAGACCCAATGGAACGAGGCTGCGGCACTCCTGCTCGGGGTTTCCCCGGACGGTCTGATGCACAGGATGTTCGCGGACCTTCGTCCCGAGCCGCTGGTGATCAACGCTGCGGCCGCCGCACGGCGCGCCGGAGTCAAGGTGGGGATCCTGTCCAACAGCGTCGGGCTCACGCCGTGGAACCTCTACGACGGATACGACCTCGACACTCTCTACGACGCCGTGGCGATCTCCGAGCACCACCGGATGCGCAAGCCCGACCCGCAGTTCTTCCAGGTCGCGCTGGATGCTCTGGGGCTGCCCGCCGAACAGTGCGTCTTCGTCGACGACACCGAAAGCTACCTCGCGCCCGCAGCCGCCCTCGGCTTCGCGACGGTCCACGCGAAGGAGCCCGAGGAAACGATCGCCCGGCTCGAGGACCTCCTCGGGGTGGCCCTGGCCGAGGAGGGACAGGTCCGCGCGTAGCTCGCCCCTCGGGGCGGACCTACGAGGCAGCCGCCGCCCGGAGGGGGCCGGGGCGCGGCCCGTCGAAACGGGAGACCGCGCCCCGGCCCCCGGGGCGTGCGCACCGGCTCAGATGCGGCCGCCGGTGAGCCGTGTGAGCGGACCGCGGCGGCGCAGGCCCGACCGGCGGCCCAGGGTGTATGCGGTGGTCACGGCGGCCGCACCGGCGGTGGCGGCCCCGGCCGCGATGGCCTTGCGGGCCCGGATCGCGGTCCAGATCCAGCCGGCCCGGCCGACACTGCCGCGCAGCGCCTGGGCTGCGGCCGCGGTCTTCTCCGCCAGCGGGGCGGGGAGAGCGGTGAAGACTCCCGCGGTGCCGTTCGCCGCGTCGGAGGCCGCCTTCGCGCCCTGGCGCGCCGCTCCGGCGGCCTGCGAGCGGGCCTTGGTCCCGTTGGAGGAACTACCGGACGAGGAACTGTTGTTGGTGGTCTTTCCCGATTCGGTCATGTCCAGCGTGTGACCGGAAGTCTGTACGGTAAACCCTCCGTACGGCGGAAATCACGGGTGTCGTTCACAGGAGTTTCCCCAAGGGGCCGAGGTCGATGTTGAGGTCCTCGGGCCGCAGCCCGAAACGGCTGCGCAGCAGTTCCATCCGGTCTTCGAGGAGCATCAGGGTCAGGCCGAGGCGCTCCTCCTGCTCCTCCGACAGGCCTCCCGTCTCCACCCGGCGCAGTGCTTGACGCTCCATCAACTGCCGCAGCAGTTCGATGACGGTCAGGACCAGGCGGGCGAGGTCGCGTTCGACGGTGTCCGGGTCGAGCTCCACCCGCTGCGGACGGCTCATGGCGTTCCCTCCATCCAGGGTGCGGGCACGGTGTCGTTCACCGAGCTGATCAGCGCCTTGAGATCGATCCGTACGAGATCGACATCGGCGATGCGCAAGGTGATGTCACCCGCGAGGACCACGCCGCCCGCCAACAGGCGGTCGAGGAGGTCGACGAGGGCGACGTCCTGATTCCCGATCATGCGGGCTCGGCCGACGGGGCGGGCGCGTTGGTATGGGTGAACGAGTAGGGCACCCAAGGGCCGGTGATCTCCCCCCGGACGCCCGGCGGCAGGTCGTCGGCCGTGGGGACGTTGTCCAGGAAGGCCTGCCGGCGTGCCGTGGGCACGAGGTAGGCGGCGTTGAGGACGTTCTGTCCGGGAGCCTGGGAGAGTTGCTGCTGCTGGGGCGGGTGCAGTACCGCGCCGGTGGCCTCGTGGGCGAGCCTTTGGTGGAGGGATTCGGCCGCTCGCCGGGCCTCGTCGGTGCGGTCGGCCTCGGCGCGACGGTCCGCGAGCCGGCGGCGGAGGTAGTCCCGCCCGGAGGGGGCCGGGGCCGCCGCCGTACCGGGGTCGGCGGGCGGTCGGCCGTCCGGGGCGGGCTGTGCGTAGAGCTTGATGCCCCACTCCTCAGCGTCCGTCACCCGTTCCAGGGCTTCGGTGAGGGCCAGGTGGGCGTCGGCCAGCATCCGCCGGACGCCGGCCTGGCCCCGGCACAGGGTCGCCAACCGCAGCGGCACCGTGGTGGTCTGGCCACCGACGTGGGCGACCACGTCGTGGTGGGCCCGCGCCACGTCGGCGAGCCAGTCCAGGTCTTCCAGGTGTGCGCGCAACGGCTCCTCGTCGAAGTCGGCCGCCTCCACCGGCTCGGCGACCGCCGTGAGCCCCTGGTGCTCGACCAGTCGAAGGCCGCCGCCCAGCCGGGCGCGGGGGTCGAGGACCAGGGGCGCGGACGGCGGTGCGGTGCTCCGCAGGACGGTGTAGACGTACAGCAGTTCGTCCGTCACGGGAGTTCCTCCTGGCGTGCTTCCAGCTCCGCTACGCGTCGCCTCAGCTCTTCGTTCTCCTTGCCCAGTTCGCGGTGCCGGGCCTTGGAGGACAGGGCGGGGTCCTGCTCCCACCAGTCGATCCCCATCTCCTTGGCCCGGTCGACGGATGCGACCACCAGGCGGAGTTTGATGGTGAGCAGTTCGATGTCGAGCAGGTTGATGCGGATGTCGCCGGCGATGACCACGCCCTTGTCGAGGACCCGTTCGAGGATGTCGGCGAGGTTGGCGCTGGAGTTGTCGTCGTAGGACCGGGGCAGACCCGAGGGCATGCTCATGCGCGTCGTCGGTTTTCCCGGCGGGCGCGCGGCTGGGCGGCCTCCGGCTCGTCCTCGGGCTCGGGCTCGTCCTCGGGCTCCGCTTCCGGTTCCGCCTCGGCGTCGGCGGCCGCTTCGTCCTCGTAGTCCTCGTCCTCGTACGCGTCGTCCTCGTAGGCGCCCGGCTCCTCCCTCTCCTCGACCTCTTCCTCGTCCTCCCCGTCGTAGGCGTCGTCGTACGCGGCGTCGTCCGCCTCGTCTTCCTCGGGGACCGCGGCTTCCTCGTCGTAGCCGCCGGCCGTGTCCTCGGCATCGATCTCGTCCGGCTCCTCGGCCTCCGAGGTGTCGGAGCGGTCGTGACGGCCCTCGGGATCCTCCTCGTGGCCCCGGTCGTTCTCGACCAGTTCGCCTTCGCGGATCTCGTCGCGCCGGCCGTCGGACTCGCCGCCCTTGACGGTGAGGTAGCGGGCGTAGTTCTTCAGGTCCAGACGCACCCGTCGGCCCTGGGCGCGCCAGAGGTTGGCGGTCTTCTCCGCGAGGCCTCGCGGGTGGTACTCGATGACCAGCAGGACGCGGGTGAGATCGACCGTCAGCTCGTGGAAGGTGACCACGCCGCGCGTGGTGCCCTTGTCGCCTTCGGAGGTCCAGGCGATGCGCTCGTCGGGCACCTGTTCGGTGATGTGGGCCGTCCAACTGCGCCGGGACCAGAAGATCTTGGCGTTCCAGTTGCTGGTGGTCTCGTCCTGGGCCTCGGCGCTGGTGACGGCTCGCGCGAAGTCCGGGAACTCCCGGTACCGCGTCCACTGGTTGTAGGCGTCCTTGACGGGTACGCCGACGTCCACCGATTCGAGGATGACGGTGGGGCGACCGCGGCCGGGCCGGCCGCTCCGTCGGCCCAGCCGGTCGCGTACCGCGCCCGCCGTCTTGTCCTTGGCCTGCTTCGCCCCGGCCTCCAGCACCGCCCGGAGGGGGCCGCGCCCCTTGCGGATCCTGCGGGCGCCGTCCAGGGCCATGGCCTTCAGCCCGGGACTGCTCCCGTCGGCCAGGGCGTTCAGGTGTGCGGTGGAGCGGCCCATGGCCCGGCCGGCGCCGGCCAGCAGGCGTTCGGCCTGGGCGAGGAGGTAGGCCTCCAGTTCCTGCTTGGCCCGGTCGGCGGCGGGGCTGTCCTTGAGTCGTGCCAGTGCTGTCTCAGGCATCGCCGTCACCGCCCCGGCCGCGGCCTGCGGACCGCTTCGCGGCGGTGCGCCGGGCCGGCCGCTCGTCCGAGCCGCTGTCGGTGTCGGCGCTCTTGCGCTTCGTCCCGCCCGCGCTCTTGGCCTCGCTCTTGGCCGCGGAGGTCGCGGTGCGGCGGCCGGCGGTGCGGGCGGCCGTCTGCTTGCGGGCCGGTCGCTTGCGGGCCGGCCGCCCACCGGCGCCGTCCTTGTCCGCCTGGTCGGCCTCCTCGGACTTGTCGGCCTCGTCAGCCTCGTCGGAGTGATCGCCGGCCCGGTCTTCGTCGGTGACCCGGTCCTCGTCGGTCTCGTCGTCGGCGTGGTCCTTGTCGTCGCGACCCGTCAGGCCCGCGAGGCGGTCCTGTACGTCCAGCGTGCGATCGTGGAGCCGGTCGGCGACCGCCTCCAGTCGGCGGTCGACCAGGGCGCTCGCGGCCGCCGAGCCCACCCCGCGCAGGTCCGTGCGGAGCTGCTCGCGTATCTCCTTGAGCTGAGGGCTGTCGCCGAGGCGGCTGCCGATGAAGGACGCGACCGATGCCCCGTCGGGGGCGAGCTTCCGGCCGAGCACGAGGGTGGTCAGACCGAAGGCGAGCTTGGCCTTCTTGGTGCGGCCCAGCACGTAGCCGGCGCTCACCGCCAGTCCCATTGCCATGCGGTTGTTCATTGCCGTCGCATCCTGTTTTCCAGTCGGGCCAGGAGCTCGTCCTCCCGGCGGTCGAATTCGGCCTCGTCCATACCGCCTGCCTCGAAGGCCTCGACGAGCCGGGCGAGCTCACGCTGGACCACGGCGGGGTCGTAGTACTGCCGCTCCGCTTCCGCGACGACCTGGCGCAGCACCCATCCGGTCCCGCGCACCGGGGCGGCGGGGAGCAGCAGCACTTCCTTGAGCAGGCCCACGGCGCTCAGCCCGCCTCGGCGAAGCTGTAGGGGGGCAGCGGTCCGGTCGCCTGTACCTGGAGGTGCTCATGCTGCTCGTGCAGGCTCCGGACGGCGGCGAGGAAGTCCTCCCGGCGCTCGCGGTCGACGAGGAACGAGTAGTTGGCCAGCCAGCCGGTGCTCTCGGGGCCTCGGCGCACGCCCTCGGCGAGTGGCGCGAGGGTCTCCTCGATCAGTGCGGCGTCGGTTCGCTCCCGCTCGGAGACGGCCCGGGCGACGAGTTCGCCGAAGGCCAGCTTCTCGTCGTGGGTGCCGCCCCCCGCCGCGCGGTTCGCCTGGTGGCGGGCGCGGAGTTCGGGGTCGGCGGCCAGTACGGCGTACAGGACGGCTTCCTCGTGGTGGTTGGCCTTGACGTTGTACTCGTCGCGCCCCGCCAGGACGCCCAGACGTTCCAGATAGGCGTCGTGGTGCTCACTGAGGACCGCGCCCACGGCCTCGTCATCGGGAGAGACGCCGCCGAAACGCATGGGCAGGACGGGCCCGCTCACCTGCGCCTGGATCACCACCCGCTGGTGGGCGAGGAGGTCACGCCGCTTCGCCTTCAGTTCCGCGGGAGCGTCGCTGACCAGGGCGACCAGCTCTCCGGCCCGGACGGTCCGGACCGGCAGGGGCGGCTCGCCTATCCCCTCGATGCTGTCGGGCAGGCTCTGTGAGGCACGCGTGATGCCGTAGACGTAGGTGCTCATTCCTTCTCCTCCCGGCGGGTGGTGGTACGCCGACGCGGCCGGCTCTCGGTCTTTTCCTCGGAGCTTTCGTCGCGGGCCTGGCTGAAGGCGTCGGAGATGGTCTGGGCGGCGCCGCTCAGGGCTCCCTTGGTCTTGCCCCGCGCCCCCGATTCGGTCATCTCGCCGACGAGGTCGGGCAGGCCCGGGCTCTTGCGGGGGCCCGCTTCCAGGTCGAGTCGGTTACACGCCTCGGCGAACCGCAGGTAGGTGTCCACACTGGCCACGACCACGCGTATGTCGATCTTGAGGATCTCGATGCCGACCAGGGACACGCGGACGAACGCGTCGATGACCAGACCGCGGTCCAGGATGAGTTCGAGTACGTCGTACAGGCCGCTGGAGCCGCCGCCACCGGAGGCGGCGGGCGCGGGCTGGGCAGGAACGACAGTCATAGTTTCCGGTTCCCTTCTCTAGGGTGGGGCCGGGGGGGTGCCGCCGGGTCAGCGACGGTCCGCACGACCCCTTTCGTAGCGGCGGGTACGCCGGTAGCCGATGAGTTCGCCGTCGCCGTCGACTTCGACGTCGTACGAGGCGAGCAGTGTCATCGTGTCCGGGACGCGGGGCAGTTCGACGATCTCGACCTTCAGCTTCCAGGTGCCGTCCTCGGCGCGCTCACAGGAGCTCACCGCCTCGGCCGGCAGACCGAGCAGCTGGGACAGCTGCTGCATCGCCGAAAGGATCACCGCTGCCGGGCGCGGAGGCTTCCCTCCGTCCGCCTTCTTCTGTGTGTCGTTGTCAGATGTGTTGGCCATGACTTCCTCCCTGCCGCGTATGACCGACTGGGCAGGCCTCAAACGGTGTGCGGAACAAGGCGAGTTGACATGTCGCTTTTGGGTGCTTTGGAGCAACGACCCGCCCGGGAGCCGGGGATGACGAGTGCCCCGCCCGTGTCGGACGCCGGCCGGTCCCCCTGTCCGACCGGTCCCCTCTGCGGGTGGCCCCCTGCCCGGGTGGTCCGCCCGTGCGGACCAGGCGGTGACGGGGTGCGCTGATCCGGCGCCGGCCGGTCACCCGGCTCACACGGCCCCGTTTCTGTGTCTGGCGTGACTCCGGTCACTTGAGTGACGGATGGGACATGCCGTCCCGGGCACTGGGCAGGCGCGCCTACTCCAGGTCGCCGCGGGCCCGCCGCGGCGCCGGAACCGGAGGTACAGCGCGCAGTGTCGGAGCAACAGACGATTCACACGGCCGGGACGTGGCGGTCAGCGGCATCGGGAGCCACCAGGGAGGTCCTGGACCCGGCGGACGCCACCGTCCTCGCCGTGGTCGCCGAGGGTGACGCCGCCGACACGGACGCGGCCGTCGGCGCCGCCCGGGCCGCCTTCGACGGCGGGGAGTGGCCGGGCACCCCGGTCGCGGAGCGGGCGGCGCTGCTGCGCCGCACCGCCGACCTGCTCCAGCGTGACCGTGAGCGGATCGCCCTCCTGGAGAGCCGGGACGCCGGCAAGACGCTCGAAGAGGGCCGCGTGGATGTGGACTGCGTCACTGACGCGTTCCGCTACTTCGCGGACCTCGTGATCGGGGAGGGCGCCGGCCGGGTGGTCGACGCCGGCTCGCCCGACATCCACAGCGTGGTCGTGCACGAGCCGGTCGGGGTGTGCGCCCTGATCACGCCGTGGAACTATCCGCTGCTCCAGGCGAGCTGGAAGATCGCCCCGGCCCTGGCAGCGGGCAACACCTTCGTCGTCAAGCCGAGCGAGCTGACCCCGCTGACCACGGTGGTCCTGATCGAGCTGCTGGTGGAGGCGGGCCTGCCCGCCGGGGTCGCCAATCTGGTCACCGGACCAGGCGACCCGGTGGGCGCCCGCCTCGCGGCCCACCCCGACGTCGACCTGATCTCCTTCACCGGCGGTCTCACCAGCGGTACGAAGGTCATGCGGGCGGCCTCCGACACCGTCAAGAAGGTCGCGCTCGAACTGGGCGGCAAGAACCCCAACGTCGTGTTCGCCGACGCCTGCGCCACGGAGGAAGGTTTCGACACCGCCGTCGACCAGGCCCTCAACGCCGCCTTCATCCACAGCGGTCAGGTGTGCTCGGCCGGCTCCCGGCTGATCGTCGAGGAGTCGCTGCGCGAGCGGTTCGTCGCGGAACTCGCGCGCCGGGCAGAGAAGATCCGCCTGGGTCGCGGCACGGACCCGGGGGTCGAGTGCGGCCCGCTCGTCTCGGCGGCGCAGCTGGAGCGGACCCGGTCGTACGTCGCCTCCGCGCTCGCCGAGGGGGCGGTCCTGCGCGCCGGAGGCGAACGGCCCGAGGGGCCCGGGTACTTCTACCGCCCGACCGTCCTCGACCGCTGCAACCGGCGCATGCGCGTCGTGCGCGAAGAGGTCTTCGGGCCGGTCCTGACCGTCGAGACGTTCCGCACCGAGGACGAGGCCGTCGCGCTCGCCAACGACACCGAGTACGGCCTCGCCGGCGGAGTCTGGACGTCGGACCAGGGCCGCGCCCGCCGGGTGGCCGGGCGGCTGCGCCACGGCACCGTGTGGATCAACGACTTCCACCCCTACCTTCCGCAGGCGGAGTGGGGCGGATTCGGGAAGTCCGGGATCGGGCGCGAGCTCGGCCCGTCGGGACTGGCCGAGTACCGCGAGACCAAGCACGTGTACCAGAACCTCGCGCCGCGCCCCGTGCGCTGGTTCGCGGGCTGACGGGGGCAGGAGAGAGATGACCAGCACCACGCACCCTCATGACCACCACGGGCACGAAGACGGACACGAGTACGACTACGTCGTGGTCGGCGGCGGTACCGCCGGTTCGGTGATCGCCTCCCGGCTCACCGAGGACCCGAGCGTCACCGTCGCCGTCATCGAGGGCGGTCCGAGCGATGTCGACCGCCCCGACGTCCTGACCCTGCGCCGCTGGATGGGGCTGCTCGGCGGGGAACTCGACTACGACTACCCGACCACGGAGCAGCCGCGCGGCAACTCGCACATCAGGCACAGCCGGGCCCGGGTCCTGGGCGGCTGCTCCTCGCACAACACCCTCATCGCCTTCAAGCCGCTGCCGTCCGACTGGGACGAGTGGGCGGAGGCCGGAGCCGAGGGGTGGCACGCGGCCGCGATGGACCCGTACTTCGACCGGCTCCTGAACAACATCGTGCCGGTCGGCGAGGCGGACCGCAACGCCATCGCCCGCGACTTCGTGGACGCCGCCCAGGACGCGCTGGCGGTGCCGCGCGTCGAGGGCTTCAACCGGAAGCCGTTCCACGAGGGCGTGGGCTTCTTCGACCTGGCCTACCACCCCGAGGACAACAAGCGCTCGTCGGCGTCGGTCGCCTACCTGCACCCCGTCATGGACGACCGGCCGAACCTGCGGCTGCTGCTGGAGACCTGGGCGTACCGGCTGGAGCTGGAGGGCACCCGGGCGCGCGGCGTCCACGTCCGCGCCAAGGACGGCAGCCGGTCGTTGATCACGGCCCGCAGGGAGGTGCTGGTGTGCGCGGGCGCGGTCGACACCCCTCGGCTGCTGCTGCACTCCGGCATCGGTCCGCGCCGTGACCTGGAGGCGCTCGGCATACCCGTCGTCCACGACCTGCCCGGAGTCGGCGAGAACCTGCTCGACCACCCCGAATCGGTGATCGTCTGGGAGACCGAAGGGCCCATCCCCGAGAACTCGGCGATGGACAGCGACGCGGGTCTGTTCGTCCGGCGCGACCCGGACTCCCCCGGTCCCGACCTGATGTTCCACTTCTACCAGATCCCCTTCACCGACAACCCTGAGCGGATCGGCTACCAACGCCCCGCGCACGGGGTGTCGTTGACTCCCAACATCCCCAAGCCGCGCAGCCGCGGACGTCTCTACCTGACGAGTGCGGACCCCGAGGTCAAGCCGGCCCTGGACTTCCGCTACTTCACAGACGAGGACGACTACGACGCACGCACCCTGGTGGACGGGATCAAGCTGGCCCGCGAGATAGCCGCGACCGAGCCGCTGGCGGGCTGGCTGCGGCGCGAAGTCTGCCCGGGTCCCGAGATCACCGATGACGAGGCCCTGAGCGCGTACGCCCGCTCCGTGGCCCACACCGTCTACCACCCGGCCGGCACCTGCAAGATGGGCGCCGCCGACGACGAACAGGCCGTTGTGGAACCTGACTTGAAGGTACGTGGCCTCGACGGCCTGCGCATCGCGGACGCCTCGGTCTTCCCGACGATGCCCGCCGTCAACCCGATGATCGGAGTACTCATGGTGGGCGAGAAAGCCGCTGATCTGCTGCGGGGCGGTGAGACCCGGTGAACGCGCCCTCGACCGGTGCCGCCGTGCCCGGCACCGGCTCCCCCGTCTTCTCGGTCGACGGGCTGTGGAAGGTCTTCGGTCCGCAGCGCAAGGCCGTGCGGGTCCCGGACTCCGAGTACGCCTCGCTGCCCGCGGCCGAACTCCGCGAGCGGACGGGCTGCACCGCCGCCGTCCGTGACGTCACCTTCGACGTCCGCAAGGGCGAGGTGTTCGTCGTCATGGGCCTGTCCGGCTCCGGCAAGTCCACCCTCGTGCGCTGCATGACCCGGCTGATCGAGCCCACCGCGGGGTCGCTCTCCATCGATGGCGAGGACGTCCTCGCCATGGACGCCGCCCGCCTGCGCGAGCTGCGCCGGCACCGCGCCGCCATGGTCTTCCAGCACTTCGGCCTGCTGCCGCACCGCACCGTGCTCGACAACGTCGCCTACGGCCTGGAGATCCAGGGCGTGAGCCGCATCGACCGGCGGGCCAAGGCAGCCGAGATGGTGGTCAAGGTCGGCCTCGAAGGCCTTGAGGAACGCCGGCCCGGTCAGCTGTCCGGCGGCCAGCAGCAGCGCGTCGGCCTGGCCCGGGCCCTGGCCGCCGACCCGGAGGTCCTCCTCTTCGACGAGCCGTTCAGCGCGCTCGACCCGCTGATCCGCCGGGAGATGCAGGACGAGGTCGCGAGGCTGCACCACGAGGAGGGCCGCACGATGGTCTTCATCACCCACGACCTGACGGAGGCGCTGCGCCTGGGCGACCGGATCGCGCTGATGCGCGACGGCAAGATCGTGCAGCTGGGCACGCCCGAGGAGATCGTGGGCTCGCCCGCCGACGACTACGTACGGGACTTCGTCCGCGACGTACCGCGCGAGCAGGTGATCACCGTACGCAGCGCGATGCGCCCCGCGGTGGCCGACGAGGCCGACCACGGGCCCGCGCTCGCCCCCGCCGCCACCGTGGTGGAAGCCATCGAGGCCGTGGCGCGCAGCGGCGGCCCGGCCCGGGTCGTCGACCACGGCCGCTGTCTCGGCGTCGTCGACGACGCCGGGCTGCTCGCCGTGGTGGCCGGCCTGCCGACGCCCGACGGCCGGGGGGTGGCGGCATGACGCCCCGCGCCCGTTGCGCTGCCCCCGCCCCCGGTGACGGGCGGTGGTGCGGATGACCGCGACCACCACATCCGTGCGCGAGCAGGGCCCCTCGCGCCCGCCCCTCGCGTCCGACGGACCCACGGGACCCGACGGGAGCAGACGGCCGGACCGCAGGCCCCCCGCTCCCGCCTCGCCCCGCGCCCGGCTGCGGGCCCTGCTGCTCCGCCACCGCGCCGACCGCAGGGTCTGGCCCCTCGCCGTCGTCGCCCTGGTCCTCGTGCCCGCCGCCTTCCTGCTGCCCGGAGCCGCCGGCTGGCCCGGTTCGCTGGCCGTCGACCTGTCCGGGCCGCTCGGCCGGGCCGGTGACTGGATCATCGACAACCGGGACCACCATCCACTCTTCCTGTACTTCTTCGGGCACGTCAGCAACGCCGTGGTGGTGTCGGTCCGCGCGGTGTACGTCGTGCTCCTCGCCGCCGGCTGGACGGGCGTCACCGCCCTCGCCGGCCTGGTGGCCCTGCGCCTCGCGGGCGTCCGGCTGGCGCTGACCTGCGTCGCGGCGTTCGCCGCGTGCGGGCTGCTCGGCATGTGGGTGCCGACCATGCAGACGCTGGCCCTGATGGTCGTCGCGGTCGCGGCCTCGGTCGTGTTCGGCGCCCTGCTCGGCCTCGCCGCCGGGATGTCGGACCGGGCCGACCGCGCGCTGCGCCCCGTACTCGACACCATGCAGGTGCTGCCCGCCTTCGCGTACCTGCTGCCGATGGTGCTGGTCTTCGGCATCGGCGTGCCCGCCGCCGTCCTGGCCACCGTGGTGTACGCCGCCCCGCCGATGGCGCGGCTGACCGCGCTCGGCCTGCGGGAGGCCGACGCCGGGGTGCTGGAGGCCGCGGCCTCGCTCGGCGCGACGGGGCGCCAGCGCCTCCTCACCGCGCGCATCCCCCTGGCCCGCCGACAGCTGATGCTGGGAGTCAACCAGGCCGTCATGATGGCGCTGTCGATGGCCGTCATCGCCTCCGTGATCGGCGCCGGCGGCCTCGGCGACCGGGTCTACCAGGCGCTCGCCTCGGTCGATGTCGGTGCGGCGCTCGCCGCCGGCGTCCCCATCGTTCTCCTCGCCGTGGTCCTCGACCGGACGGCCGACGCGGCGGGCGACCGCCTGGGCGCCGCCCCGGCCCCACCGTCGGAGCGGCATCCCCTGGGACGCGTTTTCGCGGGCTGGTACGGGTGGCTGCTCACCCTCCTCGCCGCGGTCGCCGTGGCCGTCGCTGGCCGGATGGCGGGCTCCGCCCTGTGGCCCGGGTCCTGGACCGTGCCGATCGCGGAGCCCGTGAACCGCGCGGTCGCCTGGATGACCGACCACCTCTACTCCGGAGTGCCCGTGGTCGGTGGCACCGCCGACTGGGCGGCCCGCTTCACCGGCTGGGTGCTCGACCCGCTGCGCTCCGGTCTGCAGGCCACCCCCTGGTGGCTGCTCCTGGCCCTGGTCGGCGCCCTCGGTCTGCTGGTCGGTACCTGGCGCACGGCGTTGACCGCCGTCCTCGCGCTGGCCGCCATCGGGGTCCTCGGCGTGTGGGAGCCGTCCCTCGACACCCTCTCCCAGGTGCTGGCCGCCGTGGCGGTGACCCTCGTACTCGGTTTCGCCGTCGCCGTCGGCGCCGCCCGCAGTGCCCGGGCACAGCGCCTGCTGCGCCCGGTGCTCGACGTGTGCCAGACCATGCCCCAGTTCGTCTACCTGATCCCGGTGGTCGCGCTGTTCGGTGTCGGGCGGGCGCCCGCCGCGGCAGCCGCGGTCGTGTACGCGCTTCCCGCCGTGGTGCGCATCACCACCGAAGGCCTGCGCGGGGTGGACCCGGCGGCCCTCGAATCGACCCGCTCCCTCGGCGCAACGGGCACCCAGCAGCTGCGTCACGTGCAACTCCCGTTGGCGCGGCCCGCTTTGCTGCTCGCCGTGAACCAGGCGGTGGTGCTGGTCCTCGCCGTCGTGATCATCGGTGGCCTGGTCGGCGGTGGCGCGCTGGGTTATGACGTCGTCCTCGGCCTGGCCCAGGGCGACCTGGCCACCGGCCTGGTGGCCGGCGCCGCGATCGTCTGCCTGGGTCTGGTGCTCGACCGCGTCACCCAGCCCGCGAAGGAGGCCTGACATGCGGATCTTCCCCCACCACCACCGAGGACCGGTCCGCGGCCGGCGCGTGGTCGCAGCGCTCGCGGCCACGTCCTCCCTCCTCGCGCTCACCGCCTGCGGGGCGGCCGACATGACCCGCCAGTCCTCCCCCTACGCCGCCGCGCGGGGCGCGAAGACCGTGACCCTCTCCGTCCAGTCGTGGGTCGGCGCGCAGGCGAACACCGCTGTCGCCGCCTATCTGCTCGAACACGAGCTCGGCTACCGCGTCGACACCGTCCAGGTGGACGAGGTACCCGCCTGGGACGCGCTCAGCCAGGGCAGGGTCGACGCGATCCTGGAGGACTGGGGACACCCGGAGCAGGAGAAGCGGTACGTCGAGGGCAAGAAGACCATCACGCCGGGCGGCGACCTGGGCGTGACCGGCCACATCGGCTGGTTCGTCCCCACGTACTTCGCCCAGGAGCATCCGGACGTCACCGACTGGAAGAACCTCGGCAAGTACGCCGACCAGTTGCGGACCGCCGAGAGCCGCGGCAAGGGCCAGCTAATGGACGGCTCGCCCTCGTACGTCACGAACGACAAGGCGCTGGTGAAGAACCTCGGCCTCGACTTCGAGGTCGTCTTCGCCGGGTCGGAGGCCGCGCAGATCACCCAGATCAGGCAGTTCGCCAAGGAGCACAAGCCGTTCCTGACCTACTGGTACGAGCCGCAGTGGCTGTTCGAGCGGGTTCCCATGACGGAGGTGAAGCTGCCCGAGTACCGGGAGGGCTGCGACGCCGATCCCGAGAAGGTGGACTGCGCCTACCCGCGGACACCGCTGCAGAAGTACCTGAACACGCGGTTCGCGGAGCACGGTGGGAAGGCGGCCTCGTTCCTGAAGAAGTTCCACTGGACCGTCGCGGACCAGAACGAGGTGGCGTTGATGATCGCCGAGGACAAGCTGACGCCGGAACAGGCCGCCCGCAAGTGGGTGGAGCGCCACGAGCCGGTGTGGAAGCCGTGGACGCGCTGACTCGCCGCCCGCCCGGCTGACGCGTGCCGCCCGTGTGCGAGCCGAGGCCGTCGCGCCCCTCGCGGGTGCGACGGCCTCGGCGTCGGTTCATGACCTCGGGCGGCGGCGCCGCTCGCGTGCGTAGCGGTGGAGCACGGCGGCGATGCCGCGTCGGGGCGGGGAGCCGCCGTCGCAGTCGCGGACGGCGGCTCCTCAAGCCGGGGTCAGATCCGGGCCACGTTGCCCGAGTAGATCCAGCCGTCCTTCACTCCGTAGGTCTTGTCGACCCAGTACCACAGGTTGCCCTTGGAGTTCTTGCACGACTGGGTGAAGTGGAGCCGGTCAGCCCGGTGGACGGTGTCGACTACCCGCCCGGTCTCGTAGTAGGCCGTACGTACGGGAGCGGACGTTGCCGTGACGTAGAGGTCTCCGCCCGCGGCCTGGCACGTCACGGTGGACGCCGTGGCGGGGGTGGCGACGGAGACGGCCGCCGAGAGGGTCAGTGCGACCCCGGCGGCGAGAGTGGAAACGCGGCGTATGGCGCTGGCGCGCATGGTGCTCCTCGGTCTTTGTGCATGGGACAGCGTGCGTGGGGACAGCACTAGATCATCAACACCTGGCACGTCGAGGCAAATTGAGCCTCGGCGCGCCTGCTGCCTGGAAGCCGCGGCCACTGACGGGGAGAGGGGCGCGGACGGCCTTCGCCGGATGCAACCGGCGCGAGCTCGCCGATGGGCGTGACCGCTACATGCGGGGGCATGCGTATGTCATGACAGTCACCCTGCTGTTCCTCTTCCCCATCGCACTGGCTCTCGTCCTGCTGGCGACCGGCGAGCCCCACCGCCGCGGCCGGCACCGCAACCAGGGCTGACCGCCGGGCGGCGGCCCGCGCCGCCGCCTGCGGCGCCCACGTCAGCCACCGCGACACGACCGCTCCGGGAGCGGGCGGGCCAACGGCCGACTGCGCGCTGCCCTCACATACCGGGGCGGCGCTGCCGGGCGGGGAGTCACGGGTTCCTACGTGGCTCGCGGCGCGGAATCCGGCGGGGCCGCCTGCTGGGGGCACGCGGTCAGGGCGCCGCCTTCCCCCGCCTCCTCCGCGCGGGGCCAGTGCCGTCCTTCGAGTGCCTCGGCGCTGCGGTTGAGCCGGACCAGGACGTCCTCCAGCTCCCGCACCTCCTCAGGGGACCAGTCGGCGACCACCCGGGCCAGGCAGGACCGGTTGACTTCGCGGTCCCCGGCGAGCCGGCGCGCACCTTCGGCGGTGATGCGCAGCTTGCGGGCCATGCCGCCGCCCGGGTCCGCGACGCGTTCGGCCAGTCCGCAGCGCAGCAGTGCGGCCGTCTGGCGGTTCACGGTGGAGGTATCGAGCCCGAACGCCTCTGCCAGCTCTCCGATCGACATGGGGCCTTGGGTGTCGATCCGGCTGAGGAGCAGGTACGCCGACCGCTCCAGGCGTTCGGGATCGCGCTCGCGCCGGACCAGCACCTGGTGCCGCGAGAGCAGCATCAGTTCCCGCTCCAGTTTTTCCAGCACTGCGCCTCCCGCTCCTTCCGGCGTTCCATTATCGCGGACCCGTCGCCCTCCAGACCCGGCGGGTGTGGTCCGGGTCGCCCCGCGTGGGGTGAGGGCTGCAATATGCACGATACACAACATGTGTACTATGCACTCCTCGTTGTCAGCCCGACGAGCCACAGCCTCAACACGGAGGACCCGCATGACCCCCACCACGTCCACCCCCTCCCGCGCTGCCGAGATCCTGTCCCGGCCCGTCACGCTGAACGGCCTGACCGTCCCCAACCGCATCGCGATGGCTCCGATGACGCGGATGTTCTCCCCCGGCGGTGTGCCCGGCGAGGACGTGCAGGCGTACTACGCCAGCCGGGCCGCCGCGGGTGTGGGTCTGATCGTCACCGAGGGCACCTACGTCGGTCACGAGTCCGCCGGACAGAGCGACCGGGTGCCGCGGTTCCACGGCGAGGACCAGCTGGCGGGGTGGGCGAAGGTCGCCGCGGCCGTGCACGAGGCCGGCGGCACGATCGTGCCCCAGCTGTGGCACATAGGCATGGTGCGCAAGCAGGGCGAGGCCCCGTACGCCGACGCGCCTGCCGTCGGCCCCTCCGGCATCCGCGTCGACGGCACCGAGGGGACCGGTAAGGCGATGACCCGCGCCGACCTCGACGACGTCATCGGCGCGTTCGCCGACGCCGCCGCGGAGGCCGAGCGGATCGGCTTCGACGGCGTCGAACTGCACGGCGCCCACGGCTACCTGCTCGACCAGTTCCTGTGGGAGCGGACCAACCGCCGCACCGACGCGTACGGCGGCGACGCGGTGGCCCGTACGACGTTCGCCGCGGAGATCGTGGCGGCGGTCCGCGAGCGCGTCCGGGCCGACTTCCCGGTGATCTTCCGCTACTCGCAGTGGAAGCAGGAGGCCTACGACGCCCGGCTCGCGCAGACCCCGCAGGAGCTGGAGGCGATCCTGGCCCCGCTGACGGCGGCGGGCGTCGACGCGTTCCACGCCTCCACCCGGCGCTACTGGGTCCCGGAGTTCGAGGGCTCGGACCTGAACCTGGCGGGCTGGACCAAGAAGCTCACCGGCCGGCCGACCATCACCGTCGGCTCGGTCGGCCTCGACGGCGACTTCATCCGCTCCTTCGCCGGCGAGGGGGCGGCCCTCGGCGACATCGACAACCTCCTGGACCGCATGGAACGCGACGAGTTCGACATGGTCGCCGTCGGCCGGGCGCTGCTCCAGGACCCGCAGTGGGCGGCGAAGGTCCTCGGAAACCGCTTCGACGAGCTGCAGCCGTACGACGCGGCGGCGCTCAAGTCGCTCAGCCGCTAACCGGTACCCGGCGGTCTGTCCGGCTCACCGGGGGCCGGCCGTCGCCCCGACGACCGGCCCCGCGACGCCCCGTGACATCGGTCCGCCGACGTCACGGGGCGTTCGCGTTCCCGGCTGTGGCACCGGACCGCCCGGTGCGGTCGTCGGGGCTGCCGGACCTGGCCGCCAAGGCCCAGGGTCCGCCCGCCACTCGGCCGGGAGGCGGTTCGTGCGCGTGCCGACGCGTGCCTGTTCGGCGAGGAGTCGCAGCAGCCCCCATGGAACGCTTCGCTACGCGGGAATCATGACTCGCTCGGGCGTTCGTCACTCGGCCCGGACGCCGGATCAGAGCCGCGGCGGCTGGTCGAGGCTGAGGTCGGAGGGAAGAAGCGGCGGAGCAGACGGACCCAGGGGGACCAGCGGGCGGGCCGGACGAGGCGGCCCGTGGCCTCCCGCTCGATGTTGTCGAACAGGTCGGCGAGGAGGGCCTCGTGGAGCCAGCGGATCGCGAGCGGCCAGACCAGGCGCATTCCCCCGGCCAGGCGCCCGGATGCCGTGTGGACGACCTGGCAGCGTGCCGGCCCCTCGGGGATGACGACGAATTCGTGGTGACCGTCCAGACCACGCCCAGGGGCGAAGGTGAAGCGGACCCGGCTGCCGGGCTCGTACTCGCTGACCTCGTAGCGGATCCTGCCGTGTCCCCCGGCCGAGCCGACGGTCAGTCCGGCGTCGAGCCGCAGTGGCGACCAGGTGCGCGCCGGCCACAGGCGGTCCTGCGCGCTGCCGAGGCGGTCGAGAAGCAGCCCCACCGCGGATGCTGGTGCCTCGATGGTGCGGCGCTGGATATTGCGCATGCCATGCCTCCTCCGAACGCACTCCATACGGGTGCGTATGGAACGACCGTACGCTACCGTATGGTGATGAGACAAGATCGTCGACGGTTGTCCGCGAACGACTGGACGGAAGCCGCGCTGACCGCCCTCGGTGAAGGCGGGGTCCCCGCCGTCGCGGTGGAGCCGCTCGCGGCCCGCCTCGGCACCACCAAGGGCAGCTTCTACTGGCACTTCGCGAATCGAGAGGCGCTCCTCGAGGCGGCGCTTTCCCTGTGGGAACAGCGCTTCACCGAGGCGACCATCTCCGCCGTCGCAGCCGAACCCGATCCGGCAGCCCGGCTGCGGATGCTCTTCACCCGTGTGAGCAGGGATGCGGAACACAGCCCCGTCTCCGTCAGCGTGCTCGCCTCGGCCGGCCATGAACTCGTCGGGCCCGTCGTGCGGCGCGTGATGGAACGGCGGATGTCCTACGTCATCGGCCTCTTCGAAGAGGTCGGCTTCCCGCCCGAGGTGGCCCTCCAACGGGCCGTTCTGGGGCTCACGGCCCATGTCGGGCACAGCCAGCTGGCCGTGCGGCTACCCGGGCTGCTCCCCCTCGGCACGGAGGACCGGCTCGACGGCTACATCGACGCGGCGGTCGAATTGCTGCTCCACGACGCCCCCGGCCCCAAACGGTAACCACCCGACGCCACGGCGCCCGGCAGTGCCGCCCGGAGGCCGCAGTTCACCGGTGTGCCGAGGTTCGACCCCGGCTTCGTGGTGGGCGGGGTCGACGAGGGATACGTCAGGACGGCGAAGCCGGTGATCGCGGCCACGAGCACCGGACAGCCCCACCGAGCCCTCGTGCCGGAGCGCCCCGGCCGGGGCGGGGTGCCAGTCGGTGCCGCCCGCCGCCTGGTGGACCGGGTGCTTCTTGGAGCACCCGGCCCGGGAGGTGCGCGCCGCCTCGCGGAGCGGGCCGGCGGGAGCCGCGGCGGCGCGCTTCCGGCCCGGGCTGCGGGCGGCCGTGCTGCTGGTACCGGGCGATGCCCGCCTGCTCGCGGCGGGCCCCGGGTTCGTCGAGGAGTTCCCCGAACACCGCTACGCCTGGACCGGCGCCCCCGCGGACGGCTGGGCCGCTCAGCGCACGCGTTCGATGCGCGCGCGCCGGATCAGGTTCTTGCCCGGCTCGCGGACCTTGTCGAACGCCGCGTTGTTCAGCAGGACACAACTGCCCGACGGACCGTTCACCGACACCGTCGTCGCCTGACCGTTGTCCAGATTCGTCACCCGCAACTTCGTCCCCACCGGGAACGTCCCACTGCTCGCCGCCGGCGGACCCGCCTCACCCGACAACGTCACCGTCGACCCCTGACACACCACCTGTCCGGTGGCCGGCGGCACCTTCGCACCTGCCGTACCGGCCGCGGCTCCTCCGCTCCCCGCCGCTATGCGCTCGATGCGCGCGCGCCGGATCAGGTTCTTGCCCGGCTCGCGGACCTTGTCGAACGCCGCGTTGTTCAGCAGGACACAACTGCCCGACGGACCGTTCACCGACACCGTCGTCCCCTGACCGTTGTCCAGATTCGTCACCCGCAACTTCGTCCCCACCGGGAACGTCCCACTGCTCGCCGCCGGCGGACCCGCCTCACCTGACAACGTCACCGTCGACCCCTGACACACGGTGTCGGGGACGGCGGCATTGCCGGTCGCCATGGTGGCGACGAACCCTCCGGCCACCAGTGCTCCCGCGACGACACAGAACACGGCCTTCTTCGTGGAACTCATGGTCCGCTTCCGGGACATGGACACTCCTCGATCCGATGGGCGCTGTCCTTGTCCTTCTTACGGGCCGGAATCCCCCGTGGGCGCAGTCTTGTCACCACGTCACAAATACGTCGCTGCCGAGGCTCGGAGGCGCGGCGCGGCACTGCGCCCGCGGACCCGTCGCTCTCGGAGCGGGTGCGAAGGAGCAGGTCACGTACCCGGCACCCGCAGGAGCGAGGGGTGCGTGCGGCGCTCGCACCGACGGCCTCGGCCGACGCGCGGCGGAGGGGACCAAAGGCGGCATTAAGGTGTGGTTGACGTGCCCTTAAGGCCCTCGGCCGGCTGACGTCCCGTCGGGTCCGTCGCCGGCCGGCTCGGCGCAGACAGCGCCGAGCCACCCGCACCTGCACCCTTCGTGACGGTCGATCACGTACAGTGACTCCCGCGCCGCACACCGACCTCGCCCGTTCCCACTGTGGGAGTCGCCATGTCCATGCTGCTGATCAGGGGTTCGTTCAAGATGACGGACCGCGCCCGGCCGGACGGGGACACCCTCCCGTTCGTCGCTGACGACGTGGCCGACTGGAAGCTCGTACCCGGCTGCGCACCGATCGTGCCCAAGGCCGACGGCCGCGTCAGCATCCGGCTCGAAGCCATCGACGCGCTGGAGACCCACTACGGCCAGAAGCCGCACGAGGAGCACCAGCCGCGCGACCTGGCGCACCAGGCCGCGGACCGGCTGCTGACCCTCGTCGGCTTCGAATCCGTCATCCGCGACGAGGACGACGAGACCGTCGTCACCGTGCCCCAGAGCGTGCCCGGCTGGATCCTCACCCGGGGCAGTGACGTCCACGGCCGGTGCGTGGCCTTCGTCGGCAAGACCACACCGCCCGTGTACAGCGGCTACGGGACGGCCCTCGACGACGATCTGCTGAGGAAGACCGCCAACTACCAGTTGCTCCGGCTCGGCTTGGTCTACCCGACGTACTACGCCGGCCTGCCCGGGTACCTGCGCGAGCTGCTCACCGACGCCTCGGAACAGGCACGGGCGGTCGGGGCGGGCCTGTGGGCCGCCGGTGTCGACAAGACCACCGACGGGGCCACCGTGACCGGAATGCCGTCGATCACGAACGACCACACCGGACAGGTGATCCTGCCGAAGCTGTTCCGCCGCCTCAAGGACTACCTGGACTTCACCCCGGACGATCCGTCGTTGGACCGCTTCCGGGCGTACCTGGCCGGCGCCGCCGACGAATACCGCCTCCTGCCGGACACCGACACGCTCTTCAGCGGCCTGCACCACATCGTCGAGGTCACCGCCGACAACACCGTGAAGATGACCCGCCCGGTCAGGGACATCATCTTCACGGAGAAGTGAACCGCGGCCGACGGCCCGACCGCGCGGGAGCCCTACTTCACCGAGCCCGCCATCACTCCCTGGACGAAGTGCCGCTGGAAGGCGAAGAAGACGATCAGCGGGACCACCAGGGACAGGAACGCGCCCGGGGCGAGGACGCCGATGTTGCTCCCGAACTGCCGCATCTGCGACTGGAGGGCGACCGTCAGGGGCTGGGACCCGCTGTCCGCGAAGAGCAGCGCCACGAGCATGTCGTTCCAGACCCACAGGAACTGGAAGATGGCCAGGCTCGCGATGGCCGGGCGGCCGAGCGGCAGCACGAGCCGGGAGAAGATCCGCCATTCGGTGCCGCCGTCCATCCGGGCGGCCTCCAGCATTTCGCGCGGGATCTCGGCGAAGTAGTTGCGCAGCAGGAACACCGCGAACGGCAGCCCGTAGGCCACGTGGAAGAGGACGACTCCCGGGATGGTGCCGAACAGGCCCACCGCGCCGAAGAGTTTGGCCACGGGCAGCAGCCCGATCTGCACGGGTACCACCAGCAGTCCGACGACGACGAGGAAGATGCCGTCCCGGCCGGGGAAGTCCAGCCACGCGAACGCGTACCCGGCGAGGGCCGCGACGGCCACCACCAGGACGGTGGTGGGTACCGAGATCAGGACGGTGTTCCCGAAGGCCGCCGCGATGCCGGAGTCCCGCAACAGGGCGGTGTAGTTGTCCAGGGACAGCTGGGACGGGTCGGCGAACACGTTCCACCAGCCGTCGGAGGCGTTGTCACGTTCCGAGCGCAGCGAGGACAGGAACAGACCGGCCAGCGGGGTGATCCACACCAGGGCGACCAGGAGCAGCACTACCTGGACGGCCGAGCTGCTCATGAGGCGCGACAGCCGGCTCTTGCGGGGCGGTCTGCGGGCGGGCGTGGCAGGGGCGGGCCGGGCCCCGGTCGTACGCCCGGGGGACCGGCGTTCGATCGTGCCGTGACTGCTCATGCCGCACTCCTTCGGAAGCGCCGGATGTTGAAGACCATCGCCGGGACGACCAGCAGGAGGAGCACCACGCTGAGCGCGCTTCCGAGGCCCTGGTTGTTGCCACCGCCGAAGGAGACCAGCCACATGCGCGTGGCCAGCACGTTCGCTTCTTCCTGCACGGGTCCGGGCGCGATGATGTACACGAGGTCGAAGACCTTCATCACGTTGATCACGAGCGTGACGAAGACGACGGTGAGCACCGGCGCGAGGAGCGGCACGGTGATCTTGCGGAAGATCTGGCCCTCCGTGGCGCCGTCCATCCGCGCGGCCTCCAGCGCGTCGCGCGGGATGGCGGCGAGCCCGGCCCCGATCAGAACCATGGCGAAACCGGTCCACACCCATAGGTAGGAGCCGATGATGGCCGGCGTCACCAGCGCCGGCCCGAGCCAGTTCACTCCTTGGTACGGGGCCGCGAAATTGGCCGCGGGCAGGCGCAGGACGTACTCGCCGTCGGCCAGCCCGGTGAAGCGGAAGGAGCCGTCGGCGGCGGAGGTGGCGGTCGCGGCCGTGCGGCCGTCCCGTACAGCCTCGACCGTCACGCCGGGCAGGCCCTTCTCGCCCGGGTCCACCTGGCCCGGCGCTCCGGAGCCGCCGGGGGCGAAGTCGAGGTAGACCACGCCCCCGATGCCGTCGGGGCCGGGCGCCGCGGCAGCAGCCGGCTCCGCTGCGGCGGGCACCGCGTCGGGTGCCACACCGACGAGGCCGAGGTTGACCGAGCCTCCGGGGCGCACCGCTCTCGCCGTGCTGTAGGGGCCGCCCGCGTTCCCCGTCAGGGCCTGGCCCTCGCGTACACGGGCCGTCGGATAGGCGGCGGGGTCCTCGAAGGTGTCGTGTACGCCGACGACGACCGCGTTGAGCACACCCCGGCCCGGATCCTGCTCGTAGGCGAGCCTGAAGACGATGCCCGCGGCGAGGAAGGAGACGGCCATCGGCAGGAAGAGCGTCAGTTTGAACGCGGTCGCCCAGCGCACCTTCTCGGTGAGCACGGCGAGCATCAGACCGAGTCCGGTCAGCAGGGTCGGAGCGACGACGACCCATAGGGCGCTGTTGCGGATCGCTTTGAGGGTGGCCGGATCGTGGACGATCGCCACGTAGTTCCCGGCTCCGACGAAATGGTTGCCGCTGGCGTCGAAGAGACTGCGGCAGAAGGAGAAGACGACCGGGTAGACGACCAGCGCGCCGAGCAGGAGCAGGGCCGGCAGTACGAAGACGACCGCGAGGCGGCGCCTCCTGTTGTGGGCCCGGCGCCGGGGATCGGCCGCGGCGCGGGCGGTCAGGGTGTCAGCCATGGGGGGCGGCCTCAGTTCCCGTACGCCTTGGCGGCTTCGGTCTCGAGCTTCGCGGCCGTGCCCTGCGGGTCGGAAGGGTCGCGCAGGAAGTCCTGGAGGAGCTTCCACTCGCCCGCCCCCTTGGTGCCGCCGAACGCCGCCGGGGCCTGGTCGGACATGTCGAAGCGGACCGTGTTGCCCGCCGCGACGAGCGACCGGGCGGTGCTGCGGGTGGTGTCGTCGCCGTACGCGCCGAAGTCGACCTTGGTGTTGGGGGACAGGAAGCCGCCCGCGCCGGCCCAGACCTCGGCGGCCTCGGGGCCCGCCAGGAACTCGAGCAGGCTCATGCCCGCCTTGCCGTTCTTCCCCGCCTTGAGGACGACTGCGGCGTCACCGCCGCTGACGACGGGTGCCTTGCCTCCGTCGACCGCCGGGAACGGGAAGAACTTGGCGTCCTGCCCCGGCTTCTTGCCGAACTGGTCCTTGGCCACGCCCCCGACGAAGTCGCCCTCGTACACCATGCCGGCCTTGGGCTGGGGCCCGAATACCTGCTCGACCGAGGAGGGGAAGTCGGTGCGCAGCGCCGTCTCGGCGCCGCCGGCGACGAGTTGCTTGTCCTTGAACAGTTCGCCGAGGGTGGTGAGGGCCTTCACGACGCTGTCGTCGGTCCACTTGAGCTTGTGCTGGGCGAGCTGGTCGTACTTCTCCGGACCTGCCTGGGAGAGGTATATGTTCTCGAACCAGTCGGTGAGGGTCCATCCGTCCTCGCCTGCCACGGCGAAGGCCGGGCGGCCGGAGTCGGCGAGGGTACGGCCGGCCTTCAGCAGATCGGCGTAGCTCTTGGGCTCACTGACTCCGGCCTGGGTGAAGGCGTCGGGGGCGTACCAGACGGTGGACTTGTGGGCGGCCTTGAAGTAGAGGCCGTAGTACGTGCCGTCGACGGTTCCGTAGTCCTTCCAGACCGGGGGAAGGGTGGAGCCGGCCGTCCGGGCGGCCTGGTCGGACAAGGGCTGGAGCCAGCCGGCCTTCGCGAACTGCTGGAGCACGCCCACCTGGGGGATCATCACCACGTCGGGCGCGTTTCCGCCCTCGATCTTGCTTCCGACGAAGGTGGAGACGTTGTCGCCGGAGGGGACGAAGACCGTCTTGGCGCCCGTCTTCTCGGTGAAGGCGTCCAGGACCTTCTTGAAGTTCTTCTGTTCGCTGCCCGTCCAGACACCCGCCACGGTCACGGTCTGGCCGCTGAGTTCGCCGCCGCTCGCGGGTGCGGTGGTGCCGCCGCAGGCGGTGGCTCCGAGGGCGAGGGCGAGGGCCGCCGACGCGGTGGCGGCGGTCCGTCGGGTCGTCTTGCCGGGTCGTCGCATGACAGGGTCCTTTCGAGGAGGTCGGTCCGGGGCTGCGGGCTCGCATCCGCCGTCACCGCTGGGGCTGTTACGGCGGTTCACGGGTTGCCGGGCGGGTTCACGGGGCTGGGCACTCCGACGTCCACCAGGCGGCCGTCGCCGCCGGGAGCACTCCGTCCGGGCAGGGTCCGCTGGCGAGCAACGGGGTCCCCGGGACGGGGGCGGGCATCGCCTGCGTGCCGAAGTTGACCGCGCAGACCAGGCCGTCGCCCCGGGCGATGGCCAGCATCTGCGGGGGCGTGTCGAGCCAGCGCAGGGTGCCGTCGCCGAGCTGCGGCAGGCTGCGCCGCAGCTGGAGGCCGTCGCGGTAGAGGTGCCAGAAGGAACGGGTGTCCGCCAGGGCGCGGTCGGTGGCGTGCTCGGCGAACCACTCCGGTTGCGGCAGCCACGGCTTGGCGCCGGCCGCACCCTGGCTGAAGCCGAACGGGGAGGCGTGACCCGACCAGGGCAGTGGCACCCGGCAGCCGTCCCGGACCCGCTTGCGGCTGCCGGTACGGCGCCAGATCGGGTCGGTCAGGACCTCGTCGGGCAGGTCGAGGACCTCGGGCAGGCCGAGCTCCTCCCCCTGGTAGACGTAGGCCGCGCCGGGCAGGGCGAGCATCAGCAGGGCGGCGGCGCGGGCACGGGCGGCTCCCAGCCCACTGCCTTCCACCCCGGGCTCGCCCGCGTAGCGGGTGACGGTGCGGACCTGGTCGTGGTTGTTGAGCACCCAGGTGACGGTGGAGCCGGTGCCGGCGATGTCGCGCATCGCCTCGGTGATCGTCGAACGGAAGGCGTCCGCGTCCCACGGGGCGCTGAGCAGGTCGAAGAAGAACGCCTGGTGGAGTTCGTCGGGCCGGACGTACTCGGCGTGTTCGCGCGCCGTCGGGACGGACACCTCGCCGACCAGCAGCCGCTCGCGGCCGTCCAAGGCGGTGTACTCCTCGCACACCGAGCGCCAGCGGCGCCACACGCCGTGGACCTCGGGCCGGTTCCAGGCGAGCTGGTTGACGGAGTCGCGGGCCCGCTCGTCGGCCCCGGGGTCGTCCGAGTCGGGCAGGTCGGGGTGCTTGAACAGCCCTGCGGCGACGTCGATGCGGAAGCCGTCGACACCGCGGTCCAGCCAGAAGCGCAGCACGCGCTCGAACTCGTCGCCCACGGCCGGGTCGCGCCAGTTCCAGTCGGGCTGCTCGGGGGTGAACAGGTGCAGGTACCACTCCCCCGGGGTGCCGTCGCGCCCGGTGGTCCGGCTCCAGGCGGGGCCTCCGAACATGGCGCGCCAGTTGTTGGGCGGCCGCTCACCGTCCGGGCCGCGGCCGGGCGCGAAGTGGAAACGCGAACGCATGGGGCTGCCGGGTTCCGCGGCGAGGGCCTCGCGGAACCACGGGTGCTCGCTGGAGCAGTGGTTGGGGACGATGTCGAGCAGGAGCTTGAGGCCGAGGCGGCGGGCATCGGCCACCAGCCGGTCGAATTCGGCGAGGTCGCCGTACACGGGGTCGACGCCGCAGTAGTCGGCCACGTCGTAGCCGTGGTCGTGCTGCGGCGACGGGTAGAAGGGGCTGAGCCAGATGCCGTCGACACCGAGCTTCCGGAGGTAGGGAAGTCCGGCCCGTACGCCGGCCAGGTCGCCGATCCCGTCCCCGGTGCTGTCGAGGAAGCTGCGGACGTAGACCTGGTAGATCACCGCGTCGCGCCACCAGGAGTCGGGGGTGGTGGCAGTGCGGGAGGGGCGGCCGGTGTCGGCCGGAAGGGTGCTGAGCATCTCGCGTCGACCTGTTTCTGCTGAATGCGAGAGCGCCCTGGTTCAGGTGCGCTGTTATGCATGCATGTTAAGTAGGAGCGACCGGAAGATGTCAACGATGTGTCCGAAAACTGCAGGAAGTTGGGGTGATATGTCCACGAATGAGCACAACACGCAAAGAAGGCGCCTACTTAACATGTAAGTAGGCGCCCTGAGAGACGGTCGTGCGGGATCAGCCGGTCCGGGAAACGCCGTCGAGCTCGCGCGCAAGCCTCGCCGCCGCCTGGTCAGGCGTCTCGCGCCGCGCCATCAGGTCCTGCGCCACGGCCTGTACGGCCAGGCTCACCTGGTCGTAGCGGGCGCTCTTCGGGCGCGGCACCGCCGACAGCACGCTCTGGCGGAGCGTGGCCAGGTAGGGATAGGCGCGGAGCAGCTCGGGGTCCTCGTAGAGCGCGGCGCGCACCGGTGGGAGCGAGCCCTCGGTCAGCACCTTGCGCTGGACCCGTTCGCTCGTCAGGTAGGAGATCAGATCGGCCGCCGAGGCCGGATGCCGGGAGCGGCTGCTGACGGCCAGGTTGGAGCCGCCCAGCACACTGGAGCCGGGCCCGTCCGGCCCGGGCAGCGGCACCACGCCGAACCTGCCCGCGACCTTCGACCCCGCCGCGCCGGCGTCGGCGTAGACGTAGGGCCAGTTCCGCAGGAAGAGCAGACGGCCGTCCTGGAACGCCTGCCGGGACTCCTCCTCCTTGTAGCCGAGCGCGTCCCGGGAGATCCAGCCGTCCCGGACGCCGTCCGCGAGGAACCGCAGCCCGACGCGTGCCGCGCCGGAGTCGACCGTTACGCGGGCCCCGTCGTCGCGCAGGATCGAACCGCCCGCCGAGTTGACCGCCTCGGTGACGTTGACGGTGAGCCCCTCGTACGGCAGGAACTGGCCGGCGTACCCGTCCAGTCCGTGCTTCGGGGCGATCGTGCGCGCCTGGCGGATCAGGTCGGCCCAGGTGCGCGGTGGCTGTTCGCCTTCCTCGTCCAGCACGTCCTTGCGGTAGTAGAGCAGTCCCGCGTTGGTGACGTACGGGACCGCGTACAGCCTGCCGTCGAAGGTGGCGGTGTCGACCACCGGCCGCAAGAACGCGTCCAGCGGGAAGCGGGCGCGGTCGAGCGGGGAGATCCATCCGGCCGCGGCGAACTCGGACGTCCAGGCGACGTCGATGTTCAGCAGGTCGAAGCGGTTGCCGCCCGACCGCAGTTCGCTGATCATCTGGGCGCGCGTCTCGTCGGCCGAGTCGGGCAGTTCGACCAGCGTGACGCGCTCGCCGGGGTGCCCGGCGTTCCAGTCGTCGAGCAGCGGGGAGAGGTAACCGGTGAGGTCGCCCGCAGTGGCGAGCGTCATGGGACCGCGGCCGCCGGAGGCCACGCCGTCGGGCGCACCGACACCGAACCCGGCGTACCCCGCCAGCACCACCGCCACGACCAGGAGAGCCCTACCCGCGGCACGCGTCCACCGCATAGGTTCCTCCCAGTGCACGATCCGGCTGCGCCGCCGACCATCGGGGCCTATATATACCCGTTAGGCATGGGCGATACTAGACGTCCAGGCAGACGGGCGGGATGGCGGCGCCACCCGGCCCGTTGCCAGGTGAACAGGTGACTACCGAGCGGGAGGGAGGAGGAGCGAGTGCGGCTGCCGCTCCTGGCACTCCTCACCCGTGGCCCCGCCCATGGATACGAGCTCAAGCAGGACCTTGAGAAGCTCTTGGGCGCCGCGTACCCTCAGCCCAACGTGGGCCAGATCTACGTCACCCTCGGCCGGCTGGAGAAGAGCGGTCTGATCGAGGGCGAGGACGTCGAGCAGTCGGGCCGGCCCAACAAGCGCACGTACAGGCTGACCGACGCCGGACGCGAGGCCGTGCTGGCCTGGTTCGACGACACCGCCGAGGAGCCCCGGGTACGGGACGAGTTCTTCATGAAACTCGCCCTCGCGCCCCAGTCGGGTCTGGCCGACCCGATCGCATTGATCAACAAGCAGCGGCGGCAGTACCTCAACACCATGCGGGACCTGTCGAAGCTGGCCGCGGCCGAGGACCGCGACAACAAGATCTCCCAACTGCTGATCGAGGGCGCCATGCTGCACCTGCAGGCCGACCTCGACTGGCTGGAACGCTGTCAGGAGGAGCTGGAATGAGCGAGGACGCCGCGACCGCTCCTGCCGTGCCCATCGTGCGGGCCGAGGGCCTGACCAAGACCCACCACGGCGAGGGCACGCCGGTGCACGCCGTGCGCGGGGTGGACCTGATGGTCCAGCCCGGCGAGTTCGTCGCGGTGACCGGGCCCTCGGGAGCCGGGAAGTCCACACTGCTGCATCTGATCGGCGGCCTCCAGCGGCCCGACGGCGGGAAGCTGTGGATCGGCGGGGAGCGCGTCGACGAGTACCGGGAGGCCCGCTGGGCGGTGCTCCGCCGCCGCAGCATCGGAGTCGTCTTCCAGTTCTTCAACCTGGTCTCGAACCTCACCGTCGCCGACAACGTCGAACTGCCCGCCCTGCTCGCCGGCGCCTCCCCGAAGTCCGCGCGCGCCTCCCGCGCCGAACTGCTCGCCGAACTGGGGCTCGAAGGCCGCGAACGCTCGATGCCCGGTGAGCTCTCGGGCGGCGAACAGCAGCGGGTCGCGCTCGCGCGGGCCCTGGTCAACCATCCCGCGTTGCTGCTCGCCGACGAGCCGGCCGGCAGCCTCGACAGCAAGGGCACGCGGGAGGTGCTGCGGCTGCTCTCCCGCTTCCACCAGCGCGGCCAGACGATCATGATGGTCACCCACGACGCCCGGATGGCCAGCGCCGCCGACCGGGTCATCAGCTTCTTCGACGGCCGCATCGCCGACGACGCCCGGCTCGGTGACGGACGCCGCGGACCGGCCGGCGGCGTGTCCCGCGTACTCGAACTGAAGGAGTGAGGGTGCGGGCCACTCTGCGCTGGGCGCACGCCGATTTCCGCGCACACCGCGGAGAAGCCCTCTTCGTCGTCCTGGCCAGCGCCGGGATCATCGCCTCGCTCCTGCTCGCCGGCGCGATGTTCAGCTACGCCGCGAACCCGTGGCAGCGGATCTTCAACCAGTCCCATGGCGCGCACATCTGGCTGCACACCCGTGCCGGGGCCGCCGACGTGGACGCCCTGGGCCGCCTGGACGGGGTCGCGGCCCTCTCCGGCCCCTACCGCACCGCGGCGACGACGGTCGAGTCGCGCGGCGCGCGGGCCGGAGTGACACTACGGGCGACCTCGGCGCAGCCACCCGAGACCGGGCGGCCGCTCCTCACCGCGGGCAGCTGGCTCACCGCGGCGGACAGCGGGGCCGGCGGCGGGGACGGGACCGTCGTACTGGAGACTTCCGTCGCGCGGGCCCTGTGGGCGGAGCCGGGCGAGACCGTGCGGGTCACCGGACCGGACGGCACTGCGCGCGAACTGCGGGTGGCCGGCATCGCCGAGGCGGCCGAGCCCCGCTACCAACCGGGCGGCGCACCGGGCATCGGCTGGGTGCTCTCCCCCACCCTCGACACGATCGCCCCCACGGGCACCGGGCAGAGCGTGGGGCTGCGCCTCAAGGACCCGGCGGACACCGACTTCATGGTCCAGCGCGCCGTGACCGTCCTCGGCGCCGACCGGGTCGCCCAGGTGACGAAGTGGCAGCAGGCGCGGGCGGAGGCCGGCGGTGACGACCGGCTCCTCGGACAGATGTTCGCCGTGTTCGGTCTCGGTGCGCTGCTCGCGGCGGCGCTCGCCGCTTCCGGAGCGATCGGCGCGCGGGTGCGGGGCCAGCTTCGGGACATCGCCATCCTCAAGGCCGTCGGCTTCACTCCCGGCCAGGTGGCCCGCGGCTTCCTCGTACAGCACCTGGCCTTCGCGCTGCTCGGGGTGACCCTCGGCACGGCGGCGATCGCCCTGCTGGGCGGCCGGATACCGGGACGCATCGGGGAAGCGGCGGCGGTCTGGCAGGACCTGCCCGGCCACACGGCGCTGATGATCGGCGTCCCCTGCGGCGCAGTGCTGCTGATCGCGGCGGCCACGGGCATCTCGGCCTGGCGCGCCGGGCGGGTGCCACCGGTGCCCGCGGCCCGCGCGGCGTTGCCGACCGCCGCGCCGATGACCGCACTGGGCAGGCGGGCGCTGGGGATACGGGTGCCTGCCGCCCTGGTGCTCGGGTGGCGCGCCGCGTTCCCGCGCCGCGCCCGGACGCTGGTGTCGGTGGGCAGGCTGGCCCTGCCGCTCCTGCTGATCACGGTCGCGCTCGTCGCGTGGTCGACGCTGGACCAGTTCCGCAGCCGGCCCGCGCTGATGGGGCTGCCCGCGGCCCTGACCGTACGGGCCGAACGGTCCGCCGGGCCCTCGGACGCGGAGCTGGAGAAGAGCCTGGCGGCGGTCCCCGGCATCACCGCGGTGCATCCCGGTGCGGAGATGGCGGCCCTGGTGCCGGGGCAGACCGGCACCATCACCCTCCGGGGCCTCGGCACGACCGCACGCCCGTACCCCTCCGCGGTGGTGGAGGGGCGAGCGGTCGGCGGCCCGGACGAGGCGGTCGCCGGGCAGGGACTGCTGGACCTCCTCGGCGTGCGGGTCGGTGACTGGGTACGCATGACCGTCGAGGGACGGCCGCAGATACTGCACCTCGTCGGACGCACGATCGAGCCCGAGTCCGGTGGCCGCGTCATCACCACCACCCTCGACGCGCTGCGCGAGCGTGATCCGCAGCTGCGGCCCGACTTCCACGCCCTGGTGCTGCGCGAGGGTGCGGACGTCCGGGCCGTGAGGAGCGCGCTCGCCGCGACAGCCGGGGGCGCGCTGGAGATCCGGGAGACGCCCAACCCCGCCGACCGGCTCGAACCGGCCCGCGCGGTGATCGCCGCCCTGGTCGCGGTTCTGGCGCTGATCGGCCTGATCGAGCTGCTGACGCTGATCAGTGCGGGGGTGCGCGAACGGGGCCGGGACCTGCTCGCACTCAAGGCGATGGGGCTGACGCCCCGGCAGATCGGCTCGATGATCGTGGCGGCCGCCGGACTGACGGCGCTGGTCTCCGCCGTGGCCGCAACAGTGGTGGGCGCACTGTCCGGCAGCTGGCTCGTGGACGCGCAAGGCGCATCGAGCGGGATCGGCGCCGGAATCGCCCATCCGCCGTCACTGCCGGTGCTGCTGGCCGTGATCGTCGCAGCGGTGCTGGGTGCGGTGGCGGCGGCGACCCTGCCGGCCACGCGGACGGCTCGGCGAAGGCCGGCGGACTCGCTGAGCGAGACCCTCTGACCCCCGCCGAAGGCCCGGTCGCCTTGCCCCGCCCTTGGGAACCCCGCCCGGGCGCCCCCACCTACCCCCCAAATACGACTCCAAGATGCGAGTTTGTTAGCGTCCCGGTGTGCGACTGACGAAGTTCACCGACCTGGCGCTGCGATCCGTGATGCGTCTGGCGGTCTGTGCCACCGATGAGGTGCTCACCACCCGCGAGGTGGCCGAGGCCATGGACGTGCGGCACACGCACGCGGCGAAGGCGATCACACGCCTGCAGCACCTCGGTGTGGTCGAGGCCCGGCGCGGCCGGGGCGGAGGGCTCGCCCTGACCGCCATGGGCCGGCACGCATCGGTGGGCTGGCTGGTGCGGCAGCTCGAAGGGGAGGACGAGGTGGTGTCCTGCGACGACCCGCCCTGCCCCCTGCGCGGGGCCTGCCGGCTGCGGCACGCGCTGCGCGAGGCCCAGAAGGCGTTCTACGCCGCGCTCGACCCGATCACCGTGGCCGAGCTCGTCACCTCGCCCACCGGGCCGGTACTGATGGCCCTGGTCGGACCGCCGCCGAAGTAGCCCCGCCCTCAAGCACCCGCCGCGGCCGGGGCGAGTCGCACCCGTAAACACGAAGATGAAATACCACTGAGGAGTCGCAGTGCTCTCCGCGCAGTCCACCCCCGTCGTCCGGGCCACCCTCCCGGCGGTCGGAGCCGCGATCGGTGACATCACCGAGCTGTTCTACCGGAACCTCTTCGCCGCCCGTCCCGAGCTCCTGCACGACGTGTTCAACCGGGGCAACCAGGCGAGCGGGGAGCAGCAGAAGGCGCTGGCCGGCTCCATCGCGGCGTTCGCGGGCATGCTGCTGGAGGAGCCGGACGCCCGCCCCGACGCGATGCTCGCCCGGATCGCGCACAAGCACGCCTCGCTGGGCATCGCCTCCGACCAGTACAAGACCGTCCACCGGCACCTCTTCGCGGCGATCGCCGAGGTGCTCGGTGACGCGGTCACCGACGAGGTCGCCTCGGCATGGGACGAGGTCTACTGGCTGATGGCCAACGCGCTGATCGCCGTCGAGGCCCGCCTCTACCAGGAGGCCGGCACCGCTGAGGGCGAGGTCTGGCAGCGCATGGAGATCGCCGAGCGGCGGCAGGAGACGCCCGATGTCGTCTCCTTCCTCCTCCGCCCCGGGGACGGCCGGCCGGCCGCACCGTTCAAGCCCGGGCAGTACGTCAGCGTCCGGACCGAACTCCCCGACGGGGCCCGGCAGATACGCCAGTACAGCCTCTCCGCCGCCCCCGGACGGCCCCTCTGGCGGATCAGCGTCAAGCGCGTCCGCGGCGGGGCGGGGCCGGACGGCGAGGTCTCGTCCCGGCTCCACGCGCACGCCCGGCCGGGCGACGCGCTGACCGTGTCGGCGCCGTTCGGCGACATGACCCTGCCGGAAGGCGACGGCCCCCTGCTGCTGGCGTCGGCGGGGATCGGCAACACACCCATGCTGGCGGTACTCGGCCACCTGGCCTCCACCGGTTCCGGCCGCCGCGTCATCGCGGTCCACGCCGACCGCTCCCCCGCCGACCACGCGCACCGCGAGGAGCAGCTCCGCCTGTTGCGGGCGCTGCCGGACGCCCGCCTGCACCTGTGGTACGAGGTCCCCGGTGACCGGGCACCCGAGGCGACGGCCGGCCACGCCGACGTGAGCGGGCTGGAACTTCCCGGGGACGTGACCGCCTACCTGTGCGGGCCGCTGCCGTTCATGCGTGCGGTACGTGGTGACCTCCTGCGGCGAGGTGTGCCTGCGGAGCGGATCCACTACGAGGTCTTCGGCCCGGACCTCTGGCTGGGTCGGTGAGAACCGCGACCGTTGCCGTGGAAGGGGCTCGCACCCCTGACGGGGCCGGACCGAGAAGGAGGAACGCGTGAACACCGCTTGGGCGGCCGTGGCCGCCGCGGCCGTCTTCGTCTGGCTCGGGATGGTGCTGGCCATCTCCTTCCTTGAGGCGCCGCTCAAATTCCGGGCCCCCGACGTGAGCGTGCGCATCGGCCTCGGCATCGGCCGTCTCGTCTTCCGTGCGCTCAACCGGGTCGAGGCCGTGCTGGCCGTGGTCGTTATCGCGGCGGTCACCGTCGGCGCCCCGTCGACGGCCGTGGTGGTCCTGACTTCTCTCGCCGCCGCACTGCTGGTGGTCCAGCTGGCCGGTGTCAGGCCCGCCCTCGACCGCCGTTCCGACCGGGTGCTGGCCGGGGAAGAGGTCCCCCTTTCGCGGGCACACCTGCTCTACGTGGCCTGCGAGGTGGCCAAGGCCCTCACCCTCCTCGCGCTGGGCACGGCCACGCTGATGCCCTGAGCACCACCCCGGCCGCACCAGGGCTGCGGGACGAAGGACGACGGTGCATCCGAAGGCCGTGGGGGAACGGAAGACAAGGCGTGGGACACGAGCGGTGCGGTGGGCCCGTCCGCCCTGCCGTTCCGCACGCCAGAGGCCGTCGAGACCGTCGGGGAGTAAGCCGTGGCAGCAACCGCGACACCGAAACGAGGAAGGGGCGCCGGCAGCTGGGGGGCGCTCGCCGCCTTCCTCGTCGTGACGTACGGCGTGGCGGCCCTCGGCGCGCTCGCCGCGGCCGACGCGGGTCAGGTCTACTCGTCGCTGGAGAAGCCCTCGTGGGCACCGCCGGCGTGGCTCTTCGGTCCGGTGTGGACGCTCTTGTACGCCTTGATCGCGGTGGGGGCCTGGCTGGTCTGGCGCCACCCCAACCGCCCGAGGGTGCGATCGGCACTCGTCTGGTGGTGGGTGCAGTTGGTTCTGAACCTTGCCTGGACCCCGCTCTTCTTCGGCGCCGGGCAGTTCGGGCTCGCCCTCCTGGACATCGGGCTGCTGCTGGGCGCGGTCGGGGTCACGTCGGTGCTCTTCCACCGGCTCGATCGCGCGGCGGCGCTCCTGCTCGGCCCGTACGTGGCATGGGTGGCCTTCGCCGCGGCGCTCAATGCGGCCATCTGGTGGCTCAACACGTAGAGCGGGCTTTCCACCTCACGCCATGGCCGGGCGCCGCCCGGCCCGCAACACGGCGTGTGCCACGTCGGACCCCGGTTCACGCGTCGAGCGAGGCCAAGCCCTGCTCCCATCGGGCACGCCGTTCCTCGTCGCTCTGCTCCCACCACGGGACGCCACGCTCCCCCAGCGCCGTCTTCGCCACCTGGACCCGGTCCCGGGCGGCGCGCTCGGCCCGGGGGTCTTCGGCACGACGGGCGGCGGCGACCGCGCGCCGGGCGTCCATCAGGTGGGCGCGCAGGCGTGCACCGGCCTCGGCGGGGACGGCGGGGTCGGTGGCTCGCCAGCGGCGGCCGTCGATGACGACGTAGTGCCCGTCGCGGGTGGTGGGCGGCCCGGGTTTCGAGGTCACGGTCGGCGGCTGCCCACGTCCGAGCGTGTTCATTCCTCCCGCCGGGCGCACCGCCCGGCGCCGGGAATTCGGATGCGGGCGCCGCACGGCCACCCCTAGGCTGCGGTCGCCGCGGGGGCGAGGTCCCGTGGCGACCGTCAGTGGATCGGAGATGCACGGGGTATGACCAGTCAGCTGTTCGCGATCTGTTTCCATGCGACCCGCCCGTCGGACCTGGCTCGGTTCTGGTCCGGGGTCCTCGGCTGGGAGCCGGCCCACGGTCCGGACGGCGGCGTCACGATCCTGCCCCCCGACGCCACCGGGTTCCGCATCCGTTTCCTGCCGAGCGAGGAGCCGAAGACCGTCCGGAACCGGGCCCACTTCGACCTGACGAGCACCTCCCCGGAGGATCAGGGGCAGACGGTGGCCAGGGCGCTGGAGCTCGGCGGGAAACACGTCGACGTGGGCCAACTCCCGGAAGAGGGGCACGTCGTGCTCGCGGACCCGGACGGCAACGAGTTCTGCGTCATCGCGGCGGGCAACAAGTTCCTCGCCGGAACCGGCTTCATCGGAGCGCTGGCCTGCGACGGTACGCAAGAGGTCGGTTACTTCTGGAGCGAGGCGCTGGGGTGGCCGCTGGTCTGGGACCAGGACCAGGAGACCGCGATCCAATCGCCGGACGGCGGTAGCAAGATCACCTGGGGTGGCCCGCCGGTCGCACCGAAGGCGGGCACGAACAGGCTGTTCTTCGAACTGGCGCTCCCCGCCGGCGCGGACCGGGCGGCGGAGGTCGACCGTCTGATCTCCCTCGGCGCGAGGCACACCGGTGAGGACGACGGCGCCCGGGTACTGATGCTCGACCCCGACGGCAACGAGTTCTGCGTGAGGCCCGGCTAGCGGGGGCTGTCGTCGAGTGGGGCGCACGCGTCGGAATGGCGGCAGGCGGTGCCCCCGTCGCAGATCCGTCGTGGGACACCGCCCATGATTCGGTCAGGAAGCGACAAAGGATTGCCGGGCAGGCAAAGCGTTCGGCATCAAGCGACAAAGCTCCTTGTCCTGTGCATGACCTCCCGATGGGATCACGGGAGCCGTCAATGCGGCTCCACCCCACACAAGGAGCACTCATGCGCATACCTCGCCCCCGGCTCCGCGCCGTGGCCGCCGCGGCAGGGGCCACCGCCCTCGCCTCCGCGGCCCTGGTCGCCACTCCTGTGAGCGGGGCCGCCTCGGCCGCCCCCGTCGCCGGCCGGCAGGTCAAGCCCGTTCCGGCCGTGGCCGGACACCAGTTGGTCCGCGCCGTCGGCAGCCCGCTGTCCACGGAGCAGTGCCAGGCGAAGTGGAAGATCGCCTGCTACGGACCGCTGCAGTACCGCCAGGCGTACCACCTGGACCCGCTCTACAAGGCCGGCATCACCGGCAAGGGCCGGACCATCGTGATCGTGGACTCGTTCGGCTCACCGACGATCCAGCACGACCTCGACGTGTACAGCAAGCAGTTCGGCATACCCAGCAGCAAGGTCCAGGTGGTCAAGTGGGGCAACGTCCCGGCCTGGGACCCGAAGAACGCCGACATGACCGGCTGGGCCGGCGAGTCCACGCTCGACGTCGAAATGGCCCACGCCATGGCGCCGGACGCCAAGATCGTGCTGGTGGAGACGGCGGTGGCGGAGACCGAGGGCGTCACCGGCTTCCCCGAGATGATGTCGGCCGAGAAGTCCCTGATCGACCGGGGCATCGGCGACGTCATCACCCAGAGCTTCGGCGCGACCGAGAACACCTTCCCGGGCTTCGACAAGGGTGACTTCTCCAGCCTGAAGGACCTGCGGTACGCCTTCAAGGCCGCAGCGGCGCACGGGGTCACCGTGCTGGCTTCCTCCGGCGACGGCGGCGCCACGGACAGCACGGCGGACGGCAGCGGCTACTACCACGAGCGCGTCAACTCCTGGCCCTCCTCCGACCCGCTGGTCACCTCGATCGGCGGCACCCAGCTGCACCTCGACGACAAGGGCAACCGCCTCAGCCCCGAGAGCGTCTACAACGACAACGGAGCGGGCGGCGGCGGCCAGTCGCACGTCTTCGAGCGGCCCGCGTTCCAAAACGGCGTCCGCGGCGTCGTCGGCAATCGGCGCGGCACCCCCGACATCTCGATGGCCGCCGCCGTCAACGGCGGGGCGTGGGTGTACTCCAGCTACGACCCGACCGCGGTCGGCTGGGACGTGTCCGGCGGCACCAGCGAGGCCGCGCCGCTGTTCTCCGGCATCGTCGCCCTCGCCGACCAGGCGGCCGGCCGCCGGATCGGAAACCTCAACGAAGCCCTGTACTCCCTCTACAAGGACGAGCGCTACAAGCCGTCGAGCGGCCTCGTCGACGTCAACGACGGCACGAACAACAGCTATGCGGGCGTGACCGGCTACACCGCGGTCAACGGCTACGACATGGCGACCGGTCTCGGCACCATCGACGCCGCACGCTTCGTGCCGGCCCTGGCGCGGGAGAGCCGACACTACTGACCACCGGACGGCTCACCGCCGTCGCGCACGGCGCCGCCCGGTCCTCCGGGTGGCGCCGTGCGCGTGTCCGGCGCGGACGTGCCGCCTCCCTGGGTTCAGACGGTGCCGGCCGGCCCGTTCGCAGAGCCCTCGCGGGCGGCCTTGGCGAGGCCCGAGTTCCGGTAGGAATAGCCGAAGTAGATGACCAGCCCGATCAGGAACCAGACCACGAACCGGATCCACGTCTGCACCTGGAGATAGGTGATGAGCCAGATGGAGGCGACCACACCGATGGCGGGCGTGACGGGCATGAAGGGTGCGCGGAACTGCCGCGGCAGGTCGGGACGGCGGTACCGGAGCACGATGACGGCAGTGCACACGACCGCGAAAGCGAGCAGGATGCCGATGTTGGTCAGCTCCGCGGCCGCGCCGATCGGCACGAAGCCCGCGATGGCGGCCGATGCTGCGCCTACGATCCAGGTGACGCGGGTCGGGACGTGCCGGGTCGGGTGCGTCTTGGCGAACCAGTGGGGCAGCAGTCCGTCGCGGCTCATGGAGAACCACACGCGCGTGACACCGAGCATGAACGTGAACATCACCGTGAGGATGCCGATGATCGCCCCGACGGCGATCACATCGGCGAACGCGCCGAGCCCCACGGACTTGAAGGCGCTGGAGAACCCGCTCTCCGGGTCGATCTCCGTGTAGTGCTGCATACCTGTCAGGACCAGGCACGCGAGGACGTACAGCACCATGGCGATGGCGAGCGAGTAGATGATCGCCCTGGGCATGTGGCGCTGCGCGTCCTTGGACTCCTCCGCCGCCGTGCTCATCGCGTCGTATCCGAAGACGGCGAAGAAGACGGTGGCCGCCCCGGTGAAGGCGCCTCCCACTCCGAACGGGAAGAAGGGGGTGTAGTTGTCGGTGTTGATGTGGAAGAAGCCGACGATGATGACGAGCAGGACGACCAGCACCTTGAGCACGACGACGACCGTCTCGAAGCGCGCGGCGTTCTTCATGCCGAGGTTGAGCAGGTAGGCGGTGAACAGACAGAGCGCGGCGGCGATGAGGTCGAAGCGGTGGCCCTCCCCCGTCCCCGGTGCGCCGAGCATCCAGGTCGGCAGGCCCGCGCCGGTGTCCGTGAGGAGGAAGTTGAAGTAGCCGGAGATGCCGATGGCGACGACGGCGACGATGGCCGTGTATTCCAGCAGCAGGTCCCAGCCGATGAACCAGCCCGCCAGCTCACCGAGAACCGCGTACCCGTAGGTGTAGGCGGAGCCTGCCTTCGGGATCAGGCCGGCGAACTCCGCGTACGAGAAGGCGGCCGCGGCGCTGGCCACGCCGGCGATGAGGAAGGAGACCAGTACGGCCGGCCCCGCGATGCCGTTGGCGACCGTGCCGGCGAGCGTGAAGATGCCTGCGCCGATGATGCCGCCGACGCCGATCGCGGTGAGCTGCCACAGGCCGAGGGTCCGCGTGAGCTGCTCGCTGGGGGCGCCCTCGGTCTCGTCGATGTGCTCGATCGGCTTGCGGCGCAGTACGCCCTCTCCCATCCGCGGCCTCGACATGTCCGGTCCTTTCCGCAGGTGCTGACGGGATTTCATGATGACGCAGTCGCCGGAACGGCGGAGTGAGGCGCTCCGCACGTCGTCGCGGGGCGGTGGGAGCGGCCGGGGCGGTCGTTCATTGCGGTAGCGGCGCCGGCATCTCGCGCAGTCTGCGCACGGGCGAGCACATGATCGGCAGCCAGGCGAGAGCAAGACCGACGGCCCCGGCCCACAGGGCGGCGCGGGTGGAGACCAGTTCGCCGAGCACGCCGGCCAGGGCGGCTCCGACGGCCAGGGAGCCGGTCAGGACCATGCGCAGGGTGGCGTTCATCCGGCCGAGCAGCCGGTCGGGGGTGAGGCTTTGGCGCAGACTGACCTTGAGCACGTTGTCGACGCCCACCTTGAACGTGGTGAGCAGCCAGCCGACGGCGGCCACCCAGAGGGCCGGCCCCCGGTCGACCAGCGCGATCGTCACCCCTGCGGGGGCGATGGCCAGCCCGAGGAAGCCGAGGACGCGCCCGGGGCCGAGCCGTCCGCACAGCGGGCGGGCCGCGAGCGAGCCGAGCAGTATCCCCACTCCGCCCGTGGCGAGGAACAAGCCGACGGCGAAGCCGGGAAGAGCCAGCTCCCGGACCAGCACGAGGGGAAGTACGGTCTGGCACACCTGGATCGACACGTTGGTGCAGGCGCCCGCGGCCGCAACCGCCCGCAGCAGCGGATGGCCGAAGACGAACCGTACGCCTTCGCGCACGTCCGCGAGCAGACGGCCGCGCTCGGCGGCCCCGGGCGCCGGCTCCGGCCGGCGTATCCGCGCCAGGCACAGCGCCGAGCCGAGGTAGCTGACCGCATCGAGCAGGATCGCCGCCGGTGCCGACAACAGGGCGATGAGGAATCCGGCCGCGCTCCGGCCGCCGATCTGAGCCACGGCGTCGATCGTCACCAGCAGCGAGTTGGCGCGGGTGAGCCCGTCACGGCCGGCCAGTTCCGGCAAGTGGCTCTGCGCGGCGACGTCGTAGAAGACGGTGGCCGTGCCCGCCAGCAGGACCACGGCATACAGCTGCCCGATCGTCAGGGCGCCGAAGGCCCAGGTGACCGGAACGGAAAGCAGCAGGGCGGCCCGGAACAGATCGGCCGCGATCATCACCGGGCGCCGCCTCATCCGGTCCACCCAGGCACCGCAGGGAAGTCCGACGAGCAGGAACGCCAGTGTGCCGAGCATCGCCAGCAGGCCGACCTCGCCCGCGCTGCTCCGCAGTGCCACGATGGCAACCAGAGGAATCGCCAGGGCGCTGATCGAACTGCCCAGCTTGCTCACCGCCGTGGCGGCGAGCAGATGCCGGTAGCCGGCGTGGTGCAGCGGGTGGCGTGTGGGCGCGCTACGGGGCTCGCCGAAGTGGGTCGTGGTCATGGGGGTGAGCTTGGCCAGCGCACCCCGCATCCCGGAATGGATTTAGGGTGGACTGAATCCATGGGGGCATCGGATGTACGGGAAGGGCGGCGGGCGGCGTGCTGGAGCTGCGGTTCACGGCCCGGGACCTCGCCCGGACCCGGTTCGCGCTGTCCCCGCTGTGGGAGGTCGTGGCCAGTGTCCGGATCCTGCGGGATCCCGGCAGGCACGCGGTCTTCCGGCCGTGGTCCGAGCCGACGGGACGACGGCTCGCGGCGGAGCGGCTGGACTGGTCGCTGCTGGCCGACCTCGTTCCTGACCCGCCGCGCGGCATCCCGCTCTTCGTCGCTCCCCCGCCCACGACTCCGCTGGCCGATCTCGGGACGGAGCTGGCGGTGCTCCGTGCCACGCCCGCCGAACAGGTCCGCGCGGGCCTCGACGGCAGGCTCGCGCCGCGTTCCGCACGCCTGGACGCACTGCGCGAGGACCCGGAACGAGGGCTGGGACGACTCGCCGAACTGATCGGGGCCTACTGGGAGATCGCGCTCGCCCCGTACTGGCCGCGGATGCGCTCGCTGCTCGAAGGCGACGTACTGCGCCGGGCACGTCTGCTCGCCGAAGGGGGCGCGGACCGACTGCTCGGTGATCTGGACCCCGCGGTCGGCTGGGACGAGGACACGCTGCGCGTCGGGCACCACTACGCCCGGGGAACACGACGCCTCCACGGACGCGGACTGCTGCTCGTACCGTCGGTCTTCGCCTGGCCGCACGTTTTCACGATCACCACGCCCGGATGGCAGCCGACGCTGCGCTACCCGCCTCTCGGAGTGGCCACGCTCTGGGAGCGGCGGACGACGGTCACCGAGCCGCTGGCCGCGGTCATCGGCCGCACCAGGGCCAGGCTCCTGGCCGAACTCGACACTCCCGCCTCCACCATCGAGCTGGCCCGCCGCACCGCCATGACCCCGGGTGGCGTCTCCCAGCACCTGACCGCGCTGCGCTCCGCCGGGCTGGTCGACGGCCACCGGGCCGGCCGCTACGTGCTCTACACACGCACCGGGGCCGCTGAGGCGCTCCTGGCCGCAGCGGCTGGCCGCTAGCGGCGTCTGACGCGCAGGGGCGGGGAAGGTAAGGGCAGGGGGTGGTTCGCATGGCGTTGACGGGTGGAGTGGCGACCGGCGTGGCGTGGTGCCTGGTGTTGCTCGCCGGGGCGCTGCGGCTCGGCGGCGGAAGGAGCAGGCCGCGCGGCAAGGCGCTGTCGCCGGTCGAGGTGGGGCTGTTGCGCGGGGGCGCGCGCGGGGCGGCGCAGACCGCACTGGTCGAGCTGTACCTCGTCGGCGCGGTGGAGGCGGGGTTCCGGCAGACGGTGCGGGGCGTCGCGGACCGGCTGCCGCCGCACGGCAGCTCCGCGGTGGCCCGCGCGCAGTACGGCGCGCTCTACCGGGCCGTGCACCCCCGTCGGCTGCGGGATTACGAGCGGGTGGAGGAAGCCATCCGTCACACCACCCGGGCGCTGGAGTGTGCGGGACTGCTGGTGTCCGCGAAGCGGCGGTGGGCCGCACGGGCCGTGCTGCTCCCTGTGTTCGCCGCGGCGCCCGTGCAAGCCGCCGCGGGCGGACGGGCGGCCGGGTGGCTGTGGCTCGCCCTCCTCGCCGACGTCGCCGCGGCGGCGTTGTGGGCGCGGCCCCGGCGCACCCCGCGCGGCGCGACGCTGCTCGCCCGACTGCGCCTGGACCACGCCGGAACTCGCCGGGCCACGGAGCAGGACGATCCGGGCGCGCTGCTGCTGAGCGTCGCCCTGTTCGGCGCCCCGGCGCTGCGCGCCCAGCTCCCCCGGTTCACCGGGGAGAGCGGGCTGCTGACCCGCCCTCCGAGGGAACCGATGGAGCGGGGCGGGGGCGGCGGCCGGCCCGAGACGTCAGGCGGGTGCGGCGGGTGCGGGGGCTGACGAGCGCCTCCTCCGTCCCGGCAGCAAGAAGCCCCCGACCGGCCCGAGGACGGGCCGGGCACCGGTGGCCCCGGCGCAGTGCAGCGCCGGGGCCACCGGTGAACGAAGCAGGTCAGCGCTCCGTCGTACCGTTGCTGCCGTACGAACGGCGCACCGCGTCGGCGGCCTTGTCGGTCTGGGCGTCGTACTTGTCACCCGTACGCTCATCGATCAGCCGCTCGACGCTCTCGACACCCTTGTCGGCCTGGTCCGGGTGCCCCTTCGCCAGCTCCTTGGCCTTGTTCGCCATGTCTCCCAGCTTGCTCATGAGTACCTCCGCGGTAGTCCGTGCGTCGTACGCAGCCGCGGATACCCTGCCGGCCCGCTCCTACGCCCGGGTGCGACGAGCACGTCCGGGGCCCGGCATCCCGTGGCACGGGGCGGACGGTGCGTTCTCCGGTGGACCGGACCCGGCCGACCGGCCGCGCTCACGGCGCCGAGTGGACCTCCAGGGCGGTTCGCACCGCGGATTCCAGGGCTCCCTCGATCCACGCGGGCTTGATGGAGGTGTGGCATCCCCCGAAGTGCAGGTTGCCCTCGGGCCTGCGGACGTGCGGGAAGAGCTCGGTGTGCTGGCCCGGGAGCAGCACGGACGCTTCCCCGTAGGCGTAGGCGTCGCGCATCCAGGACTGGGTCCGCCCGACGCCGGTGTAGAACACCTCGATCCGCTGCCCGTACACGTCCTGAACGCCGGCGAGGGCGCGCGGGTAGCGCTCGGCGTCGTCGAACGAGTCCCACTTCAAGGCGTCGTCGGACCAACTGTAGGACGCGAGGAGCACACCGCCCTTGCTGCCTTCGACGGGGTAGGACGGCTGGAACATGAAGCGGTTGGGGTTGTCCGTGGCCGAGCCGCCGCCGATGACGCCGACCGCCTCGGGCTGATCACGGGTGACGAGCCGACAGGCGGCGTAATGGGAGCGCTGGGCGGCGGAGATGTGTCCCTTGGGGACGGAGGAGTGGGCGCCCAGCAGGGTGCCGTCCACCGGTGTCTGCCCCAGCTGGTACTTGCGGTACAAGCCGGGCCGTACGGCTTCCAGTTCGCGCTTCCAGTCGGCTTCGTCGAACTCCCACCAGCGGCGGCTGAACTCCAGCAGGACCTTGGTCGCGGCGTCGTAGTGCAGTTCGGTGACCGCGCGGCGCTTGCCGTAGGAGAGCGCGGGGGTGACGGGGATGTGGCGCAGACCCGAGAAGGGGACGGTGATGATCGCGGCTTCGGCGGTGAACGTCTCCCGTTGCACCGGGCTGCCGCCGCGGCCCTCGGAGACGGTGTCGATGGTGACCTTGCCCTCGCCGTGCGTGATGCGGGTGGCCCGGCGGTCGAGCCGCACCAGGTCCTTGACGCGGGCGTAGAGCGCGTCGGCGAGGGTGGCCGTGCCGCCGGGCAGCTCGAAGAACGCGGTGTCGGGGCTGATCAGCGAGGCACCGATGAAGCTGTGCACGAAAGCGAGGTGCAGGCGCGAGGTGAGGTTCTCGACGGTTCCGATCAGGTCGATCGTCCGCTCGTCCAGCTCCGCCTCCTCCGTCAGGTACCGGTACATCGACATGTGGCCGTAGCGCTGGATGACGCGGGCCCAACCTTCGACGAGCGCCCTGTCCTCCTTACCCTCGATCTCCTTGCGGACGGGCGCGAAGGCATTGCGTACGATCTGCGCGGCGGGGACCGACTCGTAGGCCACCGGAACCCCGAAGGAGCGGTTGACGGCCTGCGGGCTGCGCGCGTAGTCGGCCCGGCGCACGCGGATCCCGTTGACGAAGATCCACGTGCGGTACGCCGGGCGACCGGCTCCGTCGACGTCCACGAGGTGGAACCGCCTGCGCTTGAGGCCGAGGCCGTCGATCAGTCCGGTGACCAGGGGGTGGCTGTCGGGGATGCGCATGGCGCCGGCTTCTGCGTACTGCTTCGGATCCGCGAAGGGCGCCGGGGACTTCTCGTGGCCGCCGGTGCGGAAGGTTTTGATCCGCCCGCCCACCCGGTTGCCGTTGGCCTCGATGACGGTGACCTGGTGACCGGCCTGGTGCAGCAGGTGGGCGGCGGTGAGGCCGGCGGGGCCGGCACCGATGACCAGGACCTTCCTGCCGGTGCGACGTGATCGGGGCAGGCCGTTCTTGAGCAGGATGTCCGCGTAGCGCGGTACCAGCGGCTGATCGTCGTCGTCCCGCACGAGGATGGCCCTGGCGATGGCGAGGCACGTCTCCCAGTCGGTCTCGGGGGCGCTCGCCGGAGCCCGCGTGGGCGCGGCGGACGCCGTGGCGCGGGACGCCGTGGCGCCGGACAGCGCGGCGACTCCCGTGGCGGCGGCCGCTCCGCTGATGACGGTACGGCGGGACGGCCGGCGTGCGGGCGCTGGTGCGGGTGCGGAGCCGTCGGAGCCGTCGGAGCCGTCGGCGGAGGGAGATGTCTGAATGATCATGAGCGAACTCTGGCGGCAGCGCGCTCCCGGATTGCCGAAAAGGGGCCGAATCCACCCGGATGTGCGGCACGTGCTCGGATGCTGACGAACCGTCCACACGGCTGCCACCGTCGGGTGCGGCATCCGGCAGACCGTCACCGTCCCCACCGCAGTGGCCGGGACGGTGACGTCCCCTCCTTCAAGGGGGCACGGCGTGCTCATCCCCGAGCTCGGTCACTGGCCGACCGTGCAGCACGCGCATGCCCCGTGCTCGCCGTCGAACCTCGGCCGTTCGGGGGAACTCGCCGCGTTCTCGGAGGGCGGCCGGACCCCGGATGACCACGTCGAGATGCCCGGGGCCGCCCGGCTGGTCAACGAACCGTCGGCGCTCTGACCGCAGCAGGTGTCCGGACCGGATGAGGCGCCCGCCCGCCATCTCCCCGCCGCGCACGGCATGGCCATCGGCGGCGACCTCTACGACGACGTCCAGGGCCACCCTCTCGAAGCCGCCACGCTCATGGGACAGATCCGCACCGCCGCCCATGCCGACCCCACCGCCGGACGACCCGGCCGGCGTGGTGGGGGTCTGTCGCGACGGCTGCCGTGGGCTCAGTCCCCTTCGGCGGTACGGGCGCGGGCGCCCGAGCGGGTGCGGGCCTGCGTCTGGGCCCGCTGCGGGTGACGTCGCAGGTACTCCTGTTCCAGCTCGTTCATCCGCTTCGTGTGGGTGGCCAGCGCATCGTCGGACCCGTGCAGCAAGGTCTCGTGGCGCGTGCGGTGGATGGCCTCCAGCTCCTTGAGCAGCACGCTTTCCTCAAGGTCACGGGCCGACGGGCCGCCCTGGTGATCCGTCATCGCAGGTGCGCCTCCTTCTGCTCGCTCAGTCGGGGGTGGGCGCGGGGCCGCCCCAGGCGGCCCACGGACCGCTCCCTCCATCATGCTGCCGCTCGGGGACGGCTGCTCGTCCCGACATGAGGTGTCCGCGCGAGGGCTACTCCTTGGCCGGGTCGGCGTCCGGTCGCTTGACGATCCGATCTCCGACCGCGATCGACTTCCAGAGCCGGCGGCCGATCCGGACCTTGACGGATTCACCGTCGGTGAGACGGATCTCGACGAAGTGGTACATGTTCGAGCCGTCGAGCATGCCCCGGGACTTGTCGGTGACGACACCTTCGTAGGAATCGTCGCGTCCGAATTCGCGTGGTTTCGACATGATGTGAAGTCTAGGGAGCGCGACGACCCCTCCCATAGGGCGGCGCATCACCTCTTCACCAGTACAAATGTCATGCGGCAGCGGGGGCGAACGTACCTCAGTGAACGGCGTGTGCCTCGCCGTTCACCCGGTGCTTGAGCAGCCTGGTCAGCCAGACGCCGGTCAGGATGAGGACGACCCCGAGCCACCACAGGTGTCCGTCGAAGACGAGCACGGCGATCCCCACCGGTACGAGCATCCCGGCCAGCGGGAGCAGCAGGTCCGCCAGCGGGGGAACCGGCCGGTCCCCGCGGGCCCGCGCACGGGCGACCTCGGGGTACCAGACCGTGAAGCGCAGGGCCGCGACGATGGCCAGGATCTGGATGATCCACCCGGTCCAGAGGTTGTTCGGGTTGTGCAGGACCAGGTCTCCGTAACCTCCGGCGACGGCCGCCACCAGGAATGCCGCCCCCCAGGCCGCGGTGATCAGGTAGTTCGTCCGCAGAAACACGGGCGTCTTCCAGTAGGCCGGGGGGACCTGCTCACGGGCGTACTGGAGGGTGAACGGCATCCGGACCGCCATCGAGCCGAAGGCGATGGCTACCAGCGCGAGGTTCGAGATCTCTCCCGCATACGTCTCCAGCCAACGGTGAGTGCCCGGGCTCGCGACCGCGCCGACGACCGCCATGATCGCGAAGAACACGAGGTCGGAAACCTCCAGGATCTTCACCGATCCCCCGGCTGCGACCAGACGACCGCCGATCACGAGAGCCAGCGAGATGAGGAGGGCCGCCCCGACCGCCCACTCGAAACGTCCCGGCCCCACGAGGACCGAGAAGGCGATCCAGGGGGACATCCCGACTAACGGGCTCCCGAGGAAACCGGAGAGCGACCTGCCGGAACGAGCACCGTCCGTCGCCGCCATGGGCCAGCCCTTTCTGCCGCCACCGCCCCGCAGTCCCATCCAACGTACCCCGCGGGACGGAAGGCGGCAGGTGACCGGCGGCGACGGGGCTCGGGGGGACGGCGCGCCGTACGAGGTGGGGCAGGGCGCCCCCGTGCCAGACGCCCGACCGGGAAGGCCCCGGTCGGGCGTCTATGTGACTGCCGGCCCCGTGGAGGGGGCCAGATCCTCATCCCTGGTCGGGATTGTTTCCCTGGTTCTGACCGGGGTTCTGGTCCTGGCCGGGGTTCTGGTCCTGGCCGGGCACCTTGTTCTGGTCCGTCTTGTTGCCCTGCTCCTGGTTCGGGTTCTGCTCCTGGCCGGGGACCTTGTGCTCATCGGTCTTGTTGCCCGGCTCCTGATTCGGGTTCTGCTCCTTGCCCGGCACCTTGTGCTCGTCCGTCTTGTTACCCGGCTCCTGATTCGGGTTCTGCTCCTTGCCCGGCACCTTGTGCTCGTCCGTCTTGTTACCCGGCTCCTGATTCGGGTTCTGCTCCTTGCCCGGCACCTTGTGCTGGTCCGTCTTGTTGCCCGGCTCCTGATTCGGGTTCTGCTCCTTGCCCGGCACCTTGTGCTCGTCGGTCTTGTTGCCCGGCTCCTGATTCGGGTTCTGCTCCTTACCGGGCACCTTGTGCTCGTCGGTCTTGTTGCCCGGCTCCTGATTCGGGTTCTGCTCCTTACCGGGCACCTTGTGCTCGTCGGTCTTGTTGCCCGGCTCCTGATTCGGGTTCTGCTCCTTACCGGGCACCTTGTGCTGGTCCGTCTTGTTACCCGGCTCCTGATTCGGGTTCTGCTCCTTACCGGGCACCTTGTGCTCGTCCGTCTTGTTACCCGGCTCCTGATTCGGGTTCTGCTCCTTACCCGGCACCTTGTGCTCGTCCGTCTTGTTACCCGGCTCCTGATTCGGGTTCTGCTCCTTACCCGGCACCTTGTGCTCGTCCGTCTTGTTACCCGGCTCCTGATTCGGGTTCTGCTCCTTACCCGGCACCTTGTGCTCGTCCGTCTTGTTGCCCGGCACCTTGTGCTCGTCCGGCACCTTGTTCTGGTGCGTTTCAGGGGGCTTCACCACCGGCTGCTGGGGGGCCACGGGAAGGACCGGGTACGGCGACTCGGGCTTTTGGCCGCTAGGGGCGGGAATCTGGTGGTCGTGGCCGCCCTTCGCGTCGCCGCTCGGGCGCTGGTACCACTCCTTGTGGTTCTGATCGAACATCGTCACGGCCTTCACCGGCTTCTCGGCGGGCTTGACCGCAACGAGAGCGGTGGAGCGGAAGGACGACCACTGTTTGCCGCTGTAGGCCTGCTTGCCCTTGACCGCGACGGGTGGAGCCAGGGGGTTTCCGCAGGCGCAGCGGACGCGCGGTACTCCGTGGTTGTCCACCAGTACGGGCGTGCCGGCTTGCAGGACCGCCTGGTAACTGGTGGCCGCGCCGTTCCTGTACCCGTGATTGGTGACCCTGGTGTCCCAGCTCAGCCGAACGGGCGTCAGTGACCGCAGGTAGGAAGGGACGCCGGACTCCTGGATGTTCAGCGGTTCGGCGAAGGCCTTGCGCTTGTCCGTGTGCTGCCCAAGGAACTGGATCTGCTTTTCGACGTTGCAGCTCGCGACGTTCCGCGTACCGCCGTACAGCCCCGGCTGCGCGCCGTCGACCTGAAGGGTGCGTGTACCGCTCGCCCCCGTCTGGGAGGTGTTGGCCATGGCGGGCGTGACTTCGGTCGTCTCGGACGCCGTAGCCGTCGAGGGAGTGAACGGATCGATACCGGCCGCCGAGGTGGCTGTGAGGAAGACCTCGCCGCCGCTTGCCGTGTTCCCGCCCATGACGGTGAAGGCGAGGACCACCGCCGTAGCGATGCCCACTGCCGCGCCGGCACCCAGGACGGTTCTGCGCGACCGCCACCCGTGAGCCGGTCCCTTTCGGTGCCGGTCCGGCTCGCCCGGCTCACCGCTGCCGGTCGGCGGGGCGGGAGGCCCCGGCGGTGGCGGTGGTCCCGCTGGTGGCGGCAGACCGGGCGGAGACGGCTGCTCATCCGTCGGCCGAGCGGACAACGGACCGGACGGCGGCCCGGTGGGGCGCTCGGACGAAGGCGGTAGGGAAGTCACGACACTCTCCCCTCGTCGTGGGACACCGGGGAAACGATGGTCATCCGCATTGCGTGCTCCTCTGGCCAGTATGGCTCCACATCCCGAGGACGTGAATCATGGAAATTCCACTCCCGCGAAAAAAGGAGGGAAGACGCAGCCGAACGGCCCGTCCCTCCACCTGACGCGTGTGGGTGGGTCACGCGCTGCGGCGGCCCACGCTCCGAGTAGGCCCCTGGCCTCGGTGCGCGTCATGGCGCGAGTTTTCGTGACTTGACAGGGGCTGGGACGCGGAGCCGCCTGAGCACCGGCCGGAGGCACCGGCACCGGAGGGGACGGGGAAGCCCCCACCTCCTCGGCGGCGTTCTGGTCGGGGCCTGCCTTCCGCTCCGACGACGGGGCGTCCGCGTACGTCTCGTGGGGCATCGCACCGGCCGGTACGGGACGGGGCGACCCCCCGCTCAGGCTCCGGCTCCGGCTCCGGCTCCGGCACGGTCGGTACGGCCATCCCTGTGGGCCCGCAGCGGAAGGGCCTGGGGCCCGTCCGTGACGCTTACGCCGCGTTTACCCGGGCTCTTCGACGGCGTCAAGTCCCGAGTCCTCGGAACATGACCCTGCCGGGACGGGCGGGCCTACTTGAAGCACGGACCTCGCCGGGAAAGCGAAAGGGACAGAACGGCAAGACGGAATTCGTCTCCGAAAACGTTCCCTTTCTCCGAATCGGCGCTTGAAGACGGTCCATTGGTTCAACCCCCATATCGGCACATTCATCGGTAGGAGAAACTCATGACCAGCAACGCTCACCTCACTGACGACGTCCGTCCCAACCGTCGGGGCTTCCGCCTCGCGATGATCGTGGTCTCGGGCGCCCTGCTGTCCGGTGCCGCCATCCTGCCGGCCTCCGCGGCAACGGTGTCCGCCATGCCCGCCGGCCCGGTGGCGAGCGTCGTCCAGGGCCACGACTGGCATCACGACCACGACGACGACCACCACGACAACCACCACAGGCACCACCATCACCATCACCACCACCACAACCACCACCACGGCCACCACCACCACAACCACTGACGAACACGACAGGTGAAGGCCCGGGCCGCCCCTCGCACAGCGGCCCGGCATGGCCGGAGCGCGGTCGGCCGCCTCTGAGCGACCGCCTTGGTGCGGCAACGGCTTCGTGGAAAGACGTCGGAAAGGAATCCACACCGCAGGGAACCGCGGGCCGGGCTCTCGGAGGGAGCCCGGCCCGCAGGCGCGTCGGCAGTTCACGTCACCGGCCGTGCCGACGCGCGCGACCGTCGTCACCGCGCTGCGTTGGTGCTCGTCGCCCCGCCGGATGATGCTTGTCAGTGGAGCCCCGTGCAGGTTCCCGTGGTCCGGCGGACAGGTAACGAACGAGGGCGAGATGAGCGACGATGGAGCGACTTCCCACCTCTCCTGGTGAGCACCCGGAGAAGACGGACGCCTCCCCCGAGCCGGCTTACTCGGCCACGGCCGGCATCAACGACCAGGGCACCGTCACCGAGTGGAGTGAGGGTGCCCGTCGTCTGCTCGGTTACGCCCCCTCAGAGGTAGTGGGCCTGCCCGCCGCCCGTCTGCTCGCCGACGGCGCCGCCGATACGGTGTGGCCGCTGCCGCCCGGGCAGGAACGGTGGAGCGGCACCGTGGCGCTGCGGCACCGCAACGGCCTACGGCTGGAACGGGGACTGCTCGCGCACCGCGTCGCGTCCACCGGCGGGTCCACCGAATGGTCCGTGGTGTGTGCCGTGACGGCCGGGCCCCGGCCGCCCTTGGACGATGCGTTGAACGAATGGGCGTTCACCCAGTCCCCCTGCATCCTGGCGATCTTCGATGCGGAGCTGCGGCTGGTACGGGCGAACGTCGGCATGGAGCGCACGCTCTCCCTCATGGAGGCCGAGATGCGCGGGTTGCGCCTGCCGGAGATCGCGCCCGATCCGGTGAGCCACGAAACCGAGCGCAGTATGCGGCTGACGCTGGATACGGGTGAACCGCAGTACGTGAACGCCTTCGTCCGATCGGCGGGAGCGGGTGCGCAGGAGCGCGGCTGGGCCACCTCTCTGGCCCCCTTGCGGGGTCCGGACGGCCGCGTCGTCGCCGTGTACCTGGCCGCGCACGACCGGACCGCCGGCGGGGCCGAGGCCGGGGCGGACCGTCAGGAAATGCTCGTGCCCGACCACACGGACCCCGTCATCGGTACCACCCCCGACAGTGCCCGGACCGCGCAGGAACTGGCCGACATCGCCGTCCCCCGGCTCGCGGACTTCGCGGTCGTCGACCTGCTGGAGCCACCGCCGCGCGGGGACGATCCGACTTCCCGCCCGGCGGCAGGGCCCGTCGCCGCACGCCGGGCCGCCGCGCGTTCGATCCTCGCCGGAATGACGGAAGCCCAGGTCGGGGTGGGCGAGACGACCGTCTACCCGCCGCTGTCACCGCCCGTGGAGTGTCTGGCCGCGGGACGGGGCGCCGTCTACGGGAGTGCCGACCCGGGCATCGCCCGATGGATCGCGCAGGACGCGGGAGCCGCCCGGATCAGCGGAGACGGCACCCATTCGATGATGGTCCTGCCGTTGCGCGCCGACGGCATGACCTTCGGCTTGGCCTTCTTCAGCCGTCACCAGCACCGGGAACCGTTCCAGGCGGAGGACCTGTGGCTGGCCGAGGAGCTGACGACCAGAGCGGCCGTCGGCATCCACAACGCACGCAGGTTCACCCGGGAGCACACCACCACCATGACGCTGCAGCGCAGCCTACTCCCGCACACGATGCCGACGCAGGCCGCACTCGAGATCGCCTCGCGCTACCTGCCCGCCAGTACCGGGGCCGGCGTGGGCGGCGACTGGTTCGACGTGATCCCGCTGTCCGGCGCGCGGGTGGCCCTGGTCGTCGGCGATGTCGTCGGCCACGGCATCCGTGCCACCGCCACGATGGGCCGGCTGCGCACCGCGGTACGGACCCTGGCCGACGTCGACCTGCCGCCCGACGAGCTGCTCACCTACCTCGACGACCTCATCATCCACCTCTCCGCCGACGAGGCCGGCCAGGACGCCTCCGCGGAGGCCGCCGGGGGCATCGGTACGACCTGCCTGTACGTGGTCTACGACCCTGTCACCCGGCGTTGCACCGTCGCCCGGGCCGGTCATCCCCCGCCCGTCGTGGTCTCCCCCGAGGGCTCCGTCTACCTCCTCGACGTGCCCGCCGGCCCGCCGCTGGGCCTGGGCGGCCTGCCCTTCGAGGCCGCCGAGGTCGAGCTGCCCGAAGGCAGCATCCTCACCCTGTACACCGACGGTCTGCTGCGGGCCCGCGACCATGACATCGACGACGCCCTGGACGCCATGTTCGAGGCCCTCATCCGGCCCGCCTCCACGCTGGAGACGGTCTGCGACCGCGTCCTGACGGCCATGCTGACCCACCCTCCGGAGGACGACGTCGCCCTGCTCGTCTCCCGCACCCGGGCCCTCCATGCCGACCAGGTCGTCGTCTGGGACCTGGACTCCGACCCCTCCGTCGTCGCCCAGGCCCGTCGGTACACCACCGACCAGTTGGCGGCCTGGGGGCTGGAGGAGGCCGGCTTCGTCACCGAACTCGTGGTCAGTGAACTCGTCACCAATGCCATCCGTTACGGCGCGGCGCCGATCCAGCTGCGGCTGATCCACGAGAGCGAGAACAGCACTCTGATCTGCGAAGTCTCCGACGCGAGCAGTACTGCCCCCCATATGCGGCGGGCCCGGATCTTCGACGAGGGAGGGCGGGGCCTGCTGCTGGTCGCGCAGCTCGCCCAGCGCTGGGGCACCCGGCACGCCCCCGTCGGGAAGACCATCTGGGCCGAGCAGTCCCTCGTCGGGTTGTGAGGACACCCGCACTCGGGGTTCCCTGTGACGCGCCTGTGACAGTCGGCGGACACGGCCATGACGTCACGAAGCCACGCTTTGAGTAGGGACAAAAAGCGACATTGACGCATATGTCCCCTGCTTCCGAGGACGTGAGCAGCGATGACCGATCCGATCCGTCGGAGGAAATCCCATGAGCCTCACACTCGCCACGCCGCAGACCCCCACCGTGACGCCTGCCCTGGCCCCGCGGGAGCAGGAGGCGCTGCGGCACATCGCCGCCGGGTGCACCTACCTCCAGACGGCCCGGCACATGGGACTTTCCAAGCACACGGTCGACGCCTACCTCCGCCGCATCCGGGCCAAGCTGGGAATCAACAGCACGGCGGAGATGACCCGCCTGGCCATCTCCCTGGGTCTGTGACCCCCCGGTCTTCCCGGTAACGACCGCCGGCCCCGTTCCTGCACGTCCCCGTCCCCTCCCGCATCCGTCGGGTTCGGGCGGGGACGTTCGTGCGTGCGCAGTACTACGCCGTGCCCGGAAGGCGGCGGAAGACCGGCCGCGCCCAGCGGGGAGGCTGCGGCGGCGGCGTGTTCTTCGCCGTCGCAGGATGCCGCGAAGCCACCGGAGACGACACCTCGGTACCCTCGGCGGCCTTGCCGGCTCCGATCCCCGTTGCGGCCCGCAGGGCCGCCATGAATTCCAGACAGGAGCCGTAACGGTCCTCGGGGATCTTCGCCAGGGCCTTCGCCATGACGTCATCGGCGGCGGGGGCGATCCCCGGGCGCCTTTCGGTCAAGGGAGGGGGTGGGTCGTACTGGTGGGCCCACAGCAGCGCCACCACGTCATCGCCCCGGTCGAAGGGGGGCCCGCCCGCGAGGGACTCGTAGACGACACAGGCGAGGCTGTAGAGATCGCACCTGCCTTCCACCGGACGGCCGGAGATCTGTTCCGGCGCCATGTAGTCGACCGTGCCGACGAACTCGCCCGCGGTGGTGAACCCCGTGAGCGCGAGTGACCTCTTCGTCAGCCCGAAGTCCGTGAGGTAGACGTGCTCGGGATGGTCGCTGTCGGTGCCCGTGGTGACCAGGATGTTGCCGGGCTTGACGTCCCGGTGCACCAGCTCGTGCTCGTGGGCCGCGTCCAGTGCGGACGCCACCTGGGTGCCGATGCGCAGGGCGGTCGCGACGGGGAGCGGACCGTCCCGGTCCAGCAAGGCCCGCAGGTCCGGACCGGCCACGTAGCGCATGGCGATGTAGAGGACGCCGTCGGTTTCACCCGCTTCGTAGATAGGAACGATGTGCGGGTGGTCGATCTGCGCCGCCACCCGCGACTCGTGGGTGAAGCGGCGCCGGAAGGTGTCGTCGCGGGCTCGTTCCGGGGCGATCAGTTTGAGCGCGACCGTACGGTCCAGGCGCAGGTCCTTCGCGCAGTAGACGACGGCCATGCCCCCGCGGCCGATCATGCTGTCGACCCGGTAGCCCGCGATCTGTTTGCCGATCAGTCCGGAGGCTCGATCCGTGTGGACGCTCAGGTCAGGTCTCGAACTCATCGGGCGCCCCCGTCCCCCGGCCGGACCGACGAGGCCCGGCGCCGCCGCGGTGCGCGTTGGTGAAGGTGTCGATCATGCCGACCCCGTCCTCGATGGTCCGTGGGCAGCCTCCGCACGCATACTCCGCCCTCGCGCCGTCGGGCACGAGCGTCGCCCATCGGAGGAACTGCCTACCCGAAGTCTATCCAGTGATCCACACGTGTGCCGGGTGACGGAGGCCGGTCGCACCACGGCCTCCACCGGGACACGGGGCCCCCGGCGGTCGTCAGCCGGCGCCGCCGTTGCCGCCGCGGCCGCCCTGACCGCTGGTTTCGCAGCCGGTACCGACGCAGATGCCGCCGTTGCCGCCGCGGCCGCCGTCGCCGCCGTCACCACCGGGGGGCGCGGCCCCGCCGTTGCCTCCGTTGCCGCCGTTGGCGCTGCCGCTGCAGACGCCGGCGCAGATACCGCCCTTGCCGCCGTTCGTGCCGTTGCCGCCGGGCCCGCCGTTCGTGCCGTTGCCACCGTTGGCGCTGCCGCTGCACAGTCCGGCGCAGATCCCGCCGCTGCCGCCGTTGGTGCCGTTCACCGATCCCGTGCAGTTGCCCGCACATATCCGGTCACCTACGCGGACGCTGCCGTTCCCCACCTTGACGCTGCCGCTGCCGAGTTTCACGTTGCCGAGCACCGATCCGTTGGCTGCGAACCGGCCGCCGCTCGGGCGACCGTCACCGCTGCCGAACGGCGAGCCGAGGGAGTGACCGACGGATGCAGCGGCCGGCTCGTACGTGGGCGCCGCCGTGGCCACGGGCGTCATCGCACCGGCACCGACCAGGGTCGAAGAGATGACGAGCCCGAGACGGAACTTCCAAGAACGCACACGCATGACATTCATCCTTGTCGTAGAGATCGCTTTTCCTTGACGCGGTTCCGTCCGCCCGCTGCCCGCGGTCCGTGTACGCGCCCTTTGTACGCGGAGGCCGGCGGTTGGACCCGCCGGCCTCATTTCCTCCCCGAGACTTTCCGCCCTTGGTCCGCCACCCTCGCGTGGTGCGGGTTCAGGCAGGGACGTCCGCGCCCATCAGGGCGAACCAGTCGCCGTCGAGGTAGTCCTGCTTCCAGGTGTCGAGCTGGTCGTGGGAGACGTCGTACTTCTTGGCGATCTTCTCCTTCGTCTCGTCCGAGTCGTCGGTTATGAGCACCATGACGATGTACACCTTGTCCACCATCGACAGCTTCGACTTCGGCTTGTCGGGCAGGTCGTCGAACCGGAGGCAACCCGAGCGGCCGGGCTGGCCGGGCTGACCCGGCTGACCGGGCTTGCCGCCCTCGCCACCCTTTCCGCCCTCGCCACCCTCCCCGCCCTTGCCGAACGCGGCGCAGGGCTTGGGGTGGTCGGCGGCGGCCGGAACGCTGATGCCGGCCTGGGCGTGGGGCGCGGACGCCTGCGCTGCGCACGCCGTGCCGGTGAAGAGAGCCAGGGAGGCCGCCGCCAGGATGAGCGGACGCTGCCAGGTAGTTCTGAACATGGGGGTTCTCCGTTTCCGTACGCACGGGGTATTCGCTTGCGGGGGCTGCGCCCCGGATGTCGCCGGACTGGCGCTCGGGGCTTATCGGGGGATGGGGGTGTGGTGGGGATGGGGGTGGAGGCATCGGGTGCCTCCACCCCCCGGGACCCGGTCCGGCTCAGAAGATGCTGCGCCCGCCGGCCCCGCCGCCGCCGCCAAGGCCACCGAGGATGCCGCCGAAGCCGCCCTTGCCGCCCTTGCCGCCGTTGCCGCCCTGGAAGACGCCGTCGCCGCCCTTGCCGCCCTTGCCGCCGTTGCCGCCGATCAGGACGCCGTCACCGCCGCCACCGCCGCCACCGGCGTTGCCGCCGAACAGGCCGCTGCCGCCGTCTCCGCCCTTGCCGCCGTTGCCGCCGATCACGCCGTCGCCGCCGCCACCGCCGCCGCCACCGCCGCCACCGGAGAGGACACCGTTCCCGCCCTTGCCGCCGTTGCCGCCGTTGCCTCCGACGCCCAGGACGCTGCCGCCCCCGGAGCCGCCGGAGCCACCGCCACCGCCGACGAGGCCGCCCCCGCCGTCACCCCCGTCCCCACCGGCGCCACCGGCGGTCGGGAAGGCTGCCACCACGTGGGCCGGCACCGGAGCGGCCACCGCCGCGGAGGCCGGAAGGGCGATTCCTCCTGTGATCACGGCGGCCGAAGCGACCAGCGTCGCGAGGCGGAAACCTCGGCGGTTGGGACGGGCGACGTTGTTGGTGCGAATCTTGCGGTTCATGACTTTCTCCTGATTGTCCTGAGGGGTGACTGACCGCCCTGGGATTCCGGGACGAATGCGGTGACATGGAGGGGAGAAAGAATCCTCTGCGAGGTATTTCGTTTCTTCCGTCTTGCCTCGTTTCCTTCTCGGTGAGGCCCGCACCACAAGTAAGCGCCGACCGGCACACCCCGGTCACGTTCCGGAATGTCGGGGCTTGACAGGCCGCCCGGCACCGTCTGAAAATGCGCGCGCCGTCGCCCTGGTGGGAGCGGACCTCGGCCGGCCGGTGACGCGGGGGGCTACAGCGCGAACTGCCCGGCCTCGACGCCCAGCGGTCTCAGGGCTCGCGGAGGCGTACGGCGATGGCGGCGATGTCGTCGTCGAGGCGCCCTCTGCTGTAGTGGAGGAGATCGCGGTGCAGAGCCGTGAGCAGTTCGCCGGGCCGAGTCGGGGGCTGTCGACGCATCCAAGCTGCCAGGGGGAAGAACTCGCCGTCGCGCGCGCGGGCCTCGGCGATCCCGTCGGTGTAGAGAAGCAGCAGGTCGTTGGGGGCGAAGTCGTACGAGTCGACGATGTACCGGTCGCCGATCAGCTCCGCGAGGCTGAGCAGGGGCGAGGGGGTGTCGGGCTCCAGGACACGGAGCCCCGCGGGGTTCAGCAGCAACGGCGGGGGGTGTCCGCAGTTGAGGATGTCGATGTGGCTGCCCTCGTGCGGGATCTCGACGAGGAGGGCGGTGGCGAAGCGCTCCATCGGCCCCTCGGGGGGAAAGGCGGCGTTGTAGCGGGCGCTGCTGGCGTCCAGTCTGCGTGCGATGTCGACCATGTCGGCCTCGCCGTAGGCCGCCTCCCGGAAGGCGTTCACGATCGCCGCTGCCGCCCCGACCGCCGGCAGGCCCTTGCCCCGCACGTCACCGATGAGCAGCCTGACCCCGTACGGCGTGTCGACCACCTCGTAGAAGTCCCCGCCGATCCGGGCCTCCGCCGCGGCCGCGAGATACAGCGACTCGATCTCGATGCCCCCGATACGGCGTGGCAGCGGGCTCAGCACCACCTGCTGCGCCGCGTCGGCGACGAGCCGTACCTGGAAGAGCGTCCGCTCCCGCTGGAGCCGCACGTGGCTCCCGTACGCGGCCGCGACGGTGACCGCGATGATCCCCGCGGCCGTCCACCACGTCCCCAGATCGGGGAAGACGAGGCTGAGGCCGATCATGAGAAGGAGGCAGACCGTCCCGAGCAGGACGGTGGGGAGCACCGGCCACATGGCGGCGGCGAGGGCCGGCGCCGCGGGCAGGAGGCGGCTGAAGGCCAGTTCCGGCGGAGTGGCGTAGGCCAAGCTGGCGATCACGACGGTCAGGATGACCGGCGACAGCCGCACAAGTCTCCCCGGGCCGGGGCGCCTACGGAGCCGCAGCCGTCCAGACTCGATCACATTTCCCAGAATATCCGCGCAATGAGGGCACAGCACTCCGAGAACGGAGCCCACTGGCCTCCCTGCCGGAACATCCCGGGCTGTTCTGCCCGACTCCTGCCACCGCCCCGGCGCAGGCCCTGCGCGGCCCCGGCCGGATCGACGCCGCCGCGTCAGGCGAGCGTCCCGCCGGCGTTGTGGATCAGTTGCCGGAGCACCTTCACCGTGGTGACGTAGTCCGCGTCGTCGATGCCCTCGTGGAGAGCGGCGCGGATCGCGGGAGCGTTGCGCGCGAGGTCGACGCGGGCCTGTTCCCCTTCCGCGGTGAGCCACAGCCGGTCCTCGGCATCCCGGCTCAGCCAGCCGCGCTCCACGAGCGCCTCGGCCTCCGCCGCCAGGTCGTCCTCCAGCCGGATGTAGGAGGCCATGGCCTCCCGCAGCCCGGTCAGGGTCATCCCCTCGCCGTCGGGCGAGATGTCGTTCGCCGACAGGTTGCGCAGCAGCCAGAACTGGGGCTGGGTGTAGCCCTTTTCGGCCTGCCGGGCCCTGGTGTACGCGATGAGCGCCTCGTAGGCGACACCGGTCCAGTAGGCGGCGGGCTGTCCGGCGAGCTCGGCGTCGGACATCTGCTGGGTCGTCATGGGATGTTCTCCTCCTGCTACTTCGTCTGCGGGACCTTCGCACGCGTTCAGGTCACAGGGGAGAACGTAGGACCTCAAGCACTGTTGAGGTCAAGCTTTTGATCTTCCGGACAGGGGCTACGAGTCGCTGAACGACGACGAACCGCCAGTTCACCAGTTCAAGCGGGCAGCTCCGACCGGGGAGTTCAGAGCCTTCACCGACCGGCGGACACGGCTCCGACGCCTCCGCTGCGGACCTGCTCCTCCGCGTCGGCCAGCCAGAAGAAGACCGGCGGCAGGCCGAGCTCGATCACCGCCAGCGCGATCTGGAACCACTGCGGCCAGCCGTGCACGGCGAGCGAGAGCAGTCGGCCGACCCCGCCCAGCAGGAAGACGCCGGCCAGCCACCGCACCGCCCGGGCCGGGACGGGGCGCTGCCTGGCGGCCCAGAGCCAGGCCAGCCCGTAGCCGACGAAGGCTGCCCCCATGAACCGGCCCCAGCTGTCGATCGTCGCGCCGGCGGAACCGGCCCCGGGGATCGCCGCATTGCCGAGTGCCACGTGGAACAGGCCGATCGCCACGCAGGACCAGCCCATCAGCTGCGTGAGCACGCGTAAAACCCTCGCCACGATCCCTCCAAGCCGCGCCGACGGAGTCTGGTTGACATGTGTCTACTACATTGGCGCGGTAGTAGACACATGTCAACTAGACTGCGGCCGTGCCTCCCCGCCAGCGACTCACCCCCGCCGACCGCCGCGCCCAACTCCTCGCCGTCGGCGCACGACTCTTCGCCGCCCATCCGTACGCCGACGTACTGATGGAGGACGTCTCCAAAGAAGCCGGTGTATCCAGAGCCCTGCTCTACCGTCACTTCCCCAGCAAGCAGGCCCTCTTCGCCGCCGTCTACCAGCAGGCGGCGGACCAGCTGCTCACCGAGACGCAGTTCGACCCGGCCGACTCCCTGGTGGAGCAGCTCGTCCAGGGCCTGGACGTCCACCTCGACTACTTCGTGGCGAACCGGCACGCCGTCCTCGCCGCCAACCGGGTCCTCGCCGGCGACCCGGTGATCCAGACGATCATGACGAACGAACTGGACGCACTCCGGGCACGACTGCTGGCCGTACTCCCCCTCGCGGACGAAACCGCCCACGAGGCCGTGTCCGGTGTCCTCAAGAGCTGGCTGGTATTCGTCCAGGTGCTCTGCGTCGACTGGCTCACCGACGCGACCTGCACCCGCACCCAGCTGCGCGACGTCTGCATCGGCGGGGTCCTCGGCGCCCTGCGCCCGCTCCTCACCGAGGACCCCGCCCCGGACTGGCCACGACAGCCTCCCGGCGCAGGCGCCCCCGATCCGCCGCGCCACCACGCATAAGGCAAAACCCGTTGGCCTCAGGGGACAACCCGTTGGCGGACAGGGCGGCCCCTGCATTTCGCCCGCCCAAGGCGGATCCCCGGCTGGTGGAGCGACCACCGAACCCGTCGGCCCTGCGGAACGCTCGTCAGTCCGTCCCCGCCTGGGTGCGGCGGGCATAGGCGCGGGCGGCGCGGGCCCGGTCGCCGCAGCGGGTGGAGCACCAGTGGCGGCGGCCGTGGCGAAGCAGGTAGCGGTTGCAGGGGGCGGAGCCGCATGCGGTGAGGCGTTCGGCGTCCGGGGAGGTCAGGAGGTCGGCGGCGTCGGCGGCAACGGCCGCCAGAGCATGGTCGAGGATCGCGGCGGTGGGGTGGACGGCCGCACGGTAGGGGCCGTTTTCGTCGTCCCATTGCAGCAGCGGGGCGGTGGGGACGCGGGTCATCGCTTCGTTGACGGCTTTGACGGCGGCGGGGAGGGCGGGAAGCCCTGCGGCGCGGGCCGCGAGCAACGACCTGATGTGCTCGCGGAACGCGCGCAGCTGGCTCGTGCACATTTCCCGCAGCCCGGCGTCGGGCGGGGCCAGACCGCGCTGCGTCAGCCAGTGGTTCGCCTGTGCGGGCGTCCCCAGGAGGTCAGTGGTGTGCCCGCCGGGTCGCGTGACCGCGCTGTTGGCGAGGGCCAGGGACACGTGCTCTTCCTCGCCCGGGGCCGGCGGCACGGCGGGGTCTTCCATCACGGGCTCCTTCATATCTCTCATGGTACGGCTTGCAGTCATCCGTGAGATACAGCTACGGTCATCTCACGGTTCATCCGAATCTATCCGTGAGGTCGGTTTCCCTGTGTCTGCTGCGTCTGCTGTGCCTTCTGCGTCTGTTGTGCCTGCTGTGCCCGTATCGACCGACCAGTTCCCCGTCCGCGTACTCGGCGGCCCGACCGCCCTCTTCGAGTACGGCGGCCTGCGCTTCCTGACCGACCCGACCTTCGACGGACCCGGCGGATACCCGGCGCCCGGCGTGCACCTGACCAAGACCGCCCCGTCCACCGCCGCTCCCGGCGACCTCGGCCCCGTCGACGTGGTCCTGCTCTCGCACGACGAGCACCCCGACAACCTCGACCACTCCGGCCGGGCCCTGCTCGCCGACGTCCCGCTCACCCTCACCACCCCCGGTGGCGGACGGCGCCTCGGCGAGAAGGCCAAGGGCCTGGCCGACTGGGAATCCATCAAGCTGCCCCGCCCCGATGGCGGCACGGTGACCGTGACCGGCGTACCCGCTGTTCACGGACCCGGGGCGCGCGAGGAAGTCGAACCGGTCGTCGGACAGGTCATCGGCTTCGTCCTGACCGGCGAGGGCCTGCCCACCGTCTACGTCAGCGGGGACAACGCCTCGCTCGACGCGGTCAAGGAGACAGCCGCGCGCTTCGCCCCGGTGGACACGGCCATCCTCTTCGCAGGAGCCCCCCGCTTCCCCGTCCTCTTCGACGGGGGACTCCTCGTCCTGGACAGCGCCCAGGCCGCCGAAGCCACCCGGATCCTCGGTGCCCGCCGCGTCGTTCCCGTCCACTGCGACAGCTGGGCCCACTTCACCGAGGGACACGCCGAACTGGAAGCGGCGTTCAGCGCCGCCGGGCTGGCCGACCGCCTGGACAGCGGCCGGAGCCGGCGCGCCTGAGCCCGACGAACCCCTGATCCGCCCAGACCCGGACCGCGCCCGGCCTCCGGCGGCCTGTCCGGCCGTTGCGGCCCGGGCCGGCGGGCGGCAGACGGGGTGGCCACGGACAAGGCGAACTGCAGGGAAGGTAGGTTTGCGCAGAGGCAGGTCTCGTCCGGGCTTTCGGGGACCGGACGCACGCACCCGGTGCCACGCCCGCACCGCCACGCGTACGAGGGACGGCGCTTCGAGCCGCGCCGGCCCCGCCGCGCACGGTCCGGGGAGGGTGCGCCGATGTCGGGACCGTGAGCGCCGTGGGCCGTGGTGGAGGAGCGAGCGATGGGTACGGCGGGGGCATCTGCCGATGCGGGGGAACTGCGGCGGCACCTGGGCGTGTTCGACGCGGTGGTGATCGGGCTCGGGTCGATGATCGGGGCGGGCATCTTCGCCGCGCTCGCGCCGGCGGCGGGCGCGGCGGGGTCGGGGCTGCTGCCGGGTCTGGCGCTGGCCGCGGTGGTGGCGTACTGCAATGCCGCCTCCTCCGCCCGCCTGGCCGCGCGCTACCCGCGGTCGGGCGGTACGTACGTCTACGGCCGTGAGCGGCTCGGGGACTTCTGGGGCTACCTGGCCGGCTGGGGCTTCGTGGTCGGCAAGACCGCCTCCTGTGCGGCGATGGCACTCACCGTCGGCTGGTACGTGTGGCCGGGGCAGGCGCACGCCGTGGCGGTCGCCGCTGTGGTGGCCCTGACCGCGGTGAACTACGTCGGCGTGCAGAAATCCGCCTGGCTGACACGCGGGATCGTCGCGGTCGTCCTCACGGTGCTCGCCGCGGTGGTCACGGCCTGCCTCACCGGCGGCACCGCGCAGACGGCCCGCCTGGACGTAGGGACGGACGCCACTGCCGGCGGCGTGCTCCAGGCGGCCGGGCTGCTGTTCTTCGCCTTCGCCGGGTACGCGCGCATCGCCACCCTCGGCGAGGAGGTGCGCGACCCGAAGCGGACCATCCCCCGTGCCATCCCCCTGGCGCTCGGTATCACGCTGGTCGTCTACGCGGCCGTCGCCGTCGCCGTGCTCGCGGTCCTCGGGCCCGACCGGCTCGCCCACACAGCCGCCCCGCTCGCCGAGGCCGTACGCGACGCCGGTGTCCCGGGCCTGGCACCGGTGGTGCGCGCCGGGGCGGCCGTCGCAGCGACCGGTTCGCTGCTGGCACTGATCCTGGGCGTCTCGCGCACCGCTTTGGCGATGGCCCGCGACCGGCACCTGCCCCACGCGCTGGCCGCCGTCCACCCGCGGTTCCGGGTGCCGCACCGCGCCGAACTCGCGGTGGCCGCCGTCGTCGCCGTCCTCGCCGCCACCACGGACCTGCGCGGAGCGATCGGCTTCTCCTCCTTCGGCGTCCTGGTCTACTACGCCCTCGCCAACGCCTCGGCCTGGACGCTCACTTCCGCCGAGGGACGCCCGCCACGGATCGTGCCGGTCGTGGGTGGCGCGGGCTGCCTGGTCCTGGCTTTCGCCCTGCCCGCCGCTTCCGTGCTGAGCGGTGCCGCGGTGATCGCGGCCGGCGCCGCCGCCTACGGGCTCCGCAAGGCGCGCGCGTCCCGCACCTGACGGGGCGGCCGGCTAGCCGAGTCCGTACGCGCCGCAGTGCCCTGACCGCCCGTCAGGCCACGAGGGTAGGCACGAGGCCGGATCCGGACCCCTTGCCGATCTCCCGGACCGGCCTCCCGCGGGTGGCTGAAACTCCCTGGTACCGGCCCCGGTTGGCGGGTCCGGCTGTTTGGCGCGCGCTCAACCGAGTAGGCGTACACCAGTACGTCCGCCGTTCCCCGTCGTGCTCTAGCTGTCCCTGGTCCGCACGTGGTGACACCGCGTACGGATCGTCCGCCGACGACGCCGTCGCGCAACGCGGTGTCCCCAGACCCCAGGAGCACCATGACCCCGATCCTCTTCGTCTACGCCAAGGGCGGCCCTCCTCTGGAGTACGCCGTCCCGAGAATCGCCGCCCACGCCGAAGTGCACGTCCTCGCGCTCGCGCCGCTGCCCCGCACCACCGAGTCGGTGTGGCTGCCCGGGTGCGCGTCGGTCACCACGGCCCTGCCGGGCGAGGGGGTGGAACTGGTCGATCTGATCTGCTCCCACGCCCGCCGCGCCGGCGCCGCTGCGGTGCTGACCCTGTCGGAGTACGCGGTGGTCGCCGTCGCCCACGCGAGCCGGCGGCTCGGTCTGCGCGGCGCCGGCGAGCGGGTCGCGGGGGCGCGGGACAAGCGTCTGATGCGCAGGATCTGGCGTGACGCCGGGCTGCCCGTCCCGGGGTTCGTGGAGGTCCACACGCCGGAGGACATCGCGACCGCCTTCGAGACCCTGAGGCCTCCGCTCCTCCTGAAAGCCGCCTGGAGCGCGGGTTCCACGGCCCATCTCACCGTGTGGAACGAACAGCAGGCCGAGGAGGCCTGGAAGACCGGACGCTCCGTCATGGAGGCGTCCTCCGCACAGGGTTACGCGGAACTGCACGCCGCGGACGAGGGCGTCAGCGATTTCCTCCTGGAGGAGATCGTGACCGGAGAGGCCTCCGACTGGTTCGAGGGGGCCGGCTGGGGCGACTACGTCAGCGTGGAGGGGATCGTCGCCGACGGCCGCTACCACCCGCTGTGCATCACGGGACGCATGCCGACCGTCGCGCCCTTCACCGAGCGGGCGAGCCTGGCTCCGGCCGCCCTCCCGGAATCGGCGCAGCGCCGGATCGAGGAGGTGTCGCGCGCCGCCGTCGACGCGCTCGGACTCGACACCTGCGCCACCCACACCGAGATCAAGCTCGGCGCGGACGGGGCCATGTGGCTGATCGAGACCGCGGCCCGCTTCGGTGGGGTGATGACCACCCGGCAGGTGGAGACCGTCTTCGGGCTCGACATGATCGGCATGCTGGTGCGCCAGTTGCTCGGCCGGGACGTCGCCTACCCGGAGCGGATGCTGACCGAGGGTGAGGGCGCGGCCGGCTCCCTCGTCGTCCTCGCCGTCGACTCCGAGGGCCGGCCCTGGAGCGAGCTGCCGGCCTGGGACTTCGAGGCGGTCGACTGGGACGCCGTGGTCTCACCGGGATCCCGCGTGGAGCTGGTGCGCGAGCACAGCCTCCCGCCGGGCAGCCCGGTCCCACCGTACGAGGAGGCGGGAGGGGCCAATTCCATGGCCGCGCTGTGCTTCCTCAGCGCCGGGTCCGGGCCGGAGCTGCTGGCCGACTGCGGCCGCATCGTCGCGGCCCTGCCGAAGGCCCTCACCGCGGCGTCCGCCGACTCGTCCACCACGTCCGGCACGTCCACCCCTCCCACCGACGCCTCCGACGCCTGCGCCGTTTCCGCCGACCGCCCGACGCCAGGGAGCACCGCATGACGAACGCCGACACCATCTCCCCCGCGCCGTCCCCCCGGGGTGCCGCCGTGGACACCATGCTCACGCTCCCCCTGTTCGAGCAGTTGGCCGGGGTGCTGGGCGGACACCCGTACGTGAAGGTCGTCGTGGACCGGGACCAGGGGGTGTGGCACGTCCTCGACAGCGCCGTGCACTCCTTCCACGTCAACTACATAGCCATCGAGATCCAGGGAATGACCCTGGATCAGCTCGACGCCGAACTCGACCGCTTCAACCACGACGTCTACCAGGACCCCGCGCGACGCTTCCTGCTCGGCGTGCTGTCGCTGCACTCCCGGGGCGGCCCGCAGCAGGGCGAGCCGTTCATGGTCCTGGAGACCACCGAGGCCGACACCATGGGCGCCGACCTGTTGATCGAGTTCCACGCCTTCGTACGGGCCCACCTCGATCCGTCCCTGGAACTGCTGGTGAAACCGGCCAACCACGGCCAGGAGAACGCCCTCGCGGCGGTGCCGGAGACCGTGGTGCCCCGGGCGCGGGGTCATGCGCTCCTGGCGACGGCGCCCTTCGTGCCGTTGACGCTCGCCTCGGCCACCGGCCGGCTCCGCGCCTTCGCCTCGGGCGAGGAGTACCTGGCCGCCCGCGCGGACCTGACCTGGTACGACATCGTCGCCATGCCCGTGGTCCCCGACGACATCCCGCGGCTCTCCGGTCTGATCAACGCCCTGCCCACCACACCGCTGTCCCACACCAACATGCTGGCGGCCGGCTGGGGCATCCCCAACGCCATCGTCCGCGGGGTCCTCGACACGATCGCCGACGAGAAGCTGGACGGTGCCTGGGTCCACTACGAGGTCACCGCTCACGGGTTCGTCATCGAGCGCGCCGAGGAGCCGTCGGACCTCGCCGAACCGACGTGGCACACGCAGCGGGTCCGCCTCGACGCGCCGCACGTGACGGACGTACCGCTCGTGCCGCTGTCCGCGTTACGCGCCGGCGACCGCAACCGGTACGGCACCAAGGCGGCCAACCTCGGGGAACTGCACCACGTGCTGCGCCACGGCTCGGCCCGACTGACCGGCTACTACTCCGTGCCCCGCCCGCCCCGGGCCGACCTGCTCGGTCACCTGGCCGCCCGCCTGCAGGTGCCCGAGGGCGGCGATCTCGCCCAGTACGCGGGCGAGTTCCTGACCCGGCACGTCCAGGCGCCCGCGGGCGTGGCCGTCCCCTTCTCCGTCCAACAGCGGTTCCTGGACTCCTCGCCGGCCGTGCAGCAGAGCATCGGCAAGCTGAAGATGGCCCTGGAGCTGAACGCGATGGACGCCGTCGACACGGTGTGCGTCCAATTGCAACACCTGGTGCGCACCCTTCCGGTGCCCGAGGACCTCGTGGGCGCCCTGGACACCCAGTTGGTCGAGCACCTGGCGGGCACCAGCCGCTTCGCCGTGCGGTCCTCCTCGAACGCCGAGGACCTGCCGGGCTTCTCCGCGGCCGGGATCTACGAGTCCCACACCAAGGTCACCGACCTGCCGGGACTGCTGGACGCCATCCGCCAGGTGTGGGCCTCGCTGCTCTCCCCGCGCAGCGTGCGGCTGCGCCACCAGGCCGGCATCTCCCTGGACGACACGTACATGGGGGTGATCGTCCAGCGCTACGAACCGTCCCCGCTCGGAGGGGTCATGGTCACCTGCAACCCGACCAACCGGGCCGACTTCCGCAACGTGTACCTCAACTGCGCGCACGGGTCCACCGCCGATGTCGTCGACGGCCGGACGCTGCCCCTGCAGTACCTGTACAACACGGTCGAGGGCGGCGGCCGCACCATCTCGCTGGGCGCGGCCACCGAGGACCTGGCGCAGGAGACCCGGGAGCACCTGGGCCGGTTGGCGCTGGCCGGCCGCCTGCTCCAGTCCCACTTCGCCACGGACTACACCTTCGCGGGGCCGCTCGACATCGAATGGCTGCTCGGGCCGGAAGGCGCGCTCCACATCCTCCAACTGCGGCCGTACAGCGCCTGACCCGTCCGTACTCCCTGCCCGCGTCCCGCCCCACCCGAAGGTCGCCCATGCCCCTCTCCCTGCGTGCGCGCGTGAGGCGCCGCGTCCGCCCGCCCGCCGCGGCGCTCCGCGTGATCCGGCTGAACAACGGGTTCCAGTTGTTGTTCAACCTGCTCTGGTGGATGCCGGTCTTCTACCAGTACCAGAGGCAGGCAGGCCTGTCGGACAGCCAGATCTTCGGCATCCAGAGCGTCTACTACGTGGCGTTCTGCCTGCTGGAGATCCCCACGGGCTTCATCGCCGACCGCATCGGACAGCGCCGGTGCATGCAGCTCGGCGCGGCGGCGATGACCGCGGCGAACCTCCTGCCGGTCCTCTCGCCGTCCTTCGCGGGCTTCATGGCCCACTTCCTGGCCATCGCCGCAGCCCGCTCGCTGGTGTCCGGGGCCTCCAGCGCCTACCTGTACGAGTACCTGCACGAGCAGGGTGCGGACGCACACTACGTACAGGCGGAGGGCACCGCCCGAGCGCTCGGCCTCTGGGCGAAGATCATGTGTTGGCCCTTGGTCGGCGTCCTGATGCACGTCCGGCACGAGGCGCCTTACGTGCTGACCGCGCTCTCCGCGCTCGGTTCGCTGGCCTGCGCCGCTGCCCTCCCACCGCTCGCGGAGCCGCCCCTCGGGGGCACCCGGCCGCCCGCGGAACGCGTCGGGCTCCTCGCCTCGGCCCGCCAGGCCGTAAAGGTGCTCGGAACGTCACGGTCCCTCGGGCCGTTGATGGTGCAGGGCGTGGCCGTGTTCACCCTCGCCCGCATCTGCCAGGTCAACCTCTTCCAGCCGCTGCTCCTCGAAAAGAACCTCCCCGTCGCCGACCACGGTGCGGTGCTGTCGGCGATGACGGTCGCCGAGGCCGTCGGATCGGCGAGAACCGGCTGGTTGCGCAGCAGACTGTCCGACACCACCGTGGTGACCGTCCTCAGCGTGATCATGGCACTCACGCTCGCGGCCACCACTCTGTCGGGGGGCCTGGGCACGATACTTTGGCTGTGCGTGTTCGCCGCGGCGGCGGGCCTCGCGTATCCGGTGCAACGCAACCTGATCAACGCGGCCATCCCGCCGACCCCTTACCGGGCGACCCTGCTGTCGGTGGAGTCCATCATCGACCGCGGCGTGTGCGCGCTGGTGGCGCTGGCCGTCGGTGCCTACCTGGCGGCGGACCGCCTCGACGCGCTCCTCGTGCACGCGGCGGCGGGCACCTGTCTGCTGTTGCTCGTCGTGGGCGTCGTCCTGGGCCGGCTGCGCCGGGACGGGGCACGGCCGGCCACCGGACAGGCTTGATACGTCACGTCGCGGGATCCGGGGGTCAGGAGAGCTTGCCGCCGTAGTCCGGGAGTTTGAAGGTGCGCTCCGCGTGGCCGCCGACGAGGTCGCTCTCACTGTTTCCGATGTTGGCGATGATCGTGTAGCCACGGCTTTCGATCTCGGCGCGCTTGGCCGTCTTGTAGGCGCTGACCTCGCTGAACAGGGCGGGCAGGTCGCGTACGTAGAGGCCCGACACCGGGTAGCCGACCGAGGTCAGGTTCCGTTCGGTGAGCGAGTACAGGATGCCGGGGCGGGCGGTGACGAAGAAGACGGCGACGCCGTGCGCGTTCGCGTAACGGGTCAGGTCCAGGACGGGGGCGATCGCCGGGGTGGGGTTGGTCCAGAACCAGTGGAAGTCGGTCTCCAGCGAGGAGTTGTCTATGTCGAGGACGATGGCGGGCTTCTCACCGGCGGGGGAGGCTGCCAGGCGCTGCTCCACGTAGGGCCGGGCCGTGCCGAGCACGGTGGCGACGTCGCGTTGCCAGGTCGCGTAGTCGATGCCGAGGATCGCGGCGTTGCCGCCGGGCGCCCAGGCGGTGACGGCGGCGGGGGCCTGCGCGGGCGCCGGGGTCACCGCGTGGGCGGCGGTGGTGGGCGCCAGGGCCAGCACGGCCGCGGCGGCGGCGGTACCCATGACGGTGCGGGTGGTGCGGGTGCGGGCTCTGCGCGTGGAGGTCACAGGTCACTCACTCCTGGTGGGGGATGGCATGTACGCGAAAAGAATCAGTCAGATCTCCCGTGTTTTCTACTGGTCGGTAGGTAATTTCTGACGAACGGCGGGTGGAGCCCAGGCGGCTCGACGTGCCGCGCGGGGGCTGTTCCCGCGCTCAGCGCGCCACGCGGTAGCGGAGGTAGACGACCCGCGAGCCGAAGGTGCGGGACTCGACCAGTTCGAGATCCACCCGGTGTTCGCGCCGGGGAAAGAACGGAATGCCGCCACCGACGAGTACCGGATGGACCCTGGCCCGGTACTCGTCGATCAGACCCGAGGCGGCCGCCTCGGCGGCGAGTGTCGCTCCGCCGATCGCGATGTCGCCCTCCCCCGGCTCGGCCCGCAACCGCTCGATCTCCTCCGCCAGACCGCCGGAGGCCAGACGGGCGTTGCCCTGCACCGCCGACAGCGTGGTGGAGAACACCACCTTGGGAAGCGACTTCCAGAGCGTGGCGAACTCGAGCGTCGAGAAGTCGAGCGAGGGATCCTGGCCGGCGGTCTCCCAATACAGCATGGTCTCGTACAGCCGTCGGCCCAGCAGATGGACGCCGAGCCCCCGGACCTCGTCGGTGGCGAGCCGGAAGACCTCCTCGTCGGGCGTCGTCCAGTCGAAGCCGCCGTCCGGCCCGACGATGTAACCGTCGAGTGAGACACCCATCGAATAGGTCACGCTGCGCATCGGAAACCCTCCTCGGAACGGGGTTCGACAGTACGACTGCCGAGGCACCTTTCCCGGGGCAGTGGGTCATGACGCGCGGGGCGCGAACGCGTGGCCGTGGAGGCGGGGGGCTGAGGCCGTGCGGTCGTGTGCGGTGCGGTGTCCGTGAGGGAGCGGGGGCCGGCTGCGGCGGACCGCGGCCGGCCCCCGACGACTGGTGCGTGCGGGTCAGCCCGCGGAGCCGGCGCGGCGCATCCGTGCGGCGAGCAGCAGGCCCGCGCCGGCGACCAGTGCGGTGCCCGCGCCGCCGGCGATCAGGACCGAGTCACCCGCGCCCGTGGCGGCGAGGGGGGAACCGCTGCCGCCGTGGGGAGCAGGGGTGTTGCTGCCGGTGCCGGTCCCGGAGCCGGTGCCGCTCCCGGTCCCGGAGCCGGTGCCGCTCCCGGAGCCGGTTCCGGTGCCCGTACCGGTTCCGGTGCTGTGGTGCGACTGCTGGTCCTTGCTCTTGTCGTTCTCCTGCTGGGTCTTCTTGTCCTTGGCGCGCGCCTCGTCCTGGCCCGTCTTGAGGAACTCGCTGCGGTCGGCAGCGGTACCCGCCAGCGCGGCGCGGCCGGCCTTGACCAGTTCCGGACCGCCACCGTCAATGATCTTGGCGATCGCGACACGGTTGTCCTGGTCGCGCAGCTCGTACTGGGTCACTTCCAGGAAGTGGCGCAGTTCGGCCGGCGTCGTGGACGTGCTGAGGAGCTTGCTGATCGCCTCGCTCAGGAGCGGACCGTCCCAGCCTTCGTCGATGCGGGCGAGCTCGACCCGGTCGTCCTCGGCCTGCGCGAGGTACCGTCCCGTCTGGAGGAAGGCGGCGCGGTCGGCGGGAGTGCCCTTGAGCGCCTTCTTGCCCGCCTCCTTCACGCCGGGGCCGCCGGCGCCGATCAGCCTGGAGATGTCGACGGTGTTGTCGTCATCGCGCAATTCGTACTGGGTGACCTCGTAGAAGTGGCGCAGCTGCTCCAGAGTCGTCTTGTCGCTCCGGAAGAGCTGGTTGATGCCTTCCTTCAGGCCGGGGCCGGCACCGTTGAGGAGCCTGGTGATCAGCACCCGGTAGTCGTCGAGGCGGATCGCGTGCTGGTCCGTCTCGATGAACTTGCGCATGGCCGCGGGGCCGTCGGCTATGGCCTTGAGGCCGGCTTCCTTCATGTACCCGCTGGCCATCGGGTCGGCGATGATCGCGAGGATGGTCTTGCGGTCCTCCTCCGCACGGTCCTTGCCGGTCTCGTCCGGGGCCGCCTGGTCGGGTGCGGTCGGGGACGTGGGATCGGTGGACGTGGCAGTCTCCGTGCCGGCGAACGCCGGTGACGCGAGGAGGACGGCCGGAGCAAGAGCGGCCGTGGTGACCGCTGCGGCGATCCGGGACAACTTCACAGAAAAAACCCCCTGGAAAATGTTCTTACGGGCACAAGACCCACCAGGTTCGCCGATGGTTGTACGGCGCATCGAGAAAGGGGGCACGAGCGGGTGTGCCGGCGGCGGTGGGACATGACGCTCAACCCCGGCGGAACAAGTCCTCCCCGTTCACCGCCGGTACGGTGCTGTTCCTGGACGAGCCCGGCCGGCGCGGTACCTCGCGGCCCTGAGCCAGCCACTGCCGCTCCACCGCGTCGTAGATCGGCGCATCCGATGCCTGCCCCGACACCACGAACGACCGGACGAACTGGGGCCACTCGGGAGGCGAAACGGTTCTCTGCTCCATACCCCCACCAACGACCCCGCCCCGAGGACGTGGCGGCACGTGACCGTACCGTCACCAGCGGGCCGCAGGAACTTCCGGGCAGCTGCACGCGCCCGGACAGCCCGGACATCGTGGTGGCTGACGGGCAGTCGGCCGACCGGGCTCCCTTGCCGGATCGCCAGTCCGTGCCGGAGAGTCCCCCTAGGACCGGCCCCGACGGTCGCGGCCAGGAACTGGGCGCGGGGACCGGCCGGGAGAGGAGCGGCCATGCAGGGCGGTACCGTCGCGGTGATCGGTGGAAGCATTGCCGGATGTGCGTTCGCCTCGGCGGCCACACGCGCCGGGGCGGACGAAGTGGTGGTGCTGGAGCGCACCCGCGGGCGGCTCGCCGACCGGGGACTCGGGCTGTGCATCCACGACGAGCGGGCCGCCGAACTCGCGGCGACCGGCGCCCTGCCCCGGGGCATCGCCGCCCACCGGCTGACCCGGCGCCGGTGGGTGGTCCGGGACGCCGCCGCCGGACCCGCCGGGCGGCTGTTCTGGGAGCAGCCGTTCCCCTTCCACTCGTACCACTGGGGACTGCTGTGGAGCGGGTTACGGGAAGCCATGCCGGCCTCGGTGGTCTACCGCCGGGGCGTAACGGTGACCGCAGTGGCCGTCGGCGCGGACCGGGCCCGGGTACTGCTCGCCGACGGCGCCGCCGAGCAGTACGACCTGGCCGTCGGCGCCGACGGGTACCGCTCGGTGGTACGGGAGACGGTCTGCCGTACCTCACGCCCCGAGTACGCCGGGTACGTGTGCTGGCGCGGGAACTTCGACGCCCGGCGGCTGGCGGAGACCGGCGAGACGCACTGGCCGCGCGACGCCGTGACCACCGTGTGCTTCGAGGGCGGCAGCTGTGTCGTGTACCGCATCCCCGGCCCGGACGGCCCCCGGGTGAACTGGGTCCTGTACGCGACGCCCCCGCAGAGCGGCCGACTGCGGCTGGACGACCCCACCAGTTTCCCGCCCGGGCAGGTCACGGCCGAACTCGCCGCCGCATTGGCCGAGTTGCTGGACCGCGGCTTCCCGCCGTACTGGGCCCGCGTCATCTCGCTGACCGACGCGGAGCACACCTACGTGCAGCCGATCTACGACCTGGCGAGCGCGCACACCACCGCCGGCCGCTTCTTGCTGGCCGGCGACGCGGCAGTAGTGGCGCGCCCGCACACCACCAGCGGGGCGGCGAAGGCCCTCCAGGACGCCAGCGCCTTCGAGACCGCCTGGCGCCGGTCGGCTTCCTGGGACGAACTGCTGGACGCCTACCGGGCCGCGAGGGGGGCCGCGGGCCGGGAACTCGTCGCCCTGGCCCGCAGGCTCGGCCGGGCCCAGGTGGAGCGGACGCCCAGCTGGGCCGTGATGGACTCCCGTCAGGCGCAGGCGTGGTGGCATGACCAGCTCGCGGACGCTGCGGACATCGGCGGACAACCCCTGCCCGGACACCTGCCGGCCGAATCCGGTCCTACATAATCCGTGGGTATGGGAAAGACTTACACACGCATCGACGGCCGGCTGCGCACCTTCATAGAGCAGCAGCCGATGTTCTTCACCGCGACCGCGCCGCTCGCGGGCGACGGCACGGTCAACCTCTCCCCCAAGGGCCTCCAGGGCTCCTTCGCGGTGCTCGACGAGGAACGGGTCGCCTACCTCGACTTCGCCGGCAGCACGGCCGAGACCATCGCGCACCTGCGGGAGAACGGGCGGGTCACGTTGATGTGGTGCGCTTTCCAGGGGGCGCCCAACATCGTCCGGGTGCACGGTCGGGGCGAGCCCGTCTTCCGTGACGACCCGCGCTTCGAGGAACTGCTCGCACACTTCCCGGCCATCGACCCCGCTCTGCACGGGCTGCGCGCGATCATCGTGGTGACGGCCGAACTCATCCGTGACTCCTGCGGGTACGGGGTTCCCTTCATGTCGTACGACGAAGACCGCGACCTGCACGCCAAGCGCTTCTCGCGTGAGGATGACGCTTCGCTGAGCGCGTACTTCGCCAAGAAGGACCACATCGCACAGAGCATCGACGGCCTTCCCGGACTGCCCCTTCCGCTGCCGCCCGTCAACTTCTGAGCAACCGTTCCTCCGTGTCCCTCCGACGGGCCGGGCCCGGGCCGCGAGAGCCGGCTCTTCGAGATCAGCCGCGTCCAGGGGCGGACCCGCCGCCGTTGTCCTCGAACAGTTGCCGGGTACGGCGCAGGAGGGCTTCCCGTACGGCGTCCGGGGACAGGACCCGCAGCGGTGTGGCCAGGCCGAGGAGGTACCCGGCGAGACCGTCCGCATCGGGGCCGCCGACGTCGACGATCGTGACGTCGGGGTTTTCCGGGCGGTGGGTCCCGACCGTCGACGGGATCAGCCGCAGCGCCTCCTCCAAGGGCAGAGGCAGGCGGATCGTCACGTAGAGCGGGTAGGCGCCGGCCGCGATGGAGCGGGAAACGAGCAGAGCCGGGTCGGGCGGGTCCACGAGTTCCACCGGGCGTCCGCTCGGCCGTATCCGGCCGACCCGGTCGGCGCGGAAGGTACGCCACTCGTCGCGCGTCACGTCCCGGGCGACGAAGTACCAACGGCGTCCGGTGTGTACCAGGCGGTACGGGTCGACGTCCCGGACCGTGTCCTTCCCTTCCCGGTCGCGGTACGACAGGCGGCTGCGCTCGCCCCGGCGGCACGACGCGGCGAGCTCCAGCAGCATGCCGGGCGCGATCTGCGGTTCGTCGGGCCTCGTGGTGTGCACGAAGGCGGCGTCCATCTCGCCCAGCCTGTCCGCGATCCGGCGCGGCAGGACCTGACGCAGTTTCAGCAGCGCGGACAGTGCGGCCTGGTCACCGCCGAGGACGCCGCTGAGTGCTGCCTCGCGCAGCCCGACGGCCACGGCGAGTGCCTCTTCGTCATCAAGGACCAACGGCGGCACCGCAGCTCCGGCGCGCAGGCGGTAGCCGCCCCACGGCCCGGGGTCCGACTCGACCCCGTAGCCGAGTTCTCGGAGCCTTGCGACGTCCCGCCGCACCGTGCGCTCGGTGACCGCCATCTTGTCGGCCAGCTCGCCGCAGGTCCACGACGGCCGGGCGGACAGCAGCGAGACCAGTCGCAGCAGGCGGGCGGATGTGCTGATCACCTCTGAAGTGTCCCGCACGACCAGGACCGTACCTGTCCTGGTCCCGTCATAGCCTCCTTCCCATGAGCACTGAAAACGCTTCGGACACGTCCGCACCCGCGATCCGCTACGCGGCCGTCACGTTCGACTGCCCGGACCCTGCCGAACTGGGCCGCTTCTACGGCGACGCCCTGGGCCTGCCCGTCGTCTACTCCACCGACGACTTCGTCCTGGTCGGCCAGGAGGGCTCGGCCGGGCTGGGGTTCAACCGGCTGGCCGACTACCGACGTCCCACCTGGCCGGATCCCTCCCAGGAGAAGCAGGCGCACATCGAACTGGGCGTCGACGACTTGGATGTCGCCCAGGCCCGGCTGCTCGCCCTGGGGGCCGTCGAGCCCCCCGTGCAGCCGGAACCCGACCGCTGGCGGGTCCTCCTGGACCCCGCGGGTCATCCGTTCTGCATCACCACCCTGGTCTGAGCCGGCACGGGGACAACTGGGACCAGAACCTGCCTGATGGGTCGTCACGATGGGCTGCCGACAGCCCTCTTGTGTCGCACCTTGACCGCGGCTGCCGACGCAAGCGGTGTGCGCGTCATCAGTTGACATGAAGTGCACTCCAACACCTAGCGTCCCGGGGAGAGGAAAGCGAACTCAGGAGGCAGCAACATGACCGACGTCCCCACCCGGCACCTGGGCGGCCTGGCGGTTTCCGCGCAAGGCCTGGGGTGCATGGGCATGAGCCACGCCTACGGCGCCGCGGACGACGCGCAGTCGATCGCGACGCTGCACCATGCCCTCGACCTCGGGGTGACCTTGCTGGACACCGCAGACTTCTACGGTGCAGGGCACAACGAGGAGCTGATCGGACGGGCCGTCGCCGGGCGTCGCGACGAGGTGGTGCTGGCGACGAAGTTCGGCTTCGCCAGCCGCCTGGGCGAGCCGGTCCGGCTGCGCGGCGACGCCGCCTACGTACGGCAGGCGTGCGAGGCTTCGCTGCGCCGGCTCGGCGTCGACCACATCGACCTCTACTACCAGCACCGGGTCGATCCGCAGGTCCCGATCGAGGAGACCGTCGGCGCGATGGCCGAGCTGGTGCGGGCCGGCAAGGTCCGCCACCTCGGGCTGTCGGAAGCCGGCGCGGGCACCATCCGCCGGGCCCACGCGGTGCACCCGATCGCCGCCCTGCAGAGCGAGTGGTCGCTGTGGACCCGGGACCTGGAGGCGGAGATCGCCCCGGTCTGCCGCGAACTCGGCATCGGGCTGGTCCCGTTCTCACCGCTCGGGCGCGGCTTCCTGACCGGCCGGTACAGCTCGGTGGAGGGGCTGGCCGAGACCGACTTGCGGCGCAGCCAGCCGCGCTTCGCCGACGGCAACCTCGAACGGAACCTGGCGATCGTCGCGAAGCTGGACGAGCTTGCCGCGGCGAAGGGGGTCACCACGGGCCAGCTGGCACTGGCCTGGGTGCAGCACCGGGGCACCGACGTGGTGCCGATTCCCGGTACCCGGCGGCAGCGCTACCTGGAGGAGAACCTCGCGGCCCTGGCCGTCGAGCTGTCCCCCGAGGACCTCGCCGCCATCGAGGCCGCCGCCCCGCCCGAGGAGGTCGCGGGCACCCGCTACGACGCGACCAACCTCACCTTCGTCAACAAGTAGCCCGACGAGGCCGAACCGGTGCCGCACCGCTGTGGCCCGTGGTGCCGCCCGCCGGTGCAGGCCGGCGGGCGGGCCGGGGCCGCCGCACGGCACCGGTGCGCCGGTGCCGTGCGGGCAGCAGGCCTGCCGCTCGGGGCAGCGAGGGGCGGCAGTCACCGACGGCCACCCCCACCGACGCCCCCGCGCCCGGACACCACCCCGCACCGCCGACCACCCCGCGCCGCGGACCCGTACGCGGCCGTGACGCATCTCACCTTCGGCCGGCTGCCGCGGCCGTCCGCCCGTGGCCGGGCCGGGACCGGGCCCGAGCGGGCCGCTCCCGGAGGCCGGTCGGGCGAGGAAGGGGCCGGGAGGGATGACCTAGCCTGGATCAGCAGCTATGTGAGGGCGGGGGCCGAGCGCAAGGGAAGGGCGCGTCCATGGGCACCACCAGCAGTTCCGTACGTCGTCGGCGGGCCGGTTCCGCGGTGGCGGCGGCCGTCCTCGGTCTCCTGACGACGGCGGTCACACCGGCCCTGGCCGCCGCGGACGGTTCCGCCGGCCGGCACCCTGCCGCGCACCCTGCCGCGCACCCGGTCGCACACCGTGCCGCGCACCCCGCGGAACCGGCCGGGAGCGCCTCCCGGATCCCACTGGGGATCTCCCGGCTGGCCCAGGGCCCGGGCCACGACGTCGCCATCACCATCGATGACGGCCCGGACCCCCGCTGGACCCCGAAGGTGCTCCAGGTGCTGCGCGAGAACCACGTCAAGGCCACCTTCTGCATGATCGGCACCCAGGCGAAGAAGTACCCGGCACTGGTGCGCGCGGTCGCCGCGGACGGGCACCGGCTGTGCGACCACTCCGTCGACCACGACGTGACCATGGACCACAAGCCGGTGGACTACCAGCGCCGGCAGATACTCGACGGCAAGGCCATGATCGAGACGGCCGTACCGGGCGTGGCCGTCACCTACTACCGGGCGCCGGGCGGTGCCTTCACCCCCGACAGCCGCGCGATCGCCGCCGCGAGCGGGATGCGCCCCCTGGGCTGGAGCGTGGACCCCAAGGACTGGAGCCGTCCGGGCCTGCCGGCCATCCTCGCCGCAGCCGAGGGCGGGCTGCCGCAGCAGCCGACCGTCCTCTTCCACGACGGTGGCGGCGACCGCAGCGAGACCGTCGCGGCGCTGGAGGAGTACCTGCCGTGGCTCACCGCGCACGGCTACAGCTTCACCTTCCCGGCCCGTACCACGCCGTAGCCGGGTTTCCGGGCGGCCGACCGCGCCCACCGGTCGTCACTGCTGTGCGAAGTGGTTCCGAAGCCACGTGAGCAGGGCCGCGAACGAGTGGGTCATGGCGGCGTCCGACTGCTTGAGCACCGTCGTACGGCCGCCGTCCTCCACCGTGATCGTGTAGCTCATCGCGTCCCTGGCGCGGCCGGGCCCTTCGGCCTCGGGCTCCGCGGCCGCCGCCGCCACCAGCCGGGCCAGCTCGGCGGCGGCGTCTTCGGGCAGGGCATCGGTGTCCAGTGCCTCGGGCGGACGGCGGAGGTTGCTCGCCGCCGCCAGCCCGCCGTGTGCCGCCAGAGTCACCCTCATTGCCTGGTTTTCTTCAGGGCGGCCACATCCTTGGCCAGCGCCGTCATCTTGGCGCTGAGTTCGCCGACCTGTGTGGTCACGGCCGCAAGGCCGTCCTGGCGGCCCGCGCCGCCGCTCCCGTCGGCTCCCGCGAGGCTCCGCGCCCGGGCGACTCCCGACGGGACGCCACTGATCTGGATCTCCACTTCCTGCCACGCCGCCAGCACGGTCGACTGCTCGGCGCTTCCGGAGCCGAACAGCTCTCCGGCCTTCTGGTAGGTGGTGTCCGCGAAATCCTGGAACGTGGCCTCCTTGCCGGAGGCTTTGAGCGCTTCGAACCAGATGCGCCCGGCGGTCTCCCAGGCGAATCCGCCGATGCCCACGGCCGTCAGGAAGAACGCCTTGTTGGGAATCCCGGAGTTGAGGTGCACCCCGCCGGAATCCGCGTCCTCGGTGTCGGGCAGGTGGATGAACTTGCTCATGCGGTCGGGCTGGGGGTCCTTGCCGAACAGCGCGTTGTCGTAGGCGTGGCCCGGGGCCTTCATCGAGCGCAGGGCGTCGGCGTCGATTCCGGGGGTCCAGACGTCGGCCCCGATCAGCCAGTCCGCCTCCTCGGCCGACTGCTTGAGCGACCACTGCTTGACCAGCGAACCGAAGACGTCCGACATCGACTCGTTCAGGGCCCCGGGCTGGTTGTGGTATTCGAGTCCCGCGGTGTTCTCGGTGACTCCGTGCGTCAACTCGTGGCCGATCACGTCGAGGGATCCGGTGAGGTTGCTGAACATCTTCCCGTCACCGTCGCCGAAGACCATCTGCTGCCCGTCCCAGAACGCGTTGTTGTACTTCACGCTGAAGTGGACGTACCCGTCCAGGCGCATCCCGTGGCCGTCGATCGAATCGCGCTGGAACACCTCCTTGTAGAAATCGCGTGTCAGGCCCAGCCCCTCGAACGCCCGGTCGACGGCCTCGTCGGCGGATTCGGGTCCGTCCTCCGTCCTGGCCAGTTCCGCGGACGGGAGGAAGCTTCCGTGCTCGCAGTCGAAGACGGTGCGCCGGCCGTTGCCGGGAGTGGCCAGGCCGGTGAACGAAGCCCGGACCGTTCGCTCACCCCGCAGGCGAGCAGTGGTCAGCATGGTGCCCAGGGCTGCCCGGCGCACCTCGCTGTCTTCGCTCTCCAAGAGCCTCTTGAGCAGGTACGGGGGGATGATGCAGTTGAGTCGGGGGGTCCTACTCATAGGACACCTCCTGAAAAGAGGGCCGATGGTTAATCATTCATCAACGTACGGGAGGTCCGCGACGTTCAACCTGACCGGCCGCAGCGTCGCCCCGGGCCTCCGGGAGGATCTCGCGGACGCAGCCGCGGGAGCGCGCTGAATGTGGCAGCAGTGGGTGGAGCGTTGGCGACGACCAACCGCGTTGCCAGAGGTGGTGCCACACCTATGACACCAGTCTCCGGCCGCCCGTAGTGCCTGGCAAGCGCAGGCACGGGGCGCCCCTGAGGGACCGGCACCGCACGCAGGGGTCCGGGGCGGATGACACGCCACCGGATGGCCCATCCCGGCCCTCGGCGGCGTATCGGGTCATAACGTACGAATATGAAGAAGCGTCATATTCTCTACTGCGCGGGCGCCGCGGTGCTCTGCGCCACCGGGCTCGGCGCCGCGCCGGCCGCCGCGGTTCCGATGGTCCACGTCGTACGTCCCGGGGACTCGGTCCAGCGGGCGGTGGACGCGGCGCGCCCGGGCGACACCGTCCTGCTGACCGAGGGCACGTACCGGGAGAGCGTACGGGTGACCACCTCCGGGCTCATCCTGCGCGGCATGGGGCCCCGTACCGTCCTCACCCCCGCCGCCGGAGAGGCCGCCGACGCCTGCGCCCGGGCCGGCAACGGCATCTGCGTCGAGGGCGCGGACGGCCGGCCCGTCGGGCACACCACCATCGCCTCGCTCACCCTGTCCGGCTTCGCCAAGACCGGGCTCTGGTCCTCCCGGACCGACCGCCTGACCGTACGGAACGTCACCGCCGAGAAGAACGGGCAGTGGGGCATCGCCCAGGAGCGCTCCACGCGCGGGATCTTCAAGGGCAACACCGCACGCGGCAACGGCGACGCGGGCCTGTTCCTCGCCAACACCGTCGCCACCGAGGCAGGGGCCACGGACACCGGGGGGACGGTGGTGGAGCACAACCACCTCCGGGACAACCGCAACGGCATCACCCTGCGCCGCCTGCGCAACCTCAGCGTCGGACACAACGACATCACCGCGAACTGCGTCGGCGTGGTCGTCGTGGGCGACGAGAACTCCCCGCACGGCGGCCACCTGGCCGTCCACGACAACCGGGTGGTGGCGAACAACAAGTTCTGCCCGAAGACCGCCAGGCTGCCGTTCCTCCAGGGCTCCGGGATCGTGCTGACCGGCGTCGAGGAGACCGAGGTGACCGGTAACGAGGTCACGGACAACAAGGGCTCGTCCCCGATGTCCGGCGGCATCGTCCTCTTCAAGAGCTTCGTGGGCGCCCACAACGAACGGAACAAGATCACCGACAACACGCTGCGGGGCAACGCCCCCGCGGACCTCGTCGACAGCAACGTCGGCCGGGGCAACGTCTTCAAGAGCAACTCCTGCGGGGCCTCGAAGCCCACGGGGCTGTGCTGACCTCCCGCCCGTCCGGCGCGAACGAGAACAGGAAGGGCGGCATGACGACCGCACGCACCACCGACCCGACCACGAGGCCGGCGCCCCCTCCGTCCATGCGGCTGCGCGAGCTCGTCTTCGGGGCGGCGTGCACCGCCGCCCTGCGCGCGGCCGTCCGGCTCGGCGTGCCCGACGCGCTCGGGGACGGCCCGATGAGCGTGGCGGACCTCGCCGCCGCGGTGAAGACCGAGCCCAAGCCGCTGCGGCGGCTGCTGCGGGCGCTGTCCTGCTACGGGGTCTTCGCCGAGGAGCCGGACGGCACGTTCACGCACACCGGTACGTCCCGGCTGCTGCGCGAGGACGACCCGCACAGCCTGCGCGCCATCGCCCTGTGGTGCACGGAGCCCTGGACCTGGGCCGCCTGGCCGAAGCTGGACGAGGCGGTGCGCACCAACCACAACGTCGTCGAGGACCTCTTCGGCAAGGAGTTCTTCACCTACCTGAACGAGGACGCCCCCGAGTCGGCCGACGTCTTCAACCGGGCCATGACCACCTCCAGCCGGCAGTCGGCGCAGGACGTGGCGGAGTTCCTCGACCTGTCGGGGGCCTCCTCGGTCGCCGACATCGGCGGCGGCCAGGGCTACGTGGTGGCGAGCCTGCTGGAGAAGTACCCGGCGATGCGCGGCACCCTGCTCGACCTGCCGCGCGTGGTCGAGAACGCCGATCCGCGGCTGCGGCCGGGAGGGGCGCTGGCCGACCGGGTGCACATCGTGCCCGGCGACTGCCGGGCGGACATCCCGGTACAGGCCGACGTGTACATCATCAAGAACATCCTGGAGTGGGACGACGTCAGCACCGCCCGCACCCTGCGCAACGTCATCGCGGCCGGCGGCCCCCGGGCGAGGGTCGTGGTGATCGAGAACCTGGTGGACGACACCCCGTCCATGCAGTTCAGCACCGGCATGGACCTGCTGCTGCTGCTCAACGTCGGAGGGGCCAAGCACACGACCGAGAGCATGGTCGGCAGGCTCACCGAGGCGGGCCTGGCCGTGAACGACATCCGTCCGGTCAACCCGTACCTGCACGCCTTCGACTGCACCGTGGCGGGCTGAGCGCAGTCGGCCGGTCACCCGTACGCCGCCGGTCGCCGGGTCCGCGAAGGTGCGGGCCCGGCGACCGGCGGCGTAGTGGCGTGCTTCAAGACCGGGAGTCGCGCTCCCAGCGGTAGAAGCAGTGCGCCATGGCGTCCTTCGGCGAGCGCCAGGTGTCGGGGTCGTACGCGCTGACGTACGCGGACAGCCGCCGGCTGACGTCGACGAACTCCGGGTGCCCCGTCATCTTGGCGATGGCGGGGCCGGGGTCCTTCTCGGACTCGATGAGGTGCAGGTACACGTCACCGAACTGGAAGAGGCTGCGCCGGGCGACTCCCACGAGGTGCGGCAGCTCTCCGCGGTCGGAGGACGCGAAGACCTCGGCGATGCCGGAGGCCGACCCGGGTGCCATACGGGCGACGATCAGGGACTGGTGCATCGGGTTCTCCGTCCGGCTCAGTCGAGCACCCGAGCCGGCCGGCGCTCGGCGGCGGCCTTCTCGATGCGCTCGCGGATCAGGGCCATCTGGACCTTGGAGTTCCGGTTGATGTTGTCCGTCATCCAGTCGTCGTCCACGGGCGCCTCCGGCTTCATGGCGAAGTCCTGCGTCCACACCATCCGGGTGCCGTCCGGCACCTCGTGGTACTGCCACCGGATGTTCATGTGGGCGAAGGGGCCGGTCTCGACGCGGCGGGCGGTGACGCTGAGCCGGTCGCGGTCGGTCTCGCGCTCGGACACCCAGCTCCACACGGTGCCGTTCTCGTCCGGGTGCATGGTCAGCCGGAACGTCGTCTTGTTCCCCTCGACGGAGAGGATGTCGGCGGACGCGTACTCGCTGAACAGCTGCGGCCAGTTCGCCACGTCGTTGGTCATGTCCCAGACCAGGTCGACCGGCGCGGCGATGGTGATCTCGTTCTGCGTGTGGCCCGCCACGTCACGCTCCTGCCACGAGAGAGCTGTTGACCAGGTCGAGGAACTGCCGGGGGGTCTTGCAGCGCTCGGCGTCGGTGGGCATCGGCGCACCGTGCCGGTTCTCCAGTTCGCCGACGATGCCGAGCAGCCCGAGCGAGTCGAGGCCGAAGGTGTCGAAGCCGGAGTCACTGCGCTTTTCGAGCTCGGCCGGGTCGACGGTGACGCCGGCGGCCTTCTTCATGAGTTCGGCCAGCTCTTCCACGGTGATGCGGTCACTCATGGGATTCCTCTCCTTGTTCCGGGGTGCCCCGCTACGGGGCACCCGTGGCGCCGCGCCGGAGCACGAGCGCCGAGTTCGACCCCATGAGTCCCCGGCTCAGGACCAGTGCGGTGCGCAGCTCGGCGGCGCGGGCGCGGGTGGTCACGAGGTCGAGGTCATGGCAGATGTCGAAGATGTTGGGAGTGGGCGGGATGATGCCGTACTCCATGGCCAGCACCGCGGCCGCGGCGTCCAGCACGGGCGCCGCGCAGTAGCCGCGGCCGATGCCGGTCTTGGGTGCCGTGACGGGAACGCGCCTGCCGTGCCGTCCCAGGGCGTCGGCGATGGCGAGCGCCTCGGCCCGGTCGGCCTCGGGGAGGCCGAGGGCGTCGGCGAAGACCACGTCGACCTCCTCGGGGGCGCAGCCGGCTTCCGCGAGGGCCCCGTCGATGGCCCGGGCGAGCCCTTCGCGGGACGCCTCCCAGCAGGAGGCGCCGGTGAAGGTCGCTGCGTGCCCCGCGACGACGGCGCGCACCGCGGCCCCGCGCTCGCGCGCGGCGTCCTCCTCCTCCACCACGAGCATCGCGCCGCCTTCGGCGGGTACGAAGCCGCAGGCCGCGGAGGTGAAGGGGCGGTAGGCCCGGTCGGGGTCCCCTTCGGTGCTCAGCTCCGGGTACCCGAGCTGGCACACCATCGAGTAGGGGGCCAGGGGTGCCTCGGTCGAGCCCGCCACGATCACGTCGGTGCCGCGCCGCACGGCCCGCGCGGCGTGCGCGAGGGCGTCCAGGCCGCCCGCCTCGTCGGCGGCCACGACCGAGCAGGGGCCCTTGAAGCCCCGGCGGATGGAGATCTGGCCGGTGCTGGCGGCGTAGAACCAGGCGATGGACTGGTACGGGCCGACGAACCGGCTGCCCTTCCCCCACAGCTGCTGCAGCTCGCGCTGACCGAACTCGCCGCCGCCGGAGCCCGCGGCGGTGACCACCCCCACGGAGAAGGGCGCCTCGCCGGTGGCGCTCTGCCCGAGCTGGGCGTCCTCCAGCGCGGAGTCAGCCGCCGCCATGGCGAAGTGCGTGAACCGGTCGGTCTGGACGAGGAAGCGCTCCTCGACGGCCGTAGCCGGTTCGAAGGCCCGCACCTCACCGGCCACCCGCAGCGGCAGGTGGTCGCAGCCCTCGCGGGTGATGCGGCCGAGGACGTTGATGCCTTCCCGGGTGGCTTTCCAGAACGCGTCCGCGTTCAGTCCGTTGGGCGCGATCACGCCGATTCCGGTGACGGCGGCACGCCGTGGGTTCGGTTCGCTCATCGTGTCCTCTAACCCTTCCGGTTCAGGACCACCGCGGATTGGAAGCCGCCGAACCCGCTGCCCACGGACAGCACGCCGTCCAGCTTCCGTTCGCGGGCGACGCGGGGGACGTAGTCCAGGTCGCACTCGGGGTCCGGCGTCTCGTAGTTCGCGGTCGGCGGTACGACCTGGTGGCGCATGGCGAGGACGCAGGCCACCAGCTCGATCGCCCCGATCGCGCCGAGGGAGTGCCCGACCATGGATTTGATGGAGCTCATGGGCGTGGCGTAGGCGTGGTGGCCCAGGGCCCGTTTGACGGCCGCGGTCTCGTGGCGGTCGTTCTGCCGGGTGCCGGAGCCGTGGGCGTTGACGTAGTCGATCGCCGAGCGGTCCAGGCGGGCGTGGTCGAGGGCGCTCTCGATGGCGCGGGCCATCTCCAGGCCCTCACCGGTCAGCCCGGTCATGTGGTACGCGTTCCCGAAGGTGGCGTACCCGCCGACCTCGCAGTACACGTGAGCACCGCGGGCCCGGGCGTGTTCCAGCTCCTCCAGCACCAGGACCGCCCCGCCCTCGCCCATCACGAACCCGTCGCGGTCGTTGTCGAACGGCCGGGAGGCGTGGGCCGGGTCGTCGTTGTTGGGCGACGTGGCCTTGATGGCGTCGAAGCAGGCCATGGTGATGGGAGAGATCGGAGAGTCGGACGCGCCGGCTATGCAGACGTCGGCCCGGCCCTCCTGGACCGTGTGGAAGGCGTACCCGACGGCGTCGAGCCCGGAGGTGCAGCCCGTGGAGACGGTCTGGACCGGGCCGCGGGCACCGAAGCGCTCCGCGACCGTGGACGCGAGCGTGCTGGGCGAGAACGCCCGGTGCAGGTGCGGCTGCGCCTGGCCGGGGTCGACGTCCCAGCGCCGGCCGCCCTGGCTGACCAGTACGTAGTCGTGCTCCAGGCGGGTGGTGCCGCCGACCGCGGTGCCGAGGGAGACCCCGACCCGCCAGGGATCCTCCCCGGCGAGGTCGAGTCCGGCGTCGCGGACCGCTTCGTCGCCGGCGGCCAGCGCGAACTGGATGTACCGGTCACCGCGGGCGACCTGCTCCGGGTCCAGTCCGTGGGCCGCCGGATCGAAGTCGCACTCGGCGGCGATCCGCGACCGCAGGCCCGCGGGGTCGAAGAAGGTGATGCCCCGCGTCGCGGTACGCCCGGCGGCCAGTAGGTCCCAGAACGCCCGTGCGCCGATGCCACCGGGCGCGACTATGCCGAGGCCCGTGACGGCCACCCGCCGGGTCATGAACGGACCTGGGAGAGGTCGGCCGGCGGGGCGCCGTCCGCGACGGCGTCGGTGCCTTCGGTGTCGACGTGGCCGAGGGGCGGGGTCGGGGCCAGCGGGCCCAGGTGGAACACGATGCGGGCCTCGGTGTCGCCGACGTTGCGGAACCGGTGGCGCACATGGGTGGGGATCAGGAGCCCCTGCTCGGGCAGCAGGGGGTGCGGCTCACCGTCCAGGTCCACCTCGAGCCGCCCGCAGACGACGTACACGAACTCCTCGGAGTACGGGTGGTAGTGCTCGGCGATGCGGTCGCCGGGCTGCACCATGGCCACGCCCATGAAACCGCTGGTCGAGCCGACGGTGGCGGGGGTGAGCAGGGCGCGTAGGTCGCCGCCGCGCCGGCGGTTGGGCTCGACCTCGTCGAGTCCGACGATTCGGGGCTTGGCTGTGATCACGATGTTCCCTCCGATGTGTGCCGCGCCGGGCGGGTTTGTGGCCGCGGCCCGCTTGGTCCGGTCAGGCCTCCGGCGACCGGCGGTCAGTGATGAGTCGCATGCGCGCGAGCTCCAGCAGGCGTGCGAAGTCCTCGCCCCGCATCGCGGACGGGTCCGCCCCGGCGGCGCCGTCGAAGAGCGTGGTCAACTCGGCCGCCACGGCGGGGTCGGCGAAGCCCAGGCAGAGCGCGGGGTCGGCGTCGTCGAGGTCGCCGCGCACGTCGACCAGGCGCACCACGACCTCGTCGCGCTGGAAGATCGTGCTGCGCAGCACCGGGCTGCGCGGGTCGTCGGCCGCCGACTCGTCGTGCTGCGCGAGCAGCTCGGCCAGCCGCATGCCGCAGTCCGGGCGCGCCTCGTAGTACAGGGCGTGCCGCTCGGCCTCCGGGTGCTCGTGCCCGGCGGTGACGTGGTGCAGGGCGGGCAGGGCCGCGCGGGTGAAGAAGACGCGGGCCGACTCGGGGTCGTTGAGGTCCCGGTCCTGCTCCAGGTAGGGGTTGATGGCCTCCTCGACGGCCCGCACCTCGGGCTGCCGGGCGACGTGGCGCAGCGCCGCGAGCAGGTCGCCCTTGACCTCGACGGCCCGTACCACCCGGTTGCCGTACATGAACAGGGACGTCCGGCACAGCCGGGTGGTGTCGTCGACCCGCGGCTCGGGCGAGGCGTAGCCGGCGAGGATCTTGGCGACGGCCTCCTCGCTGCCCGGCTTGACGGTGAAGGTGAGCGCGTGGCGGACGACGCCGTCGCCGATGCGGGGGGAGCTCTGCAGGCGCCGCCGCTCGGGTGCGGCGCCGGCGGCGGGGCCACCGGTCTCCCGGACGACGTGGAAGCGCAGCGAGCGGGTGTCCCGCACGCAGCCGTGCAGCGGCGACACCATCCGCACGTGCTCTTCGCTGTTCACCCACGCGAGGAAGGGCGGGGCGCTCTCCCACTCGCTGGTGATGAGCCATTGGGATGGATTTTCGATCGACTGGCACAGCTGGTCGCTGACGTGCCCCGGAACCGAGGAGACCTGGGTGCAGAGTTGTTCGTACGCCTCCAGGAACTGCTGTTGGGCGCCGTCGTACACATCCACCAGCAGGACGACGCGGAGCCTGGAGCCGTCGAACACGGACTGGGAGACACGTTTCGACATCTGTCGCTTCGGCGGTTCTGAAACACGTTCAGACGTGGTGGTCATCCTGCGCACATCTCCTTCGAGGGCAGCGGTGAACGCCGGCCGCGGTGTCGCGACGTCAGCGTGTCTCGATCCTGTGCCCGTCCGTGGAAGTGCGCGACCCGCGTGAACCACGCGGGTGACGTGCCCGCGGAGCAGCTGTCAAGAGCGCGGAACTCCCGCCCCACCCGAACGCCTGCCTCTGGAGGCATCGATGCAGCACGAAGCCGACCACCGGGTTCCGGTCCTCATCGTCGGCGGGTCCCTGGTGGGCCTGTCCACGTCCCTGTTCCTGGGGCGCCACGGGGTACGGCACACCCTGGTCGAGCGGCACGCGGGAACCTCGATCCACCCGCGCGGCCGCGGTAACAACGTCCGGACCATGGAGCTCTTCCGGGTGGCCGGCATCGAGCCGGACATCAAGACCGCGGCGTCGCTGCTGGCGGACAACCACGGCATCCTGCAGACACCGACCCTCGTGGGCGATGCGGGCGAGTGGCTGTTCAAGAACATCGACCCGGGGGGCGGCCTGGCGAAGTTCAGTCCCACCTCCTGGTGCCTGTGCAGTCAGAACGACCTGGAGCCCGTGCTGCTGGACAACGCCCGGGAGCAGGGCGGGGAGCTGTGGTATTCGCACGAGCTGGAGTCGTTCGAGGAGGACGCGCAGGGCGTCACCGCCGTCGTACGGGACCGGACCACCGACCGGCGCCGCACCGTCCGCGCCGACTACCTCGTGGCCGCGGACGGCCCGCGCAGCCCGGTCCGGGAGCGGCTGGGCATCGGGCAGAGCGGCCCCGGCGACCTCTTCCACAACGTGAGCATCACCTTCCGCTCGCGCCGGCTCGCCGACGTGGTGGGCGACCGGCGGTTCATCGTGTGCTACCTGACCTCCCCGGACGCCGACGGCGCGCTCCTGCCCGTCGACAACAAGGAGAACTGGGTCTTCCACGCGCCCTGGCACCCGGAGGACGGCGAGACGCTGGAGGAGTTCACCCACGAGCGGTGCGAGGAGCACATCCGCCGGGCCGTCGGTGTCGCCGACCTCGACGTGGAGGTGACCGGCAAGGCCTCGTGGCACGCCGCGGAACGGGTCGCGGACCGCTACGGCGCCGGGCGGGTGTTCCTCGCCGGCGACTCCGCGCACGAGATGTCCCCGACGGGGGCGTTCGGCTCGAACACCGGCATCCAGGACGCCCACAACCTCGCCTGGAAGCTGGCCGCCGTGCTGGACGGCTGGGCCGGTCCCGGGCTGTTGGAGACGTACGACGCGGAGCGGCGGCCGGTGGCGCTGGCGACCAGCGCACGGGCCTCGGCGCGCTCCGTGGAACACAGCCACCCCGGCTTCGCCCCGCCGCCGGGGATCGGCGGCGGCCGGCAGGGCGGCATCCTGAACGTCGTGCTCGCCTACCGCTACCCGCGGGGGGCCGTCGTCGGCGCCGACCCGGAGCAGGACGTGGTGCCCGAGGGGATGCGGCTGGCGGGGCAGCCGGGCAGCCGGGCTCCGCACATGTGGCTGCGGCGCGGCGAGCAGCGCCTGTCCACACTCGACCTCTACGAGCGTTCGATGGTGCTGCTCAGCGGCGCGGGGGACGCCGCGGGCTGGCACGCGGCCGCGCGCCGCATCGCGGAGGCCGGCGGGGTACGGCTGGAGGCCTACCGGATCGGTGCCGGTCCCGGGGCCGACCTGGTGTACGACGGGCACGGCGCGCCGGGCGGGGCGGGCGGGGACGGCCCCGCCGACTGGGCGCAGGTGCACGGCACCACGGCCGAGGGCGCGGTCCTGGTACGCCCCGACGGCTTCGTGGCCTGGCGGGCCGAGGGCCCGGAGGCGGACCCCGAGGCGGCGCTGCGCCAGGCCCTGGCGGAGGTCCTGCGCACGGAGTGAGCCCCTCCCGGCCCGGCCGGGTCCAGGAGGGCCGGCCCCTGCCGCGTCACCGGCGTCGCGCCCCCGCGCGGCCCGGGACGCCGGCTGCCCGTCCGGGACGCCGGCTGCCTCCCCGGCTCAGGCCTGCGTCGGGTCCTCGGGGATCCGGTGCACTTCCACCGGGTCGGAGCCCGGCTTCCCGCCCGGCCCGGGGCAGGCCGACGCCCTCGCGGCGATCTCCAGGGCGCGCTCCTCGCTGTCGACGTCGACGACCCAGTACCCGGCCAGGATCCGTCCCGCCTGGGCCGGCCCGTCGGTCACCTGCCGCTGTCCGTCGCTCGCGGCCCGCACCGTCTTGACCAGCGACGGACCGCCGAGACCACGCCCCTCCACCCATTCCCCGGCGGAGGTGAGGTCGTTGTTGAGGGCGTTCATGTGGGCGAACATGGCCTCCATGTCGTCCTTGGAGTACGACGACATGATGGCGTCCCACTGATCGGCCGGCACGTTCAGCTGGATCATGTACTTCATGTTCCTCACCCTTCCGGGGCGGCTGCAGGGCTTCTTCGGCTTGCCAAGGGGTAGACCGCCGCACGCCGCGGAACTCATCGGGGAGTGCGCCGAGCCCTTCTTCGACACCGCGTGGTCGGACGTCGCCAGGGTCGCGGGATGGCCGAGCCGGGCCTTGGCGTGCCGGGCACACCGCATGCGCGGAGGGGCGCGCCGCTCCTGTTCGCACCCCACGCGCCCGCAGCCGGCCCTCGAAGTATTCGATTGATCACTTCGTTGCGCAGCGGTGTAAAAAGGGAGCGCACATGACCGGTCCGGTCGAAGAAGTGCACATTCCTTGGGGGGAAACCGACCATGCGCACCCGCACGCGCCACAGAGCGCTGGTATCCGTACTCGCCGCCTCCGCCCTGACCGCCCTGGTCCCGGCTACCGCCACCCCGGCCGCTGCTGCCCCGCCGGCCTGCAGCGGGCGGAAGAGCGGCGTACTCGCGACGATCTACCCCGGCCAGCGTCTGGAACCGGGAGCCCGCCTGGTCGACAAGGTCAGCACGACCGAGCTGGTGATGCAGCCCGACGGCAACCTGGTGCTCTACGCCCTCGGCAACCCGGGCGGTTACAGGCTCCCGCTGTGGAACAGCGGCACGTACGGGAACCCCGGCGCGTACGCCACCATGCAGGACGACGGCAACTTCGTCATCTACCGCCAGGGCGGCAGCCCCCAGACCGGCGGCGGCATCTGGCACACCGCGACCTACGGCTCCGGGACCGGGTCCGTGGAAGCCTCTCTCATGGGGGGCGAGTTCCTCGTCGAAGGCCGCAGCAACCAGCACTGGACCACCCGCAGCTCGGAGCGCCAGGCCTGGTTCTGCTCGGAGTACGCGACGGCCGCGGAGGGCTGGTGGACGGGCAACTGGGCCCAGTCCGCCACCGTCTGGCTGGTCCTCCAGCAGGACAACAACCTCGTCATGTACCGCAAGAGCGACGGCAAGGCCATCTGGTACAGCGGTACGTACGGGGGCGGATACCGGGTGACCCTGCAGATGGCCCCCAAGGACCGGGGTGACCTGACCCTGGTCGAGGAAGGCCGCGGCACGGTCCGCTGGCGGACCGGTACGGCGAACAACGACGGTGCCTACGCCCTGCTCCAGGACGACGGCAACTTCGTCGTCTACAAGAAGGACGGCGGCCCCGGCAAGGGCGGCGGCATCTGGGCCACGGGCACCTACAACAAGATCTGACACGCCACAGGGGGAACACCCATGCAACACCACCTGCTCCGCGGAGCGCTCGTATCCCTGCTCGCCGCCTCCGCCGTGACCGTCCTGGTCCCGGGGGTGGCGTCGGCCACCGATCCCAGCCAGTGCATGACCAGCGCGACCGGCCGCTCCGAGGATCTGCGGCCCGGCCAGCGCCTCGCGTCGGGGGCGAGCCTGGTACCGACACCCGGCAAGCCCGAGCTGGTCATGCAGCCCGACGGGAACCTCGTCGTTTACGCGATCGGGAACGGCGGCACCAAGCTCCCGCTGTGGAACAGCGGCACGTACGGAAACCCGGGCGCGTACGCGCTCATGCAGGACGACGGCAACTTCGTCATCTACAAGAAGGACGGCGGCCCCCAGACGGGCGGCGGCATCTGGAACACCGCGACCTACGGGAACCGGGCCAACGACTACGTCAATGCCTCGATCAGGGACAACGGCGAATTCAGTGTGAGCGGCCGCAGCGAGGACTGGTACTGGTCGACCGACACCATCCAGCGGCACGTCAGGGTGTGTTCGACCGACATGTCCTGGGACCGGGGCTTCTGGGCCGAGTCCGCCAGCGTCTGGCTGGTCCTCCAGAAGGACAACAACCTCGTCATGTACCGCAAGAGCGACGGCAAGGCCATCTGGGGCAGCGGCACGTACGGCAACCGCAGCGCCCTGACCCTGGATATGGGGGACAACGGCGACCTGTCCCTGCACGAGTTCGGGCAGAACGAGACGGTCCGCTGGCGCACCGGCACGGCCGGCAACAACGGCGCTTACGCCCTCCTCCAGGACGACGGCAACTTCGTCGTCTACAAGAAGGACGGCGGGCCCGGCAAGGGCGGCGCCCTGTGGGCCAGCGGCACGTACAACAAGATCTGATCGTCCGACCGAACACGGGGGAACCGACCATGCGCCACCGCCTGCTCCGCAGTGCGTTCACATCCCTGCTCGCCGCCGCGGCCCTGACCGCCCTGGTCCCGGCCTCGGCACACGCCGCCCCCTCCGGGCCGGCCGAGTGCGACAGGCCCTACGACGTCCGCGAAACGGTCCTGAACACGGGCCAGCGGCTCGCTCCGGGCGAGAAGATGACCAACCCGACCCAGGTGACCGAACTGGTCATGCAGCCCGACGGCAACCTGGTGCTCTACGCCCTCGGCAACCCCGGCGGCTACAGGCTCCCGCTGTGGAACAGCGGCACGTACGGGAACCCCGGCGCGTACGCCACCATGCAGGACGACGGCAACTTCGTCATCTACCGCCAAGGCGGCAGCGCCCAGACCGGCGGCGGCATCTGGCACACCGCGACCTACGGCGACCACACCGAGATGAAGCCGCAGGCGAAGCTGGAGGCGAACGGCAACTTCAAGGTCATAGGCCGTAAGGAAGGCCAGATGGGGTTGCACTGGACGCCGTTGAGGCGGGAGCGGCCCACCAAACTGTGCGCGAACGACGCGGTGCACGAGTACCGCTACTGGTTCGACGGCGACTGGGCGCAGAGCAGCAGCGTGTGGCTGGTCCTCCAGAGCGACCACAACCTGGTCATGTACCGAAAGAGCGACGGCAAGGCCATCTGGAACAGCGCCACCTACGCGGCCGGTTACTACACGATGGAACTTCGCATGGGCGCCGACGGCGACATGAGCCTGCGCGACTGGTTCGACGAGAAGAACGTGGCCTGGCGGGCCGGCACCGCCGACAACCCCGGCGCCTACGCCCTGCTCCAGGACGACGGCAACTTCGTCGTGTACAAGTCCGACGGCGGCCCTGGCCTGGGCGGCGCCCTGTGGGCCACCGGCACCTACGGCAAGGTCTGACCGGTCCCGCACAGCGGATGACGAGGGGCGGGGTGCGACGCGCACCCCGCCCCTCCGGCGTGGACCGGGCGCGGCCGGGTCAGGGGACGAGGACCACCTTTCCGGCGACCGTGCCGGACTCGGCCAGGCGCATGGCTTCGGCGGCTCGGGCCAACGGGATCTCGGCTGCGACCTTGGCGGTGATCTCCCCGCGCTGCAGGGCCGTGAACACCTGGGTGAGGTCGGAGCGCAGGCGCGCCCGGAAGCGGCCCTTTGCGTAGGCGCGCCCGGCCCACACGTTGAAGAAGTAGGCGCGACGGCCGTTGGGCAGCCAGTTCCACAGCCACACCCGGCCCAGGAGCCGGAGCACCGGCCACGCGCCGGAGCCCTCGTCGTCGCGGGTGGCGGCGCTGCCGTACGAGACGAGGGTGCCACCGGGGGCGAGGAGCCGCCAGGAGTCGGTGATGCCGTCGCCGCCGACGTGGTCGAACACCGCGTGCACGCCGCCGGGCGCGAGTGCCCGTACGCGGGCGGGTACGTCGCCGGAGCGGTAGTCGACGGGGGTCACCCCGAGCGCGCGCAGCGCGTCGTGGTGGCGGGTGGAGGCGGTGCCGATGACCCGGGCGCCCGCGGCGAGCGCCAACTGGACCAGGATCGAGCCGACTCCGCCGTTGGCGCCGTGGACCAGGACGGTCTGGCCGGCGCGGACCCGGGCCTTGCGGTGGAGCATCTGCCAGGCGGTGATGCCGTTGACGACCGCGGTCTCCGCTTCCGCCGCGCCGACGCCGGCGGGTACCTCGACCACGTCGGCGGCGTCCAGGGCTACGTGGCTGGCCCAGCCGCCGGTCTTCGTCAAGGCGGCCACCCGCTTGCCGAGCAGTCCGGGGGCGACGCCCGCGCCGGCGGTCAGCACGGTCCCCACCAGGTCGTATCCGGGAACGAAGGGGAACGGGGGCTGGTCGTAGTAGCGGCCGCGGCGCATCTGCTGCTCGGCGAAGGACACTCCGGTGGCCTCCACCGCGACCACCACTTGGCCTGCGCCCGGCCTCGGGAGCGGACCCCGGTGCAACTCCAGCCCTTCCGGCTCCACCTTGCCCGGCAGGACGATCTCGATCCGCTCCATGGTGCTCATGACGACCTCCGCTTGGTTACTGCTTCTCGTGTTCGTTAGAAGGTGTAACTAGACTGCGTGCCTGCCTCGCGGATGTCAAGGGCAGATGCGCCGGATCACTAATGGCCCTTGCCGATAGTGATAGCCTCTAACCAATTCTGGTGTTGGGCAGTGGGAGGCGACGGGCATGTCCGCAAGCACGCAGACCCCTCGTGAGCGGTACCGGCAGCAAGTACGCGAGGAGGTCAAGGAGAAGGCCTGGCAGCAGATCGCCGGCTCCGGCGCCTCGGCGCTGTCCCTCAATGCGATCGCCAAGCAGATGGGCATGAGCGGACCGGCGCTGTACCGGTACTTCGCCAACCGCGACGAGCTGATCACCGAACTCATCCGGGACGCGTACCGCTCGCTCGCCGACGCCTTCACCGGCGTCCTCGGCTCCACGGAGGGAGCGGGCGGCGGCCCGGATCTCGCCGCGCTCGCCCGGGCACTGCGCCGCTGGGCCCTGGAGCACCCGCACCGCTACTTCCTCGTGTACGGCACCCCGGTCCCCGGGTATCACGCGCCGCAGGACATCACCACGATCGCCTCGGAGATGATGTCCGTCCTGCTGGACGCCTGCGCCGCGGCCGGGCCGCAGCCCGACCCGGCCCCTCCGGCCCGCGCCTTCGAGGACCACCTGGCCGCCGGTCACAGGGAGTGGGCCGGGGACCACCCGGACGCCCCGCCATCGAACCTTCGCCTGGCCCTGGCGTTCTGGACCCGCCTGCACGGCGCGCTCTCCCTGGAGTTGGCGGGCCACTTCACCGGCATGGGCCTCGACCCCGACCTGCTGTTCGAGTCCGAGCTGGGCAGCTTGACCGCCGGCTGACCGCACGGTGTCCGCACGCTGACCGCCCGGCGTGCGGGGGCTGCCGGCCACTGACGGCACTCGCTCCACCGCTCGAAGTCCCGCCGTCAGTTCTCCGCCGTTATTTCTGCGCCATCAGTTCTGCGCCGTGGGGCGCACGACGATGTCGCCGACGTCGACACCTTCCGGCTGCTCGACGGCGAAGGCGATGGCGCGGGCCACCGCGTCCGGCGAGAGGGCCGTCTCCATCATCGTGTCGATCCCGGCCTTCACCTCAGGGGCCATGCGCTCCGTGAAGTCGGTGCGGACGGCTCCGGGCGAAACGACCGTTACCCGCAGACTGTCACCGGCCTCTTGGCGCAGCCCCTCGGAGATCGTGCGGACGGCGTTCTTCGTACCGGCGTACACCGACTGCAGCGGCACGACACGCAGTCCGGCGGTGGACACCGTGTGGACGAAGTGTCCTGAGCCCTGCGCCCGGAAGACGGGGAGGGCCGCGGCGATGCCGTAGAGGACGCCCTTGAGGTTGACGTCGATCATCTCTTCCCAGTCCTCGACGCGCAGGTCGTCCAGGCGGGAGATCAGGCCGACGCCGGCGTTGCTGATGAGGACGTCGAGCTTGCCGTACCGGGCGCGGGCGAGGTCGACGAGGGCGCAGAGGTCCTGGCGGCGCGTCACGTCCGTGCGCAACCAGGCGGCCTCGCCGCCGGCACTCTCGATGCGGGCGGCCAGAGCCTCAATACGCTCTCGGCGGCGGGCGCCGAGGACCACTTTCGCGCCGCGCTCCGCGAGCAGGAGGGCGGTCGCCTCACCGATGCCGCTGCCTGCGCCCGTGATCGCGACGACTTTGCCTTCGATTCCTGACATGACCGGTGATGGTCCTTCCGGAGGAGGAACACGGGCAGGCTGATGCATGCCCTAAGGTGAAAGTGGAGGCGCCGCCACTTCACCACCGTAACCGGAGACACCTCCACTTAACAATGGGGCGAGCAGGGAGAGCCGTTGATGGCCGCAGACGCAGGACGTCCACTGAGGGCCGACGCCCAGCGCAACCGGGAGAAGATCCTCGCCGCGGCGGTGCGCCTGTTCACCGAGGAGGGCCTGGACACGCACTTCGAGCGCATCGCCAGGGAGGCGGGCGTGGGCACCGGCACCCTCTACCGCAACTTCCCGACCCGGGAGGCCCTGATCGAGGCGGCCTACCGCAACGAGGTGGCCCGGCTGTGCGACTCCGCCCCCGCCCTCCTGGAGTCCATGCCGCCCCTTGAGGCGCTGCGCGCCTGGACGCGCCGCTTCATCGACTACGCCACCGCCAAGATCGGCATGGCCGACGCCATGCGAGCCGTACTCGCCGCGGGAAGCGATCCCTACGCGGACAGCCGCACGCTGATCCAGGACGCCCTGTCCTCCCTGATGGCGGCGGGCAAGGCCGCGGGGGCGATCAGGTCCGACATCAGCCCGGGCGACATGTTCGCCGCCCTCGCCGGCATCGCCCTCACCTCGGCCGCGCCCGAGCTCCGGGAGCAGGCCGAACGCCTTCTCGACCTCACCCTTGACGGGCTGCGTCCCCCGCCGACGCCGCTCGGCTAGAGGGAACTCCGGTCAGGTGCGGGCGGCACACGGGGCACCATAGGGTCATGAGAACGCGTCCGGTGCTCGTCTACGACGGAGACTGCGGCTTCTGTACGACTTCGGCCCGTGCGGCGCAGCGCTTGCTCCGCCCCGCCTGCGAGTTCACCGCGTGGCAGTTCGCAGACCTGGACTCCCTCGGTGTCTCGCAGGAGCGGGCCGAGTACGAGGCGCTGTGGGTGACCCCCGACGGTCAGGTGTACGGCGGCGCCCAGGCGGTGGCGAAGCTGCTGCTGCGTGCCGGCGGTGCGTGGGGAGTCCTGGGGGCGGTCCTCACCCTGACCCCCGTGCGCTGGATCGCCCATGCCGCCTACCGGCTCGTCGCGAACAACCGTGGCCGGCTGCCGGGTGGCACCCCGGCCTGCGCCGCGCCCCCGCAGCGGCCGGCCCGAGCTTCGCCCCAGCGGCCGGCCTGAGCGTTCCCCCAGCGGACAGCGCCCCGAATCAGCTTGGTCGGGTCAGCTGGGCCGGTTCCTCCAGCGCCCGTCCGACGTGAGGTTCGGGTCAGTCCCACTGCCCGTCGGCGAGGGAGGTGACGGGCTGGGGCTTGCCGATGACGGCCAGGGCGATGAAGAAGCTGATCTGCCCGATGGCGATGGTCAGGGTGGCCAGCGCCTTGTCGTCGTAATGCCTCGCCACCTCGGCGTAGAGCTCGTCGCAAACGCGCTCCTTGCCGTGGGGCGCGGGCTGGAGGGTGGCCTCCACCAGTGCGAGGGCGGCACGTTCGGCGTCGGTGAAGCAGGGGGCGTCCTGCCACGAGGAAACGGCCGTGATGCGCTCCTCCGACTCCCCCGCCTTGCGCAGGAAGGCGGTGTTCAAAATCGTCAGGTAGGTGTTGCGGACGATCTGCCCGGCGCGCAGGTGGACGAGGCTCATCGTGGTGCGCGGCACCGAGCGGTTTCCCGTGGCCCGGAAGAAAGCGGCGCTGATGTCGCTCAGCTCCGGCACGAACTGACCCGGGTTCGGCATCCGGGAGATCGAGGTCTTCGTCATGACTGCACTCCTTCGCATCGGCAGCGGCCCGTTCGGCGGCTCCACGACACTGACGAACGGGAGCGACGGGATGTGACAGCCGCCTGGCGAGCAGCTTCCGGGGATCCCTGTTCTGCGGAGCGGCGTTGTCTGCTACAGGTCTTGTTCCGGTTGCATGCGGTTGCCAGAAGGAGTTTTCACATGGGAGAGCTGTACCCGCCGGTCGAACCCTACGAGAACGGGATGCTCGACGTCGGCGACGGCAACCACGTGTACTGGGAGGCCTGCGGCAACCCGCACGGCAAACCGGCACTCGTCGTACACGGCGGACCCGGATCGGGATGCGGGCCCGGGGCACGCCAGTACTTCGACCCGGACCGGTACCGGGTCGTGCTGTTCGACCAGCGTGGCTGCGGCCGCAGCACCCCGCACGCGGGCGACCCGGCGACCGACATGCGGCACAACACCACCCGGCACTTGATCGCCGACATGGAGCGGTTGCGGGAGCACCTGGGCGTCGACCGCTGGCTGCTGTACGGCGGCTCGTGGGGCTCCACGCTCATCCTGGCCTACGCCGAGACGTACCCGGAGCGGGTGTCGGAGATGGTCATCTCCGCCGTCACCACCACCAGGCGTTCGGAGATCGACTGGCTCTACCGGGGCGTGGGCCGGTTCTTCCCCGAGCAGTGGGACCGCTTCCTGGCCGCAGCCCCCGGAACGCCGCGGGACGGCGACGTCGTCGCGGCGTACGCGCGCCTCACCGAGCACCCGGACGCCGCCGTACGGGAGAAGGCCACGGCCGACTGGTGCGCCTGGGAGGACGCGGTCCTGTCAGGCGAAACGAACGGCGCCTCCCACCCGTACGGCGCCCGGCCGCCGGCCGCACAACTGGCCTTCGTCCGCATCTGCGCGCACTACTTCTCCCACGGCGCGTGGCTGGAGGAAGGCGCCCTGCTCCGCGACGCCCACCGCCTGACCGGCATCCCCGGCGTCCTGGTCCAGGGCCGGCTCGACATGGGCAGCCCCCTGCACACCGCGTGGGAACTCGCCCGCGCATGGCCGGACGCGGAGCTGATCGTCGTCAGCGACGCGGGCCACCTCGGCAGCGACACGACCCGCGCCCAGGTGCTCCGGGCACTCGACCGGTTCGCTCGCGGAGGGCTGAGTCCCTCCATGCGACCCGGGGAGCCGGCCCACGGGGCCTAGCCCGCGTCGCGGCGAGGATTACGGCGCCGGACGGGCAGGAGGAGGAGCCGCCCCGGTCACCTCGCGCACCCCATCGGATGGCTCACTGTCCTCAGGTCCGTGCAGGTGACCACCGCCGGCGGCAACTGCGGTCCGGGCCCGTGCGGATCCCGGTCCGGTGGGCGTACGCGCAGCTGCGGTGGGAGTGGGACCGCGGCCACCGGAAGCGCCAATTGCTTCGACACAGCACGAACCGGCTGGCAAGCTGCCCGCATGACCTACCGAATCGAGTCCCGCCCCGCCCGGTGAGCGCCCAGGAAGAGCGCAACGCGCTCACCCTCCCGCCCGCGCTGTACGACCAAGCCCTGCACCTGCTGCGGGAGTCGCCCGATGGAGTTCCGCCGCCACGCGGCTTCTCGCTGCCCCGGGAGCCCGCGGCCGACGGGGGCCCCCTTGCCCGGGAAGAGGCGGCGAACGCCGTCCGCGAAGCGCTCAGGCCGCTCCCGGACGGCCTCTCCGGCTTGCACCGCCGTTTCGTGCGACTCGGCATCCGGGCCGGCCACGGGCGTCAGATCCGTTCCGCTGTCGCCGAAATGCCTCTGCCCGCCGAGCAGCTGGACGCGGCACGTGCCCTGGGACGGCAGCTGACGCGGTCCGGGACGACCGTGGCCACCGTCACCGCAGGTGTCGCCCTGCTCCGGCGCTGCGGTGAGCCCGAGGACGTCCCGTACCTCTCCGTCCTCGGCCTGTTCCGGGAGTTCAACCGTGCGGCGGTCGAAGCGCTCGACATCCTCGACCGCCCGTCCGCCGCCGTCGTGTGGCTCGCGCTCTACGGCCGCGATGAGGGGCTGCAGCCGCTCATCCGGGCCCTGCGGAAGGGGAACCGGCAGGCCGTACACACGGCACTGGTCGCCTACCCCGCCTCTCCCCGGCACGTCAGCAGCGTGGTAGCCCGCCGGGTTGCCGAGGCTTGCCGGCTGGCAGACCTGCTCGACCACCACTGTGGCGATACGGACTTGCTCGCCCGGGCGGGCAGGTTGCTCGTCCGGATCGGGTCCTCGTACGAGGACCCGGCGGGCCTGCGCGCCTACCGTGACGCGCTGCGGGTCTACGACAGCGTCGTCACGCGAGCCGACCTGCTGCCGCCCACGCTCGACAACGCCGCCATGCTGCTGTCTCTCGCCCTGAACCTGAGCAGTGGCACCGCAGCGTTGCTGGACTGGCCGCCCGGTCGGCGCGCCGCGCTTCTCGACTCGCTCGGAAGGCTGAGGGGCGAGCCCCGGTGGGTGATGGCCGGCGCCGGAGCGAGCGAGCCGGACCAGCGCCTGCGGGCCGGATGGATCCGCCGCACCGGACGACGGCCGTTCGAGCGCCCGGAGGCGCCCGGCAGGCTGCGCATCGAGGTCGTGGCCGGCGACCCCGCGGACCGGGAACCCGTCGAGACCCGGATTCTCATCGACGGCCGTCCACTGGTTCCGGCAGTCTTCGGTCTCGGTCCCGCCCACAGGCCCGAGTACCTGCTGGACGAAGGCATGCTGCGGGCGGCAGCGCAGCCTCGAGAGGTGCAACTCGCGGAGGCCGGCTGCACCGAGGGGTGCTGCGGCGCGCTCTACGTCACCATCAGGCGGGACGGCGACCACGTGGTGTGGGAGAACTGGCGGCGGTCGCAGACCGTGCCGGCTCCTGGTGGACCGGCGGCATCCGAGCTGCCCGACTACCGGTTCGACGCCTCCGCCTACGATGCGGAGATCGCTCGGGCGGAGACCGACCGGTCCTGGTCCTGGCCGGCTCGCACCACGGCGCGCCTGATCGAGGCGGGGCTGAGGGAGAACCCGGAGCTGCTGGGCCGGTGGGATGCCAGGCGGGGGCGGATCAGCAGCGGGTTCCGGCATCCCGACACGACCGAGGTGACCTTCTGGTACGTGCCGGGGCCGGCGGCCGGCAGGCCTGAGCGAGCCGACAGCCCGCTCCAGTTCTGCTGGGTGATCCCCGATGACGGGACCCCGCCCGAGGCTCAAGCTGCCGCCGCCTTGCGCCGGTTGGCCGAAGAGGACCCGAAGACTTACGGACGGGTGTGCGGCGGCAGCCCTGAGCGCGCGGCGGAGCTCGGGTTCTCCTGGCCCGACAGCGCCTGACCGGTTCGCCTGACCCGTGCACCTGACCAGTCGCCGGGGACCCCGACGTCGACGCGAGCTCCTGGCTTTGTCGACGCGAGCTCCTGGCTTTCGAGAGCGCGGCGCCGGCGTCCGCGCGCAGCAGCGGGTGTGCGGCGGGGCGGGCAGGGACCCCGGGAGGGACGTTTCTGCGGTGAACGGGCTACGCCGTTGGCGTGAGCGGACCGCCGTAGGAACCATCGTCGAGAGATGGTCACGGAATGATCAGTTTTGGGTAAAGCGCCGCGGGTCGCTGCCCCGGGCTTCGATGCCCCACCTTTCCAGGAGGACCTGATCATGAGTTACGGCAACGCCCTGCGACAGCAGATCGCCCAGCCCGGCACCACCCCCCTGATCGGCGTGTACGACATGTACTCGGCGTCGGTGGCGGCCGGGCACTACGACGGGATCTTCGTGTCCGGGTTCGGCTTCGCAGCCTCCTACTACGGGCTGCCCGACATCGGATTCATCGCCTGGCCCGACATGATGGGCTTCGTCCAACGGCTGCGCGGCGCCTTCCCCCGCCATCACCTCCTCGTCGACATCGACGACGGCTACGTCGATCCGGAAGTGGCCTGCCACGTCGTGGAGGGCCTCGAGCGCACCGGTGCCTCCGGCGTCATCCTGGAGGACCAGAAGCGCCCCCGGCGGTGCGGGCACGCCGACGGCAAGCAGGTGCTGCCGCTGGCGGAGTACCTGGAGAAGCTCGGCATGGTCCTGGCCACGCGCAAGGACCTCGTGGTCGTCGCCCGTACCGACGCGACGGAGGAAGCCGACATCATCGAGCGGGCGCAGGCCCTGGCCGCCACCGACGCCGACGTCGTCCTGGTCGACGGCGTCCGCAGTGTCGAGTGGATCGAGCGGATCCGTGGGGTCGTCGGCGGCAAGCCGCTGATGTTCAACCAGATCGCCGGCGGCAAGTCCCCGCGGCTCTCGCTCCGCGAGCTGGACGAGCTCGGCGTCGACGTCGCGATCTACAGCACTCCCTGCCTGTTCGCCGCGCACCGGGCGATGGACACCGCGCTCACCGAACTCCGCCTGGCCGACGGGCGCCTGCCCGGTGGCGAGGACGGCGGGGCGATCGGCGTCGCGGAGTCCACCAGGCTGCTGGCCCGGAACATCAGCCGTCACCACCCCGTCCCGGCGGCGCGCGACAGCACGGACGTCAGCGTGTGACGTGTGCGCGGGTGCGGCCCGCCGTCCGGCTCGCCTCAGCCGCGCCGGCCGACGGCCGCGGGGCCCCGCGGCCGGGTTCACGACTCCCGCACGGCGTGGAGACGTCACGCCCCCTTCCTGCCCGGCGCCCCTGTGCGCCCGGCCGGTGGGGGCCGGTCATTACCATGAGGGGGTTTGGCGGAGCGCGTTTCATACGGAGGAAGCTGAGGGTGTTCTCGGTGGTCGTCAGGCAGGACGCGCGGGGCGTGGTGTTCGCGCTGCGCGGGGAGCTCGACTTCGAAAGCGTGGTGCAGCTGCACGAGGCCGGCGAGACGGAGCTGGGCAGGGGAAAGGGGGCGGGGCCCGTCGTGGCGGACTGCTCCGACCTGCAGTTCTGCGATTCGTCCGGCGTCGGCGCCCTGGTGCGGTTCTTCCAGCAGCTGGCCGCACAGGGCCGGGTGCTGCGGTTGGCGAGTGTGCCGGATTCGGTGGCCCGCCTCCTCTCGCTGACGGGACTGGACCAGGTCTTCTCCGTCCACGCGGACGTGTGCGAGGCCTTGGTCGCGGGCACGGGCGGGCGTGACGTCGTCGCTGCGGGTGCTGACGGTCCGGTACGGGCGAGTGAGGGGCAGGGCACATGACGCGCGTACCGGGGGAGAAAGCGGTGCGGTCCGCCGGGACGTCAGGGGTCGGGGCGAACGGCGGGGGCAGGGCGGAGGATGACCTGCGGGCCCTGTTCGGGCAGTCGACGGCCGTGTTCGCCTCCCTCGCCGGGCCGGCGCACATGCTGGAGGCGGCGAACGCGGCGTTCTTCACCGCGATCGGCGGCGGTCGGCGCACCCGCACCGGCGTGCCCCTCGGCCAGTTGCTGCCCGAACTCGTCGACCAGGGCTTCCTCGCCCTCCTGGACCAGGTGTACCGCACCGGCAAGGCCTACACCGGCCGGGATTCCCGGGTGGTGCTGGGTGAGGGTGCGGGCGCGCGGGAGGCGTTCTTCGACTTCACCTACGAGCCCCGTCTGGACGCCGGTGGCAACACCATGGGCGTACGGATCATCGGGGTGGAGACCACCCAGGTCAAGCACGCCCAGCGGCTGGCGGCCGAGCACCGCGCCCTGTTGGAGCAGATCGCCCGCCAGGCGCCCCTGCCCGACGTCCTTGAGGGCATGGCCCGCGCCATCGAGGACCTGTCGCCCGAGGAAGTGCTGGTCTCCGTCCTGCTGGCCGACGCCGACGGCAAGCACCTGCGGCACGGGGCGGCGCCCAGCCTGCCCGACTTCTACAACGAGGCCATCGACGGCATCGCCACCGGGGAAGGTGTCGGCTCGTGCGGCACGGCCGCGCACCGCCGCCGGCCTGTGATCGTCACCGACATCTCCACGGACGTGTTCTGGGACGACTTCCGCGACCTGGCCGAGAAGGCGGGGCTCGCCGCCTGCTGGTCCACGCCGATACTCGCCCGCGACGGCTCGCTGCTGGGCACCTTCGCCATGTACCACCGCACTCCGCGTGCGCCGCAGGAGGCAGACCTCGCGCTGGCCCGGGTCTTCGCCGACACCGTGGCCCTGGCCGTCGAACGCCAGCAGGCCGAACAGGCGCGGCAGGCCGCCGAGGCCCGGGAGAAGGCGGCCCGCGCCGACCTCGCCTTCCTCCTCAAGGCCAGTACCGCCCTGACCAGCGACCTGGACGCCGCCCAGACCCTCCAGCGCCTGGCCGCGTTCTGCACCCCGCAGCTGGCGCCCCTGTGCGCGGTCGATGTCGTCGAGGGCGGAAGGGTGCGCCGTATCGCCACCGCCGCGCCCACACCGGGTCAGCGGGACCTGCTGGCCTCGCACGTGCCCGTGTCGGACGCCGCCGACCACACCGTCGCCCGCGTCCTGGCCTCGGGTATGAGGGAGGTGGCGCGCCGCACGCCCACCGGGTCCGGCCCCTGGCAGGACCTGGGCGTCACCGGCTACATGTGCATCCCCCTCATGGACCGGGGCACCGCGTTCGGCACGTTGACCCTGCTCTCCACTGCCGACCACCCCTTCGACGGCCACACCGTCGCCCTGGCCGAGGAACTCGCCCGCCGCGCCGCGCTGGCCGCCCGCAACGCCCGCCAGTACACCCACCGCGTCACCCTCGCCCGCGACCTGCAAGCCGGACTGCTCCTGCCCGAACTCCCCGACGTGCCCGGCGCGGACGTCGCCACCTCCTACCACCCCGCCGGCGAAGGCCTGGACGTCGGCGGCGACTTCTACGACGTCTTCCCCCTCGACGACGGCCGCTGGGCCTTCATGCTCGGCGACGTCTGCGGACGCGGCGCCATCGCCGCCACGACCACCGCTCTGGTGCGCCACACCGCCCGCGCCGTGGCCCCCCTCCTGCCCGGCCCGGACGCCGTCGTCGAAGCCGTCAACCGGGCCCTGCTGAACCGGCCCGACAGCCATGGCACCGGCTTCGTCACCCTCGTCTACGGGCAGCTCACCCCCACCCCGGGCGGACTGGACGTCGGCCTGGTGCGCGCCGGCCACACCCTGCCCCTCGTCCTCGCCGCCGACGGCACCGCGCACACCGTGGACGCGCCCGGCGCGCTCCTCGGGATCACGGCGGACCCGGCTGTGACCGTCCACCGCCTGCGGCTGCGCCCGCGGGAGAGCCTGCTCCTCTACACGGACGGCATCACCGAAGCCCGCGACGGCTCCGGCGAGCAGTTCGGCGAACAACGCCTCGCGGCCGCCCTGACCGGCGCGTTGCACCGCCCCGGCGCGCACGGCGTCATCGACGCCCTCACCCGGGCCGTGCAGGCCTTCACAGGCGGCCACGGCATCGACGACGACCAGGCCGTCCTCGTCCTGACCGCCACCTGACCCGGCTGCCGTCCCGGGTCGACGGGTGGCCCCCCATGCCGACGGGGCGGCGTACCGACGTGGTGTCGGGTACGCCGCCCTCGGGCGGAACGGTCGGGGAGGTGACCCCTCTGTCACGGCGGTTACTTCGGATCGTCGTTGAACTTCGAGGTCGACCAGCGGTAGCCGAGCGCTGCCAGGCCGATGGACCAGGCGACCGCGAGCCAGCCGTTGTAGCCGATCTCGGTGCCGAGCAGCAGGCCGCGCAGGGTTTCGATGGCGGGAGTGAAGGGCTGGTACTGGGCGATCGGCTGGAACCAGCCCGGCATCGCGTCGATCGGGGTGAACGCGCTGGAGATGAGCGGCAGCAGGATCAGCGGCATCGCGCTGTTGCTGGCGGCCTCGGCGTTCGGGCTGGCCATGCCCATCCCGACCGCGATCCAGGTGAGGGCCAGGGCGAAGAGTGCGAGCAGCCCGATCGCTGCCAGCCACTCCAGGGCGGTCGCGTCCGTGGACCGGAAGCCGATGGCCACGGCGACGGCGCCGACGAGGACGACGCTGGCGATCGACTGCAGGACGCTGCCGACGACGTGCCCGATCAGTACGGAGCCGCGGTGGATCGCCATGGTGCGGAAGCGGGCGATGATGCCCTCCGACATGTCGGTGGCGACGGAGACCGCGGCGCCGATGACGGTGCTGCCGATGGTCATCAGCAAGATGCCCGGGACGACGTAGGCGATGTAGGCGGAGCGGTCGGCGCCGCCCCCCATGCCCGCGCTCATCGTGTCGCCGAAGATGTAGACGAAGAGCAGCAGCAGCATGACCGGCGTGAGCAGCAGGTTCAGGGTGAGGGAGGGGTAGCGGCGCGCGTGCAGGAGGTTGCGGCGCAGCATCGTGGCCGAATCGCGCGCGGCGAGGGAGAGGGAGCTCATCGGACGTTCTCCTTGGACTGGTCGTTCTGGGCGGGCACGGGCACGGTGGAGCCGGTCAGGGCGAAGAAGACGTCGTCGAGGTCGGGGGTGTGCACGGTCAGTTCGTCGGCTTCGATGCCGGCGGAGTCCAGCCAGTCGAGGATGGAGCGCAGTTCGCGCTGGCTGCCGTCGCTCGGGATCTGCAGGGCGAGGGCTTCGTCGTCCCGGGAGGCCTCGCGCAGGGCGGAGGCGGCGCTGCGGTACGCGGACGGGTCGGAGAAGCGGAGCCGGACATGGCCTCCGGGGATCAGGCGCTTGAGCTGCTCGGCGGTTCCTTCGGCAGCGATCTTCCCGTCGTTGAGCACGGCGATGCGGTCGGCGAGCTGGTCGGCTTCCTCCAGGTACTGGGTGGTGAGGAAGACGGTGACGCCGGTGGTGACGAGCTCGCGGATGATCTGCCACATGTTGTGGCGGCTGCGGGGGTCGAGGCCGGTGGTGGGCTCGTCGAGGAAGATGATCCGCGGGTCGCCGACCAGGGTCATGGCGATGTCGAGACGGCGCTTCATGCCGCCGGAGTAGGTGGAGGCCGGCTTCTTCGCGGCCTCGGTGAGGTCGAAGCGCTCCAGGAGTTCGGCGGCGACGCGTCGTCCCTCGGGCTTGGAGAGGTGGTGGAGGTCGGCCATGAGCAGCATGTTCTCCTCGCCGGTGATCAGGCCGTCGACGGCGGAGAACTGTCCGGTGACGCCGATCGCGGCGCGGATCGCCTGCGGGTCGGTGGCGAGGTCGTGGCCTGCGACGCGGATCTCGCCGGAGGCGGGGCCGGCCGAGATGAGAGTGGAGAGGATCTTGACGGCGGTGGTCTTGCCGGCGCCGTTCGGACCGAGCAGGGAGAAGACCGTTCCTTCCGGGACGGCCAGGTCGATGCCGTCCAGGACGGTCTTGTCGCCGTAGGACTTGCGCAGCCCGTTCGCCGCGATGGCCAAGCTGGTCATGGGGAGTGCTCCTTCTGGAAGCTGCGTACGGAGGCTGCGGGTCAGAGGCTGCGGGCGGTGATGTCGCCCTGGGAGGTGGTCGCCCGGATCTCGAGCTGGGCGGCGCCGTCGTTCTTGAGGTGGTTGCTGATGCGTCCGTAGGAGGTGCCGGCGTCCAGGGAGGCCGGGACGCCGTCGGCGGCGGTGACCGTGATGTCGCCCTGCTGGGTGCTCAGCACGACCTTGCCGCGTACGGCCTCGGCGATCCGGATGTCACCCCTCGCGGTGCTGATCTCCGCGGGTCCGCCCAGGCGGCCGACCTCGACGTCGCCGTCGGTCGCGGTGAGGCGCAGGCTCGCGGCCTCATCGATCTTGATCTGGTGGTACGCGCCGTCGAAGGTGACGTCACCGAGGCGGCCGACGGCCCGGAACTCGGTGCTGGCCGCCTTCGCCTCGACCCGGGAACCGGTGGGCAGCTGGACGGTCACCTCGATGGCTCCGGAGGGGCCGAAGTACTGGTTCTTCACCGGGACCTCCACCCGCAGGACCCCGTCGGCGTACTCGACCGTGGTCTCCTGCGCCGCCTTCACGTCGCGGCTCTTCGAGGCGTTCCGGGGCCGGACGTCCACAGCGGTGTCGGCGCGGTCGGCGGCGATGATCTGGACCCGCCCGGCGGGGATGTCGAGGAGTGCGGTGATGGCGGCGGGGGTGTCGTACTTCTGCATTGTTCTCTCCTGCGGCTCGTCGTTTCCGATGGACGAAAAGCTACGTTGCATTCAAGAAAGCTTCAACGTCTTCGTTGCGCCAAATCGCTGTTCCCGCAGGTAGATTCAGGGATTTCGTTGCAACAGATCTCGAGGTAAATGCAACACCACAGGGCGCATCGTTGCAATGATTGAAGATGAACGCTATGGTGGCGACGCCAGAGCGAACGAAGGAGAACCCGATGCCGGGAGGCAGGCTCACCCAGCAGGAACGCCAGCAGATCGGCCTGGGGCTGGCCGACGGCCTCGCCTACGCCGAGATCGCCAGACGTCTCGACCGTCCGACCTCGACGGTCACGCGCGAGGTGATGCGCAACGGCGGCCCCACCGCCTACCGCCCCGACCTGGCCCACCGCGCCACCGAGCGCCGCGCCCACCGGCGAAAGACCGCCCCGCCCCGGGGAGCCGAGCAGGCCGCACTGCCGCACGGGCGCGACCCCGAGGCCCTGGCCGAGTACGAAGAGCAGTTCACCACCGTCATGATGCAATCGGGCCTGTCCAACAGGATGATGGCGCGGGTGATGGTCTGTCTCCTCACCACCGACTCCGGCAGCATGACCGCCGCCGAACTCGTCCAGCGCCTCCAGGTCAGCCCGGCGTCCATCTCCAAGTCCATCGCCTTCCTGGAGGGCCAGGCCCTCGTCCGCCGGGAACGCGACGAACGCCGCCGGGAGCGCTACGTCATCGACGAGAACCTCTGGTACCACTCGATGGAGGCCAGCGTCCGCGCCCTCACCCAGCAGGTCGAGGTCTCGCGGCAGGGCGTCGGCATCCTCGGCCCCGGCACCCCGGCCGCGGTGCGCCTGGAGAACGTCGCCCGCTTCCTCGACTTCGTCGCCGAAAGCCTCGCGCGCGCGGCGGAGCAGGCCCGCGACGTGCTCCACACGAAGGCCGAACCGACCTCCGACGGTGCGTGACCACCGGGGTGTTCGTGCGTGACCACCGGGTTGCCGTGGTTGACCACCGTATTGCCGTGGTCGGCCCCCGGGTTGTTCGTGCACGGGCAACCGTCCTACCCTCGCGGGCATGCCGTACGAGAAGGAAGTACCGCCGCCGGCCGAGGTGTTGCGGGCGGCCTACGACGCTTTCGACGCCGTCGTCAAAACCATCACGGACGAGCGCTCGTGGCTGCCGACCGGCTGTGTCGGCTGGTCGGTCCGCGACCTCGTCTTCCACTGCGTGGGCGACGCCCAACGCGGCCTGGTCGCGCTGCACATGCCCGTCCGGCGGCCGCCGGACCGCGACGCCGTCACCTACTGGGAGGACTGGCGTCCGGAACCCGTGGGCGCGGCCAACGGCCGGAGGTTCAACCGGGTCGTCGCCAGCATGTTCCTGCGCGTCGGCCAACTGTGCGAGCTGTATTCGGACACCACGGCCGCCATGGTCCACGCCGCGGCCGGCGCCGCGGTGGACCAGCCCGTCGCCACTCAGGGCCACGTACTGCTCGCCGGCGATCTGATCCGCACGCTGGCCGTCGAGGCGACACTGCACCACCTCGACCTCGTCGTGTCCCTCGCCGGCGCGCCGGAGCCCTCGCCCGAAGGGCTCGGCGAAGTGCGCCGCACCCTTGACGGGCTCCTCGGCCGGCCGGTGCCGGTGGCGTGGGACGACGCGCAGTACGCGCGCGCGGCGACGGGACGCGCGCCGCTGTCCGATGCCGACAGGGCCCGTCTGGGCGCGGACGCCGACCGTTTCCCGCTGTTCGCATAGCGCCACCGACCGGCCGGCCGCGACCCTGACCGGCCCCGGCGCGTATGGCCAGGCCCGGCGCGTACAGCCAGGCCCGGCGTCTGCAGCCGGTCCCGGCGCATGAAATCCGCGCCTCGAAGCATGTGCGTGGGATGGAATGCGTGATGTACGAGGAACGGTCCGGCCGGTCGGAGAGCGTGGAGTGCGGCCTGGAGGACGAGGCCTGCCAGCTGGTGCTGAAGCGGCTGCGCGGGCTGGGTGAGGGCGAGTTCGGCTGGGTGCGCCTGGTCGACCCGGCCGAGGCGGAACTGGTCCAGCTGGCCGGGGAGCTGGGTCTGCACCCCCTCGCCGTGGAGGACGCGGTACAGGAACGGCAGCGCCCGAAGCGCGAACGTTTCGGCGACGTGCTGGCCGTCGCCCTCAAGACGCTCTGGTACGTCGACGCGGACAGGGCGGTGGAGACGGGGCAGCTGATGGTCTTCGTCGGCCCCCGGTACGTGCTCACCGTGCGCCACGGTCCGGTCGACCCGGCCGCCGAGGCCGCCCGCCGGCTCGAAGCGGACCCCGGCATGCTGCGTTTCGGCCCGCTGTCCGTCCTGCACGCCGTGCTCGACGTGGCCGTGGACGCCTACAGCGACAGCGCGGACAAGGTGCGGGCGGCACTCACCGAGCTGGAGGACTGCGTCTTCTCCACCTCCCGCGTCGACCACACCGAGGCGATCTACTCGCTGAAGCGGGAGGTGCGGGAGTTCCGTGACGCGGTACAGCCCCTCGTCCCCGTGCTGCACGGGCTCCTGACCGGCCCGGGACCGGACGGGCAGGGCCATCCCCCGAAAGTGCTGCCGTACTTCCGCGATGTCGCGGACCACCTGAGCCGCGCCGACACCGAGGTCCGGTCCCTGGACGAGCTGCTGAACTCGGTCCTGGACGCACAACAGGCGCGGGTGGGTACCTGGCAGAACGACGACATGCGCCGCATCTCGGCCTGGGCGGCGATCTTCGCGATCCCCACCATGGTCGCGGGCGTCTACGGGATGAACTTCCAGCACATGCCCGAGCTCGGCTGGAGCTACGGCTATCCGCTCGCCCTCGGGCTCATGGCGCTGGCCTCCGGGCTCCTCTACCGGGCCTTCCGCCGCAACGGCTGGCTCTAGGCGGCGCCCGCGGCCCACGCGTGACACGGGCCACCCCGCCCGACGGAGCCCTCGGCGCGACGGAGGGGGCGCGGTACCGCACCGGCTAGGCTGCGGGCGTGCCGTCGTACTCCATCGGGCAGGCCGCCGGTCTGCTGGGCGTGAGCCCCGAGACAGTCCGTCGCTGGGCCGAATCGGGCCGGCTGCTCTCCCGCCGCGCCGCGGACGGGTCCCGGTCCGTCGACGGCGCGGTCCTCGCCGTGCTCGCCAAGGAACGCGCCGCCGGGCTGCGCCCCCTCCCGACCGGCGCCGCCGCCACCTCCGCACGGAACTGCTTCACCGGGATCGTCACCGCCGTACTGCTCGGCGACGTGGCGGCCCAGGTCGAGATCCAGGCCGGGCCGCACCGCGTCGTCTCCGTGCTGACCCGGGAGTCGGTCGAGGAGCTCGGCATCGCGGTCGGGGTCACCGTCACGGCCCGGGTGAAGTCCACTGACGTCCACATCGACGTACCGCTGCGGGACAAACGCGACCGCTGACGTCCGGCTGACCTGGACCACCCCGCGACCCTGAGCGTCACCGCGGGTGGCCCGCTGGCGTGGCGCCGGGGCGCGGTGGGCGAAGACGGATATACCGCATGCGGGAGGTGCCGTGTCCGTTCGCCGTCTTGCCCTCGCCCTCGCCCTCGCCGAGCCGGTTCTCGCGCTGGTGCTCGCCGCCGGGGCATCCGGGGCGGCCCCCGTGCCGCGGGCGGGGCCGGGGCCGGGTTCCCGGGTGACCGCCGTCGCCGCGGACCCGGGCAGTGCGACGGCACTGGCCGGGTACGCGGTCCAGTCGACGGCGAAGGTCAGGGACCCGGCGGGAGCGGTGTCCCGCCCCGGTTATCCGGCGGCCGGGTGGTTTCCGGCAGGCCCCCGTTCCACCGTCCTCGCGGCCCTCCTCGCCGCGGGCGCGTACCCCGACCCCTTCTACTCCACCCGGCAGAGGCAGATCCCGGCCGCGGACTTCGCGGTGCCCTGGTGGTTCCGGTCCGATTTCACCCTCGCCGACACCACGGCCCGTACCCACCTCGACTTCAGCGGGGTGATCTCCGCCGCCGACGTGTTCGTCAACGGTCGCCCGGTCGCCACCGCGCGGACCGTCGCCGGCGCCTACACCCGGCACGAGCTCGACATCACGGGCCTGGTCCGGGCGGGCACCAATACCGTCGCCTTCCGGATCCGGCCCAACGACCCGCGCGAACACCTCACGATGGGCTGGCTCGACTGGATCCAGCCGCCGCCCGACCACAACATGGGCATCGTCCGTGACGTCACCGTGCGCCGTACGGGGCCCGTCGCGCTGCGCGACGCGCACGTGGTGACCGCCCTGGCGCTGCCTTCGCTGTCCTCTGCCGAACTGACCGTCAAGGCCCGGGTGCGCAACGACTCGGCCCGTACCGTCACCGCCACGGTGTCCGGTACGGCCGGTCCGGCCGCCGTCAGCCGGCGCGTGACCCTCGCCCCGCACGAGACGAAGTCCGTCGTCTTCTCCCCCGCCGACCACCCCGCGCTCCGGTTGCGCTCCCCCCGCGTGTGGTGGCCGGCCGCGATGGGCCGCCAGCCCCTGTACGGGCTCCACCTGACCGCGACCGTCAACGGCGAGCCCTCCGACGCCGCCCGTACCTCCTTCGGCGTCCGAGACGTGCGGGCGCCCCTCAACGCCGACGGCGCCCGCCAGTACGTGGTCAACGGGCGCCCGCTGCTGATCAAGGGCGCCGGCTGGTCTCCCGACGCGTTCCTGCGCTGGGACCGCGCCGTGGTGGAGGACCGGCTGCGGTACGCCCTCGACCTGGGCCTGAACACCCTGCGCCTGGAAGGGCACCTCGAGCCCGACGAGTTCTTCGACCTCGCCGACCGGTACGGGATCCTGACGCTGCCCGGCTGGGAGTGCTGCGACAAGTGGGAGGGCGAGGTCAACCGCGGGGGGAGCGGGAAGAGGTGGGACGCGGCCGACCACCTCGTCGCCCGGGCCTCCATGGCCGCGGAAGCGGCCCGGCTCCGCCGACACCCGAGCGTGATCTCCTTCCTGATCGGCAGTGACGTCGCACCGAACGCGGAGATCGAACGGGGCTACGTCGAGGCGCTGCGCGCCGCCGACTGGACGGCCCCGGTGGTGCCCGCGGCCTCCGACGCCTCCGCGCCGCTCACCGGGCGTTCGGGGATGCGGATGACCGGCCCGTACGACTGGGTGCCGCCCGCCTACTGGTACGGGAAGCGGGCGGGCGGCGCGACCGGTTTCAACTCCGAGACCAGCGCCGGCCCCGACGTCCCCACCCTCGACACGCTGCGCCGCACGATGTCCCCGGCCGAGCTGGAGACGCTGTGGAGGGACCCGTCCGCCGCGCAGTACCACCGCTCCCCCTCGGCGGTCTTCTCGACCCTCAAGCTGTACGACGCCGCCCTGTCGGCCCGTTACGGCGCCCCGAGGGGCCTGGAGGACTACGTGCGCAAGGCGCAGCTCGCCCAGTACGAGAACGTCCGCGCCCAGTTCGAGGCCTACGCCCGCAACGCCGGGGACGCCTCCGCGCCGTCGACGGGGGTCGTGTACTGGATGTTCAACAGCGGCTGGACCTCGCTGCAGTGGCAGCTGGTGGACCGCTACCTCGACCAGGGCGGCGCCTATTTCGGCGTGAAGAAGGCGAACGAGCCGCTGCACGTCCAGTACGGGTACGACGACCGTTCGGTGTCGGTCGTCAACAACCGGACGTCCGCGGCGTCCGGCCTGACGGCGCGCGTGACGCTCTTCTCCACCGACGGGGTGCGGCGGTACGACCGGACGGTGACCGGCCTGCGCGTCGCCGGCGGCGGCGCGAGCGCCACCGCGCTGACGGTTCCCCGGCGCGTGCCGGGCTTGTCCACGGCGTACCTGGCCCGGTTGCTGCTGACGGACGGCGCGGGGCGGGAGGTGAGCCGGAACGTGTACTGGCTCTCCACGCGGGAGGACGTGCTCGACTACGCGAACACCGACTGGTGGCACACGCCCACGACCTCCTACGCCGACCTGCGCGGCCTGGACTCGATGGAGCGGGTGGCGGTGACCGCGTCCGCCAGGACGACGCGGGACGCCGCGGGCACCTCCACGACGAGGGTGACCCTGCGCCACGCGGGCCACGGCCGCACGCCGGCACTGCTGACGGACGTCCATCTGGTGGGGGTGCGGGGCGAGCCGGTGCTGCCGGTCCGGTGGAGCGACAACCAGGTCAGCCTCTGGCCCGGTGAGTCGGTGACCCTGACGGCGACCTACCGCACGGCCGATCTGCGGGGGGCGGCGCCACGGCTACGGATCTCGGGGTGGAACACGCCGGCGTTCGTGTCCCGATGAGTCTGCCGTGGGCGGTGGCCATCGGCCGGGCCGCGCCGGCCGCAGCCCCCGAGGGCCGGGGCCTCCCGGACGAGGTGTGCGGTGCGTCGAACCGGGTCATCATGGCGGAGAGCGGGTGCGCCGTGCCCGGGTGGCCCGGGCAGCGCCCCGCGGCCGGGAGGCGACGCATGAACCTGGACCAGTCGCAGAGGGCCTGGGCCGTGATCATCTGCGCCGTTGCCGTCATCCTCTCCGACCTCTTGGCGATCGTCCTGATGAACACCCTCGGACGCTGACCCGTCGGGGCCGCCGCGCGGCCGCCCGGCCGCCCGGCCGAGGGGAGAAGGCCGGCGACACCGTCACTATCCGGTCAGCCTGGGTGGACGTTCGGTGAACCGCGCACGGCCGACAGCAGGTCAACGGGCCGCATACGGGACACAGGAGCGCGTGTCACCCTCCGTTCGAGGGTGATCACCCAGGGCACGTCCCACGCCTGAGCTGCCTGAACGACCGTTCGGTCGCCGATTATCGAACGGGATGTCTGTAAATCGGTCATCGATGTGCACTCATCCTTCACACCCGACAGACTCGGCAGCGTCCAGTCAACAGAACGCAGCCAACTGCTGCTTTCGACCTTCGAATTGAAAGAGAGTCACGTCGTGCGTCACCGCATCGCTGCCGTCTCCGCTGCCGCCCTGCTCACCCTGGCCGGCGCCACCGGCATCGCGGAGGCCAAGCCCGCCAGCCTGTACGCCCCCTCCGCAGTGGTCCTCACCGTCGGCCAGGGCGAGAACGGGGTCACCGTCGTACGGGCCGCCACGCTCAGCTGCGCTCCGACCGCCCAGGGCACGCACCCGGACCCCAAGGCCGCCTGTACCGCGCTCGCCGCCACCGCCGGCAGCCTCGACACGCTGCTGACCGCCCCGGACCCGCACCGCGTCTGCCCGATGCACTACGACCCGGTCACCGTCACCGCCGACGGTGTCTGGCAGGGCAGCCGCCTCTCCTGGAAGCACACCTTCCCCAACGCGTGCGCGATGTCGGCGACCTTCAACGGGAACGCCGCCTTCGCCTTCTGACGGCACCGGGTCCAGCCGTCCACCCCGCCCGGTCTGTGCCGGTCCGATCCTTCGGACCGGCTCTGTCCGCATCCCGAAGGGGTGAACGACGTGGAGCGCAGCCAGCACGTGGTGCCGGCGACGGCCTCCCGGACCGCAGCCGTCGGCGGTCCGCCCCGCTGAGGCTGCGCGTACCCTCTGCATGTGTCAGCCTCCCGCCTCCGCCGCGTCGCCGTCCTCGTACTGGACGGGGCGAAACCGCTCGACGTCGGCATTCCCGCGCAGGTGTTCACGACGCGGGCGAGCATGCCGTACGAGGTGCGGGTGTGCGGCGCGGCACCCGGCCTCGTGACCGGCGGGGACGGCCTGTCGTACGCCGTCTCGCACGGGCTCGACGCCCTCGCGTGGGCCGACATCGTCTTCGTCCCCGGCTACCGGTTCCCGGACCGCGACGACCCACCGCGGGCGGTGATCGACGCGCTGATCGCCGCCCACGACCGGGGTGCGCGGCTCGCCGCCATCTCGACGGGCGCGTTCGCGCTCGCCGCCACCGGCCTGCTCGACGGCAAGCGCGCCACGACCCACTGGCACTACGCGCGGGCGCTCGTGGCCAGGCATCCGCTCGTCCGGCTCGACGAGAACGTGCTGTTCGTCGACGAGGGCAGCGTGCTGACCTCGGCCGGCGCCGCCTCGGGCATCGACCTGTGCCTGCACATCCTGCGCCGTGACCTCGGTGTGGCCGCCTCCAACCACGCGGCACGGCGCCTGGTCGCGGCCCCGTACCGCAGTGGCGGCCAGGCGCAGTACGTGCCGCGCAGCGTGCCCGAGCCGCTCGGCGAGCGGTTCGCGGCGACGCGGGAGTGGGCGCTGCACCGGCTCGGGGAGCCCCTGACCCTGGAGGCGCTCGCCGGGCACGCGGCGGTTTCACCCCGGACGTTCTCGCGGCGTTTCACCCAGGACACGGGGTACACGCCGATGCAGTGGGTGATGCGGGCCCGGATCGACGTGGCGCGCGAGCTGCTCGAACGTTCGCAGCGCAGCGTGGAGCAGATCGCCGCCGATGTGGGGCTGGGGACCGGGGCGAACCTGCGGTTGCACTTCCAGCGGATCCTGGGCACCACCCCGAGCGAGTACCGGCGCACCTTCACCCGGGGCGGGTAGCGGGCCGACGCGGAGAGGCCCTCCCCGGCGGCATCCTCGTGGCGGGAGCTGCGACGGCGTCCCGCCGGCGGGAGGTCCGGTGGGCGAGATCCTTTTGGCGCGATCCTTTTGAACCATGGCAATCCCGCCGCTGTCCCGGGCGGGTGGCGGAGGCGAACCTGGGGGCGAACAGAGAAGGGGACACCGCTCATGACTCGTATCGCCATCAACGGTTTCGGTCGCATCGGACGCAACGTGCTGCGCGCACTGCTCGAACGCGACAGCGACCTCGACGTCGTCGCCGTCAACGACCTCACGGAGCCCGCGACCCTCGCGCGGCTGCTCGCCTACGACACCACCTCCGGCCGGCTCGGCCGCCCGGTGACCGTCGACGGGAACGTCCTCGTCGTGGACGGCCGCCGCATCACGGTGCTCGCGGAGCGGGAACCGGAGCAGCTTCCGTGGGCCGAGCTGGGTGTCGACATCGTGCTCGAGGCGACCGGCCGTTTCACCTCTGCGGAGGCCGCCCGCGGCCACCTCAAGGCGGGGGCGAGCAAGGTCCTGGTCAGCGCGCCGTCGGACGGCGCCGACGTCACGCTCGCGTACGGGGTCAACAACGACGCGTACGACCCGGCCGTGCACACGATCGTCTCGAACGCCTCGTGCACGACGAACGCCCTCGCGCCGCTGGCCGCGGTGCTGGACGAGCTCGCCGGCATCGAGCACGGCTTCATGACGACGGTGCACGCCTACACCCAGGAGCAGAACCTCCAGGACGGTCCGCACCGTGACGCCCGCCGCGCCCGCGCCGCGGCCGTCAACATCGTGCCGACCACGACGGGCGCGGCCAAGGCGATCGGCCTCGTGCTGCCCAACCTGGACGGCAAGCTGTCGGGCGACTCGATCCGCGTGCCGGTCCCGGTGGGTTCGATCGTCGAACTCAACACGACCGTGGCCCGCGACGTGACGCGCGACGAGGTGCTGGCGGCGTACTGCGCCGCGGCGCAGGGACCGCTGGCCGGCGTACTGGAGTACTCGGACGACCCGCTCGTGTCGTCCGACATCACGGGCAACCCCGCCTCGTCGATCTTCGACTCGGAGCTCACGCGCGTCGACGGCCGCCACGTCAAGGTGGTCGCCTGGTACGACAACGAGTGGGGCTTCTCCAACCGTGTGATCGACACGCTCACGCTCCTCGCCGCCGGCTGAACCGTACGCGGCTGCGTACGCCGCCCGCGGGCCGTGACGAGGGCGCCACGATAGGATTGCGGTGGTTTGTCATGACCTGATCTCATCGGTCGTGCCGCGTCCTGTGCTCGTGTCGCTCCCGTCGCGGTACTCGACCGCCGAGCCCGAGGGCTGGTGCCGGCATGAGGACCCTCCGCACGGACGACAGGACCCCGCGCCGCTCCGGCCGCCGCGCCCCGGTGGCGGCTGCGGGCGCCGCCCTGCTGATCGTGGTCTGTGGCCCGCCCCTGGCGGCCCCCGCCGCAGCGGCCGCACCCGTCGCGGCGGCGAGCACCCCGGTGCCGTCCCCTTCCCCGTCAGCCGCCCCGTCGGCGTTGAAGCCGATCGATCCGGCCGCGCTGCGCTCGGCGGTCGAGAAGGCGGCGGAGAAGCTCATGCTGCCCGGCGCGGTGGTCCTGCTCCGGACGCCGCAGGGGACCTTCCGTACGGTCGTCGGCACGGCCGAGTCGGGCACGTCCCGACCGCCCTCCACTGCCGATCACTTCAGGATCGCCTCGAACACCAAGACCATGACTTCCGCGCTGGTCATGCTGCTGGCCCGGGACGGCAGGCTACGGCTCACCGACCCGGTGTCCGACTACGTCCCCGCAGTGCCCGGCGGCGCCCGCATCACCATCGCCGAACTGCTCGCCATGCGCAGCGGCCTGTACAACTACACCAGCGCGCCCGAGTTCTCCGCATCCCTGGACGCGGCGCCGGGCAAGGCGCGGACGCCGCGGGAGATGCTCGACATCGCTTTCAGGCACCCGCCGAACTTCGCACCCGGCACGTCCTACGAGTACAGCAACACCAACTACGTGCTGCTGGGCCTCGTCGCCGAGAAGGCCGGGGCCCGTCCGCTGGACCGGCAGTTCCGCGACCGGCTGTTCACCCCGCTCGGCCTGGCCGGAACCTCCCTGCCCGGCATCCACGACCTCTCCCTCCCCGACCCCTACGCGCACGGTTACATGTACGGCGGATCGGCCTACGCGATGGTCGACAAGCCCTATCCCGCCGACGTCCGGGCCGCGGCCCGCTCGGGGAAGCTGCGGCCGGTGGACTACACCCATCAGAACGTCTCCTACGCCACCGCCGCCGGGGGCGCCATCTCCACCGCGGACGACATGGCCACCTGGATCAAGGCCCTCGTGACGGGCAAGGTCTTGGACCACGCCTCCCAGCAGCAGTGGCTGCACAGTCCGCGGGCCGAGGACCCGGCCTCCCCCGAAGGCCCGGAATACGGGTACGGCATCGCCCACCAGCGGTTCACCCCGCACGCGTCGATGTACTACCACGGGGGTGAACTCCCCGGATTCAACTCGTTCATCGGCCATGACCCGGACAACGACGTCACCCTCGTCATCTGGACGAACCTGACCGTGTCGCTCGACGGGAGGGCCACGGCCAACGCCCTGCTGCCGACCGTCCTCAACCAGGTCTACAGCGGCCTCTCCTACCCCACCGTCACCGACACCCACACCGACTAGAGCCCCGTCGGTCCGGCAGCGCCGGGGGTACGGGCGAGCCGGGGACACGGGCGAGCCGCGTCGGGGACCGCCCGGCCGTACACCGGGCGGTCCCTGACGCGGTTGACGTCCGGGGTCAGACGGCCGAGGTGCGGTCGCCGTCGGGGGTGTTGCACAGGGCCCAGATGACGAACACGCCGATCAGGATCGAGATGATCGCCCAGACCGGTGTGTAGGGCATCCACATGAAGTCGAGGATGATGCCGCACCCGGCCAGCACCACACCCGCGACCCGCGCCCAGAGCACCCTCTTGAGGAGCCCGGCGCCGACGACGACGAGGATGATGCCCAGGATCAGGTGGATCCAGCCCCAGGTGGTCAGGTTGAACTTGAAGACGTAGTTGCCCAGGTGGGCGTAGACGTCGTCCTTCGCGAGGCCGGTGATGCCCTTGATGATGCCGAGGACGCCGTCCACGAGCAGGAGGACCCCTGCGAACAAGGTGCCGCCCGCTGCCCAGGCGCTGCGGCCGCTGTAGGGATCACCGCCGCGAGGGGCGCGTGCGGAGGATTGGGGGGTCGAAGGCTGTGCCACGACAGACTCCTTCATCGGGCGGTGCGCCGGAACGTGGCGCCGGGATCAGCATCCGGCCGCAGTCGGGGCGAGGGCACCGGAGCGCGTCCATTCGGGTGACGGTCCTGGCGGCCCCCGGTCAGGGGGCGCTGCCGGAGGCCGCCTCCTCCATCGCCCGCAGGACGAGCCGGAACTCCGCCCCGTCGAGCGCTTCGATGACCTGCCGGAGCTGTACGGCGCACCCCCCGACCAGGGAGGCCGCGACCTCCAGCACCGCGACTTCGCTCCTGGAGGCCCGGCGGGACCACCCCAGCGTGAGCATGAGGCGGCCGAGCGCGTCCCAGTCGACCGACCGGTGTCCCCCGGACCGCTTGACCAGGGGCCTGTCGGCGGCCGTTTCGAGCGTCCGGTCCTCCATGAGGCGCCGCAGCCAGAAGCCGTTGTCGTGGGCGCCCAGCAGACGGGTCGCGGCCCGGATGCCCTCGTCGTCCGTGTCCTGGAGCAGGCTCTCCGCGAGCTCCGCGCCGGTCATGCTCTCGGCCGTCACCGGCTCCTCCGATACTTCCGGGTCAAGGGCCGGGGCCGGCCCCCTGCCACTGTCCTCGACGCGGCCCCGGCCGGGCGCGCGTCCACGCCGTAGGTCCGCCCGCCCGGCCGATCCCCCGCCGGCCGTCCACGGCCGGGCCGGCTGAGGAACAGCCGGTGCGCGGCCGTGTCGAGCAGGTGGCGGGCCGCGGCGGTGCGTGAGGATGGGTCTCTCGCCGGCCGGTCTAGCCCCCGCGTCGACTGGCGCGGGTCTGGTGAGGCGTTTCCAGCTGGCGGGGCTCCATGGCGCCCGGGTCGCATTGCTCGGCAACCGACGGGCACCCGACGTCACAGGCAAGCAGCCAGCACCAGGAAACTCCGAGACAGGAAGAAGGACGGACGTGTCCGGCAGCGAAAGCGAGAACCCGGTAATCCCCTCCCCGACCCCCACGCCGACTCGACCCAGGTCGAACCGGGACTGGTGGCCGAATCAGCTGGACCTTCAAGTGCTCCACCAGCACTCGCCCCTGTCCAATCCGCTGGGCGCGGACTTCGACTACGCGGCGGAGTTCGCGACGCTCGACCTCGACGCGCTCAAGCAGGACGTCTTCGAGGTGATGACGACGTCGCAGGACTGGTGGCCCGCCGACTACGGCCACTACGGACCGCTCTTCATCCGGATGAGCTGGCACTCCGCGGGCACGTACCGCATCGCCGACGGGCGGGGCGGTGGCGGCGCCGGGGCCCAGCGCTTCGCCCCCCTCAACAGCTGGCCGGACAACGCGAGCCTCGACAAGGCCCGTCGTCTGCTCTGGCCCGTCAAGCAGAAGTACGGCCGGAAGATCTCGTGGGCCGACCTCCTGGTCTTCGCCGGCAACTGCGCAATGGAATCGATGGGGTTCAAGACGTTCGGGTTCGGCTTCGGGCGCGAGGACGTCTGGGAGCCCGAGGAGATCTTCTGGGGGCCGGAGGACACCTGGCTCGGGGACGAGCGCTACAGCGGCGACAGGGAACTCACCGGTCCCTTCGGTGCCGTGCAGATGGGGTTGATCTACGTCAATCCCGAGGGGCCCAACGGCAACCCCGACCCGATGGCCGCCGCCAGGGACATCCGCGAGACGTTCGGGCGCATGGCGATGAACGACGAGGAGACGGCCGCCCTCATCATCGGCGGCCACACCTTCGGCAAGTGCCACGGTGCGGTCGGCGCCGAGTACATCGGTCCCGAGCCCGAAGGCTGCCCCATCGAGCAGCAGGGCCTGGGCTGGAAGAACACCTACGGCAGCGGCAAGGGCGCCGACGCGCTCACGAGCGGGCTGGAGGGTGCCTGGACCGCCACGCCCACCAAGTGGGACAACGGGTATCTGGACAACCTCTTCGCGTACGACTGGGAGCTCACGACGAGCCCGGCCGGCGCCAAGCAGTGGACTCCCAAGGACCCGTCGGCGCAGGGCACGGTGCCCGATGCCCACGACCCGTCGAAGAGGCACGCCCCCATGATGCTGACGACGGACCTCGCGCTGAAGGTGGATCCGGTCTACGGGCCGATCGCCAAGCGCTTCCACGAGAACCCGGACCAGCTCGCGGATGCGTTCGCCAAGGCCTGGTACAAGCTGCTGCACCGCGACATGGGCCCCCTCTCGCGCTACCTCGGCCCGTGGATCCCCGAGCCGCAGCTGTGGCAGGACCCGGTCCCCCCGGTCGACCACGAGCTGGTCTCGGACGAGGACGTCACCGCCCTCAAGGGCAGGATCCTCGCCTCGGGTCTGTCCGTCCCCCAGCTGGTCACCACCGCCTGGGCGTCGGCGTCGAGCTTCCGCGGCACCGACAAGCGCGGCGGGGCCAACGGGGCACGGATCCGGCTCGCGCCGCAGAGGCAGTGGGAGGTCAACGACTCGCCCGAGGTGGCCGAGGTGTTGGAAACCCTCGAGCAGGTCCGGCAGGAGTTCAACGGGGCACAGGCCGGCGGGAAGAAGGTCTCGCTCGCCGACCTGATCGTCCTGGGCGGCTGCGCCGCCGTCGAACGAGCCGCGAAGGACGCCGGGTACGAGGTCACGGTGCCGTTCGCACCGGGGCGCACGGACGCCTCGCAGGAGCAGACGGACGTGGAGTCGTTCGCCGTGCTCGAACCGAAGGCGGACGCGTTCCGCAACTACCTGCGGGAGGGGGAGAAGCTGTCGCCGGAGACGCTCATGCTGGACCGAGCCAACCTGCTGACCCTGACCGCTCCCGAGATGACCGTCCTGATCGGCGGCATGCGGGTCCTGGACACCAACTTCGGGCAGTCCCAGCACGGGGTCCTCACCCACCGGCCGGGGAAGCTGACCAACGACTTCTTCGTCAACCTGCTCGACATGGGGACGGAGTGGAAGGCGTCGACGTCGACGGAGAACGTCTTCGAAGGCCGGGACGCCGCCACGGGCAAGACGACGTGGACCGCCACCGCCGTCGACCTCGTCTTCGGTGCACACTCCCAGCTCCGGGCCGCCTCGGAGGTCTACGCGTCCCAGGACGGGGGAGAGAAGTTCGTACGTGACTTCGTCGCCGCGTGGGACAAGGTGATGAACCTGGACCGGTTCGACCTCGCCTGAGCCCGGTCGTCCGGGCCGGCCTCCCGTCGGCCGGCCCGGACCACCGGTGGGGCCCCGGGTGCGCGGAACCCGGGCACAGCACGTCCTGGTTGTCGTCGCCGGGCCGGCCCACGCTGGAGGGGCAAGCCGGCCGCCCGTACCCCAGCGGTCCGGCACGACGAACGGATCTCCCATGACCTCCCCCGGTACCACCAGCGTTGCCGTGCTCGAACAGATCCGGCGCCAGTCGGCCGACCCGGCCCGGCGCATCCTGTTCACCGGCGCGACCATCGTCACCATGGACCCCGGCCTCGGTGTCCTCACCGGCGCCGACCTGCTCGTCGAGGGCGAGACGATCTCCGCGCTCGGCCCCGCTCTGCACCCCGACGGCGCAGTGGTCGTCGACGCGGCCGGCACGATCCTCACCCCGGGATTCGTCGACACCCACCGGCACGCCTGGCAGACCCAACTGCGCCGCATCATGCCGGACGTCGACGACCTCGGGGCATACGTGCGATCCACCCTGGCCGGCTACGCCCCCGTCTACCGGCCACAGGACATGTACGTCGGGACGCGGCTCGCCGCACTGACCGCCATCGACAGCGGTATCACCTGCATGCTCGACTTCTCCCACAACTCCCGTACGCCGGAGCACTCCGACGCCGCCGTCCAGGCCCTGGCCGACAGCGGCATCCGGGGCGTGCACGCCTCCATGGGCCCGCACTTCGGCGATTGGGACGAGCAGTGGCCCGGCGACCTCAGCCGGCTCAGGGACCGGTACTTCGCGGGCGGAGACCAGTTGCTGACGCTGCGACTGGCGGCCCTGGCGACCGAGGAGATCGCCGGGCCCGACTTCGCCTACGGCCCCGCCCTCGCCCGTACCGCGAAGGACCTGGGAGTCGGTGTCAGCATCGACGCCGTCTTCGGCGAGACCTCTTCCGAGGCCGTACTCGGCTGGGCCCGCAACGGCCTCCTCGGCCCGGACGTGACGCTCATCCACGCCACCGGCCTCACCCGGGAGGCGTGGAAGGCGATCGGCGACAGCGGCGCGACCGTCTCCCTGGCCCCGACCTCGGAGGCGCAGATCGGCCTGGAGACCGCGGTCCCGGCCGTCGACGAGGCGCTGGACGCCGGTGTGCGCCCGGGTCTGGGCATCGACGTCGAGGTGGCTCTGGCCGGCGACATGTTCACGCAGATGCGGGCCCTGCACGCCATCCAGCGGATGCGCGCGGTCAACGCCGTGTACGGCACCGGCCGGCAGCCCCGGCGCATCACCACCCGGGACGTCCTGGACTTCGCCACCCTCCAGGGTGCCCGCACCAACGGCCTGCACGGCGTGACGGGCTCCCTCACCCCGGGCCAGAAGGCCGACCTCCTGGTCCTGCGGGCCGAGGACCTCAACAACATGCCGCTCAACGACGCCGTCGGTACCGTCGTGCTGGGCTCCGACGCCCGCAACATCAGCGCCGTTCTCGTCAATGGCACGCCCCGCAAGTGGGACGGCCGGGTCCTCGACGTCGACCTGCCCGCGCTGCGCGACGAGGTCCACGCGTCGCGCGCGTACGTGCTCAACCCGCGGGAACGGGCCGCCGCTTAGCGTGGAGGCTGCCGAGCAGATCGAGCGATCGGGCGCTGGGGCTGTCCGGTTCGGCGTCGTAGACGACCAACTGCTGGCCCGGCGCTTCGCGGACGTCGAAGGTCTGGTAGGTCAGGGAGAGGCACCCTACGTCCTGGTGGAAGACCTCCTTGGCGTCACGGGTCTTCGCGTGGACGGCATGAGCGGACCAGAGTGCGGCGAACTCCTCGCTCGCCCCGGCCAGTGAGCGGACCAGGCCGTGCAGGCGCCGGTAGTCCGGGTCCAGGCCCGTGGCGTGGCGCAGGGACGCCACCACCGCCTCGGCCGCGCTGTCCCAGTGGACGAAGAACCCGCGTGCGGCCGGGTCGAGGAAGGTCATGCGGGCGAGGTTGTCCGTCTTCTCGAACGGGGTGAACAGCGCGTTGGCCATGGTGTTCGCCGCAAGGAAGTCGGTGGCCGGATTGAGGACGAACGCCGGGGTGGTGAAGCCGTCCAGGAGCCGGCGCAGCGCGACGCCCGCCCTTTCCGCGGGCTGCGGCCGGTCACCGTCCGGGGCCGTGCCGGCCAGCCGGTACAGGTGTGCGCGCGCCTCGTCGTCGATGCGCAGGGCGCCGCCGATCGCGTCGAGGATCTGCGGGGAGGGGCTGCGCTCGCGGCCCTGTTCCAGGCGGGCGTAGTAGTCGCTGTTCATGCCCGCCAGGACGGCGACCTCCTCCCGCCGCAGCCCTGGCACCCTGCGGGCCCCGTGGGAGGCGAGACCCACGTCGGCGGGTTGCAGGCGGGCGCGCCGGGCGCGCAGGAAATCGCCGAGATCGTTGCTGCTCACGTCGGCAGGCTAACGGCACAGGACGGAACTGCCCACTGTCACGGGGCAGTCGTCCGCCCGTCCGCCGCCGGTCGTCCCCCGCTGTCCGTCCTCCCGTCGGCCGCGCGCCCTGCGGGCCCCGGGCCGCGCTGCCGTCAGGGGCTCGTGAGGATGAGGCCGCCCGACCCGGGACCGGGGCCTCCTGCCCCCACCCCCTCTCCCGGCTCACCACTCCTCTCGGCACCCCCTCGGCACCAGGTGGGTCGGCGGTGGTGTACTAAGTCCTTCGTGAAGGAACAGACCCAGGCCTCGACCGTGCGCGTGTTCATAGCGCTCGCCCCGCCCGACGACGCGAAGGAAGAGCTCGCGCGCGAGCTGCGGCCCGCCTACGCGGCGTATCCCCGGATGCGGTGGAACCGCATCGAGGACTGGCACGTCACCCTGGCGTTCCTCGGCGAGCTTCCCGTCTCGGCAGTTCCGCTCCTGCGGCCGCCACTTGCGGAACTCGCCGCCGTGACCCCGCCCGTGGAGCTGGCGCTGCACGGCAGCGGGCACTTCGACGAGCGGGTGCTGTGGAGTGGGCTGAGGGGTGACCTCGAAGGGCTCCACCGGCTCACCGGCGAAGTCCGCCGAGTGGTCAGGCAGTGCGGCATCGCCTTCGAGGAGCGGCCGCTGCGCCCCCACCTGACCCTGGCCCGAGCCCGCCGCGACGACCCCCACAGCGTGGTGAAGGCCGCGGGCGAACTCGCCGCGTTCACCGGTCGACGGTGGCAGGCCGAACGCCTGCACCTCGTCGGCAGCAACATCGGCCGTGGTCCCGGACCCATCCACTACCGCGACATCGAGGCCTGGGACCTCCGCGGGCAGTGAGTCCCTCGACGGGGCCTGCGGCGGCCGCCTCCGCGCTCTGCGGGGAAGGCGCCGGACAGCTCGCTCTCGCCGGGCCCGTAGGACACCCGCTCGGGCCCGGCCGGCAGGCGCCCTAACTCTGCGGCAGGTCCTTGACGAACACGATGCCGTCGGTGTCCTCCAGGTGGGCCGGGTCGAGTGGGGCGTAGCCGAACCACGGGGAGACGCGCGGCGCGGGGGGTGCGTCACGCAGGACGCCGGCCAGCCGGCGGGCGTCGACGGCGTGGCGGTCCTCCGGGACGGCGTAGAGGCGCCCCTCGACGGTGTCCGGTTCCGGGGTGTCCACTCCCCGGTGCCGGATCGTGCCGACGGCCGTGGCCAGGAAGGCGTAGCCCTCGCCCAGGTGGGCGCCGGCGATGGCGCCGGCGCTCCACCACTCCAGCGGCAGGCCGCCCATCCGCATCGTGCTCTTGTTGCGCTGGAGGTGGCCGTTGTGGGCGTGGACCAGTGCCGGGCCCCGTTCGGCGATGGCGAGGAGGTTGTCGGCCATCATCCGGTCCCGCAGGGCAACCAGCCGCGCCATACGGCTCGGTGAGGTGTCGGCCATCCAGTAGTGGTAGCGCAGCAGGCCGGTGGCGGTGCGCCCGTACAGGCGCGCCCGGTCCCAGTCCTCCCGTGAAGTCGCCGTGATCAGGTACGGCGTCTGCGCGTCGAGCAGGGCCACCAGATCGTCGGCGTGCAGCCGCAGCTCCCTGGCCCCGGCCGACTGCCCCACGGACCGGGCCGGGTCCGTCATCGCGGCGGACTCGGTCCACCGGTCGTCGGAGCCGAGCAGGCGGTCGAGCGTCTGCGCGGTGCAGGGGAGCAGGTCCGGGTCCACCTGGGCCGAAAGGTAGCCGTGGAGCGCGGTGAGGGCCTGCCGGGGGCTCGCCGCCCCGGTCATCTCCAGCGGGCCGTCACAACCGGCGAAGCGGAGCCGCTCGGATGCGGGCCGGCCGTCGTTGTGGGCGCGCATCCAGCGCACGAGTGCGCGGTTGGCCGCGGACGCGCCGAAGCCGTGGCTGAACCCGCGTTCCATGACGTCGTCGAGGGAGCCCGCGCCGGAGGTGACGTAGTCGTCCACGACGAGGCCCCTCATGCAGTCGCTCTCGATCGCGATCGTCCGGTAGCCCTCGTGTTCGACGAGCTGCCGGAAGAGCGCGTTGCGCACGTCGAGCAGGGTGTCCTCGCCGTGGGTGGGCTCGCCCAGGGCGAGGAGCCGCGGCCTGACCGGGAGCAGCTTCATGACGGCCGCGGCGTCGAGGGGGTGAACGGTGTCTTTGATGTCCGTTGCCATGGGTTCAACGCTATCGTTGAACCTTCGGTTGAAACTTGGGCCCGATAGCCTGGGGCCCGTGGCGCGAAACCTTCAAAACGGCGGACATGGCGGCGGACGTAGCGGCGGGTACCTCCGGCCGATCGACCTGGCGCGGGAGCACGGTCTTTCCTCGCAGGCCGTGAGGAACTACGAGGAGGACGGCATCCTTCCGGCCGCCGGCCGCACGCCGCACGGCTACCGCACCTACACCCCGTTGCACGCGCTGGCCCTCGGGGCGTTCCTCGCCCTGGTGCCCGGTCACGGCCACCGGACGTCGGCGTCGATCATGCGGGCCGTGAACCAGGACGCGGCGGACGAGGCGTTCCGCCTGATCGACGAGAGCCACGCCCAATTGCTGGACGACCGGCGGACGCTCCGCGCCGTGGAGGGCGCCCTGTGCGATCTGGCGCCGGCTTCCGTGTCCGGGCGCTCGGCGGAGGCGAAGGCGTCGAGGGCCGGCGGCACGAGGGTGTGGGGATCCGGCGGCACGGGGGTGTGGGCGTCCGGAGGCACGTTCTCGGGAGGCACGTTCATCGGGCCGCTGGCGCAGGAGCTCGGCCTCCGGCCGGCGACGCTGCGCAAGTGGGAACGCGCCGGGCTGGTGCGGCCGCGCCGGGACCCGCTGACCGGGTACCGCGTCTACGACGAGGCCGACGTACGGGACGCCCGGCTGGCCCACCAGCTCAGGCGGGGCGGCTACCTGCTCGGCCAGATCGCACCGCTGATCGCCCAAGTGCGGTCGGCCGGTGGGCTGGAGCCGCTGGAGTCCGCGCTGTACGACTGGCACGGCCGGCTGTCCGCCCGTGGCCGGGCGATGCTGACCGGCGCCGCCGCACTGGAGGCGTACCTCCGCGAGCGCGGATGAGGCGGGCCTGCGGCGCCAGGACCGGATCGGGCCGCTCGCGGAGCCGGAGGGCCGCAGGCCTCCGGCTTCCGGTCGTCCGCGGCCCGCTCATGCCGGGGTGTCAGAGCGCTTGCGTCCCCTCGGCGTTGTCCTCGTCCTCCGCCGCCGCGAAACCCTCCAGAGCGTCCGTGAGCGTAGCGAGGGCCTCGTCCGCCAGGTCGCGCAGGAAGGCGGGGCACACCCAGGCGTCCAGGGGTTCGTCGTCGGCCGCCCCGTCATCGCCCTCGTCGTCGCCCCACCCGTGGTCCTCGGCCATCTCGGCCCGACCGCCGGGGCTGCGCAGCAGGTAGCCGACGCTGCCGGCGCAGTCCGGATCGTCGGTATCGGGATGCCCGCCCGGGGCGTGGTCGCACGGGCTGTCGCCCAGCAACCGCACGCCCTCCCCGATGCCCTTGATCATCGCTTCGAGCACGGAGCGGTCGGTGATCCGCCCCGACGCCGCGTACCAGCAGGTCGCGTGCATCGTCACGAGGTAGCCCGCCAGCACTCCGCGGGTCGGCCGGGAGGGCAGGAAGGTGGCCTCGTCCGCCAGCACGTCGCGGGGACTGTCGTAGGGGTAGTCGTTCACTATCCCCGAGAGGGTCTTGATGCGACTGTGGTGGTACGCGGGAGCTCCGGCGGGTATCCGCCGGACCGTGAACGGGGCGATCACGTCCAGGGCGAGTCGAGCCCATCCCGCCACGTTGCCCGGGCACAGGACCGGTCCGGTGCCGGTGGGACGTTCGCCGACCAGGCTGGTTCTGCCGGCCCACACCTCGTCCTCCAGCGAGTCCATCCGGGCCTCGTAAGGGTGGCTGTCGTGCGGGCAGGGCCGCTCACCCAGCACCTCGGCCGCTGCGCGCAACGCGCCCCGGGCCGCGCGCTCGGCGGCCGGCCCGGGGCGCCAGGCGAGGTAGCCCGTCATCGCCACCAGCCCGGCCACCCACAGGTGCGCCTGTTCCCCGCCCGGGTCGGCGATGAGCCTGCGGGCGCACTCCAGGACCAGGGGGTCCGCCTCGTCCGCCGGGGACGTGGCGCGGATGGGCCGCCAGGCGTCGGCCAGTTGCCCAGCCGTCAGGTTGGTGGTGTCGATCATGAACGGTACGACGGCCGGCGCCCCTGTCCGGTTCCCGCCCGCCACCCGCAACGGCCCGGGGCGGTCATCCGCCGCCCGTGCCCCGGGACCGGCGACGGGGCCGAGTGGCGCAGTTCGGCGTGCCGCGGGCGGGGCCGGCGGGCAGAGTGGGCGCGGAGGCGGAGGGTCGTACGGGCGCTGCCGCGGACCCGCGGAGCGGCGGCCAGGAACGGGAGAACGGGAGAACGGCGATGACATCGGACGCACCCATGCAGCTCGGGATGGTCGGACTCGGCCGGATGGGTGCCAACCTGGTGCGCCGGCTCGTGCGGGACGGCCACCGCTGCGTGGTCAACGACGTCAGCCCCGATGCCGTACGGGCGCTGGAGGCGGACGGCGCGACGCCGGCCTTCTCCCTGGAGGAGCTCGTCGAGCGGCTGGAGCGGCCCCGGGCCGTGTGGCTCATGGTGCCGGCGGGCGTGGTCCAGGAGACCCTGGACCGGCTGGTCGGGCTCCTCGACCCCGACGACACCGTCATCGACGGCGGCAACTCCTACTACCGGGACGACATCACCCGGGCCCGGGCCCTCGCCGAGCGCGGCGTCCACTACGTCGACTGCGGCACCTCGGGCGGTGTCTGGGGTCTGCAGCGCGGCTACTGCCTCATGATCGGCGGCGAGCGGGACCCCGTGGAACGGCTCGGCCCCCTCTTCCGCACCATCGCGCCCGGTACCGGCAGCGCCGAGCCCACCCCGGGCCGTACCCGTACCGACGGCACCGCCCCGCACGGCTACCTCCACTGCGGGCCGAGCGGCGCCGGCCACTTCGTGAAGATGGTCCACAACGGAGTGGAGTACGGGATGATGGCCGCCATCGCGGAGGGCCTCGCCATCATCGAGCACGCCGATGCCGGCCTGCGCACGCGTACCGCCGACGCCGAGACCGCCCCCCTGTCCGACCCCGAGGCCTACCGGTACGAGATCGACGTGGCCGAGGTCGCCGAGGTGTGGCGCCGCGGGTCGGTCGTCGGCTCGTGGCTCGTCGACCTCACCGCCGACGCCCTGGCCCGCTCCCCGCGGCTGGACGACTTCACGGGCCGGGTGTCCGACTCCGGGGAAGGGCGCTGGACCGTGCTCGCGGCCATCGAGGAGAGCGTGCCCGCCCCCGTCATCAGCGCGGCCCTCTACCAGCGCTACGAGTCCCGGGGGCTCGGTGAGTTCACCGCCAAGGTGCTGTCCGCCATGCGCAGCGAGTTCGGCGGGCACGCCGAGAAGCGCTCCGGCGCGGACGCGTGAGGAGGGCCGCCATGGACCCGGACCCGGCCGAGGACCGGCCCCAGCCGCGCCCCGCGAACCACGTGGTCGTGCTCTTCGGCGCGACGGGTGACCTGGCCAGGCGCAAACTGCTGCCCGGCTTGTTCCACCTCGCCAAGGCGGGGCTCCTGCCGCAGCGCTACCGCATCGTCGGCTCGGCGCCGGCGGCCGAAGCGCTGAGCGACGAGCAGTTCCGCGTCCACGCGCGCCAGGCCGTGGCGGAGTTCGGCCGCTCGCGCCCCGAGGGTCCCGCGTGGCAGGAGTTCGAGGCCGCACTGTCCTTCGGCGCGGCCGACCCGGACGCCCCCGAGCCGCTGGTGACGGCGGTCCACGAGGCCGAGCAGGCCGTCGGCGGCACTCCGCGGCGGCTGTTCCACCTCGCCGTCCCGCCCGTGGCGTTCACCTCCGTCGTCGGTCTGCTCGGGGCCTCGGGCCTGGCCCGGGACGCGCGCGTCATCGTCGAGAAGCCCTTCGGGACGGACCTCGCGTCCGCCCGCGCGCTCAACGGGGCCGTCCACGCCGTCTTCGACGAGTCCCGGGTGTTCCGCATCGACCACTTCCTCGGCAAGGAGGCGGTGGACAACATCCTTGCCCTCCGGTTCGCCAACGGTCTCTTCGAGCCGCTCTGGAACCGGGAGCACATCAGCCACGTGCAGATCGACGTGCCCGAGCAGATCGACATCCAGGGCCGCGCCCACTTCTTCGAGGGCACCGGCACCTTCCGCGACATGGTCGTCACGCACCTGTTCCAGCTGCTGGGCTTCGTGGCGATGGAGCCGCCGGTCTCGCTCGAAGCGCAGGCGCTGCGGGACGAGCAGGTCAAGGTCTTCCACAGCATGCGGCCCTTGGACCCCGCGCACGTCGTGCGCGGCCAGTACACCGGCTACCGCGCCGAGCCGGGCGTCGCTGCGGACTCGGACACCGAGACCTTCGTCGCGCTGCGCGTCGACATCGACAACTGGCGCTGGGCCGGCGTGCCCTTCCACCTGCGGTCGGGCAAGGCGCTGGCCGAGGGCCGGCACGTCGTCACCCTCGGCCTGCGCGAGCCCGTGCTGCGCATGTTCCCCCTGGACGCCCGGGAGGCGGCGGACGGCCGCGCCAACGAACTCGTCATCGACTTCGCCGACCCCGGCTCCCTGACCGCCCGGTTCCTCGTGAAGGAGCCCGGCCCCTCCATGCAACTCGCGGAGGCCGACATGGTCTTCGGCTACCGCAGCTCCTTCACCACGGAGAACTCCCTGGAGGCGTACGAGCACCTCATCCTCCAGGCCATGCTCGGCGACCAGTCCCTCTTCACCCGCTCCGACGGCATCGAACGCCTGTGGGAGGTCTCCGCCCCGCTGCTGGACGCACCGCCTCCCGTCGCCCCGTACGCCCCCGGATCCTGGGGGCCCGAGGCCATCGGGTCCCTCGTGGCCCCCTACCGGTGGCACCTGCCCGAACGGCGGTGAGACGGCGGTCGGGCTGCTCCGAACGCCACGCCACCTCAGCCGTACGGGGGACCGCGCTCCTCCTGCGGGCGCCGCAGTGCGCACCGGCCGCCGTCCCCTCCTAGCCTCGACGGCATGCTGGGACTCCCCGACCACGTCAGCGCCTGCCTGTTCGACCTCGACGGCGTCCTCACCCGGACCGCGAAGGTCCACGCGGCCGCCTGGAAAGAGATGTTCGACGACTACCTGCGTCAGCGGGCCGACCGCGAGGGCCCGGCCTTCGTGCCCTTCGACGCCGTGCACGACTACGACGAGTACGTGGACGGCCGTCCCCGCGAGGACGGCGTGCGCACCTTCCTCGCCTCCCGCGGCATCACACTGCCCGAGGGCACGAGCGGCGACGGCCCCGACCAGGAGACGGTGCACGGTCTGGGCACCCGCAAGAACGACCTCGTGCTCCGTGCGGTCCGCGAGCAGGGGGTGGAGTCCTACGAGGGTTCGGTGGCCTACGTGCGCGCCGTGCGCGACGCGGGGCTGCGGCGGGCCGTCGTCTCCTCCAGCGCCAACTGCCGGGACGTGCTGGTGGCGGCCGGCATCGAGGACCTCTTCGAAGACCGGGTCGACGGCCTCACGATCGCCGAGCAGGGATTGCGCGGCAAGCCCGCCCCCGACAGCTACCTGGCGGCCGCGCGCCTCTTCGGTACGGACCCGCGCGATGCCGCGGTGTTCGAGGACGCGCTGGCCGGGGTGGCCGCCGGCAAGGCGGGCGGCTTCGGTTTCGTCGTCGGCGTCGACCGCACCGGCCAGGCAGCCGAACTGCGCGCGCACGGGGCCGACGTCGTGGTCACCGACCTCGCCGAGCTGCTGGACCGCTGATGATCACTCATGAGAACTTCGCGACCGAGCCCTGGCAGCTGAGGGAGACCGCCCTCGACCTCGACGTCCTCGCGCAGAGCGAATCCGTGTTCGCCCTCTCCAACGGCCTCCTCGGCTGGCGCGGAAACCTGGACGAGGGCGAGCCGCACGGCCTGCCGGGCTGCTACCTCAACGGCGTGTACGAGACCCACCCGTTGCCCTACGCCGAGGCCGGGTACGGGTATCCGGAGTCGGGGCAGACGACCATCAACGTCACCGACGGCAAGATCATCCGGCTGCTCGTCGACGACCACCCCTTCGATCTGCGCTACGGGGAACTGGTCTCGCACGAACGCGTCCTGGACTACCGCAGCGGCGTCCTGAGCCGGTCCGTGGAGTGGACCACGCCCTCCGGGCGAACGGTGCGCCTGACCTCCCACCGCATCGTCTCCCTCGCACAGCGGGCCGTCGCGGCGATCTCGTACACCGTCGAGGCCGTCAACGGCCCGGCCACCATCGCCGTGCAGTCCGAGCTCGTCGCCAACGAGCAGCTGCCCACCGCCTCCGGCGACCCCCGCATGGCCGCCGCCATCGAGTCCCCGCTGCTGCCCGAGGAGCACTACGCGCACGGCACCCGGCTGCGCCTCGTCCACTGCACGGCCACCAGCGGGCAGCGCGTCGCGGTGGCGGCCGACCACATCGTGGAAGGCCCCGCCGGCACCGCGTGGGCCGCGGAGAGCGAACCGGACGTCGCCCGCCTGACCGTCACCGCCACCCTGGAACCCGGGCAACGGCTCGGGCTCGTCAAGTTCGTGACCTACGGCTGGTCGGCGCAGCGGTCCCTGCCCGCCGTGCGGGACCAGGTGGAGGGCGGGCTGGCGGGGGCGCGGACCACCGGCTGGCAGGGACTGCTCGACGCACAGCGGGCCTGCCTGGACGAGTTCTGGGACTGTGCCGACGTGGAGGTGGAGGGCGACGAAGAGGTCCAGCAGGCCGTCCGGTTCGCCCTCTTCCACCTCTACCAGGCCGCCGCGCGCAACGAACGCCGCGCCATCCCGGCCAAGGGCCTCACGGGCACCGGCTACGACGGCCACGCCTTCTGGGACACCGAGTCCTTCGTCCTGCCCGTGCTCACGCACACCGCGCCGTACACCGTCGCCTCCGCCCTCGCGTGGCGGCACTCCACCCTCCCCCGCGCCCTCGAACGCGCCGGCCAGCTCGGACTCGGCGGGGCCGCCTTCCCCTGGCGCACGATCAACGGCGCCGAATGCTCCGGCTACTGGCCCGCCGGGACCGTCGCCTTCCACGTCAACGCCGACATCGCCGCGGCCGTCGAGCGGTACGTGTTCGCCACCGAGGACCGGGATTTCTACCGCGGCCCCGGACTCGACCTGCTGGTGCACACCGCACGGCTCTGGCGCTCGCTCGGCCACTTCGACTCCGACGGCGTCTTCCACATCGACGGGGTCACCGGCCCCGACGAGTACAGCGCCGTCGCCCGGGACAACCTCTACACCAACGCCATGGCCCGGCGGAACCTGCTCGCCGCGGCCGACGCCGTCGCGCGCCACCCGGACCGGGCACCGGACCTCGGCGTCGACGCCGAGGAGATCGCGGACTGGCGCAACACGGCCGCGCAGATGGCCATCCCCTACAACCAGCGGCTCCAGGTGCACGAGCAGGCCGACGGCTTCACCGACCAGGAACCCTGGGACTTCGACCGCACCTCCGAGGACCAGTACCCGCTGCTGCTGCACTTCCCGTACTTCGACCTGTACCGCAAGCAGGTCGTCAAGCAGGCGGACCTGGTCCTGGCCATGTTCACGTGCCCGGACGAGTTCACCGCGGAGGAGAAGGTCCGCAACTTCGCGTACTACGAGCCGCTGACGGTCCGGGACTCCTCCCTCTCCGCCTGCTGCCAGGCCGTCCTCGCCGCCGAGACCGGCCACCTGCGCCTCGCCTGGGCGTACACCCGCGAGGCGGCGCTGATGGACCTGGACGACCTCGAACACAACACGCGCGACGGCCTCCACATGGCTTCGCTCGCCGGCACCTGGATCGCCCTGGTACAGGGCCTCGGCGGATTGCGCCGCACCCGTCCGGCCCCCGCCGCGCGCCTTCGGGACCAGCAGACCGGGAGTCCACAAGCCGAGGAACCGCAGGCGCCCGTGCGCTTCGCCCCGCGCCTGCCGACCTCGCTGACCCGGCTGGCCTTCAACGTCCGCGTCAGGGAGCGCCGGATCCGCGTCGACATCGGCCAGGCGACGGCCCGCTACACGCTCCTGTCCGGCGGGCCCCTCACCGTGATGCACCACGGCACCCCGGTCGGGCTGACCACGGGCGCGCCCGCGGACCTTCCCGTTCCCCCGGCGCCCGACTCCCCCGAACCCCGCCAGCCCAAGGGCCGCACCCCCGGGGCCTGAGGCGCGGCAGGGACCGGAGGGCTGGTGCGCGCTTCAGGGAAGGCGGGCGGGGTCGACGCCGGTCAGGTCACGGCTCGCCTCCCACAGTCCTGCCGCGGCGGAGGTGTCGGCGAGGTGGGTCCACACCGGCTCGCGCCGGGGCCGGCCGCGCAGGCCGAACACGCGGGGGCCCCACAGCTGTCCGCCGCGCACGTCCGGGTCGAGCACCGCCCGGACGGCGGACCAGGCGCCGGCGTCCTTGCCCTGGACGAGGAGGCCGGCCGGCGCCCCGCGCAGCCGTGCGCCGGGGGTCCGCACGTGGACGGGCGGCCGTGACGGGGTCAGGGAGTCCAGCGCGCCGCCGGGGTGGACCACGACGCTCGCCACCCGGCTCCCGACGGCGCGCAGGCGGCGGTCGAGTTCGAGGCCGAAGTACATCTGTGCCAGCTTGGAGCGTCCGTAGGTGCGTTTGGGCTGGTAGTCCTTCCGGGACTGCAGGTCGTCCAGGTCGAGCCGCTCGGTCTTCGCCGCGAAGCTGCCCACCGTCACGACGCGGGCCGCGGGTGCGGCCGACAGCAGGGGCATCAGCCAGTGCGTCAGCGCGAAGTGCCCGAGGTGGTTCGTGGCGAACATGAGCTCGTGCCCCCCAGCGGTCTGTCTGCGCGGCGGGTCGTCGAGCGCGACACCGGCGTTGTGGACCACCGCGTCGAGGCGTTCGGCGCCCAGTGCTTCCACCGCTGTCCGCAGCGACGGGAGGTCGGCGAGGTCGAGCCGTACGGTCCGCACCCGCGCGCCGGGGACCCGCGCGCGGATCGAGGCCGTGGCGGCCTCCGCCTTCGCCGGGTTCCGGCTGCCCAGCACGACGGTGGCTCCGCCGGCGGACAGCTGCTCCGCGATGAAGTACCCGATGCCGGCGTTGCCGCCCGTGACCAGGAAGACCTTGCCGTGGGCGGGCGGTGGGCGATGGACGTCCCAGGGCTGGGTGGAGGACGTGGACGACACGGCGGGACTCCCTCGCGGTTGTGCGGCTGCCCCGCGGGCAGCTCTCCCGTCCACGGTTCCAGACGCCACCGACACGCCGCCGACGGGTCACCGACGCCTCACCGACGGTCCGTCGTGCCCGTCGGCATCGTCGCGCGCGGGGGCCACGCCGTGGGGTCCAGGAGACCCAGGACGTAGGCGCGGGCGATCAGGGCGGGGCGGTTGGGTACGTCGAGCCGTCTGCACAGGCGGGTCAGGTGGTAGTTGACGCCGTCGACGGTGAGGCCCACCTTGCGGGCGATGGCCGATCCCGACGCCCCCGCCGCGGCGAGCGGCAGGATGCGTGCCTCCTGTGCGCTCAGGCCGTTGGCCGCGTCCTGCGGCGACCGCTCGGGCCGGGCTCCGCCGGGCTCCTCGGTCAGTGAGACCAACAGGCGGGGGACGTCGTCCTGGGGGTCGGAGACCGGTTCGACGGTGACCCGGCCGTGGCGGGCGGTTCCCCGGGCCTGCCAGCTCACCTCGACCGGGTAGCGGGACCTGCGGCGCGAGCGCAGGGCCTCGTCCAGTCTGCGCAGCTGCCGGTCGTTGGTCGGAGTGAGGATGTCGAGGAGCCGGCGGCCTTCCAGTTTTCCCGGCTGGAGCTGCCATGCGGAGGCGAACGCGGGGTTCGCGCCGAGGATCAGACCGTAGGCGTCGCTGATGGCCAAGGCCACGGGTGCCCGGTCGAACAGGCTGACGAACCGTGACCGCCAGGCCGCGGCCGCCTCGCTCAACACCTGTGGTGACGGCTGCGTCACGCACTCTCCCTCTGTCACGGCCAACTGCCCCCGATCAAGGCCCGGCACGGAAAACACCACTACAAGAATAGGTAGTTCTCGTGCGGGTCCGCCCCGGCGGCCGCGTCACCGTGGACACGAGACGGCACCCGGCCAGTGGGCGGGTGCACAGGTCCAGGCAATGACGTGACCAGAAGAGGCAGACGCCATGAGTGAACCGCACACCACCGGCACCGGACCCCTTGACGACGCCGCTCCGCACGCTCCGCACCTGCCGGTCGTCGACGTGAGCGAATCGGGGATGACGAGCACCCCGCTGCAGAGCGCCATGGGCCACGCGCGCCGGCTCGGGCCGGTCTTCGTCCAGCGCTTCCACGACCGGGAGACCGTGTTCGTGAGCGCGGCGGCGCTGGTGGAGGAACTCTCCGACGAGCAGCGCTTCGTCAAGGGCATCGGCCCGGCGCTGGAGAACGTGCGCGAGGTCGCCGCCGACGGGCTGTTCACCGCGTACAACGACGAGCCCAACTGGGCCAAGGCGCACGACATCCTGCTCCCGGCCTTCGCCCTCACCTCGATGCGCACCTACCACCCGCACATGCTGCGGGTGGCCAGGCGGCTCATCGGCTCCTGGGACGCGCGGTTCGCCGGGGACGCCGCCGTGTCGGCCCCGGTCGACGTCGCCGAGGACATGACCCGCATGACCCTGGACACCATCGGCCTGTCCGGGTTCGGCTACGACTTCGCGTCCTTCGAGCGTGAGCAGGCGCACCCGTTCGTCCAGGCGCTCGTCCGGGCCCTCGCCCACAGCCAGGCCAGACTCGGCCGGGTGCCCGGCGCGGACCACACGGCCGAGGACGAGGCGTTCGCGGCGGACGCCGCCTACCTGGCCCGGGTCGTGGACGAGGTGATCGAGCAGCGCAAGGCCTCGGGGGACACTTCGACCGACGATCTTCTGGGCCTGATGCTGGGCTCCCCCCATCCCCGGTCCGGCGAGGTGCTCGACGGGGCGAACATCAGGAACCAGGTGATCACCTTCCTGATCGCGGGCCACGAGACCACATCGGGCGCGCTCTCGTTCGCGCTGTACTACCTGCTGAAGAACCCGGCGGTGCTGCACCTGGCCCAGGCGGAGACGGACGCGTTGTGGGGCGACGACCCGGACCCGGAGCCCTCCTTCGAGGACGTCGGCAGACTGCGCTACGTACGCCAGGTGCTGGGCGAGGCACTGCGGCTGTGGCCGACCGCCGCCGCGTTCGCACGCGAGGCGCGCGCCGACACCGTGATCGGGGGCCGCTACCCGGTGAAGGCGGGGCAGCGGATGCTGGTGCTGACGCCGATGCTGCACCGCGACCCGTTGTGGGGCGACAACGTGGAGGAGTTCGACCCGGACCGGTTCGCCCCCGAGGCCGAGGCGGCCCGTTCCCCGCACGCGTACAAGCCGTTCGGGACCGGGGAACGCGCCTGTATCGGACGGCAGTTCGCCCTCCACGAGGCGACGATGCTGCTGGGCATGCTCGTGCACCGCTACCGGCTCGTCGACCACGCGCGCTACGAGCTGCGCATCAAGGAGACGCTCACGCTCAAGCCCGAGGGGTTCACGATGGCGTTGGGCCGGCGCACCCCGGCCGACCGCGCCCGCAACCGTGCGGCCCTCGGGGCGGTCATGGCGGCCGGCCGGCGGGAGGACACGCAGACCCCGGCAGCGGGCGCGTCCCCCACCCGGGCCGTTCCCGGTACGAGGCTGACGCTGCTGCACGGGTCCAACTTCGGCACCTGCCGCTCGTACGCGCAGGACCTGGCCGCGATGGCCGGGGAGCTGGGCTTCGAGACCCGTGTCGCGCCGCTCGACGACCACCGTGACGGCGGGCTGCCCACGGACGGGCCGCTGGTCGTCGTCGCCGCGTCGTACAACGGACAGCCCACCGACGACGCTGCGGGATTCGTCTCCTGGCTGGCGCAGGCGGCCCCCGGTGCCGCCGAGGGCGTGCGGTACGCCGTCCTGGGCGTCGGGGACCGCAACTGGGCCGCCACCTACCAGCAGGTGCCCACGCTCATCGACGGCCGCCTCGCCTCGGCGGGAGCGGCGCGGCTGATGGACCGTGGCGAGGCGGACGCCTCCGGGGACCTCGCGGGGGCGGTGCGCGGCTTCACCGCCGCCCTGCGCCGTACGCTGCTGGAGTGCTACGGCGACCCGGCGTCCGTGGCCCCCTCCCGGTCGCAGGAGTCGCACGTCCCGGTGTACGAGGTCGCCGAGATCACGGGTGAGCCGCTCGACGCGCTGGCCCGGCGGCACGATCTGCGGCCGATGACGGTGACGCACACCGGGGACCTCGCCGACCTCGGCCACCCGGCCGGCAGGTCGAAGCGTTTCCTGCGCCTCAGGCTTCCCGAAGGGGTCGGCTACCGTACCGCCGACCACCTCGCCGTCCTCCCGGCCAACGACCCGGCCCAGGTGGAGCGGGCCGCCAGGATCCTGGGAGCCGACCTGGACACGGTGCTGGACATCCGGACCCGCCGCCCCGGCCGGACCACCCTTCCGGTCGACCGGCCCCTCGCCGTGCGGGAACTGCTCACCCGGTACGTGGAGCTCCAGACCCCGGTGACGGCCGAGCAGGCGGCCGTCCTCGCGGCGCACAACCCGTGCCCGCCGGAGAAGGCGGCACTGGAACGGCTCGCGGCAGGGACGGCCGGCGACGGAGCATGCCCGGGCAGCCTCGTGGACCTGATCGAGGAGCACCCGGCGCTCCAGGGCCGCCTGCCGTGGCCCGTGCTCCTGGAGCTGCTGGAGCCCATGCGGCCCCGCCACTACTCCATCTCCTCGTCCCCTTCGGCCGGTCCGGGGCGGGCCGACCTGATGATCTCGCTCCTGGAAGCGCCCCACCGCTCGGGCCGGGGCGGCGTGTTCCGCGGAGTGGGCTCTTCGTACCTGCACCGGGTGCGTCCCGGCGACACGGTCCTCGCCCGGGTACAGCCGTGCCGGGAGGCCTTCCGCATCCCGCACGACGAGCGGACGCCGGTCATCATGATCGGCGCGGGTACCGGCCTCGCGCCGTTCCGCGGGGCGATCGCCGACCGCCGCGCGCTGCGTGCGTCGGGAGCCGAACTGGCGCCCGCGCTGTGCTACTTCGGCTGTGACCACCCGGATGTGGACTATCTCCACCGGGCGGAGCTGGAGGACGCCGACCGCGAGGGGGCGGTGTCGATGCGCCCCGCCTTCTCGCTGGCGCCCGAGGGCCGGGTCCGTTTCGTGCAGCACCGGATCGAGGCGGAGGGCGAGGAGGTCTGGCGGCTGACGGAAGCGGGCGCCCGCATCCACGTGTGCGGAGACGGCTCCCGCATGGCCCCGGGCGTCCGCGAGGCGTTCCGCCGGCTGTACGTCCGGTTCAGCGGGAAGGACGAGTCGACGGCTGCGGAATGGCTCCGGGGGCTGATCGCGGACGGCCGCTACGTGGAGGACGTCTACGTGGGCGGCTGACGGCGGCGCCCACCGGCGGCGGCGCGGTTCGATGCGGCGCCGCCGCAACGCCGTTCCCGCACGCGCTCAGCGCTCAGGGGTGGGTGACGGCCTGCTCCAGCAGTCCGTGGAGAACCCGCTGCTCCTGCGGGGTGAGGCCGGACAGCGGACTGTCCACGGCGAGGAGGTCGAGGAGGCGCCGGCGCAGTGCGGCGCCTTCTGCGGTGAGGACGAGGTGCTTGGCACGCCGGTCGGTGGGGTGCGGGTGGCGCTCGACCAGGTTCTGCTTCTCCAGCTTGTCGACGACGAACGTGGTGTTGGAGGGCTCGCAGCTCATCCGTTCGGCGAGCTCCCGCATGGTCATCGGCCCGCTCATCTCGCGCAGCGCGGTCGCCTGGGGCGCGGTGAGGCCCAGGGTGGCCGCGCGCTCCCGTACGTGCTCGCCGATCCGCTGCGCCAGCCCGTTCACCAGACCGCACAGCTGGCGCTCGGCGATGGCCTGGGAGTCGGGGGGCGTCGTCATGCCTCCACCCTAGCAAGTCCATCAAGGCAAAACATTTACAGCTTGAATGATTCGAGCTTGATGTTTATGGTTGGCCTCGTCGCCGCCGGGGGGCGGCGGCCGTCTGATGACCGATCACAGGAGGTATTTCATGGGCGACTTGACGGTGCAGCGCGACGAACGCCTGCGCAGGCCGGCGGGGATCCGGTCGATACGGCTCGGCGACACGAAGGTTTCGTACGTTCCGGATGGCGACGTGCGCTTCCGGCCCCTGGAACTGCTCCAGGACACCACCGACGAGGTGTGGGCCGCACACCCGGAGTACGTGGACGCCACCGGCCACCTCGTGGGGAGCGTCGGCGCCCTGCTGGTGGAGCACGGCGATCGCGCGCTGCTGATCGACGCCGGCATCGGCCCGCAGACGTTCGAGGCTCCGGACGGCCCCCTTTCCGTGATCCGCGGAGGCGCGCTCCCGCAGGGCCTGGGCGACCTCGGCCGCCGCCCCGAGGACATCGAAGCGGTGGCCTTCACCCACCTCCACCCGGACCACCTCGGCTGGGCCTGCCTCCCCTCCCCCGGCACGGACCGGCTCGCGTTCGGCCACGCCGACTACCTGATCTCCGGGCCGGAGTGGGAGCGGCGAGACGTCCTGGAGGAGGGGGGCATGAGCGAGCAGGTCGCCGCTCTCGCACCGCGCGTGCGCACCATCGCGGACGGGCAGGAGGTCTTCCCCGGCGTACGTGTCCGGATCACCCCCGGTCACACCCACGGGCATGCCGAGTACGTCATCACCGGGGGCGGGCGGCGTCTGATCGCCTTCGGCGACGCCGCGCACTCCCCGGTCCAGATCGACCACCCCGAATGGTCCGCGGCCTTCGACCACGACGGCGCCCGGACCGCCGACCACCGCCGTCGCCTCGTCGCCGAGCTGGCGAAGCCCGGCACGATCGGCTTCGGCGTCCACTTCGCCGACGTGGTGTTCGGACGCGTCGAGCGCGACGGCGACGGACCGGCCTGGCGGCCCGTGGACGCCTGACCCCCGTCCGGGACGGCCGCGGAGAAGCGCTGTGGGCCCGTACCGGTCGCCGTACCGGTACGAGGTGGCGGCCCGTCGCCACCGGGGGTGTCACATCCGGCGGTGCTGCGCTGTCCTCGCTGCAGGAGCGAGAGAAGGGATCAGCACCATGAAGACCGTCATCGTGTGCGCCTCCGTGATGCACGGCAACACGCGTCGTGTCGCCGACGTCATGGCCCAGGCGCTGGGCGGGGCCGACGTCGTGCCCCCCGAGGAGGCCGATCTGACGGCGCTGGCCGGCGCGGACCTCGTGGGCTTCGGCTCGGGCGTCTTCTACGGCAGGCTGCACCCCCGGCTGACCGATTTCGTCAGGGCCCTTCCCCCCGGGCGGGGCCGGGCGTTCGTGTTCGCCACCAGTGGGCTGCCGGAGATCCCGCCGGCGCCGTTCACCCGCCCCGTGATCCGGCTCCTCGAAGGCAAGGGGTTCACGGTCGACGGGAGCTTCTCGTGCCGGGCGTTCGACACCTGGGCGCCGTTCAAGCTGATCGGTGGGCTCAACAAGCAGCGCCCGCACGCCGGCGACCTGGCCGCCGCGCGGAGGTTCGCCGAGCGGCTTCGGGTCTGAGGGGCACCGGCGTCGCACCGGCGGTATGAGTAACCGCTCGGTGCCTGGGCAGGGGCCGGGTGAGGTAGCAGGAGGACGCCATGGCAGACGGCGTATCGCATGCCGCAGGTCCCGGAAAACCGCCCGGGTCGCAGTCCACCACGGTCACGCCCGATCACGTCCGGGCCTTGCTGGAGCACGCGGGCGAGGAGCGGGTTCTCATCGTGATCCAGGGCCGGGTGGAGGTCGTGCCGGCCGCCCGATTGCAGGAGCCCGCGTACGAGGGCGCCCTGGAAGTCGCCTCCACACGGGACCTGGACGCGATGTCTGCCCTCAGCCCGCCGCAAAAGGCCGATCCCGAGGTGCTGGCCTCCGTGCTGCAGGCCGCGGTGACGCGGCTCGGCGCCTGAGGAGCCGCGGGCATCCGGCTCACCCGGTGTTCCGACGGAGAGGTAAGGGGGCGGTGGGGGGGCGGTGGCATCCATGCCGGCGCCCCGAGTGGGCAGATCACTCCGGGCGTGGAGGGCCGGCGGTCGGCGGGGGCTGGCCGACAGAACCGGGCTGGTCGATCCCTTCAACCCTCCCACAATCCGGCCCGTCGCGAGCAGCGCCGCCACCACCCCGGACGCCGCACCCGCACGGGCGGACCCGCGGCGTCCGGAGGGTCTCCCTGCGCGCCGTCACCCGACCTGATCCACGACTCGGGTATCACCGTGGTGGATGCGACGTGGTCGGGCAGGTCGGGAAGGTGACTGGTGGACGTGGACCGACATCCGGGACTCGAAGCGGCGAAGGCGGCGATCCGCGCGCTGCCCCCGAGGTGGACGGCGGCCTCGGAACGGGCGGCCGGCGGGCTGTGGCGACTGCCGAGGGCGGCAGATGCCGTGGAGCACGCCTTGGTGGAGGGAGAGGAGGGGCTGCGCGAGCGTGGCTGGGTGATGGTGCGCGCCCGGGTGACGGAGGAGATCGGCTCGGGGCGGGACTGGACGCGGGAGGCCGCGGCATGGCTCGCGCGGGGAGCGGCGACCTGGCGCGAGTCCGCCCGTGTGACGGGCGATCTCGCGTGGCGGGCGCGGGCCGAGGGGTTCAGCGCCCTGCTGTTCCTGGACGAGGCCTACGTGACCACGCTGGATCCGGACACCGCGCTGGGGCGGGGTCTGTGGCACTGCTTCCTGACGACGCTGCGGTACGACTTCCGCTGCGTGGCCATCGAGGAGTTCTTCGACGCACTGCCGGCCGGCCGTGACCGCACGGACCCGTACACCGATTCCCTGCGTGCCTTCGCCCTGCTCGGGCGCTCGCGGACGGAGGGGCTGGCGCTGATGGAAGCGGTGGTGGCCCGGGCGGGTGACGAGGACAAGGTGGTCCACGCGTTGCTGCACGGGCTGTGGCTCGGGGAGAACCTCCCCCGTCAGGCGTCGCTGATGCTGGACCTGCTGGAGGCCTCCGCCTTCTCCGGAGGCCTGCTGGGGCCGGAAGCCCTGTTCCGCAAGGCGGGGGCGCTGCGCAGGCTGCGGCAGTACGAGCCCGCGCTGGCGGCCGTTCAGAGCGCGATCGACTGCCTCGATCCCGGCGAGGTCGTCGTGCACGCCGACTGCGTCCGCGAGCGGTCCCTGATCCTGGCGGAGCGCAGCCTGCACGCCCTCGCGGGCGTCTCCGCCGAGCGCAGCGGGCCCGGCGGTGGCGGTGGGGAGGGCGGCCGGTAGCGGATGCGGGTCCGCGGGGAAACGAAACGGCTCCGCCTTCGGGGGAAGGGGAGCCGTTTCCGTATGAAGTGCGGTGCCGTACGTGACTCAGGCGTGGCTGTGGTGGTGCCGGTTACCGGTGACCAGCCGGTAGACGGCCAGGAGGATGACGGAACCGACGATGGCGGCGACCCAGGTGGACAGGTCGAAGAAGCCGTCGATGGAGTCGACGCCGAAGATCACCTTGCCGAGCCAGCCGCCGAGCAGACCGCCCGCGATACCGATGAGCATGGTGATGATGATGCCGCCAGGGTCCTTGCCCGGCATGATCGCCTTGGCGATGAGGCCCGCGAGCAGCCCTATGAGAATCCAAGCGAGAATGCCCATGATCCGTCTCCTACCTCGATGTATAAGGCTGTTGTCAACGATCGTCTGCACCGAGAGCGCACTTTCAAACCTCCCCGTTTGCTGATCGTTCCGCCGGAGTCCGGGCAGTGGAGTCCCTGTCGGTCCGCGTCGCGGAGGATCCCGCGGCCGGGACCGGGCCTTGGACGTCGAACGAGGGAGGACCCCATGTCCGTGCAGGACCTGCGCGACCAACTCCGGTCGCTGCGCAAGCAGCTCGAAGAGCAGCCGGCCCTTACGCTGCGGGAGCGCGACGACATACACGCGCTGATCGACAGGATCGAAGACCGGCTCCGGACCGGTGACGCCGCCTCCCACTCCGGTCTCACCGGTGGGGTGACGCGTGCGGCGGAACGCTTCGAAGCCGGCCATCCCAAGGTGGCCGGGACCCTGCGCAGCATCGGCGTGGCGCTGGCCAACATCGGCATCTGACACACCGCCCCGCGGCGGCGGGGGCGCGTGGGTCACTGCGCCGGCGTCGACCAGGGCGCGGTCCGGAGGTCGTCGGCGCTGCGCCGCTGCCTCACCACTGAGGGCTCGTCGGCCGCCTTCCCCACGGCGATCATGGAAACGATCGCCCAACCGGGGTTGGGCCGCAGCTCCTCGGTGAGGGCTTCGAGGTCGAAGGCCCGGAACTGATGGGTGGCCAGCCCCAACGCCTGGGCCTGGACGGTGAGGTGGGCGACGGCCTGCCCAAGGTCGTAGTCGGCGAACTCGGAGTAGAGGAGCGGCGAGTCGTCCACGTAGCGGCGGGTCAGCGCGACGACGAGCAGGCCTGCGTCCTTCGCCCACCGCAAGGAACTGGGCGCGAGGTGCGGCAGCACCCGTGCGTGGTCCGGTTCGCCGGGGCGGGCGGGGAGGAAGCCCCACGGTTGCGCGTTCCCGGCGGAGGGAGCCCAGCGGGCGGCTTCGAGCAGCGCGTGGAGGGCGTCGTCGTCCACGCGGCCGGACGGGTCGAACGCGTAGGGGCTGAACCGGTCGGCCAGAAGGGGGTGCACCAGGTCGGTCCGCACGGGATCAGGAAGCATGCCCGGTACAACTGCGCGCCGCCGTGATCCATTTCCTCGACGGCCGGGACCGGGCTCCGCCCACGGACGGTGGGCTGGGGGGGACGGGCGCCAGGGGGCTACGGGGCCGGTGCGGCCCCGGCGCCGTCGTCCGCGACCCGGCGGCGGACCTGGTTCTCCTGGGCGAGGCGCCGTAGCAGCTCGAACACCGGGGCGCAGATCGCGAAGACGATGACCGCCCGCTCGGCCAGGGCCACCGGGTCGTCGACACCGGCCGCCCGCTCCAGGTCCAGCCGGGCCACCGACTCGGCCAGCCTCGCGTAGGCGGCGAGCTCGTCCGGGGCGTACTGGGCGTCCAGCCGCCGCAGTTCTTTCAGTGCCGCCGTCAGGCCCTGCACGTGCGGTGAGGTGTCGGGCGCCTGCCAGTCGAGGTCCGCCAGCAGCTCCGCCACCTCGGCCCCGGCGGTCGCGTCGGCCTCGGCTTCCTCCTCGGGGGCGGTGGCGCGCTGGGCCGCCACCGGCACCGGAAGGGCGTAGCTGATCGCTCCGAGGGCGCCCTCGGAGCTGTCGGCCTGGTCGACGGCGCCGAGCACGTCGCGGGTGGCGGCGATGGACAGGCCGCCGAGCTTGGTCAGTGCCTTGATCAACCGCAGCCGCTGCACGTGCTCCTCGCCGTACTCGGCCAGCGTGGCGGCGGTCGCCCGGCCCGCGGGCAACAGGCCTTGTCGCAGGAAGTACTTGATGCTGGCGACCGGCACGCCCGTCCGCCGGCTGAGCTCCGAGATCTTCATGCGGCTTCCCTGCTGGTCATGCGGTCCGGTATCGGTGACCGGCGATTGGACACCACTACAAGATACTGCCAATATCCAGTAGCTAGATACCTTGAGTATCCAGCCAGGGGCCATCACTCGTCCCACACGTTTCACACACGCCTCACGCGTCACACCACACACACCACACACACCGCACGCACCACACCGCACCGCACCGCCTCGCACCGGAGAATCGATGCCTCACCCCACTCCCCCCTCCGTGCTCCGCCGCCCACAGCTGTGGATCGGAACGGGACTGATCGCCGCAGTGGTCTCGATGTTGTTCGCCCTGCTCTACGTGGGCGGCAACGTCAACCCCAGGGGCAACCTGCGCGACCTGCCCGTGGCCCTCGTCAACGCGGACAGCGGCGCCGACGTCAACGGCCACCGCGTCAACATGGGCCGGCAGATCGTCTCGGGGATACAGAAGGCCGCCGGGGCCGACAAGAGCATCGACTGGCAGGTCGTCAGCCGTGAGGAAGCCGACAAGCGGCTGGGCCGGGGCAAGGTCTTCGGCGCCCTCGTCATACCCAAGGACTTCTCGGCCACGGTGACCGCGCTCGGCGCGCCCCAGCCCGCCACCCAGGACAAGGCCGTCCCGCCGACCCTGACCGTGCTGACGAACCAGGCCGCCGGCAGCATCGGCTCCTCCATGTCCTCCCAGGCCGCCCAGAAGGCCGCCCACGCGGCCTCCGCCCAGCTCGGCCAGGAACTCCTCAAGCAGGCCGCAGCCCAGAAGGCCCCGCTGCCGACGGCCGCGCAGCTCAAGCTGGCCGACCCGGTGACCGTGAACGTCGCGGACGGCCACCCCCTCGGCTCCCGCAGCGCCATGGGCCTGAGCGCCTTCTACTACGCACTGGTCCTGGTCGTCTGCGGCATGCTCGGCGCCAACGTCGTGAACTCCCAGGTCGATACCGCGCTCGGCTACCTGCACACCGATTTCGGCCCGTTCCGCAAGCGTGAACCCGTCCAGCACACCAGTCGCGTCCGTACCCTGGCCATCGGCATGGCGCTGATGCTCGGCCTGTCACTGGTCATGGGCACCCTGGTCGAGGTCGCCACGGTCGGCATCCTCGACATGGACGCCTCCCACCTCGGCCTGCTGTGGCTGTACTCGGTCTCCACCATCGCGGTCGTCGGCGTCGGCAGCCTGGCCCTGTTCGCGGCCTTCGGCACCCCCGGCATGCTGCTGGCCACGATCGTCTTCGTCGCGATGGCCGTCCCCTCCTCCGGCGCCACCGTGCCGGTCCAGGCGCTGCCCGGCTTCTTCCGCGCGCTGGCCGAGTTCGAGCCGCTGCGCCAGATCACCGAGGGCCTGCGCTCGCTGCTGTACTACGGGGCGCAGGCCGACGCGGGCCTGACGCGGGCGTGGGCCTCGATGGGGGTCGCCCTCGTCGCCGCGCTGGTCTTCGGCTTCGCCGTCACCCGCCTCTACGACCGCAGGGGGCTGCACCGCATCCCCCACCCCGACGCCGACGCCGAGGCCGGGGTCGCGGTGCAGGTCTCCTGATCGGGACGTACGTTCCCGCCGTCCGCACAGGCCGCCGGCCCGGCGAAGTCCGCCGGGCCGGCGGCCTGTGCGCGTGACGCCCGGGCGGCGGTCCGCGTCGCTCGCGCCGATCAGCCGTCCTTGCCGCGCTTGCGCAGCGACTGCGGCTTGTGGACGGCCCTGCGGCCGGACTTGCCGCTTTCCACCTCGTACTGCGGCTCGTCCTTCGAGGCGTCGACGATGCGGCCTGCCGCCTTCGTACGCTTGGCGATCTTCTTCTTGACTTCCCCGGACACGGTCTTCCCGTGGCTGCTCCAGGAGACCTTGTCGCCGGGGCCGAGCTTGTCGTCCTTGGCCATGGCAGCTTCCTCCTCCGTTCGCCCTCACCGATCCCGGTCCTGATCATGCTGTTCGGTGCCGGCCGCGGCCGCAACCGCGCGCAGCGTGTCGGACTGGGACGTGCGGACGAGTCCGGCGTGACGTGACGCGACCTGTGGCGGGGCCTTATTCGGTTGCTCTTCCTAGGGGCCCTAGGTTAAACCTAGGACCCCTAGGAAAACGGGAGGGTGCATGGCGCGCGCAGGGTTGACGGCGGAGCGGGTGACGATCGCCGGCGCGGAGCTGGCGGACGACGTCGGGCTTGATCAGGTGACCATGTCGCAGGTGGCACGCCGGCTCGGCGTGAAGGACGCGAGCCTCTACACGCACGTGCGCGGCCTGGAGGATCTGCGGGGACGGATCGCGCTGCTCGCGGCGGACGAGAAGACCATGCGGCTCGCGGAGGCGACCGCCGGACGGGCCGGCAAGGAGGCACTGGTCGCGTATGCCAACACGTGGCGGGAGTACGCCCGTTCGCACCCGGGCCGCTACACGGCCACCCAGATCCCGATCCGGATCGACCCCGAGCTGGCCGCGAAGGCACCCGGTCCGCGGCGGGCGGTCGAGCTGACCTACGGCATGCTGCGCGGCTACGGACTGGCCGAGCCGGACCTGACCGACGCGGTCCGGCTGCTGCGCAGCACGTTCCACGGGTTCGTCGCGTTGGAGGCGGCGGGCGGATTCGCGCACGAGCGGTCGCCGCAGCACTCCTGGCTCCGCGCGCTCGACGCCCTACACACGCTCCTGGAGCACTGGCCCCCGTCCCGAGAAGGAGACTCCTGATGACCGACCCGACCAGCGGCACCCTGCGCGTGCACGGCGCGACCCTGCACTACGAAGTCCGCGGCCAGGGGCCGCTGTTGCTGCTGATTCCCGGCGGGGCGGGCGACGCCGCCTCCTTCGACGGCATGGCCGACGACCTGGCCGCCGAGTACACCGTCGCGACCTACGACCCGCGCGGCATGTCCCGGAGCACGTTGGACGACACCGAGGCCGAGCAGCGGGTGGACCAGCACGCCGACGACGCGTTCCGCGTGCTGGACCTGCTGTCCCCCGGCGAGCCCGCCCGGGTGTTCGGCGCCAGCTCGGGTGCCATCGTCGCCCTGCACCTCCTCACCGCCCACCCCGAACGCGTGGAACGTGTCGTGGCGCATGAGCCGCCGGTGGTGGAGGTCCTGCCCGACGCCCCACGGCACCGCGCGCTCATCGCGCGTGTCCAGGAGACCTTGCGCAGCCAGGGGCTGATGCCGGCGATGGCCGTGTTCGCCGCCGGTCTGAGGAAGGACGGCGACTCCACCGGCCCGAAGGCCGGGATCGAGCTTCCGCCGCAGGCAGCGGCGCGGGCCGAGCGAACGATGGCCAACCTGCCGTACTTCGTCGGGCGCATCGTGCCGAGCTTCATGTCCTACGTCCCGGATACCGGGCGACTGGAGGCCGTGTCGGACCGGCTCGTGCTGGCCTGCGGCGACGATTCGCGCGGCGAGCTGCCCTACCGTCCGGCCGCTCTCCTGGCCGAGCGCCTCGGCACGGAACTCCGTCACTTTCCCGGTGGCCACACCGGCCTCACCACGCACCCGGCCCAGTTCGGCGAAGTGCTCGGCAAGGTCCTCCGCGCGTAACCGCACCAGCCGCGCAGCTCCCAGGGTCAGCAGTTGTCACCGACCGCATCCATCTTTGACCCGAAGCGCGAACCGTAGTTGCTGCCGTAGTCGCCCTTGCGGACCGAGTGGCACTCCTTGCCCTTCGCCCAGTCGATGAACGCGCCGGTCCTGTTGGCCCGGAAGGAGTAGACGTGGTCGACGAACTTGCCGGGCAGGTCCACATAGCCGCCCCGCCACACGTAGAGGTCACCGGTCCCGTCCTGGAACCTCCACAAGCAGATGGCATTGCTCGGGCATGCCGGCAGCGCCTGAGCAGGCGTCGTGGTGCCGAGTGCGGTCAGTACCGCAGCGCCGAAGACCAGCAGGGTGCGCAGGTGACGTGTCCTCATCCGTTCCTCCTCGCCGAGGCCGATCCTCCCATCGTCCTCGGCGGGGGCAAGAAGCGTGGGACGACGGGGACATCCACACGCGTTCTGCGAAAATCCATAGGATCTTCAACGTTTGCCCACGAACCGGCCACACCGCCCGGGCCGGTCAGGCGGAGGTGAAGAGGTCGTCCCGTGCGCCGTCGAGGACGAAGCCGTTGTCGAAGCGGACCCGGACCATCACGCCCGCGCCCCGCTCCTGGTGGGCGGCCCACGCGGGCTCCAGGGAGCGGACCTCTTCCTCCAGTTGCCTCCTGCTCTCCGGTGGCATGTCGTGGCCGAAGGAATCGAGGAGGGACTTGAGCCGCTCGTATTCGCGGACTTCCCGGCCCGGATCCCGCTCCTCGACCACCCGGTCGACGGTTCCCCCGGTCCCGGCCGCCAGCGCCAGGAAGCCGGCGACGGGCCCCGCCGCCGCCCCCTCGGCCATGACGACCGCGTCGGCCAGCCCGATGTCCACGGCCAGCGCGACCCGCTGACCCTCCTTCAGTGTCATGACCCTTCCCTCTCTTGATGCGCTACGGGATGCCTGCCCGTCGGCCGCGCCACCGCCCGCCGTCGAGCGACGGCCACACCAGACCGGGGCGAGCCATTATCCGTCGGCGGGCCGGTGGGGTTGCGGGTGGGTACAGTCGCTGCCGAACGGGTCGGCTGCCGGGGGAGCGGCGTGGGTATGCGGAGGCATCCGCGGGGGGTGTGGGGGTGTCTCGCCTGCCTGTGGGCGGCTTCCTTCGGGGGGCTCCACTTCTAATGGGCGCTCGGTGGCAGCCGCGGCCTCGGGGTTTCGGCAGGAGGCAGACTGGCCGCTGAGCGGCCGCTGTGGTTCGTTGCCGCCGGCCTGTGGGGTGTCGGGGCGCTGTGCCTGGCGGGCGGCCTGCTGGGGTGGGTACTGGTCCGCCGGCGGCTCCGAGGGCGTTGCGGGCAGTTGGTGAGGTGGGCCAGCTGGGGGGTGGCCGCGCTGCTCCTCGTGCGCGCCGTCGGCGTCGAGGTCCTGCTCCTGACCGACGCGACGCACGTGGACGCCTCCCTCAGCGCCGGGCAGCGGTTGTGGACGTTGGCGCTGTGGAACCCCTGGTTCGCCGTCGGTGGTGCGGCATTCGCCGGCGCAGCCTTCGCAGCCGGCCGGTGTCCGTCCTCGGAGCCCGCCCGGCCCACCCGAACCGCCCCGTGACCTCTCGCCCCGCCGGGGGGCCCGGCCGTACCGCCCGCGTCGCGGCGCTCACCACCCGATCGGCATGGCGCGCGGCCCGCGCACCAGCATTTCGGTCTTCCACGTGATGTCGCCGACGACCTCGAGGCCGGGGAAGCGCAGGAGGAGCGCGCCCAGCGCCTCCTGGAGTTCCATGCGGGCCAGCTGGGCCCCCAGGCAGTGGTGGACGCCGTGGCCGAAACCGAGGTGCTGGTTGGCCGGGCGCCGGATGTCGAGGACACCGGGGGCGGTGAAGCGCAGTGCGTCGCGGTTGGCGGCGCCGGTCGCGACCAGCAGCGGGTCTCCGGCTTTGACGAGGGTACCGCCGACCTCGATGTCCTCGGTGGCGTACCGGGCCTGGCCGGCCCCGCTGCCCAGCGGCACGAACCGCAGCAGCTCCTCCACCGCCGTCGCGATCAGGGCGGGGTTCTGCCGCAGCAGCGCGAGCTGGTCCGGGTGGTCGAGCAGGGTGAGGACGAAGTTCGGGATCTGGGAGGCCGTCGTTTCGTGGCCGGCCACCAGGACCGCCACGCACAGGTCGATGAGCTCCAGCTCGGAGAGCCGGTCGCCGTCGCCGTCCCGGGCTTCGATGAGCGCCGTCATCAGGTCGTCCTGCGGGTCCCGGCGGTGGTGGCCGATGAGTTCGGCCATGTACGAGCGCAGTTCCTCGCGGTTGGCGTCGAACTCCTCGGCCGTCAGCGAGCTGGTCGACAGGGCGGCGTCGCTCCATGCCCGGAAGCGCGGCCGGTCCACGACCGGCACGCCCAGCAGGCGGCAGATCACGGCGACGGGGATGGGCAGCGCGTAGCGGTCGACGAGGTCGACGGGAGGCCCGGCCGCTTCCAGTTCGTCGAGCAGCTCGGCGGTGAGCGCGCGTACCTGGGGGCGGAGCCTTTCGACCTGCCGGACGGTGAACGCCTTGGCGACGAGGGACCGCAGCCGGGTGTGGTCGGGCGGGTCCATGCCCAGGATCCCGCTGTCGGTGCGGCCTTCGGACTGGCGGGGTTCGTCGTGGGTGCCGGCCGCCGCGCGGCTGAAGCGGGCGTCGCCCAGCACGAGGCGGGCGTCCGCGTAGCGCGTGACCAGCCAGGCGGGCTCTCCGTAGGGCATCTGCACGCGTAACAGGCCGGGCCGGTCGCGTACGCGCTCGTACTCCTCGGCCAGCTGGAGTCCCTCGGCGGTGTTGAAGGGGTAGGCGAGGGCGGTGGTGCCGGTGCTCGTCACTTCGGCCTCCCGGACGCGGGTGGTAAGCAGCTGCTTACAACGTAGGACGAGCCGTCCGGCGGGTCAACGCCCGTTTGTGGCCGTTATCCTGACGGGCCTTCGGCCCCTCGGAGAGGAGCATCAGCGTGGACGGATCGCCCCGGCCCCAGCCCACGGAGCACCCCCGGAACGCCGCGGCCACCCGTCTGCGGCTGCTCGAAGCCGCAGCCGACCTGTTCGCCGAACGGGGCTACGCGCGCACCACGGTCCGGGCGATAGCCGAGCGTGCCGGAGCCAACCAGGCGCTCCTGTTCCGCTATTTCGGCACCAAGCACGGGCTGTTGACGGAAGTCGTCGCCCGAGGTGGCCTGGAGCAACTGCACGCGACCGCGCCTCAAGACCTGTTCGAGACGGCGCTGCGTTCGCTGCTGACGCGCAGCGCGGCGGGGACCGACCGCTCCCTGGAGGTGTACCTGCGGTCCGTCGGGCGGGGCGACGAGGCCAGCGGGACCCTGCGGGAGCTGGGCGCGGCGTACCAGAAGGCGCTGGCCCGGCTCTCCGCCTCCGATGACGGGGCCCTGCGCGCCGACCTGGCGATGGCCTGGCTGCTGGGAATCGGCCTGATGCGGACGGTCGCCCCACGCGAGCCCCTCGCCGGCGCCGATCCGGACACCGTCTGCCGGCTCGTGCTGGCCGCCCTCGACCGGTTCTGGACCGCGCCGGGGGACGGGCCGCGCCGGGGCGCCGGCGATTAGCGAACAGGGTGCTCCGGCCGGCCGGGACGGGCGCGCTCCGGCCGGCCGGGACGGGCACGCTCCGGCCGGGACGGCAGCCGGGGCCCCTCGCGAAGAGCGCGCCTCACACGCCGACCGCCTCTTCCATCTCCTCCTCTTCCGCCTCGGCGGCAGGCGTCTCGCCGACGGTTCGACGGCGTTCGGCGAGCCCGGCCGCGGCAGTGAGCGCCAGGCCGAGCAGCAGCCAGACGGAGAGGGTGCCCACCTGGTGGGAGAGGCCGTCGTTGCCGAAGTAGACGAGGCTGCGCAGGCCGTCGACGTACCCGGCGCCGTTCCAGAAGGCGTGCAGTGAGCCGAAGAAGCCGTTCTGCAGCTCGGGCCGGAACAGTCCCCCGGAGCTGGTGAAGTTGAGCATCACGAAGAGCACCATCATGGCCAGCGTCGTCCAGCGCCGCAGGAACGTGTGCAGTCCGACCCCGATGAAGAGGATGCCCGCGGAGTAGAGCCAGCTCAGGCCCCAGACCCCGGCCAGGCCGTGGTGGGCGAGGTGGAAGACCGGCCCGGCGAGCAGCGCGCCGATCACACTGACGACTCCCGAGACGCCTACGGCGAGCAGGGCGCGGCCGCGCATGCGCAGGGCGGCGCCCGCGCCGCCGAGGACCGCGACCGAGGCGTAGGAGCCGATGCTGACCGCGACGAGCAGGAAGAACAGGCCCTGGCCGGTCGGGTCGTCGGCGACGGTACCGGCGACGTCGGTCACCTTGAGCGGCAGGCCCTGCCGGGCAGCGACCGGAGTGAAGACCTTCTCCGCCACGGTGGCGCTCGTGTCGGAGGCGGCGCTGGCGACGATCAGCTCGGGGGCCGTGTCGCTCGGTACGTAGGCGCCTGCGATGCGGCGGGCCTTGAGCTCGTCGACGGCATCGGCGCGACGGGCGAGCGTGCGTACGTCGAGCGCGTCGCCGGCGCCGTCCTTGACCGTCTGGGCGAAAACCATCGCCCGGGGCCCCTCGCCCACGACGGCGACCGGCAGGTGGTGGGGCTCCGGGTGGACGAAGGCGCCCATGTAGGCGAGGCCCATGCCGAGGCACATCAGCAGCGGGGTCAGCAGATGGGTGAGCACGTGGCGCAGCGCGGGGTCCGCGGCGTGGTGGTGTGCGGATGTGCGGCCGGACATGCGACAGACCTCCGGTGTCGGCGGGCGGCGGGGCGGGCCCCGCGGCCGCCAAATATAGTTGGCATATACAACTTCCCTTACAGTTGTACTATACAACTAGACGGAAGGAGGTCGGCGTGACCACGGACACAGCAGGCGCCGCCCGGCCCGAAGACGAGCGCCGGGCAGCCGCCGTCGAAACGATTCAGCGCGAGATGACCGCGTTCGCCCGGCGGGCCCGGTCGGCAGCCGCGCGGATGCACCCAGAACTCTCCTTGGTGTCGTTCACCTTGCTCAGCCATCTGGAGGAGCGCGCCGGCTGCCGGGCCTCCGACCTCGCCGCCCACTACGCGCTGGACAAGTCGACGGTGAGCCGCCAGGTCGCCGCCCTGGAGCGGGCCGGGCTGGTGGTGCGGCGCACCGACCCGGAGGACCATCGGGTACACGTACTGGAACTCTCCCCCGCGGGCGCCGCGACCCTGGCGAGGACGGTCAGGGAGCGGCGGGCCATGTTCGACGAGCGGCTCGCGGACTGGCACCCCGACGACCTCGACCGCTTCGCCGCCTACCTGCTCCGCTACAACGAGCAGCCCGCTCACGAGCGGCCCGCGCACCCGCCGGGAATGCCGCCCGGTAATTAGTTGCTAAATACATCGGAACCCGTGCTACCCCAGGAGACACGCATGTCGGACCAGCCCCAGGAAAAGCCCGCGGACGTCGTCGCACGGCTGCGCGCCGCCTTCGACACCGGCCGGACGAAGTGCCTGGCGTGGCGCACCGGCCAGCTCGAAGCGCTACGGACGCTGCTGACCGAGCGGGGTGACGAGCTGGCCGCCGCGCTCCACGGCGACCTCGGCAAGAGCCGCGCGGAGGCCTACCGCACCGAGATCGACTTCACCGTGCGGGAGATCGACCACACCCTGGAGCACCTGGCGCAGTGGCTGCAGCCGCAGCCGGCCCCGGTACCCGAGCGGCTCAGCCCCGCCGTCGCCCACACCGTGCAGGACCCGCTCGGCGTGGTGCTCGTCATCGCCCCCTGGAACTACCCCGTCCAGCTGCTGCTCTCCCCGGTCGTCGGCGCGCTGGCCGCCGGCAACTGCGTCGTCGTCAAACCCAGCGAACTGGCGCCCGCCACCTCCCGCGCCGTCGCCGGTCTCCTGCCGCGCTACCTGGACCGCGAGGCGGTGGCCGTCGTGGAGGGCGCGGTGGCCGAGACCACCGACCTGCTGGCGCAGCGGTTCGACCACATCTTCTACACGGGCAACGGCCGGGTCGGCCGGGTCGTCATGCGGGCCGCCGCCGAGAACCTCACGCCCGTCACGCTCGAACTCGGCGGCAAGTCGCCCGCCTTCGTCGACCGCGGCACGGACCTGGGCGTCGTGGCGGCCCGGCTGGCGTCCACCAAGTTCATGAACGCCGGCCAGACGTGTGTCGCTCCCGACTACGTCCTGACCGACCCCGAGACCGCCAGGGAACTGGAGAAGGCCCTGGCCGAGGCCGTGCGCGCGATGTACGGGGACGACCCCGCGACGTCCCCGGACTACGGCCGGATCATCAACGAGCGGCACTTCGACCGGCTGACGGGCCTGCTCGATTCCGGCCGCGTCGTCACCGGCGGCACCCACGACCGCGCCGACCGCTACATCGCCCCGACGGTCCTGGCGGAGGTGGCGCCCGACTCCCCCGTCATGCGCGAGGAGATCTTCGGCCCGATCCTGCCGGTGGTCGAGGTGCCCGGACTGGACGAGGCCATCGCCTTTATCCGCGACCGGGACAAGCCCCTGGCGCTGTACGCCTTCACCGAATCCGACACCACGCGCAAGCGACTGACCCGGGAGACCTCCTCGGGCGGCCTGACGTTCGGACTGCCCGTGGCCCACCTCACGATCTCCGACCTGCCCTTCGGCGGGGTGGGCGAGAGCGGCATGGGCAGCTACCACGGCCGCTACTCCCTGGACACGTTCAGCCACCGCAAGGCCGTTCTGGACAAGCCCCTGAACTGACGCCGGGGCCGGCCCGCCGGTGCGCTCGAGCGATCCGGCCGGATGGACGCGCCGAGCCGGGGCACCCGGGTGGCATGGCTGTCCTTCGAAAGCTCGCCCGCCCCCTGCTGGCCGCCCCGTTCGTCACCGGCGGGCTGCGCACCCTGCGCCGCCCCGAGGCCGTGGCGGAACTCGCCCAACCCGTCGTACGGGCGGTCGGGAAACGCATCCCGGCGTTCGCCGGGGACCCGATGAAACTGGTACGCGTCAACAGCGCGGTCCAGGCCGGGGCCGGCCTGCTGTTCGCGACGGGGCGTGCGCCCCGTCTGGCCGCGCTGACGCTCGCCGCCACCCTGGTACCGACCACCCTCATCGACCACGCCTTCTGGACGGTGGAGGACCCGGAGGAGCGTGCACGCCGGCGCGCCCACTTCATGACGGACCTCTCCGCACTGGGAGGGCTGCTCATCGCCGCCGCGGACACCCACGGCAAGCCCTCGCTCGCCTACCGGTCCCGGCACGCGCTCGACCACCGGCATCCGGTGCGGGCCGTCCGCCGCCCCGTCGAGGCGGCCGCGGCGAGTACCACCGCCCGCGTCAAGGCCGCGGCGCACGGTTCCCGCTGAGCCCCGTGGCAGACGACCGCGACACCGCCAGGCCCGGGTCCCCCCGGCCCGCCGCGCCCGGCCCGCCCCTGTGGGCGCGGGCCCTGGCCGCCGTCACCCGCAGCGCGCGGCGCCGCCGGACGGCGGGCGGAGCCGCCGTCTGCGCGAGCGCGCCTGTGAAGCGCGGGCGCGCTCCATCGGCCGGGGTGGACCGGCGGCCGCCACCGGCCGGCTCCGGCGCGGGGACGCGTCCCCCGGCGGGACCGACCCTCGCGAGCGGGCGCAGGAGGCGGTCGAGTCCCGCACCACCGGCCCCGACGACCTGGCCTCGCTGCTGGACATGCTCGACCTGCGGCGGCGCGGGGACTGAGGGGACCGGCGCCGGCCCGGAGACGGCGGCGCGACCACTGGCGGTTACGGACGGCGGCCCCACGCGGAGACCAGCGGAGCGGTGGCCAGGTCCAGCCGCCCAGCGGCGACGTTCGCCAGGTGGCGGTCGATCTCCTCGTCGGTGGCGAGTCCTTCTGCCACCAGACCGTGCCGGATCTGCCGGACGGTGGCGTCCTCCAGCACGGCGCACGCCGGCGAGGTGATCGGGAAGTACGCGTCGGCCTGTACGTCCGCCAGCCCGGCTTCGCGCAGCACCCTGGGCAGGGTGCGCCCGTACGAGAGGTCGGCGCCGCGCGCGGCCATCAGGGTGCGGAATCCGGACCGCAACCGGTTGGCGAGGCGCTGTTCGGGGCCCGATTCGTCGGGGCACAGCAGCGGTTGCACGGCGGTCGACGTGCCGGAAGGTCACCGGGTCGAACAGCTCCGCGAGGGCGTCGAAGCGGACACCCGCCCCGGACTGCCGGTTGTCCAGCAGGTAACCGCGTCCGGCGTCGTGCTCGGCCATGCGGCGGTTGTGGCAGACACCGCCGGACGGCCGGCTCGGGGCAGGTCAGCCGACCTGGCGGCGCACCAGGTCGTGGAACGGGCCGTCCGTGTCGGCGAGGAGTTCCGCGGGCGCGCCCTGCTGGGCGATCCGCCCCTCGGACATCACGATCACCCGGTCGGCGTCCATGATCGTGGACAGCCGGTGGGCGATCACGATGCGGGTGCAGCGCTCGGCGCGCGTGGACTCGATCACCACCCTCTGGGCCGCGTTGTCGAGCGCGCTGGTGGCCTCGTCCAGGAAGAGGATGCGCGGTTTGCGCAGGAGGGCCTGGGCGATCATCAGCCGTTGGCGCTGGCCGCCGGAGACGGTGCCGCCGCCGTCGGAGAGCACCGTGTGCATGCCCATCGGCATGGCCTTGATGTCCTCGGCCAGGCCCGCCCGCGCTGCCGCCTCCCACGCCTCCTCCAGCGAACACGTCTCGGCGCCGCCGATGCAGTCGAGGAGGGAGCCGGACAGCGGCTGGGCGTTCTGCAGGACGACACCGCACTGGCGGCGTACGGCCGCCTGGTCGAGCGCCGCCAGGTCCTGGCCGTCGTAGAGCACGCTGCCGGAGGCGGGCGCGTCGAAGCCGATGAGCAGGCGCAGCAGGGTCGACTTGCCGCAGCCGCTGGCACCGACGATCGCGACGAACTCCCCCGGCCGCACGGACAGCGACACGTCGTCGAGGACGAGCGGACCGTCGTCGGCATACCGGTAGGAGAGGTTCTTCACCTCGATGGCGCCGCCGAGCGTTCCCGGCCGGATGCCGGAGCTGCGCACTTCGGGGCTCGCGTCCAGGATCGGCTTGACCTCCTCGAACATCGGCTGCACGGCGGCAGCCGACAGGAGCGCGCCGGTCAGCTGCGTCACCGCGGACAGCATCATCGTCACGGCGGTGCTGAAGGTGAGGAACCCGCTCGCGGACATGCTGCCCCGGGCCGGGCCGGCCAGCAGCATGAACATCACGAGGGAACACACCGGCAGGCACACCGCGTTGAGGACGGTGACGGCGTTCTTGATGCGGCCGATGCGCTGCTGCAGCTCGCGGGTCCGGGCGAACTCCCGCGCCCAGGCGGCGTAGGCGAAGCTCTCGGCGGCGGCCACGCGCAGTTTGGGCAGGCCGCGAAGGGTCTGGAACGCCTGGTTGCCCAGTTTGTTGCCGAGTTTGACCAGCCGTCGCTGGTAGCGCAGTTGCCACAGGCCCAGGCCCAGGAACACGGCGGCGATGACGAGCAGCATGGCGAGCGCCACCAGCGCCAGCGGCACGCTGTAGACGAGCAGCAGGACGAGGTTCATCGCGGCGACGGCGGACGCCTGCACGGATACCGCGCCGATGCCGGACACCGCCCGGCGGATGGAGCTGATCCCGAGAGCGGCGCCGGCCAGTTCGCCGGTGGAGCGGCCGGCGAAGAAGGTCACCGGCAGTCGCAGCAGCCGGTCCCACACGGCGGGCTGCAAGGTGGCTTCGATACGGCCCTCGATGCGCAGCACGCTGATGTTCTGGAGCAGCATGAAGGCGCCCGACACGGTGCTGGTCGCGATGAGCGCCATGGCGCTCTGCACGATGAGGCCGCCTTCGCCCTGGGGGACGTACGTGCCGAGCACCCGGCCGGTGGCCAGTGGCACGAGCGCCCCCAGTCCCACCGCGACGAGGCCGCCCAGGACGAGGCTGCGCAGGTCCCGGCCCGTCCCGCGGATGCCGAAGCGGACCAGCGCGGCCAGGCTCGGCTTGCCGTCGGGCAGCGGGCGGCACAGCATCACGGCGCCGGGTTCGAAGGCGGCGGCGTGCGCCTTGCCGACGCGTTCGCGGATGCCGGTGGCGGGGTCGACGGCGGTGTATCCGCCGCGCCGCCACAGCAGCGCGACCGGTGACCGGTCCTCGGTGCGGCGGGCCACCAGGGGCCCGCAGTTCTCGCGCCACCAGCGGCCGGCGAGCTTGACGGGCCGGGTACGGATCCGCGAGGCGAGCGCGATGCGTTCGAGGGGGTCCGTCCCCTCGGGGCCGGGGGCCGCCGTGCCCGGTTCGCGGAGCGTGATGCCGGCGTCGTGGGCGACCAGGCGGCACACGGCGAGGGTCGCGTCGTCGCTCGCGGGCCGGTGGGGACGGCCGCCCCTGCCGGTGCGTCCGATGGAGGCGAGCAGGGCCCGGTCCGCCTGGGTGCGGGCCGCCTCGCCGGCCTCGATGCCGGCGGCCGTGCGGTCCTCATGGGCCTGCTCCAGTTGCTCGATCCACCGGTCCAGGGCGTACAGCAGCCGGTACTGCTGGTCGACCATGCCCTGCCACATCGCCCCGTCGACGAGGAGCGCTCCGGCCATGCCGTGGCCCTCGTACGCCGCCCCGTACTGCACGCTGCCGGGGGTGATCTGCATCCACAGGACGTCGTCGTCACGGCCCGGGCCGGTGCTGGTCCGGCTCTCCAGCGGCGCCTGGTACAGGACGCGCAGTCCGCGCCCGACACCCAGTGCGAAAGCCTCTTCGAGGGGGCTCAGGGTCCCGCCGGGCAGGCCGTACCCGCTGTGGTCGGCGTACCACCCCCAGGACCCGTCCTGGGCGTTTCCCGCGCCCGCGAACTCGGGGCGCACGAGTTCGCGCAGCTCGATGCGGCGGAGCCGGCAGCCGTGCACGGGCCTGCCGACCAGGGTGTGCACGCAGCCGTCGGCCGGGCCCAGCAGCAGGGACCCTTCCTCCAGCCGGCCCAGGAAGTGCCAGTGCCCCTCCAGTGCGGCGTCGACGGCGAACAGGTCCAGCGCGCCGTCCTCCACGAGCCACAGCACGAGCGGGCCCTCCAGGGAGAGGCTGCGCAGGCCCGTGCAGTCGACGGGGGAACCGACGGCTGCGAGGGCGGCGACGACGGGATCGGGTGCGGCCTGCGTCTGCCACGTGGTGGTCACTCAGTGCTCCTTGACCAGTGCGGCGTACGCGCCCTGCCGGGCGAGCAGCTCCTCGTGCCGACCGCGTTCCACGACCGTTCCGCGGTCCAGTACGACGATCTCGTCGCTGTCGCGCACCGTGCTCAGCCGGTGGGCGATGACCACGCAGGCGCAGCCGCGGCGGCGCAGGCTGTCCATGACCATCCGTTCGGTCGCCGCGTCCAGGGCGCTGGTCACCTCGTCCAGGACCAGGACGCTGGGACGGCGCACCAGGGCGCGGGCGATCTCCAGGCGCTGGCGCTGCCCTCCGGAGAAGTTGCGGCCGTCCTGCTCGACGCGGCTGTGGATGCCGCCGGCGCGGCGGGCCACCACGTCGTACACGGCGGCGTCGCGCAGCGCCGCGATGACGGCCTCGTCCGTGAGGGAGGGGTCCCACAGGGCGACGTTGTCGCGGATGGTCCCCTCGAAGAGGAAGACGTCCTGGTCCACGAAGGAGACGGAGGCGGCGAGCGCCCCGCGCGGGATGTCCTCCAGCCGCATCCCGTCGATGCGGATGACGCCCTCCCAGGGCGCGTGGAGGCCGGACATCAGCCGCGAGACGGTGGACTTGCCGCTGCCGGAGCCCCCGACGAGCGCGACCTGCCGTCCGGGGCCGACCGTGAGGGAGAAGTCCTTGAGCAGCGGGGCGTCCAGCGGGTTGTAGCCGAAGGTGACGTGCTCCAGCTCCACGTGGCCCCTGAGGCGGCGGGTCGCGGCGGGGGGCTCGCGGCGCGAGTACAGCGGGTCGACGGGGAAGTTCTCGACGTCCTTGAGGCGGGCCACGTCGGCCGCGAAGTCCTGGATGCGCCCGGCGACGCCGCCCAGGCGGGTGATGGGGGCGGTGAAGCTGGTGACCAGGGCCTGGAAGGCGACGAGCAGACCGACGGAGAGGTGCCCCTCCACGGCGCGCAGGCCGCCGATCATCAGGATCAACGCGCTGTTGAGCGCGGCCAGTGTGGGCGCGACGATCGCCAGCCACGCGCTCGGTACGCCGAGCCGCTGCTGCACGTCGAGGGTGACGGCGTGCTGGCCCGCCCAGCGCCGGAAGAAGCCGTTCTCGCCGCCGGTGGCCTTCATCGTCTCGATGAGCTGGAGGCCGCTGTACGAGGTGTTGGTGAGCCGGGCGTTCTCCGCGCGCAGCTTCTGGGTGCCGGTGGCGCGCAGCCGGATCACGATCCGCAGCGCCACCAGGTTCAGCAGCGCCATCAGTACGCCGACGAGGGTGAGCCCGGGATCGTAGGCCCACAGCAGCACGGCGTAGAGGACGACCACCACGGCGTCGACCCCTGCGGCGGCCAGGTCCCGGGCGAGGGTTTCGGCGACGGCGTCGTTGGACTGGAGGCGCTGGACCAGGTCGGCCGGGTTGCGTTGGGAGAAGAACGTGACGGGCAGCCTCAGCAGGTGCCGCAGGAAGCGGGCGCTGCCGAGGGTGGAGGAGATGATGCGCCCGCGCAGCAGGTTGGCCTGCTGGAGCCAGGTGAGGACCGCCGTGAGGGCCAGGGCCACCGCCATCGAGGCGAACAGCACTCCGAGCAGGGAGGTCTGCTCCCCGATCAGGAACATGTCGATGTACGTGCGGCTCAGCGCGGGCACCGTCGCGCCGACGGCCACCAGCAGGAGGCTGGAGAGCACCGCGGCGAGCATCGAGGCGGACGTGCCGCGCAGCCGGGCGGGCAGGGCGCCCAGGACGCCGGGCTTGCGGCCGGAGCGGCGGAAGCCCGCACCGGGTTCGAAGGTGAGCACGACGCCGGTGAAGCTGGTGTCGAACTCGTCCATCGGTACGAACCTGCGGCCTTTGGCGGGGTCGTTGACGTACACGCCCCTGCGGCCGAAGCGACGGCCCATGCCGTCGTAGACGACGTAGTGGTTGAACTCCCAGAAGAGGATGGCCGCGGGCCGCACCCCGGCGAGCGCGGCGAGGTCCATCTGCATGCCTTTGGCCTGGAGGCCGTAACCACGGGCGGCACGCAGGAGGTTGGCGGCGCGGGAGCCGTCGCGGGAGACGCCGCAGGCGATGCGCAGTTCCTCCAGGGGGACGAAGCGGCCGTGGTGGCCGAGCACCATGGCGAGGGCTGCGGCGCCGCACTCCACGGCCTCCATCTGGAGCACGGTGGGGGTGCGCACGGCGCGGGGGGTGCGTCCCTTGGGGGCGGGCGCGGGCTTGCGGCGGGAGGAGCGCCGGGCGGGGGTGGTCGTGGGGGTGGTCACGGGAGCAGCCAATCGACGGGGCGCTGCACGGAGAGGTGGACGGCGCCGGTGACCGGTGTGGTGGAGTCGAGGGCGTACGGGGGGCCGTCGGCGGAGGACCACCGGTACCCGGACCTGGTCTGCGTGGTGCGTTCGAGCTGTACGAGGACCTGGACGGGGTTGCCCTGCGCGGTGAACTGCCCGGCGAGCCGGCCGTCGCCGAGGAATCCGCCGATCTGCGCCGGGGTCTGGGGGGTACGGCCGACCTCCTTGACGCGGCCGCGGAGCACGCCGTAGCGCTGTTGCGGCACCGACTGGACCGTGAGGTCGACGGTGGCGCCGACGGGAACGGCCGCGCCGCTTGCGGCGGCGACGTACAGGACCGCCACCAGAGGGTCGCCCGGGTTCTTGACGCGTTCCAGGGTCGCCACGTCGGCGCCGGTCGTGACGACGGCTCCGACCCTTGCGACCAGGGCGGTGACGCGTCCTCCCGCAACCGCGCGTACGGTCCGCTCCCCTTGCTCGGTACTGACCTGGAGCAGCGGCGCCCCGGGGGCCAGCAGTTGGCCCTCCTTGGCGTGGACGGCGGTGACCTGTCCGGCGAAGGGGCTCTGCAGCAGGTAACTGCCCTCGGCGCGGGTGAGGATGCCGGGAGCGCTCAGTTTGGAGGACACGGATCCGGTGAAGCCCCAGGTGGCGGCGGCCGCCATGACGACGACCGTGACGGCCAGGACGAGCCGGCCCTGCGGGCGGGCGAAGCGCACCGGGAGATCGAGCTCTTCGGGCGATTGCAGCTTCGAGAGCGCCTTTTGACGGAACTGCACGGACTCGGACTCTTCCCTCGACTGCCTCGGGCTCACTTCGACCGGCGTCGTGACTCTTCGTCACACGGGGGTGAACCCCGGAACGGATGCGTTCCGGGGTTCACTGGTCACGCCGGACCGGACTGCTCAGAGACCGGCGACACCCGCGCGGACGCCGACGATGCCCTCGACCTGGCCCGGGAGGGCCAGCGCGCCGTGGACGGTCTGGAGCGAGGTCACGGTGCCCAGCACGTGCTGGACGTCGCCGGTCACACCGCCGAGGAGGCCGCCGCCGAGGGCGATACCGCCGGAAACGGCGTCCAGTTCGTCGTCGGCGATCTCGCGGGTCTCGATGTCGTTACGCATGGGGGCGCACCCTTCGTTCGTCTTAGGTGTTTTTGATGGGGGTATGGGCAGACCGCGACAAGGCGGTCCGACCACCTGCGCGTGGGCCTCGGCCGGCGTGGGACGCCGCTTCCGAAACCGCTGCGGTGCGCCGATGTAAGCACGCCAACGGGTGACGGTGCGAACCGCGTTGACGCTCTCGGGCGGGCGGGACGGGCGCGCGGCAGGAAGCTTTTTCCATTCACCCGGCGGATCACCACACGCCCCTCACAAGATCGAGTAACACATCTGCACGGCGCTCCCCTTTCGGGCCACATGTGGGGCATAAAGGGATCAACTACCTTGCTCATTTCCGGCATATCGCCCGCTGGCGCAAGGGGAGTCATCCACTCCACTCTCACCGTGTGAAGATTTCGTCGTCTCAACGCTCGGCGACGGAGGTGTCACACAGTGCACATGTGCACGTGGGCCGCTAGTGGTTACCGGGCAGCCGCAGGGGCGTTCGGGACGTAGGCCTGCTTGCCGGCGCAGGTCCACACCACGGGACGGACCACACCCGCCCGGTCGACGGCGGCGCCGGCCACCCGGTCGTCGTCGGCGACGGCGTACGCGGCGGTGAAGCCGTTCGGCGCCAGACCCGGCAGGGTCTTGGCCGGGCCGCTGCCGGGCCAGTACAGCGCCTGGACGGCGGCTTCCCGCGTCGGGTCCCACGCGGACGCCGTACCCACGAGGACGCCGCTCGTGGGGCTGATGCCCTCGAACGAGTCGTTGCTGGTTCCGGGCACGCTCGGTACGTACGCAGGATCCCCGTAGGGGACGCTCCACACGAGCGCAGTGGTCTCCAGGCTCCGGGTGTGCCAGTAGCTGCCCGCGATCCGGCCCGACTCGTCGATCGCCTGCGCCCTGTAGTACGCGTAGTCGTCGCCCACCGGCTGGAGCGTGGTGGGGGCGGCGGCCGGGTTCGCGGACCAGACGAGGGCGGGGTGGATGTCGTACGAGGGCTCGCCGGAAGGGCCGGCGCCGTAGCCGATGACCCGGCCCGTGCTGTCGATGCCGGTGACGGCCTCGATCGAGTACCCGGCGGGGACGGCCAGTTCCCGGCGCAGGAGTCGGCCCGACCATTCCAGGCCGACGATGGCTCCCGAGGCGCGGTCGCGACGGCCACCGACGATGTGCCCGGCGTCGTTCACGGCGGTGGCGCTCTCCCCGCCGGGCAGCAGCGTGACGGAGCCGGCGCCGGGCCGGTAGCTGAACGCCTTGGCGCCCGAGGCGGTGGTCAGCGTGCCGACCATCAGGCCCGAGCGGTTGACGGCCTCCACGCTGCCCCCGGTGGCTCCGGCGGGCAGCGGCACGGCGTGGACGGCGGTGCCGAGCCAGTAGGCCGGCTTGTCGTGGGAGACGCCCACGGTCAGGCCGCGCGTACCGATGCCGTTCACCTGCGTGCTGTGCGTCTGGGCGCCGTCGCGGCCGGGCAGTGCCCGCAGGACGGTGATCCCCGGGGTGCAGCGGGCACCGCCACCCGGAGCGGCCGCGGCGGCCGGCCCGGTCGCGGTCGCGACGGCGACCGTGGTGAGCAGCGCCCCGGCCACCGCGGTGCGTACGGTCGTCTTCCTCGTACCCATGGAACCCCCCTCGTCGTGCGCCGGCTCCCCTGCCGGCGGCTCACATGATGGCCTCGCGATCGCCCCGTCCGGCCCGCACCGCCACGAGAGTGTCGGGAAAGCACCCCACCTCGGCCTGCGCCCGCTCGTTGTCATGTGCCGCTGATGTGTGCATGCCGCGGCCGGAGCGTCGAGGAGTGCGGCGAAACCCGGTCGCACGCGGGTGATCGCGCCGGTTGGGGGTAGCCGCGAGGTGACAACGGCGGGAGCGTCTCGAAGAGGGTCTTCGTCATGGCGGCCCGCCCGTACGCACACCATGGGGAAGGCAGGGTGACCTGGCAATGACCACGACGCAGCGGCAGGCCCGCGCCACCGACGATTCGGTGGGCGTGCTGGTCTCGCGCGCCTCCCAGCAGATCTCCGAGCTGGTCCGCGAGGAGATGCGGCTGGCCCGGGCGGAGATGACACAGAAGGGGAAGCGCTACGGAAAGGGCGGCGGCCTCTTCGGAGCGGCGGGGCTGGTCGGAGTGCTGGCCGCCCAGGCACTCGTGGCCACGTGCATCGTCGCGCTCGCGCTGGTGCTGCCCGTGTGGGCCGCAGCGCTCATCGTCACGGCGGTGCTGGGCGCCATCGCCGCATGGATGGCGCTGTCGGGGAAGAAGCAGATCGCGAAGGCCGGCACGCCGGCGCCCGAGCAGACCATCGACAGCGTCAAGGCCGATGTGGCCGAGATCAAGGAGAAGGCACACCGATGACCGACGAGTCCCGCACCAATGACGAGTCCCGCACCAATATCGGCACGCCCACGCCCGAGGAACTGCGCGAGCAGATCGAGCACACCCGCGACGAGCTCGGGCAGACCGTCGAGGCGTTGGCGGCCAAGGCCGACGTCAAAGCCCAGGTGAAGGAGCAGGCCGCGGAGAAGGCCGCCGTGGTCTCCGAGCAGATCCGGGAGAAGGCCGAACGGGCCGCACGGCTGGTGAAGGACAAGACGCCCGACCCCGTTCTGGACAAGGCGGCCCAGGCGACGGCGCAGTTCCGGGAGGGCGCCGTGCGCGCGGGCCGGCTGGCGGCGGACAAGGCCCCCGAGCCGCTCCTCGACACGGGGCGCCAGGCCGTGGGCATGGCACGGGCGAACCGCACCCCGTTGCTGGCGGCCGGTGCGGCTTTGGTGATCTTCCTGCTGGTGCGCCGCAGCCGACGTCGCCGGTGAACGAGTCCGAGACGGCCTGACGCCCTCCCCGCGCCGCGAGCGAGGACCCGGCGACCCCACGGGAGCGGGGAACCACCCGGACGGGGAGGGTCAAGGGCCGTCACCCGGGCACACGAACCGCATGCCCGGAGAACACGCACGCCCTACGAGCACCCTGTTCCGTTCGGCCCCCGCATCCCGTGGCGTCTTACCGGCGCACGGGGGCAGGCACTCCCGCCGCGCATCGTTCGCCGCCCGGCTGCGCCGCAAGCTCCTGGCCTACCGCGAGATCGAGTTCCTGTCCCCCGGCGGCCGCAGGAGCCCCGCCACCGGCGAGGAATGCCTGCTCCTCGTACACGTCCGCAAGGTCGTGGGCGAGATCCGCTACCGGATCTGCTCCACCTGCGCCGAATCGGTGATCACCAGCGTCGACATCGAGGAGCGCTTCCGCGCCGCCGGACTCGGCATCAGGGCGCTGTGCCACCTACGGTCCCGCCACCCGGGAACGACATGGCGCAGCACCCCGCGCCTGCGCGGCACGAGTGACCTCCTGCGCCGGATGCGCATTCCGGTCGCCACCGCAGAGGTACCGTGCCCCCACTTCCGCGCCGCGACCTCCTGACGCAGCCCCACGTGCGGCGGCACGAGTTTCGGCCGCCCGGCACCAAGGCCTTGGCCACCACAACTCCCGCCCGCGGCGTGGAAGTCATCATCCGATTCAATTCATCATTCCATTATCGGATAAGCGGTTAATTGGTGGCGTCGAAAAATCACCCTGGTTATTTCCCTTTCTTTTGCAGTAACTTGAGGAGCGGGAGACGTTCCGAAAAGGGGTGGGGAACGATGGGCGGAACCGAATCAAGGGAAGTGCCCGCGTCGAGCGGTCTTTCCGGCGCCGGCGCGGCGTCCGCCGCCGGGGCGCCGTACCCTCCCTTTCCGCCCGCCACCCCACCTCCCGTCCTGACCAACTCCACCAGGGAGATGCTCAAGGCGACCCTGGTCCAGCTGGAAGCCCCGCCGCCACCCACCGGGCAGGCCCTGTTGAAGTCCGCCTTCGTCCGCCGGCTGGCTCTCTCCGGCGAGGAACTGGAAGCGGTCCGGTCCCGGTTGCAGGGTGCGGAAGCGGCCGGCGCCCGCACGGGTGAGGGTCAGACGCAACCGGTGCCGGACGAGGTCTTCGACCTGCTCGGCGCGGGGAACGCGGCCCTGCGGGCTGCCGGCGGGCCGGCCGCGGATCCCGCCACCACCGCCCCGGCGAGCGCTTTCACGGCGGTGCCGGTGGCAGCCCTCACAGCGGTCGGAAACGCCCTCATCGAGGTTCGGCGGGCCGCCGCCTCGGCACCGGACGCGGACCCGGCGCAATCCGAACTGGCCTTGCGCGCCGCAGTGGGGGCGACCAGGTCCCTCGAAGCCAACTCGGTCGCGCCGAACATCGGCTGGATCAACCTGGAGCGCATGGAGATGGCCCCCGCCGGCCTGGAGCGGGGCGAGCTCATCGCGACCATTCCCCTCGCCCCGCTGGAGGAGACCGCCGTCACGCACAAGGAATGGTCGGTGCAGACCAAGGAGTTCAGTTCCATCGTGACCGACTCGCTGGAGAACACCAGCGAGACCGGAGTCACGGACAACACGGAGCTCGCCCAATCGGCCTCCTCCCAGGCGCAGCACTCCAACCAGTTCAACGTCACCGGCACCGTGCGCGGCGGCATCCCCGTCATCTCCGGTTCGGCCAGCTCCAGTTTCACCGCCCAGGACTCCACGTCCCACTCGGCGACGGAAAGCACGAAGCACGCCACCGAACTCACCAAGAAGGCGTCCTCGCGCGCGAAGCAGGAACACAAGGTCACGATCTCCACCACCACCGTCACCGGCAGCTCCGAGGCCTCCACCCGCACGCTGCGCAACCCCAGCCAGACCGACGCGGTGAGGATCGACTATTTCAGCCTGATGCGGAAATGGCGCGTCCGGCTGTACCGCTACGGCCTGCGGTTGACCTACGACCTCGTGGTGGCGGAACCGGGGGCCGCGCTGCGCAAGTCGTACAAGGAGCTCGAGGCCCTCAGGAAGCAGATCGGCCCGTTCCGGTTCGACGTCCCGCACTCCGAGATCACCGACAAGATCCTCACGGAGCAGCACGAAACGCAGCCGCACCACCTGGTCCTGGGCGAGCGCTACGGGGCAGTGGTGCCCGATCCGCCCCAGCCGCCGACGCCACCGCAGTTCAGCGTGGACGCACCCGACTCCGACGAGAGCCGGATCTTCACGCCCGACCCGCTGGAGATCCCCGACGGCTACCGGATCAAGACCCTGAACCTCTGGTTCGACTCGGCGAGCCGGACCGGCAACGAGTACAAGTACCACCTGGAGGTGCTGGGCTCCTCGTACCAGATGACCGAGGCGTACGGCAGCCACGGACCCGTCGAGCTGACCCTTCCGCAGTGGGGCGGCTTCCAGCTGCACGCGACCGGCAAGGTGCCCATCTCCTTCCGCCTGGGGTACAACCGCCACACCTCCCTCAAGGTGGTGGCGCAGGTGGAGGAGATCCCCGTCGGCGCGGAGCCGGCGCCGGGCGAGACACAGGTGAACACCCGCGTCCGGGAGAAGTGGCAGGCCGCCGTCTGGAACGCCCTGCGTGACGCCGCGCAGAACCAGTACTACTCGCAGCAGCAGGACGTGGCCGCACGGATCTCCGCGCTTGAGGAGAAGATCAACAGCGTCGACACGCTCACGCTCCGCCGTGAGGAGAGCGACGAGGTCATGAAGGGTGTCCTGCGCGCCCTTCTCGGCCCCGGCTTCGACTTCATGCCCGAGAAGGTCGTCAAGCTGTTCGTCGCCGCGGGCGTCGATCTGGAGCACGGCATCGGGTTCGACGGGAATTCCCTCGGCTGGAGCGCGGCCGACTGGGCCGTCTTCCGCCGGCACGAGTCCGACGTCCGGTTCCTCAACCAGGCGATCGAGTGGGAGAACGTGGTCACGTTCCTGTACTCGTACTTCTGGGACGTGCCGCCGAGCTGGGACTTCATCCGGCAGATCCAGCACGCGGACGCCAACCGGCAGGCCTTCCTGCGCGCCGGCTGCGCGCGGGTCGTCCTGACGGTCCGCAAGGGCTGGGAGCAGGAATGGGTCAAGTTCGTGGAGGGCGGCTTCCACCACGAGGATCCGCCGCCGAGCCAGCCCCCTCCGTACTACCTGAGCATCGCCAAGGAGGTGGCGGCCTACGACGACCGCAACTATCCCGGCATCCCGCCGGCCAACCCGGGGCGTTCCGCCGTACGGCTGGAGGACGCCGTGTACACCACCTGTGCGACGCCACTGGAACCGAACCCCACCGACCCGCAGGGTCCCGTGACCATCCGGGTCGAGTCGGCCGCCGGGTTCCTCGTCGGCGCGACGGTGGTCATCGACGTGGCCGACGAACGCGGGCTCCAGGAGGCCCAGACCGTCGTCGCGGTCAACACGGACCGCGCTCAGATCGTCGTCGGCATGCTGAGCCGCTCCCACTCGCCGTCACCCGCCGCGATCCCGATCCTCCAGCCGGGAACCAAGGGGGCACTCATCGCCGAGTGGAACGAGTACACCCCGTCGTCCGGAACGGACATCGCCATCACCTCCCACCTCGGCACGATCGCGTAAAGGGGGCGCAGTGCCCGTCGACGAACTGGACGAGGAGACCCGTTGCGAGCTCCTGGGCGAGAGGGACCCCGCGCTGCTCACCGGGTGGGAGTGGATCGCCGCCGAAGTCTGGGTCAGGTACCACTTCGGCCGGTACGTGGCGGAGTTGCCGGGCTCCACCCATGTCACCCACCAGCTGGACCGGTTGCAGGAGGTCTTCGACCTCATCGCGGGCCAGGAGAAGGGCCAGGGCGGCCGGCCCCCGATGTCCGGCGGGGAAGGTGCGCGTTACAAGCGGCTCTCCGTCCAGCCCAGTGATCCGGTGTTGCGGATGGCCTTGCAGGTGCTGAGCGAGGATTTCCGCAACCCCATCTCGCCCGCGAAGGTCCTGGAGTTCCAGAAGCTGCTCGACCCCGCGGCAAAGACTCCGGCAGGCGTACTGATCGAAGCCGTGCGCAAGCTCACGCCGGGCGGTCTGCTCAAACCGGACATGCTCGGGCTCCAGTCCTACGGCGGGGAGCTCGGCATGGAGGAGGTGGAGGTCGGCACCCGCAAGGGCGGCCTCGACACGTACAAGGAACTCCAGAGCAAACTGTCCATCCTGGAGGATCCCTGCGCCGTCCGCATGCGCCTCGAACTGGCACGGATGCAACGCTCCTTCCGGGTCAGCGCCCGGGCCAGCACGTGGCGGCTGCATCCCGCCCTCATGCTGCTGCCGCTGCCCCTGCACATCGACACCACGAGCGGGAAGGACGTGGTCTCCGACTGGCTCTGCTTCTGGCCCACCAATCGGGCCCGCTTCACGGAGTATCCGCGGCCGGAGACCGGCCGCCCGGGCTATGACGGGCTGGTCCTGTACCACGTACACCGGGCAGAGTTCGACAGCTCCTTGATCCCCAAGAGCGTCCGGGAGCGGATGAACCAGGCGGTACGGGAGTGGGAGCGCAAGCAACGGGCGCCGGGCCCCACGCTCGTGCCGGAACTCGTCACGCTGATGCAGGCGGACCGGCGGCTCTTCACGAGGGCCGGCGAGGAGTTCCTGGCCGGCCTCGGCGCGACGGCTCTGCTGGCCCTCTTCGTCTGGGTGGCCGTCGAGGCGGGGGTGATCGCGGGCCTGGCCGCCGCGGGCCGGGTAGGTTTGTCCGCGCTGGCGGCGACGCCCGCGGTGCTGTCGAAGGCGGTCGTCTCCATGGCGGAGTTCACCCGGGACTTCCTGGCCGTGGCCACCCAACTGGCCTTCACCGTCCCGGCCCGGGCCACCCGCTGACCGGTCGGTGCGCCGCCCGACGAGCCCCGGAAGTCCGTGGGAAGGCAGGCCCCGCCATGGAGTCGAACGAGATCACCGGCGGTCGCCCTGACCATCGACATGCCCCCAGCGGACGGGCGGCGGCGGTGGGGGCGCCGGTGGGGGTGTGGGAGGACGAGGCGGCGGTGGTGGCGCTGCGCGGTGCGGCATCAGGTCCACCGGTTCACGCAGGCGCAGCGTGGCGGGAAGGTCCAGCCTCCCCTTCCGCGAGGCGACCACGATGTCCCGTACGGCGAGCTTCGCCTCGACCGCGCACTGCCCGCTGCGCACCGCGACCAGCAGCCCGTCCCGGACCACGGCCACCAGCCCCGTGATCTTGAAGACCACGGTGAGGTCCACCCCCACGGTGGCGGTGGGGGCGCCGTCCACGAGGAGGTCCACCGACGGGTGGTGCGCGGAGGTGATGGTGTGGGTGGCAAGGGCGACGACCTCCTCGCTCCCTGGGTGGCGATGCGTCCGGCGGGCGGCCTCCGTCAGTGCCTGGTACCTGGACCAGCCCGCTGCCACCAGGGTGACGAGATCAAGGTCGAGGAAGCCGTTCACCACGGTGGCCAGCTCGATCCCGACGGCCCGGTCGGCCGCCGGGGTCAGGCCGCGGCCGCCGGGGATGACCCCTGCCGCAGCGCGGTGGGCGTGCAGGGTCTCGGCGAGTGCGTCAGGGGCGCGTTCCTCGCGGCCGAGCAGCAGGGCCCGGACGGTGAGGGGCTCGACAACGGGAGCCGTGGTCATGGGTCGTCCTCCTCCTCGACGGTCTGCTCGCCGGGGTCCGGGTGCGGTTCCAGCCGTACGGTGCGGGCCGGCGGCCCGGTGTCCGGCGGCTGGGTCACGCCCGTCGCGGCGGGGGTGGGTCGCAGGCGGGATGTGAGGTGGCCGCGGACCCACCGGGGGCCCCGATGGCGGCGGCTGAGGAACGCGGCGCCGACGGCGGCCAGCAGGGCCAGGCCGAACAGGCTCGTCCCGACGACCAGGCCGGCGGGGACCCCTCCGTCGGTGTGCTCGGAGTCAGGGTTGGGGTTGGGGTTCGGATTCGGATTCGGGGTGGGCGTCGCGGTCGTCGGGGTCGGGGTCGGGGTGGGAGTCACGGGGCCCGCGCCCGTAACGGTGAACACGGCTTCGGCGGCCGTGTCCGGCTGCGTCGCGCACTGGCCCCGTACCGTGTACGAGGCTTCGCCGGCATCCGACGGCACGGTGAGCTGGGCCTCGAAGGTCCCGTCCGCTGCGGCGTCGACCGTGGCCTGCGGCTCCCCGTCCCACAGCAGGTCCACCTGTGAGCAGTCGAAGCCCGAACCGGACAGCGTGACGAGACCGCCCCCGGCCGGGAGCGAGTCGGGACGGAGCGTCACCTCAGGCCCCGTGGCGGGCCCAGGGGTGTCGGTGACCGTGAAGTCCGCCTGCGCAGTGAGCTGCTCGTGCCCGACGCAGACCGCTGTGACCTGGTGATTCGTCGCGTCCGCATCGGCCGGAACGCTCACGTCGGCCCTGAACGAGCCGTCCGCGACGTCCAACTCCCCGGGCGGATCGGGCGGGAGCGGGTCGTCGTCCCAGGTCAGGGTGACCGTACCGCCCGATCCCCCGGCGCTGCCGCCGTCCGGGACGCAGTCCTCGAACCCTGAGCCGGTCACCGTCACCGTGGCCCGGGCGGGCCCCTGCGCGGGGTCCAGCGCCAGGGCCGGCTCGTGGGCCGGCTCGGACGTCACCGTGAACTGCGCGACCGCCTTCACCTTCGAGTTGACCGTGCACCGGGCGGTGACGTCGTAGGTGCCCGCGGTCGCGTCGGAAGGAGCCGTGACGTCGGTCTCGAAGGTGCCCTGGTCGTCGGCCGTGACGACGCTGGGGGTGGTGTCGCCGTCCCAGGTCACCTCGATCACGGCCGGGGTGGGCTCGGGAGTGGTACCCGGCCCGGTGGTCTCCGGCGACGGATACGTATGACAGGCACCGAATCCGTAGCCGTGGACGCCCACCCGGCTGCCCGCCCGTCCCGCGGCCGGATCGAGCGTGATGTACCTGTCGTCCGCCGCCCGGACCGCCGAGGCGGGGGCGGGGGCGACAGCGGCATCAGTGGCGACGGGTGAGCCCCACGCGACCGCCGTGCTCAGGAGCACCGCGGCCAACGAGCGGCGGGCCGCCGATCGCAGTAGGGAAAACATGGCCCTCATGGCCCTCCATGGGCTGCTCCCCATTCTCCTCCGGCTTCCGCGGACCCGCGCTGCAAGCAGGCCGGGAGCCCGGGCTGCTCGGTGCGGGCCGAAGATTCATGAAAGGGGTAACTCCGCCATTCGGGTTGAATTCGTCACGAGTCGGGCAGGTGTCGAGACTCCGAAGCGACCCCTCCCTACCTTTCGAGGTGCCCTTACTCGCTCGAAAAAGGTGGATTCGTGCGTTCTGTTCGCTCTCTCGTCACCGTCCTCGCCGCTGCCGGCGCCCTCCTCCTCGGCGGTGCCTCCGTCGCCTGCGCCGACGTGACCGTCAACTACCAGCCCGAGCCCTCGTACACGTTCGTCTTCGGCAACTGGCTCCAGTTCGCGGCCGACGACGTGTTCAACGCCGGCCACGACAACACGGTGGGCTCGAACAACTGACGGTGACGAACCGCGACGCCCCCTGCCGCACGGCAGGGGGCGTCGCCTTTGCGCCACCCCCCGGGGCTGTGGGTTGGCTGTGAAGCGACGCACGGGAGGGGGCTTGGGTGCGGGAGGAGTGCCGACAAGTTCTATATTCGTATGAACCATCCACGCGCGGCCCTGCTGCGGTGAGCAGGGGGGACGATAGCGATGGCCGACACCGACGCCGCCGCGGGCACCCGGGCGGAGTCCCGGAGCAGCCGTAAGGTGCGCCGCAAGGCGCAGAACCGCAGGCGCCTGGGCATAGCCGTGGCCGTGATCGCCCTCTGCGGGGCCGCCACCACCGCGTACGCCTTCACCCTCGGCGACTCGGGATCCGCCCGGAGCGACGCCAAGCTCGCCGGCCCAGGTGCCGCGGCCGACGGGGCTGCGGCCGCGAAGGGACCGGAGCAGCCCTGGGACGGCAAGGTCAAGGTGCTGGGGGACGGCTCCACCTCGTACACCGGGCCGCAGCCGGGACAGCTCAAGCCGGAGCGGCTCAAGCCGGGCGAGAAGCCGCCGCAGTTCGTGGTCTTCTCCTGGGACGGCGCGCTGGAAGGCGACGACCACCTCTTCTCCCACTTCCGTCAGGTGGCCCAGGAGAGCAAGGCCCACATGACCTTCTTCCTCACCGGCATCTACCTGCTGCCGGAGAACAAGAAGACGCTCTACCACCCGCCGCAGCACAACCCGGGCTCGGCCGCCATCTCGTACCCGACCGTCCCGCACGTGAAGTCCACCCTCACCCAGCTGCGCGGCGCCTGGGCCGACGGCGACGAGATCGGGTCACACTTCAACGGGCACTTCTGCGGCCCCAAGGGCGGCGGGGACTGGAGTCCCGCCGAGTGGAAGAGCGAGATAGACCAGACGTACTCCTTCGTCAAGAACTGGAAGACCAACACCGGGTTCACGAAGGAGGCGCCGCTGCCCTTCGACCCGGACCGGGAAGTGGTCGGCGGCCGCGCGCCGTGCCTGGAGGGGCAGAAGAACCTGCTGAGCGCGATCAAGCCGTACGGCTGGCGCTACGACGCCAGTTCCGCGGGGGACTTCCAGCTGTGGCCTTCCAAGCCGAACGGCATATGGAACTTCCCCCTCCAGCTCGTGCCCCTCCAGGGCAAGGAGGCGCAGGTCCTGTCGATGGACTTCAACTTCCTCTACAACCAGTCGGGCGACAGCACGCAGGGCGACCCGGCGAAGTTCGCCGCGTGGCAGGCGCAGACCCGCGCCTCGTACCTCAACGGCTTCAACCGCGTCTACAACGGCAGCCGGGCGCCGATGTTCATCGGCAACCACTTCGAGGACTGGAACGGCGGCATCTACATGAAGGCCGTCGAGGACGTGATGAGGGACGTCTGCCCGCGCCAGGAGGTGCGCTGCGTCTCGTTCAAGGAGCTGGCGGACTGGCTCGACGCCCAGGACCCTAAGGTCCTGGCCCAGCTGCGGATGCTCGATCCGGCGCAGGCGCCGGACTGGACCGCGCTGATCAAGTAGCGGGCCCCGGAAGGCCGCCGGGCTCCGGAAGGCACACCAGGCCCCGGAAGGCCTGCCGGGCCCCGCAAGGCCGTCGGGCCCCGGCAGGCCCTACTTCACCGCCTTGATGTAGTCGGCCCACAGGCGCAGCGCCCGGTCGCTGCCGGGCGTGCCCAGGGCGTCCCCGCCCAGGCCCGTCAGCGGCAGCGGCAGCAGGTCGGTCAGCGCCATCCGGTACACCACCACGGCCGTGGTCTCGCTCTCGGTGCTGCCCACGTACCAGCCCGCCGTGTTCGCGGCGGTCGTTCCCGTCTTGCCCGCAGTACCGGGGTGCGCCTTGGCCGCCGCCTTCGCCGATCCCTCGGTGACGGCGGACCGCAGGGCGTCCGTCACCGCGCGGGCGGTGGTGGCCTTCACGGCCCGGGTCGGCTTCGGCGCGTCCAGCGGCAGAGCGGAGCCGTTGCGGGTGACCGAGCGCACCGAGTAGGGGTCGGTGTGCATGCCGTCGGCGGCGAAGGTCTCGTAGGCGCCGGCCATGCGGATCGCGCTCGGGGTGGAGTTCTCGCCGAGGGCGAACGTGGGGATGCGCGGTCCGAGGCTCGATCCGAGCAGACCCGAACGTTCGGCGAGCGAGTCCACCCGGTCGAGGCCGACGTCGAGGCCGAGTTGCAGCATCGGGGTGTTGACGGAGTCGGCGACGGCCTGGCGCAAGGTCACCGGACCCCAGCTGCGCCCGCCGTCGTTGCGGCCCTTCACCACTTTGCCGCTGCGGTCCCAGTACGGGCCCTCGGGCGTCTGGACCGTCACCTGGTCGTTGCCGTCGTACGTGGTGGAAGGGGAAACCGGCGTACGGGGCTTGCCGCGCGTGCGCAGCACCCCGTCCTCCAGCGCGGCGGCGTAGACGAACGGTGTGAACGCCGTGCCGGCCGGGATCGTCGTCGCGTTCGACTCGTTGAAGCCCTGCTTGAGGTAGTCGGGGCCGCCGTACACGGCGAGCAGCCGGCCGTCGGGGGCGACGGTCGCCGCGCCGATCTTGGCGTTCTTGTCGGTGTTGGGACGCCGTTCGGCGTCGAAGTCCTTCTGCGCGTTCTGGACGGCGGCGGTCAGGGCCGTCATGCGGCTCTTGTCGAAGGTCGTGTAGATCTGGTAGCCGCCGAGGTCGAATTCGGCGTCCGGGATATGGCCGGTTTTGACCGCGTACGCCTTGGCCAGCTCGACCAGGTAGCCGGTCTGCGCGCCGGGCGTGCCGGGCAGGGACGCGCCCGTGGGCTCGGGGAACTTCGTGTAGGTGGCCCGCTCGGCGGGCGAGAGCTGGCCGGTGTCGACCATGCGGTCCAGGATCCAGGACCAGCGCTCGATGGCCCGCGCGTGGTTCTCCTTGCTGAGCGCCGGGTCGTACAGGCCGGCGCCCTTGAGGAGGGAGGCCAGGAAGGCGCCCTCGCTGGGGGTGAGCTGTGAGACGTCCTTGCGGTAGTAGGCCTGGGAGGCGCGCTGGATGCCGTAGGTGCCGCGCCCGAACCAGCTGGTGTTCAGGTAGTCCTCCAGGATCTGCTTCTTGCTCGTCTGGTTGTCCAGCTTCACGGCGAGCATGATCTCGGTGAACTTCCGGGACAGGGTCCGGTCCTGGCTCAGGTAGGCGTTCTTCACGTACTGCTGGGTGATGGTGGACCCGCCCTGGGTCTCGCCCCCCGTCACGGCGGCGCGCAGGGCGCGCAGGACCCCGGACGGAGAGACTCCGGGATCCGAGTAGAAGCTGGCGTTCTCGGCCGCGAGTACGGCTCCCTGGACCTTGGGGGGCACCTTGTCCAGCGGCATCTCCTCGCGGCTGACCCAGCCGGTGCGGGCCATCGTGGAGCCGTCGGCCCAGTAGAAGACGTTGTCCTGTTGCCGAGCGAAGGAGTTGAGGTCGTCGGGTATCTCCGTGGTGGCGTACGCCAGGCCGACGAAGGCGGCGAGGCCGGTGAACAGGTACAGGCAGGCACCGAGCCACTGGCGCCAGGAGGGTGCCCAACGGCGCCAGCCGCTGCGGCCCGGCCTCGGATAGTCGGGCCGCAGGCGCCGCAGCTGCGTGCGCGCCACGGCGGCGGCCGGAGCCAGCGCGGCGAGCCGGCCGGCCCCTGCCCGCTTGAGGGCGTCGAGGCGTCCGGCGCCCGCCTTCGGGCGGCGCCGCGCCCCCGAAGGGGCGCCCCGGCGGCCCGACGTGGCGCCGCCCGCGTCCTGCGCGCCCGCCCGCCCGTTCCGCGATCGCCCGCTACCGGCCGGATCCTGCCTGTCCACTCGGAATGCCCCCTGTGCCGTTCTCTCCCGGACACCCTAGATGCACTTGCTGTGAGGCCGGCAAGCGGAGGCGGACTGTCCGGCGGACAGGGGGATCGGGACTGGCGAGCGGAGGTGAAACGGAACGTGACGAAAGAGTCGCCCAGTTGTGCGAAGATGCCCTCCCCCGGTTCGTGCGTACCGGGTGACAAGGGGAAACACAGTGATACCTAAGAGGTTCAGGCCCGCCGCCATCGCGGCCCTGACCGTAGCCCTGGCGTCCGGGAGCATGCTCGCCTACTCCGCGAACGCGGGTACCGGCCCCGAGGCGGCCGATCGCGCCACCTCCGATACCTTCGCCCGCATAGCCGACGACGTGCTTTCGCAGCGTACCCAGGCCCTGGTCGAAGACCAGGCAGGTCACCACAATTCCGGGCATACCTCCGCGAAGACGCGGTTGTCGGCCCAGTTGAAGAAGGACGAGGACGCGGCGATCTCCTCGCTGCGGTCCCGCAAGACGCGGCTCGCGGAGCTCGGCGAGGCCTATACCGGCGCCGACACCCGGGTGGCCGTCGACCGCGCCACGGTCACCGGCGGCAAGGCGACCGTCCAGGTCACCGAGCAGACCACGCTCACCTACAAGAAGGTGCGCGGGGACGAGCCGGCCACCACCGACTTCCGGACGCGCTACGAGCTCACGCTCACCAGCAAGAAGGGCGGTGCCTGGGAGCTGACCTCGATCAAGTCCCAGGAGAACGGCCCCGTGGCGGTCAACGAGCCGGTCGCAGCCAAGGCGAACGTCGTCGTGGACGACGGCAACCAGTACCCGGACGGCACGCCCGCGTCCACCAAGTACCCGGCGCCGTCCAAGCCCAAGGCGATGACCGGCGGCACGTACGACTACGCAGCCATGGCGAAGTACGCGGAGAAGTACTGGAGCAACTACAACCCCGCGTACCGCAAGTTCACCGGCGCCGGGGGCGACTGCACCAACTTCATCAGCCAGGCACTGAAGGCCGGCGGCTGGAAGGCCGTTCCGGGCTCCACCTCGGACTACCGCAACTGGTGGTACGACAGCACCCGCCAGTCCGACTCCTGGGTCGGCGCGAACGAGTGGGCGTGGTTCACGCTGTCCAACCAGCGGGCCGCGAACCTGGCCAACGTCTACCAGACGGACGTCGGCGACATCGTGCAGGTGGACTTCAACAAGGACGGGTCCAAGGACCACTCCATGATGGTGACGTACCGCAGCAGCGCGGGAATGCCGTACCTCACCTACCACTCCACGAACACGTACCGGAAGTCCCTCGCGAGCATCATCGCGTCGTACCCGAACGCGGTGTACTACGCGTACCGCACCTGACGGGTGCCGTTCGGCTCCTCCTGCCGCGGGGTTCCCGCGGCAGGAGGAGCCGCTTTGTCCGGCCTGAGCAGCTCATCGCCCGATTTGGGTCCGTTCAGGACGTTCGTCGGCGCGGTTCCCGGGTAGGGCCTCAAGATGAGCTACGTACACCCGGGCAAGGAGTACTCGCGCGACAGCCGGTACCTCACCACCCGGATCACCGCCGACGGGCGCGACGGGTTCCCGGTGGAGTCCGACCGCTACCGCCTCGTGGTGAGCCGGGCGTGCCCCTGGGCCAGCCGTGCGGTCGTCGTTCGGCGGCTCCTCGGGCTGGACCGGGCCATGTCGATGGCCATCGCCGGGCCCACGCACGACGACCGCAGCTGGACCTTCGACCTCGATCCGGGAGGCCGCGACCCGGTGCTGGGGGTCGAGCGGCTCCAGGAGGCGTACTTCGCCCGCGACCCCGGCTACGACAAGGGCATCACCGTGCCCGCGATCGTGGACGTGCCGAGCGGTGCGGTGGTGACCAACGACTTCCCCCAGATCACCATCGACATGTCGCTGGAGTGGACGGCGTACCACCGCGAAGGCGCGCCGGCGCTGTACCCGGCCGCGCTGCGCCCGGAGATCGACGCCGTGAACGAGGTGGTCTACAAGGACGTCAACAACGGCGTCTACCGGGCCGGCTTCGCCGGGTCACAAGAGGCGTACGCCAAGGCGTACGAGCACCTGTTCGCCCGCCTCGACTGGCTTTCCCAGCGGCTGGAGCACTCCCGCTACCTCGTCGGCGACACCATCACCGAAGCGGACGTGCGGCTGTTCACCACCCTCGTGCGCTTCGACGCCGTGTACCACGGCCACTTCAAGTGCAACCGGCAGAAGCTGTCGGAGATGCCGGTGCTGTGGGCGTACGCCCGGGACCTCTTCCAGACGCCCGGATTCGGCGACACGGTCGACTTCGACCACATCAAGAAGCACTACTACCTCGTGCACGACGACATCAATCCGACCGGGATCGTCCCCGTCGGCCCGGACCTGTCGGGCTGGCTCGAACCCCACGACCGGGCAGCACTGGGCGGCCGCCCGTTCGGGGACGGCACCCCGCCGGGGCCCCTCAGCCCCGCGGAGACCGTTCCGCCGGACCACGCTCCGCCGGCCCGTTGAGAGGGGCGGCGGGACGCGGGGCCTCGGGGCTGCGGGGCAGGAGGCAGGCCAGGGCGCCCAGGAGGGAGCCGTACACGGCGACCAGCCCGTGGCCGTTGGACTGGGCGAACCACATGGCCAGACCGAGGACCGGCACACCGAGGGCGAGCAGCGCCTGCTGCGTGCCCGTCCGGCTCCGCCCGGCGCGCAGGGCGCGGAGCAGGAGGGGTGCGGCGAGGGTCGCGGCCAGGAAGTAGGTGGCCCCGGAACTCCCCGCGAAGTTGCGCGGGTCGGTGCTGCGGTCGCTCTCGCCGAACAGGGTGTCGATGTACGTCGGCAGGAGGATCCCGGCGGCGAAGAGGGCCAGCATGAGGGGGCCGCCCCAGAACCATTCGGCGAGGGCCGCGATGACGGCGATGGTGGCGAGGTTCCACGCGTCGCCGAACAGGCCGCCGTTCTGCATGAACACCGAGGTCACGGGGCGCCACCAGCCGGTCTTCGACGGGTCGCCGCCGAAGGCGTCCATCGCGCCCGACCAGCACAGCTGCGTCACCAGTCCGGCGATGACGAGGGCGGTCAGGCCCATCGCCGCCCAAGGTGTGGGACGCCTTCGCAGGGTGTCCTCGCCGAGCAGGGCCAGTGCGCCCTTGAACATCACAACCATCAGTGCCGCCGTGGTCACGTTGAACACGAGCGCGTCCATCGTCACCACCCCCCTTCGGTCCCCGTCGCTTGTTCCGAGGAGGACAGTAGCCCACGACGAGGCGAATTCAAACAGTGTTTGAAACCGGGGGGTAGGCTCCCCCCATGAAGCTGACAGCGGAGCGGATCGTCGATGCGGGCATGGCGGTGTTCGCCGAGTCGGGGTACCACGGCCTGTCGATGCGCAGGGTGGCCCAGCGGCTCGACGTCCACGCCGGGAGCCTGTACTACCACGTGCCCAACAAGAGCGCCCTCGTCCAGCTGATGGCCGACCGGGTCGCCCGGCAGGCCTACGAGGCGGGCACCGCCGCCCTGGTGGAACTGGGCCCGGGGGCGGGCTGGCAGGAACGCGTCGAGACCCAACTCGTCGCACTGCGCGGGACCCTGCGGCGCCACCCCGGTGGGGCGGTGATGTTCGCCGACAGCCCCAAGGTGCTGAGCACGGCGGCACTGGCCCTCATGGAGCGGCTGCTGGAGACGCTGGCCGAGGCCGGCGTACCCGCCGCGGACTGCGCCGTGGGCGCGGACGCGCTGCTCAGCCACGTCACCGGCTTCGTCCTGCAGGAGCAGAGCCGATCGCCCGCCGTGGCCGTCGGCGCCGAAGAGGGCGCCGCGCTGCGGGAGCGGTTCCCGGTGACCGTCGCCGCCGCCTCGGCCTTCGGGGGGGACGAGAAGTTCGTCCGCAGCGTGCGACTGCTGTGCACGGGCCTCGACGCGCTCCTGCGTTCGTGACGTGGCGCCGGACTGATGCCGCAGACCAGCGCGGGAGCGGGGCGGGGCGGGGGCCGGGGCCGGGGCCCGGGTCGGAGGTCACACCACGAGCGTGGAGCGGTCCCTGGTGGCCATGTGTCCGGGGCGGCCCGGCTCGTTGCCCCGCCGACGAATAAGGCCAATACTTATTGGTGAAACCTGCGACTCGGGAGGAAGCCATGTCGAGCGAACTGCAGCAGCGTGCGAAGCGACCGGTCAGCGCCGCGCTCGCGGGTCCCTACGGGCACCCGTTCCACCCGATCCTGGTGACCGTGCCCATCGGAGCATGGGTGGCCGGCACCGTCTTCGACATCGCGTCGCACGTCGTGGACGATCCGGACTTCCTGGCCCGGGGTTCGATGTGGCTGATCGCCGTCGGGGTGATCGGCGCCCTGCCGGCGGCGCTGGTCGGCTTCCTGGACCTGCTGGCCATCCCCAACGGGACGCGGGCGTTTCGCATCGCGCTCGTCCACATGACCCTGAACCTGCTGGTCACGGTCTCCTACGCGGGCAACTTCCTGTGGCGCCACGCCGGGGGCGGGCCGTCCGGCAGCGTCGGCTGGGGCCAGCTCGTGCTGGGTGCGGTGAGCCTGGCCGTGCTCGGCGCCTCGGGGTACCTGGGCGGCATGCTCGCCTACCACTACGGCGTCCGCGTCGCGGACGAGGCCACCCAGGCGGAGGGCTTCACCTCCGCCGCCGGGCGGCGCACCGGCTGACCACCGCCGGCGCGGTGGGAACGGATCGGCGGGCAAGCCCGTCTTCCCTGACGCGCACCGCCACCGGTGCGTCCGGGCCGCCCGCGACGGTCCGTTCCGACACGACGCAGAGGCTTTCCCTACCCGTGAGTCTGACGAGTACCACCCCCTTGCTGATCGCCGTACTGATCCTCCTCCTGGCCTTCGCCGCCGCGATCCGGTGGTGGCCCCGGCTCGCGCGGCAGGGCTGGAGACGGGTGGCGGCGCGCGCGGGGCTGCTGTGCCTCATACAGGTGCTGCTCCTCGCCACCGTCGGGCTCGCCGCGAACCGCAGCTTCCTGCTCTACGGGTCGTGGGCCGAACTGGCGGGCCACTCGCAGCCGGCGCCCCCGCTCGGGCGGGCCGCCGGCGACTCCCCCGTACGCGTCCTCGGCCGGCAGGAGACCGGCACGCCCGGAGGCGGGCCGCCCCAGGTGGCCGGTGTGATCGAGAAGGTCACCGTGCACGGGGCGCACTCCAAGGCCGATGTACCGGCGTACGTGTACCTGCCGCCCGAGTACTTCCAGAAGGGGAACGAGCACAGGAGGTTCCCCACGGCCGTCGTCCTCACCGGGTTCCCCGGCATGGCGGAGAACCTGATCAAGGGCCTGGACTACCCGAAGAAGGCGTGGGCCCTCGCCAAGGAGAAGAAGACGCGGCCGATGATCCTGGTGATGATGCGGCCCACCACGGAGTCGGCACGCAACACCCAGTGCATAGACGTGGCGGGCGGCCCGCAGAGCGAGACGTTCTTCGCCGCCGACCTCCCGAAGGCGGTGTCCGCCGCTTACCGCACCGCCGGCCATCAGACGGGCGCCCGCGGCTGGGCCGTCATGGGCGACTCGACGGGAGGTTACTGCGCCTTGAAGCTGGCGCTGCAGCACCCCGAGAGCTACTCGGCCGGGGTGGGCCTGTCGGCGGACTACAAGCCGGAGGTGGACGGCGACTCCGGTGACCTCTTCCGCGGCAACAGCGCCGAGGAGCGCCGTTCCGACCTGCTGTGGAGCCTGGACCACCTGCCGCAGGGCAAGACGTCCTTCCTCGTCACGACCTCGGTGCAGGGCGAGGCGAACCACGGGCCCACGCAGAAGTTCATATCCAAGGTCAAGAACCCCGCCCGCGTCTCCTCGATCACCCTCGACCACGGCGGACACAACTTCGCCACCTGGCGCCGGGAGATCCCGCCCGCGCTGGAATGGATCAGCGGCCGCATCACCGGCGAGTGAGCCGCCGTGCGGTGGGGCGGCCCCGGCGCGGGTCGGCCCGGTCGGGTCGGGCCCCGGGGTCGTCGCCCACCAGGGCAGAGGGTCGTCGCCTACCAGGGCAGGGGGCCCTCCGCGTCGAAGTAACCGCCGGTCGGGCCGTCCGGGCCCAGCCGGGCCATCCGGACGATGATCTCGGCGCCCTGCTCCACGGTCTGCGTGCCCTCGTGCCGGTTCAGGTCCGTCGCGGTGTAACCGGGCTCCACCGCGTTGATCCGCATCCGGGGGAACGCCCGGGCGTACTGCACGGTGAGCATGTTGACCGCGGTCTTGGAGGCCGGGTAGGCGACCCCCGGGTACCCCTTGGCGCCGGCCCGGGCCAGCGAGGCCAGACCGCTGCTGACATTGACCACGACTGGGGCGGCGGAGCGTTCCAGCAGCGGGAGGAAGGCGTGGGTCACCCGGACCAGGCCGAAGACGTTGGTCTCGAACACCTCCCGCATCACGTCGGCCGTCAGCTCCGCGGCGCCGATGATGCCGCCCCCCGGTGAACGCACCTCGATCCCGGCGTTGTTGACCAGGACGTCCAGTTCGCCGTCGGCCTCGATGGTGGCCACGGCGGCGGCGACCGACGCGTCGTCGGTGACGTCGAGTTGCACGAACCGGGCGCCGAGCCCGGCCGCGGCCGCCGCTCCCCGCTCGTTGTCACGCGCTCCCAGGTAGACCGTGTGGCCCGCGGCGGTCAGGCGGCGGGCGGTCTCGTATCCGAGGCCCTTGTTGGCCCCTGTGATCAAGGTGGTCGTCATGGGGCCCAGCTTCCCTCCGGGGGGAAGCGATCGGCCAGTGGTTTACGGGACGCTGTCGAGCCGTAAACGGTCAGCAGGGGGTCGAGGGACCCTTCTGGCGGGTGATGTTGTCGTTGGACATCCAGCCGGCGGTGTTCGTGCCGTCGATGCGGACGTAAGTCCACTTGTTGCCGTGGGCGTTGACTATGTAGCAGTGGTACCAGAGCTTCGTGCCGGACTTGGCCAGGGTGACGGCGGGGCAGGTCTGGTAGGGCCCGGCCTCCAGGTGGTAGTCGCCGGCCATGTACCCGTAGCTTCCCGGGTGGGGGTCCTTGTGGCTCCAGCCCGCGCAGCCCGTGGATACCGGGCTGGGCCGGGCGGTGGCCGTTGCCGACGTGCCGGGGGTCGCCCCGTGGGGGCCGGCCGCTCCCGAGGGTGAGGGCTTGGCCGACGGCTTTCTGGCGGAGCCACGGGAGGGGGACGCGCTCGGGCCCGTTTCCGCCGGGGCGGTGATCGCGGGCAGTGCCGCGGGCTTGCGGCCGCCGCCCTTGTCGCCGCCTTGGCCGGAGAGGGCGTAGGTGATGCCGGCGGCGCCGACCACGGCGAGGGCCGCGCCCACGGCGACGGCGGTACGGCGCCGCCCCCGGGCGCCACGTGCCGCCGGAGGCACCTGCGACGTGGGCGCGGGGGGCGGGTACCCGTGGTGCGCCGGACGCGGGTACGGCTGGTGGAGCGGTACGGGGCCGGGACCGGCCATCGGGGGCGGGCCGAAACCGGCAGCGGCGGGGGCCGGTGCCACGACGGACGGTTGCGTCAGTGGCGGCAGCGGCACCGGAGCGGGCGCAGGCGGCGCCGTGCGGCTCGCGGCCAGCTCGGCCAGCTCGGCCAGCAACACACGGGCCCGCTCGGCCGTGGGCCGGTGGGCGGGGTCCTTCGCCATGAGCGCCCGCAGCACGGGTCCGAGCGGCCCCGCGCGGCGGGGCTCGGGCAGCGGGTCGGCGACGATCGCCGACAGGGTGGACCACACGGAGGTGCGGCGGAACGGCGAAATGCCTTCCACCGCCGCGTACAGCGTCATGCCGAGCGACCAGACGTCGGAGGCCGGTCCGGGCTCGTGTCCCTGAGCCCGCTCGGGCGGCAAGTAGTCCAGGGAGCCGATGATTTCACCGCTGCGCGTCAGCTTGGCGAGGGCCTCGTCACCCGGGCCTTCCATGGTGGCGATGCCGAAGTCGGTCAGTACGACGCGGCCGCCGCGCTCCAGCAGCACGTTGCCGGGCTTCACGTCCCGGTGCAGGACGCCCGCGCGGTGCGCGGCGTCGAGGGCGTCGCTCAGCTCGGCGCCGATCGCCGCCGCCTCGTAAGGGTCCATCGTGCCGCGTTCGGTGAGGACGTCGTCGAGGGAGGGTCCGTCGACGAGCTCCATCACGATGACGGGCAGGCCCCGTTCTTCCGTCACGTCGTGCACGGTGACCACGCCGTTGTGCCGGATCCGGGCCGCGGCCCGGGCCTCCCGTTGCATCCGGGCACGCAGATCGGCGAGTTCGGTCGCGCCGGCGTCGGTGTGGGCCCGCAGTACCTTGACGGCCACCTCACGGCTGAGCAGGGTGTCCTCGGCCCGGGCGACCACCCCCATTCCGCCGCGGCCGATCATCGAGGTCACCCGGTAGCGCCCCCCGAGCAACCTGCCGACCAGTTCATCGTTCGTCTCCCCCGTCGGCACCGCACACTCCGTTTCACAACCGCGCTCGTCACGTACCCGTCTGGCGGCACAAGCGTAGAGGCATGATCACGGCGCCCCCTCCCCAGGGCGGGCCCGCACCCGGACACGTCCCGCGCGGCGAGCCGCCTCCTGTTGGGTGCGTCCGGCGGCGTCAGGTGCCGCCGTTCTTGAGGCGGCGCAGGAACTCGTCGGACAGACGCTTTTGCAGTTCGGCGAGTTGTTCCGGGGTGTACGCGTTGAGGTCGACCGCGCCGGGGGCGGGGACGCCGTCCTGCTTCGATTTCTGTTTCTCCTGCTCCCGGCGTTCGAGTTCCTCTGCCTCAGGTGATCCGGGCGCCGCGAACGCGCACCGGATGAGGGTCCCGTCGGCGGTCTTGAGGCAGGTCGCCTCGCGGCCGGCCACCTGGCCCCGGCCCTCGACCCGGTAGCGGATGTTCTGTTCGCTGCCGACCGTGGCGGTCCAGGTGCTGCCGCCGGTGGGGACCACCTCGAACACCCTGTCCTCGTTGTAGCAGCAGACGTCCCGGTACTCGGCCTTCACCAGCTCGACGAGTGCCTTCGGGGACGACCACGTCGGCGTGAGCCGGTGGACGGTCATCGGGGCGAGGCCGCCGCCCTGGTGGCGGGTGGGGACCGTCGATACGGCCACGACCGAGCTGGCCTCCCCCTGCGGTGTGAGGGGGGTGACGTACACGCTGTTCCCACTGGCATCGCGGTACCGCAGGGTGAACTCCGAATCGTTGCCCTCGTTGGCGCCGTCCTCGGAGGCGTCCCAGCCACTGCGCTCGAACCACCAGTCGGTGAAACTGCCGACCGCGGCGGTCCCCTCCCGCTGCCGGGACGCGAGGCTCAGCGGGTAGGAAGGGCCGGGCACCGAGGCCGTGTCACCGGTGATCGTCAGCTTTCCGGTCCGCCCGTTGTAGAGCGCCACTCCGGCCGGGCGTTCGGTGACGACGAGGATGCCGGTCTGGCGCTTGAGGGGGACGACCACGACGGGGGTGTCGCCCGAGCAGGTCACGTAGGCGTCCGACGCCTCGAAGCGCACCCAGCGCTTCCGGGCCGAGATCTTCCGCCCGAGGTTGTGGCCGAACCAGCCGCTGATCCGCGCGTCGGCCCGCTCCACGTCGAACGAGCAGCGTTCCTGGTTGCGGCTGTTGCCGCCGAGCGGGATCTCCTGCACCAGGCCGACCTCGTACCCGGCCAGCCAGCCGCGCCGCTCGACCAGGGTCGCGAACCGGTCCGCGTCGGGCAGGTAGGTGACGTCGGAGATCTCGCCGGTCACATCGCCCAGGTGCGGGCCGGCCTGCGCCTTCCCGACCAGGTAGGGCGCGCGGGGCGCCAGTTCGGGGACCGGCTCGGAAACGACGCGGACGTCCTGCATGTACGCGCGGTCCTGGAGGTACGCGCCGTACACCAGCCACCAGATGGCGAGGCCGAGCCCGAGGAGACCGCCCAGCCAGGCGAGGGCCACCGCCGCGTTCCCGCCGCCGCCCCCGCCGTCCCGCTTCCTGCGGAGCAGCCTCACCACCAGCCACAGCGCCCCGGCGGCAGCGCCGGCCAGCAGCGGGACGGCCAGCCAGGCGAAGATCTTCCGCAGCTCCCACACCACGACGGTGGTGTAGTACGAGGCGTACCAGAGCGCCAGGCCTGCCAGAAGTACCGCTATGCCCCAGCGCAGTGCCCGGCCCATCAGCGCCCCCCGACGTCAGTGGCTCCGATTGTCCACGTCGCACCGGCACATGTCATCAGTCGCGGGCCGTGGGCGCCCGCCCGGCAGGGCGGGCGCGTCGGAGGGGATCAGACGATGCCCTCCGCGATCTCCGCCTGCTCGCGGGTGGTTCCGTACGCGGACGGGGTCCCGTAGGAGCGCCGGGCGACGGCCCACCACACGCTCGCGAGGACCAGCACGACCGCCAGCGCGATCACCGCGTAGTTCATCGAGTCGATGGTGACGGGGGACTTCTGCGGCAGGCAGAACAGGACCGTGACGACCGCCACCCAGACGACGGCGATCCAGCCGACCGGCTTGCTCCAGCGGCCCAGGCTCCACGGACCGGGCACGAACCGGTCTCCGGCGCGCAGCCGCAGGTAGATCGGGATGGCGTAGGCGGGCGTGATGCCGATGACGTTGATGGCGGTCACCGCCCCGTACGCGGTGGCGGAGTACAGCGACGGCAGCGCGAGCACGCCCGCGACGACGACCGAAAGCCAGACCGCCGGGACCGGCGTCTGGGTGCGGCCGCTGACCTTGCGCCACAGGGCGGAGCCGGGGAGCGCGTTGTCCCGGCTGAACGCGAACACCATCCGGCTCGCGGCGGCCACCTCGGCGTTGCCGCAGAAGAGCTGGGCGACGATGACGACGAGGAGCAGGGCGCTGGCGCCCCCGGAACCCAGGGCGTCGAGGAAGATCTGGGCGGGCGGGACGCCGGTGGCGCTGCCCTGGACGGTCGCGTAGTCCTGGATGGCGAAGGTCAGGCCGGCGAGCAGGGCGAACCCGGCGATCCATGAGACCCAGATGGACCGGACGATTCCCCTGGCGGCGGAGACGGAGGCGTTCGAGGTCTCCTCCGAGAGGTGGGCGGAGGCGTCGTACCCGGAGAAGGTGTACTGGGCGAGCAGCAGGCCGACCGCGGCCACGTAGAACGGGTTGGTCCAGCCGGTGTCGTTGACGAAGTGGGTGAAGACGAACGACGGGGACTGGTGGTGGTCGGGGACGAGGGCGAGGGCGCCGACGATCAGGGCGACACCGCCCAGGTGCCACCACACGCTCACGGAGTTGAGCACGCTGACGAGGCGGACGCCGAAGAGGTTGAGCGCGGCGTGCAGCAGCAGGATCGCGAGGAAGATCAGGAACGTCGACCCGGAGGTGGGTACGAAGCCGAACTGGAGGTTGAGGAACGCGCCGGTGAACAGGGCGGCGCCGTAGTCGATGCCGGCGATGGCGCCGAGCAGCCCGAGGAGGTTCAGCCAGCCGGTGTACCAGCCCCAGCGGCGTCCCCCGAGCCGGTCGGCCATGTAGTAGAGCGCCCCCGAGGTGGGGTAGGCGCTGGTCACCTCGGCCAGGGCGAGGCCGACGCAGAGCACGAACAGGCCGACGCCGGCCCAGCCCCACAGCATCACGGCGGGGCCGCCGGTGCCGAGCCCGAAGCCGTACAGGGTCATGCACCCGGAGAGGACGGATATGACGGAGAAGCTGATGGCGAAGTTGCCGAAGCCGTCCATCCGGCGGGCGAGGACGGGCTGGTAGCCGAGTTCCCTGAGCCGTTCCTCCTCGTCCTGGGGGCGTGGGGCGTTGCCGCCCTTGTGGGCTGCCCATGCGGTTCGGGACATGGTGGTTCCTCCGGGTGGGTGGTGGGGCGCGGGGACGGTGAGCGGGTGGGACGGTGGGCCGGCGCGTCAGTCCCGGCCGGCCAGGCTGCGGGACCTGGCCTGCAGGAACACCTCCTCGGCCACTGCCTGGTCGGCCGGGGCGCGGGTCCGGTGGGCCCACGGCAGGGGGGTCCAGTACGGGCCGATCGCGTCGAAGACGCGGGCCGCCTCCTCGAACCGGTGGGCTCCCCACAGGGCGTGGGCCAGGTGGTTCAGGTCGAGCGGGGAGGCGCTGCGCGGGTCGGCGGACAGGAACCAGCGGTCCAGGGCGTGGCCGGCGTCGCGGATGGCCTCCTCGGCGACCCAGTGCAGGTCCAGCGCCCTCTCCTGGCCGCCTTCGCGGCGGTAGCGTTCGACTCGTACGTAGAGCGGCAGGACGTGGGCGGCGGAGCCGGGCGGGGCGGAACCGGCTGCCCAGTGCGCGAAGTTGGCGGCCTCGGAGAGCGGTCCGGGGCAGCCCGCGTACACGAACTGGAGCATCCGGTGGTAGGCCTCGCGGTTGTGCGGGTCACGCTCGTCGGCCTCGGCGAGGATTCCCCAGGGGCCGGGGGGCAGCATCGGGCCGGGTGGCGGGAGCCGGTGCTCGTCCATCCGGCGGTGTTCGTCGAGGGGCGCGAGGGCGAGCAGGCAGACCCAGGGCACGGGGTCGGCGGGGCTGAGGGCGGCGGCGTCGCGGCAGGCCGTCCACGCTTCCCGCCACAGCTCGGGGGTGCGGGGGTGACCGGCGCGGTGGGCGCGGACGGCCCGTTCGACGGTGACGCGGGTGTGCATCACGGTGGCGGCGACGCTGTGCGGTTCCTCGGCGCGCCAGGCCTGGACCACGTCGGATCCGGCGGCGACGGCGGCGAGGACCTGGGTGCGCTGGGTCCACAGCCCCAGGCCCTCGGTCCGTTCGAGCAGGCGTGCCATCGACACCCACCGACCGGTGCGCAGGTCCTGGACGGCCACGCGCAGCTCGTGGTCGTGGCCGGCGGGGTGGTAGACGGGCCGGTAGTCGCTGCCCGCCATCACCTCGTCCCGGTCGACGGGCGGCCGGGGCGGGCGCGTCTTGCGGTTGTCGTGGTCATCAGTCCTCGGCTCGGTTGATCGGCGATCACTATAGGGTGACCGGCCCCTTCCGGAACCAGATTCTTGTTCGAACGCAAGTAACCGGCCACAAAAGACATATGACTTTGCGTCAGCGTCGCCTGGGCGGGGCGTCTGGGGGATCTTGACGCACGGCCTCCGCTGGTGGATTCTTCCGACGGTCAGACAAGCCGACACCAGGGACGGAGTGGTGATGACGGGCCCGGTGCTCGCTGTCGACCAGGGCACTTCGGGCACCAAGGCCCTCGTCGTCTGTCCGGTACGCGGGGTCATCGGCTCCGGGTCCGCGCCGGTGCGCCCCCGATACTTGCCGGGCGGCCGGGTGGAGGTGGACCCCCGCGAGCTGCTGGCCTCGGTCGTCGGGGCGGGGCGGGCGGCGCTCGCCGCGGCCGGTGAGCCGGTCGTCGCCGTGGGCCTGGCCAACCAGGGCGAGACCGTTCTCGCCTGGGACCCGGCGAGCGGTGAGCCGCTGACCGACGCGATCGTCTGGCAGGACCGGCGGGCCGAACCGCTCTGCGAGGAACTCGCGGCCCACGCACCTTCGTTGCGGCAGACGACCGGTCTGCCGCTCGACCCGTACTTCGCCGCTCCCAAGATGGCCTGGATACGCCGCCACCTGACCCGGGATGGCGTCGTCACGACCAGCGACGTGTGGCTGGTGCACCGCCTCACCGGTGCGTTCGTGACGGACGCGGCGACGGCCGGCCGCACCCAGTTGCTCGACCTCGACACCGTGGGCTGGTCCCGGACGGCGCTCGACACGTTCGGCCTCGCGGGCGAACGGCTCCCCGAGATCGTCGACGCGGACACCCGCGTCGGCACCACCACCGCCTTCGGACCCGAGCTGCCGCTGACCGGGCTGCTCGTGGACCAACAGGCGGCGCTGCTCGCCCAGAGCGCCACCGAGCCCGGCGCCGCCAAGTGCACCTACGGCACGGGGGCGTTCCTGCTCGCGCAGACCGGCCCCCTCCCCCGCCGCAGCGCCTCCGGGCTGGTGGGCTGCGTGGCCTGGCGGCTGGCCGGCCGGACCAGCTACTGCCTGGACGGACAGGTGTACACGGCCGCGTCCGCCGTGCGCTGGCTGACCGATCTCGGCGTGATCTCCGGCGCCGGGGACATCGACACCGTGGGCGGCAGCGTGCAGGACGCGGGCGGCGTCACCTTCGTCCCCGCGCTCGCCGGGCTCGCCGCCCCGTGGTGGCGGGGCGACCTGCGGGGCTCGGTCACCGGACTCGGCCTCGACACCACTGCCGGGCACCTGGTGCGGGCCCTGTGCGACGGTATCGCCGCTCAGGTGGCAGAGCTCACGGACGCGGTCGCCGGTGATCTGGGCACGCCGCTGACCGCCCTGCGCGTGGACGGGGGCCTGACCCGGTCCGCGCTGCTCATGCAGGCCCAGGCGGACCTGCTCCAGGTCCCGGTGGAGGTGTCCGCGCTGCCGGACGCCACCGCGCTGGGCGTCGGCGCGGTCGCCCGGCTGGGGCTCGATCCCGCGCTCGGCGTCGAGGAGGCCGTCCCGGAGTGGAAGCCGTCCGCGGTGTACGAGCCGAGGGCCGGCGCCGGTCAGGCCGCGGAGCGCCGGGCCCGCTTCCGCAGGGCGGTCTCGGCCCTGCTCGACGGCCCGGGATGAGCGTCACCACCGGCGGTGCCCTGCCCGGCGGGGAGTACGACGTGACGGTCGTCGGCGCCGGGGTGGTGGGCTCGGCCATCGCCCGCGAACTGGCCCGCCTTCCCTTGCGGATCGCCCTGGTCGAGGCCGGCGACGACGTCGGCGACGGCACCTCCAAGGCCAACACCGCCATCCTGCACACCGGCTTCGACGCGGTGCCCGCAACCCTGGAGTCCCGGCTCGTCCGGGAGGGACAGCGCCGACTCGCCGCGTACGCCGCCGACACCGGCATCCCGGTGGAACCGCTCGGGGCGCTCCTGGTGGCCTGGGACGAGGAGCAGCTGGCGGCGCTGCCGGGCCTCGCGGAGAAGGCCGTGCGCAACGACTACCGCTCGGCCCGGATCATCCCGGCCGAGGAGGTGCGGGCCCGTGAACCGGAGCTCGGCCCCGGGGTGCTGGGGGCGCTCGACGTGCCGGGCGAGTCCATCATCTGCCCTTGGACCACCACCCTCGCCTACGCCACGCAGGCCGTCCGCGCCGGCACCGACCTGCACCTCAACTGCCGTGTCCAGTCCGTGACTCCGGGCGAAGGGCACCTCCTCGGCACCAGCCGGGGACCACTGCGCACCCGCCACCTCGTCAACGCCGCCGGCCTGTACGCCGACGAGATCGACCGGCTCCTCGGTCACGCGGACTTCACCGTGACGCCCCGGCGCGGCCAGCTGATCGTCTTCGACGAACTCGCCCGCGGCCTGGTGCGGCACATCCTGCTGCCCGTGCCCGGCGCGCTCGGCAAGGGGGTGCTGGTGACGCCGACGGTGTACGGGAACGTGATGCTCGGGCCGACCGCCGAGGACCTGGACGACAAGACCGCGACCGGATCGACCGCCGAAGGCCTCGCGCTGCTGCGGGAGAAGGGCCGGCGCATCCTGCCCGCGCTCCTGGAGGAGGAGGTCACCGCCGTGTACGCGGGACTGCGGGCCGCCACCGGGTCCGAGGACTACGCGATCCGGGCCCACCCCGCGCAACGGTACGTGACCGTCGGCGGGATCCGGTCGACGGGCCTGACCGCCTCGATGGCGATCGCCGCCCACGTGGTGGCGCTGCTCGGCGACGGCGGTCTGCCGGTGACGGGCGCACGGGAGCTGGAGCCGGTGCGGATGCCGAACCTGGGGGAGGCGTTCCCCCGGCCGTACCGCGATGCGCGGATGATCGCGGCGGACCCGGAGTACGGCCGGATCGTCTGCCACTGCGAGCGGGTGACCCGCGGCGAGATCCGCGACGCGCTCGCGGGGACCGTCCCGCCCGGCTCGCTGGACGGTCTGCGGCGCCGCACCCGCGCGCGGGGCGGCCGCTGCCAGGGCTTCCACTGCGGCGCTGCCGTCCGCGCGCTGTTCGAGGAGGGCCGCCGGTGAACCGCACGGTCGACGTGCTCGTCGTCGGCGCCGGGCCCGCCGGTCTGGCCCTCGCCCGCCGTCTCGCGGGCGCCGGCGCCGGGCGGATCGAGGTCGTGGAGCGCGAGCAGGACGCGGGAGGGGTTCCGCGCCACTGCGACCACGGCGGGTTCGGCCGGCCGTCGCGCCCCTGGCTGCGGGGACCGGAGTACGCACGGCGGGCCACGGAGGCCGCGGTCGGCGCGGGAGCCTCGGTCCGTACGGGTGTCAGTGCCACCGGCTGGGCCGGTCCCCTGTCCTTGGACACCACGAGCCCGGCGGCCCTGGAGCGGATCACTGCGCGGGCCGTCGTCCTCGCCACGGGTGCACGGGAGCGGCCGCGCAGCGCCCGGCTGGTGCCCGGCTCCCGCCCGGCGGGCGTGCTGACCACCGGGGAGCTCCAGCAGTCGGTCCATCTGTACGGGCAGGCGGTCGGCCGGCGGGCCGTGGTGGTGGGCGCCGAACCGGTGGCGCGCCATGCGGTACGTACGCTGCGCCGGGCCGGTGCGCAGGTGGTGGCGGTGGTCACCGACCGCCCGCGCGGCACCGCGCTGCCGGGGGTCCCGCTGCTCACGGCGACGACGGTGGCCCGACTGCGCGGCCGCGGACGCCTGTCGGGCGTGGTCCTGCAGCACGCCGACGGCCGGTCGGGGGTGCTCGCCTGCGACACGGTGGTGTTCACCGGCGACTGGATCCCCGACCACGAACTGGCCCGCCGCGGCGGGGTCACCCTGGACCCCGGGACCCGCGGCCCCTGCGTGGACGCCTCGTTCCGTACGTCCACGCCAGGGGTGTTCGCGGTCGGCAACGTGCTCCACGGCATCGAGAGCGCGGCCACCGCCGCCGCCGAAGGCGCCGCCGCGGCGGCCTCGGTGCTGGCCCACCTGTCGGGCGCCGCCTGGCCCGGTGCAGGAGTGCCGCTGGCCGTACGGGCGCCGCTGGTGTGGGTGACGCCGAGCCGGGTCACGGGTCTGGCCGGCCGGCCGTTGCTCCTGCGGTCGGGGGAAGCGCTGACGAGCCCCGTGGTGACGGTCGGGCAGGACGGGCGGCTGCTGTGGCGGCGCCGGTTCCCGGGCCGGGTGTCGCCGTCGCGGTCGCTGAGGCTGCCGCAGGGGTGGACGGCCGGCGTCGACCTCACGGGTGGTCCGGTCGTGGTGCGGCTCGGCTGACGGCAGACACCGGCCGATGGGGCGCCAAGTGACCTGTGGGCGACATGTTTTGACGACACGTGACGGGACGCCCCCGAGGCAGGTGAGCCTGCTGCGCTGGCCTATCATCTGTTCGATTCTCGCCGCCCGTGCCGTCGCAGAGGGGCGGGTGGCGACTCTTGACGAGAGGCATCGAACACTTGCGATTGACAGGCAAGCACCGGATATCCATCCTCGCGGCGGTGGCGGCCTCCGCCGCGATCGCGGGAAGCATGCAGCTCACCTCCAGCGCGTTCGGGACCGAGACCGACGAGGACCCCGCGCCGGAGGCCGCGAGCTCCCCGGCGGCCCTGCCGGCGGTGGAGGACGTCGACGCCCACGCGCAGGACTCCGCCGTCTACGGCAGCGACACCACCGCCTTCAAGGGCGGCGTCATGTCGCTGGGCGCACCGGCGTCCCGCTCCGCACCGAAGTCGGGCGTGGCCGCCGCGCCCGCACCACTCCAGGGCGAGGGGTGGAAACTGGGCGGCGTGACCAAGTGGCTGCAGACCGGCTACACCATCAAGTTCTACGACCAGAAGTCCGCGGACTGGCTGGCGCCGTACGTTCAGGCGAGCGCCGCGGACCTGCGCCGCATCACCAACCTGCCGGTGACCGTCGACACCAGGCCCGTCGGCTGGGACTACTCCCGGCCCCGGGGCGAGGTGGTCATCGGCGTCGCGCACCGCCCGTGCCTGCCCCCGGACGGCGACAGCATGGGGAACACGGGCTGGAAGGTGGTCCGTGACGGCTCCGGCATGGCGAACCTCAGCTGTGGCTTCACCAGTTCCTCCCTGCCCGACACGGCCACCAGCGGCCACGCCTACATCGACGACGAGTTCTTCACCCCGGCCGGCAAGCCCACGGCCGCCATGGGTGAGACGTACATGCGCAACCACATCAGTCACGAACTCGGGCACACGCTGGGCCTGGCCCACGCCAACCGCAGCATGGACAAGAGCGACTGCGCCAAGGGGAGCGACTCCGGCGAGTTCCCGGTGATGTGCTCGCCGGCCTACGCGTACCAGGACAAGCGCGCCGGCACCTACGTCCAGCAGTTCGACGTCCAGGGCCTGCGGCTGCTCGCCTCCGGTGCCGGCGCTGTGCTGGCGCCGCAGGGCAAAGTGACCGGCATCGGCTCCAAGTGCCTGGACGTCAAGGGCGGGAAGGCGGCCAACGGCACGCAGATCCAGCTCTACACCTGCAACGGGTCCGCGGCGCAGTCGTGGATCCTGGGCAAGGACGGGACGCTGCGCGCGCTGGGCAAGTGCCTGGACGACGCACGCAACGCCGGTGCCAACGGTGACAAGATCAGCCTCTACGACTGCAACGGCACGCCGGCCCAGCGCTGGTCCGTCAACGCCAAGGGCCAGATCGTCCACGTGGCGTCGGGCAAGGTGCTCGACGTGACCGGCGGGTCCACCGCCAACGGGACCGCCGTCCAGCTCTACACGGCGAACGCGAACAAGCGCCAGGTCTGGGTCACCCCGAAGTAACCCCTCGGGCCCGCTCGGACGGCCGCGGTCCTCGGTCACCGCACGCAGCGGTGGCCGGGGCCCGTGCACCCGGAGGGGCGGTGAATGGCCGGAGGTCGCCTTGCCGGGAGCCGCGGGCGGGTGACAGCGTGCGTACCCCCGCGGTCGTAGAACGTGAGGTCCCGGCCGCCCCTTTTCCGTAGCCGTGCGGAAGCACTCCACCGCACCGCGCGTCTGCCACACCATACAAACGCGCACCGGGGCGGGCCCGGTCGGGTGACCGGCGCCGAGCGGCGCCGGTCACGCGAACCGCGAGTGGTCAGCCGTCAGCTGTCGCCCCCGCCGCGCTGGCGCAGCGCGATGCGGTTGCCGTCGGGGTCGACGGCCTCGATGCGGGCCCCGAACGGGTAGTCCTCCGGTTCGTCCTGCTCGAAGGTCACATCACGGGCAGGTCAGCATCGCGATCGTCGTCCTGTCCGTTCGTCGGCCGGCCGGCCTCCCGCCGGAACGTCGAGGTGCTCGCCGGTCCGGCCGGGGTCTACCGCTTCATCGCCTCACTGACGAATCGCCGCACGAGAACGTGACAGGGCGGGTGCACGGACGTCAGGGGCTGGTCCCGACGAGGACGCCGACCTTGTCGATGCGGTGTTCGGGGTTGTTCTGCGCGTCCCGCCAGGTGTTCCCCGCGGCGTCGTCCTCCGGCGTGAGACAGGTGGACACGGTGATCATCGCGCGGCTCGGCGACGTGCCGCTGGAGCCGGGGACCGCGGCGCGCTGCTCCTCCATGGAGGAGGGTGAGCGGAAGGAGGTCGTGCGGGTGGTGCCGATGACGTACTCGTACGTCACACCGCCCGCGGTGACGAAGACGGACGCGCCCTGGGGCAATGACGGCAGGGCGTTCAGCGGGCCGCCACCGGCGATGCGGTGACCGGTGACGATGTAGTTGCCGACGTCGCCGGGACCCACGCCGCCACCGGGGCCGTAGGGGCTCGCGGCCAGGCCCCGGTCCTGGATCGCCGTACCCGGGGCGTCGTCGGGGCTGCCCTGGTACGGGACGACGGGCAGGCCGGAAAGGCCGATGGCCGGGATCGACAGCGTGGCGGCCTGGATGCCGGTCACGGCCGCGGAGGGCGCGTGCGAGGCCGGCTGCTGCGCGAGGGCGCCGGGAGCAGCCGTCAACAGGACGGCGAGAGACACACTGGCGAGCGCCGCTGGCACGCTGCGCGAAGAGCGGAAGAGGCGTGGAGACATGGCGTTGTCCAAAGTCTGCCGGAGTCGTTCGGTCCAGCCGGCCGGTCGGCCCTTCCAGACTGACACAGGCCACGACGTGCGGCAGCCCGGTGCCGCGGCGCCTGCGTCACCACCGGCACCGCCTCGAGAGGCGCTTCGGGCAGCGCTTCGCGCCGCTTCTCCCGCAGTGCCTGTTCCGGCCGGGAGCCCCGGGGGGGCCGGGGCGGATGAGGGTGCGGAGACGGCGGTGACTGGCCGGAACCCGCCGGTGGGACAGCGTATAAACAGACCGGATCGAGGTGTTCCGGCCGCGTGGCCGCACGGGCGGGGGAAGGGTGGTCCACCGCATCACCGCCCGTAGCGGAACCGGACCACGGAGGCCCCATGGACCCCACCCCGCTCCTGCCCCAACCCCCTTTATCCCGGGAGGAGTTCGCGGCCGAACTGACGCGCCTGCGGGAGAAGGCCGACCTCACCGTCCGCGCCGTCGCCACGCGCGTCGGCGCACCGGGCGCCCACAGCACCATCGGCGGCTGGTTCGCCGGCCAGAACCTGCCGTCGATCAGCTCCCTGCCCCTGTTCCGCCGGGTCCTGCACGTCTGCGGGGTGAGCGACGCGGCCGAGATCGAGCGCTGGCTGGAACGGCTCGCCGAGCTGCGACGGTCCAGGGTCCTGCGCGTCGCGGGAGGCGCGGCGCCCTACAGGGGGCTGGCGGGCTTCGAGGAACGCCACGCCGACTGGTTCTTCGGCCGGGAGGGTCTACGGGCGGTCGTCGTGGAACGGATCCTCCGCGAGGGGGCCGACGTACCCCAACTGCTCGTCGGGGCTTCCGGGTCGGGGAAGTCCTCCCTGCTGCGGGCCGGGGTACTGCCCGTCCTGCGGGGCGAGCACGGCTTCACGCCGCTGTTGCTGGCACCCGGCCGCGACCCGGTGCGGGCACTGCTGTCCGCCCTGCCCGCGGAGTGGGAGGCCCAGGAGGATCCCGCACGGCAGGACGAGACGCCTGATCCCCTCGCACTTGCGGCCCGGATAAGGGGGTTGGCCGAGCGGAAGGGCACACGCATCGTCGTGGCGGTCGACCAGCTGGAGGAGGTGTTCACCGCGTGCCCCGACCCGGCGGAACGGGAGCGGTTCCTGCGCTGCCTCGCCGCCCTCCCCTCCCCCGACGTGCGCGTCACCGGGTGCCTGCGCGCCGACTTCTACAGCCAGGCCCTCGCCCGGCCTTCCCTGGCGGTGGCGCTGCAGAAGGGCCAGACAGTCGTGGGCGCGCTCAGCGAGGACGAGATCCGCGCCGTGGTCGGCGGGCCCGCCGCCAAGGCCGGTCTCGTCCTGGACGAAGGGTTCGTCGACCTGCTCCTGGCCGATCTGCGGGACCGCGGCCCCGGGGCCCTGCCCCTGCTGTCGCACGCGTTGCTGTCGACCTGGGAACGCGGGCGCGGCACCGCTCTGACCATCGCCGACTACCGGGCGGGCGGCGGGATGTCCGCGGCGGTCTCCGAGACGGCGGAAGAGGTCTACGCGGGCCTGTCGCAGGACGAGTGCGTACTCGCGCGGCAGCTGTTCCTGCGGATGGTCGCGGTGGGGGACGGCGTTCCCGACGCGCGGCGGCTGCTGCCGCTGCCGCCGCCCACCGGCCGGCCCGACCGGGCCGGACAGGTGTACGCGGTCCTGGAGCGCTTCGTCGACCGGCGGTTGGTCACGCTCGACGGCGACGGTGCCAGGATCACCCACGAGGCGCTGCTCACCGCCTGGCCGAGGCTGCGCGGCTGGATCGACACCGACCGGGCCGGACAGATCGTGTGGCAGGACCTGACCCGGGACGCGGACCGCTGGCTCGCGCACGGCCGCGATCCCTCGCTGCTCTACCGGGGCACCCGCCTGGCCGTCGCCTCCGGCTGGGCCCAGGACAGCGGGCACGCCCCGGAACTCGACGCCCGCGAGAGCGAGTTCCTCGATGCGAGCCGGCTGGCGGAGGACGTCCGCGTCCGGCGCGAACGGCGCGGCGCCCGGCGGCTGCGCCGGCTCCTCGTCCTGCTCTCGCTGATGGTCGTCCTGTCGGTCCTGCTCACCGCAGTCGCCGTGGTCCAGCGCCGTGACGCGCAGGGACAGCAGTCCGTCGCGCTGTCCCGGCTGGTGGCGGCGCGCGCCGAACGGCTGCGGGGCAGCGACCTCGCCCTGTCCGCGCAGCTCGCTCTGGTGGCCTACCGTACGGCTCCCACGGCCGAAGCCCGGGAGGCGCTGATGGACGCCTCGGCGCTGCCGGCCGTGACCCGGATCCTCGCGTTCCGCGGTGTCGTACAGGCGGTGGCCCTCAGCCCGGACGGGCACACCCTCGCCGCGGGCGGCCTGGACCACCAGGTCGCGCTGTGGGACCTGCGTGATCCGCAGCGGCCGCGAGCGCTGGGCGCGGCTCCGGTCACCTTCGCCGACACCGTGTACGCGCTCGCCTTCAGCCCGGACGGCCGACGGCTCGCGGCCGGGTCGGGGGACGGGACCGTACGCGTGTGGGAGCCGTCGGGCCCCGATCCGGCGGCGGCCGGGGTCCGGTCGTTCAAGGGGCCGGATTCAGCCGTGTACGGGGTGGCTTTCGCGCCGGACGGCGAGAGCCTGGCCGCGGCGGGCGCCGACGGCGGCGTGTACCTGTGGCCGGACCCGGCGGTGGCCGCCCGCACGGAGGGGGGTTCCGCCCCTTCCGCCGCCCCCGGTCTGCGGCTCACCGGCTTCACCGGGGCGGTGCACACGGTCGCGTTCCGGCCCGGCCCCGGTCCGGCCCTGCTGGCGGCGGGGGGCGCGGACGGCTCCGTACGGATGTGGGACCTCGCCGATCCCGGCCGGCCGCTCGCCCACGGGCAGCCGCTGACCGGGGCGGCCGGCCCGGTGTTCGGGCTGGCCTTCACGGCCGACGGCCTACGGCTCGCCGCGGGGAGCCAGGACCGCTCCACACGGGTGTGGGACGTACCCGCGCCCGGCTCCGGCCCGGGTTCACCCGCGGTGATCGGCGGGGCCCCGGCCGCTCCCGACGGCCCGGCCAGCTACGTCAACGCGGTGGGCCTCAGTCCCGACGGGCAGTGGCTGGCGACCGGCAGCGCGGACAACCAGGTGCGCTTGTACGACGCGCGGACGCGCGTCCTCGCCGGGGTCTTCCCGCACCCGGGGCCGGTCACCTCGCTCTCGTTCCACCCCGGTGGGCGGCAGCTGGTGACGGGCGCCGCGGACGGGACCGTACGCCTGTGGCAGCTGCCTCCCCGCCCGCTGCGCGGCTTCCAGGGCACGGTCAACGCGATCGGTTACGCGCCGGACGGGAAGCTGCTGGCCGTCGCGGGACGCGACGTACAGCTGTGGGACGTCTCCGATCCCTGGGCCCCGCGCCCCGTCGGGCCGCCCCTGACGAACCCCACGGGGTACTCCGCGACGGTCTCCTTCACCCCGGACGGCCGCACCCTCGCGGTGGGCGGCCGGGAAGGCAAGCTGTGGCTGTGGGACCTCTCCCGCCCCGACCGTGCCGTGCCCTACGGAGAACCTCTGACCGCAGGCGCCGGAACCATCCAGTCCGCGGCTTTCGACCGGACGGGCCGGATCCTCGCCGTGGGAAGCGAGGGGCGGACCGTACGCGTGTGGAACACGGCGGACCCGGCGCACCCCGCGCTCTCGGCCGAACTGTCGGAGCCGACGAACTACGTCTACTCGGTGGCGTTCAGCCCGGACGGCCGGCGGCTGGCGGCCGGCACGGTCGACAAGCAGGTGCTGCTGTGGCGGATGCCGTCGGGCGGTGGCCGTCCGGCGCTGGAATCCACCCTGCGCGGGCCGGGCAGCTACGTCATGTCCGTGGCGTTCAGCCCCGACGGCCGGCTGCTGGCGGCCGGTACCGCGGACCGGGACGTGTGGCTGTGGGACGTGAGCGGGGACCGGCCGCGCACCGCCGGGCCGACGCTGACGGGGCCGAGCAGTTACGTGTACGCCCTGTCGTTCAGTCCGCAGGGCCACGCGCTCGCCGCCGCCAGCACGGACGGCACGGTGTGGCTGTGGGAGACCGGTGACCCGCGACGGCCGCGGCCGCGCACCGTACTGAGCGGCCTGGGCGGGAAGGCGTACGCCGTCGCGTACAGCCCGGACGGCCGCACCCTCGCGGCCGGTGGGGCCGGCCCGGCCGCCCTGGTGTGGTCCCGCGACGAGGGGGAGATCGCCCGCAGGCTGTGCGAGCGGGCGGGGACGCCCATCACCGCCGCGGAGTGGGCCCAGCTCGTCCCCGGACTGCCGTACGCGCCGCCGTGCCGGTGAAGGGGCCGGCGGGTGTGCGGTCCGCCGCGGTGGGGCGTGCGGGTCCGGCCGACGGTACGGGGGCCGGGCCGTACGGAGTTGTACGGACCGCCGTACGGGCCCGGTCGACCTGCGGTTCCCTCCTTCCCCCCGCCGCGGTCGGGATGGCTCTCTGGTGGAGCGCCGCCGGATCCGCCGGGGCGCCGCACACCACCGCGAGTCTTCCGAGGAGAACGACGATGCGCATGACGACCACCACCCTGCGGTCCCGGGCCGGACTGGCCGCCGCCGCGGCCGCCGTCGCCCTGACCGGTCTGATCGCCGGCGCCGGCGGCGCCGACGCGGCCGGCAGTTACATCTCGTCCAACAGCGGCGGGGCGAACGTGCGGACCTGCGCCAACACCGGGTGCGGTGCGCTCGGCTACCTGTCCAACGGGACGGGCGTCACGATGCTGTGCTGGACCGACAGCCAGTGGGTGTACCCGCCGAGCTCCAACTACGCCTCCAACCGGTGGTTCCGCGTCTCCAGCTCCGTGGGGACCGGCTACGTCCACTCGTCGCTGGTGGCGGCCCAGACCGGCGTCGGCCACTGCTGACGGGTGCCACCGCTCCCGGCCCCCTGTTCCCGGCCGTCGCCGGGGACAGGGGGCCGGGTCGTGCGCGCTACTGGTCCGTGGACGGGGCCTCGGCCGTCTGGAGGGCCTGGGCCGCGATGGTGATCGCTTCCTGGTCGCGGCCCGCCGCCTTCGCGGCCCGGGCCTGACTCAGGGAGACGCGGAGCAGTTCGACGGTGTGCTCCGGCAGCGAGCCGGACGCCACGGCGTCTTCCAGTTTCCGGATGGTGTCTGCGGCCAGGTCGTCCGGCATGGTGCGGCCTCCTGCGGCGTAGGGCTGAGGGCTGGGGCTGGGGTTCGTCGACGGTGTCACGCCGTACGGGACCGGACAAGCCGACGGGCCGGTCGCCACCACTCAACTGCGGGTTTACGGTCACCGGCACTTGCCTTTGCGAAGACTTTAGGGTGATAGCTCCGATCCGATTTGCGTGGGGCAACCAACTACTCCTACGGTTGCCTAGAGCAACGAAATGCGGATATCGACCACCCGCCCACCCGCAGAGAACGTAAGGAAGCCCATGGCAACGACCACACCAGCCGGTGTGCGGGCCTCTCACGCCAGGCACGGAGGCGGCGGCCACGACGACGCGCCGATGACGCACCGGCAGATCATGGAGGCGCTGTCCGGGCTGCTGCTCGGCATGTTCGTCGCGATCCTGTCGTCCACGATCGTCTCCAACGCCCTCCCCCACATCATCGGCGACCTCGGCGGCGGCCAGTCCGCCTACACCTGGGTCGTCACCGCCGCCCTCCTGTCCATGACGGCGGCCACCCCGCTGTGGGGCAAGCTCTCCGACCTGTACAGCAAGAAGGCCCTGGTCCAGATAGCCCTGGTCATCTACGTCCTGGGATCGGCCGTCGCCGGCATGTCGCAGAACGCCGGCATGCTGATCGCCTGCCGCGTGGTCCAGGGCATCGGCGTCGGCGGCCTGTCCGCCCTCGCCCAGATCGTGATGGCCGCGATGATCTCCCCGCGCGAGCGGGGCCGCTACAGCGGCTACCTCGGCGCTACCTTTGCAGTCGCCACCGTCGGCGGCCCGCTGCTCGGCGGTGTCATCACCGACACCGACTGGCTCGGCTGGCGCTGGTGCTTCTACGTCGGTGTCCCCTTCGCGATCATCGCCCTGATCGTCCTCCAGAAGACCCTCCACCTCCCCGTCGTCAAGCGCGAGGTCAAGGTCGACTGGGGCGGCGCGTTCTTCATCTCCGCCGCCGTCTCACTGCTCCTGCTCTGGGTCACCTTCGCCGGCGACAAGTACGACTGGCTGTCGTGGCAGACGTACGCGATGGTCGGGGGCTCGCTCGTCCTCGGCGCCCTGTTCGTCCTCGTCGAATCCAAGGCGAGCGAACCGATCATCCCGCTGCGGCTGTTCCGCAACCGCACCATCGCGCTGTCGTCGATCGCTTCCCTGTTCGTCGGTGTCGCGATGTTCACCGGCACCGTTTTCTTCAGCCAGTACTTCCAGCTGGCCCGAGACAAGTCCCCGACCATGTCCGGCGTGATGACGATCCCGATGATCGCCGGTCTGTTCGTCTCCTCCACCGTCTCCGGGCAGGTCATCACCAAGACCGGCCGGTGGAAGGCATGGCTGCTGTGCGGTGGCGTGCTGGTGACGGCCGGCCTCGGCCTGCTCGGCACGATCCGCTACGACACGACGTACTGGCACATCGCGGTCTTCATGGCCCTGCTGGGCCTCGGCATCGGCATGATGATGCAGAACCTGGTGCTCTGCACGCAGAACCAGGTGGCGCCGTCCGACCTCGGCTCCGCCAGTTCCACGGTGACGTTCTTCCGCTCCCTCGGCGGTGCGATCGGTGTCTCCGCGCTCGGCGCGATCATGGCCAACCGGATCACCCACTACGCCAAGGAAGGGCTCGCCACCCTCGACCCGAAGTACGCGGCCGCCGCGGGGCAGCAGAGCTCCGGCGGCAGCATCCCGGACATGAACAGCCTGCCCGGCCCCCTGCGCACCGTGATGGAGAGCGCGTACGGCCACGGCATCGCGGACGTGTTCCTGATCGCCGCGCCGCTGGCGCTGATCGCCTTCCTCGTCACGATCTTCATCAAGGAGGTCCCGCTGCGGACCTCGGGCGGCCTGGCGCAGGCCTCCCAGGGTGGCGAGGACATCCAGGGCGCCCAGGACGCGAAGGCCGACGCGCAAGCCGCTGCCCCGAGCCCGGCCGAGCCCGCCGTGCCGCACGTGCCGCACGTGCCGCGGCAGTCGGCGGCTGCCGTCGCGCCGCCGGGTGACCCGGGGTCCGCTCCGCTGCCCGACGGTATCGCGGTACGCGGTTACGTACGCGGCGCCGAGAGCACCCCCGTGGCGCGGGCGGCGGTCACGCTGATCTCGCTCGCGGGACGTCAGCTGGACCGGTCGGTCGCCCAGGCGGACGGCTCGTACGCGGTCGATGCGCCGGGCAGCGGCTCGTACGTACTGATCGCGGCGGCCGACGGTTACCAGCCGCAGGCCTCGACGGTCGTGGTGAACGGCGAGCCGGTCTCCTACGACATCCTGCTGAGCGGGACGAGCGGTCTGAGCGGCGTCGTACGGGCCACCGAGACCGGGGCCCCGGTCGAGGGTGCCATGGTCATCGTGACCGACGTCCGCGGGGACGTACTGGCCACCGCAGTCACCGGCGCGCAGGGCGCGTTCGGCTTCGCCGAGCTGGTGCCGGGCCCCGTGACCATCGCCGTGAACGCCGCCGGGCGCCGCCCGAAGGCCCTGCACGTGGAGGTCGGCGGAGCGGGAGTCACCCGGGTCGAGGTCGAGCTGAGCTCGGGCGCACAGGTCCAGGGCGTCGTGCGCTCGCCGGGCGGACCGCTCGGCGACGCCCGGGTCACGCTGGTCGACGCGGCGGGCAACGTGGTCGCGACCGCGCGGACCGGCGCGGACGGCGCGTACGCCTTCACCGACCTGGACGGCGGCGAGTACACCGTCATCGCTACGGGATACCCGCCGGTGGCCACGGCGCTGACCGTGAGCGGTGGGGGCGTGGACGGCCACGACATCGCACTCGCCCACCCCGGCGAGTAGACGGGCACCGGCCCGTGGGGCGCGCCGCGGAGCGGGGGCGCCCCACGGGCCGGTCCTCTTTTCGACTGACTCGAGATGCTTCGGCAGGGAGAAAACGGGATGGGACTCACCGCACGGATCCGCACGCGCGACGGATGGGCCGTGTCGCACGCGGTCGTCACGGTGACGGACATGACGGGCACACAGGTGGTACGGGCCGAGGCCGACGAAGAGGGCGCCGTGCACGACCCGACCGCGCTCGCGCCGGGGGCGTACACCGTCATAGTCACCGCGGTCGGCTACGCGCCCACGGCGTCGAGCACCATCGTCACGGCGAGCGGGCGCGCGGAGGTCGGCAGCGTGGTCCTCGCCCGGCACGGCGGCGCCGAGCTGCCGCCGCCCGGGCCGTGGACGATCGACCCGGCGCACTCGTCGGTGGCCGCCGTCGCCCAGCACCTGGGCATCTCCAGCGTGCACGGCCGGTTCACCGCGTTCGCGGGCCGGATCGAGATCGCCCCGCGGGAGGTGTCGGCGTCCCGCGTGGAAGCGGTGATCGAGGCGGCCTCCATCGACACGGGCAACGGCATGCGCGACGGGCACCTCAAATCGCCGGACTTCCTGGACGTGGCGGCGTACCCGCAGATCAGGTACCGCTCGACGGGCCTGTCCCCGGCCGGCTCCGACCGCTGGACGGTGCACGGCGACCTGACGCTGCGCGGTGTCGTGCGCCCCGTCGACCTGGACCTGGCCTACCTGGGCACGGGCGCCGACCCGTGGGGCGGCACGCGCGCCGCGTTCCGCGCCACCGCCGAACTGCGCCGCGAGGACTTCGCGATGAACTACAACCAGGTCGTCCAGGCGGGCATCGCCGCCATCGGCGCGACGCTGAGGGTGGAGCTGGACATCCAGGCCGTGCAGGGCGGATCGCTGCCGGCGGCGTAGCGCGTGCTGAAATCCGTTGAGCCCCGGATGATCACGTGGCAGGATCGCCCGCCGTGACGGAGATCCGAGGACCGATGGCACCGACCAAGCAGTTCCAAGTCACCTTCGACTGCGCAGAACCCGAGCGCCTCGCCCGTTTCTGGTGCGAGGTGCTGGGATATGTCGTACCGCCGCCACCGGAGGGGTTCGCCACCTGGGACGATTTCAAACGCTCGCAACCACCTGAGCAGCGGGATGCGTGGTTCGCCTGCAGTGATCCCTCGGGTGTGGGCCCGCGACTGTACTTCCAGCGCGTCCCCGAAGGGAAGGCCGCCAAGAACCGGCTTCATCTCGACGTGCGGGTCGGCACCGGACTCGTTGGGGAAGAGCGCCTCGCCGCACTCGAGGCCGAATGCGCACGACTGGTCCCGCTCGGCGCGGTACACGTGCGGACGCTGTACGACGGCAATGACGCGTGCATCCCGATGCTGGACATCGAGGGCAACGAGTTCTGCATCGACTGAGGAGCCGGGTCAGGCCGGGGCGTCGTTCAGACGGCGCAAGGTGAACGGCTCGGCGAGGATCTCGTCCAGGGCCTTGGCGACCCGGCGGAAGTGCGGCAACGAGAAGTGGTGGTCGAGGGCGGCCGGGTCGGCCCACTCCTCGACGATGACCATCCGGTCGCTGCGATGGGGATCGGCGTAGGGCTGGTAGGCGAGGCAGCCCTCCTCCGCCAGGGAGGGTTCGATCATCGCGTGCAGCTCGTCGCGCAGACGGCCTTCCTGGCCCGGCTTGGCGGTGAAGCGGGCGACGATCACGAGCGTGTTCGGCATGAGGGGGCTCCGGTCCAGTGGGTTCGCGGGTGAACGGTGTCCATCCTGCGCTCCCGGGAGGGCGCCGCCCAGGGCCCCCTTCGACCGGGGTCCGCCGTGCCCGGGTCCGGCAGGACCAGGCTGGGCTCTGCGGTGCGGTGGCGGACACTGGGGGCATGGACCGTGCACACCAGCTCACCGAGTTCCTCAAGTCGCGCCGGGCCCGCATCGGTCCGGACGCCGTCGGCCCGGGCGGTTTCGGCGGCCGGCGCCGCGTGCCGGGCCTGCGCCGTGAGGAACTCGCCCTGCTGGCGGGCGTGAGCGTCGACTACTACACCCGTCTGGAGCAGGGCCGGGCCCGCAACGTCTCCCCCGCCGTACTCGACGCCGTTGCCGATGCCCTCGGCCTGGACGCCGACGAACGCGGCCACCTCCACAATCTCGCCAAGCCCGGCAGGGCGCACCGGCACCCCGGCCGTACCCAGCACGTCGGCCCCGAGCTGCGCCAGGCCCTGGACGCGCTGGTCACCGTACCGGCCTACCTCATCGGACGGCGTCTGGACGTCCTGGCCTGGAACGACCTGGCCCGCACCCTGATCGCCGACTTCCCCGTCCTGCCGCCGGGCGAACGGAACATGGCGCGCCTGGTCTTCCTGGACCCTGCCGCCAAGGACCTCTACCCCGACTGGGAGGCCAAGGCCCGGGACACCGTCTCCAACCTCCGTCTCGACGCCGGACGCCACCCCGACGACCCGCAGCTGTCCGCGCTGGTCGGTGAACTCTCCCTCGGCAGCCCTGATTTCCGCCGCCTGTGGGACGACCACACCGTCAGCGGCAAGACCCGCGGCCGCAAGCGGTTCGTCCATCCGCGCGTCGGCGAACTGGCCTTGGACTACGTGGCCATGCGGGCGCCCGACGACCCCGACATGACCCTGATGATCTACAGCGCGCCGGCCGGCTCTGCCGCCGCGCACGCCCTTGAGTTCCTGGCCGCCCTCACCCCGGCACCGCGGTCCCGCCCGGCGGCGGACCTTTGAGCCGGGCGAACCGGCCCGGGGTGGTGCCTACGACCCGCTTGAAGTGCCGGGTGAGGTGCGACTGGTCGTAGAACCCGGCGGCGGTCGCCACCTCGCCCGGCGGTTGCCCGTCGAGCAGCAGCCGGCGGGCCAGGTCGACGCGGCGGGAAGTCACGTACTGGTGCGGCGCCATGCCGAACGCGCTGCTGAACGCCCGTACGAGGTGCGTGGGGTGGGCGTGGACGAGGCGGGCCGCCTCGTCCAGGGTGAGGGGTTGCAGGAGCCGTTCGTCGAGGAGTTCGCGCAGTGTCCGGGCGACGCCGTGGCCGGGTCGCGCACCGCGCGGCAGCCTGGGGCGCAGGTGTGCGCGCAGCCGTTCACCGATGAGGGCGAGGCGGCTCTCCGCCTCGAACTCGTCGCCCGGGTGGGCGAGGACCGTGTGCAGTTGTCCGATGCGGCTGCGCAGGAGGGGGTCGGCGAGGTCCGGGCCGTCCACCGCCGGTCCGATGAGGCTCGCGTCGAGGTGGGTCATGTCGAGGTAGAGCACGCGCTTGCGGAAGCCGCCCGTGGTGGCGGGTGAACCGTTGTGCGGGACCTGCGGCGGGAGGAGGCTGACGGTGTCGCCCGGGGTGGCGCGCTCGTGGCGGTCGAGGTCGTAGCGGACCGCGCCGTCGTCGACGATCAGCAGGGTCCAGGCGTCGTGGACGTGCATCGGGTAGGCGTGCGCGGTGAAGTGGGCGTGGAAGACCTCCAGGACGCCCGCCACCGGCGGGCGCCAGGCCGAGGTCTCCTGCCGGGGCGTCATGCAAGGAACGTACAAGACGCAGGACCGGCGTACGCGACAGTCTCAGGGCATGAGAATCACGAACGAGACCGGCGGCGCGGAAGACTCGATGGTCCCCGTCCGCTTCGACACCAAGATCGCCGTCGTGCTGCGGGACGACCTGGAGACCTGGCAGCGGCTGAACGTGACCGCGTTCCTGGTGAGCGGGCTCGGCACGACGTCACCGGAGGTGATCGGCGAGCCGTACGCGGACGCCGACGACACCGCCTACCTGCCGATGTTCCGTCAGCCCGTGCTGGTCTTCGAGGCGGCGAAGGAGACCCTGACCGCCGCGCACGGCCGGGCCCGCTCCCGCGCGCTGACGACCGCCGTGTTCACGTCGGACCTCTTCCGCACGGGCAACGACCGCGACAACCGGGCGGCCGTGCGGGCCGTGGGCACGGGCGAGCTCGACCTGGTGGGGATGGCCGTGTACGGGCCGCGCAACGCCGTGGACAAGGTCCTCAAGGGGACGCGCATGCATCCCTGAAGATGTCAGCCTGGGTTGACACGCGGACGCATGTCAGCCCAGACTGACATTCATGGAAACCGGAGATCTGGCAGAACGTCTCAGGTCGCACGACCCCGCCGTGGGGCTACGGGCGGTGGGTGCGCTGCACCGGCTGGCCGAGCAGGTCGAGGCGGCGGCGGTGGCGCGCGCCAGGCAGCAGGGATGGTCCTGGGAACAGATCGGGGACGCCCTCGGCGTGTCCCGGCAGTCCGCACACGCCAAACACGGGAAGTGAGACGACGGTGTTCGAGAAGTTCACAGCCGGCGCCCGCGCGGCCGTCACCTGCGCACTGGAAGAAGCCCGACTGCGGGGCGATCGCCGCGTCGGGACCGAGCACCTCCTCCTGGGCCTCCTCCACGAGCCCGGCTCACCGGCGGTGAGGTGCCTCGGCTTCGGGCTCGACGACGCACGGGCCGCCCTTGAGGGCCTGGACCGCTCGGCGCTGGCCGCGATCGGGATCGACGTCGAGGGGGTCGAGCGGCCGCCCGTCCCCCTCTCGCGCAAGCGCACGCCCTTCACCTCCGGCGCCCGCTCGGTCCTGCCGCACGCCCTCGTCGAGGTGAAGAAGACCGGCGGCCGGCGCCTGGGGCCGGAGCACCTGCTGCTGGCGCTCCTCGCCCGCGAGCGCCCGGACCCGGCCGCCGAGCTGATGGAGCAGCTGGGCGTCGACCGCCCGGCCGTCCGCGAACGCCTCACCGGGAGGACCGGCTGACAGGAGCGAACTACCCGCGAGGGGCGGGACCGGGCTCGGCGGGAGGGGCAAATGCCGGTTGTGCCGGGCGTGTTGGATCACGTAGGGTCGCCGATGTGAACACCGGACCGGCGCTACGCCACACACGGATCGGCTACCCGGTGGAGGGCTGATCCCTCCCGGGGTGCGACGAAGGCACCCCCGTTGTTCGGCACGCGGACCCCCGGCGCTTGACCACCAGCGCCCCATTTCCGTGCACCTGTCGAACACACCGAGGTCAGTTCCATGACAGTCACGTTCAACCACACCATCATCGCCGCCAAGGACCGCCACGAGTCGGCCCGTTTCTTCCGGGAGTTGCTGGAACTTCCGGAAGCACCGTCCTGGGGGCCGTTCACCAACATCGCACTCCCCGACGGCGTGCTGCTCCAGTTCGCGGAGCCGCCCGTGGAGATCCAGATGCAGCACTACGCCTTCCTGATCGACGACGAGCTGTTCGACCGGGCGTACGGGCGGCTCTGCGACCGCGGTATCGAGCACTGGGCCGATCCGCAGATGCGCCGCCCGCGCGAGACCAACACCGAGCACGGCGGCCGGGGCGTGTACTTCAAGGACCCTGCGGGCCACGCGATCGAGTTGATCACCCGCCCCTACCTGTAACCGGTGCGTGCCGCGGGGCCCGGTAGCCACACCCCGGCGACCGGGCCCCGCGCTCAGGCCCGCTCATCGTGCGGGCCGGGGACGCCGCGCGCCCTGATCGTGTGGGCGATGACGGCCGTGGGCCGGCCCGGCTCCACGGGGCCCTGCAGGGCCTCCCTGATCTGGTCGTGGTCGTGCCCGTCGATGGACAGCACGCGCCAGCCGGAGCCGAGCCACCTGTCCACCAGCGGTCGCAGGGACAGGGTGCCCTCGCTCCGGCCGTCGGCCTCCCGCTCGTTGTGGTCCACGATCGCGGTCAGGTTGTCGGCTCCGAGGTCGGACGCCCCCACGGCCGCCTCCCAGTGGGAGCCTTGCCGGAGTTCCCCGTCACCGAGGACCACGAACGCGCGGCCGCCGCGCCCGTAGCAGCGTTCGGCCAGTGCGACGCCCAAGCCCAGTGACAGCCCGTGGCCGAGCGCGCCCGTGGAGAAGTCCACGCCCGGCAGGCGTTTCACGAGGCGACCGCCCGGTCGGCTGCCCTCGTCGGCGTACGTCGCGCACTGCGGCTGCGGCACCGCACCCGTGGAGGCGAGCGCCGCGCAAAGGGCCCCGGACGCCTGCCCCTTGCTGAGGATCAGGTGGTCGCCTACCTCCCCCGGCCCCCCTCCGGCCGGCCGGCGCAGCACCTCGCCGCAGAGGACGGCGAGGAGGTCGGCGATCGACGTGCTGCCGTCGGCGCGCACGCCGCTCGGCGAGGCGCTCAGCTCGCCGACCTTGCGGCGGATGTCCACGGCGAGTCGTGTGGCCACGTCGTCTGGTGGTGCCTTCGTGAGCATGCTCGGTCCTTCCGAAGCCGTCCAGCAAGCCACTACCTCGCCAGAACAAACCAACTGAGCTGTTTTGTCAAGGGTAGTCTTCTGCGACTCACCCCGCCCCCTAGGCGACGCCCTATCCCTGCAATTTCCGGGTGGATCGAGCCAGCGCGAGGGCCCCGGAAAGGCCATCGAAGTCCACTTGAGCGGGCGTTGACAAAACCACACGGTTGGTTTTTTCTTTTCGGGGTTGGTCGATTTCCGTGAGGTGCCGAAACCCGGCGTCCGCCCCGGCCAACGCCGGCCGACCGTGGGTCAATCGCCGACCGAGCAGGGATTGTGAGGACCAGATGAGTGAGCTGTCCGAAGGCGCGCGATGCCCGAACCCAGCTGCCGCCCCGCCCCGTTGACAGGCCGCCGGCGTCGCCGCCGGCTTCACCCTGGTGGGTCACGAGGGCTTCCGTACGGCGCCCGTCAACCTCGGCGTGGTGCGCGCACCGCTGATCTTCCTGCCTCCGGTCAGCCGCTCGGCCCGGATCCGCGGCGTCGGGAAGGTGCCGGCCCCGCCCGCCCCGGCTCCCGCGCGGGTCACCCGGGAGCGACGCGCGGTCATGCCGGCGCCCTTCCCGGAAGAACGGCGCCCTGCCGATTCCCGTCCCCCAAGAGAGAAAACGGATTCCAGGTGCACCCTGACCACGACAACGGTGGGAGCGACGCGCTGCCGCTGAGCGGACGCATCGGCAAAGGACCGAGCGACCTGCTGCGGGAAGAGGTCCTCGACCCGCAGTTCCGGTACGAGGCCGAGCATCTCCTGCCCCACTACATCGCGATCGAGAAGGCGCTCGTCGCCGAATACCTGCGGATGGGGCTGGTGACGGCCGGCCAGGCCGCGGAACTCCGCGGGCTGCTCGACTCCGTGACCGCCGGGCAACTGCTGGCGGGGCGCGAGGCGAACATGTCGGACATCGCCTTCTCGCTGGAGCGCCACGTCGAGACGCGGCTCGCCGAGCCGGTCGCCGCCTGGCACGTGGACCGCAGCCGCAACGACCTCCAGGCCTGCGCCCAGTTGATGTCCGGACGTGAGCGACTGGTATCGGCCGCCGAGGCGCTGCTGGCCTTCGGCCGGGCGGCGGGAGGGCTCGCCGGTCGGTACGCCGACGACCCGATGCCCGGCTACACCCACTTGCAGGCCGCTCAGATCATCTCGCCCGGGTTCTACCTCGCGGCGCTGTCCGAGCAGGTGCTGCACACGGCGCGGCGCCTGCTCGCCACCTACGACGGTATCGACGCGTGCCCCCTGGGCGCCGGCGCCATGTCGGGCCAGGAGCTGGCGTGGGACCGCGGACGGCTGGCCGCCCTGCTCGGCTTCACAAGGGTGCAGCCCCTCGCCCTGACCTCGGTCGCGTACCGCGGCTGGGTCCTGGAGATCACGGCCGAGTTCAGTGTGTTCGCAGTGGCCCTGAGCCGTTTCACCACCGATCTGATGGCGTGGGGCAGCAGCGCCTACGGCTATCTGGACCTGCCGGACGAGCTCTCCGGGATCTCGTCTGCGATGCCGCAGAAGAAGAACTTCCCGGTGCTCGAACGGATCCGGGGCAAGTCGGCGCACCTGTCCTCGGCCCACATGGACGCGGTGCTCGGGCAGCGCAACACTCCGTTCTCCAACTCGGTCGAGGTGTCGAAGGAAGCGGGATCGCAGCTGTCCTTCGCGTTCGAGACCTTCGAGAGCGTGCTGCGGCTTTCCACGGCGGTCCTGGAACACGTGCGCTTCGACACGAAGCGCATGAGCGAGGCGTGCGAGCGGGAGTTCCTCGGCGGTTTCGCCCTGGCCAACGCCCTGACGCTGCGCGAAGGAGTGCCCTGGCGCCGGGCCCAGGTGATCTCGGGCCGTTACATCGTCGCCGCGATGGAGGCCGGGCTCGCGCCTGCCCGGACCGACGCGGGCCTGCTCAAGCGGACGGCGGCGGAACTCGGCTTCGAGCTGACGGCGCCGGAGTCGGTGCTGGCCGGAACCTTCGACGTACGGCACGCCCTGAACGCGCCGCGCTCCGAGGGCTCCGCCCGGCCGGAAGCGGTCAAGGCCGTACTGCGGGCGCAGGACGAGGAACTCGAACGGCTGGGAGAGGAATGGGCGGCCCGCGCCCGGTCCACCCGTAGCGGACACGGAGGAGAAGAGCATGACAGTGCAGCCGTACACGCCTGAGCTCGACGGGCTGGCCGAACCGGCCGGACTGCCGCGCACGCGCAACGCCGGCGTCGGCAGGGCCTTCGGAACGTTCGGGGAGCTCCTCCAGGGCGTGCTGCCCGGCACCGGCGAGCATTTCATGGTCACGTCACCGGTGGCGGCCTGGTCCACGGCGACCTTCGCGCACGAACCGGACGCGACGGCCATCCACGTGGCGCCCCGCCACAAACGCAAGGCCGCGAAGCTCGCGCAGCGGGCCCTTCGCGCCGCGGGCCACAGCGGCGGCGGCCAGCTGCGCATCGGCAGCGAGCTGCCCGAAGGCAAGGGCATGGCCAGCTCGTCGGCGGACCTCGTGGCCACGGCGCGCGCGGTGGCCGACGCCCTGGACGTCCGCTTCACCCCGGCGGACATCGAGGCACTGCTGCGTGGCATAGAACCGTCGGACGGCGTCATGTACGACGAGATCGTGGCGTTCAGCCACCGTGAGGTCCGGCTCCGCGAACGCCTGGGAACCGTACCTTCCATGACCGTCATCGCCTACGACGAAGGCGGACAGGTCGACACCATCAGCCACAACCACGCGGCCACGGCGCGCAGCGCGCAGGAACAGCGCGAGTACGCCGGCCTCCTCGACCAGGCTCGCGACGCGATCCTCGTTTCGGACCTGCGCGCGCTGGGCCGCGTCGCCACCCGCAGCGCCGAGCTGAACGCGCGGCACATGCCCCGCCCCTCCCTGCCCACCCTCCAGCGCATCTGCCGCGACATCGACGGGCTCGGCATCGCCTGCGCCCACAGCGGGACGATGCTCGGCATCCTGCTGCCCCACGACGATCCCGAGACCTCGCTCAAGGCCGAGATCGCGCTCGCCGCGTGTGCGTCGCTGCCCGGCACCACGATGCTCCACCGCTCCCTTGGCCACGGCGACGACTGGTCCTACGGAGGGTTCCGTCCGCTCGCCGCCTCCGCCCCCGCGGCGGCCCCCACCAACGTCTGAGGAAGAGACATGCTCTTTCAAACCGTCTACGACATGGTCGGGCACACCCCGCTCGTCCGGCTCGACCTCGATGTGCCGGACGGGACCGAGGTCTACGCGAAGCTGGAACTCGCCAATCCCTTCGGCATGAAGGACCGGGTGGCCAAGAGTGCCATCGAGGAGGCGCGCCGCATCGGGGCGCTGCTGCCGGGAGCTCCCATCGTGGAGAGTTCGTCCGGCACGATGGCCCTCGGGGTGGCGCTCGTGGGCCGCTCGCTGGGCCACCCTGTGCACATCGTCACCGATCCCCGTATCGACCGCATGACCATGGCGAAGCTGCGCTCGCTGGGCGCCGAGGTCCACGTGGTCCCCAAGATGACCGACCAGGGCTGGCAGGGCGCCCGCCTGGAGCGACTGGACGCGCTGATGCGGGACATGCCCGGCGCCTTCTGGCCGCGGCAGTACACCAACCCGGATAACCCGCGCGCCTACCGCGTACTCGCCGACGAACTGCTGCGCGACCTGGGCACCGTGGACGTACTGGTGGGGGCGGTGGGCAGCGGCGGCTCCCTGTGCGGCAGCACCCGCGCCCTGCGGCGGCGCCTGCCGGGGCTGCGGTCGGTCGGCGTGGACTGCGTGGGCAGTGCCCTCTTCGAGCAGCCGGACGTGCCCAAGCGGCTCCAGAGCGGCCTCGGCAACAGCCTGTCGCCGCACAACCTCGACCGCGGGATCATCGACGAGGTGCACTGGCTCAACGACCACGAGGCGTTCGCCGCGGCCCGCGCCCTGGCCGGGGAGCAGCAGATCTTCGCGGGCAACACCTCCGGGTCGGTCTACCGGGTGCTCACCGACGTGGCAGCCCGCGCGGAGCCGGGCAGCCGGATCGTCGGCATCTTCCCGGACCGCGGTGACCGCTACACGGAGACCGTGTACAGCGACGAGTACTGGACCGAGCACAAGGTGGCCGACCTGCCGTTGGCCTCCGAGCCGGCCCAGGTCGCCTACGGGACCCATGTGAGCCAGTGGTCGCGCGCCGAGGTGCGCCGGCCCCGGGACCTGCCCAGGCGGGTGCTGTTCGTCGAGTCCAACACCACGGGCACCGGCATGATCGCGCTGTCCCGGGCGAGGGAGCTGGGGCTGACCCCGGTGCTGCTGACGGCCGGGCCGCAGCGGTACGCGGGCCTGGCGGAAACGGGCGCCGAGGTCGTCGTCTGCGACACCGGCTCGCCGGCCGAACTGCGGGCCGTCATCAGCCGGCGGTACCCCCGCGAGGAGCTGGTCGGGGTGACGACGACGAGCGACTTCTACGTTCCCGCGGTGGCCGGGCTGACCGACTGGCTGGGTCTGGCCGGCAACACGGCGGACGCCGTGGCCGCCTGCCGCAACAAGGCGACGACGCGCCGTGTCCTGCGGGACGCGGGCGTCGGGCAGCCGCGGTTCGCGATCCTGACGGACGCGGCCGACGTGGACGGTGCGGTACGCGCCGTCGGTCTGCCGTGCGTGGTGAAGCCCGCCGACGACTCCGGCTCGAACGGCGTCCTGCTGTGCTCCACCGCCGAAGAGGTCGCGGCGCACGCGGAGCGCGTCCTCGCGGTGACGGCCAACGCCCGGGGGCTGCCCACGGCGCGGACCGTGCTCCTGGAGGAGTACCTCGACGGTCCCGAGTTCAGCGTGGAGATGTTCTCCCACGACGGCGTCGCCACCTGTGTCGGCATCACCGCCAAGCAGGTCACGGCCGGCCCGCACTTCGTGGAGACCGGGCACCTGTTCCCCGCCCCCCTCACCGGGCCGGTCGCGGGCGCCGTCGCCGAGACGGTCAGCGCGGCCCTCAAGGCCATCGGCTGGGAACTCGGCCCGACCCACACGGAGGTCAAGCTCACCGGGAGCGGAGTCGCGGTGATCGAGGTCAACCCGCGACTGGCGGGCGGCATGATTCCGGAGGCGGTCCGGCAGGCCACCGGCATCGACCTGCTGGAGCAGCAGCTGCGGGTCGCGACCGGGATGCCGCTGGACCTGACTCCCTCGCACTCCGCTTGCGCCGGCATCAGGTTCCTGCTCCCCGGGGGCGCGGGGACGCTGCGCGGCGTCGAGGGCGTCGACGCCGCGCGCGCCGTCGACGGTGTCACGGCCGTCACCGTCACCGCCGCGACGGGTGCCGCCGTACGGCCCGCCGAAAACGCGTACGACCGGCTCGGGCACGTCATCGCCACCGGCCCGGCCGCGGCCGCGGTGACGCGCTCGCTGGACGCCGCGGTGGGCGAGCTGCGCGTCGGCATCGAGGCGCAGCAGGGGGCACGGGCCCGCTGACCGCACCGGGCGAGCTCTCCTCGTCAGGGCCGACGGGAGACCGGTCGCCGCAGCCGCGGCGGCCGGTCTGCGTGCGTGCGGGGCCGCCCTGTGGCGTCCGGCCCCGGCCGTGTGATCATGGCGCGTCGGCACACCGCGCCTCATGGGGGGACCATGCGCACCCGGACCATCACCGCCACCGCCGCGAAGGGCCTCCTCGGGGCCCTCGCCGCCCTGTTCCTCGTGGCCGGCTGCACCTCCCCGGGCGAGCGGGGACACGGGGGCGCCACCCCTTCGGCTCCGGCGCCCGCGCACGACGGGGGGCCCGCGGCCGAGGGGTACCAGGGGCCCCGGCCGCAGGACCAGAACCTGCTGGCCTGGACCGGCGACCCCAACGACGCGGGGCACGTCACCGCCCAGTCGGCCGCCGGGGTCGGCGGGCGGCTCACCCTCGTACGGGTCGTCCTGCGCGAGCAGATCACCTGGTCGAACATCTGGCTGGGCCTGGCCGGTGTCGACCCGAGCGCCCAGCTCGCCAACTGCTACCTCGGTGTGTACGACGGCGCCGGCACCCTGCGCGCGGCCACCTCGGACATCTCACCGCAGCTGATGGGCGATGCGGTGGCCAAGCCGCTGCCGCTGGGCAAGCCGTTCACCGCCGCCCCCGGGACGTACTTCATCGCCCTGCTGCTCAACGGCAACTGGGCCACCAACGCCCTCACCTTGAAGTCCACGGGGGCCGGCATCTCGGTCAACGCCGGTCTGGCGCCGCCGAAGCTGCGGTACAGCACGGTGCTGACCGGTCAGAGCTCGCTGCCCGCCACCGTGAACCTCGCCGAGCAGTCCACGAGCACCATCAACACCGGCTGGGGCAGCCAGTGGTACGGGATCTCCTGAACCCTCACGCGCCCACACATACGAAAAAACGACATAACCGGTTATTTCCTGACTTTCAGCTGCATTCCTTTGGTAAAGGGACAGTTACCGACATGTCTGTATTAGGCAACACAGGGCGAGTCCACCGTGCCGGGCGGCGGAAGTGGGCCAAAGTATGGCTCCTCGGCCACTTGCCGAGAACCGCTCGGAGCCCGCCCGGCCAGTTCGAACCCCGGGGCGGCCCAACGTTGGAAGGGGCCATTTCCTTGTCTGCTTCTCTCACCCCCCGTCGTGTCGTCGCGGCGTTCCTCGCCGCCGGCGCCCTGGTCGGCGCCGCCGCCCTGCCGGCCTCCGCCTCCGGCGACCACCACCGCGCCACGCACTCCTCGGTCGTCATCGGCTCCGTCCAGCACGAGAGCCACGTCCGCAACGTGTCCAACCACGCGCTCAACCGGGAATGGGTCGAGGTGAAGAACACCGGCCGCCGCAGCGTCGAGCTGCGCGGCTACACCCTCACCGACAAGCAGGGCAACCGCTACCGCTTCGCCGGCCTGCGGCTGGAGGGCGGCCACAGCGTGAAGGTCCACACCGGCCAGGGCCGCAACACCCACCGGGACGTCTACCAGAACCGCCGCCAGCAGATCTGGGACGCCCGCGACATCGCGACCCTGCGTGACGACCGCGGCCGCGTCATCGACACCGAGTCCTGGGGCGGCCGCCAGGGTCGCCGTCACCACGGCTGACCGGTCCACCGCCCGTCACGTCCCGCGCCGACGGTGACGTGACGTGCTCCTGGGACGGCGTGCCGCGGGAATCCCGCGGCACGCCTCACCCATGTCCCCGTCCCCGCGCCGCCGAACCTCTGGGCGGACCACGGGTGCGGCGCTAGGATCCCGCCCGGGCGCAGGCACCCGGCCCGCGTCCGAGCGGATCGAAAGCCAACGCGGGGGGACCGACTTGACCTCGAAACTGATGCGCCGTGCGCGTGGCGCGCTCGCCGTCGCCGTCGCGACCGGCGCCCTGCTCACGGTCCCGGCGCCGGCCCGGGCCGCCTCCGCGCCGCCCCTCACCGCGGCCGGAGCGTTCCTGATGGACGGTGCCACCGGGGCGACCCTCACCTCCAAGGCCGCCGACACCAGGCGTCAGATGGCCAGCACCACGAAGATAATGACGGCTCTGGTGGTGACCACCCAGCCGGGCGTCGACCTCGAACGGCACGTCACCGTCAAGCAGGCGTACCTGGACTACGTGGTCCGCGAGGGCGCGAGCTCGGCCCACCTCAAGGCGGGCGCCCGGCCGACGGTCCGACAGCTGCTGTACGCCATGATGCTGCCCTCGGGCTGCGACGCGGCGTACGCGCTCGCCGACACCTTCGGCAAGGGCACGACCACGGCGGCCCGCACGGCGGACTTCATCGCCCAGATGAACTCCAAGGCCAGGGCGCTGGGCCTGACCCGGACCGGGTACGACTCCTTCGACGGCATCTCGCCGACCGGCAACAACCTCACCACCCCGCGCGACCTCGCGAAGCTCACCAAGTACGCGATGACCGGCACCACGTTCCGGACCCTGGTGAAGACCACCTCGATCAGCACCGGCGGCACTTCGACCGACGCGGCGTGGTCCAACACCAACCTGCTGGTGCGGCCCCGGCCGACCGGATACGGGTACCCGGGTGCGATCGGCGTCAAGACCGGCACGGGCACGGCGGCGGGCAAGTGCCTCGTCTTCTCCGTGACCCGGGGCGGCAGGACGGTCATCGGCGTCCTGCTGAACGACGAGGAGCGGTACGTGGACTCGATGGCCCTCTCCGACTGGGCGCTGGGCCCGGCTGCCGGTTCCAGGACCGCCCTCCGGCGCGGCAGCACCGAGCCGGTCCCGGACGTCCTCGACTGACGCAGGCCGCACGGACCGGCACAAAGGCCGGTGGCGACACCGGCGAGGATGCCGGCAAGGCCGCCGGTGCAGGCAGACTCCTGAGGTCCTCCGTCGCGACGCGAGTCCCGGTCAAGGCTGCCAACAGCACGGGCTGGGACCGTGACGAAGACGACGCGGGCCGGAGCCACCACCCGGGCCGGGCGGCACGTGTGTGCCCCCGGCCGACAGTGCTCTCCCGTCCGCGCGTCGGCCTCACCGCCGGGGCCGCGACAAGAGGGGTCCGGGAACCGCAGGCGGAAGTCCCGGGCCGAGGAGAGGGGTTCACCGTGGCGAAGATCGTCCTGATATCCGGCAGTACGCGCCGGGACTCGCTGAACAACGCCGTGCTGGCGACCGTGCGCCACATCCTGGGCGAGCTGCCCGGTGACCACGAGACCGTGCTGCTCCCCGTTGCCGGCCTGCCGTTCTACGAGGCCGGCCTGGAGCTCGCCGACGGGTCGGCGGCCGTGCGCGCGGCCAAGGAACTGGTCGCCGGCGCGGACGCGTTGTTCATCAGCACCCCCTCCTACAACGGCGAGATGCCCGGCGCGCTCAAGAACGCCCTGGACTGGCTGTCCCGGCCGGGCGGCCAAAGCCCGCTGACCGGCAAGGTGACGGCCGTGGCCAGCGCCTCCCCCGGGGCGCGCGGCGGGATCGACGCCCAGCCCGGCCTGGTCGGCGTACTCGGCCGGTGCGGCGCACTGGTCGTCGGACACGAGCCGGTCGCCATCGGCGGCGTCACCGTGCCGGACGGCACGGACGGCCGTTACACCGATCCGGAGGTCGTGGCGCGGCTGGAGAGCCTGACCCGCGCCCTCGTCGCCGAGCTCAGCCCCCTCGGCGCCGAGCTCGGCCCCCTCGGTGAGCCCGCCGGGGTGCTCGTCTGATGGCGGACGACCGGCCCGGCCTCCTGCGGATCATGAAGGAAGACCTGGACGTGGTGCTCGCCCGGGACCCGTCCATGCGCAACCGCCGCGAAGCCCTGCTGCACGCGGCACTGCCCGCCCTGTGGGCGCACCGCGTCGCACACCGGCTGCACCTGCGCGGGCTGCGGTTCATCGCGCGGGCCATCGCCTGGTACGCCCGCCGGGGCACCGCCGTGGAGATCCATCCCGGTGCGGTGCTCGGCCGGCGGGTGTTCATCGACCACGGCGCGGCCGTCGTGATCGGCGAGACCGCGGTGGTCGGGGACGACGTGACCATCTACCACCAGGTCACGCTGGGAGCGGTGGGCTGGTGGAGCGACAACAACCGGGCCGCGGGGGAACGCCGCCATCCGGTGGTCGGCCACGACGTCGTGCTCGGTACGAACGCGACCGTGCTGGGCCCCGTCACCATCGGTGAGCACGCCGTCATCGGGGCCCAGGCCCTGGTGAACAAGGACGTGCCGCCGGGCGCCCGGGTGCTCGCCGCCACCGCCGTGATCAAGGCCGTCGGCCAGGCTCCGCAGCCCATGGAGGACCTGTACGCCGTCACCGCCTCGGCCGGCTCCTGGTAGTACCGCCCCCTCCCGTCCCGCGGCGCCGGCCCCCGGCGGATTCCCCCCGCGAGGACCACGCCGGCGTGCGCCGCACCGTACGACCGACCGACACACCGCCCCACCGAACGACTTGTGAGGAACCAGACGTGGAAAGCCGCCAGAAGCGCGACATCGCCGACAGCATCGAGGACTTGGTCGGCTCGACCCCCCTGATCCGCCTGCGCTTCGACGACACCGCCCCGGGCACCGAGGTGCTGGCGAAGCTGGAATCGGCCAACCCGATGTCCAGCAGCAAGGACCGCGCCGCCCTGTACATGCTGCGGGCGGCGGAACTCCGGGGCGACCTCAAGGCCGGAAGTGGCACCGTCATCGAGGCGACGTCCGGCAACACGGGCATCTCGCTGGCCGCGTTCTGTGCCGCCCGCGGCTACCGCTGCGTGATCGTGCTGCCCGACAGCGCCACCGCCGAGCGGGTCTCCCTGCTCAAGGCGCTGGGCGCGGAGGTGGTGCAGACCCCGCGCGAGAGCGGATACCCCGGTGCGATCGCCAAGGCCGAGGAGTTGCACGCGGCGACGCCGGGCTCCTGGTTCCCGTGCCAGCACGAGAACCCCGACAACGTGCGGGCCCACTACGAGACGACCGGCCCGGAGATCTGGACCGACACGGCCGGGCGGATCGACGTACTGGTCTGCGGTGTGGGCACCGGCGGCACCCTCAGCGGCATCGCGAAGTACTTGAAGGAGCAGAACCCGGAGGTACGCGTCGTCGCGGTCGAACCGGAGAACTCGCCGGTCCTGTCCCAGGGCGTCGGCGGGCTGCACCGCATCCCCGGTCTCAACGGCGGCTTCGTCGCCCCCACCACCGCCGTCGACCTGATCGACAGCGTGGTGACGGTCTCCGACGAAGACGCCATGCTCGCCGCCCGCGCCCTCGCCCGCCGCCAGGGGATCTTCGCCGGGGTCTCCTCCGGCGCCGTCGCCCACGCCTGCGCCCGGCTGGCCGGGCACCCGGACTACATCGGCGCCACGATCGTCACGGTCCTCCCCGACACGGGCGAGCGCTACCTCAGCATGTTGAACGAGGACGAAGCGCCCGCCGCCCCCGCCGTCGAACAGCCCGTCACCCGGCCCGCGGGGCAGCCCGCCGCGCTGACCGCCAAGCCCTGAGCCCACCGCCGTCGCGCCGTCCGAGAGGGAGCCGGAGCATGAACTTCCGCGCGTTGCACCCGAACATCAAACTGAGGCTGGGCGTGGGATTCGTCCAGCGGCTGCTCGGCATCATGCTGATGCCGCTGATGGTCATCCACCTGGCCGCCCTGTACGGGGCTGCCGCGGCGGGCGTGCTCACCCTGGTCGTGGCGGCCGCGGGCATCGCCAGCAACTTCCTCGGCGGCCACCTGGCCGACGTCTACGGCCGCAAACCGCTGATGGTGGCGGGCGAGGTCGGGGCGGCCCTCACCTTCGGGCTGCTGGCCCTGGCCAACTCGCCCTGGTGGCAGTCGGGAGCGGTGACCTTCGTCCTCTTCCTGCTCAACACCTGTCTCGCGAGCGCGGCCACCCCGGCCGCCGAAGCGATGATGATCGACGTCTCCACCCCCGAGAACCGGAACTTCGTCTACACCGTCAACTACTGGTCGATCAACCTGGCGTTCACCGCCGGCGCCCTGATCGGCGGTTTCTTCTACGGCGAGCACTTCACGCTGCTGCTGACCGCCGCGGCCGGACTCTCCGCGGCAACCGCCCTGGTCACCTGGTGGTGGATCGCCGAGAGCGCCCCGGAATCCGCCAAGGACCAGGCGGCCGGCATCCCCGCCATGCTCCGCGGCTACCTCGCGGTCTCCCGGGACCGGGTGTTCCTGCGGCTCCTGGCCGCGGCGACGTTCAGCCGGGCCATCGAGGTGCAGATCGGCTACTACATCGCCGTCCGGCTCGCGGACGACTTCCCCGAGCAGGCGCTGGCCGGACTGGACCGCTGGTTCCCGGCGGTGGACGGCGTCGCGATGCTCGGCATCCTGCGGGCCGTCAACACCGCCCTGATCGTCGTGTTCGCGCTCTTCGCCGGCAGCATGTTCCGCCGGCTGCCCGACCGCGTCCGGCTCTACGCGGGCCTCACGGTCTTCACCGCCGGGTACATGGTCCTCGCCGTCAGCAACAGCGGCTGGGTCCTGATCGCGGCCGCGGTACTGCTGACGGTCGGCGAGATCGCGAACGTGCCGGTCAAGCAGGCGCTGCTCGCCGACCTGGTGGATCCGGCCGCCCGCACCAAGTACCTGGCCGCCTACGGTCTCAACGCCCGCATCGGCCTGCTCATCGGCTCGCTGTGCGTGACCGTCGGGGCCTTCCTCTCGCCGGTCGGCATGAGCCTGCTGTACGCGGCCTTCGGCCTCGGCGCCATCCTCGTCTACCGGTCCCTGCTGCCGCTGCGCGATGCGCGCCAGGCCGCGGCGGAACGGGCCGCCGCGGAGCACGGTGAGGCGGCCGCGGAGCCGGAGCCCGTCGAGGCGCCCTCGGACCAGAACACCGCCGCCGCGCAGCCGGCCCGGCCGGTCGTCGCGTCGGCCCGGAACGGAGCAACGTCATGACCCACTCCCCCACCGCCGGCCGCCTGCTGATGGTGATGCCGTACGAACAGCTCGTCCGCAAGGCCGTCGAGGCCGGATTCCGGGTCTGGTCCATCTGGGACCCCGCGCTCCGCCCGGCCGCCTACCTCGACAAGGTCGCGGCCCACTCCGAGGCACTGGCCCTGGTCGACTTCGAGGACGAGGCCGCGCTGCGCACGCTCGTGGCCCGGATGGCCGTGGAGAACGGCATCCAGCACGTCCTGCACCTGGGCAGCGAGTCCAGCATGGCCCCGGTGGTCGCCGAAGCCGAGGCGCTCGGTCTGTCGCCCAACCGCGCGGAGTCCGTCAGGCTGCTCAACGACAAGAACGCGATGCGCCGTCTGCTCAACCGCAACGGCGTCTCCGTGGTCCGCGCCCGGGAAGCCGCCGCGCTCGGCGAAGTGGAGCCGTTGCTGGCGGAGTTCGGCCTGCCTGCCGTGGTCAAACCCGCCAACTCGGCGGGCAGTCGCGGGATCGCCCTCGTCCGCACCGCCGCGGACCTCGCGGAGTGGACCGAGCGGGTCAAGTCGGCCGGCATCGAAGGCCCGTACATCGTCGAGGACTTCCTGGAGGGCCCGGAGTTCAGCGTCGAGACCCTGACCGTCGGGGGCAGGCACGAGGTCGTCGGCATCACGGCCAAGCAGACCAGCGGTCCGCCCGGGTTCGTGGAGACCGGGCACGTCCACCCTGCCCCGCTCCCCGACGTCGACGCGCAGGCGATCCGGTCCACCGTCACCGCACTGCTCGACCTGGCCGGCTACGCGTTCGGTCCGGCGCACACCGAGGTCATCCTCACTTCGGCCGGCCCGCGCATCGTGGAGTCGCAGGCCCGGCTGGGCGGTGACCGGATCCCGCTGCTCGTGGAGGTCGCCACCGGCCTCGACATGGAAGCGGCGATCTTCCGGGCCCTGGCCGGCGAGGACGTCAGGACGCCCGCCCCGCGGCGGTACGCCGGCGTCGGCTTCTTCCGGCTGCCCGCCGGGCGCCTGGAGTCCGTCGAGGGCCTGGCGGAGCTCGGCGCCGAGGAGCACGTGCACGCCCTGCACTTCCCGTACGGGCCGGGCGACGTCCTGCCGCGCACCACCGACTCCGGTACCCGGCACGGCTACGCCGTCGTCGACGCCCCGAGCCCCGCCGAAGCCGCCGAGCGGATCGACGCTGCGTTCGCAGCGCTGCGCACCACGGTGACACCCGGCACACACGACACGTCCAGCACGCAGAGCACGCCCATCACGTCCAGCACGCCCGGCAACGTCGGCACTCCCAGCACCCCCAGCAAGAAGGAAGCCTTGTCATGAGCGCGAGAACCGTGACCGCAGCCGCCCCACCGGCCACACCAGTTACCGAGCGGACGATGCTCCTCGTCGGTGGGACCGACCAGCACCTCGAACGCGCGAAGGCCCTGGGCGTCCGCGTGGTGCTGCTCCAGCACCCGGACAAGATCAACGCCTTCCAGACCGGGCTGGCCGACGTGCTGCTGATGGTCGACTACACCGCGTGGGACACCGTACGGCCGCTGGCCGAGGCGGCCCGCGAGGTCTGGGGGTTCGACACGATCGTCTCCCTCACCGAGGGCGGTCTCGACATGGCGGCGCGGCTGAACGACCACTTCGGCTTCCCGGGCACCCGGCCGGAAGTGAGCCGCAGGATGCGCAACAAGTACCTGATGCGCCAACACCTGGCGGAACACGGCAAGTTGTCGATCCACTGGGGCCGGGTCACCGACCGCGAGTCGCTGGAGGCTTTCGCCCTGAAGGCGGGCTTCCCGTTCATCGTCAAGCCGACGGACGCGACCGCCAGCTTCGGTCTGATCCGGGTCGGCGGCGCCGCCGACCTGGAAGCGGCGTGGGAGCGGATCGAGGAGCTGCGCGGCCGGCGCACCGACCGCGGATCGACGCTGTTCACGGTGCGCGAGTTCCTGATGGAGTCCTACCTCGACGGCCCCGAGTTCAGCGTGGAGGGGTTCAGCTTCGGCGGCCGCCACGTGGTGGTCGCCGTGACCGAGAAGCTCGTCGACGACACGCACTTCGCGGAGCTGGGCCACGCCCTGCCCGCCCGGCTCGTACCGCAGGCGTACGAGCAGGTCACCACCGCGGTCGCGGACTTCCTCGACACCATGGGCGTGACCGACGGGCCGAGCCACACCGAGTTGCGCCTGACCTCGCGCGGGCCCGTCGTCATCGAGTCCCACAACCGGGTCGGCGGCGGCCACATCAACGAGCTGGTCGAGGCCGCGTACGGGATCGACCTCCTGCGGTACGGCGTCGCCTGGCCGCTGGGCCTGGTCGAGGAACTGCCCGAACCCCCGATCGCCCGCGCCGGCGCCTGCACGCGCTTCGTCCTCCGGGACCCAGGCACGGTCACGGCCGTCTCCGGCGTGGAGGAGGTCGCGGCGCGTCCGGACGTGCTGGCCGTGGAGGTCTCCGTGAGCCCCGGCGACGAGGTCCGGCCGCTGCGGGACAACTGGGACCGGCTCGGCTTCGCCGCGGTGACGGCGGCCGACACCGACGCGGCGATAGCCCTCTGCGAGCGGCTGACCGAGGAGATCCGCATCGACGTGACCCCTGCGCACGCTCCCGCCGCCGACCGCGGACTGGGGGTTGCGGCGTGAGCGCGCTCGTACTGCACCGGTTCCCGCTGGAGCCCTTCCCGTACGACCGGTGGCTGGCGGGGCTCGACGGCGGCGTGGTGATGATCGCCGCCCGGGACAAGATCGTGGCGGGCCGCGAGCCGGTCCCGGACGGGCCCGGCGGATACCGCCACCTCGAACTCATCGACACGTTCGACGACGAGGACCTCGTCGACCGGCTCGCCCGTGACCTGATCCAGGAATACGGGGTGACCCACGTCATCGCGCACCACGAGGCGGACCTGATCCGGGCCGCCGCCCTGCGGGAGAAGTTCGGCCTGCCCGGCCAGCTGCCCGAGGAGGTGCTGCCCTTCCGGGACAAGGTCCTGATGAAGCGGAAACTGGCGGCGGCGGGCATCGCCGTCGCCCCGCACACCCTGCCCCGGACGGCGGACGAGGCGCGTGCGTTCGCGGCGGAGCACGGACTGCCGCTGGTGTTCAAGGCGCGCGACGGCTTCGGCTCCGTGGGCCTGCGGACCGTGCGGAGCGTGGAGGAGCTGGAGCAGCACCTGTCCGAGGCCTTCGCCCCGGGCGCCGGTCCCCGCGAGGACCTGCTGCTGGAGGCGTACGTCCCGGGCCGGATGTGCCACGTGGACGGGGTGGTGGCGGGCGGCCGTACGGTCATGGCCTGGCCCTCGCAGTACCAGTACGAGCTGTCGTCCTTCCAGGCCGACAGCGGCGCCCGGGTGGACCTCACGCTGGACCCGTCGGACCCGCTGTCGCCGAGGCTGCTGGAGCTGGCGCAGGCGGCGCTCGCGGCGCTGGGCGGCCCGGCCGACTTCGCCTTCCACGCAGAGGTGTTCCACACGCCCGACGACCGGCTGGTGGTCTGCGAGGTCGCGGCCCGGCCGGCGGGCGCGCGCATCCGCGAGGTGCTGACCGCCGTCTTCGGGGTGCACCCGGTGGAGCTGGCGTCGCGCGCGCACACGGGACTGCGGCTGCCGGCCCTGGAGCGCCTCCCGGAGGGCGGCCGGCTGGAGCCGCTCCGGATGGCGGGTCAGGTCCTGATGATGAAGCGCCCGGGAACGGTGCGCGGCATCCCGGCCACGCCGGAGGAGCCGTGGGTGGAGTTCTACGGGGTGTTCGCGGAGCCCGGCGAGGTGCTCGCCGAAGCCGCGTTGTCCTCGGACTTCCTGGCCGCGGCGGTCCTGTCGGCGCCGACGCGGGAGGAGTGCGAGAAGCGGCTGCGGGAGCTGGGAGCCCGCTTCGAGGCGGAGATCGTGATCGACTGACCGCACGGGCGGTGACCCCCTGCGCAGAACTGTTCGATAGGGTCCGAGGTCGCACGGGACCGATCGAGGAGTGCTTGTATGACCAGCGGAGTGCCATCGGCCACCTGCGAACCGGCCGAAGAGCCGGCAGCCCCCGGAGCGGACGAACGGATCGTCCGGATCCGCAGGCGCCTGGAACGGCTCATAGGCATCGCCGCGACCGAGGGCAACAGTCTGCGTCCGCTGCGCAACGGAGACGAGATCTTCGCGGCGATGCTGTCCTCGATCGAGGAGGCCCGCCACACGGTGGACATGATGACCTTCGTCTACTGGCGCGGGGACATCGCCCGCCGGTTCGCCGCGGCACTGGCCGCCCGGGCCCGTGCCGGTCTGCGGGTCCGTCTCCTCCTGGACGGGTTCGGGAGCCGTCTCATAGAGCCCGAGCTCCTGGAGGAGATGGACGCCGCGGGGGTGCAGGTGGCCTGGTTCCGCAAGCCCCTCTACCTCTCCCCGCTCAAGCAGAACCACCGCTGTCACCGCAAGGTGCTGGTGGTGGACGAACAGACCGCGTTCACCGGCGGCGTCGGCATCGCGCAGGAGTGGTGCGGCGACGCCCGCAATCCCGGGGAGTGGCGTGACACGCACGTCGAGGTGCGCGGTCCGGCCGTCGACGGCATCGCCGCGGCGTTCGCCCAGAACTGGGCGGAGTGCCATGCGGAGCTCTTCGACGACCGGGACCGCTTCGTCGGGCACGAACCGTCGGGCGATGCGATCGTGCAGGTCGTACGCGGGTCGGCGAGCTTCGGCTGGCAGGACATGCAGACCCTGATCCGCGTCATCCTGGAGTCGGCCGAGGAGCGGGTGCGTCTGGCCACGGCCTACTTCGCGCCCGACACGTACTTCGTCGACCTGCTGTGCGCGACGGCGCGTCGCGGCGTGGAGGTCCAGATCCTGCTGCCCGGCCCCCACACGGACAAGCGGGTGTGCCGGCTGGCGGGCCAGCGTCACTACGAAGCGCTGACCGCCAGCGGTGTGAGGATCTTCGAATACCAGCCGACCATGATGCACGCCAAGATCATCACCATGGACGGGGTCGTCTCACTGATCGGCTCCACCAACTTCAACCGGCGCTCCCTGGACCACGACGAAGAGGTGATGCTCGCCGTCATGGACCGGAGCTTCACCGCCGTTCTCGACGGGCACTACGACACCGACCTCAAGGCCAGTGACCCCATCCGCCCCGGCAGATGGAAGGACCGCTCCCTCGCGCAGCGCGCACGCGAGGCCGCGGTCCTGCCCATCCGCCGTTATCTGTGACCCTTGGGGCGCGCCGTGGGCGCCGGACGGGAACCGGTCAAGGCCGGTCGGAGTCGCCGGACTGCGCGTGCCTGCGGGAGCTGCGCTGCGCGCCGGGGCTCGGGGAGAGCGCGTCGGCCGCCTCTCCCGGCTCGCCCTCCGCGGTCTGGTCCTGGGTGCCGCGCTGGGCGCGTTCGGCTTCCCGTCGTGCTGCCTCGTCACCCGCCTCACCCGGGGCGTGGGACGGGGTGGTGCGCGGCGGCTCGCTGCGTTCGCGGTCGGTCATCGTCGAGTCCTTTCCTCTCCACCGGCCGGCGAGCACGCCGGCGGTCACAGCCCCGCCTACCCGGTCGCCGAGGTCCCAAGCAGGCCGAACGGGCGGCCGCCGGGTCAGCGGAGTGCGGCGAGGGCCTTGGTGAAGGCCAGCGGTTCCTGGACGACGGAGGAGCAGGTCGGGTCGGCGTGGTCCTTGGCGCCGCCGGCGCACTGCCTGTCCCGGGCGGCGGACCACATCGCGAGCCGGCCGATGCCCTTGGAGCGGGCGAAGGACGCCAGCTGGGCGGCGTCCTCGACCGTGAAGACCTCGGCGGCCACGTCGTTGACCCCGATCATCGGCGTCACGGCCACCGTCTTCCACGCCGCGGCGTCGGAGAGACCGAGAACCGACTTGATCTGCGCCTGCGTCGCGGTCGCGGCCTGGATGGCGTACCCGCCCATGTCCGCCGCGTAGGCGGGCCCGTAGTCCATGGCCATGATGTTGACGGCGGCGATCGCCACCCCGTTGTGCCGGGCGTCGGCGAGCAGGTCGAGGCCGGCCTGGGTGAGGCCCTCCGGCATCACCGGGAGGGTGAAGGAGACGTCGAGTCCGGGGTGGCTCTTCTGGAGCCGGGCGATGGCCTGCGCCCTGCGGGTGTTCGCCGCGGCGTTGGGCAGGGCACCGCCCTCGATGTCGAAGTCGACCTTGGTCAGTCCGTAGGTGTCGATGACCTTGCCGTAGGCGGCGGCGAGGGCGGGGGCGGAGTCGCAGGCCAGAGCCAGCTCGGAGCCGGCGGCGCCGCCGAACGATACGCGCACGTCACCGCCCTTGGCCCGCAGCGCGGAGATCTGGGAGGCGACCCGGTCGGCGTCCAGGGCGGTGGTCCCGCCCCAGAGCGGTGTGCAGCCGCCGCCCGAGGTGACGAAGGCGAGGTTGAACTCCTTGACGCCGGTCTTCGCGACGGTGTCGAGGAGGTCGTGGGCCGGGTAGAGCGAGGTGTCCACGTACGGCGCGAATCCGGCGGAGGTCGTGCCCCCGCCGCCCGGGGTGCCGGTGGGGGCGGGCTCGGAGGTGGCCGTCGCGGTGGGTGCGGCCGTGGGCCGGGAGGTGGGCCCGGTGGACGGGGCCGCCGTCGGGGCGGAGGTGGGGCGGGTGGTCGGCCGCCCGCTGGGCGAGGGGGTGGATCCGGTGCTCGGGGAGCACTTCTCCTTGTTGACGAGGCAGCCCGTGGGGTTGCCGGCGCCGCCGGTCGCGGAGGTGACGAACCCGACGGTGAGGGAGGCGCCGGGGGCGAGCCCCGCGCTGTCCCAGCGGGGCGGCTTGACCGTCACGTGGCGCCCGCTGACGGTCTGTTCGCCGTTCCAGAGGGAGGAGAGGGCCGTGCCGGCGGGCAGGTCGAATTCGAGGGTCCAGTCCCTCAGCGGGGTGCCGGTCCGGTTGGTGATCACGTACTGCCCGGTGTAACCGGTGGTCCAGCTGCTCGATTTGGTGAACGCCGCGCTGACGGAGGCCGCTTGGGCGGTGCCCGTCAGGGCGACGGCGCCGCCGCCGACGGCCGCCGCGACGGCCAGGGCCGCTGCCGCCTTCGCCTTGGGACCCGTGGTGCGGCGGTGGGAATTGCCAGCCATGGAGGACCTGCTTCTGCGTGTGGGATGAGGGATCGACCAGCACGCTAGCGACCACGAAACGGACAAATGTGCGGTTTGGCTCTCCGGCCGGAGACCTTGAGGCGGGCTTAAGGAAGCGATCGGAGCCGTTTAACCCACCTGTGCACAACCCGGTTCCCCTCCTGCGACGAACCACGGTCCGGTGAGGGGCCGCAGTCGTCGGTGCCGGCTGCGAGGATCACCCGCATGACGCCTGCGCTCCCGCCCGACGACCGGCCGACGCACGGTGCGCTGCACCACGTCGAGATCTGGGTGCCCGACCTCGCCCGCGCGGTCGCCACGTTCGGCTGGCTGCTCAAGGCGCTGGGGTACACGCCGTACCAGGACTGGAGCGGGGGACGGAGCTGGCGGCTCGGCCCGGTGTACCTCGTCTTCGAACAGTCCCCGGCCCTCACCGCCGGCCACCACGACCGTCGCCGCCCCGGGCTGAACCACCTGGCGTTCCACGTCGAGGACGCCGCCGCGGTGGAGGCGTTGGCCGCGCGGGCGCAGCGGCACGGCTGGCGGCTGCTGTTCGGCGACCGGCACCCGCACGCCGGGGGCGCGGGTCACTACGCGGCCTACCTGGAGAACGAGGACGGCTTCGAGGTCGAGCTCGTCGCACTGCCCTGACCTGCGGTCCCGCCCGCCTCGGATGCGGGGTCCGCTCGTATGGGGGAAGCTGGCAGGGCGGCGTCCCCAGTGGGAGACGGACGGGCGAGGAGGTCTCGTGGACGGATCAGGAGACGGCCGGCGCACCCGCGCGCCCCGGGCCGGAGTACGGACGGCCGGTGTGCTGTGCGCCATCGCGGCCCTCGTGGCGGCAGCCGTTCCGGCGTCGGCGCGCACCGGCCCCGAAGCGGCCCCCGACCGCACGGCCCCCGCCGATCCGGTAGTGGTCGTCGACTGCTTCGCCAAGGGCCAGGTGCGTCCTGACGAGTACCTGCTGGCCTGCGGCGACGGCAACAACCGCCTCGTGCGGCTGCGCTGGGAGACCTGGGGGCCGAAGACCGCCACGGCCACCGGTACCGACATGGTCAACGACTGCCGCCCCTACTGCGCGGCGGGCCGCTTCCGCCCCTACCCCGTGACGGTGACCCTGAGCAAGCCGCAGCCGTGGCCCGAACGCCCCGGCACGCAGCGCTTCACCACCATCCGGCTCCTCTACACCGACACCGCACCGGCCCCCGTCTCGAAGGACGTGACGATCAAGCTCGTCTACTGAGCCGGTCCCCGTACGCCGGCCCGGCGGGAGGCCGCGGCGTCCGTCACGTCGAGGAACACCTGGTCCAGCTCGGGCCAGCGTTCCTTGAGGCCGGTGCGGATGCGCACCATCGCGTCCTCGACGGTCTCGCTGTCGTACCCGGCCGTCAGGTCGATGCTCGCGGCGAGGAGCGCCGAATCGGGCCCGAGCCGCATGGTCAGCAGCGAGGTCACCGAGTCGATCTCCGGCTGGCGTTCGAGGTCCGCGCGGATTTCGTCCTGCAGCCCCGGGTCGACCGCCTCGCCGATCAGCTGCGTACGGGCCTGCTTGCCGAGGACGTAGGCGACGTACACGAGCAGGACGCCGATGAGTATGGAGGCGCCCGCCTCGTACGCCACCTCGCCCGTCGCCATGTGCAGCGCCATCCCCGCCATGGCCAGGACGACGCCCAGGCAGGCCGTGCTGTCCTCCGCCAGGACCGTGCGCAGGGCGGGGTCGCGCCCGGCGCGCACCTCCGCCACCAGGCCGTGGCCGGCTTCCCGCGCCGCGCGGCGTACCTGGAGGACGGCCCGCAGGAGGGAGGCGCTCTCGGCCAGGAGCGCCACGAAGAGCACGATCAGGCCGATCACGTACCCGCTGTGCGATTCACCGCCGCCCGCGCGCAAGGCCTCGACGCCCTGGAAGACCGAGAAGCAGCCACCCGTGACGAAGATGCCGACGGCGGCGAGCAGCGACCAGAAGAAGCGTTCCTTGCCGTAGCCGAACGGGTGCCGCCTGTCGGCGGGGCGCCTGCTGCGCTTGACCGACGCCAGCAGGAACACCTCGTTGATGGAATCGGCCACGGAGTGCGCCGCCTCCGAGAGCAGGGCGGGTGAGCCGGCGATGACTCCGCCGATCGCCTTGGCCACGCAGATGGCGAGGTTCGCCGCGAGGGCCACCCACACCGTGAGCCGTGTCTCGCCGTCCTGGCCGGCGGACCCCTCCGCCGGGCGCCCGGTCCCCGTCGTCTGCGCCGCCCCCCGTGCGCTCATCCCCGTACCACGGCGCGGACGTTCTCGACGCTGCCGCAGTCGGAGTCCAACAGCCGCTCGCGCTCGCGCAGGAACGCCGCCCCCAGCTCGGCGCGCCGGTCATCGGGCACGCTCTCCCTGGCACCGTTGAGGATCGTCCGCTCCTCCTCGTCGATGTGGTGCGTCACCGCCTTGGCCAGTTCCTCCAGGCGCTCGTCCCACTCGTCCGAGCCGACTTCGCCGACTTCCAGCAGCGCCAGCAGGGCCTCGTTCCCCTCGTCGTGCTCCTCGGAGCCGTGGTCCACTTCCTCGTCGTCCACTCCCTTGAACCGCTTGAGAGCGCCGTAGACCTCCGCCTCCTCGGCCTCGCCGTGCGCGATGAGCAGCGCGGCGAACTCGCGCAGCGCCGCCGCGCGGTCGGCTTCGACGCTCCGCATCCGACGGAAGAGGTCCTCCATGCGCCGGTGGTCCTCGAGGATCACCGCGACGACGTCCTGTTCCACTGCCATGGTCCACTCCTGCTCGCTACGTGCGGCCCCGCCCGGGCGGCGGAACCCGCCGGGCGGCCCGCTCGCGCGCCCGGTCCCTTTCGGGGGTGCTCGCTGCGGCGGGATTCAAACGCAGGAGGGGCACAGTCCTCGGTAGGTGACCTCGACGCCGGAGAGGGTGAAGCCGAAGCGCTCGTCGGAGGGGAGGTGGGCCAGTGGGTCGCCGGACGGGTGGACGTCGCGGATGAGGCCGCATCCGGAGCAGACCAGGTGCTGGTGCGGCCGACGGGCGTTGGGGTCGTAGCGCTTGGCGCGGCCGTCGGTGGAGACCTCCACGACCTCGCCGAGCAGGACGAGTTCACCCAGGGCGTTGTAGACGGTGGCCCGGGAGATCTCCGGCAGCAGCCGGACCGCACGGGCGTGCACCTCGTCGGCCGTGAGGTGCACGTGGTCGCCGTCGAGCACCTGCGCAACGACCCGTCGCTGGGCCGTCATTCGCCAGCCGCGCCCCCGTAGCCGCTCCAGCAGGTCACTCATTCCGGCTCACCTCTTTTGGTCCGGTCTTCCGGTCCGGCGGGACCCTCGAAATCCACTCGCGGACGGGTGGAGTCCGATTGGATAGCGGCTTGGTCTGCTTCTTGACTTGGACTGCGTCCATCGTAGGATCGGTTTCGTTGATAGCCAAGGGACACGAAGATTCCACAGCGGCAGGAGACGAAGACGTGAGCGGCCGCCGCCCGGGCACTGCACCGCGACGACGCGCGGATGCCGGCGCCGTCTCCCGCTGCCCGGGACCGTCCGGGACGGTGACCACCTCGGCGTCGAGGCGAGCGACGAGGCCGGGGCCATCTACTGGGGGCGAGTGCCCCGCTTGATCCACCGCATGCAGAACCTGAGCACCACGATCCGCCTGGGCCGGAAGGATTCCCATGTCTGAGAACCACGATGCAATCGTCGTAGACGCCAAAACCGAGGGCGGGGGCGGCTGTCCCGTAGCCCACGAGCGGGCGCCGCACCCCACGCAGGGCGGCGGGAACCGCCAATGGTGGCCGGAGCGGCTCAACTTGAAGATCCTCGCCAAGAACCCCGCCGTGGCCAACCCGCTCGGTGACGGGTTCGACTACGCCGAGGCCTTCAAGTCCCTCGACCTGCCCGCGGTGAAGCAGGACATCGCCGAGGTGCTGACGACCTCGCAGGACTGGTGGCCCGCGGACTTCGGCCACTACGGCCCCTTCATGGTCCGCATGGCGTGGCACAGCGCCGGCACCTACCGCATCAGTGACGGCCGCGGCGGCGCCGGCGCCGGGCAGCAGCGTTTCGCCCCGCTCAACAGCTGGCCGGACAACGGCAACCTCGACAAGGCCCGCCGCCTGTTGTGGCCGGTGAAGAAGAAGTACGGCCAGAGCCTTTCCTGGGCCGACCTCATGATCCTCGCCGGCAACGTCGCGCTCGAGTCCATGGGCTTCGAGACCTTCGGCTTCGGCGGCGGCCGTGCGGACGTCTGGGAGCCCGACGAGGACGTGTACTGGGGTCCGGAGACCACCTGGCTCGGCGACGAGCGCTACACCGGGGACCGGGACCTGGAGAGCCCGCTCGGCGCGGTCCAGATGGGCCTCATCTACGTCAACCCCGAGGGCCCGAACGGGAATCCGGACCCGCTCGCCGCGGCCCGCGACATCCGCGAGACGTTCCGCCGGATGGCGATGAACGACGAGGAGACGGTCGCCCTGATCGCCGGCGGCCACACCTTCGGCAAGACCCACGGCGCCGGCCCGGCGGACCACGTCGGCGCCGACCCGGAAGCCGCCCCGCTGGAGGCGCAGGGCCTGGGCTGGAGCAACAGCTTCGGCACCGGCAAGGGCGGGGACGCCATCACCAGTGGCCTCGAGGGCATCTGGACCAACACCCCGATCACCTGGGACAACAGCTTCTTCGAGATCCTCTTCGGCTACGAGTGGGAGCTCTTCGAGAGCCCTGCGGGGGCGCACCAGTGGCGGCCGAAGGACGGCGCCGGCGCCGGTACCGTCCCCGACGCGCACGACGCGTCGAAGAGCCACGCCCCGACGATGCTGACGACCGACCTCTCGCTCCGCGTCGACCCGGCCTACGAGCAGATCTCCCGGCGTTTCCTGGAGAACCCGGACCAGTTCGCGGACGCGTTCGCCCGCGCGTGGTTCAAGCTGACCCACCGTGACATGGGCCCGGCCGTGCGCTACCTCGGCCCGGAGGTCCCCTCCGAGACGCTGCTGTGGCAGGATCCGCTGCCCGCACTGACGCACGAGGTCGTCGACGCCGCGGACATCGACTCCCTCAAGGAGCAGGTCCTCGCCTCGGGCCTGTCGGTGTCCGAGCTCGTGTCCACCGCGTGGGCTTCGGCCTCGTCCTTCCGCGGCAGCGACAAGCGCGGCGGTGCCAACGGCGCGCGCATCCGCCTCCAGCCGCAGAGCGGGTGGGAGGTCAACGAGCCCGACCAGCTCGCGACGGTGCTGCGCACGCTGACGGGGATCCAGGAGTCCTTCAACTCGGCGCAGGACGGCGGCAAGCGGATCTCCCTCGCGGACCTGATCGTCCTCGCGGGCGCCGCCGGCGTCGAGAAGGCCGCCAAGGACGCCGGCTTCGACGTGCGGGTCCCCTTCACCCCCGGCCGGGTGGACGCCTCGCAGGAGCAGACCGACGTCGAGTCGTTCGCCGCGCTGGAGCCGGTCGCCGACGGGTTCCGCAACTACCTCGGCAAGGGCAACCGGCTTCCGGCCGAGTACCTGCTCATCGACCGCGCGAACCTGCTGAACCTGAGCGCCCCCGAGATGACGGCGCTCGTCGGTGGTCTGCGCGTGCTGGGCGCCAACCACCGGCAGTCGCCGCTCGGCGTGCTCACCACGACGCCCGGGCAGCTGACGAACGACTTCTTCGTCAACCTGCTGGACCTGGGCACGACGTGGACGTCCACGTCCGGGGACGGGAACACCTTCGAGGGCCGCGACGCCGCCACCGGCGAGGTCAAGTGGACGGGCAGCCGTGCCGACCTCGTCTTCGGTTCGAACTCGGAGCTGCGGGCGCTCGCCGAGGTCTACGCGAGCGACGACGCGAAGGAGAAGTTCGTCAAGGACTTCGTCGCCGCCTGGGACAAGGTCATGAACCTGGACCGGTTCGACCTCGTCTGATCCCGCGCGAGTGATCCCGCACGACTGATCCGTCACGTCAGGGCCGGCCCACAACGGGCCGGCCCTGACGCGTACCCGCGGGGGGCCGGCGGCGTCCGCCGGAGCGGTCGGCAGAGGTGGCCGGTTGTCGCCGGTGGGGTGAGAGGGCCTGGCATGATCGGGCCTCACGTTACTCGTAAGTAGCGCAACTCCCCTCACCAGAAGGTCTCCACGTACGTGCGCAAGCTCGCCAGACGATTCCTGCTCCCCGGCCTCGCCACCCTGGCACTCACCGCCACCGGTTGCTCCTCGACCGGGCACACCGCGGCGGCGGACACCGCAAGTCCCGCCACGCTCGCCCCCATTGCCGACGGCACACAACGGCTCGACGTCACACCGACCCCGCAGGACGCCGTCGCGACGGCTGCGGTGACCCGCGCCGAAGGCACCGGGAAGGGCGCGCCGGTGAAGTCGTCCCTGAAGGTCGCCTCCTACGACCCGGCCACCCGACGAGCCGTCATAGCCGCGCCGGTGAAGGGTGCTTCGCCGATACCGAGCCCCTCCCCCGACCGCTCTGCGGGCAGCTCCCCGAGCAGCTCCCCCTCCGCCGACAGGCCCGTCGCCGTCGGTGACGTCATCGCCAGCGCCCCGGCGCCCGGCGCCCCCGACGGGCTCCTGGCGAAGGTCACCGAAGTCGGACGGAAGACCGACCGCGGCACCGAGGTCGCCACGGCCCCCACCACGCTGTCCTCCGCACTGGGCGACGACAAGGCCGACGGCAAGGTCCCCGTCGACCCGGCCTCCGTCACGGTGGTGCCGCTGATGAAGGGCGTCACCCTGTCCTGGGCGAAGGGCCAGGGGGCGCGGTTCGGTCCCCAGGGCGCGAAGCTGCCCCTGGGCAACCTGCGCCTCGACCTCGACGCCCCGATCGACACCGCCCCGGACGCCCCCGTCACGGCCGGCGCTTCGGTCTCCGGCTTCGTCCAGCTCGCCCCCACGGTCGAGTTCGCGTACGACGGAGCGGGCGGCTCCGGCCCGCGCTCCGCGTTCCTCGGCATGAGCGGCGACTGGTCCTCGCAGTGGAGCCTCAAGGGCCACGCCGCCGCGAGCACCGGCGCGCCCAAGCGGATCCCGTTCGCCAAGCTGCACAGCGCTCCGGTCATCCAGGTGGGCCCCGTACCCGTCGTCGTCAACCTCGACCTGACCTGCTACGTGCAGGTGGAGGCCGACGGGCGCGTGACCCTGGACGTGCGACAGGACGTCAAGGGTGACTTCCGGGTCGGCGGCAGCTACGCGACGGGCAAGGGCTGGACCCCGGTCAGTACGTCGAACGTCCACAGCTCCCCGGTGAAGGCAGAGGTCACCGCCGCCGGCCGGGTCAAGAGCGCACTCGGCGCCGAGGCCTCCGTCGGCCTGTACGGGGCCGTCGGCGTCTCCGCGGACTTCGCCCCCTACCTGCGCGGCGAGGCCGACGCCAAGGCATCCGCCTCCACGGACGGCAAGACCGCCGTCAGCGGTGCGTGGGCGCTCTACGGCGGCTTCGACCTGAGCGGGCAGCTGCACCTGCAGCTGTCCCTGTTCGGCACCCCGGTCTTCGAACGCCGCATCCCGCTCGGCAGCCTCAACCGGGAGTGGCCGCTGACCAGCGGCAAGTTCGCCGGCTAGGCCATCTCTTCCGGATCTTGCCGGCGGCGCGGGTCAGGCAAGCTGCGGAAGAGACGGCCCAGGCCGGGCCGTACCGGTCGGCGGTGGGGCGCACGGAACCCCGCGGAACGCAAGCCGGGCGGGGGGCGGCACTCGTTTGCTTGCTCCGCATGGTGGGGTCCCCCGATGTGCTGCATCGTGGCGGCGAGTGGACATCTCCTCACGTCGTGGGGGCCGCACGGCCCCCAGCCGTGCGCGGTCGTCACGCGACGGTCAACCCGGACGGAGCGTTCTATGAGTGACTACCCCCCACCCCGGGCCGGGGACGAGGAACCGGCCTCGGCCCGCGGTTCCGTTGCCCCGCCGCCCCCGCCGACCGGACCGACCACGTCGGGGGAAGCCGGCACCGGCGCCGGTCCCGGTTCCGCTGACACCCCGGCCGGCGCCGTCGGCGACGAAGGCCTGCGCACCCTGTTGCAGACCGCCGTCGCCCACCGGCCCCTGGAAGAGGTCGCGGACCTGGTGACGCTGCTGAGGCGGTCCGGCCAGGTTCCCGACGCCGCGAACGAAGCACTGCGCGCCGCCGCCCTCAGCCGCCCCGTCGAGGACGTCGTCTCCCTCGCGCTGCTCCTGAGCAACGAAGAGGAGCCCGCGCCGCATCCCGACCGAATAGGACGGGACGACGAACCCCCGGCGCCCCGCTCGCGCAAGCGTGTCAAGCGCTCCGGGCAGTCCGCGGCGCCCGGCGGGGGGCTGCGGTGGCCCACCGCCGCGGTCCTGACCGGGTCCGCGCTGCTGTACCTGCCCCGGCACCCGTCCCGCCTGCTGGCCGAGGGCGGCGCGGGGACGTGGCTGCTGCTGGGCATGGTGGCGGTGTGCGTTGCACTCGCCGTCTGCCTGGCGGTGCGTGACCGTACGCGGGTGTGGGCGGCCGCGACCGTGACCGGCCTCGGGATCCTGGCGGTCCACGCCCTGGCGGCCATGACGGGCCTGTCCCTCCTGGGCGGCGCCGTCGGCGGCCTCCTGCCGTGGCCGACGGGCATCGCGGTGGTCGTGGCGGCCCTCGGCGCCGTCCTCGCGGGCATGGCCCTGCTCTACCGGTCCGAGCAGCCGTCGCCGGTCCCCCCGCTCCCCGAACCCGTCCCCTACGAGATGCCCGACCTGCCGGAGGCGATCCTCCCGGAAATGGGTGCGGACGCCGCCGAAGCGGAAACCACGGCCCCCTAGGCTGCGCACGGCCCGGCGCCGCCGCCCCGAGGCCGCGGCGCCGGCCGCCGTTCCCCCGGCGGTGCGGGCGCACAGCCTGCCCCGCCCGAGGCCCCGCACCCTCAGCCCGGGACCGTGGCCGCCTCCGGTTCCGGGGCGAAGCAGGCGGTGCGGCGCAGTGCGGTCAGGGCGGCCGCGCAGGCCGCTCCGACCGCGGCCAGTACCGTCCACGGCAGCCACGGTGCGCCCAGACGGGCCGCGAGGTCGAACAGGGCGCCCACGCCCAGGTTCCCCGCGGCGACGGCGACGCCGGAGGCCGTGCTGTAGGCCCCGTAATACGTGGCGACCAGCCCTTCCCCCGAGAGGCGGACCAGGGTGTCCATCTCGAACGGGTACAGCAGCGCCGCCCCGGCGGCCAGCAGTGCCGCGCACCCGGCCAGGGCGACCGCGCCCGCCCAGCGGCCCACCGGCAGCAGCAGCGGCAGGAAGGCCGCCCCCATGACCGCGAGACCGATGGCGATCGCCTTCGGGGCGTCCAGGCGCTCACGGGCCCAGTCGGTCAGCCGGAGCTGGCCCACGACCGCCACCAGCGCGGAAACGGCGAAGGCGACGCCCATGACGGTGCCGGCGCCGTCGCCGAACAGGGACCGCGCCCGGAGCGGCAGGGCCAAGTACGTCTGGAAGGCCAGCAGGTAGGAGCCGGCCATCGCCGCGGAGAAGAGGACGAAGGGCCGGTTGCGCACTATCGTGGCCCAGTCGGCGGTGATCCCCCGCCAGCCAGGCGTCCGCTGCGGGTCCGGTCCGGGCCGTCGCGCGGGCAGCGACCGGGCCTGTACGACGGCCAGCACGCCGAAGATCGCCGCTGCCGCCGCGCAGACCAGCCGGAAGTCCAGGAGCAGCAGGGCGAGTCCGGCGAGCGGCCCGAGCAGTATCCCGGCCTGGTAGAAGACGTTGAAGCAGGCGAAGGCCTCCACCCGGCGGGCACCGGCCCCGGCCGCGACGTAGGCCCGCACGGCGGGGTTGAACAGCGCTCCGGCGAAACCGGTGGCCGCCGAGGCGGCGACGAGCGCGGGCAGGGTGTCGGCGACGGCCAGCAGCGCGAACGCCCCGGTGCGCAGTGCACAGCCGGCCAGGATCATGGGCTTGTAGCCGATCCGGTCCGCGAGGGTGCCGCCCAGCCAGAACATCCCCTGCTGGGAGAGGTTCCGTACGCCGAGGACCAGGCCGACGGCCCAGGCGGCGAGACCCAGACCGTGCCCGAGGTGGTCGGCGAGGTAGGGCATCAGCATGTAGAAGCCGAGGTTGATGCCGAACTGGTTGACCATCAGCAGGCGCACGCCGGGGTCGAAGGAGCGCATCTGTGCGCGCAGCCGCCTCATCGGACAGCCGCAAGCGCCGTGGCGGTGCGCGGCGCCGGCGCCGGGCGGGTGACGTCGGTGCAGCGGGTCCAGGAGGTGACCACCCGCTCCGCCGGATGTCCGATCTCCTGCGGGGCGTCGGGGAGGGCGTGGCCGAGCAGGCCGTGGCCGTGGCACCAGCCGTCGTCGTAGACGGTGTCGAGGTAGCGGTGGGGGCCGTCGGGGAAGACGGCGGCGATCCGGGTCCCGGCGGGACGGGTGCGCGCCACCCAGCCCGCGACGAGCGCGACCGCCCCCACGCTCCACCCGCCGGTGGCGTACTGGTGGCGGGCCAGTGTGCGGCAGGCGGTGACGGCTTCTTCGGGGGCGACCCAGTGGACCTCCGCGAACGCCTCGTGGGCGACGTTGGCGGGGTGGATGCTGGAGCCGAGGCCGCGCATCAGGCGCTGTCCGGCCGGCTGCCCGAAGATGGCGGAGCCGGTGGAGTCCACGCCGATCAGTTCGAGCGCCGGGGAGGTCTCGCGCAGTGCGGCGGAGATCCCCGCGGAGTGGCCGCCGGTGCCGACCGCGGTGACCAGTACGTCGACGCGGCCCAGCTGGGTGACCAGTTCGGCGGCGAGCCCGGTGTAGGCGGCGGCGTTGTCGGGGTTGTTGTACTGGTCGGGGCACCACGCGCCGGGGTGCCCGTGGAGCAGTTCGGTGACCCTGTCCCGGCGTGCCTGCTGCCAGCCCCCGGCCGTGTGAGCCTCGCTGACGGTGTCGACGTGGACTCGGTACGCGGCCAGGGCCCGGCGGATCGAGGGCTCCAGTCCGGGGTCGGTGACCACGGTCACCGGATGCCCGTACGTGATGCCGGCCAGGGCCAGGCCCAGCGCCAGGGTCCCGCTGGAGGACTCGATGACCGGCGCCCCGTCGGCGAGGTCGCCCCGGGCCCGGGCGCGGGCCACCATGTGCAGGGCCGGACGGTCCTTGATTCCGCCGGGGTTGGCGCCCTCCAGCTTGGCCCAGAATCCGCGGCCGGTGTCCGCGAAGGGCTCGTCGACCCACAGCAGCGGGGTGCGGCCGACGAGATCCGCGGGCCGGCGCGCGGGCAGGGGGGCGGGTGCGTACGGGGCGGGAGGTGTGGGAGGTGCGGGGGTGACGTGCACGGAGGTGGTGGGCATCGGTGTCGCGGCTCCTGGGCCCGGGCGGCGCTGGGGCGCGCGGGCATCGGCGGATCAGGGCGGGGACGCACGGCCGGACGTTCCGCCGGGCCCCGGCGCACGCGGGCGCGGGCGGGCGGGGGCGCGGCGGCGGCGGCCGTGCGGGTCCTGTCAGGTCCGGGCGACGCACGTCGCGGCGAGGACTCCCCGGCCGCCCGGGCCCCGGTCGTCGGCCGGGGACGCGGCCTTGCCCGTACCCGCCGACGAGGCCGGCCCGGCGACGGCGAGCGGCGTACGGGCCGTCGTCGGCGCGGCGTGGGCGTCCCCCCGCACGCGGTCGACGGCGTGGCCGAGTCCGTCGGGGCAGCCCTCGCCCTGCTCGGCACGGTGGACCGGCACCACGGCGTCGGCAGGGGCCATGGCGAGGGGGAGGGAGAGGGAGAGGGGCGCGACGGTTTCCGGCCGCAGGTGAGGGCCTTCCCCGGCCGGTCCGTGGAGGCACCCGAGGAGGTGGAAGGCGACGGCGAGCAGCAGCGCGAGGACGCCGACGGTCCGCGCGCGGTGATCCACCGCGTGAGCCGACGCCGCACCGATCATGTGCACAAAGTAGCGCGGGGGGCACGATAAGTCACCCGGGACCCGCGGCCGGCACGGCAGGTGCGCGAGGCGGCCACATTCCGGCCAGTCGGCCGGAATACGTCGGCTTAACCCGCGCGGATGCGGTCACACGCGCGGCATGAGCGCGTTCGAGAACTCCCTCACGCTCATGCCCCGCCCCCGTTTCCCACCCCGGTGGGCGACCACGGCCGTTGGTGAGCACGGCCGTTCCTGAGCACGACCGTTGGCGAGCACAACCGTTCCTGAACACACGGAGGCATAGATGCCGGCACGGGTGAGACTGGCCACGCGCGAGAACGCCGCACGGGCCCACCGACCCGACGAGCAGCGGCCTGCGGGCCGCTCCGGCGCCGCGCCCGGTCGGCCACCGCTGAACCGCCCGCTCGCCGCGGCGCTCCTGGGCACGTGCCTGGTGCTGCTCGTCGCGGGCGCCGTCAGCGGCTCGACGGCCATGGCCTGGGCCGCGGTGACGGCCTGGATAGGCGTGGTGAGCACCGTCTCGGCGGTGTGCGGCCATGCTCACCGCCCTTCCCACGAATGAGTGGCGCAATCGGGGACATCCTTGTGGATCTGTGCGGCCGAGACCCCGGGACTTCCGTCCCGGGGTCACCGTGCGTATATTTGTCATGAGACAACCATTGCCATGCGTTAAATGTGGGACGGACGCCGGCACAGCGAAGGGAGACCCGCGTGGTCAGCAGTCCGACCGGTGCGGCCGATGTCCGCCGGCTCGTGGTGGAGTCGTTCAAGGGGCGCGCGGACGACATAGCTGACCGCTGGGTGGTGCTCCAGCTGGAGCGCGCGCCCATGGACCCGGCCAACAACGAGCGCGACCTGCGCTACGAGGCGGACACCCTGGCCTCCGCGCTGATCAGCGCTCTCGACACCACGCTGCCGGTCGGCCAGATGGCGAACCAGCACCGGGAACTGCGCGACGCGGTGAGGGAGTTGTCGCTGCGCAGGGCACGGGCGGGGGCAGCCCCGACCGCCACCTCGCTGTCGGTGCTCGCCCTCAAGGAAGTCCTGCTGGACATCGTCCGGGACACCATCGACGACAGCGCCCTGCTGCTCTCGGCGGCGTTGCTGATCAACCAGTTGCTCGACGCGGCCGGCGCCCTGTCCTTCGCCACGTACGCGGAAGGCCGCGAGGAGATCATCCGGCGGCAGAGCCGACAGCTGCTGGAGGTCTCGACACCCGTCGTACGCCTGTGGCGGCAGGTCGTGGCCGTGCCCTTGATCGGCACCCTGGACACCGCACGCACCCAGGTGGTGATGGAGAACCTGCTCCAGGCCATCCAGGACGAGGACGCGCAAGTCGCGATCATCGACATCACCGGGGTGCCCACCGTCGACACCGCGGTGGCCCAGCACCTCATGCAGACCGTGCGGGCAGTGCGGCTGATGGGAGCGGGCTGCATCATCAGCGGCATCCGGCCCACCATCGCGCAGACCATCGCGCAGCTGGGCATCGACCTCTTCGACATCCTGACGCGGGCCACGCTCGCCGAGGCCCTGTCCGAGGCGATGAAGATCACCGGCGGTTCCGCGCCGGCCCCGAGCGCCCCGGTTTCCCGATGAGCGCACATTCAAGTGCCCACTCCGGCACACACGCCGGGGCCCCTTCCTGCGCCGTACCGATCCTGCGACTGGGCGACGTCCTGGTCACCGGGCTGCTCAACGAACTGGACGACAAGTCCGCCGTGGCCTTCGCGCAGGAACTCACCGAGCGGATCTCCGCCGACCGGGCCCGGGGCGTCCTCATCGACATCTCCCGCCTGGAGATCATCGACTCGTTCGTGGCGCGCAACCTGATGGAGCTCACGAGCATGGCCCGGCTGCTGGGGGCCAGGGTCATCGTGGCCGGCATGCGCCCCCCGGTGGCCATCACGCTCGTGGAACTCGGGCTGGAACTCACGGGCGTGGAAACGGCGTTGCACGCCGAGCAGGGCATGGCCGCGCTGGGCTGGGTCCGGGCCCCGCAGCCCCGGGAAGGGGCGCCGCATGGCACCACTGGCTGACGGCAACCGGACCGTGGACGGCACGGACACCACGGCGGCGGACGCCTCCGGCACGCAACCCGTCCGGCTCTCCCTGGCCACCGAGGACGATCTGCTGGCGGTCCGGCACGCCGTGCGCTTCGCCGCCGTAGCGGCCGGGTTCTCCCTCATCGACCAGACGCGGGTGATCACTGCGGCCAGCGAACTGGCCCGCAACGCCTACATCCACGGCGGGGGCGGGGACCTCGTGGTCGGCCCCGCGCGCGCCGAGGGCCGTACGGGGCTCCGGCTCACGATCACCGACCGCGGGCCGGGCATCCCCGACGTGGAGGCGGCGCTGGCCGACGGCTACAGCACCGGTGTGGGTCTGGGACACGGGCTGGGCGGCGCCCGTCGGCTGATGGACGAGTTCGAGGTGCGCAGCACGCCGGGCGAGGGCACGACCATCGTCACCACACGATGGCGGCGCTGATGGTCCCCGCCCCGGTGGCGCCGACGCGCCAAGTCCGCATCGACCACTACAGCGCGGTGCACGTCGCGGCCGAGACCGCGCGCGCCGTGGCGCGGGAGTGCGCGCTGCCCGGCGCGATGCCCGACCAGGCGGCCGTGGTCGCCTCGGAACTGGCCAGCAACATCGACAAGCACGCCCGCGACGGTGTGCTCTACGTGCAGCCGCTTCCGCTGGGCGGCGGCCTGGAAGTGGTGGCCGCGGACCGGGGTCCGGGGATAGCGGAGGTCGCGCGGTGCCTGGCCGACGGTTACACCACGACGGGGACGCTCGGCGCCGGACTGGGCGCGGTCGGACGCATCGCGACGGAGCTCGCCATCACTTCGAGGACCGACACCGGCACCGTGGTCTGCGCCCGGCTCGCCCTTCCCGGCCGGCGCGAAGCCGCCCGGCAGCCGGTGGGACTGGTCTGCCTGTCGGCCGCGGGCGAGGAGGACTGCGGGGACGCCGCGGCAGTCCTCGACCTCGGTGGGGCGCGCACCGCGCTCGTGGTGGACGGCCTCGGGCACGGCCGTGAGGCGGCGGAGGCCGCCCAGGCGGCGGTGCGTTCCTTCCGCGGGGCCGCCGAGGGCACCCTCCCGGAGATCATGGCGGTCATGCACCGGGCGCTCCGGCACAGCCGGGGGGCCGCCGTCGCGCTCCTTCGACTGCGCGCCGGGGAAGCGGAGTACTGCGGGATCGGCAACGTCCGCATGGTGGCCCTCTCCCCCGACGAGGTGCACCACCGGCTGACGGGTCAGCCGGGGGTGGTCGGCTGGCGGATGCCCGCCCCGCGCACCCACCGCGTCCCGCTGACCGCGTCGACCACCACCGCGCTGCACACCGACGGCATCGACCTGCGGTGGGCGCACACCCCGCCCGCTCACCTGCTGCGCCTGCCCGCCCCGCTGCTCGCCGCCACGGTCGCGCACGGCTACCACCGCACCCGCGACGACGCCACCGTGGTGGCGGCCAGAGCCCCCGACGAGCCGTCATGAGCAGACTCTTCTGGGACGTGACGGTGCTCCGCGAGGAGGTGCGCGACCTCGCGCGCTCCTACCGGCTGCCCGCGGACGTACGCGGCCGACTGGTGCTGTCGGTGACGGACCTGGCCTGCCCGGAGTTCGAGGCCGGCCACCCCGTCAGGCTGACGAGCGTGTTCGACGCCGCGCACGACGTGCCCCAGCTGAACCTCACCCTGACCGCCCCGCGAGCGGCCGGCCCGCTGCGGAGCGCCGACCTGCCGCTGACCGCGCCCGAGACGTCGGCGAACTCGGTCACCTGGCACATCCCGCTACCCGACCGGGACGCCGGACCGTGCGGGGAAGCCCGGGCGCCGGCGCCCTTGCCGGACTCCCTGTCGGCGCAGGTCCGCGCGGCGGACGAGGAGCTGCGCGCCGCCCTCGCCCGGGCCGACCACCTCACTGCCGAACACCGGCTGATCAAGCACGAGTTGGCGGAGACCAACGCCGGCGTCCTCGCCCTCTACGTACAACTCGACGAGCGCGACGAGCAGGTGCGCAAGGCGCACGGCCAGGTCCTGCGGGAGCTGGAGGACGCGCTGCGCCCCCTCCCCCCGGAGATCGACGGCTTGGAACTGGCCGTGCACTACGCGCCCGCGGACCCGGCCGCGCCGACCGGCGGGGACCTCTACGACTGGTTCGCCCTGCCCGACGGCACCGTGCACGTCACCGTGGTCGACGCGCTGGGCCACGGCGTGCGCAGCACCCGCGGTGCGGTCACGGTCACGCACGCGGTACGCACCCTGGCCCTGGAGGGGCACCCGTTGCCCTCCATCCTCGCCCGCACCCATCACCTCCTCATGCCCTTCAACCCGGATCTGATGGCGACGGTGCTCCTGGTCCGGCTCGACCCCGCCACCGGGGACCTCCAGGTCGTCAGCGGCAGCCACCCGCCCCCGCTGCTCGTACGGCACGGCGGCACGCCGCACTTCCTCGAAGCGACCGGCCGGGGCATCGGCTTCCCCTCCCCGGGCGGCGATGCGGTGCTGCGAGAACGCATGGAGCCCGGTGATCTGCTCCTGCTCTACACCGACGGCCTCACCGAGAGCCGCAGGGACCTCATCGAGGGGGAGTCGCGGCTCATCAAGGCCGTGGAGCAACACGCCCACCGCCCGATAGCGGAGATCCCCGATGCCGTGGCCGCCGAGATGCACACCGTCGTCCTCCATGCCGACGACACCCTCGCCCTCGCCATGCGGATGACCGCGAAGGCCTCGATGGCCCCCGCGACGAAGGGTGTTCGCCGCCTGCCCGCCCAAGGCAGGCGGGCTGACAAACGGTCTATCGGATGAGAGAGTAGTGCGATGCCGCACAGCTTCCCCTTGCCACCCCTGCACTCCACGCAGGTGGCTGCCGAAGCATCCGCTCTCCTGGAGATGCTGGACGTCCTGTGGGGCCGCGGCCAGGAAGCCGTACCCTCCCCCGTGCCCCCCTCGCAGTTGCGTGCCCTGACCGTGATCGACGAGCGGGAAGCCGTCAACCTGCGCGACCTGGGCGAAGCGCTCGGTTCGACACCGCCCTCGGTGAGCCGGCTCTGCGACCGGCTCGAAGCGGCCGGTCTCGTCCAGCGTTCCCGGGCGACGGCGAACCGCCGGGAGGTGGAGGTGCGGCTGAGCCGCAGCGGCCGGGGCGTCCTGGCTTCCGTACGGGCGGCCCGGGCGCGGGAACTCGAGACCGTGCTGGCGCGCCTGAGCCGCGAGGAGCGGGGGGCCCTGTTCGAGGGGCTGGCCGCCTTCCGCGACGCCGCCGCCGGTACGGGCCCGGGCCGCCCGGGCCACGGCCGCACCGGTGTGGACGTCAGCGACATCGCCTGACCGGAGGTCCGCCGCGGGCCGGCCGGACCTCGGGGGAACGGAACCCGCCCGCAGACCGGTGGTCGGTCCGCGGGCGGGTACGGAGTGCCGGGACGACTCCCCGGGTACGGGTGTCAGGCCGGGCGGCCGCCGAACGGGGCGCCGGTGCCGTAATACGTACCGAGCTGCGCGTGGTATCCGGCGTCGCCCAGGTGCTTGTCCCGGTGGAACTCGGGCGCGTTCTTGACCTGCTCCTTGGTGAGGTCGACCAGGACGCGCTTTTCGTCCGGGTCGATGCGCGTGACGGCGCCCGCCGGGATCAGCACCTCCTTTCCGAAGATCCACACACCGGTGTCCACGACCAGGTAGGCGGAGCCGGCCTCGTCCGAGTGCTTGTCGACCTTGCCGATGACGCCCTCGGTCGCCTCGACCTTGTAACCCGTCAGGTCGGTTCCCGCCAGGTGACCGGCCGTCTCACGGAAAGCCCACATGTGACCACTACTCCTTGCTCGTCGAACGGTCCGTCGGCTGCTCGCCTGCCCCGGCCGCCGCGCGGCATGCGGACGCGGACGAATGCTCCGCACGGCGGAATTCGGCGTTGATGCGCTGGGCCTCGGCGAGCTGGTCTTCGAGGATCACGATCCGGCAGGCCGCCTCGATGGGAGTACCGGCGTCCACGAGTTCACGGGCGCGGGCGGCGATCCGCAGCTGGTAGCGGGAGTACCGGCGATGGCCGCCCTGCGAGCGCAGCGGGGTGATCAGCCGGGCCTCGCCGATCGCCCGGAGGAAGCCGGGGGTGGTACCGAGCATCTCGGCGGCCCTGCCCATGGTGAAGGCGGGGTAGTCGTCGTCGTCAAGACGCCCGAGAGGGTTCTCTGCTGTCACTTTCACCTCTGCATACGGCAAATACGTCGAAGGGCCCGGATGCCGTACGGCACCGGGGCCCCGAGGGAATTCAACACCATCCGCCGGGCCGCCGATGTCTGCTGCGGTCAGCACGGATTTCGACGTTCACCTGAACGAGCTGGTCGCCTCGGCGCCGGGGAACCTTCCGGCACGGCCCGGCCCGGCACGCGGGAGGGCGGTCCGGGCGCGCGGGAGAGCACTCGTGCGCCCGCGGGCGAAGATGGTCACATGGCTGACACCTTCACCACACGCACCCTGCAACTCACGACGGGTTCCGCCGAGACGGTCCACGACCTGACCGACGCCTGCGCGCAGTTCCTGCGCGAGGCCGCACGGGGGCGGGACGGGCTGCTCAACGTGTTCACCCCGCACGCGACGGCCGGACTTGCGGTGATCGAGACGGGCGCCGGCAGCGACGACGACCTCCTCGAGACGCTGCGTACGCTGCTGCCCGCCGACGACCGCTGGCGGCACCGGCACGGCTCTCCCGGACACGGCCGCGACCACGTGCTGCCCGCGTTCGTGCCGCCGCACGCCACACTGCCGGTGGTCGGCGGCGAGCTGGCGCTGGGCACCTGGCAGTCGGTGGTCCTGGTGGACACCAACCGCGACAACCCGCACCGGACCGTGCGGCTCTCCTTCCTGGGCTGACGGGGCGGTGCGGTAACGGCGGGACCCCCGCCGGGTCAGTCGTGCAGCCGGGCGGTGCCCAGCCGGCTGACCATGGCGGGGTCGCGGTGGTCGAAGAAGAGCGAGCGCCCGGTGTCCATGGCGGCGATGCGCGCCATCTCCTCCTCGGTGAGCGCGAAGTCGAACACGTCGAAGTTCTCGGCCATCCGGTCGGCGCGGACGGACTTCGGGATCACGACGACTTCCCGCTGGACGAGCCAGCGGAGCACGACCTGTGGCACCGACTTTCCGTGTTCCTTCGCGATGTCACCGAGGACGGGGTGGGTGAAGAGGTTGTTGCGGCCTTCGGCGAACGGTCCCCACGACTCGATCTGCACTCCGCGCTCGCGCATGAGTTCTTGTTCGGCCGTGCGCTGGAAGAAGGGGTGGGTCTCCACCTGGTTCACGGCGGGAGCGACCTCGTTGTGGTCGATGAGGTCGATGAGCCGGTCGGGGTAGAAGTTGGAGACCCCGATCGCCCTCACCCGGCCCTCCCGGTAGAGCTTCTGCAGGGCGCGCCAGGAGCCGTAGACGTCGCCGAAGGGCTGGTGGATCAGGTACAGGTCGAGGTGGTCGAGGCCGAGCCGGCGCAGCGAGGTGTCGAAGGCACGGCGGGCGTTGTCCTCGCCGGCGTCCTGGATCCAGAGCTTGGTCGTGACGAACAGTTCCTCACGCGGGATGCCGCTGCTCCTGATCGCCTTGCCGACGGCCTCCTCGTTCAGGTAGGCGGCCGCCGTGTCGAGCAGCCGGTACCCGACGGCGAGCGCCTCGCTGACGGCCCGTTCGGTCTGCTCCGGCGGGATCTGGTAGACGCCGAAGCCGAGGATCGGCATCGCGACGCCGTTGTTCAGGGTGACGGTCTGCATGGGACTTCCTTCCTGCGGGGGCCCGGGCCGGTCGGACGCCCCCACGGCACAGCGGGCGCCATCCGGCGCCCACTGTGCCACCGGGTCCCGGCCGCCGCCGTTCACGGCGCGACCGGGCGCGGCGGAAGGTGACCGTTGCGGGGTCAGCCCTCGATGCGGTGCTGGGTCCAGAAGGAGGTCAGGTCCGTGGTCGTGGCGGCCTGGGCGGCCGCCTTGAACTCGGCGGTGGTCGAGACGCCGTACCAGTGCGAGGTGGCGTAGTCCTTGAGCAGCTTGGCCATGACGCTGTCACCGAGGACGCGCCGCAGGTCGTGCAGGGCGCACTTGCCGTAGCCGTAGATGACGGTGGAGTAGCGGGACGAGTGGGTGTCCCAGTAGGCCATCGGATTGGTGATCTTCTCCGCGGTCGACGCCCACGAGACGCTGCTCCAGCAGTTGGTGCCCGTCTTGTTCAGCGCCAGGTCGGTGGCGTAGTCGGTGAACGCCTCGTCGAGCCAGGGGCTGTTGTACTCGTCGTCGCCGACGATGCCGTACCACCACTGGTGGCCGATCTCGTGGGTGAGCGCCGTGGTGCTGACCAGGTCGAGGACGAACCCGGGGTATTCCATGCCGCCGAACCAGTAGTTGTTGTCGATCACCGCGTCCAGTTCGCCGTACGGGTAGGCGCCGAACCTCGCGGCGTGGGCGTCCACGGCGGACTTGGCGGTGGTGAGCATCGACTGCGAGTCGGCGGAGCTGATGCCGGAGACGGAGTAGACGTTGACCGGGGTGCCGCCGGGCGAGGTGCCCGAGATCTTGGTGAAGGGACCGGCCGCCCAGGCGAAGTCGCGGACCTTGGAGGCGGTGGCGGTGGTGACCGTGCGGCCGCTGGAGCCGGGGGTGTCCACCGAGGTACCGGTGGCCGGGACCAGGAGGGTGCTGGGGTGGTCGAGGGTCACGCGGAAGTCGGAGGCGAGGGAGTAGAACGACTCGCCGTTGTTGGTGTACGGGTCCAGGTGCCAGCCGGCCGCGTCCTTGACCGCGAGCACGGGCAGGGCGTTGCCGATGAAGTTGAACGCCCCGTCGTGGCCGAAGCGGTCGGCCCCGCTGGGTACGGTGATGCCCAGGTCGAAGCCGATCGTGGCGCTCTGGCCCTGTGCCAGCGGCGTGGGCAGGGCGATCTGGAGGGCGGTGCAGCCGACCGAGAGCGCGCCCGCGGTGCCACCGGTGACGTTGGTGACGGTGATCGGCATGGCGGAGCAGGTGCCGTGGTAGTTGTCCCAGAGCCTCAGGTACACCTCGTTCAGAGCGGTGGCCGAGGCGTTGGTGAAGGTCGCGCTCTGGTGGCCGGTCCAGACGGTGCCGCTCGTGTTGCTGCTGAGGCTGACGGTGTACGAGGGTGAGGCCGGTGTGCGCGTGGGATCGCCGGGCGGGGTCGTTGCGCCGGAGGTGTCGAGGGCGACGTCGTCGATGACGAAGCTGGTCTGGAGGCTGGAGTCCTCCGTGCCGGTGAAGGCGACGGTCACGGTCTGCCCGGCGAACGCCGAGACGTCGAAGGACTTCTGGACGTACCCGGTGTTCTTGTCGAGGTTCGAGTAGGTCGCGAGCGTCGTGCTGCCGATCTTCGCCGTCAGCTTGTCGTACTTCGTCGACGTGGTCGTCTCGGCGGTGTCGATGTGCAGCCAGAACGTGAGGTTGGCCGTGCTGCATCCGGCGGGGATCGTGACGCTCTGGGAGAGCGTGTCGGTGTGCGTGGAGCCGACGCCGTTCAGCCAGGCGAAGGTCGTGCCCGTGTGGGCGCTCTGGCCCGTGCGGCTGGTGATCACGCTGGTGGAGGACTGGCTCCAGGGCGAAGTGCCGCCCTCGAAACCGCCGTTGACGACGACCTGGGCCGGGGTGCAGGCGGCGGCGCGGGGGGCGGCGGACGGCGTCGCCGCCGCCGCGGGGGTGGTGCCGAGCGAGGCGGCGGCCAGCGCGGCGACCGCGAGCACGGTCGTGGCGAAGGCCTTGTGGGGGGTCGATCTCACGCGGAACTCCTTTGGGCGGCCGGGATCCCGGCCTGCTCGGTGACCGCTCGACCGGCTGGGTGGGCCGGTGGGCAGCCGCGGACTGCGCGCATCGCGTGCGCGATCGCTGGAGTGAGATGCCTTGCCGCGCCGCCCCGGGGTCGGGGCGGCGACTGGCGGAAGCCTGGCAGATTTGTCGGGAGCATGCCATCAGTCGCGAGTAAAAGTGTCCCCACCTTCGACCCCGCTCTCCCCCCGTCCCCTCCCCCGCGCCCTGCGCCGAGGCCATCTGGCGGACCCGCGCCGCCGTCGGGCACCATCGGTCCCTGCCGCTCGCGCCGGACGACAGGACCTGGCTCCGCCTGCAACGCCACCCCACCGTGCAAGGCCACCCGCAGGAGGCACACGCCGATGAAGCTCCGCCCGATCCTCAGCGCCCTCACCCTCGCCGTGGCCACCGTGGCCGCCCCGGGAATCGGCGTGCTGACCGGAACCACCGAGGCCTACGCGGCCACCAAGATCAGCCACGCCACGGCCACCTCGATGTTCCGCAGCTCCGGGATCACCTGGTCCTCTTCGGGAGGCTGCTCGGACCGCTACAACTCCACGTGTACGTCGTTCGAGCAGCTCAACCTGACCAGCGCCCAGGGCGCCCAGACGCTCAAGCAGGCCGCCGGCTGTGCGCTCAACATCACCGGCGGCACCGAGACCGGCCACGCCTCCGGGACGTACTCGCACTGGAACGGCTACAAGCTCGACTTCGGCAAGTCCACGTGCCTGACCAACTACGTCAAGAACACGTTCACCTACATCGGTGTTCGCGGCGACGGAGCCCTCCAGTGGAAGTCCGGCTCCGGGAACGTCTACGCCGACGAGGGCAGCCACTGGGACGTCACCTACTACAACTGCGGCGGCTGCTGACCCGCCCGGGCCCTCACACGACGAGGTCCCCGGGAGCGGCTCGCGCTCCCGGGGACCTGGGTCCGCAGCGGCGGTTCAGTCCTCGCCGAGGACGATGTGGTCCTCCGTGGTGCCCTTTTCCAGGACCGGCTCGGAACTCCCGCGGACGCTCTCCGCCGACTTGTGGCGGGCTCTCGCGTGCTCCTCGGGCTGATCGGCCGCCCGGGTCGAGTCGTTCCGGATCGTGTTGCGCACCATGTTCAGCTCCTTTTCCTCTGGCCGTGGCGGGCGGCTACGTGCCCCACCGGACCCTCCCCGCGTCTCGGACGTGGCCTCCGCTGCGCGCTGCAGCAGCACGCACCCCACACTGTGACGGCCCCCGTCCCCGTGCGCCCCCGCTGGGTGCCGAACGGGTGAACCGCGCCGGGGGCCTGGGCCGTCTCCGGAAGAGACGGCCTAAGTGTATTGATCACGAGCGTTGTTAACAGAGCCGGGTCTTGATCATGGCGAAGACCTCCGGTGTGGTGGAGGTGTCTAGGCTCCACACCACACACGGAGGTCTTCGTGTCCCACCGTAATGCCCGGCTGACGGTTCACGGCAGGCGGATCCTGGTCGAGCGGGTTCTGGCCGGGCGGCCGGTCGCCCACGTGGCCGCCGAGATGGGCATATCCCGGCCCACCGCCCACAAATGGGTCCGCCGCTGGCGGGCCGAAGGCGAGGGCGGCCTGCACGACCGTTCCAGCAGGCCGCGTACGACCCCGCACCGCACCCCCGCGACGATCGAGGCCCGCGTCTGTGACCTGCGCCGAAGCCGCAAGCTCGGGCCGGCCCGCATCGGCCCGGTCCTGGGCCTGCCCGCCTCCACCGTCCACCGGATCCTGGCCCGCCACGGCCTGAACCGGCTGGCCTGGCTGGACCGGCCCACCGGCCAGCCGATCCGCCGCTACGAACGGGCCCGACCGGGCGAACTGGTCCACGTCGACATCAAGAAGCTCGGGAACATCCCCGAAGGCGGCGGATGGCGCGTGGTGGGCCGGGCGGCAGGCGACCGCAACCGCCAAGCCACCACCGACCAGCGCAAAAGCTCCACGCCGGTCATCGGCTACAGCTACATCCACTCCGCCGTCGACGACCACTCCCGCCTGGCCTACAGCGAGGTCCTCACCGACGAACGCAAGCAGACGGCCGTCGCCTTCTGGCAGCGAGCCCAGGCGTTCTTCACCGCCCACGGGATCACCGTTGAACGCGTCCTGACCGACAACGGCTCCTGCTACAAGTCCAAGCAGTTCACCCAGACCCTGGCCGCGGCCGGCATCACCCACAAGAAGACCAGGCCCTACCGGCCGCAGACCAACGGCAAAGTCGAACGCTTCAACCGCACCCTCCTCGACGAATGGGCCTACCTACGGCCCTACCAATCGAACAACGAGCGGACAGCGGCCCTGGCAGACTTCCTCCACACCTACAACCACCACCGCTGCCACACCGCACTGGACGGCAAGCCGCCCATCAGCCGAGTGAACAACGCTGCGGGTCAATACACCTAAGCCGTGGCCGCGCAGTCGGGGTGGCCCCAGCTCGAACCGTGCTTGGCGATCTTGTCGCCGGCCGCGTAGGCCGTTCCGCAGGGACAGGTGCCCTTGAACTTCGCCTTGATGGTGCGGGTGCCGCGCCCCGCGGATGCCGTGCCGGATGCGGGCTCCGTGGCGGCGGCCGGCTTCCTGCGTGCGGCGGCCGTGCGGGCGGGCGAGGTACGGGCCGGGGCGGGTACCGGGATGGCGTGGTCGCCCAGAGCGGTGCCGGCGGGCCGCTGGGAGGTGGCGGCGTCGCTGGCGGCCTGGTCGGCGATGGCGTTCAGGTGGTCGCCGTCCGCGCGGTGGGCGGGGACGTAGCGGAACTCGACGTCACGCCCGGCGAGCAGGGCGTCGATGCGTTCGACGAGTTCACGGTTGGCGACAGGCTTCCCGGCCGCGGTCTTCCACCCGTTGCGCTTCCACGCGGGCAGCCACTGCGTCACCGCCTTCATGGCGTACTGGGAGTCCATGCGCACCTCGATCGCCGTGCCCGGCGCGACGGCCTCCAGCAACTTCTGCAGCGCGGTGAGCTCGCCCACGTTGTTCGTGGCCCGGCCCAGCGCGCCGGCTTCCCAGCGCTCGGGACGGCCCTGCGCGTCGCCGATGACCCAGGCCCATCCGGCAGGCCCGGGATTCCCCTTCGCCGCCCCGTCGCAGGCGGCAATGATGCGTTCAGACATCCCCCGATCATGCCCCACCGGACCCCTCACGACGGACCACTGCACGGACGGGGTGCCGGCTCCCCGCGCGTGAGACGGGGCACATTTTGCCCTTGTTTGGTGCGATCACGCCCAGCATGGTCCGTGGCCTGCCGCCTCGCTTCCGAGTGGGTACCGGGCTCCACCGCGACATCCGCTACCGGGAGTGACATGCGACGCACAGACCGTCGGACCGCCGCCAGGCGACTGGCCCTGACCTCCGCCGTCGCGGCCGCGGCCCTCGGCCTCGGCTCACTCGCCGCGGGCTCGGCGGCCGCCGAGAACGGCCCCGGTGCGCCGGCGGCCGGGAAGCCGGCCGGTCCCGCCCGGGCCGCGGAGCAGCAGATGTCCTCCTTCACCGTCGCGTTCCCCTCCGCCCCGTACCGCACCCACAACATCGCGCGCGCCGTGCAGCTGATCAACGGCTCCGTGGTCCGCCCCGGCGACACGTGGAGCTTCAACAAGACGGTCGGCGAGCGCACGAAGGCGAACGGTTTCGTCGACGGCATCATGATCAACGACGGCCGGTACGTGAAGTCTCTGGGCGGCGGCATCTCGGCGGTCGCGACGACGATGTTCAACGCCGTGTTCTTCGCGGGCCTGCAGCCGGTGGAGCACGGGGCCCACTCCTTCTACATCGAGCGCTATCCCGAAGGCCGCGAGGCCACGGTCGCCTGGGGCACCCTCGACCTGCGCTGGAAGAACGACTCCGGCCACCCCGTCCGCATCCGGGCCGCCTCCACCGACACGTCGGTGACCATCACCCTGCTCGGTACGAGGAAGTACGACGCGATACGCGCCACCAAGGGGCCCCGGACGAACATCACCGCGCCGGCCAAGCACACCGCCACCGGCGACTCCTGCGAGGCGCAGACCCCGCTGGAGGGCTTCGACGTCTCCGTCGACCGGGTCTTCGTCAAGGGCGGTGAAGAGCTCAAGCGCGAGACGTTCCGCACCCACTACACCCCGCGCGACGAGGTCACCTGCCTCCCGGACCCCTCGCCGACCCCGTCGGCCCCGCCGACCGCGTCAGCCTCGCCGAACCCGTCGGTCCCGCCCGCCGCGTCCGCCCCGGCCCCGCAGGGCACCCCGGCCGTCACGACGTCCGCTCCCGCGCCGAAGCGCAGCTGACCACCACCACCCGGGCGGCCGGCGCCGCCCGCCGGGCTCAGGCCGGCCGGAAGGCGGTGGCGCGCACCGTGGTGCCGCAGAGGGCGAACCCGTCGGCGTCGGCCGGGCCCAGCTGCTGCTTGATCCCGGCAAAGCCCACCACGAGCGAGGGGGCGACCGTCGGCTCGGCGCCGGAGGCGCAGTACCCCTCGGCCTCACCGAGGACCGGAGTGAACGTCAGACGGCTCACGGCCCGTCCGCCGACGGCGAGTTGCACCGCCCGCTCGGCGCCCTGCCGTTGGACGCTCAGGGGCTTGTTCCTCTCCGGAGAGCCCTGCCCGGCGAGGGCGACGGTGGGGTAGCCCTTGAGCGTGCAGGCCTTCGGTCCCTTGTTGGTCACAGTGATGGTGACCTGGGTCGAGCCCGCGGCGCTCGCCGACAGCTGACCGCCCTTGCAGGCGGGTGCGGGGGCGGCCGCCGCCGACTGGGCGCCGGTCAGCGCCCCACCCGACAGGACGGCGCCCAGCACGAGCGAGCAGCAGGCGGCGGCGGTCGCGCTCCTTCGTCCTGCACGTTTCATGGCTGTTCTCCCAGGGTGCGTCCGGAACGTCGCGCTTGCCCCCGCCTTCCAGCCTGGCACGATCCCGCGCCGCCCGCTCCCCGGTCCGGACGGTCAGCGAGTGGCCCGGCCGTACAGCACCAGGGCCCGGGACAGGGCGGCGAGGGCCACCGTGGACAGGAGCGTGCGCAGGATGTTGGTGGTGACCCAGGTCGTCTTGAACTTTTCGACGATCGAGAAGTCGGTCATCTTCGCCGCGTCGCCCGCGTCCGCCAGTTCGTTGTTCAGCGGGATGTTGACGCTGAAAGTGATCATCAGGACGACGAAGTAGAGGACCGCGCCGACGGCGACCCAGACCGCCACGTCGCGGCGTCCCTTGCGGTACTCCAGGATCGCCGACACGACCGGCAGCAGCAGCGCGACCATGAAGGCCATGCCGAACAGGGGGTTGCCGTCGATCGCGGCGTTGAAGTTCTGCATCGCGGTGACGTAGGTCCGGTCGTCCGCCTTCGCCAGACCCGGCATCACCGAGACGTCGAAGGCGAAGAACAGACCGGCCATCAGACCGAGCAGGGCGGTGGAGACGAGGAGCAGTACCGTCGCGCCCTTTCCGCGTCCCGCCGGTCCCGCGGCCGGCCCCTGCTGCTGGTGCTGCGGGGGCTGGGGCTGCTGCTGGGCGTACGGGTTGTGGACGCCGGGCTGGGGCGGGTAGGGCTGGGGGTTCCCGGCCGGATGTGTGGTCATTGGCTGCGTCCTCTTCTGGGTGCTTGTGTTGCTGCTCGCATCGGCACGGACATCGCATCGTGGCATCCACCGGGCCCCCCGGCCATGGGGTTTCGACCATCTCTCGAGCGTTCTTCGAGGGCCGGTGACGCATGCTGTTCGGTCGGACCCTTCCCGGCCGGCCCGGCGGACCGGCGCGCGGCGAGGAGGCACTCCTCCAGGAAGGCCAGTACCCGCAGGTGGTAGGCGGTCGCGGTGTGGCCGAGGCTCAGGTTGTGTCCCGAGCCGGGCAGGTGCTCCACCGTCACCGACGGCGACGCCGTCAGACGGGTGGTCATCGCCGTCAGGGTGCGGGCGTCGAGCCGCCACCACCCCTCGTGTTCGGCGAAGGTCAGCCGGACCGGGATCCGGACGCCGGGAGCCAGTTCCTCGTACTGCCGGGGCCACCAGGGCGTGTCCGCCGACTCGCGGGGCGGGACGGGTGAGAGCAGGGCGCGGCTCGCCTGGAAGGTGCCCGGCGGATAGAGGTTCAGGGGGCCCCAGTTGAGCCGGGTCGCGCCGCCGCCGAGCGTCGAGGGGAAGTGCAGGGCCTGCGGGTGGTACTCGTAGCCCACGCCGGAGGCGTCCAGGCCGAGCAGGGGGACGGACGGGGCGATCGCCGCCGTGTGCAGGGCGACCTTGCCGCCGTCGGAGTGGCCGAGGAGGAAGACCCCGGCGCCGAGCCGGTGGGTGCGGGCGTGCTCCGCGAGCGCCCGGCGCAGTGTCCTCGCCTGGTCGGGCAGGGACTGGCCGTCGGGCAGGGAGGCCGCGGAGGCTCCGTAGCCGGGGCGGTCCACGGCGAGGACGGCGTGGCCGAGGGCGGTGGCCAGGGGGACGAAGGAGTCCCAGTACCGCGCGCGCATGCCCCGGCCGTGGATCGCCAGGACCGTGGAGCGGGGGGCGCCGCCCTCGGGCAGGGCCAGGAGCCCGGAGACGGTGGTGCCCGCCGCGTCGAGGGTGAAGGGCCGGGCGGCGCCGGCCGCGGTCGCCGGGGTGCTCACCGGACCGCCAGTCCCCTGCGGGCGCCGCTCACCGCGTCCAGCCACTGGGCCGGGGATCCGCTGCGCAGCAGGGAGGTGCCGACCAGGAGGCCGCCGAAGCCGGCGTCCAGCAGGCGGGCGGCCGTCGTGGGGCCGTCTATGCCGCTCGCGCTGACCGGGCAGGGGGTGCCGGTGGCGCGGACGGCCGGCAGGAGTCCGATGCTGCGGCCGAGGTCGCCCGTATCGCGTTCGCGCGTCCTGATGTCCTTGTTGTTGACCGCGATGACGCACTCCGGGGCGTGCGGCACGGCTTCCAGCTCGGCTTCCGTGGTGATCTCGACGAAGGGGGTGAGGCCGGTCAGCAGGCACCGGTCCACCAGCTTGGCCAGGCTCGACGCCGGGAGCAGGGCGGCCGTCAGGAGTACCGCCGAAGCACCCAACTCGGCTGCTGTGCCCAGCTGTTCGGTGCGGGTGATGAAGTCCTTCTGGAGGAGGGGGAGCCGGGTCAGCGCGGCGACCTCGCGCAGCAGCGTGTTCGAGCCGCCGAACCAGCGGCCCGTCACCACGGAGACGCAGGGCGCGCCCGCGCTCTCGTACGCGCTCACGACCTGGGCCGGGGTGCGGCCGCCGAGCAGGTCGTGGCCGTGGGCGTCGCGCTGTTTCACCTCCATCACGACGGGGGTGGGGGAAGCCATGAGGGCGCGCAGGAAGGGGAAGTCGGTCCGGTCGTGGATGCTCATCGGGACGGCTCCAGGTCGGCGGGCGGGTGGGCGGGGGCGGGGCCGCCGGAGGGTGCCCCGCGCCAGGCGCGGGCCAGGGCGGTGATCTCGGGGACGCCGAAACCGCCGGTCAGCGGGGAGCGGGCCGCGGTGTCGACGTCGATCCCGTGGAAGCCCGGGGCGCGCACCACGTCCGCGTACCGGGGCGGGCTCGTCGGCTCCAGGCCCCCGGCCAGCAGGAACGGCCGGGTCATGCGGGGCAGTAGCGCCATCACGTCCGCCGGGTCGGGGGCCTGGCCGGTACTGCCGATCCGGCCGTCCTCGGTGGCCGCGTCGATGAGGAAGAGGTCGGTGCCGGCGCGTTCGTAGGCGCCGATGAGCGGCCGCTCGACGCACCCCGCGCCGCCCTGCGCGAGGTGCAGCACCTTGACGACCGCGACCTCGGGCGGGAGGGCCGCGCGCAGGGCCCGTACGGTCGCCGGCGACTGGTACGCGTGGAGCTGGATCCAGCCGACCCCCGTGCGGCGGGCGAGCTCCGTCAGTGCTCCGGCGTCGGCGAGGAAGGTGACCAGGGCCGGCAGCAGGCCGGCCGAACGGGCCGCCGCGGCGAGGCCGGTGAGCGTGTCCGCGTCCAGCTCCCGGGGGCCGCCGGGTACGCCGTGCCAGAGCCCGACGCAGTCGGCCCCGGCAGTGGCCGCGGCCTCGATGTCGCTGCGCGCCGTGGCCCCGCAGACCTTGAGCAGCGTACGGGGCGGCGATCCGCTCATCGGCCCGACCCGAGGCCCAGCATCGAGGCGATGCGGTTGTACTGGATCTCGTTGGTGCCGGAGTAGACCGTGCCGCCCACGGCGTTGCGGACGTCCTGCTCCAGCCCGTACTCGGACATGTAGCCGTGGCCGCCGAAGATCTGTACGGCCGCGAGACTGGTGGCGAGGTTGCCCTGGCTCGTGACGAGCTTGGCGATCGCGAGGTCCACGGTGACGTCCTCGCCCGCCTCCAGCTTCTCGCCCGTGTCGTAGAGCCACTTGCGGGCGCTCTCCAGCTGGATCTGCATGTCGACGATCTTGTTGGCGACCGACTGGTACGAGCCGATGGGCCGCCCGAAGGAGTGGCGGGTCTTCGCGTAGGCCACGCACCGGTCCAGCCGGTGGCGCATCTCGCCGGCGTTGACGACGAAGGAGAGGAGGACCTCCCGCTTCATGACGTGGTCCAGGACCATCAGGCCGCCGCCGACCCGGCCGAGTACCGCGCTCCTGGGCACGCGCACGTCGTCCAGGTACAGCTCGCACAGCGGCGAGGTGCGCAGTCCCATCTTCTTGCCGGGACTGCCCGTGGTGAGGCCCGGGGTGTCGCGGTCGACCAGGAACGCCGTGGTTCCGAGGGGGCCGCCGCGGGGGTGGGTGCGGGCGTAGACCACGATCACGTCCGCGATCGGGCCGTTGCTGACGAACGCCTTGCTGCCGCTCAGGACGAACGTCTCGCCGTCGCGGGTCGCCCGGGTGGTCATCGCCATCGCGTCGGAGCCGCCCTCGGCCTCGGTGATGGCGTGCGCGCCGATGGCCTCGCCCGACGCGATCAGGGGCAGGTACCGCTGTTTCTGGTCGTCGGTGCCGAAGTGTTGTACCGGGATTCCGGTCGAGCAGATCGACGTGGTGGCCGAGAAGCTCAGCCCGGAATCCCGGTTGTACTCGCCGAGGCCCTCCAGCGCGTACATGGTGGTGAGCAGTGACTGTCCGAGACCGCCGTACTGCTCCTCGAAGGGCAGCGAGAGGATTCCGGTTTCCCGCAGGAGCTTCCATTTGTCCTCGGGGAAGCGGCCCTGTTCTTCGCGTTCGATGTGATCGGCGCTCAGCGCCTCTCCCCACCGCTCCAGGCCCTCGCGCAGATCGGTCTGATCGGTGTTCCAGCGGATCACGGCGGACCCCCCTCTGAGTCGGTGGACGGCTCGGACGTCGTGGTGGTGAGTGCCTCAGTAGGCGGACGAGTTGTGGGCGTCGAGCTGGTGGACCTCGTTGCCGTTCAGGGCCGGCGAGAAGACGCAGACCAGGCGCAGGTCCTCGTGGGGGCTGGCGACGAGGTAGTGGGCGTCGTGCCGGTCGAGGGCGTACATCCGGCCGGGGACTATCTCGTGGGTGGTGCCGTCCAGCTCGATGACCTCGCCGGAGCCGGCGATGCAGTAGCACGCCTCCAGGTGGTTGACGTACTCCAGGCGCGACTTGGTACCGGCCAGTACGACGGTGTCGGTGAGCGTGTAACCGAGGCCGTCGTCGGCGAGGAGGAAGCGGCGGCTCAGGCCGTTGCCCCACTCGACGGTCTTCACGGACTCGATGTCGCGGACGATCATGGCTGTCTCCTGATCTGTGAATGGTGTGCGGAGGGACCTGATGAGGGAGGGGTCTTTGCCGTGCCGGTCCGGCACCGGGTACGACCGGTGCTTACGCGGGCCGTACCGAGCGGACGAACTCCCGGAAGGCGCCGGGCAGATCACGCCCGTCCTGCTGCGCCCGCTCCACGGCGGCCACGGCGGCGGAGCCGATGACGGCGGCGTCCGCGCCGCTCGCGCCCACCGCTTCGACGTCCTGGCGGGTGCTGACCCCGAAGCCGACTGCGACCGGGGCCGCGGTGTGCTCCCGCAGCTGCGCGACCGTCCGCGCGAGCGCGCCGTGCCCGGCGGCCGGCGCGGTACCGCTGCGCCCGTAGTGGGCGACGAGGTACAGGTAGGCGGTGGCGTCCGCGGCGGCCCGGGCGCGGGTCGCGTCCGGGCTGGAGGCGTAACAGGTGGTGACGACCGGGAGCGCGGCCGCCGCGGCCGACTCCAGGTACGTCGCGCGCAGCCTGGGCGGCAGCGCGTGGACGAGCAGCGCGTCCGCCCCCGACGCGGCGATGTCACGGGTGGCGGCGGCCGGGTCACGGTGCCCCAGGGAGTACCTCCAGTCGGTGAGCAGGGCGATCCGTGTGTGCGTCAGGTGGGGACGTACGTCCGCGACGAAGGCGAGGACGTCGTCCAGGGCGGCCCCGCCCCGCTCCAGGGCCCGGCTCGCGGAGCGCCGGATGACGGGGCCGTCGGTGACCGAGTCCGGGAAGGGCACGGCCAGTTCGAGGCAGTCCACGCGCTCCTCGTCCAGCATCAGGACGAGGTCGCGCAGGACCGGGAGCGGCGGGTCTCCCGCATTCAGGAACAGGGCGAGTCCCGGGGCGCCGCCGGGGGCCCGCCGGCCGGGGAAGAAGGGCGCCGCGGTGGGGGCCGGGGTGCTAGACACGGGCCACCGCCGCGCGCGGGGACCCGGCCGCGAGGCGCCCCGCGAGGTCTGCGGCCGTGCCGGAGCCGATCGCCCCGTCGGCGAGGGCCACCGCCGAGGGCCAGCTGCGGCCGGGGGCCGCCGCGACGATCAGGGCGGCCGCGCCGAGGGCGACCGTGCGCCGGGCCACCGGGCCCGCGTCGCCGGCGAGGACGGACAGGAAGTGCGGGACGGCCCCGGCCGGGTCGCTCACGGGGCGCAGGTCCTCGAAGGAGCCCTCACCCGGGACGAGTTCGCCCGGTCGGATGACGCGGGTGGCCGACCGGTCCCCGTAGACGGTGTTGACGGCGAAGGGCAGCAGCTCGTCGGCGCCGGTGTGGTTGGCGGTGAGCCAGATCCGCCGGGTGGTCGTCGTGGCGGCCAGTTCGCGAAGGGTGTCGAGGGGCGCGGCCGCGCTGACGCCGGTGACCTGGGCCGTCACCGGCAGGTCGGCGAGGAACGGCCCGAGCGCGTTCAGGAACCGCCCGAACGGTTTCATGGCCAGCGGGGCCACGGTCCGCGCGAGGCGGGTCAGCTGCGCCGGGTAGACGAAGGGGCCCGCGAAGGCGATCCCGTACTCCGCGAGGACGTCCTCGGTCTGGGTGTAGGAGGACGTCAGCCGCACCCCGAGCCGCTCCAGCAGGTCGACGGAGCCGAGCGCGCTGGTGTAGGCGCGGGAGCCGGTCTTGACCACCTTCACCCCGGCCGCCGCGGCGACGAACGCCGCGGCGGTGGAGACGTTGAAGGTCGCGGGACCGCCGCCGGTGCCGACGACGTTCACGGTGTCCTGCCAGGGGCCGCCCGCCCTGGCCGGCGGCCTGCGCTCCGCGAGGGAGTCCAGCAGGTGCCGCAGGGTGTCGTGGCCGGGGAGCCGGCTGGTCAGCGAGGACAGCAGGCCGACGGCCTGCGCGCGGTCGAGACCGCCGGCGCCGAGTTCGTCCCACCAGGACCGCCATGTCTCGCGGCCGATCGGGGCCTTGCGTTCCAGCAGGCCGGCGAGTGCCTCGTGCACGGTTCCTCCTTCCTTGCGCGTGGGTGCTTCGGTGAACGGGTCAGGCCGCGGCGCGGGCGTGGGTGATGAAGTGGTCGATGGCCTCGACGCTGCGGAAGTTCTCGGGGTCGAGGTCGGCGTCCCCGACGGCGAGTTCGAAGCGGTCCTCGACCCAGGCGATCAGCTTGAGGACGCCCAGGCTGTCGATGACCCCGTCGTTGAGGAGGTCGTGGTCGGCGGCGAGTTCGGCGGGGGCGGTGCCGGGGAGGAATTCGCTGATGACGAAGTTCTTGATGGTGTCGATGTTGCTCATGATCGGGATCCTTCGGCGGGAGACGTGGTGGTGAGGGCGGTGAGCGGGGTGATCCGGTCGAGCGCCTTGCGGTCGACCTTCCCCGTGGCCGTTTTGGGCAGCGGCTCGTCGGTGAGCGTGAGCTGGGTGGGGACGGCGCCCCGGGGCAGGTTGCGGGCGCAGTGCCCGCGCAGTTCCAGGACGGTCAGCGTGGAGCCGGGGACCCGTCGGGCGGCGGCGACGAGCTTCTTGCCCGCGATCGGGTCGGGCCGGGCCGCGACGCCCGCCTCCAGTACGCCGGGGTGCTCCTGGAGCACCCGTTCGACCTCGGCGGTGTTGACGGCGACGCCGCGCACCTTGACCTGGAAGTCGGTGCGTCCGGTCAGGTGCAGGGTTCCCTGCGCGTCGCGGCGTACGAGGTCGCCGCTGCGGAACCAGCGGCGCTCGTCCAGGCCGAGCGGGTGGGCGGTGAACTTGTCGGCGTGCCGGGACCGGTCGAGGTAGCCGCGCGTCTGGAAGGGCGTGTGGACGAACAGCTCGCCGGTGCCGGCCCCTTCGACGACGGTGTTCGTCTCGGGGTCGACGAGGAGGGCATGCACGCCGGGCAGCGGGCGGCCGATCGGCACCGGGGGCGGCGCCGCCGGGTCGACCTCGTGGACGAAGCTGTCGTTGGTCTCCGTACAGCCGTAGATGTTGTGGATGCGCGCCCCGGGGAAGAGGGCGGGCAGCGCGGCGTAGGTGCGGTCGGGCAGGGCGTCGCCGGTGAACATCACGTGGTCGACGCCCGGAAAGGTGGCACCCTCCTTGGCGGCCGCGTCCTGGAGCAGACCGAGTGCCATCGGGACGGCCTGGACCACGTGGACGTCGTGCCGGACGATCAGGTCGAGCAGGTGGCCGCCGTGGGTGGCGCGGGCGGGATCCACCAGGACGACCCGGCCGCCGCGCGCGAGGGTGGTCCACACGTCCAGCAGGCAGAGGTCGAAGTTGAGGGGCGCGTAGTTGAGGACGGTCCGGCCGGGGCCGATGCCGAACGCGGGGCCGGCCCACGCTCCGAAGCGGTCCAGCGCCTCCCGGCCGAGCGGGACGATCTTCGGGAGGCTGGTGGATCCGGAGGTGGTCAGCATCAGCGCCACCTCCGCCGCCTCCTCGGGCGGCAGCGGTCTCGCCCCGGTCAGCGGGTTGGGCGCGACGCGGGCGCCGGCGCCGCCCGGCGCGAGGACGTGGACGCAGCCGGCCTGGGCGAAGAGGTCCGCGAGCAGGCTGTCGGCGAGGGCCGGGGAGGGCAGCAGCACGGGTATCCGGCTGAGCAGGCAGGCCAGTACGAGGGCCACCGCCGCCGGGGACTTGTCGGCGAGGACACCCACCGGCTCGCCGGGGGCCAGGGGCAGCCCGGCCAGGCGCTCCTGTTCCCGTCCGGCCCGTTCGTACAGCTCGCGGTAGCCGGTCGCCTCCCCGTTGAAGAGCAGGGCGGTGGCGTCGGGCCGCTCGCGCACCTGCCGCAGGAAGCCGTCGGTCAGTGCCTCGGGGACCACGGGCGCCTCAGGCATCGGCTCCCCCTCGGGCGAACTCGATCCAGCCGCCCTTGACGGCGACGCCCGCCTGCGTCTTGCAGGTGAAGCGGACGACGTGGGCCCGGGCGTCGGGCTGCAACACGATCTCCAGCGGGACGCCGGGGAGCACGGGGGCCGAGAAACGGCAGCCGAGACCGCGGACCCGCGCCGCGTCGCCGCCCGCGAAACGGTCCACCGCCTCCTCGACGGCCAGCGCGACGACGCCCATGCCGTGGGCGATGACGGTCTCGAAGCCGGCCTCGCGGGCCGCCGCCGCGTCCAGGTGGATGGGGTTCAGGTCGCCGGAGGCGTGGGCGTACGCACTGATCCAGTCGGCGGTCGGTTCGTGCGTCGCGGTCTGCGGCTCGCCCGCGCCGAGCGGGGCCGGTGCGGCGGCAGCGCCCGTGATGTCGCCGAACGGCTCCAGCGCGGTGGCGCCGACGAGCAGGGCGGAGATGACCAGTTCCGCGAACGGCTCAGGCCCGTCCTGCCCGTACAGGCGCACGCGCAGGGCGATGCGGGCGCCGCGCGGCTCCTTGCGTACGCCGAGCAGGTCGAGCCGTACGGTGACCCGTTCGCCGGGGCGGACCGGCCGCAGCAGGCGGATGTCCTGGCCGAGGTGGACCACGGAGACCGGGCCCGCTTCGCCGGCCGTCAGGGCGGCGACGGTGTCCTCGGCGACGGCGTGGGCGAGCACGAAGGCGTGGACGGGCGAGGCCTGGCCGGGTTCCGCGGGCGCCAGACCGGGCCGGGCGGCGGCGCGGTAGGCGGTGATCTGGGCCTCGCCGACCGTCAGGGTGCGGACCGGCGGGGGCAGGAGCGGTGAAGGGGGTGCCGAGGTCATGCCGGCACCACCACGACGGAGGAGTTGTGGCCGCCGAACCCGAAGGAGTTGCTGAGTGCGGGTCCCAGCCGCACGGCGCGGGGTGCGCCGTGGACCACATCGATGTCCATTCCTGGCTCCAGCTCTTCGTGGTTGGCGGTGGGCGGCACCTCGCAGCGCCGCATGGCTTGCACCGTGGCGATGAGTTCGACGGCTCCGGCGGCGCCGATGAGGTGCCCGATGACGGACTTGGGGGCGGTGACCGGCGGTTGGGCGGTGCCGAACACCTTGGTGAGGGCGGCGGCCTCGGCGCGGTCGTTGTGGGGCGTGGAGGTGCCGTGCGCGTTGACGTGGACGATGTCGCCGGGGTCCAGGTCCGCGTCGGCGATGGCCGAGGCCATGGCCGCCGCGGCGCCCGCCCCGTCGGGGAGCGGCATCGCGAGGTGGTGGGCGTCGGCGGTGGCCGCGTACCCGGCGACGAGCCCGTACGTCTTCGCGCCGCGCGCTTTGGCGTCGTCGAGCCGTTCCAGGACGACGAATCCGGCGCCCTCCCCCATCACGAACCCGTCGCGGTCCTTGTCGAAGGGCCGGGAGGCCCTTTCGGGCCGGTCGTTGCGCAGCGAGACGGCGTTGAGGTTGCCGAAGCCGGCCAGGGTGACGGGGGTGAGGGTGTGCTCGCAGCCCCCGGCGAGGACGAGGTCGGCGCGGCCGGTCTGGAGCAGCAGCAGGGCGTGGCCGATGGCGTCGGCGCCACTGGCACAGGTGTTGGCCAGCGTGAGGGCGGGGCCCGTCCAGCCGAGCCGCATGGCGATCTGGGCGGCGGCGGCGTTGGGCATCGTCATCAGCGGCATCAGCGGGTTGACCCCGGCGGGGCCGCTCTCGCCGTAGTGCGCCGACTCCAGGTCGCTGGTGGCGCGTCCGCCGACGGCGTTGCCGACGACGATGGCGGTCCGGCCGGCTTCGGCGGCGGGTGCGCCCGCGTCGCGGTGGGCGGCGAGGGCGGCCAGGGTGCCGTAGTGGGCGAAGGGGTCCATCCGGCGGGCGTCCTTCGCGGGGAGCAGCCCGGCGAGTCCGTCGAGTCCCCGGACGCGGCAGCCGATCCGTACCCGGTGCCGGCTGAGGTCGATGTGCGTCAGCTCGGCCGCGGTGGAGCGGCCGGCCCGCAGTGTGGCCCACAGGTCGTCCGGGCTGCATCCGCCGGGGGTGACCACGCCCATACCGGTGATGGCGACCGCCGGCCGTACCGAACTGCCCCTGGACGATCCGGGCATCTGTGCTCCCCCTGGAGTGAGGTGGTGGGACGAAGTGGCGCGCGGGAGGGCGGTCAGATGATCCGGCACTCGCGGGCGGAGGTGATGAACGCGTCGGCGGCGAAGTCGATGTCGGCCGTCGTGTGGGCTGCGGTGATGGCGATCCGCAGCCGGGCCAGGTCGTTGGGGACGGCCGGGGTGACGACGGGCAGGCCGATGACGCCGTTCTTGCGGCAGGTGGTCGCGTAGTCGTAGGCGGCGGTGTCGGAGCCGGCGATGATCGGGACGACGGCGGTCTCGCTGTCGACCGTGCTCATGCCCGCCGCGTGGAGCAGTCCGCGGAAGCGTTCGGCTTCGCGCTGCACGAACTCGACGCGTTCCGGCTCCCGCTGGAGGATGCGCAGGGCCTCCAGCGCGGCGGCGGCCTGGGCCGGGCCGAGGGCCGCGGAGAAGAGGAAGGGCCGGGCCGCGTACTTGAGGTGGTGGATCAGGTCGGCGGAGCCGGCGACCCAGCCGCCCATGGAGGGGATGGCCTTGGAGAGGGTGCCGAGTTTGACGTCGACCTTCACCTCGTAGTCGAAGTGCTCCTCGATGCCCTTGCCGGTGGCGCCGATGACTCCGAGGGCGTGGGCCTCGTCGACCATCAGCAGCGCGTTGTGGGCGTCGCAGACCTTGCGCAGGTCCACGAGGGGGGCGATGTCGCCGTCCATGGAGTAGACGCTGTCGACGATGACCAGGCGCACCCCGGTGTCGGGGGCGGCGGCCAGGCGGCGGTCCAGGTGGCCGGGGTCGTTGTGGCGGAACCGGGTGACCGTGGCACCGGAGAGCTTGCAGCCGTCGACGATGCTGGCGTGGTCGTACTTGTCGATGAAGACGGTGTCGCCCGGTCCCACGAGGGCGCCGACGGTGCCCACGTTCGCCGCGTAGCCGGAGCCGAACACCAGGGCGCGTTCGCGGCCGGCGAACCGGGCGACCTCGGCTTCCAGGTCCTCGTGCAGCGGGGTCGAGCCCGCCAGGGCGCGCACCCCGTGGTTGCCGGTTCCGTAGAGGTCCAGGGCGGCCTTGGCCGCCGCGACGACGCGCTCGTCCCCGGCGAGGCCGAGGTAGCTGTAGCCGGACATCATCAGCAGGCGCTGGCCGTCCTGGTCGGCGTACGCGGAATCCCGCTCGACGGTGTAGGCGACGAAGCTGTTCTTGCGGACGGGCTCGTACTCCAAGGACCGGACGCGGTCGCGGAAGTAGGCCAGCTTCGGCTCCAGACGGGCCCAGGCTTCGGTTGCGTTCACGTTCATCTCCTCGTCGTGATCGCCCGGCGGACACGGAACTCCATCGGCGCCCTGCCGTCGTTCCGGACGAGCTCTAGTGGAATTCGATTAACACCTGCGGGGCGCAAGAGCGACGCAACAGCGGGACGCGAAAAGGACGAAAGCGAATCCCGACTCCGTGCGTTCCCCATTTGTTGTTGACATGCGGAGAAGTGGCGCGTGTATGTTCGCAGCGCACAAGACCAGGGGGACACGGCCGGTATCCCGGCAGTTTCGGAGGGTACACAGTGCTGATCAGACTCGTAGGACTTGTCACGATCGAGCCGTCGGGAGCGCCCTCGCGGCATCTCTCCGGCGCACAGGCACAGGTGGCGTTCGCTCGGCTGGTCATCGAGCGGGCGGGCGGTACGGAGCGGGACCAGCTGGCGGAAACCGTGTGGCCGGAGGGGTTGCCCGACACGTGGGCCTCCGCGCTGCGCAGTGTCGTCAGCCGGGTGCGGACGTTCGTGACGATGCCTCAGGACGAGCCCGGTGAGGCCGCATTGGTGGCGCAGGGCGGGCGGTACGTGCTGCGCGTGCCCAAGGACGCGGCAGTGGACGTGGAGTGCGCGGAGCTCGCGGTGACGGAGGCGACCTCCGCGTTCGCGGAGGGCGCGTTCGCGGTGGCGCAGCAGCTGGCGTCGGGCGCGGTGTCGAACCTGCGCGGGTCCTTCCTGCCCTCGCACGAGGGCGAGTGGGTCAACGCGATGCGCGAGCAACTGGAGGAACTGCGCCTGACGGCATTGGAGCTGGCGAGCCTTTCGTCCTCCGCGCTCGGTGACGAGCACCACGCCCTGCGCTACGCGGAGGAGGCGGTGCGGCGGGCCCCGTTCCGGGAGAGCGCGTACCGGTGCCGGATGACGGCGCACAAGCGCGCCGGCAACCGGGCCGAGGCGCTGCGCAGTTACCACCAGCTGCGCCGGGTCCTGGCGGAGGAGCTGGGCACGGATCCGGCGCCGGAGACGGAGGCCGCGTACCTGGAGATCCTGCGTACGCCGCAGCCCCGCGCGCCGCAGCGTCCTTCCGCAGTCCTGGACCCGTTCCTGATGGGGGTGTTCGAGGTCGGCCGGACCGTTTCGGGCCCGCGGCCGTGCACCCTCGGGCGCGGTTGCGCCACCCATCGCGGGCACGGCGCGGCCCAGTCCCCCGCCGCTTCTCCCGCCGCGTAGGCCCTCCCCGAACGCCGTACCGCGGCCGGCCGGCCGCGGTACGGCGTTCCGGCGTGCCCGTGGGCACGCCGGAACGCCGGGGCACACCGGGCCCGCCGGGGCAACCCGAGCGGCCCCGGCCCCCTGGGACAGGGGGCCGGGGCTGGTGTCCGGGACGGCAGGACGCGCACGCGTCAGGTGATGGAGACTCCGCTGTCGATGCTGATGACCTGGCCCGTCATGCAGTCCTGGTCCAGGAAGAGGCCGGCGCTGCGGGCGACCTCCTCGACCGTGACGAAGCGCGGGATGGGCGCCTTGCCCTCCATGCCCTCGATGACCCGTTCCGGAAGGTCCTTCGTCATACCGGTGATCATGAATCCGGGGGACAGCGCGTTGACGGTCACGCCCCGGCGGCCGCATTCGGCCGCGAGGGTGCGGGTGAAGCCGATCAGGCCCGCCTTGGACGCCGAGTACGCCGTCTGGCCGGCGGTGGCGATGATGCCCGACGGCGAGACGATGTTGACGATCCGGCCCCACCTCTGGCGCAGCATGGCCGGGACCGCGGCCCGGGCCGTGTGGAAGGACCCGATCAGATTGGTCTGGATGACCTGTGCCCAGTCCGCGGGGTTCTGCATCGCCATCAGGCTGTCCTTGCGGATGGCCCCGTTGTTGACGAGGACGTCCACCGGTCCCAGCGCCCCGGTGATCTCGGCGTAGATCCCCTGGACCGTCTCCCAGGAGCCGACGTCGCCGGTGACCAGAACGGACGGGTTGGTCAGTTTCTCCTGCACCGCAAGCGCCGCGTCCCGCGAACTGTTGTAGTGGACGGCGACCCGGCAGCCGAGCGCGTCCAGTTCCAGCGCCAGGGCCTGGCCGAGGCCGCCCGAGGCGCCGGTGACCAGCGCGACCGGCGCCTCGGGCCGTACGCCCGTGCTCTTGTTGCTCATGCCGCCCTTCCGCCCCATTCCATCAGGATCGAGCCCCATGTCATGCCGGCGCCGAACCCGGCCAGCAGGACCGTGTCCCCGGCCTTGATGCGTCCCGCGTCGAGGGCTTCGGTCAGCGCGATCGGGATCGAACCCGAGGCCGTGTTGCCGTACTTCTCCAGATTGGTGATCAGCGCTTCCGGCCGCAGTCCGGTGTGGGACATGATCGAGTTGATGATGCGGATGTTGGCCTGGTGCGGTACGACGTGGTCCACGTCGGCCGCGTCCACCTTCGCGCTCTCCAGCGTCTCGCGCACCGTGCGGACGGTGTAGCGGACGGCGTTGAGGTAGATCTCGTTGCCGTTGATCTGCGCGTAGTGCAGTCCCGCCGCCACGGTCTCGGCGGTGGCGGGCATCCGGCTGCCGCCCGCGAGCACCTTCAAGGAGCCGGTGCAGGAGCCGTCGGCGCCCAGGTTCCAGGCCTTGACCCGGTTCTCGGGGCCGGGCTGGAGGACGACGGCGCCCGCGCCGTCGCCGACGAGGATGGACAGGTCCCGGTCGGCGGGGTTGGCGGTCAGGGTGTGGGTGTCGGAGCCGATCAGCAGGATCGGCCGGGGGTCGATCGCGATGAGCGCCATCGCGGAGACGAGCCCGTACACGAAGCCCGCGCACTCGGAGTTCACGTCGTGGGCGCTGCCGGCGATGCCGAGTTCGTGGTGGACGAACGCGGACGTCGCCGGGGACGGCTGCTCGGGCGTCGCCGTGGCGACGATCAGGTGGGCGATGTCGGCGCCGGTCAGGCCCGCCTTGTCCAGAGCGCGCCGGCCGGCCTCGACGGCCAGGGAGACGGTGGTCTGCCCCGGGTCAACGGCCCGCCGCTCACGGATGCCGCAGCGGCTGACGACCCAGTGCTCGTCCACGCCGAAACGCTCGGCGAGTTCCGCGCTGGTGACGATGCGCTCGGGTACGGACATGCCCCACCCGGTGATGTCGAAGCCGGTCACGTGATTCCTCGCTATGCCTGGGCCGGGACGAGATCGACGATCTTCGCGTAGACGTCGCGCAGCGTCGTCGTGTCGTCGAGGTCCGCGAAGAGCGTCTCGTCGGCCGGGATGTGGGGGTACTTGGTCTGGAAGCCGTACAGCCACTCCATGAGGTCCAGCGAGTCGACGTCCGTGATGTGCTGGAGCGGGGCGTCGGGGCTGACCTCCGCGGCGCCGGAAACGGCCTCCAGCTGGCTCGCGAGCTCTTCGATGGTGGGCAGCGACATGGGGTCGGTCCTCTCTCGACGGTGCGGCCCGGGAGCCGCGTCGTTCTTTTCGAGAGCGATGAAAGCCCCGCGGCCGCAAGGAAGACGCAACATGCCGGGGGCCGTGGACGCCCCTCGCCTTTTCCCCGCCTTTTCCCTCCCTTTCACCCTCCTTTTGGTACGGACCGGGTACCGGGCGGGCTCGTGTTGCGTGCGCCTTGCGGGGGATCCGTTTTCCTCGGAAGGAATTCGGCACGGACGGCCAGAGCCGCCCTTCCCGCTCGCAGGAATGAGGATTCAGATGACAACGGTCGCCCCCAGGACGGTGGACCCCGAGGTCGATGCGATCAGGCACCACTACGAGGTGAGCAACGACTTCTACCGGCTGCTCCTCGGCCCCACGATGATGTACTCCGGCGGCTACTGGAACGAGGGCGAGGACCTCGTCGGCGCGCTGGACGAGGCCCAGGAGCGCAAGCTCGACACCTTCGCCGACCTCGCGAACGTCCGCGCCGGCGGCGTCAAGCGGGTGCTGGACATCGGCTGCGGCTGGGGCACCATGCTCCACCGCCTCACCACCGTGCACGGCGCCGAGGAGGCCGTCGGCCTGACGCTGTCCCGCACCCAGGAAGCCTTCATCGACGCGCTGGGCAACCCGCGCATCACCACGCTGGTCAAGAGCTGGGCGGACTACACGGTCGCCGACGACGGCGAGAAGTACGGCGCGGCGTTCTGCATCAACGCGCTGGAGCACTTCGTCTCCTCGAACCTGCCGCCCAAGGAGCGCACCAAGCGCTACCGCTTCTTCTTCCAGCAGGTCGCCAACACCCTCGTCCCCGGGGCGAAGTTCGTCCTGCACACCATGACCGCCGAAGCCCTGCCGATGAACCGCGCGCTCCTCGACGACTTGAAGTTCCTCCAGCGCTCCGAGTTCGCCAGGTGCCACATCCCGCACCTGCACGAGCTCACCGCCGGCGCCGAGGGCCTCTTCGAGGTCGACGAGATCGTCAACGAGCGCGAGTCGTTCGCGATGGCCTGCCGCGCCTGGCTGGTGCTGCTCGCCGAGCGCCGGGACGAGGCCGTGGCCATGGAGGGCGAGGAGGTCGTCGCCCGCTTCGAGCGCTACCTCGACATCTTCGCGTACACGCTCGAAGACAAGTTCTTCAACAACTTCCGCGTGACCCTCACGCGCCGCTAGGAGGCCGACGTGACGAGCATTCTCGAACCGGCCAGGGACGGCGGAGCCCGTCCGACGGCCCAGGCCTCCTCCGGGGGCCGCGGACCGGCCCGGCACCTGAGGGTCGCGGTCATCGGTACCGGGTTCTCCGGCCTGGGTACCGCCATCCGGCTGCTGCAGTCGGGCATCGACGACTTCCTCGTGTTCGAGCGGGCCGACGAGGTCGGAGGCACGTGGCGCGACAACAGCTATCCGGGCTGTGCGTGCGACGTCATGTCCCACCTCTACTCCTTCTCCTTCGCCCAGAACCCGAACTGGAAGTCCACCTTCGGCAAGCGGGACGAGCTGTACGCGTACCTGCGCGACACGGCCGACCGCTTCGGGGTCCGCCCGCACATCCGCTTCGCGCACGAACTGCTCTCCGCCCGCTGGGACGAGGGCGAGAGGCACTGGCGGATCGAGACCTCTCAGGGCGACTACACCGCCCAGTTCCTGGTCACCGGCACCGGCTACCTGAGCGAGCCGGCCGTCCCCGACATCAAGGGCCTCAGCGACTTCGAGGGCAAGGTGTTCCATTCCTCGCGGTGGGACCACGACCACGACCTCACCGGCCGGCGCGTCGCCGTCATCGGTACGGGCGCCTCGGCGATCCAGTTCGTACCGAAGATCCAGCCCGACGTGGAGCGCCTCGACCTCTACCAGCGCACGCCCCCGTGGGTCGGCCCGAAGAACGACAAGGCGACCACGGCGTTGCAGGCCAAGCTCTTGCGCTCGGTGCCCGGCTACCAGAGCTTCCGGCGCAACTTCAACATGTGGGGCCGCGAGATCCTGGCCTTCGTGATGGCCCGCCCGAAGGTCGCGGGGAAGATGCAGAAGATGGCCAGCGACCACTTGAAGAAGTCGGTCCCGGACGAGGCCCTGCGCGCCAAGCTGACCCCCGACTACGTGATGGCCTGCAAGCGGCTGCTGTTCTCCAACACCTGGTACCCGGCGATCCAGCAGCCCAACGTGGACCTGGTCACCGACGGGATCGCGGAGGTCCGCGCCAAGTCGATCGTGGGCCGCGACGGGGTGGAGCGCGAGGTCGACACCATCATCCTGGGCACCGGTTTCCAGGCCACCGACCGCCCGGTCGCGCGCCGGGTCTTCGGCCGGGACGGCGTACAACTGCGCGAGGCCTGGCAGCGCGAGGGCATGTCGGCCCACCGCGGGACCACGATCGCCGGCTTCCCGAACCTGTTCATGCTGCTCGGTCCGAACACCACCCTGGGGCACTCCTCGCAGGTCGTGATGATCGAGGCGCAGATCAAGTACGTGGTGGACGCGCTCAAGCAGGCCGAGAAGCGCGGGCTGTCCAGCGTCGAGGTGCGCAAGGAAGCGCAGCAGGCCTACAACCAGGCGCTCGACGCGAAGCTCGACGGTTCGGTGTGGAACGCGGGCAACTGCAAGAGCTGGTACCTCGACGAGAACGGGCGCAACCCCTCCATCTGGCCGACGTACACCTGGCGCTTCCGCCGCCAGACCAAGCGCTTCGACCTGAGCGAGTACCAGCTCGCTTCACAGGTGCGCACCGCCGCCCCGGCGACGCACCAGTAGGACTCCGGCAGGCATGAGAAACGGGAGACGTACGCAGATGAGCAGCACCCCGAGAACGGCCACGGGCACGGCCGCCGCCCCTTCCCGGCGCAGAGTGCTCGGCGGCATCGCGGCGACCGCCGTGGCCGTCGTGGGCTGGAACACCGTCGACCAGAGCTGGGCGACGGCCGCGGAGACGTCCGGTACGGCCGTCGTCCCGGTGCCGGCGCTGACCGGCACGCTGGAGACGTCGCCCTCCGTGGTCGAGTCCTTCGGCAAGGACTTCGGACACCTGTGGGACGACGCGGGCAACAAGCCGTGGGCCGTGCTGCGGCCGGGCAGCGTGGACGACATCGTCAAGATGGTGAACTACGCCCGGGCGAACGGCATCAAGGTCGCGGTCAACGGGCAGGGCGGTTCCGGTACGGACATCGAGTCGCACTCGGTGTACGGCCAGGCCCGCGTCCCGGGCGGGATATCCATCGACGCCCGCAGCATGTCGAAGATCATCTCCATCAGCGGGAACTGCGCGGTGGTCGAGGCGGGCGTCACCTGGGCCCAGCTGACCGACGCGTGCCTCCAGGTGGGCAAGACCCCGCCCGCGCTGCCCGACTACCTGTACCTGTCGATCGGCGGCACCATCAGCATCGGCGGCATCGGCGGCACCGTGGCCAAGTACGGGCTGCTGTGCGACACCGTGCGCTCCATCGACATCGTCACCGGTGAGGGGAAGCTGGTCACCGCGACGGCGACGACCCGTCCGGAGCTGTTCAACGCGGCGCTGTCGGGGGGCGGTCAGGTCGGGATCATCGTCCGTGCCGAAGTCGCCGTCGTCCCGGCGCCGAAGCGGTCGGTCATCTTCACCCTCTACTACGCGGACGTGGAGACCTACCTCCAGGACGCCGAGAAGGTGCTCGCCGACGGCCGCTTCCAGGTCCAGGCCGGCGAGATGCTGCAGAAGCCGGACGGCTCGGGCTGGCGCTACAAGATGGAGGTCGGGGCCACCTACAGCACGACGCCGCCGGACCGGGCGAAGCTGCTCGGCGGCTTGCAGGACGTCCGGGCCGACGCGGTGATCGAGGACGTGACCTACCGGGAGTACATGTTCCGGCTCGACGCCTACGAGGCCTACCTCAAGGAGTCCGGCCACTGGTACTCGCCCAAGCCGTGGCTGAGCATGTTCCTCCCAGCCTCCAAGACCAAGACGTTCATGAAGCGGGTCGAACAGGAGCTGACCGCCGACTCCCTCGGGGGCGGTTTCCTGCTCTTCTCCCCGTTCCTCACCTCGCAGGTCAAGCGGCCGCTCGCGATGATGCCGGGCGAGTCCGTGGCCTACCTCTTCGACCTGCTGCGGTTCCCCAACCCGGGTGACCCGAACATCCAGGCCATGCTGGACCAGAACCGGCGGCTGTACGACCTGGCGGTGTCGATGGGAGCCAAGCGCTACCTGGTCGGCGCCGTCCCCCACATGACGCAGGCCGACTGGCGGGCCCACTTCGGCAACCGCTGGACCGGCTTCGTCAACGCGAAGAAGAAGTTCGACCCGGCGAACCTCTTCACCCCGGGCCAGGGCTTCTTCGCCTGACCCCGACCCCGGACACCCGCGCGCAACTCCGCACGACCGTGCACCTGAGGAGGCTCGACATGACAACGTACGACCTGATCGACGAGGCGGTGATCGACGCCCCGGAGACCGCCGTCTGGGAAGCGCTCCTCTCGGAGTTCCGCGGCGCCGCCCGCTGGTGGGTCCCGGCCAACACCTTCGCCCCGGTCTCCGGTTCGCCCGACCGGGTCGGCGGCGAGGTGGGGGTGACCGTCCACACCAAGGGCGTCGGCAACGGCGGTCTCAAGCTCCGTTTCACGGCGCGCACGGTCGCCGTGGACAGCGGCCGCCGGCTCGACGTGGAATACGTCGACGGGGCGTTCCGCGGGCCGGCGGCCTTCCGCCTCGAACCGCTGCCGGACGGCCGCACCCGGCTGTCCATGCACTTCGCGGGCAGGCCGCACGGCTGGCTGCGCGTACTGGCCAAGGCCGTCGACCTCGGCGCGGAGCACTCGAAGGCCACCTTGGCGGCCTTCGAGTCCCTTGGCCGGCTGCTGTCGTCCTCCACCGCGGGGGCCCGGCGATGACCACGGCCGCCGAAGTCACCCGGGAACTGACCGTGCGGACCGACGACGGCGCGGAACTCGCCGTCACGGTACTGGCCCCGCTGGCGGGCACGCCGGCCGCCGTGGACGTGGTCCTCGTGCACGGCTGGGCGCATTCCCGCCGCGCCTGGGGCACCATCGCCGACCGGCTCATCCGGGCCGGTCACCGCGTGGTGCTGTACGACCAGCGGGGCCACGGCGCCTCCACCTGCGGACGCACCGCCGTCTCCGTGGAGCGCCTCGGCGACGACCTCGGGGCGGTGCTGGACGCGGTGGGCGCCCGCGAGGCCGTCGTGGTGGGCCACTCGGGCGGCGCCTTCGCGGCGCTGTCCCACGCGGCCGGCGGCGGGCGGGACGGGCGGCTGGGCGGCCTGGTGCTGCTGGGTGCTGCGGCCCACGGCCAGGACACGCCCGACGGCGAGGTGAAGATGATGGGCAGCGCCCTCTTCTCGTGGGCGCTGCGCCGCCCCCCGCTCGGCCGCAAACTGCTGTCGTCCACCATGGCCAAGACCGTGGACCCGGCCCTGCTGGACGTGAACCGGCAGCTGTTCGCGGCGACGGACCCCCGGATCCGGGCGGAGTTCTTCCGCTGCACGCGAGGCTGGGACCTGCGCCCGGCGCTGGCCGGCGTCACCGTGCCGGCGGTGGTCCTGCACGGTGAGGCGGACAAGGTCATCGATCCCGCGCTGGCGCGGACGCTGGCCGACACCCTGCCGGGGGCCCGGTTCGAACCGGTGCCCGGAGCGGGCCACATGCTCCCGCTGGAGCGGCCCCTGCTGGTCGTGTCCGCCGTGGCCGAGCTCGCGTCCCGGTGACCGCCGGACGATGATCGAGGCACTCCTGCCGCCGGGCGTCACGTCGTCGGAAGCCTTCGACGACGAGGCGCCCGCGCCGCTCTTCCCCGCCGAGGCGGCCCTCATGGAGGGCCGCCTCGCGCGCCGTCGCCGCCAGTTCGCGACGGCCCGCGCCTGCGCCCGCCGCTGTCTGGCCGCTCTCGGCCACTCCCCCGCACCCCTGCTGCCCGGCCCGGGAGGCGCTCCCGCCTGGCCGGCGGGCGTGGTCGGCAGCATCACGCACTGCGACGGCTACCGCGCGGCCGTGGCGGACCTCCGCGACCGTACGTCGGCCCTCGGCATCGACGCGGAGCCCGCGGGCCCGCTCCCGAAGGGCGTGCTGGGGCTGGTCACCTCTCCCGCGGAACGCGCCCACCTGCGGGAGCTCGCCGCGGCGCACCCCGGCGTCCCCTGGGACCGTCTCCTGTTCAGCGCCAAGGAGGCGGCGTACAAGGCCTGGTACCCGGCGACCGGCGTCTGGCTCGGCTTCCGCGACGCCGCCGTGGCCCTCACCCCCGAGGGCACGTTCACCTGCACCCTCGACGTCCCGGCATCGCCGGGCGAACCCGTCGATCCGGTCTACCACGGCCGCTGGTCGGCGGGGCCGGAGCTGGTCCTCACCGTGGTCGCGCGGCGCGGCTGAGGATCAGCGCGGTCCGGGCCCGCCGAGCACGACCGTGCGGGGCGAACGCGAGCCGGGCCCGCCGGCGGGCGCGGTGATGCCCGCGCGGTACTCCTTCGGGCTGACTCCGCGCACCCGTTTGAAGGCCGCCGACAGGGCGAACGCCCCGCTGTAGCCGACCCGGCGGGCCACCGTCGCCACCGTGGCCTCCGGTTCGCGCAAGTAGTCGGCGGCCAGGGCGATGCGCCAGCCGGTGAGGTAGGCGACCGGGGGCTCCCCCACGACGTCGGTGAAGCGGCGGGCCAGGGCCGCCCTGGACACGCCGACCTTGCGCGCGAGTTCCTCGACCGTCCAGCCGTGCGCCGGGTTCTCGTGCAGCAGGCGCAGCGCCGGTCCGACCACCGGGTCGCTCTGGGCCCGGTACCACGTCGGGGCGCCACTGCCGGGGGCCGCGAGCCAGGCGCGCAGGACCCCGATCAGCAGGAGGTCCAGGAGCCGGTCCAGGACGATCTCCTGGCCGGGCTCGTCGCGGGAGATCTCCGCCGTCAGCAGCGTGATGAGTGCGTGGTCCGCCGATTCCGCCGGGCGTACCAGGATCGTGGGGAGCACGCTCAGCAGCCGCCGGCCGATCTCGCTCGGCGCCTGGTAGGTGCCGCTCAGCATCACCGCCGAGCCCGCGTCCTGGAGCGGATCGCCCCAGGTACGGACCCCGAGGGCCATGGTCTCGGTGACGTCCTCGCCGCTCGCGGTGCTGCACCGCTGCTCCGGCCCGACCGTGATCTGGACCGGCGTACCGACGGAGTCGGCGACCGTGTACGGCTCGGGTCCGTGCACCACGGCCACGTCGCCGGGCCGGATCCGTACCGCGGTGCCGTGGTCCGGCACCAGCCAGGCGTCGCCGTGGACCATCGTGATGACCGACAGCGGCGCCCGGTCCTCCACGCGCAGCGACCAGGGCGGGTTGAAGACGGACTTGAGGAGGAAGGCGCCGCGCGCCTTCGGGCCTTCCAGCAGACCGGTCAGCGTGTCCATGCGGATATCCTCTCTCGTTTCCCGCCGGGCGGGAACGCGTGAAGCGCCCGCTCTCCCGCGGGGGACGGATGCGAGAGCGGGCGCCGTTCACGGGGACGCCGGAGCGGTCCGGTGCCGGGTCCGGCGGGACGGGCGGCCAGGGCCTACGCGGCCGGGGTGCGGCCGTGCAGGGCCAGCGTCCGGCCCAGGGCGGCCAGGGCCGTCGCGCAGGCCAGGGTGCGGACGATGTTGCCGGCCCGCCAGCGCGTGCCGAACCCGGCGCGGGCGGCGGTGAAGTCGGACCCGGCACGGGCGAGTTGGGCGTTCAGCGGCAGGTTCACCAGGGCCGTCACGACCAGCGAGAGCGTGTACAGCGCGAAGGCGGTCCAGGCCCAGCGGGCCGCGTGGGGGCGTCCGCCGCGCTGCTGCTGCGCGGCGGCGACGCCGGTGGCGATGAACGCGCCCACGAACAACAGTCCGAACAGGCCGTTGTCGATGGCGTCGTTAATGTTGCGCATCGCGGTCACGTACGTCTCGTCGTCGCCGCGCCCCAGTCCCGGGATCACCGAGATGTCGAAGGCGAAGTAGAGGCCGGCCATCAGGCCGGTGCCCACGGTCGCCGCCACCAGGGTCGCGGACTGGGCCGTCGTGCCCGTCGTCAGTCGTGTCACTTCCGGAGTCCCTTCAAGGTGTTCTCGTACCGCCTGCGGAGCAGGGTCGCGCCGAGCAGCCGGACCGGCGGCGGGATGGTGGCGGACACGTGCGCGACGGACTCGCGGCCCGCTCCGTCGAACATCCAGGGCTGGAGGTACAGCAGCACGCGCCGGGGAGCACTGGCCACCACCTTGCGTTCCTCCGCGAGGTAGGCCCGCTCCCCCATCCGGTCGAAGACGGGGAACACGACGCGTTCCTCGTCGCGCAGGTGGTCGTGCAGGATCTCCTGGAAGTCCCGGGCGGCCCGGACGAGCCCCTCGCCGCCCCGGGTGACGGCGGTGGTGACCGCCGCCATGGCCGTGTCCAGGTCCTCGTGGTCGTCGTGCAGTTCGCGGGCCTGGGCATCGAAGTCCGCGTCGCGGCGGCGCAGTCCGGGCCACAGCACGTCGTCCTCGCTGGTGTGGTGCCACTCGATGACCTCGCGCAGGCGCTGCCACCACTCGGCGCCGCCGCCCCGCCATGCCGGCGCGGCGTCACGCAGTCGTGCGGCGTCGCGGCGCATCGCCCGGTGCATCAGGGCGAATCCGTGGTAGTGCGGCGCGAGGGCGTCCAGTCCGTGTTCGCTGGAGTAGGGCGGCTGGTGCGTGGGCATCGTGGCCTCCTGCCGGTCGGTGCGGCGTGCGTACGTGCTCCGCGCCCGGGGCGTGCGCCGCGCGGGGCGGCCGCCGTGTGAGGCGGCCGTCCCGCGGAAGGCGCGTGCCCAGCGCGGTCAGACGTCCCAGACCCCGGTCGCCGCGGCCTCGCGGGCGAAGTCGGCGAAGTCCTTGGGCTTGCGGCCCAGAGCCTCCTCGACCCCGTGCACGAGGTGCGCGTTGCGACCGTCCAGGATCATGGTGAACAGGTCGGCGAACTCCTCCGGGAGACCGTTCTCGCGGAGCACCGCGCGGTACTCGTCGTTGGTGACGGAGACGTACGTGATCTGCCGGCCGGTGGCCTTCGACAGCTCGGCGGCCACGTCGCTGTAGCTGAGCAGACGCGGACCGGACAGTTCGTAGGTCTTGCCGATGTGCTTGTCGTCGGTCAGTGCGGCCACGACCACGTCGGCGATGTCGTCGGCGTCGACGAACGCCTCCACGGCGTCGGCGGTCGGCAGGGCGATCTCGCCGGCCAGGACCGGCTCCAGGAAGAAGCTCTCGCTGAAGTTCTGGTTGAACCAGCTGGAGCGGACGATCGTCCAGTCGGCACCGGAGGCCTTGAGGTTGTCCTCGCTTGCCTGCGCGGCCTCTTCGCCGCGGCCGGAGAGCAGGACCAACCGGCGGGCGCCGTTGTCGACGGCCACCTTGGCGAACGCGCCGACCTGCTCGGCGGCGCCCGGGAAGGCGAGGTCGGGGTAGTAGGTGACGTACACCCGGTCGACGCCCTCCAGCGCGGGCACCCAGGTGTCGGGCTCGTTCCAGTCGAAGGCGGGCTCGCCCGAGCGGGAGCCGACCCGTACGGGGAGGCCCTGGGCGGAGAGCTTCTCGGCGACGCGGCGACCGGTCTTGCCGGTGCCGCCGATGACGAGGGTGGTCCTGATGTTCTGGGTGGTGGAAGTCATGAGTACAGTCAAGTCCCTCGGCGCGAGACGGGACATGGCCGCAAAGCTCAGTTCCATATGCGTGCGTCTACGCGTGGTCGTGTCAGGGCGGGAGGAGCGGGACCGGCCGGGCCGGGCGGAGAGGTCAGAAGCGGCCCAGTCCGCCGCAGACGTTCAAGGCCTGCGCGGTGATGGACGCCGCCAGGTCGGTGGTCAAGTAGCTTACGAGACCGGCGACTTCCTCGGGAGTGGAGAAACGGCCCAAGGGTATCTGGGCTTCGAACTGCTGCTGTACGTACTGCTCGGTCGTGTCCCACACCCGTGCGTAGCCGGCGCGCACGCGGGCCGCCATCGGCGTTTCCACGTACCCGGGGCAGACGGCGTTGACGGTGATGCCGAGCGGCGCCAGCTCCTTGCCGAGGGCCTTGGTGAGACCGACCACGGCGTGCTTGGACGCCGAGTAGGGGGCGCCGAGGAGCACCCCCTGCTTGCCCGCCGTGGAGGCGATGTTGACGATCCGGCCGCGGCCGGCGGCGGCGAGGCCGCCGTTGGTCAGCGCTTCCCGGGTGACCAGGAAGACGCTGTTCAAGTTGGTGTCGATGACCTCTTCCCACAGTTCGTCGGTGAGGTCGGCGGTGGCGCCGCCGCCGCTGCGGCCGGCGTTGTTGACCAGGATCCTGACGGGTCTGTCGAAGGTCGCGACGGCTGCCGCCACGAGCCCTTTGACCTCTGCCCGGTTGCGTACGTCGGCGGCGGCCCCCTCGACCTCCATGCCGTCGGCCCGCAGGTCCTCGACCGTCTGCTTGACGTCCGTCTCCGTGCGTGCGCAGATGAACACCCGGTGGCCCCGGGCGCCCAGGTCGCGCGCGACGGCCAGGCCGATACCACTGGTCGCCCCGGTGACCAGGGCGAGGGACCCGTCGGAGGCCTTGACGGCCCCCGGCGTCGACTGTGCCTTCATCGGGCGCCCTCCGTTGCTCGCTGATGCCCTGACGATGGCAGCGGCGGCTCGGGGCGCACCGGAGGGGGGATGGAGGACCGGGTGAGTCCCGCCTCAAGGACGGTCAGCCGCCGTTGTGCGAGTTGCAGGTCTTCTTGAAGCCCGCGTCGGCGCCACTCTGCCATCCCTTCCAGTAGGTGTCGGAGTGCTGCTGGCCGCTCTTGTCCGGCGTGGGCGTCTGGTCACAGCTCTTCTGCCCCGCGGAACGGCCCGCTCGGTAGCCGTCGCCGAAACCGCGCTTGTAGTCCATCTTGTTGTTGCCGGTCGTGGTGCCGGTGGAGTCGTCGGCCTTGACGACCTTGCAGTTGACGAAGGTGAAGTTCTGGTCTTCCTTGACGGCGAGGACGGTGTAGTCGACGTTCTTCTGGAAGCGCGTGACCTGGAAGTTGCCGCTCGCGTCGACGTTCAGCGGCACGGTGCTCTCGCCGTCGTTGAGGTTGCGCGGCGCCGTGAACCCCTCGCCCTTGATGGTGACCGAGGTGCCGTTCGCGTTCGGGGTGACCGTACAGCTCGCGGTGGGTACGGCGGCCCCGGCCGACGGGGCCAGGGCGACCGCGCCGGACAGCGCGAAGGACGACGCGAGCAGCGCGGTGATCACGGTGCGTCGGGTGTGTCGGTGCATGGTGGTACTCCCCTTCCGGGAAAGAGACGTGCGGGAGCGGGGAGGGGCCGGCCACGCGCGGCCCGCGGGCTCCGCCCCTTCCATCGTCCCTCCGGCCCTGCGGGGTGTCGACCGGGCCGCTGTCAACACGAGGGCCGCGCGTTCACCCCACCGGGGGCGCCCAGTTCCCGCACCCGGGGCCGGGCGCCACGGCCGCACGGGACCGGGGTCCGCCCGGCGCGCCCGGCGCGCGGGGGTGGTGGGACGGCGCGAGGGCCGCGTCCGGGCGATCACTTTCGGTGCCACCATGCCTGCGCGAACAGCGGGCGAGGCGGCGCGGCCGTCGCACAGGGACGCAGCCGTCGCACAGGGACGTAAGGGAGCACAGCGGTGACTCAGGTGGTCGACGGGACGACTCGGCATGTCCCCGCACAGCAGGGGCCGCAGGGCGCCGGGGCGAGTGCTCCGGAGCGGACCGACGCGGAACTGCTCATCGCGGCGTCGATCCTGCTGGCGGACGCGGCGCTCACGGCCAAGCAGGCCGGCGCGGAGCTGACGGGAGCGCTCTCCAGTGGGCGTTTCGTGCTGGACGCGCTGCGCCGCCCCGGCTGGGCGCTGGGCACGGCGGTCTCCTGCGTGCAGGCGCTCACCAGCCCGGCGGGGCTCGGCTTCGGGGCGAACGGGGGCCTCCTCGGCGAACTGGCGCGGATGGCGGGGAGCGTGACGTACCGCCGTCCCGCGAAGGTGGCCATGGCGGTGGACGCGTTCGCGATGCGCATCCGCGCCGTCGCGGTCGAGCACCCGAACCTGGACTCACCCCTGGCCAGGCGGCTGACGGACGCGATGGTCGGCGGGAACCGGCTGGAGGCGCTGCGGGCGATGTACGCGCTGGTGGAGCGGCTCGGCGTGACCCGCGCGCTGACCACGGTGTCCCCCGTCATCATGGAGTTGCTGGCCCTGTCGGGGCTGCTCGACGAGAACCCCGTCAACGACGATTTCTCGTGGGTGACGCTCGCCGGCGGCGTGCCCACCACCGATCCCTTCCTGGGGCTGCCGAGTTCGCTGCTGGGCCGCCTCAACCCGGGACCCGGCCGGGCGGAGCGGGCCGACGCGGACTCCATCCTGGAGAAGGTGCTGGGCACCTCCCGCAACGACATCGTCAGTTACGTGGGCGACATCGGCGCCCTGGGCAACCACGGGCTGGTCCTGTTGCGCCGCGTGGCCTGCACCGACGGGCAGCAGCGGTACGTCCTGCTGCTGCCCGGGACCAGCTTCGGTCTGCTGAGCAACAGCACCCCGCAGGACCTCGTCGGCGCGTTCGACGGACTGCTGCGCACCGACACGACGTACACCCGGGCGGTGAAGCAGCTGTTGCTGCGCTCGGGACTGCCCGCCGGGTCGGAACTCATGATCGTCGGCCACAGTCTGGGCGGGCTGACCGCGATGAACCTCGCGATGGACGTGGACGTCGCGTCGACCTACCGCATCACGCACGTGATCACGGTGGGTTCCCCGATCGACAGCAAGCGGCCCGCCGACCACACCACCCAGGTGATCAGCCTCGTCAACAAGCACGACGTGATCCCCATGCTGGACGGGCGCGGCCCGGCCTCGCCCAACGACATCCCCGACAGCTGGGTCGAACTGTCCTGGCTCGACGAGTCGTACGACTACCCGCTGTCGCACGCCCCGCAGGCGTACTCGGACACTCTGCGCGGGGAGTTGACCACCTACCGGGACCAGGTCAACAAGCTGATCACGGCCTACGACGGCGAAGTCGTCGGGAACCAGCCCTACATGCTCCGTGACAAGTGACCACGGCGACCGCACCGACCACAGCGACCACGAGGGAGACCGACCGATGACCACTGCCGAGAGCCCGGCCACCACGGCGCGACGGCCGGCGACGGCCTGGCCGCTGGAGAACGCCGTGTTCAGCGCGGCCATGTTCGCCCACCGGCTACCGTGGACGGACGCCCCGGCCCGCGCGCTGGGGCTGGACGCGCTCACGCGCGACGGGGTGCGCGGCGGCCTGCTGGCGCACCTGCGGCGTACCCGCTCCGGGAGGCCGGTACGCCTGCGCACCGCGTTCGGGACCTTCCTCGTACCGCCGTCGGGCGCTGACGCCGCGAGCCTCCTCGCCGCGGCGCAGGAGGCGGGGGTGCTCGGTGCCCCCAGCGGTCTGACGCCGGGCGGCCTGCGGTACGGGCTCTCCCCGCACGTGCCCCTGGAGCGGGAGGTGCCGGTGGCGCGGGGGCAGTGGGCCGCCCTGGCGGCCGAGGACGTGGACGCGGTGATCGCGGCCCGGCGCGGGGACGGCACGCTCGACCGGGACACGTGGCGGCGCGGCGCGGCCCGGGTCGCCCGGCGCGTCGTGGTGGGCGCGGCGGCGGCCGAGGACACGCTGCTGAGCGAGGTGGCCGCGCGGGCGGCGGCGGAGTCGGGCAGCCGGTCCCACCGGGTTCGCAGCGCGGCGCTGGAGCGGCGGCTGGCCCCCTACCTGGCCGATCCGGACCCCGCTTCGCTGGCCGGGTGGCTGCTGGCGGACGGCGCCGCGCCCGAGGCGGCGGGCCCGGCCGTCACGCACGCGCTCGCCGTGGTCGAAGGGGCCGTGGCCGGGTCCGCGCTGCAGGCGCTGGCCCTGCTCGCGGTGGGCTCGGTGGCCGGAGCCGGTGAGGCGGTGGGCGAGGCCCTGCGCCGCTACCCGGCCGTCGGCGCGGCCGTGTACCCGGTGGAGGGCGCCTTCGTGTGGGAGGACCTCGCGGTCGAACACGGGACGGAGATCCTGTGGGCGCCGGGCTGGGCGCCCGGGGAGGACCGCCCGGGGCAGGGGCCGTCCGCGCTGTGCGGGGCGCCGTCCGGGTGCGCCGCGGCGCACCCGGACGGCTGCGCCGCGGCGCGCTTCGCGGAGCACGTCGCCGAGGAGGTCGTGCGCCGCGTCACGGCGGCGGTGCACCCCGTGCTGATCTCGCCGTCGTTCAGCGCGGACCGGCTGCCGGACGCGCTGGACCCGGACACGCTGCTCGTGGCCTTCCGCGAGGCCGGCGGCCTGATCCCGGACGGCCGGGTGACGGTCGGCCTGCCGGCGGCGCTGCCGGTCCGGGTGCACGGCTTCGCGCCGGCGGCGTACGGGGCGCTGGCCCACGCCAGCGCGGACCGGCTCGAGCGCCACGCGGAGAGCCTCGCCGCCTGCGCCGGGCACAGCGGCTGGGACACCGACGAGGCGGGCGAGCGGTTCCGCATGACCCTCCTCGGGCACGCCGAGCGGTGTGCGAAGGCCGCCGGGGACGTGCGGCGGGCAGCGAAGCGGCTGGCCGGCTGATGCCGGGCCGCTCAGCGGAGTCCCGCCGGGGCGCGGTGGTGACGGGACTGGGTTCCTACGTGCCGCCGCGCGCCCTCACCAACGCCGAGCTGTGCGGGAACCGGCCCGTCGGCGACGAGTGGATCCGCTCCCGGATCGGGGTGGGGAGCCGTCGCGTCGCCGACGGGGAGGCCACGGTCGAACTCGCGGTACGGGCCGGCCGGGGCGCGCTGGAGGCCGCCGGGGCCCCGGGGGCCGACGCGGTGGTCCTGACCACCATCTCGCCGGACCGGCTGGTGCCGGCCGGGGCGCCGGAGGTGGCCGCGCGGCTGGGGTGCGGGACGGTCCCGGCGTTCGATCTGGCCTCGGGGTGCAGCGGGTTCGTGTACGGCCTGGGCGTCGCTTCGTCGCTGATCACCTCGGGGGTCCTCGACAGCGTGCTGCTGGTGGCGTCGGACGTGTTCAGTGCCTTCGTCGACCCGGACGACTGGCTGATGGCGGCCATCTTCGGCGACGGCGCGGGGGCGGTGGTGCTGCGGGCCGGCGACGCCGGCGAGCCGGGGGCCCTCGGGCCGTTCGACCTGGGCAGCGACGGTGCGCAGGCCGACCTGCTGGAAGTGCCCGGAGGAGGGGCGCGGGCACGCAAGCGCATCCTGGCGGCGCCGGAGGCGCGGTTCTCGCCGTACTTCCGGATGGACGGGCCGGCCGTGCGCAAGCAGGCGGTGGTCGGCATGTGCGATTCGCTGACGCGGGCCGTACTGGGGGCCGGGTGGTCGCTCGACGAGCTGGACGCGGTGGTCGCCCACCAGGCCAACCAGCGGATCCTGGACGGCCTCGCCGCCGAACTGGGCCTGGAGTCCGGGCGGGTGCTGTCGCACATCGAGGCGTACGGGAACACGGCCACGGCCTCGGTGCCCGTCCTGCTGGCCCAGGCGGCCGCCGCCGGGAGGCTGCGGCCCGGGATGCGGGTGGCACTGACCGCGTACGGGGCGGGGCTGGCCTGGGGGTCGACCACCCTGGTCTGGCCCGACGTCCGGGCGGTGACCGACGACGGGTGAGCCGTCCCCCCTGCCCGGACGGCTCACCAGAAGGGCGTCTCGCGCCTGCCGCGTTCCCGGTCCACCAGCTCCTGCACGGCGGCCTGGCTCTCGGCGCAGAGCCGGCGGGCGGCGGCCGAGCGCTCGGCGAGGGACCCGGGCCGCGGCGGCACCGGGATCGGCTCCCCGATGGTGACCAGCCACTTCGACGGCAGCGGGAAGAGCGGCGTGAGGGGGAAGTAGGGGAGGTCGAGGAGGCGCGCCAGGGCCGGTACCTCACCCAGCCTGGGGCACGCCTCCTCGGCGCCGACGACGGAGACCGGGACGACGGGGGCGCCGGTCCGCACTGCGGTGACGGCGAAGCCGGGGCTGAACGGACGCAGCCGGTAGCGCTCCTCGAAAGGCTTTTCCAGTCCGGCGATCCCCTCGGGAAACACTCCTACGAGTTCTCCGGCGGCCAGGCGTTCCCATCCCAGCGTCGGATCGAGCGGAATGGCCCCCTTCTTGCGCGCGTACGATCCGATGACCGGCACCCGGAAGACGAAGGGGGCGGCGGGCACGTGCAGCGGCCGGTCGAGACGCCGCACGAGAACCTTCTGGAGGACGAATGCGTCGAGCCCCCAGGCACCCGAATGATTGGCGACGAGGACGGCGGGCCCTTCGGCGGGAATGTTTTCCCAGCCCGTCACCTCCAGCCGGAAGTATTCGTCCACGAGCCAGTCGAGGAGCCGGTCCCAGGCGCTCTCCCCCGCCTTGCCCAGCAACCGCTTGAGGTTTCGGAGCTCCGTCCCGGCGACGTCGAGGACGTCGGCCACATCGACCGGGCCGACGATCTGGTCGACCGGGTCAACGGTCGAATCGACAAGAATTTCCGACATGAATGATCCTCACTTGCCCGTCAGGCGTCACTGGGAGGCCCATTGCGGACAGGTTTTGAGTAATTCGGCGGCCGTGGTACTTATGTGGGCACGAAACCCCGGCCCCACCGCGCCGGGGAAATCGATTTTCCGTTCGCCTTCGACCGCCGGCCGTTTGCGCCACCATGCTGCAAAGGGCCGCGAAACCGCAAATGAGAGATGCCGTGACCATTTCCGCGCAGGAATCCGTCCTCCACGCGATCAGTGAACTGCTCATCGAGAAGTTCGAGGTCCCCGCCGACGAGGTACGGGCGGACGCGCCGATGCGCGAACTGCTGGCCGACTCGCTCATGGTGGTCGAGATGGCCATCGCCGTGCACGAGATGCTGGGCGTCAAGGTCGAGGAGGAAGAACTGCGCGGGACGACGCTCGCGGGGTTCGCCGAAGCCGTCGGTGCGCGCTGCACGGGCCGTTGAACCGACGCCCCCCGGCCGTCGTCACCGGGATCGGCCTGGTCACGCCGGGCGGCTGTGACCTGGAGACCACCTGGTCGGCGGTCCTCGACGGCCGCCGCACCTGCGCACCCGACCCCGCGCTGGCCGGTCTGCCGGTCTCCCTCAGCTGCCGCGTGCCGGAACTGGACCACCCCGTCCTGCGCCGTCGCGGCTCGGGGCGCCTGGACCGGGTCGACCGCCTCGCCCTGGCGGCGGTCGCCCAGGCGCTCGACCAGGCCGGACTCGACCCGGAGCAGTGGGACGCCGGCCGGGTCGCCGTCGTCACGGGCGGTGGCATGGGCGGCCTTCTGACCCAGGAACAGGCGCTGGCCCGGCTGGCCGACCGGGGGCCGGAGTTCGTCTCGCCCTACTTCCTCACCGGCTATCTGATCAACATGGCGTGCGCCAACATCGCGCTGCGCTTCGGGACGACCGGTCCCGCCCTCTCCACCTCCACGGCCTGCGCCTCGGGCACCACCGCACTCGGCCTCGCCCGGGACCTGATGGCGACCGGGCAGTGCGACATCGCCCTCGTGTGCGGCGCGGAGTCGGCCATCACCCGGCTGATGGTGGCCGGCTTCACCCAGATGGGCGCCCTGTCGGGCACGGGCTCGCGGCCCTTCGACACCACCCGCGACGGCTTCGTCATCGCGGAGGGCGCCGGCGCCCTGGTACTGGAGCGGCCCGCACACGCGGCGGCCCGGGCGGCACGGCCACTGGCGCGGCTCATCGGGTACGCGGCCTCCACCGACGCGCACCACCTGGTGGCCCCGCACCCCGAGGGGCGGGGCGCGGAGCAGGCCGTCCGCGCCGCGCTCGCCGACGCCGGCGTGGCGCCGGGGGACGTCGGCCACGTCAACGCCCACGGCACCGCCACACGGCAGAACGACGCCATCGAAGCCGGTGTCCTGCGGCGCGTGTTCCCGCACCGGCCGCCGGTCACCTCGGCCAAGGGGGCCCTGGGGCACACGCTGGGCGCGGCGGGAGCCATCGAGGCGGCGCTGACCGTCCTGGCGCTGGCCGAGGACACGGTTCCGCCGACGGCCGGGCTGAGCGAGCCCGGCGCCGGGATGGAGATCGACGTCGTGGCGGGCTCACCACGCGGGCAGGCCGGTGAGATCGCGGTGAGCAACTCCTTCGGTTTCGGCGGCCACAACGCCGTCGCGGTCCTCGCGCGCGCCTGAACACACGGGCGCGTCTTCCGGCGGCGCCGCCGGTCGGGGAAGATGCGGAGGTCACCCCAGCGCGGCGCGAGGAGCGTTACCCCAGATGTCCCCTTCCGGTACCGGTGCCCGGCCGCCGACGATCGCCGACGTGGCCCGGGCCGCGTCGGTGTCACCGACGACCGTCTCCCACGCCCTGAACGGGATCGGCAAGGTCGACCCCCGCACCCGGGAGCGCATCAAGGCGATCGCCGCCGAGCTCGGCTACCGGCCGAACCTGCGGGCGCAGCGGCTGCGCCGGGGGGAGGCCAAGGCCATCGCCCTGGCGTCGTCGATGCCGTTCGCCGTGGCGGGCGGACCGTCACGGCTCGGCTTCTACATGGAGGTCGCCGCCGCCGCGGCGGAACGCGCGCTCGTGCACGGCTACGCACTCGTGCTCGTCCCGCCGGTCCGTACGGGGTCCCCCCTGTACTCGGTGGACATCGACGGGGCCATCGTCGTGGAGCCGGACACCGACGACGTCGCGGTGGCGCAGCTGCGCGAGCGGGGGCTGCCCTACGTGGCGCTCGGACGGCCGGTCTCCCCCGCCGACGCCGCCCCGTACGTCGACCTGCGCGGGGCTCCGGTCGCCGAACTGCTGCTCGGACACCTGCGGGAGCAGGGCGCGGTCCGGCCCGCGCTGATCGTCGGTGACGGCGCGCGGCACTCCGGGGTCGACGCCCGGACCGTGTACGAGCGGGCGGCGGCGCGGCACGGCTGGGACCCGATGGTGGCGGCCGCCCCCGAGGAGGGGGGTGAACAGGCCGGGTACGACGCCTGCGCGGCGCTGCTCGCCGCCCACCCCCGCATCGACGCCGTCTGCGCCCTGGTGGACACCTTCGCCGTCGGAGCGGTCCGGGCGATCCTGGACAGCGGCCGGCGGATCCCGCAGGACGTCGCGGTCGTCACCCGCTACGACGGACTGCGGGCCCGGACCTGCGAGCCCCCGCTCACGGCGGTCGACCTGCACCTGGACCACGCCGCTTCCGAGGCCGTGGAACTGCTGCTCGGCCGGCTGCGCGGGCAGGACACCCCGCCCGTCGCCACGGCGCCCGAGCCCCGCCTGATCGCCCGCGCGTCGTCCCTGCGCGGCGGCCCCGCGTCCTAGCCCAGCATGAGCACCACCCCGGACACCAGGGCGAAGCCGAGGACGAACAGGCGCATCCGGCGGGCGTCCAGGCGGTGGTGCACCAGGCGGCTGAGCCAGGCCCCCACCGCGAGTGCGGGCAGCAGCAGCAACGCCGGGGCCAGTTGGCCCGGTTCGCCCTCGCCGGTCGCGAACAGCAGGGCGAGGGAGGCCACTTCGCCGACCAGGAAGCACACCGCGATCGTGGCCCGCAGCTCCGCGGGCGGCCGGTGCTGGTAGACCAGCGCGAGCGGCGGGCCGCCCACACCCGTCGCGGTTTCCGTGAGGCCCGTGACCAGGCCCGCCCCCAGGTACGCGCCCCGGCCGGGGGTGAAGGCAGGTGCGGCCAGGCTGACCAGCGCCGCCAGGACCGTGGCCGCCCCGACGAACAGCCCGAGCCGGCCGTCGGGGATGGCCCACAGGAGGGCGAGGCCGAGGGGGGTGGCGGCGAGCCGCGCCCCGGTGATCCAGCCGGCGCCGCGCAGGTCCAGGCTGCCCCGCTCGCGCCAGGCCACGTACGCGTTGAGCGGGATCATCGACGCGAGGACGAACACGGGCAGCAGCGCCGGATCCAGCAGGCCCGCCACCGGGGCGACGATCAGCGCGAACCCGAGCCCGCTGGTCCCCTGCACGAAGGCGGCCAGCGTGACCGTCACCGCGAGCAGGGCGAAGGTCTGCGAGGTCACCGGGCCACGCTCCGTCCGCGGTGGCGGTCGGCGCGCGCGGCCGTGGAGGTGGGGTGGACCCGGGTGACGGCGGCGCGCCCCAGCACGGAACGGGAGAGCTCGGCCGCCTGCCGCACCAGCGCCGGACCGTCCCAGTCGGTGGGCCAGCCCTGCCACAGCCGTAGCCGGCCGCCGACGAACACGGCGCTGATCTGGTCCCGGTTGCCGCGCCGCACCAGCTCCCACGGCAGGTCCCAGGTCAGCCGCATCTCCGGGGTCGCCGTGTCGACGAGCAGGAAATCTGCGGCGGCCCCCTCGGTGACGGTTCCGGTGAAGGAGCCGAGACCGAGCGCGTCGGCGCCGCCGCGGGCGCCGTGCTCCAGCCAGGTCCAGCCCGCTCCGCAGGAGGAGTCGCCGGAGGCGAGTCCGTAGGCGAGGCGCTGGGCGGACTCCGCGGCGTCGGCGAGCCGGAAGGCGTCGCCGCGGGTGCCGTCGGTGCCGAGCCCGAAACGGATGCCGCGCTCGGCCATGAGCGCCGCGGCGGCGACGGCGTTGCCCTTCCAGGCACTGGCGACGGGGTTGTAGCTGACGGCCGCGCCGCTGTCGGCGAGGAGGGTGAGTTCCGCCGGGGTGAGCAGCGTGGCGTGGGCGGCCACCAACTGCGGCCCGAGGGCGCCCACGTGGTGCAGGTGCTCCAGGGGGCGCATGCCGTGCCGGACGAGGGAGCGTTCGACGGCGACGAGGTGCTCGTTGACGTGGATCTGTACGACGGCTCCCGCTTCGGCGGCGAGGCGGGCGCTCTCCCTCAGGGTGCGGGCGGTCGCGGCCTCGGGGATGGAGACGGCGAGGGACGGGTGGATCAGGTCGTCGGTGTCGTAGCGGGCCAGGTGCTTGTGCGCCCGGGCCATGACGTCCGCGGAGTCCCCGCCCGGGGCGTCGTTGCACAGCAGTCCCAGTACGCAGCGGATCCCTGCGTCGCGCGCGGCGGTGGCGACGACATCGGCCTCGACGGCAGCGCGGGTGCCCGCGTCCGCGACGGTGGTGAAACCACCGCGCAGGGACTCCAGCGCGGCCAGCTTCGCCGCCACGTACGCGGACTCCTCGTCCAGCGCGCCCTCCAGGGGCGCCCACACCCGGCGGAATATCTCGGAGGGTTCGCCGAACGCGAGCGCCGCGCCGAAGCTCTGGGTGAGGTGGTGGTGGCTGTCGACGAAGCCGGGCACCAGCGCGTGGCCCGGCAGCCGCACCGGTGTCAACCGCGGGTGCAGACGCTCCAGTTCGCGGGCGGGGCCGATGGCGCCGAAAGATCCGTCGGCCACGACGACCGCATGCGATTCGAGCGGCCCGTCGGGGGTGAAGACCACGTCGGGCACGAGCAGCCGGGGGCCGGTGCCGGTGAGGTGGTCGGGGGACACGTCGTTCATGGTTCTCTTTCCGGTGGGCGCGGTTCAGGTGCGTGGGGCGGGCTCGGGGACCCCGGCCGGGGAGCGGCGCAGCCGCGGGTGGTGGAAGAGGACGTTGAGGAGGGCGGCGGTGAACGCCCCGACGGCCACGCCGCTTTCGAGGAGGATCCGCGGGCCCGACGGCAGGCTCCCGTACACGCCCGGGACCAGGATGGGCAGCAGCCCGAGGGCGAGGGACACGGCGCAGATGAAGGTGTTGGTGTGCCGGTCGAGTGCGGCGCGGCCGAGCATCTGGATGCCGAGGACCGTGATCACGGCGAAGACGACCATGGCCGTACCGCCGACGACCGCCGCGGGGACCACGCTGATCGCTCGCGTCACGGGAGCGAGGAACCCGATGCAGATGAGCACCACGCCGGCGGCGGCGGTGACGAAGCGGCTCCGGACGCCGGTGACGCGGACGATGCCGATGTTCTCGCCGCTCGTCACCATCAGCGGAAGCCCGAAGAACCCGCCGAGGAAGGAGACGGCCGCGTCGCCGCGGATGGTCTTGGGTACGTCGGTGCGGCGGTCGATGGCCTTGCCGACCGCCTCCGCGTTGATGACGGTCTGGCCGGTGGCCTCCGCCATCGAGGCGAGGCTGTAGAGCATCAGCGGGAGCGCGGCGACCAGGTTGAACTGCGGGGAGCCGAACGGCAGCAGCTCGGGAGCGCCCAGCAGGGGGCCGTGGAGGGCCGGCCCGAAGTCGGCGGCTCCGAGGGCCAGTGCGAGGACGGTGCCGGCGATCAGGCCGAGCATGACGGCGAGCTGGCGCAGGACGCCGGTGAAGAGCCGGTAGAAGGCGACGGTGAAGCCGATGGTGGCCAGGCCAAGCAGGAGGTGGGTGGGATCGGCGAAGCCCGGCTCACCGGGCCGGCCCGTGACCAGGACCGCGCCGACCTTCACCAGGTTCACCCCGACGATGACGATCATCGTTCCGATGACGAGCGTGGGGAAGAAGGCGAGGAGCCGGGAGAAGACCGGCAGCACCACGAAGTAGAAGGCGGCCGTGAGGATCACGGCGCCGGTGGCGGTGCGCAGGCCGTGCTGTTGGGCGATGGCGAGGAACAGGATGAGCGGCGCGCCGCCGGGGAGCATGACGAACGGCAGCCGGGGCCCGATCTTCCAGGGGCCGAGGGACTGGATGAGCGAGCCGATACCCGACAGGACGAAGGCGGCGGAGAGCAGTTTGACCGTCAGGCGGGAGTCGAGCCCGAGCGTCGCGCTCATCAGGAAGATCGCCGAGATGGGGGTCGCGGCCATCACCAGGACGTGCTGGATGCCGAAGAGCAGGATCCTGCCCGTCGGGCGGGTCTGGTCCACGGGGTGGGGCTGGTCGTCCGGGAGCGCCTCGTCGTGGTGGGGCTGCGTGTGCAGCCGGGACGCCGGGTCCGGCTGGGTGTCGGAGTGAGGTTGCGGTGGTACGGGACGGCGGTTCGCGATGCGGAAACCGGGCACGTTCGAGCTCCGTTCGGCTCGTTCCGGATATGGCTGGTCCCACGACCCGGGACGGGGGTCGTGATGACGGAGCCAAATCGATTTGGCCGCCAGTATGTGAGGGCTCTTCGATCGCGTCAAGGGAGTGGGACGAGACGCTTGGAACGCCGTCCGGTTATGAAAACTCCCCCTCCCCCACGAGGGGGTTGGGGGAGTAAGGTGCCCCGGTGCGGGTCACTGCGGGGTGTGGAAGCGGCCCGCGCCGCGCTGCTGGGGAACGGTCTTCAGCCGGTGGGCGCCGGAACGTCGGCGGTCCGGAAAGGGGTTGCGCCGCGAGGGGGCCGAAGGGGCCACGACCAGGAGGGCGATGAGGGCGAGGACCGGGACGAGGATGAGCCCGGCAACGAGGTTCATGTTCCTGCCTTCCGTCGGGTACTGACGGTCTTTCACTGCCTGTCTGTCACTACATCCTGTAACCGAAAATCACGGCGGTAAACACAACGGGTGAGTGTGCTCGGTAACGCCAGGGCAAAGAGCGGCAGTTGTGACCCGGCGCAGGACGTTCCGAAGTCGTGTCCGTCGGCGATCCACCGCCACTGCAAGGTGGCCGGCGACCCCGGCGCAGGTGAGGACGGGGCGGATGTTCACCCGACGAGTACGGCCGGCACCGCGCCGGGCCCCGGCGGGCTCGGCCGACGGAACGAGAGCCAGGACGGCCGGCAGCTTCTGGGCAGGTCGGCCCGGCAGCGCGGCGGAGCCCGCAGCGCGGCGAGCGCGGCGGAGCCGAGCAGTCGGGCGGCCCCCCGTACCGCCGGGCAGGGCGCAGCCCGGGGCATCGCCGAACCCGTGGCCCGACCACTGCGTGGACCCCGACGCGGGCATGCGCACGAAGGCCGGGAAGGACGGGGCCGCGGAGCGCGGCCAGGCGTGGTCCGGCGAGCGGGCGACCCGTCGGGCGGCCCTCCTCGGGGCCGGCCGCATCAGCCCGGGCCGGTTCGATGCCCACCGGCGGAGCCGACGAGGACGGAGGTGACGGTCACCCGTGCGAACCAGGGGAGCCGGACTGCTCGGCCGTCTCGGGCCGGCTCCGCCGGGCGCGTCCAGGTCCGCGGCGAAGAAGCGGCGGAAGACCGCGTAGGCGACGGCGCCGCGCGCCCCTCCGGGCGGCCGCCGCGAAGACCCCCGGCATCAACAGCACCCAGGGGCGGCCCGGCCGGAAAGCCGCATGAGCAGCGGGGAAAGGGCGAAGACGGGGCCGAACGACCCGCGCCCGGCAGCACGGCGCCCCGACAACGCTGCGGGGTGCGGTGCCGGGCGGCGCGGGTCAGGCGCGATCCGGATGAGACGGCCCAGGGCGCCGGCGCACAAGAGCCCGTCGTCATCGCGGAGCGTCGGGGAGGGCCGCGGACGGCGGCCGGGAAGCCGATGACGGTCCGGGCCGCTCCGCCTCCTCGCCCACGTGCGTCCGGCGTGATCCCAGAGGGGGACGGTCAGGACGGTCAGGACGGTCAGGACGGTCACGGAGGTTGGCCCGACGGGCACCCCCCGATCGTCGCGGAGCAGCGGACGGGGGCGGCAGCGGCCGCCCCCGGATTTCCGGTCGTCGCCGCCGGTGTCAGGCCGCGCTGCGGGCGGGCTGCGGGGTGAGCAGCTGGGCCTGGCCGAAGAGGAGCGCCCAGCCGTCGGGCAGGCCGGACAGGACACGGGCGAGGAGGTCGGGCCCGGCGAGGGCGGCGACGACGGTGAGGACCGCGCCGGCTTCCCAGCGGGCGGTGGCGGGAGTACCGCCGGCCTGGCTCGCGAGCTCCTTGACGAACGCCCATCCGGTGAGCGGCCGCGGATCGGGAACCTGGGCGGTGAAGGCGAGGGCGGCTTCGACGGGCAGGCGGGCGGCCAGGCCCACGCGTTCGTCGCCCGTGATCTGGCGGCCGAGTGCCGACATGACGCGGCGGACGGCGTCCTCGGCCCGCTCCCGGGTGGGGTACGCGCCTTCGTAACGCACCTTCTCCACCATCTGGTCGTAGGTCATCTCCGGCGCCTGCTGGAGCTGTTCAGGCCGGTGGAACATGGATGCTGTGCGCCTTTCTGATCGACGGGTCGGGGGTGGTTGACGTTCAAGCGGACTTTCAGGCGGACGTTCAGGCGGCCTGTGGGTGCCCGAAGAGGAGGTCGTAGCCGGGTGGCAGCTGGAGCAGGATCCGACGGATGAGGTCCCGGCCGGCCGCGTCGGCGGCGACGCTGAGCACGGCGCCGACGTCCCAGGCCGCCGTCGCCTGCGAGGCCCCCTCGATCCACGCCGCCGTGGCGCGGACGAAGCGCTCCGGCGAGAGCGGCTCCATCGCCTGGAGCGGGTTGAGGAGGATCAGGGAGTACGTCTCGGGCAGACGGGCCGCCAGTTCGGCCCGCTCGGAGCCGACGATGTGGGCGCCGAGCAGGGCCAGGACGACCCGGGCCGCACGGTCGGCTTCCTCAGGGGTGTCGTATTCGCCGCGTTCCTGGACCTGGTCGAGGAACGCCTCCCAACGCAAGGCCATGGGACCTGTCCTCCTCGGTGTGCCGGCGGGGACGGTACGCGCGCCCGCGGGCGACGGGCGCCGCCAGGGAACAGCTCGGGGTGGCGCGGAGGACGGGACTGCCGGGGGGAGTGAGCGGCCCGTCCTCCGCCGCCCGGGTGGCCGAGGGGCCACTCAGCCGGAGATCTCCTTGCGGCCGCCGTCGGCGGCACTGATGGTGATCTTGCGCGGCTTGGCGCGCTCGGCGATCGGGATGCGCAGGGTCAGGACACCCGCGTCGTAGTCGGCCTTGATGTTCTCGGTGTCCAGGGTGTCGGCGAGCATGACCTGCCGGGAGAACACGCCGAGGGGACGCTCGGAGAGTTCCATCTGCACGTCCTCGCCCCTCACCGTCGGCCGGCGCTCGGCCTTGACGGTCAGCATGTTCCGCTCGACGTCGATGTCGAACGCGTCCGCGGCGACACCCGGGACGTCGAAGGCGATCACGTACTCCTCGCCCTCGCGGTAGGCGTCCATCGGCATCACGGACGGCTTCGACCAGGTGCCGGTCGTGCCCATCAGCTGCTGGGTGAGCCGGTCGAGCTCGCGGAACGGGTCGGTGCGCATCAACATCGCGAAACACCTCCAGTCGGTTCAGGCAGGAACTGCCAATGCGCTTCAACGTGCTTCCGTTGTAACATGTCGTCCAGACGATGACAAGTCAGACGTCATCTGGAGGATGACGACGACGAGACCCCCGGAGAGTGCCTCATGACCGCATCCGCGCAGCCCGAGCCCCGAGCGGGGACGGGCCCGGCCTCGTTCCTCGCCGCGGCAGCGGCCCTGGAAACCATCGACCGGGCCGTCCGGGAGGCCCAGAGAACCGACGGCGGGGAGCCGGGCGGCGCCCCCTCCGGGACCACGGACGGACCCCACCCGGCCCTGGCCTCCCTCCTGTTGCTGCGCCAGGTACGGGAGCAGCTGGCCGGCTGGGAGACCGGCCTGATCGAAACCGCCCGGGAAGCCGGCGCCAGCTGGGCGGACCTGGCCGGGCCCCTCGGCGTGGCCAGCCGCCAGGCCGCCGAGCGGCGCTACCTGCGCCAGCGCCCCGGCGAGGCGGGGGTCACCGGTGAGCAGCGGGTACAGGCGGTGCGCGACCGGCGGGCGGCCGATCGCACCGTCACCGCATGGGCCCGGGACAACGCCGCGGGCCTGCGCCGGCTCGCCGGGCAGGTCACCGCCCTGACCGACCTGCCCGCCAGCGCGGACCGGCAGCTGGGCGAGCTCAACCGGGCACTCGCCCGCGACGACGCGTCGCACCTCGTCCGCCCCCTCACCGACACCCGGCGCCACCTGCGCCCCGAACACTCCGAACTCGCCGAGCGCATCGACGAGATGACCCGCCACACGCACCGGCTGCGCCAGGACAGCGACACCCAGCGCCGCGAGACCTGAGGGGCACAGCCCCCGACCCGCGGTGAGGAGGAAGGAGCGAGGGATGTCCACGCGTCCGTACGAGCCCGGTCCGACGCCGCAGGAGCTCGCGGCGGCCGTCACCACGAGCCGCCGCGACGGCCGCACCACCGTGTCGGTCACGGGGGAGATCGACATCGCGACCGCTCCGCTGCTGGCCGAGGCACTCCGGGCGGCGCTCTGCGACGGTGTGACGCGGGTCGAGGCCGATCTCAGCGGGGTCTCCTTCTGCGACTGCTCGGGGTTGAACGTGCTGCTCGCCGCGGAGCGGCACGCCCGCACCCACGGCCGGGCCCTGCGCGTGACCGGAGTGCGTTCGCCGCAGGTGCGGCGCCTGTTCGAGTTGACGGGGACGACCACGGCCACCGTCGGGAGGAGGCGCCGGCATCCGGGCGGCCGTGACTTTGCGTAGCCGGAAAGCGGAGACCCGTCTCTTTACGTAACCGATACACCGCATGGGATGCCAAATCACCAGAAATCTCCCGATCGGGGGGAAGACTGGTCGGCCGTCGAGAGCCAAGCGCATGTCAATCAAGACCAGCCCCCGGACCGGGGCTGTTCCTGCAACCCAATGCGGAGGTATCACGATGGCCCCCTACGGAACGGAAGACGCGCATTCACCCGGAGAACCCAGGCCCCCGGCCGCCTCGCCCCGAGTCCTCGCCCTGTCCTTCCTCGGCCTGTTCCTCGCCGCCTCGACGGTGACCGGCAGCGCCTCACCGGCCCAGGCCGCCGTATCGCATGGCGTAAGAGCCGTCGCGGTGGCCGCCTCCAAACGGGGGGCCCCGTACGCCTACGGCGCCGCGGGGCCCAAACGCTTCGACTGCTCGGGACTGACCTTCTACGCGTTCCGCAAGGCGGGACGCCGGCTGCCGCGCACCGCGGAACAACAGTACGAACAGACCCGCCACATCCCACCCGTGCAGCGGGCACCCGGCGACCTCGTCTTCTTCCCCCGGGGAGCCACCATGGGGCACGTCGGCATCTACGCCGGGGGCGGCAAGATCTGGCACGCCCCCCGGCCGGGGGGCCGGGTACGCCTCGACCGGATCTGGACCTCCGACGTGCGGTACGGACGCGCGGGCTGACAGCGCGGGCTGACAGCGCTCCCCGCGCCGGGCGGCGCCCCCTCGCGCGCCGCCCGGCCCCTTCGACCATCATGGGAGGAGGAGCCCTCGAAGGGCCGTACGGAAGGAGGCCCCAGGTGAGCGCCGAGCGCTACGAACTGGTGCTTCCCGGCGAGCCGGGGGCGGATCCGGACACCGTGGTCGTGTCCCGGACCCAGCTGACGGGACCGGGCGGCCACCCCGTGTACGAGGACCGGACCGGCATCGTACGGGCGGAGATCAGCGACCGCGGCGAGGTGCGGATGCTGCCGTCCGGCGGCCACCAGGACCCCGTTTCGGCCCTGGAGGCCCGCCCGCTGCAGTGAGGGCCCCCGGTCGCCGCCGGAACCTCACTCCCCCGTACCCGCCTCGACCGGGCGCGGCCTGCGGTGCCACCAGTGCCGGCGCCGCGGATGCACGGCGCGGCCGAGGCGCCGTCCGATCAGCAGGTACCCGAGGAGCGCGCCCGTCGTGTTCAGGATGACGTCGTCGACGTCGAACGCACGCCCGCTCACCAGCGCGCCCTGGATCAGCTCCACCAGCGTCATCAGGGCCGCCGTCACGACCGCGACCCGCAGCAGTCCGCGGGCCTGCGGGACGAGCACGGGGAGCAGTACCCCGAGCGGCACGCCGAGCAGCACGTTGCCGCCGAGCTGGCGTGCGGCTTCGCGGACGGAAGCCCCCTCCAGGTAGGCGCTGATGGAGCGGCCGGGGTGCACGTTGCTGTGCACGAGGGCCACGGAGGCGGCGGAGGGCTCCAGCGTCAGGCGGGCCAGCACCACGCTGAACAGTACGGTCGCCGCGAAGGCGCCGGCCATGGCCAGCGCCCGGACCACCGGAGACGCCGGGGGCCGGCCGAACGGCACGGGGGGCCGGTCGCGCACTCCGCCCGGGGCGATCGTCCCGCCGGTCTTCCTCGTACGCCGCAACCATAGGGGCCTCGATGTCATGCGGGCCCTTGTACCCCGGCGGCGGCGCCCAACGCGCCCTGAACGCAGATGAGTTGACTCAGGACGGGCGGGCCTCGGTGTGGCCGCAGACCCAGGCGAGGGCGTCGTGCACGCCCTGGATGTGGTCGTGCGGCACGGAGCTCTGCGGCTGTTCCTCCAGCCGTACGACCGCAGCGTCCACCTCCGCGGTCAGCAGGTCCATGCCGGGCGGACCTTCGGCGTGCACGCCCGTGACCGGGCCCTCGCGGTCCCGTCCGAGCGCCCACAGGTATCCGCTGGCGGCGCCGCGGGCGAAGGGAGTCGTCCGCTCCAGCCTTCTGCACTCCCGTTCGATGTCGGCTCGGCGGCGGGTTCCGACCATCTCTTCGCCACTGCGGTTCGTGGATCGCGTCGCCATACGTACCCCGCCTCCCCGGGTTCGCCGCGGCCCGCCCCGCGTGCGAGCGGGGCGTCTCCTCGGCGCGTCTGCCCGGTCACGCGCAGGGCATGCCGGCCGGGCACGACCGGAGCACCGTACGGCCGCACGGGACAGCGCCCGTACGCCCGCACGGGGTCCGCGCATCATTTCGGCTTTCGGGGGCACCTCGGTGATCAGTCCCGTGAACCGGCCCGAAAGGACCTTCCATGTTGATGCCGTCCCCGATCGTCGTCCGCTCCCTCCTCGCCCGGTACGCCTCCCTGGCCGGCCAGGACTCCGCTGCCGCGCGGCAGGAGCTGGAGCAGGTCTCGTACACCCTCTGCGTCACGACGGCGACGACCACGATCGAGGACGCCCTGGCCGCGGCCGAGGTACTGGCCGAGCGCGAGGTGCCGACGGGCCGTCAGGAGATGAGCACGGCTGCCGCGTAGCCGACGGCGACGACGCCGCTGCACCCCCTCGCGGCCGTCACCGCGCGGCGACCGCGTGCCCTATGCATGAATCGGGGCAAACTAGGCAGACGGTGAACAACGCCCATCAGTACAGATTCGGAGTTTCGTCATGGCTGAGCACACCCCCACCCCGCACTACACCGTGCCGGGGATGTCGAAGGAGGAGGCCGTCCGCGTCGTCGAGGTGCTGCGCATGCGGCTGCACTCGCTCAACGACCTGGCGCTGACGCTCAAGCACGTCCACTGGAACGTGGTGGGACCCCACTTCATCGCCGTCCACGAGATGCTGGACCCCCAGGTGGACGCGGTACGGGAGATGATCGACACCACCGCGGAACGCATCTCCACCCTCGGCGGCGTCCCCGCCGGCACCCCGGGCGCACTGGTGGCCGAGCGGACCTGGGACGACTACGACGTGGGCCGGGCCGACGCCGTCGCCCACCTCGGCGCGCTGGACTTGGTCTACGCGGGTGTCATCGAGGACCACCGGGCCGCGATGAAGACCACCGATGAGCTGGACCCGGTCACGCAGGACATGCTCATCGGCCAGCTGGCGCAGCTGGAGCTCTTCCAGTGGTTCGTCCGCGCACACCTGGAGAGCAGCGGCGGGCGCCTGAGCACGGCCGGCGCCCACACCCTGGACGAAGCGGCCGATCAGGCACTGCGGGACGCCCGCCGGACGGCCTGATCCCGGTAGGCACGCCGGGGCCGCCCGCTCCCCCGAGGGAGGCGGGCGGCCCCGGCGATGCTGTGCGCGGCGCCCGGTGGGCGCGCGCTCGTCCTCGGCGGAGTCCCCGCTCGCCCTCGGCCGTCCTCAGTTGAGGGAGGCCTCCGGCGGCGCCGGCTTGGGCGCGGGCCGTCCGGTGACCAGCCGGTCCGCTTCGATCTCGGCGAAGACGGACTTGCCGGTGTCGTGCGGGACGGTGCCCCAGCGGTCGGAGAGGCGCTGCACGATGTACAGCCCCTGCCCTCCGGGGGTCCCCCGCTGGTGCCTCTCGCGCGGACGGGGAGGCTCGGGGTCCCCGTCGAACACCTCGATGCGCAGGGATTCCCCGGCGACCAGCAGCAGCTGGTGGCAGCCGCCCGCGTGGACGCCGGCGTTGGTCACCAGCTCGGAGACGATGAGCAGGGCGTCGTCGGCGGTCTCGGTGCCGTCCCAGCCCCAGTCGCGCAGCACCTGCTTCGCGAACTCACGGCCCTTGGCGACCTGGCCGCTGGTACCGCTGAGGGTGAGCCGACGGCGCTGGCCCATGACCGGTGGTCCGGTGGGCAGTGGATCGCTGGTGTCCGATCCGATGGTCTTCACTGTGGTCTCACCCCCGTCTGTGACGCTGATCGACGTGTATCGCGAATGGCCGGTTCGGCCGGGCAACGGGCCGGGGCGGATCCGCCCTCGGTGCCTCAGGTGTTGCGTATGCCCGGTCTGACCACCCGGACACGTGGGTACTCCGATCGGCGCAGTGCCGCTGGGTCGCGCGGGCAGGACGCGCGGCGGGCACGAGCGGGCTCAAGGCGCGGTGAGTGCGGCGTCGACGGTGGTGTCGATGGTGAACACGGTGTCCGCGCCGGTGATCTCCAGGAGCCTCAGGAGCTGCTGGGTGGGTGCGGCCAGTCGCACCCCGAGGCCGGCCTTCTCCGCGTCCAGACGCGCCGCGAGCAGCAGGTTGAGGCCCGAGGAGTCGCAGAAGCCCAGGTCCGTCAGATCGATGACCAGCCGGTTCGCGCCCGACCGGACGGCCTGCTCCAAGAGCGGCCGCACGGCGCCGAGGCCGTCCAGGTCCAGGTCTCCGGTGATCGCGCACACCACCGCGCCCGTCCCGCTCGTGCGGAGCCCGGCTCCGTGCGGTCCGTCTGTGGCCGTGCCCCCCTGTGGAGTCACTTCGTCCTCTCCCGGGTTGCCAGTTCCCACGTCAGCCTCTCCGTCGCCCCTCGTGCCGTACTGGCGCAACTTTACAGGCGCCGGTGGCGGCCGGGGAGCCCCGCGGGCCGCCGCCCTGCGCGGGGTCAGATGCCGCTGACGTGGAGGCGCAGGGTGAGACCGGATTCCAGGGCCCGGATCTCGACCAGGTCGCAGAGCTGGTGGATCATCCACAGGCCGCGGCCGCCGTTGCCGGACGTCAGGGACGGGCGCCGGCGGCCGGCGAGGGCGTTGGAGAGCCGGCCGCCGTCCCGGATCTCCGCGACGACGCCGCCCGCGGCCGTGCTCCACAGCCGCAGCGTGCCCTTGCCGCCTCCGTGGGCCAGGGAGTTGGCGGCCGCTTCGCTGACGGCGAGTACGAAGTCGCCCCGCCGGGCCGGTTCGAGATCCGCCCCGCGGACCCAGTTCTCGGCGTGTTCGCGGACCTGGGCGAGCCCGCCGCCGGAGTATTCCAGGAGGAGGGGCTCGTCGCCGGGCTCGGGAAACGGGAGGTCGCAGTCCGAACAGACGACGTCGGCGTCCGTGTAGTGGGGGCTGACGGCGTCCCGGCCGTCCTCGATCACCGTGGGGTGGGTGCGCCGGGCATCGGCCACCACCTGCGACGACAGACCGGAGAGGTCGTACGGGCAGAGGATGGTGGCGGGCCGTCCGGCGAAAGCGGTGTTGATGAGCGCCTCGTGACGGGTGGCTTCGAGGATCTCGCCTTCGGTGCGGCCCGGCCAGATCGGCTCTCCGACGATGCGCGGGGCCCGGCCGGGGTTGCGGTCCGCGAAGCCCTGGAGGGCGGCCAGGATCCGGCCGGGGTTGCGGCCCAGCTCCCTCATGTCCACGCAGTCGATGCCGTCGGCGTCGCTGCCCAGGCTCTCGCGCAGGGCGTCGAGCTGCGGGCCCGGCACGGCGAGGAGGACCGGCTCCTGCGCCGCCACAGCCGCGCGCACGAAGGCGCCGACACCGGCCGTGTACTCCTCCAGGTCCCGGTAGAAGAGGGCGGGATGGATGAAGTCGGCGGGCTCTGCGGCCGCCGGAACAGGGGTGACGATCATGCTGCGACCTCCAGCGCGGCACATTCCTCCGGAAACAACTCGGCCACTTTGCGCAGCGAGTACGGGGGCTTGTGGAGAAGGAGGCTCCGGCCCTTCCCGGTCAGTGAGTTCGAGACGTCCACGAGCACGGCGACGGCGCCGGGGTCGAGGAAGGTCACCGCGGACAGGTCGAGGTGGACGATGGGACCGGGCATCCGCGCGAGGGCGGCGAGCGCGGAACGCAGGATGTGGCGGGAGTCGACGTCGCCGCTGCCGCACAGCCGGATTCCGGAGCGGTCCCGCATCGGGACGGCGGCCAGGGCGGCCGGCAGGGTTCTCAGGCCGTCGGCCGGGGGCCGGGGGACGTCGGCGCAGGCGGTGTGGGCCCGGGTGAGCAGGTCGGCGGTCGGCCCGGGGATCAGGCGGCGGTCGAAGAGGCAGAGCCCGGTGAGCGGGAGGTCCGCGTAGACCTCGCGGTCCAGGCGCAGTTCCGATTCCAGGATGCGGTCGACGTCCGCCCCCTCGCGCGCCGACCAGGACATCTCACCGAGGACCCGCAGGCCCGTGTGGCCGTCGGCGAGGGCTTCGGTACAGGCCGCGCGGAACATGGAGATGACCCAGTCCGGGTCGAAGGGGACGCGGCGCAGGTAGGACCGTTCCGTTCCGGTCACGCTCAGGCGGGCGTCCCGGCGGGCCCCGTCGACGTCGATGTGGCCGCGTCGCAGTACGTCGATGACGGCGCTGGGCTCGGTGCTGTCGGCGCTGTACCAGACGCGCTGGCCGCGCTCCAGGCCGTTGCTCACGAAGCGCACCACGGTGTCCGCCCACGCCAGGTCGCTGTCGTAGGCGAAGGAGGAATGCTCACCACGGGCAGCCGGGTACCGGCTGTGACGAGGGGGCGGGGTCACGTCTTCCCTCCGGGGGCGGGCGGTTGGCCGGGTCGAGTGACAAGGCTACCGCCGGTCCTTGTCGGCACCGGCCCGCCCGCCGCCTCGGCGGGATGTGCGGACAGGATTCAGGAGGCGAGCATGCCGCTGCGCAGCCGCGCCAGGGTGCGGGACAGCAGGCGCGACACCTGCATCTGGGAGATGCCCAGCTCGGCTCCGATCTCGGCCTGGGTCTTCTCCTCTCCGAAGCGCATCTGCAGGATGCGGCGGTCCCGCTCGTCGAGTTCGGCCAGCAGGGGGGCGAGGGTGTGGAACTCCTCGAAGAGTTCCATGGCGAAGTCGGCTTCGCCGAGGGTGTCGGCCAGTGACCGGGTCCTGCGGCCCGAGGCGGAGTCCTCTTCCGAGCCGGCGGAGGCGTCGAGGGAGTCACTGGTGTAGCCGTTGGCGGCGACCAGCCCCTCCACGACCTCCTCCTCGCTCAGTTCGAGGTCCTGGGCGAGTTCCTTGACGGTCGGGGCACGGCCGAGGAGGTCGGTGAGGGCCTCCCGGCTCTTGGCGAGTTCCGTGCGCAGCTCCTGCAGGCGCCGCGGGACGTGCACGGCCCAGGTGGTGTCGCGGAAGTACCGCTTGATCTCGCCGGTGATGAAGGGGAGCGCCAGCGTGGCGAACTCCACCTCGCGCTCGGGGTCGAACCGGTCGATCGCCTTGATCAGGCCGATCGTCCCCACCTGGAGGATGTCGTCCATGTCGACGCCGCCGCCGGCGGAACGGGCGCGGAAGCGGCGGGCGGCGAAGTGGACCAGTGAGACGTTCATCTCAATCAGCGTGTTGCGCGCGTACTGGTACTCCGGGGTGCCCTCCTCCAGCGAGCGCAGCCGCAGCAGGAAGACGCGCGAGAGCTGCCGCGCGTCCGACGGGGCCACCTCGCGGGCGTCGGCGATCCGCGGCAGTCGGCCCTCGGGTTCCTCGGTCGTACGGCCTGTGGCCGGTGCGTCCTTCAGGTCTGTGGTGCGGACCGGGTCTACAACTGCGGCGGAGCGAGGCATGGGGGACCTTTCCTCCCGACGACGGACGGCTGACGACGCTCGCTTGCCCCGAGAATTGCACTCCACACGGCCTTGATGGAAGTTTCTTCCGAGACGGTGCTCACGGGCCCATCGGGGGCTTCCGGCCGCCCGGGATGTGGTGGACTACGTCCCGGCGCGTGACGCAAGGGCCTGTGTCCCCGTCGGTGACGAGGTGTCGGAAGATGGTGGGGAAGAGATGACGAACGCTACGGTCACGCAGGGCTCGGGGCCCGGTTCACCGGGCGCGGTGGGCGAGCCGGAACTGCGCCAGCTGCTCGCCGGACTGACGGCGGTGCGTGACGGTGACTTCGGCACCCGGTTGCCCGACGGGGCCGATGGGCTCCTCGGCGAGATCGCGACCGTCTTCAACGGCATGATCGACCAGTTGTCCCTGTTCACCTCGGAGGTCACCCGGGTGGCCCGCGAGGTCGGCACCGAGGGGACGCTCGGCGGTCAGGCCGAAGTGCCGGGCGTGTCCGGCAGCTGGGCGGACCTGACGGACTCCGTGAACGCGATGGCGGGCAACCTCACCACGCAGGTCCGCGACATCGCGCAGGTGGCCACCGCCGTCGCGCGGGGCGACCTCTCGCAGAAGATCGCCGTGGACGCCCGCGGGGAGATCCTGGAGCTCAAGGACACCGTCAACACGATGGTCGACCAGCTCTCCGCGTTCGCCGACGAGGTCACCCGCATGGCCCGCGAGGTGGGCACGGACGGGATCCTCGGCGGCCAGGCCGACGTCAAGGGCGTCTCCGGCACCTGGCGCGACCTGACCGATTCGGTCAATTTCATGGCCGGAAACCTCACCGCCCAGGTGCGCTCCATCGCCCAGGTCGCCACGGCCGTCGCCAAGGGCGACCTCTCGCAGAAGATCCGGGTCGACGCCCGGGGCGAGATCCTGGAGCTCAAGGACACCATCAACACGATGGTCGACCAGCTCTCCGCGTTCGCGGACGAGGTCACCCGTGTCGCCCGCGAGGTGGGCACCGAGGGCAACCTCGGCGGACAGGCCACCGTGCGCGGGGTCTCGGGCACCTGGAAGGACCTGACCGACAACGTCAACGTGATGGCGTCGAACCTGACCGGGCAGGTGCGCTCCATCGCCCAGGTCGCCACGGCCGTCGCCAAGGGCGACCTCTCGCAGAAGATCACGGTCGAGGCGAAGGGAGAGGTCGCCGCGCTCGCCGGGGTCATCAACACGATGGTCGACACGCTGTCCGCGTTCGCCGACGAGGTCACCCGGGTGGCCCGCGAGGTGGGTACCGAGGGGCGCCTCGGCGGCCAGGCCCGTGTCCCGAACGTGGCGGGCACGTGGAAGGACCTCACCGACAACGTCAACTCCATGGCGAACAACCTGACCGGTCAGGTCCGCAACATCGCCCTGGTGACCACCGCCGTCGCCAACGGCGACCTCTCGAAGAAGATCGACGTCGACGCCCGGGGCGAGATCCTCGAACTCAAGACCACGATCAACACGATGGTGGACCAGCTGTCCTCCTTCGCGGCCGAGGTGACGCGCGTGGCGCGCGAGGTCGGCAGCGAGGGCCGCCTCGGCGGCCAGGCCGAGGTCGAGGGTGTCGAGGGCACCTGGAAGCGGCTGACGGAGAACGTGAACGAGCTGGCCGGGAACCTGACGCGCCAGGTGCGGGCCATCGCCGAGGTCGCGAGCGCGGTCGCCGAGGGCGACCTGACCCGCTCCATCACCGTGGACGCCTCCGGTGAGGTGGCGGAGCTCAAGGACAACATCAACTCGATGGTCGGCTCCCTGCGGGAGACCACCCGCGCCAACCAGGAGCAGGACTGGCTCAAGTCCAACCTGGCGCGCATCTCCGGCCTGATGCAGGGCCACCGGGACCTGTCCGCCGTCGCCGAGCTCGTCATGGACGAGCTGACGCCGCTCGTGGACGCCAGCTACGGCGCCTTCTACCTCGCCGAGGAGAGCGAGGGCGAGACGTGGCTCACGCTCATCGGCTCCTACGGCCGGCCCGCCGGAAGCCCCGCCTCCGTACGTCTTCGGCGCGGTGAGACCCTCGTCGGCCAGGCGGCCCGCAGCCGGAGGATCATCGTGGCCGACGAGGTGCCGCCCGGCTACGTCGTCTCCTCGGGGCTGGGCCGCTCCGCCCCGGCGGGACTGATCGTGCTGCCCATCGTCGTGGAGGAGCAGGTGCTCGGCGTCATCGAGCTCGCCACCTTCAAGACCTTCACCCCGGTGCACCGCGACTTCCTGGGCCGCCTGATGGAGACCGTCGGCGTCAACGTCAGCACGATCGTCGCCAACGCACGCACCGATGAACTCCTGGGCGAGTCCCAGCGGTTGACGGTGGAGCTCCAGGCGCGCTCGGAGCAGCTCCAGGTCCAGCAGGACGAACTCCAGCGCTCCAACGCCGAGCTGGAGGAGAAGGCCGCCCTCCTCGCCACCCAGAACCGGGACATCGAGACGAAGAACCTGGAGATCGAGCAGGCCCGGCAGGAACTGGAGGACCGCGCACAGCAGTTGTCGCTGGCCTCGAAGTACAAGTCGGAGTTCCTGGCGAACATGAGCCACGAGCTGCGCACGCCGCTCAACAGCCTGCTCATCCTCGCCCAGCTCCTGGCGCAGAACCCGACCCGCAACCTCACGGCCAAGCAGGTCGAGTACGCCGGGATCATCCACTCGGCGGGCTCCGACCTGCTCCAGCTGATCAACGACATCCTCGACCTGTCCAAGGTCGAGGCGGGCAAGATGGACATCAACCCGGAACGGGTGTCCCTCAAGCAGCTCCTGGGCTACGTGGAGGCCACCTTCCGGCCGCTGACCACGCAAAAGAGCCTCGAGTTCGAGATCGTGACCTCGCCCGGGGTGCCGGTCGACCTGCTGACCGACGACTCGCGGCTGCGTCAGATCCTGCGCAACCTGCTGTCCAACGCGGTCAAGTTCACCGAGCACGGCCGGGTGGAGCTGCGGATCGAGCCCGCGGTCTCCGAAGAGCTGCCCGGTCACCTGGACCGGGCCGGATCGGTGGTGGCCTTCCGGGTCGCCGACACGGGCATCGGGATCGCCGAACAGCACCTGGAGTCGATCTTCGCCGCGTTCCAGCAGGCCGACGGCACCACGAGCCGCAGATACGGGGGCACCGGGCTCGGCCTGTCGATCACGAGGGAGATCGCACGGCTCCTCGGCGGTGTGGTCACGGCGCGCAGCGTGCCCGGCGAGGGCTCGGTCTTCACCCTGTACCTGCCCGTCTCCTACGACGACTTCCACGACCTCGTCCTGGAGGGGCAGGTCCTGGAGGCGGCGCCGGAAGGCGACCCCGAGGCGATCGACGGCCCCTCCGGTGCGGTGTCAGCGCTCCCTCCCGCCGGTGAGGACGCGCGCCACCCCCGGCGGCTCCTGGTGATCGAGGAGCGCAACAACGGCCTGCTCAGTCTCGTCGCGGAGAGCGCCGCCCGTGATCTTGCCGCGGGCCGTGCCGCCACCGGTACCGAAGAGCAGGTGGAGGTGGCGACCGCCGTCACCGCCGTGGAGGCGGCCACCGTCCTCGCGCAGGCCTCCTTCCACTGCGTCGTCCTCGACCTGGGCAGCGACGGGGAGGCCCTGCGCTTCCTGGACGCCATGGCGGGCGACTCGGCCCTGGCTTCCCTGCCGGTGCTCGCCCACGACGGCCGCCGGCTGACGACGGCGCAGCGGACGGAACTGGCCCGGCACTCCGCCCACCAGCCGCTCGAGGTCCTCTCCAGCCTGGACGAGCTGCGCGAACGGATAGCGCTCCACCTCTCCGCGGAGTGGCCCGGGGCCGTACCCCCGCTGGTGCGGACCGGCGCGCCCTCGCCGGCCTCCGGCCCGGCGGCGCACGTCGACGACCGCCTGGCGGGCCGGTCGGTCCTGGTGGTCGACGACGACGCCCGCAACCTGTACGCGATCAGCGGCATCCTGGAACTCCACGGCATCGAGGTCCTGCACGCCGAGAACGGCCGCAAGGGCATCGACGCCCTGGCCGCCAACCCCGGCATCGACCTGATCCTGATGGACGTGATGATGCCGGAGATGGACGGGTACGCGGCGACCGCCGAGATCCGGCGCATGCCCGCCTACGCGGGGCTGCCGATCATCGCGGTCACCGCGAAGGCGATGCCCGGCGACCGGGAGAAGAGCTTCGCGTCCGGCGCCAACGACTACGTCACCAAGCCGGTCGACGCGAACGACCTGATGTCCCGGGTCCGGCGCTGGCTGCTTCCGCAGGAGTCCGCCCAAGGAGCCGAGAGTGCCGCCGGTGCCTGACGTACGACTCCCCTCCCCCGCCGAGAAAGCCGGTCCACGGTGAACACGCCCACGTATGCAGGAGACGAGTCCGGTGACGTCCGGGCCGTGCCCGAGCTACGCCCGCGCCACGGCGGCGACGGCCCCGGTCCCGGCTTCCCGCCGGTCCGCACCGACGCGTCCCCGGCGGTGACCGACGCCGGCCGACTGGCCGCCACCGTCGAGCGGCTGCGCCAGGAGGTGCGGGAGGCCCAGGCCGCCGCGGACGGCCGGGCATTGGTCGAAATGGCCAAGGGCGTGCTCGTCGGCCGTCTCGGGTGCGGTCCGGCCGAGGCGGCGCGGCAACTGGCCAAATTGGCCGAGCAGTCGGGTACGACCTTGCTGGCGCTGGCCGTCGATGTCGTCAACCAGGCGGCGCGCGACCACGTGAGCGAGGTCGCGCGGGAGTTCCTGGAGAACGCCGCCCAGTCGGCCCCCGTCGCCGGCGCGAGCACGCCGGCCGTGCGGCTTCGCGCCGCCGAGAGCGGGCTGCTGGCCGCCGCCGACTCCCAGGCCGTGGCCGCGGCCCTGCTGGATAACGCCCTGACCGCTCTCGGGGCGCACGGTGTCGCGATCTGGGTGGCGGGCTCGGATTCCTCCCTGACGCTCGTGGGGCACGCGGGCTTCCCGGAGGAGGAGGCGAGCCGGTGGCGCTACGTCCCGCCGGAGGTGGCGACCTGCGCCCATCTGGCTCTGGACAAGCGCGAGTTGACCGTCGTACCGCGGTTGAGCGACTCAGGTATCCCCTCCATCGGCCGGCGCCAGCACCCGGGAGGCGGCCGCGTCGTCGTGCCCGCCGGTACCGGCGGCCGCATCCACGGCGTGCTGGAAGTGTGCTGGCCGGAGCCCTTGGAACCGCAGTCCCCGCAGGTCCTGCGCCAGCTGGAGGCGCTGGCCGAGCTGTGCGCGCACACCTTGGGCGACCAGGACGTGACCCCGTCCGCCGAGCCCGAAACCCCGGAGCACGGCGTCGCCGGAGTGGCCGAGATGGTCAACCTCGCCGACAACCTGTACGACCCGGCACTCGTACTGACGCCCTGTCTGGACCTGGGCAGCCGGCTGGTGGACTTCCGCGTCCACCACGCGAACGACCGCTTCATCGACCCCGCCGGGCGGCCGCGCACCTCGGTGTGCGGCTCGTCGTTCCTGGAGGCGTACCCGGCGGCCGCCGAGGACAGCGGTCTCTTCGACAAGCTCGAACGGGTCTACGCGACGGGCGAGCCCTGCCGGACCCAGCGGATGGCGCTCACCGCGTTCGTGGACGACGTCCCCCTCACGGCGATCGCCGACGCCAGCATCAGCCGCCACGGCGCGGCCCTGCTGCTCATCTGGCGGATAGAGGACGAGACGGCGCGGCTGGCCAGCCTGCTCCAGCACGCCCAGCGACTCGGCCGTGTCGGCGGCTTCGAGGAGAACATCACGACGGGTGAGATCACCTGGAACGGGCAGCTGTTCACGCTCTACGGGCGGCCCCTGACCTCCTCCCCCGTCCCCCTGGAGGAGCTGCGCGCCCACGCCCACCCGGACGACGTGGCCTCCATCGACCGCTTCCTGCGCACGCTCCTGCACCACCGGCGCGAATCCTCGGTTGACTTCCGGCTCCAGCGCACCGACGGCATCACCCGGCACATCCGTCTCGTCGCGGAGCCCGTCCTCGACGACCGGGGCAGCCTGCACGCGGTGCGCGGCGCCTACCAGGACATCTCCTCCCAGCACTGGACGGAGGTGGCCCTCGCCGCCACCCGGGACCAGCTCGCGCACACCGAGGCGGAGGCGGCCGAGCGCAGCAGGCTCGCCCTCCAGCTCCAGCACGCCATCATGCCTCCGGCGCCCGCCCCCCTGGAGGTCCCCGGCATCCGCATCGCGGTCCGTTACCGGCCCGCGGAGTCTGAGGCGATGGTGGGCGGCGACTGGTACGACTCGGTCGTGCTGCCCAACGACAAGGTGCTGCTGTGCGTCGGCGACGTCGCCGGGCACGGCATCGAGGCGGCCACCGGCATGGTCATCCTGCGCAACGCCCTCCGGGGCCTCGCGGTGACCGGCGCCGGGCCCGCCCAGCTGCTGTCCTGGCTCAACACGGTCGCCCACCACCTGACCACCAACGTGACCGCCACCGCCGTGTGCGGCATCTACGATCCTCGGACGCGGGCACTGCGCTGGGCGCGCGCCGGACACCTGCCGCCGGTCCTGGTACGGGGTACCGAGGCGCAGGCCTTCCCGATGGCCCACGGGCTGCTGCTGGGGGCGCTGCCGGACGCCGACTTCGAGGAGGAGGAGGTGCGGCTGGAGCCCGAGGACACGTTGCTGATGTACACCGACGGGCTCGTCGAGCGGCGGGACGTCTCCGTGACGGACTCCCTTTCGCAGTTGCTCTCCCTCGCGGCGCGGGAGGCGGATTCCCTGGACAGGCGGGTCGACCGGCTGCTGACGCACAGCAGGTCCGACACCGACGACGACACCTGCCTCATCGGTATCCAGGTCCGCTGAGCGGCGGACCCGGTCCCCGGCTCACTCCGGGACGGGTTCTCCGTGCGGGTCGGCCACCCCGGGCGGGTGGAAGCAGGCGCTGATCGCCTTGCCGCCGTGGCAGGCGTGGACGTCCATCGTGTCGGCGAGTGCGTCCACGATGCCCAGGCCCCGGCCGGAGGTGGCGGTCGCGTCGGCCTCGCGGGGCCTGGGCAGCCGCGGATCGGCGTCGGCCACGCTCACGTGCAGGCAGTGGCCGTCCCACGTCAGGACGAGGTGAGCGGTCTCGGCGGCGTGGACGTGGGCGTTCGCGACCAGTTCGGAGACGCTGAGCAGGATCGAGTGGACGGTGTCCGGGGCGTCGGCCGCCCAGTCCAGCGACGCGAGGTGCTCGGCGGTCCACTGGCGGGCCGCGCGGACCCCGTTCGACACCGGAAAAGACCGGGCCCACCCGACTGCCCTCATCGCCATCATCCTCACCGTTTCCCTTCGTTGCCAAGTGCCGCTATCCGCGCCGCCGTCGGTGCTGCGATCGCCGCCGCTCCATGCCGCTTCGCCTGCCGACGACGCGAGTACCCCGCACGGCCGGGGGCATCCCCGGGGCCCGCGCCGGACTCCGCGTCCGCGAGGCAGGTGTAGCCCCGCGCAACCGGGGCAGCCGAGGGCCAAGATCGTCCGGCTTTCCCGAAAGGATCCGCCCATGCTGATGGCCCACCCGGCTGTTCTCTCCGGTCTCGTCGAGCGCTACTGGGCGCTGGCGGTCCTGTGCGCCCACGACGACACTCCGCAGACCCGCGGGCGCATGGACGACGTCGCGCACACCTTGTGCGTCGCGACGGGCACCTCCAGTGTGGACGCGGCGCTCGCTGCCGCCCGTTACCGCCTCCCGGGCGCACGCACCTTCGACGACTCGGTCCTGGCCAGTTAGGGCGTGTCCTTCGGATCAGCCGGGCCGCCGCGGGCCCGGCATGATCCGAAAGACACGCCCTAGCGCCGGTCGGGACTCCTCGCGCCGCTGCCCTGCTCCTTTGACGAGGGGCGGGGCAGCAGCGTGCGGGCCGCGGGCTTGCGGTGCTACGCGCCGGCGGTGATGCGGGCGCACTCCCGTACGACGGCGCCCAGGTCCCCCGTCTTGGACAGCAGTTCCCGCTGGATGCGCGCCCCGTTGCCGCGCTCGAAGAGCTCCTCTATGCCCTGGCGGGCCGCCGCGGCGTCGCCGTGGTCCTCAAGGGCTTCGCGCACGTGCTCGAACAGCGCGTCCACCACCACGCGCGCCGGCGCCTCCAGCATCGTCGTCGGGTGGATGAGGGGTCCGTCTATGCCCGAGCGGGCCGCCCGCCACGACGCCAGCCGCAGCAGGCTCACCCCGATGCGAGCCGGGGGCTGACCGGCCTCGTAGGCGCGTGCCGCCGTTTCCACGAGCCCCCGTACGAGCGTGGCGAGCAGGACGGTGGTGGAGGGGTGCAGGCAGACGTCCGCGACCCGGATCTCCACGGTGGGGTAGTTCGCCGCGAGCCGGGCATCGAAGTAGATCATGCCCTGGTCCCGGAGCACCCCGGTGCCGACCATGGCGGAGACCTGCTCGTGGTACCGGTCCGCGCTGCCGAAGATCTCCGTCGGCCCCGCGGAGGGCCACCGGTTCCACACCCGGCTGCGGTAGCTCCCGTAGCCGCTGTCCTGGCCCTGCCAGAAGGGCGAGTTGCCGCTGATGGCGGTGAGGACGGGCAGCCAGGGCCGGATGCGGTCGATCACGGCCACGCCCTCTTCGTCGGAGTCGACGCCGACGTGGACGTGGCAGCCGGACGTCAGCTGTTCCTGCGCCGTGAGGCCGAACCGCTCCGCGACCCACGCGTAGCGTTCCCCGGCGTTGGCCGTGGGCCGCACGGGCAGCGGCGAGGTGGCGAGCGCCGCCACCTCGGCGCCGGCCTTCGCAGCGTGCCGGGCCGCCTCGGAGCGCCACCTGACGATCTCCTCCGTCAGCTCCCCCATCTCCGTCACCGGTTTGGTGGAGAATTCCACCTGCTCGCGCATCAGCTCCTTCTCGAAGGTGCCTTGCTCTTCGGCCACGGCATGCCGCTTCGCCTCGGCCAGGACCGCGCCCGACACGGAGAGCGGTTCCCCGCTCTCCGATCCGACCAGCAGGAGTTCCTCTTCCACCCCGACGCTGCGCAGACGCACTCGCACCACTTCCGTTCGTTTCCTCTGTACCGATGGTGCGCGGCTGCCCCGGCCCGGGCCCGCCATGCGCTACGGCTTGTTGGCGATGGCTCCGAGGTACTGGTTGAGCGACTCCAGGCGGGCGTCGAGTCGCTCGGTGCTCTGGGCGACGTCCTGGAGCTCCCGCGCCGCGGCGAGGACCGCGAGGACCAGGGCACGGGCGGCCGGGTCGCTGACGTCGCGCAGCGCCGTGCGGGCTTCGTCGAGGAGGGGGGACGGGACGGGAACGGTCGATTCCATGTCTGTCTCCTGTCAGGGGGATCCATCGGGGGGCTGTGAGGGGGGAACCGTCGTGGGGAGTCGTCGGGGCAACTGTCGTGTCGGGAGCGAGGGGAGCCCGCCCCGCCGGGTCAGCGGCTGCTCCGCTTGAGGTTGTAGACCAGGATGAGCAGGGCCGCCGCCATCAGCGCCAGGTGCAGCCATACCGGGCCTGCCGGAACGTGTTCACCGGCCGTCGTCTTCCACATCTCCGCTGCCTTCCGCCGGGGCGTAGCGCTCTGTCATTGCCGTGTTACCGCGCTTGCCCGCGATTCGGGCGGCGACGCGCCCGCCGGCGCTGGGCCCGTCAGGTTTCGCCCGCCCTCGAGTGGACATCCGCCAGGCATGAACGACACCCCAGCTCCGCGCGACAAGGACGACCGCGACGGCCGGGTCCGGCCCACGGAGCCCGTACCCGGATCGGGCCCCGGCCATGGCTCCGGCGCTGACCCCGGCCCCGGCTCCGGCTCTGGCCCCGGCCCGGGCCCCGAGGTGGAGCGAAGGGCACCGGATGAGCCCACGGACCTGCCCGGCAGGTCGTGGGGGGCCGTGCTGAAGCGGACCGTCCGGGAGTTCCAGAAGGACGAGCTGGCCGACCGGGCCGCCGCCCTCACCTACTACGCCGTCCTGTCCCTGTTCCCGGCGCTGCTGGTGCTGGTGTCGCTGCTCGGGGTGGCCGGGAAGTCCGCCACGCAGTCGGTGCTGGACAACCTGCAGAAGCTGGCGCCGGGCGCGGCGCGGGACGTGATCTCCAACGCGGTCCGTCAGCTCCAGGGCGGCACGGGACTCGGCTCGGTCCTGGCCGTCGTCGGTCTGATCGCCGCACTGTGGTCGGCGTCCGGGTACGTGGCGGCGTTCATCCGCGCGTCCAACGCCGTCTACGACGTGCCCGAGGGGCGGCCCGTGTGGAAGGTGCTGCCGCTGCGGTTCGCGCTGACGGTGGCGCTGCTGGTCATGGCGTGCGCGAGCGGGCTGATCGTGGTGTTCACCGGCGCTCTCGCCCGGCGCGCCGGTGACGCCCTGGGTCTCGGGAACACCGGCGTCACGGTGTGGTCGATCGCGAAGTGGCCCGTTCTGGTCATCCTCGTCACGATCATGATCGCGTTGCTGTACTGGGCTTCCCCCAACGCGAAGGGCCGCGGGTTCCGCTGGATCACGCCCGGCAGCTTCCTCGCCCTGCTGATCTGGATGGCCGCCTCCGCCGGCTTCGCGCTGTACGTGGCGAACTTCGGCTCGTACAACAAGACGTACGGCACGCTGGCGGGTGTCATCGTCTTCCTCATCTGGCTCTGGATCACCAACCTGGCCATCCTGCTCGGCCTCGAGTTCGACGCCGAGATGAGCCGGCAGCGCGCGATCGCGGGCGGGCTCCCGCCCGACCGGGAGCCGTACGTCGAACCGCGCGACACCCGGGAGTGGAGCGAGGAGGACAAACGGCGCGCGGAGTGACCCCTCGTGTCCTGCCCGGATCGGCGGGCCGGTCGGCCGATAGTGGAGCGGTGGGCAACGGATCGCAGGAACAGGGGCCGGGACGGCCGGGGCAGGGCGCGCCGCCGCAGGGCTCCGGCGGCGGGGGCATCGACTGGTCGGGCCCCGTCGGGGCGCGGGCGTTCGCGGAGGTGGAAGCGTCCACCGACTGGCTGCTCGGCTACCCGTTCGTCTTCGAGGCCCTGTCCCACCGGATGGGCGCGGGCGCGGTGCTCGTCGACTACGGCTGCGGGCCGGGCCGGGTGGCGGACCGCGCGGCGCGGACGCTGGGAGCGCGGGTAGTGGGCGTGGACACCTCTCCCGAAATGCTGGAGCTGGCCCGGCGGACGAGCCCGGCGGTGGCCGAGTACCACCTGGTCCAGAACGGCCGGGCGACCGGCCTGCCGGACGGGTGCGCGGACGCGGTGATGTGCAACCACGTACTGGCCTCCCTGGCGACCGAGGAAGCGGTGCTCGGGGTGTTCGCCGAGATCCGCCGCCTGCTCCGGCCGGGCGGGCCGTTCGTGCTACTGGGCACCGACCCGGCCTGTGCGGGCATCGAGTACGCCTCCTTGCGCGTGGGCCGGGCGGGGGCGGTGTACGGGCCGGGCGAGGAGATGCCGCTCGGGCTGCGCCGGACGAACGGCTCCTGGCAGGAGGTGCGCAACCACGCCTGGCCGGTGGACGTACTGGCGGCCCTGGTGGAGCGGTCCCGCTTCCGTGACGTGTTCCAGCGCCGGCCGACGGTGGCGGAGGCCCTCCCCCTCGCGGAACCCGGCCTCGCCGGGCGCTTCCCCTGGACGGCGGAACGCACCCGCCCCCCGCTGGTCATCACGACGGCGGTCGCGGCGTGAGGCCGCGGGCCGGCAGGTGCCGGTCGGTATCGACGCTTGACCTCAACCGGACTTGAGCTCCTACGTTCCTCCCAGAGCCGCAGGAACCGACCGGCGGCGCATTTGCACGGAGGTTCGCCGTGAGCGAGCGCACAGCCGACATCGAGGTACCCGACCGCTACCGCTACGCCGTGATCCCCCACATCATGGTCGACGACGCCGCCGCGGCGATCGACTTCTACCGGCGGGCGTTCGGCGCCCGCGAGGACTTCAGGCTCGACGCTCCGGGCGGCGGGGTCCTGCACGCCGAGATCACCATCGGACGCTCGGTCCTGATGCTGGGTGACGCCGGCGTGGACGAGGCGGAGGCCGCGTCCTTCGCCGCACCGGCCGCGCTCGGCGGAGGCACGTCCGTCACCCTGCACGTCTTCGTGCCCGATGTCGACGAGCTGGCCGTGCGCGCGGAAGCCGCCGGCGCCGAGATCCTCCAGCCGCCGAAGGACATGTTCCACGGTGACCGCACCGTCATCCTCAGGGACCCGTCCGGTCACATCTGGGTGTTCCTGACCCACGTGGATGACGTCTCACAGGAGGAGCTCCGGCGTCGCCTGGCCGCCGCCGGGTGACCGGACCGGGACGGCGGCCGGGTCCCGTCCGCCCGGAGGGCCTACTCGTCCGTCAGGGACGCCGTGACGGTGAACAGGGCTCCGTCGGGGTCACGCAGGGCGACCCAGCGCTCGGTGGCGTTCTCCTCGATGTCCGACATGATCCGGCCGCCGAGCGCCGCGGCCGCCTCCAGGGCCGGTTCCAGTGCGGGGACGCGGAAGTGGACCCGCCACCGCGGCCGGACCTGCGGCTGGAGCGCGGCGGTCTCCACCGGGCCGCTGTTGAGCCGGGCGACGGGCTCGCCGAGGTGGCGCAGGACGACCTGGTCGTCCTCGTAGGAGATCTCCACGGGCCCCTTGGTCCACTGCAGCACCTCGCCGTAGAAGAGGGCCGCGTCGAAGGCGTTGAGGGTGAGCAGTTCCAGCCACGCCGGGGCGTGGCCGGAGCCCACGCGCCAGCCGGAGAAGACGATGCCCTCCCAGATCCCGAAGACGGCGCCGTCGCGGTCGGTGGCCAGGGCGCCGCGGCCGCCGGTGTCGAAGGAGACGGGCCCCACGCCGACCGTTCCGCCGCGCTCCCGGATCCGGGCGACGGTCTCGTCGGCGCTCTCGACGGCGAAGTAGGGCGTCCAGGCGGCGGGCACTTCGAGTTCCCCGGCCAGGGCCCCGATCCCGGCGACCGGGGCGCCTTCCACCTCGGCGACGGCCAGGCCCTCACCCAGCCCACCCGGCCGGAACGACCAGCCGAGTACCGCGCCGTAGAAGCGCTGGGCGGCCTCCAGGTCCCGCGTCGCCAGACTCACCCAGCACGGAGCGCCCAGGGCATCACCCGTCGAATCCTGCACAGCCGCGCTCCGTCCCTCAGCCCGATGCCGGGGCGCCACGGCGGCGGCCCCCCTCAAGAGGTACCGTCCCGGCCGCACCGCCGCCGTCATGACGCGCCGCACGGCCGGGGGCTTGATCAACGCGCCCGGGCCTGGCCCCGCTCGGGCAGGTCCTCGTCGGCGGGGAGGGCGGCGAAGCCGCGGCGGGGGGCGCCCGTGGCGGTCGCGGGCGGTTGTTTGCCGCAGAACGCCGCTTCGAGGGTGCCGCCGAGCGCCGTGTTGGCTTCGCCCCGGTTGGAGGTGTTCGCCATGGCGGCGAGGGTGCGCCGGCCGTCGCGGGTGGCGAAGGCGTAGGTGTAGAAGCCCTGGACCGTGCCCGTGTGGCCGTAGACCGAGGTGCCGCAGGACAGGTCGTAGCGGCGCAGGCCCAGACCGTAGAAACGGGTGTGCGTCGCGTCGGTGGGCGTCATCGTGAGCATGGCGTCGAGGGTGCGTGCCGGCAGCAGCCTGCCGCCCAGCAGTGCGGAGACGAAGGTGTTCAGGTCGGCCGCGTTCGAGATCATCGCCCCGGCGGACTGGGCCCAGGAGACGGTCTGCTCGGTGGAGTCGACCGGCCCGGCCCCGGCTTCGTCGGGGTAGAGGTAGCCGTGCGCGTGCGGGCCCTTGATCTCGGTGCGGGGGTGCACGTAGGAGGTGTTCCTGAGTTTCAGCGGCTTGATGATGCGCCGCTCGTACTCCTCGGCGACCGGGTTCCCGGTGGCCTTCTCGATGAGCATGCCGAGGACGACGAAGTTGGTGTTGGAGTACGAGTACGCCGCGCCGGGCTGCGAGGTCCGCGGCTCGCGCAGGGAGAGGTTCACCAGTTCGCGGTAACCGAACACCTTGTTGCGGACCGCCTCGAAGCCGGGAACGGTCCGGGCGAACATCGCGTTGGTGTAGTCGGCGAGCCCGCTGCGGTGGGTGAGCAGGTGACGCACCGTGATCCGGTCGTCGGGCAGCAGGCCCGGCAGGTAGTGGTTGACGGGCTGGTCCAGGCCGATCCTGCCCTCGTCGACCAGCTGCAGCAGCACCACACTGGAGAACGTCTTGGTGACGCTGCCGATCCGGAAGCGGGAGTTGGGGTCCATGGCGGCGCCGGTGGTCCGGTCCTTGACCCCGACGGCCCTGGTCCGTACCCCCGTCGGGCCGGTGAGGCGCGCCATGGCGCCGGGTGCTCCGGCACCGGTCGTGTTGCGCAACGCCCGGGTCAGGGCGTCCAGATCGGGCGCGGGCGGGCCGCTGCGCACCGTGGGCGCGGTGGGTGCGGCGTACGCGGTGGCGGCGGGCGCGAGCCCGGTCACCACCGCGATCAGGGCTGCGCTGACGGCCAGGCGACGGTCCATGGTCAGGGACACGTTGCTCCTCAACTCGGTTCGCGGGGGCCAAGTGGCGGTGGCAGCCTACGCACGCACGGGCCCCGTAAGGGGCCGTCAGTACCGGTGCGGGCGAACTCGTTCCCCCTCAGGCGTACGTTCCGTCCGCGAGGGAAGGTAGGCCCCGTGCCGACGGACGACGAGACCCTCGATGGATTCGCGGCCGAGCTACGACGCCTGCGCCGGCGGCGCAACGTGTCGCTCTCGGACCTCGCCCGCTCGATCCACTACAGCAAGGGCTACCTCAGCAAGATCGAGAACGGGCGGAAGCCGCCCACCCCCGATGTCGCCCGGCGGTGCGACGAGGTTCTCGACGCGGGCGGTGAACTGCTGCGCCTGGTCCCGCCGGTACCGGCCGTCCCCCAGGCCCGCGCCGGGGACGACGGGCCCGGCCCCGCGGGTTCCGGCGCGGTCTGCCCGTACCGGGGCCTGGCCTCCTACGGGCCCCAGGACGCGGAGTGGTTCTTCGGCCGTGACAGCGCCACCGCCGAGCTGACCGGCCGGCTCGCCGAGCGGATCGGGCACGGGGCCGTGGCGGTGGTGGCCCCGTCGGGCGCCGGGAAGTCCTCGCTGCTGCGCGCCGGGCTGCTGCCCGCGCTGCGCCGGGGGGCGCTGCCGGTCGCGGGGTCGCAGGACTGGCCGGTGGTGGTGTGCGCGCCGGGGGCCCACCCCCTCAAGGAGCTGCTGCGCTGCGCGGCGGACGTGCTGGGGGCGGCTGCGGCGGGGATCACGCCGGAGGAACTGGCGGACCGTCCGGACCGGCTGCCGCACGCGGTGGCCGGTTCCCTCGGCCGGCCCGGGCTCGTACTCCTCGTCGACCAGTTCGAGGAGGTGTTCACGCTGTGCGAGGACGACCGGGAGCGCGGGGCCTTCGTGCGCGTGCTGCACTCGCTGGCCGCCTGCGCCACCACCGCCGTGGTCATCGGGCTGCGGGCCGACTTCTGCGGGCACTGCCTCGGCCATCCGGAGCTGGTGGAGGTGTTCACGCACGGCCTGTTCGCCCTCGGCCCGATGTCCGAAGGCCAGTTGCGCCGGGCCATCTCCGAGCCCGCCGCACGGGCCGGGCTGACCCTGGAGGTGGGCCTGGTCGAGCTGCTGCTGCGCGATCTCGGGGACCGCTCGGCAGCCCACGCCGGTTCCCTCCCGCTCCTGGCCCACGCCCTGCTCGGCACCTGGCAGCAGCGCAGCGGCAGGACCCTGACCGTGGCCGGCTACGAGATGACCGGCGGGATCCACGGAGCGGTCGCACGCACCGCCGAGTCGGTGTTCGCCCGGCTGGAGCCCGCGGAGCGGCGCATCGCGCGCCACCTGCTGATCAGGCTCGTGCACATCGCGGACGGTGAGGGTGCCCAGACCCGCAGGCCGGTCGAACGGGACCGGCTGCTGCGGCAGGTGGCGGATCCCGGGGCGGGCGGCCGGGTCCTGGACGCGTTCATCGAGGCCCGGCTGGTGACCGCCGACGGGGCGTCGGTGGAGATCACCCACGAGGCTCTGCTGCGGGCGTGGCCGCGCCTGCGCGAGTGGATCGAGTCCGACCGGGCCGCCCTCGTGGTGCGCCAGCGGGTCTCCGACGCCGGGGCCGAGTGGGTGCGGGGCGGACGTGATCCCAGCCTGCTGTTCCGGGGGTCGCGGCTGGCCGGGGTGCGGGAGTGGGTCGAGCGGCAGGACCCGTCCCAGCTGGGGCCCGAGGAGCGGGAGTTCATCGCGGCGTGCGAGGCCGAGGAGGAGCGGCGGAGCCGGGCGGTGCGGCGCCAGAGCAGGATCCGCCGGGCCCTGGTCGTCACTTTGGCCGGTTTGCTGGCGGTCGCGCTGGCCGCCGGGGCGCTGGCCTTCCAGCAGCGTTCGCAGGCGCTGGACCAGGGGCGTACGGCGCAGTCGCAGGCGATGGCGGTACGGTCGCGGTCGCTGGCGGCGGGGCAGCCCGAGGCCTCCATGCTGCTCGCGGCGGCCGCCTACCGCACGGCGCCCACCGCGGAGGCCCGGGGGGCGCTGCTGAGCAGCCAGTCGCAGTACTTCGCCGGCCGGCTGCGCGGGCACGCGGGAGCGGTCAACTCGGTGGCGTACAGCCCGGACGGCAAGGTGCTGGCCTCGGCGAGCTCGGATTCCTCGGTACGGCTGTGGGACGCGGACGGGCGCCGGCTCGTCGGCACGTTCACCGGGCACACCGGGGCGGTGGCATCGGTGGCCTTCGCGCCCGACGGGAGCCGGCTGGCGACGGCGGGGGCGGACGGGACGGTGCGCCTGTGGGACGTGGGGGCCCGGCGGCTGACCGCCACCCTGACGGGGCACCGTGGCGGTGTGCGTGCGGTGGCGTTCAGCCCGGACGGGCGCACCCTGGCCTCCGGCGGCACCGACCACACCGTGCGGCTGTGGGACGTACCGGACGGCGCCGCGCGGACGGTGCTGACCGGGCACGAGGACGCGGTGATGGCCGTGGCGTTCAGCCCGGACGGCTCCCTCATCGCCTCCGCCGGGGCCGACCGCAACGTGCGGCTGTGGGACGCGGCGGACCTCGGACGGGTGGTGGTGCTCTCCGGTCACACCGATCAGGTGCTCGGGATCGCCTTCTCCCCGGACGGCAGGACCCTGGCCTCCGGTGGCGCGGACCGGACCGTGCGGTTGTGGGGCATGCCGGGGGGCGCGGAGGGGGCGGTGCTCACCGGCCACGGCGACGACGTGAACGCGGTCGCGTTCAGCCGTACGGGCGACAGCGTGGTCAGCGCCAGCGGTGACGGCACGGTCAAGTCGTGGGATCCCGTCACCCGCAAGGTGATCGCCACGCTCTCGGGTCACACCGACTACGTGCTCGCCGTCGCCGCCGGGCCCGGGCAGCAGCTCGCCACCGGCGGGTTCGACCAGTCCGTGGTGCTGTGGGACCCCGGCCGGGCCGCTCTGGCCACCCGGCCGTTCACCGAGGCGTGGCAGTCGGCGTTCTCCCCGGACGGCCGACTGCTGGCGTCGGCGCAGGCGGACCACACCGTACGGGTGTGGGAGCCGGGCCGGCGCCGGCTGCTGACCACCCTGACCGGCTGCGGGGGGTCGGTGTTCTCCGTCGCGTTCTCGCCGGACGGGCACCTGGTCGCCGCCGCGGGGGCCGACCGTACGGTCAGGACCTGGAAGGTGGCGGACGGGAAACCGGCCGCGGTGTTGACCGGCCACGGCGGCTCGGTCTTCGCGGTGGCGTTCTCCCCGGACGGCAGGACGCTCGCCTCGGCCGGCGCGGACCACACCGTGGCCCTGTGGGACGTGGGCACGGGCCGGCGGGAGGCGACCCTCGACGCCCACCAGGACTTCGTCAACGCCGTGGCGTTCAGCCCGGACGGGCGCACGCTGGCTTCCGGTAGCGATGATCTGACGGTACGACTGTGGGACGTGACGGATGTACGGACCGCCGGGCACGCGCCGCGGGCCGTACTGCGCGGCCACACCGGCTCGGTGCGCGGCGTCGCGTTCTCCCCCGACGGGCGCATCCTCGCCAGCGGCGGCAACGACGGAACGGTCCGGCTGTGGGACACCGCCCGGCTCACCACGGCCGCCACCCTCGCCGGACACAGCGGGTCGGTGCGGGCGGTGGCGTTCAGCCCCGACGGCAAGGTGCTGGCCAGCAGCGGCAGTGACCAGAGCGTGAAGCTCTGGGACCCGCGGCGCGCCGAGCAGACCGCCACGCTCAACGGCCATACGGGAGCCGTGTGGGGCGTCACCTTCGACCCGGCGCGGCCGGGAACGCTGGCGAGCAGCAGCAACGACGGGACCGTGCGGCTGTGGAACACCGGCATCGCGCAGCGCGTTGCCGGGCTCTGCCGCCTCCTGGGGGACACCGGGCCCGAGCGCTGGGCCGGGCTACTGCCCGACGTCCCCTATCGGAGCGTGTGTCCGGCCGACGCCGGCTGAACTGCGGGAGGGGCCCGTTTCCCCGGGGGTTTCCCGTTTCCCACCGGCAAGGGCGACGCGTGGCGTCTCGACAGCGGCGCCCGCCGCGGCCCAGTCTCGAACCACCGCAGCCGGTGGCCGAGTTCCGTGGCAACCGCCGTCACCGGCCGGCCGTGCGGGCTTTGCGGCCGTCGGCGCGGAAGCCGGCGACCACGAGGCACGTCACGGAAGACCACGTGGTGGGTCACGAGGCCCACCGGCCACGAGGCCGTCGTCGGGAACACGACGTCGTCCGCAGGACAACGGGGAGAACGGGGAAACCAGGTATGCGCACCATCCTGCACAAAGCGAGGCGGTCCGTCGCGGCGGTCGGTCTCCTGGCGCTCTGCGCGGTCGGGGCCACGGCCCAACAAGCGGGCGCCGCACCGGCGTGGAGGGCCGAGGGGGCACCTTCGGCGGGCGCGGCGGCCGCCGAAGGCAGCTGTGACGTCCTCGCGCCCGGCGCGGCCGCTGCCGCACAGGCCGCGGTCCGGGCCGCCTGCTCGCAGATCGGCGTCTGGTACACGTGGGGAGGCGGCCACGGGGCGCAGCCGGGCCCCACCTACGGGCAGGTGGACCCCACCGATCCGGCGAGTCAGCACGACCCGGAGCGGCGCGGGTTCGACTGCTCGGGGCTCGTGCGGTACGCCTACGCCCAGGCCACCGGTCAGGACATCTTGGCCGGCACCTCCAACGCCCAGTACCACTCGTCCCGGGTCACGGCGCGTTTCGGCGCGTCCCAGGGCACCGGTCCACTGCTGCCGGGTGACCTGCTGGCCTGGGGCGGCGACAACTCCATCCACCACATCGCCGTCTACCTCGGCGCGGGAAAGATGGTCGAGGCCCGGCAGTCCGGCACCCACGTGATGGTGAGCGACGTCCGGCTCGGCGGCGACTACAACGGCGCCGTGCGCATCGCTGCCGACCCGGGGCAGGGCGGCACCTTCTCCACGTGGGGCACCGACGTGTGGACGCACAGCGAGCCGTCCACGACCAGCGGGCGGGTCCACAAGTTCGACGGCCCGACGCAGGTGCGGATCAGCTGCCAGAAGCACGCCCAGCCCGTGGACGCCGAGGGCTACCACAACGACGCCTGGTCCTACCTGCCCGACTACAACGCCTGGATCACCAACATCTACGTCCGGGGTGCCGCCTGGCTGGACGGCGTCCCCACCTGCCCCTGACACACCTTCACCCACACCGCACACACAAGGATCCGAGGAGTACACCGTGAACGCACCCAAGAAGTTCGCCCTGCTGGCCGGCGCGGCCGCCCTGACGGCCGGGCTCACCGTCACCTCACTGCCCTCGGCGACCGCCGCCCCGGCCAAGCCGGCCGCCGACTGCGGCGTCCACTCGGACGGCAGGCTCTACTGCGGGAACAGGGCCGGCGCGAAGGGCTACGCGGACCGCTCGTACCGTTCGGCGACGCGCGGCACGCTCAACACCACCTACAGCTGGTTCGTGTGCTGGGGCCCCGGCGACCCGCACCCGGGCGGCAACAACGTCTGGTACTGGACGCAGCTGGACAACGGCGCGTGGGGCAACGTCCCGGCCGTCGACGTCAACACGCCCAACGACCCTGCCTACGGCCTGCGCCAGTGCTGAGCCGCGCCTTCTGAGCAGGACTGCCGAGCACGACTGCTGAGCCGATCAGCGCGTGGGGCCCGCTCCCGGCCGGGAGCGGGCCCCACCGTTCGTTCTGCGCGGGCGGTCGGCGGACCGGCGCCGCGTCAGCTCGGCGGGTACGCGGCCGCCTTGAGGCAGCGGGCCAGGTGTGCGGTGTTCGCGGCGAGGGTCGCGGTGGTGCCCGCGGTCTCCTCGGGCGTCTTGTCCAGGTCCTGGTAGTCGGTGCCCTGCATCGCCTCGCCGACCCAGTAGGTGACGGCGCCGGGCGCCAGGCTGAAACCGACGTCGTTCAGGCCCTGGAAGAGATCGGCACTGACCTTGTGGGCACCGTCCTCGTTGCCGACGACGCACACGGCCGCGACCTTGCCGTAGGTGAGCAGGCGGCCCTCGTCGTCGGTCTCGGACAGTTCCGCGTCCAGCCGTTCCAGGACCCGCTGGGCGACGCTGGAGGGGTGGCCGACCCAGATCGGTGTGGAGATGACGAGGATGTCGCTGGCGAGGACGGTCCGGCGGATCTCGGGCCAGGCGTCCCCGTCGCCCATGTCCGTCCCCACTCCCGGTTTGACGTCGTGGTCCACGACCCGGATCACCGTGCCGCTCACACCGTGTTCACCGAGGGCCTCCATCGTCTGCTCGGCCAGCAACTGGGAGCTGGAGCGCTCCGGTGAGGGAGTGAGGCTGCACACCAGCGCCACGGCGCGCAGCGGGGTCGTCGGGGAGGCGGTCTGGCGGTTCTGTGTCGTGTCCATACGGACGCGGGTGCCCTCCCGCGGCGTTCTCTACCGGGCCGCTGGGCGCTGCCCGCACCGTCGGAAGACACCCCTGAACCACACGCTCGGTCACGGAAAAGGTGCGCTGGGTAGCGGACCGTGGCAGCGTCGGTGGTGCGGAGGCCAAAGAGGCCCTCCCGACGAGAGCAAGGAGCGTGAACCGTCATGGGCGGTATGCGGGACAAGAACCAGCAGCCGGGCAAGGGCCGCGAGGAGCAGGAGCACCAGCGGCAGCAGCGTCCCGGCCAGGACGCCGGATCCATGCGGCCGGCCGGTGGCCGTCAGCGCAAGCCGGGTGAGGTGTCGCACGACCGCGCCGTCGACGACGACATGCTGGGCGACGACGACATGGACATGCCCCGCGACGAGCGTCGCTGACCCGCGGCCGCTCGCACAGGACTCCGGCCGGTGGCTGACCACCGGCCGGAGTCCGCCGTGCCGGGCGGCTCGCGGGCGAAGGGGCCGGGCAGCCGGGCCATGCGGCCGCTCCTCGCGGGTAGGCGCATCGGCCAGGACCGCGTGCACGAGGCGCAAGGAGGCACCACATGGCCCGGCTGTCGGTGGAAGGGGCGGAAATCGTCGTCCGGCTGTCCATGCGCGAGCGGCTTGCCGTGCGTCGTCGGCACCACATCCGCGTCCCCGTCGCGGCGGTGCGCGAGGTCGCCGTGGAAACCAGCTGGTGGCGCGTACTGCGAGGGACGGCGGGCAGGGGCAGCTGGCACCCCGGGCACTGTGTGGGGATCAGGCGTTCACCGGAAGGCGGAGGGGGCGAGGACTTCGTCTCGGTACGCGCCCGCGGCCCGGTGCTCCGCCTGGAGCTGGCCGCTGGCGCCGAGTTCCGCCGGATCGCGCTCAGCATCCCCGACCCGCAGGCGACGGCGCGCAGGCTGCGTTCCCTGCGGCCCGAGGACCCTGCGCCGGACGGGGCGGGGCGGCAGGAAGAGGCGCGCGCCCCGCAGGCACCGCACCGCCCCCTGCTCCAGCACGAGGGGGGCACGGCGGACGACCACGGCCGCGCGCCCGGCGATCCTTCCCGGACCGGGACCGGCGCGCAGCCGAAGGCCGACGACGAGCGGGTACGCAGGGCCGACGAGGGCGAGTGACGCCGCGTGCCACCGCGCGCCCCGCGTCACAGAGCGCCCAGGATCTGCGGCGACAGGTTCTTGATCGTCGTGTTGGCCCAGCGGACCTGCCGGAGCGTGCGGGGGTGGCAGGAGGAGGCGAGCTCCAGGAGCCGGGGCTCCCGGGTGGCCTGCGCCGTCTGCGCGAGCATCTCCCAGTGCAGCGAGTTCTCGGCGGCGGCCAGGTAGAGGTCCTTGAGGTCGTGCAGCAGGAGCAGGCCGGGCTCGGGGCGCCTGCCGAGGGCCTGCGACGCCTTCTCCCGCAGCGCGGTGAGCGCTCCGCCGGGGTCGCGGTGTCCGGGCGGCCCGTCGAGGTCCAGCGCGTAGTGCCGGCCCGCCTCGGCCAGACGGGCGGCGTGCTCGTGGGACCACCCGGCGAGGTCGAGGGCGACGTGGTGGACCTCGTGTTCGGTGCGGTGGCGTTCGGCTGCCGCCCGCAGCTCGTCCTCCAGGTGCCGTTCACCGTGGTGCAGCGCGCGCAGGGTGAGGGTGATGCCGTTCATGGCCGGGCCGCCTCGTCGGGGGTGGAGTCGCCCCGGGGGACGTCCGTGCTCTGGGTGGCCCGGGCGTCGGGGCCGCCCTCGGTGGGACGGATCCCGTCGGGGCGGGCCGGGGCGGACGCGGTGGTGGTGGGAGCGGGCGCCGGGACTCCGTCGCCCCGCCTGACCAGGGTGAGGCGGGCCGCGGCGGTCTTGAACAGGGGCTGTTTGGACGCGGGGTCCCAGTCGGTGACGGTGGTCTCGTTCGCCGCCCGGCCAGGTCCTTCCCCGGACGGCCCGTAGCCCTCGGCGGTGTCCCAGTAGCCGTAGTGGAACGGGACGAAGAGCAGGCCCTCGCGGATCCCGGTGATGCGCAGCGTGCCGCGCAGGGAGCCGCGGGGTGTGGTGACGTCCACCAGGTCGCCCTCCGCGAGGCCTCGGGCGCTCGCGTCCGCGGCGGACAGTTCCACCCACACTTCGGGAGCCGCCGCGTTCAGCTGCGGGACGCGGCCGGTCTTGGTGCGGGTGTGGAAGTGGTAGAGGGTCCGGCCCGTGGTGAGCTGGAGCGGGTACTCCTGCGAGGGTTCCTCGTGGGCGGGCCGGTACTCGGCGGCCTTGATGACGGCCTTGCCGTCCGGGTTCAGGGAGCGGTACTCCACCACCTCCACGGAGGCACCGGTGACGAGGTCCTTGCCGTAGCTCTCGCAGACGTCAGGGTGGGCCCAGCTGATGCCGTCGGTGTAGAGGCGCTCGGTCCCTTCGGGACGGGTCTCGTCGCACGGCCACTGGATGCCGCTGCCGCCGCGCAGCTTGTCGTAGGTGATGCCGGTGTAGTCACAGGGCCGTCCGGCACTGCACCGCTTCCACGCCTCGAACGCCTCCTGTGGCCCGTCCCAGGTGATCAGCGGGCCGCCGTCCTTGTCACGGAAGTCCATGCGGCGCGCGTAGTCGAGGAAAATCGCCAGGTCGGGGCGGGCGTCCCCGGGAGGGTCGACGGCCTTCTCGCTGAGGTGGACCGTGCGGTCCGCGTTGGTGAAGGTGCCGGTCTTCTCCCCCCAGGTCGCGGCGGGCAGGACGACGTCGGCCAGTTGCGCGGTCTCCGTGAGGAACAGGTCCTGTACGACGGTGAACAGCCGGTCCTGGGCGAGGACCGAGCGGATCCGGCCGAGTTCCGGCAGCGATACCGCCGGGTTGGTGCCGCTGATCCAGAGCATGCGGAGCGACCCCTGCTCGGCGTAGCGGAAGATCTGCATGGCGTGCGTGGGCGGCGCGTAGTGCGGGATGGCCGACGGTTCCACGTTCCACACCCGGGCCAGGTCCGCGACGTGCCGGTCGTTCTGCCAGTTCCTGAACCCCGGCAGGTCGCCGTCCGCCCCGCATTCGCGGGTGTTCTGCGCCGTGGGCTGCCCGTTCATCTGGAGCACTCCCGCGCCGGGCCGGCCGAGCATGCCGCGGATCAGGTGCAGGTTGTTGACCTGTACGGCGGCGGCCGTGGCCTGGTGGGACTGGTAGACCCCCTGGAGGACGGTGGACAGCAGCCGCTCCGCGGAGCCGAGGAGTCCGGCTGCCTCGCTGATCGCCGCCGCGGGCACGTCACAGATCGCGGAGGCCCACTCGGGGGTGCAGGAGGCGACGCGCCGGCGGAGTTCCTCGAAGCCGACGGTGTGCGCCCCGATGAACTCCCCGTCCACGCGGTCGGTACGGATGATCTCGTGCAACAGGGCGTTGAGCAGGGCGACGTTCGTCCCGGGCCGCGGCGCGAGGTGGACGTCCGCCCTGCGGGCCACGCGCGTGGGGCGGGGGTCGACGCAGATCAGACGGGGCGGGTCGGCCCCGTCGAGCCGGTCCAGCACGCGCATCCACAGCACGGGCTGCGTCTCGGCCATGTTGTGGCCGAAGAGCGCGAGGGTGTCGGCGTGGTCGACGTCCGTGAACGAGCCGGGCTGGCCGTCACAGCCGAAGGACTCCTTCAGGGCTTCCCCCGCGGTGGCGGTGCACAGCCGGGTGTTGCCGTCGAGGTGGTTGGTGCCGATGCCGGCCCGGGCCAGCACGGCGAGGGTGTAGTACTCCTCCAGGAACAGCTGGCCGCTGGTGTAGAAGCCGATGGAGCCCGGGCCGCGCTTGTCCAGGAGTTCTTTCGAGCGGGCCGCGATGCGCCCCATCGCGGTGTCCCAGTCGCAGGGCACCAGTCGGCGGCCGTCGCGGAGGAGAGGGCTCGTCAGGCGGTCCGGGGAGGCGTTGGCCTGCCAGCCGAAGAGGTCCTTCGGGCCGAGCCGGCCACGATTCACCCGGTCCGCGGCGCGCCCGCGGACGCCCACGATCCGCCCGTCGCGGACGGCGATGTCCATGGCGTCGCCGTTGGAGTGCAGCAGGGACGCCGTCTGGACCCAGCGGTCGACCTCGTCGGTGGTGGTCCCGGGTGCGAGGTGCGTGTCGGTCCGCACGGGCCAGGCCGCTCCCCGCGCATAGGGCGTACGGCCGCCCCAAGGGTCCGCGATGCGGTCCACCGACGCTTCCATGACGCACCTCCACCGGTCTCCGGTACGTTCCCACCGACGCCTGCCCGGGGCCGGGCGGCTCACGCGGGCGCCCGGCGCCTTCCCCCGGACGGGGCAGCGCCCGCACCGGCGGCGGGGGGCCCGGCGGCGAGGAGCGGCGGCGGGGAGCGGGGGGCCGGCGGCGAGGAGCGGCGGTGGCGGGCGGCCCGGCCGCCGGGCCGGCCCCTCCCATGGGGCAGGATGGAAACTCCCGTTCGCAGGGCGCCCATCCGCCCGAACGGGAGCCTCCGCACGACGAACTGACAGGTGACAAGGTGACGACACACCCCATACGACGGCCTGCGGCGGCCGTCGCCGCTCCCCCGGTCCGACGTGGAACGGAGGGCCCGCGTTGAACCGGGACCTCGTCCTGCACGACTGGCTGGTGGCCGGGATCGCGCTGGCCGCCGGGGGTGTGGCCGCGCTCCTGCTGCGGGGGCTGCTGCGCTGGCTGGCCAAGCACGCCCAGCGGACCCGGTGGAGCGGCGACGACGTCATCGTCGACGCGCTGCGCACGCTCGCGCCGGGAGCCGCTGTGATCACGGGCGTGGCGGTGGCCGCCGGGACGCTGCCGCTGACGGCCAGGATCTCGGGGTTCGTCAACGCCTCGCTGACCGCCCTGCTGATCCTCTTCGCCACGTTCAGCGCCGCCCGGGTCATCGCGGGCCTGGTCCAGTCCGTGGCGCAGTCGCGGACCGGAGTGGCCGGCTCGGCGACCATCTTCGTCAACATCACGCGCATCGTGGTGCTGACCATGGGCGTGCTCGTCGCACTCGAAACGATGGGCGTGTCCATCGCGCCGCTGCTCACCGCGCTCGGCGTGGGCGGTCTCGCGGTGGCCCTCGCCCTCCAGGACACCCTGGCCAATCTCTTCGCGGGCGTGCACATCCTGGCGTCGAAGACGGTGCAGCCCGGTGACTACATCCGCCTCAGCAGTGGCGAGGAGGGGTACGTCGTCGACATCAACTGGCGCAACACCGTGGTCCGCAACCTGTCGAACAACCTGGTCATCATCCCGAACGGGCGGCTCGCCAAGACGAACATGACCAACTACACCCAGCCCGAACAGCAGTTGTCGCTGCTGGTGCAGGTGGGCGTGGGGTACGAGAGCGACCTGGAGCACGTGGAGCGCGTGACGCTGGACGTCGTCGACACCGTGATGGCCGACATCAACGGCGCCGTCCCCGAGCACGAGGGAGCGGTCCGCTTCCACACGTTCGCGGACTCACGGATCAACTTCACCGTGATCCTCGGCGTCGGCGAGTTCAGCGACCAGTACCGGATCAAGCACGAGTTCATCAAGCGCCTGCACCAGCGGTTCCGGGAGGAAGGCATCTCGATACCCGCTCCGACGCGGACGGTCGCCCTCCGGCGGGAGGACGCGCCACCGGTGCACCCGGTCCTGCCGCACCAGCGCGAGGGCGGGCGGACGACGGTGCGCTGATGCGGCCGGCCCGGGGCCGTGGTGTCATACGAAGGGCAGGCCGCGTGCGCGGCGGGACGGACCGGGGCGGAGCCATGGCCACACCTCAGCCGGGGGCGGGCGGGGGCGGCGACACCGTCGGGGGCCCGGCTGCGGGCGCCGGGCCGGCTGAGGAGCCGGCGCACGAAAGCCGCCACGCCGACTGGCTGGAGCTCTTCTTCGACCTCGTCTTCGTCGCCCTCGCCGCCCAGCTGTCGGGCCGGCTCCACGGCGATCCGAGTCCCCGCGACTTCGCGGTGTTCCTGGCGCTGTACTTCCCGCCGTGGTGGCTGTGGATCAACCTCACCGTGTCGGCGAACGTCTTCGCCGACAACCGCCCGCGCCGCCGGCTCCTCATGCTGTCCGCCATGCTCTGCCTCGCCGTCATGGCCGTCGCCGTGCCCGCGGCGGAGACGGACCGGGGGGCCTGGTACGCCCTCGGTTACGCGGGCACCCGGCTCGTCCTCCTCGGGCTGTGGTGGCCGGCCACCCGGTTCCCCGGTCCGCAGCGGGTGCCCCGCTGGCGTCCGCTGAGCTACTGCCTGGCCTCCGGCCTGCTGTGGGCCGGATCCGCCGCCGTCCCCGCGCCCGCGCAGTACGGCGTCTGGGCCGTGCTGATCGCCGCCGAGATGGTGCTGCTGCTGAGCTCGCGCGGGGCGGGCGTGCCCCGGCGTCTGGACACCGGGCACCTGGTCGAGCGGGTGGGGCTGGTCGTCATCATCGTGCTCGGCGAGTCCGTGATCGCCCTGGTGACCGCCACCGACCAGGCGTGGACGCTGCGGGCCGGGGTGACCGGCGTCCTCGGCTTCGTCCTGCTGGCCGCGCTCTGGTGGTCGTACTTCGACTTCGGCTCGGCCTCCGCGGAGCGCGTGTTCGCCGCGGCGACCGACCGCGCCGCCTATCTGCTCGCGCGTGACGTCGGCGGCTTTCTGCACTTCTTCGTGACCGCGGGCGTGCTGTGCATGGCCGGCGGGCTGTCGACCGCCGTCGCCGAGGCCGACCGCGGACACCTGCCGTCCGGGGCGCTGCGGGCCCTGGCGGGCGGACTGGCGCTCTACCACGCCGCCCACGCCTGCATCGGGTTGCGCTACCGCCGCTCCCTGCCCTCCGTCGCCGTGTGGGCGGTACCGGGCATCGGTGTCCCGTTGCTCGTCGTGTGGGGCGGCGCCCACCTCGCGCCGTGGCTGGCCGTCCTGCTCCTGGCGGCGGAGGCGATCGTGCACCTGCTGTACGCGCGCAAGGTGCTGCGGCGGCGCGATGCGGCGGCGGCCGAGGAGCATCCGTAAGGCTGTCCGGTGAGGCCCTGGTTGGGGCGACCGGCCCTATGTAATGTCACATCGCATGACGATCTTACGGCGCGTGGCGTCTGCCGCGTCCCTCCTCTGTGTCCTCCTCCCGTTCGCCGTCGCCCCTGCCGCGCACGCGGCCGACGGCGCGGCGTGCGGCACCTCCCTCGCCGCCGCGCCCGACGCCGAGCAGGCGCGGCTCGCGGACCCCCGCACCGCGGCGCTCGTGGAGCGCGGCGGCTTCGGGGACTTCGTACGTCGCTTCCCGACCGCCCTGTGCAGTGTGCGCGGCCCCGCCGAAGCCGGCCGGCTGCTCGACAGCTGGGGCGGGGCGCTGTGGCAGTCCGCCGTGCGCAGGGCCCAGGGGCAGCGGCCGGCCGGTGACCTGCCGGCCGGTGACGACCGGCCGCTGTACTGGACCCGGCTCGCCATGACCGCCCAGCTGGCGCGCTGGGACCCGGGGTTCGCCGTCGACCGCCCTGCCCTGCGCAGCCGTTTCGAGGACGCCTCGCGCGGCCTCACGGACAACGCGTTCCGGCCGGCGCCCGGGGTGCGGCGCGTGTTCATCAGCGGCTTCGACCCCTTCGGGCTGGACGCCGAGCTCCGCCGCGCGAACCCGTCCGGTTCCGCCGCCCTGCGGCTGAGCGGCCGTCGCATCACACTGGCCGACGGGAGCCCCGCCGAGGTCCGCGCCGTGGTCCTGCCCGTGCGCTACGCCGACTTCGACGCCGGGATCGTGGAGCGGGCCTTCGCCCCGAGGCTGGCCGGCGGCCCCGCGGCGGCGGACGTCATCACCACCGTCAGCCAGGGCTACCCCGGCATCTTCACCCTGGAGGCGTGGGCGGGCCGGGCCCGGTCGGCGGACCCGTACCCCGACAACACCGGCGCCCTGTCGGGCGGCACCCGGGAACACCCGGTGACCGCCCCCGGTCTCGGCCCGGGCGCCGAGTTCATCGCCACCACGCTGCCCGCCGACGCGGTGACCGGCGCCGTCCAGGCCCCCTACCCCGTCTTCCTCAATACGGAGGTCACCGAGATCCCGGCGGGCGGCACGGCGCCGGTGGACCGGGCCGACGGCCCCACCCCCGGCTCCCGGGCGGTGGAGGGCGGCGGGGGCGGCTACCTCTCCAACGAGGTGGCCTACCGTTCCAACCGGCTGCGCGGTGAGCTCGCCCCGGCGCTGCCGGGCGGCCACCTGCACACCCCGGTCCTGACGGGCCTGCCGGCCGATCCGCAGCTGCTGACCGGCCCGGAGTTCGAGCGCAACGAGAGCGCGATCACCGCGGAGGTCCGCGCGGTACTGGAACACGCGGCCGCGCCCACGGCCCGCTGATCCCGAGCAGGCGCGTCACGGGCGGGCTATACGATCTGACGCGTACGTCCGCCCGTCAGCCGAAGGAAGTCGACGACACCATGACGGTCCATCGACCGGGGCAGCCCGGCGACCTGCCCTCGCCGGAACTCCTATGGGCGCTCTGGGCGTTGCTCGCCGTCCTGGAGGCGACCACGGAAGCCGAGGGCCGCGGGGTGCACCGTACGGGCCACTGGATCACCGGCACCGGCCTCCACCTCGACGACGCGGGCTGCACCTGGTGGACCCTGTCCCGCGGCGGCGAGGGCCGCTACGTGCTCTACGGCGAGGACGAGTCGAGCGGCGTCAAGTGGCACGAGCCCCGCATCGACATGCTGGCGGGTGCGCCCCGGTGGCTCCCGCACGAGAAGCTGCGCGACCTGCTCGAAGGCTGGGAACTCGGCTGCGTCTACTGGTACGAGAACGGCTCCTGGGCCCGCGCGCCGTACCCGCAAGGCCTCGCCGACGACCGCCTGGACTGCGGCATGAGCCGTTTCCTGGACCGCGAGGAGGTGCTCGGCCTGCTGGCCGACTCCGACGAGCCGGTGGAGGGCCCGACGGCGTCCGTCCTCCTCGACGCCGCGGAGGGCTACCGCCTGTCCCCCGAGCACTTGGAGGAGCTCGCCGCCGGCGACCCGGCCCGGGACCTCCCGGCGATGCGCCGCGCCCTCGCCGCGTCCGGCCTCGCGGCGGCGCCGCTCCCCCGCTGAGCCGTCGGGCGTGGTTAACGTCGTCCCATGAACACGTCACTGCAGCCCTTCGAGATCCTCCTGGTCCCCACCCACGTCGAGAAGCCGGGGGAACCCCACCGGTCCGGCGACCCCGTACGTTCGGCCGTCGTGGAGCCGACCGGTGAGACGGGCGCCTCGGGGTACCCCCGTTACGAGGGGGGCGGCATGCTGGCGGACATCGACCCCGACAGCGGCACGGTGGAGGCCCTGCTCGTCGACGGCGCCGAACTGGACTACGGGCTCACGGCCGTGGCGAAGCGCCGCGGCAGGTGAGGCACCCGCGGCGCGCCCCGAGCGGCCGCCCCCGTCCGGCGCGGCGCCGCCACTCCGCCGGTCCGCGGCCCGGTCCGCATCTCGTACGGAACAGCCGGCGCGGCGCCGTGACACCCCGTCGGGAGCGCCCCACGGACCGGGCGTGATCGCGGCCGCCGGGCTGACCGGCGCGGCCGACGGGGACGACGGCCCGGACGACGGGACCACCCCTTGGCACCCGGCTCCCGCAGGCGAGCGCTGAACGGCGGTCCTGCGCCGTCATGCCGCGCCGAAGTCGGGGAGGGTGAGGGAGCCGTCGTCGGCGAGGGTGAAGCCGGGGTTGTGGGCGATCTCCCAGGGGTGGCCGTCGGGGTCGGTGAACGTGCCCGCGTAGCCGCCGTAGAACGTGGTCGCGGGAGGGCGGGTGACGGTGGCTCCGGCGTCGCGTGCCGCCGCGATCAGCGCGTCGACCTCCTCGCGGTCGCGCACGTTGTGCGCGAGCACGATCCCGCCGAAGCCCGCCCGGCCGGTGTCCTCGATCCCGGAGTCCGCCGCCAGCTCGGCGCGGCTCCACAGGACCAGGGCGAGGCCGCCGGTCTGGAAGAAGACGGTCTGCGACGTCTCCTGTCCCCGCCAGCCGAGGCCCTCGTAGAACGCCCGGGAGCGGGCCAGGTCGCCGACGCCCAGGGTGATCAGGCTGATGCGCTGTTCCATGGCCGGAAGCTACCACCGCTCCCGGCGGCGGCCCCGGGCTTGCTCCGTGCGGGTTGTCTTGGGTGCCCGTTCGGCGGCTCCGCCCGAGCGGGTGATCATCATCAAGGCTTCCCATCGTTTTGATGGTGTCATCGGGCCGTGGGCGATCCGGGAAGGCTGCGTGGCGATGACATCGGCACACGGGGCAGGACGAAACAGGTGGTGGGGCGTGCTCGCCGCGGTTGCCGGGGCGGCCCTCGTGGTGGCGGCGGCCCCGGGCCGACCGGTGGGATCCGATGCCTCGCGGCTCGCCGCCGAGGGCGCGGAGGCGGCCGTCACGCTGCTGGTCGGCAGGGCCCTGGACGACGGCCACGGCAACGTCACCGTACGGTGCCCGGCGGAGAAGGCCCTCCAGGCCGGACTGTGCGACGGCTGGCGGCAGCAGCGGGTGCTGGCGACGGCCTGGGGCGCCGGATCGGTCCTGGGCGGGCCGGCGGGTTCGGCCGGGCCGGCGCCCACGGTCGCCCTGCCCACCGACGCAGACGGTCCGTTGGAGATCACCCTCGCCGAACCGGGACGGCTCACCGACGTCACCGTCCACGACCGGCACGGGCGTTACGTGGGCGGCGCACTGGCCCCGGGGAACCGGCGCTGGACCAACACCGAACCGCTGCGGGCCGGCGAGGAGTACACGGTGCGGGTCGGCGCCCAGGACGCGGCGGGGACTCCGGTCGGCGTGACGATGGCGTTCCGGACCGCGCCGCCCTCGGACGACGGCCGGCTCACGGTCGAGTTCGGGCCCAAGGAGGGCACGTACGGCGCGGGCCAGATCGTGACGGCCACCCTCAGCCGCCCGATTCCCGCCACCGACCGGACGATCCGCGCCCGGGTGGAGCAGTCGCTCCAGGTGACGTCGGAGCCGGCGGTCGAGGGCGCGTGGCACTGGGTCGACGCCTCGACGCTGCACTACCGCCCGCGCACGTACTGGCCGGCCCGTGCCGTGGTGCACGTACGCAGCGGTCTGGAAGGGGTCGAGGTGGGCGAGCACGCCTACGGGGGCTCCTCGGACGGACTCGACCTCACCATCGGGGACCGCGTCGAGGCGGTCACCGACGCCGCGGAGCACGAGATGACCGTACGCCGCAACGGGCGGGTCATCCGGACGATCCCGGTCACCACCGGAAAGGCCGGCTTCCGCACCCGCACCGGTGTCAAGGTCGTGCTGGGCAAGGAGCTCGAGGTGCGGATGCGGGGGGACTCCGTGGGCATCGGCCGCGGCACGAGCGAGTTCTACGACCTGCCGGTCCGCTATGCCACGCGGGTGACGTGGAGCGGCGAGTACGTGCACGCCGCGCCGTGGTCGGTGGAGGCGCAGGGCGAGGAGAACGTCAGCCACGGCTGCACCGGCATGAGCACCGAGGACGCCGCCTGGTTCTTCGGGACGGTACGGGAGGGGGACATCGTGGAGGTGGTGAACAGCGGCGGCGAGAAGATGACGCCGTTCGGGAACGGCTACGGCGACTGGAACCTGGACTGGCGGGCCTGGCAGGAGGGCAGTGCTCTCGCCGCCGCCCGGGAAGCCTCCTCCGCGGTGCCGGCGGCGGTCCGCGCCTCCTCGCGGCTGCGGCCCCTCACCTGAGGGTCCGGCCCAACTCACGGTTCGTGACGGCGGGAATTCGGCTGGTGATAAATAGATGAAAGACTGACTGAATTACCGTCAACAAGCCTGGACCTTATATCTCGATTACATAACGAGATGACCATAAAAGGCCTGGACCAATAACGGTTGACGCGCGTATACCCCTTGTGGCACAAGGGATCTGACCGTTCATCAAATACGTTCCGGTAGGTAACGGTCCGATATCTCGGACTGCTTTCCCGTTTGTCCGAATTTTCCACGCAAACCGTCTGGCAGGCTTCCGCGCACCCACTCTTCCGACCACGAGTTGAGGTGCGCATGACTAGACATCGCAGACGAGAACACCGGCGTAAACCCCGGCGGTTCATACTCATCACCGCCGCCATGGCCACGGCGGCGGTGATCGCGGGGGGAGTCGCTTACTCCGGACTGGGTGACGGCGCCCAGGCGGCCCAGCCCGTACAGGCCGAAGCGCTCGGCTCGCAGACACCCGCACCGGCCGCCGCACCGGCCAGGGACCAGGAGCCGGCGCCCCTGGGGGGCGCGCCCGCCAACGAGGACGCCCGCGGCATGGTCTACGACGGCCTCAAGGCCGCGCAGAAGGGCGACCGTTGCGTCGGCGTCTACCGCACGGAAGCCGGGCAGTGCACGCACGGCCCCGACGCGCCGCCCAAGGGCGTCGACATCAAGGCCGAGATACCCCCCGCCGTCAAGACGAAGGCGGCCGCGGCGGATCCGGCCCACCCCGAGGCGAGCACCCCCGCGAGCACCGAGGCCGACGGGCGTCCTCAGGACGCGCCCGCCGCCGACGCCCGCACCGCCAAGGCCGCTGCCGCCGCCCCGGCGCCCGCGCCCTCGTCCGCGGGCAAGGCCGTCGCCACGGGCCCCGCCGGCCAGACCGTCCAGTGCGACGGTGACGGCAGCACCGGCAACCGCGTCCAGGTGGTCTACGTGCACGGCCCCGACCGCGACCGGTACTCCGAGTACGTCGCCTCGTTCCGCAAGTGGGCGGCCGACGCCGACCTGATCTACTCGACGAGCGCCCAGGAGACCGGCGGCATCCGCCACATCCGCTACGTGACGGCCGCCGACTGCACCCCGACGGTGCTGAACATCGAACTCCCCGCGTCCTCGCTCTCGGAGTTCAGCGCGACGAACAACGCGCTGGCCGGCAAGGGCCTCGACCGCCGCGACCGCAAGTACATGATCTTCGCGGACACCCAGGTCTACTGCGGCATCGGCACGTTCAACGGCGACGAGCGCGCCGGCCAGGACAACCTGAGCAACTTCGGCCCCTCCTACGGCCGTACGGACTCCGGCTGCTGGGGCGGCCACACCGCGGCCCACGAACTCGGCCACAACCTCGGCGCGGTGAACAACAGCGCCCCCAACACCAGCCGCGGCGCGCACTGCACGGACGAGTACGACGTGATGTGCTACTCGGACACCCCGTACTACCCGCAGATGCGGTACGTGTGCTCCAACCAGGCGGCCGAGAACATCCTGGACTGCAACCACGACGACTACTTCCACACCAACCCCAAGCCTGGCAGCTACCTGGCCACGCACTGGAACATCGCGAACAACCAGTTCCTGATGCGCACGGGCGGCGGCACCGACCCGAACCCCAACCCGAAGCCGACCCCGACGCCCAGCCCCAACCCGACCAAGAAGCCCACCGGCGGTCCCACCGTGACGGCGGGTCAGCTCAAGGCCGACTCGGTCGTCGTCAGCTGGCCCAAGGTGGAGGGCGCGGTCTGGTACCAGGTGCTGCTGAACGGCAAGCACCTGACCTGGACGCAGTCCCAGGTACTGCGCATCTACAACCTGCAGCCCGGTACGGACTACAAGGTCGCCGTATCGGTGCGCGACGGCGCCGGCCGTGACAGCGGCCCCGGCAGCGCCGCGTCCTTCCGTACGCCCGGCGCCGGCGGCGGAGCCACCACCCCGGGCAGCCGCTACACCCTCGGCAACGGCAGCACCGGCATGTCCGCCGAGCTGTGGGGCGGCCGTACCGCCGACGGCACGGTGCTCGTCGGGGCCCGGGCCAACGGCTACGCGCCGCAGCAGTGGTACTTCGACGACGCGGGCGGCGGGCTCGTACGGATCCGCTCGGCGGCCTCCGGGAAGTGCCTCCAGACGGGCAGCGCCCCGGCCGCCGGCGTGTGGGTCGCCCAGCAGCCGTGCGGGAACAACTCCGCCCAGAACTGGCGGGTTTCCTCCCGCGCGGGCGCGGTGACCGTCACGGACGCCTCCGGCGGCTACGCGCTGACCGTGAGCAACCGCCCCTACTACGGGGACTGGCTGCTCGACCTCCAGCGCGCGGACGGCCGCGCGACGCAGGTGTGGACGGTCCAGAAGGCCGGCTGACCTGCCGCACGCACCGGGCAGTGGAGCGGGGACGGCCGTCCCCGCTCCACTGCCCTCCCCTCATCTTCTCCGCCCCTCCTCCCCGACCCCTCCTTCTCCACCCCACCGCAATGGGAGCACCACGACGATGCGACGCAGACGACACTCCTTCCAGGCCCTGACCGCCACCGGTTTCCTGGCCCTGGCCCTCACCCGGGCGCTCGTGGCCCCCACCGCCGCCCAGGCGCACGGTGACACCGTCAAGGTCGTGATCACGGGCCAGCGGGACGGCCACCTCACCACCGAAGTCACCTGGGAGAACGACGGGGACGCCGTGGACGAGGCGGTAGCCGCCACGGTGAACGCGACCAGTGCGGACGGCTCTCGCACCGCGGGTCCCTGGCGGCTGGTCCGCGATGCCGGTGGCGGTGGCGGTGCGGGGTGGAGCACGGCCGAGGTCCTGCCGCCGGGCGCGTGGAAGGTCTCCGTCGACGTCGGGTTCCCGGCCCTGGGGCACGCGGAGAAGGAGATCGCCGTACCGGTGGTCGACCCCCAGCCGTCGGCGGCCGCGCCGTCACCGGCCGGCCCGGCGCCGTCCTCGGCGGGTCCCGCGCCGTCCTCGCCGGGTCCCGCGCCGTCCTCCGCAGGCTCCGCCCCGGCCGCGCCCGTTGCCGCCGGGGCGGCCGAGGCGTCCGGCGACGGGAGTGGCTGGTGGTGGACGACGGCCGGGGTGGCGGTCACCGCCCTCGCCGGGACCGCCGTCGGTCTGTGGCTGCGGCGCGCCCGTAGGCGTTAGGCCGGACCGGGCCCGGTCACCCCTGGCAGATGCCCCGTTCGTAGTCGACGGTGGCGGTCGCCTTGGAGTACTGCCACTGCGGGGCCAGCAGCTGCGCGTCGAGCTGCTGGGCCGCGGTGGGGCTCTCCACGACGTAGCCGAAGTCCTGGAGCCAGGCCGGGTACAGGTTCTTCGAGCCGATGTAGAAGGCGGAGCCGTCCACCGAGACCAGCTTGTGGTGCTGGGCGTACGGGTGGCCGTCCGTCCACGTCGGGTCCTGTGCGGCGCGGAAGGTGGCCAGTTGGAGGTTCGAGCACATCGCGGCGCCGGCCGTGCGCCGGTCCCCGGTCAGCAGGGCGAGCCGGTCGCGGAGCGTGTCGCTGATCTCGGAGAGGGACTTGATCTGTGAGTAGCCCCCGCTGCCCACGGCTCCCCGGTTGGCCGGATCGCTCACCACGATGCGCACCTTGACCCCGGCGGCCATCTTGGCGGCGAGGGCGTCGTAGACGCGGACGTCGTAGCGGGGCAGTGGCGGGCAGGTCGCGTTGAGGTCCTGCTGGGAGATCTCGATGTGCCGGCCGGCGCTGGAGATCAGGGTCCGCAGGGCGCTCTCCTCCGGGTTGACCGTGTCGTAGTCGCGGTCGGCGTTGGTGTTGTCGTGGAGGCCGACGCCGCACTTGGTGTCCGCGGCGGTGGGCAGGGACGGCCGGAAGGCGGAGGCGGGGTCGTCGCGCTTGATGCCCACGCCCAGTCCGCCGACGGCGATGACCGGTACGGTGCCCCGAGCCTCCGGCCGCGCCGCGTCCCCGGCGAGCGAGGGCATGCAGGCGGCGGCGTTGGAGGAGGCGAACCAGACGCTGCCGAAGTTGCCCTTGTTCTGGCAGGTCCAGGACCACAGCTCGTCCAGGTACCGGCCCGCGGACGCGGCCGCGGGCCCCGTCAGGGCCATGTCGACGTCGGCCACCGGGTGGGCGGTTTCCAGGTAGTCGCCCTTCCAGCTGTTGATGCCGCCGCTGATCACCGATCGGCCGTCGACCACGAGGATCTTGGAGTGGTTCCAGGAGAAGGCGGTCTTCGACGTCGTCATCGACGCGACGTTGAGGTCAATGGAACGGGCGTCGGCGCCGAGCTTGGCGACGAGGTCGTCGCGGTACTTGGACGGCAGTACGTTCAGGTGGTAGACGGGCGCGGCCCCTACGAGGATGCGCACCTTGAGCTTGTTGCCGCGGGCCGCCGCTGCCTTGAGGCCCGCGACCAGGGCGTCTTGGAACGCTCCGTCGGGGAAGGGTGCGAGGGTGGAGACGTCGACGGTGCCCGTGGCCGAGGAGACGTTCTCGGTGATCTTGGCCAGCAGGCGCTCGGTGCCCGGCCGCGTGGCGCAGGTGTCGTCGCCCCAGCAGCCGGGTGTCTGCAGCAGCCAGTCTCCGCCGCCCGCCGAGGAGGCGTCGAGGGCGTTGCCCGCGGTGCGTTCCCAGACCCGGCGTTCGAGTCCGGGGGACACCTGACGGAGCGTCCCTTCGACCGCGTCGAGGTGCGGGGTCGGCGAACCGGGTTCGGCCGCCGCCGCGCCGGCGGGCAGCAGAGCCAGCAGTACGGCCGCTGCGGCGGCCCGGGTGAGCAGGGAGGAGGGACGGCGGAGCGAGGGGCGGGGCAATGTACTTCCTTGGGCGAGAGCCGTGGACGAGGAGCCGATCAAGATCGACTCGCGGGAAGTTACCACCGCGTAGGGAGGTGCCCGGAATCCCCTGTGTCGGATTCGGCCACCCCGCGGGCAGCGGACGGCCGGGCACGACCGGGCACGCAGGCCCCGGGTGCCCGGCCGCCGCCGCGGCTGACGGGGGATCAGCGCGCGGGACAGGTCTTCCAGGCGAAGTGGTAGACGGTCCGGATGTCACCGTCCGCGGAGTCCATGGCGACGAAGCTGTTGGTCTTGGCCGGGTCCGAGGCGCCCGCGCTGACCCGCAGTTCGGTGTTGATGTTGAAGTTGCGCTGCACCCCGCACGGCGCCCACACCAGCTGGTCCCAGTCGGTGGAGTCCGTGACCTGCCAGTCGTTGTCGAGCGGGCCGTTGAACGCGTGGGTCCTGCTCGCCGTGTCGGGCGAGCCCTGGAAGTAGTAGGAGGCCTTCTGCGTCGCTCGCGCGCCGCGTTCCAGATGCGCGTAGCCGCGGTAGTCGGCGCTCGCGACGGCGTAGGAGTAGCCCTGCGGGACGTGGACGATCAGGTTGATCTGGCAGTTCTTGCGGAAGTCGGTCGGCTGCGCACCGAGGCCCACCTGTGCCAGGTACTGACTGTAGGTGACGGTGAAGGCGGTGTGGTCGGGGGCGAGGGCGACCGCGGCGGTACCGAGCGGACAGCCGGAGCCGTTGACGGAGGCGACGTCGATGACGATCTTGTCGGGCGGCGGGGTGAAGGGGGCGGGAGCGGACGTAACCAGCGCTGAGCCGGCGAGGAGCGCGGCGGTCGCACCGCTCACGAATAAGACACCGGGCATGATGCTCCGATCGGTTGTCGGTGGCCTTGCCTGATGTGGGGGACGTCCGGCCGCACGGCGGAGCGGGTTGCGGACCGCTTCGGATAGTAGGGACCCGCCCGCGCCCGCAGTAGGTCGCATACCGGCCGAAGAAACCGACCGTGGCGCGGGGCGCTGCTGCGCCCCGGCGTACCGGCGGGCCGGCGGGCCGGCGGGCCGGCGGGCCGGCGGGCCGGGTCAGGGCAGGGTGGGGTCGACCGGGAGGATGCGGGCCATGAGGAGGGCGACGTCGTCGTGGTCGCCGGGGCGGCGCAGGGCGCGCAGGAGCAGGTCGCAGGTGGCCTCCAGGGGGCGGTGGGGGCCGGCCAGCAGGCTGAGCAGGAGGTCGAGGCGCTCGTCGAGGGACTGGTCGCGGGTCTCGACGAGCCCGTCGGTGTAGAGGACGAGCTGGTCGTCGGGGGCGAGCGCGATCCGGGTGGTGTGGAAGGGTACGCCACCGACCCCGAGCGGGGCGCCGGTGGGCAGGTCGAGCAGTTCCGGGAGCCGGCCGGGGCGCATGTGGACCGGTGGCAGGTGCCCTGCGAGGGAGATGTGGCATTCGGCGCGCAGGGGGTCGTAGACGGCGTAGGCGCAGGTGGTGATGGTGTGTTCCATGCCTGCAGCGGCCTGGTCGAGGTACTGCAGGACCTGGGAGGGGTCGAGGTCGAGCTGGGTCAGGGTCCGGGTCGCGGTGCGCAGCTGTCCCATGGTGGCGGCGGCCGCGATGCCGCTGCCCATGACGTCGCCGATGACGAGGGCGGTCTTGTCGTCGGCCAGCGGGATGACGTCGAACCAGTCGCCGCCGATCTCGCTGGTGGCCCCGGACGGCTGGTAGCGGTGGGCGATCTCCAGGCCGAGCCGGTGGGCCGGCTGGTGCGGCAGCAGGTTGCGCTGGAGGGTGAGGGCGGCGTGCCGCTGGTTCTGGAACAGCCGGGCGTTGTCGACGCAGACGGCCGCCCGCGCGGCCAGTTCGACCGCCAGGGTGACGTCGTCCTCGTCGAACGGTGCCGGCGTGCGGGCGCGCATCATGCCGACGGCGCCGATCACCTCGCCGCGGGCCACCAGCGGGACCGCCAGGTAGGAGTGCACCCCGGCCGCGGCCAGCAGCGCGGCGGCGTTGTCGTCCCGGGCAATGCGGCGCAGGTCCGGGCCGCTCACGCGCGCCAGCAGGACGGGGCGCCCGGTGTTCACGCAGTGGGTGATGACGCGGTCGGTGTCGTACTGGGCGAGTTCGCCGGCCGGGTCGGTGGCCTGGGCGGCTCCCGTGGGGTAGGCGGTGACCACCGCCAAGGCCCGGAAGCGGGCCGGTCCGGCCGGTTCGCCGGTGGTGCGGCGGCCGTGCAGGACGCTGTCGAGCACGTCCACGGTGGTGACGTCGGCGAGCTGGGGTACGCACACCTCGGCCAGTTCCCGCGCGGTCTGTTCCAGGTCGAGCGTGGTGCCGATGCGTACGGAGGCGTCCGCCACCACCGCGAGGCGGCGGCGGGCACGGGCGGCGTCGGCGGCGGCCCGGTGCTGCTCGGTCACGTCGACCACCGAGACGGCCACACCCAGCGGGTGCCCGGCCGCGTCGTCGAGCCGGTAGTAGGACACGGACCAGGCCCGCTCCTCGGGGTCGACCGGGGTGCGGCCGGTCACGAACTGGTCCAGGAGCGGTACGCCGGTGGCGAGCACCTCCCGCATGGAGGACTCGATGGCCTCCACGTCCAGGAAGGACAGGGCCTCGCGGACGGTCCGGCCGAGGTGCTCGGAGGCGGGCAGGCCGTTGATGTGCTCCAGCGCCGGGTTGACCAGCACGTACCGCAGCTCCGTGTCGGTCACGCCGAGGCCGATCGGGGACTGCGAGACCAGCCGCAGGGACAGGGCCAGGTCGCGCTCGACACGCCGCAGCGTGAGGTGATCGGTGGCGATGCCGAGGGCGTAGAAGTCCCCGAGGTCGTCCTGGAGCCGCATGTTGCGGAACTCGACCAGGCGGGAGCTGCCGTCCTTGTGCCGTATGGGGAAGCTCCCGGCCCAGCGCCGGCCGCTCTTCATGACCTGGGTGAACAGTTCGACCACCAGGCCGCGGTTCTCCTCCGACACCAGCAGCAGGGCCGCGGGCCGCCCGAGCGCCTCCTGCGCGGAGTAGCCGAACAGGTCCTCGGCCTGGGGGCTCCAGAACACGATGCGGCCGCGGTCGTCCAGGACCACCGCGGCGAGGCTCAGTACGTCGAGCAGGCCGCCTGTCGACCCCGGATCCGCCTCCGTGCTGTGGATCTCGGCCCGGAACGCGTCGGACGTGCTCATGGCCCGAACCCTTTCCGTTCACTCCGTGGCGCACCCCGTGCCGGCCCACACCACCGCGCCGTTCCTCCAAACCCTCCCACCGTCTCCGCGTACCGGCGACCCGGCTTCCGCCCCCCGCGGCCATAAGCGAAGCGGCGGGATCGGATTCCACGCATAAGGACGCCTTCGACGCGGGTGCTGCGTTCTGCTGAACCCGACGGCCGCCCGGCGTCGCGGCCCCGCCCGGTGGGCACGCAGCACGCGTGACCCCTCTCGCCCTGCGCCCGGCGGCCCCGCACCGCGCCGCCTCCCGCCGTGCGCTGCTGGCCGGCTCGGTGGGCAACCTCGTCGAGTGGTACGAGTTCGGCGTCTACGGCTGCTTCGCGACCGTGATCGCGACCCACTTCTTCACCCCACCGGCCGAGGCGGCGGGTGGCGCCCCGGCGCTGATCGCCACGTACGCCTCTTTCGCCCTCGCGTTCTTCTTCCGCCCCGTGGGAGCGCTGCTGTTCGGGCGTCTCGGCGACCGTCTCGGCAGGCGGCCCGTCCTGGTGCTCGCCGTGAGCCTCATGACGCTGGCCACCACCTTGATCGGGCTGCTGCCCACCCGGGCCGTCATCGGTCCCGCCGCGCCCTGGCTCCTGACGCTGTTGCGCGTCCTGCAGGGGCTGTCGGCCGGCGGGGAGTTCGGGGGCGCCGTGTCGCTGATGACGGAATCCGCCCCGCCGGGCCGGCGCGGGCTCTACGGGGCGTGGCAGTCCTTCACCGTCGCCCTCGGGCTGCTGGCGGGAGCGGCGACGGCCGCCACCCTCGCCGGCGTCCTGCCCGAAGCCGCCCTCCGGGCGTGGGGGTGGCGGATCCCGTTCCTGCTGGCCCTGCCGCTCGGCGGGGCCGCCCTGTGGCTGCGTGCGGCCCTGGAGGAGCCGCCGCCGTCCGCGCCGGTCCCCGGCGGGGCAGCGCCACCCGGGCAGGGGCCCGTGCGTGCGGTCGCCCTCGCGGTCGCCCGGGTCATGGGCTGGTCGGCGGCCGGCTACACGTTCCTCGTCGTCCTGCCGTCCTACCTCCAGTCCGCGCTGGGCTCCTCGGCACGCGGGGCCCTGACCGCCACGGCTCTGGCGAACCTCGGTTTCGCGGCCTGCGTCCTGCCCGCCGGGCTGCTCAGCGACCGGATCGGGCGGCGCCCGGTCATGCTCGGCGGGGCCCTGGGCGTCGTGCTGCTGGCCTTCCCGCTGCTGCACCTGCTGCGGGACCCGGGGCTCTCCCCCGCTGCCCGGGCCGGCGCACTGCTGGCGGCGGGCGCGCTCGTCGGCCTGATGGCGGGGCCGGGACCGGCCATGCTCGCCGAGATGTTCCCGCGCGGCGTGCGCTGCACCGGGCTGGGGCTCGCCCACTCGCTGGCCAACGCGGTGTTCTCGGGCTGCGCCGGCCTCGTCATCACCGCCCTGATCGCGGCCACGGGGGACGCCTCGGTGCCCGCCTGGTACGCCGCTGCGGCGTGCGCCGTCAGCGCGCTCGCGCTGGCCACCCTGCGCGGCGACGGCCACGGGGAGCCGCTGCGATGAGGGTGATCGGCCTGATGTCGGGGACCTCGTACGACGCCGTCGACGCCGCGGCCGCCGATCTGAGCGCCGAGGACGGGACGCTGCGCCTGACACCGCTGGGGATGGTCGGCGAACCGTACCCCGACGACGTACGGGCCGCCCTGGCGGCCGCGCTGCCGCCCGCGGCGACCACGATGGCCGACGTCTGCCGCCTGGACACCCGCATCGGGCAGGCCTTCGCCCGGCTGGCGGTCCGCGCCGACCGGGAACTGTGCGGGGGCCGGGCGGAGTTGGTCGCCTCCCACGGCCAGACCGTGTACCACTGGACGCAGGACGGCCGGGTGAGCGGCACGCTCCAGCTCGGTGAGCCGGCCTGGATCGCGGAGGGCAGCGGCTGCCCCGTCGTCTCCGGGTTCCGCCCGCGCGACGTGGCGGCGGGCGGCCAGGGTGCGCCGCTGGTGAGCCTGGTCGACCTGATGCTGCTGCGCGGGCGGCCCGGTGTCCCGGCCGCGCTGAACATCGGCGGCATCGCGAACCTGACCGTCGTCCCCTCGGGCGGTGACCCCGTGGCCTTCGACACCGGCCCGGGCAACGCGCTGATCGACGCCGCGGTGCGGGAGGTGACAGGCGGGCGGCTGGCGTACGACGAGGACGGCGCCCTCGCGGCGGCCGGGCGGGTCCACGCCCCCTTGCTGGAACGGCTGCTGGCGGAGCCGTACTACCGGATGCCCTGGCCCAAGACGACCGGCAAGGAGCTCTTCCACCGCGACTACCTGCGGGGCACGGCGGCCGACCCGGCCTTCGCCGCTCTCCCGCCCGAGGACCTCATCGCCACGCTGACGCGTCTCACCGCCACCACGATCGCCGCCGCGCTGCGTCCGCTGGGGGCCACCGAGGTGTTCGCCTCGGGCGGGGGCGTCCGCAATCCGACGCTGACGGCGATGCTGCGCGCGGAACTGGGCCCCGCAGTGCTGCGCGGCTCGCAGGAGCTCGGCCTGCCGGCCGCCGCGAAGGAGGCCTACGCGTTCGCGGTGCTGGGATACCTCACGCTGCACGGGCTGCCGGGCAACGTGCCCGGATGCACGGGCGCCTCGGGGCCGCGCGTCCTGGGCTCGGTCACCCCGGGCCGCCGCCCCCTGCGGCTGCCCGCCGTCCCGTCACGCCCCCCGCACTCCCTGATCGTGCAGTGACCCCGCGTACGGGCCGGCGGACGGCCGGCTCGCGGCGGACGGCCGGCTCGGGGCGGGCGGGACGGCCCGGCGGGGCGAGAGCGCGCAGGAAGCGCAGGCCGCCCAGGGGCAGCAGGTCGCCCCCGAGGCGGCGTGCGCGGCCCCCGCGCGCCCGCGCTCAGACGCGGCTGCCCGTCTGGTCGTGCCCCGTCCTGTGGAGCGGGGGACGGGCGCGCCAGGAGTTGGCGGGGTGGACGAGGGTCGAGTGGCGGTCCCAGTGGGCACGGCGGCGGTGATGGTGGTGCGGGTGTGCGTGGTGGTGGTGTTCGTGCACCGCCGGGGCGCTGCGGGCCAGCATGACCAGGGCGGTCGTGAGGGCCGCCAGTTCTCTGTGGTCCGGGTTGCCGCGGACCACCTGGATCCGGCGTATCACCAGGTCACCGGGAGGGTCTTGGGCCCGCGGATCAGGGCGCCCGGCTGCCACTCGATCTGCTCCGGCGGCACCGCCAGCTCCAGCCTCGGGTACCGGTCGAGCAGGGTGGCGACGATGATCTCGGACTCCATCCGGGCCAGCATCGAGCCGACGCAGTGGTGGGGCCCGTTGCCGAAGGCCATGTGGGCGATGGGGCCGCGGTCGAAGTCCAGCGCGTCCGGGTTCGGGAAGACGGCCGGGTCGCGGTTGGCCGCGAGGTACGAGGAGTAGACGACCTCCCCCTGCCGGATCAGTACCCCGCCCAGCTCGACGTCCCTCGTGGCGACCCGCGGGATGCCGACGCCGCTGCGGTGCGGGATGAAGCGCAGCAGTTCGTCGACGGCCTGCGGGATCATCTCCGGTTCGGCGCGCAGCCGGGCCATGTGCTCCGGATGGGTGAGCAGGGCGTAGATCATGTTGGCGCTGTTGTTGCGCACCGCGTGGGCGCCGCTCACCAGGATCGCGGTGGCGAGGGAGACGGCCTCCGCCTCGGTGATCTCCCCTTCGTCGGCGGCGGCCGCGAGGACGGCGGCGAGGTCCTCGCCCGGCTCGTCCGCCGCCTGCGCGCGGCGCAGCGCGAGGAGCGCGACGACGCTCTCGCGGACGGTCTTCATCGCGTCGGCGCTGCGTTCCGGGGCCGGACCCGGCGTCATGATCACGTTCGCCCAGGAGGTCATGCCCTCGCGCATGTCCCGCGGCATCCCGAGGAGGTCGGCGACGGCCGCGAGCGGGAAGGGACCGTGCAGGTGTTCCACGAGGTTGGCGGGTGAGCCGTGCTCCTCCATCCCGTCCAGGAGCCGGTCGGCGGTGGCCTGCACGGAGGGCCGCAGCCGCTGCATGCTCTTGCCGGTGAAGGCCCGCGCCACCACGCGGCGCATGTCGTTGAGGCGGGGCGGGTCGGCGTAGTTCAGTGACGCCTTCTGCGAGGCGATCGCGTGCGGCGAGGAGCTGGTGATCGTGCGCCCGACCAGTTCCTGCCTGCTGAAGCGCGGATCTGTCGTGGCGGCCTTGACGTCGGCGTAGCGCGCCATGAGCCAGGCGCTGCCCTCACCGAACGGCAGTTTCACCCGAGTGGCCCTGTCGTCCTGGAGCCGGGCGTGCAGGAACGGATCGAACTGCAGGCCTTCGAGGTCATCCAGGTTCCAGCAGTGCACCGGCCCCTCCGCAGGCGGGTCCGGACGCGTCCCAAGAGCCGTGTCGGGGTCTGTCGTCATGGTGGTCTCCCAGCCTTGATGTCACTCCAGGTAGGCGAATGCGCCGGGACTCCGGCTGACGATCCCTTCCCGGCACCGGCTCGCTCCGCTGCCTGTGGCTGCGACTGTCACCGCAATGGCGCACGTCGCCAGGCGGCGCGGATCCGACGAGCGGAACCGGCACGGGTCCGTGAGGCTTGGTCGGGAAAGGAAAGGAGAGCCGACTGTGGCGACTCTGTGCAGACCAACGGTGCACGTGCCCGAGCACGTGATCACCATGGAGCAGACCCTGGATCTGGCCCGGTCCGTTCACGCCGATCACCCGCAGCTCGACCTCGCGCTGCGCCTGATCCGGAACACCGGCGTCGCGAAGCGGCACATCGTGCGTCCCATCGAGGAGACCTTGCGGCACCCCGGCCTCGAACAACGCAATGCCGTCTACGAGGCGGAGGCCAAGGACCGGATACCGGCGGTGGTACGCGGGGCCCTCGATGACGCGCAGCTGCGTCCCGAGAACATCGATCTGATCATCTTCGTGTCGTGCACGGGCTTCCTGATGCCGTCGCTGACCGCCTGGATGATCAACTCGATGGGCTTCCGCACCGATACGAGACAGCTCCCCATCGCCCAGCTGGGCTGTGCGGCGGGCGGTGCGGCGGTGAACCGGGCGCACGACTTCTGCACCGCCTACCCGGCGGCGAACGCGTTGATCGTCTCCTGCGAGTTCTGCTCGCTCTGCTACCAGCCGAGCGACCTGGAGGTCGGCAACCTGCTCTCCAACGGCCTCTTCGGTGACGGCGTCGGCGCGGTCGTCGTCCGCGGCCGGGGCGGCACGGGCGTGGACCTCCACCGCAACGGGTCGTACATCATCCCGGAGACGGAGGACTGGATCATGTACGACGTCAAGGCCACCGGATTCCACTTCAAGCTCGACCGGCGCGTCCCGGGCACGATGGAACCGCTGGCCCCGTCACTCAAACGCCTCGCCCAGGCGCACGGGTGGAACGCCTCGGCGCTGGATTTCTACATCATCCACGCCGGTGGCCCGAGGATCCTGGACGACCTCAGCAAGTACCTCGGTGTGCCTGCCGAGGCATTCCGCTTCAGTCGGGCCACACTGACGGAATACGGCAACATCGCAAGCGCCGTGGTCCTGGACGCCCTGCGCCGGCTCTTCGACGAGAACGGCACCGCCCATGCCGCCAAGGGCATGCTCGCCGGGTTCGGGCCGGGCATCACCGCCGAGATCTCGATCGGGAGCTGGGTTTCGGATCCGGCGACCCCGTGAGGGAGGAATCCGAACGATGCTGAAGGACGGCCCCGCCACCTCTAGGCCACCCGTCACGCACTGGCCCGCCCTGGACCTGGACGGGGTCGACTTCGACCCCGTCCTCGCCGAGCTGATGCGCGCGGGGCCGATCACCCGCATCACACTCCCCAACGGGAGCGGATGGGCCTGGCTCGTCTGCCGGTACGACGACGTGCGGATGGTCACCAACGACCCCCGGTTCAGCCGCAAGCTGGTGATGGAGCACGACGTCACCCGTCTGGCCCCCCACTTCATCCCGGCCCCCGGGGCGGTCGGCATCGAAGACCCGCCCGACCACACGCGGCTGCGCCGCACCGTCGCCGCCGCGTTCACCACCGCCGGGGTGGAGCGCCTGCGGACCAGGGCGCAACACATGCTGGACGAGCTCGTCGACGCGATCCTGCGCGACGGGCCGCCCGCGGACCTCACGGAGCGACTGCTGGCGCCGTTCCCGCTCGCGGTGGTCTGCGAGCTGATGGGCGTTCCGGAGCAGGACCGCCCCAAGATGCACGAGTGGACCGCCAAGATCCTGTCCTCCGCCCAGGGCGCCGAGCGCAGCGAGCAGGCGAAGACGCAGATGTGCGCCTACCTGGGTGAGCGGCTGCGGGCCTGCCGCGGCGCCAGGGGCGAGGACGGCGGGGCCGACGGGGTGGGCGACGTCATCGGCATGCTCGCCGGGGCGGTCGCGGCCGGCGAGGTCACCGAGGAAGAGGCCGTCGGGCTGGCCCTGCTCCTGCAGATCGGTGGCGAGGCCGTCACCAACAACGTCGGCAACATGGTGTACGTCCTGCTCACCCGGCCGGATCTGATGGACGAGCTGCGCGCCTCGCCCGCCCTGCGGCCCACGGCCATCAACGAGCTCCTGCGTTACATCCCGCACCGCAACTCGGTCGGGCTGTCCCGGATCGCCCTCGAGGACGTCGAGGTCGCCGGCCAGGTCATCCGCGCCGGCGAGGCGGTGTACGTCTCCTACCTGGCCGCGAACCGGGACCCGGAGGTCTTCCCCGACCCCGACGAGATCCGGCCGGACCGCACGCCCAACGCGCACGTCTCCTTCGGCTACGGGCCGCACTTCTGCCCCGGCAACATGCTGGCCCGGCTGGAGTCCGAGCTGCTCGTGAACGCGCTGCTGGACCGTTTCCCCGACCCGCGGTTCGCGGTGCCGGTGGAGGAACTGGGCTGGCGGCCGGGGGCGCTGATCCGCGGACCCGAGGCGCTGCCGGTGACCTGGTCGTGACGGCGCACCTGGCCCGGCACGGACTGCTGGTGCCACCGGGACACGGCCGCACCCTGCACAGCGCCGCCCAGCAGGTCACCTTCAAGGTCACGGGCAAGGACTCACGGGTCGCCTCCAGCTTCGAGGTCGTCGTACCGCCCGGATTCGATGTCGGGGCGCACCTCCACACGCGCAGCGAGGAGCTGTTCTACGTCCTGGAGGGTGAACTCGACGTGATGGCGTTCGAGCCTCGCGTCCGTAGCGGCGACGACTGGCGACGCTGGGAGTCGCTCGACGGCCGCCAGGTCGTCCGGGCCACCCCGGGGACGGTCATCGTCGTACCGCCCGGCTGTCCGCACGCCTTCGCCAACCCCACGGGGGAACCGGCCCGGATGTTCTTCCAGGCCTCTCCCCCGCCCGACCACGAACGGTACTTCGAGGAGCTCCTCGAACTGCTCGACGCCAACCCCTCACCGGACGCCTCGGCCATCCGGGAACTGCGGGCCCGCTACGACATCGAGCAGCTGACACCGCTGCGCCACGGCCCGTCCTGATTGGCGGCCGGCCGACCGGCCGGCCCCTCGCGGCCGGGACACCGTTCCCCTTCCCACCCCTCACCACGCTCGGGAGACTCAATGCTGCGCACTCGCCGCACGCTTCGCACCGCGACGTACGCCCTGGCCGCCACGGTGGTCGCCTCCGCCTCGCTCGCGTCGGGCCCCGCCCAGGCCGCCGCCGAACCCCTGCCGTCCCACTGGTGCTACGTCAACGGCCAGGAAGCCCGTCCCGGGCCGGTGGTGGAGGGCACGGACGGACCCGACACCATCGTGTGCGAGAACGACGTCGAGAACGCCATCATCGACGGCAAGGGCGGCAACGACAACATCCGGGTGAAGGGCATGCTCATCGACGCCCAGGTGCTCGGCGGCGAAGGTGACGACACGCTGCAGGTCAACAACCTGTACCCGCGCAACGGCAACTCGACGGTGCGCGGCGGCCTGGGGAACGACACGATCATCACCGCCCTCGTCGTCGGCACGGCGGCCCACGGTGCCGCCGTGTACGGAGACCACGGCAACGACACCATCACCACCGGCAGCGTGATGGGCGCGCCGGGCGAGTACGAGCGCGGCGGCGGCCAGGTCTTCGGCAACGACGGCAACGACCTGATCCGCACGGGCAACGTCGACCTCGGCGGCCGGGTGCTCGGCGGCGCCGGCGACGACGTCATCGAGCCCAAGTCGGTGGGTTCGGAGTCCGCGGGCGTCATCCTGGGCGGCCCCGGTGACGACCGGGTCCGCGGCCAGAACGATTCCGTCCTGACCATCGGCCCCGGCTACGGACAGGTCGACGGCGGCATCGGCACCAACCACTGCAAGGTCAAGCACTTCTCGACCGGCGACCGGATCCGCAGCTCAATCGCGAACTGCCTCTGACCCCCTGGGCTGCCCGGGGCGACCGTGGCTCCGCTCCACCGACAGTCCCTCGGGCAGCATGAACCACGTCAGGACGGCTCCGGCGGCGAAGACCACGGCCGAAGCCGTGAAAGCGGCGTGACAGCCCTCCACGGCAGCCCGGCCCGCGGTGAGCGGTCCGGGCTGCCGGTGCGTCGCCAGGTAGCCGGCCGTCGCGGCGGCCGCGAAAGTGCTCATCAGCGCCGTGCCGACCGAGCCCCCGATCTGGCGCATCGAGTTGACGGTGGCGGAGCCGACTCCGGCCTCCCCGGGAGCGATGCCCGCCGTGGCGAGGTTCATGGCCGCCGCCGTCAGCAGTCCGACACCGAGGCCGGAGGCGATCTGGGCCGGCAGCACCTCGATCATGTAGGACCCGTCGACGGAGAGGCGGGTCAGCCATGCCATCCCGCCCGCCGCCAGCAGCATCCCGCCGGCGACACGCGTGCGCCCGCCGACCTTGCGCAACCGGGCCGAGCCGCTGCCCATCGCGCTGAACATGATCGCGCCGGACATCGGCAGGAATGCCAGACCGGTCATGGCCGGGCTGTAGCCCCGGGTGTGCTGGAGGTAGAACGTCAGGAACAGGAACACCCCGAAGGTGGCGACGCCGGCGATGAACATGGCCAGCAGTGCCGCGCCCCGCACCCGGTCGAGCACGATCCGCAGGGGCAGCAGGGGATGCGTGGAGCGGCCCTGCCACAGGGCGAAGGCGGCGATCAGCAGGACGCCGGCGCACAGGAAACCCCCGGCGCGCAGGGAGAGCCAGCCCTGGGAGCCCGCCCCGGCGAGCCCGTAGACGAGGCAGAAGACGCCCGTGGAGGCCAGGGCGGTGCCGGGCAGGTCCAGCCGGGTCCGGGTGGCGGCGGGCTGCGGCGGGAGCAGCAGGAGGGCCCCGAGCACGGCGGCGATGGCGAAGAGCACGTTCACGTAGAGGGTGGAGCGCCAGCTGAGGTGCTCGGTGAGCACCCCGCCCAGCAGCAGTCCCACCGCCCCGCCGGAGGAGGCCAGGGCCCCGAACACACCGAAGGCCCGCGCCCGTTCCGCGGGGGCGGTGAACGTGGTGGTGAGCAGCGAGAGGGCCGCGGGCGCCAGCAGGGCCGCGAACACGCCCTGGCAGGCGCGGGCGCCGACCAGCAGACCGAAAGTGGCCGCCGAGCCGCCGACCGCGGAGGACACCGCGAAACCGGCCTGGCCGATGATGAAGGCCCTGCGGCGCCCGAACAGGTCGGCGAGTCTGCCGCCGAGCAGCAGCAGGCTGCCGAAGGCCATGGCGTACGCGGTCACCACCCACTGGCGCTGGCCGTCGGAGAAGCCGATGTCGGCCTGGGCGGAGGGCAGGGCGATGTTCACGACCGTGGCGTCCAGGACGACCATGACCTGGGCGAGGCCGATCACCGCGAGGATCCACCAGCGGCGTGGATCGGGCCGCGGTGCGGCGTCGCGAGCGTCGGCGGCGGTGCTGGTTCCGGGACCGGTGGGTTCTGTGGACACGGTGGCACTCCATGGATTCCACTCGTACTGGCGGGCGGGTGTCTGCTTCGACAGTGGGCGAGCGGAGCCCCCGGGCCGGGCCCCTGCCCCGTTCGCCACGCCACGATGCCGTCCGGACGGACCAGCGCGGCGGGCCGGCGGGGCCGCGACCGGGGGCGCCGCGCCGACGGGTGGAACGGCGGGGCCGGGGCATCCCGTAGGCTCGGCGGATGGCGAAGTACTTCGATGTGCACCCCGAGAACCCCCAAGCGCGCACGATCGGCAACGTGGCCGACAGCATCCGCTCCGGCGCGCTCGTCGCGTACCCGACCGATTCCCTGTACGCACTGGGCTGCCAGCTCGGCAACCGTGACGGTCTCGACCGGATCCGCTCCATCCGCGACCTCGACGACCGGCACCACTTCACCCTGGTCTGCCAGAACTTCGCGCAGCTGGGGCAGTTCGTGCAGATCGACAACGACGTCTTCCGCGCGATCAAGGCGGCCACTCCGGGCAGCTACACCTTCATCCTGCCCGCCACCAAGGAAGTGCCGCGCCAGCTGCTGCACCCCAAGAAGAAGACGGTCGGTGTCCGCATCCCGGACCACACGGTCGTCCAGGCCCTGCTCGCGGAGATCGGCGAACCGCTGCTGTCCAGCAGCCTGCTGCTGCCCGACGAGGACGAGCCGATGACCCAGGGCTGGGAGATCAAGGAGCGGCTCGACCACGTCGTGGACATCGTCGTCGACTCGGGCGACTGCGGGACGAAGCCGACCACGGTCATCGACTTCTCGGGCGGCGGCGCCGAGATCGTCCGCTACGGCGCGGGCGACACGGACCGCTTCGAGTAGCCCGCCGCCGGGGGCGGTGGCCGGTGCCACGGCCCCTCAGCGGCTGCGTGGCCGGGGACCCAGTTTGATCCACTGCGCCGTGCTCGGCACCCCCCGGGCGCTCAGCAGGAACAGCATGTAGTACCCGGGCGGGGCGTCGGCCGCGCTGGGCGGGGTGTGCAGGGTGAGGGTGTCGCCGCCGGTGGCGGTCAGAGGCAGTTCCAGGTGGCGCTGGCTGGTGTTGACTGCGTGCGTCACGGTCGTCGGGGCCAGCAGGACGGCTCGCGCCACGTCCGCGGGGGTGGAGGTGCGGACCTGGAACTGCGCGTCGTAGGCGAGTTCGCCGCGCGGCGCCCGGTCGAGGGCGGGGCGGGGGCCGCGGTGCAGGTAGGGCGGCTCGTAGAGCTCGATGCTGCCGTCCATGCCGTCCGCGATGTCGGGGTCGTTGGCGATCTGCTGGAGTTCGTCACCGGTGACCATGACCCGTCCGTCGGGCATGACGAGGGCGTTGGAGTGGTAGCCGCGGGGCAGCCGCTGGGCCGGTCCCAGCTTCCAGTGACCCTGCGCGTCGCGCAGTTCGACCTGCCGGTACTTGAGGTCGGCCTTCGGGTTGAACGGCCCGTAGCCGTAGTTCCTGGTGTCGAGCGCCCCGTTGACGGTGAGCAGGGTGGCGTCCGGGAGGATCAGGGTGTCGTCCTGGGTGCGGCCGAACGCCCGGGGGGTGTCGGTGCGCCAGGCTCCGCCGGACAGCCGGTACGTGGACGGGTCGAGCGGGTCGCCGCCGAGCACCAGCACGGAGTCCGGACCGCGCAGACCCGCGGGCAGGGGTACCGCCGAGCCGTAGCCGCGGAAGCCGGCGGGCCGCCGGGGCAGATCGGTCCGGGTCTCCTTGACCGGGTCGAACACCCACTGCTGGTCGGCGTCGCGGCCCAGACCGTAGATCATGCCGTCGCGCAGCGAGAACAGGTGCGGGTAGTCGTTGCGGAACGGGGCGTCCGCCGCGAACCGTTCCGCGGGGACGCCCGCCGGGATCTCGTACGGGCGCCAGGGCACCCGGTACCCGCGCGCCGGGAAGCGCTCGACCAGCGGGGTGGGGTGCCCGGTGCCGCGCTCGTCCTGCCCCGACATGATCAGCTGTCGGCCGTCGGCCCCGGTGACCACGGAGGGGTACCAGCGGCCCACCATCATGTCCCGGTTGCGGAACCAGGTCTCGGTCCACGGGTCGAAGACGAAGGAGAGCCTGGCCCCCGTACCGCCCTTGCCGCCGCCGTTGCCGCCGAAGACGCCGACCATGCCGTTGGGCAGGTAGGAGTGGCCCGCGCAGAAGAAGGGGGCGGGACGCGGGGCGTAGGTGCCGTCCGGCATCAGCACGGTCGGCGGGGGCACCTTCTTGAACGCCGTGGTGCCGGTGCCCTTGGCGGGGTCCCACAGGTAGGCGCGGCCGGCGTTGGTGCGGCCGAGGCGGTCGGTGGGACCGGTCTCCTTGGTGGGGTTGACCTCCACCCGTTCGAAGGAGAAGAGCAGCACCTTGCCGGTGGGCAGCTGGGCCACGTGCACACCGAAGTCGGGTGAGGGGAAGTAGTCCGTGAAGCGGCCGGAATCCGACGCGGTGAAGGCGGCGTTGAGCCGCCGCTGCGAGGCGCGCAGCGAGGCGAGGCCGGCGGTGCGCCTCGACTGGGGGTACTCGCGCATCGCGTCGGCGGCCTTCCTGCGGCCGGCGTGGGCGCGGGCGTGGTCCGCGCCGAGCACGGCGGCCTCGCCCGGCACGGAGCCCGCGTGGTGGGTGTCGTCGGGCGCGGGGGCCGAGGCGAGGACGGGCGTGGTGGTGGCGAGGACGGCGGAGGCGAGCAGCACCGTCGCGAGCAGGCGCAGGGACGGGACGGGCCGGTCCTCGAAGATCGCCCGGACAGGGTTCAGGACCATGGGACTCCTCGCAGCAACCGCCGACAAAGCGCCCATGGTAGAAGAAATTGGACAGTTGTCCGCGTGTGACCCGGCGGCATCCACGAACGGCCTCCGCCCGATGGGGTGGCGACGGCCGGGGTGGGTGGTCCTGTCACCACCCCGGATCCGGGTGCCAGGGGGATCGAAGCACCCGGCGGGCGCGGGCGACGATCTGAGCGTCCAGGAGATCCCAGGGGGAAGAGGAAGCAATGTCCTTGTTCAGGAAGTCCGCACGGTGGGCGGCGACCGCCCTGTGCGGCGTGCTGGCCGCCGCCGCCCTGCCGGCCACCACCGCGGGCGCCGCACCGGCGGGCGCCGCACAAGCGGGCGCCGCCCCCCGCGTACCGGACCGCTACCGGCACCAGCGGCTCGACTGGCATCCGTGCGCGACGGGCCCGCTGGAGTGCGCCACGATGACCGTGCCCCGGGACTGGTACCACCCCGGCTCCGGGCCGGACCTGCACGTGGAGGTCGACCGGCTCCGCGCGGCGGACCCGGCCGGACGCCGGGGCGTGCTCATGGTGGCGGCGGGCGGACCCGGCGCGTCGGGGCTGGGCCGCCCCGCGCGACTGGCCTCGTACAGCCCACGGCTGGCGGCCGCGTACGACATCGTCGGCTTCGATCAGCGCGGTGTCGGCGCGAGCACCCGTGTCACCTGCTCGGACCAGAGCGCCGTCGACGCCCTGTTCGGCAGCGGCGACCTGCGCGACCGGTCCCCCGGGGCCGTGCGACGGACAGTCGACCGGGCGCGGGGCTTCGTGCAGGACTGCCGGCGCCGCTCGGGCGACCTGCTGCCGTACATCACCACCGATCAGGCGGTGCACGACATGGACCTGTACCGGGAACTCCTGGGCGCCCGGAAGGTCTCGTACTACGGTCCCTCCTACGCGACGTTCCTCGGCGCGTACTACGCCACCGAGTTCCCGAGCCGCGTGGAGCGGGTGGTGCTCGACAGCAACGTGGACTTCACCGGTACCTGGCAGTCCTTCATGACCGGTCAGCCGATGAGCTTCCAGCGCAGGTTCGAGGAGGACTTCCTGCCCTGGCTCGCCGCGCACGACGCCACCTACCACCAGGGCGCCACCCCGGCCGAGGCCGGAGCCTCTTTCGAGCGGCTGCGGGCCGCCCTGGGCGCGCACCCCCTCGACCTCGGGGGAACGGTCGTCACGCCCAACCACCTCGATGCGGCCACGACGAACTCGCTCTACGACGCGGGGGACGGATTCGAGGGGCTCGCCGTGCTCCTCGGGGTCCTCAGCCACCCCGAGCAGGCTCCGGCGGACGTACGGGAGACAGTGGCGGCGCAGCTCGCGCACCCCCTGGGCGCCGACTTCGCCGCCGACTTCTTCTCGGTCACCTGCGGGGACACCCCGTGGACGCGGGACGCCCGTTACTGGGAGGAGCACAGCGCCGGGGCCACGCAGACCTATCCGCTGGCCGGAGCGCGCGAGCTCGCCTTCGCCTCAGTGTGCGCGAACTGGCCGCGCTCCCGGACGCCCCGCGTCGAGGTCACCGGCGAGGAGCTGCCCCCCGTGCTCATGCTGAACTCGACGAACGACCCGGCGACGTACTACGAGTCCGCGGTGCGCGCCCACCGCGGGCTGGCCGGCTCACGGCTGCTCACGGTGGACGGCGGTGACCACGGCCAGTTCCAGAACCACAACCCGTGCGTCGACTCCGCGGTCGAGGCCTACCTGCTCGACGGTGTGCTGCCCGCCGAGGGCGCCCGCTGCGCGGGTGTGCCGCTGCCGGAGCCGGCCGGCCGTCCCGGCGGCCACTGACGGGGGGCACTGACTGGGGGGACTGACGGCGGGCGCTGACGGCGGGCGTCGGCACCCGGCGGCGCTACCAGCGGACGGGAAGCCGGCTCACGCCCCTCATCAGGCTGCCCGCCAGCCAGGCCGGGGGGCCGCCTGCCGGGTCCTCGGCCAGGTCCGGGAAGCGCTCCAGCAGGCTCCGGATCGCGATGCGGCCCTCCATCCGGGCCAGCGGGGCACCGAGGCAGAAGTGCAGTCCGTGGCCGAAGGCGAGGTGGCCCTGGGGGGCCCGGTGGATGTCGAAGGCATCGGGCTCCCCGAACCGCCCGGGGTCGCGGTCGGCGCCCGCCAGCGAGACGAGGACGGTGTCCCCGGCCGGGATGACGACGCCGCCGATCTCCACGTCCTCACCGGCGTAGCGGAAGGTGGCGTTCTGCACGGGGCCGTCGTAGCGCAGCATCTCCTCGACCGCGCCGGGCAGCAGCCCGTCGAAGTCGGCGCGCAGCTCGGCGAGTTGACCGGGATGGGCGAGCAGGGCCCGTACGCCGTTGGAGATGAGGTTGACCGTGGTCTCGTGGCCGGCGACGAGCAGCAGGAAGGCCATCCCGATCAGCTCCTCCCCGGACAGGGAGTCACCGTCCTCGTCACGGGTACGGATCAGCGCGCTGAGCAGGTCCCCGCCCGGCGCCTTCGCCTTGAGCTCGACGAGCTCGGCGAGGTAGGCACTGAGCTGCTCGTGGGCGGCGCCCGCCGGAGCGCCCTGGGTGGGGGCGACGACCTCGTTGGACCAGTGCCGGAAGCGCTCGCGGTCCAGGTCGGGCACGCCGAGCAGTTCGCAGATCACCGTCATGGGCAGCGGGAACGCGAGTGCCTCGATCAGATCGGCGGAGCGCTCGGGCCGGGCGGCCATGGCGTCCAGCAGTTCGTCGGTGATCTCCTGGACGCGGGCCCGCATGGACTCCATGCGGCGCGCGGTGAACTCGCGCGCGACCAGGCGGCGCAGCCGGGTGTGGTGCGGCGGGTCGGATTCCAGCATGTTCGCGTTGGCCGCCGTCGCCGTGATCTCGGGGAACAGGCCGGTATCGCGCCAGTCCTTGAGCAGAGCGGGGTGGTTCAGGGCCTGACGGGCCTCTTCGTACCCCACGACCAGCCAGCTCGGCCCCGACACCCGGTCGTCCAGAACGACGTGGTGGACCGGTCCGCTGTCCCGCAGTTTCGCGTAGAAGGCATACGGGTCGGCATGGAAGTTCTGGGCCCCGGAACTGATGTCTACTACAGGCATCACTCCACAGTACGGCGGTCACGCTTCGCTGAACGCGCTGTTTCCGGCCAGTCGTCCGGGCCGGAATCACCGCCCGGCCGGCGCGTCCCCTTCGAAGGCCGCCCACGGCCCGAGGGCGAAGTCGTGGCCCCGGCGCCGGACTTCGACGGCGCCCGCTCCGCCGAAGTGCGCCGGTATCACCCATTCCCTTCGGTCGGCGGCTCCTTCGAGGATCCGGCGGCGGGTGGCCGCGGCCTGCGACGGGTCCAGGCAGAAGCAGCTGTTGTGTCCGGGGTTCAGGATCTGCACGGGGCTGTGCAGCAGATCGCCGACGAACACCGCACGGTCCCCGCCGGATTCGAGCCGCAGCACGCTGGATCCGGGCGTGTGACCGGGCGCGGACTCCAGGACGAGGTGCTCGTCGATACGGTGGACGCCCTCCCACAGCACGGCCTGCCCGGCACGGTGGACGGGCTCGACGCTGTCCTCGTACACGAGCCGGTCGTCCACCCTCTTGCCCTGCGCGTACCCGTTGCGCGGCCCGTAGTGGAAGTCGTCCGCGGCCGGGATCAGGTACCGGGCATTGGGGAAGGCCGGGGTCCACTCACCTTGCGCGCCGGTGGTGTTGCCGCCGACGTGATCACCGTGCACGTGCGTGTTGACGACGAGGTCCACGTCCTCGGGCCGGACCCCGGCCAGTGCCAGCCGGGCGAGGAGGTCGCCCCGCCAGTGATGGAACATCGGCGATCCGGGGCGCTCGCGCATGTCGCCGACCCCGGTGTCCACCAGTACGGTCCGTCCGGCGCTGCGCAGCACCCAGGTCTGCACCGCCATCACCACGCGGTCGCCCTGCGGGTCCCAGTGGTCGGGGGCGAGCGAGCCGGCGTTGTCCCGCCACACCTCGGGCCCGGCTGCGGGCACGATCTCGGAGGTGCGGGCGGCCGGCCCCTGCCACTCGACGACACGTGTGACCTCGACGTCCCCCAGCATGGTGCTCTGCTTGTTCTCGCTGCTCATGCCCCGACCCTATGAACGCGGCGTGAGCCCCTCAATGCGCTGATGGCTCATACGGATGCGCGAGGCTCTCGCCGCTGACGCCGGGGCTACGCTTTCGGCATGGACGTGGTGAGCGACGCGATATCGACCATCCGCATCGGACGGCCCTCCTCCCACCGGGTCCGGGTCACCGGAAGCTGGTGCACCCGCCTCGCCCCGTACGACGGTGCCGGCTTCCACGTCGTCGTGGAGGGAAGCTGTGTGCTGCTGCCCGACGACGGCGTGCCGGTGCCGCTCGGGGCGGGCGACGCGGTGCTGCTGCCGCACGGCGCCGGGCACGTCCTCGCCGACTCCCGTGCCGACGCGTCGGACCGGCGGCGCGCGGTGGCGTTCGAGGAATGGGCCGACGGGAAGCACCCGCGCCGGGGCGCCGCCGGCCCCGACGGGAATGCCGACGGGAGGGCCGTGGAGCTGCTGTGCGGGAAGTACCGGCTCGACCGCAGCCGGATGCACCCGCTCATGGGCGAACTGCCGACCGTCGTCCACCTGCCGAACAGGGTGGGAGCGCACCCGGAACTGCGCTTCGCCATCGACCTGTTGGGGCGTGAACTGGGCGGACAGCGGCCCGGCGCGGGGATCGCCGTCCCCGGGCTGCTCGACCTCCTGCTCGTCTACATGGTCCGGTCCTGGCTGGCCGACGCCGCGACCGGGGCGTGGCCCGCCGTACTGGGCGACCCCGTGACGGCCGCCGCCCTGCGGGCCCTGCACTCCGAGCCGGCCGCCCCGTGGACCAACGACCGCCTCGCCGCCGAAGCGGGCGTCTCGCGGGCCACGCTGGCCCGCCGGTTCACGGCACTGGTGGGCCGGCCGCCGATGGCGTACCTGACCTGGTGGCGGCTGACCTTCGCCGCGGCGCTGCTCCGCGACAGCGCGGACCCGCTGTCGGCGATCGCCCGCCGCTGCGGCTACGGGAGCCCGTACGCCTTCTCCGCCGCCTTCAACAGACAGTTCGGCACACCCCCGGGCCGCTAACGCGACCAGGCGCGGCCGGCCGGCGGTGCGCGGTGACGGGTACGCGTCCGGACGGCCCGGCGCAGCCCACGCCGTCACCGGGCGCGGGGTTCCGGCACCGAAAAGGAGGTGTGCGCGGCCTCCGGCTGCTGGCAGGCTGCGCCGGTGAACCGTGAACAGATCTCCCAGATCGCCCATGCCGACCACCCGATAAAGGCCCCGCTCGACGACGGGTCCGTACGCCGACTGCTGGACCGCGCGGTCCCCCGCGCCGACGCCCGAGTACTCGACCTCGGCTGCGGCACCGCGGAATGGCTGCTGCGCGCCCTGGACAACCACCCCCACCTGCATGCCGAGGGCGTCGACGTCTCGAAGGAGGCCTTGGCGCTCGCCGATCAGGCCGCGCACCGCCTCGGCGTCCGAGAACGCCTCGTGCTCCACCACATCCCGGCCGAGGACTTCGCCCCGGCGGAGCCGTTCGACCTCGTGCTCAGTGTCGGGGCCACGCACGCATTCGGCGGCTTGCTCCCCACCCTCGCCGCGGCCCGCAAGCACCTGACCCCCGGCGGCCGGGTCCTGGTCGGCGAGGGGTTCTGGGACCGCGAACCCTCCCCGGAGGCCGTCGGGATGCTCGGGGACTTCGCCGACCTTGCGACCACCGTGGACCGGGTCGTCGCCGACGGGTGGACACCCGTCTACGGGCACGTCAGCACGCGCAGTGAACTGGACGACTACGAGTGGTCCTGCTGGGGCTCGCTGGCGTCATGGGGCCTTGACCATCCTGCCGGTCCGGACGGCTCCCAGGCCCTCGAAACGGCCGGCGTCCGGCGCTCCGAGTGGCTGCGCGTCTACCGGGACACCTGGGGCTTCGTCTCCCTGATCCTGCGCCGGACGTCCGACTGACCCCACGAGGCACCGAGCCCCTTCAACCTGTGAACTCCCCGCCCCGCAAATGGCTTTGACGGTTCCATCTCTTGACGGTCCCGGTGGCGGGGAGCACAGTGGCGGGCGACATCGCTGTGAGAGCGCTCTCAAGGCGGTGTCACGGTCCGCACCTCCCCCCACCGCGCCCCCGAGGCGCACGCAGAGAGGGCACCCACCCATGCGTGAGACATCCCGCAGAAGGCGCCGCCCCGCCACCAGGCGTTCCGTCATCGCCACCCTGAGCACGATGGCGGTGGCGGTGGCGGCCGCTGCCGCCGTGGCCGTCACCCCGCCCGCGAACGCCGCCGCTCCCCCGGTCCCGGCCGGCTGGTCCCAGGTGTTCCTTGACGACTTCAACGGGACCGCCGGCTCCGGTGTGAACACCACCGACTGGCAGTACACGACCGGGCGCGGCTACCCGGGCGGCCCCACCGGCTTCGGGACCGGCGAGATCGAGACGATGACCGCGGACCCGGCCAACGTCTCGCTCGACGGCGCCGGCAACCTCCGGATCACCCCCCGCAGGGACGCGGCCGGCAACTGGACCTCGGCCCGCGTGGAGAGCAGGCGCTCCGACTTGCGGCCCCCGGCGGGCGGCACCCTGCGCACCGAGGCCCGGATACAGATGCCGAACGTCACGGGCGCCGCGGCGAAGGGGTACTGGCCGGCGTTCTGGATGCTCGGAGCCCCCTACCGGGGCAACTGGTGGAACTGGCCCGGCATCGGTGAGCTGGACATCATGGAGAACGTCCAGGGCCTCAACAACGAGTGGGCCACCATGCATTGCGGCACCAGCCCGGGCGGCCCCTGCAACGAGACCTCCGGCATCGGCGGCCAGCGCGCTTGCACCGGCACCACCTGCCAGGGCGGCTTCCACACCTACGCGGTGGAGTGGGACCGGTCCACGGCCGTGGAGGAGATGCGCTTCTACCTGGACGGCGTCAACTTCCACACCGTGAAGGCGAACCAGGTCGACGCCACCACCTGGACCAATGCGACGGACCACGGCTACTTCATCATCCTGAACGTCGCCATGGGCGGCGGCTTCCCCGACGCCTTCGGCGGCGGACCGGACGCCGGCACCGAGCCCGGCCACCCGATGGTGGTCGACTACGTCCTGGTACTCCAGAAGACGGGCACCACCACCCCGCCCACCACGCCCCCCACGACGCCGCCCTCCGGGGCGCGGAACGCCTACGCCGCCATCCAGGCGGAGTCGTACGACGACCAGGCGGGCACCGCCAAGGAGACCACCTCGGACACCGGCGGTGGCCAGGACCTCGCCTCGCTGGCGAACGGTGACTGGGCCGTGTACCGGGGCGTCGACTTCGGCGCGAGCGCGGCCCGCCAGTTCTACGGGCGGGTCGCGAGCGGCGCGGCGAGCGGGGTCAGCGGCCTCGTGGAGGTCCGCCTGGACAGCCGCACGAGCCCGCCGGTCGGCAGTTTCTCCGTCGCCGGCACCGGAGGCTGGCAGAGCTGGCGGACCGTCCCCGCGAACATCAGCGCCGTCACGGGCACCCACGACGTCTACCTCACCTTCACCAGCGGCCAGCCGGCCGACTTCGTGAACGTGAACTGGTTCGACTTCGGCCACTGAGCGGGCCGGGGCGCCGGGCGCCCCCGGCGGCAGGGGTTAACCTGCTGCGCGGCAAGTCAACCGCCGACGGCCACGCATGAGGAGCGCCCGTGCCCGAACAGCTTCGTGTTCCCGGGAACCGCCCCACCCTGGAGGCCGTGGCTGCACTGGCCGGGGTGTCCCGGGCCACGGTCTCCCGCGTCGTCAACGGCGGTGACGGGGTCCGCGCGCACCTGGCGGACAAGGTGCGGGAGGCCGTGCGCGAGCTCGGCTACGTACCGAACCACGCGGCCCGCACCCTGGTCACCCGGCGCACCGGGGCGGTCGCCGTGATCATCCCCGAACCGGAGGCACGGATCTTCTCCGACCCGTTCTTCTCCCGCCAGATACGCGGGATCAGCCGGGAACTGACCGCGCACGACGCCCAGTTGGTGCTGCTCCTGGTGGAGGACCGGGCGGACTACGACCGGATCGAACGGTACCTGGCGGGCGGCCACGTCGACGGGGCGCTCGCCTTCTCGCTGCACACCGACGACCCGCTGCCCGAGATCACCCGCCGGGTCGGCATGCCCACGGTCTACGGAGGCCGGCCGGGCTGGACGACCGGCCCCGACGACCCCTGCGCCGCCTACGTCGACGCCGACAACCGGGGCGGCGCGCGGGAGGCGGTGCGCCACCTGCTCGCCCGCGGCCGACGGCGCGTGGCGCACATCGCGGGCCCCCTCGACCAGACCTCGGCCGTCGACCGGCTCGACGGCTACCGGGACGTACTGGTGGGCGCCGACCCCGCGTTGGTGGCGGCGGGTGACTTCACCACGGCCGGCGGGGCCCGTGCGATGCGGGAGCTGCTGGGGCGCCGGCCGGGCCTGGACGCGGTGTTCGCCGCGAACGACCTGATGGCGACGGGGGCCCTCGCGGTGCTCCGGGAGCGGGGGCTCGACGTGCCCGGGGACGTGGCGGTGGTCGGCTTCGACGACACCGAGCGGGTGGCCGAGGCGGCGGAGCCGCCGCTGACGACGGTCCGCCAGGACGTGGAGGGGATGGGCCGCCTGATGGCGCGGCTGCTGCTGGGCACCCTGGGCGCGCTGGACACCCCGCCGGCGCCCCGGGCGGTGATCACGCCGACCGTACTGGTCCGCCGGGCCTCCGCCTGACGCCGCGGCCGGCGCCACCGGTCAGTACGACGCGGTGGTGCGGGCTTCGGCCCGGCCCGACTCCGCCGAGACGGTCAGGGTATACGGGGAGGCGGGGTCGCGCAGGGCCGGGGCGACCTCGCAGGTGCCCGAGCCCGCGCGTGCGTCGACGCGGAACCGGGTGGCCGGCGGAAAGGCGAGGTCGAGCCCGCCGGAGCCGACGCGGGCGGTGACGTCTTCGGGCGGGGCCAGGAAGGCGGCCAGCGCGTGGCCGGAGTCCGCCGCGATGTCGGCCCGCGCCGAGGCCAGACCGGTGGCGGTCAGGGCGCCGGAGCCGGCCCGGGCGCGCACCGCGCCGCGCAGGCCGACGAGGTTCAGGGTGCCGGAGTCGACGCTGGCGTCGACGGGGCCCGCCATGCCGCTGATGTCGACCCGGCCGGAGCCGGCGGACACCCGTACGGGGATGCCGGCCGGCACGGTCACCGCGAGCCGCACGTCGCAGCCGGGCCCCGGGCCCGGGCCGTCGGGACCTCCGCCGTCGCCGCCGTCGCCGGGGCAGCGCGCGGCCAGCCGCAGGGTGTCGCCGAGCCGGCTCTCCTCGACGACGGGCGGCCGGGCGGACCAGCCGAGCTCCGCCCGGTAGCCGACCACCCCGTCCGCGCGCGGGGTGACGGTGATGTCCGCGCTGCGGCCGGTGATCTCCAGCGCCCGCACCGGCGGTCCGCCGCTGTCGCCGGCCAGGACGCGGCTGTGCAGGGAGTGGTGCGTCCACGCCTGACGGCCCGCCGGTACGAGGACCAGCAACGCACCGGCCAGCGCCGCGAGGAGCCACGCCCGGCGGTGCTCCCGGCGAGCCGGGGCGGACGGCGCGCCGGGGGCGTCGGCGGGGGCGTCGGCGGAGGTCACGGGGTGCCGTCCAGGAAGCGCAGGACCGCGAGGACGCGGCGGTGGGCGCCTTCGGCCTGGGGCAGGTCCAGCTTGCTGAAGATGTTGTTGATGTGTTTGGCCACGGCGCTCTCGCTGACCACGAGTCCGGCCGCGATGCCCGCGTTGGAGCGGCCCTCGGCCATCAGGGCCAGCACCTCGCGTTCGCGCGGGGTCAGCCGCTCCAGCGGATCCGCTCCCCCGCCCCGGCGCAGCAGGAGCTGGGCGACGACCTGGGGGTCGAGTGCGGTGCCGCCGGCCGCGACCCGGCGCAGGGCGTCGATGAACTCCTCGACGTCGGCCACGCGTTGCTTGAGGAGGTAGCCGATGCCCGCGCCGTTCTCGCCCGACAGCAGGTCGGCGGCGTAGCGTTCCTCCACGTACTGCGAGAGCAGCAGGACGGCGGTGCCCGGGCTCTGGCTGCGGATCATCAGCGCCGCGCGGACTCCCTCGTCGGTGAAGCCCGGTGGCATGCGCACGTCGAGCAGCGCGAGGTCGGGCCGGTGTTCCTCGACGGCGGCGAGCACCGCTTCGGCGTCCCCGGCCTCGGCGGCCACCTCGAACCCCGCCATTTCGAGGACCTTGACGAGTCCTATGCGCAGCAGGACGGAGTCTTCGGCGATCACGGCACGCACGGCAGCTCCACGGTGATGACGGTCGGGCCCCCGAGAGGACTGTCGATCTTGATGGTTCCGTCGACCGACCCTACCCGCTTGCGCAGACCCCTCAGGCCGGTGCCGGAGCCCGGGTCGGCGCCGCCCGCCCCGTCGTCGGTGACGACGACGCGCAGCAGGTCCGTGCGGCCGCCGGGCACCCGCTGGGCCCGGACGGTGCAGCGCGCGGCTCCGGCGTGTTTGGCGACGTTGGCGAGGGCCTCGGAGACCACGAAGTACGCGACCGCCTCCACCGTCGGGTCCGGGCGTTCGGTGATGTCCACGGACAGTTCGACGGGCAGGGGGGCGCGGGCGGCGATCCCGGAGAGCGCGGCGTCGAGCCCGCGGTCCTCCAGCACGGCCGGGTGCAGGCCCCGTACCAGGCTGTTCAGCTCCTCGATGGCCTCCTTCGCCTCGCGGTGGGCCTCGTCGATCACGGCCCTGGCCTCGGGCGGCAGGTCCGGAAGGGTGGCGCGGGCGATCCCGAGGTTCATGGCGAGGGAGACCAGGCGCTGTTGGGCGCCGTCGTGCAAGTCCCGTTCGATACGACGGCGTTCGAGGTCGGCGGCGTCGAGTACGCCGGCCCGGCTCTGGGCGAGGTCCTCGACGCGGCGCAGCAACTCGCCGGCGCGGCTGGGGCCGAGGAGCGCCGATGCGGCGAGTGCGTCGAGACGGGCGACGAGGGCGGCCGCCCAGGGGGCCGCGAGCACGGCCAGAGCGCCCGCAACGGTGACCACGTCGCACTGCCCGGTCCAGCCGGGGGCGCCCGTTCCGCCGGGGCCGGGCAGCAGCCAGACCCATCCGTAGACGGTGGCGCCGACGGCACCCGCCGCCCAGGCGAGGACGACGGCGGCGCCCGCCAGCGCGGTGAGGGGACCGACGATGAGGTGGTACCCGTACTGCCGCAACATCGCCCCGGAGCCCAGCCGCTCGCCCGCCCCGCGCGGGGTCCACCACCGGTGCTCGCGCACGACCGGCGGAACGTGGAGGCCGAGCAGCGACCGGAAGCGGCTGCGCTGGAGCGGCGTGAGCAGGGGGCACAGCACGAGCGCGGCGAGCGCGGCAGCCAGCGGTACGGGCCCGTCCCCGGGGAGGACCGACAGGACCGTGACCCCGGCGAGGACGGGCAGCGCGGGCGGGATGGCGGCTGCCGCGAAGGCGGTGTTGCGCCAGGCCCACGCCGACCACGGGGCGTGGGCGGCGAACCAGGTGGAGGTACGCCTCAGCGCGCCGCGAAGTGCCATGACCCGTACGGTAATCGCACTGCTCAGGACGTGCGCCCACCCTGGTACCCGCTCGGGGGTGGTACGGGCACCACCCCGGGTTCGGACCGGGGGGCTACTGATCTTCGCGTTGCGGGACACAAGAGTGGGGGCGTGCCCCGCGGACGGACCGCCGGGCCGGAAGGAGACCCGCGGCCATGGCCCTCACCGCCCCCTGCCCGCCCGCCGCCGCACGGACGACCGCCCGCCGGGTGACCGCTCCTCGGACAACGGGCCGCCGGACTGCCGCCCGCCGCGCCGTGCCGGGGATCTCCGTGGTCCTCACGGGGGCGGGTGCGGCGCTGCTCCCGTGGATGGTCGTGCTGGCGATGACGCTGCCGGGGAGCGCCGAGGTGTCCCACTGGGCCACCGCCTGGATCGGCCTGGACGTGATGCTGGCGGCCGGACTGACGGGGACCGGGCTGCTGGTGCGCCGGAGGGACCCCCGGGCTTCGCCGGTGGCGGCCGCGACGGCCGCGCTGCTGGCGGTGGACGCCTGGTTCGACGTCACGACCTCGCTGGGAACCGGCGGCCAGGGGCCGGCCCTGTTGCTGGCAGCGGGGGCGGAGGTGCCGCTCGCGGTGGCCTGCGTCGTGGTGGCCGCCCGGCGGCGCGGCTGAGCGGCCCCGCGCAGGGGCCCCCGACGCCTCCGGTCAGACGAGGCCCAGCCCGCGGGGCGGGACGAAGAGGTGCGCGGCGCGGTGTTCGGCGGCCACCAGGGCCGCCGCGAGACCGAATTCCGCGTCCTCGCCCCGCGCGAGCCTGCGTGCGTGGTCGCCGCACCGCTCGCACTCCGGCGCCCAGTCGGGCAACAGGCTCTCGTGGCTGGTGGCCAGGTGGCGGGCGAGCCGGATCCGCGAGCCGGGCCCGTTGTCCACGGGGTCCCAGTCGATCCCCCGCCGCCCGGTGAGCCACATCTCCTCCGTGACCCGCTCGATGCGCTTCATGGAACGGTAGAGCCGGAAACAGTCGGTGCAGTCGAACATCCAGGCCGGCGGTAGCGGCCACACGTCCCGGGGGTCGAGTTCATCGGCGCTCATGCGGCAACGGTAGTGGCGGCGCACCGGCGCGTGCAGCCGATCCGCCGTACTTCCCCCTCGCCCAAAACGTGTGCCCGAGCCGGGAGTTGCCCGGCGACGCGAACGCCTCCGGCGCCCCTCGTCGGGGCGCCGGAGGCGCTTGCACTGCGGCACGTGCGGCGCCGCGGGGAATTCCCGCCCGCCGGGGCCGACCGCTACTCGATGACGAGCTCGACGGGGATGTTGCCGCGGGTCGCCTTGGAGTACGGGCAGACCTCGTGCGCCTGCTTGACCAGGAGCGCGCCCGTCTCGCCCGCGAGGGAGTCGGGCAGTTCGATGCGCAGGGTGACGGCCAGACCGAAGCCGGAGCCGTCCTGGCCGATGGAGGTCTCGGCGGTGACGGAGATGTCGCCGGTGTCGACCTTGGCCTGGCGGCCGACCAGGCCGAGGGCGCTGGCGAAGCAGGCGGCGTAACCGGCCGCGAAGAGCTGCTCGGGGTTGGTGCCCTGCCCGTTGCCGCCCAGCGCCGGGGGCATGGCCAGCGCGAGGTCGATCTGGCCGTCGGAGCTGACTGCGCGGCCCTCACGGCCGTTGGCGGTGGCGACAGCGGTGTACAGCGCGTCCATCGGAGTTCCTCTCGGGAGGTGGTGGAAGGCGGTCCGGGTTCGAACCTCGGCGGGGGGCCGGTGACCCGACTGCCTCCACTAATAGAGCACACAATTCAGTTGTGCACAACTCAATGGCTTGCAAGTCACCTCGCGGTACACTGGCCCACATGACGCAGCAGCCCGCCACCCCGCTCGACGACCAGGACTTCCTGCGCCTGGACGGGCAGATCTGCTTCGCGCTCAACGCCGCGAGCCGCGCCTTCAACGGCCTATACCGGGTCGTCCTCAAGGACCTGGGCCTCACCTACCCGCAGTACCTGGTGATGCTGGTCCTGTGGGAGCACGGCACGATGCCGGTCAAGCAGCTCGGACAGCACCTGCGGCTCGACTCGGGCACGCTGTCACCGCTGCTCAAGCGGCTGGAGGGGGCCGGCCTGATCCGGCGCGAGCGCAGCACGCAGGACGAGCGCTCCGTCCACGCCGTGCTGACCGACGAGGGCGCGGCGCTGCGCGCCCGCGCGGTGGAGGTACCCCGCCGCATCGCGCAGGCGACGGGCTTCGAGCTGGAGGAGATCCGCGATCTCCAGACGCGTCTGAGCCGCCTCACCACAGCCCTCGACGCCGCCGCCTTCGGCCAGGAGCTCTAGAACCCGGCCGGACCCCCGGGGATCAGGCGTCCTTCTCCATGGTGGGGCGCAGCCGCTCCAGCAGGGCGTAGAGCGTCGCCCCCTCCTCCTCGTCGAGGGTGTCGAGCGCGCCGTGCGTGGCCTGCATCTCCTCGCGCACCCGCCGGATGACGTCCCGGCCCTCGTCCGTGGCGACGACGTTCTTCACGCGCCGGTCGACCGCGGACGGCTCGCGCCGCACCAGCTCGCGCGCCTCCAGCCGGTCGACGATGCCGGTGACGTTGGACGCGTCACACACCAGCAGGGTGGCCAGGCCCCGCATCGGCACCGGCCCCTCCAGCTGGGCGAGCACCCTGGCCTGCGTGGACGTGAGGCCGTAGCGGGCCGCGGCGGCCGCGAAATCCCGCCACTGGGCGGTACCGATGGCGGCGAGCAGCTCCAGGAGCTGGAGCTTGGTGGGGCGGTGGGGGGCGGCCGGTCCGGCGGTGGCACTCATGCCGTCGAGCGTACGCAAGAAGGTTGGCATTATCAATTGTTTACTTGACCTCCTTAACTATTGCCGTCTACCTTCATCCAAGTACTTGATGACGTAAAACATCTGCGATCTGAAGCGTTAAGAAGGTCCTGCCAGCCATGAGCACCGCCGCACCCGCCCCCTCCGCCGCCGGGCCCAGGAACGAGACGGTCATCGTCTTCGCCCTGAGCCTCGCCGCCATGGTCGTGTCGATGATGCAGACCCTGCCCGTCCCGATCCTGGGTCTGATCCGCAACGACCTCGGCACCACGACCGCCAACGTCAGCTGGGTGACCACCGCCACCCTGCTGTCCGCCGCCGTCTTCACCCCACTCCTGGGCCGCTTCGGCGACCAGCACGGCAAGAAGCCGACCCTGGTGGCCGTACTCGCCATCATGGTCGCGGGCTCCGTCGTCGCCGCCCTCGCGACCTCGCTGCCCCTGCTCATCCTGGGCCGGGTGCTCCAGGGCGCGGCCACCGCCATCTTCCCGCTGGCGCTCTCCGTCCTGCGCGAAGAGGTCCGGCCGCAGAAGCTGCCGGGTGCGATGGCGCTGGTCAGCGGCACGCTCGCGTTCGGCAGCGGCCTGGCTCTGGTCGCCACCGGCCTGCTGACCTCCGGTGACGGCGCCGACTACCGCAACGCCTTCTGGATGGCGACCGGCTTCGCGACCCTCGCCCTCCTGGCGGTCGTGTTCCTGGTCCCGGCCACCCGCCACAAGACCGGCGGCCGCACCGACTTCCTGGGAGCGCTGACCCTCGGCATCGCCCTGCTGCTGCTCCTGCTGCCCATCTCGCAGGGCCACGAGTGGGGCTGGTCCTCCGGCCGTACGCTCGCCAGTTTCGCCGGCGCCGCCGTCATGACGGCCGTGTGGGTCGTGGTCGAGCGCAAGGTGCGCGAGCCGCTGGTCGACATGAAGATGTTCGTCCACCGCCCGGTGCTGATGGCCAACCTGGCCGGCATCCTCGTCGGCTTCGGCATGTTCGCGAACTTCCTGGGCGTGTCCTACCTCGTCCAGATGCCCAAGGCGCTGACCGGGTACGGATTCGACGCGTCCATCCTGCGCGCCTCCGTCCAGTTCCTGCTGCCGGGTGCGATCGTCTCGCTGCTCGCCTCCCCCATCGGCGGCCAGCTGGTCCGTCACCGCGGTCCGCGCATCGCGCTGGCCCTGGCCGCCGGGCTCGGCGCAGCCGGTTTCGGCTGGCTGGCCCTCGACCACGGCCACACCTTCTCGGTGATCGGCGCCGGTGTCGTCGTCGGCGCGGCCGTCAGCTTCGGTTACGCGGCCATGCCCGCCGTGATCATGGCGAGCGTCCCGCACCACCAGAGCGGCATCGCCAACGGCATCAACTCCATCTCCCGCTCGACCGGCAGCGCGATCGGCAGCGCCATCGTCACCACGATCCTGGCCTCCAAGACGATCGAGCACCTCCCGCCGGGCGTCCCCGCCCTGCCCGCGGAGTCCGGTTTCACCCTGACGTTCGGCATCGGGGCGGCGGCCTTCGCCCTGGTCGCCCTGATCAGCTGGGCCGGACTGCGCAAGGGCCACGGCCCCCGTGTGACGGAGCCCGTCGCGTCCGGCGAGGCCCCGGCCCCGAAGGTGGTCGAGACGGCCGACGCCGTCTGATCCCCCGCCACCCGCACCCGTACCGCCCCCGGTCCTCCTGGACGACCGGGGGCGGTCGCGTCGTCCTCGAAGCGGCTCGCGCGGGTCCAGGGCGGTGGGACGGGCCAGGCTGGGTACGCTTCCCGGGACAGCGCACGGAGTTCGGGGCGGGGTGGGGTTCATGGGTCGTCAGGCGGGGCTGCGGGGCGCGGCGGTGGCCGCGGCGCTGCTGCTGGGGCTTGCCGGGTGCGCTCAGCCCGGCGGGGACGCGGACGGCGGGCGGGGCGGGGCCACCGGCGGGCCCCCGGCCGGCGGTGACGCGAAACCCGCTCCGGGGGACGTACTGCCCGGCATGGTCAGCGCGGCCGTGGCCCGCACGCAGCTGGCCGCGCTGGTGGTCGGCAAGCCGGGGACGATGGCCGGGTACAGCCGCGACAAGTTCACGCACTGGGCCGAGCAGGGCGACAAGTGCGACACCCGTGAGGTCGTCCTGCGGCGCGACGGCAAGAACGTCACCCAGGACGCGCAGTGCCGGGCGGTGTCCGGCACGTGGAAGAGCCTGTACGACGGCGCGCAGGTCGGCGACCCGGCGAAGCTGGACATCGACCACATGGTCCCGCTCGCCGAGGGCTGGCGCTCCGGCGCGGCCGGCTGGGACGCCGCCAAACGCAAGGCCTTCGCCAACGACCTGACGCGCCCCCAGTTGCTGGCCGTCTCGGCGGCCTCCAACCGGTCGAAGGGCGACCAGAGCCCGGACCTGTGGCAGCCGCCGGACAAGACGAGCTGGTGCCAGTACGGGCGCGCCTGGACCACCGTCAAGTCCTACTACGGGCTGACCGTCACCCCACCGGAGAAAGCCATGCTCACCACGATGATCGACACCTGCGCCTCATGACCGCGCCCGGGCAGTGGCAGGACGACGTCCTCGCCGGGCGCGGCGGCGCCATGACCGACGAGGTCGGCGTGATCACCGGGGAACTCACCCTGCGCACCGTCGCCGGACCGGACGGCAAGGTCCGCTTCGAGATCCAGTACCTCGACGCCGACGAGTGGTACACCCTGACCGGCAGTCCCGTCGCCCACGGTGACCCGCACGCCCTCCACCTGGCGGCCCTGCGCGCCGTCCGCGCGGGCGGCGGCGCGCGGGCTCCGCGTCCCGGTGCTTGACCGGTCAGCCGGCCGCCGCGGGGAACGCGCTGGTCAGCGTGGCTGCGGGCTGACAGACTGAGGTGGCTCCATCACTCCCAGGAGGACCCCATGGCCGACGAGACCGACACCCCGCAGGACGAATCCCCCGCCGAGGAGGCCAAGCGCAAGTTCCGCGAGGCCCTGGAGCGCAACGCGGCGAACGCCCATTCGCAGCAGGCCCACCAGAGCCGGGCGAAGGTGCAGGGCGCCAGCAGCGGCCCCGGCGGCAAGAACAAGAAGGTGCGCCGCAAGACCGGCTGACGCGTTCCGCCGGGCGGCCGGGACCCCTGTGCGGGGTGCGCCGCCCAGCGGGCGCCCCGCCTCGACGGTCCTCTGATCGTTGGGCCGCATGGGTGACGGGTGATAACCCCCGGGCAGGTCGCTAGTTGATCCGGTCGTACCCGCCGGGGACAGCTCATGCGACAGAAGGATTCCTCACCATGCTCAAGAAGTTCATGGCCACCGCCGCGGTCGCCGCTTCCGTAGTCGGCGCCGGCGCCCTCGCCGCCACCCCGGCGATGGCGATCGGCAACGACAACGGCGTGAACACCGTCAACGGCAACGGCGCCGCCCAGATCTACGGCAACCAGAAGACCGAGGGCGCCATGAGCCCGCAGCTGAGCCTGGTCCAGGGTTCGCTGAACAAGCTCTGCGTCGGCCTGCCGGCCAAGGCGAACGTGCAGTCGCTCATTGCCCTGCTCAACATCGGCGTCCAGGACATCAACGTCCTGTCCAACCCGCAGAACCAGCAGTGCACGGAGAACAGCACCCAGGCCAAGGGCGACGAGTCGCTCTCGCACATCCTGGACAACATCCCGGTCCTGTCCGGGAACCTGTCCGCCAACAGCTGACCGCTCTTCGTCCCCGGACCGGCGTGACGGCCTCGGCCGTCACGCCGGTCCGGCGTTCGCGTCGGCGCTCGCGTCCGGCGCTCGCGCGGGCCAGGAGCAGTCGGCCGGCTTCTGTCCAAATGCAACAGCTTTGGTCTAGACCTTGACAGGTTCAGACCACTTTCGCTTCAGTGGCCGTAGTTGCCCCCCACCTGACATCCCCGGCAACTCCCCCCACTGAAGGAGCAGTTCCGTGATCCGTGCGCTACGCCGCCGCGCCCTCTCCCTGGCCGCGGCCACCGCCGTGACCCTCGGCGTCGCCCTTGCCCTGCCCGCCTCCCCCGCCGCCGCGGCCCCCGCCTGCGCCGGTTCCTGGACGGCCGCCGCCGTCTACACGAACGGCATGAGCGCCTCGTACGGCGGACACAACTGGCAGGCCAAGTGGTGGACCCAGGGCGAGACCCCCGGCACCACCGGACAGTGGGGGGTCTGGTCGGACCAGGGCGCCTGCGGCGGTGGTGGCCAGGACCCCGACCCCGGCACCGGCAACCCGTCGGGATTCGTCGTCAGCGAGGCCCAGTTCAACCAGATGTTCCCGAACCGGAACTCCTTCTACACCTACAACGGGCTGGTCGCGGCGCTCTCTGCGTACCCGGCCTTCGCGCACACCGGGGACGACACCGTCAAGCGGCGCGAGGCCGCCGCCTTCCTCGCCAACGTCTCCCACGAGACCGGCGGGCTCGTCTACGTCGTCGAGCAGAACACCGCCAACTATCCGCACTACTGCGACGCGTCCCAGCCCTACGGCTGCCCCGCCGGGCAGGCCGCCTACTATGGACGCGGCCCCATCCAGCTGAGCTGGAACTTCAACTACAAGGCGGCGGGCGACGCACTCGGCATCAACCTGCTCGCCAACCCCTACCTCGTGGAGCAGGACCCGGCCGTCGCGATGAAGACGGCCCTTTGGTACTGGAACACCCAGAACGGCCCGGGCACCATGACCGCCCACGCCGCCATGGTCAACGGCGCCGGCTTCGGCGAGACGATCCGCTCCATCAACGGCTCCCTGGAGTGCAACGGCGGCAACCCGGCGCAGGTCCAGAGCCGGGTGAACGCCTACGAGAGCTTCACCCGGCTGCTGGGCGTCACCCCGGGCGACCACCTCACCTGCTGACCCGCCCGCCCCTGCTCAGCGCGTGCGCAGGGCCGTCGCCAGCTGGGCCCGCGAACGGACGTCGAGCTTCTGGTAGATGCGGGTGAGCCGGGACTCCACCGTCTTCACGCTGAGGAAGAGCTTCGCGGCGGCTTCCTGGTTGCTCGCGCCCTGGCTGACGAGCAGCGCGAGGCGGGTCTCGGCCTCGGTCAGCGCCGCCACCCCGGGGTGCAGGGCAGCGGCTTCGGGAGCGCTCTCCCGGGCCAGGTCCAGCCACGGCTTCGCCCCGGCCCGGTCGAACACCTCGGCCGCTTCCCGCAGCGCGGTACGGGCCGGGGCACGGCGTCGGCGGCGGCGTTCGACGCGGGCCAGGGCCAGGAGCGTACGGCCGCGTTCGAGGGGCAGCCCGAGCTCCTCGAACCGCAGGGCCGTGGCCTCCAGCAGGGCCACGGCCGCCTCCGCGTCGCCCTGCGCGGACAGGCACAGCCCCTGGGCCCGGTCGAGGGCGGCCAGGACGCCGGTGCGCCCGAGCGCGCGGGCCACCGTACGGACGGAGTCCAGGAGTTCCGCGGCTTCGCCGGGGGCGTCGGCCGCGACCAGGGCCTCGGCGAGGTCCCCGTGCCAGCGCAGGATGGAGGGGTCGACCACCTGCTGAGCCTCTTCCAGGCCGGCGACCCGGCGCAGCGTGGCCACGGCCTTCGCGGCGTCGCCCGTGGCCAGTTCGACGAGGCCGAGGGCGTACAGGCTCCGGGAGAGGAAGACCTGGTCGTGTTCCTCCTCGGAGGCCTGGATGCCGCGCCGGGCGTAGCCGGCGGCGCGGGCGAAGCTGCCGCCCGTGGCCTCGGCCGTCGCGGCGACGTACCAGGCGGGGCCCGGCGACAGGCCCGCCTCGATGGTGAGCTCCAGGGCGCGCCGGGCGTGCGCGGCCCCGGCCGCGCACCTGCCGCGCCGCAGTTCGACCTCGGTGAGGCTGCGCAGCACCTCGAAGACGTCCTCGGAGGAACCGGTGCGCTGCACGGCGGGCAGCAGGGCGAGGAGTTGGCGGTGGGCTTCCTCCAGACGGTCGTCGAAGAGGGCGTGCCGGACGGCGAGGTACTGGGGCGCGTTGCGCATGCCGAGCGGCACTTCGGGGGCGGGCAGGGCGAGTGCCTCGGCGAGGATGTCCTCGGCATCGGGGTCGCCGAGGATGCGGCCCATGCGGGCCCGCACGGTCAAGGCCATGGCTTCGGCGACCTGGTCTCCGCCGAGCGCGGCCAGGGCCCCGGCTTCGGCCGCCGCGTCGCGCGAGCGTACGGGGTCGCCGTCGCTGAGGTTGTGCTTCCAGGCGACCCTCAGCCGGACGGCGGCCAGCAGCGCCGGGTCCCCGGCGGCGTCGTCGATGGCGTAGGCGAAGGTCTCGTCGAGGTCGGCCAGTGCCTGCCCGGCGGCGTCGATCACGGCGAGGCGGGCGCGGACCCGGTCGGCGGGCGAGGCGTCGCGGGCGAGGACGGCGCGGGTGGCGCGGCGGGCGAGGTCGGCGCGGCCCGCCCAGCCCGCGTCCTCGGCGGCCGTGACCAGCCGGGCCAGTTCCTCCTCGGGCCGGTCGCAGGGGGTGCGTTCGGCGGCGAGCAGCCCGAGTTCGGCGGCCAGCGCCCGCTGACCGCGACGGCGGCAGGCGGCGGCGGCTTCGGTGATCTCGGCGGCGAGACGGGCGTCGGGGGTGTCCACGGCCAGCGCCCGGTGCCGTACGGCCTGGACGGGGTCGTCCACGGCGGCGGCGAGCGCGGCGTGCCCGGCGGCCCTCTCGGGCCAGCCCGCGTCGGCGGCCAGTGCCGTGGGCAATGCGCCGGCGGTGAAGCGGACGGCGCCGTCCTCCCCGACGGTGACCAGCGCGGCCCGTTCCGCCTCGGCCAGTTCCGCTTCGGCGTCGGGGCTGCCGGCCCGGCGCAGCAGGGCGGTCGTGGGGCGGGAGGCGAGGGCGGCGAGGAGCAGGGTGCGGCGGGCCCGGGCGGGGGCCTCGGCGAGGAGCCTGCGGGCGACTTCGCGGGCCTGTCCGGAGACGGGCAGCGTGTCGGCGTGGTGGGCGCCGGGTGCGCCGTCGCGGGTGCCGGCGGCTTCGGTGAGCGAGTGGCCGAGGGCGAGGGCGAGGCGCGGGTTGCCGCCGCTGGCCTGGTGGATGCGGCCGGCGAGGCGGGCGGGCAGCCCGTGGCGCACGAGCAGTTCGGCGACCTCGTCCGCGCCGAGCGGGGGCACCCGCACCGCGGGGGTGGCGGGGCCGCAGAGCGGTCCGGCGACGGGGGCGCCGCCCTGCACGCATTCGGCGACCAGGACCCGGACCCGGGGCGGGGTCAGGCGCAGGGCGAAGCGGAGCAGACCGGTGCTTTCGGCGTCGAGCCACTGGGCGTTGTCGATGACGAGCAGCACGGGGTTGCGGGCGGCGAGGGTGCGCAGCACCTCGACGACGGCGAGGCGCAGCGCCACGTGGTCGCGGCCGGCGCCCGGCGTGTCGGTCTCCCGGCGCAGGAGGGCGATCGCGGTGCGCTGGGGCCCGGCGAGCCGTTCGAGGGCGGCGCCGGGGACGGAGGCGAGCAGTGCGGCGGCCGAGGCCTCGGGTATCGACTGGTCGGCGGCTTCCGGGGCGAGGTGGAGCACGGTTTCGCGGCGTGCTTCGGCAGCGGCCGCGACGGCGCGCACCACCTCGGTCTTGCCGGCGCCGGCGGGCCCGGTGAGGATCGCCCGGCCGTGGGTGGTCAGCGCGCGGTCGACCGCCGCGATGAGTTCACCGTGTCCGACACTTGTGTCAGCGTTCCCCGTCGCCGCCACGCACAGCCACCAGCCTTTCGCGCCCCTGCCCTGTGCCTTTCCTGTGAGCGCGACAATACGAGGTCGGCTGCCTGGCGGACCCTCATTGTGACGCAGAAATCAGTCGGCCGGCCGCAATGCCCGGCGGACCTGCCGGTACGGGAGGTACCGGCAGGTCCGGGGGTCGGAATCGACGCTGGTGTTGGTCCGTACCATCGGCCCGTCAGGGCCGTGGCGGCGGGCTCAGAAGCCGAGGCTCCAGGAGTCGATGTAGCCCGTGTCGGCGGCGGCCACGTCCTGGACGCGCAGCTGCCAGGTGCCGTTGGCGGGCAGGGCGGAGGCGTCCACGGTGTAGGTGGTGAGCACGTTGTCCGCGCTGTCGCCCGAGGAGCTCTGGAGCCGCTTGACCGTGCCGCCCGGCGCGACCAGGTCGATGACGAGGTCACCGCGGTAGGTGTGCTTGATGTCGACGTTCACCTTGAGGGCGGCCGGGGCGTTGCCCGTGATGCCGGAGACGGTGACCGAGGAGGACACGGCGCCGCCGTTGTCCGGGATCGCGACGTCCGTGGTGTTCTCGAACACCGGGGTGACCGGGGTGGAGGTGACGGCGTTCACGGTGGCGGCCGCGTCGGCGAGGCCGGCGCCGCAGCCGCCGGTGCAGGTTCCGGCGAGCGGCCGGGCATTGGCCTTGATGGCCGCCTTGACCTGCGCCGGGGTGAGGGACGGCTTGGCGGCCACCAGGAGCGCGGCGAGACCCGCGACGTGGGGGGAGGCCATGCTGGTGCCCTGGTACGGCTTGTAGATCTCCGCGCCCGGGGTGGTGGTGCCCGCGTTCAGCGAGGAGAGGATGCCGTTCTCGGGGGTGGTGACGGTGCCGGGGGTATCGGTGGCGCGGCGGGTCTCACCGCCGGGGGCGGTGATGTCGATGCGGGTACCGAAGTTGGAGTAGAAGGAGCGGTCGCCGGTCCGGTTGGAGGCGGCCACCGTGATCACGTTGTTGCAGCTGGCGGGGGTGAAGCCCGACGCGTCGGCGTTGCTGTTGCCGGCGGCGACCACGACGGTGGTGCCGCGGGCGACTGCCGCGTTGATGGCGTTCTGGTAGCTGGTGCCGCAGGTGCCCGAGCCGCCGAGGCTCATGTTGATGACCTTGGCGGGGGTGGCGTTCGCCGGGACGCCGGGGACGGAGCCGCCGGAGGCCCAGGTGATGGCGTCGACGATGTCCGAGGTGGCGCCGCCGCACTTGCCGAGGACGCGGACGGGCTGGATCTTCGCGTTGTACGCGATGCCGGCGACGCCCTTGGCGTTGTTGGTGGCCGCGGCGATGGTGCCGGCGACGTGGGTGCCGTGCCAGGAGGAGCCGCTGGCCGTGGAGCCGGTGCCGCACTCGCCCGCCGCGCTCCAGTCGCCCTGGTCGGCCGGGTTGCCGTCGCGGCCGTTGCCGTCGCGGGCGGCGGTGGAGTCGCTGATGAAGTCGTATCCGGCGACGATGTTGGGGGCGACGTCGGAGTGGGTCACGTAGCCGGTGTCGATGACGGCGACGGTGACGCCGGAGCCGGTCGACTTGTCCCAGGCGGCGGGCACGTTCATGCCGGCGGTGGCCTCGAAGAGGTCCCACTGCTTGGCGTACTCGGTGTCGTTCGGGGTGGCCATGGCGTAGGCGCGGGAGTCCGGCTCGACGTAGGCGACGTCGGGGTCGGCACGGAACTGGGCCATCACGTCGGCCGCGTCGGCCGGGGCGGTCGCACCACCCAGGCTGACGAGGGCGGCGCCGGTGCCGAGGCGGCGGTCGAACTTCGCCTTCTTGCCGGCCTTCTTCCCCTTGGCGGCGGCGTCGTCGGCGGCCGCGCTGTTGGAGCCGGCTTCGGCGGCGGAGGCCTTGTATCCGACGATCAGGTTCTGCACGGGCGCGGCGCCCGGGGCGGCGGGGGCCGCGGCGGCCGGGAGGGTGGTGGCGGGGTCCGAGGAGCCGGTCACGGCCACCGAGGCGGTGGCGGAGCCCGCCAGCAGGGTGACGGACATGGCCACCACGGATATGAGCCGACGTCTGGATGCGTGCACGTGTTCCCTTTCGCGGGCCGTTTCCGGGCATGCCGGAGCGGCCGGTTCGAGCTGTGTGGGAGGTGAACCGGCGGCCGGGGCGGGCCGGGAGCGGGCTGGTCAGACCCGCTCCGGACACCACCGCGCGCCGCGTTGCCCGGCCGCGACGGCGGGGCGGGGCAACGGCGGTACCGGCGATCTGGCCCGGCCTCGCAAGGCTTCACACCATGTGGGGTTGGTGCGGGGGCCGTTCGTGGCGGGGAAGACCGCCGGTGGGCAGACAGTAGGCAACGCGGGGATGAACTCGATACGGGGAAAACCCTTGTCGCCCCCCTGCCCGTGCCCAGGGGGCTATCGGGGCGGGTGGAGGGTGCGGAAGTAGGTCCAGCTGGTCTCGTTCGGCCCGGTCCACTTCTCGGGGGCGTGGGCGAACTCCGGGTGGTGGGCGGCGATGTACGCGCGGGTGCGTTCGGGGGCGTCTTCGTAGGAGGCGAGTTTGCGACCGCGACAGTGGAAGGTGAGGCCGCCGGGCCGCGCGCCCTGTTCCATCCAGGGCAGCCACGGGGACATCCGGGTCCAGGACATCGTGGCGGGGACGCTGGGCGCGTCGGTCGTCAGGACGGTCGCCGGCGCGAAGAACTGGAACAGCTCCAGGGCCCGGTAGGTGTCGTCCGCCGAGTTCAGCGGGTACTGGGCGACGGGCAGCGGCGAGGGGTAGGAGAGGGGGATCTCCAGGCTGAAACAGACCTGGTCGCCGAGGTCGGTCACGGGCACGGGGAAGGGCCGCCAGGCCTGGTTCGCCGGGTCGTTCCAGACGTGCACCACCGGCTTGCCCTCCCAGGTCTCCAGGATCTCGCGGCTGCGCGGGTCCAGGTAGAAGGCGGCTTCCCGGGTGAGGAGCCGGTACGTCCCCTCCTCCTCGCCCTCGCCGGCGGCCAGCCGGGCCACGTTGAGGCCCTCGAAGCCGAAGAGGTGCCGGTAGGGCTCTCCCGGTGCCCAGGAGTGGACGTCTCCGGTCCACCAGAAGGTCACCTCGCTGCCGTCGAGCGAGGCGCGGGTGCGGGCGAGGGCGAGGAGGAGCTCGGCGGGCGTCATGGCGTCCACTGTGCGCGGTCGGCGGTCGCCCCGGCAAGGAGCGGCGCGGCCAACCGGCCTCGGGTGCCGGTGCGTTGACGGCAGCGGGTGCAGGGGCCGGCCGTCCGGGCCCGGGCGGCCGCGGGCGGGCGCGGTTGACTCGGGTGGCGGGCACCGGCAACCGTGAGCGCCATGGGGAACGAACACCGACTGCTCGCGCTGCTGGTCTGCCTGGTCCTGGGCGGCGGGCTGTGCGCCGCCGTGCTCGGGGCGTCGCGCGCGGCCGGGCCGCGCGCGGGCTCTGCGGCGGCGGACTTCGCCGCCCCGCGCGACATGTCCCCCGAGCCGGGACTGCTCCCCGCCGGCCCCGACGCGTCGAGCGGCACGGTGACGGTGGATTGCGGCCGCAACGGCGAAGGGCACTACAACCAGGACAACCTGGTGGTCTCCCCGGGGCTGTCGGCGGGCGCCCACCACACCCACGCCTACGTGGGGAACCTGTCCACCGACGCGCTGTCCACGGACGCCTCCCTGGCGGCCGCGGCCACCAGCTGCACGGGCGGCGACCGGTCGACGTACTACTGGCCGGTCCTGCGCCGCACGGACCGGCCGGGCCGGGATCCGCACGAGAACGCGGCGGGACACGGCAACGCCGGCGAGATCGTGCCGGAGGCGGCGGTGACGGTGGAGTTCCGGGGCAGCCCGGTCGAGAAGGTGGTGCCGATGCCCCGGTTCCTGCGCGCGGTGACCGGCGACGCGCTCGCGTACACGGCGGGCCCCGAGGCGCAGGTCCGGGCCCGGTGGGGGTGTTCGGGCTCCCCCGGTCGGGCCTCCGCGCACTATCCGCGCTGTCCCGCCGGGCAGCGCGTCACCCGGACCCTGGTCTTCCCCAGCTGCTGGAACGGGCTGGACACCGACAGCCCCGGACACCGCTCGCACCTGCTGTTCCCCGCCGCCAGCGGCGTCTGCCCCCAGGGCACCTTCCCGGTTCCCCAGCTGCGCGTGTCGCTGGCGTACGACCTGCCCCCGGGAGTGCCCTTCGCGCTCGACTCCTTCCCCGAGCAGCTGCACAGCCCCAAGACGGACCACGCGATGTTCGTGGACGTGATGACCGACGAGCGGATGCGGGACGTGGCCGACTGCCTCAACGACGGCCGCACCTGCCGTACCTGATCCCCGCACCCGGCCCGTGACGCGGGTCACATGAACCGGGGCCGGCCGGGGCTCGTGTTCGGACCGCACCCACGCAAGCGAGGAAGACGGAGAGGGTGAGATGGCCGGACCACTGTGGCCCCGCACTCGGCGGGGCTCGACCGATGAGGCACTGATCACGTCGGTGTACGAGGAGCACGGCCACGCCCTGCTCGCCTACGCCACCCGGCTCACCGGGGACCGGGCCGCCGCCGAGGACGTGGTGCAGGAGACCCTCCTGCGGGCCTGGCGGCACTCCGAGGTCCTCGTCAACGGGAAGGGCTCGGTACGCGGCTGGCTTCTCACCGTCGCCCGCAACATCATCACCGACCGCTACCGCGCGAAGGCCGCCCGGCCGCCGGAGGTTTCCGGTGCGGCTGCCGCTCCCGCGGTGGAGGTGGACCACGCGGACTTGGTCGTCGACACCATGACGGTGCTCGGCGCACTGGACCGGCTCACCCCGGAACACCGGGACGTCCTGACCGAGTTGTACTACCGCGAGCACAGCGTCGCCGAGGCCGCCGACCGGCTCGGCATTCCGGCGGGCACGGTCAAATCGCGTGCGCACTACGCCCTCAAGGCCCTGCGGGAGGTCTTCGCGGACGGCACCGGGGAAGGCAACAGGAGCAAACGATCGGGCAGGCCGCCCCAGCAGCCCGGCGGACTGCGGGAGGTGGTGGCATGAGCCGGCAGCGGCACGAGGAGGAACTCCTCGGCCCGTACGTACTCGGAGTCCTCGACGAGGCGGACGTACGGCGCGTCGAGGAGCACGTCGGCGACTGCGTGCAGTGCCGGGAGGAGGTGGCCGCGTTGCGCGAGATGGAGAGGGCCCTGGGGGAGGTCCCCGCGGAGGCGTTCCTCGACGGGCCCCCGCAGGGCGGTGACCTGCTGCTGCGCCGGACGCTGCGCCAGGTGCGCAGCGAGCGCGCGGCGCGGGCGCGCCGGCGCTACGGGCTGACGGGAGTGGCCGCGGCCGCCGCGCTGGCCGCCGTGTTCTGGGCCGGTACTCAACTGGGCACGGGCGGCGCGGACGACGTCGCCGGGGCCCCGCCGCCGTCCCCGTCCGCATCGTCCGCGCCGTCGGCGGTGCCCGGGACCCGGGTGGCCTCGGCGACGGACCGGGGCACGGGAACCCGGATGACGGTGCAGGTGGTGCCGGCGGCGGCATGGGTACGGGTGCACGCGGCCGTGACCGGTGTGCCGGCGGGCGAGCGCTGCCGGCTGGTGGTGGTCTCCCGGGACGGTACGCGCAGCACGGCGGGCGGCTGGGTCGTGGGCACCACGGAACTCGGCGAGGGCAAGGGCGCCGCACTGGACGGCTCGGCGGCGGTGGCGGCGGCCGACGTCAAGGAGGTCCTGGTCGAGAACGAGGCGGGCAAGACCTTCGTCGCGGTCCCGGTCCGGGCCTGACGCCCCCCGGACGTGACGGAGCCCGGGAACATATCCAGTTCCCGGGCTCCTGCGTGCCACCCAATTGCGCACACCGGCGGCGTTTAAGAGTCGCGGATCAGTCTTAAACCGACGTGTTCTGCCTTTGAACTACCGCGCCACGAGGAGAGGCGCAGGAGGGACTTGAACCCCCATCCGTCGATGATCGTCCGCGCTCGGTCGATCCGGTGTTCGGCGGCGAATACTGAGACTGGAGCGAGAATCTGAGATTCAGGGGCCGCCTCTGCCAGCTTGGGCCACCCCCGCGCGTGGTGCGGGGGGAGGGATTCGAACCCCCAACTGACACCCCATGTCAGCTTCAACATCAGTTTCAGCTTGCGCTCTTCGCGCCACCCCCCGCTCGCACGGGGGGCGATCCGGGGGCTACCTGAACAGGTAGCCGAACACGGCGTCACCGATCCGCTGGTCGGTGACCTCCACGCTGTTGGCCTCCTCGCGGGCGTATTTGACGGCCTGCTGGATCTTCTCGACCCGGTCGAGGAGTTCGTTCACGCGGCGCGCGGGCAGCGCCCCGGAGAACTTCACCGTGGTCCAGTAGCCGACCGGGACGTCCTCGTAGTACACCTCGACCTGGGCCGGGTGCTTGTCGGTCGCCTCCGCCTTCACGTGGTTGCGCGGGACCTTCTTCGTGCGGATGGTGCGGACCGGGTCGGTCTTCCACGAGTCCGTCGAGGGATCCAGGTTCCAGGACTCCGAGGCGTCCAGCACCGGCAGCTTCCGCACGAAGGTGTGCAGGTCCGTGAGCTGCTTCTCCAGGAAGAGCAGGTACGGGACCGGCACCTGGGCCAGCAGCACCTGCCCGTCGACGACCACGTCGGCGGCGGCGCTGCGGTTGGCCCAGTCCTTCGTGGCCGTCACGTCGAAGAGGCGGGTGAGGGTGCCTGCGGTCGCACGCAGCACGTCCTCGGCCTTGATCTGCACCCGGGTGGACTCGGGCGGCAGTTGCTCGCCCTCCTCGTCCTTGGGCTGGTAGGTCCGGGAGATGCCCGCGAGCAGGGCGGGCTTCTGGACGTCCTGGTGAGCCTGGGTCAGCTCCTGGAGCGACTTGGACTTGACGCCCTTTTCGACGGCGATGATCTGATTCAGCTTGGGCACGCGATCAACTTAGCAGGGCTCCTCGTACGGGCATTCGTATTTTTCCGCGGCCTCGGAACGCTCAGCGCAGGCGGACCGGGAGGTCGAACAGGTCGTTCTGGGTCAGGATCGGCTTGTTGCGCAGCTCCTCGCGCGGGACGGCGAGGGTGAGGTCGGGGAAGCGGGCGTAGAGGGCGGGGAGCGCCACGAGGGCCTCCAGCCGGGAGAGCGCCGCGCCGGGGCAGACGTGCGGGCCGTGGCCGAAGGAGATGTGCCGGTTGGGGGTGCGGGTGACGTCGAACTCGCCCGCGTCCGCGCCGTGCTGGGCCTCGTCGCGGCCGATGGCGCCGAAGGAGACGATCAGGCCCTCGCCCTTCGGCAGGATCCGGTCGCCCACCTCGATGTCCTCGGCCGCGAAGCGGATCAGGACGTGCGAGGTCGGGGTCGACCAGCGCAGGGTCTCCTCGATGACGTTCTCCCACGGCACTTCGCCCTTGAGGACGCGGGCGCGCTGCTCGGGGTGGGTCTCCAGGGCGACGACCGCGTTGACGATCAGGCTGATGGTGGTCTCGTGGCCGGCGGCGACCATCAGCTGGAGGGTGTTGGTGATCTCCTCGGTGGTGAGGTGGTCGCCGTTCTCCGAGGCCGCGATCAGGGCGCTGGTCAGGTCGTCGCCCGGGTTCTCGCGCTTGGACTCCACGATCCGGGAGAACAGTCCGGCCAGGTCGGCCATCATCTGCGGGACTTCGTGCGGCGGCGTCTGCGTCGAGAAGAACTTCTCGAACAGCGCCTTGAGGAGCGGGTGTTCGGCGCTGTCGACACCCATGAGCTCGCTGATGACGTTCATCGGCAGCGGGTAGGCGAACTCCGCCTTGAGGTCCACGCTCTCGCCGGCCGGCAGCTCGGCCAGCCGGTCGAGCATCCCGGTCGTCAGGGCCTCGATGCCGGCCCGCAGCTTCTCCACCCGGCGGACGGTCAGGGCCTGCGCGACCAGGCTCCGCAGGCGCCGGTGCTCGTCGCCGTCGACGGTGAGCATGGAGCGGCCCGGGTTGGCGAGGCCGATCAGCGGCCAGTCCGGCGGGATCTCTCCGCGCTGCCAGGCGCCCCAGACGCCGATGTCCTTGACCAGGCGGGCGTCGGTCAGCAGGGCCCGCGCCTGCGCGTGGTGCGTGACGGCGTACACGTCGACGCCGCCGGGCAGGACGACCCGGGCCAGCGGTCCGGCGGCGCGCAGCGCGGCGCTCTCGGCGTCGAGGTCGGCGACGAAGGGGTCCAGGGTGATGGCGGCGGGTTCCGTGTGGTCGATCGGGCACGTCATCGGGAGGCTCCAAGGGCGGGGGTCGGGGTGAAGGTCACGGGCAGCGCGGTCAGACCGCGCAGCCAGGGCGAGGGCCGCCGGGCGAGGTCGGCGGCGGGCACGGCGAGGTCGACGTCCGGGAGCCGGTCGAGGAGCACCTCGATGCCGGTCCGGGCGATGGCCTCGGCGACCTCCTGGGCGGGAAAGGGGCAGCGGTGTTCGCCGTGGCCGAAGGAGAAGAAGGCGTTGTTGCCGCCGGTCAGGGCTCCGGCGTCGGTGCGCACGTGCGGGTCGGCGTTGGCGGCGGCCAGGCCGAGCAGCACGAGGTCGCCGCGGTTGATGCGCTGTCCGCCGAGGTGGGTGTCGCGGGAGGTCCAGCGCCCGGCCACGTTCTGGGTGGGCGTGTCCTCCCACAGGACCTCGTTCATCGCCTCGCCGACGCTGTGCCGACCGCCGGCGAGGGAGGCGGCGAACCGGTCGTCGGTGAGCATGAGGCGCAGGGTGTTGCCGATCCAGTCGGCCGTGGGCTGGTGGCCTGCCGCCAGCATCACCATCAGGTCCTGGGCGATCTCCTCGACGGTGAAGTCGCCCCGGGCGGCGAGCATCCGGGAGACGACGTCGTGGTCCGGGCGCACCAGCTTGTCGGCGATGAGTGCGAACATCGACTCGGCGAGGTGGCGCTGGCCGTCGAGGGCGCCCTCACGGCCGTTGATCATGTCGTTCATGGCGGTGACGAGGCCGGGGCCCTGCTCGTCGGAGAATCCGTAGATCCGGGCGAGGACGCGCAGGGGCAGCAGCATCGCGTACTCGCCGACGATGTCGCACTCGCCCTTGCCGCACAGCACGTCGATCAGTTCGTCCGCGAACCGTTCGGCGTGGCCCTTGAGTTCGAAGGGGTCGACGGCTTCCAGCGCCCCGGAGACGACGGCCGCGCGCTCGCGGTGGCGTTCGCCGACGGTGTAGAGGATGGAGGGCTGCTTGCGGCCGATCATCGGGAGCAGGGGCCAGTCGGCGGGGATGCGGTCCCACTGGTTCCACAGCTCCGAGTCGCGGGTGAAGAGCTGCGGGTCGCTGGTGACCTGGTGCAGCTCGCGGTAGCCGAGGACCAGCCAGGCCGGTACGTCGCCGTCGAGGACGACGGGGGCGACGGCGCCGTGCTCGCGCCGCATCTCCCGGTACAGCGCGAGGGGGTCGGTCTGGAACCGCGGCCCGCCGAGGTAGACGGGCTGCGGTTCGCGGTCGGCGGGGGTGGTCACGGGGTGGGCTCCGGGGTGTGGGACAGGGCGGCCGTCTGGAGGTGGCGGACGAGGGAGATCAGGACGTCCTTGCTGGAGGCGCGCGAGCGGGCGTCGCAGAAGACGAGCGGCACCTCGGGCGGCAGGTCGAGGGCCGCGCGGACCTCTTCGGCGGTGTGGCCGGGGCCGCCGAAGTCGTTGCAGGCCACGACGAAGGGGGTGCCGTGGTGTTCGAGGCGGTCGATGGCGTACCAGGAGTCGGCGAGCCGACGCGTGTCGACGAGGACGACCGCGCCGAGGGTGCCGGAGAACAGCCGGTCCCACAGGAACCAGAAACGTTCCTGCCCGGGAGCGCCGAAGAGGTAGAGCACGTTGTGCGCGTCGAGCGTGATCCGGCCGAAGTCGAAGGCGACCGTGGTGGTGTTCTTCCCGGCGACGCCGTCGGTGTCGTCGACCCCCTCGCCCGCCTTGGTCATGGTCTCCTCGGTGTTCAGCGGCCGGATCTCGCTGACCGAACGGACCATGGTGGTCTTGCCCACTCCGAAGCCGCCGACGATGACGATCTTCAAGCCGTTGTCGGCGGTGCTGCTGAGGGTCTGCCGGGTTTCACGCCGGTCAGAGGTTGCGGAGTCCAACGAGCACCTGCTCCAGGATGTCGGGGTCGGGAAGGCGGTACGCCGCACGCGGGTGCCGGGCGCTGATCCGGCCGGTGCCGAGGAGGTCGGCCAGCAGGATCCGCACGATCGACACGGGCAGGCCCAGCTCGGCGGCGATCTCGACGACCGCCGCCGGGTACCGGCACATGCGCAGGATCGCCGCGTGTTCCGACTGCATGCCGGGAACCGGATCGCATTCGGCGACGATCAGCGTGACGAGGTCGAAGGCGTCCGAACCGGAGCTGCTGCGGCCGCCGGTCAGGGTGTAGAGCCGGTCCGGGGAGTCGTCCCGGCCCGGCCTGGTACGGCTCAACCCCGGGGCCTCGCGATCAAATGCTCGCTCAGCTGTTCCACCAGTTCGGACATGTTGTGGCCGACCAGGCCCGCGTCCGCGTCGTCGGCGGCGACGAGTGCGAGGTGTGCGCCTTCCCCGGCCTCGACGATGAACAGGATGCCACCGTAGAACTCGGCCATCGCGGAGCGGACTCCCCCGGTGCCGTCGCCGAACTCGATGGACGCGCCGTGCGACAGGCTCTGGATGCCGGCGGCGATCGCGGCGAGCTGGTCGGCCTGGTCGACGGAGAGCTCGGGGGTGCGGCACAGCTTGAGGCCGTCCCGGGAGAGCACGAGCGCGTGGCGGGCGCCGGGGGTGCGTTCCAGGAGTCCTTCCAGGAGCCAGCTGAGCGTCTCGTCGGTCGTGGAGCCGGTCATCGCGTGTTGCCTTCCGGGAGCGGGGGGTTCGGGGGCTGCTGCGCCGACGCGCCGCGCACGGCCTGCCGGAAGCTGCCGAAGCGGGCGGCGGACTGGGAGGCGCCGGTCGGGGCGCCCTGGGTACGGGCCGCGCGGGCGGCGGCTTCGGGTCCTTCGGGGTGGGCGGCGGCCAGGGTGCGGCCGCGTCGCCGCTGGGGCAGGCCGCCGTCGCCGGTCCGCGGGGTCCCGTCGGCGGATCCGGCATCCTCGCCGGGGGCCGTGGGTGCGGCGTCCGGGGCGTCGTCCCGCAGGGACGGGATACGTTCCTTCGTGCGCCCGGCACCACCAGAGCCGACGCCGCCGCCGCGCGGGCCCGGCCCGTGTTCCGCGGCCGGTTCCCCGGTCCGCGCCCCGGCGGCGGCGGCCGGGGCGGCCACCAGCGCGGGCGTGGGCCCGGCTTCCCCCGGGGTGCGGCTGATCAGCTCGTGCGGCAGCATCATCAGCGCGCCGGTACCGCCGCGCGCGGAGGGCCGGAAGGACACCGTCAGCCCGTGCTTGCGGGCGAGGCGGCCGACGACGGCGAGCCCGAGGCGGGTGCCGGAGAGCCCGGCCAGGTCCAGGGACTCGCCGGCCACGGCCTGTTCGGCGCGGCGCAGCTGGACCTCGCTCATGACCAGGCCGCTGTCCTCGACGGTGATGACGATCCCGGCCGGCACCTCCTCCACGTACACGTGGACTTCCGCGGTCGGCGGGGAGAAGTTGGCGGCGTTGTCCAGGAGTTCGGCGAGGGCGTGCATGACCCCCTCGGCGGCGTGCCCCGCGACGGCGGCATCGCTGGTGGAGTGCAGGCGGACCCGCTGGTAGCCGCCGATCCGGCCCATGGCGCCGCGCAGGATGGACTCCATGACGATCGGCTTCGACCAGCGGCGGCCCGAGCGGGCTCCGGTGAGGACGGCGATGGAGTCGGCGAGGCGTCCCGCCTGGGCGGTGCGGTGGTCGAGGTGCAGGAGGTCGCCGAGCACGTCCTCGTCGGCGTGCCGGTGTTCCATCTCGCGCAGGTCGGCCAGCATGCCGGTGGCGAGGGCCTGCATCCGTCCGGCCGCGTTGGCGGCGGCGGCCATCGCCGCGGCCCGCCCGGACTGGGCGCGCCGCAGCTCCTCACCGAGCCGCTCGCGCTCGGTGAGCTGGGTGATGGCCGCCAGGTCGAGCTCGACCCTGTGGGCGGTCCTCAGCCGCTCCAGTTCCGCCGCGTGCTCCTTCGTGAGGCGCGCCACCTCGGCGGTGCGGGCGGCCGCGTCACGGGCGGCGTCGGCGGTGAGCCGGGCGATGTGACCGTCCCGGGCGGCGAGGTCCGCGTTCAGACCGGCGATCCGGCCGCGCAGCAGGCGGCTGCCCCGCGTCAGCCAGGTGACGGCGAAGGCGGCGAGCGAGAGCAGCAGGACGCCGAAGAGCGAGAACCAGCCGAGGGGGACGCGGACGTCCGACGGGGCCGCGGCCACCGCCGCCGTGCAGAGCACTCCGGCCGCAACCGCCGTGACGAGCAGGGCGAGCGCGGAGGGGCGAAGGGGGGAGGGCGACGCCGTCATCAATCAAAGCCTCAAACCGGGGCGTAAATGGAAGAGAGGGTTCCTGTGGCAACAAGCCATCACTATAAGAGAATTGTTGATCAGTTTGGAAAGTTCTTGGTAAACGTGACGCTGAGTAATGGCCAATTAAGGCACTTCTCATGCGTTTTCTGGGGAATCCCCGGCCGCTACCGGACGATCATCACATTGCGGCCATGGCATCCTGTGACGTCACAACTCGCCGGGCGGGATCGGCGGACGTCCGGAAAATATGGGGAAGGTCCATGAGGCTCTGCTTCCTGGTGGAGGAGCACTACCGCCACGACGGCATGCCGAACGAGGTGATCCGGCAACTGAGCGCGTGGGGCCACCAGGTGGACGTGCTGCGGCCGGGCGGCTCGCTGTTGCGCATGACCGACCTGGTGCGGTCCGGGGTACACGACGCCTGGGTGCTCAAGACGGTGTCCGGTGGCCCCGGTCTGACCCTGCTCGAAGCGGCCGCGGCGACCGGGATGACCACCGTCAACGACGCCCGCTCGATCCGCGGCGTACGGGACAAGGCGCTGGCCGCCGCCATCGGTCGCGCCCGGGGCCTCCCGCTGCCGCCCACGTACGCCGTGGCGCGCCCCGAGCTGCTCGCGGAGGTCCCGGCGTCCGAGTACCCCCTGGTCGTCAAGCCCGCCGACGGCAGCTCCGGCCGGGCGGTGCACCTGGTGGCCTCCCCCGACCGGCTCGCCGCGCTGCTGCCCCGGCTGGCCGGCGAGGGCATGCTCATAGCGCAGCCGTACGTGCCCAACTCCGGTATCGACATCAAGGTGTACTGCGTGGGCGGGGAACTGTTCGCCACCGAACGGTGCTCCCCCATGCACCCGGACCGCTCCGTGCGCGAGCGGCGGGTGCCGCTGCCCGCCGAGGTGGCCGCGATCGCCGCGCAGGTCGGCGTGGTGTACGGGCTCGACCTGTACGGACTGGACGTGCTGCTGGGCCCCGACGGGCCGGTGGTGGTGGACGTGAACGACTTCCCGAGCTTCCGTCAGGTGCCCGAGGCCGCGGCCCGCGTGGCCCGGGCCGTGCTGGACCTGTCCCGCAACGGTGGCGCGGCGCCGATCCCGCCCCCGCGGACGGAGGGGCTCCACGTGTCCATCCCGGCGCAGGTTGCGGCCCGGGCGGGTGACGGCGCGTGAGGGTCGGCCTGATCACCCCGGACGCCGGGCATCCCCTGCTGGCCGGGGCGGCCGCCGCGCTGGCCCCCGCGCACGAGGTGGTGGTGCTCGATCCGCGGGATCCGGACGCGGAGGCGGTGGCGGGCCGGGTGCGGGCCGACGTGTACCTCCTCAAGGCCCGCGATCCCCGGGCGCTGGAGCTGGCACGGGCCCTTGAGCGGCGGGGCGCGCCGGTGGTGAACACCGCGGCGGCCACGGAGCGCTGCCAGGACCGCAGGGGCATGGCGGAGCTGGCCCGCCGGGCCGGGCTGCCCTTCGCCGCGACCACGGCCTTCCCTTCGCTGGACCGGCTGGCCCTGCAGGCCGGCGACGGCCCGGGCCTGCCGGGGCTGCCCTGGCCGGTCGTGGTCAAGAGCCGGCGCAGCCGCAAGGGCGACCTGGTGGCGCGGGTCGACGACGCGGCGCGGCTGCGGGAGCTGTCGGCGGGGTGGGGAGAGGAGCCGGTGGTGGTGCAGGCCTTCGCCGCCAACAACGGCTGGGACCACAAGATGTACGCCATCGGCGACCGGGTCTTCGCGGGGCTACGGCGCTCGGAGCTCGTCCGGCAGGACGCGGAACCCGCCCGTTCCCGGACCGCACCGCCTCCTCACTGGGCGGAGTTGACGCTCCGTGTGGGCGAGGTCTTCGCGCTGGACGTCTACGGGGTGGACTTCCTCGACACCGGCGACGGCACTCCGCTGATCGTGGACGTCAACGCCTTCCCGGGCCTGCGGGGCCGCACCGGCGCCCCGGAGGCCCTGGCGGCGCTGGCCCTGCGCAGGGCCGGATGACGCCGGCTCTCTAAGCAGCCCGGGTGCTGCGCCGCCTGGCCCCGCGACGGCTGAGGACCCGGCCGAGGAGGACGGCGACGGCTGCGGTGAGGGCTCCCGCCACCGTGAGGAGCCAGGCCGGGACACCGCCGACGGTGAGGAGTTCGTCGTGGTAGACGGCCCGCCGGTACGGGGTGTCCTTGGCGGTGGCGCGCAGTTCGTGGTCGCCGTCGATGCGGGACGGCTCGGGGAACTCCTGCTCGATCGCCGTCAGGAACACCGGCGCGGCGGAGCCGGTGAGTTCCGCCACGGGGCCCTGCGGGGTGATGGTCCCGGCGAAGGCCACCTTCGGCGCGGCTCCGCCGATCGGGGAGAGCGGCTCCATCCGGTGTGCGGCCAGGACGTACAGCCCGAGCGACTGGGCGGCCTGGGCCATCCGGGAGAGCCGCATCGGGTAGACGAGCCGGTCGCTGTCGAAGCGGATCCGCAGCGGGTCGAGGTCTCCGCGCAGCGCCTTGGTCCGGTCGCGCGGGGCGAGGCGGACCGCTACGTACTCCCACTTCTGGTCGACGTACGGCCGCAGCTCCGTGGAGAGCCGGTCCGGCAGCTTGAAGCCGTTGGTCTCCAGCCAGCGCTCGAGGGCATCGGGGTCGGTGGCCGTCAGCCGCGCGACGTCGAAGTCGCCGAGCTGTTCGCGGCCGACGACGCCCACGGACGGGGCGCCGGGCATCGCGGCGCCCACTCCGTCACGGGAACCGGAGGAGAAGGGCCAGTCCGCCTCGCGCGGCCAGAAGTAGCTGCGGGTCCTGCGCTCGGGCACGGTGAGCCGGCCGAGGTCGGTGAAGAGTTCCGCCTTGCCGAGTTCGACCGTGGCGCGCCCGGGCACGGGCATGATCCAGGCGGCCTTCTTCGCGTCGCCGTCGACCCTGAACCGCATCACGATCTGTTCGGTCCGGCCGTCCCAGCGCACGACGGAGGTCTCCCGTTGCACGCCGATCCGGGAGAAACCGTCGGGGATCATCGCTCCGCAGCCGCACGCGTAGGCCGGACCCACCAGGGACCCCAGCTGCGTCGCGAGCAGCGCGAACAGCAAGGTCAGGACTCTTCGTCTCATCTTCACGTTCCACACGGCGTCTGGGACGACCGGCCTGCGGATCCGGTTCCTCGCCCTCTGGTACGGCCGCGCTTGGAGATCTCATAATTGCGCCATGAAACGGACGGACAAGCCGCTGCGCAGCCCGCTGGTACCGGAGGCGGTGGAGGCCGAGATCGCGCGGCACGACTGGGAGTCCATCCCGTGCGGCTGCGGGCGTTCCGCCGGTCATCTCCAGGACGTGCTGTGGGACGCGGCCGAAGGGCACCCGGCCGCCTTCCACGCCCTGGCGGGGCACGTCTTCACGCCCGCCAGGCTCCAGCCGCCCGCCCCGGCCGCGTGCGGTGTGCTGATGGCCGTGTGGGCGGCGGGACCGCCCAGGGAGACCACCCGGGAGGCCCTGCTGTGGACGCTGCTCGCCCTGCTGGGTACGGAGGACGACGGCGGCTCCCATGAGGCCGGCCTGTACGGGCAGTGCGCCGCGTTCATCCGCACCGCCCTGCCCACGCTGCGCCGCGAGGCCGCGTACGCCCCCGGCTCGGTGACCGGCGCGTACGCGAAGGGCGTGGTGGAGATCCTCGACCTCTGCGCGTGATGCGCGCGCCCCTGCGGCCCCGGCCCGGTCCGGGTCCCGTCAGGCGGGCGGACGCCGGGTCAGGCACTCCCGCAGGACGTCCACGGTGACGTCCTCCAGGGTCCGGGCAAAGGTACGCGCCGGGGAGCGCGGCACCGGCAGCAGGGACGGCACCACCAGTACCGCACAGCCGGCGGCCTCCCCGGAGGCCGCGCCGTCCGGGGAGTCCTCCACGGCGACGCAGCCGGCCGGGGCGACGCCGAGCCGCTCGGCGGCCGCCCGGTAGGGGTCCGGGTGCGGCTTGGTCAGTGTGGTGTCGTCGGCCGAGACGGTGTGGGCGAACGGGACCCCGGCCAGCGGGCCTTCGAGCACCGCGTCCACGACCAGCCGGGGGGAGGCGCTGACCAGCGCGAAGGGGACTCCCCGGGCCTCTAGGGCGCTCAGCAGCCGCCGTGCGCCCGGGCGCGGCGGCGCTCCGGCCCGCACCCGGCGCAGGAACCCTTCGGTGAGCGCGGCGCCCACCTCCTCGGCGTCGCCCGCGCCGCAGACCCGTACGAGGTGGGCGGAGGTGTCCTCCACCGCCCGGCCGACGACCTCCGGCGCGTCGGCGTCGCCCAGCCGGTGACCGAGGCCGGCTGCGGTCTCCTCGGTGGTCTCCCACCACAGGCCCTCGGTGTCGACGAGGGTGCCGTCCATGTCGAACAGGACCGCGGCGAGGGCGCTCATGCGGCGCTCGCCACGACGAGAACGGACCGCTCGGCCAGGCCGACGGCCGCCCGCGCCCCGGGAACCAGGTCGCCCGCCGCGCGCGAGGGCAGGTCCGCCTTGATCGGCTCGCCGCCCGGCAGGTCGAGGTGGAGGCGGGTGACGGCGCCGAAGAAGGAGGCGGAGACGACGGTGGCCGTGCCGTCCGGGTCGGCGGTCGCGGTGACGTTCTCGGGCCGCACCAGCACCTGGACGTCCGGTCCCGCGGGCACGGGGCCGTCCACGGGCAGGCGGGCGCCCAGGACTTCCACGGTCCCGGAGCCCGTGAGCCGGCCCGGCAGCCGGTTCATGGTGCCGACGAACCCGGCGACGAAGGCGGTCGCGGGCCGCTCGTACAGCTCGGCGGGAGCGGCGCACTGTTCGAGCTTCCCTGCGTTCAGCACGGCGACCCGGTCGGCCATCGACAGGGCCTCCTCCTGGTCGTGCGTGACGAACACGGTGGTGATGCCGAGCGACGACTGGAGACGGCGGATCTCCTCGCGCAGGTTCGCCCGTACCTTGGCGTCCAGGGCGGACAGCGGCTCGTCGAGCAGCAGCACCCGCGGGCGCAGGGCCAGGGCGCGGGCCAGCGCGACGCGCTGCTGCTGGCCCCCCGACATCTGGTGCGGGTAGCGGTCACCGTGGTCGGGCAGTCCGACGAGGTCCAGGAGTTCGGCCGCCCGTTCGTGGCGCTGCGCCGCGCCGACCTTGCGCACGCGCAGGCCGAAGGCGACGTTGTCGCGGGCGCTGAGGTTGGGGAAGAGACTGTACGACTGGAAGACCATCCCGGCGTCTCGGCGGTTGGCCGGCACCGCGGTGATGTCCTGGCCGTCTACCAGGACCTCGCCGGCGTCGGGCTGCTCGAAGCCGGCGACGACGCGCAGCGCGGTGGTTTTGCCGCAGCCGGACGGGCCGAGCAGGGCGATGAGCTCACCGGGTGCGATCGTCAGGTCCAGTCCGTCGAGGGCGACGGTGGAGCCGAACGTGCGGCGCAGGCCGCGGAACTCCAGGCGCGCGCCCGCGGCTGCGCCGGCGGCCGTCGTGCCCGCCGGCTTCCGGGCCGCGGGAAGGGTGGTGGACATGCGGGTCAGGACTCCTTGCGGGAGGTGGTGACGGGCGCGGAGGCCGCCACGGAGGGGCCGGTTCCGGCACGCGAGAGGACGAGCAGCAGCATCCAGGTGATCATCAGGCTGAGGAGGGAGACGGCCACCGACATCCGGGCCTGGGCGCCGGAGATGGAGACGATCCACACCGCGAAGGGACGGAAGCCCAGGAGGGAGGCGATGGTGAACTCGCCGAGCACCAGCGCCAGGGTGAGGAAGGCGGCTCCGGCGAGCGAGCCCCGCAGGTTCGGCAGCAGGACGCGCAGGACCACCTACGGCCAGCTCGCGCCGCAACTGCGGGCGGCTTCCGCGAGGGTGGGCACGTCGATGGCGCGCAGACCCGAGTCGAGGGAGCGGTAGACGAAGGGCAGCGCCAGCACCGTGTACGCGAGGACGAGGACGACGGGGAACCGCTCGTCCTGGACGGCGATGAAGGTCTGGTAGAGCGGGGTCCGCGAGAGGTGCTCGGGCCCCCAGCGCAGCACGGTGGTGATGCCGGTGACCAGGGCGATGGGCGGCACCACCAGCGGCAGCATGCACGCCACCTCCACGACGGGGCGCAGTTTCGGCGAGCCGATCCGCACGGCGACCAACGCGGGCACCGCGAGGAGCAGCGACAGCGCGATGGTGGCGGCGGCCAGGCTCAGGGACAGCAGCAGGCTCTCGGTGAAGCCGTCGGCGCCGAGCAGCTCGGTGTACGCCTCGAAGCCGATGCCCCGGCCGGGCACGTGCACGGTGAAGACGAAGGAGGCGATCAGCGGGGTGAGGAAGTACGCGCCCGCGAGCGCGAGTACGGCTCCGCGCCAGACGCGGGGGCGGCGGGCGGCCCGGGGTGCGGCGGCCCGGGGTACCGGGGCCGCTTCGGGTGCGTCCGTCTGCGGCACGGCCGGGGTCATCGCAGCCATCGGGCGCTCCGTCGCTGGAGGGGCAGGTAGACCGCCATGACCAGGCCGGCGATCAGGATCATGTCGAGGCCGAGGGCGAGCGCCACGTTCTCCTGGCCGGTGAGGACGTTGCCGGACAGGGCGTCGGCGATCTTCAAGGTGACCAGCGGTACGGAACCGCCGACGAGCGCGGCGGCCGTGGCGTGCGCGGCGAACGCGGTGCCGAAGAGCAGGACGAACCCGCCGAGCAGGGAGGGCGCGAGCACCGGCAGGCCGACGTGGCGCCAGAACTGCCACCCGCTCGCCCCGTTGTTCCGGGCGGCTTCGCGCCACTGCGGGCGCAGGCCGTCCAGCGCCGGGACGATGACGAGCACCATCAGCGGGATGAGGAAGTAGAGGTAGACCACGGTCAGGCCGGTGAAGGAGTACAGGTTCCAGCCGAGGCCCGTCAGGTCGGCGAGCCGGGTGAGGACCCCGGAGATGCCGACGGTCGCGATGAACGCGAAGGCGAGCGGGACGCCGCCGAAGTTGGCGAGCACCCCCGAGGCGGTCAGGGCGGCGAATCGGGAGGTGACCACGGCCTGGGCGGTGAGGACGCCGAGCACTCCGCCGGTCAGCGCGGTGAGGGCGGACAGCTGGACGCTGCCGATCAGGGAGCCGAGGTAGGGGCCCTGGAGGGAGCGCGCGAGGTGCTCGCCGGTCAGGCGCGTGGCGCCGGTCGTGGCGTCGGTGCTGGTGACGGCGCCGAAGGCGAGGGCGCCGAGCGGGATGCCGAAGCAGAGTCCGGTGAAGGCGAGGAGCGGGAGGACGGCGAGCCAGGTGCGCGGGCCGCGCCGCCGGCGACGGTTGCCGCCGGCGGTCCCGATCGTGTGGGTGGGAGTGGGGGCAGACATCAGGAGAGGGCCTTGTCCCACTTCTCGGCGAGCGTGGCCTTGGCCTTGTCGAGTTCGGTGGAGGCGGGGAACTCGGGGGTGCCCTGGACCTGCGGGAGCCTGGTGACGGCGTCCTTGTCGGCGGTGCCGTCCTGGGTCATGGCGGGAAGGAGCACCGGGCGGGCGTGTCCCTTGAGCCACAGGTTCTGGCCTTGGGCGCTGTAGAGGAACTCCATCCACAGGCGGGCGGCCGCCGGGTTCGGTGCGTCCTTGTTGATGGCCTGGGAGTAGTACTGGGCGTAGACGCCGTCGGTGGGGACGGCGACCTTCCAGTCGACGCCCTTGCCCTTGAACTGCTCGGCGTAGCCGGCGTTCAGGTAGTCCCAGTCGATGGAGATGGGCGTCTCGCCCTTCTCGACGGTGGCCGGGGTGGACTCGACCGGGATGAAGTTCCCGCTCTTGCGGAGCTGCCCGAAGAAGTCGATGCCCGGCTGGATGTCGCCGAAGGACCCCTTGTTGGCGAGGGCGGCCGCATAGACGCCGCCGAACGCCGAACCGGACTTGGTGGGGTTGCCGTTGAGGGCGACCTTGCCCTTGTACTCGGGCTTGAGCAGGTCGGCGAAGGTCTGCGGGCAGGTGGGGATCTTCGCGGCGTCGCAGCCGATCGAGACGTAGCCGCCGTAGTCGTTGTACCAGCGGCCGTCGGCGTCCTTCTGCGACCCGGGGATCTTGTCCCAGGCGGTGACCTTGTACGGGGCGAAGAGGTTCTCGCTCGCGCCGCTGCGGGCGAAGGCGATGCCGAGGTCCAGGACGTCGGGGGCGCGCTCCTGGCCCTTGCGGGACTTGACCGCGGCGATCTCGTCGGCGCTGGAGGCGTCCGGGTTCTCGCTGCCGACCTTGATCTTCGGGTACTTGGCCTGGAAGGCCTTGAGCATCTCGCCGTAGTTCGCCCAGTCGGCGGGCAGCGCGATCACATTGAGCCGGCCCTCCTTCTCGGCGGCGGCGACGAGGCCCTCCATGCCGCCGAAGTCGGCGACCGAGGCGGCCGCGCCCGGCTGGACCTTGCCCGTGGCGTCGCCGGTGGCACCGGCGGACTGCTGGTCGGGGGCGGCACCACACGCGCTGAGCGTGGTGAGGACGGCGGCGCCGAGCAGAACGGCCGCACCGCGACGGGCGGAGGAACTGAGCACGGTCTCTCCCAGAGAAAGAACCTGACAGGGGGTTTCACTTGTCTGAACAAGTTGGCTCCAGTTCGCCCGGGTCCGCTGTACGGACGGTGAACGGGGCCTGTCCCGGGGCGCACGGCTCGAGGAAGAGCGGAGATTGACCGGAAGAGGGCGTGACAAGACAGGGTTCAATGATCATGAGTGGCATACCGGTCGGTTCGGCGAGGGGGCGTGGCAGTCGCGTGGGCAGCATCAGATATCTGGTCGGCGTCGCGCGGGACGGTCCGCCAGGCGGTGGCCACGCTCGCGGCGGAGGGGCTGATCGGCTCGCGGCAGGGTGCGCGGCGGATCGTGCTGCGGCAGGAGCGCAAGCACAGCTTCAGCGAGTTGAACAGCTTCGCGCAGTGGGCGGAGGGGCTGGGCCATGAGGTGTCGAGCCGCTTCCTGTCCCGGGTCCGCCGCCCCGCCACGGCGGAGGAGGCGGAGCGGCTGGCGGTGGCCCCGGGTGCGGAGGTCCTCGCCGTGCTGCGGCTGCGGCGGCTCGACGGGGAGCCGGTGATGGTGGAGCGGACGGCCTACGCGGACTGCGTCGCGGCGGCGGTCGAGGCGATGGCCGAGGACTGCCGCTCGGTGATGGACGGGCTGGCCAGGGACTGGGGGGTGGTCGCCCAGTACGGCGAGCACCTCATCGACGCGCTTCCGGCGGGCAGTGAGGACGCGCGGCTGCTGGAACTGCGGCGCGGCAGCCCGCTGCTGCGGCAACGTCACGTCTCGGCCACCCGCACCGGCCGCCCGATCGAGTGGTCCGACGACCGCTACCGTGCGGGCAGCGTCACCTTCAGCGTGAGCAACTCGGCGGTAACCACTCCCCTGGCCCGCCGCGCAGGCGACGGCTGACCGCTCGTCAGCGCGCTGCCAGGGCCCCGGGCGGCCGGCATCCCGACGGCGCCCCGGCCCTGCGGGCGCGCGGCGGCCGCCGCGAGGACGGCGCAGGTCGCGCCACGCAGTTCGCCGGGCCCCCGGCCAGGCCCGTCACTGCGGGTCCTGGCGGCGGGTGCGGTTGCGGCGGCGGGTGGGGCCGTCTTCCTCGGCCGGCGGGAGCCGGTCGCGGGCCTGGCGGGCGGCCCGGTCGGCGGCCCGGCGGTGCTTCTCGGCCGCGGCGAGCTCCGCGTGGGCCTGCTCCCGGGCCGCCCGGGCCCTGGCGGCGTCCCGCTCCAGCCGCTCCACCTCCGCGTCCGCCGAGGCGACCCGCCCGAGGGCCCGCTGCCGGGCCTCGTCGGCGGCACGCAGCTCCTCCTCGCCGGCGGCCACCGCCCGTTCGGCCTCCCGCCGCGCCTCGGCCCGCCGCTCGGCGTCCCGTTCGCCCTCCCCCGCCCCGGCCCGGCCCGCTTCCCCGCGAGCCGCACCGGCCCGGCCGGCGGCGCGGGTCACCGCGTCCCCGGTCGGCGTCGGGAACTCCGTCACCGGCGGCGGGGGCTTCGAGAGCCGGCCCGAGGCCCACTCCTCGGCCGCCGCGGGGTCGGCGAGGACGGTGTGCAGGATCTGCTCCACCTCCCGCTCCACCGCCTCCGAAACCGGCGTCCCCGCCTCCTCGGCCAGCCGTACGGCTTCCCGTGCGAGCGCCCCGATCACCACGTGCTGCTGGTGCGAGAGGTCCCGTAGCTGCTCCCCGTCCAGCGCCCGGTGCGCCTCCCGCAGCGCCTGGCCGAGCTGGAGGAACTGCCCCACCTCCTCCGGATCGGCCCGCACCAGCGTGTTCGACGCCCACGCGGCCAGCGTCGGCCGCCGCAGCCCCGCGACCCGTTTCGCGGCGGCCTTGTCCCCCGCGGCCTTCAACCCGGCCGCGGCCGCGTCCCGGGCCGCCGTGAAGCCCGCGGGCGGCGACGCGTACAGCGCGTCGATGACCTGTTCGACGTCGTCAGAAGCATCCACGCCGACCACTGTCGGTCATCGCCGCCCGGGTACGGCGGACCCCGCCCCCGCGCGCCGCGTACGGGCGTCACTTCCACGGGCCGGATGTCGTTAGCCGCACGGGGTTGACTCGGGGGGCGAAGGGATGACGGAATGCGGCAGTTTCCTCTGGAGATGCACACCTTGGCGCCCGGACGGGTGGTCGAGTGGCGGGTGCGGTCCACGGCCGCCCGGGCCAATGGCCCGGGCGGCGCGGCGGGCAGGAGGGCGTCCTTCAACCAGGACAAGCACTTCACGGTGGCCGAGGAGAGCCGGGGAGCCGACGACCCGGTGGCGTCCTGGCTCGCGGTGACGTTCGAGGTGCGCGGTCCGCTCGACCAACAGGCCCTCGCCCAGGCCCTGCTGGCGTTCGTGCGGCGGCACGAGGTACTGCGGTGCGAGTTCCGGCGCCTGGCCGGGGAGGTGGCGTGCGAGCCGCTCGCCGCGGACGAACTGGCGCTGGACGCCGTACCGGTGGGTGAGTTCGCGACCACCGATCTGCTGCGCGCCTTCCTCGCGGAACGCTTCCGGCGGAGCATCGACACGCTGTCCTGGCCGCTGTTCACCATGGGTGCGGTGTTGCGCGAGGACTCCGCCACCGTCTACCTCGCCTTCGACCACATCGTCTGCGACGGCATGTCGATGCCCATCGTGGTGAACGAGGTGCTGACCGCCTACGAGGCCCTGTGCCGGGGCGAGAGCTCCGCCCTGCCGGCCACCGCTCCCAGCTACCTCGACTTCGCCGAGGAGCAGCGCCGCCGCTACCTGTCCATCGACGCGGGCGACGAACGGCTCGGCTACTGGAAGTCGTTCATCGCGCGCAACGGCGAGTTCTTCCCGAGGTTCCCGCTGGACCTCGGCGTGGAGCCGGACCGGATGTACCCCATCGTCAACGAGGCCTCGCCGCTGCTGGACGCCGGGGAGGCGGAGGTCTTCGACAAGTCCTGTCTGGCAGTCGACGGCAAGCCCTTCATGGGGGTGCTCGCGGCCGTCGCGCTGTCGCTTCGGGAGGCCGGCGGGCCGGGCGTGTACCGGGGGTTCATGCCGGTGAGCGAGCGCGGCCGCGACGGCTGGTCCGATTCGGTCGGCTGGTTCGTGAACACGATGCCGATCGAGTTCGACGCCTCGCCCGGGCGGGATTTCGCCCAGGTCATGGCCGGGATCCGGGCGGGGTTCGGGGAGTTGCTGCGCCATATCGACGTGCCCTTCGTGCGGGCGTGGGAGCTGTTGGCGCCGCAGGAGTTCGCGGCCCGTTCCTGGCCCTACCCGGTGAACTTCTTCTCGTACATCGACATGCGCAAGTGCCGGGGCGCCGAGCGGCACGAGGACTGGCGGCCCGCCACGCACGTGTGGTCGGCGCGCGCGAACGGGGCCTGTTCCTGGTACCAGCGCGACGCGGACGGTCTGCACATGAACTCGATCTACGTCGACACCCCCGCCGCCCGCCGCACCATGGGCGACTTCCAGGAGGCGCTCCGCGAGACGGTACGCGACATCGCCCTCTCGGGCGGTTTCCGGCGTCCGATCGCGCTGACCGCGCCCCGCCGCCCGCTGGACACGCCCGTCCGGGCCTGATCACGGCCAGCCCCCGGAGCGCGCCCGGCCCAGCAGCAGTTCCCGTTCGCGCGCGTTGCGGGTGAGGGAGGCGGCCCGTTCGAACTCGGCGCGGGCTTCCGCCCGGCGGCCGAGCCGCTCCAGCAGGTCCCCCCGCACGCTCGGCAGCAGGTGGTAGGCGCGCAGCGCGGGATCCGCCACGAGGGCGTCGACCAGCGGCAGGGCCGCTTCGGGGCCTTCGGCCATGGAGACGGCGACCGCCCGGTTCAGCTCGACCACCGGTGAGGGGACCAGCCGGACCAGGCGTCCGTAGAGTGCGGCGATGGTCTTCCAGTCGGTGTCCTCGTACCGGACGGCCCGGGCGTGGCAGCCCGCGATGGCCGCCTGGAGGGAGTAGGGGCCGGTGCCGGCGCGGCCGACGGCCTCGAAGCCGCGCCGGATGAGCATGCGGTTCCATTTGGCCCGGTTCTGGTCGGCGAGCAGGACCGGCTCGCCGTCGGGGCCGGTGCGGGCCCCGATCCGGGAAGCCTGGAACTCCAGCAGCGCCGCCAGGCCGTGGACCTCTCCTTCGTCGGGCATCAGAGCGGCCAGCACCCGGGCGAGCCGCAGGGCGTCCTCGCACAGGGCGGGGCGGACGAGGTCGTCCCCGGCGGTGGCCGAGTAGCCCTCGTTGAAGACGAGGTAGATCACTTCCAGGACGGAGGCGAGCCGCGCTTCGCGAGCGGCTCCGTACGGGACTTCGAACGGCACCCCGGCCTTGGCCAGCGCCCGTTTGGCGCGGACGATGCGCTGGGCGACGGTGGGCTCGGAGGTGAGGAACGCCCGGGCGATCTCCTGTGTGGTCAGGCCGCCGACGAGGCGCAGGGTGAGCGCCATCCTGGCTTCCGCACCCAGCACGGGGTGGCAGGCCGTGAAGACCAGGCGCAGTACGTCGTCGTCGATGTCGTCGGGGGCCGCCGGTTCGGCCGGGGGCGGTACGTCCTCCAGGGTGCGGCCGACCTCCGCGAGCTTGCGCGCGTAGGTCTCCTTGCGCCGGACGAGGTCGACCGCGCGGTTGCGGGCGGTGGTCATGAGCCAGGCGGCCGGGTTGTCGGGGATCCCGGACCGCGGCCACTGTTCGAGCGCGGCGACCAGGGCGTCCTGGGCGAGTTCCTCCGCGATGCCCACGTCCCGCACGATCCGGGCCACGCCGGCGATGATCCGCGCGGACTCGATCCTGTACACCGTTTCGACCGTCTGGGCCGGGGTCACTGCCGTCACGGCCACCCATCAGAGCAGCCGTGACGGGGCAGGGCAAACGGGGCTCGCCCGTGGGACGCGACCGGCTCGCGACCGGCCCGTCGCAGGCCGGCCCGGTCGCTTCGGCCGCGGGCTCAGCCCTCCGCGATCTGCCGGAGTTCGACGCCCACCGTCCACTCCTCGGGGTGGATCTCCAGGAAGCGCTTGGTCCACTCCAGCGCCTCCGCCTTGTCCTTGGCCTGGAGGAGGGCGTAGCCGCCGACGACCTCCTTGGTCTCGGTGAAGGGGCCGTCGGTGTAGCTCAGCTTGCCCCCGGACCAGGTGACACGGGTGCCCTCGGAGGTGCGGAGCAGTCCGGCGGTGTCCAGCATCACCCCGGCCTTGGTGATCTCCTCCATCAGTGCGCCCATCCGCTGCAGGAAGTCCTCCGGGAAGGGGGTGTCCTCGGGGAGGCTCTGCTCGTCGATGCGGACCAGGGAAAGGAAGCGCGGCATGGTGACTCCTCGGTCGGTGGGCGGGGGCTGTCCCCGCCTTTCACTCCTGTGTCGAACGGGAGGCGCCCGGATCGACAGCTCCCGGAAAACTTCTTCGGATTCTTTTCGGGGACGCCCGGCTGCTTCGCCGGATCACCCCGACCTACCCGCGAGTAGGATCGCGGGGCCGTCCCGCCGCGCCCCCTCTGAGAGGACACCCCCATGCCGCGCATACCCTCCTCACCCCTGCTGCTCGCCGGACTGCTGGCGACCGCGGGGGTGGCACACGCCGTCAGGCCCGAGCAGTTCGACAAGATCGTCCCGCGTTCGCTGCCCGGCACCCCGCGGCAGTGGACGTACGCGAGCGGCGCGGCGGAGCTCGCCCTCGCCGCTGGGGTCGCGCATCCGCGGACCCGTCGGATGGCCGCACTGGCCACGGCGGCGTTCTTCGTCGGCGTCTTCCCGGCCAACGTGAAGATGGCGGTCGACGCCCGCCGCGGCGCCCCCGCCGCACGGGCCGTGACCCTGGCCCGGCTGCCGCTCCAGGTACCGCTGGTCCTGTGGGCGCGCAAAGTCAGCCGGAGCGCCACGACCGGCTGACGTCCGCGCGCGCTCCCGCACCCGATCGGGCGCCCCTCGCGCATCCGGTCGCGCCGCCCGGGCAGAAGTGCCGCACAGAGCCCCCGGTCACACGTCGGCGGACCGGGGGCTCGCCGCCCCGCCGCTCCGGCCCGGCGTACGTCAGGGGCTGTCGCCCGACCAGTCCCAGCGCTGCGGGTCCGTCGCGCGGCGGCGGTAGTGGGCCCGGCCGCCCGCCCCGTAGCGGCCTATCTCCGTGGGCAGGCGGGCCTCCTCGGTCAGCTGCGGTCCGCTCCAGCCGGTGACGTCGAGGAGGAGGCCGTCGAGCGGGCCGCCCACGAGCTCGCCGTAGGCATGGCCGGGGCGCGGGCCGGGGTCGGGGTCGTCGTGGTCTGCGCCGTAGACCCGGCGCCGCAGCATCCTGTCGTCCATGCGTCCAGGCTGCCAGCCACCACTGACAACGCGCCGCCCCGTCCCGGGGATGATGGGGTGCGCGGGCCACCACACGCCGGACCGGACGGGACCCGCCGGGACACACGAGGAGCAGCACACATGGCACGTCGGGTACACCAGCCGCTGGAGGACCAGGAGTTCGATTTCATCCTGGGAATGTCCCCGGGGCCGGTTCTCGCCTACTTCACGGGCACCTGGCCCAAGGCCGTCGAGGCCTGCCGCGCCATGGACGTGCTCGTCGGCGAGCTGGCACAGGAGTACGGGGCGCGGTTGACCGCCGTACGGACCGACATCACCCGCTGCCCCGGCCCGACCAGGCGCTACGGCGTGACGGGCGCGCCCACCGTGGTCCTCGTCAAGGACGGGGAGGCCGTGGCGTCCCAGGCCGGACCGCTGACCCGCGAGGAGTTCCGGGCGTTCCTCGAAGCCCACCTGTGACCCCGCCGCACGGCCGCTGGGCCCTTCGGGCGACATGCGGCCGGTCTGGCCGAAAGTGGCATAGGTGAGATAGGTGCCTAGGGCATGTAATGGAGCCGGCAAGACGGACCATCGCTCGCGAGGTGCTGCATGTCAGAAACCGTTGCCTTTCCCCAGGACCGGACCTGTCCCTACCACCCCCCGGCGGCGTACGCGCCCTTGCGGGAGACCCGGCCGCTCTCCCGCGTCACCCTCTTCGACGGCCGCTCGGTCTGGGTGGTCACCGGGCACGCCGAGGCGCGCGCCCTGCTCTCCGACGGCCGGCTCTCCTCCGACCGCCAGAACGCGGCCTTCCCCGCCACCACCAAGCGCTTCAAGGGCCTGACGGCGCGCCGGACCGCGCTGCTCGGCGTCGACGACCCCGAACACAACACGCAGCGCCGCATGCTGATCCCCAGTTTCTCCGTCAAACGCATCGCCGCCCTGCGGCCGCAGATCCAGCAGACCGTGGACCGGCTGCTCGACGGGATGACCGCCCAGGGCCCGCCGGCGGAACTGGTCGGCTCCTTCGCCCTGCCCGTGCCCTCCATGGTGATCTGCGCCCTGCTGGGAGTCCCGTACGAGGACCACGAGTTCTTCGAGGCGAAGTCGAGGCAGCTGCTGCGCGGCCCCGAACTGTCCGACGTGGAGGAGGCCCGCCACAGCCTCGACGCCTATCTGCGGGACCTGATCGGGCGCAAGCGCACCGACCCGGGCGACGGGCTGCTGGACGAACTCATCGCGCAGCGCCTCGAAACCGGTCAGACCGATGTCGAGGAGCTGGTCGCCCTGGCCGTGATCCTGCTCATCGCGGGCCACGAGACCACGGCGAACATGATCTCGCTCGGCACCTTCACCCTGCTGCGCCATCCGGAGCAGCTGGCCGAGCTGCGCGCGGACCCTTCGCTGATGTCGGAGGCCGTGGAGGAGCTGATGCGGTTCCTGTCGATCGCCGACGGCATGCTGAGGGTGGCGACCGAGGAGATCGAGATCGGTGGCGTCACGATCGGCGCCGACGACGGGGTGGTGTTCTCCACGTCCGTCATCAACCGCGACGAGTCGGTCTTCGCCGATCCCGACTCGCTGGACTGGCACCGCCCGACCCGCCACCACCTGGCGTTCGGTTTCGGCATCCACCAGTGCCTCGGCCAGAACCTGGCCCGCGCCGAGATGGAGATCGCCCTCGGCTCCCTGTTCGCCCGGTTCCCCGGGCTGCGCTTGGCGGAGGAACCGGACCGGATCCCCTTCAAGCCCGGCGACACCATCCAGGGCATGCTCGAACTTCCCGTGGCATGGTGAGCGGCATGCGGATCTCCATCGACCGAGGCGTCTGCATCGGCGCCGGCCAGTGCGCGTTGACCGCGCCCGACGTGTTCACCCAGGACGACGACGGCTTCAGCGAACTGCTCCCGGGCCGCGAGGACGGCCACGGCAGCCCGCTGGTGCGGGAGGCCGCCCGGGCCTGTCCGGTCGCGGCGATCTCCGTGGAAGACGCCTGACGAACGGCGTGGGCCGCACCCGGGTGGTGGTTCCCGGGTGCGGCCCACGCTCGGAGCTACCCCCCGAGGACCGCCACGGCCTCGCGTTCGAGTCCGGCGCAGAGGTCGACGAGCCCCGCGCACGCCTCGAACAGCTCCCGGCGCTCCCCCGCGTCGGCTGCCGGGTCGGCCTCGCGGGCGAGGGCGGCGAGCTCCGACCAGTGGAGGCCCGATGCGCGCAAGAGACCGGCCGCCTCGGAACGGCCTACCAGGTCCAGGAAGTCGGCGTACAGCGGCCGGGTGGCACCGGGCGCCGTCCACTCCTCCTCCAGGGAGGCGTACAGCCGCCGGGTGGCGCCGCGGAACGTCTCGGGTGAGGCGCCGAACCGCTGCTCCCAGGCCGCGGCGGTGCTGGTGTCGCGCAGGTCCGCGGAGAGCCGGGCCATGCCGGAGAAGCCGAAGTTGACGTCGAACCGGTTGCCGAGGACCGGCCCGGTCAGGTGCGTGACGGTGGCGGCGACGGCCCCGTCCACGTCCGGGTCGGCCTCGGCCGGTCCGGTGGGTACGACCAGCTGGTGGCGGCCCGTGGGGTGGGCGCTCCAGGCCGCGCCGAACTCCTCGCGGTCGATCCGGTAGGGCGCCGCGGCGCCGTCCTCGATGAAGAGGTCGTCGCCCTCGTACCCCGCGATGACCACGGTGTACGCGTCGGCGCCCGGCATCGGGGCGACCGCCTCGTGCCAGGGCAGCGAGGAGCGGTCGACGACGCAGAAGACGGGGTGCCCCTCGTCGAGCGCGGCGCGGACCCGGCCCCAGCGCGGTTTGGTGCTGCGGGTGGCGTCGTAGGGGACGTGCAGTCGGCCGAGGGCGACCTGCACCCACGGCTCGGGGTGGGCCTGGGCGACGATCGTGGCGAGCGGCGGGCGCTCGGGGTACTCGAAGACGAAGTACATGAAGCCGATACCGCCCGCGAGCCCCGCGACCAGCGCCTCGTCGTGGGCGTTGCCCAGCGCGTGGCGGATCAGGGAGCTCTCGCGGTGGCGTCCGGTACCGAATTCTTCGTACAAGAGCACAGTCATGCGGTCAGCGTAGTCGCGCCGGAGGGCCGGTCCGTCCGCACGCGAAGCCGACGGCGCCGCTCGCTCCCGGCCGCCGCGGCCGAGCCGGCGGGCCCGCACCGGCGGCTGCTCCCGGCCCGGCCAGCCGCTGGAGTGCGGCGGCCGGCGCGGCGGGCGGCCCGTGAGCGGCGCGGGCCCCGCCGGAAGACTTGCGGCGGGGCCCACGGACAGCTCGGCTCGTGAAGCGGGTCAGAGGGTGACCACCCGCTCCGCCTGCGGACCCTTGGGGCCCTGGGTCACCTCGTACTCGACCTTCGCGCCCTCCGCCAGCTCCTTGAAGCCGGTGGTCTGGATCGCGGAGAAGTGCACGAACACGTCGGGACCACCGTCGTCCTGCTGGATGAACCCGAACCCCTTCTCCGAGTTGAACCACTTCACGATGCCAGTTGCCATGGGTACTGATCCTTCTCAACGTGCCTCTCGGGCCACACGCGCGGCCGTCTCGATAGTGCCCACCCGCCCCGCCCGCCACACCCCAGGCGCGGCCAACCGGGTTCGTTCGAACTTCTGCCCGGCTTGTCGGCGAAAGGAGTGAGCACGCTCCGTGGCGGTGGCTCCGCTCGCGCCCGGAGGCCGGGGCTACGGCTGGTAAAATGGGCGGGAAACTTGATGCGCGGGCCGCTGTCGCCCGGTGCGGACGTGTACGACGAGCCGGGGCCCGTACCGAGGGGTACGGGCCCCGGCTCGTTGCCGTCCCAGGGGCGCGCCGCGCCGCGCTCGCTCTCCTCACGGAAGGTTCTGCATGAAGAACCCGTCAGCTCACGGGCGTTTCGGCGTCAAGGCCGGAGCCAAGGCAGGCGGCAAGCCGGGGGCCAAGGGCGGCCCCGGCAAGGCCCCTCGGACCCTCGGGCCGCAGGGCGAGTTCGCCATGCCCAGGACCGTCACGCCCGCACTGGCGCCGGTGGCGTCGTTCGCGGAGCTCGGTCTGCCCGTCGAGCTGGTGGAGACGATGGCGGAGCAGGGGGTGCGCGAGCCGTTCCCGATCCAGGCCGCCACGCTGCCCAACTCCCTCGCCGGCCGTGACATCCTCGGCCGCGGCCGGACCGGTTCCGGCAAGACCCTCGCCTTCGGTCTGGCCCTGCTGGCCCGTACGGCGGGGCAGCAGGCGGATCCGAAGCGGCCGCTCGCCCTGGTCCTCGTACCGACCCGGGAGCTCGCGCAGCAGGTGACCGAGGCCCTGGACCCGTACGCGAAGGCCCTGGGCCTGCGGATGGCGACGGTCGTCGGAGGCCTGTCTATCGGCCGGCAGTCCGGCGCGCTGCGCACCGGCGCAGAGGTCGTGGTGGCCACCCCGGGGCGCCTCAGCGACCTCGTCGGGCGGCGTGACGTCCACCTGGAGCGGGTACGGATCACGGTCCTCGACGAGGCGGACCAGATGTGCGACCTGGGGTTCATGCCGCAGGTCACGGAGATCCTGGACCAGGTGCACCACGCCGGTCAGCGGATGCTGTTCTCCGCCACCTTGGACCGCAACGTGGACCAGCTGGTGCGCCGCTACCTCAAGGACCCGGTCTCCCACTCGGTGGACCCGCAGTCCGCCTCGGTGGGGACCATGGACCACCACGTCCTGCACATCCACGCGGCGGACAAGATCTCCGCCGCGACGGAGATCGCCGCGCGCGAGGGCCGGGTGCTGATGTTCCTGGACACCAAGCACGGCGTCGACCAGTTCGTGAAGCACCTGCGGGCCATGGGCGTGCGCGCGGAGGGCCTGCACAGCGGGAAGTCGCAGCCCCAGCGCACCCGGACCCTGGGGCAGTTCAAGGACGGCCTGGTCAACGTACTGGTCGCGACGAACGTCGCGGCCCGCGGCATCCACATCGACGACCTCGACCTCGTCGTCAACGTGGACCCCCCGGCCGACAGCAAGGACTACCTGCACCGCGGGGGCCGCACGGCCCGGGCCGGTGAGTCCGGCAAGGTCGTCACCCTCATCACCCCGAACCAGCGGCGCGACATCGTCCGGCTGATGGCCGACGCGAAGATCCGCCCCACCATCACCCAGGTCCGCTCCGGCGAGGCGGCGCTCAGCCGGATCACCGGCGCCAAGGCGCCGTCGGGCGTCCCCCTGTCCGGCTCGGCGCCGACGGACGCCAAGGGCAGGCCGAGCGGATCGGACCTCGGCTTCCGGGGCATCGGCACCCGCCCGGGGAGGCCCGGCAAGGGCAAGGAGTCCCGTAAGACCATCGAGGCCCGGCAGGCGGCCGAAGCCCGCCGCGCGGCGCGGGTGCGCAAGGCCAACTGACACCCGCGCGGCGCGGCCGGACTCAGCGGCGGCGGCGCCGCGCGGCCACGATCGCCCGGGTGATCACCGGCGGGAGCAGGTCCTTGGCCAGCTTGCGCCAGGCGGCCGGGGGCTTGCGGACGGCGGCGGGGGCCTGCGGGGCGACGGGCTTCGCCTCCTGTGCCGGGTGCAGCGGCTGCGGGGGCGCGAGGGGGATGACGCCTTCGTCGCCGATCCGCACGAGCGGCAGGCCGGCCACGATGTCGACGCCGTGCCACAGGTCGGTGCGGCCCTCCAGCCAGCTCAGCAGCGCCGTCTGGTGGGGCGCGGGGTCTCCCCAGGTGGCGTAGAGCTTCGAGGCCGAGACGGCGATGACCCGCAGCCCGTCCCCGACGACGGCGGCCCACACCGCTGCCGCCACGCCGGGGCAGTGCGCGGAGCGGTAGTCGTCGAAGACGACGACCGCGTCCGGGGCGGCCACCAGCCGGGAGGACTCGATGTCCTGGACGACGTGCTCGTAGAGGTGCGAGGCGTCGATGTGGATGAAGCGGCAGCTCTTTGCGCGCACCCGGTCGGCCACCACGGAGGTGGGGGCCTGGATGAGGGTGGGGAGCGCCTCGTGGAAGGCGAGGTAGTTCGTCTCGAAGCCGCGCCGGGTGAGGGTGGGGTACGAGTCGCGGACCTCGCTGAGGTTCTCGTCGTCCGGCGGGGGCGAGTCGAAGAGGTCGCAGACGGTGAACTCCTCGCCGGCCCGGAGGTATCCGGCCAGGAAGATCGCGCTCTTCCCCATGAACGCGCCGAGCTCCAGGAGATCGCCCGAGGAGGCGGCGTCACTGTTCTGCCGGGTCAGGAACCAGTCGAAGAGCACCTGGTCGTACGCCGAGAACCAACCCTTGACCTCGCTGTAGGCGTGCGGTGTGGGGGGAGCGGGCTCGGCCTCCGGGGTGGTGACGGGAGCCTGTGAAAGGTGCGACACGGAGAGTCATCCTCCAGCGGAATGGCATGGTCCAACGCTGATACCCGGCCAGGTGAGCCGACCTTAAGCCCCCGAACGCACGTGTGACGAGGCTTCGGTGAGAGAGCGTCCGCAATCCGTGCCACCGGCGCACCCATCCGTCCCTTTTGTCCTGGTATGACCGGTTCGCTCGACCGCTGCCCGGACGGTCCCCGCTCAGGCAGTGGTACGTCTGCGCAGCCGCCGGGCGGCTGCGTCGCGGACCCGGTGGGTGCGGGCGGCCGAGGCGAGCACGCCGAGCGCCTCGTACGAGTTCACCGTCTGGGCGGCGGTGCGCTGGCACCAGTCGGATGCGGCCGTGAGCTCCGCCGCGGACCACGGCTCGCCCGCGGCGATGGCTTTCAGCAGGGTCCACTCGCGCAGTCGCCGGGAAGGGAAGAGCCGCCCGTGGAGCGCCGGCTCCATGGCCCGGGCCCAGCCGGGGAAACGGCCGTCGGCCGGCAGCCGGACCGCGCGCCGGTCCAGGTGCGTGACGACGGCACTCTCGGCCATCACCGGGTCCGGGTCGCGCAGGACGACGGCGACCGCCTCGGCCTCGACCGCCTCGGCGAGGGCGACGGCTTCGCCGGCGGCGGCCGCCGCGAGCGCCGCGAGGTGGCGGGCGTAGCGCCACCGCTCGGGCGGCTGCTCCGGTCCGCTCCCCTGCGTCCGCCGTATCTCGTGCTCACTGCTCCCCATGCCCCCATTCCACACGACCCCTCCGGCCGCCGGCCGCCCAGGGGTGCGGGGGCGGGGGACGCGGCGAGTCCCGGGGGCGAGGCGGCGCGGGTTCCGGCAGGGCGCCGCGCCCGGGTCAGCGTTCGTAGTCTTCGTGGCCGCCGTAGCCCTGTTCGTCCTCGTGGCCGGGCCCGGGCAGCGGGGCCCCGGTCTCCAGCAGCGTCTTGAGACTGGAGGCGAGGAACGGCCAGGTCCGCGCGCACATGCCGATGAGGGTGCCGCCGGGCTCGAACCCCTCGTGGATGACGGTCAGTCGGGCGAGCGTGTCACCGACCGGTTCGATCTCGTACGTGACCTTCGTGCGCCTTTCGCGCGCCAGCTCGGCCCGCAGCTCCTCGCCGATGCCCACGGATGCGGCCCATTGCGGCGTGAAGGTGTGCCAGGTGTAGGACAGCCTGCGGTTCGGGACGCAGTCGAGCACCACCTGGGCGGGGTCACTGGTGCGGGCGCCGCGTTCGATCCAGTCCATCCGCGAGCCCACCGCCCAGTCGGTCTCGAAGCTCAGGCCCCAGTAGCGGCGGGTGAGGGCCGGCTCGGTCAGCGCCTGCCAGACGCGGTCGGGGTCGGCCTGGATGTAGAGGGTGTACGTGATCGCGCTGTCGCTCATGGCCTCCATGCTGCGGGACCACGGACCGCGGGGCCGGGATTGCGGCGGGGACGACACCGGGGCCGTCACCAGCGGGCGCCCTCGCGGGGCAGTTCGGTCGGCGGGATCCGGGGCGGCGCGGGGAGCGAGAGCTGCTGGCGGGCCGCGTGGACGGCCGCCAGCTCCTGACGGCCGGCCGGACCCCAGTCGCTGAGCTCGCGCACCTGTTCCGGGGTGGCCAGCAGCCTCGCGTACGCGGGGTCGCGGTGCGCGGAGACCGAGGTGAGGCGGGCCACGGTGCGGGCGTGGGCGCCCTGGCCGGCGTACCGGTAGCCGAGCGGGGCGGCCGCGGCGGTGGGTTCGGTGTTCGGGGGCGGCAGGTGCGCGGCGCCCGTGGCGCGGGCGATCAGCAGCAGGACCCGGCCGTCGGGGGCGAACAGCCATCCGGAGCGGTCCCGCACGGGCAGCCCGGCCGGCACCGGGCCGGGGTGCCAGGAGCCGCGCCCGGGCGTCCTGCGGGTCCGCAGCACGCCGAGCCGGTCGAGGGCGGTGGGGGTGACCGGCCGGCCGTCCTCCAGCAGCGCCGGACCGGCCCCGGCGATCCGGGCGCGCAGCGCGGACAGGGCCCGGCGGGCGTCGCCGGCGTCCATCAGGGCCGCCAGGTCGGCGGGCTCGACGAAGTCGATGCCGGTGATCTCCTGGGCCGGGAGGCGGACGGCCCCGATCCGGTCGGGGGTCCAGGTGCCGCCGTCGAAGACGTAGAGGATCTCCCCGGGGAAGCTCATCTCCGGTGGGAACCCGGGGGCGCCGGCGGGGATCCAGTCGACGGCGAGCCCGCGCGGGTAGTGGCCGTCGATCCCGAGCTCTTCGCGCATCTCCCGGGCGGCCGCGGCGGCCGGTGCCTCGCCCGCGTCGACGGCGCCGCCGGGCAGCAGCCGGTCGGGCCGGTAGTCGACCGTCTGGACGAGCACCCGGCCGTCGGTGTCCGTGACGAGGACGAGCGCCCCGGTCCAGAGCGCGGCGCGCGAGGCTCCGTACTCGGCGGGCGTCATCCAGGTGCCGGCCTGCGCGGCGGCCTGCCCGGTGGCCTGGCCGGCGACCTGCCCGGTGGCCTGGCCGGCGTCGTCGGTCAGCTGGGGCATGGGGACTCCGTTTCGCCGTTGGGGTGACCCGCCGGCTGTGCAACAGCGGCGACCGCTCGGCGGTTACGGCGCGCACCCGGATGCGGAATCCGGTCCGCCTTTTTGCTTCGCCGATACCTCCTTATTGCCTGATTATGTCGATCTTGCTAACTTCCGTGATGCGGACAGGCGGCCTGAAAACCGCCCGTCCGACCACGTGACCGGCCGTGGGGGGCGAAGCCGGTGTGAGGGGCGCCGACGGTGCGACGGCCGTCGGCGGTAGAACCGACGAGTGGCGATCCGGCTCAGGCCCCGACCCCGAGCGTCCGGCCCGTTGCCGCGTCGACCACCGTCCCGTTGCCCAAGGGTGAGCGGAGCGCGAGGCTCACCGGCTCCAGCCTGATGCCGGCCCTGCAGGCCTGACCGGGCTTCTCCCGTGTGCGCACCCACAGTCTCAGGGTGATCGTGGTGTCCGATTCGCTGCCTGTGAGCCGACCCGTCTGACAACCGCCTACCGCGACGGCGGTGGTGACGGTCCGTCCGTCATGCCCGAGGCGTACGGCGCGGATGAGGGGCTGGGGCTGCGCCCGAGGCGCCGCCGCGCAGGCGGCCAGGGGGAGCCCGCAGACGAGGAGGGCCGTCGGCAAGAGGGGTCGCTTCATGGCGCTCGGACGCGCGAGCGGGCCACCGGGGTTCCCTCCCGGCTGCAACTGCGCAGCCACTCCTGCCCGTTGACGTCGTTCACGCGTCACGGCGTCACACGACGACCACCGCCGGCCCACCCGCGATGCGCGGTCACCGCGCCACCCCGGACGGCCCCGCACACGACACCCGGATCCCTGGCGAAACGGACCCCGGCCGTGGGGCCGGAGCACCATCATGGGGCGATGACCAGACCCGGCCCCGGCCAGCGGCTCGCCCTCCACATACGAACCACCCTCGGCGACGGGCCGTTCCGCCCGGCCCGCGGGTGGACCCACATGGGCGCCGTGATCTGCGACGCCGGGTTCCACGCCCGCCGCCCGTACCGGTCGACCCTGTTGCCGCGGCTTCGCCGGCTGGAGGCGGCCTGGCCCGACGCCGCCACGGTCCGCGGCTTCCGTGCACGGCTCGCCACCGAAGACCTCGCGGTCGCCATGGATTTCCGAAGCCCCGGCAGGGTCGCCACGGCCCACGGCATCACCGCTCTGCCGGCTGCCGCCGGAGTCGACACCCGCGACGATCTGCACGCCTGGCTCGGCCACCGGGCCAACCGTGCGGCCCTGCGCACGGTGAAGGGCGTGGGGCCGAAGACGGTGGACTACATCGGCAACCTCGTCGGCCGGTCCCAGGTCGTGGTGGACGTGCACCTGAGGGCCTTCGCCGCGGACGCCGGTGTCCCCGACCTCGGTTACCGGCAGCTCCAGGCCGTGTACGAGGAGGCCGCCGCTCTTCTCGGGCACGCCCCCGGCGGACTCGAGCACGCCGTCTGGTGCTTCAAGGCGAGTGCGGCGAGGAAGGCGGCACCCGGCGACGAGGGACCCGCCGGTCAGGCGTCGGGGTCGTAGAGCGCCGTGAGTTCGGCGCCGATGCGGGCCAGCGTGCGGCGGAGCTCCGGGGGGTCCAGGACTTCGACCAGGGCGCCGAAGCCCGCGAGCTGGGCGGCCAGTGCGCGGTGGGCCGGACCGTCGATGCGGACCTCCGTCCAGCCGTCGTCCAGCGGCTCGCCGACAGTGACCCGGCCTCGGAGCACCCGTTGGAGGCGGGCCAGCGCCTCGGGGGCGACGCGGGCCCGGGCCGTGACCGCGAACATGCTGCCCTCGATCACCTCGGCCCGCTCCCGCCACACCGAGGCGAGGTCGAAGTCCGGGGGCCGGACCACCGGTTCGCCGGTCGGTTCCACCGAGGTGACGCGGCTGAGCCGGAACGTCCGCAGGCCCGACTCCGTACCGGCGACGAGGTAGTCGGCCCCCGCCTTGGCGACGAGCCCGAGGGGGTCCACCACCCGCACACCCGGGGGCTTCCCGACCCCCGCGTACCCCAGCAGGACCCGCTCCCCCTCCACCACCGCGCTCTGGAGCAGCGAGCGGTGGCCCGACTGCGACGTGGCGGCGTTGCGGGACCAGTCCGTGGCATCGGTGATTCCCGCGCGGGCGGCGGCCTCGGCTCCGGAGCGCAGCGCCGGCGGCAGCGCACGTACCAACTTGCGCAGGGTGGTGCGCAGTTCGGGCGTCGCGGCGAGCGGCCCGGTGAGCAGGAACAGCGCCCGGATCTCGGCGGCGGTCAGTCCGGTGAGGTTGGTGCGCGCGCCGCCGACCAGGGACCAGCCGCCGCCCCGGCCGCGCTGGGAGTACACGGGGATCCCGGACGCGGCCAGCGCCTCCAGGTCGCGGCGGGCGGTGCGCTCGGACACCTCCAGTTCGGCGGCGACCTCGCAGACGGTGACGCGGCCGCGCTCCTGGAGGAACAACAGGGTCGCCACCAGCCGGTCAGCCCTCATGCGCAGCCACCCACTTCCTCCGGAGGAACTCCGGTAAAACTGGCCATGAGGTGGCCACTTTAGCCGCAACGATGAACCCATGAACGAGAACACCGCACAGCTCGCGGCCCCGCAGCCCCTGCCCGTCCACGCCTTCGACCCGCGCCCCGACCTCTCGGCCGCCATCGCGCTCGCCGGCCGCACCCTCGCCGCCGTCCGCCCCGACCAGTACGACCTCCCCACCCCGTGCGCGGAGTTCGACGTCCGGCGGCTGTCGAGCCACCTCGTGGCCGTCCTGCGCCGGATCGCGGTGATCGGACGGGGCGAGGACCCGTTCAGCGTGCCGTCCTTCGCCGACGAACTGTCCGACGGCGCCTGGGCCGCTGCCTGGGCGCCGGCCACGGTGGAGGCGGAGGCCGTGTGGGCGGACGACTCGATCCTCACCCGGGAGCTGCGACTGCCGATCGGCCCCAAGCCGGGAGCGGTCGGCGCGGTCATCTACACCAACGAACTCACCGTCCACACCTGGGACCTGGCGCGGGCGACCGGACAGCAGCCCGTGTGGGACCCGGCCCTGGTGGAGCGGGTGCTGGAGGTCCTGCGCCGGTCCCTGCCGGCCGGCCGGCGCGGTGGCCCGGTGCCCTACGCGGAGGTCGTCGCGGTGGACGACGACGCTCCCGCCATCGACCGGCTCGTGGCGTGGACGGGCCGCCGGCCGTGAGCCGGCCGGCAGGACGGTCGGACGCCCGACGGCCCGTATGCGGGGCGGCGGGCGTCCGACGGCCCGTATGCGGGGCGGTCGGGCGTCGGACGGCCCGCCGGCCGGGATATCGGGTGGATCCGCCCGCGCCGCCTACCTAGAGTGACGGTGGAAGGCCCCGTCGGGCAGGAACCGAGCAGGAGCGGATCATGCGCACGCACTACCCCCGTACGGCGCACCTGCCCTGGTCCCCCGGGGCGACCCCGGACGACGTGCGCATGTCCGGGCCCATCGCTCTGGCCGGTCGGGAGGTGGTCGTCACGGAGAAGCTCGACGGGGAGAACACCACCCTCTACCGTGACGGGCTGCACGCACGCTCCCCGGATTCCGGGCACCACCCCTCCCGGGCCTGGGTGAAGGGCCTCCAGGGCCGCATCGGTCCGCAGATACCGGCGGGCCGGCGGGTGTGCGGCGAGAACCTCTACGCCCGGCACTCCCTCCCGTACGAGGACCTGGACGGCTGGTTCTACGGGTTCTCGGTGTGGGACGGCGACCACTGTCTGGACTGGGACCGGACGGTGCGCTTCCTGCGGCGCCTGGGCGTCCCCACCCCGCGCGTGCTGTGGCGGGGCGTCTACGACGAGCGCGCGCTGCGCAAGCTGCGGATCGACACCGCGCGTCAGGAGGGGTACGTCGTACGGACCGTCGCCGGTTTCCCGCGGACCGACTTCGGGCGGTACGTGGCCAAGTGGGTGCGCGCAGGGCACGTCCGGACCGACACGCACTGGATGTACGCGCCGGTGGTACCGAACGGGCTGGGGCCCGCCGCCCCGCTGTGGGCGGTCCGGTCGGGCTCCGAGCCGGACCCGGCGGCCCTGCTCGGCGCGCTCGGCATGGAGCCCGGCCCCGCGCCCGGGGCCGCAGAGGCCGTCGCCGACGTGGCCGCCCGGCTGGACGGGCTGGGGCGGACCGGGGAGAGCCGGCTGACCGGGGTGCTCGCCGCCGCACTGCACGGCGTGCCGCGCGCCCGGCTGGGTGCGCGGCTGGCGGCGGGGCCGCTCGGGATGCCGTCCGCCCGGCGGGTGGCGGACCTGGTCGGGCTGTACCCGGCCCTGCGCAGGCCGTTCCCCGACGCGGAGCGGCGGGCCGGGCTGGTCCGGCTGGCCTCGGCCGCCGACCTGGGCGTACTGCACGCGCTGGCGGGGGCGCTCGGGGATCCCCGGGACGGGGCGGGGCGCGAGTGCGTCGAGTGGTCCGCCCTGTACGCGCAGGAGGAAGGGCTGCTAGGACCGGACCCGCTGGGGCCGTTGCGGAGCGGGCTGCGCGAGGCGCTCGCCGGGCTGGGGCAGCGCGCCGCCGACCGGTGCTGGGCGCAGGCACGGGAGGCCTTCGGGCGGGCCAGGGTCCACACCGCCGAGGAGGCGGTCGCCGCGACCTGGCGGCTGCGCGACGGGGCGTTCCCGCACCTCGTGCAGTTGTGCGGGCCGTCGGGCAGCGGCAAGAGCACCTACGCCGGGCGGCTGGCCGGGGTGGAGACGTACATCAGTCTGGACGATCTGCGCACCGCCCGGGGTTCCCGCTCCGACCAGCGGGCCAACGCCGACGTGCTGCGCGAGGGCCTGGACCGGCTGGACACCGCCCTGGCGGCGGCCGCGCGCACCGGCCAGACCGTGGTGTGGGACGCCACCTCCCTGACGAAACAGCAGCGCGGGCTGGCCGGAGCGGTCGCGCGCCGCCGCGACGCGCTGGTCACGCACGCCGTTCTGTGGGTGGAGGAGGACGAACTGGTGCGGCGCAACGCCTCCCGGGCGCACCCCGTACCGGATGCGGTACTGGACTCGCAGCTGCGCCGGTTCGGCCCGCCGTACCCGGGCGAGGCGCACCTGACGTGGTACGTCGGCGGCGACGGCACGCTCGCGGACACGGCCGGGTCGATCGACGAGGCGGACGCGGAAGAGACCCCGGCGGTCGTCGGGACACCGGGCGGGGACTGCTGATGCGTACCAGCGAGGAGCTCTACCACCAGGTCCGCTGGGACCCCCGCTTCGACCCGGCGCGGTTCACACTCGGGCTGCTCCAGCGCGGGGCCGCGCCCAAGCGGGTTCCGCTGCCGTCCTTCGTGCCGGGCGGAGACATCCCCTGGCACCGGGTGCTGTTCGTGGAGGCGGACGGAGAGCTGGTGTGGGACCGGGCCACCGGAGTGGACCGGATCGACGTGACGCGGGCCGGGCGGGTGCGTGCCCCCCGGCTGCTGCGGGCACCGTTCTTCACCGCCCGTACCCCGCACGCCTGGGATCCGGCGGACGGCGGGGGCTGGCGGCCGGTGGAGGCGCCCGGCGCCGGGGCGGCGCCCGGTCCGGCCCGGGTGCGGCTGCTCACCTGGAACACCCTGTGGGACCGCTACGACGCCCCGCACATCTCGACCGCCCGGCGCAGGCCGCTGCTGCTGGCCGAGCTGGAGGCCGCCGACGCGGACGTGATCGCGCTCCAGGAAGTCGAACCCGCGCTGCTCGTCCCGCTGCTGGCGCTGCCGTGGGTCCGGGCCGGCTACGCCCTGGGCACCGACCCGGGCGGCCCCGACGTCGCGGAGAGCGGGTTGCTGGTGCTCAGCCGCCTGCCGGTGCGCGAGGCCGGGATGAACGTGCTGGGCCGCCACAAGGCGGTCACCGCCGTCACCGTCGATACGGCGGGCGGCCCGCTGGTGGTGGCCGCGACGCACCTGAGCAGCGACCACTCCGAGCGCGGTGCGGACCGGCGCGCGGGGGAACTCGCGCGGCTGGCCGAGGGGCTGGGCGGCGTCGAGGCCCAGCTGGCGCTGGTCGGCGACTTCAAAGACGGGCGGTCCGGGGCCGAGGGCCCGGCCGCCGCGCTGGGGTTGCGGGACGCGTGGAGCGAGGTACACGGGCCGGCGGACGACACCCCGACCTTCGACCCGGTGGCCAACCCGCTGGCCGCGGTCGGCTCGCTGTCGGGTCGGGCGGCGCGGCTGGACCGGATCCTGCTGCGGTCGGCGGACGCGCGGGTGCGGGAGGCCGCGCTGCGGGGCGATTCCCCCACCACCGACGGACTGTTCGTCTCCGACCACTACGGGGTGGGGGCCACGGTCGAATTCGGGGCCGACGGCGGGGGCGGCACCCTCGGCGTAGCGGCGACCGCGCGTACGGCGGTGGCGTGGCTGCCGCCGCCCGACCCGGCGGTGGACGCCCTGCGGCGGGAGCACGACCCCGGGGCCGACCGGTGGCCGCCGCACGTGAACCTGCTGTTCGGCTTCGTTCCGGAGTCCTCTTTCGAGGAGGCGCTGCCGCTGCTGGCGGAAGTCGCCGCCAAGACCGCGCCGTTCACCACCCGGCTGGCCGGGGTGCACAGCTTCGGGCACCGCGAGTACGCCACCCTGTGGCTGGACCCGGCGGCCGACGGTGACGCGGCGTGGCAGGAGCTGCGGCGGGCGCTGGCGGAGCGGTTCCCCGGTTGCCGCGGGCGGGGTGCGGACGCGCGGGGGTTCACCCCGCACCTGACGCTGGGGCGCAGCGGCGATCCGCAGCGGGCGGTCCGCGAGTTCGAGGTCCGGCTCGGGGGCGGGGGCCCGGCGGCGCGGGTCGGATCGCTCGCGGTGCTGTCCCGGCGCGGGGACGAGCCGATGCGGGTCAGGGCGACCGTGGAACTCGGGACGGGGTCGGTTCGCCTGCTCCCCGAGGGGACGCTTTCGCCGCGACCCGGCGGTGACGGGCCGACGGACGCGGACAGCGCCGGGCCCGAAGCCGTGGCGCTCGCCGAGGGACTCGAAGCCGGGGCGCTCGCCCCTGAGCCGGACACCGCGGGATCCGTCGCCGCCCGGGTCGGGGCGGCGCTCCCCGGCGCGGTGGTGCACCTGGCCGGGTCCCGGCGCATGGGCTGCGCGCTGCCGGGGGCTGACCTGGACCTGGTGGCGGCCCTGCCGGGCGAGGTGGACCCCGAGCGGCTGCGGGAGCGGATCGCGGCGGCGCTGCCGCATGCCCGGCGACTCCGGCTGGTCACGGGGGCGTGGGTGCCGGGCCTGCGGTTCCGGGTGGACGGGCTGGACGTGGACCTGGTGGCCGTCGCCACCGGGACGACGCCCCCGGCGCGGGCGGTGTCCCGGCGGGCCGCGTTGGGCGGGGCGGCGGCGGTGGCGCTGAGCGCGGTCAGCGACGCCGACGCGGTACGGGGCTTCGTGGGCGCGGCGTCCGGGGCGTTCGCGGGGCTGGCGCGCGAGGTGAAGGCCTGGGCCCGGTCCCGTGGCCTGGACAGCGCACCGTTCGGCGGTCTGCCGGGGCTGGCCTGGGCGGTACTGGCGGCGCGCACGGTCGCGGAGGCCGAGGACCTGGCCCCCGGGGCGCTGCTCAGGGAGTTCTTCGCCACCTGGGCCGCCTGGGACTGGCGCGTCCCGGTCGCCCTGGACACGCCGAACACCCTGGACGCGCCTGGCGTCCGGGACGCGGCCCCCGGCCCGGACGAGGGCTCCGACCCGGCCGTCACCGTACTCACGCCCTCCCACCCCGTCCGCAGTTGCACGGCCCAAGTGGGCCCCGGGACCCGGGACCTGCTGGTGCGGGAGCTGTACGCGGCGTGGGAGTCGCTGGACGCCGATCCGGGCCGCCGCTCCCCCGCCGCCCCCACGCCGCCCCACCGGCGGCACGCGGCATGGGCGGTGGTCACCGTACGCGGCGCGGGGCCCGGTCAGCTCGAGGAGAACCTGGGCCGGATGCGGGGCCGTCTGCGGGCCCTGCTCGGCGTCCTCGCGGACGCCGGGCTGCCCGACGTCCACGCCTGGCCCCGCCCGTTCGAGCGCGGCGACACCCTGGCCCGGTACGCGATCGGCCTCGGGACCGCCCCTCCGGACGCGGCCCGGCTGGCCTCGCTCACCGGCCCGTGGTCCTCGGGTCTGCCGGGCGTCGAGGTCACCTGGGCGGAGTGCGGAGCGGTCCCCTCGCTGGCCTGACCCGCGGGACGGGGACGCTCAGAGCTCGATGACGATCTTCCCGGCCGTGTGCCCGGCCTGGCTCAGCTCGAAGGCCGCCGCCAGCTCGGCCAGGGGGAAGGTCTCGGCGACCGGCACCGTCAGCAGCCCGCTGTCCGCGAGCCGGCCCAGTTCGGTGAGGTCGTCGGCGACCGGCCTGACCCACATCCACTGGCCGCCCGCGCCGAGCACCGTGTGGTCGGCGATCGACGCGTGGCGCCCGCCGTCCGCGAGGACCGCCCGCGTCACGTCCAGTACCCCGCCGACGAAGTCCGCGACGACGCTCACCCCGTCGGGGGCCAGCTCGCGGACGCGGTCGGCGAGGCCGTCCCCGTACGCGACGGGCTCGCATCCCAGTTCGCGCAGCCGGTCGTGGTTGCGCGGCGAGGCAGTGCCGATGACGCGGGCACCGAGCGAGCGGGCGATCTGCACGCCGAAGGAGCCGACGCCGCCCGACGCACCGTGCACGAGGACGGTGTCCTCCTTGCCCGTGCCCAGGCGGGTGAGGAGCTGGTACGCGGTGAGGCCGGCCAGCGGAAGCCCGGCGGCCTGCTTCCAGTCGAGCGAGGCGGGCTTCGCGGCCAGTGCCCGTACGGGGACGCTGACGAACTCGGCGAAGGTGCCGCCGTGCACGTAGTCCTTGCGGGCGTACGCCATGACCTCGTCCCCGACCGCGAACTCGGGGACGTCGATGCCGACGCGCTCGATGGTCCCGGCGACGTCCCAGCCCGGGACCACCGGGTACACGACGTCCATCAGCGCGTCGAGCCCACCCGCCATGATCTTCCAGTCGACCGGGTTGACCGAGGCGTACTTGACGCGGACGAGCACCTCGCCGGGCGCGACCTTGGGGACCGGCAGCCTGGTCTCGGCGAGCACCTCCGTACCGCCGTACGTCTCGTATGCCATGGCCCGCATCGTTTCCTCGGACATGTACCCGGCCTCTCCGTGAGCTGGTGGCTGGTGCGATCGCCTGCGTGCCGCCATCCCATCACGGACGGCCGCGCCCGCCCCGGCAAGCCGCGCCGCCCGCCCCCGACCGCCCAGGCCGCCCCGACCGCCCGGGACGCCCGGGACGGTCCCGCCCGGGCGGCACGCGCACCGGCACCACCGCGCCTCAGCCGAAGGCGGCCCGCGTCGCCGGGCCGTAGACGCCGGGCGGGTCGCCCTTGATGTCGCGGTCGCTCTGGAGCTGCGCGACACCGCGCCGGGTGCGCCCGTCGTAGACGCCGGTGACGGCGACGTACGTGAACCCCTGCGCGTACAGCCGCTGCTGGAGGACGCGCACCTCGGGGCCCTTGTCCCCCTGGCGCAGGGTCGCGGAGTCCTCGGCCGGGGTCGGCGGGACGACGCCGGACGGGCCGCCCCCGGGCGTGCTCCCCGGCCGGGAGCCGGGAGCCGACGGCGTGGCCCTGACCGGCGCCGGGGTGGAGGCCTTCGGCCGGTCCGGGGTGGCGGAAGGGGGTGCCGGGTCGGTGTCGGGGCTGCGTGCCGGGAGCACCGGCACGCTCAGGCCGGGCGGCGCCGAGGCTCGGCCGGGTCCGGGGTCGGGGCCGCCGGGCAGGAACACCAGGGCGCCGGCGACCGAGAGCCCGAGCAGGGCGAGGAGGGCGAGGAGGGCGGGCGCCCGACCGCCGCGCACGCGCCGGTCGGGCACGACGGACACCGCCGGGGCGGTCGAGGGCGCGGGAACCGGCGGCGCCGCGCCTTCGGGCCAGGTCGGGCCGTTGGCCGCGGAGGCCGGCGGGCCGGGGGCCGCGACGTAGGGGCGTACCAGCAGGCCGTCGTCAGGCATGGGCCCGCTTCCGGCTGGTGGCAAGGGGTACCGCCGTGCGGGCGGGCAGGGGCATGGGTGCGTCTTTCGAAGTACGGGTCGCGCCGTGGTGCTTGATCGGGGCGCACTCTTGCCGCCCGGGACGGGTCCGGTCAAGCCCGGTGTCCGATCCGCCCGTTCCCTCCGGTCGGGCCGGCGGGTTGCGAGCTCCGGCGCGCATCGTGTCACCCGGACGCGTGAGCGGCGCGTCTGGGCCGTCCGGGGTGCGGCATGGTGGGGGAATGCAGTTACGCCGGGCCGCCCTGCCCCTTTCCCTCCTCGCGCTCCTGGCAAGCGCCGGCTGCGTGTCGGTCGGGCCCGGTGAGCCCGCCGCGGGTCCCGCCCGGGGTTCGCTGCCGCCCGTCGACGCCCCGGACGCACCTCCCGTCCTTCCCCCGTCCGAGCCGCTGCCGCTGAGCCCGTTGCCCGACCCCGGCCCGGCCCCGGATGCGGCCCCCGACCCCGGGCCGGAGGCCGAGGGGCAGCCGAAGGGCAAGACCCGCGTGCACCCCGCCCGCAGGGGCGGCGAGCACGCCGCGAAGCCCGCCGCCCCCCGGCGGGTCCGCCCGCCCGACGCACCGCGCAGGACGGTCCCGCGCGGCCGGGGCGGCGAGGAGCTGTGCGCGGCCGCGGAGGGCGTCGTACCGCCGTCCGTCGTCGACCTGTGCGTGCGCCAGTACGACCGCTGACCGGCCCGGATTCCGGTCCGGGCGCTCGGGGCTTGACCCTCACACCGTGTCAGGCCCTGCAATGGAGGCGTCATGTTCACCATCGGAGACTTCGCGAAGTACGGCCGGGTGTCGGTCCGCATGCTGCGTCATTACGACGCCCTCGGACTGCTGCGTCCGGCACGTGTCGACCCCGCCAGCGGCTACCGCTTCTACGAGGCCGAGCAGCTCACCCGCCTCAACCGCGTCATCGCCCTCAAGGAGCTCGGCTTCACCCTCGAAGAGGTGGGGGCGATCCTCAACGAGCGGCCGGGCGTGGCGGAGCTGCGCGGGATGCTGCGGTTGCGGCGGGCGGAACTGGAGAGCGCCCTGGCCGCAGCAGCGGCGAGGCTGGCGGAGGTCGAGACGAGGCTCCGGACCATCGAGAGCGAGGGGACCATGCCCACCGACGAGATCGTCGTGAAGAGCCTGCCGCCCGTCCGGCTGGCGGAGGTGACCGGCGTCGCCGCCGGATACGCCCCGCAGGAGATCGGGCCGGTCATCGGTCCTTTGTACGAGGAGCTGTGCAGCCGCGTCGAGGCTGCGGGGGTGGTTCCGACGGGCCCGGGTCTGGCCTACTACGAGGACGCTCCGGACGCCGCGCCCGGATCCGTCCTGGTGCACGCCGGGCTCCCCGTCGCAGCGGCCGTCCACGCCCGGGACCTCGGGGGTGCGGTGAGGATCGTCGAGCTGCCCGGGGTCGAGCGGGCGGCGACCGTGGTGCACCGCGGGCCGATGGACGACGTGTTGCCCACGGTGCAGGCGCTGGCCCGGTGGATCGACGCCCACGGTCACCGCTCGGCCGGGTTCGCGCGCGAGCTGGGCCTTGCCTGCCCCGAGGACCGTGAGCAGTGGGTCACCGAACTCCAGGAGCCCCTGACCCCCTGACGGCCGTGGCCGGTGCACGCCGCGTGCGCCGTCCGCGGGCGGCGGCGCAGCGCCGGGCAGTGCCCTCGCGGGCGGTCCGCAGCCGGCGCATGGCGGTGTGCCCGCGTCGCCGCCACTCGGCGCCGGGCAGCCCGGCGCGCCGGCCGCCCCCGGCGATCAGGGCGTTGACGGGGGCGTGCGGGTCGGCGGACATCCCCTTGGCGACCAGGACCCCGACCACCAGCGGGACCAGTGCCACGGCCAGCGCCGAACCGGCGGTGGCGACCTGCTGCATGCGCGGGTGGTGCGGGCCGCGCGCGGCTTCGTTCTTCATGCCGCCATTCGACCAGCGGGGGCCCGGCGGGGAATCGGTGCGGATACTCATGCCGTTGGACGTGGCGTACTCAGACGGGGTGGTGTGCGTGGCGGAGGAACCGGGCGGGCAGGGCTTCGAGGCGGCGACCGGGGACGGCCCGGCCCCGCCGGCGGGCCCCGGGCGGGCGGCCGAGGTCCGGACGGCGTACGAGGGGCTGATGCAGATCCGGCGTCTGGTGAACGGCCCGCGGGGTGCCGGGGTTCCCGCCCCGTGGGAGCTGCGCCGGATGCCGCGCGCAGTGGCCCTCGTACTGGAGGCCTCGGGCGTCGCGCCGTCGGCGGTGGCCCCGGACGGGCGGCGCACGCGGAGCGGTTACCGGGTGGCGCCCGCGCCGGAACCCGGGCGGGTGCACGTGTCCTGGCTCGGCCCGCCGGGCGGTGGCGCGGCGGACGAGGAGCAGGAGCGGCTGTCGGAGTGCGGGCGGGTGCTGGAGCGGCACGGGTGGGAATGCCTGCTGTACCGCGGCCCCCGCCGCCGCCGTTTCCTGGAGGTCGAACCGCCCCGCTGAGGGCCGCCCCCGGGGCGGTACCGTCCGGGGCGGTACCGCCCCCCGCTCAGCGGCGGGTCACGGCGCGCCGAAGGTCAGCGTCAGCCGGGGCGTGCCTTCGTCGGCCGCGGCTTCGGAGGACCAGAGCCACAGGGCGTCGGTTCCGGTGCTGGTCAGTGCCAGGCCATAGGCGGTGCCCAGGGCGGACGCCACCGTGGCCGTGTCCAGCCCGGCAGTGTGGACGGCCGAGCCGTCCGGGACGCCCGGGAAGCCGCCGAGCGCCGGGGCTCCCAGGCCCGGGCGGTTGTCGTACGTCGTTGCGCCCTCGGTCCACGCCCCGGTGACCGGGACCACCGAGACGGTGTCCGTGGTGCCCGCGCCGCTCATGGTGCTGGTCTTCACGCTGAGCGTCGCCGACTTGAGCACCGTCCCGGCCGGCGCGGCGGGCAGGTTGAAGCGCAGGTAGCTCGCGTAGAGCGGGGTCCCGCGGACGGCGAGGGAGCCCGAGGCCCCGTAGTTGGTGCCGGGGGCGCCGGCGTTGGCGTAGGTGTCCTCGGCCGCCGTGAGCTGGACGACCGAGTCGGCGGGTGCGGTGGCGAGGGCGTAGTGGTGCTGGACCTGCGCCGCGCTCAGCACGCTCGGGTAGACGGCCGTCTCGTCGAGCAGTCCCGCCCAGTAGTCGCTGGTCGGGCGGTCGGGCCAGGCGTTGAGGTTGTCGCCGCCCGCGTGCCAGTAGCCGGTGAAGTCCTCGTGCGTGGTGACGTTGAGGGTGCCCTTCTGGGCGCCGTCCACGTACAGGGTCATGCCGCCGGGGCCCTGGGTGGCGACGACGTGGTGCCACTTGTCGTCGTTGTACCGCTCGGCGTTGCCGGTGGTGAGGGTGCGGGTCGCTCCTGTGTAGACGCCGTAGACCAGCCGGCCGTCATTGGTCATGTAGATGTGCTTGTCGTACCGACTGCTGCCGCGGTCCTGGTTGTTGCCGAAACCGACGAGCTTGCCGCCCCGGGTGGTGTTCGTCTTGAACCAGGTCTCGATGGAGTAGCTGCTGCCCACGGTCTGCCGCTTGTCGCCGTACACCTGGGTGTTGGTGCCGTTGAAGCCGATCGCGGTGCTCGCGCCGTTGACCGCACCGGGCGACTGGCGCAGTGCCGGTCCGTTCAGGTGGACGCCGCTCTCGTTGCCCGCCACCGAGGAGTCGGCGACGAACGGCAGGGCCGACTCGTCGTAGCGCCAGAATTGCTGGGCGCCGTCGGTACGGACGGCGTTCGGGTACGCGTCGACCGAGGTGGGCACGGTGACGGACGCGGTCCCGGACAGGGCGCTGGTGTTGCCGGCCGCGTCGGTGGCCGTCACCCGGTACGTGTAGGACTGTCCGGCGAGGACGGTGGTGTCCGTCCAGGAGGCCTGCGGTCGCTTGAAGAACAGCGAGTCCGCGGTGACCGTGCCGATCGCGGTCGCGGAGCCGTTGCGGTAGATCCGGTAGGTGAGCGCGCTGTCGTCCAGGTCGAGGCTGGTGCGCCAGCGCACCTGCACCTCGACCGGCTTGAAGCTGACGGCGCTCGCGACGGGCACGGTCGGCGCCCCGGTGTCGCCGGTCGAGGCGAAGCGGGTCAGGCTCTGCTGGGCCGCCCCGTTGACGGTGGTGAATTCGCCGCCGACCCACAGGTAGGGGACCCCGGCCTTGGAGCCCACCGTCATCACGCGCGGGCCGATGCCCTCGCCGATGCCGTCGTTGGTGTCGGGTGCCCAGCCCAGCTTGCCGACGCTGGTGGTCGGCTGGGCCAGGAGGTGGTGGCGCCGGCCGTCGGGGTACTCGCCGACACTGGAGCAGTCGTGCGCGTGCGAGGCGCTGTAGAGCACGTTCTGGTAGGGCAGCACGGCCTGGGTGGCGCCGAGGCAGGTGTCGCGCCAGCGCTGGTTGAAGTCGCCGAGGTCGAGCGCGATGCGGCCGTCGAAGACGCCGCCGCCCGTGCCCTCGTTGCCCGTGTAGAAGCCGGTCGCGTCGGTGGCGATGTCCTTGACCACCGAGTTGGTCTCGATGAAGCCCGGGTAGGCCTTGGTGAGGGCGCCGCTCGTCGCGTTGACGACGGCCAGGGCATGGGTGTTCGTGCCGTTGACGGTGAAGAAGTCACCGCCGAGTACGACGTTGTTCCCGTCCGGTGTGACTTCGAGGGCACGGCCCGGCTCGTCGGCGTCGGCGGTGAAGGGCTTGAGTGCGCCGTCGCTCGCGCCGACCGCGGCGAAGCGCCTGCGGGGCTGGCCGGAGACGGTCAGGAAGTCGCCGCCGGCGTAGACGGTGTCGCCCGTGGCGGCGAGGGCCCGGACGGTCGCCGCGAAGGCCGGCCGGAAGGAGGTCTTCACCGTGCAGCTGGCCACGTCGATGGCGGCGATGCTGGAGACGGGCGTGCCGTTGACGGCTCCGAAGTAGCCCCCCGCGTAGAGGGTCTTCTTGTCGGGTGAGAGCGTGAGCGCGCGTACGGTGGCGGTGCCCCCGCCGACGGTGAAGTCCAGGGAGCAGGAGGTGGGGGCGCCGGTCGCGGCGTCGAGCGCCGCGAAGTTCACGGCGGGCCGCTCGCTGCCGCCGCCGTCCGCCGGAGGGCGTACGGCCGAGAAGGTGCCGCCGACGAAGACCGTGACCCCGGCCTCGGCGAGGGCCCACACGACGCCGTTGGGCTGCCAGGTGGGCAGCGCGTCGGCAGTGAAGGCGACGGGCGGGGTGATGGCCGCCGCCTGCGGGGCGAGGCCGAGGCCGATGGCGGTGGCGGTGCCCGCCAGGGACAGGGCGAGAGCGGTGGCCGTCCCTCTGGATCTACGCATGAACCCCCCAGTTCGGTGTGCGTTGCCCCGCACGGGCGCCGCGCGGGACACGGCCGTACGGCCGGCGGCCCGGGAAGCGGTCCGATGGTCGTACGTACGGGCGCACACCCTAGGGCGAATCGGTCCGCCGGGCACGGCACTTGACCCATCGGATGCCGAACCGGACCCCGGGGGCGGCGGTTCGCCGTCGCCCGGCCCCTGCGACGTACGGGAGCCGCGCCCCGGCGCGTTCGTTCGCCCGGGCGCACCCCGGGGAAAACCACCCCGCGGGGACCCGTGCCGCTCTACCGTGCCCTCAGGCGTTCGGCACGGCACCGGAGGTGGGCGGATGGACGACGAAGAAGACATGCGGCTGGCGCGGATGACACCGGAGATCTCCCGGCGGACCCTCGCGATGCTGCGGGGCCTGGCCGGGCTGGAACCGCCGGAGCAGGTCCCCGAGGAGGCCATGATCGTGGCCGATGCGATCCTCGCCGAACACGGCACCGACGGACTCCGGGTCCTGGTGATGACCCTCGCCGCCTGGGCGACGGCGCAGATCGAGAACGTGGCCGAGCTGAGCCGGCGCAGCCACGAGGCGGTGCTCGACGCGATGGAGCTGGCCTGCTTGGAGGCGGGCGCCGAGGACTGAGCCGTCACTTCCCGTGCAACGGCGGTGACCCACAGGTCCCGGGGCGGGCGGCCACGGGGGCGGAGCGAGTGGCCACCGGGGGGCGGAGCGCCGTATCGAGGCGTCGCACTACCCCTTGCGCCGGAGTCGGCGACACTGAGGTGAGCAGCACCGTTGTGGGGGGTCGTGATCGGAGGCCGTCGTGAGCACACCTTCCCCCATCCGGCTCGCCGCCGTGCTGTCCACCGAGCATCGCCGGCGGCTCATGGCCCTGTCCCGGGAGGTCAATTTCCGCGAGGGCACTCGGATCTTCGACGAGGGCAGCCGGGCGGATTCCTTCTGGATAGTGCGTTCCGGCACCGTCACCCTGGAGCTTCCCGTCCCCGGCCGCCGGGCCGCCCCGATCGAGAGCCTCGGCACGGGTGAACTGGTGGGCTGGTCCTGGCTCTTCCCGCCGTACACCTGGCAGCTCAGCGCCGAGGCGATGACCCTGGTGCGGGCGTACGAGTTCGACGCGCCGACGGTGCGGATGCTGATGGACGCCGACCCCGCCTTCGGATCCGCCATCGGGCACTGGGTGGGGCGCGTGCTGGCGATGCGGCTCCAGCAGACGCGCACCCGGCTCCTCGATCTGTACGCGCCGCGCAGCCCGGCGACCCGCTGAACTCCCCGGCTCCCGAACCTTCGGGCCGCCGAGCCCTCGGGCCCGCCGGGAGCCCCGAAGCCGCGATCCGCGGCCCGCGCCGCCGGTCAGCGAGGTGCGGGCCCGGTCCCTCCCGTCCCATGAGCCCCCCGGAAGCGGGCTTCTTCGGCCGTTTCGGTGCTCTCCGTTCGCACTGGTCAACGGACCGTCACCGCTGCGGACTGCACTCATGCGCTTACGAACGGTGACGCGAAATCGCGGCCCGAACGAGCGTTCTGGCGCCGCATGGGCAAGACTCCCGTCCGTTATCCGGCACGACAACCCCGAGGAGTGTTCGAAATGCGGTCCATCAGCAGGAGTCTGGGACTGGCTTCCGGAGCCATGGCGCTCACCGCTCTCACCGCGCTGGCCGGGTCCGGAGCCGCCGACGCGGCGCCCACCGGAGCCGAAACCCTCTACGCCCCGTCGGCGCTCGTGGTCAGCGTCGCCAGCGGAGAGGACCCCGCCCAGGCGACGGTGATGCGCGCGGTGACGCTGGTGTGCGCTCCGCGGCCGGCGGGCACGCACCCGGACCCGGCAACGGCGTGCGCCGAACTGCGGGCGACCGGTGGCTCGCCGGACGCGCTGACAGCGCCCCGCGCGAACGTGCGGTGTACGAGGGAGTGGAACCCGGTGACGGTGACGACCGACGGAGTGTGGCAGGGCCGCCGGCTGAACTACGCGCACACCTTCGCCAACCCGTGCGAGCTGCGCAGCAGTGAGGGCGTCCTGTTCCACGTGTAGGACGGCGCACGAAAACCCGCCGGGCGGCGCCGTGCGACCGCCGCCCGGTCCGCGTCACCCCAGTTCGAGGCTCGTGACCCCGTAGAGGCCCGCCAGGTCGAGCTCCGGCGCCGGGCCGGTGTACATGCGGGCGGTCTCGAAGGTGGGCACCAGCCCCAGCCCGGCCATCAGCTCGACCGCGGCCGGGTTCGCGTCCGGTACGTCCACGGCGACCTGCCCGCCGGGAGCGTGCCGAGCGAGCCCCCGCAGCAGGCTCGCGGCGACCTCGGGGCCCGCTGCGTACAGCGGGCCGATCCTGGCGGCCGCGCTGCCCGGGCGGACCACGCCGAGGCCTTCGACCCGTCCGTCACGGACGGCGGCGAGGGCCGTCCGCCCGGGCAGCCCGGTCCACGCCGCGAGGAAGGAGTCCCGGGCCTCCGGGAAGAACAGGCGGTCGTAGGCGGCGAGTTCCGCGAAGGGCAGCGAGGCGGCGTCCACCAGCCGCACCCCGCGGTCGTCACCGGCCGCCGGAACCCCCTCGTAGCGGACGTTGTTCCAGGCCCGGCGGAACCCGGACTTGCGGTAGTTGCCCTGCTGCTCGACCACCCCGTCCAGGCCGACCAGGCGCCCGTCGAGCCGTTGCGTCCCGGCGTTCCACAGCCGGATCCCGTACCCCCGGCCGCGCACGGCCGGCCGGGCGATGTAGAAGCCGATGAACCCGAAGCCGGCGCCGTAGCGGACCGCCGAGATGCAGGCCACCGGCTCCCCGTCGAGCCGGCCGACGAGGAATCCGCCGGGGTCCGCGACGGCGAAGGCGAAACGGTCGCCGACACCCGGGTTCCAGCCTTCCTCCTCGGCCCAGGAGCGGATGAGTTCCATGTCGCAGGCGCTCGCGCCGGTGATCTCGAAGCCCGTCATGCCGGTGTTTCTACCAGACGCCACCGCGCCCACGCAGCCCCGCCCGTCAGGTCTGACTCATCGTCAGCAATGCGGTGGTCGCGGCCGGATCGGCCTCGCGGTGCAGGTCGCCGACCTGCCCGTCACCCAACTCGGCGACCCGCCGGACGCCGTCCGCGCGCAGCGCGGGGCCGGAGGTGACGAAGCGGCATCGCAGTGCCTCGACAGCCGCCCGCAGCGGATCCGGGTCCGGCGTCAGGGTGTCGGCCGACGGGCTGTCCGGGCGGGCGGCCCACCTGATGCGGGGCGCCCGGCCGGAAGGCGGGACAACGCCCTTGCGGCGTCCCCGGCTCACCCGCCCCTGGTCAGCCCGCGCAGATCACGTCGTCCACCCGGATCGGCCGGCTGTCGAGCCGTACGTACGCGGTGAAGGTGTCCGTGGCGCCGCCGTCCCAGTGGGTGGTGACGGTGGCCCAGCCGACGCCGGCGTTCTGGGCGACGGTGGCAGGGCCGACCGTGATGCGGTTGGGCTTGCTCTGGGCGCACAGCAGCACGTCGCTGTCCGGGTTGTTCCTCTGTTTGTCCTTGAGCTGCTGGGAGACCCGGTGCCGGCGGTCGTGGGCGGAGGGCCCGTGGACCCCGTAGAAACCGGTGAGGAAGCCGCTGATCTGGGCGGCGGTGTGCCGGCGGGCGAGGGCGGCGATGTCCCCGAACGGCGGCGCGTCGGCCAGTGCGGGGGTGGCGGCCGCCGCCGGGACCAGAAGGGCGGTCAGGGCGAGGAGCAGCGCGCCGGGGAGGTGAGGGGTGAGCTTCATGTCCGGTTTGTAGCTGCCCGCGCGGTCCGGCCGGGCGGGACGCGGCGGGGACCTCACCCCAGTGGGGGCGGGATTCACCACTGTGGCCTTCGGGCCGCTCCCCCGGTCCGGCCGGGGCCCCGCGGACGGGCCCGCGCGGGCCTGAGCCGCGGAAAACCGGTGCGCGGAAAACGGGTTCGCGGGCCGGGGTTGGTCTGCGTAGGGTCGGCTCATGGGGAAGCCGCTCGTCGCAGTGTTCAGTGGGGCCGGGATGTCCACCGATTCCGGGATTCCGGACTACCGGGGGCCGCAAGGGCTGTGGCGGCGCGAGCCGGACGCCGAGAAGCTCGTCACGTACGCGTACTACATGGCCGATCCGGACGTCCGGCGGCGATCGTGGCTGATGCGGGCCGAGATCGGCGCCCTCGGGGCCCGGCCGAACGCCGCGCACGTCGCGGTGGCGGAGCTGGAGCGCGGCGGTACGCCGGTCCGGGTGATCACCCAGAACGTGGACGGCCTGCACCAGCTCGCCGGGATGCCCGCGCGCAAGGTGTTCGAGCTGCACGGGACGGCCCGGTCCGTGGTGTGCACGGCGTGCCACGCCCGGTCGGGGATGGACGAGGCGCTGGCCCGGGTGGCCGCCGGGGAGCCGGATCCCGCCTGTCACGCCTGCGGCGGGATCTTCAAGGCCGCGACGGTGATGTTCGGCGAGCGGCTGGACCCGCAGGTGCTCGGGCAGGCCATGGCGGTGGCCAAGGGGTGTCAGGTGTTCATCGCCGTCGGGTCGACCCTCCAGGTGCAGCCCGCCGCCTCGCTGGCCGGGATGGCCGCCGAGGCGGGGGCCCGCCTGATCATCGTCAACGCGGAGGAGACCCCGTACGACGCCCTCGCTCACGAGGTGATCCGCCAGCCGATCGGGACGGCCCTGCCGGCGCTGCTGGCCCGGATCGGCGGCTGATCGGATCCTGTCCGGCCCCTGGCCGCCCCCGGTCAGCCCTCGGCGTCGGCCGCCCGGCGCATGTGCGCCACGTCCAGCTTCTTCATCGTCATCATGGCGGCCGTCGCGCGCGCGGCCCGTCCCGGATCGGGGTCGGCGATCAGGTCGAGGGTGCCGGCCGGGACCACCTGCCAGGACAGCCCGAACCTGTCCTTGACCCAGCCGCAGGCCGACTCCTCGCCGCCGTTGCCGCTCAGCTCGTCGTAGTAGTAGTCCGCCTCGGCCTCGTCGGCGCAGTGGATCATGAACGAGACGGCCTCGGTGAAGGGGAACTGGGGGCCGCCGTTGAGGCCGAGGAACTTCTGCCCGTTGATCTCGAACTCGATGGACAGCACCTCACCGCCCGGGCCGGGCACCGCCTCGTTCCTGCGGACGGTGCGGCCGCGCTTGCCGTCCTTGAAGACGGACAGGTAGTAGTCGGCGGCGGCTTCCGCGTCGCCGTCGAACCACAGGCACGTGGTGAAGCCGGTGCTGCTGCTCATGACTGCCTCCAGGGTGGGTGCGCGGGACGGACCCGGAAGCGGGTGCCGTCTCCTGCATACAGACCGGCCCCCGGCCCGGAACTCATCGGTGGGCCGGGGACCGGTCTGTGTCCCTCGGGTAATGCACTCGTACGGATTACAAGGCGAGCATCCGGTCGACGACGCGCTCGGCCGCGTGACCGTCGTCGAGGTCACAGAACTCCGCGCGGAACGCCGCCCGCGCCTCGGCGTGCTCGGCCGCGACCGCGTCCGCGTTCCGCACGGCCTCGATCAGGCTCGCGGAGTCGGCGAGGAGCGGCCCCGGGGCCTTCTTCTCCAGGTCGAAGGTGAAACCGCGGAGCGTGTCGCGGTAGTGCTCCAGGTCGTACGTGAACAGCAGGATCGGCCGGTCGGTCAGCGCGAAGTCGAAGATCGCGGACGAGTAGTCCGAGATCAGGACGTCGGCGACGAGCAGCAGGTCCGTGGTGTCGGGCCAGCGGGACACGTCGACCACGAAGCCGTCACGGGCTCCCTCGCGGACCTGCTCGTTCACCTTGTGGTGACCGCGGACCAGCAGGACGTGGTCCTCGCCGAGCTCGCGCCGGGCGGCTTCGAGGTCGATCTGCAGGTCCAGCTTGTAGCCGTTCGACCAGCCCTCGCGGTTCTCCCGCCAGGTCGGCAGGTAGAGGACGACCTTCTTGCCGTCGGGCAGGCCGAGCCGCCGCCGGACCTCGGCGACGCGCTGCTCGTCCGGGCGGACGAGGGCGTCCGTGCGCGGGCTGCCGGACTCGATGATCTCGCCGTCGTAGCCGAGGGCGCGCTTGAGTACCGGGGTCGCGTACGAGCTCGGGGAGGCGAGCAGCGACCACTGGGCGGCGTCGTGGCGCAGCGCGTCGAGCGCCTCGGGGCTCGTGTAGTAGTCGTGCAGGTAGTCGTGGCCGATCTGCTTCAACGGCGTTCCGTGCCACGTCTGTACGACGGTCTGCCCGGGGCGGCGCCGGAAGTGTCCCGGCACGCTGTCGTTGACGACGTAGTAGCGGGCGCGGGCCAGGACGTCCCAGGCCTCCAGGCTGTCGTACTGGACGGCGCGGGCGGTCGACGGGACCTCGGCGCGGCCGTCGCGGACCAGCCAGACGTGGTCCAGCTTCTCGCCGCGCCGCACCAGTTCCTCGTGGATGGCGCGCGGCGAGTCGCCGGCGCCGTTCCCCTGGAAGGTCTCGTACACGACCATGTCCTTGACCGGCAGGGCGGACTGGGCCGGGTAGGTGATGTCGCGGGCGACGCGCTGGGCGTACCGCGAGCGGTCGTGCGGGCTGATCAGCGGGTCGCTGTTCAGCACCAGCCGGTCGTACAGACGGGCCTCGACGCGCATGCGGCGGCCGTCGACGGTGAGGTGGTGCGGTCCGGAGAAGAGGACCGGAGGCAGCAGCTGGAGCGGCGCGCCGCGGTCGACCCCGAGCAGGCCCGCGGTGGTGCCGCCCTGGCTCACCGGGCGCAGCGTGGGCCACCAGCGGCCGTGCGGCAGGGTGGTGCGGCCGGCGTACGGCTCGGGCAGGACCGGTTCGAAGGAGGCCTCGAAGCGGTCGCCGTCACGGGTCACGGGGTAGCTGAACTCGCTCCCGTGGTGGTTGTGCAGGACCAGCTCGTACGGCTCGTCGGCCGCGTCGGCGGGGGCGTGGAAGCTGCCGGCGAGGGTGAGGGTGCCGTTCTTGGCGGTGACGGTGTCCACGAGGGGCGGCGAGGCCTGGACGGACAGGACCAGGTGGCCCGACGTGCCGCGCTTGGCGAAGACGGCGCGGCCGGTGGCGTCGCCGGGCACCGGCACGACCAGTCCGGTGAAGCCGCCCCGCTCGTCCAGCGTCAGGGGGTGTTCGGTGCCGTCGGCGCGGACGACGGACAGGTTCCACGCCTGGGGGCCCCACTCGCCGGGCCCGGGCAGCGGGACGTCGGCCAGCTCGGCCAGGCGCAGGACGGCGGTGAAGGGGACGCGGCCGTTCTGGGCGGCGTCCGCCGTGTCCAGCGCGACGGTCAGGGTGTCGTCACTGCCGACGTGCGTCGCGCGCAGCGAGGCGCCCCGGCCGATTTCGGTGGAAAGCTCGCCGGACACCTCGACGGCTTCGTCGCCGGACGGGCGTACGTCCAGGGCCCGGGCGCGGACGACCTCGACCTTGATGGTCAGGGCGCCGGCGACGGTGGGGACGATCCGGACGTCGGGGGTGGCCCAGTAGGCGGGCGGGTTGTGGCCGCTGTCGTGGTCGCCGCCGCGCAGGCGCGCCCGGTGCAGGCCGCCGGCGCCGGTGACCGCGATCGAGGTGGTCCACGTACCGTCGTTCCAGGTCCCGCCGGTCTGGAAGACCGTGGGGTCGACGACGGCGGTGAAACCGGCCCAGTCCGCGTGCCGCAGCGCGAGGTGCGACTCGTTGACGGTGGCCATCGGGGAGGCGACCGTCCGGGCGGTGACGACGCTGCGGCGGCGCTTGCCCTGCTCGCGGAAGACCAGCATCTTGCGGGAGCCCAGGCGGCTCTCCGCGCCGAGGTGGCCGGGCAGCGCGTAGCCGCGCAGGAGCAGCTTGCCGTCGCTCCAGGCGGCCTGTTCCAGGCGGCTGACCACGCGGCGTTCGCGCGGGCCGAGGGTGAGCAGCTTGGGCGGCACGGGGGCGGTGAGGAAGGGGTAGTCGGCCTGCGGGCGGGCGAGTCCCTTGACCGGCACGCTGTAGGAGTAGTCGCTCTGGTGCTTGTTGAGGGCGATGAACTCCTCGACGCGGCCCTCGCGGGCGAGGTACGCCTTGAGCCGGTCGGCGACGGTGAGGTCGGTCCAGGGCCCGGTGCCGATCTCCCGGATGAGGCCGCCGACCTCCTTGACGAACGCCGCGCGGAACTCGGGGCCGCCCTCACCGACGTACTTGTAGATGAGCGGCAGCTCTTCGCTGAGCACGTTGTGGTCGTACTCGCGCAGGTACCGGGCGTACTTCTCGCCCTGCTTGCCCTTGAGGGCGTCGCGGACCATCCGGATGGACGTCACGCGGTCGATCACGGAGACGGGGTCCGTGGAGCGCTGGGTGATGGAGCGCTCGCCGGTCTCGCGCACCCGCCAGTGGTAGACGACGTCACTGATCACGTCGACGCTGGTGGCGAAGTAGTGGGCGGGGATGCTGACGGGCGCGTCCTCGTAGAGGATGCCTTCCGGGTACTGGAAGCCGTGCTCGTCCCAGAAGCTGCGCCGGTAGACCTTGTTCCACGCGGTGCGGTCGGTGACCAGCGGCGCGAACTTGGAGATGTGGGTCTTGAGCCTGGTGGTGGCGAAGGGGGCGCGGTGTCCCCAGGACTGCTGCATGCCGACGGAGCGGAAGCGCAGCACGTTGCCGCCGGCGAAGTCGGAACCCGTCTCGTCGAGGGCTTCGATCAGCCGCTGGTAGGCGTCCACCGGCATGGTGTCGTCACTGTCGACGAAGGCGAGGTACTCGCTGCCTTCGGATATGTGACGGGCACCCGCGTTGCGGGCGGCACCGAGTCCGGCGTTCTTCTGACGGACCAGTCGGAACCTGTCGTCCCGCGCGGCGAAGGCCTCGCCTATCGCGGCACTCGCGTCGGTGGATCCGTCGTCGATGAGGACGACCTCGAAGTCCTCGAAGGTCTGGGCGGCGATGGACTCCAGGCACTCGTCGAGGTAGAGCTCGACGTTGTAGACCGGTACGACGATGCTCAGGCGCGGGGGCATGGGTGGCAGGTTCTCCAGCTATTTGCTTTGTTGATGATCAACCGATTAGAGCATCTTACTCGGTAACGGGATGATAAAGTCCGCCCATCCTCGGACATATCGCCCCTGGTCGCCGGGCGGACGGCAAAGAATTCAACCGCCCGCCACCGAGCCGTCGCGACCCTCGCGGGTACTCCTCAGATCTCCAGCTCGCTTTCGATCTTCTTCAGCTGGTGCCGGGCCATCGCGAGGTTGGCGCGTCCCCGGTCGAGCGCGAGGTAGAGGAAGAAGCCTCCGGTGCTGCGCGCCTTCATCAGCCGGATCAGGTGGTACTGGCTGCCGAGGGTGATCAGGATGTCCTCGATCTCGTCGTTGAGGCCGAGCATCTCCATGGTGCGGACCTTGGCCCGCACCACGTCCGTGTTGCCCGCCGCGGCGATCCCGAGGTCGAGGTCCTTGCCCCCGCCGACGGTGCCGAGCGCCATGCCGCTGCCGTAGTCGACCAGCGCGGCGCCGAGCGCGCCGTCGATGGTGGTGGTGGCTTCCTTGAGGGCGGTCTCCACGTTGGCCATGAGTGCTGCCTTTCTCTGTCGTTCCTGCTGTCGTCGTCTGCTGTCGCTGTGGGAGCGGCTGTGCCGGGACGCCGTGTCGCGGCGGTCTGCCGTGGTCTTCGTAAGGAACTCAGGGAGACGGCGCCTCGGTCGGCATGGGCGGGGCCACCGGGCCTCCGCGCCGGCCGAGGCCGTGCTCGACGAGTTCGGTGATGCGCAGGCTGGAGCGCCGGGCCTCCAGGTGGAGCCGGCCCACGTTGACGCGCGGTTCGGCGATCAGGGTGAGGACGGCCGCCTCCCCGGCGGCGTAGGTCGCGACGTAGCCGTGTTCGCCGCGGACCAGCAGCTCCCGGAAGCCGCCCTGGCCCGTGCAGTCGCTGAGCCGCTGGGCCACGCCGAGGGCCGCCGCGGTCAGCGCGGCGACGGATTCGGCTTCGGCGGCGGCGCTGTCGTGGGCGAGGACCAGGCCGTCGGCGCTCGCGGCGAGGGCGCCGGTGAGCTGGGGGACGCGGGCCCGCAGGCGCCGCAGCTCCGCGCGTATCTCGGCTTCGGTCTCGGCGGTCACCATCACCGTGCTCATCTCGGCCGGCCTCCTTTCGGGCTGCCTGCGCTCGGAGCGGTCGGCGCGCAGGACCGGTCGCAGCGGGAGCCTCACAGGCTTGCCTCCAGTGCGTCGCGTAACCGGCGGAGCAGCGCCACGTCCGGGGTTTGGGTCTGGGTCATCCAGTCGGGCAGGGATGCCCCGGCGACCGGTGCCGGGGCGGGCTCGTACGGCGTCTCGACCAGGCCGGCGGCCGCGAGCCTGCGGACGTCGAGCAGCGTGTGGAAGGCCGGGCGGCCCAGCACCCAGGCGAGGTCGGCGGGTGTGCGCACGCCGTCGGCCTGCCGGAGCAGGAGGCGCTGGCGGGCGGTGACCGTCTGGCCCGGGGCGGCCGGGCGGGGCACCACGGGGGCGGTGTCCAGCAGCGGGTACGGCCACACCGCGTCCAGGAGTTCCCGGCGCCGCCGGGTCTCGCGCTCGACGGCGGCCGCGGGGACGGACCGGACGGAGCCGATCCAGTGGGTGGCGCCGCGCCGGAACCGGGAGGGGCCGCTGCCCGGGGAAAGGGCGAAGAAGGCGGCGTCGAAGATGGCGGCGACGTGGCAGATCTCCAGCTCCCCGCCGGCCAGGCCACCGCTGTCCACGAGGAACCGGGCGACCTGGCGGCGGGCTCCGGCCTGGCTGATGGCCTCGTTCCAGCGTTCGGGGGCGAGGCCGCCGCCGGCGGTGAGCAGGACGCCGAGGCCGGGGGTCGAGGGGCTCTCGGCGTGCACGACCCGGCCGTGCTCCAGGAAGAGCGTGCCGCGGTCGCGGAGCAGGGCGCCGGTGGCGCGCTCGGCGGCGAGGCGGGTGAGCAGCGGGGAGACGGCGGTGGCGGGGCTCGCTGTTGCGGCGGTCATCTGAGCACCAGTCCCTCGGCCAGGGTGCGGAGTCTGTGCCGGGCGAGGGCCAGGTTGCCGTCGGCGCGGTCGAGCCAGAGGTGGAGGAAGACGCTGCTGTCGAAGCTGGTCTCCACGAAGCGCAGGACGTGGTAGCCGGTCCGGGTGGTGACGATCAGGTCCTCCACGGGCGGGCCCGCGGGGGCGCCCGGGCCGGGTCCCGCTCCCGGACCGGATCCGGCTTCGGTTCCCGGTTCCGCCGGGGCGAAGGACTCGTACTCCGCGGCCGCGCGGGCCAGCTCGGCGGTCTCGGCGGCGGTGGTCTCGTGGTCGCCCACCGGTGAGTCCCCCGCGGTACCGAGGGCCAGTCCGCTGCTCCAGTCGACCAGCGCGGCGCCCCGCGCACCGGGCAGGGCCATGGCTTCGAGCAGACATTCGTCGATCCCGGGCACGCGGGCTCCCCTCCCGGCTTGACGTGCTGGGTGCACGGTCGTACGGCGCGACAGGAGGGAACTTACTCAACTTCCACAGAGCGAAAAGGCGTTCTGGCATTTTCCGCTGGAACATGCGCGGTAGCACGTGCCAGCTTGGCCGGAACGTGTCAGCTTCCGATCACGAGGGCCGGATCCTGACGGCTCGATCACGACGGCCGAGCGCCACCGGCTTCCTTCCGGCGGCCCGAGCGGGACGCTCCGCTCACGACGCCAGTGGCAGGTCGTCCGCGAGCCGGAACGCTCCGCCCTCGCGCTGTACGTACCCCTCGTGGCTGAGGGTGCGCAAGAGGTGGTAGACGGTCGGCAGCGGGATCCCGGTGATCCGCGAGAGCCGCTTGGCTGTGGCACCGCCCTCCGCGTGCATCGCCTCCACGAGGCGCAGCGCCCGCTGCACGGAACCGATCAGGGTGGGTGCGCTGTCCTTGTGGGTGTGCTCGGTGCCCATGATGAGTCCCCCTGCTCCGTGACGAGGCTGGCAAACCCATCAAAGTCGCTCACCGGCCACAAAACCAGCTGACTCGCGTAAACCTGAGCATAAGATCAACCACCGCCCGGCGCCCGGGAAGCGCGATCTTCCTCGTGGGAGCGGGCGGTTCCCCTGCGCGGGTACGGACTTCCCGGTGATTGTCAGTGGGCCGCCGTACCGTTGTCGGCATGGGTAACTCAGGGGGATCCTTGGTCGTACGGTCCGCGGCGCGACGGCTGCCGGACCTGATGGAAGCCGCAGGTTTCACCGGTGTCGAGGCGTCGGCCCCGGCGGTGGCCGGCTGGCGGTCCGCGGAGTTCGAGGAAGCGGACCGGCAGGGTGTGGCGCGGCTGGCCCGGCTCGTGGACGCGCCGGTGGTGGCGGTGGAGTTCCTCGACAGTGACGTCGGCTTCGTCGAGGCCACCGCGCCGGCCGGGCACCGCTGGAGGGCGCTGCTCGATCGCGCCAAGGCGGTGGACTACGGGATACCCGTGCACGAGTTCCCCGTGCTGCCGGCGGTGTGCGCCGCCCTGGCGTGGTCGGCGGCGGCCGGACTCACCGCCGACGGGGCCGCGGTCCGCCGCGCCCTGACGGAGTCGGCCGTCTTCACCGAGCACCTCGCGCAGGACCTGTTCGCCGGCCTGGGCCTGCCCCAACCGGAGTCCGGGGTGCGCTAGTTCGCGCGGGTGAGGTCTTTCGGATTCCGCCTCGCCACGGGCAAGGCCCGCGGCGGCGTGCCTGACGCCGCGGGGGACGCGGGCCGTTCCCGGGGCTCCCCACCGCGCCCCCGCGCGTGTCACGCTGCCCGGCATGGAGCGGCTCATCGAGGAGATACGCGAGGACTTGGAACGCCGGATCACCGTGGCGGCGGACCGGCTCACCGACCGGACGCAGGCCGAGGACCCCGCGTACGCCGCGCTGATCGGGCGGCCCGGGCTGCACGAGCGGATCCACCGCACGCTGGGGCAGGCCGTGTCGGGCCTGGCCCGGGTCTCCCGGGGGCTGCCGGTGGATCGGGCCTGCGCCGACACGGCTCGCGCCGAGGGGACGGAGGCGGCCGAGCGCGGACTGCCGCTGGATTCCCTGCTGCGCGGATACCGGCGCGCCGGGCGGTCGTTGTGGCAGGCGCTGACCGAGGCGGTGACCGCGCACGACCGGGCTGCGCTGCCGCGGCTGCTGCCGGCGGCGGCGGAGCTGTGGGAGGTGCTGGAGCGGATGTCGGACGCCGCGTCAGAGGCGTACCGGGACGCCGTCGCCGCGCGCGCCGACCGGGACCGGGAGCACCGGGCGGCCCTCCTCGACGCGCTGTTGGACAACGGGGGGACGGCCGCGGAGGCCGCGGAGGCCGCCGCCCGGCTCGGACTCCCGGAGCGGGGCCGGTTCGCGGTGATCGCGTCCGGGCCGGGCGGGTCCCCTCCCGGCCCGGTCCCCGCCCCGGCTGCGGCCGGCGCCCCGCGCGTGTGGTGGCGGGTGCGCGCCGGTGGCGCGAGCGGGCTGGTGGAGCTGGGCCACCATCCCCTGGAGGCCGTACGGGAGCTCCTCGCGCCGCCCGGCGCGCGGGCCGGGGTGAGCCCGGTGGTGGTGTCCCCCGCCGAACTGGCCGGCGCCCGCAGGCTGGCGGAGCTGGCCCTGCACACCGCCCCGGCGGCGGGTGGCCCGGGCGCCACGCTCCTGGACGAACGGCTCCCGGCGGCGCTGGTCGCCTCTGACGCCGAACTCGCGGGGCGGCTGCGCAAGGTGGTGCTGGGCCCGGTGCTGGAGCTGCCGCCGGAGGACCGCCGGGTGCTGCTGACGACCCTGGGAACCTGGCTGGCCTGCGGGGGCTCGACCACGTACGCCGCGCAGCGCCTGTACTGCCACCGCAACACCGTCTCGAACCGGCTGCGCCGACTGGAGCGGCTCACCGGCCGGTCGCTGTCCGATCCGGCACAGGTCGTGGAACTGGCGCTGGCGCACGCGGCGGTGCTCCAGCACGCCGCCGGCTGAACTACCCGGCCGGTAGCCCGGCCCCGCCGGTTTCCCCGGCCTGCGCCGACTCCAGGAGGTACGGCACGTCGATCACCGCGACGCCCGGGGTGAACAGCAGCCTCGCCTTGAGCCGCAGCGCGTTCTGGTTGTGCAGCGGCTGCTCCCACCAGTGGCCCACCACGTATTCCGGGATGACCACCGACAGCACGTCCCCGCCCTCGGTGGCCGCCAGCTCCTGGATGTGGGCCATCATCGGGCCGACCACCTCGCGGTAGGGCGAATGCAGCACCTTGAGGCTGATCCCGGGGGCGTGGTCCGCCCACGCCTCGCGCAGCCGCCGCATGTCGTGCTCGTCGGCGGCCACGGACACGGCGGTCAGGGTGTCGGGGTGCAGGGCCTGCGCGTAGCCGAGCGCCTTGAGCGTCGGGGCGTGCACGGAGGAGACCAGCACCAGGACGTGGTGGCGGGCGGGCATGCGGGGAAGGGCGCCGGCGGGGACGGCGACCTGTCGCGTGACGGCGTCGTAGTGCCGCCGGACCCCCTTCATGCCCAGGAACAGGGCGGGCATGGCGATGCAGACCAGCCAGGCGCCGTGGGTGAACTTGGTGACGAGGACGATGACCAGGACCAGTGCGGTGAGGGTGGCGCCGACCGCGTTGATGGCGAGCCGGCGGTGGATGTGGATCCGCTCCTCCCTCGGGGTGGCGGGCGAGGCCAGTTCGCGCCTCCAGTGCCGGACCATCCCGGCCTGGGAGAGGGTGAAGGAGACGAAGACGCCGATGATGTAGAGCTGGATGAGGCGGGTCAGCTGGGCGTCGAAGGCGACGATCAGGGCGATCGCGGCGAGGGCGAGCAGCACGATGCCGTTGGAGTAGACGAGCCGGTCGCCGCGGTTGGAGAGCTGGCGCGGCGCGTACCGGTCCCGGGCGAGGATGGAGGCGAGCATCGGGAAGCCGTTGAAGGCGGTGTTCGCGGCGAGGACGAGTACGCCGGCGGTGACGGCCTGGAGCAGGTAGAAGAGCGGGTGCCAGTCGCCGAAGGTGGCCCGTCCGATCTGGGCGAGCGCGGTCGACATCGGCGTTCCCGGGGGCAGGCCCAGCTCGGTGGGGTCGGCGGCGACGTGCACCTCGTAGACCATGGCGAGGACGGTGATGCCCATGAACATGGTCACCGCCAGGGCGCCCATCGCGGCCAGCGTGGTGGCGGCGTTGCGGCTCTTGGGTTTGCGGAAGGCGGGCACGCCGTTGCTGATCGCCTCGACGCCGGTCAGTGCCGTACAGCCGGAGGCGAAGGCACGCATCGCGAGGAACACCAGCGCGATCCCGGTGTACGTCCCGTCCGCGGTGATCGGGAGCGTGGCGGACTCGGCCCGGATGGTGTCGCCGGTCCCGATCCGGAACGCGGCGACCGCGAACATGAGGTAGATGACGAGGACGAAGCCGTACGTCGGGACGGCGAAGACGCGCCCGGACTCCCGTACGCCGCGCAGGTTCATCAGCGTGAGCAGCACCACGAAGGCGACCGAGAGGGCGACTTGGTGGTCGTTGAGGGCGGGGATGGCCGAGGTGATGGCGGCGACGCCGGAGACGACGGACACCGCGACAGTGAGCACGTAGTCGACCAGCAGCGCGCTGGCGGCGGTCAGCGCGGCGGTTTGGCCGAGGTTCTCCGCGCTGACGACGTACGCGCCTCCGCCGCCCGGGTAGGCGTGGCAGGTCTGGCGGTACGAGGCGACGACCACCACGAGCAGGAAGACGATGGCGGCGGCCGCGTACCAGGCGAGGTGGAGCAGGGCGACGCCGCCGAGGGCGAGGGTCAGCAGGATCTCCTCGGTGGCGTAAGCCACCGAGGACAGCGGGTCGCTGCAGAAGATCGGCAGGGCGAGCCGCTTGGGCAGGAGCGTCTCGCCCAGTCGGGCGGTGTCGAGCGGCTCACCCACCAGCACGCGTTTCGCATTGATACGCCTCATTCAGGCATGATCAGCCATTTTCCGTGCATTCCATCCTCTATCGGTGCTGTGTCCCGGATCCGGGTGGCGCGGGGCCGCCGTCGGGCGGGGGACGCCCCGGACCCTTCGGCGCCCCGGACGTCGGCGGGCCCGTCGGTGCCCGGGGCCCGTCGTCACTACGCCGTGCGCATTTTGGCCGCCGCGCTGCGGATGGCCTCCCGGATGCGGAAGTAGGTGCCGCAGCGGCAGATGTTGGCTATGGCGTCGATGTCCTCGTCCGTGGGGGTGGCGGTGCGCTCCAGCAGGGCGACCGCCGCCATGATCTGGCCGGGCTGGCAGAAGCCGCACTGGGAGACGTCCTGTTCGAGCCAGGCTTCCTGCACCGGGTGGAGCCTGTCCCCCTCGGCCAGCCCCTCGATGGTGGTGACCGTCTTCCCGGCACAGGCGGATACGGGCACGACGCACGGTCGGACGTCCGCGCCGTCGAGATGGCTGGTGCAGGCCTTGCAGACGTCCACCCCGCAGCCGTACTTCGGCCCGCGCACGCCCAGCATGTCGCGGAGCACCCACAGCAGGGGCAGGTCGTCGGGCGCGTCGACGGTCACGCTCTGTCCGTTGACGGTGAAGGTGTGCGAGGGCACGGCGGGGCTCCTGAGCTGGCGCGGCGGGAGGCGGACTAGCGCGGGTAGGGGGTGAAGTCGACGTCGAAGGAGAGCGGGAAGGAGCGCGGCTTGGATCCGGTGGCGCGGGCCCACGCGTTGGCGATCGCGCCCACCGCGGCGGGTACGCCGAGTTCGCCCGCGCCGCCCGGCTCCGTACCGGTCGCCGGGAGGACGAAGACCCTTACGTCGCGCGGGGTGTCCCGCTGCTGCGCCCAGTGGAACTGGCTGTAACTGCCCTCCAACGGCAGGCCGTCGTCCAGGTGGAGGCCGGCGCGCAGGGTGGTGGAGATCGCGTCGGTGAGACCGCCGATCATCTGGGCCTCCACACCCCGCGGGTTCACGGGCAGGCCGACGTCGGCCACGACGACCGCCTTGGTGACCCGGACGTGCCGCGAATCCCGGGTGTCGATCTCGACCAGGCACGCGGTACGGGACTTGTACTCCTCGTGGAAGGCGATGCCCTGTGCGCAGCCCGCGGGCATCGGGCGTCCCCATTCGCCTTCCTGCGCGGCCTTGTCCAGGACCGCGCGCTGGGCGTCGGTCTTGAGGAAGGCGCGCCGGAACCGGTAGGGGTCCTTGCCGGTCCGCGCGGCCAGTTCGTCGACCACGATCTCCTCCGCGCCCCGGGTGTTGGCGGAGTACACCGATCGCCAGGAGCCGGTGGGGACTCCGGTGGGTGTCTCGGTGAGCGTCTGGGTGGTGAGTCCGCAGTGGTACGGGGACTTGACGGTCGTGAGGAAGAGCGTCTGGGCGAGGGTGGCGTTGCCGAGCCCCGAGGGCAGGCCGGCCGCGGTGGCGGTGATGATCTCGCCGAGGCCGTGCCGGAAGTCGGTTTCGGCGGCGGCGACGCGGTGCTCGAAGCTCAGCACCTCGCCCAGGGCGTAGGTGGCGCGTATCCGGTGGTGGGTGGCGGGCCGCATCCGTCCGTGGCGGGTGTCGTCGACACGGGTCCACATCAGCCGTACCGGGCGGCGGCAGATCTTGGACACCCGGGCCGCTTCCAGGGCGGCGTCGAAGAAGAGCCGCCGGCCGAAGGAGCCGCCGGCCTGGACGACGTGCACGGTGACCTTGTCCAGGGGCAGTCCGAGGTCGGCGGCGATGCTCTCGCGGGCCACGATCGGCGATTTCAGCCCGGACCAGATCTCGGCGCGGTCCTCGCGCACGTCGGCCACGGCGGAGTTGGTCTCCATCGGCGCGTGGCTGACGAAGGCGAAGTCGAATTCCGCGTCCACGTACGGGGTGAGCAGCGGCGGCAGCAGGGGCGGCGGGTTGACGGCGCGCAGCTTCGCCCGGACCTGGGCGTCCGAGAGCCGGTCGGCCGGGCCGGGTCCCCAGGTGACCTGGAGCGCGGCCTTGGCGTCGAGGGCCTGGCCGAAGGTCTCGGCGACGACGGCCACCCCGGTCGGGATCGTCACCACGTGCAGGACTCCGGGCATGGCCTGGACGGCGGCGCGGTTGGCGACGGCGCGGACGCTGCCGCCGAGGGTGGGCGGGCGGCGCACGACGCAGGGCTTGGCACCGGGTACGTCGAGGTCGAGGGTGTAGCGCTGGGCGCCGGTGACCATGGCGCGGGCGTCGATCCGGCCGGCGGGCTTCCCCACGAGGGCGTGTTGGGCCGCCGGCTTCGGGGCGGAGCCGAGGACCGGGAGGGCGGGGTCCGCGGCGGCCTCCGCGAGGCTCCCGTAGTCGGCGGTACGGCCGTCGGGGGCCCGGACGACGCCGTTCGCGGTGGTCAGGGCGGAGGGGGTGAGTCTCCAGCGGGCGGCTGCGGCCGCGACCAGCCGGGCCCGGGCGGTGGCGGCGGTCTGCCGGACCGGCCCGTACAGGGAGCGGATGGAGTTGGAGGAGCCGGTGAGCTGGTTGAACAGCAACTCGGGACGCGCGTCGTCGAGTTCGACGCGTACGGCGGTCAGCGGTGCGTCGAGCTCCTCGGCGACGAGGACGGCGACGGCCGTGGTCAGGCCCTGGCCGACCTCCTCGCGCGGCAGCCGGAAGCGGATGGTCCCGTCCGCTTCGACGGCGAGGGCGAGCAGCGCGGCGGTGGGGGCGCCCGCCAGGATGAACAGGTCTCCGAGGTCCACCAGGTCGGCGAGGGCGGGAAGCGTCGGCACCGCGGCGTCGGCGGGCTGCGGGGCCAGGGCGTCCGCCCCGGCCCGGGTGACGAGGGCGAGGGTCGGGGCCGCGACGAGGTGCGTGAGGAAGGAGCGCCGGCTCCGGTCGGAGGTGGGGCTGTGCCCGCTCATGTCTTCTTGTCCCCCACCCCGCGCGCGGTCCACCTGAGTGGACCCCCCGTTGATTACCGACACGTAGGGTAGCGATCAGGGGGTGGGGTGGGAAGCGATCGCGGCGGGCGGGGTCCTTCGTTCGAGCGGTCCCGCCGTCGGGTGATGACCGGCGCCGGGAGGCACTTGAAGCACTCCGGGGGCTCGTACCCCTCGCGCGTACGCTCGACTTCGCGCGGCCGGACGGCGGTTTTCCGGCCGCAGGTGGACGATGGAAGATGCAGGGGCCGGAGACGACCGCAACAGCGAGGAGGTGTGGGGCGATGGCCACGTTCATGGACGTCCACACCGGCATGAAGGGCATCACCGCGGAGGCGCTGATGGAGGCCCACCGCGCGGACCAGGCGATCGAGGGCGAGGAAGGCGTGCACTTCAAGCAGGCCTGGGCCGACCCGGAGTCGGGCACGGTGTACTGCCTGTCGGAGGCGCCGACGGCCGAGGCGGTGCAGCGCATCCACGAGCGGACCGGGCACCCGGCGAACGAGATCCACCCCGTGCCGCTGGTGGTGTAGCTCCACGACGGTTCCCGACCGCCGTGACCGGAAACATTCGTACACACGAAGGAGGCCCCGAAGGCCTGCGGCATATGCCTTGAGCAACCATGTTGCGGATGTTGCCAAACGCCTTACAGGCCGTTCCGGCCTGTGCAACAGTCGTAACCGGTCCTTCCTTCATGGCCGTGCCGCGCCTGTATCGGAGTTCTCATGCCGTCCCACCTGTTCGCGGACCGTCCCGCGCAGCCGCCCGAGCCGGGGTCGGTGGACGCACTGATTTCACAGACCCGGCGGCTGCGGGGCGAAGTGGACGCCGTGCGCCGCGACACCGTCGCGGACGACGACGACGCCCAGGGCCGCTGGCAGCGCGCGTTGTGCGATCTCGCCGTCCACCACCTCGACGACCTGGGCCAGCACCTCGGTCAGCTCAAGGAGGGCCTGCCGCCCACGCCGCAGCAGCCCGTCGCGGCGCCGGCGGCGGCTCCCGAGACCACGGTCGAGGACCGCCCGACCCGGGTCGGCAGCGCCGAGTGGAACCTGCTCACGGACGAGGTGACCTGGTCCGAGGAACTCTTCCAGATCTTCGGCCGGTCGCCCGAGGCCGGTGCGCTGCCCTTGGACGAACTGGGTTCGACCCTGTTCTCCGAGGACCAGCCGCTGCTCACCGCGATGGTCACCGACTGCCTGGTGGACGGCAAGCCCATAGACGGCGAGTTCCGCATCGTCCGGGCCGACGGGCGGGTCCGTACGCTGCACATGAGGGGCGAGCCGGTACTCGACTCCGACGGCTGCACGGCATCGATGTGGGCCGTGTTGCGGGACGTGAGCGAACTGCGCCGCAGCCAGCGCGCGGTGCGCGAGTCCCGGGACTCGCTCCAGCGCCACCGGGAGATCGCGCAGACCGAGCACCGGCTGGCGGTCGAGCTGCAGGAGGCCGTGCTCCCCCCGTGGCGCGGCTCCCTGCGGTTCCCGCACGACAGCACCGGCGCCCTGGACGTGGCCGCGTACTACATGCCCTCCGCCACCAGCGCGCTGATCGGCGGGGACTGGTACGACGCGCTCGAACTGAGCGACGGCCGCTCGCTGCTGACGGTCGGTGACCTGACCGGCCACGGCGTGACCGCCACCTCCGGGATGGCGATGATGCTCGGCGCCCTGCGGGGGATGGCCATGGCCGGCATCGAACCCGGCCCGTTGATGGGCTGGCTCAACCAACTCCTGGAGAGCTCCGTCCAGCCGGCCCTCGGTTCGGCCGTCTGCTGCCGTTACGATCCCGCCCGTCGCGTGCTGTCCTGGGCACAGGCCGGCCACCCGGCGCCACTGCTGTTCCGCGACGGCCAGGGCCGCTCGCTCCAGCCGCCGGAGGGCGTACTGCTGGGGGCGACCTCCGGGGCGGTGTACGGCCAGGCCGAGGAACGCCTGGAAGCGGGCGACGTGGTGGTCCTGCACACGGACGGACTGACCCCGCGCAGCATCGAGTTCAGCCGGGCGGACGGTACCGAGCGGCTGCTCGCGCTCGCACCGAGGTTCTCGACGGCGCGGTCGGCACAGGAGTGCGTACGCATCGTGACCGAGGAGTTCGGGGACAACGAGCGCGAGGACGACGCCTGCGTGCTCGTGGCCCGGATCGGCCTCTGACCGCGCCCTCCGGCCCCGCCCCCTGACCACGGAGAACGGACGACGAGGATGCACGGGCCGCGCCGCCGGGCGCGGCCCTTCCCGGTTCGGACCTTGGCCCGGTCACACCTGGCTCCGGTCACACGTGGCTCGCCGCCTTCGGGGTGTCCGGTAGGGCCAGCTTGATCTCCTCGCGCAGGTCCTCGATGCGCGCGTAGCCGGAGTACTGGCCGGTGAGCCGGTACATCTCGCGCAGCCGGTCCCACGTCCGGTGCGAGGAGGTCTCGTTCATCGACACCAGCGCGAGACGGGCGTACCGGTCCGCCTGTTCCGGGTCGTCGGCGATGAAGCAGGCCGAGGCCATGGAGATGTAGTCGAAGATCTGCGAGCGCTGGTGCCCCTGGGCGCGCAGCCGCAGCGCCTCCTTGGCGTGGCGCTGGGCGATCGGCGCTGCCGTGGGGTCGTGGTCGGCCAGCGTCCGGAAGGCCAGCGCCTGCATCCCGTGCAGGTCGGCCTCGTCGAAGTGCTGCATCCACGAGGGCGGCGGGACATCGCCCTTGTCCGAGACGAACAGGTCCTCGGCCTCGCCCAGCGTGCGGCGCATCGCCTGGCCCTTGCCCATGGCGGCCTGTGCCCAGGCCTCGATGGTCTGGAGCATGGCGCGGGTGCGCGGCAGGGTCTCCTCGCCGGAGCCGGACTTCGCCAGCTTCATCAGGTCCAGGGCCTCGTTGGGCTTGCCCAGGTGCACCATCTGGCGGGCCGCCCGCGACAGCGCCTCGCCGGCCCTCGGGCGGTCGCCGCCCTCGCGTGCGGCGTGCGCGGCGATGACGAAGTACTTCTGTGCGGTGGGTTCGAGGCCGACGTCGTGGGACATCCAGCCGGCGAGCACCGCCAGGTTCGCGGCCACTCCCCACAGCCGGCGCTGGAGGTGGTCGGGGTGGTGGTAGGCGAGCATTCCACCCACCTCGTTGAGCTGGCCCACGACGGCCTTGCGCTGGAGTCCGCCGCCCCTGGAAGCGTCCCAGGCGCGGAAGACCTCGACGGAGCGCTCCAGGGCATCGATCTCCTGGGAGCCGATCGGGGCCGCCTCGTAGCGGTCGTAGCCGGCCGGGTCGGCCTGGTGGGCGCCCCCGCCGAAGCGGTCGGCCTCCTTGGCGGTGGCGGGGTCGGTGTGCAGCCAGTCGTACATGGCGTTGCTGAGGGCTGAGCCGGCGGTGAGCGCGGCTCCCGCGCCCATCAGACCGCGACGGTTGAGCATGAGGTCCATTCCCGTGAATTCGGTGAGGACCGCGGCTGTGCGTTCGGGCGCCCATGGCACTCCGTCGGGGTTCTCCTGCGCCCCCTCCGGCTGCCGCTTCGCGGTGCGCCGCTGCCGTACGAACCCGAGGTCCTCGATGGTCACGACACGACCGAGCCGCTCGGTGAACAGTGCTGCCAGTACCGTGGGCACCGGTTCGCGCGGGGTCTCCCCCATGTCGATCCAGCGCCGCACCCGCGAGGTGTCGGTGGCCAGCTGGTGGTGGCCCATGGCGGCCGCCTGCCGGTTGACCATCCTCGCCAGTTCGCCCTTGGACCAGCCGGCCAGGCCGAACAGGTCGTTCAGACGGGTGTTTGGACCTTTGCTCACGTCAAGCCCCCAGGTTCTCGGCTGAGTTGACAGTAGCCCGCCGTCAGATGCCCAGCGACTATTCGCCAGGGTTCGCCAGGGTCCGCCAGATGGTGTGCCACCCACGGCGGGGTGTCATGTAGGAATGCGCCTCCCCGACCCGGCCCCCGGCGGAACTCCCCAGGGTGAAGTACGGGATCCGGCGGGGCGGCGTACGCAACTCGTCGGCGCACGAAGGGAACCGTAAACGCCATGTACGCAGCAACGTCCTCCGTGTCCGCCCCGGTCCGGCCGCACCGCACGCTCCAGGCGGGCGGCGGCCCCTACCTCGAACCCGGCCGGCCGGCCGCCCCGGCGCAGGGCGCCGTACGGGCCCGGCGGATGCCGGGGACCGGGACCCAGCCGCCCAGCGGAAGAATCGACCTGTCCGGGCCGCAGGGCGCCCAACTGCGCACGGCGCTCGCCTCGGTGCAGCGGATCTGTCCGGAGTTCGCGCCCGTACAGGTCCTGCGGCGCAGCGGCCGGTCGGTCCTGCTGGTGGGGACGACGGGACGGATGACCGCCGTCGCGAAGGTCTTACTGGACCATTCGCCCGAGTGGCGCGAGCGGTACCGGCACGAAATAGCTGCGTACCGGGCCTTCGTCCGGCACCGTCCGCCGGTCCGGGTGCCCCGGCTGATCGCCGCCGACCCGGAGAACTGCGTCCTGGTCGTCGAGCGGATGGCGGGCCGGGTGGCGGCCCTGCAGCGGCACCCCGTGGAGGCTCCGCCGCGGGCAGACGTACGGACGGCGCTGGGGGCGGTGTGCCGGGTGAACCAGTGGCGGCCGTCGGCCGAGCTGTTCGGGCACCCGCTGGACTACACCCGGCGGATCGCCCGCGACCACCAGTTGGGGATGCTGACCGACCGCGACTTCGGCGACCTGCAGAAGCTGCTGCACGGCCTCAAGCTGGCCGGGACGCCGTGGCAGTTCAACCACGGTGACGCCCTGCTGTCGAACCTGCTGCTCTCCCCGGCCGGGCCCGTACTGCTCGACTGGGAGCACGCGGGCTGGTACCTGCCCGGCTACGACCTGGCCACGCTGTGGACGGTACTGGGCGACGCCCCGGCGGCGCGCGGCCAGATCAGCCGGATGGCGCAGCAGCAGGGGCCGGCGGTCAGGGACGCGTTCCTGGTGAACCTGATGCTGATCCTGACCCGGGAGATCCGGATGTCCGAGACGGCGGTGCAGCGCTCTATGACGGCGACCGCCCCGATGCAGCCGCTGCCCGCGGGCGCCCTGTCCTCGGGTGAGGAGCAGCGGCTGCTGCTTCGCCGGCTGCACGACGACTGCGGGATGGCCCGCAGGGCGGTCCGGGCGGTGGTCGGCACCCGCTGACACACCGTCCCCCGTACGCGAGGCCCCGTGGCTCCCACCGCCACGGGGTCTCGCTTCGGCGCGTACCGGGCACGTACCGGGGCGGCGGCGTCGGATGCCTTGACATCACATGATCCTGCGAACAGTTTTCTGACCCGGCATCAGACGTGCCGGAGCCGTCGCCCCGTCCTCACTCCCCCGGAGCCCGCCATGTCCGCACGGTCCGACCACGCACGCGCTCCTTTCCCGGCCCGCCGGACGGTCCTCGCCGGTACCGCCGCCGGGGTGCTCGCCGCCACCGTGCTGCCGGCCGCCGCCGCGCGGGCCTCGGCCGCCGCCGGCCCCGACGGGGTCCCGCTCGGCGAGTACGACGTCGTCGTGGTCGGGTCGGGGGCGTCCGGGATGACCGCCGCGCTCACCGCCGCGGGGCGCGGGCTCAGCGTGCTGGTGGTGGAGAAGGCCCCGACGTTCGGCGGCTCCGCGGCCCGATCCGGCGCGGGGATCTGGCTGCCGAACAACTCCGTCATCCTCGGGGCGGGCGTGCCGGACACCCCGGAGAAGGCTTCGGCGTACCTGGCGGCGGTCGTCGGTCCCGACGTACCGGCCGACCGGCAGCGGGCGTTCCTCGCCAACGGCCCCCGGATGCTGGACTTCGTCATGGCCAACAGCCCGTTGAAGTTCCGCTTCATGGACGGCTACAGCGACTACTACCCGAACCTGCCCGGCGGTCTGCCGAACGGGCGCTCCGTCGAGCCCGACCAGATCGACGGGAACGTGCTGGGCGCCGAACTGGCCCGCCTCAACCCGGCGTACATGGCGGTGCCCGCCGGGATGGTGGTGTTCAGCCAGGACTACAAGTGGCTCAACCTCGCGGCGGTCACCGCGAAGGGACTGGCGGTGTCCACGGAGTGCCTGGCGCGCGGCGCGAAGGCGGCGCTGCGCGGGGAGAAGCCGCTGACCATGGGCCAGGCGCTGGCCGCGGGGCTACGGGCGGGCCTGATGCGGGCGGGGGTGCCGGTATGGCTGAACAGTCCGCTGGTGGATCTGGTGCAGGAGGGCGGGGCGGTCACCGGGGTGGTCGTGGAGAAGGACGGCGCCCGGGGCGTCGTGCGGGCCCGCAAGGGGGTGGTCATCGGCTCCGGCGGATTCGAGCACAACGCGGCGATGCGGGCGCAGTACCAGCAGCAGCCGATCGGCACCCAGTGGTCGGTGGGGGCGAAGGAGAACACGGGCGACGGCATCCGGGCGGGCCAGCGGGCCGGGGCGGCGCTCGCGCTGATGGAGGACGCCTGGTGGGGGCCTTCGATCCCGCTGCCCGGAGAGCCGTACTTCTGCCTGGCGGAGCGGACCCTTCCGGGCGGGCTGATGGTGAACGCGAACGGCACGCGGTTCGTCAACGAGGCCGCCCCGTACAGCGACGTGGTGCACGTGATGTACGAGAAGGACCGGGGCGCGACCGGCTCGCACATTCCGGCCTGGCTGATCGTGGACCAGAACTACCGCAACCGGTACCTCTTCAAGGACGTCCTTCCGACGCTGGCCTTCCCGGACGCCTGGTACGAGGCGGGGGCCGCGAAGAAGGCGTGGACGTGGGACGCGCTCGCCGGGCAGATCGGGGTGCCGGCCGCCGCGCTGCGGGCGACGCTGGGCCGCTTCAACGCGCAGGCGTGGAACGGGTCGGACCCGGACTTCCACCGCGGTGACACGGCGTACGACCACTACTACACGGATCCGAACGTCCAGCCGAACTCGTGCCTGGCGCCGGTCTGGGTGCCGCCGTTCTACGCCTTCAAGATCGTCCCGGGGGACCTGGGCACGAAGGGCGGCATCGTCACGGACGCGCGGGCCCGGGCGCTGCGCCCGGACGGGTCGGTGATCCGGGGCCTGTGGGCGGCGGGCAACGCCAGCGCGGCGGTGATGGGGCACAGCTACGCGGGCGCCGGATCGACGATCGGCCCCGCGATGACGTTCGGCTACGTGGCGGCGAACGACATCGCGGACGCGTAGGCGCAGGTGCCTAGCCCTGCTGGAAGAGCTCCGCCGGGAGGGGCTTGAGCAGGGCGTACAGGTCATCGGTGATGGGGCGGTCCCAGCTGGCGATGGTGACCAGCACGTTGTCGCTGCGGTCGAACTGCACGCAGCTGATGCGGCCCTCGGAGAGCTTGACCTTCCGCACGATGAGGAGGTTGTCGCCCTGCATGACGGGGCAGTCCTCGACCCCGGTGACCTCGACCTCCTCGTCGTTCTCCAAGGCGTCCAGGAGCTGGGCCACCTCGAAGGGCACCTGCTTGTCGGCGAGCTCGCGGGCCGGGGAGCCCTCGGGGAGGTTGCCGATGATCATCGCGGGGCCGCGGCCGCCGAAGAGGTCGTAGCGCAGGAAGACGCCCTGGCAGCTGCCGTCGGGGGCGGGGAGCAGCCCGGCCCCGAGGTTGCCCGGCCAGTCCCCCGGGTCCATGGCCAGGACGTCGAAGTCCGGGCCGGCGGGTGTGGCGGCGCGGTGGCGGCGGAGGAAGGACATGCCGCCATGGTACGTGGCCGACCGCGTTTTCCGGCCCGGGGCCCCGCTTCCACCGCGGGGGCGGGAGCGGGAGGCGGGACCGGGGCGGGGGGCCTGCGGCGGGCGGCGGGCCCCGTGGACGGGCGGGACCAGCTCGAAGCAGTGGCCGAGGGCGGCCGAGGTCACCGGTGACCGTCAGCGCGGAGGCGGGGAAGCCGCTGCCAGAGGAAGGGCATCGGCTCCGAGGCCGTCCCGGCGGCTTCGACGTCCACCGGGCCGGTGGGCCCGGGCTCCGGTGGGCACGGGCTCCGGTGTCCCGTCACGGCCTCCGCGTCCCACCGGTGCAGGGCGGGCTCGATCGGCTGCATCCGCAGTCGGCAGCCGCTGGTCCGTTCGGAGGACCCAGGTCCACACCGGGACGTCGGGGCCGGGCGTACGGAACGGTTCCACCAGCGTCGCCGCGCCCTCGGCGAACCAGTCGATCAGTGATCCGGGCACCGGGTACCCGGATCGAGCGTCGGGGTCCGGTCCGGCCTCGGCCACGCGGCCCGGGCCGCCGGGTCGGAGGGTCGGAGGGTCGGAGGGGAGCCCGTGGGGGGGGGAGGGGTCCGAGGGGGCGGGGCAGGAGGGCACCAGGGGCGGCCGCCCGCTCGGGTCGACCGCCCGGCGATCTCGTCCGTGCGGCCACTGGGCCCGGCCCGCCGGCGGGTTCCTACGTCCTGATGCGCCGGCGAACGGCTCCGGCGCGCACCCGGGCGGACCGGGCAGGCCGGGGACGTCAGGAGCACCGGGTTGCCGGGACGGTGACGCGGCCGCCCTACGGCGGCCGGTCGTCCTGGCCGTCCCGGTGCGGGTCCGGCCGCGCCCGCACCGACACCCGCACCGGCTGCCCCGGCGTCAGGTGAGGTCGAACTCCCCGCCCCGGGCGTCCAGGACGAACTTGCGCCACTCATCGGGCGCGAAGATCAGCGAGGGGCTGTCGGGCCGCTCGCCGTTGCGCATCGCGATGAACCCCTCCACGAAGGCGATCTGGACATCCCCCGCTCCCCGGCTGCTCGACCGCCAGTGCGCCCCGCTGAGGTCCAGGTCCGGCTTGCCCCAGCCGGCGGGGGCCTGCGAAGTCATGCTCTCGGCCACGTGCGTGCTCCTCCCGGTACGTCGTCCGAGGGCCAGGTTAACCACGCGGGCGGGTGCCGCACAGGCCCCCGGCGTCCCGGCCGCGACCGGTCCCGTCCGCCCGGCCGGCGCTCAGGAGGCGGGCGGTTCGGCCCCCACCAGCCACATCGCGAAGAACTGGGCCCCGCCGCCGTACGCGTGCCCGAGGGCCCGGCGGGCGCCCGCGATCTGGTGTTCGCCCGCCCGGCCCCGTACTTGGAGCGCCGCCTCGGCGAAGCGGATCATGCCGGATGCGCCGATGGGGTTGGTCGACAGGACACCGCCCGACGGGTTGACGGGCAGGTCGCCGTCGAGTTCGGTGACCCCGGCCTCGGTGAGCTTCCAGCCCTCGCCCTCCTCGGCGAAGCCCAGGTTCTCCAGCCACATCGGCTCGTACCAGGAGAACGGTACGTACATCTCCACCGCGTCGATCTCCCGGCGCGGGTCCGTGATCCCCGCCTGCCGGTACACGTCCGCCGCGCAGTCCTTGCCCGCCTGCGGGGACACGAAGTCCTTGCCGGCGAAGAGGGTCGGCTCGCTGCGCATCGCCCCGCCGTGCACCCACGCCGGAGGCCGGGGCGAACGGGCCGCGCCCGCCCGGTCGGTGAGCACCATCGCACAGGCACCGTCGGAGGAGGGGCAGGTCTCCGAGTACCGGATCGGGTCCCACAGCATCGGTGAGGCCTGGACCTTCTCCAGCGTGATGTCGTGCTCGTGCAAGTGCGCGTAGGGGTTCTTCAGCGCGTTGCGCCGGTCCTTGTACGCGACGAGCGAACCCACCGTGTCGGGCGCGCCGGTGCGGCGCATGTACGCGCGTACGTGCGGTGCGAAGAACCCGCCCGCCCCCGCCAGCAGGGGCTGTTGGAAGGGCACCGGGAGCGAGAGGCCCCACATGGCGTTGGATTCGGACTGCTTCTCGAAGGCCAGGGTCAAGACGGTGCGGTGCACGCGGGCCGCCACCAGGTTGGCGGCGACGAGCGCGGTGGACCCTCCTACGGATCCGGCCGTGTGGACGCGGAGCATCGGTTTGCCGACCGCGCCGAGGGCGTCCGCCAGGTACAGCTCCGGCATCATCACCCCCTCGAAGAAGTCGGGGGCCTTCCCGATGACGACGGCGTCGATGTCCGCCCAGGTCAGTTCTGCGTCGGCGAGGGCGCGCACCGCGGCCTCGCGGACCAGTCCGGCGAGGGAGACGTCGTGCCGGGCGGCGACGTGCTTGGTCTGGCCGATGCCGACGACGGCCACGCTCTCCTTCGATGTCGCGGCCTTGCTCATGCTCGGTCCCCTTCCAGGACGGCGACCAGGTTCTGCTGGAGGCAGGGGCCGGAGGTGGCGTGCGCGACGGCCCGGTCGGAGGCGCCGCGGTGGATGCGTGCGGCGGCTTCGCCGATGCGGATCAGGCCGGCCGCCATGATCGGGTTGGCTGCGAGGGCCCCGCCGGACGGGTTGACGGCCACGCCGTCGTCGAGCCCGAGTGCCTTGCGGAGCACCACCTCCTGGGAGGAGAAGGGGGCGTGCAGTTCCGCCGTGTCCACGGGGGCTTCGAAGAGGCCCGCGTGTTCGGCGGCGGTGCGGGTCGAGGGAGAGTCGGTGAGGTCGCGCAGTCCCAGGGCGTGCGCTTCGATCCGGTGGTCGATGCCGGTGATCCAGGCCGGCCGCTCGCACAGCCGGCGTGCGGTGTCGCCCGCCGCCAGGATGACGGCGGCGGCGCCGTCGCCGATGGGCGGGCAGTCGCCAGTGCGCAGCGGCCGGACCTGGTAGTCGCCCTGCGGAACGGCGCCGGTGAGCTGGGCGTGCGGGTTGCCGGCAGCGGCGGAGGCCCGGCTGCGGGCGCCGATGGCGGCGAGGGCCGGCTCGTCGGTCTCGCCCGCGTCGATCAGCGCCTGGGCCTGGAGGGCGGCCAGGGCGACCGAGTCGGGCCAGAGGGGGGCGAGGTAGTAGGGGTCGAGCTGGCGGGTGAGGACGTCGCGTACCGGTCCGGGCGAGGACTTCCCGTACGCGTAGACGAGCGCGGTGTCGGCCTCTCCGGTCTGGATCTTGACCCAGGCCTCGTAGAGGGCCCAGGCGCCGTCCATCTCGACGTGGGACTCGGAGATGGGCGGCCAGGCGCCGACGCCGTCGAGGGTCATGGTGAAGGAGAAGGCCCGGCCGGCCAGGTAGTCGCTGGAGCCTGAGCAGGTGAAGCCGATCTCGCCGGTCTTGAGGCCGGTCCGGGCCAGCACCTGGTGGAGGACCGGCATGACCATCTCGACTTCGCTGAGTTCGTCGGTGCGGCGCCGGTGGTCGCTCTGCGCGAAGGCGACGACCGCGACCTCGCGGGCGTACCTGTGGGGCGTGGCCATCAGATGAGCTCCTTGTACGCGTCGTAGTCCGCGTCCGGTTCGCCGGTGGGGCGGTAGTGGTCGGGGTACCGGCCGCCTTCGGTCCACACCGGTTCGACGCGCAGGCCCATGCGGACCTGGTCGTAGGGGATGCCGCCGATCCGGCCGTGCAGGGCGAGGCCGGCGCCGTCGAGGGCGATGTGGGCGTAGACGTAGGGGACTTCGATGTCGAGGTTGCGGGCTTTGATGTTGACGACGCAGTACGTGGTGACGGTGCCGGCCGGGCCGACCTCGACCCGGTCGGTGGTGGCGACGCCGCAGGTGGGGCAGGCGCCGCGCGGGGGCACGTACACCTTGTGGCAGGAGGGGCAGCGCTCGCCGATGGTCCGCCGCTCGGAGAGGGCGTTGATGTACGCGGTCTGGGCGCGTCCGGGGCTGTAGGTGTAGTCGAGCCGGGCCTCGGCGATGATGCCGGTGACGGGGGCCGCGAACGTCCCGTCGTGGGGGGCGGCTCGGGGGGCGGTTTCGGGGTCCGTGGGCTCCTCGCCCTCGTGCGGCTCGAAGCAGGCGATGTCGGTGATGGCTCCGGTGCGTTCGGCCGCCCAGCGGATGCGGACGCGCATTCCGGTGCGGACGGCGTCGGGACCGGGCGCGTCGAGGGCGTGCAGGAGGGCGGTGTCGGCGCCGTCGAGCCTGACCAGGACCCAGGCGAAGGGGCGGTCGAGGGGCTGGTGGGGGCGCGGATGGCCGTTCCAGGCCCAGGTGGTGACGGTGCCGGTGGCGGCGACCTGGACCAGTTCGCGGATCTCTTCGGCGGTGACGGGGTCGTACTCGACGGGCGGGACCATCACCTGGCCGGCGGTGGTCCGCACACCCAGCACGACGCTCTCGCGCAGGCCCGTGAGGAAGGCGCTCTGCACGGGCCCGAGGGACCGTGTGAACGGGAACTCGACCACCAGGGGCGCACGCAGCACCCCGGGCGGCGACGCGGCGGCTTCTGCGGCTGCGGTCATGTGCGGGCTCCTATCTGATGGCACGACGAGTAACACCCGGCCCGGGGCCGGTCGGCCGGGGCGGCGGGGTCTGACGGACCGGGCAGGTCAAGCAGGGTCGGTCGATCCGCCGTGGGCCCCGTTCGGGCACTCCTGCCGGTCGACCGGGGCCGGCGGTTCGCTTCGGTCAGGCATTGCTGCCGGTCGGCCGGCGTTCCGGCAGCCGTCCGGTCGTTCCCGGGAGCCGTGTGCCCCGCCATCCGGCTCGGCCCGTCGGCCGACCGTCTGGCCCGCCGCTGCCGTGGGTCGGCGGGACCGGTCAGGCCCGGTCCTGGTGGGCGGCGCCGGCCGGGCCGTCCGATCGGGCCGTCCGCCGGCCGACTGGTGCGCCCGGGGCGATGCCGGCGGTGATCGGTCAGAGCGCGCTCCCCTCCTGGTTCGGGCCGGTGCGTCGTCGGAACCCGGCCGCCCGGGCCGGGAGCCCGCCGGGCACCGGGCCGCCGGGGGGACCTGCCCGCCGGCGGCCCGCCGTCCCGTACCGCGCAGCGTTACGCGCGGTGGTACCGCGGCGGGCGCTTCTCCGCGAACGCACGGGCGCCCTCCTTCGCGTCCGCCGTGGCGAAGACCGGCCATCCCCGGATCAGTTCGGCGGCCAGCCCCTCCGTCTCCGTCATCTCCGCCGTTTCGTACACCGAGGCCTTCACCGCCTCCACCGCCAGCGGTCCGCACGCGTTGATCCGCTCGGCGGTCTCCAGGGCCTGCTCCAGCGCGGTGCCGTCCGCTACCACCCGCCCGATCAGGCCGATCCGCGCCGCCTCCGCCGCCGAGTACGGCCGGCCGGTCAGCAGCATCTCCAGCGCGTGCGTGCGCGGGACCTGCCGTGGCAGCCGTACCGTCGAGCCGCCGATCGGGAACAGGCCCCGCTTGACCTCGAACAGCCCGAACGTGGCCCCTTCCCCCGCGATCCTGATGTCGGTCCCCTGGAGGATCTCCGTGCCGCCGGCCACGCAGTACCCCTCCACCGCCGCGATCACCGGCTTCCGCGGCCGGTGGTGGCGGAGCATCGCCTTCCAGTGCAGGTCGGGGTCGGCGTCGAGCCGGTCCCGGTACTGGTCGCCCGCCATCCCCCGCCCGGCAAGCGCCTTGAGGTCCATGCCCGCGCAGAAGTCCCCGCCCGCACCGGTCAGGACCACCGAGCGGATGGCGTCGTCGGCGTCGGCTTCCAGCCAGCCGTCGTACAGCCCGACCAGCAGTGGCAGCGAGAGCGCGTTCTTCGCCTCCGGCCTGTTCATGGTGAGCACCAGCGTGGCGCCGTGGCGTTCCACGGTCAGGTGTTCCGTCCCACCCATTGCCGTCCTCCCGTCTGAAGACCTAGAACAGGTTGCAGGAGGGAGGGATGCAGTTCAAGAGTTTTCTGACACACAGTCAGTTTTCTTGGTGCGCACCTTCCCAGTTGACCGTCCCGGCGCTCTAATGACCGCCGAGCCGGGCCGACCATGGGGTCAGCCGTGGACACTTTCGGGCCAGGAGGAACGGTGGAGTACAACCTTGCCGACCTGTTCGAGTCGGTCGTCGACGTCGTCCCCGACCGGGAGGCCCTCGTCTACGTGGACCACCCCGGGACCGGCGCCGAGCGCCGCCTGACGTACGCGGAACTGGACGCGGCGGCTAACCGCCTCGCACACCACCTCCTCGACAGCGGGCTGACGCCCGGCGAGCACCTCGGGCTGCACCTGTACAACGGGGTCGAGTACCTCCAGACCGTCCTGGCCTGCCTCAAGGCGCGTCTGGTGCCGGTGAACGTCAACTACCGCTACGTCGAGGAGGAGTTGGTCTACCTCTACAACGACGCCGACCTCGCCGCACTCGTCTTCGAGGGCGAGTTCACCGAGCGGGTGGCCGCCGCGCTCCCGCAGACGACCAGGCTGCGACACCTGATCCGGGTCGGCGAGGTCCCCGAGGGCGCACCTGAGCCCGCGATCGCGCCCGTGGCGTACGCGGACGCGGAGGCGGCCGGCTCCCCGGAGCGCGGCTTCGCGCCCCGCTCCTCCGACGACCTGTTCATCATCTACACCGGCGGCACCACCGGGATGCCCAAGGGCGTCATGTGGCGGGCCGAAGACCTCTTCTTCGCAGGCCTGTTCGGCGGCGAGCCGTCCGGCGAACCGGTGAAGCGCCCGCAGGAGCTGGCCGAGCGGGTCGCGGCGCGCGGCGCCGGCCTCACGTTCTTCCCCGCGCCGCCGCTGATGCACGGCACGTCGACCCTGACCTCGTTCATCGCCTTCAACTACGGCCAGCGGGTGGTCATCCACCGCAAGTACGCGCCCGAGGAAGTGCTGCGCACGATCGAGAAGGAGAAGGTCTCCAGCGTGTCCCTGGTGGGCGACGCGATGCTGAGGCCGCTGATCGACGCGTTGAACGGCCCGCTCAAGGGCACCGACCTGTCGTCGCTGTTCAGCGTCTCCTCGTCCGGGGCGATCATGTCGGAGACGGTCCGGGCCGAATTCCAGCGGCTGGTGCCGCACGTGGTGCTGCTGAACAACTTCGGTTCCTCGGAGTCCGGTTCCAACGGCCGGGCGGCCGACGACTCCGGCCCCGAAAAGGGGTTCCGGCTGGAGGTCAACGACCGTACGCAGGTGGTGGATTCGGTCACGCACGAGCCGGTGCCGGTGGGCCGGCCGGGGCGTCTGGCGCAGCGCGGGCACGTACCGCTCGGCTACTACAACGACCCGGTGAAGACGGCCGAGACCTTCTTCCGCAAGGGCGAGGAGCGGTGGGTGCTGCTCGGCGACATGGCGACGGTGGACGAGAGCGGGATCGTCACCGTGCTGGGGCGCGGCTCCCAGTGCATCAACACCGGAGGCGAGAAGGTCTACCCGGAGGAGGTGGAGCAGGCGTTGAAGTCACACCCGGACGTGTACGACGCCTTGGTGGCGGGGGTGGCGGACCCGACGTGGGGCAGCCACGTGGCGGCGGTGGTCCAGCTGCGCGCGGGGGCGGCCGAGCCGACGCTGGAGGAGATCCGGGCCCATTGCCGCACCCGGCTGGCGGGGTACAAGATCCCGCGCCAGCTCGTCGTCACACCCGCGATCCAGCGCTCCCCGAGCGGCAAGGCGGACTACCGCTGGGCGAAGGCCGTGGCCACGGAGGCGGACGCCGCCCACTGAGGCAGGAGGGGGAGCGGATCACTCGGGGTGGCCGTCGGGGCCGGTCCGGTCGGCCTGCGTGGAGAACTTGGAGAGGAAGACGTCGTACCAGCCGTCTTCCCTTCGGGTCATCGTCGCACCGTCCTGCCAGATCCCGTTCTGCGGCCACCACCGGCTGTCGTACGGCGAGCCCTGGTTCTGGTGGACGTGGCGCATGCCGGGGCCGCCGTGGTCGAAGGACTCCCCGAAGACCATGACGGGCCGGCCGGGCACGAGGAGGGGCTCCAGGGCCTCGGAGGCTTCGAGGCAGGAGCCCGAGATCCAGGGGTGCGGGGGGCTGAGCCGGCCGAGGAGCGGGCGGAGCCGGGCGAGCACGCAGCCGGCCCGGTCGGCGAGCGCGGGGTGGCGCTGGAAGTCGATGGCGCCCGATCCGGAGGTGCGGGCGAGGTCGTGGTGGCCCGGCGGCAGCGCGGAGGCCGGTTCGAGCACCGAGGCGGCCAGGGTGAGGACCTTCCACTGCACGCCGACGGCGGGGTGCTTGCTGTCGACGTCGACGGCGCAGCGGTAGCGGCCCTCGGGGGCGTCGACCTCCAGGTTGACGTGGGACCAGCGGCCCTGCGCATCGGGTTCGTCGCGGAAGTGGCGGTGCAGCGTTCCGCACAGCACCCCGTAGTCGGCGAGCGGCATGCGGCCAGTGAACCACCGCCGGACCCGGGCGGCGACCGAGATGCGGACCGGCCTTTCCCGCGCGTCGGGGCGGTCGGGACCACCGCTCACTCGTTCGAGTCATTGCTTTAGCCGTCGGCGTCCGGCAGGCTACCGAATGATCGGTCGGTTCGTTCACGATGGGGTGAGGACATGTCGGACTTCGCAGACGAGGAGCGGGATCAGGGCGAGCTGCTGAGCGGTGACGAGCTCGCGGCCCTCCAGCTGAGCCGGCTGCGCGCCACCTTGCACCGCGTCTACGACCGGGTGCCCTTCTACCGGCAGGCCTTCGACAAGGCCGGTGTGCACCCCGACGACTGCCGCTCCCTGGCGGACCTCTCCCTCTTCCCCTTCACCACCAAGGCCGATCTGCGCGACCAGTACCCCTTCGGGATGTTCGCCGTCCCCCGCCCGCAGGTGCGCCGCATCCACGCCTCCAGCGGAACGACCGGGCGCCCGACGGTGGTGGGGTACACCGAGGGCGACCTGTCCACCTGGGCCGATGTCGTGGCCCGCTCCATCCGGGCGGCGGGCGGGCGGCCGGGGCAGGTCGTGCACATCGCCTACGGGTACGGCCTGTTCACCGGCGGCCTCGGCGCGCACTACGGCGCCGAACGGCTCGGCTGTACGGTCGTACCCGCTTCCGGGGGCATGACGGACCGCCAGGTCAGGCTGATCCAGGACTTCCGGCCGGAGGTCATCATGGTCACCCCCTCCTACATGCTGACGTTGCTGGACGAGATGGAGCGCCAGGGGATCGACCCCCGTTCGACCTCGCTCCGTACGGGGATATTCGGCGCGGAGCCCTGGACGGAGGAGATGCGCCGGGAGATCGAGGACCGGCTCGGCATCGACGCCGTGGACATCTACGGCCTGTCGGAGGTGATGGGCCCCGGAGTGGCGCAGGAATTCGCTTCGACGAAGGACGGGCTCCACATCTGGGAGGACCACTTCTACCCCGAGGTGGTCGATCCGATCACCGGGGCGGTACTGCCGGACGGCGAGCCGGGGGAGCTGGTGTTCACCTCGCTCACGAAGGAGGCCATGCCCGTCATCCGGTACCGCACCCTGGATCTGACGCGGCTGCTGCCGGGGACCGCCCGGCCGGCCTTCCGCCGGATGGGGAAGATCACGGGCCGCAGCGACGACATGATCATCCTGCGCGGGGTGAACCTCTACCCCACGCAGATCGAGGAGATCCTCCTGCGGATCCCGGCCCTGGCCCCGCACTTCCAGCTCCGGCTGACCCGGGAAGGGCGGATGGACGCGCTGACCGTCCGGGTCGAGGCCCGTCGCGAGGCCGATTCCGCCCAGCGGGAAGCGGCGGCCGCGGCGGTGGTCAGAGCCGTGAAGGAGGGGGTCGGGGTGTCCGTCGGGGTCGAGGTGGTCGATCCGGAGACGCTGGAGCGGTCGGTCGGCAAGATCAAGCGCATCAGGGACCTGCGGGCGGAGCCCCCGATACGGCCCTGACCGCGGGCGGCGGCCGCAGCCGCGCCGGATGCCGCAGCCGGTCCCTCAGCCGCGCCGAGGCCGCAGCCGTTTCCGCAGCTGCGCGGAGGCCTCAGCCGGTGACGACGCGGGGCACCTGCGCAGGTACGTGCCCTCGGCGGGCGACTCCGGTCAGCCGCGCGGACGCGGGAAAACCACCCCTTCGGGCCGTTTTCACCGGTGCCTCCGGGGCGATCGGGGTGCGGCCGGGTAGGTGAAGGGTGTGACCTCGAAGCCCCGGCCGCCGCACGACCGGCTCCGGGCCTCCCTCGTCGGGCTGGCCTGGAGCCGGGGGCGCCAGATGGAGCTGATGCACCGGGCGATGGGCTTCGCGGCCCTGGGGTTCTTGACCCTGGTGCCGCTGCTCGTGGTCGTCGCGGCCGCCGCCCCGGGCTCCGGCTCCGGCTTCGGGCGCTGGCTGGGGCAGGCCCTCGGGGTGACGCAGTCCTCGCGGGCCCGGGTCGAGATGCTGTTCAGCGCCGCCGACCTGGCGCTGGAGCGGACCACCGCCTTCGGTCTGGCCGCCCTCGCCGTATTCGGCCTGACCTTCGGGTCGGCGGTCCAGACCGGCTACGAAAAGGTCTGGGACCTTCCGACCGCCCGGTGGCACACCATGTGGCGCCACGTCGTCTGGCTCGCCCTGCTCGTCTGCTACCTCGCCCTCCTCGTCGAGATCCCGGCCCCCTCGAAGAACGCCGTCGGCATCGCCCTCGGCACCGTCAGCGACCTCATCGGCACGGTCATCTTCTTCTGGACCTCCCAGCGCCTCCTGCTGGGAGGCCGCGTCCGCTGGCGCGCCCTGCTCCCGGGGGCGGTCCTCACCAGCGTCGGCCTGCTGGGCCTGCGCGTCTTCTCCCAGCTGGTGTTCTCCCCCCTGATCGCCTCCAGCGCCGTCACGTACGGGCCGTTCGGCACCCTCCTCGTGGTGCAGTCCTGGCTGGTCGGTGTCGGCTTCGTCGTCTACGGCGGCTCCCTCGTCGGCCGCCTGGCCCACGAACGGCTCACCCTGCGCCGGCTGCACAGAACCGGCGCCCTCACCGGGGAGGGACCTGATGCGCATGGTCCGAGAACCGACTGACGCCACGGGCCCCGCCGGTGCGAGGATCAGGGTGATCCAGTAACACCAGTCACTCGCAGGGGGATTGATGACTACGCAGTTTCCGACGGACGCACCCGAGGGCCGCGTCTGGCTGATCACCGGGGCGTCCTCCGGGTTCGGCCTGATCCTGGCCGAGGCCGCGCTGGCCGCCGGCGACACGGTCGTGGCGGCCGCCCGCCGCACCGGCACCCTCGACTCCCTGGCCGCCGAGCACCCCGGCCGGCTCGTCCCCCTGGCCCTGGACGTGACGGAAACGGCCCGCGCCGAGGAGGCCGTCGGCGGGGTCGTGGACCGTTTCGGCCGGATCGACGTCCTGGTCAACAACGCCGGGCGCGGCCTGGTCGGCGCCGTGGAGGAAGCGAGCGACACCGAACTCCGCGAACTCATGGACCTGCACTTCTTCGGTCCGGCGGCGCTGCTGCGCGCGGCGCTGCCCCACATGCGCTCCCGCAAGTCGGGGGCCATCGTGCAGATGAGCAGCATGGGCGGACGGCTGGCCTTCCCCGGCGTCGGGGCCTACTGCGCGACGAAGTTCGCCCTGGAGGGTCTGACCGAGGCGCTCGCCGCCGAGGTGGCCCCCTTCGGGATCAAGGTGCTGATCGTGGAACCCGGCTCGTTCCGCACGAGCTTCGCGGGCGGTGGCGCGCTGCGGTCCACGACCCCGCTGCCCGCCTACGAGGACATCGTCGGCCCCGTGCGGGTCGGGCTCCCGGCGAGCGACGGCCACCAGCCCGGGGACCCCGTCAAGGCCGTCGCCGCGATCCTCGCCGCCCTGGACGCCCCGCAGACCCCGCTGCGGCTCGTGCTGGGCACTGACGCCGTGGAGTTCATCCGGGCCCACGCGGACGCCGTTCGCGCCGAGGCCGACGCCTGGGAGACCGTCAGCCGCGGCACGGACTTCGACGACGCCTGACCCCGCCCGGCGCGAGGACGTACGCCCCCGGCCCGTGCCGCCGGGGGCGTACGAGACGCCTCACGGGCTCACGGCGAGGAACAGGTACGCGGCCAGGAGCACGATGTGCACGCCGCCCTGGAGCAACGTCGCCCGCCCCGGCACGATCGTCAGGGCGCTGACGACCACCGTCAGCGCCAGCAGCACCATGTGGACCGGGCCCAGACCCAGCAGCAGCGGTCCGGAGAGCCAGATCGTGGCCAGCGCGATGGCCGGGATGGTCAGGCCGATGCTGGCGATGGCGGAGCCGTAGGCCAGGTTGAGACTGGTCTGCATCCGGTCGCGGCGGGCGGAGCGGACGGCGGCCAGGGTCTCGGGAGCCAGCACCAGCAGTGCGATGATCACACCGACGACGGCGTGCGGCAGCCCGGCGTCGGCGACGCCCCGCTCGATGGTCGGCGAGACGGCCTTGGCGTCGCCCACCACCGCGACGAGCGCGACCAGCAGCAGACCGAGACTGATCAGGGCGGCACGCAGGCTCGGCGCCACCGCGTGGGCGTCCTCCCCCGACGCGTCCCCGGCCTCCGGCGCCCCGCTCCCCCGGGTGTCCACCGGGAGGAAGTAGTCGCGGTGACGGACCGTCTGTACGGCGATGAACAGGCCGTAGAGCGCGAGGGAGGCACACGCGGCGAAGGTCAGCTGGGCGCTGGAGAACTCGGGGCCGGGCTTGCTCGTGGTGAACGTCGGCAGCACCAGGCTCAGTACGGCGAGCGTCGCGACGGTGGCCAGCGCCCCGCCCGAGCCCTCGGCGTGGAAGACGACGACCCGGTTGCGCAGGGCGCCGACCAGGAGGGATACGCCGACGATGCCGTTGCACGTGATCATGACGGCGGCGAAGACGGTGTCCCGGGCCAGCGAGGCGGTCTTGTCGCCGCCACCGGCCATCAGGGTGACGATCAGGGCCACCTCGATGATGGTGACGGCGACGGCCAGGACGAGGGAGCCGAAGGGTTCGCCGACCCGGAGGGCCACCACCTCCGCGTGGTGGACGGCCGCCAGGACCGCGCCCGCCAGGCAAAGGGAGACCAGCCCCACCGCGAAGGCCGGCAGGTCGCGCCCCCAGCTGAGGACGAGCGCGACGATGGCCACCACGGGGACCACGACGGTCCAGTCGAACAGGGACGTTCTGTGCGTTGCCGTACTCATGTCGGCCAACTTGCCAGAACCGTCACCCCCCTGCGTCACACGGCGCGCTCACGCCCCTCCCAGTACGGGTCGCGCAGCCGCCGCTTGTACAGCTTGCCGTTGGGATCGCGGGGCATCGTCGCGATGAAGTCGACCGTCTTGGGGCGCTTGTAGGCGGCCAGCTGCCGTTCGCAGTGGTGCAGGATCTCGGCGGCCAGCGCGTCACCCGCCTCGAAGCCCTCGGCGGGCTCGATGACGGCCTTGACCTCCTCGCCCCAGTCGTCGTGCGGGATGCCGAAGGCGGCGGCGTCCGCGACCGCCGGGTGGGTGAGGAGGGCGGATTCGATCTCCGCCGGATAGATGTTGACCCCGCCGGAGATGATCATGTCGATCTTGCGGTCCCGGAGGAAGAGGTACCCCTCCTCGTCCATCAGCCCCAGGTCGCCGACGGTGAAGAAGTCGCCGATGCGGTTCTTTCGGGTCTTGCCCTCGTCCTTGTGGTAGCTGAAACCGCCGGTGTTCATCTTGATGTACACGGTTCCGAGTTCGCCGGGCGGCAGCCGGTTGCCGTCGTCGTCGAAGACGGCGAGTTCGCTGATCGGCCAGGCCTTGCCGACGGTTCCGGGCTTCTTCAGCCAGTCCTCGGCGGTGGCGAAGGCACCCCCGCCCTCGCTGGCGGCGTAGTACTCCTCCACGCACCCGCCCCACCAGTCGATCATCGCCCGCTTGACGTGGTCGGGGCAGGGCGCGGCGCCGTGGATGGCGTGCCGCATGGAGCTGACGTCGTAGGCCTCCTTCGTCTCCTGCGGGAGTGCGAGCAGGCGGTGGAACTGCGTCGGCACCATGTGGGTGTGGGTGCACGCGTACTGGTCGATCAGGCGCAGCATCTCGGCCGGTGTCCACTTGTCCATGAGGACCAGCGGGTGCCCGATGTGCAGCGCGGCGCCCGCGAACTGCAGGACGGCGGTGTGGTAGAGCGGCGAGCAGACGAGGTGGACGTTGCCGTCGAAGGGGCGGATGCCGAAGATGCCGAGGAATCCCCCGAGGTACGTCTCCTCGGGGAGCTTCCCGGGCAGCGGGCGACGGATGCCGCGCGGCCGGCCGGTGGTGCCGGAGGTGTAGTTCATGACCCAGCCGAGGGTGCGGTCGGCGGGCGGCGTGGCGGGGTGCGGGGCGAGGAGGTCCTCGTAGGGGCGGAAACCGGCCACCGCTCCGACGGCGTAGCGGTGGCCCGCGGGCAGGCCGGCTTCGTCGGCCGCCGCCGTGGCGGCCTCGGCGAAGCGCTCGTGGGTGATGAGCACCTTGGCCCCGCTGTCGGCGACGATCCAGGCGATCTCGGGGCCGACGAGGTGGTGGTTGACCGGGACGAGGTAGAAGCCGGCCTGTGAGGCGGCGAGGTAGGCGGTGAGGAACTCGACGCCGTTGGGCAGGACGACGGCGAAGGAGTCGCCGGTGCGCATCCCGGCGGCGCGCAACCCGTGGACGAGCCGGTTGACGTCGGCGTGCAGCCGGCCCGCGCTCCACTGTTCACCGTCGGGGGCGGTCAGTACGGTGCGGTCGGGCTCGGCGGCGGCCTGGGCCCAGAAGCCGTTGGTCTCGGTCATGCAGCTCACGCCTCTCGGGTTCGACGGCCGGCCATGCGGTTGATTCGGTCGATGGCCCTCTCGAAGCCGCTGGTCAGCTCGTCGAAGACGGCCTGCACGCTGCGTTCGCTGTTCATCCGGCCGACGATCTGGCCGACCGGGGTTCCGAGCAGCGCCTGGACCTCGTACTTCTGGATCCGTGACACGGCCTCGGCGACCAGCAGGCCCTGGAGCGGCATGGGGAGCGCGCCGGGGCCGTCCGGGTCGTCCCACGCGTCGGTCCACTCGGTGCGCAGCTGGCGGGCGGGCTTGCCGGTGAGGGCGCGGGAGCGGACGGTGTCGCCGGAGCCGGCGGCGAGGAGTTTGGCGGTGAGCGCGCGGGAGTGCAGGTCGGCTTCGGTGGTGGTGAGCCAGAGGGAGCCGAGCCAGACGCCCTGGGCGCCGAGGGCCAGGCCCGCGGCGATCTGCTCGCCGCTGCCGATGCCGCCCGCGGCCAGGACGGGGAGCGGGGCGACGGCTTCGGCGATCTCGGGGACCAGCACCATCGTGGCGATGTCCCCGGTGTGGCCGCCGGCCTCGTAGCCCTGGGCGACGACGACGTCGATGCCGGCTTCGGCGTGACGACGGGCGTGTTTGGCGCTGCCCGCGAGGGCGGCGACGAGGACGCCGTGGTCGTGGGCGCGGCGGATGACGTCGGCGGGAGGGGAACCGAGCGCGTTCGCCAGGAGTTTGATGGGGTAGTCGAAGGCGACGTCGAGCTGGTTCCGTGCCACCCGTTCCATCCAGCCGGTGATCCGCCAGCCGGATGCCTCGCCCTCCGCGAGCTCGGGCACGTGGTGCTTGGCGAGGGTGTCGCGGACGAAGGCGCGGTGTCCGGCGGGGATCATCGCCTCGATGTCGGCTTCGGCGATGCCGTCGACGGCCTTCTTGGCGGGCATGACGACGTCGAGGCCGTAGGGCTTGCCGTCGGTGTGCGCCTGCACCCAGTCGAGGTCGCGTTTGAGGTCGTCGGGGGCGGTGTAGCGGACGGCGCCGAGTACGCCGAATCCGCCCGCGCGGGTGATGGCAGCGGCGACCGCCGGGAAGGGCGTGAAGCCGAAGATGGCGTGCTCGACTCCCAGTTTCTTGCTCAGCTCCGTCTCCATGGGCGTGAGGATGCCGCAGCGCGACGGTCGAGGGAAGGGGTTTCCTGATGCAGCGTCAGATTCTTTGCGGACCGGTCGGTGCGGGAGGCGCGGGCCGCGCGGGCAGATACTGCGAGAGGCGCGACGGCGGACAGGAGGACCGGTGATGGACGAGTTCACGGGGGCGCCCGACGGGACGACCGGGCCCGGCCCGGCGGGCGGGGCGGCCGGTGGAGCGGCGGGCGGCCCGGCGGGCGGGGCGACACCGCCGCCGGCACCGGCCGTCGCGGCGGGAGCCGGCCCGACCGCGGGGGCTGGCCGGGAGGCCGGCGCGGGCGTCGGCGCGGGCGTCGGCGCGGGCGGGCTCAGCCGCAGACGGCTCGGGGCGCGGTTGCTCGCACTCGGCGGGGTGCTCGTCCTCCAGGCGGCCCTGCCCGGGTCCGCCGGCGCCCGCGGCAACCCGGCCGAGCGGCGCGCCCTCCAGGGCCTGAGACTGCGCTACGGCTCCGCACGCCAGGCCGGGCTGCTGGAGAAGCACCTCGAAGGGGTGGCGGAGGAGGCCCGGCGCTTCCTCGGCCCCTCCCCCGAACACCCCTACTACGCCGGGGCGGTCGTCCTCGCCGGGCGCGGCCGCACCGTCGCCCTGCACCGGGCCATGGGCCACGCGGTGCGGTACGCGGACTACGACGGGCGCACCGACCGGGTCCGGGAGTTCCCCGCGGCCGAACGGATCGCGATGGCGGAGGACACCGTCTTCGACCTGGCCTCGCTCACGAAGCTGTTCACCTCCCTGCTGGCCGTCCAGCAGATGGAGCGGGGGCGGCTGGAGCTGGAGGCTCCGGTGGAGCGGTACCTGCCGGAGTTCACCGGGGGCGGCAAGGAGCTGATCACGGTCCGTCAGCTGCTCACCCACACCTCCGGGATGCGCTCGTGGGCGCCCTTCTACCGGGAGTCCACCCGCGAGGGGCAGTTGAGGCTGCTGTGGTCGGTGCGACCGCAGGACACCCCGGGGACGGTGTACCGGTACTCCGACCTGAACCTCATCACGCTCCAGTTGCTTCTGGAACGGATCACCGGCCGCACACTGGACACCCTGCTCCACGAGGAGATCACCGCTCCGCTCGGGATGCACCGCACCCGTTACCGGCCCCCGCTCTCCTGGCGCCGCACCACCGCCGCCACCGAGGTGCAGCGTCCGCCCTGGTCCGGCCTGGACCGCGGCCTGGTGTGGGGCGAGGTCCACGACGAGAACGCGTACGCCCTCGGCGGCGTCGCCGGCCACGCGGGCGTCTTCGGCACCGCCTGGGACCTGGCCGTCCTCGCCCGCGCCCTGCTCGACGGCGGGGTCTACGCCGGGAAGCGCATCCTGCGCCCCGCCTCCGTCGAGCTGCTCTTCACCGACTTCAACACCGCCTTCCCCGGGGACGACCACGGCCTGGGATTCGAGCTCTACCAGCACTGGTACATGGGCGCCATGGCCACCCCGCACTCCGCGGGCCACACCGGCTTCACCGGCACCTCCCTGGTCCTGGACCCCTCCACCGACTCCTTCCTGATCCTGCTCGGCAACTCCGTGCACCCCGTGCGGACCTGGCGGGCCGGCAGCGCGCCCCGGGTCGCCACGGGCAACCGCTTCGCCCGCGCCGTTCCCGTCCGCACCAGGCACGGCGGCCCCGCCTGGTTCTCCGGCATCACCCCGGGCGGCTCGGGCACCCTCACCCTCCCCCCGCTCACGCCCGCAACCGCGGCCGCCCGGCTGCGCTGCGCCCTGTGGTGGGACACCGTGCCGGGCGAAGGCGCCGTCCACCTGGAGGCCTCCGCCGACGGGCGGACCTGGGAGCCCCTGCCCTTCACCACCGTGCGCTCCACCGGCGGCACGCCCGAACCGTGGCCCCAGGGCCGCGCCGACGGCTGGTCGGGCCGCATCTGGCACCGCCTCGAAGCCCCCCTCGCCCCCTGGGCGGGCAGGGAGGTGCGGCTGCGCTTCCGCCACACCGCCACCGGCCGCTACGTGGGGCGCGGCGTGTACGTCGACGTCATCCGCGTCGCCGAGCCCGGCCGCCTGCTCTTCGCCGAGGACCGTCCGGCCGACGCGGACCGCCTGGAGGCCACGGGATGGACCCGTTCGGCCGACTGAGCGTCGGTTCGGAATGAACGCGTCCGCGTCCGCGTTGCGACTCGTTGCCGAAGTTCGTTGACCGTCCGACACGAAGGCAGGCCAGGAACATGACCGATATCGACTGGGACCACCCGATCGACCCCAAGCCCGGCTGGACGCTGGACCACGTCAAGCTGTACGTGGGCTCGAACGGGGCCGAGGGCCAGTTCTGGAACGGGACCCAGACCCTGCTCCTCACCACCCTCGGCCGGATCTCCGGCAAGCCCGTACGCACGCCCCTGATCTACGGCGAGGCCGACGGCCGGTACCTCGTCGTGGCGTCCAAGGGCGGCCACCCCGAGGACCCGCTCTGGTACAAGAACCTGAAGGCCCACCCCGAGGTCCGCGTCCAGGTCGGCCCGAAGGTCGTCCAGGGCACCGCGCGCACCGCGACCTCCGAGGAGCGCGCCGCGTACTGGCCCGTGATGGTGGGGCACTGGCCCGCGTACGACGAGTACCAGACCAAGACGGACCGCGAGATCCCGATCGTGGTCATCGAGCCCGTGCGGCAGGTCGCGTAACGGCTCAGCGGCCCAGGACCGCCATGGCGGCGTTGTGGCCGGGGACCCCGCTGACACCGCCGCCGCGCACCGCGCCCGCCCCGCACAGCAGCACGTTCGGGTAGGCCGTCTCCACGCCCCAACGGCCCGCGCCCGCCGCATCGCCCGCGCCCTCATCGGCGTAGGGCCACGACAGGTCGCGGTGGAAGATGTGCCCTCCGGGCAGGCGCAGTTCGCGGTCCAGGTCGAGCGGGGTCTTGGCCTCGATGCAGGGCCGGCCGTCCGCGTCGAGCGCGAGGCACTCCGTGAGCGGCTCGGCCAGGTGCGCGTCGAGCTGGGCCAGGGTGCCGGCCAGCAGCACCTCGCGCGCGACGGTGTTGCCGCCGTGTCCCTTCTCGAACAGCCGGGCCGGGGTGTGCAGGCCGAACAGGGTCAGGGTCTGGTAGCCGCGCGCCACGAGTTCGGGCCCGAGGATCGAGGGGTCCGTCAGCGAGTGGCAGTAGATCTCGGAGGGCGGCACGGAGGGCAGTTCACCCCTCGCGGCCTCCGCGTAGGCCCGTGCGAGCTGCTCGTACCCCTCGGCGATGTGGAAGGTGCCGCCGAACGCCTCGCGCGGGTCAACCGAGGTGTCCTTGAGCCGGGGCAGCCGCCGCAGCAGCATGTTGACCTTGAGCTGGGCGCCCTCCGCCGGGGCGGCCGGGGTCTCGCGGAGCAGTTCCGCGAGGGCCTGCGGCGAGGCGTTCACCAGCACCGTGCGGCCCGCGACGGCGCCCTCGCCGGTCGGCGTCCGGAACGTCACCTCGGCCGGCGCGGCCGTGCCGTCCGCGTCGATCCGCAGCGCCTCGTGGCCCGTGAGGATCTGCGCCCCCGCCGACCGCGCGGCCCGCGCGAGGGCGTCGGTGAGCGCGCCCATACCGCCGACGGGGACGTTCCAGTCGCCCGTGCCGCCGCCGATGACGTGGTAGAGGAAGCAGCGGTTCTGCGCGAGGGAGACGTCGTGGGCGTCGGCGAAGGTGCCGATCAGGCCGTCCGTCAGCACCACGCCGCGCACGAGGTCGTCGGCGAAGTGGTGCTCCACGGCCCGGCCCAGCGGTTCCTCGAACAGCATCCGCCAGGCGGCCTCGTCGTCGATGCGGGCCCGTAGCCCGGCGCGGGTGGGCAGCGGCTCGGTGAGGGTCGGGAACACCTTCCGGGCGAGCCGGCCCGTCATCGCGTAGAAGGCGCGCCAGCTCTCGTACTCCCGGTCGGAGCCGGTCAGCCGTGCGAAGGATTCCCGCGTGCGGGCCTCGGAGCCGCCGACGAGCAGTCCGCCCGCGCGGCCGCCGCGCTCGACGGGCGTGTACGAGGAGACCGTGCGCCCGCGTACCGCGAAGTCCAGGCCCAGGTCGCGCACGATCTTCGCCGGGAGGAGCGAGACGAGGTAGGAGTAGCGGGAGAGTCTGGCGTCCATGCCCGCGAACGGGCGGGTGGAGACGGCGGCGCCACCGGTGTGCCCGAGCCGTTCGAGGACCAGTACGGACTTGCCCGCGCGGGCCAGGTACGCGGCGGCCACCAGGCCGTTGTGGCCGCCGCCCACGATCACCACGTCGTAGGCCGCCTGCCGGAAGGGCTCCGAGGTCGTCGTCATGGCTCTTGGTAGCACACCTGGCCGAGCCGCTCCAGACAGTAGGCCTCGTCGGCGTGGGCCAGCACCGTGTCGGGGTGCCCCTCGCCGAGGGACCGTTCACGGATGCCCGAGAGTTCCCGGTACAGGGGCAGCGCCTCGTGCCAGCGGCCCAGCCGGCCCAGTCCGACGGCGAGTTCGCGGCGGCTGACCAGCGTGTCCGGGTGCTCCGCGCCCAGCACCTCGACCCGCGCCTTCGCGACCTTGCCCGCCTCGGCCACCGCCTCCTCCCAGCGGTCCAGCCGGCCGAGGTTCACGCCGAGGACGTGCCGGGCGCGCAGGGTCTCGGGGTGGGTGTCGCCGTACGCGCGGGTCCGGTCGCGCACCAGGGCGCGGAACAGGTCGAGGGCCTCCACGGCGCGGCCGGTGCGCCCGAGCGCGACCCCGGTCTCGTAGCGGGCGGCCAGGGCGTCGGGATGGTCGCGGCCCAGGATCCGTTCGCGGACGGCGGCGACCTGCCGGAAGCCGGCCAGCGCCTCGTCCCAGCGGCCGAGGCGACCGAGCGCGTACGCGACCTCGTACCGGGTCAGCAGCGTGTCGGGGTGTTCGGCGCCGAGCACGGCCGCGCGGTCCGCCGCGACCGTGGCGGCGGTGCGGTGGGCGTCCTCGTACCGGCCGAGGGCGCCCAGCGCGCAGGCGAGGTTGTGGCGGCAGAGCAGGGTGTCGGGATGGCGCGGGCCCGCGGTGCGGACACGGGCGGCGAGCACCGCACCGTAGATCTCGCAGGCCTCGCGGTGACGTCCGAGGCGGCCCAGTTCGTACGCCTCCTCCTGACGGGCCGCGAGGGTGTCGCCGTGGTCGGGCCCCAGCACCGTGGCCCTCCCCCGGGCCACGGCTGCGTACACGGCGAGCGCCTGCTCGGGCCGGCCGGCGCGGCTGAGGGCGTAGGCGCGGGCATGGGCGGCGCTGAGCGCCTCGGGGTGCTCCTGGTCGCCGCCGGGGGCACCGGCGCGGGGCAGCCCGACGGCGAGGGTGAGCCGGGGGTCGGCGGCGGCGTCGGGCCGCTGGATCGGGCGGGTCACGCCGGGCCGGGCAGTGGTCCAGGAACCGGTGAGCACGGCCCACTCCCCGCTGGCGGGGCGGGCGTCGGTACCGGCCTTGCGCCCGGCGGTCATCCCCCGGGCCCAGTCGGGCAGCGGAGGCTGCGCGCCGGACGGCCCGCCGGCGCCGAGGCGGTACTCGACGAGCCGCCGGTGCAGGTGGCGGGCGTCGCCGGGGCGGTCCTCGGGCTGCTTGGCGAGCAGTTCGAGGACGAGCCGGTCGAAGTACTCGGGCAGCTCGGGGCGGTGTTCGCGCGGCGGTACGGGCGCGGTGTCGCGGTGGCCGACCAGGACGGACCACGAGTCGCCGAGGTCGAAGGGCGGGGCGCCGGTGGCGATCTCGTACAGGACGCAGCCGAGGGAGTAGAGGTCGCTGCGGTGGTCGACCTCGCCGCCGGCGATCTGCTCGGGCGACATGTAGTGCGGGGTGCCCATGGCCATGCCGCCGCCGGTGAGTTTGGCGGTGAAGCCGATGTCGTGGGCGAGGCGGGCGATGCCGAAGTCACAGATCTTCACGGTGCCGTCGGTCAGCCGCATGATGTTGGCGGGCTTGAGGTCGCGGTGGACGACGCCCTGGTCGTGGGTGTAGCCGAGCGCCGCGGCCATCTGTTCGGCGATGTCGACGACGACGTCCACGGGCAGCGGGCGCGACTCGTTGTCGGCGAGGAGCTGGCTGAGGTTGCGACCGTCCAGGAGTTCCATGACGAGGTAGAGGGGGCCGCCGGCCGCGCTGTCGTCGCCGAAGTCGTGGACCACGGTGACGCCGCGGTGCTGGAGCGCTGCGGCAACCCGCGCCTCGCGGCGGAAGCGTTCGCGCAGCACCTGGGTGAAGTGGGTGTCCTGCTCGGGTCCGAGGGGCTTGAGGCACTTCACGGCGACCTGGCGGCCGAGTGATTCGTCCCGGGCCCGCCATACCTCGCCCATGCCGCCGCGCCCGATCAGATCGAGCGACCGGTACCGGCCCTGGATCAGTCTGGACTCCGCCATGTCTTGAAGCCGCCCCCGTGTGTCGTGCCACGCCCTCCCCGGACGGTCCAGTATGGCCGCTGATGTACGCAGTGTGTACGCCGAGGGGCGACTCCCGGGGCCCCTGCGGCGCATCGCTTTCAAGATGTGACCTGACGGGGGCCGGCGGCGCGGACCTGGGGGGATGGTGGGCAGCAGGCGGCTGGTGGGGCGCGGGGGGCGGCTGAGGGCGGCCGGGTCGGTCGCGGATACGACGGCCCGCCTTCCCTGCGCGGCACTCCTCATCCTTCCCTATTCTTCTCTCATCAGGGATGGTTACGGTAATGTCCGTTAGTATGGAGAGTTCTGAACGAGAGCTGTACTCGGTCGGTGAGGTGGCGCAGCGCCTGGGGCTGCACGTGCGGACCGTCCGGGCGTACGTGCGCGAGGGTCGCCTCAAGGCCGTGCGCATCGGTAAGCAGTACCGGATCGCCCGCGAGGACTTCGAGGCGCTGACGGGAGGCCCGGCCGCCGGCGCGGTCGCGGAGACCGTCGCCCCGCGCGGCCACGTGGAGGTGTCGAGCATCGTCCAGATCGACGCGATCGGCCCCGACGCGGCGAGCCGGCTGAGCACCCTCGTCACGGCCGGGGGCCAGTTCTCCCGCGACACCCCCGAGCCCCTGCGCATCCAGACCGTCTACGACGAGGCACGGGCCCGTATGAAGATCGTGGTCCTCGGCAACGCCGCCGCCACCGCCGACCTGCTGCTCCTGCTCGACGGCGTACTCGGCCCGGGCAACGGCATCCTGTCGGACGACTCCGCGCAGGGAGTCGACCGTGGCTGACGTGGTGGTGCGCCGGCACGGCGTGCCCGTCCTCGTCTGCGACGCCGAGGGGCCGCGGATCTCCACCGAGCAGGACGCTCTGGACCACCTGATCGGCGGCGCCTTCCAGGGCGCGGACGTGGTGGCGGTCCCGGCGGTACGGTTCGACGACCGCTTCTTCGACCTGAGCACGGGTCTGGCCGGCGCGGTCATGCAGAAGTTCGTCAACTACCGCCTGCGGCTGGTGGTCGTGGGCGACCTCTCCCCCCACCTGCGCTCCGGCACCGCCCTGCGGGACCTGGTGCGCGAGGCGAACCGTGGCCACCACGTCTGGTTCGTCCCCGACTTCGCCGCCCTGACGGCGCGCCTGGCCCCCTAGCTGCCGACATGAACACCCGGTGCCGTCACGGTACTTGGGCCGCGCCGACGGTGGCGGCCGTCCCGGGCCGGGGCAGAGTCGGGCATCGCCGGACCCTTCGTCGTGGTGGCGTGGTGTGCGGGTTCTTCCCGCCTGGTTACGCGGGTTCCGGGGTGAAGCGGAACATCTCGTCCGCCCCGGGCTGGACGACGCCGTAACTGCTCTCCGGGACTTCGTTCCAGGCGCCGGGCAGGTCCGACAGGGGTTCGGAGACGATCAGCCGGGTCTCCTCGGAGAGGTCCTCCAAGTAGGGGACGTCCGGATGCAGTGTGCGCAGCGTGTCCACCCGGCTGCTGTAGAACAGCGAACGGGAGGCGCCCTGGCTGGAGTAGCGGAAGGCCCAGAGGCGTTCCCCGTCGGTCACGGCGACGGTCATCTGCATCGGGAACTCCACCCCGTGCTCGCGGCCGCTGCGCTCCACGACCCCCACCATCCGGGCGACGGCGCCGGGCGGGTCCTGGTCCAGGCCGAGGGTGACGGCGAGGTAGAACATCACTTCGGAGTCGGTGGTGCCCTCGATACCGGTGAACAGGGCCGGGTCCACGAGCATGCAGAGGTCACGGCGCATCAAGTGGAAGCCGGATATGGCACCGTTGTGCATCCACATCCAGCGACCGTGCCGGAACGGGTGGCAGTTCGACTGCTGAACCGCGGTTCCCGTCGACGCACGGATGTGGGCGAAGAACAGGGGGGAGCGGACGTGGTCCGCGATCTCGCGCAGGTTGCGGTTGTTCCAGGCGGGGCCGATGTCCCGCATGACGGCCGGGGTGACGTCCTCCTTCGTGTACCAGCCGACGCCGAAGCCGTCACCGTTGGTGGTCTCCGCCCCCAGGCGGGAGTGCAGGCTCTGGTCGATCAGCGAGTGCGCCGGCTTGTACAGCAGGGCATCGAGCAGCAGGGGCGTTCCCGAGTACGCCAGCCATCTGCACATGGGCGATCACCTGTGTCCCTCCCTACGGCGCCGGCGGAGCGGAACCGCGGAGCCGGGAGTCAGTCGTTCGGCCAGGGACGCTCCTGCCCCGGCGTACCCATTCTCCCGTCCCCCCGCCGGGACCGCCACGCGGCGGCGCCGGCCGGACCCCACGCCGCACACCCGGCCGGCCGGGCGGGGGCCGCAAACCGTTCGCCGCCGCTCGCCCCGCCCGGTACCGTCGCGAGGAAGTTCCGTACTGCCGGGAGCCCCTGGGATCTGCGCGCGGCCCCCACCCGGAAGTTCCCACGGCGAAAGTTGGGTTGCGTCCATGGCATGCCGTATCGGTGAGCTCGTCCTCGACTGCCGGGACCCCGAGGTACTGGCCCGGTTCTGGTGCGAGGTCCTGGACTTCGTGGTGCTCTCCCGCGAGGACGACGGGAGCATCGAGATCGGGCCGCGCGAAGGGTTCGGCGGCGCGCAGCCGACGATCTTCCTCAGCCGCTGCGACGAGCCGGAGCCCGCCAAGCCCCGGCTGCACATCGACGTCAACGCCACCGACCGCGACCAGGACGCCGAGCTCGAACGCCTCCTGGGGCTCGGGGCCCGCCCGGCCGACGTCGGCCAGACCGGGGAAGAGTCCTGGCACGTCCTCGCCGACCCCGAAGGCAACGAGTTCTGCCTGCTGGCCGGCCGCCTCCCGCCCCTGTGACGGCCCGGCTCCACCACGGACTCAGCGGCGGACGCGCGGCATGCCGAGCCCGATCCACGAGATGATCTCGCGCTGGATCTCGTTGTTGCCGCCGCCGAAGGTGAAGATCACGGCGCTGCGGTAACCGCGTTCGAGTTCGCCGTGCAGGACCGCGCCCGCGGAGCCGTCCTTGAGGGAGCCGGCCGCGCCGACCACCTCCATGAGCCAGGCGTAGGCGTCCCGGCGGGCCTCCGAGCCGTAGACCTTGACGGCGGAGGCGTCCTGGGGCGTGAGGGTCCCGGACTGGACGGCGTTCACCATCTGCCAGTTGAGGAGCTTCATCGCGTCGAGCCGGGCGTGGGTGCGGGCGAGGCGGCCGCGGACCCAGGAGAGGTCGATGACCCGGCGCCCGTCGGCCAGTTTGGTCTGCGCCGCCCACCGCTGGACGTCGTGCAGGGCCCGGATGGCCATGGTGCCGTGGGCGGCGAGGGTGACGCGCTCGTGGTTGAGCTGGTTGGTGATCAGGCGCCAGCCCTTGTTCTCCGCGCCGACGCGCCGGCTCGCGGGGACCCGGATGTCCTCGTAGTAGCTGGCGGTGGTGTCGTGCGAGGCCAGGGTGTTGATGAGGGTGCAGGAGTAGCCGGGGCCGGAGGTCGGCACGAGGAGCATGCTGATGCCCTTGTGCGCGGGGGCGTCGGGGTCGGTGCGGACGGCGAGCCAGACCCAGTCGGCCGTGTCGCCGTTGGTGGTCCAGATCTTCTGGCCGTTGACCACGTAGGTACCGGTCTCCTCGTCGCCCTCCCGCACCGCCTTGCACTTGAGTGCGGCCAGGTCGGTCCCGGCGTCGGGTTCGCTGTAGCCGATGGCGAAGTCGATCTCGCCGGAGAGGATGCGGGGCAGGAAGTACGCCTTCTGCTCGTCGGTGCCGAACTGCATGAGCGTCGGCCCGACGGTGTTCAGCGCCATCAGCGGCAGCGGTACGACGGCCTGCGCGGCCTCGTCGAAGAAGATGAACTGGTCCATGGGCGACATGCCGCGCCCGCCGTACTCCTGCGGCCAGCCGACGCCGAGCCAGCCGTCGGCGCCGAGGCGGCGGATGGTCTCGCGGTAGAAGCGCTTCTGGGCGGCGGGGTCCTCGTAGCGTGCGTAGACGTCCTGCGGGACCAGCTCGGCGAAGTAGGCGCGCAGTTCGCTGCGCAACCGCTCCTGCTCAGGCGTGTATTCGAGGTGCACGGCCCCTCCGGGTGTCTCGCGGTCCGTCCGTCGGCCGGTCCGTCCGCCGGCGCAGCGTAGATTAGAACCTGTTTCAAGAATCCGGAAGTGTGGTGCCGGGCCGGGCTTTCGGCATGCACGCGCGGGGGGGGCGGCGCTCTCGCGCCGTGCCCGCCCGCCCTGCCGGCCGCGGTCACCGCCGAGGGCGGTGACCGCGGCCGGGGCTCAGGTGAGGGCGGCGATCATCGCCGCGGCCGTCGCCGCCATCGCCGTGCGGGCGGCGGTGAGGTACGGGCGGGGGTCCGCCGGGGTGAGGTGGGTGCGGATCGCTTCGGTCATGGCCACGTTCAGCGCGGTGCCGATGTTGACCTTGCGGATGCCGCCCGCGACGGCCGCCGCGAGTTCGGCGTCCGGGAGTCCCGAGGATCCGTGGAGGACGAGCGGGACCTCCACCGCCTTGGCCAGGCGGCCCAGGAGCCCGTGGTCCAGGGAAGCGGTCCGGCTGGTCATGGCGTGGCTGCTGCCGATGGCGACGGCCAGCGCGTCCACCCCCGAGTCGGCGACGAACCGCCGCGCCTCGTCGGGATCGGTACGGGCGCCCGGCGCGTGCGGGTCCGGCGGGGCGGCGCCGTCCTTGCCGCCGACCTCCCCCAGCTCCGCCTCGATCCACAGGCCGTTGGCGTGGGCCCACTCGGCTGCGGAGCGGGTGGCCTCCAGGTTCTCGGCGTAGGGCAGTTGCGCCGCGTCGTACATCACCGATCCGAACCCCGCGTCCACGGCCTGGCGCAGCAGTTCCGAGCTCTTCACGTGGTCGAGGTGGAGGCCTACGGGTACCCCCGCGGCCTCTGCGCTCGCGGAGGCCGCCCGGGCGATGGGGAGCAGCCGGCCGGACCTGAACTTCACCGCGTTCTCGCTCAGTTGCAAGATGACCGGCAGCCCGGCCCGTTCGGCTCCCTCGATGACGGCCTCGGCGTGCTCCAGCGTGATGATGTTGAAGGCGGCGACGGCGCGGCCGGCCGCCGCCGCCTCCGTGACGAGCGCGCCCGCCGGTACGAGGCTCATCGGACCGCCTCCTCGCCCGCCGTCAGGATCACGGAGCGGGTCAGGTGCCGTGGCGCGTCGGGGTCGAGGGCGCGGTGGGCGGCCACGGCGAGGGCCAGCCGGTGGACCCGTACCAGCTCGGCGAGCGGGTCGAGCCGCCCGGCCACCCACTCCGCGCCGGTCGCCAGGACCTGCTCGGCGAGCCCCTCCGGGGTCTCGCCGAGGGACCACGTGACGGTTCCGGGTCCGGTGACGCTGATCGGTCCGTGCCGGTATTCCATCGCCGGGTAGGACTCGGCCCAGGAGAGGGAGGCCTCGCGCATCTTGAGCGCGGCCTCGTTCGCCAGCCCGACGCTCCAGCCGCGGCCGAGGAAGGTGAACTGCCCCCGGGTGTCGAGCCCTTCGGGCAGCGGCTCGGCGAGTGCGGTGCGGGCGTCCGCCACGACGGCGGGGTCGTACGCGCCGACGTGGGCGCGCAGCAGCGTCAGGGCCGTGGTGGCGAACCGGGTCTGCACGACGGACTGCTCGTCGGCGAAGTCCAGTACCACGAGTTCGTCCGCGAGGGTCATCACGGGGGTGGCCGGGTCGCCGATGACGGCGGTGGTGGCCACCCCGGCGTCCCGCAGCCCGGCCAGCAGGTCGAGCACCTCGGTGGTCGTGCCGGACCGGGTCAGTGCCACCACCCGGTCGTAGCGCCGGTGGCGGGGGAACTCGGAGGCGGGGAAGGCGTCGGTCTCGCCCTGCCCGGCTTCCTCGCGCAAGGCGGCGGCCGCCTGGGCCATGTAGTACGAGGTGCCGCATCCGACGATCGCGGTCCGCTCCCCGGGCTGCGGCAGCACCGTCCGCCGCGCGGGGGCCAGTTCGGCGGCCCGCTCCCAGCATGCGGGTTGCGTGACCAGCTCGTGCGCGACGTGACTCATAGGGGCTCCCTGGAGCAGTGGGTCTACCGATGCGTGTTCTTGCACGGTATCGGGCCGTTTCGCGCAACTTCAAGCATCTGCGGCCCCATCGTCTGGGTTAATCTCGAGCCGTGGGCCGAACGACGGGCCGGGAAAGTGGGAGGGGGGCCATGACCCGCAAGGAACGCTGGCAGAGACTGCTGGATCTGCTGGTCGAGCGGGGCGGGCTGGAGGTGGAACCGGCCGCCGAGCTCCTCGGCGTGTCCGCGGCCACCATCCGGCGCGACCTCGACCAGCTGGCCGAGCAGCAGATGCTGGTCCGTACGCGCGGTGGGGCGGTGCCGCACGGGGTGTCGTACGAACTGCCGTTGCGCTACCGCACGTCCCGCCGGGCCGCCGAGAAGGGCCGGATCAGCGAGGCGGTGGCCGCCCTCATCGCCCCGGGCGAGGTGATCGGCCTGACGGGCGGGACGACGACGACCGAGGTCGCCCGGGCCCTTGCCGCCCGCCCGGACCTCGCCACCGGCTCGCCCGCCCTGACCGTGGTGACCAATGCCCTCAACATCGCGGGCGAGCTGGTGATCCGGCCGCAGTTCAAGATCGTGCTGACGGGTGGGGTGGCCCGGCCGCAGTCCTACGAACTGACCGGCCCGCTGGCTCAGCAGGTGCTCGGGCAGCTCAGCATGGACACCGCGGTGGTCGGTGTGGACGCCTTCGACCCGGCCGACGGCGCGGCGACCCGCCACGAGGACGAGGCGGCGATGAACCGCCTGCTGTGCGAGCGGGCCCGGCGGGTGGTGATCGCGGCGGACTCCAGCAAGCTCGGGGTCCGGGCCTTCGCGCGCATCTGCGCGACCGACGCGGTGGACGTGTTGGTGACGGACACGGGCCTCCCGGAGACGGTCGCGAAGGCCTTCACCGCGGCGGGGGTGGAGGTCCGCCGGGTGTGACGGCGGCCGGCATTCGGGGCCGCACGCACGACGTCTCGCCCGTGCGGCGCACGGCGCTGCCGGCTGCCATCCGGTGCACCGGCCGGGCGACGGCGAGCGGGCGCCGCCCGGGCAGCGGCCTCGGCGTCGGCCGTGGGCAGTCGGCCGTCGGCCGGGCGGTGGGCGCCCGGCCCGGGTGGGCGGGGGTCGTGCTCGGGGCACCGCGCCGGGACAGCCCTTACGGGACGTGGTGCCGGTGGGGCACGGCTGCGCGGGCCTTCGGACCGGCCGGCCGACGGGTATCGGCGAGCGCCCGGCCGGGCCGCGCGCTGCTCGGTGACCGCCTGGTCCGGGCGGGCTTCGGGAAACCACGCTTCCCGGTCTCCGGGGCGTCAGCGAACCCCGCACGGCGAGCAGGTGACGGCCGGACCTCACTCTCCGGGAACTGCCGGCTCTGGCTCCACGGACCGCGTCAGGCCCGCGGGCGACGGCCTCGGCGACGAGCGGATGCCCGGACCGCGCGCCCGGACTGCCCCTCGCCCGTGCGCCCGATGCCACCGGACCGGCCGCGCCGTCCCGCAAGGCGGCGGGCCCCCGGCGCGCTCACCGGTAGCGACGGCGGCCGCGCCCCCGGTCCGGGTCACGGCCACACGGGCCGTGTTCCGACCCGGCGTGCGGACGGACAGTCCGCGCCGCGCAGCCCCTCCCGGCCCGGCGAACACCGGCTGGGCGGAGGTGATCCCGGGCCCGGCCGGGGGCTCTACCGGTAGCGGGGTCAGGGGGTGGGGACGCGTTGGGCCTCGCGGGTCAGGGCGGCGAGGACCGGGGCGATCAGGGGGTGGGTCTCCGCGCCGCGCCGGGTCGCCGCGAAGACGCGGCGGGTGGCGGCCGGGCCGGAGACCGGGCGGACCTGGACCTCCTTGAGGTCCATGCCGCGCAGGGCGGAGCGCGGCACGAGAGCGACGCCCGCGCCCGCCCCCACCAGGGCCGTCACCGCGCGGAAGTCGTCGGAGGAGTGCGCGAAACGGGGCTGGAAGCCGGCCAGTTCGCAGGCCAGCAGCGTCACGTCGTGGCACGGGTTGCCGGGGTACTGACCCACCCAGTCCGAGTCCGACAGCTCCGCGAGCGACACCGTGGGCAGGCCGGCGAGGCGGTGCCCCACCGGCAGGACCGCGTCGAAGGGTTCCGCGTAGAGCGGGAGAACGGACAGCCTGCCGTCGTCGGCGCCCGGGGCGCCCCGGTACTCCACGGCCAGGGCCAGGTCCGCCTCGCCGTCCAGCAGCAGCGGCAGGCTCTGGTCGCCCTCCGCGTCGCGGACCCGCAGCCGGATGCCCGGGTGGTCCACGGCCAGCCGGGCGATCGCCGGCGCCAGGACCTCGGCGATGCCGGTGGCGAAGGCGGCCACCGTGACCTCGCCCGCCGAGCCGCCCGCGTAGGCGGCGAGTTCGGCTTCCGCCCGCTCCAGCTGGGCCAGCACCTCGTGGGCGTGCCCGAGCAGGATCTCCCCGGCGGCGGTGAGCCGCACGCCCCGGCCGCTCCGTGTCAGCAGGGCGTGCCCGGTCTCCTGCTCCAGCGCCGCGAGCTGCTGCGATACGGCGGAGGGGGTCAGGTACAGGGCTGCGGCCGCGGCGGTCACCGTACGGTGGTCCGCCACGGCCCGCAGGACACGCAGCCGGCGGGGGTCGATCACCCCGCCATTGTCGCAGGCCCCGGCGGTCCCGCGGGCCCCCGCCGTCACCGGCCCCCGGCCCTCACGGGCCCCCGCGGTCACGGCCCCCGGCGTCTCGGGGACCCCCGCCGCACCGGGCCCCGCGGCTCAGGCCCCCGCCGTCGCCAGCGCCGCGCGGGCGTCGACGAAGGCGGCCACCGCACGCTCCACGTCCGCCGTCGAGTGGGCGGCCGACAGCTGGACGCGGATGCGGGCCGCGCCCATCGGCACCACCGGGTAGGAGAAGCCGATCACGTACACGCCGCGCTCCAGCAGGAGCTCCGCCATGCGGGCCGCCTCGGCCGCGTCGCCGATCATGACGGGGGCGATGGCGTGGTCCCCGGGCAGGACCTCGAATCCGGCCGCGGTCATCTTCGTGCGGAACAGCTCGGTGTTGGCGGCCAGCTGCTCCCGCAGGTCGCCGGCGGACTCCAGCAGGTCCAGGACCTTGAGGGAGGCGGCCGCGATGACCGGGGCGAGGGAGTTGGAGAAGAGGTACGGGCGCGAGCGCTGGCGCAGCAGCTCGACGATCTCGGCGCGGGCCGCGACGTAGCCGCCGGAGGCGCCGCCGAGGGCCTTGCCGAGGGTGCCGGTGATGATGTCGACGCGGTCCATGACGCCGTGCAGCTCCGGGGTGCCGCGGCCGCCGGGGCCGACGAAGCCGACGGCGTGCGAGTCGTCCACCATGACCATGGCGTCGTAGCGCTCGGCGAGGTCGCAGATCTCGGCGAGCGGGGCGACGTAGCCGTCCATCGAGAACACGCCGTCGGTGACGATCAGGCGGCGACGGGCGTCCTGGGTGTCCTTGAGCCGGGTCTCCAGCTCTGCGAGGTCGCGGTTCGCGTAGCGGTAGCGGCGGGCCTTGGACAGGCGGATGCCGTCGATGATCGAGGCATGGTTGAGGGCGTCGGAGATCACCGCGTCCTCGGCGCCGAGCAGGGTCTCGAAGACGCCGCCGTTCGCGTCGAAGCACGAGGAGTAGAGGATCGTGTCCTCCTGGCCGAGGAACGCAGAGAGGCGGGCCTCCAGTTCCTTGTGCACCTCCTGGGTGCCGCAGATGAAGCGGACCGAGGCCATGCCGTAGCCCCAGCGGTCCAGCGCGTCCTTGGCGGCGGCGACCACCTCGGGGTGGTCGGCCAGCCCGAGGTAGTTGTTGGCGCAGAAGTTCAGGACCTCTCCGGCGGAGCCACCGGAGGTGACGGCGACGGACGCGCTCTGCGGGGTGCCGATGACGCGCTCGGGCTTGTGCAGGCCGGCGGACCGGATCTCGTCGAGGGTGGTGCGCAGGTCGGCGCGGACGGTCTCGAACATGGGGCGGTGCTCTCTTTCTCCTGGTGGCGGAGGGAGGGGGGCGGGGCCCCCGCGGAGGGTGGGTGCGGGGGCGGCCGGAGTAGAGGGTCCGGGGAGCACGGGACGGTGGTGCCGTCCCGGTCCCCGGTGGCGGTCAGGCCGTCCAGTCCAGGATGATCTTGCCGCTGCGGGCGGTCGACGCCTCGTCGAAGGCGGCCTGGAAGTCGGTGTGGGAGTAGCGGCCGGTGATGACGGGGCTCAGGTCCAGCCCGCCTTCCAGCAGCACGGTCATCGCGTACCAGGTCTCGAACATCTCGCGGCCGTAGATGCCCTTGATAGTGATCATCGAGGTGACGACCTTGGCCCAGTCGACGGGGAACTCCTGGGCGGGCAGGCCCAGCATGGCGATCCGGCCGCCGTGCGTCATGTTGTCGATCATGTCGCGCATGGCCTCGGCACGGCCCGACATCTCCAGTCCGATGTCGAAGCCCTCGCGCAGCCCCAGCTGCGCCTGCGCGTCGGCGATCGAGGATTCCGCGACGTTCACCGCGAGGGTGGCCCCGGCCTTGCGGGCGATGTCGAGGCGCTCGGGGCTGACGTCGGTGATGACGACGTTGCGCGCACCGGCGTGCCGGGCCACGGCGGCGGCCATGATGCCGATCGGGCCGGCGCCGGTGATCAGGACGTCCTCACCGACCAGCGGGAAGGACAGCGCGGTGTGCACGGCGTTGCCGAACGGGTCGAAGATGGCCGCCACGTCCAGGTCCACGGCGGTCCGGTGCACCCACACGTTCTGCGCGGGCAGCACCACGTACTCGGCGAACGCGCCGTCCCGCCCCACGCCGAGGCCCACCGTGCTGCGGCACAGGTGACGGCGCCCGGCCAGGCAGTTGCGGCACTTGCCGCACACCAGGTGGCCCTCGCCGCTGACGAGGGCGCCGATCTCGATGTCCCGGACGTCGGCGCCGAGCGCGGCGACCTCGCCCACGAACTCGTGCCCCAGCACCAGCGGCGTCTTGACGGCGCCCTGCGCCCAGCCGTCCCACGCCCGGATGTGCAGGTCGGTCCCGCAGATACCGGTCCGCAGCACCTTGATCAGCACGTCGCCGGGGCCGTACTCGGGCTCGGGGACGTCCATGAGCCACAGCCCGGGTTCGGCCTTGTGCTTGACGAGTGCCTTCATGGGGTGGCTCCAGGCATGTGAAGGGTGACGCGGCGGGCGTGCGGGCCCGCGCGGCCGAGGGGTGACGGGACCAATCTGCCGAGCGGCGCGGTGATCAGTCCATCGAGACTTTCTTAAGCGGGTCGACAGCGCAGCTTCACGCCTATGCTCCTCGGGTGACGGGGCAGGGCCGGCCGGGACCGGGCCGGGAGCAGGGGAACGGGGAGGTGGGGGGCGTGCCGAGTCTGCGCAGCAGGGCGCTGTCGGTCGCGCTGATCGCGACGGGGCGGCGAAGACGGTTCGCGAGCGCCGAGGCGGTGCGCGCCAGGGTGGCGCAGGCCGCCAGGCGGCCGGCGTCGCACCTGCCGCCGCGTTCGCTGGGCCGGATCGCCGAGGTCTCGCGGGCCTTCGTCGGGGCCTGGCCGGTGTACGACATCTCGCCGCGCGGGACGGAAGCGGTGGCGCAGGTGCTGTACGTGCACGGTGGCGCCTACATCGACGGACTGGTGCGGCCGCACTGGTCGATGATCCGTACGCTCGTCGCCCGGGCCCGTGCCCGCGTCGTCGTACCGGCCTACATCCTGGCCCCCCGCGGGACGGCAGACCGGAACGTGCCGGTCGCCGCCGACCTGCTGAGCGGGCTCATCGAGAGCGGTGGCGCGGGCGGGACGGTACTGATCGGGGACGGCGCGGGGGCCGGTCTGGCACTGGCCGCGGCGCAGCGCCTGCGGGACCGAACGGGGGCGCAGCCGTCCCGGATCGTGCTGATCTCGCCCTGGCTGGACGTGTCGATGAGCCATCCGGCGCAGCCGGACATCGAGCGGGCGGACCCGCTGCTGGCCCGGCCCGGGCTGGCCGAGGCCGGGCGGCTGTACGCGGGCACCCTCGCCGCCGACGACCCCCGGGTGAGCCCGCTGCTGGGGTCCTTCGAGGGGCTGGCGCCGCTGACGGCGTTCACGGGCACCAGGGACGTGCTGACCACCGACAGCCGGGAGCTGCTGCGGCGGGCGCGGGCGGAGGGCGTGGACGTGGACTTCCACGAGGCGGTGGGGCTGCCGCACGGCTACCCGTTGCTGCCCGTCCCGGAGGGCCGGGCGGCGCGGGAGCGGATCGTGGACCTGGTCAGGGCCGCCGCAGAGCTGTGAGGGACGACGGGGCGCCACCGCCCCGGCCCGCGAGCCGTGCGCCGGCCCCGGCCGGCGCCCCGGCACCGGCCTCACGCTCAGGCCAGGCAGGTCATCAGCGAGCTGACCGGCCGGGCCCGGTAGGCCGCCCAGAAGGCTTCGTCGCGCTCCGCGTCGGGCGGCGGGGTGCGTACGGGCTGCCAGCCGGCGGTGGTGAACCCGGCCTCGACCGCCGCTTCGCAGAAATCGGCGTGCGCCCAGGCACGGAACTCGAAGTGCGCGTCGGGACGGGAGACGAACTGGGCCCGCACGAGCGGGGCCTCCGGGTGCGGCTCGCGCCGCAGGACCCGTACGCCGTAGGGGGACCAGTCCGGGCAGGGGAACGCCCCCGGGTTCGGCACGATGGCCAGCAGCCGGCCCCCGGGCCGCAGATTGGCCCGTACGGACCGGAACAGGGCGTGCAGGGTCTCGCGGTCGGGGGCCTGGTTGAACAGGTAGACGGCGGTTGCCAGGTCGAAGGGGCCCAGCTGCGGCATCCCGGCGGCGTCCGCGACGACGTACTCGATCCGGGCGTCGTGGTGGGTCTCGCGCGCGCGGCGGATGCGGTCGGGGCAGCTGTCCACGCCGACGGTGCGCCGGGCCCCGCCGCTCGCCAGCAGCCTCGCGGTGCCGCCGTTCCCGCAGGGGAGGTCGAGGGCGTCCAGTCCCCGGACCCCGCCGAGCGCGTCCAGGGCGGTGCGCAGGGTGAGGGCGTCGGCCTCCGAGAAGGCGGGCGGGGGCGTCGACGTGTCGTACTGCTGTTGCATGCCGCAATGCCTCCCCGGCGGCGGCCCGGCGGACAGCCGCCCGGCCCGCACCGTCCCCCGCACGGGGGAGGCGTTCGGGTCAGTCGGTGCGGCGTACGGGCTCCGCGCGCGGTGCGGGCCCGATCCGCCGGGCGCATCCTGGCTGTGTGACCGCGAGACCCGACAGCGGCAGCCCGGCCACCGACGCCTTGGCCCGGGTGCTCGCACGGGCAGCCATGGCCGTGGAGGAGGCCGTCGGCGGCTACGCGGGCGGGGTCTACCTGCGCTCGCGCACGGACGGGCTGCTGCGGCTGGCAGCGCTGGACGGACTCCCGGGCAGGCTGTTCCGGCCCTGGTGGCGGATGCACGTGAACCGGCCGTACCCCGTCGCGGAGGCGTACCGCTCGGGGCAGGCGGTGCACCTGCCCGACGCCGAGTCGGCGATGCGGCGCTTCCCCCAGCTGACGGCCGGGCTGCCCTTCACGTTCGGGTCGCTGTACGAGCCCGTCACCGCCGGGGACGAACGGTTCGGGGTGCTGATGGTGCTGCGCCCGGCCACCCCGGGCGCCGCGGTGGAGTCCGGGGACCGGGAAAGGATGCGCGGCGTCGCGGCGCGGCTGGCGGCCGAGCTGACGGCGCTCAGGGCGAGCGGCGACCCGGTGGTGTGGGACGGCGACCCGGTCCGCCCGGAGCCGGTGGTCCCCCGGGGCGGCGCGGAGACGGCCGTGGACCGCCTCGCGCAGGCCGTGCTGTCGCTGGACCGGCAGGGCAGGATCCGCTACGCGAACGCCGCCGCGGCGGCGCTGCCGGGCACGCGGGGGCGGCCCCTGCTCGGCGAGGTGCTGTGGGAGGCGCTGCCCTGGCTGAGCCATCCGGCGTACGAGGACCACTTCCGGGCCGTCTTCATGGCGCCCGAACCGGTGTACTTCGTGGCGCGGGAGGGTGACCCCCCGTCGGGGACGTGGCTGTCGGTCGGCCTGCACCCGGGGCCGGACGGGGTGACCGTGACGCTGGGCTCCGCCGGGTCGGACCCGTACTCCTCGGGGCCGCGGGGGGCCGGCTCCCCCGCGGACCGTTCCTCGGCGCTGTACCGGCCGGTGGCGCTGGCGATCGCGCTGACCGAGGCGGTGACCGCCCGCCAGGTGTCGGCGGTGGTCACCGAGGAGTTGCTGCCCGCCTTCGGCGGTCGCCAGCTGGCGATCTACCTGCTGGACGAACGCCATCTGCACCTGGCGTGGGAGACCGGGTTCCCCCGCGGGTTCCTGGACCGCTTCGACGGAGTGGGCCTGGACGTGCGGCTGCCCGGCGTGGAGACCCTGACGTCGGGCCGTCCGCTGTTCTTCGAGTCGATGGAGCACCTGGCCGCCGCCTACCCGGGCATTCCCCTCGACACCCATGTGGGCGCCCGCGCGTTCCTGCCGCTGATCGCCTCGGGCCGCCCGGTGGGCTCCTGCATCCTCGGCTTCGACACACCGCGCGGCTTCGGCGCGGAGGAGCGTACGGTGCTCACCGCGCTGGCGGGGCTGATCGCGCAGGCCCTGGAGCGGGCCCGGCGCTACGACAGCGAGGCGGCGCTGGCCCGCGGCCTCCAGTCGGCACTGCTGCCGCACCGGCTGCCGGTGCACGAGCACGTGGTCACCGTGGGCCGGTACCTCCCCGGGACGGTCGGCATGGACGTCGGCGGCGACTGGTACGACGTCACGGAGACCGGCCCGGACACCCTGGCCCTGGTCATCGGCGACGTCCAGGGCCACGGGGTGGCCGCCGCGGCCACGATGGGGCAGCTGCGCAGCGCGGTGCGGGCCTTCGCGCTGGGCGGCAACGCACCGGAGCAGGTGGTGCGCGGCACCAACCGACTGTTGATCGACTTGGACCCGGGCCAGATCGCGAGCTGCTGCTACGTCGAACTCGACCGCGCCACGGGACGGGCCCGGGCCGTCCGCGCCGGCCACCCCCAGCCGCTGCTGCGCCATCCCGGCGGCCGGACGGAGGTGCTGAACCTTCGGGGCGGGGTGGTGCTCGGTGTCGACGCGGCCGCCTCGTACCCCGTGACGGAGTTCGTGCTGGAGCCGGGGGCGCTGCTCGCCTTGTACACGGACGGACTGGTGGAGGTGCCGGGCACCGACATCGACGCCGGGGTGGAGCGGCTGCGGGTGGCGCTGGCGGCCGCCCGACCCGTCCCGCTGACCGAGACGGCCGACCGGCTGGCGAGCGGGGCCGGCACCACCGGTGACCGGCCCGACGACATCGCCCTGCTGCTGGCGTGGCGCACCGGACCGGCCGACTGACGGCCCGCGGTGGTCACGAACGGGCGCCCGCTCGGCAAAGCGGAGGAAAATTCACGCTGATCTAGGTGCGGTTCCCGTACCCCCGCGGGGGCAGTATTTACGCCGCCTTGACGCCGAAAAGGGGTTACCGGCGGTCCGCGGACAAGGGAATCCGCACATGAACAGCTCTTGACCTGCGGATCTCGCGGAGATTGCATGACGGCCCGGGAGCCACTGAAACACCCTGCTCACCACCGCCCCGGAGGCGATACCGCTCCCGCGCTCACTCCCCCGCATCTGCCGATCGGAACACCGCACCGATGACTGACACGATCAGCGCCCCGCAGGCCCTCGCGCCGGCGACCGCGCCCGTCCCCCAGAAGCTCAAGCGTTCCATCGGCGTGGTCGGCGGAACGTTGCTCACGCTCTCGTGCGTGACGCCCGCCTCGACGCTCTTCGTGGTCGTACCCGACCTGTTCGCCGGCCTCGGCACCTGGACCGCCCTCACCATCGCCATCGGCTCGCTGCTCTGTATCGGCGTGGCGTTCTGCTACTCGGAGCTGGGGACGCTCATCCCCAGCGCCGGCGGTGAGTACGCGATGGTATCGACCATGGCCGGCAGGCTGGCAGGCTGGCTGGTGTTCGTACTGTCGCTGCTCGTCGTGATGATCGTGCCGCCCGTGATCGCCATGGGCACGGCCGACTACCTGGCCCCGGTCGTGCACATCCCCGCCCCGGTCGCCGGTGGCGCCGTGATGCTGCTCGCCACCCTCGCCGGCCTGCTGGACCTGCGGGCCAACGCCTGGATCACCGGCATCTTCCTGGTCCTGGAAGTCGTGGCGGCCGCGCTGGTGGCGGTGCTCGGCTTCGCCCACAGCGAGCGGGGCGCCGACGCTCTGGTGCACGGTTCGGTCGCCGCCGAGGGCGGCGGCACGTCGACCGTGACGGCGATGATGGTCGTCTCCGGCCTCGCGATCGCCCTGTTCGTCACCCAGGGGTTCTCGACGGCCGTCTACCTCTCGGAGGAGCTGGAGAAGCCCCGCCGCAACGTCCCGCGGACGGTCCTCGCGACGCTCGCCATCTCCACCGCCGTGATCCTGGTCCCGGTCATCGCGATCACCATGGGCGCCCCGGACCTCGACGCGCTGAGCGCCGGTGACCTCGGCGCGATGGTCACCGCCTGGTCGAACTCGGCCGTCGGCACCTTCGTGAGCCTGTGCGTCGCCCTCGCCATCGTCAACGCGGGCATCGTCATGGTCATCCAGAACTCCCGCGTGCTGTTCGCCTCCGCCCGCGACAAGGCCTGGCCGGAGCCGGTCAACAACGCCCTGGCGAAGCTCGGCCGCTTCGGCTCGCCCTGGGTGGCCACCCTGCTGGTCGGCATCCCGGGCGCCCTGATGTGCTTCGTCAACCTGGACACCCTGTACGGCGTCACCGGCGTCTCGGTGACCGGCATGTACCTGCTGGTCGCCGTGGCCGCCCTGTTCTGCCGGCGGGGGGCGCACCGTGAGAAGGCCGCCTGGCGGATGCCGATGTGGCCGGCCGTGCCGGTGGTACTGATCGCGGTGTTCGCGTACATCCTGACCCAGCAGGAGACCCAGTACCTGCTGTGGACGGGCGGGATCACCGCCGTGGCCACCCTGTACTGGGCCCTGTACCTGCGGCCGCGCCAGGACAGCCGCTGGCTGGTCAGCATCCCGCAGGACGGGGAAGAGGACGCGGAAGAGGCCGTGGCGGGGGCCGTGGCGTAAGGCCCGCCGGGGCCCGCAGCGGGTCAGTCCCGCGGCGGGCCCCAGCCGAGCAGGAGCGCGGTGCTGACCAGTCCGATGTGGCTGAACGCCTGCGGGAAATTGCCCAGCTGGCGGCCTGCGACGGGGTCGTACTCCTCGGCGAGCAGGCCGACGTCGTTGCAGACGCCCAACAGCCGCTCGAACAGCTCGCGCGCCTCCTTGCTCCGGCCGGTCAAGTGCAGGGCATCGGCCAGCCAGAAGGAGCAGGCCAGGAAGACCCCTTCGTCGCCGGGCAGTCCGTCGACGGAGGGGCCCTCGGTGCTGTAGCGGCGGACGAAGCCACTGGCCCCGAGTTCCTCCCGCACCGCGTCGACGGTGCCGATCACCCGCGGGTCGTCGGGCGGCAGGAAGCCGACCCTGGGGATGAGCAGGGTCGCGGCGTCCAGCTCGCGCGAACCGTAGTACTGGGTGAAGGTGTTGCGCTCCGGGTCGTAGGCGTTCGCGCAGACGTCGGCGTGGACCTCGTCCCTTATGGCCCGCCAGCGCTCCACGTCGCCCGGCATCGAGGGGTCGTGCTCCAGCGTCCTGACGGCGCGGTCCGCGGCGACCCAGGCCATCACCTTGGAGTGGGTGAAGTGGCGGCGCGGGCCGCGGACTTCCCAGAGCCCCTCGTCGGGGCGCCGCCAGTTGTCCTCCAGGAAGTCCAGCAGCGCGAGCTGGATCTTCCAGGCGTGCCGTTCCGTGGGGAGCCCGCTGGCCCGTGCCAGGTAGAAGGCGTCCATGACCTCCCCGTACACGTCCAGCTGGAGCTGGTCCACGGCTGCGTTGCCGACGCGCACCGGGGAGGAGCCCGCGTAGCCGCGGAGCCAGGGCAGGTCTGTTTCGGGGAGCCTGCGTTCGCCCGCGATCCCGTACATGATCTGGAGGTCGGCGGGGTTCCCGGCGACCGCGCGCAGCAGCCAGGCCCGCCAGTCGCGGGCCTCGTCGTGGTAGCCGGTGGCCAGCAGGGAGCCCAGGGTGAGGGTGGCGTCGCGGAGCCAGCAGTAGCGGTAGTCCCAGTTGCGCACGCCGCCGAGTTCCTCGGGGAGGGAGGTCGTGGCGGCGGCGACGATGCCTCCGGTCGGGGCGTACGTCAGGGCCTTGAGGGTGATCAGGGAGCGGACGACCGCCTCCCGGTAGGGGCCCACGTAGGCGCAGCGTGAGGCCCACTCCCGCCAGTCGGCGAGGCTCTGTTCGAGCGCCTCGTCCGGGTCGAGCGGCTCCGGCCGCGGCTCGTGCGAGGGGTGCCAGGTCAGAACGAAGGCGACCTTCTCGCCGGCTGCGACGGTGAACTCGGAGCGGGTGCTCTTGTCCTCGCCCCAGGTGCGTACGGGCGGCCGGCTGCGGAACCAGGCCGAATCGGGTCCGGCGATGGCGACGCGGTCGCCGTCGCGCCGCCGGACCCAGGGCACGATGTCGCCGTAGTCGAACCGCAGGCGCAGGGTGCTGCGTACGGTGACCTCGCCGGAGATCCCTTCGACGATCCGCATGACGTCGGGCATGACGTCGCGCTGCGGCATGAAGTCGGTGACCTTGACCGTGCCGTGCTCGGTTTCCCAGACGGACTCCAGGATCAGCGAGTCGTCGACGTATGCGCGGCGCGTGCACCCTTCGCCGTCCGCGGCGGACGCCGGGGCGATGCGCCAGTGACCGTTCTCCTCGTCCCCCAGGAGGGCGGCGAAGCAGGCGGCCGAGTCGAAGCGGGGCAGGCACAGCCAGTCGATGGACCCGTCTCGGCCGACGAGTGCGCTGGTCATCAGGTCGCCGATGAGTGCGTAGTCTTCGATGGGTTGTGTCATTTGTGCGCTCTTCCCCCGAACGCCGCAGGTCAATCAGGTCCGCGCCGCGCCCGGTCCGGGGGCCCGGAGGGCGCGGACCCCGGGGTCAGTTCCGTACGAGGAGCAGCGCCGCCCCCATGACCACGCCGAGGGCGAGGGCGAGCGCCCTGTGGGCGGGGCGGGGCGTGCGCAACGCCGGTACGGGCAGCAGGCGGTCGGCGGCGTACCGGCCGGGGCCGGCGAGGGCGAGGGCGGCGGCGCCGGCGGTCAGGAGCAGTTCGTATTCGATGCCTTCGGGGGCGAAGAACGCACCGGCGCCGTGGACGGCGATCGCGTTGATCATGGTGCCCACGACGGCGGCGCCGGCGAGCGGGGTGAGCAGCCCGGCAGCGAGGCCGAGACCGCCGAGGGTCTCGGTGAGACCGGCGAGGGCGGCCATGGAGTCGCCCGCCGGGTAGCCGCTCGCGGTGAAGAACCGGCCCGTGCCGCTGATGCCGCCGCCCCCGAACCAGCCGAACAGCTTCTGGGTGCCGTGGGCGGCCATGGTGAGGCCGAGGACGACGCGCAGGAGCAGCAGCCCGGCGTCGTGGGCACTGGTGGCGGTCGTGGGGGCGGGTGCGGCCGGTGCGGCGGCCGGAGCCTTCGTCGCGGCGGCGGAGGCGCTGGTCATGGGGGGTCCTTCCGGTCGGGGCCGGTCCGGAGGGGCAGATCACAGGGTTGTTCAAATTCGAACCGGCTTCCATGACCTTAATCATTGATTCAAATTGGAACAACATGTGTAGGCTGGTGTCATGGCTGGGACGAGATGGCTGGACGACCGCGAGATGCGCGCCTGGAGCGGCTTCCTCGCCGCCTCCGCCTTGGTGAACCGCCGCCTCGACCAGCAGCTCAAGGAAGACGCCGGACTGTCGCACCCCCAGTACGAGGTACTCGTCCGGCTCGCCGCCGCGCCCGGTCGTGAACTGCGGATGACCGAGCTGGCCAACGGACTGATCAACTCCAAGAGCGGGCTGACCTACCAGATCACCCAGATGGAGAAGGCGGGCCTGGTCCGCCGCCGCAGCTGCCCCTCCGATGTGCGCGGGGTGTTCGCCGTCCTCACCGAGGCGGGCCTCGCCCGGCTGGAGGAGGCGGCGCCCGGGCACGTGGCCACCGTCCGCGAGATCCTCGTGGACGTCCTGACCCCCGAACAGCTCGACGCGCTGGCGGCCGGCCTCGGTGAGGTCGGCCGCCGGCTCAGGGAACAGGGCGCCTGAGGCGCCGCCGCCGGGGGGTCCCCTCCCCCGCTGCCGCCGCTACTTGGGCATCAGGACCGTGTCGATGATGTAGACCTTGGCGTTGGCCGTCGTGACGTTGCCGCACACCACGTTGGCGCTGTCGCCGACCCTGTAGGAGCTGCCCGATCCGGCCGTTGTGACAGTGCCCTTCTCCAGGGTCTCGAACGAACCGGACTCCAGCTGCTGCGGCGTCAGCGTCCGGCCGACGACGTGGTGCGTGAGGATCTTCGTCAAGGTGGCCTTGTCGGCGAGGACCTTGTCCAAGTCGGCCTTCGGGATCTTCGCGAAGGCGTCGTTGGTCGGCGCGAACACCGTGATGTCCTTCGCGTTGTTGAGCGTGTCCACCAGTCCGGCCTTCTTGACGGCGGTGACCAGCGTGGACAGGGCCGGGTTGTTCGAGGCGGCAGTGGCCACCGGGTCCTTCGCCATCCCGTCGAAACTGCCGGCGCCCTGCTCGGGCACCGTGGCACACGCCGGACCGAACGGAGCGTCCACCGCCGTGGCTGCCGAGGGGGCACCCGCCGGATCGGCCGGACCGGAGGCGGCGCTGCCGGAGCCCGCCTCCTGGCCGGAGTCGGAGGAGCAGGCGACGAGGGCGAAGGGCAGGACGGCCGCAGCGGCGAGGGCGAGGGCCGTACGGCGCGAACGAAGGCTGTACATGGAGGTGGTTCTCCTTGATCGGGAGTGGTTGGTCGGGGGGTGGACTGTGGTCAGCCGACGCTGACGACGACCGAGTGCCGGCCGCTCGCCCCGTCGGGGATCGTGGGCTTGCGTTCCTCGGTCTGGGTGGTCCCGGACCGGTCGGTGGCGCGGACGGTGAGGGTGTGGCCGCCGGTGACGGCCTGCCAGCGGTAGGACCACTGCCGCCAGGTGTCGGCGGTGTGCTCGGCCGCGAGGTCGGCCGGCTCCCAGGGGCCGTCGTCGACGCGTACCTCGACCCGGTCGATGCCCCGGTGCTGCGCCCAGGCGACTCCGGCGACCATGACGACGCCGGGCGCGGGGCGGGCGAAGGGCCTGGGGGTGTCGATGCGGGCCTGCGTCTTGACGGACGCCTCGCGGGCCCAGTTCCGCCGCACCCAGTAGGGGTCGTAGGAGGCGAAGGTGGTGAGCTCGATGTCCTCGATCCACTTGCAGGCCGATACGTATCCGTACAGGCCCGGCACGAGCATCCGTACCGGGAACCCGTGGGCCAGGGGCAGGGGTTCGCCGTTCATGCCGACGGCGAGCATCGCGTCACGGCCGTCCATGACGGCTTCCACCGGGGTGCCCAGGGTCATGCCGTCCACCGAGCGCGCCACGAGCTGGTCGGCCGGTCCCCCTTTCGACGGCGGCCGTACGCCCGCCTCGGCCAGCAGGTCGGCCAGGCGTACCCCGAGCCAGCGGGCGGTGCCCACGTACGGGCCACCGACCTCGTTGGACACGCAGGTCAAAGTGAGGTCGCGCTCGATGAGCGGCCGGCCGAGCAGGTCGGCGTAGCTGTAGGTGCGGGGGCGGCCGACGCCCTTGCCGTGGACGCGCAGCCGCCAGGTGCCGGCGGGGACGGCGGGGACCACCAGGGCGGTGTCGACGCGGTAGAAGTCCGCTCCGGGCGTGGTGAACGGGCTGATGCCGGGGATGCGCAGGGACGCCCCGCGGGGCACGGCCGGGGCGGGCGAGGCCGGTGCGGGCAGCCGTACGGCGGCCCGGGAGGCGGCCGCGTCCCGGACCCTCGAGGCACCCAGCCGCCGGCCGAAGACTCCGGCGGCCGTCGAGGCGACGGCGGTGGAGCCGGCCGCCAGGAGGAACCGCCGACGGCTCTGCGCTGCGCCGAAGACCGCGCCGGGGGCCGCGGCCGCCCGGCCGGTCAGCACGTACAGCAGCGCCGCCGCGGCCAGGGCGCCCACCAGGGACGGCAGGGCGTCGGCGGGGCCGGTGGAGTCGGGCCGGGTGACGGCGGCCGTCCCGCCGACGAGACCGAGGAGCAGGACCCCGGCGCAGCCGCAGCGGCGGTGGCGCAGGGCGAGCAGGCCGAGTACGACGCCCGTCAGCGCGAGGACCGCGAGGATGCCGAGCTGGAGGACCAGCTTGTCGTCACTGCCGAAGTGCCGGATCGCCCAGTCCTTGAGCGCGGACGGGGTACGGTCGACGGCCGCGCCGCCGACCGCGGTCACCGGCCCCGCCTCGGGGCGCACGGCGGCCGCGACCAGTTCGGCGACGGCCAGGGCGGCGTAGCCGGACAGCAGGCCGCTCAGCGCCGCCGGGGCGGTACGGGCGAAGGTGGCTCGGTCGATCCTCACGCCGGGTCTTCGGAGCCACCGGGCCACCGGATTGCCCCTTCACCGCATGAAGTGGCTCGTCTTGCGAAGCGGCTCGTCTTCGAAACCCGGACGCGGCGCGGGCGGGCGGCCTGCGGGCGCCCCGTGCGCCGAGGTGGGAGGCTGGAAGTGACTGCCGCCGGACCGCCGCGTGGGGTGTCGTCCCCCCGCCCCGGGCCGCCAACCGTCAGCATGGGCAGACACGCGCACCACTCCAGCCGCACCGGGAGATTCTCGTGAAGATGCTGATCAACAGTGCCGAGACCGTCGTCGCCGACGCGCTGCGCGGACTGGCCGCAGCGCACCCCGAATTGGACGTCGACGTCGAGCGAAGGGTCGTCGTACGACGGGACGCGGAGGACGGCGGACGGGTCGGGCTGGTATCCGGGGGCGGTTCCGGGCACGAGCCGCTGCACGCCGGGTTCGTGGGCCCGGGCATGCTGTCGGCGGCGTGTCCCGGGGAGGTGTTCACCTCGCCGGTGCCCGACCAGATGGTCCGGGCGGCCGCGGCAGTCGACGCCGGCCAGGGCGTGCTGTTCATCGTCAAGAACTACACCGGCGACGTGCTGAACTTCGAGATGGCCGCCGACCTCGCGGGCGAGGACGGCGTACGGATCGAACAGGTGCTGGTCAACGACGACGTCGCCGTCACCGACAGCCTCTACACGGCCGGGCGGCGCGGCACCGGGGCCACCCTGTTCGTGGAGAAGATCGCCGGAGCGGCCGCCGAGGAGGGCGCGCCGCTGGAGCAGGTCGCGGCGCTCGCCCGCAGGGTCAACGAGTCCTCGCGCAGCTTCGGCGTCGCCCTGAGCGCCGTCACCACTCCGGCCAAGGGGAGCCCCACCTTCGACCTCCCCGTCGGCGAGCTCGAACTGGGCATCGGGATCCACGGCGAGCCCGGCCGGGAGCGGCGCGCGATGATGCCGGCACGGGAGATCGCGGACGTGGCGGTGGGCGCCGTACTGGACGACCTGGAGCAGGTGGCTCCCGCCGACGGGCCGGTGATCGCGCTGGTCAACGGGATGGGCGCGACGCCGCTGCTGGAGCTGTACGGCTTCCACGCGGAGGTGGCCCGGGTACTGTCCGAGCGCGGGGTGCCGGTCGCCCGGACCCTCGTCGGCAACTACGTCACCTCCCTGGACATGGCGGGCTGTTCGGTGTCCCTGTGCCGGGCCGACGAGGAACTGCTGCGCCTGTGGGACGCGCCGGTGCAGACCGCAGCCCTGCGGTGGGGGCGGTGAGCGGCCGTCAGGGCCCCCGGCCCGGCCCGTCGTCGCAGCCCTGTCGGCAAAGCCCCGTACCCGCGCCGGTGGACCGTATCGTGGCGGTGGAAGGCCGGTCGGACGGACGTGAGGCGAGGAGATCCGGTGCGTGACACAGACTTCTTCCGGCGCTGGATGGACACCGCCACGGCGGCCGTCGAACGCGAGGCGGACCGGCTGACCGAGCTCGACTCCCCGATCGGGGACGCCGACCACGGGAGCAACCTGCTGCGCGGCTTCATGGCCGTACGGGCGGCCCTCGCCTCCGGCGAACCGGCCGCGGCGTCTCCGGGCGAGGTGCTCCAGCTCGCCGGCCGGACCCTGATCTCCACGGTGGGCGGGGCGTCCGGACCGCTGTACGGGACGCTGCTGCGCCGCACGGGCAAGGAGCTCGGCGACTCCACCGAGGTCTCCGACGACGCGCTGCGCGAGGCGCTGTACGCCGGGGTGGGCGCGGTGGCGCAGCTCGGCGGGGCGGCGCCGGGCGACAAGACGATGCTGGACGCGCTGGTGCCGGGGGTGGCCGCACTCGCCACCTCCTACCGGGCGGCCGCCGACGCGGCGGAGGAGGGCGCGCGGGCGACGGTGCCGCTCCAGGCCCGCAAGGGCCGGGCCAGTTACCTGGGCGAGCGCAGCATCGGGCACCAGGACCCGGGCGCGACCTCGTCGGCCCTGCTGCTGGACGCCCTCGCCGAGGTCGCGGAGGGCGGGGCGTGAGCGCGTCGCGGGCCTGCGTCGGCATCGTGCTGGTCTCACACAGCGCGAGGGTCGCGCAGGCGGTGGCCGAGCTGGCCCGCGGCCTGGCCGGGGGCGCGCCTTCGGTCCTCGTCGGCGTCGCGGGCGGCACGGGGGACGGCGGGCTCGGGACCAGCGCGGAGCTGATCGTGCGCGCCGCACGGGAGGTGGACGCGGGCGCGGGCGTGGCGATCCTGGCGGACCTGGGCAGTTCCGTGCTCACCGTCAAGTCCCTGCTGGTGGACGGGGAGCTGCCGGACGGCAGCCGGCTGCTCGACGCGCCGTTCCTGGAGGGTGCGGTGGCCGCCGTGGTGGCCGCCTCCGCATGTGCCCCGCTGGACGCGGTGGAAGCCGCGGCCGGCGAGGCGCACAAATACCGCAAGGGCTGACCGGCCGGCCGGGCCCGTCGGACGGGGGCGGCCGGCCGGGCCGGGCCGCCGCCACCGGTCCGCTACCGTCCGCGCAGGATTTCGATCTCGCGGCGTTCGCCCTTCGTGGGCCGGCCCGCGCCGCGGTCGCGGATGCCGACCACGGCCGCCTCGACCGGGGTCGGCGGCGGCGGGCTCTTGTCGATGTAGCACTCGGCGGCCACCGGCGCGCCGACCCGCTTGGCCACCGGCTTCTGCACCACCACGATCCGCTCGCGGCCCGCGTGGAAGAGCCGGACCTCGTCGCCCGCGCGCACGGCCTGGGCCGGCTTGGCACGATCGCCGTTGACCTTCACATGGCCCGCGCGGCAGGCCGTCGCCGCGGTCGAACGGGTCTTGGTCAGCCGCACCGACCAGATCCACGCGTCGACCCGGACCGTTCCCGATACCTCATCAGCCATGTCCCGACCTTATCGAGGCGGGCGGCCGGAAGGCGAAGCACTTTCGGCGGATGACACAACAGCCGCCGCATCTGCCATGTACAACCGCCCGAGGGAATTGCAAATGCGCCGAAGATGCCCCTACCTTGTCGCTCATGCAGTCCTACACCATCGGACAGGCCGCGCGTCTGCTGGGCGTCAGCCCGGACACGGCGCGCCGCTGGGCCGACGCCGGCCGGGTCGCGACCCATCGCGACGAGGGCGGGCGCCGGCTGATCGAGGGCCGGGCGCTGGCCGCCTTCTCCATCGAGGTGGGCCAAGGCGCCCACGGCGAGGACGAGGAGCCGTACACCTCGGCGCGCAACGCCTTCCCCGGCATCGTCACGGCCGTCAAGGTCGGCGACGTGGCCGCGCAGGTCGAGATCCAGGCCGGACCCCACCGCCTGGTGTCCCTGCTCACCCGTGAGGCCGTCGAGGAGCTCGGTCTGGAGGTCGGCATGCGGGCCACCGCCCGCGTGAAGTCCACCAGTGTGCACGTCGACCGCGCCTGACCGCGGTTCCCGCACCCCCGCTCGGCACCACCGACCGTCCCCACCCGCTCCGCCCGTCCCCGGCGCGGGTCACCACCGCGCGGCCCCGGCATCCGAGCCGGCCGCCGACCCGACCGAGGAGCACCCGCCCATGTCCCCGACCCCGACCCGCCGCCGCGCCGCTGCCGCCGCCGCCCTGACCGCAGCGCTCCTCGTGCCGGCCCTGTCCGCGTGTGGCGCCGACGACGAGAAGTCCGGCGCGGCGGGCCCGCCGAGCGCCTCCTCATCCGCTTCCGCCCAGGTCAAGCCGGCGAACCTGACCGTCCTCGCCGCCTCCTCCCTCACCGACGTCTTCAAGACGGCGGGCGCCGCCTACGAGAAGTCCCACCCGGGTACGAAGGTGACCTTCTCCTTCGCCGGTTCGCAGGAACTCGCCGCCCAGGTCAAGCAGGGCGCGCCGGCCGACGCGCTGGTGACCGCCGACACCAGGACGATGGACGGCCTCAAGGCCGAGACGGGCGGGGCGACGGTCATCGCGAAGAACCGCCTCGTGATCGCGGCCGGCAAGGGCAACCCGTTCAAGATCGACGAGCTCAAGGACCTCGCGGACAGCAAGATCAAGGTCGTGCTCGCCGCGCCCGAGGTGCCGGTCGGCCGCTACAGCAAGCAGATCCTCGACGCGCAGAAGATCGAGGTGAAGCCGGTCTCCCAGGAGCCCAACGTGCGCGCCGTGCTGAGCAAGGTCGAGCTCGGCGAGGCCGACGCCGGTCTCGTCTACAAGACGGACTCCGCCAAGTCGGGCGACAAGGTCGTCAACGTGGAGATCCCGGACGACCAGAACGCGGTCGCCTCCTACCCGGCCGCCACGATCAAGCAGTCCAAGAACGGTGGGGCCGCGGCCGCCTTCGTGGCGTGGCTGAGCACGCCCGAGGCACAGAAGATCCTCCAGGACGCCGGCTTCCAGCAGCCGTAACGGCTCCCGCGGCCCGAACGCGGGCAGGGGCTGCCTGACCGGGGGGACAGGCAGCCCCTTTTCCTTCTTGCAGTGCTCGAACGGCCGTCTTCCCACCCGGAACGCACGCAGCCGAGAAAACCAGCCAGGAACCGCCTCATGAGCAGACCCCGTACCCGCGTCCGGCCGCCCGTGGCCCTGGCGTTGCCCGCGCTCCTCGCCGTGGCGTTCCTGCTGCTGCCGCTCCTGGGCATCCTGAGCCGCACCCGGTGGAGCGAGCTGGGTACCCATCTGGGCAGCCCGGCGGTGGAGCAGGCGCTCAAGCTGTCGCTGCTCGTCTCCTCGTGGGCACTGGGCCTCTCCCTCCTGCTCGGGGTGCCGCTCGCCTGGCTGCTGGCCCGCGTCGACTTCAAGGGCAAGGCGTTCGTACGGTCCCTCGTCCTGCTTCCCATGGTGCTGCCGCCCACCGTCGGCGGTGTGGCGCTGCTGCTGGGATTCGGCCGTCGCGGGCTGCTGGGGCCGTGGCTGGAAGACACCTTCGGCATCACGCTGCCGTTCCACACCTCGGGCGCCGTCGTCGCCGCCACCTTCGTCGCGATGCCGTTCCTCGTCATCAGCCTGGAGGGCGCACTCGGCGGCCTCAAGCGCAGTTACGAGGAGACCGCGGCCTCCCTCGGCGCCCCGCCGGTACGGGTGTTCTTCACCGTGACCCTCCCCATGGTGGCGCCCGGCCTGGCCGCGGGTGCGGCGCTCACCTGGGCCCGGGCGCTCGGCGAGTTCGGCGCCACCATCACCTTCGCCGGAAACCTGCCCGGCACCACCCAGACGTTGCCGCTCCAGGTGTACCTGCTGCTCCAGGACAGCCCTGATGCAGCCACCTCCGTGTCCCTGCTGCTGCTCGCGATCGCGATGGGCGTGCTGATCGCACTGCGCGGCCGCTGGACCGGTGCCCCCCTCAGCCGCGACTTGGCCCGGGCGGCCGCGCCCGTGGCCGGGGAGGCCCCCGAGCCCCTCGCCCCCGCCGAGCCGCCCGCCCCGCACCAGGGCGGCGGCCACTGGCCGCTGCACGCCGAGGTCACCGGCTTCAACCGGCTCACCCTGGACGCCGGCCCCGGCACCACGATCGCCGTCGTCGGCGAGAACGGCGCCGGCAAGACCACCCTGCTCCGGGCCCTGCTCGGGCTGACCCCGCGCGCCCACGCCACCCTGCGGCTGGGCGACACCGACGTCACCGCGCTGCCCCCGCACCGGCGGCAGGTGGCCTGGGTGCCGCAGGACGGTGCGCTGTTCCCGCACCTGAGCGCGCTCGCCAACACCGCGTACGGGCTGCGCGCCCGCCGGGTGCCGCGCGCCGAAGCGCGCGCCGAGGCGCAGGAGTGGCTGGACCGGCTGGGCGTCGGTCACCTGGCCCGGCGCAGACCCGCGCAGCTGTCCGGCGGGCAGGCGCAGCGCGTGGCCCTGGCCCGGGCGCTCGCGGCGCGGCCTAGGCTGCTGCTGCTCGACGAGCCCCTCGCCGCCCTCGACCAGACGACGCGGGCGCGGGTCCGGCACACCCTGCGCACCCACCTGGCGGGCTTCGGCGGGGTCTGCCTGATCGTCACGCACGACCCCGTCGAGGCGGTGTCCCTGGCCGACCGGGTCCTCGTGCTCGCCGACGGGCAGACCCTCCAGGACGCCCCGCCCGCCGAGGTCACCCGCCATCCGCGTTCCCCGTGGGTGGCGCGGATGCTGGGCCGCAACGCCTGGCCGGGCACCGCCACCCCGAAGGGGCTCGAACTCGCCGGGGGCGGCCTCCTGGTGGTGCCCGAGGCGCTGCCGGAGGGCTCCCAGGCGCTGGCGATCATCGCCCCGGAGGCGGTGTCCGTGTACCGGGAGCGGCCCGGCGGCAGCCCGCGCAACGTGTGGCCCGGCACCGTACGGGAAGTCACCGCGGTGGGGAGCCGGCTGCGGGTGCTGATCGGCTCCGCCGGGGCTCCGGACCTCGTCGCGGAGATCACCCCGGAGGCGGCGGCCGAGCTCGGCGTGGTCGACGGCGCCGAGGTGTGGACCAGCGTCAAGGCCACCGAGGTGACGCTCGTACGGCTCTGATCCGGCGTCAGGCGCCGGGCCGTACCGAGAGCCAGTCCCCGGCGGCGAAGGCGTCGACGCCGATCAGGGTCCGTTCCCCGCGGGCCGCAGCGACCGACAGGACGCCCTCGGAGCGGCCGGCCGCGAAGCGGGGTGCGTCGAGGGTCAGCAACACGGCCCGTTTCCCTGTCGTGCGGCGGAACTCCGCGAGCAGGTCCTCCAGCAGGGCGGCCTCCTTGCGGTCCACGCTCTGCGGGGCGTGGCGTTCCACGACGGCCACCGCGCCCGTGTCCGGCTCCCGGGCGGCGGCCGCCAGGGCCTCGCGCACCGCCCGCATCCGGTGCAGCCCGGCGCCCCCCTCCAGCGTGCGGCGGCCGCTGTCGAGCGGCACGAACCGTACTCCGCGGTGCACGGACCCGGGGCGGCCCCCGCGGAGCACGAAGTCGACGCCCGGCGGCGGCGCCTGCCCGGCCGGGACCACTGCGAACCGCCAGGGCCGCGCCGCCACCTGGGCGGTGGTACCCACCACCGGGTCCGCGGCCGCGGGCACGGCGGGGGCCGGGCCGGTCGGCGGGGTGGCGGCGGTCAGCGTGTCCAGCAGCAGCCGGCCGGGCCGGGCCCCGGGCGCCGCCGAGAGGCGGGTCAAGGTCAGCGGCGGCCGTGCCCGGGCCGGCAGCGGCAGGGTGATCCGGCGCCTGCCGGACCAGGTCACGGCGGGCCCGCGCAGAGGAACGGCGGCCCCGTCGGCGTCGGCCAGGTGCACCGTGGGGCGGGCCCCGGATCCGTCGCCCGTCACCCACAGGGACACCGAACGGGCGAGCTCCGGCACGGGGAGCGGGCCCGGCGGGGCGGCGGACGCCACGGCGCGGGCGGGTGCGAGGGCCAGCGCCCCGGGGGCGGCCTGCGCACCCGGGCCGGTCCAGCGGGCGGCGTCTGCCGGGGCGGCGAGCGGCAGCTCCTCCAGGCCGACGCCGAGGGCGAGTTCGGCGGTGGCCCCGGTCGCCCGGACGGTGACGCCGAGGCGCCCGGTGGCGTGCGGAACCCGGGCGGTCACGGTGAAGGCGCCCCGGCCGTCGTCGCTCACGCTCCAGCGGGAGCGGTCGAACCGCAGCGCCACGTCCCGGGGTTCGACGGGTGCGGCCGCACCCTGCGCGTCGTAGCCGGTCAGCGCGAACCCGGCGTGCTCGGCGGGCCCGGCGAGTCCGATCCGGTCGCTGGTGGGCCGGAGCCGGGTCAGCGGGCCGAGGACGTCCAGGCGCAGCGCGCCGGTGGCCGCTCCGCGCCGGGCCGTGACGGTGGCGGGCCCCGGCCGCAGCGCGTGGAATACCCCGTCCGGGCCGACGCTGCCGCCGCCCCGGGCAGACCACTGCGGGGCGCCGGGGGCCGGGCCGAGCGCGAGGTCGTGGCCGGTGGCGGTGAAGGTGCGGGTCAGCCCCGGGAAGGCACGGGCCGAACCGGCGACGGGCTCGACGCGGTACCCGGTGAGGTGGCCGGAGCCGGCCGGGGCGGTGAGGACGAGGCCGTTGGGGACCGGGCGGAGCACGCCGTCCGACGGGGAGTTCTCCACGGTCAGGGCGGTGGCCCCGCTCCGTCCGGCGAGCAGGGTCGAGGAGCCGCCGCCGTCCAGGTTGAGGGCCTCGGACGCCCCGAGCCGGCGCATCATCCGGCCGAGCCCGGTCAGAGACAGGCCGCCGCTGTCGCGCTGGCGGCCGTCAACGGTGACCAGGCGCAGCCGCCGGCCGCCGTCCGAGAGGCCCACCGCGGTGCGCGGGGCGGCGGCGTCGTTGGGTTCGCCGTCGTGGTTCTGCGGGGTCCCGGCCAGCACCAGCGGCTCCCGGCCGCCGATCGCCGTCACCGGGACAGGGCCCGGGACCGGGGCTGGGGCGGTGACTGCGGCTGCGGCCGGGCCGCCGGACGCGGGCAGCGGGAGGGCCGTCACGGCAACCGGGTCGCCGGGGCGCAGGCGGCCCAGTTCGGCCGCCGCGGGACCGGAGGCGACGAGCAGGGCTGTTCCGGAGGCGGGCCGCCCGATCGGCTGCCGGGCGGGGCCGGTCACCCGGCCGTCGCGGAGTTCCACGGCCCGGGTCGCGGCGGCGGGCATGACCGTGCCGGGCCAGTCGTCGGTGTAGAGGGCGAAGCCGTCGGCGGGCGGCCGGGCGGCGTTGTAGCCGGCCAGGGGGCGTACGGCGCCGCCCGGCAGGGTGACGGTCCCGCGGAAGCCGAGGCGCAGGAGCCGGCCGCTGCCTTCGGGGCCGAAGCCGATGGCCAGGCCGCCGCCCGGGCCGGGTGAGGCGGAGTGCAGGAACCGCCCGGCGCGCAGCCCCGGGCCGAGGGGGGCCTTGGTGCCCCGGATGTCGAAGAAGTCCCCGTTGACGGCGCCGACGACCCGCCGCCCGGGCCCGGCCTGATGCCGGACGGCGGCTTCGGCGAGGGTGCCCAGGCGGGTCGGGTCCCGGCCGGGGCCGCCGAGGTACTCGGCCCGTACGCCGTCGGCTCCGCCGAGGTCGGCCACGAGTTCGTCGATCCGCAGCCACCGGTCGGCCTGGAGGCGGTCGTAGGACTCCAGGCGGACGCCGGGTGCGATGAGCCGGGAGGTGCGGGCTGTCTCGATGCCCTCGTCGTCGTCGGCGGCGGCGGCACGGGTCGGACCCGCCGCGACGAGGGCGGCGCAGAGCAGGGCGGCGAGCGGGGCGAGGCGCAGCGGGCGGGGGTGCGACGGGTGCGACACCCGGGCAGCATCGAACGCCGGACCGCCGGCCGAGCGCCCGTTCGCCGTGCCGCGCCCGCGGATTCAGCCATTCGCCGGATTCAGCCACGCGCCCCCCTCGGACGCCGCGGGCCGCCGCACGCTCCTGGGGATCGAGCCCTGCGCCCCGACCACCAGGCCGATGTGCGCGCCCGGGAGATCGGTCACCCGCGCCCACGGGGGGGCATCGACGGCCCGCGCGCGGACCGGCCGCGAACAGGGTCGGGCGGGCCGCAGAGCGCGGCGTGCCCCCGCGTCGACGGCCCAGGGCGCCGGCATGCCACGTCCCCGGCCGAAGGCGCGGAGCCCCCCGCCGCCCCGGCCGCGCCCTCAGCCCGTCGGCGGCTCCGTGGCGAACTCCGCCCACACGCACTTCCCGCCGCCCCTGGGTTCCACTCCCCAGGCGTCGGCCAGCCCCTCCACCAGCAGCAGCCCCCGTCCCGACATCGCCCACTCCCCCGCCTCCCGGCGGTGCGGCAGGGCGCTGCTGGTGTCCTCCACCTCGACCCTGATCCGGCCGTCCACGGTCCGGCGCATGTTGACGTGGCCGCCGCCGTCGGTGTGGACCAGGGCGTTGGTCATCAGCTCGTCGGCGACCAGCACGACCTCGTCCGACCTGGCGCGCGCCCCCCAGGCTTCCGAGGCCGCACGGATCAGGTGCCGGGCGTGCGCCGGGGCCGCCGGGTCGCCCGGGTCGAGCCGGTGGCGCAGCGGGCCGCCGCCGCGCGGGGCGGGCGTACCGCGGCGGCGCAGCAGGAGCAGCGCCATGTCGTCGCCGCCGCCCGCGTCACCGATGAGGTCGCACAGCACGTCGGCGAGTTCCTCGACGTCGGCCGGGCCGTCACGCACCGCCTCCATCAGTTCGCGCATGCCCGTCTCGGAGTCCCCTCCTGGGCGTTCGGTCAGGCCGTCCGTGCACAGTACGAGGGTGTCGCCCGGATGCAGGTCGAGGGCGGTGACGGGATACCCGGTGCCGGTCCCGGGCGCGGTGTGCGGGCTGTCGGCCGGGCGCAGCCCGAGCGGGAGGCCGCCCGCCACCTGGACGCGGTGGGCGCTGCCGTCGCCGCGCCGCAGCACCGGATCGAGGTGGCCGGCGCGGACCATGCGCAGCGTCCCGGTGTTCAGGTCGACTTCGGCGTAGGTGCAGGTGGCGAAGCGTTCCGTCTCCAGTTCGCGCAGGAAGGCCGAGGCCCGCGCCATCGCGGTGCCGGGCGTGTGGCCCTCGGCGACGTAGGCGCGCAGCGCGATGCGCAGCTGGCCCATGACGGCAGCCGCGTCCGTGTCGTGCCCTTCCACGTCCCCGATCATCACCCCCACCCGGCCGTCGCCGAGCGGGATGACGTCGTACCAGTCGCCGCCGATGTCCCGGCCGATCCTGGCCGCCCGGTACCGTACGGCGATCCGTACGCCGGCGACGTCCGGGATCCGGCGCGGGAGCATGGCCCGTTGGAGGCCCTCGGCGAGGTCGTGTTCCTGCTCGAAGAGGATGGCCCGCTGGAGGCTCTGCGCGATGCCGCTGCCGAGCGCCATGAGCACGTTGCGTTCCTCGGCGGTGAAGTCGCCGGGACGGGTGTAGAGCAGTCCGAGTGCGCCGATGGCCCTGCCCTGGGCGATGAGGGGGAGGTAGACACCGCTGCGCACCTCGAGCGGCTCGATGTAGGGCCACAGCAGCGGGTAGCGCTCCCGGAAGTCGTCCCGCGAGGCGATGAACACGGGGCGAAGGCTCCGGACGGCTTCGCTCATCGGGAACTGCGCGTCGATCCGGGTGTATTCGATCTCCGGGACGTACGAACCCAGCCTGCCTTCCGCCACCAGGTGGATCCGGCCGCCGTCCACGACCCCGAGCATCACGCTGACCGCCCCGAGGTGGCCGAGCGCCTCGGGGTCCTTGAGGACGTCGGTGACGTCGTTGACGGTGCGGGCGTGCGCGAGGATCGCCGTGGTCCGCTCGACCACCCCGGTCATCCGGCGCCGTCCTTCGTCGTGCGATCCGTCGCCCCCGGGCTCGCCGGGGTCGTGTGCGGCGTCGCGTAGGATCCCGATGATCCGGTACGGGCGGCCGTGCGGATCGCGCAGGATGTGCCCCTGGATGTGGGTCCAGCCGGCGCTGCCGTCACGCCGTCTGCTGCGGAAGTAGGCCCCGTAGTGGCTGCGTCCCTCCTTGAGGGCCTGCGCGACGCGCGCGTCGATCCGCGCCTCCTCGCCCGACACCAGGCGGGCGCGCAGTCCGTCGGGGGTGCCGCTGAACTCGTCGGAGCGCAGGTCGAGGACCTTGAGGGCGGTGGGGTCCAGGTGCATCTGCCCGCTGTCGAGGTCCCAGTCGAAGGTGCCCATGCGGTTGAGCGCCAGGCTGGTGTCCGGCCGCGCCGGCCAGTCGAATTCGGGGGCCGTCTCTCCCCGCTGGTCCATGCTGCCAGCCTCTCACGTGTTACCGGCCGTCGCCGGGTACGGGCGGGCTGGAGGAGGCATCGGGGGAGGAACCGGGCGGTGAGCCGGGGGAGGAACCGGGGGAGGAACCGGGCAGGGCCGGTTCGGACGGTGGGCCCGAGTAGGTGCCCGGGGCCGGGGACACGGGAGGCGGGGCGGGCGGCGACTCGGGGGGTGGGGCCGGGGAGGCCGGGGACTCGGGGGTTGAGGGCGGGGAGGCCGGCGACTCGGGGGCTGAGGGCGGGGAGGCCGGCGACTGCGCCGGTTGTGACGTGGGCGGGGACTGCGGCGGCGAGACGGGCAGCGGCTGCGACGAGGGCGGCGGACTCTTCACCACGGGCGGCGGCACGGCCTTGTCGTGCTCGCCCTGGTGGTCGTTGCGGTCGCGCTCGACCCAGCGCCCGTCGTGACGGTCGTAGATCACGAACTTGTTCACGACGGTCACCGACGGCGCGATGACCACCACCCGGGAGGGCTGGAACGAGGGCCACGGCCGACCGGTCCGCTTCGGCTGGCCCCCCAGCGCGACGGGGGGCGTCAGCGGGTTCCCGCAGGCGCAGCGCACCCGCGGTACGCCCCTGTCGTCGACCAGCACGGCGGTCTCGGCCTGGAGCACGGCCTGGTAGGCGGTGGGCTTGCCGTCGCGGTAACCGTGGTTCGTCACCCGGGTGTCGACGCGCAACTGGAGGGGGGTCAGGGAGCGCAGGTAGTGCGCAACGGCGGCGGGCCGGAGGGAGAGGGCCGAGGCGAAGGCCTCGTTCGTCGACGGCTGGGCGGACAGCACCCTGATCTGCTTTTCCACGTCGCAGCTGGCCACGTCCTTGGTGCCGCCGTAGAGCCCGGGCGCCGCCCCGGTGACGCTGCGGGTGACCGTCGTCCCCGGCGCCGTCGCGCTCGGCGTGGAAGTGCCCGGCGTCCGGGCGGGCGGGCTCTGCGGGGGCTGCGTGCCCTGGTCCGCAGCGGTGGATTCGGTGAAGGGGTCGGGACCGGTCGCGGCGGCGGGCTGCAGGAAGATCTCGCCGCCCGCCTTGCCCGACGGCGTCCCGCCGGGCCGGGTGAGGACCACCACCAGTGCGGCGACGGCGGCAACCGCGACCACGGCGGCGGCCAGCCGGGGTACGGAACGCCAACAGTGCCCCTTCGGCGGCTGCCCGCCGGGCCCCGGCGGCGGTCCGGACGGAGGGGACGGCGGCGGTCCGGCCCCGCGGCTGCCGCCCGAGAGCGGGCCGGACGGGGGACCGGCCGGCCGGCCGCCGGGAGGTTCGGCAGGGGGCCGCCGTGAGGGTGGCCGCGGCGGTTCCTCGCCTGAGGGTTGCGTGGTCACGGGCTCCTCTTCCCCTGCGAAGGTGTTCCGGGGCCCGGCCCAGCCCCTCGGCGTCCCGCGGCTGCCGTACGGACACAACCGTCCACACCAGCGTTTTTCGCACTCCTGCGGACCATTGTGTGCGGCCTCCGGGTGGTGGCCGCAAGCCGGGGGTGCCACCGTGGCGGAGTGAGCAGTCCCTCGACGACGCCGGCCTCCGGAGCCGTGAAGGCCTGGCGTGACGGCTTCGTCGCCGTGGTGGCGGCGTTCGCCGTCATGTTCGCGGTCGCCTCGGCCGGAACGGCCTGTGCGGGCGCCGGCGACCTGCCGGGCGGCGCGTACCCCCGGGTGGTCGCCGCGGTGGTCGTGATGGCGGCCGGAGGTTCGGTCGGGGCCTCGGGCGGGGCCGGCCCCCTGGCCGGCGCCGACGTGAACCTCTCCGTGATGCCGCTGTCGGTCGCCCTGGCCGGTGCGCTGACCGCGGCCTGCGCCTTCCTGCGACCGCTGCGGGGCCGGGCGGTCGCCGGTCCACGGGAACTCCTGGGCCGAGCCGTGCCGTTGGTCGTACTGTGGCTGCTCGCCCTGATGGGGACCGGTCTCGCGGCCCGGCAGACCTTCGGCCTCCTCCCGGGCGATTCTCCGCTCGGGGACATCGGTGAACTGCTCGACTCCGCCCCGACGGTGGGCTTCGAGACCGATCTGCTCGTGACCTTCTTCTGCGGACTGCTGTGGATCGTGGGCCTGTTGGTGGTGACCCTGCTGGTGTCGCGGCGCGCCCCGCTGCCCGCCTCGGTGGTCCGCTTCCACACGGCGGTGCGCCCGGCCGCCTTCGCCACGTTGGTGCTGCTGCTCACGTACGTCGCGCTGGCGGTCATCACCGGCCTCGTGGTGGCGGTTACCCGAGGACACCCGGAACGCACCCTGGCGGTCATGCTCCTGGGGCTGCCGAACCTGGCGTGGCTCGCCCTGTCGCTGGGGCTGGGCGGAGCGTGGAAGGGCAGGGTGGACGGGCCGTTCGGGCTGCCGATGCCGCACCTGCTGGACGAGGTGCTGCGCGGCCCGGAACCCCACACGGTCGACGTCTCCTCGTTCGCGCATCAGGACCCGCGGGCGTGGTGGCTGGTGGTGGTGGCCGCCGTCCTGCTGCTGGGCGCGGGCGTGCTGGCCGCCGTGCGCTCGCCGGCCGGTGTCCGGCCCTGGCGGCACGCCCTGCACCTGGGGGTGGCGCTGGCCCTGGCGATGCTGACGGTATGTCTACTGACGGGCGTGCAGGCCGGGTTCGGTCTCTCCCTCCTGGGGATCGGCGATGTGGGCGGCCTCGGCGAAAAGGTCGACCTGACCCCGGTGCTGTGGCGCAACACCGGCCTGGCCCTGCTGTGGGGCGCGGTGGCCGGATACCTCGGCGCCCTCCTGGGCCGCCCGCTGCGCCACCGGGGGCCCGTGGAGAGCAAGGACCCGGCGAGGCTCTGACCGAGGGGGTTCCCCGCGGTGGGCAACCGATGATCCATACGGGTGAACCGGCGCGGATCGGTTCGGCGGTGAATCGATTCCGCGTGCCAACCTCACCTCCGTGAACACGTTTAAAGGCCTGTTCCGGCCGCTCCATGCCGGCGGCCTGCTTGCCGTCTCCGCAGTCGCCCTGACCCTCTCCACCGCGCTCCCCACCGGAGCGACACCCACCGGCGCCCGCTACCTCGCCGGTCCCGTCGGGGCGCGCGACGCGACGCCCAGGGAGGTCTCGGCGAGCACGGTCTACTGCCCCGACGGCATGCTCCTCCAGTCCGGCGGCTACTCCCTGGAGAACGGCAACACCGGCCCCGTCCTGGCCAGTCACCCCGTCGTCGGACCCGACGGCCGCAAGGGCTGGTACGCGTCCGCCTCGCACGCCGACGTCAGGGCGTACGTGCTGTGCCGCTCCGCCCTCGACTCCGGCTCCTGACCGGCACCCCCTCACGCACCGCCGTCCCGGGGCCGGAACACCGGCATCGCCCAGCGCGGCGGCGGCGGCGCGGGGCCGCGGTGCGCCGCGGACCCGAGGGCTTCCGCGAGCGGCGTCGCCGGCCGGCCGGAGCCCGCCGCCCCGGCCGGCTCCGCCGCCTCCCCCGCCCTTCGCAGGGCCCCGGTGAACTCCAGGCAGTCGCCCCAGCGTTGCTCCGGCGACTTGGCCAGCGCCTTGCCCAGCACCTCGTCGACCGCCGCCGGCAGGTCGGGCCGCCGCGAGGTCACCGGAGGCGGCGGATCGAACTGATGGGCCCAGAGCAGGGCCATGTCCTCGTCACGCTGGAACGGCGGGGCTCCGGTGAGCATCTCCTGGACGACGCACGCCAGGCCGTACACGTCGCATCGCCCGTCGACCGGTTTGCCGGAGATCTGTTCCGGCGCCACGTAGTCGAGGGTCCCCACGAACTGCCCGACACTCGTGAACCCGGTCAGCGACAGCGATTTCTTCGTCAGCCCGAAGTCCGTCAGGTACACGTACTCGGGGTAGTCGCTGTCGATGCCCTCCGCCACCAGGATGTTGCCCGGCTTCACGTCCCGGTGGACCAGGTCGTGGGCGTGGGCCGCGTCCAGTGCCGAGGCCACCTGGCCCGCGATGCGCGCCGCCCTGCGGACGGACAGCGGGCCCGTGCGGTCCAGCAGCGCCCGCAGGTCCTGCCCGGCGACGTAGCGCATCGCGATGTACAGCAGGCCGTCCGTCTCGCCCGCCTCGAAGACGGGCACGATGTGCGGGTGGTCGATGGCGGCCGCCACCTTCGATTCGTGGGTGAACCGCTGGCGGAACGTGTCGTTGCGGGCGAGTTCGGGCGCGAGCAGTTTCAGTGCCACCGTCCGGTCCAGCCGCAGGTCCAGTGCCTTGTAGACGACCGCCATCCCGCCGCGCCCGATCTCGCTCTCCACCCGGTACCCGGCGATCTGCTTGCCCCGCAGGTCGGAGGGCCGGCCGCCGGGCGGGCCGGCGGACATCACCGGTCGCCGCCCTCGGGGCTCTCCACCACCAGCGTCGACTCGTGCCCCGTGTCGTCGGGTTCACGTGCTCCTGCGTCGGCCACACCGCCGGCGTCCGGTGCGCCGGGCAGCGGCGCCCCGGCGGCGGAGCCCGGCCCCGAGACGACGGCGAAGGTGTCCGCCCGGCCGCCTTCGCCGTACAGCCACCGCCCGGCCGCCTCGTCGTAGAGCCACACCGCCTCCCCGTCGATCACCACGCCGGCCCGCAGTCCGCGCGTGCCCCTGCGGAAGGCCTCGGTGTCCGCACGTCCGGAGGCGAGTTCGTCGGCGGCCTTCCGGTAGCGCTCCAGCGCGTCGGCGCTGCGGGCGAGCAGCGGACGGGGGTCCTCGGTGCGCGCGAGGGGCCGGCCGGCCGTCGGCGGCGGCTGCGGCACGGCGACCAGGAGCCGGCCGTCCACCCACGCGGACCATCCGTTGGAGCACAGGACCTCGCCCCATTCGCCTTGCCGGGACAGCAGCTGTACGGGCAGGAAGGGGTCCAGGGCCGCGGTCGGCCGGGACACGTCCGGCGCCTCCCAGGCGGGCAGTCCGTCCTGGGGCACGACGTGCGTGGGCCGGAAGTCCGCGGCGTCGGCAGGGCTCGTCATCGAGGTCACCGGCTCTACTTCCGCATGAGGGCGGGCTCGTGCCGCCGCAGCAGCCGGGCGACCAGCAGCCCGAACAGCACGGACAGCGCCACCAGCATCCCGACGTCGAGCAGCCACACCCCGGCGGAGTGGGCGAACAGCGGGTCGTCGGTGATCTTGCCGGGCACGATCGCGCCGAGGCCGATGGTGCCCGCCATGGCGCCGAGCGCCCAGCGGGAGGGAACCAGCCAGGCCAGTTGCTGGATCACCGGTACGCCGTCCAGCCGGAGCAGGGCCCCGCAGAAGACCACCTGCACGATGGCGAGGAGGACCAGCAGCGGCATGGTGACCTCCTCCTTCCTGACCAGCGCGGAGATCAGCAGGCCGAGCATCATCGCGGTGAACGACAGCAGCGCGACGGCGATCGTGATCTCCACGAGCGGGGGCAGGAAGACCCCTTTGCCGCCGGGCGCGTTGGTCCCCACCCCGAGGAGCGCCACCAGCGTCAGCACCACGGCCTGTGCGACGGTGACCGTGCCCAGGACCACCACTTTCGACATCAGGTAGGCGGAGCGGGAGAGCCCCACGGCGCGCTCGCGCCGGTAGATGGTCCGCTCCTTGACGAGTTCGCGCACCGCGTTGGCGGCGCCGGTGAGCACGCCGCCCACGCTCAGGATGAGCAGGGCGTTGATGGCCGTCTCCTGGGTGAGGGAGCGGCCGGCCAGGGCGCGGGCCATCGCGCCCATCACGAACGGCAGGGCGACCATGACGGCGAGGAAGGTGCGGTCGGCGCTGAGCGCGGCCGCGTAGCGCCGCACCAGGGTCGACAGCTGCGCTCCCCAGCTCTGCGCCTTGGGCGGCGCGGCGGCATATCCGGCCGGCCCGCCGGGGGCGCCGTTCGCGGCGAGCGGGTGGCCGGGGACCTGGACGTACTTGCGGTACGGGGTCGAGGAGCGGTACTCGCCCGCCCAGTCCCGGTCCTGCTGGTTCTCGAAGGCTTCGAAGGCCTGCGGCCACTCCTCGAAGCCGAAGAAGCCGAGGGTCTCTCCGGGCGGTCCGAAGTAGGCGACACGGCCGCCGGGGGCGAGGACCAGCAGCCGGTCGCAGCCTTCCAGGCTGAGCACGCTGTGGGTGACCACGATCACGGTCCGGCCGTCGTCGGCGAGGCTGCGCAGCATCTTCATGACGGAGCGGTCCATGCCGGGGTCGAGTCCGGAGGTCGGCTCGTCGAGGAAGAGCAGGGAGGGCTTCGTCAGCAGTTCCAGCGCGACGGAGACCCGTTTGCGCTGGCCGCCGGAGAGGGTGTGGATGGGCTGGTCGGCGCGCTGCGCGAGACCGAGTTCCCGGATCACCTCGTCCACCCGGGCCTGCCGCTCCGCCTTGGCGGTGTCCTGCGGGAAGCGCAGTTCGGCGGCGTAGGTCAGGGCGCGGCGGACGGTGAGCTGGGCGTGCAGGATGTCGTCCTGCGGGACGAGGCCGATGCGGCTGCGCAGCTCGGCGTAGTCGCGGTAGAGGTCGCGTCCGTCGTAGAGGACGGTGCCGTGGTCGGCGGGGCGCAGCCCGGTGAGCGCGCCGAGCAGCGTCGACTTGCCGGCGCCGCTGGGGCCGACGACCGCGAGGAGGCACTTGGCGCCGACGGGGAAGGAGACGTGGTCGAGCAGGACCTTGCGGCCGCGGTCGACGGCGACGGCGAGGTCCTGGACGTCGAGGGTGATCTCGCCGGTGTCCACGTACTCCTGGAGCTGGTCGCCGACGAGGCAGAAGGCGCTGTGTCCGATGCCGACGATGTCGCCGTCGGCGACGCGCGCCCGGTCGACGGGGACGCCGTTGAGGTAGGTGCCGTTGTGGCTGGCGAGGTCGGCGATCTCGTAGGTGCCGTCGGGCAGGGCGCGCAGTTCGGCGTGGTGGCGCGAGACGACGAGGTCGTCGACGACGAGGTCGTTGTCGGGGGCCCGGCCGATGCGGACGGTGCGCGCGGGTCGCGGCCGCACGGAGGTGGGCCGGTGGAAGGTGGCGGACCGGCCGGGGTCCGAGACGGAGGACGGGCGGCCCGGCGTGCGCCGGGGGGCGGCGCCGAGGAGGACGGCGCGGGGGCCGTCCTCGGCGCTGCCGAAGCGCAGTTCGCTGCCGGGTCCGACGCTCCACTCGTGCACGCGGTGGCCGTCGGCCCAGGTGCCGTTGGTGCTGCCCTCGTCCTCGACCGTCCAGTGGTCGCCGTCGGGGCGCAGGACCGCGTGGTGCCAGGAGACGCGGGCGTCGTCGAGGCAGATCTCGCAGAGGGGGTCGCGTCCGACGTGGTAGGTCCGGCCCGGGCTGATCGGGGTCGAGCCCCGGGCGGTCTCCAGCACGAGTTCGGGTGCGGCCGGCGCACCGGGTCGCGAGGCCATGGTCAGATTTTCCCACGATCCGACCGGCGCGGCATAGCCGCAGGTCAGCGGCCCGTTATGGGTAATGACAACGGTCCCCGTTGCAGCCTTTGCCGATGCACGGAAGGTGCGTTTCACTTGCGGCGTCGAAACCGAACAAACGGGGGACGCCATGACCGGGCACGAGCACGGACACGAGCACGACCACGCCGGGGATTCCGGGCACGGCGGCCACGCCGGGCACAGCCACGGTGTGGCCGCGGACGCCGACCGGCGCTGGCTGGCGATCGCCCTCGGCCTGATCGGCGGCTTCATGGCCGTCGAGGTGGTCATCGGCGTCCTGGCCCACTCCCTGGCACTGATCTCCGACGCCGCGCACATGCTGACCGACGCGGTCTCGATCGTGCTCGCGCTGATCGCCATGCGGCTCGCCGCCCGCCCGGCGCGCGGCGGCTTCACGTACGGCCTCAAGCGGGCGGAGATACTTTCCGCCCAGGCGAACGGGCTGACGCTGCTGCTGCTGGCGGTGTGGCTGGCGTACGAGGCGGTGCGGCGGCTGATCGATCCGCCGCCGGTGGAGGGCGGTCCGGTCCTGGTGACGGCGCTGGCGGGCATCGTCGTCAATGTGGCGGCGGCCTGGTGCATCTCGAAGGCGAACCGGAACTCCCTGGCCGTCGAGGGCGCCTACCAGCACATCCTGAACGACCTGTTCGCCTTCATCGGGACCGCGGTGGCCGGTCTGATCGTGCTGACCACCGGTTTCCGCCAGGCCGACTCGATCGCCTCGCTGGTCGTGGTGGTGCTGATGGTCAAGGCGGGCTACGGCCTGGTCCGCGAGTCGGGCCGGATCTTCCTGGAGGCCGCTCCGGCGCACATGGACCCGGACGCGGTCGGCGACCGGCTCGCCGGGCACCCGCCGGTGACCGAAGTGCACGACCTGCACATCTGGACGATCACCTCCGGCCAGGCGGCACTCTCCGCGCACGTGCTGGTCGAACCGGCCGGTGACTGCCACGCCGTCCGGCGGGACCTGGAGCGGCTGCTGGCCAAGGAGTACGGGGTCACGCACACCACCCTCCAGGTGGACCACGTCGCGGAGGCCCTGCTCTCGGTCGGCCGGGCCGGCGAGGACCCCGAGCCCGGCGACCCGCACTGCGCGGACGCGCACGGCCCGGTCCACCGGGCCGGCCCGCACGATCACTGACGGACCGCGCGGCGGGGCATACATGAGCGCATGACGCAAAAGCGCAGCGCCGGCCTGCTGCTGTTCCGCGGGGCCGGCGCCGGGGTCGAGGTACTGCTGGGCCACATGGGCGGCCCCCTGTGGGAGCGGCGCGACGCGGGGGGCTGGGCGATCCCCAAGGGGGAGTACGGCCCGGACGAGACACCGCTGGACGCGGCCCGCCGCGAGTTCACCGAGGAGATCGGCCTCCCGCCGCCGGAAGGCCCGTACCTGCCGCTCGGGGAGATCCGGATGGCGGGCGGGAAGCTGGTGACGATCTGGGCGGTACGCGCCGACCTCGATCCGGCGCTGATGGTGCCCGGCACCTTCACCATGGAGTGGCCTCCGCACTCGGGCCGGCGGGCCGAGTTCCCGGAACTGGACCGGGTGGCCTGGTTCACTCCCCCGGTGGCCAGGAACAAGTTGATCCCAGGTCAAGTCCCCTTCCTGGAACGCCTGTTGGCGCTTTCAGAGGGTTGACCCGACCTTGACTTGCCAACAAACCCCGCGCGCATGGACATTGCACATATGACGAACGTCGTGCTGGTGGGAACCCTGGACACCAAGGGTGTCGAGTACGGCTGGCTGCGCGAGAGGCTGCTGCGCGCCGGCGTCGAAGTGATCACGGTCGACACAGGAATCATGGGCGAGCCCCGAATACCCGCGCAGGTACCGCGTGAAGCGGTCGCACGGGCGGCGGGAACGGAACTGGAGCAACTGCGGGCGGCGGGCGACCGGGGCGCCGCCGTCACCGCCATGGCCGAGGGCGCCGAGGCGACGCTGTTGCGCCTGCACGCGGAGGGCCGGCTCCACGGGGTCCTCGCGATCGGCGGCAGCGGCGGGACCTCCCTCGCCACCCGGGCGATGCGCGCACTGCCACTGGGCGTACCGAAGCTGATGGTCTCCTCCATGGCCTCCGGCGACGTGGCCCCGTACGTGGGATCAGCGGACATCACGATGATGTACAGCGTCGTGGACATAGCGGGGATCAACAGCGTCTCCGCCCCGGTGCTGGCCAATGCGGTGGAGGCCATCGCCGGCATGGCCAAGGGGTACGCCCGGGCCGCGCTGGAGCGCCGCCGCCCGGGCCGGCCGGGGGCGGGCTCACCGCCGCTGGTCGCCGCGAGCATGGCGGGCGTCACCACGGCCGGCGTGGACGCGGCCCGGGAGCGGCTGACCGAACTCGGCTACGAGGTGCTGGTGTTCCACATCAGCGGCAGCGGCGGCCGCACCCTGGAGAAACTGGCCGGCCAGGGGGTGTTCGCCGGCGTCCTCGACCTCACCCTCGGCGAGCTCGCCGACGACATGTGCGGGGGCATCCTCACCGCCGGCCCCGACCGCCTCAGCGCGGCCGGCCGGGCCGGGGTCCCGCAGGTGGTGAGCCTCGGCGCGCTGGACATGGTGAAGTTCGGCCCGCTCGAGACCCTGCCCGAACGGGTCCGCTACCGCCGGGTCCGCGTCCACAACCCGTCGATCACCGTCATCCGTACGACCGCGGCCGAGTGCGCGGAACTCGGCCGCCGGGTCGCCGCGAAGCTCCGGGCGGCGACCGGCCCGACGGAAGTGTGCGTCCCACTGCGCGGACTGTCGACGCTGGGCGCGCCCGGCGGCCCCTACCATGACCCCGGCGCGGACCGGGCCCTGTTCACGGCGCTGCGCGACGGATTGCGGGGCAGCGCCGCCCTGCTGCACGACTACGACACCCACATCAACGATCCGTCCTTCGGACGGGCCGCGGCGGAGCGGCTGCACGCCCTGATCGGAGCGGAACGGGCCGCGGCGTGACGAGCTGACCCACCCGCCCGGGCCCTGCTTCGAAACACCCCCTGCGGCAGGGAACCGGCCATGGCGAAAACCGTGTCCCAGGGGGTGCCGGCCGCACGGACCGGCGCTGGGACACGGTGGGGCCATGGAGGGGGAACGATGAACGACGCGTGGACGGTTCCCGGGTACACGCCGGTCCGGGAACTGGGTGCGGGCGGGAGCGGCCGGGTGGTGCTGGCGGTCCACGAGGCCACGGGCACGCCGGTCGCGGTGAAGTACCTCAGCGAACGGCTGCGCGACGACCCCGCCTTCGTCCGGGAGTTCCGGGCGGAGGCCCGGCTCCTCGGCGGACTGCGCTCCCCGCACGTGGTGGCGTTCTACGAGTACTGCGAGTACACGCAAGGGCCCGGCGGCGCCGCCATCGTGATGGAACTCGTCGACGGGATCTCACTGCGCGCCCTGCTCAAGCAGTCCGGCGCGGGCACGGAGCCGGAGGCCGCCCTGGTACTGCTCAAGGGCTCGCTGCTGGGGCTGGCCGCCGCGCACCGCGAGGGGGTGGTGCACCGGGACTACAAACCGGAGAACGTACTGGTCGGTGCGGACGGTTCCTCGAAACTGGTGGACTTCGGGATCGCGACCGGACGCGGGGCCACCCCGGGCGTCGCGGGCACGCCGGCGTACATGGCGCCCGAGCAGTGGCAGGGCCGGCCGGCCTCCCCCGCGGCCGACGTGTACGCGGCGACGGCGACGTTCTTCGAGTGCGTGACCGGACACAAGCCATTCCCCGGGACGAACTTCGCGGAGCTGGCGGTCCAGCACGTGGAGGCCCCGGTACCGGAGACCGAGGCGCCCGAGCCGGTGCGCCCGCTGATCCGCCGGGGCCTGGCCAAGGCGCCGGAGCAGCGGCCGGAGAACGCCGAGGCGTTCGTGGCGGAGCTGGAGGAGGTGGCGCTGGCGGGGTACGGGCCGCACTGGGAGGAGCGCGGGCAGCGCAAACTGGCGGCCCTGGCGGCGCTGCTGCCCCTGCTGTTCCCGTCGGCGGGAGCCGCCGCGGCCGGCACCACGGCGCTCGCGACGACCGTGCTGCCGCCCACGCCGGCGAGCTGGGCGCCCGGGCGGCGCGGAGCGCTGGCGGCGGCCGCCGTGGTGGTGATCGGGGCGATGCTGCTGTTCACGTACGAGGCCGTCGCCGGGGAGTCCGGCGGCGCGGCCACGCTGAGCGCGTTCGCGACGTCGAGCGCCGGGCCGCCCGGTGGTGGCGGGCCCGGGCCGGGCGCCCCGGTGTCCGCGACGCCCTCGGCGTCGGCGTCGCCCTCGCCGTCCGTGTCCGTCTCCCCCACGGCCTCGGCTTCGCCGTCGGTGACACCGAGCCCGACGCCCACTCCGACTCCCACACCGACGCCGACACCGACGCCAACACCGACGAAGCCGACCCCCACCGTGAAGCCGAGTCCGTCGGTCACCGTCTCCGGGGTGAAGGCCACGCTGCTGACCAGCCCGAGCACCGGACAGGTGAGCGTCTCTCTGGATGTGAAGGGGGGACCGGCGACGGTGGTGCTGGAGTGGTTCCTCGGCAACGGCGACTCCGACCTGCGCGTCGCCGACGGCACGGACTCCGTCGCGGTCCAGGCCGGGGCGGCGACCGTGGACAGGGCCCACGCTTTCACCCGCAGGGCGGGCTGCTACCTGAGCGTCCGCGTCACCACGACGCCCTCGTCCGGCAGCGTCACCGTCTCGAAGCTGATCCCCAGGTGCCAGGAGCCGCCGCGATGAGCGATCCCCACGCCCCCGAGGGCGACGACTACAGCGCCACGGTCCTCGGCACCCACTGGTTCAGCGGCCCGCCCGAGCAGCCGGACGGCACCGGACGGCCGGACTTCCCCACCCCTCGGCATGACAACACCCGGCAGCACGACACGCCTGCGCTCGACACCCGCAGGCTCGACACGCCCGTGCTCGACACGCCGCAGACCGTCCCCGGCGCCGCCCCCGACCGGGTCGACGGGCCGGTGCTGCGGTTCGGCCCCGGCGTCACGGCGGCGATGCCCGCGCCGTTCCCGGTGACGGTGCCTGCCGCGGTTCCGGGCCGCCGCCCGGGGCAGTGGCGGCGCTACACCCTGGCCGCCGTGGTCCTGGCCGGGGTCCTCGCCTACCTGGGCTGGCAGCGGTTCGGTCCCGCCCTCGCGGTCCGGGACGTAGCGGTGACCACCGACCCCAAGGGGCCGGGCTGTGATGCGGCCGCGGACGTGCTGGCCGTCGTACGGACCAACGGGCGCCCGGGCACACTCACCTACCACTGGGAGCGCAGCGACGGCACCCGCTCGGAGCAGCTGACGGAGCGGGTACCGAGCGGACGCAAGGAGGCCCGGCTGCACCTGCTGTGGACCTTCCAGGGAGTCGGCACCTACGCCGCGCGCGCCGAGCTCCGGCTCGACTCGCCCGGGCAGCGCGCCGGGGCCGTCGGGTTCACCTACCGCTGTCGGGCATAGGGGATGTCCTTGCGCGGGTGGGCCCGCGGCCGCTCGGGGAGGAGCGGCCGCGGGCCGACCTGGCCGGCCTGTCCGTGGCAGGCACGTCTGTGAGGCCCCTGTGCGTCCGTGGCGAACGGGCGGCCGGGCGGGTCAGAAGCGGGCGTGCGCCGTGATGTCCGCCGCGAACTCCCCCGTCATCGCCGGGGTCACCGTCGGCCTGCACTGCGCGACCGCCGCCAGGTAGTCACCGGTGCCCGCGCCCAGTTGTGCGGCGCCTGCGCCCCGCGCGCCCACCGCCTCGAGGTCCCGCTCGAAGGACACCTGCGCCGCGATGCGCGCCGCGTGCTCGATGTCCGCCGGGGTGAACAGTTCGGTCGCCTCCACCAGCGCCGCCACGTCGACGTCCGGGCGCCCGGACGTGTACCGGGACCAGATCGCGGCGCGCGCCCCGGCGTCCGGGGTGCCGATCGGGATCAGGTAGTCGAAACGCCCCGGCCGCAGGAAGGCGGGGTCCAGGGAGCGGATGGAGTTGGTGGCGCAGACCAGCAGCCGCTCGTCGCCCTCCCGGAAGCCGGGTATCAGCTTGAGCAGCTCGTTCGTGACCCCGTGGATGCCGCCGGGTTGCGCGGGCTCGGTCCGTACGGGCGCGATCTCCTCGACCTCGTCGATGAAGACGAGGACCCGCTCCAGCTCGGCGATCCGGGCGAAGGCGTCGCGCAGCGCGGCCGCCAGGTTGCCCTCGTCGGCGAGGCGGGAGGGCAGCAGCTCCACGAAGGGCCAGCCCAGGCGGGAGGCGATGGCGCGGGCGAAGGTGGTCTTGCCGGTCCCGGGCGGCCCGAAGAGGGTGATCGCGCGCGGCGGCCGCACCCCGTGCGCGGCTGCCCGTTCGGGCTCGGCGAGCGGGAGGACCACGCGGCGCTCGATGAGGTCCTTCTCCTTCTCCATCCCGGCGACCTTGCCCCACAGGTCATTGGGGAGGAAGCGGCCGCCGAGGTCGTCGAGGAGACCGGCGGCCGGCCCGTGCAACGGTTCGGTCTTCTCGAAGTAGGCGACGGCCGGCTGGCGCGTGTATCCGGCGTTGAGCAGGCCCTCGCCGAGCAGGTCCTCCTCGGGCAGGACGTAGGCGATCCGCCCGACGCGGGCGGCGATGAGCCGCCGCTCCAGTTCGACGAGCAGCGCGCTGGCCAGCCCGCGGCCCCGCCAGCCCGCGGCGATCGCGATGCGCATCACCCAGGCGCGTTCGCCGGTGACGCAGGCGAGGGCCGCGCCGATCGGGACGCCCTGGTGGACGGCGACCACACAGGGCTGCCGGTCGGTGAGCGCGCCGATGCACTCGGCGAGCGAGAACACGGACTCCTGGCCGAGCTCCGCCGTGGTGTCGATCAAGTGGACGACAGCGGCGAGATCGCTCTCGCGGTAGTCGTGGATCAGCCAGTTCACCGGGTACCGCCCCTCGTTCGTGCTCCTGCGGCGAGGCTAGGGGCGTCCGGGCCCCGCGCTCACGCTCCGCGGTGCACAACACCGGCCCCGGAAACCGTCCGCGTCGTCCATAGACTCGCGCTTCCCGGTCCGAAGGCCGTTGCCTCCCCTGCCGAGGATTCGCGCCTCTCCGCCGGAGGACCCACGCCTTCCGACCGCGGCGCATGCCGGAAATGGGTGCCGTTTCCGCACTTCCGAGACGTCCGGTCCGGGATTCACAGCGGATTCTTATGGAATCGGGGGCTGTGGCCACAGGCTCGCTGGGCAGGCTCAGGTGCATGATCCGCCGCATGCTCCCCAGACAGGCCGCCCCCGTCGGCTCCTCCCGCGTCCGGCGGGCGTCCCGGGTCCTGCTCGCGCTGGCGGCGATGGCCGCGCTGCTGAGCGTCGATCTGCCGGACGCCGGGGCCGCCCCGCCGCTCGGCGTCACCGCGCAGGCGGAGCCCGGCACGGCCGTCGACCGGGTGGGCGCCCTGTTCGCGGGAGGGCTGGACGGGGGCCACTTCTGCAGCGCCGCCGTGGTGCACAGCGACGACCGGAGCGTGATCGCCACCGCGGCGCACTGCCTGGACAACCCGGACAGCACGGTGTTCGCGCCCGGCTACCGGGACGGCAAGGCCCCGTACGGGCTGTGGAAGGTCACCAGCGTGTACGTGTCCCCGCGCTGGACGCAGGGGCGCGACCCGGACGAGGACATCGCCTTCGCTTCGGTCACCCCGGTGACGGGGTCGGGGCAGGTCGAGGACCTGGTGGGCGGCTTCCCGGTGGACCCCGAGCAGCCGGCGGACGTGACGGTGACGGTCGTCGGCTACCCGAGCAGTGACGAGTCGCCGCTGCGCTGCACCAACGCCACGAGCCTGTTCTCGCCGACGCAGCGCCGCATCGACTGCCCCGACCTCAGCGGTGGCACGAGCGGCAGCCCCTGGCTGGCGAACGGCGCCGTGGCCGGGGTCCTGGGCGGCTACGAGGACGGCGGCCTGGTCCCGGAGGTGTCGTACAGCGCGGTGATGGACGACCAGGCCCTGGAGCTGTACCGCGAGGCGGCGGTCGCGGGCTAGGCCGGCCCCGGAAGAGACGACCTAGGCCCCGTCGGCGGGCCGGAACCAGGTCGGTTCGTCCCGCAGGGCGCGCTGGACGCGCTGCACGGCGAAGGGCTCGAGCGGCGGCAGGGCGTCCGCCGGGAACCAGCCGACTTCCAGCAGCTCGCCGTCGTGCGGCCGGGCCTCGCCGCCCGTGGCACGGCAGCGGAAGGTGATGTCCTGGAACTGGCAGACGTCACCGTTGGGGTAGGTGATCGGTTCGAGCATCTCCACGAGCACGACCCGCTCGGGGACGCAGCGTACGGCCGTCTCCTCGTACACCTCGCGCACCGCCGTGACGGCGGGTTGTTCGCCCGGTTCGGCGATGCCGCCGATCACCGACCACAGGCCGGTGTCGGCGCGCCGGCCGAGCAGGATCCGGTCGCGGTCGTCGACGACGATGGCGGTGACCCCGGGCAGCAGGAGCAGCAGGTGCCCGGCGCCGGCTTCACGGACCGCGCGTATGTAGTCAGGGGTGGTCATGGCCCCGACCCTACGAGACGCCCCGCGCACACCCGCGTCATGCGGCCCGGCGGGCGCGAACCCGGCGGGTCAGCACCCAGCCCAGCCCGCCGGCGGCCGCCAGGAGCAGCGCGTACTCGGGCAGCGGTCCGAGCCTGGTGGCCGGGGTCTGGGTCGAGCGCAGCGGGATTTCGGCGACCAGCGCGTCGGCGGTGAACATCTTCGTCTGCTGGACGACCTCGCCGTCGGGCCGGATGACGGCGCTGACCCCGCTGGTGACGGGGACCAGCACGGTCCGGCTGTGTTCGACGGCCCGGACCCGGTCCATGGCGAGCTGCTGGTAGGTCATCTCGGTCCGGCCGAAGGTGGCGTTGTTGCTCGGTACGGCGATGACCTGGGCGCCGGCCTGGACGGTGGAGCGGACGGCGTCATCGAAGGCCGCTTCGTAGCAGGTGACCATCCCCGCCCGGGTACCGGCCATGTCGAAGACGCCGGGTTCCTTGCCGGGGCCGAAGTCACGGCGTACGCGGTCCACGTCCTTGCTGAAGATCCGGACGAAGGACCGCATCGGCATGCGCTCGCCGAACGGCTGGATCTTGCGCTTGTCGTACGTCGCGGTCGGGCCCTTGACCGGGTCCCAAAGGATCATCGTGTTGCGCAGCGGGCCGGTCGGCGGCTCCAGTACGGAGCCGATGGCGACGGGCACGCCGATCCGCTTGACGGCGTGGTCGATGACGTCGTGGGCGTCCTGCTCGGCGAAGGGGTCGATGTCGGAGGAGTTCTCCGGCCAGACGACGAAGTCGGGCTGCCGGGCGCGGCCGGCCACGACGTCGTCGGCGAGCTGGAGGGTGCGGTTGGCGTGGTTGTCGAGGACGGCGCGGCGCTGGGCGTTGAAGTCGAAGCCGGCGCGGGGGACGTTGCCCTGGATGACCGCGGCCACGGCCGTGCCGTCCTCGGCGGCGTCGGAGACCAGTGGCCGCGCCGCCAGGGCCGCCCCGACGGGCAGGGCGACGGTGAAGGCGGCGAGCGCTGCGGTGGTACGGCGCGGCTGGGCGCGGACGGTGCGCCAGGCCTCGTACAGGCCGAATCCGCACAGGGCGACCGCGAAGGAGAGCAGCGGGGTGCCGCCCAGCGCGGCGAGCGGCAGGAAGAAGCCGTCGGCCTGGCCGAAGGCGAGCTTGCCCCACGGGAAGCCGCCGAAGGGCGCCCGGGCGCGCAGGGCCTCGCCGGCGATCCACAGGGCGGAGGCCCACAGGGCGCGGCCGGGAAGCGTGTCGACGAGGGCGATGCCGAGGCCCGTGAGACCGAAGATCAGCGCTTCGAGGGTGACGAGGGCGATCCAGGGGACGGGGCCGACGCCCTCGCTGGTCCAGACGAGCAGCGGGAGGAGGTAGCCCAGCCCGAAGACGAAGCCGAGGCCGAATCCGGCCCGGGCGCGACGCCCGCGCAGGCAGCCGGCCAGCAGGGCGAGGGCGAGGGGGGCCAGCCACCACAGGGGGCGGGGCGGGAAGCTGAGGTAGAGCAGGACCCCGGCGAGCGCGGCGAGCGCCGCCCGGACCGGCCAGGCGCCCCGGAGGCGGCCGAGGCCGCGGGCGCCGCTCGCCGGTGCGGTGGACTGCGCGGGCTCGTTCCCGGCCGCTCGGGTGACACTGGTGCTCATTTGGCGGAGTGTACGTCCCCTGCGCGCGGCAGTCCTCAGGGACTCAGTGCGCCAGAGCGCGCAGGTGGGTGCGGATGACCCGGACGGCGTTCTCGGCGTCGTCGACCGTGACGGTGAACAGCTTCCCGTCGTCCAGGCGCAGCTCGACGCCCTCACCGCGGCGGACGATGACGGCGGTCCCCCTCTCGGGGCGCCACCGGTAGCCCCATCCGCCCCAGTGCTGGGGGGTGATCTTGGGCACGAACTCGGCGGAGGCCACCTCGGCGAGCCGGATGGTGCGGCGGGGCAGCCCGATGTGGCCGCAGCGCACCTCCACGGCCTGGGAGTCGACGGTGACGGCCACGTGGACGAAGGCGAGGGTGCCGAAGAGGATGAGCAGCCCGGCCGCGAGGCAGCCGATCACGGACATCAGCAGCGGCGCCGTCCCGGAGGTCCAGCCGGGGTCGACGGCGAGTTCGACGCCGAGCGCCAGGCATGCGGCGCCGGCCGCGGCGAGCAGCCACTGCGCGCGGTTGGATGCGCGGCCCGTCCAGAGCGGACCCGGGGGGTGACCCGTCATGTGTGCAGCGTACTCACCTCGCCCGCCCGCGCCCCTCGACACGGCCCTGCCTCCCCCTGCGTGCCTGCCCCGGGAGCAGCCCGACCACGGCATCGCGCAACGCCGGGCGGCGGCCGGTGACGATCCGGTGCAGGGTCCGGGAGGCGAAGGCGACGCGCTGGGCGCTGCCCCGCCGCTCTCCCTCGTACGCCCGTAGGGCGGCGGGGCGCCCCGCCGCCCTGCTGCGGGCAGTGGCCGAACAGTGCCCGGAGCAGTACCGGGCCGTCGCAGCCGCCCTCACGGGAGGCGGGGCGCGCCCCGTGGACCGGGACGGGCTCGCGGCGTTCCCGGCCGTTCTGCTGCGTGATGTCGCCGGGCCGGGGCGTCCGCGCGTCCTGGCGGGCGCGATCCCCCTCGCCGGCCCGCCCCAGACCCTCGCCGCGGCGGGGCTCGACGACCCGGACGCCTTCATGCGCGACCTGCTGTGCAGCCCCGTACCCCGGCGCCACCTCGTGACGGCCCTCCTGGACCGCGCCGTGGGCGGGCGGCGATCCCGGACGAGTGGCGGGGCCGCTGCGCGTGCCACTGCCCGGGTACGCGGGCGGCCGGGGTGCCGGCTCAGCGGCTCGCCGGGGCAGGCCGGGGCTCGGGGGTCAGCTCCAGACGGCGACCCCGGAAGGCGCTGCGGAGCCGCCGGTCGTGGGTGACCAGGACCAGGGTTCCGGTGAAGTCGGCCAGCGCCGCTTCCAGTTCCTCCACCACGGCCGGGGCCAGGTGGTTGGTCGGCTCGTCGAGGAGCAGCACGTCCAGCGGGGCGCTCACCAGCCGGGCCAGTTCCAGCTTGCGGCGCTGTCCCGCGGAAAGGTCCCGGACGGGGCGGGTCAGGTCGGGCGGGGCCAGCAGGCCGAGGGCGGCGACCTGGTCCGCGTACTGCGGGCCGGACAGCTCCGTGACGGAGCGGGCCTCCCGCCCCAGGGGGTCGTCCTGACGCAGCAGGCCGACGCGCGGGGGCGTGCGCACGCAGCCGCGCCCGGGGGTGAGCTCGCCCGCGAGGAGGTGCAGCAGCGTGGACTTCCCCGCCCCGTTGGGCCCCGTGACCAGGAGCCGCTCCCCGGGTTCGAGCCGGAAGGAGGTCGGCGCGAGCCGTCCCGGCACGGCGAGCCCGTCGGCCTCCACCACGCCCGCGGCGCCCGCCGTGAACCGCCCGGTGAAGCGGAGCGGGCTGGGGGGCGGCGGCACCGGGTTCTCGGTCAGCCGGTGCAGGCGTTCGCGGGCGGTCCGGATCCGGCCGGCCGCGCCGTGGGTGCGCGAGCGGGCCCGGAACGCGCCGGCCCCGCTGAAACCGCGCGGGAGTTTGCGCGGGATCGCGGCGAAGCGGCCGATGTTGGTGTCGGCGAGGCGTTGCGCGTCCCGGATCTGCTCGCGCCACTGCTCGTACTGCCGCTCCCAGCGGGCGCGTTCGGCGGCGCGGCCGGTCAGGAACCCGGCGTACCCGTTGCCGTACCGGCGTACGGTGCGGCGGTCCTGGTCGACTTCCAGGATGGCGGTGGTGACGCGGTCCAGGAAGAGCCGGTCGTGGGTGACGGCGACGACGGTGCCGCGGTGGGCGCGCAGGTGGTCTTCCAGCCAGCCGACGGCTTCGTCGTCGAGGTCGTTGGTCGGCTCGTCCAGCAGGAGCAGCTCCGGTTCGGCGGCCAGGGTCGCGGCGAGGGCCAGGCGTGAGCGCTGCCCGCCGGAGAGGGTGCCGAGCCGCCGGTCCGGATCGGGCGCGGTGCGCTCGCCGAGCCGGCGCAGGGTGGTCGCCACGCGCCGTTCGGCGTCGGGGCCGCCGCGGGACTCGTAGGCGGTGAGGAGGTCGGCGTACGCGGCGAGTTCCTCGGGGCCGGCCTGCCGGAGCCCTGCTTCGGCGGTGCGGATCCGGCGCTCCAGCTCGCGCAGTTCGGCGAGCGCGAGGCCGATCGCGTCGCGGACGCGGGCGGTCGGGGGCAGGTCGAGGGTCTGGGCGAGGTGGCCGACCCCGCCGGGCGCGGTGACGGTGACCTGTCCGTGGTCGGGGCGCTCGCGGCCGGCGAGGAGCCGGAGCAGCGTGGACTTGCCGGAGCCGTTGTCGCCGACGACGCCGACCCGCTCACCGGGCCGGACCGTGAGGCTGACGCGGTCCAGTACCACCCGGGCGTCGTAGGCCTTCGTGACCTCGGACAGGACGATCTGGGTGGAGGCGAGTGGGGCGGGAGTACGCAAGGGCGATTCCTCCATGGGGCGGGGCGGGCCGCTGTGGATCCGTTCGGAGACCGACAAGCGACACGAGACGTATCGTCTCGTTCTATCCTCCACCCTACCCACGGGCCATCGGGAAGGCGACTCGATATGTCCCTCGGCGGAAGGGGTCCCGGAGCTACGCCACCGGGTTCTCGACCAAGGTGACCCGATTGCCGTCGGGGTCGTGGACGGCGGCGAACCGCACCTTCTCGGCGCCCGGCTGGACCTCCCCCGCGGCGATGCCGCGACCGGCCAGCTCGTCAAGCGCCTGGTCCAGGTCGTCCACGACGAGGTTGAGCAGGGTCGTCCCGGCGTGCTCGGGCGACCGGAAGACCTGCACCCAGGCGGACGGGGAAACGTGCCAGTCGGCGAGGCCGTCCATCGGCCGCGCATCGGCCGGCCTGCCCATGAGGCGCTCGTACCAGAGCACGGCGGATTCGAAGTCACTCACCGGGGCCACGGCGAGTACGTGGGTGAAAAACATGTCCTGCCGCCCTTCGCTGCGGGAATTGCCGTCTGTCTGTCGACTCTCCCCGGACCGGGAACTCATCGGCGACGCGGCACGCCGTGCGCCCGGGCCCGGCCCGTCCCCACACCGGCACGGCCCCGGACCGGCCCCGGGTCAGTGCGCGAGGGGCGCGCCCTCGGCGAGCAGGCGGCCTTCGGCGTATCCGAGGGCGGCGGCGGGCAAGGGGCCCTGCCGCCCGCCGAGCAGCACGGTCAGGCCGCCGGTCCGGGGCAGGTCCGGCTCGGGGCGGGCGCCGATGCGGCGCAGCGCCTGTACGGCGACCGCCTCGGCGGAGCCGTGGAAGACGAGCTCGGCGCCGCCGGTCCGCTCGGCGAGGGCGGCCCGGATCGGCGTCTCGACCAGCTCGTAGTGGGTGCAGCCGAGTACGACGTCGGTGACGTCGGCCGGGGTCAGCGCGGCGGCCGCGGCGACGGCCCGCACGACGGCGTCCTCGTTCCCGCGCTCGACGGCGTCCGCGAGGCCGGGGCAGGGCACCTCGGTGACCTGGGCTCCGGCGGCGAACGCTTCGATCAGCCCGCGCTGGTACGGGCTGCCGGTGGTGGCGGGAGTCGCCCAGATCGCGACCCGGCCGCCCGAAGCCGCGGCCGGCTTGATCGCGGGGACGGTCCCGATGACCGGGATGGCCGGCTCCAGCGCCGCGCGGAGCGCGGGCAGGCTGTGGACCGAGGCGGTGTTGCAGGCGACGACCAGGGCGTCCGGACGGTGCTCGGCGGCCGCCCGGGCGACGCCGAGGGCCCGCCCGGTGAGGTCGGCGGGAGTACGCGGCCCCCAGGGCATCCCCTCGGGGTCACACGACAGCAGCAGATCGGCGTCGGGCCGCAGCCGTCGCATCGCGGCGGCCGCCGCGAGGAGGCCGATTCCGGAGTCCATGAGGGCGATCTTCACCTGGTCACCTTAATCGACGCGGCCCTCCGCCTCCGCGACGCCGCCCGCACCGGCGCCCGGCGGCCCGCACTTACCGGCCCCTCCCGGCCCGCAGGTACCGGTTCCTTCCGACCGGCGACCGCCCCGCGACCCGCACCTCGAAGCAGCGCCCCACCTGCCCCGCCCGGATCCCCGCACCGCCGACGGCACCCCGCACGCGGCGACCCGGCGCGCAGGTACCGATGCCCGGATGGGCGGGTGCGCCACCCGGCGCGCACGTACGGATGCGTGGATGCGCGACACGGCCCCTCCCGTTCGGCACACTGCGCCCATGGGCATCCTCCTCGCCGCCGCCTGTGCCTCCCTCGCCGCCTGGCTCTGGCTCACTCTCGCCCAGGGCATGTTCTGGCGCACCGACGTCCGCCTCCCCCCGCGCACCGCCCCCGCCCGCTGGCCTTCCGTCGCCATCGTCGTCCCGGCCAGGGACGAGGCGGAGGTGCTCCCCCGCAGCCTCCCCTCGCTCCTCGCCCAGGACTACCCCGGCGCCGCCGAGGTGATCCTGGTCGACGACGGCAGTACGGACGGCACCTCCGAACTCGCCCGGCGCCTGGCCGGGGAACTCCCGGGGCTGCCCCTGACCGTCGTCTCCCCCGGCGCCCCCGAGCCCGGCTGGACCGGAAAGCTCTGGGCCCTGCGGCACGGCATCGCGCACGCCCGTACCGCCCGCCCCACCGAACCGGAGTACCTGCTGCTCACCGACGCCGACATCGCGCACGAGCCGGACAGCCTGCGCGAGCTCGTCGCCGCCGCGACCTCCGCCCGCCTCGATCTCGTCTCGCTGATGGCCCGGCTGCGGGTGGCCACGTTCTGGGAGCGGCTCGTCGTACCGGCCTTCGTGTACTTCTTCGCGCAGTTGTACCCCTTCCGCCGGATCAACCGCCCGGGCGGGCGGACCGCGGCCGCCGCCGGCGGCTGTGTGCTCCTTCGTACGGAGGCCGCCGTCCGCGCCGGGGTGCCCGACTCGATCCGGCAGGCCGTGATCGACGACGTCTCCCTCGCCCGCGCCGTCCGGCGCTCCGGTGGCCGGATCTGGCTCGGGCTGGCGGAGCGGGTGGACAGCGTGCGCCCGTACCCGGCGCTGGGCGACCTGTGGCGGATGGTCTCGCGGAGCGCCTACGCCCAACTGCGCCACCAACCGCTGCTGCTGGCGGGGACGGTGGCCGGGCTCGTGCTCGTCTACCTCGTGCCGCCGGCCGCCCTGTTCGCCGGGCTCTTGCTGGACCGCCCGCCCGTCGCCTGGGCGGGGGGCCTGGCCTGGCTGCTGATGGCCGGAACCTATCTGCCGATGCTGCGGTACTACCGTCAGCCCGCCGCCCTCGCGCCGCTGCTTCCGTTCACGGCGCTGCTCTACCTCCTGATGACCGTCGATTCGGCCGTCCTGCACTACCGCGGCCGCGGCGGCGCCTGGAAGGGCCGTACCTACGCCCGGCCCAGCGACGCCTGACCCCTCTCGGACCGGCTGAAGGAGCGTCATACGAGGTCAGGCCGCAGAAGCGCGCGTGGTGACGCTGCGTCAAGGCCAAGTACGTGCAACCCCCAACCGGTGGGTACGAGTAGGAACAAGATGGGGTGGAAGTCGCGAATCGTGCACGTGAACGTGAAGTGAAAGCTGTGGCCCTGACCTGGGAATATGCAGGTCAGGGCGGGGTTGACGGCACCTTGCTATGGACCCCGTGAAGCCGTGGGCTTAACTTAGGTCCCATGACCTCCCCCCGCTCCACTTATGGCGGCGGTTACTACTCCGCGCCCTCCTTCCCGGACACCCCCATCTACGATTCCCTCGTCGCCGAACGCGGCACTCCGCAGATCGCCCCGATCCGCGTTCCGGCCGCCTACGACACCCCCGGTTCCGGTTATTCGAGCGGTGGGTACCTGCCGGCCCTCCCGTCCGCCCTGCCCGCCCTCCCGGCGGCGCCCTCGATGCCCCAGCAGCAGAGCGCCCCGGCGTACGGGTACCCCTACCAGCAGCAGGCCGCCCCGCAGATGCAGATGCCCGTGCCGCTGCAGAACGCACCCGCGCCGTACGTGCCCCAGCAGCAGCCGGTCGGCGCCCGCGCCGGGTACGCCCCCCAGCCGCAGCAGCCCCGGCCGGTCCCGACCGGCGCCGGGTACGAGGCGATGCGCCCGGCCGCCCCGCGCCCGATGCAGGCGCCCGTGCAGGCCCCCTCGTACGAGGACCCGTACGGCCGCCCCTACCAGGGGCGCGGCTACTAGGTGTATTGACCCGCAGCGTTGTTCACTCGGCTGATGGGCGGCTTGCCGTCCAGTGCGGTGTGGCAGCGGTGGTGGTTGTAGGTGTGGAGGAAGTCTGCCAGGGCCGCTGTCCGCTCGTTGTTCGATTGGTAGGGCCGTAGGTAGGCCCATTCGTCGAGGAGGGTGCGGTTGAAGCGTTCGACTTTGCCGTTGGTCTGCGGCCGGTAGGGCCTGGTCTTCTTGTGGGTGATGCCGGCCGCGGCCAGGGTCTGGGTGAACTGCTTGGACTTGTAGCAGGAGCCGTTGTCGGTCAGGACGCGTTCAACGGTGATCCCGTGGGCGGTGAAGAACGCCTGGGCTCGCTGCCAGAAGGCGACGGCCGTCTGCTTGCGTTCGTCGGTGAGGACCTCGCTGTAGGCCAGGCGGGAGTGGTCGTCGACGGCGGAGTGGATGTAGCTGTAGCCGATGACCGGCGTGGAGCTTTTGCGCTGGTCGGTGGTGGCTTGGCGGTTGCGGTCGCCTGCCGCCCGGCCCACCACGCGCCATCCGCCGCCTTCGGGGATGTTCCCGAGCTTCTTGATGTCGACGTGGACCAGTTCGCCCGGTCGGGCCCGTTCGTAGCGGCGGATCGGCTGGCCGGTGGGCCGGTCCAGCCAGGCCAGCCGGTTCAGGCCGTGGCGGGCCAGGATCCGGTGGACGGTGGAGGCGGGCAGGCCCAGGACCGGGCCGATGCGGGCCGGCCCGAGCTTGCGGCTTCGGCGCAGGTCACAGACGCGGGCCTCGATCGTCGCGGGGGTGCGGTGCGGGGTCGTACGCGGCCTGCTGGAACGGTCGTGCAGGCCGCCCTCGCCTTCGGCCCGCCAGCGGCGGACCCATTTGTGGGCGGTGGGCCGGGATATGCCCATCTCGGCGGCCACGTGGGCGACCGGCCGCCCGGCCAGAACCCGCTCGACCAGGATCCGCCTGCCGTGAACCGTCAGCCGGGCATTACGGTGGGACACGAAGACCTCCGTGTGTGGTGTGGAGCCTAGACACCTCCACCACACCGGAGGTCTTCGCCATGATCAAGACCCGGCTCTGTTAACAACGCTCGTGATCAATACAACTAGGCCGCGGCCGACGGAGCACGGCCGCGGCGGCTGACCCCCGCGCGGCCCTGTGGGAAGAGGTGCCGGGTGCCGCGGGGGCGGCTACTGGCAAACTGCACTCATGTCGAACCTGTACGTCCAGTCGCTCCACGTCTACCCCGTCAAGTCGATGGCGGGGATCGCACCCGCCGAAATGGCCGTGGAGCCCTGGGGGCTCTCCGGTGACCGCCGGTGGGCCGTGATCGACATCGAGGGCGCGGTCATCACCCAACGCCAGCAGGCCCGCCTGGCGTTGGCATCTGCACGTCCGCTGGAGGACGGCCGGGTGGCGCTTTCGGCGCCGGGCGCGGCGGATCTGGTCGTGGAGGTGCCGGAGCCGGGTCCGCTGGAGCCGGTCGTCCTGTTCGGTAAGAAGATCGAGACCGTGGTCGCGTCGACGGCCGCGGCCGACTGGCTCTCCGCGTACCTCGGCCTTCCCGCCCGTCTCGTGTACCTGGACGATCCCTCCGTACGCCGCCCCGTGGACCCGGACTACGCACTGCCGGGCGAGACGGTGAGCCTCGCGGACGCCTATCCGCTGCTGGTCACGACCCTCGCTTCGCTGGACGCCCTCAACGCGCTGATAGCCGAGGGCAGCCACCCGGAGGAGGGGCCGCTGCCGATGGACCGCTTCCGCCCGAGCCTGGTCGTGGCCGGCGCCGAGGCGTGGGCCGAGGACGGCTGGCGGCGCATCGCCATCGGGGACGCCGTGTTCCGCGGGGTGCGCGAGTGCGGACGGTGCATCGTCACGACCACCGACCAGTCGACCGCGGAACGCGGCAAGGAACCGTTGAAGACGCTGGCCAGGCACCGGCGGATCGGGAAGTCGCTGGCGTTCGGCCGGCAGGTGGTGCCGGTGACGCTGGGAACGGTGCGCGTGGGCGACGAGGTCCGCGTTCTGGAATAACACCTTCGAGGGGCTCCGCCCGCCCGCCGGAACCAGCGGGCACCACGGCGCCGTTGGATCATTCGAGACGTGCGGGCAAGGGCACGGACGGGGCACGGGGGAACGTGCTCCGGACGGGGCCCTGGGCCGGGTGCGCATGTCTCTCGCGTTCCGGCATGCGCGTCCGCCGGGCATGCGGGAAGCTGGGACGGGAGCAGGCGGAGGCGAGGGGGTGCCGGACCGTGTGGACAGCAGTGGGTGTGTGGCGTTGGCGGCGCAATCCGCTGCGCCGCAGAACTGATCTTTTCGAAGCGTGGCTGGCGCTTGCCGCGGCGGTGTGCGTCCTGGTGATCGCACCGGCCGTAGGCTGGCTCGCGGGCGCGAGGGTGGACGATACGCTGCAGCGCGCCGTGCACGAGCAGCGGCAGGAGCGGTACCTCGTCCCGGCGGTGGTGCTCCGGCCGGCCCAGGCCACGCCCGGGGGCGGCGTCGCCGCCGACAAGTCGGCGGGGCCGCAGACACCGCAGCGGACCCGGATCCTCGCCTCGTGGACGGCGCCGGACGGCAGCATCCACCAGGGGACGGTTCCGGCCGCCGAGGAACCGCCCAGGGCCGGTGACCGGTTCCGGATATGGACGGACACCAGCGGCCGGCTCGTGGGGCAGCCGCTCGCGGCGTCCGCCGCCTCGTTCCACGCCGTGATGGCCGGCCTGGCCGCCGCCCTGGGCGTGGCCGCGCTGGTGGAGACGGTCCGGCGGCTGATCGTACGGCGGCTCATGCACCGGCGGTACATACGCCTGGACCGGGCGTGGGCGGCGGTCGGGCCGGATTGGGGCCGGGCGGACGCGGGCAGCTGACCTGGCAACCCACCAGCCCCGCGCGCGCTACGGTGGACCGGGCAGGCCGGCCGCCGGGCGACTCCGGCGGTGACTGCCGCACGCGAGGACGAGGGTGGGGGGCACGACAGCACCATGGCTCAGGGCACGGTCCAGGTGACACACGGCGGGGCTTCGCGCTGGCGGCGCCGCTCCGGTGAGTACGCGACACTGACCGCCGCGCTCGCCGTCGCCGGCGACGGGGACGTCCTGTCGATCGCGCCCGGCACCTACCGGGAGAACCTGGTACTGCGCCACGCCGTCACCCTCCGTGGACCCGAGGGCGCGGTCGGATCCGTGCGCATCGCCCCGCCCGACGGCGTCGCCCTGACCGTGAGCGCCTCGGCCGTGGTGCAGGACCTGTACCTGGAGGGCCAGGACCGGACGGCGCCCGCGCTGCTCGTCGAGGACGGCTCGCCCGAACTCACCGACCTGCGGGTCAGCACCCGTTCGTCGGCCGGCATCGAGGTCCGCGGCGCCGGGGCCAGGCCGCTGGTGCGCCGGTGCACGGTCGAGAACCCGGCCGGGGTGGGCATCGCCGTACTCGACGGCGGCGGCGGTGTGTTCGAGGAGTGCGAGGTCGTGGCGGCCGGGCAGAGCGGCATCTCGGTGCGGGGCGGCCACCCGCGCCTGGAGCGCTGCCGCATCCACCACGCCACGGGCGCGGGCATCGCCGTCACCGGGGAGGGCTCCGGTCTGGAGGCGCTGGGGTGCGAGGTGTACGAGGTCAAGGGCACCGGCGTGCAGATAGCGGCGCGGGCCGCCGCCCGGCTCACCGACTGCGCGGTGCACCGTACGTCGGCCGACGGGGTCACCCTCGACACCGACGCCGTCCTCACCCTGGCCGGCTGCGACATCCACGACGTCCCGGAGAACGCGGTGGACCTCCGCTCGCGTTCGGTGCTCACGCTGAGCCGCACCACCGTGCGCCGGTTCGGCCGCAACGGCCTGTCGGTCTGGGATCCGGGGACCCGGGTGGACGCCCGGTCCTGCGAGATCCACGACAGCACGGGTGACTATCCGGCGGTGTGGATCAGCGACGGGGCCACGGCCTCGCTGGACTCCTGCCGGGTGCACGACGTACCGGACGCGCTGTTCGTCCTGGACCGCGGCTCCCGCGCGGACGTGGTGGACAGTGACCTGTCGCAGGTGCGGAACACGGCCGTCTCGGTGAGCGACGGGGCCACCGCGCAGCTGGACGACTGCCGGATCCGGGAGGCGGCGACCGGGGCCTGGTTCCGCGACCACGGCAGCGGCGGCACCCTCGCCAACTGCTCCATCGACTCCGTCCAGACGGGCGTGATCGTCACCAAGGGGGCCGACCCGGTCCTGGACCGCTGCGTGGTCACCTCCCCCGCCGAGGCAGGTTTCTACGTCTCGGCGGGCGGCCGCGGCACGTTCACCGCGTGCCGGGTGAGCGGCAGCTCCGGCTTCGGCTTCCATGTGATCGACGGCAGCCGCACCTCGCTGGCCAAGTGCCACACCGAGCGCTGCGCGCGCGGCGGCTACGAGTTCGCGGAGGACGGCCCGGTGGCGGAGGGCTGCACCAGCGACGAGTCCGGGCCGCGCCTCGCCGCCCAGTCGGCGGCCGCCGGCGGCCTGGCCCGCGAGCGCGCCGGGATCCGTACGGTGACGGCCGCGCAGAGCCCCGCACCGGGAGCAGTCGGCGTACCGCCGCCGCGTCCCGCCGACGAGCCGGACCCCGACGCCGCTCCGGCCCGGGGCTCCGGCGAGGTGCTGGGCCAGCTCGACGCGCTGGTGGGCCTGGACAGCGTCAAGCGTGAAGTGCGCGCCCTCACCGACATGATCGAGGTGGGCCGCAGGCGGCAGCAGGCGGGCCTCAAGGCGGCGTCGGTGCGCCGGCACCTGGTCTTTACCGGCTCCCCGGGCACCGGCAAGACCACCGTCGCCCGGCTGTACGGGGAGATCCTCGCCTCCCTCGGGGTCCTGGAGCGGGGCCACCTGGTCGAGGTGTCCCGGGTGGACCTCGTCGGCGAGCACATCGGGTCCACGGCGATCCGTACGCAGGAAGCGTTCGAACGGGCGCGGGGCGGTGTGCTGTTCATCGACGAGGCGTACGCCCTGGCGCCGGAGGATTCGGGGCGCGACTTCGGGCGCGAGGCGATCGACACGCTGGTGAAGCTGATGGAGGACCACCGGGACGCGGTGGTGGTGATCGTCGCCGGGTACACGGCGGAGATGGAGCGGTTCCTGACCGTCAACCCCGGTGTGGCGTCCCGCTTCTCCCGGACCATCACCTTCGGCGACTACGGGCCGCAGGAGCTGTTGCGCATCGTGGAGCAGCAGGCGGAGGAGCACGAGTACCGGCTGGGCGAGGGCACCGCGAAGGCGCTGCTGTCGTACTTCACGGAGCTCCCCAAGGGCCCCGCCTTCGGCAACGGCCGCACCGCCCGCCAGACCTTCGAGTCCATGGTCGAGCGCCACGCCGGACGTGTGGCGCAGCTGAGCGACCCGGGCACGGACGAGCTCACCCTGCTGTTCCCGGAGGACCTGCCGGCGCTCCCGGCCGGCTCGGCGGCGGGCCCCTGAGGAGCCTCCCCGGACGACCCGGAGACATCTGACGGGCCGGCGGGTAGGGTGCGGCGTTCCGCTCCGTCTCTCTCCAGGGGGTAACCCGATGGCTCGCCGACTCCGGGCAGTGGAGCTGGACTTCGCCGGGACGGCGCCGGTCCGGCTGGTCTTCACGGCGCGCGTGACACAGCCGCCGGCGCCGGTCTACCGGGCGCTCGCCGAGCAGGTGGCGGACTGGCCGACCTGGTTCAGGGCGGTCACCCTGGCCCGCCCGACGCACGGCGGTGCGGGCCGTGAGATCGGGTTGGTGGGCGGAGTCCGGTTCCGGGAGACCGTCATGGCGGCGGAGCCGGGACGGTGCTACGCGTACCGGGTGGACGAGACCAACGTCCCCGGTCTGCGGGCGCTGCTGGAGGAGTGGCGGCTGAGCCCGTCCGGTTCCGGGACGCGGATCCGGTGGACCTTCGCGGCGGACGGACCGGCCCCGCTCCGGTTCGCCCTCGCCGCGGCCCGCCCCGGGCTCGGGCACTCGTTCCGCTCGGCGGTCGGAGCCCTCGACGCCCGCCTGATCGCCCGGAACCGGCCACCGGCCTGACCTAGCCCGGGCCGGGCGCGCACGCCCCCTCACCGCCCGTCTCACCGCCCGGGGTCGGCCACCGGCCTGACCGGCCCGGGCCGGCGGGCACGCCCCGATCAGGCCGAGGGTTCCCGCCAGGTCCCCGTCGTCAGCAGCGTCTCGATGGTCTTCGTGTACGGGGCGATGTCCAGCTTTTGCGCCGCCAGCCATTCGTCCGAGTAGTACTTGTCGAGGTAGCGGTCGCCCGGGTCGCACAGCAGGGTCACGACACTGCCCGTACGGCCCTGCGCCACCATCTCCGAGACGATCTTGAGCGCGCTCCACAGGCCCGTGCCGGTCGAGCCGCCCGCCTTGCGCCCGATGGCCTGCTCCAGGGCCCGGCACGCGGCGACGCTCGCCGCGTCCGGCACCTTCATCATGCGGTCGATGGCGCCGGGCACGAAGCTCGGTTCCATCCGGGGGCGGCCGATTCCCTCGATGCGCGAACCGCAATCGCTGCTCGCGTCCGGGTCGCCCTGGGTCCAGCCGTCGAAGAAGCAGGAGTTCTCCGGGTCGGGCACGCAGATCCGGGTGTCGTGCTGCATGTAGTGGACGTAGCGCGCGATCGTCGCGGAGGTGCCGCCGGTTCCGGCCGTCGCCACGATCCAGGTCGGTTCCGGGTACCGCTCAAGGCGCAGCTGCTGGTAGATCGACTCCGCGATGTTGTTGTTGCCGCGCCAGTCCGTGGCCCGCTCCGCGTAGGTGAACTGGTCCATGTAGTGCCCGCCGGTGCGTGCCGCCAGCTCCGCGGACTCCTCGTACATCTTCATGGGGTCGTCCACGAAGTGGCAGGTGCCGCCGTGGAATTCGATGAGGCGGCACTTCTCGGGGCTGGTGGTGCGCGGCATGACGGCGACGAACGGGACACCGATCAGCTTGGCGAAGTACGCCTCGGAGACCGCGGTCGAACCGGAGGAGGCCTCGATGACCGGGCGGCCGGGACGGATCCAGCCGTTGCACAGGGCGTACAGGAACAGGGAACGGGCCAGCCGGTGCTTGAGGGAGCCGGTCGGGTGCGTGGACTCGTCCTTCAAGTAGAGGTCGATGCCCCATTCCTCGGGGAGCGGGAAGCGCAGCAGGTGGGTGTCGGCGGACCGGTTGGCATCGGCCTGGACCTTGCGCACGGCTTCGTTCAGCCAGGCCCGGTAGTCCGCGTCGCTGCGGTCGACGTCGTCGACTCGGGCGGTGGTACTGGTCGTGCTCATGCGCCTTGCTCCTTCATCACTTCCGTGGCCCCCTGCCTTCGCAATGTACCTCCCTCACCTGCGCAAACAGTTCCTTTGGGTTTCCATGCGCATGGCTTTAGGGGGCCGGGTGAGCGGCCTGCGTCCGGGCTGCGGAACGGCCCGCCGCGCACCCGCAGGCGGCTTTCGGACGGCGGACCGACGGCTTTCGGACGGGTGCCGGACACCGGGACCAGATCATCGGGCCCGTTCGGTTGCACACCGGCGCACCGTGGGTGACCCTGGTGAGGCGTCACAGAGGGTGCAGCACCCGTAACACTCATGTCGGGGAGTCGCAGCCGTGATAAGTCATTCCCGCAGGCACTGCGTCGTCGAACTGCAGGCCCTGCCCGCGCGGATCGGCCAGATCCGCAGAATCGTTTCTGCACAACTGCGTCACTGGCAGCTCGACCCCCTCATCGACCGGGCCGCGCTCGGCGTGACGGAGCTGCTCAGCAACGTGCACCGCCACGCGCAGCCGGACAAGGTCTGCAGGGTGGAGATCGAATTCCGGCTGGGCCGGCTCACCGTCTCTGTGCACGACAGCGATCCGCGGCTGCCCGTGGTGCGCGAGTCCGCGGCTCTGGAGACCTGCGGACGCGGCCTCGCGCTCGTGGCCGCGATCAGCGAGGCCTGGGGTGCCCGGCACCAGCAGGAGGGGCCCGGCAAGGTGGTCTGGTTCTCCCTGCGGGCGGCTCCCGCCTCCACGGCGCCGACCCGAACCGTGCGGATCTCCTCCAAGGCTGTACGAGAGCCCGCCCCGGCGGCGCTCTACGCCGTGGAACCGGCGGCCGTCGTCGCAGCCGTGCCGGTATCGGCCCGGGCCGGCACCAGGCCCGGGTAGCCCGCGCCCGCCGCACCCCCACCGCCGGGACCCGGAGCACGCCGCCTCCCGGCCCCCGGCCCCGGCCGGCAGCCTGCACACCCTGCCCCGCCCTCAGGCGGCGGTGCCCAGCGCCCCCAGCGGGTCGTCCAGCACCGGCTGCCACGCCAGCTCCGCCGCGCCGACCAGGCTGTTGTGGTCCAGGGTGCACGGCAGGATCGGCACCCCGCCGCTGCGCCCCCAAAGGCTCCTGTCCGCGACCACCGCGCGCAGCCGCTCCGGATCCGCCTGGAGCAGCTCCCGGTGCAGACCGCCCAGGATGATCCGGTCCGGGTTCAGGATGTTCACCAGACCCGCCAGCCCCAGTCCCAGCCGGTCGATGAGTTCCTCGGCGGCCGCCCGTACGGCCGGATCCGCGAACTCGGCGTGCAACAGGTCCCGCGCCTGCTGGAGCAGCGACACCTCGGGGCCGGGCGTACGGCCCGCCGCCGTCAGGAAGGCCAGCGGGTCCGCCTCCACGTCGAGGCAACCCCGGCTCCCGCAGTGACAGGCCCGCCCCTCCGGGTTCACGGTGAGGTGGCCGACCTCCAGGGCCAGACCGGCGCTGCCGGTGTGCAGGCGGCCGTCGAGCACCAGCGCCCCGCCGACCCCCCGGTGGCCGGTGGCCACGCACAGCAGGTGCTGCGCGCTGCGGCCCGCGCCGTGGCGGTGCTCCGCGAGCGCGGCGAGGTTGACGTCGTTGCCGGTGAGGGCGGGGCCGTCGATCCCGGCAGCTTTCACCCGTTCGGCGAAGATGGCCCGGACCGGGGATCCGGCCGGCCAGGCCAGGTGCAGGGGGTTCAGTGCGGTTCCCTCGGGCTCCGCGACCGCAGAGGGAACGGCGAGGCCCGCGCCGATGCAGCGCCGCCCGGACTCGGCGAGCAGCGCGGCGCCCGCGTCGACGACGGCGCCGAGGACCTGCGCCGGGTCGGCGGAGACGGTGACCTTGCCGGGGGCCGTGGCCACGATCCGGCCGCCGAGGCCGACGAGGGCGGCCCGGAAGCCGTCCGGGTGCACCTGGGCGGCCAGCGCGACCGGGCCGTTCTCCTCCACGGCGAGCCGGTGCGAGGGCCGGCCCTGGGTACCGCCGGCGCCACCGGGGCGGGAGTCGACGCGGATCAGGCCGAGCGCCTCCAGTTCGGCGGCGACCGCTCCGGCGGTGGCGCGGGTGACGCCCAGCTTGGCGGTCAGCACCGCCCGGGTCGGGGCACGGCCGGTGTGCACGAGTTCCAACGCGGGGCCCAGCGCGCCGCGGCCCCGCTCCAGTCTGGTCCTCGTGGCCGCCGCTGCCCGGTCGGCGGCGGAGGCCGCCGATGAGACCGTGGACACCGTGGACGCGTCCCCCACCCGCCGCGGGGCCCCGTTGCCGTTCATGACAGCGATCCTCGCACGAGCGGGAGGGGCCGGGCGCCGATCAGGGCAGGAGGCCGCCGACCCGCAGTGTGATGTTCAGCCGCCCCGTCAGACCCAGCTCGGGCGGCGCGGTGCCGGGCATGACCTTCGGCACCCCGTGGTAGGCGAGCCGGCTCGGTCCGCCGAAGACGAACAGGTCGCCGCTGCGCAGTTCCACGTCCTGGTACGGGCGGCCGCGCGAGGCGGTGTTGCCGAAGCGGAACAGACAGGAGTCGCCGAGGCTGAGGGAGACGACGGGGGCCGCCGACTTCTCGTCGGAGTCCCTGTGCATGCCCATGCGGGAGTCGCCGTCGTAGAAGTTGACGAGGGCGATGTCGTACGCCTCGTCCGGTGGCCGCCCGTAGGCGTCGGTGACGGCGGTGCGCCCGAGTGCGGCAAGCCAGGGGGGCATCGGCTTGACCGGCGCGCCGTCGCCGTCGACGGCGGTACGCGCATATCCGTACGGGTACCAGTGCAGCCCCAGGCACACCTGGCGGGCGGTCATCGTCCCGCCGCCGGGGGTGTGCACGGTGCGCAGCCCCCCCGGCGGCCGGGCCCACTCGCGGCAGGCGGTGAGCAGCTCGCGCTGCCGGCGCCGGTCGAGCCAGTCGGGCAGGTGCACCGCGCCGGGGGCGATCTCGGTCCGCTCGCGCGGGAAGAGTTCCCCTTCCATGTCCCCATTGTCAGGGGTGGCTGGCACACTCCCGTCCATGGAGATCATCGACTTTGTGGAGACGCTGGCCCGCGAGGGCGAGCTGATGGCCCAGGCGGCCGAACGCGCGGGTACGGACGCCCCGGTGCCGACCTGCCCCGACTGGCGGGTCGCCGATCTGCTGCGGCACACCGGGGCGGTCCACCGCTGGGCGGCCGGGTACGTCGGGGGCGCGGTGACGGAACCGGGTCCGTTCCCGCAGGCACCGGACGCGACGGGGTCCGAGCTGCTGGCCTGGTTCCGGGAGGGGCACGCGGCGCTGGTGCGGACGCTGGGCGAGGCTCCGGCGGATGTGGAGTGCTGGACGTTCCTGCCGACCGCGCCGTCCCCCCTGGGGTTCTGGGCCCGCCGTCAGGCGCACGAGACGACGGTGCACCGGTTCGACGCGCAGGCTGCGCTCGGCGTCCCGTTCTCCATGGTGACCCCGGAGTTCGCCGAGGACGGGGTGGACGAGCTGCTGACCGGCTTCCACGCCCGCTCGCGCAGCGGGGTGCGCAGCGAGAAGCCCCAGGTCATACGGATACGGGCGACCGACACGGGCGCGGTGTGGACGGTGCACCTGTCGCAGGAGCCGCCGCGCACGGCGCGGGGGGACTCCGGGACCCCGGCGGACCTCGATCTGGCGGGCGAGGCGGCCCGGCTGTACGCGACCCTGTGGAACCGCCTCCCCTTGACCGGCCCCGATGACGCCGGACACCCCCTCGCGCGGCTGTGGAGGGAGGCGTCCCCGATCATCTGACGGCGTCCGGCCCCGCCGTCGCTAGCCGAGGGTGGCGAAGCCGGTCTGGCCGGAGTAGGGCCAGGCCGGTGGCGTGTTCCACGGGTTGGGCATGGCGGCGCTGGTTGCGTAGGCGTAGCCCGCGCCTCGGTCGAAGGCGGTGCGGAGCGTGGAGCGCATGGCGGAGGCGTCCGGGACGTCGTGGACGAGGTGCCAGAACGCCGTGCCGCTCGGGTCGAGTTCGCTGCCGGCGCGGTAGCCGCCGGACGTGTTGAAGACGTTGCCGCCCAGCCAGCCTCCGGAGGTGTAGGCGGCGTAGGTGTCCTCGAAGGTGACGAAGACGTCGGCCGTACGGTGGCCGGGTTCCAGGTAGCAGTCCGCGATGGCGGTGCCCGGGTTGTTCACCACCAGGTCCCCTGCGGACGGATCGGTGGCGTGCATGGCGTCCTCGACGTAGTGGCGCAGCTGCTCGTACAGGTCGCGGGTGGCGTTCGCGGGGCCGCAGTCCCGGCCGACGACGTCGAAGAAGACGCCGTCGACGTGCAGGCGGCCGTCGGGCGTCTTCACGTAGTTGTCCACGGAGGCCTTGACGGCGGCCACGTCGCGGTTGCCGTGGTCGGTGTGGACGTAGCCGAGCACCTTTGTCCGCTCGCCGGTCGCCGTGGTGCCGGCGCGCAGGGCGTCCGCGCGGGCCTGCCAGCGGGCGTCGAACGGGGAGTCGCCGTTGCCCGGGTTGAGGACGACCACCGATACGGCCGGGCCGGCGGCGGCCAGAGCGGACAGCATCGGGGCGTCCGCCCCCACGTAGGCGGGGACCGCGACCTCCAGGCCCCGCACGCCGGGGGCCCGCGGGCCGGGCGGCGCGACGGGAGCCGGAGCCGGTGCGGAGGTCCGCGCGGCGGCCGACGGGGCTGCGGCCGGGGCCGTGCAGGCGGGCGCCGTGGCGACCAGGAGGAGGACGGTCGCAGCGGCGTACAGCGCCTTCACGACGCGGGCGCGGGCCATGGCTGTTCCTCCGACGGCGGCAGGGGGGGACCCGAGGAACAGTAGACGCGGAGCCGGGCCGAAAAAGCCGAACTCCCCTGCATTCATACGACGAACAGAAGAGCGACGGATCGTTTCGGCCGCCCGTGGCTTCCCCCGTCCGTCGCTCCGCGGCGCGCGGGACGAAGGGTCGACGGGCAGGTGCCCGGCGCTGCCGGCAGCCATCCGCAGGCCGGTCCTCGGGGCGCCGTGCGGCCCGGCGCGGCTTCGGGGCGGCGGGCGGGGCAGGTACGGGGCCGGGGACGGGGAGTCCGTCGGTCGGGGTCGGTGCGCGGGGCCGGGGCGCCGGGGTAGGTGCGAGCGCGGCGACGCGCGCGAGCTGCGCCACCCGCGCTGAGGGCCGCCCGCCCCGCACGGGGCCGGGCGGCACTCGCGCCGGCTCAGCCCTGGCGTCGGCGCGCCTGGCGCCCGTCCAGAACGTGCAGGGCCTTGCGGGCGAGCGGGTACGCCCGTACCAGCTCGGCCAGCGTCGTCGAGCCGCGGGTGATCCGGGCGAAGGCCAGCCAGGCCGGACGCAGGCCGGTGATCGCCGCGTGCAACAGCCCGGGCTTCGCCTCGAACAGCGCCAGCATGCGCGTGCCGACGCCCATCTCCACGCCCAGCCCCGCCTTGACCGCGAAGGCGTAGTTCAGCGCCTGGCGACGGGCGTCCACCGCGTCCTGCGCCTCGGAGATCTTCACGGCCCACTCACCCGCGAGCCGCCCCGAGCGCAGCGCGAAGGAGATGCCCTCACGCGTCCACGGCTCCAGCAGCCCCGCCGCGTCACCCGCCACCAGCACCCGGCCGCGCGAGAGCGGCGAATCGGGCTTCCGGCAGCGGGTGAGGTGCCCCGAGGAGACGGCGGGCTCGAATCCGGCCAGACCCAGGCGGGCGATGAAGTCGTCCAGGTAGCGCTTCGTGGCCGCGCCCTCGCCCTTCGCCGAGATGACGCCGACCGTGAGGGTGTCGCCCTTGGGGAAGACCCAGCCGTAACTGCCCGGCAGGGGGCCCCAGTCGATGAGCACCCGCCCCTTCCAGTCCTCGGCGACGGTCTGCGGGACCGGAATTTCCGCCTCCAGGCCGAGGTCTACCTGGTCCATCTCGACGCCGACATGGGCGCCGATCCGGCTCGCGCTGCCGTCCGCGCCGACCACGGCCCGGCACAGCACCGTCTCCCCGTCCGCGAGGACCACGGCCACCGTACGCCGGTCGGGTACCGCCGCCCCGTGCTGCTCGACGCGGCTCACGGCCGTTCCCGTACGGACGGTCGCGCCCGCCTTCTCCGCCTCCGCGACCAGTGCCGCGTCGAACTCGGCCCTGTTGACCATCCCGAACAGCATGCCGCGCGAGCGCCGGGTCCGGGTCAGCCGCCCGTTCATCGAGAAGGTGACCGCGTTGATCCGGTCCTTGAAGGGCAGGACGAAGCCCGGCGGCAGGGCGTCCCGCGAGGGGCCGATGATGCCTCCGCCGCAGGTCTTGTACCGGGGCAGTTCGGCCTTCTCCAGCAGCAGGACGCGCCGCCCGGCGCTCGCCGCCGCATGGGCCGCCGAGGCCCCGGCCGGTCCGGCCCCCACCACGACCACGTCCCACACCTCGCCGTTCCCGCCGGTGCTCCCCTCGTCGGCCCGCCCGGTGGCGTTCTGCTCTGCGCTCGCGCCCTGTACCTCGTCGTCGCTGCTCACGATGTGCTGCTGCTCCTGATCAGGCTGTTCCTCGGATGCCGGGGAAATCCTACGGCGAGAGATCGTCCCGGCTCGCTGTGCGAGGATCGATGCTGTCTTTCGCCGTACCCGCCCTACGCGCACCACGCGGATGCGGGAGGCGTACACGTACATCAACGTCGCACCCAAGAGGAGCGTGCCCATGTCGCCGATTCCGGTCGCCCAGACCATCGCCTCGCTGATGCCCCGTGCCCGGCAGGAGCTGGCCGAGCTGGTGGCCTTCCGGTCGGTGGCGGACTTCTCGCAGTTCCCCCGGAGCGAGAGCGAGGCCGCCGCGAACTGGGTGGCGGACGCGCTCCGCGCCGAGGGCTTCCAGGACGTGGCGCTGCTCGACACCCCCGACGGCACGCAGTCGGTGTACGGCTACCTGCCCGGCCCCGAGGGCGCGCCGACCGTCCTGCTCTACGCCCACTACGACGTGCAGCCGCCGCTGGACGACGCCGCCTGGATCTCTCCGGCCTTCGAGCTGACGGAGCGGGACGGCCGCTGGTACGGGCGCGGCGCCGCCGACTGCAAGGGCGGCTTCATCATGCACCTGCTGGCGCTGCGGGCACTCAAGGCCGACGGCGGGGTGCCGGTCGGCGTGAAGGTGATCGTGGAGGGCTCGGAGGAGCAGGGCACCGGGGGCCTCCAGCAGTACGCCGAGGCGCACCCGGAGCTGCTGGCCGCCGACACCATCGTCATCGGCGACGCGGGCAACTTCCGGCTGGGGCTGCCGACGGTGACGGCCACGCTGCGCGGGATGACCCTCGTCAAGGTCAAGATCGACACCCTGGCCGGGAACCTGCACTCCGGGATGTTCGGCGGTGTGGCGCCCGACGCGCTGGCCGCCCTGATCCGCGTGCTGGACTCGCTGCGGGCCGAGGACGGCTCGACGACGGTGGACGGGCTGGCCTCGGACGCGGTCTGGGAGGGGCTCCAGTACCCGGAGGCGGAGTTCCGGGCCGACGCGAAGGTCCTGGACGGCGTGGGCCTGATCGGCGAGGGCACGATCGCGGACCGGCTCTGGGCCCGCCCGGCCGTCACCGTCCTCGGGATCGACTGCCCGCCGGTGGTCGGCGCGACGCCGTCGGTCCACGCGAGCGCGGGCGCGCTGATCAGCCTGCGGGTGCCGCCGGGCGTGGACACGGCGGAGGCCATCAAGCTGCTGGAGGCGCACCTGGTGGCGCACACCCCGTGGCAGGCCCGGCTGGAGCTGGAGGTCGTGGGTCAGGGGCAGCCGTTCCAGGCCGACACGAGCAGCCCCGCGTACGCGTCCATGGCGGCGGCCATGGAGGTCGCGTACCCCGGCCAGGAAATGCAGGTCAGCGGGATGGGCGGGTCGATCCCGCTGTGCAACACGCTGACGTCGCTGTACCCGGAGGCGGAGATGCTGCTGATCGGTCTGAGCGAGCCCGAGGCGCAGATCCACGCGGTGAACGAGAGCGTCTCCCCGGAGGAACTGGAGCGTCTGGCGGTGGCGGAGGCCCTGTTCCTCGTGAACTACGCCCGGTCCAAGGGTATTTGACCTACGCCACGGGTGAACTCCGCTTCCGGTGAAACGCGCACCGGGAGCGGAGGGTGCGCGCTTACGTTCGACCCATGACCGGACTCGATCTGGTGGAGGTCGTCCCCCACCGCCTTCACATGCTGCGTTTCCCCATCGGCCAGGCGTACTTGTGGCAGGACGACCAGGCCCTGACGCTGGTCGACGCCGGCCACGCGGGCGCCGCCGACGCGATCGAAGGGGCGATCCGTTCGCTGGGCCTGCTCCCGGAGCGGCTGGAGCGGATCGTACTGACCCACTGCCACCGCGACCACGTGGGCTCGGCGGGGGAACTCGGCGCCCGGTGGGGTGCGCGGATCGTGGCGCACCGGCTGGACGCCCCCGTGATCCGGGGCGAGCAGCCGGTGCCCGAGCCGGTGCTCTCGGACTGGGAACTCCCCTTGTACGCGCACGGTCTGACCGCCCCGCAGGCGGCGCCGACCCCGGTGGACCAGGAGGTGGAGGACGGCGAGCAGCTGCCGTTCGGGGGCGGCGCGGTGGTGGTGCACGCCCCGGGGCACACGCCGGGCAGCATCGGCGTGCACCTGCCGGAGCACGGCGTGCTGTTCACCGGGGACTGCGTGGCGGGAGTTGGGCAGGTCATGCTCGGCGTGTTCAACGTGGACGGCGCCCAGGCCCTCGCCTCCTTCCGCCGGCTGGCCGCCCTGTCCCCGTCCGTGGCCTGCTTCGGCCACGGCGACCCCCTGACCACCGCCACCGCCGACACCCTCCGCAAGGCCGCGGGCGCCGCCTGACGACGTGGTCCGGCCCGGCCCCGGCCGGCACCTTCAGGCCGGCACCTCCCGTACGGGGCCGCCGGTTGCGTTGACGCCGGGCTGCCCGCTCACCGCCCCGTAGTCCGCCCGCTGCCCGCCGCACGGGCTACGGCACCGGCCGGCCCGCCTCCAGGTACAGGGGGTGGCCGCGTTCGCGGGCACGCAGGGCCCACCGCAGGCGCTCGAAGCGGACCGGCGGCAGCAAGCGGGCCGCCTCCGCCTCCGTCACGAACCGCCACTCCCGCAGCTCCGGCCCCGGCAGCCGCAGCTCCGCGATCTCCCGCTCCCCCAGCCGTCCCCCGTCGAACAGCAGCCGCAGCCCCCCGTACCCGGGGGGCACCGGCCGCTCCCAGTCGACCACCAGCAGCTCCGGCAACCGCTCCAGTGCCAGCCCCAGCTCCTCCTCGACCTCCCGCACGCCCGCGCACGCCGGGGCCTCGCCGGGCTCCACGACGCCGCCGGGGAACTCCCACCCCGGCTTGTACGTCGGGTCCACCAGCAGCACCCGCCCCTGCCCGTCGAAGAGCAGGACCCCCGAGGCCACCGTCTCCCGCGTCGGCTCCGGCGTCTGCACGATCTCGCACACCGGCGCCGACCCCGTCCGCACCGCTTCCGCGATCCGCTCCGCCGTCTCGCGCACCGTCAGCCGCCCGTTGTCGATGACGTGCGCGTCGGCCGTCAGCCAGCCCAGCGCCTGCCGGTACGCGGGGATGTGGTCGTACGCCCACTGCCTGACCCGGACGTTCACCTCCTGCGGCGCGCCCGGCTCCTCCCGGGTGGCGATCCGCTGGCGCAGAATCGTTTCCTCGGGGGCCAGCAGCACATGCCGCACCGGTATCCGCCGCGCCGCGAGCCCGCCGAAGATCTCGTCGCGGTACTCCTGGCGCAGCAGCGTCATCGGCACGACCAGCACCCCGCCCAGCTCCGCCAGCATCGCCGCCGCCGTCTCCACGACGAGCCGTCGCCAGCTCGGCAGGTCCTGGTAGTCGGCGACCTCCGCGAGCCGCTTGCGCGGGAGCAGCACCCGCAGGGCGTCACCGACGAACTCCGGGTCGAACACGGTGCTGTCCGGCAGGAGTGCGGTCAGTTCACGGGCCGTGCTGGTCTTCCCGGCACCGAACGCGCCGTTGATCCAGACAATCACGTCTACCCCTCTCCGATGGCTCGCCTCGAAGCCCCCAGTGGCTTGCCCGCCTCACCCTGCCACGGAAACCCGCTCCCGGGCGGAGTGCTTATCCTCAAGGTCAGAGCCTGGTCCCGCGTCCTTGTCCGTGCCCCGCCCGTGTCTTCGCCCGCGTCCCGCCCGACCGCTTCGCCGGAGGTCCCGTGCCCCACACCCGCCGCCCCGCCGTACCCCGTTACGGCAACAGGCCGACCATGAAGGACGTGGCCGCCCAGGCAGGCGTGGGCCTCAAGACGGTCTCCCGGGTGGTCAACGGCGAGCCGGGCGTCACCCCCGACACCGAAAGGCGCGTCCAAGAGGCCATCGAAACGCTGGGGTTCCGGCGCAACGACAGCGCCCGCGTGCTGCGCAAGGGCCGCACCGCCACCGTGGGCCTGGTCCTGGAGGACCTGGCCGACCCCTTCTACGGTCCGCTGAACCGGGCCGTGGAGGAAGTGGCCCGCGCCCACGGGGCGCTGCTCATCAACGGCTCCAGCGCCGAAGACCCCGAGCGGGAGCGCGAGTTGGCCCTGGCACTGTGCGCCCGCCGGGTGGACGGGCTCATCGTGATCCCGGCCGGGGACGACCACCGCTACCTGGAGCCGGAGATCCGGGCGGGCGTGGCCACGGTGTTCGTGGACCGCCCCGCGGGGCGGATCGACGCGGACGTGGTCCTGTCGGACAACTTCGGCGGCGCCCGGGACGGCGTGGCGCACCTGATAGCCGGGGGTCACCGCCGGATCGGCTTCATCGGCGACCATCCCCGCATCCACACGGCGACGGAACGCCTGCGCGGCTACCGCGCGGCCATGGCGGCCTCCGGGCTGCCCGTGGACGAGTCCTGGGTGGCCCTGGGACCGACCGCGCCCGGCCCGGTCGCGGCCGCCGCCCGCCGGATGCTTTCGGCCCCCGAGCCGGTCACCGCCCTGTTCGCGGGCAACAACCGGGTGACGGTCACGGCGGTGCGCGTCCTGGCCGCCGAGCCGCGCCCGGTGGCCCTGGTCGGGTTCGACGACTTCGAGCTGGCCGACCTGCTGCGTCCCGGGGTGAGCGTGGTCGCCCAGGACGCGGCGGCCCTGGGGCGGGTCGCCACGGACCGCCTCTTCCAGCGTCTGGCGGGCGCCGATCTGCCCCCGGCCCGCATCGAGCTGCCCACCCGCCTGGTGCCCCGCGGCTCGGGCGAATTGCCCCCGGCGGCCTGAAACCCGCGGGGGGGCTCCGGGCCGCCCGGGGCGGGCGCGCCGGGGTCAGGCGGTCGTCTTCAGCGTCGCCGAGCGGCGCGGGATCGCGAAGGCGTCCAGCTCGGCGCGGGTGAGGCCGGTCAGGGCCGTGACCTCTTCGGTCCCGACCGCCCCGCAGTCGAGGCCGCGGACCAGGTAGCCGGCCAGGGCCTTGGCGGTGGCGGGCTCGTCCATGACGTCACCCTCGATCTTGGCCACGTACGCCTTCAGGCGGGCGGCCGCGGCTTCCAGACCCTCGCGGTAGAAGGTGTAGACGGCTGCGTACCGGGTCGGAAGGTGGCCCGGGTGCATGTCCCAGCCCTGGTAGTAGGCGCGGGCCAGCGCCCGCCGGGTGAGCCCGTAGTGCAGCTTCCAGGCTTCGTGTACGTGCTCGGTGGTACCGATCGGCAGGACGTTGGTCGAGCCGTCGGAGACGCGTACGCCGGTGCCCGCGGCGGCGACCTGCATGATCGCCTTGGCGTGGTCGGCGGCGGGGTGGTCGCTCGACTGGTAGGCGGCGGAGACGCCGACGCAGGCGCTGTAGTCGAAGGTGCCGTAGTGCAGGCCGGTGGCGCGGCCCTTGGCCGCCTCGATCATGCGGGCCACGGTGGCGGTGCCGTCGGAGGCGACGATCGACTGGCTGGTCTCGATCTGGATCTCGAAGCCGATCCGGCCCGGGCGCAGGCCCCGGGCGCTCTCGAAGGCCTCCAGCAGTTCGACGAACGCGCTGACCTGCTCGGCGTAGGTGACCTTCGGGAGGGTGAGCACGAGGCCCTCGGGCAGGTCGCCGTGTTCCAGGAGCCCGGAGAGGAAGACGTCGGTGGTGCGGATGCCGCGGTCGCGGACGTTGGACTCCATGCACTTCATGCGGATGCCCATGTACGGGGCGTTCGTGCCGTTGGCGAAGGCCTCCGAGACGAGGCGGGCGGCGCGGGCGGCGGTCTGGTCCTCCTCGGCGTCGGAGCGGACGCCGAAGCCGTCCTCGAAGTCGACGCGGAGGTCCTCGATGGGCTCGGAGGCGAGCTTGGCGCGTACGCGCTCGTAGACGGGTGCGGCGAGCTCGTCGGAGATGCCGAGCACCTTGGCGAAGGTGGCGGCGTCCGGGGCGTGCTCGTCGAGGGCCGCCAGGGCCTGGTCGCCCCAGGAGCGGATGGTGTCCGCGGCGAAGACGTCGCCGGGGACGTAGACCGTGTGGATGGGCTGGCGGGTCCCGGGGTCGCCCGGGTAGTGCCGCGCGAGTTCGGCGTCCACCGGCGCGAGGGAGGCGCTGATGCCCTCGCTGACCGCGCCTGCGAGGCTCGTCGCCACCTTCTCCTGCTGACCCATCGTGCACTCTCCTCTTTTCCGCTTCACGGAAGCTTAGATCCGCATAGCAGAATTTAGTCACGTGGTTCCGCTCCGTCAATGGTCCCTCCGCCGCACCCGGCAAACGACTCGGGGCCGTGCGGTGACGAACACCACACGGCCCCGGGGCCCAGAGATGCGCAGGTCAGCCCTTGCGCGCCTTGATCTCGTCGGTCAGCTGCGGGACGACCGTGAAGAGGTCGCCGACCACGCCGTAGTCGACCAGGTCGAAGATCGGGGCCTCGGCGTCCTTGTTGATGGCCACGATGGTCTTCGAGGTCTGCATGCCGGCCCGGTGCTGGATCGCGCCCGAGATGCCGGAGGCGATGTACAGCTGCGGGGAGACCGACTTGCCGGTCTGGCCGACCTGGTTGGTGTGCGGGTACCAGCCGGCGTCGACGGCGGCGCGCGAGGCGCCGACCGCCGCACCGAGGGAGTCCGCGAGGTCCTCGATGAGGTGGAAGTTCTCGGCGCCGTTGACGCCACGGCCACCCGAGACCACGATCGCGGCCTCGGTCAGCTCCGGACGGCCGGTGGACTCGCGCGGGGTGCGGGAGACGACCTTGGTGCCGGTGGCCAGGGCGCCGAAGGAGACGGCGAGCGCCTCGACGGTGCCGGCGGCCGGGGCGGCCTCGACCGGAGCCGAGTTCGGCTTGACGGTGATGACCGGGGTGCCCTTGGAGACGCGGGACTTGGTGGTGAAGGACGCGGCGAACGCGGACTGCGTCGCGACCGGGCCCTCGTCACCCGCCTCCAGGTCGGTGGCGTCGGTGATGATGCCGGAGCCGATGCGGACCGCGAGGCGGGCCGCGACCTCCTTGCCCTCGGCGGAGGAGGGGACGAGCACGGCGGCCGGCGAGACGGCCTCGTAGGCGGCCTGGAGGGCGTCCACCTTCGGGACGACGAGGTACTCGGCGAACTCGGGGGCGTCGGCGGTGAGGACCTTGACGGCGCCGTGCTCGGCGAGCACGGCGGCGGTGTTCTCGGCGCCGGCGCCGAGGGCGACCGCGACGGGCTCGCCGATGCGGCGGGCCAGGGTCAGCAGTTCGAGGGTGGGCTTGCGGACGGCGCCGTCCACGTGGTCGACGTAGACGAGGACTTCAGCCATGGGAGTGCTCCTGCGAATGCGAAGTAGTCAGGGGGCGATCGAGAGGGTGTCGGCGAAGCTCTTAGATGAACTTCTGGCCGGCGAGGAACTCCGCCAGCTGCTTGCCGCCCTCGCCCTCGTCCTTGACGATCGTGCCGGCGGTCCGGGCCGGGCGCTGCGCGGCGGAGTCGACCTTGGTCCAGGAGCCCTCCAGGCCGACCTCGTCGGCCTCGATCTCCAGCTCCTCCAGGTCCCAGGACTCCACCGGCTTCTTCTTGGCCGCCATGATGCCCTTGAAGGACGGGTAGCGGGCCTCGCCGGACTGGTCGGTCACCGAGACGAGCGCCGGCAGGGAGGCCTGCAGCTGCTCGCTCGCGGTGTCGCCGTCGCGGCGGCCGGTCACGGTGCCGTCCTCGACCTTGACCTCGGAGAGCAGGGTGACCTGCGGGACGCCCAGGCGCTCGGCGAGGATCGCCGGGAGCACGCCCATGGTGCCGTCGGTGGACGCCATGCCGGTGATGACCAGGTCGTAACCGGCCTTCTCGATGGCCTTGGCGAGCACGAGCGAGGTGCCCATGACGTCGGAGCCGTGCAGGTCGTCGTCCTCGACGTGGATGGCCTTGTCGGCGCCCATGGAGAGCGCCTTGCGCAGCGCGTCCTTGGCGTCCTCGGGACCGACGGTCAGGACGGTGATCTCCGCGTCGTCCGCCTCGTCGGCGATCTGGAGCGCCTGCTCGACGGCGTACTCGTCGAGTTCCGACAGCAGACCGTCGACGTCGTCGCGGTCGACGGTCAGGTCATCGGCGAAGTGCCGGTCGCCGGTGGCGTCGGGTACGTACTTCACACAGACAACGATCCTCAGGCTCACGCCGACTCTCCTACCGCATCGTCTTTTTCTGGTACCGCCTTGTGCAGGCAGCATAGGCGCCTTGTCGGGCGGATCCCGATCGGGGCGGCCCGCGTCCCGAAGGGAATGTTACTCGTCAGTACACAGTGGGTCTTCCCCGGTGGCAAGGCCGCCGAACTGTGATCTGGCCAACGCCACCCGAACCCGCCCCAGCAGGGACGATTCAGTCCCGCAACGCGTTGAAGCGCCCCTGGTGGTAGAGGAGCGGACGGCCCTCACCGCCGGCGTGCACCTCCGGGTCCCCGGACACCACCTCGGCGATGATCACCCGGTGGGCACCGGCGGGCACCCGCGCCACCACCCGGCACACCAGCCACGCCAGCACCCCGGACAGGACCGGCACCCCGTGCGGGCCCTCGGCCCAGTCGGTGGCCGGTCCGAAACGGTCGGCGCCGCTGCGCGCGAAGAGCCCGGCCAGCTCCCGCTGGTGCTCGGCGAGTATGTGCACGCCGAGGTGGTCGCAGTCGCGTACGGCGGGCCAGCTGGAGGAGCCGGTGCCGATCGTGAAGGAGAGCAGCGGCGGGTCGGCGGAGACCGAGTTGAGCGAGGTCGCGGTGAACCCCACCGGGACGCCGCCGCTCGTGGTGGAGGTGATGACCGCGACTCCGGCAGCGTGCTGGCGGAAGACGGAGCGCAGCAGGTCGGGGGATCCGGCCGTGCCGGTGGTGAAACGGGGGGACGGAGCCGTCGGGGCCGTCATGAGGGGGCTTCCTTCTGCCGCGCGGGGCGCGGGCGAAGTCGGGGATCGGGGGTCGGGGACGTTCAGTGATCCCAACAGCGCGCGCTCGCGTAGCGGACCAGGTCGACGTGGACCCGTCCGTAAAGCAGGAGTTCATACCGCATGTGGTCAGCCTGGCGATCTCTCGTGTACACAGTCAAGCCGCTCCGGCCGGATGTCGGGCGCGTCACGCCCGGTGCGGGAGCGTGCACCGGCGCGTGCGATCCCCCCGCCCGGCCCGCACGGCCTCTCGACCCGCCCGCAAGGCCCCTCGCCCCGCTCGTCACACTGCCGCCCCGAGGGCGGCGATCACGTCGGCCTTGCGCGGCATCCCGGCGGCCCGCGAGACGATCCGCCCGGCGGCGTCCAGCACCAGCACGGTCGGGGTCTTCTCGATGCCGAGGGAGCGTACGAGCTCCAGGTTCCGCTCGGCGTCCACTTCGACGTGCGTGACGCCGTCCACCATGGAGGCGACATCGGCGAGGATCCGCCGGGTGGCCCGGCAGGGCTGGCAGAACGCGCTGGAGAACTGGACGAGCGTGGCCCGCTCCCCCGGTTCCCCGCCCAGCTCGGCGGCGCCCAGCCGTGCCCCGTCCCCGTGCCCGCGCTCCCCGGCTGCCATCAGTACCCCTGCCCTCGCTCCGGTCGTACGCTGATCCGAGCGCCCCGCCCGTGCGCCGCATTCCCGGCGTGACGAGAATCTCCTTGGGCACACGCGTCTGGACTGGCTCACGGGCCGGTATGTGGGGCACCATCCCCATGGTCGCGTACCTACGCTTCCGTAACTTCCGGCCGGGAGCACCTCCCCAGGCAGAAAGCGGGGTCTCCCCACCAATGGCTGAGCTCGTCTACCCACCCGTGATCGGCGCCGCGCACACGCTCTTCCGTGCGCTGGACATCCGTATCGACATGAAGGGTACGGAGAACATCCCGCGCAAGGGCGGGGCGGTCCTGGTCTCCAACCACATCGGCTACCTCGACTTCATCTTCGCCGGTCTTGCGGCGCGGCCGCAGAAGCGGCTGGTGCGCTTCATGGCGAAGGAGTCGGTGTTCCGGCACAAGGTGTCCGGCCCGCTGATGCGCGCGATGAAGCACATCCCGGTGGACCGCGCGCAGGGTGAATCGGCGTACCAGCACGCGCTGGACTCGCTGCGCTCCGGCGAGATCATCGGGGTGTTCCCCGAGGCGACCATCTCCCAGTCCTTCACGCTCAAGAGCTTCAAGTCGGGCGCGGCCCGCATGGCGCAGGAGGCCGGCGTCCCGCTGATCCCCGTCGCGCTCTGGGGTACCCAGCGGCTGTGGACCAAGGGCCGGCCGAAGGACCTCAAGCGCAGCCACATCCCGGTGACGATGCGGGTGGGCGAGCCGCTGGAGGCGCCGACGGACCAGTACGCGGGGGCCATCACCCGCCGCCTGCGCGAGCGGGTGCAGGAACTGCTGGACGCCGCGCAGCGCGCGTATCCGGCCAAGCCGAAGGGCCCCGAGGACTCCTGGTGGCTCCCGGCGCACCTGGGCGGTACCGCCCCGACCGCGGCGCAGGTCAAAGAAGCGGGCTGAGCACCGGCCCGGGATGAGGGCAGGACCCGGAGGGGGCGCCGGATGCGGGGGTTCGGGCGGTACCTGGGGGCGGCGCTCGCGGCGCGGTTCGCCTCCGAGGGCATGGGGATGGCCGTGGTGCTGCTGGCCCTCGAGCGGACGGGGAGCGCCGCGCACGGGGCGTTCGTACTGACCGCCTGGCTGGCGCCGCACGTACTGGCCGCTCCGCTGGCGGGGGCCGCCGCGGCCCGGGCCCGCCGGCCCCGGCTGTTCCACGCGGGCGCGCTGGCCGGTTTCACGGCCGCGGTGGCGGCGCTGGCGCTGCTGCTGGGGCGGGCTCCGAACGTGGTGGTGCTGGGGGTCGCGCTGCTCGGCGGCACGTGCGGACCCATGGTGACGGGCGGTCTGTCGAGCCTGGTCGCGGGGCTGGTGCCGGCCGGCCCCGGCCGGGACCGGGCGTACGGGTGGGACGCGTCGACCTACAACGCCGCCGCCGTCACCGCACCGGCCGCCGTCAGCGTGGTGGCGGCGCTGGGTTCGGCGGGACCGGCGATGGGCCTGCTGGCGGCTTCCGGTGCGCTGGCCGCGGTCTTGGCGGCCAGCCTGCGCTACGAGTCCCGGACCGAGGACGCCGAAGGGCCCCGGGCCGGGCCGAATCCGACCGCGGGGCTCGCCGCGCTGTGGCGGGTGCGTCAGTTGCGGGCCATCACCTCGGCGACGACCCTGGCCTTCGTCGGCATCGGCTCCCTCACCACCACCTCGGTGCTGCTGGCCTCGGCGCTGGGCAGCCCGGGCGCGGGCGGGGTGCTCATGACGGCCTTCGCGGTGGGCGCGCTCGCCGGCTCCCTGACGCTGGGCCGGGTCACGGCCGTCGCGCCGGGCCGGCTGGCCTGCGGGGCGCTCGCCGGGACCGCGGTGGCCCTGGGCGCGGCGGCGTGCACGCCCTCGGTGGCGTGGACGGCGGCCGCCTTCGCCGCCGCCGGGGTGTGCGACGGCCCGCTGCTGACGGCCACCCTCCGGATCCGCTCGGAGTACGCCCCCGACGCGGTGCGCACGCAGGTCTTCACCCTGGGCGCCGGGCTCAAGCTGACGGCGGCCTCGGCGGGTGCCGCCCTGGTGGGGCTGGCGGCCGCGGCGCCGCCCCGCGCGCTGTTGCTCGGGATCGCCGTCCTCCAGGCCGCCGCGGCCCTGCTGCAGGCGTGGGTGGCCCGCGGTGGGCCCGTAGCGGCGGCGGGGGCGGTCACAGGGCCGTCGGCAGCTTCCGCCACAGCTCGGGCCGGTCCGCGGACCCCCGGAGCGCCGTGAGGGCGCCCGCGTGCGGGGCGGCGTACAGCGTCGGGTAGTCCACCTCCCCGAGCCCGGGGCGTACGGGGAAGGCGAGTTGCTCCCGTTCGAGGTCGAACCGGGCGTCCACGCCGGGCTTGTTGCCGCGTGCGTCCAGCCGGGACCAGCCGTCGCGGCCGGGCAGCCGGAGGGCGACGAGCCCGTGGAGCAGCGGCTGGGTGCCGTCGTCCTCGGTGAGGCGCTGGTAGCAGAGGGCGGCGGGGATGCCCCGGGCGCGCAACAGGGCGACGAGGGCGTGGGACTTGGCGTGACAGATGCCGTTGCGCGTTGCCAGCACGTCCGAGGCGCGCCAGGTGACGCGCATGTCCCCCCAGTCGCCGGAATGCGCGATGGTGTCGCGCACGAACTCGTACGCCGCTTCGGCATAGGCGTACGCGTCGCCGCCGGTGGCGGTCCACAGGGCGTCGGCGGTCTCGCGGACGAGGGGGTGCGGGTGGTCGACGGCCTCGTCGGCGCCGAGGTAGGCGCGGACGTCGGCATGCTCCTGGATCAGTTCCATGACCCAGGAGCATGCCTATGCAACACTCTGCATGTCTATCGATTTATCGCGTGAGCCACCCGGGCGGGAACTACCGGGCGAGTTCTTCCTTCAACGCCTGGAGGAAGCCGTCGACGTCCTCCTCCTGGGTGTCGAAGCTGCACATCCAGCGGACGTCGCCGGCGATCTCGTCCCAGAAGTAGAAGCGGTAGCGCTCCTGCAGGCGCCGGGACACCTCGTGCGGCAGCCGCGCGAACACCGCGTTCGCCTGGACCGGGTAGAGGATCCGGACCCCGTCCGTCTCGCGGACGCCCGCCGCGAGCCGCTGCGCCATCTCGTTGGCGTGGCGGGCGTTGCGCAGCCACAGGTCCTTCGCGAGCAGCGCTTCCAGCTGCACCGACACGAACCGCATCTTCGACGCCAGCTGCATCGACATCTTGCGGATGTGCTTCATCTGCCGCACGGCGTCGGGGTTCAGCACGACCACGGCCTCGCCGGCCATCATGCCGTTCTTCGTGCCGCCGTAGGAGAGCACGTCCACGCCGACCGCGTTGGTGAAGGCGCGCATGGGCACGTCGAGCGAGGCCGCGGCGTTGGCTATCCGGGCGCCGTCGAGGTGCACCTTCATGCCCAGCGCGTGCGCGTGGTCGCAGATCGCCCGAATCTCCTCGACGGTGTAGACCGTGCCGAGTTCGGTGTTCTGGGTGATCGAGACGACCTGCGGCATCGCGCGGTGCTCGTCCTCCCAGCCCCACGCCTGCCGGTCGATCAGCTCGGGGGTGAGCTTGCCGTCGGGCGTCGGGACGGTGAGGAGCTTGAGGCCGGCCATCCGCTCGGGCGCGCCGCCCTCGTCGACGTTGATGTGCGCCGACTCGGCGCACACCACGGCGCCCCAGCGGTCGGTCATCGCCTGGAGGGCGGTGACGTTCGCGCCGGTGCCGTTGAAGACGGGGAAGGCCTGCGCGTACGGCCCGAAGTGGCTGCGGAAGATCTTCTGCAGGTGTTCGGTGTACTCGTCGTCGCCGTAGGAGACCTGGTGGCCACCGTTGGCGAGCGCGACGGCCTCCAGGATCTCCGGATGCACCCCCGCATAGTTGTCGCTGGCGAATCCGCGCACCGTCGGGTCGTGGTGGCGGCGCGCATCGGTCGTCCCGCTCGCGGTTCTCACGGCCTGGGAGTGAGCCACAGACGCTGTCCGTTCACATCGGAGGCGGGCTCGTCCCATACGCCGGCGATGGCCTCGGCCAGCTCCTTGACGTCCGTGAAGCCCGCGAACTTCGCATTGGGGCGCTCCGCGCGCATGGCGTCGTGCACCAATGCCTTGATGACCAGGATCGCAGCCGCGGCCTGCGGGCCGTCCTCGCCCCCCGCCTTGCGGAAGGAGTCGGCCATGGCCAGCGTCCAGGCCTCGGCGGCCGCCTTGCCCGCGTTGTAAGCGGCGTTGTTGGCGACCGGCTTGTGGGCGCCGGACTGGCTGATCAGGACGTAGCGGCCGCGGTCGCTGCGGAGCAGGCCGTCGTGGAACGCGATCGAGGTGTGCTGGACGGTGCGGATCAGCAGCTTCTCCAGGAAGTCCCAGTCCGCGAGGTCCGTGTCGGTGAAGGAGGTGCTGCCGCGCCAGCCTCCGACGAGGTGGACCAGGCCGTCGATGCGGCCGAAGTCCTTCTCGATCCGCTCGGCCCAGGCCTTCGTCGCGGCGAGGTCGAGCAGGTCGACGGTGTCCCCGATGACGGTGGCGCCACCGTGGGCGTACCGGGCCGCGTCCACGGCCTCGGCGAGGCGCGCCGGGTCCGCGTCCGACGCGACGACGGTCGCGCCCGCCTCGGCGAGGCGGAGCAGGGCGGCGCGCCCGGCGGGGCCGCCCGCACCGGCGACCGCCACTACCGCTCCCTGGAGCACCGTGTTGTCGTTGCCCGAGCCGTTCATCCGTGCAGCCTCCTGAGGGCGAGTGGTCACGCGGCCACTCGCTGCGCGTCGTCAGCGTTCACAGCAGTGATGCCCTTGGTGGAGGCGATCACTCCCTTGAGCTTCTTGGCGAGCGCCTCATAGAACATGCTGAGCGGAAACTCGTCGGCGAGCACGTCGTCCACGAGCTTGCGCGGGGGCAGCGTCAGGTCGAGGGCGTCGGGGCCCTTGGCCCACTTGGAGCCCGGGTGGGGGGCCAGGTAGGTGGAGACGAGCTCGTACGCCTTGAACCAGTGGACGAGCTTCGGGCGGTCGATGCCGGCCCGGTAGAGGTCCTCGATCTCGGCGCAGAGCTGGTTGGTGACCTGCGGGGCACGCATCCAGTCGATCTTGAGCGTGTTGTCCGTCCAGCGCACGACGTCGTGCTTGTGGAGGTAGGCGAAGAGCAGCTGGCCGCCCAGGCCGTCGTAGTTCCGGTTGCGGTCGCCGGAGACGGGGAAGCGGAACATGCGGTCGAAGAGGACGGCGTACTGCACGTCACGGCCGTGCTCGTTGCCCTCGGACTCCAGCTTCACGGCCTCCTTGAAGGCGGTGAGGTCGCAGCGCAGCTCCTCCAGGCCGTACATCCAGAACGGCTGGCGCTGCTTGATCATGAAGGGGTCGAACGGCAGGTCGCCGTGGCTGTGGGTGCGGTCGTGGACCATGTCCCACAGGACGAAGGCCTTCTCGCAGCGCTCCTGGTCCTCGACCATCCGGGCGATGTCCTCGGGCAGCTCGATGCCCAGGATGTCGACGGCGGCCGCGGTGACCTTGCGGTAGCGGGCGGCCTCGCGGTCGCAGAAGATGCCGCCCCAGGTGAACCGCTCGGGGGCCTCGCGCACGGCGATCGTCTCCGGGAAGAGCACCGCGGAGTGGGTGTCGTAGCCCGGGGTGAAGTCTTCGAAGGTGATCCCGAGGAAGAGCGGGTTGTCGTACCGGGTGCGCTCCAGCTCGGAGAGCCACTCGGGCCACACCATCTTGAGGACCACGGCTTCGAGGTTGCGGTCCGGGTTCCCGTTCTGGGTGTACATCGGGAAGATCACGAGGTGCTGGCGCCCGTCGGCGCGCTCGGCGGCCGGCTGGAAGGCCAGCAGGGAGTCGAGGAAGTCCGGCACCGGGAAGCCGGCCCCGGCCCACTTGCGCAGGTCGGCGACGAGGGCCTGGTGGTAGGCGGTGGCGTGCGGGAGCAGCGGCGACAGCGTCTCCACGGCCTCGATCACCCGCTCGACGGCGGCGGCGGCCTCGGCCCTGGTGGGGGCGGCCTCCGCCTCGAAGTCGATGGAGCCGTTCGGGGCCTGCCAGGGGCGGATCTCCTCCACGGCGGCCTTGAGCTCGGGCCACGCCGGGTGATCGACCACCCGCGTCCCGGCGGATATCACGGCGCCACCGGTGCCCGGCACAAGAGTTTCCGTCATGTCACTTCCTCCACAGGAGAACCTCACGTCAGGGCAGCGTAAGCGGCTGAGGCTCTCCTGTTCAAGAGGAGACTCGGGAAAATATCCTGCGACACCCCCCACTCCACGACAATTCTTCCCGTCCTAGAGGGCGGAGGCCATCGCTCCGGCCCCTCATCCGGCCCTGGGCGCCTCCGCGTTCCGGAAGTGCGGGATCACTTTGTCCCCCCACTGCCGCAGGGTCTCCAGACAGGCCTCCTGGGGGACCGTGCCCATCTGTATGAGGCACATCACCTCGTCGGCCCCGGCCGCCCTGAGCCGTTCGACGTACGCGACGGCCTCGTCCGCGCTGCCGTAGGCGTGGTCGGCGTTGAAGGTGGCCGTCGACGTGGGCCGCACCGGGATCTCCAGTTCGTGGAGGCGGGCCACCACCTGCTCGGCCGCCTCGCGCATCCCCGCGGCCTCGTCGGCGCCCGCCACCACCGCCTCGTCGGGGACGCCCGCCCCGCCGTACCAGTGACCGATGGACTGGGCGAAGAACCGCTGGCCGCGGATGCCGATCCGCCGGGCCTCCTGCGGGTCGTCGAGCACGATGGTCGGGCAGAGCACCGAGAAGTGGTCATTCACCGCGCTCGACACGAAGCGCGCGCCGTCCCGCCGGGCGATCGCGGCGTCGTACGCGGCCCGCATCCCCGCGATCGATTCCGGGCCGGCGAAACCCATCACCAGCGCGCCCACGCCCAGCTCGGCGGCCTGCTCCAGGGTCTCGGTCCTGCTGCACGCGAGGAACAGCGGCGGGTGGGGCCGCTGGGCCGGCCGGGGCAGCACCGGGTGCGGGCCGATGTCCAGCAGCTCCCCGTGGTACTCCAGCTCCTCCTCCCGCCAGGCCCGCCCGATGATCCGCAGCGCCTCCTCCACCTCGGCGGTGGTGCGCTCCTTGTCCACCCCGAACAACGAGGTCTCCTGCGTGGTGCCGCCGCGCCCGGCACCCAGGTCGAGCCGTCCGCCGCAGAGCAGGTCGAGCATCGCGGCCCGCTCGGCGACCCGGACCGGGTGGTTGAAGCGGAACGGCATGCAGACGACGCCGTGGCCGATGCGGATGGACCGCGTCCGCGCCGCGACCCAGGTCAGGAAGATCTCCGGTGCGGACATGTGGGCGTACCACTTGAGCGCGTGGTGCTCGACCGCCCAGATCCGGTCGAATCCCACGCGTTCGGCGAGCACGGCCTGTTCGACGCAGTCGCGGATGACCTGGTGCTCCCGCTCCACGGTCGGATCGGCCAGTTGCGCTTCGAAGATCACGGAGAATTTCACGATGCCTCCAGATGTCGCGCGGTCGCGTGCGGACGCGCCGCACGCCAGGGCTTGCTTCGAATAGGAATATGACTAGTAGTCATAGGTAGAAGTAGCAAGACCCGGGACCGGCCGCGTCCGCGCGGCGCACCGCGCCGTCCGCGTCAACGCCTGGAGGACGCGCCCACCCGTGGGTGACGCCACGGCGCCGCGACCGGGGACCGAGCCCTGGCGGGAAGCGGCCTCGGGGGCCTTTCCGGGCACTGCACGGCCGGTCCCATCGCACCCGTGGCGCACTAGCATGCGTCCTCACCGCGCGGCCGGTCGGGACACCGCGACCGCGCGGCAGCCGCCGTCGACGGAAGCGAGAGAACCTTGACTTTCCTCACCATCGGTCATCGCGGGGTCATGGGTGTGGAGCCGGAGAACACCCTGCGGTCCTTCGTCCGCGCGGAACGCTGCGGCATGGACGTCATCGCGCTGGACGTGCGCCTGAGCAAGGACGGCGCGCTCGTCGTCCTGCACGACGGCGAAGTGGACCGCACGACCGACGGAGCGGGCGCCGTGGCCGAACTGACCCTGGCCGAACTGCGCGAGCTGGACGCCGGTCACGGCGAACGCCTACCGGTCCTGGACGAGGTGCTGGAGGCGGTGCGCACCCCGCTCCAGGTCGCGGTGCAGGACGAGGCCGCCGCCGGGGTGCTCACGGAACTGGTCGTGCGCCGCGATCTGAGCGCCCGTGTCGAGGTGGCCTCGTTCCAGGACGCGGTCCTGGCCGGGGCGGCCCGGCGGGTGCCGGGCCTGCGCACCACCCTGTACGCGGACCCCCACGGGTCCGACGTGGTGGACCGGGCGCTCGCCGCACGCGCCCGCACGGTGGCCCTCAGGCTGCGCCGGATCACCCTGGAGACGGTGGAGGCGGCGCACGCGGCCGGGCTGCGGGTGACCGGCTGGACGGTCGACTCCCTCGACCAGCTGCGGCTGGCGCGCGCGCTCGAACTGGACGGCGTGCTCACCGGCTTCCCGGAGATCCGCAGCACCGGCCGCTTCACCGCCTGAGCGGGCGGCCGGTCGTCCGCTACAGCGGCTTGACCAGCAGCTCGAAGGCGAGGTCGGTGCGGAGCGGGATGCCGAAACGCTCGTCGCCGTACGGGAAGGGGCTCAGTTCGCCGGTGCGCCGGTAGCCGCGGCGCTCGTAGTAGGCGATGAGTTCCTCCCGTACGTTGACCACCGTCATCCGCATCTCCGTGGCGCCCCACTCCTCGCGGGCGCGCCGCTCGGCCTCGGCGAGGACCTCCTTGCCGAGGCCGCCGCCCTGCAGCCCGGGGCGCACGGCGAACATCCCGAAGTAGGCGTGGTCGCCGCGGTGTTCGAGCTGGCAGCAGGCGACGAGTTCGCCCGCGCGCTCCACGACGAGCAGCACGCCGTCGGGCGCTCCGATGATCTGCCGGACGCCCTCCGGGTCGGTGCGCTGGCCGTCCAGGTAGTCCGCTTCCGTGGTCCAGCCGGCCCGGCTGGCGTCACCGCGGTAGGCCGACTCGACGAGCGCCACCAGTTCCGGTACGTCCGCCTCGACAGCGGGCCGGAAACTCAGGGCGGCGGGGTGGACGGTCGGCATGGACGACTCCGTTCATCTGATCGGCATATGACATGCCGGGTACGGCACGGAGAGCCTATCCCGGGGCGGCGTGCGGGCCCGTCCACAGGGGCATCTCTTCCCGTGACGCCGACGAACCGGGAGGTTCCGCCGTGCACGGATCCGCGCTGCCGTCCGCCGCCTCAGCCGTCTCCGGCTGGCTGCTCGTCGCGCTCTGCGCCACCAGCGGTACGTACTGCCTGCTGCGGGCGCGCAGAGCGGGCCGGGCGGCGCGCGGCGCGGCGATGGGCGAGGCCCTCATGGGGTTCGGGATGGCCGTGATGGCCGCGCCGTCCGGCACCGGCGCGTGGGGTCCGGCGATCCTGCTGGCCGTCTTCTGCGCGGCCGCCGCGCACGCGCTGTGGCTGCTGCGGGGCGGCCCGGGCCTGCGCCACCACGCGCACCACGCGGTCGGCTGCCTGGCGATGGCCTACATGGCGTACCTCGGGCTCGTGGCGGGCTCCGGGCACGCGCACGGCCAGGGCGCGGGGCTGCCCCTGGTGACGGGGACGCTGCTCGCCTACTTCGCGGGGTACGTCCTGCTGGGCGGGGCCCGGCTGGTGGCGGGAGGCGGGGCTGCGCCGGTCCCGGTGGCGCCGGCCGGGGACGCTGCGGGTGCCGCGGGCGCTGCGGGGGCCGCGGGGGCCGCGGGTGCCGCGGGTGCCGCGGGTGCCGCGGGTGCCGCGGGTGCCGCGGGTGCCGCGGGTGCCGCGGGTGCCGCGGGTGCCGCGGGCGAGTTGACCAGGGCCTGCCGACTGACCATGGGGATCGGGATGTTGGCGATGCTGCTGAGCATGTGAGTGACGGCGAAACGTGTCCTGCGTCACCAATGGCGCGGGCCCTACCCGCAGGTAGCGCCTCGCTCATAGGCTGACGGCCATGATGGTCCCCGCCGCTCTCCTGCTGCTCGGCGCACTGACCGCGCTGCTCGCCCCCCGCCTGCTGGCGCGGGCCGAGTGGCCCGACCGTGAGCCGGTCGTCGCGCTGTGGGTGTGGCAGTGCGTGGTGGGGGCGGTGCTGCTGTGCCTCGCGCTGTCGATGCTGCTGAGCGCCGCGGCGGCCTGGCAGGCGGTACGGGGGCGGCTCTTCGCCGCCGCCCCGCACGGGGTGGTCGACGCCTACGGGCTCGGCGCGGCGGGCGGCATGTGGGCCGCGGTCACCGCGCTGGCACTGGCGGGCGGCGGCCTGTGGACGGGCGCGATGCTGACCCGCGAGGTGCTGCGGGCGCGGGCCGGGCGGCGTGCCCGCGGGGCCGAACTGCTGGAGCGCGCTCCGCTGTTGCCCGGGGAGGACCCGCAGGCCGCGCGGCTGGTCGTACTGGAGGGACCCCGGCCCGAGGCGTGGTGGCAGCCGGGTACGGTCCCGCAGCTGGTGGTCACGACGGCCGCGCTGGGCCGGCTGAAGGGCAGCCAACTGGATGCCGTGCTGGCCCACGAGCAGGGGCACGTCGCGGCCCGGCACGACTGGCTGCTGCACTGCTCGCGGGCGCTGGCCGGGGGCTTCCCCCAGGTGCCGGTGTTCGCGGCGTTCGAGGAGGAGATGCACCGCCTGGTGGAGCTCGCCGCCGACGACGTGGCTTCACGACGGTTCGGGCGGCTCACGGTCGCGCTGGCCCTGGTCGGGCTGAACGAGGACCGCGGGGTGTTCGGCCTGGGCGCCGCCCCAGAGGCGCACGTCCCCCAGCGGGTGCGGCGGCTGCTGTCCGCCACCCCGCGGCTGTCCCCGGCCAGGCGGCTGCGGCTGACGGCGCTGGCGACGCTGATGCCCGCGCTGCCGCTGGCGGTGGCCTTCGTACCGGGCCTGAGCGCGCTCGCGTAACCCCCGGCCGCGCTCACCGGCCTCCACGCCGCCGCCTGGCAGGCTGGGGCCATGGACGCACCCACCCCAGGCGCCTGGCTGCGCGCCGGAATCAGCCGCGACGGCGGCCCCCTGCGCGAGGACGAGCACGTCGTCTGGCTCCAGAGCGGCGCCTGCTACGCCGACAGCCGTGGCTTCGCCGGCACGACCACCTACGACGGCAGGCAGGTCACCTTCCACCACGAGGTCGGCTCCCCCGGCGAGGACGTCGGGACATTGCGGCCAAAGGGCAGCGGCCTGGTCGAAACCGGCACGAACACCGACGGAAGCACGTTCCTGGAAGTGTGGACGCCCCTGAGCGGCGACCGGGGCCCCGAGGGTTCATGGCGCGCCGGCGGAGCGCAGATCGTCCGCGTCGGCCGGCACGTCGTCCACGTGGACGGTGCGGGCACCGGCGCCTACTTCGAGCTGTCCGGCCGCGGGCAGGACTGAGCGCACCCGCCGTGTGCGGAGCTCTGCTCTGGGTGATCCCCCGCGTCACCCAGAGCAGTAGAACCGCGCGCTGAGTATATTGGCTCGGAGCCAGTCAACGCAGGAGTAAGCATGGTCCCGCGCAGCGCATCGGTCAATGAAGAATTGCGCAGACGTTCCCGGGAACGGCTGCTCCAGGCGACGGTGGAGCTCGTCGGCGAGCGTGGCTACGAAGCCACCACCCTCGGCGACATCGCCGACCGGGCCGGTGCCGCCCGGGGCCTGATCTCGTACTACTTCCCGGGCAAACGCCAGCTGCTGCAGTCCGCGGTCCACCGGCTGATGCACCTGACCCTGGAGGCGGCCCTGGAGCGGCCGCCCCGTACCGACGACGGCCGTGAACGCCTGGCGCGGGCCATCGACGCGATCCTCGGGCTGGCCGTGGACCGGCCCCGGCTGATGCGCACGCACATGGCGGGCATCCTCCAGGCGGAGGGGTTCGTCCGGTGCGCGGAGCAGCAGCGCCTCGCGGAGCTGCTGAGCGACACCGTCGTCCGGTACGGCTCGACGGACGTGGACACCGACTACCCGTTGCTGCGTGCCCTGCTGATGGGCGCCGTGGTGGCGGTCCTGCTGCCGGGGGCGCCGATGCCGGCCTCCCGGCTGCGGGCCGAGCTGTTCCAGCGGTACGGGCTGGAGTGGGAGCTCGGTACCCCGCCGGACGGAGGGCCGCCCGGCGGGAGCCCCGCGCTGCCGGGTCAGTGATAGGCGGGCTGGCTCTGCACGTTGAGCCGGTCCATCCGTACCCACTTGGCGCTCTCGGTGCGCCGGTCGTCGAGCCGGAGCACGTCGAGGCCCTTGACGATGTCGTTCGAGTAGATGTGGCCGCGGTAGTAGTACGCCGACCACGAGCCGCCCAGTCCCAGCGTGTCGGTGGTCAGCGGGCCGCGCTCGAAGTAGCCGATCTCCACGGGGCGGGTGGAGTCGGTGAAGTCCCACACGGAGACTCCGCCCTGGTACCAGGCCTGGACCATGACGTCGCGGCCGCCGCCGACCGGGACCAACGAGCCGTTGTGGGCCACGCAGTTCTCGGTGTCCGCCTGCCGGCGCGGGATCTTGAAGTAGCTCTTGAAGACGAGTTTGCGCTGGTCGCCGCGGCCGGTGATGTCGTAGATGCCGTCGGCCCCCCGGTCGGGGCCGGTCGCCTCGTTGCAGGTGGCGCTGCCGCCCCCGCCCAGTTCGTCGGTGAACACCACCTTGTCCGCACGTTCGTTGAAGGTGGCGGAGTGCCAGAACGAGAAGTTGACGTTGTCCTGGACGCGGTCGATGACGCGCGGCTGCTCGGGGTCGGTGATGTCGAAGAGGATGCCGTCGCCCATGCAGGCGCCGGCGGCGAGGTTCTTGGAGGGCAGCACGGTGATGTCGTGGCAGCCGGTCGTCTTGGAGACGCCGGGGTTGGCGGGCGCGCCCGGGTTGCCGCCGTCCGGGAAGAGGACGGGGAAGGCGACGACCGCGGCCCGGGTCGGGTCCTTCCTCGGGACCTTGACGACCGAGATGCCGTCGTGCGGCGGCTGGCAGTCGGGGAAGGCCTCGCTCGGCGAGTACGAGGAGACGTAGAGGTAGACGTCACGGCCGCCCGGCACCAGGGTGTGGGTGTGGGAACCGCACGAGGTCTCGACGGACTTGATGTACCTGGGGTTCTTCTTGTCCTTGATGTCGAAGATCTTGATGCCCTCCCAGGAGGACTTCTCCGTCGCGGGCTGCGAGACGCTGTGGCAGGAGTCGTCGCTGCGGGAGGAGTCGGTGGAGAGGAAGAGCAGGTCGCCGTAGACGGAGACGTCGTTCTGGCCGCCGGGGCAGAGCACCGTGGCGACGGTCTTGGGCGCCTTGGGGTTGCCGATGTCGTAGATGGTGAAGCCGTCGTAGCTGCCCGCGTAGGCGTACTGGTCCTGGAAGGCCAGGTCGGAGTTGATCCCGCCCGGGTGGCTGCTGGGGACGTTGGCCAGGGGCGTGACGTTCTTGCTGTGCACGATCTCGTCCTGTCCGGGGATCTCGCCGGGGGCGAGCTCGCGGTCCGGGGCGGTGGCGGCGCTCCGGGGGCCGACGGCGCCGAACGAGGATCCGGGCGTCAGGTCGCCGGGGTCGGGGGTCGCGGACGCCGGTCCGGCGCCCGCCAGGAGCGTCGTGAGGAGTCCGGCGGCGGCGAGCGCCGCCCCCAGACTCCGGGGCCGCGCTCCGGTGGTGTGCAACGAGGTCACTGTGCCTCCCGTGGGGGTCCGCGCTTTCGGCGTTCGTACGGGGAACGGAACCTGGACCCCGGCAGTATGTTGCTTTTCATGGACATGGCAAATGCGTTACTCGGCCGATTCCTCGGGGCGGCGGCCCTGGCCGCCGGACTCCTGTTCACCCTCACCGGCTGCCAGGGTGACGACCGGGCGGACGACGCCGGGCCGGTGGTGATCGCCCCCGGCAGACCGGGCGAGCAGGCCCGGACGCTCTCGCCCGGCCGGGCCGCGAAGGAGCGGCCCGACGACACCCCCAACGCCGCCGACCACGCCTACGTACGCCACATGATCGAGCACCACCGCCAGGCCCTGGCGATGAGCGCGCTGGCACCGGGACGGGCCTCGGCGGACGGGGTCAAGCGCCTCGCCGAACGGATCGCGGCGGCACAGGGGCCCGAGATCGGGGCGATGGAGAAGTGGCTGGCGCGCTACCCCGAGCCCTCCCCCGCCGACGGCGCCGCGGCCGGCCACGACCACGGGGCGATGCCGGGGATGGCGACGGAACGGCAGCTGGGGGAGCTGACCGGCGCCACGGGGCCGGAGTTCGACCGGCTCTTCCTGAGCCTGATGACCGCCCACCACCAAGGCGCCTTGAAGATGGCCGGCGAGGCGCTCGCCCAGGGCAACAACGTCGCAGTCGAGGAGATGGCGACCGAGCTGGTGGCCACGCAGAGCGCCGAGATCGACCGGATGCGCGCCATGGGCTGACGGTTGCGGCACCCGGTGTCATGCTGGGAGGCACCTGCGGGAGGAGCTCCGCCGTGCTTCGTGTCGCCGTCGTCGGTTCGGGCCCCAGCGGGGTCTACGCCGCGCAGACCCTGGTCCAGCAGCGCGAGGTGCCGGGCGTCCTGGTGGACGTCCTGGACCGGCTGCCGGCTCCGTACGGGCTCGTGCGGTACGGGGTGGCCCCCGACCACGAGAAGATCAAATCCCTGACCGGAAGTCTGCGCTCGGTGCTGGAGGACGAAGGGATCCGCTTCCTCGGCAACGTGGAGGTGGGCGGTCCCGCCCTGCCGACGGCCCGGCTGCGCGAGATGTACCACGCGGTGGTGTACTGCGTCGGCGCCGCCCGGGACCGGCGCCTGGGCATTCCCGGCGAGGAGTTGCCCGGCGTCCACTCCGCGACGGCGTTCGTGTCCTGGTACAGCGGACATCCCGACGCGGCGGAGGAGGCCTTCGACCTCTCCGGAGTCGGGTCGGCGGTGGTGGTCGGCGCGGGCAACGTGGCGGTCGACGTGACCCGGATCCTGGCCCGGGGCGTGCCCGAACTGGCGCCCACCGACATGCCGCAGGCCGCCCTGGGCGCTCTCGCGGCGAGCGGGGTGCGCGCGGTGTCGATGGTGGCCCGGCGGGGGCCTTCGCAGGGCAAGTTCACCACCAAGGAGCTCCGGGAGCTGGGCACCCTGCCGGGCGTGGGCGTACGGGTGGACCCTGCCGAACTCGCGCTGGACCCCGCCTACGAGGACCCCGGTGCGGCGGCCGCCCTGCCCGCGGTGGCCCGGCGGAACCTGGAGGTGCTGCGCGCCTGGGCCGTGGCGGCCCCCGGCGAGGCGGAGCGGAACATCACGCTGCGGTTCTTCCTGCGGCCCGTGGAGGTGCTGGCGGGGCCCGGCGGCGGGGTCGCCGCGGTGCGCTTCGAGCGGACCGCCCCCGACGGTCGTGGCGGGGTGGGCGGCACCGGCGTGTACGAGGACGTCCCGGCGCAGCTGGTGCTGCGGTCGGTGGGGTACCGGGGCGTGCCACTGCCCGGGCTGCCCTTCGACCCGGCGACGGGCACGGTCCCGCACGCGGCGGGCCGGGTGCTGCGCGAGGGCCGGGCCTCGGTCGGCGAGTACGTCGCGGGGTGGATCAAGCGCGGCCCGACCGGGGTGATCGGCACCAACCGGCCGTGTGCGAAGGAGACGGCGTCCTCCCTGCTCCAGGACGCGGGGGCGCTGGCCCGCCGCGAGCTGGAGCAGGATCCCCTGGAGGCGCTGCGCGCGGCAGGACTCAGGCCGGTGCAGTGGCCCGGTTGGCTGGCCATCGAGAACGCGGAGGCCGATCTGGGCCGCTCCCTGGGACGCCGCTCGGTCAAGATCCCGGACTGGGCGGGCCTGCTGGGCGCGGCCGGAACGTAGCGTACCGAGGAGTTGCGCGGACGGACCCGACGGCGCCCAAGGGCACGGGCCCGCAACGGGCGGCCGCAAGGACGCGCGGCCGGGAGGCGGCGGCCCTCAGGGGCGCGCGCCCGCGCCCGCCGCGTCCAGGCGGGCCGCTTCGGCGCCGGCCGCCGTCAGGACGGTGTCCAGGAGGCCCGGGAAGAGGGCTTCCAGGTCGGCGCGGCGCAGGTCGTTCAGCTTGGTGGTGCCGCGGTAGGTCTGCCGCACGACCCCGGCCTCGCGCAGGACCCGGAAGTGGTGGGTGGTGGTGGACTTGGTGACCGGCAGCACGAAGTGCGAGCAGGCCAGCTCCTCGGCGGCCGCGGCCAGTTCGCGGACGATCGACAGCCGGACGGGGTCCGAGAGGGCGTGCAGGACCCCTTCCAGGCGGATCTCGGCACTCCCGGGATGGGCGAGCGGGCGCGTGGTGGCGGCCGGCTGCGGCATCTGCTCCTCCACTCACTCGTTCACTCGGCGCCCTCGCACCTCGGCGTACACCGGCGCACCGCACCGAGGTACGAGAACCATCGTAGGACACCTGCGGCGCCGGGCGGGCGGTGACCGGCGCCGCCCACGGTTCACCAGCCGCGGTGGTAAGGGGCGGGGGTGCGGGGCTCCACGCCCAGTTCGCCGGCCGCCCGCCGGGCCCAGTAGGGGTCGCGGAGCAGTTCGCGGCCGAGCAGGACCGCGTCGGCCTCTCCGTTGGCCAGGATCTTCTCCGCCTGGACGGGCTCGGTGATCAGACCCACCGCGGCGACCGGCAGGCCGGTCTCGCGCTTGACGCGCGCCGCGAAGGGCACCTGGTAGCCGGGGCCGACCGGGATCCTCACGTGCGGCGCGAGCCCGCCCGTGGAGACGTCCAGCAGGTCCACGCCGTGCTCCTTGAGCAGTCCGGCCAGCCGGACGGTGTCGTCGGCGGTCCAGCCCCCCTCCTCCAGCCAGTCGGTCGCGGAGACGCGGAAGAACAGCGGGAGTTCCTCGGGCCACACCGCCCGTACGGCGTCCACGACGTCGAGGGCGAGGCGGGTGCGGTTCTCGAAGGAGCCGCCGTACTCGTCGGTGCGCAGGTTGCTGTGCGGGGAGAGGAACTCGCCGATCAGGTAGCCGTGGGCACCGTGGATCTCCAGCAGTTCGTAGCCGGCCGCCAGGGCGCGCCGGGCGGTGTCGGCGAACTGGCCGACGACCGCACGGATCTCCTCGGCCGTCAGCTCGTGGGGCACGGGGTCGCCTTCGCCGAACGGCACCGCGCTCGGCGCGAGGGGCTGCCAGCCGTGCGCCTCGGCTCCGACCGGCCGGCCGCCCTTCCAGGGGCGCTCGGTGGAGCCCTTGCGGCCCGCATGCGCGATCTGGATGCCGGGCACGGCCCCCTGCGCCTTGATGAAGGCGGTGATCGGGCGCAGCGCCTCGGTCTGGGTGTCGTTCCAGAGGCCGAGGTCGTAGGGGGTGATCCGGCCCTCCGGGGAGACTGCGGTGGCCTCCTGGATGATCAGGCCGGTGCCGCCGACGGCGCGGGCCGCGTAGTGCGCTACGTGCCACTCGTTGGCCACGCCCGCGCGGGGGCCGGCGGGCTCGGCGCTGTACTGGCACATCGGGGCCATCCACACGCGGTTGGCAATGGTCACCGATCGCACGGTGTAGGGCTGGAACAGGGCGGCGAAGGCAGCCGGGGCGGCAGTCATCAGGCTCTCCAGGGTGACCGGGGACGCGCGCCGGGACTCCGGCGGCAAGTACGAGAGTCACCGTACTACGAATTCCTTCGTACTACGAAGCCCTTCGTACTAATTCCCGCTGCGCCGCGCGGACCGCACCGGGGGCCGGCGTTGCACGCCGCTGTCAGCGGCCCGGGTGCACACTGGCCGAAAGGCTGCCGTGACGGACTTCCGGAGGTATCGGCCATGTCCGATGTGCTACTGCTCGCGGGCACCCGCAAGGGGCTCTTCATCGGCCGGCGCGACGGGGCCGGTCCCTGGAAGTTCGAAGGGCCGCACTTCAACGCCCAGGCGGTCTCGGCCGTCGCCATCGACGTACGGGGCTCCACGCCGCGCCTGCTGGCGGGCGGAGACAGCTCCCACTGGGGGCCGTCCGTCTTCCACTCCGACGACCTCGGCGTCACCTGGCGCGAGCCGACCGCCGCCGCGGTGAAGTTCCCGCAGGACACCGGCGCCTCGCTGGAGCGGGTCTGGCAACTGCAACCGGCCGGACCGGAGGCCCCCGACGTGGTCTACGCCGGGACGGAGCCGGCCGCACTGTTCCGCTCGACCGACCGCGGGGAGTCCTTCGAACTGGTCCGCGCCCTGTGGGAACACCCCACCCGCTCGCGCTGGGTACCGGGCGGCGGTGGCGAGGGGCTCCACACGGTGATCACCCATCCGGGTGACCCGGACTCGGTCACGGTGGCCGTCTCCACGGCCGGCGTCTTCCGGACGAAGGACGGCGGCGCGAGCTGGGACCCGTCCAACCGGGGGGTCTCCGCGGTGTTCCTGCCCGACCCGCAGCCCGAGTTCGGGCAGTGCGTCCACAAGGTCGCCCGGGACGCCGCCGACCCCGACCGGCTGTACCTCCAGAACCACTGGGGGGTCTACCGCAGCGACGACGCCGGGGACGCCTGGAGCGACATCGGCTCCGGACTGCCCTCCGACTTCGGCTTCGCGGTGGCCGCCCACCCGCACCGCCCGGGCACCGCGTACGTCTTCCCCCTCAACGCCGACTCCGACCGGGTCCCGGCGGAGCACCGCTGCCGGGTCTTTCGCACCGAGGACGCGGGGGCGAACTGGGAACCGCTCTCGAAGGGCCTGCCGGCCGGGGAGCATTACGGCACGGTGCTGCGGGACGCGCTCTGCACGGACGACGCGGATCCGGCGGGCATCTACTTCGGCAACCGCAACGGCGAGCTGTACGCCAGCCACGACGACGGGGACAGCTGGCAACTGCTGGCCGAGCACCTGCCGGACGTGCTCTGCGTGCGGGCGGCGGTCCTGCCTGGGTAGGACCGCCGATGGGCCAGTAGAGTGACTGCCCGTGGCAGCACGACCGTTGAACGAGATCGTCGAGCCGGGCTGGGCCCGGGCTCTGGAGCCGGTGGCGGCGCAGGTCGCCGCGATGGGCGACTTCCTGCGCGCCGAGATCGCGGCGGGCAGAACCTACCTGCCCGCCGGGCCGAACGTGCTGCGCGCCTTCCAGCAGCCCTTCGACGAGGTCAAGGTGCTGATCGTCGGGCAGGACCCCTTCCCCACCCCGGGCCACGCGATGGGCCTGTCGTTCTCCGTCGCGCCCGAGGTCAGCCCCTGGCCGCCGAGCCTGGACAACATCTTCCGCGAGCTGAACGCTGACCTCGGCGTGCCGCGGCCGGCCAACGGCGACCTGACGCCGTGGACCCGCCAGGGCGTGCTGCTCCTCAACCGCGCGCTCACCACCGCCCCGCGCAAGACCGGCGGCCACCGGGGCAAGGGCTGGGAGGCGGTCACCGAACAGGCGATCCGGGCACTGGCCGCGCGCGGGAAGCCGCTGGTGTCGGTGCTGTGGGGGCGCGACGCGCGTAACCTGCGGCCGCTGCTGGGCGAGCTGCCGGCGGTGGAGTCCGTGCACCCCTCCCCCATGTCGGCCGCGGGCGGATTCTTCGGGTCCAGGCCGTTCAGCAAGGTGAACGACCTTCTGGTGCGTCAGGGCGCGGCTCCGGTGGACTGGCGCCTGCCGACGGCCGGTTGAACCGTTTCGGCCGATAGGTGGCCGGTACAGGCGACCCTGTCGCACATTCAGCGGATAAATACGGACAGAAGCCGCCGGAAATGACCCTGCCCGAACAACGGGTTCCGATAAACCAGTAGCATGCGGCGCCATGAGCTCCCCCACTGGGCCCGCAAATGGCCTGCCCGTACGAATGCCGCGACCCCGCCCTGCCGGACGGCACCGCCGCCCCGAGCCCGCGGTGGCGCCCGAGGGCGCGCCCGCGCTGGTGCTCGCCGTGCCCGGTGCCCCTTCCGCCGCCTCGCGCGGGCTCGCGGAAGAGATCCTGAGCATCGGCCGCTCCGAGCTGCCCGGCCTGGACGGCCGGATCGGCTACCTGGAGGGTGACGACTCCGAAGGCTCGCAGTTCCCGTCCCTGGCCGGCGTGCTGACCGCCGTCGCGCACGAGCGCGCCGCGCGCGCCGAGTTCGCCCGCGCCGCCGGCCACGAGGTGGCGCAGGCGACCGGCCCGGACGCCGTGGTCGTGCCCCTGCTCGTCGGTCCCGACGGCGACCTGCTGCGGCGCGTCCGCCAGGCGCTGATGGACTCCTCGGCCGCCGCCGAGCTGGCCGACGTACTGGGCCCGCACCCGCTGCTCGCCGAGGGACTGCACGTGCGGCTCTCCGAGGCGGGGCTGGCCCGCGCCGACCGGGCCCGGCTGTTCACCGTCACCACCGCCGCCGACGGCATCATCCTGGCCACCACCGGTGGCGAGGAGGCCGTCCAGGCCGCCGGGATCACCGGCATGCTGCTGGCCGCGCGCCTCGCGGTGCCGGTGAAGGCCGCCGCACTGGACCAGGAGGGGTCGGTGGCCGGCATCGCCGACCAGCTGCGCACCGAAGGCTCGACCCAGCTGGCCCTGGCGCCGTACCTGATCGGCCCGGAGGCGGCCGACGGGCTGCTGGACACGGCGTGCAAGGAGGCCGACTGCGCCACCGCCGAGGTGCTGGGGGCCTACCCGGCGCTCGGCAAGCTGGCCGTCGCCCAGTACAGCGCCGCCCTCGGTCTCACCCTGGGCGCCTCCGCCCACTGACCCGGCTCCCCGCTTCTCGGAGCGCCGTGAAGGGCCCGCGCCGCGGCACGGGCCCTTCACGCGTCCCCGGGCCGTCTTTTTCCGGATCTTGCCTGACACGCGCCGCCCGGCAAGATGCTGAAGAGACGGCCTAGGTGTATTGACCCGCAGCGTTGTTCACTCGGCTGATGGGCGGCTTGCCGTCCAGTGCGGTGTGGCAGCGGTGGTGGTTGTAGGTGTGGAGGAAGTCTGCCAGGGCCGCTGTCCGCTCGTTGTTCGATTGGTAGGGCCGTAGGTAGGCCCATTCGTCGAGGAGGGTGCGGTTGAAGCGTTCGACTTTGCCGTTGGTCTGCGGCCGGTAGGGCCTGGTCTTCTTGTGGGTGATGCCGGCCGCGGCCAGGGTCTGGGTGAACTGCTTGGACTTGTAGCAGGAGCCGTTGTCGGTCAGGACGCGTTCAACGGTGATCCCGTGGGCGGTGAAGAACGCCTGGGCTCGCTGCCAGAAGGCGACGGCCGTCTGCTTGCGTTCGTCGGTGAGGACCTCGCTGTAGGCCAGGCGGGAGTGGTCGTCGACGGCGGAGTGGATGTAGCTGTAGCCGATGACCGGCGTGGAGCTTTTGCGCTGGTCGGTGGTGGCTTGGCGGTTGCGGTCGCCTGCCGCCCGGCCCACCACGCGCCATCCGCCGCCTTCGGGGATGTTCCCGAGCTTCTTGATGTCGACGTGGACCAGTTCGCCCGGTCGGGCCCGTTCGTAGCGGCGGATCGGCTGGCCGGTGGGCCGGTCCAGCCAGGCCAGCCGGTTCAGGCCGTGGCGGGCCAGGATCCGGTGGACGGTGGAGGCGGGCAGGCCCAGGACCGGGCCGATGCGGGCCGGCCCGAGCTTGCGGCTTCGGCGCAGGTCACAGACGCGGGCCTCGATCGTCGCGGGGGTGCGGTGCGGGGTCGTACGCGGCCTGCTGGAACGGTCGTGCAGGCCGCCCTCGCCTTCGGCCCGCCAGCGGCGGACCCATTTGTGGGCGGTGGGCCGGGATATGCCCATCTCGGCGGCCACGTGGGCGACCGGCCGCCCGGCCAGAACCCGCTCGACCAGGATCCGCCTGCCGTGAACCGTCAGCCGGGCATTACGGTGGGACACGAAGACCTCCGTGTGTGGTGTGGAGCCTAGACACCTCCACCACACCGGAGGTCTTCGCCATGATCAAGACCCGGCTCTGTTAACAACGCTCGTGATCAATACACCTAGGGCCCGAAGACCACGCATGCGGCGGCCGGGACCTCGATCGAACCCGCTGCCCGGGGCTCGCCGGTCAGGGGGTCCACGTCGAACCAGGTGACGTCGCCGGACCATTCGTTGGCCACGTACAGCCTGCGCCCCGCCCCGTCCACGACGAGGTCGCGCGGCCAACTGCCCCCGCAGTCCGTGCTCCCGGTGAGCCGGGGCTTGGCGGGCCCGTCGGCGAGGGAGAACGCGGCGATGGTGTTCACTCCCCGTACGGCAGCCCATGCGAACCGCCCGTCGGGCGACACGGCGACGACCGAGGGGTAGGGCCGGGGGTCCGCCGGGACGTCCTCGGGGAGCACCGCGACCTCGGCGGTGGCCTCCAGCCGCCCGGTCCGCGCGTTCCAGCGGCACACGCTCAGCAGCGGCTCCAGCTCGTGGATGACGTAGACCGTCTCCCCGTCCGGGTGGAAGGCCAGGTAGCGGGGTCCTGACCCGGCCCGCAGCTTCGTCTCCGCGTGAAGGCGCAGCGGGCCGTCGGCCGGGCCGAGGGCGCAGACCCTTACGGAGTCGGTTCCGAGGTCCACGCTGAGGACCCAGCGGCCGCTGGGGTCGGGCAGCACCTGGTGGGCGTGCGGCCCCTGCTGCCGCTCCGCGTCGGGTCCCGAGCCCTGGTGGGCCAGGACGGCCGGAGGACCACCGGGGGCGCCGTCCGTGGCGAGCGGGATGCAGCTGACGCTGCCCGAGGTGTAGTTGGCGGTCAGCAGTCGCTGCCCCGCCAGGCTGAGGTGGGTGGGGCCCGACGCGCCGACGGGGACGAGCGGTCCGTGGGCGGTGAGCCCGTCGGCCCCGGTCCGGAACGCCGCGACCGCTCCGTGCTCCGCCTCGCTCACCGCGTAGAGCACGCCCGGCTCGCGCGCGAGGGTGAGGCAGGAGGGGTTCTCGGCGGTCCCGGTAACCGCGAGGGGCGTCAGCGCCCCGGTGGCCGGATCCACGGCCGCGGTGGTGATGCCGCGGCCGCCCCCCGAGGTGAACGAGCCGATGTAGGCCCGGTGTCCGCCGCCCTGGTCCGTGCTGCGCGCGCCATCCACAGGTGCCCCTATTCCGCCGTCCCGGATCCGGTCGCAACGACGGTAACAGAAGGTCTAGACCAAGTCCCGTCCCTTGGCCCGTTCGTGGGCCCCGGCGTGGTGGACGTACGCGGTGGCGCTCGGCCGGTCCTCGTACGTGCGGTGGAAGACGGGGGTCGCCGCCCCGGAGATCGGCGGCACGATCCAGGACCAGTCGGCGCCCACCTCCCGTCCCTTGCGCTCCTCGCGCTCCAGGTGCGAGAGGAACCGCCGGGACTCGGTGTGGTGGTCGGAGATGCTCACGCCGGCCTCGTCGAAGGAGTGCAGGACCGCACGGTTCAGCTCGACCAGCGCCCGGTCCTTCCAGAGCGAGCGGTCGCTGGAGGTGTCGAGCCCCAGCCTGCGGGCGACGGCGGGGAGCAGGTTGTACCGGTCGGTGTCGGCGAGGTTGCGGGCGCCGATCTCGGTGCCCATGTACCAGCCGTTGAACGGCGCGGCCGGATAGTGGATGCCGCCGATCTCCAGGCACATGTTGGAGATGGCGGGGACCGCGTGCCAGCGCAGGCCCCAGTCGTCCCAGTGGTCGGGCCCGTCCGGGTGGCGGATCGGCACCTCCAGCACGGCGTCCGCCGGGGTGTCGAACCAGCGGGGCTTGTCGTCCACGCCCTGGACGACGAGCGGCAGGAGGTCGAAGGGGGTACCGGGGCCGCCCGGCCAGCCCAGGTCGAGCAGCGCCCTGGTGAGCGGCGCGTTGCGGGCGTCGCCGACGGTTATGGAGGGGTGGTCGCCGTACCCGGCGTAGCGGATGAGCTGCTCGCTCCAGATGAGCGGCCCGGGGCGGTCCGGGGCGTCGGGTGCGAAGACGGTGATGGTGGGCCGTACCCGGCCGCCGTTGGTGGCTTCCCGCAGGTGCGCGAAGCACTCTTCGGCGATGCCGTCGCCGTCGGTGAGCCCACGGCGGTCGCGGACCCGCAGCGAGTTCCAGTAGAGCCTGCCTATGCAGCGGTTGCTGTTGCGCCAGGCCACCCGGGCACCGTGGACGAGCTCGTCCGGGGTGTGCCGGTAGGTGCCGGCCTGGGCGATTTCGGCGCGCACGGCCGCCAGCCGGGCGTCGAGATCACCGGCATCCGGGTTCTCCCGGTGGAAGAGCCGGATGAACTCCTCGGCGGCCTCCCACACTTGAGCGGTACCCGAGCGCTCCCGAGCCGTGCCCGAGCGCTGTTGAAGGATTTCCATTCCGGGCCGTTACCCCCTGTCCGTTCAGATCCACCCTGTACATGCCGAATGAATGTGCCGTGAACATCACCCGTTGTACACGGGGCAGGTCAGCGGCGCGGGTGGGCGACGGCCGGAACACTCCTCCGGGTGATCTGCGCGGATCGGCCGGAACGGGCGTCTTCAAGTGGCGTACCATCCGCGCCGGCTCGGCGGCCCCGGGCGGGGGCTACGGGGCCGGCGACCGGCCGGGATCAGGCGCTGACGACGAGCGGGGCGCGAGGGTGCGTGCGCAGCGGGACGTGCAGCGCTACGAGGGCGTGCTCCAGGCCGTGCAGGTGGGCCAGGACGGGCTCCGCCGGGGCCGGCGGCCGGGAGGTGTTCTCCGGGGCGGCGGGCAGGTGGCCGTCCTGCGGCGCGGTCAGCGCCTCCACCGCCGCCTCGACCCGCCAGCACGCCGCGGCGAGCCGGGCGTCGTGCGAGGCCTGCGGGTCGGCGGCGACGGCCACCAGGCCCCGCACCTCGCGCGCGCACGCGTCGAGCAGCTCCAGCACCTGCCGTGCGCGGGCCTTGCGGGCGCGCAGCGGGCTGAGCGGGTGCACCAGGGGCGCGAGCGCCATCCGTACCCGGCCCAGGAGCAGTTCCAGTTCGGCGGCGTGGGGGGCCGGGTCGGCGGAGGGATGTCCGGCGAGGCGGTCGAGGGAGGCCGCCGTGGAGGCCCGTACGCAGTGCAGGGCGCGCTGGATCCAGGCGTCGTTGGCCGCGTGCGTGGTGACGGGCAGCACCACGGCGAGCGCGGCGCCGAGCGCGCCGATGGCGGTCTCCTGGAAGCGCAGCAGGAGCAGGCCGGGGTGCAGCACGCCGAGGAGTCCGTAGAGCAGGCCGGCCATGACGGTGACGAAGAACATCATCCAGGAGTACGACGGCGCGGCGGTGTAGAAGATCCCGAAGACGCATACGGCGACCAGGGCGGCGGTCGGCGTCGGCGCACCGTGCAGCGGTACGGCGACCAGCAGCCCGGCGGCGATGCCGGTGACGGTGCCCACGACCCGGCGGAAGCCGCGGACCAGGGTCTCGCCCCGCGAGGCGGTGTTGACGAAGATCCACCAGGCGGTGCCCACGGCCCAGTACCAGCGGTCCTCGGAGAGGACCTGGCCGATGCCGAGCGCGAAGGCGCAGGCGGCCGTGGCCTGGAAGGCCTGCCGGGTGGTGGGCCGGGCCAGGCCGGTGCCCGGCAGGCCGGGCGGCGCGGCGGGCGGCGGCGTACGGCGCTCGATCGGCCAGAGCACGAACCGGGCGGCGCCCGCGGCGAGCAGGGCCAGCCCGACGGCGGCGAACAGCTCGGGCAGTTGCGCGGGCACCGCGTGCAGGAACTGCGTGATGAAGAAGTTCATGAACGCGAAGATGCCGAGGGCGTGGCCGCGGGGCCCCCAGCGCCGTGCGTAGACACCGGCGAAGACGACGGCGAGGAAGGAGAGGTCGCGGGCGAGCGGCAGGCCGTGCAGGGCGGTGGCCGCGGCGAGGACCGGGAATCCGGCCACGGGCAGCAGGGCCGTGGTCACCCGCTGGGCGCGCACGGTCGCGTCGAGCACGGTGAACAGCGCCAGCAGGGCGGCGAGCCCCCCGGTGATCGAGGCGGTCAGCGAGAGCCCCACGGCTTGGGCCGCGGCGACGGCGAGCCCCACGCCGACGACCGCGCGCAGCGAGTTCCTGAGCCTCATCAGCCCCGGGTCCGGAGCCACGAACATCCTCTTCACGGCGGTGTGCCGCCCCCCTCGCGATGGTGCGCGCCGGGCCGGTGTCCGCCCGGGGTGGTGGGCGGCGTACAGGCACGGCGAAGGCGCCGCGGTCCGGAACGGCTTCGTTGCCGTCCGGCGCTGCGCGGCGCCGTAAGTACATGGATAGGACACAGATAACCATCCGGAGGCCCACTGGCTCAACCGGGCCCCGGGGCGCTGTGCCATTGGCACAGCCGCGCGGGCGGTTCTTCGGCCGTTGGACGCCAACGGACCAGGTTCACGCCTCGCCGATGCGCACGAGGGCCAGGGTGATGTTGTCGGGCCCTCCCGCGTCGATGGCGGCCTTCCACAGCTCGAAGGCGGCCCGGCCGTCGTCGTGGTCCCCCAGCAGGCCGTCCAGCACGTCCTCGGGCACCGGGTCGGTCAGCCCGTCCGTGCAGATCAGGTAGCGGGCCCCGACGGCGAGGGGGGAGGTACGGACGTGCGGCGTGACGGCGTGGAAGCCCCGGGCGCCGCCGAGGGCCTGGGTGAGCAGGGAGGTCGTCCGGCGGCCCGGCGGCAGCGGCGGGCTGTCGTCGACGCTCACCTGGCGCAGCGCCGCGTCCGAGGCGTCGAGGACCCTGCTGTCGCCGACGTTGAAGGTCAGCACCGACTCGGGCAGGACGACCGCGCCGGCGACGGTGGTGCCCATGCCGGCCAGCTCCGGCTCGCGGTCGGCGGCGTCGTACACGGCACGGTTGCACAGTTCCAGGGCCTCACGGACGGCCTCCTCGCCGTCCAGCGAAGGCCCGAGCTGCGCGAGGCGCCGTACGACGAGCGCACTGGCCACCTCGCCGGCCGGCTGTCCGCCGATGCCGTCGGCGACCGCGACGACGAGCGGCGAGCCGAGCGGGAACACCAGCATCTGCGGGTTGCGGGTCTCGGTGGCGCACAGCGTCCACGGCCCGATGACCAGGCTGTCCTCGTTGTGCTCGCGCAGCAGCCCGGCGTGGCTCAGTGCGCTGACGGCTGCGTACGGCATCGGTTCCGCCTCTCCGGCGCCCGCGGCAAGCGTCCCGTCGTCGGCCCTTGCCCTTGTCCCGTCCCCGTTCATTGTGGCCCCGCGGGAGGGGCGCGGCGCAGCCGTGCGAGGACCAGGACCGTGTCGTCGGTCGCGGTGTCGGGCAGCAGGCCGGACAGGATCCGGTCCGCGGCCTCCTCCAGACGGTCCACGGGGGCCCGCAGCTGGTCGCACAGGGCGTCGATGCCGGTGTCGATGTCCTGGCCGCGGGCCTCGACGAGCCCGTCGGTGTAGAGCGCCACGACGGCGCCCTCGGGGATCCGCGTCCCGGTCGAGCGGAACGGTACGCCGCCCACCCCGAGGGGGACCCCCAGGACGTCGCCGATCCTCTCCACCGTGCCGTCCGGGTGGCGCAGCAGGGGCGGGGGGTGGCCGGCGCTGGCGACGCGGGCGTGGCCGGTGTGGGGGTCGTAGAAGATGCACAGGCACGTCGCGAGCTCGATGCCCGCCTCCTGGGCGCAGGTGTCGAGCTCCGCGAGCAGGGCCGCGGGGTCCCGGGTGTGCCGGGCGAGGGCCTTGGCCGTGATGCGCAGCCGTCCCATGGCGGCGGCGGCCGGCACGCCGTGTCCCATCACGTCCCCGACGAGCAGGGCCAGCTCGTCGCCGGGCAGGGGGATGACGTCGTACCAGTCGCCGCCGACCTCCGTGAGCCGGCTCCCGGGCAGGTAGCGGTGGGCGACGTCGGCGTGGGGGCCCGCCGCGGGGGCGCTGGGCAGCAGGGCGCGCTGGAGGGTGAGCGCGATGTCCTGGACGCGGCTGTAGAGGCGGGCGTTGTCCAGGCACAGGGCGGCGCGGGAGGCCAGCTCGCCCGCGAGGCTGAGGTCGGGCTCGGAGAAGGCCGGGCGGGACGCGGCGCGGCCGAACATCGTGATGCCCTGGACGGTGCCGCGGGCGACCAGCGGGGCGATGAGGATGCACGCGAGGCCGCTTTCCATGAGCAGCCGGGCCCGTTCCTCGTGGGCGACGGTGCTGGTCACGAAGTCGTCGTTCACCGGGAACCAGAGCGGGCGGCCCGTTTCGAGCATGGTGTGGATGCCGGAGCCGGGCGGGTACGTGACCCGCTCCAGGCCGCCGAGCAGCTCGTCGGCGGGCGGCGGCAGGGTCGTGCCCCACGCGATCCTGCGGGTGACGAGCGGCAGCCGGGGGTCGAAGACCTCCGGCTCGTGCATCCACTCCACCAGTTCCACCACGGAGGCGTCGCTGAACTCCGGGACCGCGGACCGGACCAGCTCGCGCGCGGTCACGTCCACGTCGAGGGTGGTGCCGATGCGGGCGGCGGCGCGGTCCAGGAGCGCGAGCCGCTGCCGGGCCGCGGTGGCCTCCACGATGGCCCGTTCGCGGTCGGTGACGTCCACCAGCAGGCCGCCCACGCCGCGCCGGCTGCCCACCGCGCCGCTGAGCGGGAACAGGCTCACCGACCGCACCTGGTCGCGGTCGGGGTGGCCGGGGGTGCGCAGTCCGACGAGGGTGTCCACCACGGTCCGGCCCTCCTGGGCGACGCTCCGCAGCAGGCGCTGGTACTCGCCGCCGTCGGAGGTGAGCATGATGTCCGTCATGCGGCGGCCGAGGTGGTCGGCCAGGGCGAGGCCGTCCATGTCGGCGAGGGCCTGGTTGAGGTGGACGTACCGCAGGTCCTCGTCGAGCATGACCAGGCCGATCGGGCAGGTCTCGAAGAGCGCGTCGAGGAAGGCCAGGTTGGTCTTGACCCGGTCCAGTTCGACGCTGCGGCTCGCCAGTCCCATCACCACGGAACGGCCCGTGCTGCCGGTGAGCGGGAAGACGCGGAAGCCGCAGTCGAACACCGTGCCGTCCCGGTGGAGCGCGGGCATCCGGACGCGCCAGTAGCCGAGGGTGCGGGCGCGCTCGGCGAGCCGCGCGGCCGCGCCGGGATCCCGTCCGGGGAAGAGCGTCGAAGCGGGCCGGTCCAGTACGGCCGCGGCGTCGTGGCCGAAGAGGTTGCGCGCGCCGGGACCCCAGTAGCAGATCCGGTCCTCGTCGTCGATGCCGAGGACGGCGACCACCACGTGTTCGAGCAGCGAGCCCGGTTCCGACCGTATCGGGCCGGGATCGGCGTCGCCACCCCCCTGCGGGTCCGGTGGCATCGCTGCCCCCTTCTGCACGCCGAGCTGCTGCACCCGAGTTTCCGCAGCCCGAGCTTTTGCGCGCCGCGCGCGACGGCGGCTGTCGTGCGCCGCGCGGATGGCCCGGGCGGCCCCTTCAATTCTGCCCGCCGCCCCGGGGAGCGGCCCGCCGAAGTGCGCCCCGCCGGGTGGGTGGCGAAACTGGTCCCATGACGACCATGGCGACCATGGCGGCCCTTGAGGGCGGCCCGGACGATCTTCCGGAGCGCCTCGTTCCGGCCCCCGCGCCGGGTGAGGACGTGAAAGTGGCGCACCGCGGCGGATACGAGCACTTCAAGGCCACGTCCCGCTTCCAGGACGCCGCGCAGGGACGGGTTCCCGTCTACGAGTGGTGGGAGCGCACGGAGATCGCCGAGTGACCCGACCCGTGTGACCCGACCGCCCGCTCCCCGCTCCCCGCCCCCGGTGCTACCCGGGCTGCCCGGTCGGCACGCACAGCACCGGTACCGGCGACAGGTGCAGCAGCTTGTGCGGCGTCGAGCCGAGGAGGGCGCCGCGCAGGGGGCTGTCGCCCCAGGTGCCGACGATGACGACCCGCGCCCCGTGGCGTTCGGCGGCATCCAGGAGGGCTTGGGCGGGCTTCTCGTCGACGACCTCCACCGCCGAGGGGACTCCCGCCTCGTCCGCCGCCGCGACGGCCCGGGCCAGTGCGTCGCGGCCGGCCTGGCGGACGGCTTCGCGGTGGGCCCGGGACTCCTCGCCCGCGGCGCCGGGCGCGGCCGCACCGTAGACGAGGACGAGGGGCTCGCCGAAGGCTGCGGCGACCTCCAGGGCGACACCGAGGGCGCGTTCCGCGCCGGGCGATTCGTCGTACCCCAGGACCACGGACATCGCGTACTCCTCCGTTTCTCGGCACGGCTCAGCGAGGCCGGCGGTGCCGGCCCGGGACGAGCGCCGGGTCGGCCACCCCGCGCCGCTCCTGCCAGAAGCGACCGTCCCGCACCCTCCAGAAGCACATGATCAGCACCCCGGCGAGCGCGATGGCGATGCCGATGAGCAGCGGTGGGCTGATGCCCAGCCAGGAGACGCCCCCGGCCGAGTTCTGCGGCTCCGACATGTCGTTGACGGACTCCACCAGTAGCCAGGTCAGCAGTCCGGCGCCGACGACCGGGCCCAGCCCGATGAGCAGGAAGTTGCGCGGGCTCTCCAGCAGGTGGCGCCGGTAGTAGACGGCGCAGGCCAGGCCGGTGAGCGCGTAGTAGAAGGCGATGAGGAGCGAGAGTGCGGTCAGCGAGTCGAGGAGCGCGTTCTCGCTGATCTGGTTGACCGCGAGGTACCAGCAGATCGCGATGACGGCCACCCACCAGGTGCTCACGTCCGGGGTCCGGAACCGGGGGTGGATGCGCGCCAGCCCGTGCGGCAGCGCGTGCCGGCGGGCCATCGACAGGGCGGTGCGGGAGGCGGGGATGATCGTGGTCTGGGTGGAGGCGAGCGCGGAGGTGCAGACCGCGAGGAGCACCATCCAGTCCCAGCCGCCCATCACCTCGTGGGCGAGCACGCCGAAGACCGCTTCCTCCTGGCCCGCGTGCTGAGCCAGGAACGTGGTCCCCGCGTAAGCGACGACGGCGAACCCGACCGACAGGTAGGTCACCAGCAGCACGACCGTCGACCAGATGCCCGCCTTGCCGGGCGCGGTGGCGGAGTCCTCGACCTCCTCGGTCAGGTTGACGGCGGACTCCCAGCCCCAGTAGATGAACACGCCGAGGAGCAGTCCGCCGGTGAGCGCGGCGCCGCCCGCTCCGAAGGGGTTGAGCCAGCCGACGGACGGCTCGATCGCGTCGAGGCTGCTGGTGCCGGCGTAGACGCGGTAGAGGGCGACCACCGCGAAGGCCAGGAGGAAGAACACCTGGGCCAGGATCAGCACGTCCTGGACCCGGGCGGACATCTCGGTGCCGATCACGCAGACGGCGGTCATGGCCAGGATGACCACGACGGCGAGCGTCTGGCGGACCGGCTCGTTCGAGGCCAGGCCGTCGAGGCCGACCGCGAGCAGCCCGAAGCGCACCGCGACGTCGGCGAGCGACCCGATGACGAGGACCCCGGTCATGGTGATCGCCCAGCCGCCGAGCCAGCCCGCCCAGGGGCCCATCGCCCGCGTCACCCACGAGAAGGTGGTCCCGCAGTCCTGGTCGACCTTGTTGAGGTAGTAGAAGGCGGCGGCGATCAGCAGCATCGGTACGAAGGAGGCCAGCATCACGCCCGGTGCGTAGATGCCGGCCACCGCGACGATCGGCCCGATCACGGCGGCCAGCGAGTAGGCGGGCGAGGTGGAGTTCAGGCCGATGACGAGCGCTTCGAGGAAACCGATCGCGTCGGGCCTCAGCCCCGCCTCGGCCGGCGCGGTGCGCTGCCCGTCGCCGCCGCCCTTACCGTCCTGCGCCATATACGCATGCTCGGGCACGAGGCGGCGGGGCGCGAGACGGGGAGGGCGCGGCGCGAACGCCGCCGCGCGGGTCTCAGGGGCGGGTGTTCCAGCCCGCGACGACCGGCAGACCGTGTTCCGTGGACAGGACGCCGAGCGTGCCGGTGCGCAGCAGGAACAGGCGCCCGTCCTGCGGGGCGAGACCGAGGTAGCGGGCCGTCAGGACGCGCAGGAAGTGGCCGTGGGCCACCACGACGGCGTCGCCCCGGTCCTCGCGCAGGACCTTGTCGACCCGGGCCAGCGCGCGGTCCGCGCGGGCGCCGACCTGTTCCGCGTCCTCCCCGGGGTGCCCGGCGTCGCCCGGCGGGACCCCGTCGGTCCACAGCGACCAGTCCGGCCGGGTGCGCCGGATCTCGGCCGTGGTGATGCCCTCGTAGCCGCCGTAGTCCCATTCGTGCAGGTCGGGGTCGGGGATGCCGCCGGTCAGTCCGGCGAGTTCGGCGGTGGCCACGGCCCGGCGCGACGGGCTGGTCAGGACCAGGGCGGGACGGCGGTCGTGGAAGAACGGGGCGAGGGAGATGGCTTCCTCGACGCCGCGGGGGGCCAGCGGTACGTCGGTCAGGCCGGTGTGCCGCCCGCTCGCGCTCCAGGCCGTCTCACCATGTCTCACCAGCAACAAGTCGCTCATCCTTGGACCTTAGACGGTCGGCCGCACCGATGGGGTGAGCGCAGCGTGTCATGTACGCCACCGCAGCGATCCGATGCGGAAACGATGCGACTTGGAGGGGAGCGGACCGGCTCGCCACCCTCGGTCCATGGACGACCTGATCCACCAACGGGCCCGGGCGGTCCGTCCGAACGGCGGTCCGGACCGGGACGATCCCGACGCCGCCGGGTTCGCGGCGGGCGACGAACGTTCCATGGAGGCGGCCTACCGCCGCTGGCGGCCGCTGGTGCAGTCCCTCGCACGCCGCGCTCTGGGTGACGAACGCGAGGCGGAGGACGTGACGCAGCAGGTGTTCCTCGCCGCCTGGCGAGGCCGGCACCACTACCGCCCCGGCCCGGGCGGCCTCGGGGCCTGGCTCACCGGCATCACCCGCCACAAGGTGGCCGACGCGCTGGAGGCCAGGACCCGGCGGACCCGGGCCGCCTCGGCCGCCGCGCACGCGCTCCACGAACGCACCCGGTCCCCCGCCGCCCACGCACCGCCGGAGCCCGAGCAGGCGCTGGACCGGCTGCTGGTGCTCGGCGAACTGTCCCGGCTGCCCCCCGCCCAGCGGAGCGTGATGTGGCTGGCGTTCTACGGCGACCTGACCCAGACGCAGATCGCGGCCCGCACCGGTCTGCCGCTGGGCACCGTCAAGAGCCACATGCGCCGGGCGCTGCAGGTGCTGCGCCGCTCGCTGGGGGATCCGGCGGCGCGCCCCACAGCCGCTCGATGACGGCGAGGCCCGAGCGCAGGCCGAACAGCCGCTCGGTGCGCGGACCGGACGTACCCGCACCCCAGCCGGGCCCCGCCAGCAGCAGCACCGAATGCCCTCGGGCGCCGTGCGGCCCCCATTCGATGCCGGCGACCGCCCTGGCCAGGGCGCGGTCCGCGGTCGCAGCCGACTGGGCCCAGAGCACGGCGGCGCGGGGGCCCGTACGGCGCACCGCCTCGCGCAGCGCCTCGGCGGGCAGGGCCGGGCCGAACATCAGGGTGGGCAGGCCGCGCTCCCCGAGGGCGGCGGTCAGTGCCTCGATGGGCAGGCTGTGCTGCTCGTCCGGGGCGCAGGCCAGGAGCACCGGCGGCGCCTCGTACCGGCGGGGCGCGGGCCGCCGACTGCGCAGGGCGCCGGAGACGTGCCAGGACAGCAGGTGCTCCACCTCCACGTAACGCTCCCCGGCGGAGGCCCACTTGCGGCCGACCGCGTGCAGGGTCGGCGCGATGACCTCCTCCCACGCCACGACCAGGCCGAGCTCCGTCAGCGCGGTGTCCAGCAGTCGCTCCACCGCCGGCGCGTCCAGTCGTACGGCGGCCCGTGCGAGCCCCCTGCATTCCGTCCGCACCTCCCCGAGCGGAAGGGCGGTGGACCCGCCCGGCGTCACGGTCGCCGCCCGGGCCGCCCCGGAGCCGCCGGCGGCTGCGTCGAGCGCGGCCCTGGCCGCCGCCGAGGGGGGCACGCCCTGCGCGGTGAGCCGGCACATCAGCTCCAGGCGGGCGATGTCGGCGGGGGTCCAGCGGCGGTGGCGGCCGTCCTCCCGGCGGGCCGGGCCGATGGCGTACCGGCGCTCCCAGGACCGCAGCGTGGTCGGCGACACCCCGAGGCGGCGGGCGACGGCGCCGGTACTCAACGCGGCGGCGGGCAGCGGCGCGGGATCGGCCGGCGTCACGGGTGCGCGGGGCGGCACCGGGCCACGGGGCGGCACGGGCTCGTGGGACGGCACGGGCTCGTCGGGCGGCTCGCGGTCATGGGGCTGCACTGGATCCACCCGTTCACCCTAGGACGCCGGAGCACCACGACCGGATCACTCGATGCCCCGCCCCTGCCGGAAACGGGCGAGCCCCTCGGCGAGTTCGACTACCGGCTCGGGATAGTCGTACCGGGCGCGCTCCGCCGCCGGCAGCCGCCACGGTTCGTGCACCCGCGGCGCGGGCAGCCCCGCCAGCTCCGGCACCCACCGGTGCACGTAGGCACCTTCGGGGTCGTAGCGCAGGCCTTGGCGGACCGGGTTGAGGACGCGGCCCGGCCGGGTGTCCGTGCCCGTGCCGGCGACCCACTGCCAGTTCATCTGGTTGTTGGCCAGGTCCCCGTCCACGAGGAGGTCCAGGAAGTGGCGGGCGCCGATCCGCCAGTCCACGTACAGGGTCTTGGCGAGGAAGCTCGCGGCCAGCAGCCGGCCCCTGTTGTGCATCCACCCCTCGTGGCGCAGCTGGCGCATGGCCGCGTCGACGACGGGGTAGCCCGTCCGGCCCTCCTTCCAGGCCTGGATCTCCTCCTGCGCGCCCGCGTCGGTGCGCCAGCGGTCGTGCCGGGTCCGGTAGTCGCGGGTGGCCGAGTCGGGGCGGGCGGCGAGGACCTGGTAGTGGAAGTCGCGCCAGCACAGCTGCCGGACGAACGCCTCGGCGCCGGGGCCTTCGGCCGCGCGGGCGCGGTGGACGGCTTCGGCGGGCGAGAGGGTGCCGAAGTGCAGGTGGGGGGAGAGACGGGAGGTGGCGTCGCCGGCCAGGTCGTCGTGGACGTCGTGGTACCGGTCGACACCCCCGCGCAGCCAGGCGCCCAGCAGCCGGCGGCCCTCGCGCTCGCCGCCGCGCGCGAGGCCCGGGGAGACGCCCGTGACGGCGGAGCGCTCGGGCAGCGGTTCCGAGCGCGGGGACGCGGGAACCCTGACCACGCGCGGGGCGGCGGTGACGGCACGCGGCGGCAGTTCGGTCCAGCGGCGCAGGTAGGGGGTGAAGACGGCGAAGTGGTCGGAGGCCGAGGGCCGCAGCGCACCGGGGGCCACGGCCGTCACCACCATGTCGTGCACGTACAGGCGCCGGCCCTCCGCTTCCAGGGCGGCGCGCAGCCGTTCCTCGCGCGCGTGGGCGTAGGCGCTCACCCCGGCCGCCATGTGCACCTCGTCGGCGTCCGTCTCCCGTACGAGGGCGAGCACTTCTCCGACTGCGTCACCGGAGCGGATCACCAGGCGGCCGCCGCGCTCGCGCAGCGCGGCGTCCAGTCCCGCGAGGCAGTCGGCGAGGAAGGCCCGGCGGTTGGGCGCGGCGAAGGAGGACCGCTCGATGGCCCGGTCGCGCACGAAGAGCGGAACCACCTGGTCGCAGGAGGACAGGGCGGCGCGCAGCGGCGGATGATCGTGCACGCGCAGGTCGGAGGTGTACAGGACCACCGCGATGTTCATGGGTTCTCGCTCCGGGTCAGGGCTGTGGGGTGCTGCTCGCACCCGGTACTTCGGCGGCGGGCGCCGGGGTGGATGCGCCCCGCGGGCCATCGCGTTCCAGCCGTTCGGCGGCCTTGGCGATGTTGCGCGCCATCCCGCCGAAGACCACGGCGTGGAAGGGGGACACGCTCCACCAGTACAGGTGGCCGAGCAGCCCGTGCGGGTGGAACAGGGCGCGCTGGCGGAAGCGTGCGCGGCGGCGGTCCGCCGGATCGGGGTCGGCGCGCAGCTCCAGCCAGGCCAGGCCCGGCAGCCGCATCTCGGCGCGCAGCCGCAGCAGCGCCCCCGGCTCGATCTCCTCCACCCGCCAGAAGTCGAGACTGTCGCCGACCCGGAGCCGGGCCGCGTCCCGGCGGCCGCGCCGGATGCCGACCCCGCCGACGAGCCGGTCCAGCCAGCCCCGTACCGCCCAGGCGAGCGGGAAGGAGTACCAGCCGTTGTCCCCGCCGATGCCCTCCACCACCCGCCACAGCGCGGCGGGTGACGCGTCGACGGGCAGCTCCCGCCGGTCGGTGTAGAGGCTGCCGCCCGCCCAGTCGGGGTCGGTGGGCAGCGGGTCGCTGGGGGCGCCGGGGAAACCGGCGGAGGACCAGCGAGTGGTCACCTTGGCCTCCCGCACCCGCTGGAGGGCGAGGACCAGGGCCTGGTCGAAGCCGAGCGGCGCCCCGGGCGGGTCGGGGACGTGGGCGGCGATGTCGTGCTCGCGGCAGACCACCTCGTGCCGCAGCGACTCGGCGAGCGGCCGGGCCAGCGCCCGCGGGACCGGGGTGACCAGGCCGATCCAGTGGCTGGAGAGGCCGGGGGTGAGCATCGGGACCCGCATGATGAGCCGTTTGGGCAGCTCCGCGACCTCCGCGTAGCGGCGCATCATCTCCTCGTAGGTGACCACGTCCGGGCCGCCGATGTCGAAGGCGCGGTCGACCTCGGGCGGCATGCCGGCGCTGCCGACGAGGTAGCGCAGCACGTCGCGGACGGCGATGGGCTGGCAGCGCGTGCCGACCCAGCTGGGGGTGACCATCACGGGGAGCCGCTCGGTCAGGTAGCGCAGCATCTCGAAGGAGGCGGACCCGGAGCCGATGATGACGGCTGCGCGCAGGACGGTGGCCGGTACGGCGGAGCCGAGGAAGATCTCGCCGACCTCGGCGCGGGAGCGCAGGTGCGGGGAGAGTTCCCGCAGCGGGATGCCCTCGGGGGTGAGCCCGCCGAGGTAGACGATGCGCCGGACCCCGGCCGCCCGGGCCTGCTCCGCGAAGACGCGGGCGGCCTCGCGGTCGCGGCCCTCGAAGCCGGAGCCCGAGCCGAGGGCGTGCACGAGGTAGTAGGCGACGTCGATGCCCTGCATCGCCCCGGCGACCGATCCGGGGTCGGTGACGTCGCCCCGTACGACCTCGGCGCGGCCCGCCCAGGGGTGGTCGCGCAGTTTCTCCGGCGTCCGGGCCAGGCAGCGCACCCGGTGACCGGCAGCGAGGAGCTCCGGCACCAGCCGGCCGCCGATGTAGCCGGTGGCCCCGGTGACCAGGCAGTGCCTTGCCGCCGCGCCCGTCATCGCCGTCCCGTCATGGCGCTCTCCGCTCTCGTGCCCCCGTACAGGATTCCGCACGGGTCCGCGCTCGGCATTCCGTGAGGGATTCCGCGGGGCGGGCGCGTCCGGATGCACCTGCGACCGCACGGCCCGTTTCACGGGGCCCTGCGCAAGCCCATCCGGGCGCCCTTCGGCTACGAAGCAACCACCGGAAGGAGGACACGATGACGGAGCGAGGAGGACCAAGGCCGCGAACGGCCGTCGTCGGCGCGGGTGTCTCGGGGCTGACGGCGGCCTACGTGCTGGCGCGCTCGCACGAGGTGACCGTGTACGAGGCCGAGGACCGGCTGGGCGGCCACGCCCACACCCACGAGGTGACGGGCCCGGACGGCCGCGTACGCGGGGTGGATTCCGGGTTCATCGTGCACAACGACCTCACCTACCCCCATCTGCGGCGGCTGTTCGGGGAGCTCGGCGTGGCCACCCGGGCGACCACGATGAGCCTCTCGGTGCAGTGCGAGGGCTGCGGGCTGGAGTACGCGGGCGCGCGGGGACCGCGGGGGCCGGCGGCCCGGCCGAGGTCGGCGGCGTGGCCCGGCTACCTGCGGATGCTGGCGCAGGTGCCGCTGTTCCGCCGGCAGGCCCGGCTGCTGCTGGCCACTCCCGCCGTCTCGGCGGAGGTGACCTTGGGCGACTTCCTGCGCGAGTGCGGCTTCGGGCCGTACTTCACCGCCCACTTCGCGATTCCGCTGGTGGCGTCGGTGTGGTCCTGCCCGCCCCGTACGGCGCTGCGCTACCCCGCCCGGTACCTGTTCCGCTTCCTGGCCCACCACGGGATGCTCGCGGTGGGCGGTCCGGTGGACGGCTCGGCGCGCTGGCGCACGGTCGAAGGCGGTTCGGCGCGCTACGTCGAGCGGCTGCGGGAGCGGCTCGGCGCGGCCGCGGTCCGTGCGGGGACCCCCGTACGGGCGCTCGCGCGCACCCCGGAGGGGGTCCGCGTGAGCACCGCCGACGGCGCCGTCACCTACGACTCGGTGGTCGTGGCCGTCCACGCCGATCAGGCGCTGCGGCTGCTGGCCGACCCGACGGACGCCGAGCGGGCGGTGCTCGGCGCCTTCCTGTACTCCCGCGACCGGACGGTGCTGCACACCGATGCCTCGGTGCTGCCGCGCTCGGCGGCCGCGCAGGGCTGCTGGAACTTCCGGCTGTCCGGCTGCGACCCGTACGACGCGCGGGTCCTCGTCAGCTACGACATGAACCGTCTGCAGGGGCTCGACGCGCCGCAGCGGTACGTGGTGACCCTCAACGCGGACGACCGGGTGCGGCCGGAGCTGGTGCTGGCCGAGATGGCCTACGAACACCCCGTCTTCACACCGGAGTCGGTGGCCGCCCAGCGGCTGCTGCCCGGCCTGTCGGGTCCGGTGACGGCGTTCGCGGGGGCCTACCACGGGTGGGGGTTCCACGAGGACGGCTGCCGCTCGGGCGTGGAGGCGGCCGCCGCGCTCGGGGTGGTCTGGTGAGGGCGGTGGTGTACGAGGCCGAGCTGCGGCACGTGCGGTCCGGGGAGCGGGCGTACGCCCTGCGCCACCGGACGTACCTGTGGCTGGTGGACCTCGACGAACTCCCCCGCCTCCCGGCGCCGTTGTGCCCCCTCGCCCGGTTCGAGGCGCGGGACCACTTCGGTGGCGGGGCGCCGACCATCCGGGCAGGGCTGGAGCGGTTCCTCTCCGCGCGCGGCGCCGGGCTTCCGCCGGGCTCCCGGGTGCTGATGCTGGCCCACGCCCGGGTGCTGGGTTTCGTCTTCAACCCGCTGTCCGTGTACTGGTGCCACGGCCCGGACGGGGCCCTGCTGCAGGTCGTCGCCGAGGTGCACAACACGTACGGCGAGCGGCACTGCTACCTCCTGGGCCCGCAGGCCGCGCAGGGCACGGCCCGGGTGGCCAAGGAGTTCTACGCGTCCCCCTTCCTGGAGGTGGACGGCGACTACCGGATGCGGCTCCCGGTGCCGGGCGAGCACCTCGCCCTGAGCGTGTGCCTTTCGGGCGGGGCGGACGGTGCCCGGCTGACGGCGACGGTGCGGGGCCGCCGCCGGGCATCCGGCCTACGGGGGCTCCTGCGGGCATCTCTGCGCCACCCCTGGCCGACCGCCGCCGTGGCGGTGGGCATCCGCTACCACCGTGTCCGGCTGTGGCTGCGCGGGCTGCCGGTGCGCCCGCGGCCCCGTCACGATCCGCAGGAGGGCCTGCGGTGAGTACAGTCGCGGCATGGCGGTGGACGAGCTCGACACCCGGATCCTGCGCCTGCTGATCGAGCAGCCGCGCACCAGCGTGCGCGAGTACGCCCGGCTGCTGGGCGTCGCGCGCGGCACCCTGCAGGCCCGGCTCGACCGGCTGGAGCGCACCGGGGTGATCACCGGGACGGGTCCGGTCCTCTCCCCCGCCGCGCTCGGGCACCCGGTGCTGGCCTTCGTCCACATCGAGGTCACCCAGGGGCACCTGGACGAGGTGGGTGACGCACTCGCGGCCGTACCCGAGATCATCGAGGCGTTCTCGATCACCGGCGGCGGGGACCTGCTGACCCGGGTGGCGGCCCGGGACAACGCGCATCTGGAGGACGTCATCCAGGGCCTCATCCGGCTTCCGGGCGTCGTGCGTACCCGTACCGAGGTCGCTCTGCGCGAGCGGGTTGCGCACCGGCTGCTGCCCCTGGTCGAAGCGGTGGGAAGAGCAGCGGCCAAACCCTGACAAAATGGCCGTGACACGCACTCGACCGGCAGGACGGGCTGAACGGAATGCTTTCCGTCATATTCGATCTCGACGGCACCCTCGTGGACAGCGAGCCGAACTACTACGAGTCCGGGCGACGCACCCTGGAACGGCACGGCGTGCCCGACTTCACCTGGGAGCAGCACTCCCCCTTCATCGGCATCGGGACGATGGAGACGCTGGAGATCCTCAAGGAGCGGTACGGGCTTCGCGCGCCGGTCGCGCGGCTGCTGGCGGAGCAGAACGCCGCCTATCTGGAGCTTGCCCGCGCAGGGACAGAGGCCTTCCCGGAGATGCGCAGGTTCGTCGAGCGGCTGCACGCAGACGGGGTTCCGATGGCGGTGGCGTCCGGTTCCTCGCGGGAGGCGATCGAGGCCGTACTGGCCGGGACCGGCCTGGACACGCTGCTGAGCGTCGCGGTCTCCGCCGAGGAAGTGGCGCACGGCAAGCCCGCCCCCGACGTGTTCCTGGAGGCAGCCCGCCGGCTCGGCGCGGACCCCGCCGACTGCGTGGTCGTCGAGGACGCGGCGCCGGGCGCGGAGGCCGCTCGCGCAGCGGGAATGGAGTGCCTGGCGATCCCCTCCGTGGCCACCACCGCCACCCACCCCGCCTTCGCCTCGGCCGGCCTCCTCTTCCGCGGCGGACCGGCGGCCTTCGACGCGGAGACCGCCTACGAATGGCTCGGCGAACACCGGGCGGCCTGACTTCGGGGGGCTCCGGGGGAAGAGGGCGGGCCGGTCCCGGGTTGGTAGAACCGTGAACGACTTTGTGGAGCGGGACCCGGCAGCGGTGGACGTCGTGGTCATCGGCGCGGGGCAGGCGGGCCTGTCCGGCGCCTACCACCTGGCCCGGGCGGGCATCGGCCACGTCGTCCTGGACCACTCGCCGGCTCCGGGTGGCGCCTGGCAGTTCCGCTGGCCCTCGCTGACGTACGGCAAGGTGCACGGCATGCACGCACTGCCCGGCATGGAGCTGGCCGACGCCGATCCGCTGCGGCCGTCGTCGGAGGTCATCGGGGAGTACTTCGCCACCTACGAGGAGCGCTTCGGGCTGCGCGTGCGCCGCCCCGTGGACGTCACGGCCGTGCGCAACGGTGCGGACGGGCGGCTGCTGGTGGAGTCGGCGTCCGGCGACCGGTGGTCGGCCCGGGCCCTGATCAACGCCACGGGTACCTGGGACCGTCCTTTCTGGCCCCGCTATCGGGGACAGGAAACCTTCCGGGGCCGCCAACTGCACACCGCGGACTATCCGGGACCGGCCACGTTCGCCGGCGCCCGCGTGGTGGTCGTGGGCGGTGGCACTTCGGCGGTGCAGCACCTGCTGGAGATCTCCGAGGTGGCGGCAGCGACCACCTGGGTGACACGCCGTCCGCCGGTGTTCCGCGACTCCCGCTTCGGCGAAGCCGAGGGCCGGGCGGCGGTGGCCCTGGTGGAGGAGCGGGTGCGCAGGGGCCTGCCCCCGCAGAGCGTGGTCAGTGTGACCGGGCTGGCGCTGAACGACGCCGTACGGGCCGGGCTGGATTCGGGGGTGCTGGAGCGCAGGCCGATGTTCGACCGCATCACCCCGACCGGCGTCGGCTGGGCCGACGGGCGGAGCGTCGACGCCGACGTGATCTTGTGGGCCACCGGCTTCCGGGCGGCAGTCGACCACCTGGCGCCGCTGCGGCTGCGGGAACCGGGCGGCGGCATCCGGCTCGAAGGCACCCGGGCGGTCCGCGACGAGCGGATCCACCTGGTGGGCTACGGCCCTTCGGCTTCCACCATCGGGGCCAACCGTGCGGGCGGCGCGGCCGTCCGAGAGATCCGCCGTCTGCTGGCCCGCGAAACCTCCGGCACTCCGGCACTGGCCGGGGCCGTCGCTTCCTGACCGGCCGGCTCGCCGTCGGCCGGCCGCGGCGCCGTCTCGGCGTCCCGGTCACGGCGGACCAGGGCGGCGTAGCGGCCGCCGGCGGCGAGGAGTTCCTCGTGCGTACCGCGTTCGGCTATGCGCCCGGCGTCCAGGACGACGATCTGGTCGGCGTCGCGCACGGTGGAGAGCCGGTGCGCGATCGTGATGGTGGTGCGGCCCGCGGACAGCTTGTCGATGGCCTGCTGCACCGCGTGCTCCGTACGGGTGTCGAGCGCGCTGGTCGCTTCGTCGAGGATCAGGACCGGCGGGTCGCGCAGGATGGTGCGGGCGATGGCCAGACGCTGCTTCTCCCCGCCGGAGAACCGGTAGCCGCGCTCACCGACCAGCGTGTCGTACCCGTCGGGCAGGGACTCGATGTGGTCGTGGATCTGGGCGGCGCGGGCGGCCTCGGCTATCTCCTCGTCGGTCGCGTCCGGCTTGGCGAAGCGCAGGTTGTCGGCGACGGAGGCGTGGAAGAGGTAGGTCTCCTGGGAGACCACGCCGATCGACCGGGCCAGCGAGTCGAAGTCGAGGTCGCGGACATCGATCCCGTCGAGGGCGACCCGTCCGCCCGTGACGTCGTACAGCCGGGGCACCAGGTAGCTGAGGGTGCTCTTGCCCGATCCGGTCGGTCCGACCACGGCGAGTGAGCCGCCGGCGGGGACCGTGAGGTCGATACCGGCCAGCGTGGGACCGTTCTTGCCGTCATAGGCGAAGTGCACGTCCTCGAGCCGTATCTCGCCCTTCGCCCGGCCGATGCGCACCGGGTCCTCGCGTTCGGTGATGTCCACCGGCAGGTCGAGGTACTCGAAGATGCGCGCGAACAGGGCGAGCGAGGTCTGGATCTGCACACCGGTCGACAGCAGGCTCACCGTGGGCCGGAACAGTCCCTGCTGGAGGGTGACGAAGGCGACGAGGGTACCCACGGACAGCGACGGCGCGCCGGTCTGGAGTGCTATGCCGGCGGCCCAGTAGATCAGTGCCGGCATGGCGGCCATCACGATGCCGATGGTGGACATCCGCCAGCGCCCGGCCATGCTGGAACGCACTTCCAGGCCGACCAGCTTCTCGGACTCCTCCGAAAAGGACCGGGTCAGGGAGTCGGCGCGGCCCATGGTGCGGCCGAGCAGGATGCCGCTGACCGAGAGGGACTCGGTGACGGTGGCGGCCATGGCCGCCATCTGCTTCTGCCGCTGGGTGGTGATCTTCTTGCGCTCGCGCCCGACCCGCCGGCTGATCCACACGAAGACGGGCAGCAGCAGGAGCGAGACGAGGGTCAGCCGCCAGTCGAGGGCGAGCATGGCGACGACGGAGGCGATCACCGCCGTGAGGTTGGAGACCAGGGAGGTCGCGGTGGAGGTGACGGTGGCCTGCATGCCGCCGATGTCGTTGGCTATCCGGGACTGGACCTCGCCCGTACGGGTGCGGGTGAAGAAGGCCAGCGGCATGCGCTGGAGCTGGGCGTAGACGGCGGTGCGCAGGTCGTGCATCACGCGCTGGCCGACCGTGGTGGATATCAGGGTCTGGAGGACGCCGAACACGCTGGTGACCACGGCGGTGAGGATCATGCCGAGGGCGAGCAGGCTCAGCAGGCCCGTCCGCCCCTGGGGGATCGCCACGTCGAGGATTTCCTTGAGCAGGAACGGCGAGGCGACGGCGACCAGCGAGGAGGCGGCGACCAGCGCGCCGACCACGGCGAGGCGGCCGCGGTAGGGCCGGAACAGACCCATGATGCGGCGCAGCTGGCGCGGCTGCTCCGCCGGCACCGGGCGGCTGGGATCGAGGGATTCTTTGGACGGCGTCCATTCGGGTTCTTTGGGGCGCATGGGCCTCCTTCTGACGAGATTCTACTGAGCATAGCTCATTGTTACCTATGCTCACAATGAATCTGGTCCTGATACTCTTCCCATTATGAGGACCGCAGCATGAGCACCGCTTCCGAACCCGCCCTGACCAGTGCGGACGGCGTCGACTCGCCCGACAGCGACGACGGCGTCCTCGCCGAGCAGCTGCTGCGCCTGACCCGTCGGCTTCACCGCATCCAGAAGCGTCATCTCGAACCCCTCGGAATCACTCCAGCCCAGTCAAGGCTGCTCCGGCTGGTCTCGCACTACGACGGCGGCGAGCCACCCCGGATGGCGGAGCTGGCCGCCCGCCTCGAAGTCGTCCCCCGGGCCGTGACCACGCTGGTCGACGGTCTGGAGGCGGCCGACTGCGTGCGCCGCGCGCCCGACCCCGCGAACCGGCGGGTCATCCGGATCGAGCTCACCGGCACCGGCCGCGCCACCCTGCGCCGCCTGCGCAACGCGCGGACGGCCGCCGCGGAGGAGATCCTGGCCCCCCTGACCGCCGCACAGCGCGGGGTGCTCGGCGGCCTGCTCGACACCCTCTCCGACGCCCCGGCGGAGCGCGGCTGCTGAGCACCGCCCCGCGTCCGGCTGAGCCCCGCCCCGCCTCCCGCTGAGCACCGCCCCACCTCCGCAAGCCGGTTGAGCAGCCCGTACGCGAACCCGCGCGCCCGTAAACCTCGCTGCCGCCGCCCGGCGCCGCGAGAAATTCGGTTGCCGGGCCCCGGTCCGGAAGACGAACCTTGTGTGGTTTGAACCACTCGACCGTCATGGGGCGTCATGCAGATCAGCGATCTTCCGCATCCGGATCCCGGAGTACCCGACGCCCGCTCCGGCCCACGCTTCCTGCTCTGGCTGGGCGGCACCCAACTGGGCGGGCAGGCCAAGAGCCTGTGCTGGGGGCTGGTCCACCACTGTGCCATCGCCGGGCTGCCGTCCGCGGTCGGCCTGGGCGTGGAGGCGGCCGTAGACGGCGACGGTCACCGGCTGCTGCTCGTCGGCGCGTTGATCGCACTGCTCGGCGTCGCCATCTCCCTCGGCGACACCATGCTGCACCGGACCAGCGTCACGAACTGGATCACCGCCGCCGCCCGGGTGCAGCAGCTCCTCGCCCGTAAGACCGCCGATCTGGGCTCCGCCCTGACCCGCCGGGTGGCGGCCGGCGAAGTGGTCTCCGTATCAACGGGGGACGTGGAGAAGATCGGCTGGTTCGTCGAGGCGGTCTCCCGCTTCCTCGCGGCGGCTGTCGCCATCGTCGTCGTCTGCGTGGCCCTGGTCGTGTACGCGCCGTCCCTCGGCGTCGTCGTCGCCGTCGGGATGCCGCTGCTGGCGCTCTCCTCCCTGCCCCTGCTCCCCCGCGCCACACAACGCGCGGACATCCAGCGGGAGAAGGCGGGCAAGGCGACCGAACTGGCCTCCGACACCGTGGCCGGTCTGCGGGTGCTGCGCGGCATCGGCGGCGAGGAACTGTTCCTCGGCCGGTACCGCGAGGCCTCGCAGGAGGTACGCACCGCCGCGGTGCGCAGTGCGCGCATGTGGGCGCTGATCTCCGCCGTCCAGGTGTTCCTGCCGGGGGTACTGCTGATCACGGTGGTCTGGTACGGCTCCTCGCTCGTCCTGGACGGACGGCTCTCGGTCGGTGAACTCGTCGCGGTGTTCAGCGCCGTGTCGCTGTTGCTGTACCCGCTGCGCAGCGTGGAGGAGATCGCCATGGCCTACTCGTTCTCCCGGCCCTCCGCCACCCGCGCTGCCCGGGTGCTGCGCCTGACGCGTGACGACGGCCCGGCGCCGGCGGCGGCCGAAGGCGCCGTCCGGGCCCCTGCCCCGGGCGGGGACCTGTACGACCCGCAAACCGGGCTGCTGGTTCCCGCGGGCCGGTTCACCGCCGTGGTCTGCGGGGACCCCGACCTCGCGGGACGGCTGGCGGAACGCCTGGGCGGGCACCCGCCGGGCGACGGGGAAGACGCCGGTGAGCGCGCCGCGGACCGCGCCCCGGTGCTTTTGGGAGGCGTGGCGCTGGACGAGCTCGCGCTGGACACGGCGCGAGCGCTGGTCCTCGTGCAGGACAAGGGTCCGGTGCTGCTGTCCGGCACGCTGCGCGAGCTGTTCGACGTACCGGCGTCCGGGGCGGTGACCCCCGCGGCCGCGCTGGAGGCCGCCCAGTGCGGTGACGTACTGGAGGCCGTGCTGCAGTCGGCGCCCGAGGGGGTGGAGGACCCGATGGACGCCCGGATCACCGAGCGGGGCCGCTCGCTCTCCGGCGGTCAGCGCCAACGGCTCGCGCTGGCCCGCTCGCTGGTCGCCGATCCGGAGGTGCTGGTACTGGACGAGCCGACCTCGGCCGTCGACTCGCACACCGAGGCACGCATCGCGGACGGCATCGCGGCGCTGCGCGCCGGGCGCACGACGGTGGTCCTGGCCTCTTCACCGCTGGTGCTGGACCGGGCCGACCGGGTCGTCCTCGTTCACGAGGGCGTCGCCCTGCCGGCCGGCACCCACCGCGACCTGCTGCGGGACGAGCCGCGCTACCGCGCGGTCGTCACGCGGGAGACCGAGGAGGAACAGCGCCTGGACGCGCTGCCCCGGACCGCGCTGGACGAGGGCCTCACCGACCGGCTTGAGGAAGAACTCACCGAAATCGAGGGATCCGCATGATCGGCGTGGCACCGCCGCAATACGATCCGGCCGCCCCGGAGTCGGCCGCGACCTTGCCCGTCGGCACGTCGGCGACCGTACGGGGCTACGTACGCGGCCTGTTCCGGCGCCACCGGCGGCCCTTCGTGGCGCTCGTGAGCGCCAACGCGGTCGCGGTGATCGCCTCCATGGTCGGCCCGTACCTGCTGGGGCGGGTCGTGGACGACCTCGCGGCAGGGGTGCGCGAGCTCCACCTGCTGCGGGTGAGCCTGCTGTTCGCGCTGGCGCTCGCCGTCCAGACCTGCTTCGTGCGGATGGTCCGGCTGCGCGGGGCGATGCTCGGCGAGGAGATGCTGGCCGACCTGCGCGAGGACTTCCTCGTGCGTTCGGTCGGGCTGCCGCCCGGCGTGCTGGAGCGGGCCGGGACCGGTGACCTGCTGTCGCGGATCACCACCGACATCGACCGGCTGGCGAACGCGATGCGGGAGGCCGTGCCGCAGCTGTCCGTCGGCGTGGTGTGGGCGGGGCTGCTGTTCGGGGCGCTGGCGGTGACCGCGCCGCCGTTGGCCGCGGCGGCGCTGGTGGCGCTGCCGGTGCTGGTGATCGGCTGCCACTGGTACTTCCGGCGGGCGCCGTCCGCGTACCGCTCGGAGGCGGCCGGTTACGCGGCGGTCTCGGCGGTGCTGACGGAGACGGTGGACGCGGGGCGCACGATCGAGGCGCACCGGCTCGGGCGGCGCCGGGTGGCGCTGTCGGAACAGCGCATCCGGCAGTGGACCCAGTGGGAGCGGTACACGCTGTTCCTGCGGTCCGTGCTCTTCCCCGTCATCAACGTCACCTACGTGACGATCCTCGGCTCGGTGCTGATGATCGGCGGCTACTGCGTCCTGCGCGGCTGGATGTCGGTGGGGCAGCTGACGACGGGTGCGCTGCTGGCGCAGATGATGGTCGACCCGATCGGCCTGATCCTGCGCTGGTACGACGAACTGCAGGTAGCGCAGGTGTCGTTGGGCCGGCTGGTCGGCATCCACGAGATCGAGCCCGACGGGGGTGACGCGTCCGTCTCGCCGAAGGGCCGGGAGATGCGGGCCGATGAGGTGCGGTTCGGCTACCGGGAGGGCGTGGACGTCCTGCACCGGGTGTCGATGTCCGTGCCGCCGGGCACCCGGATGGCGCTGGTCGGGCCGTCGGGCGCGGGCAAGTCGACGCTGGGCCGGCTGCTGGCGGGCATCTACGCGCCGCGGGCCGGCGAGGTCACCCTCGGCGGGGCACGCCTGTCGCGGATGCAGGCCGAGCGGGTGCGGGAGCAGGTGGCGCTGGTCAACCAGGAGCACCACGTGTTCGTGGGCTCGCTCCGGGACAACCTGCGCCTGGCCAGGACGGGCGCCGGGGACGCCGACCTGTGGGCGGCGCTGGAGGCGGTGGACGCGGACGGCTGGGCGCGTGCGCTGGCGGCCGGGCTGGACACGGAGGTCGGATCGGGAGCCGCGGCGCTGACCCCGGCCCAGGCGCAGCAGGTGGCGCTGGCCCGGCTGGTCCTGGCGGATCCGCACACGCTCGTACTGGACGAGGCCACCTCGCTGCTCGACCCGCGCGCGGCCCGGCACCTGGAGCGTTCCCTGGCCCGGGTGCTGGACGGCCGCACGGTCATCGCGATCGCCCACCGGCTGCACACCGCGCACGACGCGGACGTCATCGCGGTGGTCGAGGGCGGCCGGATCAGTGAGTTCGGCTCCCACGAGGACCTCGTGGCGGCGGACGGCGCCTACGCGGCGCTGTGGCGGTCCTGGCACGGGTGAGGGGGGACCTCGCGGACGCCACGCGTGGGTCGGCGGCGTCCGCGAGGCCGTCCGGGGGCGCCGCTACGCCTTGCGGAGGCGGTCGATGATGCCGTCGAGGTCGCGCCACATCATGTAGTCGCGGACGAAGTGGCCACCGGGCTCCTCGTGCCATTCGTGCGGGATGCCGGCCTGGTCGAGGAGGCCGCGGAACTCCCGCTGGCCCGCGAGGACCTGGGTTTCGTTGAACGAGTCGAACGGGTTGGTCGGGTCGGGGCTGGTCCCCGCGACGAGGAAGACCCGCTTGTTGCGGTAGCTCTCGATGCGCTCGACGGGGTTGTCCGCGCTGACGCGGGCCTGGTCCCAGGGCACGCCGTAGACGGTGCCGCCGCCCAGGTCGAGGGCCGCGGAGGACAGGTTGGCCCAGTGCACGACCGCCCCGCCGTCACGGCGCACGCTGGCGGGTCCCGAGTGGGCGCTGACCGAGGCGAAGTGGCCCCAGTACTTGGCCGCGTACTTGAGGGCGCCGAAGCCGCCCATCGAGAACCCGCCGACGGCGCGGCCGTCGTACTCGGCGAAGGTCCGGAAGTTCGCCTCGACCCAGGGCAGGAGCTGGTTGATGTGGAAGTGCTCCCAGTTGCGGGGGCCGGTGTTGGAGCTGACGGGGTTGGAGTACCAGCCCGCGTGGCCGCCGTCCGGCATCACGACGATGAGCGGCCGCCCGGTGGTCCAGGCACGGATGCCGAGGCGGTCGAAGGTGATGAAGTCCTGGTCCGTGCCGCCCCCGTGGAAGAGGTAGAGGACGGGGTAGGTGCGTCCGCTGGTGTGGTAGTCGTCGGGGAGCAGGACGTTGACGGCGGGCTGCCAGCCGATCGCGTCGGTCTGGAAGCGGTAGTACCACATGCGGGCGTCGCCCTCGTTGTGGTCGACGATGTGCAGTCCGAAACCGTCGCCGGCCGCGCTCGCCGCCGATGCCGTCCCGAGGACGCCCGCACCGCCGAGGGCCATGGCGGCGGAGAGCCCGCCGACGGACTTGAGGATGCTCCTGCGGGTGGGGCCGTGCTCGTTCACGGTGACCTCCTGGTCGATGGTTGTGGGTGAGTACGTCAGTTGGTGGTGGTCCAGGTGCCCCGGTCGGGGTTCCAGTGGATGCTGGCGTTCTGGAACTTCTGAACCTTGCCGCCCGGCTCGTCGGCCTCGTCACCGACCGGGTAGCCGAACACGCCCTCATGACCACCCGCGTGGAACGCCTGGTAGATCGCACCGTGGACGACGTGCGTACCGGTCTGCGGCGACCACATGAACAAGCCCTGCTCGAAGAACTGGTACCGGCCCCGCGTCCCGTTCGGCGCCTGCGACGCATCCGCCTCGTCCATCGTCGGGAAACCCCAACGACGCTCCGCGTCCGTCGCCCAGAACTTGTCCAGGATCTCCCCGTACACCGCGAACGCCGCATCCGGATGCCAGATCACGATCCCGTTGCGGAAGCCCTGGAAGCGGCCGCCCATCATGGAGTCGCGTTCCCCGGAGGTCGGCGGGCCCAGCACGCTGTCCAGGCCTCCCATGCTGTCGTACTTGGCCCTGATCGCGCCGTACGGCATCAGGTCGTCGAGCACGTTGTAGCGGCGGGGCGTGAATCCGCGCAGGCCGTTGCCCCACACCCGTTCCTCGGCCACGTGCCCGAAGTCGTACGTCTCGCGCACCACCGGCTGGGTGTGGGCGGCGTCGGCCCACCGGACGAACAGCGCCACGTGGTCGGTGCCGTCCGAGTCGCGCAGCAGGGCGTCGCCGGGCTGCAGGTCCGCGGCCGGGATGTCGAAGGTGACGTTCCACAGGCTCCAGGTCGTCAGTGACGACCCCAGGTGCCAGGCCATCGACACGAAGCCCGAGCAGTCGGGGCGGTAGCAGCCGAACTGGTTGGCGTAGCAGCCGCTCTGGCTGTAGGGCACCTGCTCGGCGACCCAGGACCAGGCCCGGTCCATGACCTCACCGCGTCCGATCGAGCCGTCCGGTTCGGAGGCGGTCGCCGCGGGCGCCATGAAGAAGGTGAGCGCGAGGGCTGCGAGCAGTGGCGCCGCGGCTTTGACCGCGCGCCGGAGGATCAACGATCTCATGCCGTCTCCCGGTCAGTTGGTGGTGGTCCAGGTGCCCCGGTCGGGGTTCCAGTGGATGCTGGCGTTCTGGAACTTCTGAACCTTGCCGCCCGGCTCGTCGGCCTCGTCACCGACCGGGTAGCCGAACACGCCCTCATGACCACCCGCGTGGAACGCCTGGTAGATCGCACCGTGGACGACGTGCGTACCGGTCTGCGGCGACCACATGAACAAGCCCTGCTCGAAGAACTGGTACCGGCCCCGCGTCCCGTTCGGCGCCTGCGACGCATCCGCCTCGTCCATCGTCGGGAAACCCCAACGACGCTCCGCGTCCGTCGCCCAGAACTTGTCCAGGATCTCCCCGTACACCGCGAACGCCGCATCCGGATGCCAGATCACGATCCCGTGCTGGAACAGCTGGAACCGTCCGCCCGACTGGGCGGGTTCCTCCGCGCGCAGCGGCCGGCCGAGGGGGCCGTCGGGTCCGCCGGTGCCGTAGTACTTGGCGCCGATCGTCCCGTAGGGCTGGAAGGCCTCGTCCCGCATCTGCCGGGCGATGCCCTCGGCCTGCGGGTAGCGCTCGGGGTAGCCGGACCGCTGGACCGCCTGGGCGAGTTCGCCGGCGCTGCTGCCCTCCATCCCCGGCTCCATCTGCTGGGCCACCTCGAAGAACTTGTTCGCCGCGTAGTCGACGTCCATGACCTGTTCGGGGGAGCCCCAGCCCTGGGAGGGACGCTGCTGGAAGACGCCCAGCGAATCCCGGTCCCCGCAGTCGAGGTTGTTCATCCGGGATTCGACCCAGCCCGTCTCGAACCCGGCGAGCATGACCTTGTCGGACACTCCCCGGCGCTGTCCGACTTCGTAGACCTTGCGGGTTACGGCAATGTCCCGCTCCGGGGGGATGTCGCAGTAGAACTCGGCCGTCATGGCGTGCCCGAGGGGTCCGGGCACCGCGTTCCGCGCGGTGGCGGGGCCGCCGCCCAGGGCGGACATCACCGCCGCGACCAGGAGGGCCGCCGTCACGGATCTCGCGCGCCCAGCTGTTGTGCCACGCACGTTCCAGCTCCTTCGCTTCGTCAGTCACCTTGCGGTGTACGGGCGTTCGGCGTGCCGGAGCGAACTGTGCGCGGTCGGCCCACCGAACGTCCGCAAGCTAGCCGCGTGCGCGGCGGGCGGGGCATCCGCAACGTTCCGGAGTGACAGCGCCGGAGAGTCCCCGATAGGGATGGGTCGGGTGGGGGGATGGGATGGGGCGGGACGGGGATGGGGATGGGCCCGGACAGGGGCGGGGGCGGCCCCGGATCAGCGTCCGGAGGCGGGCGCCGGGCAGGCGGGGACGCGGGGGCGGTCCTTCGTGCGTACGGCGGGCAGCCAGGCGGTGGGCCGCGGCGAGCCGGCGGCCAGCCGGACGCGGAACCACTGGGGTGACCAGGCGTCCCCCTCGTCGATGATGGGGATGCCGTGTGCGAGGAGGCAGTCGACGGCCAGCTCGTCGCCCTGCCACACCCGGGTCGGGACGACGTTGTCCGCGGTGTAGGGCCGCTGGGGGTCGATGGCGAGACCGAGGCTGCAGTCCGGGTCCCGGTCGGTGCGGGTCGTGCAGCTCGGTTCGGCGTTGAACACCCGGATCCGGCCGGCCGCCCCGGGCGGGGCGAAGGTGCCGTCGAGTGCGGCGTACGGGGTGCTCCCCGCAGCCGCCCCGCACATCAGCGCGGAGACGAGGGCGGCGTGGACGGCCCTGCGCGTGCGGCCCGCCGGGCGATCCTTGCCCGGTCGCGGCCGGGCGGTGACGCGGGCCAGGAGGCTCTGGGCCGTGTGGGCGGCGCGGGCGGCGTGGGAGGGGGCCAGGCAGTCCGCGGCCAGCTCGCGCCAGAAGTGCGGTACGGCGGGGTCCAGGCGCAGGGGGGCCCGTCCGTCGGCGTACTCCTGTACCGCCGCGCCGCGGGCCATGGGGGTGGCGCCGGGGAACGGTGGGGTGCCGCCCGTGAACACCTCGTGGATCACGATGCCGAGGGCCCAGATGTCGGCGCTCGGGCGGACCTGGACGCCGTGCTCGCCGAGGGGGGCCCTCCAGCGCTCGGGCGGGAGGTAGTCGAAGGTGCCCATCGGGGGCGCGTAGCCGTGGGTGCCGTGGGTGCCGGTGAGTTCGGCGGCGAGGCCGAAGTCGGAGAGTCTGACGGAACCGTCCGCCATGAGCAGGATGTTGTCCGGTTTGAGGTCGCCGTGCACCCAGCCGGTGCGGTGCAGGTGGGCGAGGCCCTCGCAGATCCCGGTGATCAGACGGGCCCCTTCGGCTTCGCCCACCGGGCCTGCTCGCAGGCGGTCCCGCAGGCTGCGGTGGGCCCGCTCCATCACCAGGACGAGCGCACCGTCCAGGAGCGGATGGTCCGGCTCGCTGAGCACGACGGAGTCCAGGAGCCGGATCAGCCGGGGGTGGCCCGCTCGGCGGCCCAGTTCGACCTCGCGCCGGGCGGTGTCCACGACGTTGCGGGCCTGCCGCGGGGCGAGCCCGGAGGTCGGCAGGAACTTGAGCGCGACCACCTCCTGCGCGGGCCGGTCCCCGCCGACCGCGCGTCCCGCGTAGACGGTCCCCCAGCCGCCGGCCGCGATGGGCTCGGTGACTTCCCAGCTCCCGACGCGGTAGCCGGGCGCGAGCAGCTGCGTGCAGTCACTTCCCGAGGTGTCGGCCGGGCCGTGCACCTTCCCCTCCTCCGGTCTGCTCGTTGCGCGGGGCCGCCCCGCTGCGGGGCGGCAGCAGCGCCAGGTGCTCTTCCCGTACGAGCCCGAACCGCAGGGCGAGGCCGACGATCGACTCCCGCTTGCCGTTGCGGCGGGCGCCGCGGCCGGGGTCCTGCTCGGCCGGCGGGGCGACGCGCATCTTCTCCTCGGCGAGGTAGTCGATGTGGGAGCTGACCGCACGGGCCGTCAGCCTGCCGCAGGCCGCGTGGTCCCTGAGCCGTTCGACGATCTGGGGTGTGGTCGGCACCGCGACCGGTGACTCGTCGCGCAGCCGGGGTTCGCAGAGCGCCACCAGGACGAGGAAGTAGGTGGCCGTCTCGTCCAGGGAGTACGCGGTGACCGTGCGACCGCCCCACTGCCCGCCGGCGCCGCCCAGGCCGTCCGGGTCGAGGTAGACGTGGTCGGGGGCGAAGACCTGGAAGGAGACGGTGGTGTCGTGTCGGGTGGGCAGCACCACGCGGGAGAACTCGAAGGGGATGGGGGCTCCGGCCCGGCGTGGCGGGACCCGCAGGTACTCGCCGGCCCCTTCGGGGTTCTCCACGAGGTAGCTGTGTGTCGCGCTGAGGTTGCTGAGCTGCCAGTGGTCGTCGGTCACCCGGATCTCGCCGGCCAGGCGGGAGATCGCGTCGTCGACGAGGCGGAGTTCGACCGGCGTCGTGGCCGATCCCCGCCCGAACCGGGCCACTTCCCCCGGGCCGAGCCGTAACGTCACCGCCCCGTCGCCCGGCTCCGCGCCACCCGCGCCGCCGCTCCCCGGCGGCAGGTAGATCACTATCCCGCTCACAGCCTGCTCCTCGCCCCCCGTGCGGGCGGTCGTCACGCCCGCCGAACGTTATACATCCCGGAGGATCGGGCTCTGCCCGGTCTTTGGCCGTAATGAGCCGGTACGCGCCACGTCGCGGTCGCCCAGGCGCAGGGACATCCGGCCTTTCCGGGCGCCGGGCGAACCCGTACGCGCGCCCTTCCCCCGGAGCAGCGGGGCCGCGGTCCGCCCCGGCCCACCCGCGGCGAAACGGCGCGAACCGCACCCCCGCGGGCTCCGCGGACGACCGTGACGGCACACCGGGCGGTCCGCCGTTCCCGGGGCCCGAGGGTTCGGGGGCCCGGGGTGGCCTAGATGAAGTTCAGCGCGCCGGCGCCGCCCACCGCGCCGAACAGCATGAACACCGGCATGAGGACCTTGAGCTCCACCCAGCTGCCCGCCCGGAAGCGCATCATCTTGGGCGGACCGATCGGGTACCAGCGCTTGCCGGCGATGGGGATCGGCCACAGGACCGGGCAGCCCGAGACGGTCAGCGCGTCGCCGATGTCATGGACGAGGGCGCCGAGCAGGATCGGCAGACCGAGCCACAGGTACTCCTGGCCGGGTTCCGTGAACAGCCATCCCGCGCCGTTGCCGGGCTGGTCGAGCACACCGGCCAGGATCCAGGCGCTCGTGGCCCCCAGCAGCCACACCAGGATGTCACTGGACATCCTGGCGGCCCGCCACAGCAGGCCTTCCACGGCGAGTACCAGGTGGACGAAGAGGAGGAGGAGCACGCCCCAGCGGTCGGTGGTCACCGCCAGGGCGGAGGAGCCGGCGCCGACGAGGACGGCCCACAGCCAGGTGTGGGTCAGGGTGCGGTGCCCGCCGCTGCGGCGGGCGTCGCGCGGGGCGCGCGTCGCCTTGTAGACGGCGTAAGAGATCTTGTCGACCACCTCGCACAGCCCTCGGGACAACGGCCCGAAGGCGCGCGAGATCGTCGCCGACTTGTGGTCGAGGTCGGGGGCGAGGGCAGCGCCGGCGCAGATGAGCGCGCCGACGACGAGGACGGGCCACGGCATCGGGTGCCCCGCGGCCGCGGCCGCCGCACCCACCCCCAGCCAGGCCGCCGCGCCGGACAGGGAATGCGCCGGACCCATCATGTTTCTTTTCCCGCCCCGGTTCGGTCGTCTCGGGCCCCGGTGACTGATTCGTTCGGGCCGCGTCGACGGCACAGCGTACAGTCGATGATCTTGCCTCCGGTCGCCGGTTGCCTGATCCGGCGGGAAGCCAGGCAAGATGGGGGGTGTGACCCTCATTGATCAGCTCCCGCCGACCGCCGACCCCGACGCCCTCTTCGAGGCTTTCTCCTCGTGGGCGCAGGACCAGGGCATCACCCTGTACCCGGCGCAGGAGGAGGCCCTGATCGAGGTCGTCTCCGGGGCGAACGTGGTCCTGTCCACCCCGACCGGTTCCGGCAAGAGCCTCGTCGCGGCCGGCGCGCACTTCACCGCCCTGGCCCAGGACAAGGTCACCTTCTACACCGCTCCGATCAAGGCGCTGGTGTCGGAGAAGTTCTTCGACCTGTGCAAGCTCTTCGGCACCGAGAACGTCGGCATGCTGACCGGTGACGCCTCCGTGAACGCGGACGCGCCGGTGATCTGCTGCACCGCCGAGGTGCTGGCCTCGATCGCCCTGCGTGACGGGAAGTACGCCGACATCGGCCAGGTCGTGATGGACGAGTTCCACTTCTATGCCGAGCCGGACCGCGGCTGGGCCTGGCAGATCCCGTTGCTGGAGCTGCCGCAGGCGCAGTTCGTCCTCATGTCGGCGACGCTCGGTGACATGAAGCGGTTCGAGGAGGACCTGACCCGGCGCACCGGGCGGCCGACCTCGGTGGTCCGCTCCGCAACCCGGCCGGTACCGCTGTCGTACGAGTACGTCACCACGCCGATCACCGACACCATCACCGAGCTGCTGGAAACCCGGCAGGCTCCGGTGTACATCGTGCACTTCACCCAGGCCCAGGCGGTCGAGCGGGCGCAGTCGCTGATGAGCATCAACATGTGCACCCGCGAGGAGAAGGACAAGATCGCGGAGCTGATCGGCAACTTCCGCTTCACCACGAAGTTCGGGCAGAACCTCTCCCGCTACGTCCGCCACGGCATCGGCGTGCACCACGCGGGCATGCTGCCCAAGTACCGCCGCCTGGTGGAGAAGCTGGCGCAGGCCGGTCTGCTGAAGGTGATCTGCGGTACCGACACCCTCGGGGTGGGTGTCAACGTCCCGATCCGCACGGTGCTGTTCACCGCCCTCACCAAGTACGACGGCAACCGGGTACGGACGCTGCGCGCCCGCGAGTTCCACCAGATCGCCGGCCGGGCCGGACGGGCCGGCTTCGACACGGCGGGTTATGTCGTCGCGCAGGCGCCCGAGCACGTCATCGAGAACGAGAAGGCCCTCGCCAAGGCGGGCGACGACCCGAAGAAGCGCCGCAAGGTGGTCCGCAAGAAGGCGCCCGAGGGCTTCGTGGCGTGGTCGGACACCACGTTCGAGAAGCTGATCGCCGCCGACCCGGAGCCGCTCACCTCGCGTTTCAAGGTCACCAACATCATGCTGCTCTCGGTGATCGCCCGGCCGGGCGACGCCTTCCAGGCGATGCGCCACCTCCTGGAGGACAACCACGAGCCGCGCAAGGCCCAGCTGCGCCACATCCGCCGGGCGATCGCCATCTACCGCTCGCTGCTGGACGGCGGCGTCGTCGAACAGCTCGACACCCCGGACGCGGAGGGCCGCAGCATCCGGCTCACCGTCGACCTCCAGCAGGACTTCGCGCTGAACCAGCCGCTGTCCACCTTCGCGCTCGCCGCCTTCGACCTGCTGGACCCGGAGTCCCCCTCCTACGCCCTGGACATGGTGTCGGTCGTCGAGTCGACCCTTGACGACCCGCGCCAGATCCTGGCCGCGCAGCAGAACAAGGAACGCGGCATGGCCGTGGGCGCGATGAAGGCCGACGGGATCGAGTACGAGGAGCGGATGGAGCGGCTCCAGGACGTGACGTACCCCAAGCCGCTCGAAGAGCTGCTCCTGCACGCCTACGACGTGTACAGCAAGAGCCACCCCTGGGTCCGCGACCACCCGGTCTCCCCGAAGTCGATCATCCGCGACATGTACGAGCGGGCGATGACCTTCACCGAGTTCACCTCCTACTACGAGCTGGCCCGCACCGAGGGCATCGTGCTGCGTTATCTGGCCAGTGCCTACAAGGCCCTGGACCACACCATCCCCGACGACCTCAAGTCCGAGGACCTCCAGGACCTCATCGCCTGGCTGGGCGAGCTGGTGCGCCAAGTGGACTCCAGCCTGCTGGACGAGTGGGAGCAGCTGGCGAACCCGGAGGTGGAGACGGCGGAGGAGGCCCAGGAGAAGGCCGACCAGGTCAAGCCCGTCACCGCGAACTCGCGCGCCTTCCGGGTCCTCGTCCGCAACGCCATGTTCCGCCGGGTCGAGCTGGCCGCCCTGGACCACGTCAACGTGCTGGGAGAGCTGGACGGCGACTCCGGCTGGGACGCAGACGCCTGGGGCGAGGCCATGGACCTCTACTGGGACGAGTACGACGACCTGGGCACCGGCCCCGACGCGCGGGGACCGAAGCTCCTGCAGATCGAGGAGGACGCGGCACACGGCTTGTGGCGCGTCCGGCAGACCTTCGCCGACCCGAACGGGGACCATGGCTGGGGCATCAGCGCCGAGGTCGACCTCGCGGCCTCCGACGAGGAGGGCCGGGCGGTCATCCGCGTCACCTCGGTCGGCGAGCTCGGCGCGCTCTGACCTGCCCGCGTAAGCCAGCGCCACCGGACCCGCCGGACCCGACAACGGAGAACCCCTGATGACCAACCCCGCCGAGAGACTGGTCGATCTGCTCGATCTGGAGCAGATCGAGGTCAACATCTTCCGGGGCGCGAGCCCCCAGGAGTCCCTCCAGCGCGTGTTCGGCGGGCAGGTCGCCGGCCAGGCGCTGGTGGCGGCCGGCCGCACCACCGAGAGCGACCGTCCCGTCCACTCGCTGCACGCGTACTTCCTGCGCCCCGGCATCCCGGGGGTACCGATCGTGTACCAGGTGGAGCGGGTGCGCGACGGGCGTTCCTTCACCACGCGCCGCGTCACCGCGGTCCAGCAGGGCAAGACCATCTTCAACCTGACCGCTTCCTTCCATCACCCGGAGGAGGGCGGCATCGAGCACCAGCTGCCTCCTCGCCTCGACTTCCCGCACCCGGACACGCTGCCGAAGGTGGTCGACGAGATCCGCGAGCACCTGGGCGCGCTGCCCGAGGCGCTGGAACGGATGGCCCGCCGTCAGCCCTTCGACATCCGGTACGTGGACCGGCTCCGCTGGACCCCGCAGGAGCTCAAGGACGCAGATCCGCGCAGCGCCGTGTGGATGCGCGCCGTCGGCCCGCTGGGCGACGACCCTCTCGTCCACACCTGCGCCCTCACCTACGCCAGTGACATGACCCTCCTCGACGCCGTGCGCATCCCCGTGGAACCCCTGTGGGGCATGCGCGGTTTCGACATGGCCTCCCTCGACCACGCCATGTGGTTCCACCGGCCGTTCCGGGCGGACGAGTGGTTCCTGTACGACCAGGAGTCGCCCATCTCGCACGGCGGCCGGGGCCTGGCCCGCGGTCGCATCTACGACCTGGAGGGCAAGCTGCTGGTCTCGGTGGTCCAAGAAGGCCTCTTCCGCCCGTACCCGTCCTCTCCGTCATCCCCGAAGAACTGAGCCCCATCATGTCCACGCCGGCCCTCCCCTGTCCCTGCGGGCTGCCCGCCGCCTATCCGCAGTGCTGCGGCCGCTTCCACTCCGGTGAGCGGCAGGCCCCCACCGCCGAACTGCTCATGCGCTCCCGGTTCAGCGCGTTCGCCGTCGGCGACACCGCCTACCTGCTGCGCTCCTGGCACTCCTCGACCCGCCCGGCCGGGCTCGAACTGCACCCCGGCCAGCGCTGGGAGCGGCTGGAGGTCCTCGCCACCGAGCGCGGCGGGATGTTCGAGACGGAGGGATCGGTGGAGTTCCGGGCGCACTACCGCGAGGGCCGGCACACCGGGTCCCTGCACGAACGCAGCGCCTTCTCCCGGGAGGAAGGGGCCTGGGTCTACGTCGGCCCCCTCTCCCCCGTCGACTTCGACTGACCACGCGCCCCGGTCAAGGCGAACTCCAGGCTGGTGCGGTACCAGTGGACCTCATCCGGCTCCTGCGCCCGTAGCAGCGGCAGCGCCACGGCCGCGGCCGCCGGCAGCTGCGGATGCCCGTACGGCGGGGGCGGTGCGAGGGCCGCCAGGACGATCCGCTCCGCCGGATCGGGCACCACCGCCCGTACCTCTTCCTCCGGGAGGACGGAGGCCAGTACGGCCGCCCGCTCCCAGGGGTCGACGGTTCGTCTCAACAGCAGCCCCACGTGCCGCCCGCGCCACGCCCGCGGCCGCAGGTCCGTCCTGGCCGCGATCAGCTCGCGGTCCCCAGGGGACGCGATGCCCCTCAGCATCCCGGCCTCCCGGACGGCGAACTCCCTCAGTTCTGCCGCCAGATAGAGCCACACCACGGCCCGGTACCGGTTGATCCGGTAACCGACCGGGACGAGGTGCCCGCAACGCGCGAGCCGGGTCAACCGGCTCGGCCCGACCCCCAGCACCTCGGCCGCGGCGTCCGCACCCGCCACGGTCTCGACCCGCGCGCGCAGCGCCTGCGGAAATCCCTCGCCCGCGCGGACACGCTCCAGCTCGCCCGGGGTGAAGCGGGCTGCCCCGCTCGGCGCCCGTGGTCCCGCGCGCACCAGCCCCAGCTGGACGGCCCGGGCGAACTCGCCCCGTTTGAGCCCCAGTTCCCGGGCCGCCCGGACGGCGCCGAGCAGCTGGTCCTGCGACGCGTCCGCCGGTACCTCCGCCCCTGCCTGCGCGCGCACCTCGGGCATCATCCGCCCGGGTTCGTCCAGTACGGCGCAGCCCTGCACATCACTCTTCATCACGGTCCTCCCCCACGAGTGGCGATCACTCTGTGTGAAGACCGTAACCGAGAGCGACGGAAGGGCGCAGGGCCTGTGGATAACTCCGGACCCGGCAGTCGGCCGTGCCTCTCAGGGGCGTCCCGGGCGAGCCCTCAGCCTCCCGTGATCCGCCGCTCGGTGACGCCCAAGTGCTCGCCGACCCGGTTCACCATCAGCGTCATCTCGTACGCGACCTGCACGATGTCCGCCTCGGCGGCGCTCAGCGCGCACAAGCAACTGCCCGCGCCCGCGGCCACGACGAACAGGAACCCCTCGTCGTACTCGACCATCGTCTGCCGGACGTCACCCGCGCGGAAGTGCCGCCCCGACCCCTTCGCCAGGCTCTGCAGTCCGGCCGCGACCGCCGCCAGGTGCTCGGCGTCCTCCCGCGCCAGCCCGGCACTCGCTCCTGTGACCAGCCCGTCGTTGGACAGCACCACCGCGTGCCGCACTTGCGGCACCCTGCGCGTCAGGTCGTCGAGCAGCCAGTCGAGCTGCTTGTCCAATGCCATGTAGAGCCCCTCCCCGTCGGCGCGGCCCACGTGGCCGCGCCCCACTCTGCTCGGTCGTCCGCAAGCCTTCCCCACCAGCTGCTTCCCGGCAAGGAGGACGGACCCCCGGCGCAGAAGATGACTCAAGAGGAATGGCGGGCTTCGTCCCGGCGCCGCCCGCACGGGGACTGCCGGACACTTCCGGCCGACGGCGCAAGCCCGCGCACCGCCGCGGACCGGTCGACACAGCCGCCCTTCAGTGCGGCCCCGTCGGCGGACCGACGGAGTCGAGCAGTCGGGCGGTGTGCACACGCCCGGCGTACTCCACCAGCCTGACCAGCACTTCCTTCCCCGAGTCCTTGTCCCGTGCGTCGCACAGCACCACCGGCGTCCCCTGCTCCAGGTCCAGGGCCCGCGCCACCTCGTTCGCCCCGTACCGCCGGGCTTCGGTGAAACAGTTGACGGCCACCAGGAAGGGGATCCGGCGGTGCTCGAAGTAGTCGACGGCCGGAAAGCAGTCCTCCAGCCGCCGGGTGTCCGCGAGCACCACCGCGCCCAGTGCGCCCTGCGACAACTCGTCCCAGAGGAACCAGAACCGGTCCTGACCCGGCGTCCCGAACAGGTACAGCGACAACCCGTCCCTGATGGTGATCCGCCCGAAGTCCATGGCCACCGTCGTGGTCGTCTTGCGGCCGACGCCTCCCGTGTCGTCGACGAGCTCCCCCGCCCGGCTGAGCAGTTCCTCGGTCCGCAGCGGCCTGATCTCGCTGACCGACCCGACCAGGGTGGTCTTGCCCGCCCCGAAACCACCCGCCACGAGGATCTTCAGCGCCAGCGGAGCCGACTCCGCGTCCGCTCCGTCGTCCAGGGCCGGTCCGTCGTCCTGCAGTCCCATCACAGTGCTCGCAATCCTTCGATGACTTCCCGCAGAATCCGCTCGTCGGGGAGCCGGGCGGGCGGTACCGGGCGGCTGACCGACACGTGGCCGCCCTCCAACAGGTCTCCCAACAGGACCCGCACGACGCCCACCGGCAGGTCGGCGTCGGCCGCCAGTTCCGCCACCGACTGCGTCTGCGCCCGGCAGAGCCCGAGCAGTGCACGGTGCTCGGGGCCCAGCAGCGCCTCGTCCCCCGCGGCCGCGGTCGCCCCGTCCACCACGACCAGGGCGATCAGGTCGAACCTGACCCCGTGCGGGCCCGGCTTGGTGCGCCCTCCCGTCATGGCGTAGGGACGCACGAGCGGGCCCGCCTCCGCGTCGTACCAGTGGCCTTCCATCCGTGCGCCCGCCGCCCTCAACCCGCGGCCGGGGGCCGCGCCGTGAACCTCGGCGGGGTGTGGAGGTGTTCACCGACGCGCTTGACCAGCCGGGCCATCTCGTAGGCGATCAGCCCGATGTCGGCGTTCGCTGCGCTGAGGACGGCCATGCAGGAGCCTTCCCCGGCAGCCGCGACGAACAGGAACCCGTCCTCCATCTCCACCATCGTCTGGCGCACGCCTCCGGCGTGGAAGTGCCGCCCCGCGCCCTTGGCGAGACTCTGGAAGCCCGACGCGACGGCGGCCAGGTGCTCGGCGTCCTCGCGGCTCAGTCGGCTGGAGGAACCGACGGCGAGGCCGTCGTCGGACAGGACCACGACGTGACGGACCTCCCGGACCCGCACCACCAGGTCGTCCAGCAGCCAGTCCAGTTCGCCGCCGGATCCGTGTACCGCGCCCAGGCCGGGTCTGCGCTGCTCGGACATCAGGATTCTCCTTCGCTGTCGTGGTGAGGGGACTTCTCCCGGGCGCCGCGCGCCCAGCCGGCCCGGTACGCCGCCATCCGGTCCCGCGCCTGCTCCGGGCTGCGGCCCGGCGGCTCACCGGTCCGGGGCGCCCCGGCGGCCTCCGCCGGGGCGGGGACCTCGCGCAGCTGCGGGACCAGGCTGGCCTGGCGGACCCTGCGCGGCAGTTCGGTCACCGCCGCGGGTGGGGGCGACGCGGCCGCCGGGGCCTTCCTGCTGGTGTCACCGCCACCGGGGCCGCGCGGCCGGAGCGACGCCACCGGGGCGGGACGCCGGGGCTCCGGCTCTTCGGGAGGCGCCGGAGCCGGACGCCGGAGCTCCGGTTCCTCGGCCGGCTGCGGAGGGACAGCGGTGCTCACGCCCTGGATCACGGAGTTGGGCAACAGGACCACCGCGGTGGTCCCCCCGTAGGGGGACGTGCGCAGCTGCACCCGGATCCCGTGCCGGGCCGCGAGCCGGCTGACGACGAACAGCCCGAGACGGTCGCTGTCGAAGAGGTCGAGTGCCTCGGACTGCTCGATGCGGCGGTTCGCCTCGTCGAGTGCGGCACTGCCCATGCCGAGCCCACGGTCCTCCACTTCGACGACGTATCCGGCCCCCACCGGCTCACCGGTGACCCGGACCTTGGTGTGCGGCGGTGAGAACTGCGCCGCGTTTTCGATCAGTTCGGCGAGCAGGTGGGTGAGGTCGGCCACGGCGCCGCCCACGATGGCGGCCTCGGCGAGCCGGCGGACCTCTACGCGCGGGTAGTCCTCGATCTCGGAGACGGCGGCGCGGACGACGTTGGTCAGTGGTACCGGCACCCGCCACGCCCGGCCGGGGGCGGCGCCGGAAAGGATGATCAGGCTCTCGGCGTGCCGGCGCATCCGGGTGGTGAGGTGGTCGAGCCGGAAGAGGTCTCCGAGCTCGCTCGGGTCTTCGGCGCGCCGTTCCATCGAGTCGAGCAGGGTGAGCTGCTTGTGCACCAGGACCTGGCTGCGCCGGGCGAGGTTGACGAAGACGCCGCTGACGCCGTCGGCGAGTTCGGCGCGCTCGACGGCGGCGCTCAGGGCGGCCCGGTGGACGGTGGACAGCGCCTCGCCGACCTGGGCGATCTCGTCGTCCGCGGCCGGCCCGGGCGTGGTCTCGGCGTCGATGTCGATCTCCTGTCCGGACCGCAGCCGCTCCATGGCGTGCGGGAGCTTGCGGTGCGCGATCTCCAGTGCGGTGTTGCGCAGCGAGACCAGCTCTACGACGAGGGCGCGTCCGATGCGCACGGAGATGACGAGGGAGGCGGCGACGGCGGCCAGGCCCAGGAGCACGGCGGCACCCGACGCACCGAACGCACCCTCGGCGAACGCGCCCGAGCGGCCTGCGGCTCCTGTGCGGCCGGTGGCTCCCGCGTGGGCGGCGTCCGCGATCTCCCGCAGGGAGGCGCCGACTTCGGCGTACGCGGAGTCCCATCCGGCGGGCACCCCGTGGGCCTCCTTCGCCGCACTCCCGTTCCCCGGGGCGGCAGTCCCCAGCGCCCGTTCCTCGGCGCCGGTGAGCGCGGCGTACGGGGCGCTCCCGGTCACCGCCTCCCAGGCACGCCGCCCGGCGTCGGGCAGGTCACGCGCGGCCGAGTCGGTCACCGCCCTCCGGGTCTCGATGACACCGGTCAGGCGGCGCAGCGCCTGCCCACCGGACGCACCGGACGCACCGGACGCACCGGGCAGGGCGAGCAGCGCGTCTTCGCGGGACAGCAGTTCCCCGGCCCGGCCGAACTCCAGCAGCACCCTGTCCCCGGCCCCGAGCTCGGGCTCCCGGCCGCCGGAGAGGGACCCGGCTGCGGCGAGAGCGGCGTCGGCCACCCGGGTGTAGGTCTCGTAGGCGGTGTCGGCGCCGGTGGCCCGGCCGGCGACTTGCCCGCGGAACGGGCCGAGCTGCTCGGCCGCGGCCACGAAGGCACCGAGCCGGGCGACCACCTCCCTCGGGTGGTCACCGGAGTCGGCCACCGTGTTCCGGTCGCCGAGCCGCAGGCGCCGTACGGCCGCGTCGGTGCGCCGGGCCTGCTGCTCCAGGGCGGCGCCCTGCTCGGCCGCGGGGTCCGCCAGGAAGCGGACGGCTGCGCGCCGCTCGGCCTGGAGTTCGGTGAGGGCGGCCGTCAGGGGGGTGCGTATCTGTGCGTCGATCCGCTGGACGCGGCCGAGGCGGGCGATGTCCTGGGCGGTGCTCACCGTGGCGAAGCCCCACAGCCCGAGCAGCGAGACGACCGGGACCATCAGCAGGGAGACGACCTTGGCGCGCACGGTGCCGGGGCGCAGGCGGATCCGGGGCCGCTTGTCCGGGGCCGAGGACCCCGGGGCGTCGCTGCGCGCCCCGTCCGGCGGCTCGTCGGCAGGTGGCCCGGCGTGCGCCCGGCGGCCGCGCGCCGGGGGCGCTGCTTGCGGTCTCCTGCGGGGTGTGCGCATGGGACTCCTCGTTCCGGGGCTGTACGCGGGGTGCGGGCGGGCGATGTGTGCGGGCGGCGCCCGGCAGTGGGGGCAGGGCCGTTCAGCGGGCTCCCACGGCGCCCTCCCCGAGGCTGCGCGCCGACGCCGAGGCGGCCCGTTCACCGGCGGTCGGGGACAGGGCCACGAACGCGCAGGTGAGGAAGAGGTAGGAGCCGAGCCCGACCGCGAGGGGGAAGACGAACTGCATGGCGGTCGCACCGGGCAGGGCGGCGTCGGAGGGGGTGACGCGGACGGCGACGGCCAGCATCCCGGTGTAGTGCATGCTGCTGACGGCGGCGCCCATGACGAGCGAGGCGAGGGCGACGGCCTGCGGCGACCTGGTGTGGAGAGCGGCCCACAGGGCGACGGTCGCGGCGAGGACGGCGATGGCGATCGAGAGCGCGACGGCGAGCGGCCGGTAGGAGACCGTGCCGTGCAGGCGCAGGGCGGCCATCCCGAGGTAGTGCATGCTGGCGACACCCAGGCCGGTGGTGAGACCGCCGAGGAGCAGGGCGCGGCCGCGGCCCTGGCCGTAGCCGACGGTGAAGACGCCCGCGCCTACGACGAGCACGGCGACGAGGAGGCTGAGGACGGTCAGCGGGACGTCGTAGTGGATGTCGGTCCCCGTCACCTCGAATCCGAGCATGGCGACGAAGTGCATCGTCCAGATGCCGGCTGCGATGGCGGAGGCGGCGGTGAGGAGCCAGTTGCGGCGGGTGGATCCGGTCGCGGCGAGGGCGCGGACGGTGCAGCGCAGCCCGAGGGCGGCGCCGATGCAGGCCATCACATATGACAGCGCGGGTGTCAGCCAGCCATAGGCGGCGTGGTGCAGGTGTCCCATGGCCCACGGACGCTAGTGCGGGTGAGGGCGCGAACAAGGGGCGCATTTCGAAAGCCGCTGCAACTGCTGGAATATGACAGAGCTGGGTTCGTCTTCGATCAGGCCGCGTGTCACCTTGTCCACGGGACCAGCACGTGGGGCGGGTGCGTGGGACGGGTGCGGGCGGGCGGGACCCGTGCGGCGCCGGCGTTGGGAGATCATGGCCTCATGAGCGAAGACCACACGCATGTCCGGGAGTTCTTCGGGGCGCGCGCCGCGGACTGGGACCGCAAGTTTCCGGGTGACGGCCCCGCCTTCGCGCGCGCCGTGGCCCAGTCCGGTCTGCGACCGGGAGACAGGGTGCTCGACGCGGGCTGCGGCACCGGGCGCGCCCTGCCGGTACTGCGCGCGGCCGTCGGGCCCTCGGGGACGATGATCGGCGCGGATCTCACCCCGCAGATGCTCACCGCCGCGCGGGACGCCGGCCGGGGCGGAGCGGCGGCGCTGCTGCTCACGGACGTGGCGCGGCTGCCGCTTCGTGACGGGGTGCTGGACGCGGTGTTCGCGGCCGGCCTGATCGCGCACCTGCCCGATCCGGAGTCGAACCTGATCGAGCTCGCCCGTGTGGTCCGCCCGGCCGGGCGCCTCGTGCTGTTCCACCCGATCGGGCGGGCGGCCCTGGCCGCGCGCCAGGGCCGCGAGCTCAGCCCGGACGATCTGAGGGCCGCCCACAATTTGGGCCCGCTGCTGTCGGCGGCGGGCTGGGAGATGATCTCGTACGCGGACGAGGACGACCGTTTCCTGGCCCTGGCCGCCCGCCGCCCCTGACCCCGCGCCCGCCACCGGCCCGGCCGGACCTCAACTCCTCACGCCCCCGCCCGGCTTGAAAATCGAGTCCCGCGGGCTCTCGACGGGCGAGTTACCCACTGGTTAAGGTGCGCCGACGAGCGAGCGACCGGATCGGGAGGAGGCCACGTGTCACAAGCGGAGGATGACGGGGGTTCGCTGTACGTGCTGACCGCGGTGCTGGTGACCCCCACCCGGTTCCCGGCCGTCCTCGGCGACGACTACCCCGAGGCGTGCGCGCTCCTGGGCGTGAAGCCGGCCTTGGACGGGTACGGGCTGGTGCTCGGGCAGGACGAGGAAGGCGCGCGCTGGACGGTCGTCGTGGACGACGTCGCGCTGGTGGCCACCGCGATCGCCTCATGGGACTGCGGCATGGAGTACGACCTGTCCCCGGACGAGCGGACCATCGTGGTCTCCCTGGCGGGCTGGCCGCTGGAGCTGACCGTCTCCGCCTCCGGGCTCCCCGAGCCGCACGATCCCGAGCAGGGCGCGGACGGTACGGGTCGCGTGCCGCTGGCCCCGCCCTCCGCGGAGGTCTGGGGACCCGTGCAGCGCAGGCTCGGCGCGGACCAGATCGCCCGGGACTGGGCCGACTGGCGCGAGCGGGTGGCCCCGGACGGCGGGGCGGCTGCCGTGGCGCACCCGGGGCTGGCGCGGGCGCTGGCGGAAGCCGCGGGCTACGCGGAGCAGGCGCCGCCGCCGGGCCGGGTGCGTTCCTCCTTCGCGGAGGAGGACGCGCGGACGCTCCGGGCTGACGGCCCCGGGTGGTCACTGGTGGCGCGCACCGGTGAGACGGCGTTCGTCCTGCTCGACGAGGCGCCGGGCGAGGTGCTTCCGGTCCCGGGGGACGGCCATCCGGACCACCCGGAGCTGCCGAAGCTGCCCGATTTGCTGGCGGCCCTGACCCGTATCGCCGTGCGACCTGTCTGAGGCCCCCGCGGGCTCCGCCCCCGCGCCCGCTGCGTCAGACGCGTTCGAGCGGTACGTGCGGGGCCGGCGGCAGGGTGACGGTGATGGGGTCGCCCGGGCGGATGGTGCCGCCGTGCCGGACCACGCCCATGACGCCGGCCTTGAGCACCCGGCGGCCTTCCTCGTCCCTGCCTACGACCTGCTTGAGCAGCCCCTTGCGGAAATTGTCGATCTGCAGGCACGGGTTGCGCAGGCCGGTCACCTCCACCACCGCCTCCTCACCGAGGCGCAGCAGCGTCCCGACGGGCAGGGCGAGGAGGTCCACGCCCTCCGTGGTGACGTTCTCCCCCAGCTGGCCCGGTCCGACGGTGAAGCCGGCTCCGGCGACCTCGTCGAAGAGCTCGCGGTGGATCAGGTGGACCTGCCGCAGGTTCGGCTGGGTCGGGTCCTGGGCCACGCGTGAGCGGTGTTTGACGGTGACCCCGGCGTGGACGTCTCCCTCGACGCCGAGCCCGGCGAGCAGCGTGATGCTCTCCCGCCGGGGCTTGGTGAAGGAGTAGACGCCGTTGCTGCTGACCGCCGTCACCTGTGCGCTGCCCATGTACAACCCCCTGGCCGCCGTCAGCGGCCGATCTGCTTCCTGGATATGCCGCGGAGCCGACGCCGCTGGGAGGAGTCCAGCATGAAGTACGCCGCTGTGGGCACCCCGATCAGAACCAGGAGCCCGGCCCAGAATCCGACCGTCGCGAACAGCACGATGGCTGCCACCACGCCGGCAACCGCGACCTTTCCGCCTGTGGACATCTGCGGACACCTCCTTCTGCCTCGGCCACTGCCCCTTCAACGCGTGACCCCCGCCATACGTTCCCGCCCCTCAGGGGGCGGGAACGCGTACCAGTCCGGTGACGTGGTCGGTGATCATGTCCAGGATCTCGGAGGCGGCCCCTTCGTCCCCGAGGACGAGGAAACGCAGGGTCAGGCCGTCCGTCATGGCGGCGAGATACCGGGCGAGGACCTCGGTAGGGGCGGCGAGTTCGAAGGCCATGGCCGTGCGGAGCCGGTCGATGAGGTCACCGTAGGTGTCGGAGTACAGCTGGTGCTGCCGTCGCGCGAGGTGGGCGAAGCCGGGCTGGCGCAGGGCGTACTGGGTGAGTTCGTAGGTGAGCATGTGCTCGCCCGGGTGGGCCACCACGTGGTCCCAGTAGGCCTGGAAACCGGCCCGGATCGTCTCGTGGAGGGTGGCCCGGGGGCGGAGCGCCTCCCGGACCACCCGGATGCAGTGTTCGGTGATCGTCTCGATGACGGATTCCAGCAGCGCCTGCTTCGAGTCGAAGCAGTAGTGGAAGACGCTCAGCGACAGCCCGGCCTCGGCGGCGATGGACCGGGTGGTCGTCCGGGCGACGCCGTCGCGGGTCATCGCCCGGATCGCCGCCTCGGTCAGCTGGCGCCGCCGGTCGGCCAGGGGCATGCGTCCCATGCGTGTTCCTTTCGTCCGCGTCGTACGCGTTCGCCGCCGGGACGCATGCCGCGCGTGGTCAGCTGCTGTAGACGCCGACCTCGTTCAGGGAGTAGCCCCACTGCGTGCCGCGCCCCTGCCCGTGGATGCGGACGTAGCGGGCCGGGACGCCGGCGAACAGGGCGGTGTCCAGGCCGCCGTCACCGGTGGTGGTGGACCAGACCGTCTGCCAGTCGGTGCCGTCGGCGGAGGTCTCGATGCGGTAGGCCCTGCCGTACGCGCGTTCCCAGTCCAGGGTGACGCGCTTGACCAGCTTGGAGGAGCCGAGGTCGACGCTGAGCCACTGGTCGTCGCTCCAGCCGCTGGCCCAGCGGGTTCCCCGGTCGCCGTCGACGGCCCGGCCGGGCGCGTAGCTGGTGAACGGGTTCCACTCCGAGGCACTGGCCGTCGCCGCCGCACCCGCGGCGAGGTTGGCCCCGGCCTGGTGGTGTTCGGACGCGCCCCACGTGCGGAGATACGATTCGGCGCCGCGGAAGAGGTCGTCCACGATGCCCTGTCCCCCGACGATCCGGATGTCCTCGATCCAGTCCGGGACCAGGCCGTAGTGCGCGGCTCCGTCGGTGTTGAGGTCCCAGGTGCGCTGTCCGGCGGTCTGCCGGTCGATGACGGAACCGCCGTCGGTGCTGCGGAACGGGTAGGTGACGGGGTTCGGGGTGTTGGCGCCGCGCGGGCCGGGCCAGCCGCCGACGCCGTTCATGTCGGTGCCGTAGCCGTAGCCGACGCCGTACTTCTCGCGCAGGGCCTGCGTACGCTTGGCCTCCGCGGTGAAACCCTCGGAGCCGTTCATGTACTGGGCGGCGAAACCTCCGAGCTTGTAGAGCCGCTCGGTCCAGCCGAGGTCCATCCAGCTGTGCGAGGAGATCACGCCCGGGTAGGACTCGGTCTCCAGGATGTCGAAGGCCTGCCCGGCGGCCTTGACGCTCATGTGGTCGACTTCGAGCATCATCTTGCGTTTCATCATGCCGCGCACCGCGTACTCGCCGAGTGCCGTCAGGCCCCTGGTGTTGCACTGGGCGTCGGCCGCGTACGACGGAACGCTGACGCCCGGCGGCAGTTCCTTCTGCGCCTGCGGCGCCGGGGCCAGGCCGATGGGGTTGTCGTGCTGCGGGCCGGCGCACTTCTCGGTCTGCCAGAAGGTGCCCGTCGACAGGAACTGTCCGACGTTGATGGCCGTGCCCAGGGCGCCTCCGTCGAAGCGGACGCCGCAGAGGGCGTTGTCGAACTTGTGGCAGAGGAACATGCTGCGGACGCCGAGGCGGTAGAGCTCGTCCAGGCCCCGGTCGACGTCCGCCTTGCTGCACTGGGCGACGTCGAGGATCTGCTTGCAGCCGAACGGCTCGGAGGTCTCGACGCCGAGGACGACGGCGAGCTTGCCCTGTTTGACGACGTCACGGGCCTGGGCGGAGTCGGTGACGATGCGGAACCAGCCCTTTCCGGGGCCGCCGTACATCTTGTCGATGAAGGCCTGCATGTCGTACGTCTTCTGCGCTTCGAGGCGGATGGCGTCCATCTCGTTGCAGCCGCGGTCCTTGAAGAAGTAGACCGAGCAGATGACCCCGTTGGTGACGAGGTCGTTGACGAGCACCCGCTGGCCGCCGCGCCAGGCGCGTTCGATCCAGGCGTAGTAGTTCTGCTGGTGGGTCAGGGAGTCGTGGGCGGGCCAGTCCTTGAAAGTGGGCCAGCCGGTGGGGTCGTGCTTGCCGTCGCCGCCCTTGGTGATGAAGTCGAAGACGGCGAGCGAGCCGTCGGGGTAGTGCTCGGGGCAGTCCTTGAGGGCGTCGGCGACACCGAGGTCGGAGAAGGCCTTGCCGCAGATGAGGCGGCCGCCGAAGCCCTCGTTCGCCATGATGTGGTCGTGGGCGTCGACGAAGCCGCGTACGTTGCCTTGCGCGTCGGTGCCCTTGAAGGGCTCGCCGGTGACGTTGACGGCGGAGTCCGGCGCCGGCCGGGCTACGGGGTCCCACCAGCCGGGGTCGGCCGCGGCGGCCCCTTGGGTGGGGCCGAGGACCATGGCGAGCATGGCCAGGAGCAGGGACAGGACCGCGATCGGCCTGCCTCCGCTGTGCGGCTGTCGGGTCACGGTGATCACCATGTCTCCGGTCGGCGGACGGCGGGTGGATTGTCATGTCCCGCGCAAGGTCAACCGAGAATCCCGACTGCCGCCACAAGAGTCAATAGTCCGGGACGATTGACCTGACGGCCCGTCGGTTCCAGGTGTGCCGACGCCCTGCCCGGCCGAGCCGGAGCCCCGCCGGGCAGGGCCTCGGCTCCTGCCCGGCCGGGGCGGCCTTCGCAGCCGGATGTGACGGAAGTCTGACGACGCGCCGTTTCCCCTGGTGGCCGGCGCCGGGCGATGGTCGAATCGGTGCGTGAGCACAGAGCAGACCGGCCCGACACCGCCACTCGCGGACCCCGACCCCGACGAGACCGGCACGCCCCTGGGCCGACGACTGGTCCTCGGCATGGTCGGGCTCGGCGCCGCCGGGCTGCTGGGTGCGCCCGTTCTGCAGCGCGCCCTGGAATCCGCACTCGGCGCGGCGGCCGACAAGGATCCGACGGGCCTCACGGGGCTGCTGCCGAACGGCGGCGGGTTCCGGTACTACTCGGTCGCCTCCTCGGTGCCCGAACGCGGTCCCGCCGACTACCGGCTGACCGTCGACGGCCTGGTCGAGCGCCCGGCCACGTACGATCTCGACGCGCTGCGGCGGCTCCCGCAGACCCGTGTGGTGCGGGACGTCCAGTGCGTCACCGGCTGGCGCGTACCGGGTACCGCCTTCGAGGGCGTCCCGGTGTCACGGCTGCTCGACGCCGCAGGCGTACGGCCGCAGGCGCGCGCCATCCGGTTCAGCTGCTTCGACGGCGCCTACACCGAGAGCCTCACCCTCCCCCAGGCGCGCCGGGACGACGTGATGGTGGCCTTGCGGATGCAGGACGAGCCGCTGGGCCACGCCCACGGCGGGCCGGCACGGCTGTACGTGGCCCCGATGTACTTCTACAAGTCCGCGAAGTGGCTCTCGGGCATCACCGTCACCGACGAGGTGGAACCCGGCTACTGGGAGCGGCTCGGCTATGACGTCGACGCGTGGGTCGGCCGATCGAACGGACGCGATGATGCCCCTACTGTCTGAAACGCCCGTGCGGGTACGCCGGTTCGGCAGGGCCCAGCGGTGGGTCCACCGCGCCACGGCCGTCCTGATGGGCGTGTGCGTGGCCTCCGCGGGGTGCCTCTACCTGCCGCAGCTCGCGGAGCTGGTGGGGCGCCGCCGTCTGGTCGTCACCGTTCACGAGTGGTCGGGGCTGCTGCTGTTGGTCCCGGTCCTGTTCGGCCTGGCGTCCCGTGCCCTGCGCGCCGACCTCGGCCGCCTGGGGCGGTTCGGTCCGCACGACGGGGTGTGGCTGCGCAGCGCCCTGCGGCGGAGTGGCGAGCGGCCGGCCGGGAAGTTCAACGCCGGGCAGAAGGTGTACGCGGGCTGGCTGGCCGGGGCGGTGCTGGTGATGCTGGGCACCGGGCTGCTGATGTGGCTGACCGGGCTCGCCCCGCTGGTCCTGCGGACCGGTGCCACCTTCGTGCACGACTGGCTGGCCCTGACGCTGGGCATCGTCGTCGCCGGGCACATCGGCATGGCCCTGCGCGATCCGGAAGCCCGGCGCGGCCTGCGCACGGGTTCCGTCGACCGGCGTTGGGCGGAGCGCGAACACCCGCTCTGGCGGCACGGCGGGTGACGGGCGGCACGCCACGGACACGGGGCAGCCCACCGCCCGCCACCCGCCCCCCGCCCCCCGCCCCCCGCCCCCCGCCGGACCGTCCTACCCGCCGCCCGGCGCCCGCCGCCCGGCCCGTCAGCCTCCGTCGCGGACCGCGACGATCCCGTTGAACACGCCGACGTAGGCCGTACCGTCGGGACCGAGCGTGATCGGCGCCCAGTTGTTGTCGTACAGGGGTCCGGTGCCGGTCAGCTGACGCCAGCGGCGCTCACCGGTGCGGAAGTCCACCGCCGTGAGGTACCAGGCGTCGATGCCCCAGACGTTGGGCTCCTTCTCGTAGAAGTACAGCAGCCCGTTGCCGGTGGACAGTTTGGGTACGACGGAGGGAGAGCGGACGGCGCTCTGCCAGACCGTGTCGCAGCCGCTCCCGTCGGGGCGGACGTCGATGCGGCTGACTCCCCCGACGACCGACTTGCCCAGCAGCAGGCTGGTGGGGTTCTCGTAGCCGTAGTTGTTCTCGACGATGATGCTGTTGCCCCAGGTGATCAGGGAGTTGTCGGTGGTGGAGGCGCCGGAGCCGAACACCGGGACCTTGCAGACCAGCCGCCGGTCCGCCGGGACGTCCACCCCCCGCCGGTAGACCAGTACGTTCATCCGGTCCGCGGCGTTGTCGGTGATGGCGACGTAGCCGTCACCGAAGAGGTCCGGGGTGGTGCCGGAACCCTGGTTGACGGAGCCGGGTTTGGTTCCCGTCCCGCGGTCGTACGTCTGGCGCCACTGGACTTCGGGGGTGCCGTCGGCGGCGGCGCGGAAGCTGTACAGCGCGTGGTCCGTGACGATGGAGACGCCGTCCTCGGCGACGGAGAAGGAGTTCTGGATCTCCTCCCCCTGGAGCCGGATCGAGCGGATCTGCGAGGTGGCCGGGTCCACCGTGCCCACGCGTCCCTGACGGGTGACCCACCAGATGCGGCCGTCCCAGTCGGGCATCACGGAGGTGACGGGATCGCAGGTGCCGCTGGGCCACAGGCTGGTCCAGCCGACGCAGTCGTGCGGGACCTGCCCGGTGAGGTCCCAGTCGGCGTCGACGGTGAACTTCCAGCTGCCGTCGGGGTTCTGGGAATGGGCGAGGCGCAGGATGTGCTGGCGGGAGTCGGCCAGCACGGCGCGGTCCTGGTCGTCCAGGTAGAAGTAGGCGCCGCCCGAGGTGTCCTTGAAGATCTTCGAGAAGTCGAGGGAGGTGATGGTCTCGACGGTGGAGGAACGCTGCGGGAGCTGGTGTTCGGCCAGGGGGGCGAGGGTGTGCGGATCGAGGAGTTCGACCTTGAAGCCGGAGAAGGTGCCGCAGACGGTGACCAGCCGGCCGGCCTTGTCGAAGGTGGTGGTGGCGCATTCGCCGCCCAGAGCGGCGATCTTCTCGCTGCTCACCTCCGGGTTCTTGCCGAGCGGCCCGGACCAGGGCGAGGTGGCACTGCCCGCGGCGTCGGAGTGCATGCCGCTGCGGCCGTTGGGCGCGAGGTAGGGGTGCTGCGGCGGGGCTTGGCCGGGCAGCGCGACGGCGGCGGCCGGGGCGCCGTCGTACTGGCTGACCAGGCGGTGGCCGGGGGTTTGGGGTATCTCCTCGGCCTGCGCCGGTGAGATCCCGTACATCGCCACGAAGACGGCGACGGCGGGGACCGCGGCGCAGTTCAGCGCTCTTCGGAACATCCGGACTTCCTCCGTTCCCATCGGTTGTGTTGACACCACGTCTGACATCGCGCCGCCGCCAGACGCTAGGTCGAACCGTGGGAGGAGTCCATGGAGGAGCCGGATGATTCACGAACGCGCAACAGTCGGTCGCCGGGCGCGATCCAGGGACCCTGGGGCCCCGGGATCCGGGGTTCCGGGGGTTTCAGGGGTTGAGGCCGGAGACCACGCTCGCCGTCGCGGCGAGCCCGCTGTGGATGGTCGCGGCGATGCTGCTGCTCGCGAGGTAGAAGCCGAGCAGGACGCAGACGAGTGCGTGGGAGAACTTGAGGCCCCCGCCGCGCAGGAAGATCCACGCGAGGACGAGGAGCAGGACGATCACGGAGAGGGAAATCACCATCGAAGCCTCCTTCGGGCGCCGCCATGGTGGCGCAGAGGAGGGGCCCTTCGGGCGAAACACGCGTCCGCCGTACGGGTGTTGACCCTGTGTGACCCACCTGAGGTGTACGGCGCCCGGGACTTGCCGGGCCGCGTCGGGCCGTGCCATATATGTCTAGACCTTTACGAGCAGGCGGCGGAGGGCGTTCCCCGTGCGAGATCCCGCGAGACACCCCCTGGGGCGGACCACCGCCGCGCTCGCCCTCTGCCTGGCCCTGAACGCCTGCTCGGGAGGCGGGGCACGGTCGCCGCGCACCCCGGTCGGCATCACCGCCCAGGCCGGCAGCGCGACTTCCGTCCACGTGATGTGGGAAGCCGCCTCGGGCGGGAGCGCCGTGACGGGTTACCAGCTGTTCCAGGCGGACCGGCTGGTCCGGGACCTGCCCGCCGACAAGACGATGGTGGACGTCACCGGACTGAGCCCGCTGACCGCCTACGCCTTCGCCGTCCGGGCCAAGGACGCGGCCGGGCACCGCTCCCCCCTCAGCGCGGCCGCCCGCGTCACCACGCCGGCCGCCCGGGCCGAGGACCACCGGGCGCCCACCGCCCCGGCCACCACCACCGGCCGTGCCGAAGGCCCCCGGACGGCCCGGCTGAACTGGGCGCCGGCGAGCGACGACACCGGCGTGACGGCCTACGACATCTACCAGGGCGGCGTCCGGATCCACACGGCCGGCCCCGGCGAGACCTCCGCCACCCTGACCGGCCTCCAGCCCGGCACCCGCTACGGCTTCACGGTCCGGGCCCGGGACGGCTCCGACAACTCCTCCCCGGACGGCCCCCTCGCCGAGGTGACCACGGCCGCCGACCCGGCCCGGGGGCCGGACACCGCGCCGTCCGGCTTCACCGCGGCGGCGTCCCCGGGCACCGTCACCCTTTCCTGGACTGCTCCCGACACCGGGCAGGAGACCACCGAGTACCAGCTCTACGTCAACGGACAGCCCGTCACCGTCATCCAGTTCGGGGCCGGTGCGGTTCCCCGTGGAACGGTGGTGCACCGGCTGACGGTGACCGAGCCGGCGGGTACGGTCTGGTCCCTGAAACTGCGGGCCAGACTGCCCGACGGCAACTGGGGCGCCTTCACCCCCGAGCGGCGGACCGTCCTCGCCGGCTGAGCGGTGAACTTGAGATCCGGTGGTGATTCCGACGCGAACGGCGTGGCCGTGAAAGAAGATCACGCACAATACATCCGTGTTCGGTGAGTACTCGGTCAACAACAATCAGGCACACTCCGCAGGTAGCGCCCCTGGGCCAGACCCTCGCGCCGTGCCGGGAAACCTGCCGCCGGAACCGGCCGGGTTCATCGGACGGGAGCGCGAACTGGGTGATATGTCGGCGTTGTTGGGCCTGCACCGACTGGTCACCCTCACGGGTGTCGGCGGCGTCGGCAAGTCCCGGCTGGCCCTCCGGGCCGCCGCGAGCGGACGGCCCCGGCGCGACGGGGTCTGGTGGGTCGAGCTGTCACCGCTGCGCGATCCCGGCCTGCTCACCACCACCGTGGCGCACGCCGTCGGACTCGCGGACCACTCCGCGCGCCCCCTGGACGAGGAACTGTGCGCGTGGATGGCCGACAAGGAACTGCTCCTGGTCCTCGACACCTGCGAGCACCTGATCCCCGCATGCCGCCACCTCGTCGGTGAACTGCTGCAGTCCGCGCCCGGTCTGACGGTGCTCGTCACCTCCCGCGAACCGCTCGGCAGCCCCCGCGAGGTGGTCTTCGAGGTCCGCCCCCTGCCCTGCGAGGAACCGGACAGCGACGCCCTCGCCCTGTTCCGCGCCCGCGCCGAGGCCGCGATGCCCGAGACCGCCGAAGCGTTCCGGGACCCCGAACGGATGTTGCTGGCGGCCGAGGTGTGCCGCAGGCTGGACGGGATCCCGCTCGCCCTGGAACTGGCGGGCGCGCGGATGCGGTTGTGGACGCTGGAGCAGATGGTGCGGCGGCTGGACGCGCGGTTCGAGGTCCTTGCCGACACGCATGCGCTGCTGCCCCGCCACCAGACCCTGCGGACCGCGATCGGCTGGAGCCACGAGCTGTGCGCCCCGGTGGAACGGTTGCTGTGGGCCCGGCTCTCGGTGTTCACCGGGGACTTCGACGTGGCCGCCGCCCGGACGGTCTGCGCGGGCGGCCCGCTGCCCGCCGCCAGGGTGGAGCGGGTACTGGCCGCTCTGGTGGCCAAGTCCGTGGTCCGGCGGACCGAGGAGCGCGGCGCGGGAGCCCGGTACCGGATGCTGGACACGATCCGCGAGTACGGGCGCGACTGGCTGGCCGAACTCGGGGAGGTGCGCACGGTCGCGGACCGGCACGCCCACTGGTACGCGGCGCTGTCCCACGCGGCGGAGCGGGGCTGGCTGGGCCCGGGGCAGGTCGACTGGTACCGCAGGATGAGCGCGGAGCACGCGCAGGTGCGCACGGCCCTGGAGCACCTGCTGCGGACCGATCCGGCGGCGGCCCAGGAGATGGCCGGGGCGCTCTGGTTCTTCTGGTTCGCCTGCGGCCACGTCCACGAGGGCCGCGGTTTCCTGGAACGGGCGCTCGCCTGCGGCCCCCGCACCGGGCCGGCGTACACCCAGGCGGTGTGGACGCTCGGCCTGACGGCGCTGCTCCAGGGCGACATGGACGCGGCCGAGGAGCTGGGCCGGCGGTGCGCCCGCGAGGCGGCCCGGCTCGGCGACCCCGAACCGGAGCTGCGCGCCGCCTACTTGCGTGCCGTCTCGGTGATGATGCCGGGCGACCCGGTGGGGGCGCTCGCGCTGGCGGGACCCCGGGCGCGGGCCGCCCACGGCGGCCGGACGGACGGGACGGGCTGGCTGCTGTGCCGGCTGGCCTCCGGCTACGCGCTCTGCGACGAGCGGCGGTTCGAGGAGGCGGCCGAGGAGGCGCGGGGGCTGCGCGAGGCGTGTGCGGAGCTGGGTGAGCGCTGGCTGAGGGCCTACGCCGACTACATCCTGGCCGTCGCGGCGCTGGGCGTCGGCAACCACGGGGAGGCGGCCCGCCACGTACGGGCCATGCTGTCCGGCAAGCGGCTGCTGGGCGACCGCTTCGGCATCGCGCTCGGCCTGGACGTGCTCGCGGCGGCCGTGGCGGGGCTGGGCGACGGCGAACTCGCGGCGCGCCTGCTGGGGACCGGGCACGCCTGGTGGCGCACCGTGGGGCGCCCGCAGATGGGCTCCCCGTCCCTGACGGCCCTGCGGGACGAGGGCGAGCGGCAGGCCCGCGCGGCGATCGGCGACGCCGCGTTCGAGAGCGCCTTCCGGGGCGGCGCGGCGGCGGCCACCGCATGAGCGCGGGCCGCCGCGGTCCCCGTCTCCCGTAGCGTCAGGCAGGCCGCCGTCAGTACGGGAGGGGCCTGCCCGACGGGGTGCGCAGGTCCAGGTCTCGGGGGGCGGGCTTGGGGACGGGCTTGCGGATCAGCTGCTGGCGCATGCTGCCTCCTGGCTCAGACCAGGGCCGGTCGGCGGGGCTCCACCGTACGGCCGTCGGGGAGCAGCTCCCCGGTGTCGTCGAACACCACCAGACCGTTGCACAGCAGGCTCCAACCCTGTTCGGGGTGGAAGGCCACCGTGCGGGCAGCGTCGTGATCGGCGCTGTCGGCGGACGGGCAGGGGGGCTGGTGGGAGCACATGGCGCACCTCCTCGCAGTGTGGGGCGGGAGGGCCGGTGGTCACCCGGTCTGATCCGCGATCCACGGTGGCGGTGAGTATTACTGATCGCCGCCCCCTGACGGAACCCATATTCGCGGTCGAGTTCACGGTGTGTATGCCCGATTACCATGCGCTCATGCCGCCGATCCGGATCGTTCACCGCACTCGTCTGCCGGCCGCCGAGGCCTGGCTGAGGCTCACGGACTGGGCGCGCCACGGGGCGCAGGTCCCCTTCACCCGCACGACCGTCGAAACGGCGCCGCCCACGCGCGTCGGAACGCGCTTCACGGCGCGCACGGGAGTGGGGAGGGTCACCTTCGACGACCCGATGGAAGTCACCGTCTGGCGGCCGCCGACGACGGGTTCGGCGGGGCTGGTGCGTCTCGACAAGCGCGGGCGCGTCGTCCTGGGCTGGGCGGAGATCGAGGTCAGGCCGCTGGGGCCGGCCGGCGCTGAGGTGCACTGGCGCGAGGAACTGCGGGTGCGGGGGCTCGGGCGGTTCTTCGACCCGGCGCTGGCGGTCGCCGGCCGGCTCCTGTTCGGCCGCGCCCTCGCCCGGTTGCTGCGTTCCTGACAAGTCGGGCTAGGGTGCCGTGATCACCGCGCCCGGTGATGCCACCACGTCTTCCAGGGGAACCTCCATGGCCACTCCGCCACCGCAGCAGCAACAGGGCGCCGTCCCGCAGAACCCGTACGGCACGGCGCCCCAGCAGGGCGCGGCCGCGCAGCACAACCCGTACGCGCAGCAGCAGCCGCAGCCGCAGCAGGGGATACCGCACGGCAACCCCTACGCCGCCTACCAGCAGCAGCCCCAGTACCCGCAGCAGCCCGGGTACGCGTGCCGCGTGTGCGGCGCCCAGCCGGCCGCGCCCGGTACGGTGCGCGGGCACCAGGGTCTGGTGCTGATGATGCGGTTCCTGAGCACGCACGGCCCCTTCTGCCGTGACTGCGGTACCGCCGTCGTGCGCGACATGTCGGCGAAGACCCTGTGGCAGGGGTGGTGGGGTCCGGCCTCGCTGTTCATCACGCCGCTGACGGTGCTGGTCAACCTGGTGCCCCGGTCCGCCTTCCGCAAGCTCGCCCCTCCGGTGGGCGGCTTCCGGCCCCCGCTCGACCCGGGCAAGCCGCTCTGGCAGCGGCCCGCCGCGCTGGTCATCGCCGCACCGATGGTCCTGGTCGCGCTGGCGATCGTCGCGCTGGTCGTGATCGGCGCCGCGACCAGCTGAACGACGGCCGCCCCGTCCCCCGCGCGGGGGACGGGGCGGCCGCAGGCCCTGGCCCTAGCGGATCGGCATCCCGGAGAGCGTGCGGGCGATCACCAGGCGCTGGATCTCGCTCGTGCCCTCGAAGATGGTGTAGATGGCACTGTCTCGGTGCATGCGCTCCACCGGGTACTCCCGGGTGAACCCGTTGCCGCCGAGGATCTGCACCGCCTGGGCGGTGACCTTCTTGGCGACCTCGCTCGCGAAGAGCTTCGACATCGACCCCTCCGCCGAGGTGAACGGCTTGCCCGCCACCGCCATCCAGGAGGCCCGCCACACCAGCAGCCGGGCCGCGTCGATCTGCGTGCGCATGTCCGCGAGCTGGAAGGCCACGCCCTGGTTGTCGATGATCGGACGGCCGAACTGGGTCCGGGCCATCGCGTAGTCGAGGGCGACTTCGTAGGCGGCGCGCGCCGTGCCGACGGCCATGGCGCCCACGGCCGGGCGGGATGCCTCGAAGGTGGCCATGGCGGCGTTCTTGAGCCGCTCGCCGCCGCCCGCCTTGGCGCGCTCCCGGGCCCGCGCGAGGCGCTCGTCCAGCTTGTCCTTGCCGCCGAGCAGGCAGGAGCCGGGGACGCGGCAGTCCTCGAGCACCACCTCGGCGGTGTGCGAGGCGCGGATGCCGTGCTTCTTGAACTTCTGCCCCTGGGACAGGCCGGGGGTGTTCGGCGGCACGATGAAGGACGCGTGGCCCTTCGTGCCCAGTTCGGGGTCGACCACGGCGACGACGATGTGGACGTTGGCGATGCCGCCGTTGGTCGCCCAGGTCTTGGTGCCGTTCAGCACCCACTCGTCCTTGGCCTCGTCGTAGACGGCGCGGGTGCGCATCGCCCCGACGTCGGAGCCGGCGTCCGGCTCGGAGGAGCAGAAGGCGGCGACCTTGACATCGGTCGCGTCGCCGTACATCTGGGGGATCCAGGTGCCGATCTGCTCCTCGGTGCCGTTGGCGAGGACGCCGATGGCCGCGAGGCCGGTGCCGACGATCGACAGGGCGATGCCGGCGTCACCCCAGAAGAGCTCCTCCATCGCCATCGGGATGCCGAGGCCGGTCGGGTCGAAGAACTGCTGGGCGTAGAAGTCGAGGGAGTAGATCCCGACCTTGGCCGCTTCCTGGATGACGGGCCACGGGGTCTCTTCGCGCTCGTCCCACTCGGCGGCCGCGGGGCGGATCACGTCGGCGGCGAACCCGTGGATCCAGTCGCGCACCTGCTTCTGGTCGTCGTTGAGCTCCATGGTGAACTCCGCCATGTCCCCTCCAGCTGTTTCACGTACGTACCCGTCACCGTCACCGGCAGGCCGTTACCTGCGGTAACCAGCCACGGCGCCAGTCTGTTACCGACGAGTAAGCACTGTCAAGCGGGGCGCCGACCGGCCACGGGAGCACCTCCGGTTCGATCGGCAGGGTGTGCGGGGTGTTACGTTGCGTGGGCGTCACGCACATCGCAAGGGCGGGGAGACAAACACGTCATGGAGACCACGCAGCAGGCCGGCGAACCGGGAGCGGCCGAGCGCCGCAGGCGGGAGCTGCTCGAAGCGGCCGACCGCGTCGTCCTCAGGGACGGACCCAAGGCTTCGATGAACGCCATCGCGGCCGAGGCGGGCATCACCAAGCCCATCCTCTACCGCCACTTCGGCGACAAGGCCGGCCTCTACCAGGCGCTCGCCGTCCGGCACACCGACGCCCTGCTGGACTCGCTGCGGGCCGCACTGGACGCCCCGGCCGAGCGCCGCAGCCGGGTGGAGTCCACGCTCGACACCTACCTCGCGGCCATCGAGGCCCGGCCGCAGGTGTACCGGTTCCTGATGCACCCCGCGGAGGACTCCCAGTCCGCCGAACGCGGCTTCGACGTCGGCCTGCACTCGGCCCCGCTGCTGCGCCGCCTCGGCGAGGAGCTGGCGCAGGTCATCGGCGAACGCGTCGACCTCGGCCCGGGCTCCGAGCGCCTGGCCCGGGTGTGGGGTCACGGCATCGTCGGCATGATGCACGCGGCGGGCGACTGGTGGCTCGGCGAACGCCCTTGCGAACGCGCCGAGTTGGTGGCCGCGCTGACCGACCTGCTGTGGGGCCGCCTGGCCACGGCCGGCAACCGCCTGGGCGGGCCCGGCTTCTGAGTGCGGCCCGGTCCCGGCCGCGGCCCGGCCTCTGCGGGCGGACCGCCTCCCGTCAGGACTCGCGGCCCAGGGCCAGGAGTCCGCGCGCGCCCCACGCCGTCTTGCCGATCGCCCGCCGCAGCCGGCGCGCCCGCAGTCCGGTGACCCGGTCCGCGTACACCGTGCCCTCCAGGTGGTCGCATTCGTGCTGGAGGCAGCGGGCGAAGAACCCGGTGCCCTCGATCCGTACCGGCGCGCCGTCGGAGGTGACCCCCTCGACGACGGCGTGGTCGAAGCGGACCGTGCCGGCCTCCAGGCCGGGCAGCGACAGGCAGCCCTCGGGGCCGCGGAACTCGTCCCCGTCGGCGCTCACCAGGCGGGGGTTGACCACGTGTCCCACGTGGCGGACGTCCTCGTCGTCGGGGCAGTCGTAGACGAACACCCGCTGCCCGACCCCGATCTGGTTCGCGGCGAGGCCGACGCCCTGGGCCGCGTACATCTTGGCGAACATGTCCTCGATGAGCCGGTCGAGGGAGGGTCCGAACCCGGTGACCTCGGCGCACGGCGAGTGGAGCACCGGATCGCCCAGCAGGCTCATGGTGCGGACGAGTCCGGTGGTGCCGGGGATGGGGCGCTGTCGCATGGCCGTAAGCGTACGACGGGCGAAGATATGAGCAGATCCGCGCCGCCCCTGGGGCGCCGCGGTCAAGGCCCCGGCAGGTACTGGATAGGCTGGGGCCGACCGACGCAAGGAGGACAAGGGACGATGGCAGGCAACACGGAGCCGCTTTCGCCGCGGGCCAAGCTGGCCGTGACGGCGGGCAAGGCCGCGGCGGCGGTGTCGCGGGCCGCGGGACGCGGAAGCGGATCGGTGATCGGTGGCAAGGTCGCACTCAGGCTGGACCCCGATCTCCTCGGCGCGCTGGCGCAGCATCTCGACGTCGTCCTCGTCTCCGCGACGAACGGCAAGACCACGACGACCCGCCTGATCGCCGAGGCGCTGCGGGCCAGCGGTCCGGTGGTCTCCAACGCGCTGGGCGCGAACATGCCGGCCGGGATCACCTCCGCGCTGGCGGGCGGCTCGGACGCCAAGTACGGCGTCATCGAGGTCGACGAGAAGTACCTGGCCGGAGTGGCCCGGGACGTGACCCCCAAGGTGATCGCCCTGCTCAACCTCTCCCGCGACCAGTTGGACCGCGCGGCCGAGACCCGCATGCTGGCCGAGAAGTGGCGCGAGGGGCTCCAGGGCTCGAAGGCCGTCATCGTGGCCAACTGCGACGACCCGCTGATCGTGTGGTCCGCGTCCTCCTCGCAGAACGTGGTGTGGGTCGCGGCCGGCCAGGAGTGGAAGGACGACGCCTGGTCGTGCCCCTCCTGCGGTGGCGTCATGCAGCGCCCGGGCGACGACTGGTTCTGCGGCGAGTGCGGCTTCCGCCGCCCCACCCCCAGCTGGGTGCTCTCCGGCGACCACGTACTGGACCCGCACGGAAGCGCCTGGCCGATCCACCTCCAGCTGCCCGGCCGTGCCAACAAGGCCAACGCCGCCACCTCGGCCGCCGTCGCAGCCGTCTTCGGCGTCCCGCCGCAGGTCGCGCTGGAGCGGATGTACCAGGTGCAGGCCGTCGCCGGCCGCTACGACGTGGTCTCCTTCCAGGGCCGTGAGCTGCGGCTGCTGCTCGCCAAGAACCCGGCGGGCTGGCTGGAGACGTTCTCGCTGATCGACCCGCCGCCGACGCCGGTGATCCTGTCCGTCAACGCGCGCGGCGCCGACGGCACGGACACCTCCTGGCTCTGGGACGTGGACTACCCGCGCCTGGCCGGGCACCCCATCTTCGTGATCGGCGACCGCAAGCTGGACCTCGCGGTGCGCCTGGAGGTCGCGGGCCTGGACTTCCGCGTCTGCGAGACCCTGGACGAGGCCGTGCAGCTCGCCCCGCCCGGACAGATCGAGCTGATCGCCAACTACACCGCATTCCAGGACGTGCGCCGCCGCGTCGGCAACTAGTACTCATACCTCCAGAGGACACAAGAGCATGAGCGACAACAGTCTGCGTCTGGTGTGGGTCTACCCGGACCTGCTCAGCACGTACGGAGACCAGGGCAACGCCCTCGTGGTGGAGCGCCGGGCGCGCCAGCGCGGCCTGGACGTGCAGCGCGTGGACGTGCGCAGCGACCAGCCCATTCCCACCTCCGGTGACATCTACCTGATCGGCGGTGGCGAGGACCGGCCGCAGCGCCTGGCGGCGGAGCGCCTGCTGCGCGACGGCGGCCTGGAGCGGGCCGTCTCGAACGGGGCGATCGTCTTCTCGGTCTGCGCCGGGTACCAGATCCTCGGCAACGAGTTCGTCAACGACGTGGGCGAGCGCCAGCAGGGCCTGGGCCTGCTGGACGTGGTCACGGTCCGCGGCGAGGGCGAGCGGTGCGTCGGCGACGTCCTCGCCGACATCGACCCGCGTCTGAACCTGCCCCCGCTGACGGGCTTCGAGAACCACCAGGGCGTGACCCACCTCGGTCCGACGGCCAAGCCCTTCGCCCGCACCCGGCTGGGCCGGGGCAACGGAACCGGCGACGGCACCGAAGGCGCGTACAACGACACCGTGTTCGGTACCTACATGCACGGTCCCGTGATGGCCCGCAACCCGCAGATCGCGGACCTGCTGCTGAAGCTGGCCCTCGATGTGAACGCGCTGCCGGGCCTCGACGACCGCTGGTACGAGGCGCTGCGCGACGAGCGCATCGCGGCGGCCACGCAGCCCGCGTAACGCGTCCGTCACGCCCCGTTCGGCCCGGATTCCCCTTGGGGGGTCCGGGCCGGCGTGCGTTCGTACGACGGATGTGACCAGCATGTGGAGGATGGTTCAGTCCGGTGGGAATCCGCTTGTAGGCTGGCGGGCAGTACCAACCGGACGACGTGGTCCGGTCGTCGGCCCACGTTGCAAGGGTTCTTCCTGCCATGCGCATTGGTGTGCTCACTTCCGGAGGCGACTGCCCCGGCCTCAACGCCGTCATCCGCTCCGTCGTGCACCGCGCCGTCGTCGACCACGGCGATGAGGTGATCGGCTTCCACGACGGCTGGCGTGGCCTGCTGGAGTGCGACTACCGCAAGCTCGACCTGGACGCGGTCAGCGGCATCCTGGCCCGCGGCGGCACCATCCTCGGCTCCTCCCGCGTCCAGCCCGCGCACCTGCGCGACGGCGTGGAGCGGGCCCGGGGGCACCTCGCGGACCTCGGCCTGGACGCGATCATCCCGATCGGCGGGGAGGGCACCCTCAAGGCGGCGAACCTGCTGTCCGAGGGCGGCCTGCCCATCGTCGGCGTCCCCAAGACCATCGACAACGACATCGCCTCCACCGACGTGACCTTCGGTTTCGACACCGCCGTCGGGGTCGCCACCGAGGCCCTGGACCGGCTCAAGACCACCGCCGAGTCCCACCAGCGGGTGATGGTCGTCGAGGTCATGGGCCGCCACACCGGCTGGATCGCGCTCCACTCCGGCATGGCTGCGGGCGCGCACGCCATCGTCGTGCCGGAGCGCCCCTTCGACATCGAGGAGCTGACCGCGATCGTCGGCGAGCGGTTCTCGGCCGGCAAGCGGTTCGCCATCGTCGTGGTCGCCGAGGGCGCCAAGCCCGCCCCGGGCAGCTCGATGGCGCTGGAGTCGGGCGGTACCGACATGTACGGCCACGAGCGGTTCGCCGGCATCGGCAACCGGCTCGCCGTCGAGCTGGAGGACCGCCTCGGCAAGGAGGCCCGTCCGGTGATCCTCGGCCACGTGCAGCGCGGCGGCACGCCGACCGCGTACGACCGCGTCCTGGCCACCCGCTTCGGCTGGCACGCGGTGGAGGCCGCACACCGGGGCGAGTTCGGCATGCTGACCGCGCTGCGCGGTACCGACATCGTGATGGTGCCGCTCGCCGACGCCGTACGGAGCCTCAAGACGGTCCCGGTCGAGCGCTACGACGAGGCGGAGACCGTTCTGTGATGTTTCCCCCCTTCTGACACCGCCCCCGGACGCTTCGGCGTCCGGGGGCGGCACTACTGTGGTGGAGCGCCACAGTCAAGGGAGTGAACACATGGATCACAGCGGTCACGGCATGGACATGAATATGGACATGGACATGGACCTGCCGCCGTTCACTCTCGGGCGCGGGCTGGAGTTCTCCTTCGACGCCTTCTTCCTGATCGGCTCGCTGCTGGGTCTCGGCCTGTACCTGTGGGGCGTGGTGCGGCTGCGCAGGCGCGGGGACGGGTGGCCGGTGGGCCGGACCGTCTCCTTCACCGCCGGTGTGCTGACCGTGGCCCTGATGATGTGCACCAAGCTGAACGACTACGGCATGGTCATGTTCAGCGTGCACATGGTGCAGCACATGGTGATCAGCATGGTTTCCCCGATCCTGCTGCTGCTCGGCGCTCCGGTGACGCTGACGTTGCGCGCGCTCCCGCCGGCCGCCCGGGGCGTCAAGGGACCGCGCGAGCTGCTGCTGATGCTGTTGCACAGCCGCTACCTCAAGGTGATCACCCACCCGGCGTTCACGATCCCCCTGTTCATCGCCAGCCTCTACGGCCTCTACTTCACCCCTCTGTTCGACTCCCTGATGCAGAGCAGGACCGGGCACATCGCGATGATGGTCCACTTCCTGGCCGTAGGCCTGATCTTCTTCTGGCCGATCATGGGCGTGGACCCGGGTCCGCACCGTCCCGGCTACGTGATGCGGATGCTGGAGCTGTTCGCCGGCATGCCGTTCCACGCGTTCTTCGGCATCGCGCTGATGATGGCCAGCGAGCCGATGATCAAGTCGTACGCGAACCCGCCGGCCTCCCTGCACGTCGACGCGCTGCTCGACCAGCAGTGGGGCGGCGGCATCGCCTGGGCCTTCAGCGAGATCCCCTCGGTGCTGGTGCTGATCGCTCTGGTCTACCAGTGGTACCGCTCGGAGCAGCGGGCCGCCAAGCGTTCCGACCGGGCGGCGGAGCGCAACGGGGACCAGGAGCTGGAGGCGTACAACTCGTATCTCGCCTCGCTCCAGGGGCGTGGCCGGTAGCGCGGCGGCCCCTCCCCGCGCCACCATGGGGCATGAGCGGATCCGTTAAGGCGATGGCCGTGCTGACCTTCGGCTCTCTGGTGGCCGTCGCGGCGTACTCCGTGGTGCTCGGCAGCAACGGCTGGCTGTGGTTCGTGTGGGTTCTGCTGGGCATGCTGACCGCCGGGCTGGCGGCCTCCCGCAGTAGGTGATCTGCCCATCCGGCACCGGGTGCGCCACCCTGACGTGTCCGCCAGGTGAAGGGAAACGGCCGGTGTTCTACCACTTGCTCAAGCACGTGCTGCTCGGCCCGCTGCTGCGGCTGCTGTTCCGGCCGCGTATCGAGGGCCTGGAGAACATCCCGCCGGAGGGCCCGGCGATCATCGCCGGCAACCACTTGTCGTTTTCCGACCATTTCCTGATGCCGGCGATCCTCAAACGCCGGATCACCTTCCTGGCGAAGGCCGAGTACTTCACCGGCCCGGGCGTCAAGGGGCGGCTGACGGCCGCCTTCTTCCGCAGCGCCGGCCAGATCCCGGTGGACCGCTCCGGCAAGGACGCCGGACGGGCGGCGCTGCGCGAGGGGCTCGGCGTCCTCGCCAAGGGGGAGCTGCTCGGCATCTACCCGGAGGGCACCCGCTCGCACGACGGGCGGCTCTACAAGGGCAAGGTCGGCGTGGCCGCGATGGCGCTCGGCGCGGGCGTGCCGGTCGTGCCCTGCGCGATGGTCGGCACCTTCGAGATCCAGCCGCCGGGGCAGAAGATCCCCAACATCCGGCGGGTCACGATCCGCTTCGGCCGGCCGCTGGACTTCTCGCGGTACGAGGGCCTGGAAGGCGAGCGGGCGGTCCTGCGGGCCGTCACCGATGAGATCATGTACGCGGTCCTGGAGCTGTCCGGCCAGGAATACGTCGACCGGTACGCCGCCGAGGTGAAGGCGGAGGAGGAGCAGGCACGGAAGAAGGCCCGGCGCAGGACGCGCTGAGCCTTCTCCGTGTTCGTGCCCGGGTGCTGCCTGGTGCTGCCTGGTGCTGCCGACGACCTAGCGGACGGCCGGGAGCTCCTCACGCGGCGCCAGCTCGGCGCCCTGGGACACGGCCGCCGACTTGGCGGTGGCCGGGGCCGGGGCGACCGGCGTGGCGTGCGGCTCGCACGTCACGTCCTGCGCGTCGACCTTGCCGGTCAGCAGGTAGCTGTCCACCCGGGTGTTGATGCAGGGGTTCACCAGGCTGGTGACACCGTGCGAGCCCGCGTTCTTCTCGGTGATCAGACGCGAACCGCCGAGGCGGCGGTGCATCTCGACGCCGCCCGCGTACGGGGTGGCGGCGTCGCGCTCGCTCTGGACGACGAGGACCGGCGGCAGACCGCGCTTGGCGCTCGCGCCGACCTCGATCGGGCTGCTCTGCTTGGACTTCCAGGTCGCGCAGGGCAGGTTCATCCAGGCGTTGGACCAGGTCAGGAAGGGGTACTTCTTGTGCAGCGCGGTGTTGTCCCGGTCCCACTTGGCCCAGCTGGTGGGCCACTTGGCGTCGGCGCACTCGACCGCGGTGTAGACGGCGTTGCCGTTCTCCGTCGCGATGTTGCCCTTGATGTCGGCGAGGTCGGGGGTGACCGCGTCGATCAGCGGCTGCTCGTCACCGGCGACGTACGCGCTCAGGGCCTGGGCGGTGGGCACCCAGGAAGAGTCGTAGTACGGGGCGCTCTGGAAGAAGCCGATCAGCTCCGCCGGACCGGCCACGCCGCCCAGCGGGTTGGCCTTGGCCTTGGCCCGCAGTTCCAGCCACTTGGCCTCGACCTTGGCGCGGGTGTCGCCGACGTGGAAGACGGCGTCGTTCTTGGCGACCCAGTCCTCCCAGTCGTTCCAGCGCATCTGGAAGGCGACGTCCTGTTCCAGGTTGGCCTGGTACCAGATGTTGTCCTGCTCCGGGTTGACCACGCTGTCGACGATCATGCGGCGCACGTGGCCCGGGAACAGGGTCGCGTAGACCCCGCCGAGGTAGGTGCCGTAGGAGACGCCGAGGTAGTTCAGCTTCTTCTCGCCGAGCGCGGCCCGGATGACGTCCAGGTCACGCGCGGTGTTCGGCGTGGTCATGAACGGCAGCATCTCGCCGCTGCGCTCCTTGCAGCCGTCCGCGTACTCCGCGGCGAGCTTGCGCTGGGCGCGCTTGTCGGCCTCGTTGGACGGGACCGGGTCCGCCTTCGGGACCTTGACGTACTCCTGCGGGTCGACGCAGGAGATCGGCGCCGAGTGGCCGACGCCGCGGGGGTCGAAGCCCACGAAGTCGTACGCCTTGGCGGTGTTGACCCACAGCGGGGACTTGGTGGTGATCCGGCGCGGGAAGCGCATGCCGGAGCCGCCCGGGCCGCCGGGGTTGTAGACGAGCGCGCCCTGGCGCTCTTCCTTGGTGCCGGTGCTCAGCGCACGGTCGACGGCGAGGTCGATGGTCTTGCCGTACGGCTTGGCGTAGTCGAGCGGGACCTTGACCCAGCCGCACTGGATCGGCTTCTCGAAGCCCCAGTCGGCCGGGCAGTCCTTCCAATCGATCCCGATGCGGGCGGCGCGGGCGGCGGCGACCTGAACGCCGATCGCCTCGTTGTAGCCGTTGTCACCGGAGGCCGGAGCGGCCTCGGCGGTCGGGGCGAGCAGCAGGCTCGCCGCCAGAGCGCCGGTGATCAGAGTGGCGGCGCTCCCCAGCGCCGCGGTGCGTATCACGTGGTTGTTCCCCCTGCGTCATGTGCCGTCACGGGCAGCCGTGTTGGTCTGTTTCGGTCGTTGACGTGCAGGGGGATCCTTGCGCCTGACCGGGAGCGGGCGACAGTGCACGGTCCGGTTCTTTGCCAAGCCGATATCCGGACGAGTGTGTACCGCTGAGCGGTGTCCGGTTCGCCCCAGGTCCGCCCTCCCGTTACCAGCCGTACGTCGCGCAGGCCGCGTCGAGCAGTTCCCGCAGCCGCAGCGCGTCCGGGGCGAGGGCCGTCACCAGGACGGCCGGCCCGGCCAACGGGGTCGCCGCCGCGAACTCGCCCAGCACCGCGGGTGTCGGCGGGGCCTCGGCGAACTGCGGGTCCACCACCAGGAGCTGGCCGAGCGCCCGGTGGCCCGCGAGTCCCGCCGGGCCGTCCCAGCCACCGGGGGCTCCCGGCCCGCAGGCCAGTTCCTGGTCGAGCAGCGGGCGGCCGCCACGGGAGACGGTGAGGCGGCTGCGCAGCAGGCCCGGTGCCTCCCCGGTGCGGCCGAGCACCTGCTCCTCGCGCAGCAGCAGCCTGGCGGTGGGGGCGAGTTCCACGCGGGTGCGCACCCGCAGGTCACTGCCGCGTACGGAGACCAGCGGCTCCGGCAGCCAGCGCACGGCCGCCTCCTCGGCCAGCGTCAGCCGTACGTCATACCGCGCGGGCGCGCCGCCCCGGCCGGGCAGTGCCAGGGTGGCCGCCGCCGAGCGGAGCCCCAGCCGGGCCCCCGGTCCGGCGTCGGCCTCGACGCTCAGGTGGTCTCCGCCGAGCGGTGCGGACATCGCGCCGACGAGCATCACGCCGGCCTCGGCGCCCTCGCCGCGGGTGCGGCGCAGCGCGAGCGGGCCTTCCCCGGCCAGCAGCGGCAGGGCGGTGCCGCCCCGGCCGTCGGCCACGGCGGCGATCCGGGCGGTGGCCCGCAGCCCCGCCGGAGCGTGGGCCCCAGGGGCGACGGGGGGTGCGCTGGTCACCGTACGGCCCAGACCGCGATCCGTTCGCGCACCCAGTCGGCCACCGGGGTGACGCCCTCGGGCCCGCGCAGGGACTGGAACGCCACGGGCAGGTCGCCGCGCTGCTCGGCGGCGTCACGGGCCATCCGGTCCAGGTCGGAGCCGACGTGCGGGGCGAGGTCGGTCTTGTTGACGATGAGCAGGTCGGCGGTGGTGACGCCGGGTCCGCCCTTGCGCGGGATGTCGTCGCCGCCGGCCACGTCGATGACGAAGATCTGGGCGTCGACCAGGCCCCGGGAGAAGGTGGCGGTCAGGTTGTCCCCGCCGGACTCGACGAGGATCAGGTCCAGGGGACCGACGTGCTCCTCCAGTTCCTCGACCGCCTCCAGGTTGGCGGAGATGTCGTCCCGGATGGCGGTGTGCGGGCACGCCCCGGTCTCGACGGCCGCGATCCGTTCGGGCGGCAGGACCGCCTCGCGGAGCAGGAACTCGGCGTCCTCGCGGGTGTAGATGTCGTTGGTGACGACGGCCATGGACAGTTCGGAGCGCAGGGCCCGGCACAGCGCGGCGACGGTGGCGGTCTTGCCGGAGCCGACCGGTCCCCCGAGGCCGACGCGCAGGGCGCGGCGCGTGCCGTCGGCCCGTACGGGCTCGGCGCTGTGCGTGTGGCGGTGGGGATAGCTCCCGCCGTGGTCGAGGTGCATGGTTTCTCCTTGGGTGGGGGGCGGTCAGGAGGCGAAGAGCCGGACCGGCCAGTCGGCGTGGACCTGCGCCGCGATGTCCAGCAGCGGGGAGGAGGAGGCGGGCAGCGCCTCCAAGCCCTCGTGACGGGCCAGCAGGGCGGCGCTCGCGGCCCGCCCGGACACGGCGTCGAGTGCGGGGGCGAGGCCGGCCAGTACCGCGCTCGCCTCGAAGGGGTCCAGGCCCAGCAGCCGCACGGTCGCGGTGGCGGGACCGCTGACGCTCTCGTACGCCGCCACGTGCGCGGCGTCCAGGGGCCCGAGCCCGGCGGCCCGCGCGGTGACGCCGAGCACCACGGGCTGGTGGGCCCCGCGCGGGAAGGCTGCGGCGAGGTCGTCGAGTTCGGCGGCCGGCCAGGTGGCCCGGGCGGCGCGCAGCAGCTGCCGGCCGAGCCGCCGCGCGGCGAACCGCAGCGCGGGCGAGGGGGTGCGGGCGTCGGCGGCGGCGTCGAGTTCCGCCGGGTCGAGGCCGTGGGCGGCGGCCGCCGCGAGTGCGGCTGCGACGAGGCCCGAGGTGTGCAGCCGGCCCCGGCAGAACTCGGCGAGCGTGGCGGCGTCGTGGATCCGGCCCGCCTTGCAGGCGGCCTCCGCCCCGCCGGAGTGGGCGTGCCCTCCGGCGGGGAAGCGGCCGTCGGCGAGGACGAGCAGCGTGGCGAGGCTCATCGGCAGACGCCCATCAGAACAGGAAGTATCTCTGTGCCATGGGCAGTTCCGCCGCCGGGGCCGACTCCACGACCTCACCGTCGATGGTGACGGTGAAGGTGTCGGCGTCCACCTCGACCCTGGGCATGGCCTCGTTGTTGCGCATGTCCGTCTTGCTCACCTTGCGGGTGCTTTCGATGGCCACGAACTGCTTGTCGAGACCGAGCCGTTCGGGCAGGCCGTCGTCGAGGGCGGCCTGCGCGGTGAAGTTGATCGAGTTGAGGGCCGGCGCGCGCCCGAGGGCCCCGTACATGGGCCGGGGCAGGATGGGCTGCGGGGTGGGGATGGAGGCGTTGGCGTCGCCCATCTGCGCGTAGGCGATCTGGCCGCCCTTGACGACGACCTCCGGCTTGACCCCGAAGAAGGCGGGGGTCCACAGGACCAGGTCGGCGAGCTTGCCGACCTCGACCGAGCCGATCTCGCGGGCGAGGCCCTGGGCGATCGCGGGGTTGATCGTGTACTTGGCGACGTAGCGCCGGGCACGGTGGTTGTCGGCCGGGCCGTCGCCGGGCAGGAAGCCGCGCCGCTTCTTCATCACGTGGGCGGTCTGCCAGGTGCGCAGCACGACCTCGCCGACCCGGCCCATGGCCTGGGAGTCGGAGGAGATGATGGAGATGGCGCCGAGGTCGTGCAGGACGTCCTCGGCGGCGATGGTGGACGGCCGGATGCGGGACTCGGCGAAGGCGAGGTCCTCGGGGACGGCCGGGTTGAGGTGGTGGCAGACCATCAGCATGTCGAGGTGTTCCTCGATGGTGTTGACGGTGTGCGGCCGGGTGGGGTTGGTGGAGCTGGGCAGGATGTTCGGCTCGGAGACCACGGTGATGATGTCCGGTGCGTGGCCGCCGCCCGCGCCCTCGGTGTGGTACGAGTGGATGGTCCGCCCGGCGATGGCCGCGAGGGTGTCCGCGACGAACCCGGCTTCGTTGAGCGTGTCGGTGTGGATGGCGACCTGGGCGCCGGTCTCCTCCGCGACGGTCAGGCAGGCGTCGATGGCGGCCGGGGTGGCCCCCCAGTCCTCGTGGATCTTGAAGCCGAGGGCGCCGCCGCGCAGCTGGGAGTACATGCCCTCGCGGGACATGGTGTTGCCCTTGCCGAGCAGGCCGATGTTGACGGGGTAGGCCTCCAGCGCCGCGAACATCCTGGCCAGGTGCCAGGGTCCGGGGGTGACGGTGGTGGCCTTGGAACCCTCGGCGGGTCCGGTGCCGCCGCCGACGAGGGTGGTGATGCCGGAGGCGAGGGCCTCGTCGATCACGGTGGGGGCGATGAAGTGCACGTGCGCGTCGATGGCGCCGGCGGTGACGATCTTCCCGTTGCCGGCGATGATCTCGGTTTCGGGGCCGATGACCAGGGCGGGGTCGACCCCGTCCATGGTGTCGGGGTTGCCGGCCTTGCCGATGCCGCAGATCCGCCCGTCGCGGATGCCGAGGTCCGCCTTGACGATGCCCCAGTGGTCGAGGATGACCACGCCGGTGATCACCGTGTCGGGGGCGCCTTCGGCGCGGGTGGTGCGGGCCTGGCCCATGGACTCGCGGATGACCTTGCCGCCGCCGAAGACGGCTTCGTCCCCCGAGTGTCCGGGGCCGCCGCTGAGGTCCTGTTCGATCTCCACGAAGAGGTCGGTGTCGGCGAGCCGGATGCGGTCGCCCTTGGTCGGTCCGAAGAGGTCGGCGTACGTCCGGCGCGAGATCTCAGCCATCGAGCGGCCCTCCGGTTTCCCCGCGCAGGCCCGGCACGGTGCGCAGGCCCCCCAGCGGGACGAGTTCGACGGAGACGGGGATGCCCGGCTCGAAGCGGACGGCGGTACCGGCGGCGATGTTGAGCCGGAGGCCGTGGGCTGCGGCGCGGTCGAAGTCGAGGCCCGGGTTGACTTCGGCGAAGTGGTAGTGGGAGCCGACCTGCACGGGGCGGTCGGCGGCGTTGAGCACGGTGAGACGGGTGATGGCGCGGCCTTCGTTCAGGCGCACCGGACCGTCCCCGAAGACGATTTCGCCGGGGATCATGCGGGTGCTCCCGTTCAGACGATGGGGTCGTGGACAGTGACGAGCTTGGTGCCGTCCGGGAAGGTCGCCTCGACCTGGACGTCGTGGATCATCTCGGGGATCCCCTCCATGACCTCTTCGCGGCGCAGCACGGTGCGGCCGGAGGCCATGAGCTCGGCCACGGTCCGCCCGTCGCGGGCGCCTTCGAGGATGTGCGAGGTGATCAGGGCCACCGCCTCGGGGTGGTTGAGGCGCACCCCGCGCGCCCTGCGCTTTTCGGCCACATCAGCCGCGACGTGGATGAGCAGTCTTTCCTGCTCGTGCGGTGTCAGTTGCACACGTATCACCAAGTTTCCGGGACAAGATCAACTTCGCGCCAAGAAGACCCTAAGCCGCTTCAACACTTTGTTGACCTGCGCATATCCGTGCCAAGCATGTCTTGCCCAACACAGGGAGAGACTTTCCGGTCCGATCACCACTGCTTTACCGGCTCATGGCTGATCATTGGCGGAAGCACGCGGGCGCCAGAGTAGAACCCGCACTTTTCCGCCGGGTTAACCCACGTTTCCGGGAGGCGTCCGGTTCAACCCGTGGGCGAGTTCCGCGGGCTTGCGCATACCGAGGCCGCATGGAGGTCAACATGCTGAACCCCGTCCGCAACATCACGTTCGACGCCCTCGACCCTTGGAAGGTCGCGCGGTTCTGGTCCGAGGTGACCGGCTACGCGATCGCCGAGGACGGCGTGGAGGGCGACGAGGAGATCCAGTTGGAGCCGGGTCAGCCCGGTGCGCCGGGCCTGCTGTTCATCCGGGTGCCCGACGGAAAGAAGGTGAAGAACCGGGTGCACCTGGACATCCAGCCGCCCACGGGCACCCGGGACGAGACGGTCGAGCGGCTCGTCGGTCTCGGGGCGCGGGTCGTGGACGACCGCCGGGACGAGGACGGCATCGCCGGCTGGGTCGTGCTGGCCGACCCCGAGGGCAACGAGCTGTGCATCGAACGCAGCGCGACGGAGCGCGGCATCGCCTGAGCGGGGCCGGCCCGCTCAGCCCCGGGCGCAGCCGGGCCGGCGGATGCCCGGCACCCTCAACAGCCGGTGGCGGTCCTCGCCGGGGCCCCCGCCGCCCAGGGCAGTGCGATCCACACCGTCTTGCCGCCGTCCTCGGTCGGCGTGACGGAGAGCCGGCCGCCCGCCTCCGCGGCGAGCCAGCGGATGATGACCATCCCCCGGCCGTTGTCCTGCTGGACGGCGGCCGGCAGCCGCCGGGGCCGGCGCGGATGGCTGTCGGTCACCCCGACCCGCAGCCACTCTCCGCGCTCCAGGTGGACGTCCACGGTGAAGGTGGGCGACTGGCCGAAGGTGTGCTGCACCGCGTTGGTCGCGAGTTCCGAGACGATCAGCCGGACGGTGTCGGCCGTCTCGGACTCCTCGGGCAGTCCCCATTCACCGAGCACCTCCACGACGTACCGGCGGGCAGCGGCGACCGCGGCCGGGTCGCTCGGCAGAGTGACGGATGCTTCCTGGTGATCTGCCATGGCGACGTCCCTTTCCCACCGGGGCGCAGCCGCCCCGGATCTACGCTGAGCGTCAGAGTGCACCCATCGTGCCGCCGTTTCCTTCGTTCCCCCAAGATATGCATATATCTGTCGCTCGATGCGGTGAACTCTGCTACGGAAGAGCGTATTTGGACGGCAGACTGGTGCGAGGTGTGCCGGTGGAAGGAGAGCGGGTATGCAGCACGGCCCCGCGGTACGCCGCCGCAAGCTGGGCGAGGAATTGCGTGCGCTCCGTGACCGCAGTGGTCTCACCAGTGGTGAGGCCGCCCGGTTGGTGGGGTGGCACCAGTCGAAAATCAGCCGCATCGAAACGGGTCGAAGTGGCGTGAAAACGGCAGACATCCGCCTCCTGCTCGACGCCTACGGGGACGTGGTGAGCACCCAGCAGCGGGCGCTGCTGGAGGCTTTGGGGGCCTCGGCGGCGGGCCCCGGGGCGGGGGCAGACCGCGCGCCGGGCCGCCAGTGGTGGCACGACTACCGGGGGCTGCTGCCCCAGGAATACCGGGACTTCATCAGCCTGGAGGCGGGGGCCCGCTCCGCCCGTACCGTCGAACTCTCGGTGGTTCCGGGTCTGTTGCAGACGCCGGAGTACGCGCGCGCCGTGACCAGGGCCGCGCTGGGCGGGCTGCCGGAGCCGAAGGTGGACGCGCTGGTCGACGTACGTCTGGCACGCCAGTCGGTACTGCGCGCCGACCCCCCGCTCGAACTGAGCGCGGTACTGGACGAGGCGGTGCTGCGCCGGCAGATCGGCGGGGCGGGGGTGATGCGGGAGCAGTTGCGGCACCTGGTGGAGGTGGCACGGCTGCCCCAAGTGCGCCTACAGGTACTGCCGTTCAGCGTGGGGGGTCATCTCGGCCTGACCGGACCGTTCGTAATTTTCTCATTTCCGAACATCGCCGATCTGGATGTGGTGGTCCTCGACCATTTGACGAGTAGCCTCTACCTGGAGCGGAAGGAAGACCTAGAGGCGTACAGCGCCGCGTTCCGCACCATCCAGGCGCACGCCCTCCCGCCCCAGGACTCGTCGGATCTGATCAGCTCTATCGCTGACGACGCGTAAGGAGGCACCCCCGTGTCCGCAACCCCCTTATCCACCAGCGGACTTCTGATCGGCGCGCGGTGGCGGCGGAGCAGCCGCAGTACCGGAATGAACAACTGCGTGGAAGCAGCCGTCCTCAGTGGCGGTCTCCTGGCCGTCCGCGACTCCAAGCGGACGGAGGGCCCGGCCCTGCTCTTCACCGGACCCGCCTGGGACGGCTTCCTCGCCTCGGTGAGGGCGGACGCCCCGGCGTGACGCTCAGCGGTCCGTGGCTCCCGCGGGTGCGGTACGCAGGATCACCGCGACGGCCCGACTGATCTCCTCCCCCGTGAGATCGGCCCGGGCGGTCAGCCGCAGCCGGGAGATGCCGTCCGGAACCGAGGGCGGCCGGAAACACCCCACGGACAGACCTGCCTCGCGGCAGTCGGCGGCCCAGCGCAGTGCCGCCGAAGCCGACGGGGCCCGTACCGACACCACGGCCGCGTCCGGCCGGGCCGCGGTCAGGCCGGACGCAGTGAGCCGTCCGTACAGCAGAGTGGCCACCTCCCGTGCCCGCGCGGCGCGTTCCGGTTCCCGCGCCAGCAGGCGCAGACCGGCGAGCGCGGCGCCCGTGGCGGCCGGAGCCAGTCCGGTGTCGAAGATGAAGGTCCGGGCCGTGTTGACGAGGTGCCGGATCACCTTCGCCGGTCCGAGCACTGCGCCGCCCTGGCTGCCCAGCGACTTCGAGAGGGTCATCGTCGCGACCACGCCCGGCGCGCCCGCGAGACCGGCCGCATGCAGGGCGCCCCGGCCGCCCTCGCCCAGGACGCCGAGCCCGTGGGCGTCGTCCACGACCAGGGCGGCCCCCTCGTCGCGGCAGGCCGCGGCGTAGCCGGCGAGCGGGGCGGCGTCCCCGTCGACGGAGAACACCGAGTCGCTGACCAGCAGCGAACGGCCTTCGTGCCCGGCCAGCGTCTTGCGTGCGCCGTCCACGTCCCCGTGCGCGACGACGGCGACGTCGGCGCGCGACAGCCGGCAGCCGTCGACGATCGAGGCGTGGTTGCCCGCGTCGGAGACCACGAGCGCCCCGCGGCCGCTCAGCGCGGTGACGGCGGCGAGGTTGGCCGCGTATCCGGACGAAAGCACCAGAGCGGCCTCGAAGCCGCAGAACGCGGCGAGTTCGCGCTCCAGCGTGGCGTGCAGTTCGGTGGTGCCGGTGACCAGGCGGGAGCCGGTGGCCCCGCCGCCCCAGCACTCGGCGGCCCGCCCGGCGCCGGCGATGACCTCGGGGTGCCTGGACAGGCCCAGGTAGTCGTTGCTCGCGAGGTCCAGCAGCGGCGAGGAAGCCGGACGGGGACGCAGCGTCCGCACGAGCCCGGCCCGCTCGCGGGCCCGTTCCGCTTCGTCGATCCAGGCGAAGACGTCCACGGGCTCGGGGGGGTGCTGGAGCATCGGCGGGGTCCTCGTGTTTTGTCGGCTGTCCACAGGCCTGCTACGGGGCGTCCGGCGGATCACGGCCGGACGGTTTCTAGACCCTAGCTGCCCAGGCGCGAGCACCCGGTGTGGTGATACACACACTCGGTTCGGGCGATGTTGTGCGATCTCTCCTTGGCCGTGAGTGGTCGTGTGGTCCAGGATCGGCGTCATGGACCTGCTGAACACCCTGGTGGAAAAGGGGCTGCGGCGCGAGCTGCCGACCCGCGAAGAGGCACTCGCCGTACTGGCGACTTCCGACGACCGACTGCTCGACGTGGTGGCCGCGGCCGGCAAGGTACGCCGCCAGTGGTTCGGCCGGCGGGTGAAGCTGAACTACTTGGTCAACCTCAAGTCGGGGCTGTGCCCGGAGGACTGCTCCTACTGCTCCCAGCGCCTGGGATCGAAGGCGGAGATCCTCAAGTACACCTGGCTCAAGCCCGAGGAAGCCTCCCAGGCCGCCGCGGCCGGGGTCGCGGGCGGCGCGAAGCGCGTGTGCCTCGTGGCGAGCGGACGCGGTCCCACGGACCGTGACGTGGAGCGCGTCGGCAAGACGATCGAGGCGATCAAGGAGCAGAACGAGGGCGTCGAGGTCTGCGCCTGCCTCGGCCTGCTCTCCGACGGCCAGGCGGAGCGCCTCAAGGACGCGGGCGCCGACGCGTACAACCACAACCTCAACACCTCCGAGGCGACGTACGGTCAGATCACCAAGACGCACACCTACGCGGACCGGGTCGATACCGTACAAAAGGCCCACGCGGCGGGTCTGTCCGCCTGCTCCGGTCTGATCGCGGGCATGGGCGAGAGCGACGAGGACCTGGTCGACGTCGTCTACTCGCTGCGCGAACTCGACCCCGACTCGGTGCCCGTCAACTTCCTGATCCCCTTCGAGGGCACCCCGCTGGCCAAGGAGTGGAACCTCACCCCGCAGCGCTGCCTGCGGATCCTGGCGATGGTGCGGTTCGTCTGCCCCGACGTCGAGGTCCGCCTCGCGGGCGGCCGGGAGGTGCACCTGCGCAGCATGCAGCCGCTGGCCCTGCACCTGGTGAACTCCATCTTCCTCGGCGACTACCTGACGAGTGAGGGCCAGGCCGGTCAGGCCGACCTCGACATGATCGCGGACGCCGGTTTCGAGGTGGAGGGCGCCGGTACGACGACCCTCCCGGCGCACCGCTCGGAGCAGGAGGCGGCCGGCGGCTGCGGCTCGGGCGCCGCGGGCGGCGGCTCGCTCTGCGGCTCGGCGGCCCCCACGGACTCCGCGGACGCGCCCGGTTGCGGGTCGGCGTGCGGCGGCTGCTCGGGGCACTCGGAGCACGAGGCCCCCGCCCCCGTCCAGGCGGAAGCCGGCGAGGTGCGCTCGGACCTGGTGGCGGTACGCCGCCGTGGCGCGGGAACGGACCTCGCGCCGAATGCCTGACCAGCACCCCCTTTCCACCGCCGGCCTGCTCGCGCTGGACCGGCAGCACGTCTGGCACCCGTACGGCCCGATGCCCGGGAGGCAGGAACCGCTGGTCGTCTCCTCCGCCGCGGGCGTCCGGCTGCGGCTCGGCGCTGCGGCGCACGGACGCACGGAGCTGGTCGACGGCATGTCCTCCTGGTGGTCGGCCATCCACGGCTACAACCACCCGGTGCTGAACGAAGCCGTCACCGCCCAGCTCGGGCGGATGTCGCACGTCATGTTCGGCGGGCTCACCCACGAGCCCGCCGTCCGGCTGGCGGCGAAACTTGTCGAGATCACCCCGGAGGGTCTGGAGCACGTCTTCCTCGCCGACTCCGGCTCGGTCTCGGTCGAGGTCGCGGTCAAGATGTGCCTCCAGTACTGGCGCTCGGTCGGACGGCCCGGCAAGACCCGGCTGCTGACCTGGCGCGGCGGCTACCACGGGGACACCTGGCAGCCGATGGCGGTCTGCGACCCCGAAGGCGGGATGCACGAGCTGTGGTCCGGGCAACTGCCCCGGCAGGTGTTCGCCGACGTCCCGCCCGGCGGCTTCGACACCCCGGTGGATCCGCAGTACACCGCGCACCTGCGCTCCCTGATCGCCGCGCACGCGCACGAGCTGGCCGCCGTGATCGTGGAACCGGTGGTGCAGGGCGCGGGCGGGATGCGCTTCCACAACCCGGGCTACCTGCGCGTGCTGCGGGAGCTGTGCGACGAGTACGACGTCCTCCTGGTGCTGGACGAGATCGCGACGGGCTTCGGCCGCACCGGCGCGCTGTTCGCCGCCGGCCACGCGGGCGTCACCCCCGACGTGATGTGCCTCGGCAAGGCCCTGACCGGCGGCTACCTCACCCTGTCGGCGACGCTGTGCACCGCCAGGGTGGCCGACGGGATCTCACGCGGTGAGGTGCCGGTCCTGGCACACGGGCCGACCTTCATGGGCAATCCGCTCGCCACGGCGGTGGCGCTGGCCTCGGTCGAGCTGCTGCTGAACCAGGACTGGGAGGCGGAGGTCAAGCGGATCGAGGCCGGTCTGCTGGAGGGCCTGGCCCCGGCCTCGGCCCTGCCCGGGGTGCGGGACGTACGGGTGCTGGGCGCGATCGGCGTGGTCCAGCTCGACCACGAGGTCGACATGGCCGCGGCGACACGGGCGGCGGTGCGCGAGGGCGTCTGGCTGCGCCCGTTCCGCGACCTGATCTACACGATGCCGCCGTTCGTGACGGGCGACGCGGATGTGGCCCGCATCTGCCGTGCCGTCCGCGCGGCCGCTCAGGAGGGCTGACATGACGATCCTCTTCGTATCCGGTACCGGCACGGAGATCGGCAAGACGGTGGTGACCTCGGCGGTCGCCGCCGCCGCGGTGGCCACCGGCCGGTCGGTGGCGGTCCTCAAGCCGGCCCAGACGGGCGTGGGGCCGGACGAGCCGGGTGACGCGGCGGAGGTGGTGCGCCTCGCGGGGCCCTCCGTCACCGCACGGGAACTGGCCCGCTACCCCGAGCCGTTGGCCCCGGACACGGCGGCCCGCCGCGCCGGCCTGCCGACGCTGTCCCCTGCCGTCGTCGCGGAGGCGGCGAAGGAGCTGGCGGCCTCGCACGACCTGGTCCTGGTGGAGGGCGCGGGCGGTCTCCTGGTCCGCTTCGACGAGGAGGGGCACACGCTGGCCGACGCGGCGCGGCTGCTCGGTGCGCCGGTCCTGGTCGTCGCCCCGGCGGCCCTCGGCACGCTCAACTCCGTGACCCTGACGGCGGAGGCGCTGCGGGCGCGGGGGCTCACCTCGCCGGGCGTGGTGATCGGCAGCTGGCCGGCCTCCCCCGACCTCGCCTCGCGCTGCAACCTGGCCGACCTCCCCGCGGTGTCGGGCCTGCCGCTGCTCGGCGCGGTCCCGCAGGGCTCCGGCGCCCTGGCACCCGCCGGCTTCCGGGCCGCGGCGCCGGGCTGGCTCGCGGCGCCGCTGCACGGCTCCTGGTCGGCGCAGGCGTTCGCGGCGGCCTGGCCGGCCTGACGGGCGGGGCCGGGCATCCACTGCCGTGACGGGGACTTCGGGCGTCAGTGGCCGCCGCGGGGCTCGTGGCAGCCGCCCTCCAGGTACACCCCGTGGGCCTCGATCCGCACCGGGGTGCCCAGGTACCCCGTGACGCAGGGCCCGCTCTCGGGGACCGACAGCACGAACGCGAGGTCCTGCGGGCCGGACCCGTACACGTCCCTGCCGTCCGGCCGGTAGCCCAACCCCGTCAGCAGGCTGCGGAGCTCCTCCGTGGTGCGCGGCGTGCCCTTGCCGTCGGGACCGCCCAGCGCCGCCTTGATCCGCTCGGCGTGCGCCTCGCCCCGGCACCGGCTCGCCGGGGTGAGCCCGGCCTGGGTCTTGTACCCGTGGTTCTCGGCGTACTTGCGCGCCTCGGGGTCCGTCGGCAGCCCGGCCGGCGTGCCCACCGGGGTCGGGAGGACCTCGGCCTTGCCCGCGCACCGGGCGGCGATCTCGGGGAACAGCTTGTCGTGGCGCTCCACCGCGGCGGCGGCCCGCGCCGCGTAGTCGACGCTCGCCGTCGCGGAGGGAGCGGCGGACGAGGCCGCTGCCGAACCGGCGCCCGGGGCTACTGTGGTCCCACAGGCGGTCAACGCGAGCAGTCCCGTCGCGAGCAGCACGGTACGGATCAGGTCGGTGCGCGTCAGGTCGGTGCGGATCAGGTCGGTGCGGGTCAGGTCGGTGCGGAACTTCACTTGGTCTCCACATCCTGAGGCAGCCCCAACAGGGGCCGGATCATCCGATTATCCGCACGGTCCGAGGCTGGTTCATGAGTACGCGTACTCACCGCACGCGGCCCAACTGCCCCACCGTCGCGGCCGGTACCGTGCGCCCCCCGGTTTCGTGGGCCGCCTGGACGGGGAACAGCCCGGCAGGGCACACGCACCCGTCGCACCCGCCCGGAGGCCCGCCATGCCCACTTCACCCCTCGGTTCGGATCCCGTCCACCACCCCCTCTTCGCCCGGTTCTACGCCCGCGTCAGCCCCACCGCCGATGCGCGGGGCGGTATCGCCGCCGTCCGGCGCGAGCTCCTGCACGGGGTGTCCGGCCGCGTCATCGAGATCGGGGCGGGCAACGGGCTGAACTTCGCCCACTACCCCCGCGCCGTCTCCGAAGTCGTCGCCGTCGAACCGGAGCGCATCCTGCGCCGGCGTGCCGCGGCGGCCGCGCTGCGCGCCGAGGTGCCGGTGGATCTGGTGCCCGGCGTCGCCGAGGCCCTCCCGGTCAAGAGCGAGGCCTTCGACGCCGCGGTCGCCTCCCTGGTGCTGTGCACCGTACGGAGTCTGCCGCGGGCCCTGTCCGAGCTGTACCGCGTGCTGCGCCCCGACGGCGAGCTGCGCTTCTTCGAGCACGGTCTGGCGCCGGGACCGGGCATGGCCTCCGTCCAGCGCACGCTGGACCGGACCGTCTGGCCCCTCCTGTTCGGCAACTGCCATACGGCGCGCGACCCGCTGGCCTCGATCGAGGCCGCCGGTTTCCGGATCGTCTCGCAGCGGACCTTCCGCCTCCCCGAGCGGGGGCCGGCGCTGCCGACGTCGTACTGCGTCCTCGGGACGGCCCGCCGGGGCGTCGACTGACCGGCTGCGCAGTGACGTGGCTGCGCAGTGACGTGGCCGCCCAGCACCGTGGCTGTCCGGCACCGTGGCCACGCAGCGCCGCGGCTGCGCAGCGCCGTCGGGCGAGCCGCCGGTGTCAGCCGTTCAGCGGCTTGACCCCTCGGGTCCACCGGCCCTCGGGTGGTACGCGGCCGCCTCCCACGCGGCGTGCGCCCGCTCGTTGCGGTCGAGCGCCATCGCGTCCGCACGCCGGCCGCCGAGGGCGCGGAAACGCTCCTCCACGGCGGCCGGCAGCGCCGTGCCGATGCCCTGCCTGCGGCGCTCGGGGTGCACGGCGAGCCGTTAGAGGTGGCAGCGCCGGCCGTCGAACCCGGCGATCACGGTGCCGACCGGTTCGCCGTCGCGGAAGGCCGGGAGCAGGGCGTGCGGATCGCGGGCGTGGAGCCGCTCGACGCCCGCGGGGTCGTCGCTGATGCTCGTACCCTCGGCAGCGGCCTTCCAGAAGTCGAGCACGGCGGTGGGGTCGGCGGCCGAAGCGGTAACGCCATGAAGATCACCCGTACGGTGATCCCAGCATCCGGCGGATCCGGCCGAAACCACGGAGCTTTCCCTTTGCCCCTCCTTTACCATTGCCGGGAACGTCCACTCGATCGAAAGGTGTGAGCGTCCGCCCATGGGCGAGCCTCCCAGTACCCGCAGCCGGTCCCAGTCGCGACGACGTCGCGCGACAGCCCTCCTCCTGACCGATCATGGGACGGAGGTGACCGACCGATGACCGAAGTGCTCCTGCTCCTCCTGGCGCTGCTGCTCTGCCTCGCCTGCGGGGTCTTCGTCGCGGCCGAGTTCTCCCTGACGACCATCGAGCGCGGTGAGCTCGAAGGCGCCGTCGAGCGCGGCGAGCGGGGGGCAGAGAGCGCGCTGGCCGCCGTCCGCAGCCTGACGTTCCAGCTGTCGGGCGCACAGCTCGGCATCACCGTGACGGGCCTGGTCATCGGCATGATCTCCAAGCCCTCGATCGCCGCACTGCTCAAGGGGCCGTTCCAGGCCATGGGCCTGTCGCCGGGCGCCGCCTCCTCCACCGCGCTGGTGCTCGCCACCGTGCTGTCCACGGTGGTCCTGATGGTGGTGGGCGAGCTGGTGCCGAAGAACTGGGCGATCTCCTCCCCCCTGGCCATCGCGAAGCGCGTGGCCACCCCCCAGCGCCTGTTCAGCCGGGCGTTCCGTCCCTTGATCAGCCAGCTCAACCGGACGGCGAACCACATGGTGCGCCGGTTCGGCATGGAGCCGGCCGAGGAACTCGCCTCGGCGCGCAGTCCGCAGGAACTCGTCGCCCTCGCCCGGCACTCCGCGAAGGCGGGAGCCCTGGAGAAGGACACCGCCGAACTGTTCGTACGGACCTTGAACCTGGCCGACCTGACCGCCGAGAACGTGATGACGCCGCGGGTCCAGGTCACCGCCCTCGACGTGCAGACCACCGCCGAGGACGTCGCGAACGCGACGCTGGCGACGGGCCTGTCCCGTTTCCCCGTGTACCGGGGCAGCCTCGACACCGTCGTGGGCACGGTCCACATCAAGGACGTCCTGGCCCTGTCGGCCGAGGAGCGGCACGGCTACCCCGTGTCGCAGCTGCTGCGCGCGCCCCTGCTGGTGCCCGAGTCGCTCACGGTGGACCGGCTGCTGGACCGGCTCTCCGGCAAGCAGACGATGGCCGTGGTGATCGACGAGTACGGCGGAACGGCCGGGGTGGCGACGCTGGAGGACATCGTCGAGGAGGTCGTCGGCGAAGTCCGTGACGAGCACGACCCGCACGAGACTCCGGACCTGGCCCCGGCCGGTACGGACGCCTCCGGCCGGCAGCTGTACTCGGCCGACGGCGCAGCGCGGACCGACCAGCTGCGCCGGATCGGCCTGCGGGTGCCGGACGGCCCGTACGAGACGCTGGCCGGGCTGATAGCGACCGAGCTGGGCCGGATCCCGCAGGTCGGGGACAGTCTGGAGCTGGACGGCTGGCGGCTGGACGTGGTGGACGCGAGCGGACGAAGGGCGGCCCGCGTACTGCTGCGCCGCCCCGCGGCCGCCGGTGACGAGGATGCGGGGGACGCGCGATGACCGTGGTCCAGTTGCTGATCGGCGTGGCGACCCTGGTCGTCAACGCCTTCTTCGTCGGCGCGGAGTTCGCGTTGATCTCCGTGCGGCGCAGCCAGATCGAGCCGTACGCCGAACAGGGCGACCGGCGCGGCCGGGCGGTGCTGTGGGGCCTCGAGCACGTGTCGGCGCTGATGGCGGCGGCGCAGCTGGGGATCACCCTGTGCACCCTGGTGCTGGGCGTGGTCGCCGAGCCGGCCATCGCCCACCTGCTGGCACCCGTGTTCGACTTCTTCGGCGTGCCGGGCGGGCTGACGCACGCCATCTCGTTCGTGATCGCGCTGGCCCTGGCGACGTACCTGCACATGCTCTTCGGCGAGATGCTGCCGAAGAACGTGGCGCTGTCCGAGCCGGTACGCACGGCGCTGCTGCTGGGGCCGCCGCTGGTGACCCTGACGCGGGCGCTGAAACCGGCCATCTTCGCGATCAACGCGTTCGCCAGCCTCATCCTGCGCCTGCTCCGGGTGGAGGCGAAGGACGAGGTCGCGGCCACGTTCTCCGACGACGAACTGGCCCGGATGGTCAAGGACTCCAGCGCCGCGGGGCTCCTCGACGTCCGGGCGAGCGCCCGGCTGCACGATGCCCTGGAACTCGGCCGGCGGCCGGTCACCGATGTGGTGCTGCCCGCGGACCGGGTGGTCACGGCACGCGAGGACATCACCCCGGCGGCACTGGAGCGGCTCGCCGCCACGTCCGGGTACTCCCGGTTCCCGGTGATCGACGGGCAGCACAAGATCCTCGGGTACTTGCACGTCAAGGACGCGCTCGACGCGGACGTGACCCAGCGGGACCAGCCGTTCCCGGCCTCCGCGCTGCGCCCGATCGCGCAGGTACGGGCGCAGACCCCGCTGGACGACGTACTGACCGCCATGCGGCGCAGCCGCACGCACCTGGCCGCCGTCCAGGGGCCGGACGGTGCGATGACGGGCCTGGTGACCATGGAGGACGTGCTGCGCGAGCTCTTCGGCAGGCCGGCGACGGCCTGAGCGCGGCCGCCGGATCCCGGTTCCGCACGGCCGTGCGGAACCGGGCTACCGCGCGGTAGCATCGCTGCGCCATGGAGATGAATGCGTCTTACACCAGTTTCGTCGCGATCGGCGACTCCTTCACCGAGGGGATGTCCGATCTGCTGCCGGACGGCTCCTACCGGGGCTGGGCCGACCTGCTCGCCGCGCGCCTCGCGGCGCGGGAGCCGGGCTTCCGCTACGCGAACCTCGCGGTCCGCGGGAAACTGATCGGGCAGATCGCCCGGGACCAGGCGCCCCTGGCCGCGGGGATGGGCGCCGACGTGGTGACCCTGGTGGGCGGCTTGAACGACGCGCTGCGGCCGAAGGTCGACATGGGCCGGGTGCGCGGACACCTGGAGGAGGCCGTGGGGCTCCTCGCCCCCTCCTGCGGAACCCTGGTCCTGATGCGCTCCCCCGGCCGCAACGGACCGGTGATGGAACGTTTCCGCCCGCGGATGGAGGAGCTCTTCGCCATCCTGGAGGAGCTGGCCGCCCGGCACGGTGCACTGCTCGTGGACCTGTACGGGGCCGCGGTCCTCGCCGACCCGAGGCTGTGGGACGTGGACCGGCTGCACCTGACCGCCGAAGGCCACCGGCGCGTCGCGGAGGCGGTCTGGCAGGCGTTGGGACTGCCGCCGGAGGAGGACTGGCGGGCCCCCTTGCCGCCGTCGGTGGCCCCTGCCTGGTCCGCCCGCCGGACCGAGGACCTCCGCTTCGCCCGGCAGCACCTGCTCCCCTGGATCGGCCGCCGGATCACGGGCCGTTCCTCCGGCGACGGCCGGGCGGCGAAGCGCTCGCAGCTGCTGCCGTACGAGGCCTGGGCGCCCGACCGGCTCTCGTAGCAAGGCACAATCCGGGACGGGTCCCCTACCTGCGTAAACGCACAGCGGCGGCCCAAGTAGAATCCCTACACGTGACAGCCAAGCCCCGCATCCCCAATGTCCTGGCCGGCCGCTACGCCTCCGCGGAGCTCGCCGTCCTGTGGTCCCCCGAGTACAAGGTGACGCTGGAGCGGCGGCTGTGGCTCGCCGTGATGCGTGCCCAGAAGGACCTCGGCATCGAGGTCCCGGACGCCGCCCTCGCCGACTACGAGCGCGTCCTGGAGACCGTCGACCTCGCCTCCATCGCCGAGCGCGAGAAGGTCACCCGGCACGACGTGAAGGCCCGCATCGAGGAGTTCAACGCCCTCGCCGGCCACGAGCACGTCCACAAGGGCATGACCTCCCGCGACCTCACCGAGAACGTCGAGCAGCTCCAGATCCGGCTCTCCCTGGAACTGGCCCGGGACCGCACGGTCGCCGTCCTCGCCCGCCTCGGCAAGCTGGCCGGCGAGCACGCCGAGCTGGTCATGGCCGGCCGCTCCCACAACGTGGCCGCGCAGGCCACCACCCTGGGCAAGCGTTTCGCCACCGCGGCCGACGAGCTGTTGGTCGCCTACGACCGCCTGGAGAACCTGCTGGCCCGCTACCCGCTGCGCGGGATCAAGGGTCCGGTCGGCACCGCCCAGGACATGCTCGACCTGCTGGGCGGCGACGCCGCCAAGCTCGCCGACCTGGAGCAGCGGATCGCGGCCCACCTCGGCTTCGCCCAGGCCTTCACCTCCGTCGGCCAGGTCTACCCGCGCTCCCTCGACTACGACGTGGTCACCGCCCTGGTGCAGCTGGCCGCCTCGCCGTCCTCGATCGCCAAGACGATCCGTCTGATGGCCGGCCACGAGCTGGTCACCGAGGGGTTCAAGCCCGGCCAGGTCGGCTCGTCCGCGATGCCGCACAAGATGAACACCCGCTCCTGCGAGCGCGTGAACGGCCTCATGGTCATCCTGCGCGGTTACGCCTCGATGACCGGCGAGCTGGCCGGCGACCAGTGGAACGAGGGCGACGTCTCCTGCTCCGTGGTCCGCCGCGTGGCGCTGCCCGACGCGTTCTTCGCCTTCGACGGTCTGCTGGAGACGTTCCTGACCGTCCTGGACGAGTTCGGCGCCTTCCCGGCGGTCGTGGCCCGCGAACTGGACCGCTACCTGCCCTTCCTCGCCACCACCAAGGTGCTGATGGGCGCGGTACGGGCCGGGGTCGGCCGGGAGGCCGCCCACGAGGTCATCAAGGAGCACGCCGTGGCCTCCGCGCTCGCCATGCGCGAGCAGGGAGCCGAGCGCAACGAGCTCCTGGACAAGCTGGCCGCCGACGAGCGGATGCCGCTGGACCGGGCGCAGCTCGACGCCTTGATGGCCGACAAGCTGTCCTTCACGGGCGCGGCCGGTGACCAGGTCGCCACGGTGATCTCCCGCATCGAGGACATCGCCAAGCAGCACCCTGAGGCCGCCGGGTACACGCCGGGGTCGATCCTCTGACCCCCGACGAGCTGAACGCCGCCCGTGACCGCGTCGTCCCCGACGTGGTCGCGGGCGGTCTGCGCGTGCTCTTCTGCGGGATCAACCCGGGGCTCCTCTCCGCCGCGACGGGCCACCACTTCGCCCGCCCCGGCAACCGCTTCTGGCCGGTGCTGCACCTGTCCGGCTTCACCCCGCGCCGGCTGGCCCCCGCCGAGCAGGAAGAGCTGCTGACGTACCGCCTCGGCATCACCAACGTCGTGGCCCGCGCCACGGCACGCGCCGACGAGCTGAGCGCCGAGGAATACCGGGAGGGCGGCCGTACCCTGACAGCCAAGGTGGAACTCCTGCGCCCCCAGTGGCTGGCCGTGGTCGGCGTCACCGCCTACCGCATCGCCTTCCAGGAGCCGAAGGCCAAGATCGGTCCCCAGGAACGCACCATCGGAACCACCCGTGTCTGGGTCCTCCCCAACCCCAGTGGTCTCAATGCGCACTGGACGGCAGCGACCATGGCCGAGGAGTACGCCCGCCTCCGCGCCGCCGCCGAGGCCGCCGACCGGGCACCTGGCGCCTGACGCCTGACGCCTCGGCCGACTACGGCGGGTCGATCACGGTGACGCCCGCCATCAGCCGGAACGGGTCCTCCGCCTCCCAGTGGGCGACGTAGGCCACGAGCCACCGGTCCTCGGCCCGCCACATGTGCACGTGGTCGGTGCTGTTGCTGAGCTCCTCCCACGGTTCCGGTATCTCCTCCCCTTCGAGCCCCCGGTGCATCGTCCCCTCAAGGGTGAAGAGCTGTGGCTCTCCCCAACGGTCGGTGAGCGCCTGCTCCAGCGCCCCGTATTCGGCACTGATCTGGTCGGCCGCCTCGATCCGCCCCGAGCCGTCGTCCTCCCAGAAGTCCCGCGTCTCCACGAGCTGGACCAGGTGGTACCCCGGTCCACTGCTGTGCCGGCCGAACCAGACCGGTTCCGGAGGAAACACCTGCGCCCGGAGCCGGTCGATCGTGTCGAGATGCTCTGCCGTGGTCATGCCGTCAGTATCTCGGCGGGCACTGACAACTGGCCCTGCGTCACGCCGTACTGGGTCACGCCGCCCGGCGCCGCACCGCCAGCCATCCCGCCCCGAGGGCCGCAAGCGACCACACCGCGGCGACACCGAGCCCGCTCCACGGGCCGAGCGCCCCCTCCGCATCCGTGCGCATGACCAGTTGCCCTGCCCGGTCGGGCATGAACTGGCCCGCCCCGCCCGCCACCTGGCCGATGACGAAGGGCAGGATCAGCAGGAAGGGTATGAGCAGGCTCATCACGAGGGTGCCGCTGCGCACCAGCGCCGTCAGACCGGCCGACAGCAAGGCGATCAGCATCAGGTAGACGCCGCTGCCGAACACCGCCCGCAGCACGCCGGGATCACCCATGCCCAGAGCCCGCTCCCCCATGAGGGACTGTCCGGCGGCGAAGGCCGCCACACCGGTGATCTCCCCGACCAGGAGAGCCAGTACGGCCACCACTGCGGTCTTGGACAGGTACAGCCGGCTCCGATCGGGCACGGCGGTCAGCGAGACCCGAAGAGCTCCGTCACGGAACTCGCCGGCGAATGCGGTCGCGCCGAACGCGACGGCCGCTATCTGGCCCAAGTTGATGCCGTAGAAGGCCGCGGCGAGCCGGTCGTCTCCCAGCGCGTCCTCCTGCCCCGCACCGAGCGCTCCGGTGACGAGGACGGTGACACCGGCGGTGGTGAGCAGCACGGCTATGAGAGACCCCAGGGCCGCGCGGGCGGACCGTATCTTGATCCATTCCGAGTGCAGTACGGGGACGGTGGGCAGGCTCGCTGCGGTCACGGCGGTAGCTCCGTTCGAAGGCAGGGGTAGAGGAATGAGGTACCGGGATCGGGGATCGCGGGACATCAGGCGGGCGTCGCGACGAACTGGGCGCGGCCCGCGGTGAGTTCGAGGTAGACCTGTTCCAGCGAGGCCCGCTCGTCGGACAGCTCCAGCAGCGGCACCCCGTGGCGGGCCGCGAGTGCGCCGATGTGTTCGGCCCGTATGCCGTCGACGCTCCAGGACCCGTCCTCGCCGGCCAGGAGCACGAGGCCCTCGTCGGCCAGCACCTCCCGCAACCGGTGTGGGTCGGAGGTCCGCAACCGCGCACGGGGGGAGCTACGGGAGTCGATGAACTCCTTCATGGGGCTGTCGGCGAGCAGTTTGCCCTGACCGAGCACGATGAGGTGGTCGGCGAACGAGGCGGTCTCGGCCATCAGGTGACTGGAGACGAGGACCGTGCGCCCTTCGCCGGCGAGGCCTCGCATCAGCTCCCGGATCCAGATGATGCCCTCCGGGTCCAGGCCGTTGGCCGGCTCGTCCAGGAGCAGCACCGCCGGGTCCCCGAGCAGTGCCGCGGCTATGCCCAGCCGCTGGCGCATGCCGAGTGAGAAGGTCTTCACCCGGCGGCGGCCCACCGAGGCGATGCCGCACTGCTCCAGTACCGCGTCCACGCGCTCCGCCGGAATGCTGTTGCTCACGGCGAGGGCGAGCAGGTGATCCCGTGCGGTACGCCCGCCGTGGGCTGCTTGCGGGTCGAGCAGCGCGCCCACCTGGCGCAGCGGCTGCCGGAGTTCGGTGAATCGGGTGCCTGCGATGGTGGCGGCGCCGGATGTCGGCTGGTCGAGCCCGAGGACCAGACGCATCGTCGTGGACTTTCCCGCCCCGTTGGGACCGAGGAAACCCGTCACACGGCCGGGCAGGACATCGAAGGTGAGGTGGTCCACGACCCGTGTGGTGCCGTAGGCCTTGGTCAGTTCGCGGATCTCGATGCGGTTCATGGCTCAAGACTCACCGCGGTCCCCCGCCCTCCTCCTCCCCCGTGCGGGGGTGCTGTCTCCCCCACGTGGGGGAGACGTCCCGCACCCGGGAACTGCCACGATGAAGCCATGTACCGACTGCTCCGCGCACCGCTCCAGGCGGTGACGTACTCCCGCTGGCTGCATCTGTGCGTTCCGTTGTTGCTGCTGGCGATCTGGATGTTCATCTCGCCCGACAGGCCGTGGGTGCCGTTGCTGATCGTCGTCCCCTTCGGATTCGTGCCGTGGGTCCGGCTGGCCGAGGGCCTGCAGGCCCGGTTCCTGCTGGCTCCGGACGAGGACGACTCGCCCGTCGCGGGCATCACCGCGGCCCCCTCGGCGCGTTGGGCCGACCGGTGGCGGACCCTTCTGTGGCTGGAGATACGGCTGGCCGTCGCCGGCGCCGCCATGTTCGCGACCGTCGCCCTGCCGGTACTCAGCCTCCAGCTGATCGCGATCGCGGTCGGACACCCGTCGGGGGCGGCGGACCACGCGGTGCCGTTCCCCACGCCACCGCGTTGGGCGGCTGCCATGCTGGCACCGCTTCCCTTGGTCCTGCTGATCGTCATCGTGGTGCTCCTCGGCGAGATGATCACTGCGATCGCCCGCCGACTGCTGGGGCCGTCCGCGGCGGAGCGGGTGACGGCGCTGGAGGCCAGGACGGAGCAGTTGCTGGAGCGGACCCGGATGGCGCGGGAGCTGCACGACTCGATCGGTCATGCGCTGACCGTCGCCGTCGTGCAAGCCGGCGCGGCGCGGGCCGCCGGGGACCCCGCGTTCACCGAACGGGCGCTGTCCGCGATCGAGGAGACGGGCCGGGCGGCCCTGGAGGACTTGGAGCGGGTCCTGCTGGTCCTGCGGGAGTCGGCACAGCCGCCGTCCCAGCGTCCCACCCTGGCCGAGGCGGACCGGCTCCTGGAGTCGGCGCGCGCTTCAGGGGCGGATGTGGATGTCCGACTGAGGGGTTCGCTCGAGACATTGCCGGGCCCCGTCACCCGGGAGGGGTACCGGATCCTCCAGGAAGCGCTGACCAATGTGCTGAGGCATTGCGGTCCCGTACCCGTCCGGGTGCGGGTCGAAAGGGCCGCGGACCGGCTCGACTTGGAGGTGTCGAACCCGCTCCCGGACGGGCCGAGCGTCATCACGGGCAACGGCAGCGGCCTGCGAGGGATGCGTGAGCGGGCCGCACTGCTCGGCGGGGAGGCCGAGACCGGTCCGCACGAGGGGCGTTGGAGGGTGCGCGCCCGGCTTCCGCTGGAGCGAATACCCTGACGGGATGCCGGTTACCGTACTGCTCGTCGATGACGAACCCCTGGTGCGCGCGGGCTTGCGTGCCGTTCTCGAAGCCCAGCCTGACATCGAGGTCGTCGGCGAGGCGGCGGACGGGGCGTCCGTGGTCCCGCTGGTGCGGCAACTGCGTCCGGACGTGGTGGCGATGGACGTACGGATGCCGCTGCTCGACGGGATCGAGGCGACGCGTGCGGTGCTGCGCTCCGTGGACGCACCGCCGAAGATCCTCGTGGTCACCACCTTCGAGAACGACGAGTACGTCTACCAGGCGCTGCGTGCCGGGGCCGACGGGTTCCTGCTGAAACGAGCCCGGCCGTCGGAGATCGTGCACGCGGTACGGCTCGTCGCGGAAGGCGAGACCCTCCTCTTCCCGGCCGCGGTGCGGGCGCTGGCAGCGGAGTACGGCAACCGCAAGGCCCGGACGCTGCTGGAGCGGGCCGCGCTCACCGAACGCGAGGAGGCGGTGCTCCGGCTGATGGCGCGGGGGCTGACCAATGTGGAGATCGCCACCGAGCTGATCGTCGGCACGGAGACGGTCAAGTCCCACGTCAGCGCGATCCTGGCGAAGCTGGGTGCGCGCGACCGGACCCAGGCGGTCATCACGGCGTACGAGTCCGGATTCGTCTGCCCCGCCTGAGGCGACCGCGTGGATCCGGCCGATGGGGGGCCGCTTCTCGCCGCCACACCAGGGGCGCAGTACGATCCGGCTGACAGGGCCGCTAGCTGGGAGGACACACGTTGGGGCAGCTGACCGGCGGGGATCCCTCTCTGCTCCGGCGCATCAATTCGGCCGTGGTGCTGCGCGCCCTGCGGGCGGCCGGGTCGCCGACCCTCACCGACCTCACCCGGGTGACCGGCCTGTCGCGGCCGACCGTCGAGGGAGTCGTCGAAGGGCTGATCGGGGCCGGGCTCGTCGTCGAGGCAGACGCCGAGGAGGGTGCGCGGCGGCAGGGCCGACCGGCCAGGAGGTTCCGCTTCCGGGCCGAGGCGGGTCACCTGCTGGGCATCGAGATCGGCTCCCACCGGGTCGCCGTGCTGCTGTCCGGACTGGACGGGCGGGTGATCGGCGCGGGTACCAAGGACGTCGCCGAGACGGCTTCGGCCGACGAGCGGCTGGAGCGGGTCCGAGCGGCGGTGGCCGACCTGCTGCGGCGTGCGGGCGTACCCCGGGACTCGCTGCGTGCGGTGGGTGTCGGCAGCCCCGGCATCGTGGAGGCGGACGGCACGGTCCGCCTCGGGACGGCGCTGCCCGGCTGGACGGGGCTGCCGCTCGGGGACCGGCTGCGGCGCTCGTTCCGCTGTCCGGTGCAGGTGGAGAACGACGCCAACGCCGCGGCGGTCGCCGAGCACTGGAAGGGCGCCGCACGGGACACCGACGACATGGTCTTCGTGATGGCGGGCCTCAGCCCCGGCGCGGGCTCCTTGATCGGCGGTCGGCTGCACCGCGGGTTCGGCGGGGCGGCCGGTGAGATCGGTGCGCTGCACCTGCTGGGACGGGAGGCCACGCCGGAGAGGCTGCTGTCGACCACCGGTGAGCCGCTGCACCCGCTGGACGAGCCTGCGGTCGCCGAGGTGTTCGCGATGGCCAGGCGGGGGGACCCGCGTGCGGTGGCCGCTGTGGAGCGCTTCCTGCAACGGCTGGTGCACGACGTGGCGGCGCTGGTCCTGGCGATGGACCCGGAGCTGGTGGTGGTCGGCGGCTGGGCGGCCGGCATCGACGGCGTCCTCGAACCGCTACGCCGCGAGCTGGAACGGTATTGCCTGCGGCCGCCGAAGGTTGCGCTGTCGCTGCTCGGCGAGGCGGCGGTGGCCACGGGAGCGCTGCGGCTCGCGCTGGACCACGTGGAAGAGGAGCTGTTCGCGGTGGAGAAGACGGTAACGGCCCGCCGCCGCTGAGGACCGCCTCGAGCGTGCCCCTCCGGCTCGGGTCTCCCGCTACCCCGGGGCAGCCGTGGCCGACCGCGAAAACCAGCCGCTGTCTCATGCCGGTGCTGGTGCCGGTGCCGGTGGCTCCCACCGTAGGGTGAGCGGCATGACCGGGGCTGGTGGGACACGGGACGGGACGGAGCGCACGGCGCTGCGAGGTGTACTGAACGAGTGGGACGCGCGGCTCGACGCGTGCGCCGGGCGCGGGCCGGGAGCGCGCGGCCGGTTCGAGGACCTGGTGGAGCAGTTGCGTACACCCGCCGCCGCGTTCCTGCGGCCGGAGCTGGAACAACGGCTTGCCCGTTACGCCCACGCGGGCGACTCTCTCGTCCGCGACCTCCTGGCCCACATCCTGGCGGGCGCCTGCGGGAAAGAGGCCCTACCTGCCCTGCTGTGCGCAATGGCGAGTGATCGCAACGGCGACGGGGAAACGTTGCAGCTCGACGTCCTCGACCTGTTCGATGCCTGGCCGGAGACGTCGCTCGAACTGGTCCTGGAGTACATCGCCTCGGACGACCCCGGCAAGCGGCTGGTCGGTCTCTGGGGCGTGAGCGTCATCGACTTCGGCGGGACCAAGTACTTCGCCTTGATCGCTGACGCGGCTTCAGACCCCGAACCGCGCGTGCGCGCCGAAGTGATGAGTACCCTCGGCACCGTCTTCGGCACGGGTGATCCCACACGGGCCCGAGCTCTCTTGAGCGCCGGCACAGATGATGCTGCGCCCGAGGTCAGGAGCGCAGCCGTACAAGCCCTCCACTCCTCGCGCGACGACGCGGTCACCCACATCCTGGTGGCCCGTGCCGGCGACGTCGACCCCAGGGTCCGGTACGCGGCTGCGTGGTCGCTGGCTCGGAGACCGGCCTCCGAGGCTCGCGCCGCGCTCGGACGACTCACGGCGGACGTGGACGCGGACGTACGCGATGCCGCGCGCAAGGTCCTTGGTTCGCCGACCAGTTCCCTCTGACCTCACGCGCCGAGCAGCAAGAACGCCGGGCATCTTCCGGCACCTCCACCTATGCACGCTGGGCAGTTCGCCGACAGCGGGACGTTGAGGCCGCTGCCGACGAGGGTGGGCTTCGAGCGCTCCTCGGCCTGCGACGCAATGCCTGCATCGGCTCCTCGGCTGAGCGGCCCGCGGTCGTTGCTAGCCTCTGACTCCCGTTCGCGGGTGCCACATGGATCACGAGGGAGCAGGGGTACGCATGGATGGACCTCCAGGTGAGAAAGTGGCGGGCGCAGGAGAAAGGCCGTTCCTGATGCCCGTCGAAGACGTCTTCTGCCTGAAACAGGGCAGGGTGGTCATGGCGACGGGTCGGATCGCACGCGGCCGGGTACGCAAGGGCGACGCGGTGGAGATCATCGGCTCGGGTGGCGGCGCGACCGCTCTCATCGCGGACATCGAACGGAACCGGGTGTCCATCGGGGAGGCACGGGCGGAGATGAACGTGGGGGTGCTGCTCCGTGGCATTGCCGCGGCCGCGGTCGAACGGGGACAGGTGCTCGCGGCACCAGGATCGGTCAGCGCCCATACCGGCTTCACTGCCGACATCACCTTGCTGTCCGAGGAGCAGGGCGGTGCGGAGGTCGTCTCCGGCGCTCGCCTCCTTTTCCACGCCCGCACGGCCGCAGTTCTGGGCACGGTCACACTGCCCGAGGGTGCCGACACGGTCCGGCCGCTTCACGGAGCCGAGGTGACAGTGGTGCTCGATGAGCCTGTCGCGCTGGAGGAGGGCCAGCCCTTCGCGTTCCGTCATCACGGTCGTGCCGCCGGATCCGGCACCGTCATCCAACTCTCGCGTTGAGCCTCACGCATGAGCGGAGCCCGAGCCGGATCGCGATCGGGCGTCGGCGCGGGTAGCGGCGGTGACGGCGCGAGGAACACGCCGTGTCCCGCCCGGATGGTCCGGCCCTGTGCGCGGATGCCCGCTGCCCACGCACGTGCCCGTGCGCTCGCGTGCGCCCGCCCGGACGCGCGCGGCCCGACGGAGGGCGCCGGCTGCGAGCTGCCGCGGCATCGAGCTGCGGGCGGAGGGCCGTCAGGCCCGGGCTACGGCGAGCGAGGCGCCCGGGGTGCGGTCGCGGGCGGGTGGGGCCGGGGTGGCCGGCAGTGGGGAGGCCGGGGCCGCCGGTGGGTCAGGAGGCGGCGCAGGTGTCCGCGATTTCGACTCCGGCGTCCCCGAAGGTCAGGCGGCAGGTGTCCGCGCGGTAGGTGGCCACCGAGACGGCGGCCGTGCCCTCGGCGGTGAAGTAGCGGGTGGTCACCAGCAGCACGGGGGCACCGGGCAGCCGGTCCAGCTCCTTGGCGTCGTCGGCGCGGGCGGAGCCGAGTTCCACCGAGCGGTCCTGCCCGTCGAGGGTGAGCCGCTGGAGCTCCCGCAGCACCGCCCGGGCCCGCGCAGGGCCGGCCGGAGCGTCGATGGCGGAGAGGCCCGGCACGGATCCGGCGGGCACGTACAGCAGCTCGGCCGCGACGACCTGCCCCTGCGTGACGCGGGTCCGGCGCACCGTGTGCACCGGCTGGTCGGCGGCGAAGCCCGGCCCGGCGGCCAGCAGCGTACGGACCGAGGCGGGCGCGACGGCCAGGGCCGCGTCCACGTTCTCCCAGCCGTCGCCGCTCTCCCCCGGCCAGCTGTGGCCCGTACTGCCGACGGCGACGCCCACCCGGGGCGGGGCGACGGTGGTGCCGACGCCCCGGCGCCGCTGCAGCCGCCCTTCCAGCTCCAGCTGCTCCAGCGCCTGACGCAGGGTGGCGCGGGCGACGCCGAAGCGGGCGGCGAGCTCGCGCTCGTTGGGCAGGACCTCACCCACGGCGAAGTCCTGGTCCAGCGCCTCGCTGAGAACGGTCTTCAGGTGCCAGTACTTCGGCTCCGGCACCGATTCGAGCTGCGTGGTCCCCACCCTGACTCCTCCTGCAATCGCTGCACGCCGTATTCCAGCGGCAGTTCCGCACCGCAGTTCCGCGCCTTTGTTTATTAAAGGTTCCTGCACTATCCCTGGCGACGATAGGACGGCGCACCACCTTGGTCAAGACCAATGCTCGCCGCTACCCCGGGCAGATCGGGCGTATGTGGCGCATATGTAGTAAGCCGTTCACATGATGTTCCTCCCGGAGCGCCGGGCGCGTGACGTGTGCGCTCGCGAGGTGGCGTGAGGGGAAGAGCGCGCCGCGGCGCCTTGCCCTCGGCACCTACTGAGCGGTAGTCATTACTGACAGCCTGTCTCACACGCGTCCACCCGACGAGGAGCAGCATGACCGCCACGGTCTCCTTCCCCATCGATTCGCCGCACGGCCCGCGCACCGCCACCGTCGCCTACGAGCGCAAGGGCGCCGGCGAACCGCTTCTCCTCCTGCACGGCATCGGCCACCACCATCAGGCCTGGCATCCGGTGACCGACGTCCTGGCCGCCGAACACGACGTCATCGCCATCGACCTGCCCGGCTTCGGCCTCTCGGGCCCGCTGCCCCACGGCGTCCCCTACGACCTGGCCACCGTCGCCCCGGCCCTCGGCGCCCTCTGCTCCGCGCTCGGCGTCGAGCGCCCGCACGTCGCAGGGAACTCACTCGGCGGTCTGCTCGCGCTCGAAATGGCCCGCGGCGGCCTCGTCCGCTCGGTCACCGCCCTGTCCCCCGCCGGATTCTGGTCGCCGGCCGAGCGCCGTTACGCCTTCACCGCCCTGCGCGCCATGCGCACCGGAGCCCGGGCGCTGCCCCGCCCCGCGCTGGAGCGGCTCTCCCTCACCGCCCCGGGCCGGGCGGCGCTCACCGGCAGCATCTACGCCCGCCCGGCGCGCCGTTCCCCCGAGGCCGTGGTCGCCGAGACGCTGGCCCTGCGCGGGGCCACCGGCTTCGACGAGACGCTGGCGGCGGGCGTCTCCGTCCGGTTCACCGTCGACCTGCCCGGATTGCCCGTCACCATCGCCTGGGGCGACCGCGACCGGCTGCTCCTGCGCCGCCAGGGCGTCCGCGCGAAGCAGGCCATCCCCGGCGCCCGCCTGGTCCGGCTGCCCGGATGCGGCCACGTCCCGATGAACGACGATCCGGCACTCGTCGCCCGGGTCATCCTCGACACGGCGCGAACCGCCTCCCCCGTGCCCGCGGAAGCGGTGATCGGCTGACGGGTGTTCACCCGCGGTTCGCGTGGGCGACGCGGCCGGGCCGGTGTGCGTCGGCACACTGGTCCGGCCCACCCCCCGCCGGTCCCTGGAGACGCACCATGGCACCCACGCCGCACACCCGACGGTCCCTGCTCGGCGGTTCACTCGCCGTCCCGGCCGGCCTCGCCCTGTCCGGCGCGCTCGCCGCACCGGCGTTCGCCGCCGCCCGCAAGGCACCGGCCCTCGCCCTGTCCGGTCGGCCGAGCGCGCTCTGGGGCACCCAGTCCGGCGAGGTCACCGCCCACTCCGCGACCGTCTGGACGCGCTCCGACCGCCCCGCCCGGATGTACGTCGAGACGTCCCCGAGCGAATCGTTCCGCTACGGCGTGCGCCGCCACGACGGCCCCTTCCTCGGGCCCGGCACCGACTTCACCGGCACCACCTCGCTGCGCGACCTGCCTCCCGGACGCCAGATCCACTACCGCGTGCTGCTCGCCGACCCCGCCGACCCGCGCCGCACGAGCGAGCCGGTCCGCGGCACCTTCCGCACCACACCCGTCTCACGCCGCGACGACGTGCGCTTCCTGTGGTCCGGGGACCTCGCCGGCCAGGGCTGGGGCATCAATCCCGACCTCGGCGGGTACCGGGTCTTCGAGGAGATGCGGCTGCGCGACCCGGACTTCTTCCTGTTCAGCGGTGACACCATCTACGCGGACGGCCCGATCCAGGCCTCCGTCACCCGCCCCGACGGCAGTGTGTGGCGCAACGTCACCACCGCGGAGAAGGACAAGGTCGCCGAGACACTGGCCGAGTTCCGCGGGAACTTCCGCTACAACCTGCTCGATCACAACCTCAGGCAGTTCAACGCCCAGGTGCCGGTGCTCGCCCAGTGGGACGACCACGAGGTGCGCAACAACTGGTACCCGGGCCAGCTCATCGAGGACCCCCGCTACACCGTCAAGGACGTCGACACCCTCTCCGGGCGGGCCCGGCAGGCCTTCGGTGAGTACTTCCCCGTCACCGACCTGCGCGGCGGCCGCGCCGAGGGCCGGATGTACCGGGTGATGCGGTACGGCCCGCTGCTCGACGTGTTCGTCCTGGACATGCGCACGTACCGTGACGCCAACTCCCCCGGCACGCAGACCGAGGATCCCATCGGCATCCTCGGTGCGGAGCAGCTGGCCTGGCTCAAGCGCGAGCTGTCCCGCTCCCGCGCCACTTGGAAGGTCATCGCCGCCGACATGCCGCTGGGCATCGTCGTCCCCGACGGCGCCGCGAACTTCGAGGCGGTCGCGCAGGGCGATCCGGGCGCACCGCTCGGGCGTGAGCTCCAGATCGCCGAACTCCTGCGCCACATCAAGCACCAGCGCATCACCGGCACCCTGTGGCTCACCGCCGACGTCCACTACACGGCCGCGAACCACTACGCGCCGGAGCGGGCCGCATTCACCGACTTCGCGCCGTTCTGGGAGTTCGTCTCGGGCCCCATCGGCGCCGGCGGCTTCCCGGCCGGCCGGCTCGACGCCACCTTCGGCCCGCGGACGGCGTACGTCCAGTCCGCGCCTATCGCCAACATGTCGCCGGCGGAGAACCCCCCGTATTACGGAGAGGTGTCGATCGACGGGGGCAGCGGCGAGCTCACCGTCCGCTTGCGCCGCCAGGGAGGCGGCGTACTCTTCACCACGACCCTCCAGCCGGGGCGCGTGGGACAGTCGTAGCGGCCCGCACCCACGACGGGCACCACGGCCCGGGCCGGGACAGCCGCGCCGGCACCGGCCCCGGCCCGGGAAACCGACTCGGGAAGCCAGCCCGGGAAACCAGCCCGGGAAACCGACCCCAAACGGGCAGCTCACCCGAACCGGCCAAACCAGCCATGGGGGCCAGATCCACCGGATCGACACTTAACCAGTCGGTCACAGATCGTTCGTGATCACGCAACACCCCTGCGCCACAGTGGTGTGCATGACTGACCGTAACCCCGCCTCCGCCCAGCGTCCCCACCGCCACCACTGGCGCCGTGACCTCGTCGAACTCGCCGCCCTGTTCTGCGCCGTCGCGGTCGCCGACGGCATCGCCAACCTCGTCGCCCACGGCCCCAGGGGCCCCGTCCTGCTGGTGGCCTCGGCCGTCGCACTGCTGGTCACAGCGGCGTTCCACACCTGGTGGGCACGCCGCCACAGCCACGCGCCGCCGCCGGACCCGGCCCACCCCGACCCGGGCGGCAAGACCGCGACGCCCGCCACCACGACGACGAGGACCACGGCCACGACGGCCACCACGACCGCGGCCGCCCTGTGGCGGATGCGCACGACGGTACGGGACGAGCCCGGCAGCCTGGCCGCGCTCTGCTCGGCCCTCGCCCACAACGGCGTGGACATCCTCACCCTCCAGACCCACCCGCTGCCCGAAGGCGGCACCGTCGACGAGTTCCTGCTCCGCGCCCCTCAGGAGCTGCCCTCCGCCGACCTGACCCGGGCCATCGCCGGCGCGGGCGGCCGCAGTACCTGGATCGAGCGCGCCGACGCCCACGACCTGGTCGACACCCCGACCCGGGTACTGGGCCTCGCCACCCGCACCGCCCTGGACGCCGCCGAACTCCCCCTGGCCCTGCGCCAGCTGCTCGGTCGCTGCACCATCCACTCCATCCCCGCGACCACCCTCTCCGGCCGCCCCAACGCGGGCGCCGACGCCCCGGTCGAGGGGGTCCTGGAGGCGACGGTGATGCGGCTGCGCGACCCGTCGGGCGGGGCCATCACCGTCGAACGCCCCTACCTGCCCTTCACCCCCACCGAGTTCGCCCGAGCCCGGGCCCTCGTCGAACTCGACGCGCGCCTGGGCCCGCGCGTACCGCGCAGCCAGGACGTACTGACGCTGCCCGAGGGCAACGAGATCACCGTGCGCCGTGCCGACGGCTCCGACCGGGCCGCCGCCCGCGCCATGCACGACCGCTGCTCCGAGCGGACGCTGGGCCTGCGCTACCACGGCCCGGTCGCCGACGCCGACCGCTACCTGGGGCACCTGCTGAGCCCCCGCTTCGGCCGTACCCTCGCCGCCACCACCGCGTCCGGCAAGCTCGTCGCCCTCGGCCACCTGCTGTGGGACGGTGACGAGACCGAGGTGGCGCTGCTCATCGAGGACGACTGGCAACGCCGGGGCATCGGTTCCGAGCTGCTGCGCCGCCTCATCGCCATGGCCGTCGAAGCCGGCTGCGACAGCGTGTACGCCGTCACCCAGGCCGCCAACACCGGCATGGTCGCCGCGATGCGCGGCCTCGGCCTGCCCCTCGACTACCAGATCGAGGAGGGCACCCTGGTGATCACGGCGCGGCTGGACGCGACACCGGTCACCTCCCGGCTCCCGTACGAAGTCCCGCGCGAGCGGCCCGCGTACGAGACGCGCCACCGGGGCTGAGCGGCGGCGCGGCACCGCGTGGAGGCGGACCCTCGGCAACCCGGGTCCGCCTTCGGTCCGCCTTCCCCCGTAAGCAGGCCCAGAGCGAACGCTGATGACGCGGGGAGGTCCCCCGTACGAAGATGGCCGCATGTCAGACACCCTCCACAGTGACAGCGCCACCAGGCTTCCCCGCCAGGTCGCAGACGCGTACGTAGACGACCTGATCGCCCTCAACCCGGTCATCGGCACCTACCTCGGGGTCACCGCCAGCTCCGGCAAGCTCCCGGACTACTCCCCGGCCGGCCGCGCGGCCGTCGCCGACCTCGCCCGCGCCACCCTCGCGCGGCTCGACGCCGCCGAGCGGCTGCCCGGCGCGGACTCCGAAGCCGAGCGGCGCTGCGGCCGCCTGCTGCGCGAGCGCCTGACGGCGGAGCTCGCCGTATACGAGGCCGACGAGGACCTGTGCACGGTCAGCAACATCCACTCCCCGGCGCACGAGGTCCGCGAGGTCTTCACCCTGACCCCGGCCGAGACCGACGAGGACTGGGCCGCGATCGCCCAGCGCCTGCGCGCGGTTCCCGAGGCCTTCGCCGGCTACCGCGAGAGCCTGGCGCTCGGCCTGGAGCGCGGTCTGTACGCCGGCCCCCGCGCGACCGCCACCTTCGTCGGCCAGCTCACCACCTGGGCGGGCCAGGACACCGACGGCGAGCGGGACTTCTTCGGTGACTTCGTCACCGCCGGCCCCGAGACCCGGCGCGCCGAGCTGGACAAGGCCGCGGCCGGGGCCACCGCCGCCGTCATGGAGCTGCGCGACTGGATGCGCGACGTGTACGCCCCGTCCGTGGAGGGCCGCCCGGACACCGTGGGCCGCGAGCGCTACGCCCGCTGGGCGCGCTACTTCAACGGCGCCGACCTGGACCTGGACGAGGCCTACGCGTACGGCTGGGCGGAGTTCCACCGGTTGCTGGCCGAGATGAAGGCGGAGGCGGCCAAGATCCTTCCGGGCGCCGGCCCCTGGGAGGCCCTCAAGCACCTCGACGAGCACGGCACCCACATCGAGGGCGTCGAGGAGGTGCAGGCCTGGCTCCAGGGCATCATGGACGAGGCCATCGAGAACCTCGACGGAACCCACTTCGAACTCGCCGAGCGGGTCAAGAAGGTGGAGTCCATGATCGCCCCTTCGGGCGGCGCGGCGGCTCCGTACTACACCAGCCCCTCCGAGGACTTCTCGCGCCCGGGACGCACCTGGCTGCCGACCATGGGCCAGACCCGGTTCCCGGTGTACGACCTGGTCTCCACCTGGTACCACGAGGGGGTTCCGGGCCACCACCTCCAGCTCGCCCAGTGGACGCACGTGGCGGACCGGCTCTCCCGCTACCAGGCGAGCGTCGGCATGGTCAGCGCGAACAGCGAGGGCTGGGCCCTGTACGCGGAGCGGCTGATGGACGAACTCGGCTACCTGCGGGACGCCGAGCAGCGGCTGGGTTACCTGGACTGCCAGATGATGCGCGCCGCGCGGGTCATCGTGGACATCGGCATGCACCTGGGCCTGGAGATCCCGGCGGACTCGCCGTTCCACCCGGGCGAGCGCTGGACGGTGGAGCTGGCGCAGGAGTTCTTCGGCCTGCACAGCGGCCGGCCGGCGGACTTCATCGAGAGCGAGCTGACGCGCTACCTGTCGATGCCGGGGCAGGCGATCGGCTACAAGCTGGGCGAGCGTGCCTGGCTGCTGGGCCGGGACAACGCGCGCGCCGCGCACGGCGACTCCTTCGACCTGAAGGCGTGGCACATGGCGGCGCTGTCGCAGGGCTCGCTCGGCCTGGACGCGCTGGTGGAGGAGCTGTCGAGGCTCTGACCGGAGCCGGCCCGTACGGACGGGCCGCTCGCCTCCCCCGTGGGGCGAGCGGCCCGCCGCTCGGGGCCGTCCGGCCACCGCTGCGGCGTCAACGGCCGTGGTGTTTCAGCCCGGTCGGCGGTCTCAGCAGCCGCAGTCGTCGGAGTCGGTCGGCGCGGTCAGCGGGTCGGCGACGGCGCGCTGCTCGCTGCCCTGCCAGGTCTCGACCTCGAAGCCCTCGCGGATCCAGTACTCGATGCCGCCGAGCATCTCCTTGACCCGGAAGCCCAGTTCGGCGAGGGCCAGGGCGGAGCGGGTGGCGCCGTTGCAGCCGGGCCCCCAGCAGTACGTCACCACCGGGACGTCCTTGTCCAGGAGCCGCTCGGCCTGCTCGGGGATGAGCGCGGTGGGCAGGTGGATCGCACCGGGCACGCGGGCCTGGTCCCAGGAGGGCGTGGAGCGGGAGTCGATGAGCTGGAAGCCCAGTTCGGCGCCCTGCTCCCGGTGGGTCTTGAAGGCGGCGGCGACGTCGGACACGTCCGCGTGGAAGGCGAGGCTCGCCGAGAAGTAGGCGGCGGCCGCGGCCGGACTGGCCGGGGGCACCCGGAGCACGGGGTTGGCGGGGGCTGCAGTGGAGGCAGGGGCTGCGGTTGCGGTGGGCTGGACCTGGGTCGTCGTCATGGCTCAGAATCTACGAGCTACCCGAAGGCCCCGGAAGTGGATTTCCCCGGCCTTCCCCGTGTTCCACCGGGGAATCCCCTGCTATACAGGCGCCATGAGCGACCATTCCCCCGACGCCACCGACTGGCGGATCTTGCAGGCCCTCCAGGCCGACGGTCGCGCCAGCTTCGCGGATCTGGCCCGTACCGTCTCGATGTCCGCCAGCGCCGTCACCGAACGCGTGCGGCGGCTGGAGGAAGCCGGCGTCATCACCGGCTACACCGCCGTGGTGGACCCGGAGAAGCTCGGCAAGTCCATCCTCGCGCTGATCCGGCTGCGCTACCCGCACGGCAACTACAAGCCGTTCCACGACCTGTTGGAGGCGGCCCCCGAGATCCTGGAGGCGCACCACGTGACCGGTGACGACTGCTTCGTCCTCAAGGTCGCGGCACGCTCGATGTCGCACCTGGAGGAGGTCGCCGGCCGGATCTCCGGCCTCGGCCCGGTCACCACCAGCATCGTCTACTCCTCTCCGCTCCCCCGCAGGCCGCTGAGTCCGTGAGGCGTGGGCAGCGGGCAGCGGGCGGCGGGCAGCGGTTCAGCCCGCCGGACTCCCCACCCGGTGGCGCACCACCGAGCCGCCGCGCTGCTTGACGACCTCCAGCTGGGCCTGGACCCGGGTCCGCAGGTCGGCGACGTGGCTCACGATGCCGACGCTGCGGTCCCGTTCGCGCAGGGAGTCCAGTACGTCGAGCACCTCGTCCAGGGCCTGGTCGTCGAGGCTGCCGAAGCCCTCGTCGATGAAGAGGGTGTCGAGGCGCATGCCGCCCGCCTCGTCGGTCACCACGTCGGCCAGTCCCAGCGCGAGGGCGAGCGAGGCGAAGAAGGTCTCACCGCCGGACAGGGTGGCGGTGTCCCGCTCGGTTCCCGTCCAGGCGTCCACGACGTGCAGCCCGAGGCCGGAGCGGCCCCGGCCGCCCGCCCGCGCGTCGGAGTGGACCAGGGTGTAGCGGCCGCCGGACATGCGCAGCAGCCGTACCGTCGCCGCGGCCGCGACCTGCTCCAGGCGCGCGGCCAGTACGTACGACTCCAGTCGCATCTTGCGCTCGTTGTCGGCGGAGGTGCCCGCGGTGAGTCCGGCCAGCCGGGCCACCCGGTCGTACTCCTCGCGCAACGGGCCCAGGGCGCGCAGTTCCTGGTCCGCCCGCTGTGAGAGCCGGTCCAGTTCGGCGCAGCTGACGCGGGCGGCGTCGACGGCCGAGCCGGCTTCCCTCAGTTTCGCCGCCGCCGCGGCCGCGTACTCCTCGGCGCCTTGCGGATCGGCGGGCGGGAGCGCGGCCGCCGCCGTGGTGTCGTGCTCGGCGTGCCGGTCGGCCAGCATGGCTTCCTCGGCCTGCCAGGCGTCCAACCTGTGCTGGAGGGCGGTGCGTTCGTACTCCGGCAGCACCGCGTCGGCCGCCGCCCCGGTGGTGTCGAACCCGGCCTTGAACGCCGCGTCGGCCAGCTGGTCGTCGGCCTCCTTGAGCCGGGCGGCGGTGGCGTCGGCGCGGCGCAGCGCGGCGGCGGCCGCGGTGACGATCCGGACCCGGTCCTCCAGCACCCTGGCCCGGGCCGCGACACTGGGCGCGTCGCCCCGCACGAGGGCCAGCTCGGCCTCCAGCGCGGCCTGTTCCCGGTCCAGGGCCTCCCGTCGCGAGGCCCTGGCGGCGGCCCGGCGTTCGGCGTCGAGCCGGTCGGCGCTGCGCGCGGCGTACTCGCGCTCGGCGCGGGCCAGCCGCTCCCGGGCGGTGTGCAGCCCTGCCGCATCCGCGTGGGCGGCGGCGTGGCGGGCGCTCAGGTCGGAGGTCAGCGCGAGGAGTTCGGCGGTGGTGGCGTCCCTGGCGGCGGCCGCGGCTTCGGCCTCGGCCTCCCGGACCGCGGCCAGCTTCCGTTCGGCGGCGCCGCGCCGCTCCTCGGCCTGCTCGAAGCGGGCGTGGGCGGCGTCCTCGGCGGCCCGGTCGACGTGTCCGGGGGCCGGACGCGCGGGGAGCGGGTGCTCCGCCGACCCGCACACCTTGCAGGGCTCCCCCGCCACCAGGGCGGCGGCCAGTTCGGCGGCGATCCCGCTGAGCCGGGCCTCCTTCAGCTCCAGCCAGTCCTCCCGCGCGGCGGCGGACTCCTCGCGCAGCCGCAGCAGTGCGGCGTCGGCGACTTCGGCGTCGGCGGCGAGGGCGTCGCGCCGCCGGGCGGCGTTCAGGTGCAGCCGTGCGGGCTCCAGCCGGGCCGCGAGCTGTTCGGCGAGGGTGGCGGCCTGCTGGGCGGCTTCCACCCGGCCGGCCAGCTCGGCGCGGGTGCCCTCCCAGCGGGCGAGCCACTCGGCGGACTCCTGACGCTGCTCCTCGTCGTCGCGGGACTCCCGGTCCAGCGTGGCGCGCTCGCGGCTGATCCCGGCGCTGCGCTGCTCGGCCCGCTGGGCGGCTCCGACGGCGCCGAGTTCCTCACGCAGCCGCTGCTCGGTGGCGGCGAGCTGCTCGGCTCCGGCTTCGGCGAGGGCGGGCGGGAGTTCGGCGAGGGCGAGCGTCTGCGCGTGGGCGGCGGTCAGGTGCGCGGCGGCGGCGGCCCCGCGCAGTTCCAGGGCGGGGGCCACGAGGGCTCCCCGGCGGGCCCGGTCGAGCAGGGCGCGCACCCGCTCCCTTTCAGGCGCGGCGGCTTCGAGCAGGGCGGCCCGGCGGGCGGTCTCCGCGTGACGGCGCTGCAACCGGTCGAGTTCCCGCGCCTCCTCGGCGGCCCGCCGGGCGGCCGCGTACCGGCTCTCCACGGCGGCCAGCGCGTACTCCGCGACGGTGAGCCGCTCCCGGGCGGCGCAGCGGGCGACGGCCGCCCAGGCACGGACGGCGTCGGCGAGTCCGGGTTCGCCCGGCTGGTGGCGGGGCATCGGCCAGCCGCGCAGGTCGGCGCTGTCGCCCGCGGCCTGGGCGATGCGCTGGGCGACACCGAGCACCTTCTCGTCGCCGGCCCGCACCTTGGCCTCGGCCGCCCGGCGCCGCTCGGCGAGCAGGGTCTCGACGGCGGCGAAGCGGCGGGTGTCGAAGAGGCGCCCGAGGAGCCGCCCGCGGGCTTCGGCGCCGGCGCGCAGGAACTGGGCGAACTCGCCCTGCGGCAAGAGCACGACCTGGCAGAACTGTTCGCGGCTCATGCCGAGCAGCTGCTCGATCTCCTCGCCGATCTCCTGGTGGGAGCGGCTGAGCCCCTGCCAGACGCCGTCGACGCGTTCGCGCAGCCGGCTCTGGGCGCGGTCCTTGGTCGTGCCGCTGCCGCGCTTCTTGGGCCGGTCCTGCTCGGGCCGCCGGGTGATCTCCAGGCGGCGTCCGCCCGCGGTGAGTTCGAGGGTGACTTCGGTCGCGGTGCCGGGGGCGGCGTGGTCGCTGCGCAGGCTGGTGAGGTGGGGGAGGCGGGAGCCGGGCACGGCCCCGTAGAGCGCGAAGCAGACGGCGTCGAGGACGGAGGTCTTGCCCGCTCCGGTGGGTCCGTGGAGCAGGAAGATCCCGGCGCCGGAGAGGGCGTCGAAGTCGATCTCCTGGGGCTCGGCGAACGGCCCGAAGGCGGTGACCTGGAGCCGGTGCAGCCTCATCGGAGGGTCTCCTGGACCACGGCCCGGGTGCGTACGTCGTCGAAGGCGCCGCGCAGCACGGCCCGTTCGTCGTCGTCGGCGTGGCCGCCGCCGCGGACGTGCGCGACGAAGTCCTCGGCGATCTCCTGGTCGGTGCGGCCCCTCAGGCGCTGCGCGTAGGAGGCCGCGCCGTCCTCCTCGCGGCCTTCGGGGTCGAAGGCGAGGCTCAGGACGTGCGGGAAGCGGGCGGCGAGGCGGGCCATGGGGTCCTGGGGCCGGACGGGGTCGGTGAGGGTGGCTTCGATCCAGCGGTCCTCGTGGGCGTCGAGGGCCGGGTCCTCCAGCAACTCCTCCAGCCGCCCGCGCAGGCGCCCGAGGGCGCGCGGTACGGGGGTGTCGATCCGTTCGGTGGTGACGAGTTCCCCGGCCGGCCCGAGTTCGACCAGCCACATCGTCTTGCGGTGGTCGGCCTCGGAGAAGGAGTAGGCGAGCGGGGAACCCGAGTAGCGCACCCGTTCGTTGATCTTCTGGCAGCCGTGGAGGTGGCCGAGGGCGGCGTAGTCGACCCCGTCGAAGACGGCCGCGGGCACGGCCTCCACTCCGCCGACGGTGATGTCGCGCTCGCTGTCGCTGGCCTGTCCGCCGGTGACGAAGGCGTGGGCGAGGACGATGGAACGGGTCCCGGGGGCCCGGTCGGCCAGGTCGGCGCGCACCCGGTCCATGGCCGCGCCCAGCACCGCTTCGTGGCTGACCTTCGGCGCGCCGAGGGCCTCCTTCACCAGGGCCGGCTCCAGATAGGGCAGCCCGTACAACGCCACATCCCCGTGTACGTCGGCCAGCACCACGGGGTCCGCACAGCCGGCGGGATCGGTCCTGAGGAATATCCCGGCCCCCTCGATCAGCCCGGCCCCGACCCCCAGACGGCGGGCGGAGTCGTGGTTCCCGGAGATCATCACCGTGGGCACGCCGAGGGCGGCGAGCCGGTGCAGGGCCCGGTCGTACAGTTCGACGGCGGCCAGCGGGGGCACGGCCCGGTCGTAGACGTCCCCGGCGACGAGGACGGCGTCGACCCGGTGCTCTTCGACGGTCGCGACGAGGTGGTCGATGAAGGCGGCCTGGGCGCCGAGCACGTTGACGCGGTGGAAGGACCGCCCGAGGTGCCAGTCGGAGGTGTGCAGAAACTTCACTCGCCGGCCTCGCCGCGCATGCCCGTCCCCCTGGTCGTCCTCCGGCCCACTGCCCCCTCTACGCTAACCCGTCGCGGGGGCCGCCACGGCCGCTCCGCCGAGACCGGGGATGCGGCTCAGGGCGCGTACGTCTCTCCGCCCAGGGTGAGGGTGGCGCTGCCCGCGGTGCTGTCGGCCAGCCAGGCCTCGAAGGCGGGGAGGTCGGCTTCCGGAAGGGCGACCTCGATCTCCACGGCGGAGCCGTAGCGCAGGTCGACGACGGTCCGGCCGGTGGAGCGCAGGTCGTTTTGGGTCTTGTCGGCCCGCTGGTGGTCGACGGTGACGGTGGCCAGCCGGTAGCGGCGCCGGGTGACGGTGCCGAGCGCGTCGAGCGCTTCGCCGACCACCCCTCCGTAGGCCCTGATCAGCCCGCCCGCGCCGAGCTTGACCCCGCCGTAGTAGCGGGTGACCACGGCGACGGCGTACCGGATGTCGCGCCGCGTCAGCATCTGCAGCATCGGCACCCCTGCGGTGCCGCCGGGCTCGCCGTCGTCACTGGCCTTCTGGACGGAGGCGTCGGCGCCGATCACGTAGGCGAAGCAGTTGTGGGTGGCGGTGGGGTGCTCCTTGCGGACGCGCGCGATGAACTCCTGGGCCTCCTGCTCCGTCGCGGCGGGCGCGAGCGAGCACAGGAACCTCGAGCGGTTGATCTCCGCCTCGTGCACGCCCTCCCGGGCCACCGTCACGTACTGGTCTGCCTTCACCGCTCCACCCTAAGCGGTGGCCCGGAACCGGCCGACCGGCCGGCCACGGGGCGGCCGGGCAGCCGAAATGCGGCCGCCATCGGGGCGATCTACGGTGAACGCATCCGGCCCCACCGAACGCGGGAAGGGGAAATCCATGTTTTTGCTTCCCGGCAAGGACACGACGCGCGGCGGAACGCGGCGGCGGCTCCTCCTCCTGGCGCCCGCGGTCCTACTGGCTTCCCAAGCGGTCCTGCCGATCGGCGGTCGAGTTGCGGGTGTGACCCAGGCCCACGCCGCCGAGCACGCCGCGGTCCCGGCCGCGGTGACGGTTGCGGCTCGGCCCGATTACGAGCAGCTCGCCCTCGACACCCTCGGCGAAGTGACACGGGGCGACTTCACCGCCGTCTCGGCCCGCTTCGACGAAGCCCTTCGCGGACAGGCCACTGCGGAGTTCCTCGCGAAGTCCTGGAACGACTACCAGAAGACGTTCGGTCGCTTCGAGTCGCACGGGGACCCGAAACAGGTCGCGTCCGGCAATGGGAACGTGGTCGATGTCCCGCTGCACATGGCGAAGCAGCCGGGGACTTTCCGCGTCACCTTCAACACGGACGGACAGATCGTGGGCCTGTTCTTCCTGCGCACGGGAGTTCCGGTCCCGTAGCGGGGGAATCGGACACCTGCCCTCTCCGTTGATCCCTTCGCGCGGGCCGTCACGAGCCGGTCCGGCGGGCGACAGGAGGCGGTGCGCGTGTACGGCGACCAGGAGACCATCCGCAGGATCCTCACCGAAGCCGGGGACACCTGGGCCGTGGTGGGCCTGTCCAACAACGAGCGGCGGGCGGCCTACGGGGTGGCGCGGGTGCTCCAGCGGTTCGGGAAGCGGGTGGTTCCCGTACATCCCAAGGCGGAGACGGTGCACGGCGAGCCCGGGTACGCCTCGCTGGCGGACATCCCGTTCGCGGTCGACGTGGTCGACGTCTTCGTCAACAGCTCCCTCGCCGGAGCGGTCGCCGACGAGGCGGTGGCGGTCGGCGCGAGCGCCGTCTGGTTCCAGCTCGGGGTGATCGACGAGGCGGCCTGGGCGCGGACGCGCGAGGCGGGTCTGCTGATGGTGATGGACCGCTGCCCCGCCATCGAGATCCCCGCCCTGTAGCGACGGCCGTCAGTGCGAGGGCGGCTGCTCGTGCCCGCTGACCGGCGGGATCGAGACCGCCATCGTCATCTCCATCGGCTCCGCGCCTTCGTTGCGGTACTCGTGCGGGACGTTCGCCTCGAAGGAGACCGCCCCGCCCTGCGGCACCTCGTAGGGTTCGCCGTCGACGGTGAGGGTGAGCCGTCCGGCCGTGACGTGCAGCATCTCCAGGGTCCCGGCCGGGTGCGGGTCCGACCCGGTGCCCTCGCCGGGCTCCAGCCGGTACGCCCACACCTCCAGCGGGCCGCGCCGGTCGTCGCCGAGCAGCATGGTCGCACCGCTGCCGCCGGCCGTGGACCACATCCGCACCCCCTGACCGGGCTCCACCACGTGCACCCGCGGGCCGCGGTCGCGGTCCAGCAGGGTGGTGATGCTGACGCCGAGGGCGTCGGCCAGCTTGACCGTGGTGCCGACGCTGGGGTTCGTCCGGGCCTGCTCGATCTGGATGATCATCCCCCGGCTCACGCCCGCCCGCGCCGCCAGCGCTTCGAGGGTGAAACCGCGTTCACCGCGCCAGCGCCGGAGGTTCCGGCCGAGCGCCTGAGTGAGCTGTTCCAGGTCCGACACCATTCCCCCAGCTTCGGCGTCCCACGTCACGGCGTCCAATATTTTGGATGACGCAGTCCAGCAGACTGAACTGCGGTGTGGTGTACTCGACGTTGCACCCCACCGTTCAAGACACTGTACTGCGAGGCTCCCGCATGACCGTCATCTTCGCCCTGGCGACAGCCCTGCTGTGGGGCCTCGCCGATTTCGGCGGCGGGCTGCTGACGCGCCGCATACCGGCGCTGACCGTGGTGGTGGTCTCGCAGGTCGTCGCCGTCGTGGTGCTCGGTTCCGTGGTCCTCGTCACCGGGGCCTGGCGGGAGGCGGGGCCGCAGCTGTGGTTCGCGGTCGCCGCCGGGCTCGTCGGTCCGGTCGCGATGCTCAGCTTCTACAAGGCGCTGGCCCTCGGCCCGATGGGCGTGGTGTCCCCGCTCGGCTCGCTCGGCGTGATCGTCCCCGTCGGGGCCGGGCTGGCACTGGGCGAGCGCCCGGGCCCCGGGCAGTTCGCCGGGATCGCGGTGGCCGTCCTCGGGATCATCCTGGCCGGCGGCCCGGAACTGCGCGGAGCCCCGGTACAGCGCCGGGCCGTCCTGCTCACCCTGCTCGCGGCCTTCGGCTTCGGCGCGGTGATGGCCCTGATCTCCGAGGCCTCGCACACGGTCACGGGGCTCTTCCTGGCCCTGTTCGTGCAGCGCGTGACCAACGTGGCCGCGGGCGGCACGGCCCTGTGGGTCCAGGTGCGGCGGGGAACTCCCGCACTTGCGCAGGGCAGCGGCGCGCGGCTCCTGGGGGGGCTCCTGCCGGCGCTGGCCTTCGTGGGTCTCGCGGACGTCGCGGCGAACGGCACGTACTCCGTCGCCGCGCAGAGCGGCCCGGTCACGGTGGCCGCCGTGCTCTCCTCGCTCTACCCGGTGGTCACCGCGCTCGCCGCCTTCGCCGTCCTCAAGGAGCGCCTGCGTACGGTCCAGGCCGCCGGCGCCGGCCTCGCCCTCGCGGGCACCGTCCTGCTCGCCGCCGGTTAGGCCGGGTCCGGGCTGAGCTGACCGGCCTCGGCCTCGGCCTCGGCCGCCGCCAGCGCGGCCAGGCCGCGCAGTTGCTCCGGAGTGATGCCGTCCGCGATCGGGACCGGCGCCGGGGTGCGCAGCGGCGGCTGCCAGCCCGTCTCGGGCTCCCACCGCCGCACGATGCGCGCCGGGGCCCCCGCCACCACCGCGTGGTCGGGTACCTCGCCCCGCACGACGGCCCCCGCCGCCACGACGACGTTGCGGCCCAGCCGCGCCCCGGGCAGGATCACGGCCCCGGTGCCCAGCCAGCAGCCCGGGCCGATCTCCACCGGCGAACTGCGGGGCCACTGCCTGCCGACCGGCTCGTGCGGGTCGTCGTAGCTGTGATTGGTGGAGGTGATGTACACGCCCGGTCCGCAGAAGGTGTCGTCGCCGATGCTGATCCGGGTGTCGGCTATCACGTGGCTGCCGCGGCCGAGGACCACCCCGTTGCCGAGCACGAGCACCGGGTCCGGGCCGAGGTCCAGGTCGGGCATCATCCCGGCCGTCAAGGTGACCTGCTCGGCGATGATGCAGTGTTCGCCGAGCCGGATCCACTGCTCACCGAATACGGTGCCCTGCGGGAAGGCGAGCCGGGTCCCGTCCCCGATGGCGCCGAAGCGCAGCCGGCCGGGCGTCTCGGCGGTCACGGCGCCGGCCTGTTGCATCCAGCGCCACCCGGCCTGGACGACGCGGTTGGCCACGCGGCGGCGCAGGGATGAGAACGTGTTCTGGTTCTTCGGCACCGGGCAACCGTAGCGTGCCGCGTGCCGGAACCGCGCCGTGATCTTCACCCCATCGCCGGGGGCCGCGGGCGGGTGTCCTACCGTGCTGTGAGCGCGGCACCGGTGGAGAACAGGGAACGAGGGAACAGAACATGACACAGCAGGCGGCCCGGGCACTCGTGGCGGGCGTGGGCGGCAAGCAGCCGGCCGTCGATCCGTCGGCCTTCACCGCGCCCACCTCCGTGGTGGTGGGCGACGTCACCCTCGGCGCCCGCTCCAGCATCTGGTACTCGGCGGTGCTGCGCGCCGACTGCGGTCCGATCGCCCTGGGCGCCGACAGCAACGTGCAGGACAACTGCACCGTCCATGTGGACCCCGGGTTCCCGGTCACCATCGGGGAGCGCGTCTCCATCGGCCACAACGCCGTCGTGCACGGCTGCACCGTCGAGGACGACTGTCTGATCGGCATGGGCGCGACCGTGCTGAACGGCGCGGTGATCGGCGCCGGTTCGCTGGTGGCGGCGCAGGCGCTGGTCCCGCAGGGCATGGTGGTCCCGCCCGGCTCGTTGGTCGCGGGGGTACCCGCCAAGGTGCGGCGGGAGCTGACGCAGGAGGAGCGCGAGGGCATCCGGGTCAACGCACAGATGTACACCCGGCTCGCCGACCAGCACCGCGCCTCGGTGGGCCCGCAGGAGTAGCCGGGCGCATCGACGGCAGCGAGGCGTGTCGATCACGCCCTGGTGACGGGTCCGCGTTCACCCGGCGGCCGGCCCCCGCCCACCGCGCCCCCGGGCTCGTCACCGGGGCGGGACGTCGGCCCGGCCGACTCGTCGTCGGTCTCAGTCCGAGACCGACGCCGGGGCCGGAGCGGCAGCGGGCTCGTTCTCGGCCTCGCGTGCCGCGGCCGCCGCCTTGCGCATCCGCACGCGCAGCACCAGGGTCACCGCGAGGCCGATCAGCAGGGCCGCCACCAGCGCCAGCCACGAGAACCGCTTGAGCCACGGCTCGGCGACGATCCCGACGGTGTAGATGACGGCGGTCGTACCGCCCGCCCAGAGGATCCCGCCGAGCACGTTGGCGATCAGGAACTTCCAGTACGGCATGCGCAGCACGCCGGCCAGCGGTCCGGCGAAGATCCTCAGCAGGGCCACGAACCGCCCGAAGAAGACGGCCCACATGCCCCACTTCTCGAAGGAGCGTTCCGCCAGGGCCACGTGCTGCGGCCCGAAGTGCTTGGGGAAGCGCCGGCCGAGCCGCTCCAGCAGCGGCTTGCCGCCCCGCCGCCCGATCGCGTACCCGATGGAGTCGCCGACGATGGCACCCGCGATGGCGCACGACCCCAGCACGACCGGGTCGATGTGCCCCTGCTGTGACGCCAGCAGGGCGGCGCTGACCAGGATGATCTCACCGGGCAGCGGAACGCCCAGGCTCTCCAGCCCGATGACCAGCCCCACCAGGAGATAGACGCTGACCGCCGGGATCGTCTCCAGCCATTCCTGGATGTGCACCGGTACGTCCTCCAGAGTCGTCTCCGGCGCGCCCCCTGTGACACGCCGAACAAGCAGCCTATCGGCTCGCCACGACAGCCTCCCCGCTCAGTGACGGTTCCCGCGGTGAACGGCCGGCGTACACCTCGCGGCCGGCGTACGCCTAGAGGCCGGCGTGCACCTCGCGGGCGGCGCTATCCGCACCCGGGTGCGCCGCTGCGGGTCCCCGGACGGACAGCGCCGGTACCGCCCGGCGCCTAGGCGTTGGGCCGCAGCGTCCAGACGACGGTCATTTCCCCGGTCACGGCCTCGTCCTCGCGCTGGATGGCGACGGTGACGGGGAACTCGGGGCGGCCACCCGCGTCGAGTTCCGCGACGACCTCGGCGGCCGGGCGGCCGAGGGTGGCGGTGGCGGTGACGACGCCCTTGGCGAGCTTCTTGTAGCCGATCTCGGCCTTGACGGCGAGCGGCACGGCGCGCGAGAGCTGGTCCCCGAAGGCGGCCAGGACGATGGCGCCGCTCGCGGACTCGGCCAGGGTGAACATCGCCCCCGCGTGCGGACCGCCGACGTGGTTGTGGAAGTCGGGCTGGTCGGGCAGCCGGACGACGGCGCGCTCGGGGGTCGTCTCCAGGAACTGGAGGTTCAGGGTGCGGGCCATCGGCACGGTCGCGGCGAGCAGTTCGCCCACGTTCATCTGTTCTGCGCTCATGGCACGCGATGTTACCCACGAGTAAGACCGGTTGGCCAGACCCGATGAGGGGGCGGCCGTGGCTACCGTCACCCCCTCCCACTATCGTTACCGGCCATGTGGCCAGGACAGCAGCAGCCTCCCGGGGGACAGCCGAACCCCCAGGACGCGCAACAGAACCCGTACCAGCAGCAGCCGGGACAGCCGAACCCGTACCAGCAGCAGCCGCAGCCGGGATTCGGTGAGCCGCAGCCCGGTTACGGATACCCGCAGGCGGGCTACCAGACGCCGCCGCCCACCCAGCCGTGGGGGCAGCCCCCGACGGTGACGCAGTCGGCGGCCCGCGCCAGGAGCCCGTACTCCACCAAGACGGTGGCCATCGTCGCCGCCGCCGCGGTGGTCGTGACCGCGGCCGCCACCGGGACCTTCGTCCTCACCCGGGACAAGAAGACGGTCCAGGCCAACGACAAGCCGGCCGCCGCCTCGTCGCCGCCCGCCGCCAAGTCGGCCGCCCCGCCCGCCCCGACCGGGAACCCGCGCGCCGGAGGCGACGTCAAGCCGGTCGTCCCCGGCTGGAAGGTCGTCATCAACCCGCTGCACGGCACCGCCTTCGACGTGCCGCCGGACTGGACGGTCGCCAGCTCGGGCCTCAGCAGCGGCTTCGAGGACGCGAAGAAAGGCGACGGCTCCCCGCTCGTCACGATGAGCGCACCCGCCTTCTACAAGCAGGACTGGTGCAAGGTCGACTCCAACAAGGACGGCAAGGAGGAGACGACCGAGCTGGCCGGCACCGGCGCCAAGGGCGCCCAGGGCGCCAAGGACACCGCCGAAGCCGCGCGGATCGCCGCCGAGAACTGGGTGTACGCCGCTTACGCCCAGGACTCCCCGAACCCGAAGGAGACGGTCAAGTCCACCGACGCCAAGGACTTCACGACCCTCTCCGGCCTCAAGGGCAGCTTCTCCACGGCCACCGCCACCGGCCTGCCGAAGAAGAGCAAGTGCGACTCGGACGGCAAGAGCATCGCCTTCGCCTACAAGATCGCCAACGGTGACTTCGCAGTCTGGGTGCTCTACGCGGCCGCGGGCGTTCCCGGCGAGGTCTCCAAGGAGACGTACGAGAAGATCATGAGCTCGGTCCGCCTGACCGGGAGCTGATCGCCCCTCCCCCGCCCCCCGGACCGGTAATCCGTTTGGTTTCCCGGCCCGGGGCGGGCGATAGTCCCCGGGTGAGTCCTCCCCCCGCCACCCCCTCCCGCACACCCGCCACCCGCCGTCGGCCCGCGTGGGCCGGCCGCAATTACACCCTGCTGACCGGCGCCGCCGTCGTCACCAACCTCGGCAGCCACGGGGCGCTCATCGCCGCCGCCTTCGCGGTACTCGACGCCGGCGGGAGCGCGGGGGACGTCGGCCTGGTGGCGGCGGCCCGCACCCTGCCGCTCGTCCTCTTCCTGCTGATCGGCGGCGCGCTGGCCGACCGGCTGCCGCGGCACCGGGTGATGGTCGCGGCCAACGCCCTCAACTGCCTCTCCCAGGCCGCCTTCGCCGCGCTCGTCCTGTCCGGCGATCCGCGACTGTGGCAGATGATGCTGCTCACCGCCCTCTGCGGTACGGGTACCGCCTTCTTCAACCCGGCCGCCGAGGGAATGCTGCTGTCGAGCGTCTCGGGCGAGCACGCGAACCGCGCCTTCGCCCTGTTCCGGATGGCGATGAACGGCGCGGGCATCGGCGGCGCCGCCCTGGGCGGCGCCATGATCGCCGCGATCGGCCCGGGCTGGGTGCTGGCCGTGGACGCCGCGGCCTTCGCCCTCGCCGGTGCGCTACGGACCTTCCTGCGCGTCGGCCACATCGCCGAGCGGGCTCCCGGCGGAGGCCTGCTGGCCGATCTGCGCGAAGGCTGGGTCGAGTTCAGGAGCCGCTCCTGGCTGTGGCGGATCGTGCTCCAGTTCTCCGTGGTCGTCGCCGTCGTGGCCGCGGCCGAGGCGGTCTACGGGCCCCTGGTCGCCCGGGACCGGCTGGGCGGGCCCGCCCCCTGGGGCGTGGCCCTGGCCTTCTTCGGCGTGGGCACGATCGGCGGGGCCGTCCTGATGACCCTGTGGAAGCCGCGCCGGCTGCTGCTGGTCGGCACGCTGTGCGTGTTCCCGATGGCGCTTCCGTCGGCGGCGCTGGCGGTGCCGCTGCCGACCTGGGGGCTGTGCGCGGTGATGCTGGTCAGCGGTGTGGCCATCGAGGTGTTCGGCGTGAACTGGATGACGACCCTGCACCAGGAGATACCGGAGGACAAGTTCTCCCGCGTCTCGGCGTACGACTGGTTCGGCTCGGTGTCGATGGTCCCGCTGGCCACCGCCCTGGCAGGCCCGGCCGAGACGGCCTTCGGCCGCACCCGGGCGCTGTGGGGCTGCGCGACGCTCGTGGTCCTCGCCACCGCGGTGGTCCTCGCCGCGCCGGACGTCCGCCGCCTGACCCGCCGCCCGGCACCGTCCCCTCCGCCGGCCCCCTCCCCCGCCGCCCCTTCGCCGGCTGCCGAGCCCGCCGCCGTGTGAAGCCGGGCCGGGGTGGTCAGCCGACGCTGAACGCCCCCGCCGGGGGCTCCGGCGATGCCACGGCCTGCGCGTCCGGCACCACGGCCGCGCCCCGTACGAGCCGGTCCAGGGCCGCGCCCGCCTCCACGCGGGCCGGGAACGCGTCGGCCGCGCAGCGCCGGGCCAGGGCGGCCACCGGGATCTCCCGGTCCGAGGCCACGAGCACCGCGTTGCCGAACCTGCGGCCCCGCAGCACCCCCGGCTCCGCGATCAGCGCCAGCTCCGCGAACACCGCCCCGAAGTTCGCCAACTGCCCCCGCAGGAAACCGAACGGGGCCCCGTCCGCCAGGTTCGCCACGTAAAGCCCGCCGGGCCGCAGCACCCGCGCCGCCTCCCGCGCGTACTCCAGCGAGGTCAGCTGGGCCGGGACCCGCGAGCCCCCGAAGACGTCGGCGACCACCACGTCGGCGCTCGCCCCGGTGGCACCCTCCAGCCAGGCCCGCGCATCGGCGGCGTGCACCGTGATCCGGGCCTCCTCGCCCCACGGCAGGTGTTCCGCCACCAGCTCCACCAGGCCCGCGTCGAACTCCACCACCTGCTGGCGGGAGCCCGGCCGGGTCGCGGCGGCGTACCGCGGGAGCGTCAGGGCGCCCCCGCCGAGGTGCAGCAGGTCCAGCGGCGCCCCCGGTTCAGCGGCGCAGTCCAGGACGTGCGCGAGGCGGCGTACGTACTCGAACTCCAGGTGCTCGGGCTCGTCGAGGTCGACGTACGACTGCGGCGCCCCGTCGACGGTCAGCAGCCAGGCCCGCTCCCGGTCCACGTCCGGCATCAGCTTGGCGGCGCCCTGGCCCACGTCCCGGACCACCGGGATCTGCTCGTCGTTCACGACACCATTGTCAGGCCGCCCAGACGCGCGCCGCCTCGGCGGCGTGCGCCGCCGCCTGGGCCAGGCCGGCCCGGGCGGCCGGGTCGCGCCGCGCCGGATCCAGGACGTTGCGGCCGAAGGTCTTGCGGGCCTCGGCGGACGGAGTGATGAGCAGGACCTCCGCCCCGGCCTTCCGCAGCTGCCCGGCCTGCGCCGCGGGCGAGGGGATCAGTTTCGACCCGAGCGCCATCGGCGCGATGATCACCACCCGCTCGTATCCGGCGGCGAGGTCCGCGTTGGTCGCGGAACGGACGCCGCCGTCGATGTACCGCCGGCCGTCCACGGTCGCCGGCGGCCACACGCCCGGCACGGCGCAGCTCGCGGCGACCGCGTCCAGCAGTCCGGCCCCGCTGTGCCGGTCGAAGGCCGTCAGTTCGCCGGTCAGGGCGTCGACGGCGGTCACCACCAGCCGCCGCTCGGGCCACTCGCGGGAAACCAGCCGGGCTTCGAGCACCTCGCGCCGGTCCGCCTCGGGCACGGTGTCGGCGGCCAGCGCGAAGGCGCCGACCCGCCGGCGGTAGGCCGCGGCGTCCCGGGAGCGCAGCATGGTGACGGCGTACCGCGCGAAGGTGGCGGCTCCCAGCTTCGCCGCGGCCTCGCCGGCCGGGTCTCCGAGCTGGCGCTCGTACAGCTCCCTCGGGGTGAGCAGTCCGGAGGCGAGCTGGGCTCCGACCACCGAACCGGCCGAGGTGCCGACGACGAGGTCGGCGGTGGTCAGATCCGTACCCGCAGCGGCCAGGCCGCACAGGATCCCGGCCTCCCAACCGACTCCGGTGAGTCCGCCGCCGCCGAGTACCAGTGCCGTCCTGCCGCCCATCGCCGCCCGCCCCTCGTCACCTCACGAACCCTGTGGTGACGGCAGTCTGCCCCAGCCCCGCCACCGCCACCGCACCGGGTCATCGATGCGGCCCCGGTCCCGCAGGGCCCGGTTCCCGTGCGGGCGATCAGGGATCGCCCGCACAGGACCCGCTAGCCGACCGAGGTGACCGTCCCCGCGCCGACCGTGCGCCCGCCCTCGCGGATCGCGAAGCCCAGCCCGGCCTCCAGGGGCACGTCACGGCCCAGCTCGACGGTCATGGTGACCGTCTCCCCCGGCCGGGCCACCCCCACGGCGCCCAGGTCGACGTCCCCGACGACGTCCGCGGTCCGGATGTAGAACTGGGGCCGGTACCCGGAGGCCACCGGCGTCGTCCTGCCGCCCTCCCGGGCGGAGAGCACGTACACCTGGGCGGTGAAGCGGCGGCTCGGCTCGACGCTGCCGGGCGCCGCGACCACGTGCCCGCGGCGCACCCCCTCGCGCGGCACCCCGCGCAGCAGCAGCGCGACGTTGTCACCCGCCTCGGCCAGCTCCATCGGCTTGCCGAAGGTCTCCAGCCCGGTGACCACGGTCAGGGCCGGCTCCCCGTCGCCGCCGAGCACGCTCACCCGGTCGCCCACGCGTACGCTGCCGCGCTCGACGGCGCCGGTGACGACCGTCCCGCGCCCGGTGATGGTCAGTACGTTCTCCACCGGCAGCAGGAACGGCGCGTCCGTGTACCGCACGGGCATCGGCACGTACGTGTCCACCGCGTCCAGCAGCGCCTCGACGGCCGCGGTCCAGCGCGGGTCGCCTTCCAGCGCCCCGAGCCCGGAGACCCGTACGACGGGCGCCGCGTCGCCGCCGTAGCCGCGGGCGTCGAGCAGCTCGCGGACCTCCAGTTCGACGAGGTCGGTGAGCTCCGGGTCCCCGGCGTCGGCCTTGTTGAGGGCCACCACGATGTGGTTGACGCCGACTTGGCGGGCGAGCAGCACGTGCTCGGCGGTCTGCGGCATGACTCCGTCGAGAGCGGAGACGACGAGGATCGCGCCGTCGAGCTGGGCCGCGCCGGTCACCATGTTCTTGACGTAGTCCGCGTGGCCGGGCATGTCGACGTGCGCGTAGTGGCGGGTGTCGGTCTCGTACTCGACGTGCGTGAGGTTGATGGTGATCCCGCGCCGGGCCTCCTCGGGGGCCCGGTCGATGCGGTCGAAGGGCACGAAGGAGGCTCCGCCGCGCTCGGCGAGGACCTTGGTGATGGCGGCGGTGAGGGTCGTCTTGCCGTGGTCGACGTGGCCCATGGTGCCGATGTTGAGGTGCGGCTTGGTGCGTACGAAGGCCGTCTTGGCCATGATGTCTTCCCGTATGTCGTGAAGCCGGTACGGGACCCCTGGAGCGGACCGACCCTCCCCCTGTGGGGTCCGCCGGACGTTCCGGGAAGGGTCAGCTTCGTGCGCCGTCGAATGCGGCGAAGGGGAATGCCTCTGCGAGGACGGCAGCCTTCGGCGCGTCCGCGACTGCGGACGGCGCTGCGGGGAAGGCGTACCGGGACATGCACCTGATCCTGCCTCAGCGCCCGCGCGCCGTCGAACGGTTTTTCCGTGGTGGTCCGGCGGGTGCGCGACGTGGTCTTCGTCACTGCCGGTGCCGGGCTCGGCCCGGTGGCCGCGTGGGGGTCGGGCGCCGTTCGTCCGCGCGGGAGGCGGAGGTCGGCGCCGCGCCCGACGGGTCGGTTAGTCTCCCGGGATGTCCCTCCTCCTCGCGCCGTGGGCCCGGCTGTCGCTGCTCGTCCTGCTGCTCGCGGCGGGGGGCGTGGGCGTGCTGCTGTACGAGCCCCAGCGCCTGCTGTCGCAGGGCCTGCCCCCCGGCCTCCCGGTGGGTACGGCGGCGCTGCTGTTCGCGACGGTGTACGGACTGTGCACGGCGGCGTTCGTCCCGAGGCCGCTGCTGAACCTGGCTGCGGGGGCGGTACTGGGTTCCCCGCTGGGCCTGCTCGCGGCGGTCGCGGGCACGGTCGTCGGCGCCGGGATCTCCTTCGGCCTGGGCCGGGCGCTGGGCCGCAGCGCCCTGCGGCCCCTGGTGCGCGGCCGCTGGCTGCGCGCCGCCGACGGGCAGCTCGGCCGGCACGGCTTCCGCTCGATGCTCGCGATCCGCGTCTTCCCGGGTGTCCCCTTCGCGGCAGCCAACTACTGCGCGGCGGTGTCCCGCTGCGGCTGGCTGCCCTTCCTCTGCGCGACCGCGCTGGGCACGGTGCCCAACACCGCCGCGTACGTGATCGCCGGGGCGAGCGCCTCTTCCCCGGATTCGCCGGCGTTCCTCGTCTCCTTCGGCTTCATCGGGGTGTCCGGGGTGGTCGCGGCCGCGGTCGCCTGGCGCAAACGGCACCGCCTCGCGGCCCCTCCCGCGCCGGTGCCGACGCACGGGCTCACGCCCCAGCACCCCCCTGTGGTCAGCGGCGTTCCCCACGGGCCCTAGCATCGGACGCGACCTTCCCGACGATCACAAGGACGAGCGCACCCCGACATGAGCTGGTTCGAATCCCTAATCCTCGGTCTCGTCCAGGGGCTTACGGAGTTCCTCCCGATCTCCTCCAGCGCCCACCTCCGGCTGACCGCGGCATTCGCCGGCTGGCAGGACCCGGGCGCGGCCTTCACCGCGATCACCCAGATCGGCACCGAGGCCGCCGTGCTGATCTACTTCCGCAAGGACATCGCGCGGATCGTCTCCGCCTGGTTCCGTTCGCTCTTCGACAAGTCGTTGCGCTCGGACCAGGACGCCAAGATGGGCTGGCTGGTGATCGTCGGCTCGATCCCGATCGGTGTGCTGGGCGTCACGCTCAAGGACGCGATCGAGGGCCCGTTCCGTGATCTGCGGCTGACGGCCGCCACGCTCATCGTGATGGGTGTCGTGCTCGGCATCGCCGACCGGCTGGCGGCGCGCGACGAGGAGGGCGGTCGCCACCGCGCCGTCCGCGAGCGCAAGACGCTCAGGGAACTCGGGGTCAGGGACGGTCTGATCTTCGGTGTCTGCCAGGCGATGGCGCTGGTGCCGGGTGTTTCCCGCTCCGGTGCGACGATCTCCGGCGGTCTGCTGATGGGCTTCACCCGTGAGGCCGCGGCGCGTTACTCCTTCCTCCTCGCCATCCCCGCGGTACTGGCCTCGGGCGGCATGGAGTTGAAGTCGCTGGGCGAGGGCCAGGTGTCCTGGGGTCCTACGGTGTTCGCCACGGTCATCGCCTTCGTCGTCGGTTACGTGGTGATCGCCTGGTTCATGAAGTTCATCTCCAGCAAGAGCTTCATGCCCTTCGTGGTGTACCGCATCCTGCTGGGCATCGCCCTGATCGTCTTGATCAGCATGAACGTGCTGAGCCCGCACGCGGGCGAATCGGCCGGGTAAATCACCGTTTCGCGTGAATCGGAGGCCGTCCGGGAACGTTCCCGGACGGCCTCCGCGTCGTTGTGCCTGTAAAGAGCTGAGAGAAGCGAAGGCGAATTGCAGGGGGTGTCCCATGCGCCGAGTGGTGTTGGAGCGCTTTCCGGCCGGGAGTCCGCGGGGAAGCTGGCCGGCCGAGGAGTACGCGGCCCAGCGGATGCGCGAGGGCGTGCAGGCCGAAGTGGTGATGGACCTGGACAGTGACGCGTTCCTGGTGGTCGTGCGCCAGCGGGAGGTGCATTCCGGCCGCTGACGCCTCGGCGGCGATCAAGTCCGCGCACGCCCCTTGGCCTCGCGGGCGGACGCCCGCACACTGACCCGATGACGCAGCGTGTGGACCTCGCGACGGTGTTGGACCGGCTGGCGATCGACGAGGTGGTGTCGAGGTACGCGGTGGCCGTGGACGACGGCGACTGGGAGGCCTACCGGGCCCTGTTCACCCCGGCCGGGCGGGCGGACTACCGGTCGGCGGGCGGGGTGGAGGGTTCGGCGGCCGAGGTCGCGGACTGGCTGGCACGGACCATGACGCTGTTCCCCGTGCGCCAGCACCTGATCGTCAACCGGCTGGTCCGGCTGGAGGTCACCGACGGCGCGCCCGGTGACACGGCGCAGGTGGGGGCCGACTTCCTCAACCCCATGCGGCTGGCCGACACCGGCTCCGACCCCGCGGTCACCACCCCGAACTTCGCGGCCGCGGGCCGCTACGCCTTCGACCTGGCCCGGACCCGTGATGGGTGGCGGCTCTCCGGGGTAACCGTGCACGAGAAGTGGCGGTACCCGGCGGGCTGATGCGGCCCGGCCGTCCCACACTGGAAGCGGAGGCGCCCATGGCCCGGGAGTTCGACGGATGGTGGCGTGCGGCTGCCGCAGCCGGTGCGGGAGCGCTGCCCGCGCTCGCCTTTCCCGCTCCGGCGCTCTGGTGGTTCGCCTACGTGGCCCTCGTGCCGTGGCTGCTGCTGCTGAGGTCCGCCCCGACCGGGCGGCGCGCCGCCCTGGAAGGCTGGCTCGGCGGCACGGGGTTCGTCTTCGCCGTCCACCACTGGCTGCTGCCGAGCCTGCACGTGTTCCTGTTCCTGCTGGCCGCGCTGCTCGGGGCGCTGTGGATCCCCTGGGCGCTGCTCGTGCGGGAGCTTCTCGGCGGGGTCGCGGCGGGCGGTCGCGCGGCCGCCGCGCTGGTGCTCCTGCCGGCGGGGTGGCTGCTGCCGGAGCTGGTCCGGTCCTGGCAGGGGCTGGGCGGGCCCTGGGGGTTGCTGGGGGCCAGCCAGTGGCAGGTACCGCCCGCGCTGGTGCTGGCGTCGGTGGGCGGGGTGTGGCTGGTGAGCCTGCTGGTGGTGGCGGTGAACTGTGCGCTGGTGATGCTGGCCGCGGTGCCGGGGGCGCGGGCTGCGGCGGTGGCCGGCGTGGCGGGGTGCGCGCTGCTGACGGGGGCGGTGTGGCTGTGGGTGCCGCGACCGGAGGTATCGGGCGGGCTGCGGGTGGCCGTCGTACAGCCGGGTCCGGTCGGGGACGGGCCGGACAGTACGGAGCGGCGGTTCGCGGCCGGGGAGCGGCTGACCCGGGAGCTGGCCGGGGCGCCGTCCGGCCGGGGCCCGGAGCTGGTGGTGTGGGGCGAGAGCAGCGTCGGGGAGGACCTGGCGGAGCGGCCGGACCTGGCCCGGCGCCTGGCGGCGCTGTCCGCGCAGGTGGGCGCCCCGCTGCTGGTCAACGTCGACGCTCGGCGCAGTGACCGGCCCGGGATATACAAGAGCTCCGTCCTGATCGGCCCGGACGGGCCGACCGGCGAGCGGTACGACAAGATGCGTCTGGTGCCGTTCGGGGAGTACATACCGGCGCGGGCCCTGCTCGGCTGGGCCACCTCGGTCGGCAAGGCGGCGGGCGAGGACCGGATGCGCGGTGACGCCCCGGCCCTGATGGACCTGCCGGACCGGCCCGGGGTGCGGCTGGGCCCGCTGATCTGCTTCGAGTCCGCCTTCCCCGACATGAGCCGGCGCCTGACCCGCGACGGGGCCGCGCTGCTCGTCACCCAGTCGGCGACCTCCAGCTTCCAGGACAGCTGGGCCCCGGCCCAGCACGCTTCGCTCGCCGCCCTGCGCGCCGCCGAGGACGGCCGCCCGGTGGTGCACGCCACCTTGACGGGGATCAGCGAGGTCCACGGCCCTTCCGGGGAGCGGATCGGGCCGGCCCTGCCCACGTCGGCGAGTACGGCGGCCGTGTACGAGGTTCCGCTCGCCCGGGGCACGACGCTGTACGTGCGGTTCGGGAACTGGCCGGTGGGTGCGGGCCTCGCCGCCCTGGCCGCGTACTGCGCGGCCAGGGCGGCGCGTTCGCTCAGGAGGCCTGCTCCAGAGCCGAGCGCACCACCCGCTCGCACAGTTCATGGGTGAGCAGTGCGTCCCGGGCGCTCGGGACCCGGCCGGCGCCGACGGCTTCCAGGAAGGCGTCCACGACCTGTTCGATGCCGCGCTGGCGGGCGACCGGCACCCAGTCGCCGCGCCGGCGCACGGTCGGCTGGCCGCGGTGGTCGATGACCTCGGCGAGGTTGACGACCTGCCGCTTGGTGTCCTGCCCGGACACCTCCAGGATCTCCTCGGTGGAGCCGGAGAGGCGGTTCATGACGCCGAGGGCGGTGAATCCGTCGCCGGACAGCTGGAGGACCACCTGGTGCATCAGCCCCTCGCGCACCACCGCGCGCACGTCGATGTGGTCGGCCTCGCCGGGAAGCAGGAAGCGCAGGGTGTCGACGACGTGGATGAAGTCGTCCAGGACCAGGGTGCGCGGGTCCTCGGGCAGGCCGATCCGGTTCTTCTGCATGATGATCAGGTCGCGGGGGTGGTCGGCGCACTGCGCGTAGCCGGGCGCGTATCGGCGGTTGAAGCCGACGGCGAGGCCGACCCCGCGCGCCTCGGCCAGTTCGACGAGAGCCCGGGACTCGTCCAGCTCGTAGGCCAGGGGCTTGTCGACGTACGTCGGTACGCCCGCCTCCAGCAGCCGGGTCACGATCTCGGGGTGGGCCGCGGTGGGCGCGTGGACGAATGCCGCGTCGAGCCCCTGGGCGATGAGCGCGTCGAGGCCGGTGTGCCGTTGTCCGGCGGGGACGTGGTGCGCGTCGCCGATCCGCCGCAGCGTGGCGGGGGTTCGGGTCTGCAGGTGCAGCTCGACCCCGGGCCGGGTGGTGAGGACGGGCAGGTACGCCTTCTGGGCGATGTCGCCGAGTCCGATGACGCCGACCTTCACCGGGTACCTCCTGGTTGCTTCCTTGTGGGACGCTCGCAGCTTAATCCCTGGTGACAGGGGCCGCGTTCGCCGAAGATGGGCACCATGACCAGTTCTGGATCACACCGTGACGAGCCCTCCACCACCGCGAACGAGCGGGAGATGCTGGACGGCTGGCTCGACTACCACCGCTCCACGCTCGCCTGGAAGTGCGAGGGCCTGGGGGACGCGCAGCTGCGCAGCACTCCGCTGCTTCCCTCCGAGCTGAGCCTGCTGGGGCTCGTACGCCACATGGCGGAGGTGGAACGGTACTGGTTCCGGGAGATCATGCTGGGCGCGGACCTGCCGGAGCTGTACTCCACGCGCGAAGACCCGGACGGGGACTTCCACTTCACCGACGACGACTCCTGGGCGGAGTCCGAGGAGGTCTGGCAGACGGAGGTCGAGCTGGCCCGGCAGGCCGCCGCCGGCCGTCCCCTGGACCTGCTGTCGGATCCCGGGAGCCACCACCGCGGCGAGGTGTTCAGCCTGCGCTGGGTCTACAACCACATGATCGAGGAGTACGCGCGCCACAACGGCCACGCGGATCTGCTGCGCGAGCACATCGACGGCGCCACCGGCGAGTAGGGCCCGGATGGCCGGCGTCAACCTGCGGTGCCCCGGCGGCCGGCCGTCACCCGTGCGGGGGCAATATCCGCTCCCGGTTTTCGCAACCGGGTCCGCGCACAGCAGAGTTGCCGGGTGCATCCAACCCGAACCACGACGAAACTGCTGCTCGGAGTGGCCTGTGCCGTTTCGGCCGTCTCCGGCTGTGTGAATGTGAGCCCCGCCGCGACGCAGCCGGCGGGCACCTCCAGCGGGCTGCCGCCCCACCACGAGCCGCGCGGCGGGCCGGGGGCCGCGGCGGTGGTCGTCCGGGCGCCCGCCCTGGAGGCGTTGGAGGCGGTGCCGGGGCAATCCGCGCGTCCGGCGGCTTCGGGGAGCCCCCGCCCGCCCGCCCCGCGCTCCTCGGGCCGGCCCCCGGCGGGGCCCGAGGGGGCCGCGCCGCCCGTTCCCGACATCCCTGAGCCCCGGCGGCCCGCGAAGGCGGCCGGGGGGCGTCCCGGCGCCCTGCCCGGCCCCTCCGGGCGCGGCGGCGAGGCCGGCCGCGAGCTGATGCGCGAGCTTCCGGTCCGCCCGGCCGACGTGTGCGCCCTCGGACGACGGCACGGGCGCTGGCACCCGGACAGCCCGGAGGCCCGGATCTGCGCGGGCGTCCACGGCGGGTGACCGCGTACCCGGGCCCGCTCTGCGGGGGCTACGGACCCTGCTCGGGGAAGGGCCGGGTCCGGCCGCCCGGATCGGCGTCGAGCCTGCGCTCCAGCCGGGCGATGGCGGCCCGCACCCCGTTGCCGTAGCCGTCGTCGGCCAGCGCGCCGGTGGCGGCCCGGGCCCGCGCGAGGTGGGCCCGGGCCGCTTCGGGACGGCGCAGCTTCACGTAGTCGGCGGCCAGGCTCAGGTGCAGCGACGGGTAGAACACCCGCACGGCGTGGTGCGGCTGCGGCCGCGCGGGCGGCCCGTCCGCGATCCCCTCTGCGGCGCGCAGGGCCCGCAGGTCCCAGGCCAGTTCGTCGGCCGGGTCGTCCTGGGCGTCGGCCATGTAGTGCGCGAGGGTGCAGCGGTGGAGCAGGTCGCCGCCCTCGCCGAGCTCGGACCAGATCTCGCCCAGCCGGTTGCGGGCCTCCTCGCGGTCGCCGGCGTGCAGCAGGATGACCGCCTGGCCGATCCTGGTCATGACGGCGTCCTCCGACGCCTCCCGCTGCTCCGTCAAAGCGACCTCCGGCTGCCTCCGCCAGACCTGCTCCGGTCTGATCATCAAGACGCTAACCGGAGCAACCGGCTCAGGCACCGAGGCGCGGTGTGGCGTCAGCCCAGGTCCGGGATCCGCCAGTCGATCGGCTCATGGCCCTGCGCGGCGACGGCCTCGTTGATCTGCGTGAAGGGCCGGGACCCGAAGAACTTCTTGGCCGACAGCGGGGAGGGGTGGGCGCCCTTGACGATCACGTGCCGCTCCTCGTCGATCAGGGGGATCTTCTTCTGGGCGTACGCGCCCCAGAGCACGAAGACGACCGGGTCGGGGCGGGCGGAGACGGCGCGGATCACCGCGTCGGTGAACTTCTCCCAGCCCTTGCCCTTATGGGAGTTGGGCTCGGCCTCACGGACGGTGAGCACCGCGTTGAGCAGCAGGACGCCCTGCTCGGCCCACGGCATCAGGTACCCGTTGTCGGGGATGGACAGGCCCAGCTCGTCGTTCATCTCCTTGTAGATGTTGCGCAGCGAGGGCGGGGTCTTCACGCCGGGCCGCACGGAGAAGCACAGGCCGTGGCCCTGGCCCGCGCCGTGGTACGGGTCCTGCCCGAGGACCAGCACCTTGACCTCGTCGAAGGGCGTGGCCTCCAGGGCCGCGAACACCTGCTCGTAGGGCGGGTAGACCGGCCCGTTGGCCCGCTCCTTCTCGACGAACTCCAGGAGCTCTTGGAAGTAGGGCTGGTCCAGCTCCCCGCCGATCGCGGGGAGCCAGGACTCGGGCAGCATCTGGCTCACGTCTACATCCTCCGGTACAGGTCCGTGAAACTGCTTGGTGCAACTGGACCGAACCTATACGCAGGCACTGACAACGCCCGTGGCCGGGGAGCGGGGGCTACCAGCTGGTCTTGCGGTACAGCTCCCACATCTGCATGACGGTCTGCGGGTCCAGTGCCCGCTCGGCGCCCGCGACGTCGTCGCGCGCGGCCACGTACAGCTTGCCCTGCCACAGCGGCAGCAGCCGGGCGTCCTTGGCGAAGGTCTGCTGCGCCTGCTCGAACTCCCTGACGCCCGCCGAGCGGTCGCTCTCGCGGCGGGACTTGGGCAGCAGGTCGTTCAGGATGTCGGCCGGCTCGTACGGGGTGCCGACCGCGTTCTCCTTGCCGACGAACGGCGCGATGAAGTTGTCCGGGTCCGGGAAGTCGGGGAACCAGCCCCGCCCGAAGACCGGGAACTCGCCGTTCTTGTAGCCGTCCTGGAACTCGATCCAGGGCTTGCTGCGCAGGGTGATCTTGAAGAGGAGGCTCTCGTCCAGCTGGCGCTTGAGTTCGGTGAACTCGTCCGCGGTGGAGGAGCCGTAGCGGTCGGTGGTGTACCAGAAGGTCAGCTCCACCGGCTGGGTGATCCCCGCGTCCCTGAGGGTCTTCCTGGCCGCGTCGACGTTCGGCTGGCCGTACATGTCGTAGAACGGCGTCTTGTGGCCGAGGACCCCCTTGGGGACCATCGAGTACAGCGGCTCGGCAGTGCCCTGGTAGACCTTGGAGACGAGGGCGCCGCGGTCGATGGTCTGGGCGATCGCCTGGCGCACGGCCGGCTTGGCGGCCTGCGGGTCCTTGGGGTTGAAGACCAGGTAGCGGATCTCGGAGCCGACGTTCTCCACCACCTGGACGCCGTGGTCGTGCGAGGCGGGGCTCTGCAGGTCCTTGATCTCGGCGGCGGACAGACCGCGGTAGGTGGCGTCGATCTCCTTGTCCTTGAGCGCCGTGACCATCTTCTTGGAGTCCGCGAAGTAGCGGATGGTCACGCTGTCGTTGCGCCGGTTGGCGAAGCCCACGTAGCTGTCGTTGCGGCTGAGGACGGCCTCGCCGTCCTTGTACGACGTCAGGACGTACGGGCCGGAACCGGTCGTCTTGCCGTCCTTGCGGACCTTGTCGGCGGGGTACTCGCCGGGCGGTACCAGCGAGGCGGCCGGCGAGCCGAGGACGAAGGGGAAGGTCGCGTCGGGGGTCTTCAGATGGAAGACGACGGTCAGCGCGTCCGGGGTCTCGATCTTGTCCAGGCTGCCGAACAGGTCCTTCGGGCCGTTCTTGGAGGCGATCGTGCGGATGCGGTCCAGGGAGTGCTTGACGGCCTTGGAGTCGAGCACCTCGCCGTCGGAGAACTTGAGGCCCTTGCGCAGCGTGCAGCGGTAGGACTCGTTGGCGGAGTCGGTGAACTCGCAGCCCTGGGCGGCGTCCGGCTCGGGCTTGGTGCTGCCGGTGGGGAAGGCCAGCAGGGTCTGGTAGATGTTCCGGTACAGCTCCCAGGAGCCGTCCCAGGCCGCCGCCGGGTCGAGGGTGCTCGGCTTGCTCGTCGTACCGACCACGATCGGCTTCTTGTCGGCACCGCTGTCATCGGAAAGCAGACCGCATCCGGCGAGCAGGGATATGGACGCAAGGGCTGCAGTGATCTGCAGGCATCTGGTCCGGTTGAACACGTGCACGCTCCTCGATCAGCCAGGGGTGCGGCAGACCCTACCGCAGTGCCTCACAAATCCAATGGGCAGGTTTGGTGAGGCACTTGACCGATTTCATGCACATTCGACACGCATTTGCCTCCCTTTGGGAGGCAAATGCGTCCGTTTATCGGTCAGTGCACTCCGGCATTGAGGAACATTCCTCCGTCGACGACGAGAGTTTGCCCTGTGATCCATTCCGCTTGTGCAGATGTAAGAAACGCCGCCGCTCCTCCGATGTCCGCGGGGACTCCGAGCCGGCCGAGCGGATAGGCGGCCGCCGCCTCCTGCTCGCGCCCCTCGTACAGGGCCTGCGCGAATTTGGTCTTGACCACCGCGGGCGCGATCGCGTTGACCCGCACGCCCGGCGCCATCTCGTGGGCGAGCTGGAGGGTGAGGTTGACCATGGCGGCCTTGCTCATCCCGTACGCCCCGATGAAGGGCGAGGCGGAGACGCCGGCGATGGAGGCGATGTTCACGATCGCACCGCCGTTGTCCTTCTGCCAGGCGTGCCAGGTGCGCTGGGCGAAGCCGAGCGCCGAGATCACGTTGGTCTCGAAGACCTTGCGCGCCACACCGAGGTCGAGGTCCGCGATCGGTCCGAAGACCGGATTGGTTCCCGCGTTGTTGACCAGGAAGTCCACCCGGCCGAACGCCTCCATCGTCCGCTCCACGGCGAGGGCCTGGTGCGCCTCGTCGTGCGCCTTGCCGGGTACGCCGATCACCCGGTCCGCCCCCAAGGCCTCCACGGCCTCCTTGAGGGCGTCCTCGTTGCGTCCCGTGATGCAGACCCGGTCGCCGCGGGCGACCAGTGCCTCGGCGATGCCGTAGCCGATGCCCCGGCTGGCGCCGGTGATCAGCGCGACCTTGCCGCTGTCCGTTCCTTCGTACGTCGTCATGTGCGCCGTGCCTCTCCTCGGTTGCGGTGCCTCGCGTCGGTTGCCGTACCCCGTCAGTCGAGGGGGCCGCCGGCCACGTACAGGACCTGGCCGGAGACGAAGCCCGCGGCCTCGCCCGTGAAGAAGGCGATGGCGCCCGCGATGTCCTCGGGGCGGCCCACCCGCTGCACCGGGATCTGGGTGGCGGCGGCGGCCTGGAACTCCTCGAAGCCCATGCCGACGCGGGCGGCGGTCTGGGCCGTCATCTCGGTGACGATGAAACCGGGGGCCACGGCGTTGGCGGTGACGCCGAACTTGCCGAGCTCGACGGCCAGCGTCTTGGTGAATCCCTGGAGGCCGGCCTTGGCGGCGGAGTAGTTGGCCTGGCCGCGGTTGCCGAGCGCCGAGCTGCTGGAGAGGTTGACGATGCGGCCGAACTTGGCCTCCACCATGTACTTCTGGCAGGCCCGGGCCATCAGGAACGCCCCCCGCAGGTGGACGTTCATGACCGTGTCCCAGTCGGTGTCGCTCATCTTGAAGAGCAGGTTGTCCCGGAGCACGCCCGCGTTGTTGACCAGGATGGTGGGGGCGCCCAGCGTGCTCGCGACGCGCTCGACGGCGGCCTCCACCTGCGCGCTGTCCGAGACGTCACAGCCGACGGCGAGGGCGGTGCCGCCCGCGGCGGTGATCGCCTCCACGGTGTCCTTGCAGGCCGCCTCGTCGAGGTCGAGCACGGCGACCGCGCGGCCTTCCGCGGCCAGGCGTACGGCGGTGGCCGCGCCGATGCCCCGGGCCGCCCCGGTCACGATGGCTACGCGCTGCTCGGTGGTGGACATGCTGGGTCTCCTCGCGCTCGGAATCCTCTGGAGCGGTGTCTCACGGGTGAGCAACCGCTTAGTAGCTTCAGCTGAGGAGACGCTAGGAGCCCTGGCACCCGGTGTCAACGCCACCGGGCCCCAGGGCTCCCAGGTCGTACGGATCTTCCTCCGGATCAGCGCACCAGCAGGTCGAGCAGCCGCTCGACCTCGACCTCCGGGTCGGCCGTCAGCCCCGTGTGGACCGGGCCCGGCTGTACGACGGTGCTGCGCGGCGCGATCAGCCACCGGAACCGGCGCCCCGGATCGTCACCCGCGGCCTGACCGGCACGCTTGCCACCGCTGCACAGCCCCTCGACGGCGTGCAGCGCGGCCCGTACGCCCGCGACGTCGGCCCCGGGGTCCAGGGCGCGCAGCTTGGCCTCGTCGAGGTGGGTGCGCGCGGCGACGTAGGACTTCGCCCGGCAGTAGACGATCACGCCGGCGTTGAAACACTCGCCGCGCTCCACGCGGGGCACCACACGCACCAGCGCGTACTCGAACACGTCCCGCTTGATCACTCGCTGTCGCTCTTCTTCTTGGTCTTGTGGGGCCATTCGGGCAGGTGGTCGGTGAGCCAGCCCGGCGGCTTGGACGGGGCCTTGACCTCTGCCTCCATGGAGATCCTCTCGTGGATCGTCGCCGCGCGCGCCAGCAGCGCGTCCACGTACGCCCGGCGCAGCGCCTCCGTCGAGTCGAAGCCGGGCTCGTCGACCAGCCACTCGTCGGGGACGTCGGCGGCGACCTCGGTGAGCAACTCGCTCGTGACCAGGGGTGCGAGCGCACCGGCAGCGGAGGCGATGTCCGGGCCGAACGGCGCCAGCACGTGGTCGGAGGCGTTGTAGGGCTTGGCGGCCGCGCTCTGGGCGGTGGGCCAGTTGTGGTGCCAGATCATGGTGGCGCCGTGGTCGATGAGCCAGACGTCCCCGTGCCAGACCAGCATGTTGGGGTTGCGCCACGACCGGTCGACGTTGTTGATCAGGGCGTCGAACCACACGACGCGCCCCGCCTCGACCGGGTCCACCTGGTAGGCGAGCGGGTCGAAGCCGATCGAGCCGGGGAGGTAGTCCATGCCGAGGTTCAGCCCGCCGCTGGCCTTGAGCAGTTCCTGCACCTCCTGGTCCGGCTCGCCGAGCCCGATGACGGGATCGAGCTGCATCTGCACCAGCCTCGGCACGCGCAGGCCCAGCCGCTGGGCCAGCCGGCCGCAGATGACCTCGGCGACCAGGGTCTTGCGCCCCTGACCGGCCCCGGTGAATTTCATGACGTACGTCCCGAGATCGTCGGCCTCGACGATCCCGGGAAGCGAGCCGCCTTCACGCAGAGGCGTGACATAGCGAGTTGCCGTCACTTCTGTAAGCATTTCCCGAGGGTATCCATTCAGTTTCAGCCACTTCCGCGCCCCCTGACGAGTACCGGAGGCATCCCGGCCAGCGTAGGCGTGATGATCGCCGCGCCCCACCGGGATTTCGCGGGCCCGACGGTTCAGGCGTTCGGCGGATGGACCACCTCGACGCCCCGCTCGGCGAGCGCCTCGACGGCCGGGAAACCGGCGGGGGCGTCCGTGACGACCAGGGCGATCTCCTCCATGGAGCAGATGCGGCCGAGCGCGGTGCGGCCGATCTTGTCAGCGGTGGCCACGAGGATCACGCGCTGCGCCGCGGCCACCGCGGCCCGCTTCACCTGTACGTCGTCGAGGTTGTAGGCGGTGGCGCCCTGGACCGGGTCGACGCCGCAGCAGCCCAGGACGAAGGTGTCGAAGCACAGGTCCTTGAAGGCCTGCACGGGGGCCTGACCGTAGAACGACAGCTCCTCGGGGCGCACTTGTCCGCCCGGCATCACCAGCTGGATGCCGGAATGCCCGGAGAGGGCGAACGCGGCGTGCAGGGAGAGGGGGGCGACCGTGAACCGGCGGCCTGCCATGGCCTTGGCGACGGCCACGGCGGTGGTTCCGGTGTCCAGGGCGACGGTCTCGCCGTCGGTCAGCAGCTCGACCACGGTGCGGGCCAGCCGTTCCTTGGCCTGCGCCCCTGACATGGCCCGGACCGCGTAGGGCGGCTCGACGCCGCCGGGCAGGCTGCTCACGGCGCCACCGCGCACCCGGCGCAGGGCCCCGCGGGACTCCAGCACCTCCAGGTCCCGCCGGATGGTCATTTCGGAGGCCCCGGTGGCCTGGGCCAGCTCGGCCACGGTCGCGCGGTTCTGCTGCATGAGCAGCCCCACGACGAACTTGTGCCTCTCCATCACGTTCATGCGTCTGCTTCTAGCACACATGCAGCAGGCTCGGGGCTGCGATGTGCGTTCCGCGCACCAAAACTGTTGATTCGAACATCGGCGCTGCGTAATGTGCGTGCAGGATGTGAGTTTCCACCCCCTACGAACACTGACTCTCTTCATTCGACCGCTAACGCCGAGGAGAACGATGTCCACCACCAGTCAGGCCGACCCGCCGGAAACGGGAGGGCCCCTCCTGACCACCGTTGCGGTCATCGCCTCGTGCGCGGCCTTCGTCGTGATCGGCGCCTTACAGGCTCTCTACGGACCGGCGATCCCCGCCCTGCGGGACGAGTACGGCATCAGCCCGGCCGTGGCAGGGCTCGGTCTCAGCGCCCACTTCGTCGGCGCGCTGGCGGGTGTGCTCGTGTATCACCTCCTGCGGGGCCGTGGGAGCAACCGCGCGCTGCTCGGCGGCTCCTACGTGCTCATGGCAGTCGGCGCGGCCGTCTTCGCCTGCGCACCGAACTGGCCCCTGGCCCTCACCGGCACCTTCGTCATCGGCCTCGGCTTCGGCGGCATCGACTACGGCCTCAACCAGCTCTTCGCCGTCGGATTCGGCCGCCGCAGCGCCGCCATGCTCAATCTGCTCAACGGGCACTTCGGCGTCGGCGCCATCGCCGGCCCGGCCCTGATCGGCTGGTTCGGTGCGGACGACTACCCGCAGATCTTCCTCGGCATCGGCGTGATCAGCCTGCTGATCCTCCCGACCCTGGGCGCAGTGGCCTCCCGCGAGCCCCGGCCGGCCCCGGCGGAGGGCGCCGCCACCGGTGGGGCGCGGGTGCTCCCGGTCATCGCGGCGTTCATCGGCGTCTACGTGCTGCACGTCGCCATCGAGACCGGCGTCGGCGGGTGGGAACCCACCCACCTCGAAGCCGTCGGGTTCGGCGCCGCCACCGCCGCCACCGCGACGTCCGCCTACTGGGCGGCCATGACCGTCGGCCGGTTCGTCGTCGCACCCCTCAGCCTGCGCTGGTCCGCGCCCACGATCCTGATCGGCTGCTGCGCGGGCATGTCCGGCTTCCTGCTCCTGGCGACGGTGCCGGTCCTCGCCCCGTACGCGTACTTCGGCGTCGGCCTGATGATTGCCCCGATCTTCCCGACCTGTCTGCCCTGGCTGAACCGCGCCGTCCCCGGCGTGGCCGGGGCCGGCGCCTACGTGATCGCCGCCTCGATGATCGGCGGAGTGGCCTTCCCGCCGCTGCTCGGCGGTGTCATCGACGCGGTGGACGTGAAGTCGGTCCCCCTGGTGCTGTTCCTGCTCGCCGCGGCGTGCGGCGCCTTGAGCCTGTGGCTGCGGCGCAACGCCCCCGGTCCCGCTAACCGGCCCACTGCCTGAGCAGCGCTTCGGTGGTGGTGACGGACGCGACGAGGGAGAGGCAGTTGCGGATCACCTCGTCCGTGTAGGCCGCGGGGACCCCGCAGATGGCGTCCGAGGGGACCACGACCCGGTAGCCGAGGTTGACGGCGTCGAACACGGTGTTGGGGACCGCGATGTTGGACGAGACCCCGGTGACGACCAGCGTGCGGATGCCGAGGTTGCGCAGCAGCGGGTCGAGATCGGTGCCGGCCATCGGCGAGAGCCCGTGGAGACGGCGTACGACGAGGTCCCGCTCGGCCACCTCGATGGGGGCGGCGACCTGGACCGCCGGGGTTCCGCGCAGCTGGCGCACCGGCAGCTTCCCGGCGGCCCGGAAGAGCCTGGCGTTGACGTTGGACCCGAGCCCGTCGGGCCGGCGTTCGGCGACCGCGTGCAGCACCTGCACCCCGGCCCGGTGCGCGCCGGCGACCAGCGCGGCCACCCGGTCCAGCATCCCCGACTCCCGGGCCGCCTTGGCCAGTTCGGGCAGCGCGCTCTCGGCTCCGACCACGCCGCTTTGGCATTCGACGGTGAGCAGCGCGGTGGTGGCGGTTTCGGGTGCGGGCGCGAGTTCCGGCATGGCTCCCCCTGGCGTGACGACCATCGATCCCGCATGATTCCTGACACTCAGTCAGATGTGAAGGGGCGGGACGCATGGACGGGACGCGCAGGGACGAGGGCCAGCGGCGGGGCCGGCGCATCATGATGACCGAGGGGGAAGTGGACTCCTTCCTGCGCGAGCAGCGCACTTGCCGGGTGGCCACGGTCTCCCCCGACGGGCGCCCGCACGTGGGCGCCCTGTGGTTCGTCTGGGACGGCCGGTCGCTGTGGCTGTACTCGATCACGCGCAGCCGCCGCTGGTCGGACCTGCGCACGGACCCGCGGATGTCGGTGGTCGTGGACGCGGGCGAGGCGTACGACGAACTGCGCGGGGTCGAGCTGTCCGGCAGCGCCGTCTTCGTCGGCGAGGCCCCGCGCACCGGCGAGCCCTGCCCGGAACTCGCGGAACCCGAGCGCCTGTTCCCGGCCAAGAACTTCGGCATTGCCGAGATGCCGCACGACGGCCGGCACGCCTGGATCAGGCTCACCCCCGACTCGGTCGTCTCCTGGGACTTCCGCAAGCTGTAGGGCCCGCCCTAGAGAGCGAGCGCGGCCGTCCGCAGGGCCTCGACGGCGGCCCGGATCGAGGGCCGCCGGTCGGCATCGGCCCGCCAGAGCGCGTACACGTGGCGCTGGACGGCCTCCCGGACGGGCAGCAGCCGGACCCCCTCGGGCACCGGTCCGCGCCCGAGCCGCGGTGTCACACACACCCCGAGGCCGGCTTCCACGAAGGCCAGCTGGGTATGGTGCTCCTCGGCGATGTGCGCGACGCGGGGCTCGATGCCCATGTCCCGCAGGGTGAACACGAGCCACTCGTGGCAGAACTGGCCCTCGTTCCAGGAGATCCACTCGTCGGCGGCGAACTCCGCGAGGGAGATCTCGCTCCGCCCGGCAAGTCGGTGCCCGGCCGGGACGGCGACGTCACACGAGTCGTCGAGCAGGTGCGTCCGGGTGAGTTCGGCGGGCACCGGCATCCGCTTGTTGTACCAGTCGATGGCCAGCGCCAGGTCGAGGTCACCGCGTACGACGGCCGCCATGGAGTCCTCGGGCGCCTGCTCCCGGACCCGCGGCCGCAGCTCCGGGTGGTCGACGCGCAGGGCGGACAGGGCGGGCGGCAGCAGGCCTCGCATCGCGGTCGGGAAGGCTCCGATGGCCAGCTCTCCGACGGCGCAGCCGCGCTGGGCCTCGACATCGGCCTGCGCGAGTTCCACCTGGGAGATGATCCGCGCGGCGTGACCGGCGAGCAGCCGTCCCGCATCGGTGAGCCGGACCCCGCGCCCGCTCTTGGCCAGCAGCGGCTGCCCCACCTCGCGCTCCAGCTTGGCCATCTGCTGGGAGACGGCGGAGGTGGTGACGTGCAGGCCGTCCGCCGCGCCGCTGACCGAGCCGTGGCGGGCGAGGGCATCGAGGGTGCGCAGGCGCTCCAGGTTCAACATGTAAGGGATGCTACGGCGTCTGCGCGACAAAATCTCGCTTGTCCTAATCCTTCGCCGCCGCCAGAGTTGACCCCATGAGCGCACCCGCCGTCACACGCCCCGCCCCGACGACCACCTCCTGCGCCGCCACCGCCCGGCGCCGCCGCACCCTCGACTGGCGCGTGCGGTTCGCCATCCTGTCGGTGATCTGGGGCTTCAGCTTCCTCCTGATCAAGGTGGGCACGGAGGGCTACGCGCCCTTCCACGTCGCCCTCGGCCGGGTCCTGTCGGGAGCGCTCGCCCTCCTCGGCGTACTGCTGGTCCGCCGCGAGCCGCTCCCCCGCGGCCGGCGCACCTGGGCCCACCTGATGGTGAGCGCACTGCTGATCAACACCGCGCCGTTCTCGCTGTTCGCCTTCGCCGAGCAGAGCATCCCGTCCAGCCTGGCGGGCATCTGCAACGCCACGTCGCCGTTGTGGGGCATGGTGCTCTCGCTGGTGGCGCTGTCCGAGGACCGCCCGACCCGCCGCCGTTTCGCGGGGCTGGGGCTCGGTTTCCTGGGGGTCCTGACCGTGCTCGGCGCCTGGCAGGGGTTCTCCGGGGTCGACGCCGAGGGCGCCGCGTTCGCCCTGCTCGCCTCGCTCTGCTACCCGGTCGGCTGGATCTACGTGCGCCGTACGCTGGCGGGTGCGCCGGGCTCGCCGGTGGCGATGACCGGGGCCCAGCTCTTGGTCTCGACGCTCCAGCTGCTCCTGGTCAGCGTCCTGTTCACCTCGGCGCCCGCCGGGTTCCCGCTCTGGCCGACCCTGGCGGTGGTCACCCTGGGCGCCCTCGGGACGGGCATGGCCCTGCAGATGCAGTACGGCCTGGTGGCGGAGGTCGGCCCGACCACCGCGCAGATGGTCACGTACTTCATCCCCGTCATCGCCACCACGGCGGGCGTCCTGGTCCTCGGCGAACAGCTCCACTGGAACACGCCGGTCGGCGCGGCCGTCGTCCTCGCCGGCGCCGCCCTCACCCAGGCCCGGCGCCCGTCCGGCGCCGAGCCCGCCTGACTCCGCGCGGTGGGGGCGCCGTTCGGCGCCCCCACCGGGCGCACGTCCGGCCGGCGTACCGTTCGGCGCTCCCCGCGCGGCGCGCCGGTCAGCCGAACCGGCCCCCCGTAGCCGGCCTGACCGCCGCGGCCACCGCGTCGGCCAGGCCCGGCAGTTCGCCGGGGGCGAGCTGGGACACCGTCACCCGCACCCCCGGCCCGCTGTCCACCCGGAAGCGCGCACCCGGGGCCACGGCCCACCCGGCGCCAAGCAGCCGGGTCACCGCCCCCGTCTCGTCGGCGACGGGCACCCACACGTTCATCCCGCTGCGCCCCTGCGCCCCCACGCCGCGCGCGGCGAGCTCCGCGACGAGCCCGTCCCGCCTCTCGGCGTAGGACCGGGCCACCGCCGCCGGGTCCACGGCGCCCGACGTCCACAGTTCCACCACGGTGTACTGGAGCAGCCGGCTCACCCACCCCGGCCCCAGCCGCTGCCTGCCGCGCACCCGGTCCATGGTCACCGCGTCGCCGGTCAGCACCGCGAGCCGCAGGTCCGGCCCGTACGCCTTCGCCGTCGAGCGGACCAGCGCCCAGTGGCGGGTCACCCCGCCCAGGCAGTTGAGCGGCAGGTCCACGATGCCGTGGCCGTGGTCGTCTTCCAGGACCAGCACCTCGGGGTGCCCTGCGAGCAGTTCGCGCAGCTCCGCCGCCCTGGCCGCGCCGACGGCGGCGCCCGTCGGGTTCTGCGCCCGGGCCGTCACCACCAGCGCCCGGGCCCCCGCGGCCAGGGCCCGTGCCACCGACTCCGGGCGCGGTCCGTCGTCGTCCACCCGGACCGGCAGCAGGCGCAGGCCGAGGCCGAGCACCAGGTCCAGCACGCTGCCCCAGCCCGGGTCCTCCACCGCCACCGCGTCACCCGGCCTCAGGTGCGAGGCCAGCACCCGCTCGACGCCGTCCAGGGCGCCCGAAGTCGCCGCCATGGCGCCGGGCGGCACCCCGTCGGCGTCGAACCCGGCCCGGGCGAGGCGGCCCAGCTCCGGCGCCACCGGGTCGTCCCCGTACAGGGTCGGCGCATTCGCGTACCGGGCGGCCGCGGCGGCGAGTGCCCCGTCCAGCCGGGGCAGCAACGACACGTCGGGGTTGCCCGACGCGGCGTCCCGCACGCCTTCCGGCACGACCGTGCGCAGCTCGTCGCGGGGCGCGCTCGCGGGCCGGGCCCGTACGCGGCTGCCGCGCCGCCCGTCCGTTTCGATGACTCCGCGCTCGCGCAGCGTGCGGTAGGCGGCGGCGACGGTGTTGGGGTTCACCCCCAACTCCCCCGCCAGCTCCCGCATCGGCGGCAGCATCGCTCCGGGCGCGAGCGCGCCCGAGCCGACGCCCGCCTCGACGCTGGCCGCGATGTCCGATGCGCGACGTCCTACGATCCGATACTCTCCTAGCACAAAGAACATTATGCACTAGTACAACGGAGTCCGCACCATGAGCGTCACGCACGTCACCGAGCCGACCGACCCGGCGAACGACCCGGCGACCGATCCGGCGGCGACCACTGATGCCGCAGCGGCAGGCTCGTACGCGCCGACCGGACGCACCGTCCCGACCCGCTCCCGGGAACGGGCGCGCTACGACCGCGAGACGGTCCACTCGATACTCGACCAGGCCTACGTCTGCCACCTCGGCTTCGTCCGCGACGGCGCGCCGGTCGTGCTGCCGACGCTCTTCGGCCGGGTCGGCGACCGCCTCTACATCCACGGTTCGACCGGCTCCCGCCCGCTGCTCGCGGCCGGAGGGACCGACCCCGGGCTGCCCGTCTGCGTGACGGTCACGCACGTCGACGGCCTGGTGCTGGCCCGTTCCGCCTTCCACCACTCCCTCAACTACCGCTCGGTCGTGGTGCACGGCACGGCCTACCAGGTCACCGACGAGGAGGAGTGCCGCATGGCGCTCGACGCCCTGGTCGACCACGTCGTACCGGGCCGCTCCGCCGACTCCCGCCCGGCCAACGCCAAGGAACTCGCGGCCACGGCGGTGATCCGCCTGGATCTCGACGAGGTCTCGGCGAAGCTCCGTACCGGCGGCCCGAACGACGAAGCCGAGGACCTGGACCTGCCCTACTGGTCTGGCGTCGTCCCGGTCGCCCCCGCGTACGGGGCCCCGGTCCCGGCCGCCGACCTGGCCCCCGGCATCGCCGTCCCCGGCTACCTCGCCGCGCTCTGAGCCACCGGGGCGGGCCGGACCTCCACCGGCCCGCCCGCCGGCCGCCGCGCCTCGGCGGCGATCAGCGCACCGACCGCCGTCAGCAGCAGTACGGTCCCCAGCACCACGGCGCCCGTCAGCCGCTCCCCGAGCACCAGGACGGCGATCACCGCCGCGCTCACCGGCTCGATCAGCATGATCACGGACACCGTCGCGGCCCGCACCGCGGCGGCGCCGGTGAAGTACAAGGCGTACGCCAGGGCCGTCGGCACGACGGCGACGTACACCAGCAGCCACGCCACCCGGTCCGGTTCGGCGGTGTGCGGAAGCAGCCCCTCCATCACGGCGAGCGGCAGCAGGCACACCGCGCCCACCCCGACCGACCAGGCGGTGGTGACGAGCGGGTCCCCGCCCTCCCCGCGCTGCCCCAGCCACCGGGCGCGCAGGGTCATCCCCGCGTAGCCGGCCGCCGACAGCAGCGCCCAGCCGACGCCGAGCGGCCGCACCTCGCCGCCGCCGCTGCCCAGCACCAGCACGGCGAGGCCGGCCAGCGCCCCGCCGACCGCGGCGGCTCCGCCCCGGCCGAGCCGTTCACCCGTCCAGTACCGCGCGCCGAGCGCGATCAGCACCGGCCCGGCGCCCAGGGTGACCACGGTGCCGACCGCCAGGCCGGTCTCGCGCACGGCGCCGAAGTACGCGGCCTGGAACACGGTGAACATCAGGCCGGTCCCGATCAGCGACGGGACCGAAGGACGGAGCGAGGCCGGCGCGGGGCGGCGGCGTACGGCGAGCACCCCCGCCAGGACCAGGAGGCCACCCGCACTGCGCCAGAACGACAGGGCGAGCGGGCCGAGGTCACTGGCCAGGAAGAGGAGGGAGGCGGCCGCCCCGGCGGTGCCCCAGGCGGCTCCGGCGATGACGAGGTACAGCAGACTGCGCCCGGCGGCGGGCGAATGGTTCGGCACAGGTGTCTCCGCGCATGCGTGAAGGATGAGGAAAGCCGGTCATCGCTTCGCGGGCAGCGCGAACCCGCCCGGGTCACTCCCGGGCCGGGACTGTTGCGTGAGGGCCGCCCGCGCTAGGCGGCGGGAGGCGGAAGCACAGCGGTCGAAGGCATGATCGTCACACTAGACCTTCGTCACTTCGCGGTCCAGGGCGGCCGGCTCGGGGGCCGCGTGCGGGGTGGCGCGCGCGGACTGCGCGATGAAGGCCCCGCCCAGGACGAGCGCGCCGCCCAGGGTCTGCCAGGTGGAGAGGTGCTCGCCCAGGAGGACCCAGGCGAGCACGGTCGCGACGACCGCCTCCAGACAGGCCACGACACCCGCGACCTGCGGCGACAGCCTGCGCACGGCGACGACCCCGGTCAGGTACGCGAACACGGTGGCGATCAGCACCACGAAGGCGAGCAGCACCGGCGCGGGCACCGTCATGTCGCCCATGACGGCGTCGCCGGCCAGTACCTGCCAGTCGATCCGCCACGGCCGGGCGACCACGGTCATGACCAGGGTTCCGATGAGCATGCCGAACGCGATCACACCGATCGGGTCGGGTACGTCGCCGCCGTCGCTGCCGTGGTCCGCGAAGACGAAGTAGCAGGCCTGGCAGCAGGCGGCGGCGAGACCGAGCAGCACACCGAGCAGGTCCAGGCTGAGCCCGGCCCAGATCTCCACGACACAGGCCAGACCGACGACGGCCACGGTCGCGCCGGCCGCGGCGGCCCGGGTCACCGGCTTGCGCTGGACGAACCGGATGTACCCGAGGAGCAGGCACGGCCCCAGGTACTCCAGCAGCAGGGCCACACCGACCGGGATGCGGGAGAGCGAGGCGAAGTAGAAGGCCTGCACACCGGCGACCGCGATCAGCCCGAAACCGGCCAGCAGCAGCGGCTTGCGCCGCACCAGGTCGCGGTGGCGCCACGCCAGCGGGGACAGCACCAGCGCCGCGCCGGCGACCCTCAGCCAGACCATGTGGAGCGGGTCCAGGCCCGCCTCGATCAGCGGCTTCGCCGCGACGCCGGAACCACCGAACGCACACGCCGAGATCAGGGCGAGGCCCAGTCCGGAGTTCTTCCCTGACGCTTGCATGAGGCCATCATGGCAGGGCCGGACAGGAGTGTCGCCCGGGTGACACCTGTTGAGACGGACCGGTGCCCGGACCGGCGGCCGCCACCCTTTCTGACAGGTCGTCAGTATTGAATGTTCCGGCCGCCGGGGCTACGTTCCGCGCACGTACCCGACGAGAAGGGGTGGCCGCATGGCCGAAGTCACCGCGGAATCACGCATCGAGGCGCCCGCCGCGAAGGTCTGGGCGCAGCTGACGGACTGGGACGCGTACGGCCAGTGGAGCATGACCCACACCGACTTCCCCAAGGGCGGCCCGCAGACCCTCGCCGTCGGGTCCACCTTCGCCGAGAACATGAAGATGATGGGCTTCCCGGCCGAGGTGCTGTGGACCGTCTCGGAGCTGGAGGACGAACGCCTCTTCGCCATCACCGGCAAGGGCCCGATGGGGGTGGCCGTCCTCACCCGGTACACCCTTGTCCCGGACGGCGGCTCCACCACCGTCCGCATCGACGGCGAGTTCACCGGCGCCGCCGTCTCGCTGATGGCGGGCAAGCTCAAGGACTCCGCGACCGCCGCCCTGAACGAGTCCCTGCGCAGGCTGTCGGCGCTGGTCGCCTGAGCGGCCCCGGACACACGCGCCGGCGCGCCCCACGAGAGGACTCGTGGGGCGCGCCGGTGTTCCGCGGGAGGAGCGGCCGGGGTCAGTGCTCGTCGGCCAGGATGAGGTACAGCTTCTTGCGGGCGTCGTTGACGACCCCGAGGGCCTTCTCGCGCTGCTCGGGCGTGCCGGTCTTGAAGACCTGGCCGAACGCCTCCATCAGGCCGAGACCGGCCGTCCGGACCTCGCGCATCGCCTCGAAGTCGAAGCCCCGGCCCGCCTCGGCCCAGGGGGCCGACGGGCCCGACTCGGCCTCGGTGCGGCCGGCGTCGGTGAGCGTGAACAGCTTCTTGCCGCCGTCGCTCTCACTGGTGATGAGACCCTCGTCCTCCAGCAGCTGGAGGGTCGGGTAGACCGAGCCCGGGCTGGGCTTCCACGCCCCGCCGCTGCGCTCGCCGATCTCCTGGATCATTTCGTAGCCGTGCATCGGCCGGTCGGCGAGGAGCGCCAGGATGGAGGCGCGCACGTCGCCGCGCCGGGCGCGGCCGCGCGGCCCGCCCCGTCCCCCGCGCCCGCCGAAGGGCCCTCCGCCGAAGGGCGGCCCGAACGGTCCGAAGGCGGCTCGCCGCCCCGTGAACTCCTCCCGACGGTCAGGGCCGCAGTGGCCGTGACCCCGTCCGTGCTCGTGCCCGTGGTCGTGTCCGTGCTGTCCGTGTGAACGCATGACTGCGCTCCTTTCGCCATTCGTCATTCGTCGATGTGGATGTGGTTGCCGGTCGTTGTTGCGACCGCTGCGTCGAACCCCGTTCCCGGGCTCCGACGTCTCCACTATGACCGACCCTTCGCGATGCGTCAACGATATATCGGAAACTTTTGGCCGACAGGGTCTCTCACGGACGGAAGTCCGCAGCTCACACCGGACGGAGCGGCTAGCGCGGCGTGGTGTCGTCGGCCCTGAACGGGCCGCCGTGGCCGGGCACGATCAGGTCCGCGGCGGCCAGCACCCGCAGCCGGGAGGCACGCAGTACCTCGCGGTCGGGGGCCACCGGGTCGTCCGCCGGACCGTGCGCGTGCCACCACAGGTCACCGGCGAAGGCCACTACGCCGGAGTCCGTGCCGGCGAGCAGCGTGATGTCCTCGGCGCTGTGGCCCAGCGTGCGGATCAGCCGCAGCGACGGGGTGAGTTCGTAGCCTTCCGCGTCCCGGTTCTTCCACTGGTCGCCCAGGTACTCCACCTTGTGGTCGTGCACCCGGGCCCGTCCGAACAGCCCCACGTTCATGGTGTTGTCAGGGTGGTGGTGACTGAGCACCACGTCGGTGATGTCCTCGGGACCCAGACCCAGCTCCGCGAGCGGGGAGAGGATGTCGTCGTGGCTCGCCACCATGCCGGGGTCGAAGATCACGTGCCGTCCCGCGTCGTGCACGTAGGAGACGGTGGCGGCGACGCCGGGGCCCGTGGAGCCGACGTATCCAGTGGTCAGGACCTTGTATGCGGCGCTGCGGCCGAGCGGTGCGTCTGTCATGCCCCCCATCCTTCCGGGGCGGTCGGTTCCCCACGAGTGGCACAGCTGCCGCTGATCGCAGGATTACTGCCACACTGGGCGTGTGCCTCCCTTCATGACCGTCGCCGCGTACGCCCCGCCCGGAGTCGGCATGCTCGCCGTCGGCATCGTCACCGAGGTCTTCGGCCCGCACGGCGGGGCACTGGACGGGTTCGACTTCGCGCTGTGCACCGACCGGCCCGGGCCGGTCCCCACCGACCTCGGCGTGCCGCTCACCCTCACGCACGGTCTGGACCGGCTCGCCTCGGCCGATCTGGTGATCGCCCTGCCGTGGGCCGGCTTCCGCACACCGCCCGCTCCCGCCGTGCTCGACGCGCTGTCGGCGGCACACGAGCGCGGTTCGCTCGTCGCGGCCCACTGCGTCGGCGCTTTCGCGCTCGCCGCCGCCGGACTGCTCGACGGACGGCGGGCCACCACCCACTGGCGGTTCGCCGAACTGCTCGCCCGCCGCCACCCCGAAGTCACCGTCGAACCCGACGCCCTCTACATCGACGAAGGACGCGTCATCACGGGCGCGGGAGCCGCGGCGGGCTTCGACCTCTGCCTGCACCTGCTGAGGCGGGAGCACGGAGCCGCGATGGCCAACGCCGTTGCCCGGGACGTGGTACTGCCCTCCCACCGCGAGGGCGGGCAGGCCCAGTACCTGGCCGCCCCCGTCCCCGAAGACTGCGGCGACGAGCGTCTCGCCGAGGTACTCGTGTGGGCCCGCGGGAATCTCCACCAGCCGCTTCCCGTCGCAGAACTGGCCCGGCGGGCCGTGATGAGCAAACGCACCTTCGCCCGCCGCTTCACCGCCGCCACCGGCACGACCCCCCACGCCTGGCTGCGCGGCCTGCGTCTGAGCACCGCCGAGGAGCTCCTGGAGACCACGGACCTGCCGGTCGAAGAGGTCGCCCACCGCGTCGGATACGGGAGCGCGGCCGTCTTGCGCGAACAGTTCGTACGCCGCCGGGGAGTGCCGCCCCGCTCCTACCGCCGCTCCTTCACGAACGCGCCATGACGGACCACGCGTGCCAGGAGGGCTGCGCCGCCTCCCGCGGGCGCCCCGCCGAGGCATGAGCTGCGCAACCGCGTCCGGTCCGGGTTCGCCGCGCGCCCGTCGGGGAGCAGGGGACAGCCCATAGGGTCGGGGCATGCGCATCCGAATCGTCGACGCCTTCACCGACCGTCCCTTCGGCGGGAATCCCGCCGGGGTGCTGGTCCTCGACGGGGAGTTCCCCGCGGACCGGTGGCTCCAGCAGGTAGCGGCGGAGGTCAACCTCTCCGAGACCGCCTTCGCCCGTCCCCTGCCGCCCGGCGGGGAGGCCGACTGGGCGCTGCGCTGGTTCACGCCGGCCACCGAGGTCGACATGTGCGGCCACGCCACCCTCGCCACGGCCCACGTCCTCACGGCGAGCGGCCTCGCGAACGGCCTGATCCGCTTCGGCACCCGCAGCGGCGTACTGACGGCACTGGCCGGCGACGACGGCCGGATCACGATGGACTTCCCGACGTCCTCGCTCACCCCCGTCGAGACGCCCGCCGAGGTGGAGCGCGCCCTGGGTGCCGCGGCCCTGTCCGTCCACGACACCTCCGCCCACATCGGCGACCTGGTGGTGGAACTGGCCGACGAGCGGGCGGTACGGGACCTCACGCCCGACCACGCCGCCCTGCGTGCCTACGCCCGCCGCGGGGTGATCGTCACCGCGGCCGCCGAGGACCCCGCCCGCGGGTACGACTTCGTCTCCCGGGGCTTCTTCCCCGCCGTCGGCATCGACGAGGATCCCGTCACCGGCAGCGCCCACACCGCGCTCGCCCCCTTCTGGGCCGCCCGGCTGGGCCGCCCGGAACTGGTGGGGCTGCAGGGCGGGAGGCGCACCGGCCTGGTCACCGTCCGGCTCGCCGGCGACCGTACGCTCCTGACCGGCGACGCGGTCACGGTGCTGGACGGCGAGCTGCGCACCGGCCCCTGACCCCTCAGGGGGTCGGCAGCCAGGAGACGTGGCCCGCCAGCAGGGCGTACCCGCCGAAGGCGACGATGTCGAGCAGCGCGTGGGCGACGACCAGCGGAGTCACCCGGCCCCAGCGCCGGTAGGCCAGGACGAAGACGACGCCCATCACCATGTTGCCGACGAAGCCGCCGACGCCCTGGTACAGGTGGTAGGAGCCGCGCAGCACCGAGCTGGCCAGCAGCGCCGCCGTCGGGGACCAGCCGAGCCCGTCCAGCCGCCGCAGCAGGTAGGCCAGCACGATGACCTCCTCCACCACCGCGTTCTGCAGGGCGGACAGGATCAGCACCGGGAACTTCCACCACACGTCGGGCAGCGCCTCCGGCACCACCGTCAGGTTGAAGCCGGCGGCCCGCGACGCCAGGTAGAACGCCAGCCCCGCGCTGCCGATCCCCGCCGCGACGAGCACCCCCCGCCCCAGGTCCCGGCCGGGGCTGGTGCGGTCGAAGCCGAGCACCCGCAGACCCGGCGCGCCCTCCCGGGTCAGCAGGTGGGCGACGAGCAGGACGGGCACCAGCGCGGTCGCGATCCCGAACAGCTGCCACGCGAGGTCCAACCAGGGGCGACCGGGCGCGTACGAGCCGTTGAGCGTGGCGGCCTGGTCCTTGAGGCCCCCCGGCTTGGTCAGCGAGCCGATGAAACTGATCAGCGCCGAGACCGCGCTCGCGCCCAGGGAGAGCGCGAGCACGAGCAGCGTCTCGGTCCGCAGGTACCCGCGGCCGTCCTCCCGCCGGTCCACGGCCACCGGCTCCGGCTCCACCCGCACGTGCGACTCCCGTTCCGCCGTCCCGTTGTCCGCCACCCCCATACTGCCTCCTGGGGGTGGCCGGGCACGCACCGGACCCGGCGGGTCAGCGGCCGATCGCCGCCGAGGCGTCCACCTCCCGCTCCGGGAGCCCGACGGGCCAGGTGTGCACGGGGTCGCCCCGGTGCATCAGCTCGGTGTACCGCCGGGTCGTCGCGGCCAGCGCGGCGTCGCGCTCCAGGCCGCCCGCGAGCGCCTGGTGGTAGGTGTCCACCTGCCAGGTCGCCCCGTTCACCCGGCTCCGGCAGCGCTCCTCGATGATCCCCAGGCAGCGGTCCCGGTCGGCGGGTGCGATCCCCCACGCGTCCAGGCCCGCGGCCGCCATCGGCAGCAGCTCGTCCAGCACCAGGCGCACCGCCGGTACGCTCGCCAGGCCCGCGCCCCGGCCCCGGCGTGGCCAGTGCAGCCGGGCGTCCATCCCGTACCGGCAGGCCGCGTCGAAGTTGGCCTCCGCCTCGGCGAAGGGGAGCCGGGTCCACACCGGACGCGGTTCGTCCGCGAGCGTCCGTACGAGGCCGTAGTAGAAGGCCGCGTTGGCCACGACGTCGGCCACCGTCGGCCCGGCCGGCAGCACCCGGTTCTCCACCCGCAGGTGCGGCACACCGTCGGCGACCCCGTACACGGGCCGGTTCCAGCGGTAGACCGTGCCGTTGTGCAGCACCAGCTCCTGGAGGCTGGGCACCCCGCCCTCGGCGAGCACCCGCAGCGGCTCCTCCTCGTCGCAGATCGGCAGCAGCGCGGGGAAGTAGCGGACGTTCTCCGCGAAGAGTTCGTACGCCGACTCCACCCACCGCTCCCCGAACCAGGTGCGCGGCCGCACGCCCTGCGCCTGGAGCTCGGGCGGCCGGGTGTCGGTGGCCTGGGTGAACAGCGGCGGCCGGGACTCGCGCCACAGCTCCCGGCCGAACAGGAACGGGGAGTTGGCGCCGACCGCTATCTGTACGGCCGCCACCGCCTGCGCCGCGTTCCACACGTCCGCGAACCGGGCCGGGGTCACCTGCAAGTGCAACTGCACGGAGGTGCAGGCCGCTTCCGGCACGATCGAGCCGGTGGTCCAGGTGACCCGCTCGACCCCCTCGATGTCGAGGGTGAAGTCCTCGCCGCGCATCATGAGGATCTGCTCGTTCAGCAGCGAGTAGCGGTCCACCGCCGAGAGGTTCGCCAAGGCCAGATCGGCCCGGGAGACGGTGGGCAGGATCCCGATCATCACCACGCCCGCGTCGATCTCCGCGGCCTGCCGGTGGGCGTAGTGGAGTCCGGCGCTCAGTTCCTCGGCGAGCTGGTCGAAAACACGGCCCTCCAGGCGGTGCGGGAGGACGTTGACCTCCAGGTTGAACATTCCGAGCTCGGTCTGGAAATCGGGGCTCGCTATCCGTTCCAGGACCTGGGCATTCACCATTTTCGGCAACCCGTCGGCACCCGCGAGATTCAATTCGATCTCCAGCCCCATCATGTTCTTCGGGCGATCGAACCTCTGCTCTGCCAGAAGTCGCTCCAGGCCCTCCAGGCACTCCCGCAGCTTCCTCCGATACCGCTGCCGATCGGACAGGTCGAATCCGCCTGCCACGACCTTCTCCCCCATCGAGGTGTCCCTCCTCAAGTGGCCCGGCCCACAGCATCCAGGCGGGCGTTACGGTCGATGATGCCCCAGCGGCATGATCGCTAACGCCGAGGGGGCGCGCGTGGCCGCGAGCGCGCGCCGGTTTGGCGCGAACGGCGCTTCGGCACATTCACCCGGCAAGTACACCTGAGCAAATTCCGCATTGACTTTGCCCGCTTCGGATAACCGGCGCTTTCCAGCCGAGCCCCCATCCGGTAACCTCCGAGGTCAGCGCTGCATGTCCGCGTGCAACCGGCATGTATGTCAGGTCAGCGGGACCGGTAATCGCCTTGTCGGCAATAGCCGGGACAGCTAGCCGAAACATTGCGTGAACACATGTCGTATAAACTCCGCAAACGAGGCAGAGAGTTGGCGCGCGGCCATTGCCCCACAGCCCACCTCTGACCCCAGAATGCGACAGCGCCGTCCGCACCTTCTCCCGTAGCACCGGTCTCCCAAGTGAGAGGCGACCCACCATGCCGCTGCATGTCCCTCCGGCTCCCGCGCCCGCCCTGCGCAGCGTCCTCGCGGCACTCGGTTCCCCCACCGCCGTCAACGAGGCACACACACCTTCCCTGCGCGCCTTGCAAGGGCCGGTCACCGCCGAACTCCCCCTGCCGGTCCACGTCCTCGACCGGCTGCACTCCTCGGCGCTGGTCCCCGGCGGCAGGCCGCCCCGCACGCGGCTGACGGGCTGGCGGTTCCTGATCCGCAGCGGCGACCGGTTCGTCGCGGCCGCCGACACCCGGCTCACCCCGGACGGCTGGGCCTTCTCGCACTTCTTCGAGGGCCCCTACGTGGCGGCGACCGAACGCGCGCTGCGCCAGGCGGAGTCGCTCGGCCAGGGCTACCAGCCCAGGCTGCTGTCCGTACCGGAGCTGTACATGCTGACGCTGTGGCTGCACGGTGCCGTGAACGCCGACGCCTCCGCCGGGCTGCCGGCCGCTGCCGACCTGCTGGTGCCCCTGGCACCGGCCCCGCCCGGGATCGCCCCCTACCGGCCGCACCCGGTGTCCGAACTGCTGCCCGTACTGACCCACCGGCTGCGGCGTACGGCGCCTCCGACACCGCCGCCGGTGGCCGCTCCGGCGGCCTGACCTGCACGGACCGACCGGCATGGCCCGAGTGGCCCATGCGGCCTAGCCCGCTTGGGCCAGCGCGGAACCACCCCGATCGACAAGGCAGTTGGCTGAACCGCCCGCACGAGTGATGCGTCCTCAATCTATGAGGACAGCTGCCGGGAAATCCCTGCGAAGCAGCCGTCATGGGGGAAGACTGACGACACGCTCCCCGCTGGTGCGGGGATGAAACCAGGGGGACGGCCATGAAACACACATCGAGCCGTAGCACGCAGACCACACCGCAGCGAAAGAACGCATCCATGTGCCAGCACCAGCCTGCCTGCCCGTCATCAGAGTCCGCCGACCGGGAGGCCGCGCGCCCGGTGGCCAACCACCCGGAACAGGGCTGGAGCCTGCTGTGCAACGGCGTCCTGCTCTTCGAGGACACCGGTGAGCTGCTGCCGGACGGCCAGATCATCGCCCCGCACCGCCCGCTCGCGGTCGCCTGACGGCTCGCTCACGAGAAGGGGGCCGGTCCCGGAGCATGCGCTCCGGGACCGGCCCCTTCCTACGTCGTCCGTCTACGGGGAGACGGCTCAGGCGTCGTACTCGTCCAGCGGCGGGCAGGAGCACACCAGGTTCCGGTCGCCGAAGGCGCCGTCGATCCGGCGCACCGGCGGCCAGTACTTCTCGGCCGCGGTGACGCCGCCCGGGAAGACGGCCTCGTCACGGCTGTACGGGTGGTTCCACTCGCCGCCGAGCGCCGCCGCGGTGTGGGGGGAGTTGGCCAGCGGGTTGTCGTCCACCGGCCACTCGCCGCCCGCGACCCGCTCGATCTCGCCGCGGATGGCGATCATCGCGTCGCAGAACCGGTCGATCTCGGCGAGGTCCTCGGACTCCGTCGGCTCGATCATCAGCGTGCCGGCCACCGGGAAGGACATCGTCGGGGCGTGGAAGCCGTAGTCGATCAGACGCTTGGCGATGTCGTCCACGCTCACGCCCGTCGTCTTCGACAGCGGCCGCAGGTCGATGATGCACTCGTGCGCGACCAGGTTGCCGGGGCCCGTGTAGAGCACCGGGTAGTGCGGCTCCAGACGCTTGGCGATGTAGTTGGCACCGAGCACCGCCACCTGGGTGGCGCGCTTGAGACCCTCGCCGCCCATCAGGCGGACGTAGGACCAGGAGATCGGCAGGATGCCGGCCGAACCCCAGGGCGCCGCGGAGATCGGGCCGACGCCCGTCTCGGGGCCGGCGGTCGGCTGGAGCGGGTGGTTGGGCAGGTAGGGGGCGAGGTGCGCCCGGACACCGACCGGGCCGACGCCCGGACCGCCGCCGCCGTGCGGGATGCAGAAGGTCTTGTGCAGGTTCAGGTGCGAGACGTCGCCGCCGAAGTGGCCCGGCTTGGCCAGACCCACCAGGGCGTTGAGGTTGGCGCCGTCCACGTAGACCTGGCCGCCCGCCTCGTGCACCTGGGCGCAGATGTCGGCGACGTGCTCCTCGAAGACACCGTGCGTCGAGGGGTAGGTGATCATCAGGACGGCGAGCTCGTCGCGGTACTGCTCGATCTTGGCGCGCAGGTCGTCCGCGTCCACCTCGCCGTCGTCGGCGGTCTTGACGACGACGACCTTCATGCCGGCCATCACGGCGCTGGCGGCGTTAGTGCCGTGCGCCGAGGACGGGATGAGGCAGATGGTGCGCTGCTCGTCGCCGTTCGCGCGGTGGTAGGCGCGCACGGCCAGCAGACCGGCGAGCTCACCCTGGGAGCCGGCGTTCGGCTGGATCGAGACCTTGTCGTAGCCGGTGACCTCGCAGAGACGTTCCTCCAGCTCGGTGATGAGCGTGAGGTAGCCCTCGGCCTGCTCCACCGGGGCGAACGGGTGCAGCTGGCCGAACTCGGGCCAGGTCACCGGCTCCATCTCGGTGGTCGCGTTGAGCTTCATCGTGCAGGAGCCCAGCGGGATCATGCCGCGGTCCAGCGCGTAGTCCTTGTCCGCGAGCTTGCGCAGGTAGCGCAGCATGGCGGTCTCGCTGCGGTGCTGGTGGAACACCGGGTGCGTCAGGTACTGGTCCGAGCGCAGCAGACCCTCGGGCAGCGTGTCCTCGGCGGTGGCGTCCAGCGCCTCGATGTCCGCCGTGACGCCGAAGGCGCCCCAGACGGCCTCGATGTCGGCGCGCAGCGTCGTCTCGTCACAGGCGATGGAGACGAGGTCGGCGTCGGCCCGGTAGAGGTTGACCCCGGCCTCGCGGGCGGCGGCCACGACCTCGGCGGCCCGTCCGGGAACCCGGGCGGTGACGGTGTCGAAGTACGCGCCGTGCACGACCTCGACCCCGCCGGCCGTCAGGCCCGCGGCGAGCAGGGCGGCGTAGCGGTGGGTCCGGCGGGCGATCGTGCGCAGGCCGTCCGGGCCGTGGTAGACGGCGTACATCCCGGCCATGACGGCGAGGAGCACCTGCGCGGTGCAGATGTTGCTGGTGGCCTTCTCGCGGCGGATGTGCTGCTCGCGGGTCTGGAGGGCGAGGCGGTAGGCCTTGTTGCCGTCCGCGTCGACGGAGACGCCGACGAGGCGGCCGGGCAGCGAGCGGGCGTGCTTGGCCTGGACGGCCATGTAGCCGGCGTGCGGTCCGCCGAAGCCCATCGGGACGCCGAAGCGCTGCGTGGTGCCCACCGCGATGTCGGCGCCGAGCTCCCCCGGGGAGACCAGCAGGGTCAGCGCGAGGAGGTCGGCGGAGACGGTGACGATCGCGCCCAGCTCGTGCGCCTGGTCGATGACCGGCTTGATCTCCCGCACGGCGCCGGAGGCGCCGGGGTACTGGAGCAGCACGCCGAAGACACCGCGCTCGGCGATCTCGGCCGGGATGCCCTCGGACAGGTCCGCGACGACGACCTCGACCCCGATCGGCTCGGCGCGGGTCTCGATCACGGCGATGGTCTGGGGCAGGGCGTCGGCGTCGATCAGGAAGACGCCGCCCTTGACCTTGCCGACGCGGCGGGCCAGCGACATGGCCTCGGCGGCCGCGGTGCCCTCGTCGAGCAGGGAGGCACCCGAGGTCGGCAGGCCGGTCAGGTCGGCGACGACGGTCTGGAAGTTCAGCAGCGCCTCCAGGCGGCCCTGCGAGATCTCCGGCTGGTACGGCGTGTAGGCCGTGTACCAGGCCGGGTTCTCCATGACGTTGCGCAGGATCACCGGCGGCGTGAAGGTGCCGTAGTAACCGAGGCCGATCATGGAGGAGAGGACCTGGTTGCGGTCGGCGAGCGAGCGGAGCTCGGCCAGCACCTCGGCCTCGGTCCGCGCCTCGGGGAGGTTCAACGCGGCCGCGGTCTTGATCACATCCGGTACCGCGGCGGCGGTCAGTTCGTCCAGGGAGCCGTAGCCCACCTGGGCGAGCATCTTGGCCTGCGCCTCGGCATCCGGGCCGATGTGGCGCTGCTCGAAGGGGATGCCTCGCTCCAGCTGAGAGAGCGGAATGCGGTTGGCGGTCATGTACGGAGGCCTCCTGGTCGTACGACCTGCGAGGGGCACCACGGCGCGGGCACCCGGACGGCCTCCCCCTCTGTCATCTCAACCTGAGAGCTTCACCGGAGTCGCGGGGATGACCCGCGGATTCCGGCTTTCACCGTCGGTGAGGAGGGGAACCGGTACTGCGCGCCCGGTACCCGCCCCTGCTTTCCAGAGTGGCCTCGTCACGTGCGGTACGTATGCCTGAGAGATTCCGGGGAGGATTTGCTCCTTCGGCGCCTCCGTCGTTCTCACTCGGAGGACTCTCCCGCACAGGGTCAACAGCCATCACTCAGCCTACCAGCGAGGATCTGGAAGCTCCCTCAAGTGGCCCCCGCTGCGGATTTGCCCTTCTGTAGTCATTACGAGTCATTACGGAGCAGTTGCGACCACTTGGAGGGACCGGACCGTGCAGACCGACATCGATCCCCGCAGTCTCATCGGCCGCAAGGCGTTCGACCGCAATGGCGCCAAGATCGGCACCGTGGACGAGGTCTACCTCGACGATGCCACCGGCGTACCCGAGTGGGCCGCCGTGCGGACCGGCCTGTTCAGCCGGGACGCCTTCGTTCCGTTGGAGCCCAGTGAGGTGGTCGACGACACGCTCCGGGTGCCCTTCGAACGTTCCCTGATCAAGGACGCCCCGGACTTCGGGGTCGGCCGCCACCTCTCCCCGGAGCAGGAACTCCAGCTCTACCACCACTACGGGCTGGACGTGACCCTGCCGACGGACTTCCACCACCCCCCGCCTCCTGCGCAGCCCCGCGACTTCGGCAGCCTGGCCGGCGAGGGCTAACGGCTGTCCGGTCCCTCCTCCTCCCCGAGCTCCCCCACGAGCGGCAGCGGATCGGACGGCTCCAGTTCGGGGTCGTCCAGCCGGAAGGTGCGTACCCGCCCCGGCGCCGATCCGGGCCGCTCGAAGCGCACCGTCACCCGGCCGATCCCGCTCCCCTGGACCCAGCCCGGGCCGTAGACCGCGTGCATGACGTCGCTGCCGGCCGGCCAGCGACGCTCGGCGGCCGGCTCGGGCTCCTCCACGCCGCCGGTGACCGGCGCGGCCGCCACGCCCGCCACGGCCGCCCCATCGGGCTCCTGCGCCCCGTCCGGCCCATCGGCCTCCGGCTCTCCCGCCGGGCCGCCTTCGGCGCCCCCCGGCGCGGCCAGCGCCTCGGCCAGCGCGTCGGCCTGGGCGAACAGGTCCTCCTGCGTGTAGTCCGCGAGCCCCGTCACCCCGACCCCCAGCAGCCGCACCCCGCCCGTGGTGTCCACGGACTCCAGCAGCCGCTGGGCCGCCTCCCGCACCACCGCAGGGTCGTCGGTGGGGCCCCGGAGCGTCTCCGAGCGGGTCAGCGTCGAGAAGTCGTAGCGCCGCACCTTGAGCACGATGGTGCGCCCGGAGTGGCCCGAGCCGCGCAGCCGCCCCACACAGCGGTCGGCGAGCCGCTGCACCTCGTACCGGATCCGCACCCGGTCGTGCAGGTCCACGTCGAAGGTGTCCTCCACGGACACCGACTTCGCGTCCCGCTCGGCGACCACGGGCCGGTCGTCCAGGCCCAGCGCCATGCGGTAGAGCCCCGCCCCGTGGGCCCGCCCGACCATCCGGACCAGCTCGTCCTCCCCGGCCTCGGCCAGGTCCCCCACCGTGGTGATCCCGGCCCGCCGCAGGTGCTCCCCGGTGGCCGGTCCGACGCCCGGCAGGGTCCGCACCGACATCGGCGCGAGCAGTTCCCGCTCCGTCCCGGGCTCGATCAGCAGCAGCCCGGCCGGTTTGGCCTCCTCCGAGGCGACCTTGGCCAGCATCTTGGAGCCGGCCAGCCCCACGGAGCCGCTGAGCCCGGTGGCGGCCATGATGTCGGCCCGCAGCCGCTCCCCCGTGGCCCGGGCGGTCGCCGAGTCGAAGGCGACACCGCCCGCCTCCAGGTCCACGAACGCCTCGTCGAGGCTGAGCGGCTCCACCAGGGGGGACAGGGCCCGCAGCAGGGCCATGACGGTCTCGCTGACCTCCCGGTACAGGGTGAAGCGGGGGATCAGGTACGCGCCGTTCGGGCACAGCCGCCTGGCCTGGGCCGTCGGCATCGCGGAATGCACCCCGAACCGCCTGGCCTCGTAGGAGGCGGTGGCGACGACCCCGCGCGGTCCGAGGCCGCCGACGATCACCGGCTTTCCGCGCAGGCTCGGCTTCGACGCCTGCTCCACGGCGGCGTAGAAGGCGTCCATGTCCAGGTGGAGGATGGTCGGCGCGGCTCTCACAGCTCCGATGCTGCCCTACGCCACTGACAACGCCGCCCGGGGCGCCGGCGGCTCGTGGCGCCTCAGACGGCCCGGTTGCGGCGGGCGGCCAGTTCGTCCCTCGGATTGTGGCCCACCAGCGTCTCGCCGGTGTCGATGCGTTCCCCGTGCAACTGCGACAAGGCGTTCTCCACGTCCCGCCAGACCACGCCCACCGCGATGCCGAAGACGCCCTGTCCCCCCTGGAGCAGGCTGACGACCTGGTCCGGGGAGGTGCACTCATAGACGGTGGCGCCGTCGCTCATCAAGGTCATGCGCTCCAGGTCCGAGAAGCCGCGGTCGCGCAGGTGCTGCACCGCGGTACGGATGTTCTGCAGCGCGACGCCGGTGTCGAGGAAGCGTTTGACGATCTTGAGGACCACCACGTCGCGGAAGCTGTACAGCCGCTGCGTCCCCGAGCCGTGGGCCGGGCGCACGCTCGGCTCCACCAGGCCCGTCCGCGCCCAGTAGTCGAGCTGGCGGTAGGTGATGCCGGCCGCGGCGCACGCCGTCGGTCCCCGGTAGCCGACCTGCTCGGGCGCCGGGGCCCCGCCCCCCTGGGCGGCCGGCGCCGGTTCCGGCTGACGGCGCGCACTGCCCGCCGCACCGCCGTGCAGCGGGTACGGCCCACCGTCACTCCGTGCGGGGATGCCCCCGGTCATGCCGTCGCCCGTGATGCTCACGCCGACCCTCCGTCCTTGACCTGCCCACCTCGAAGGTAGGCAGTCACCAGGGGTGCGTCAACGATCGCCACACTCGGCACGCCGAGTGATAATCACCCTGAGAGTGGTTTCCCGTGCCCCAAATCGGGGAATGGCTCACCGAATGGGCAGAATGTCCCAGGTGGGCGGCTTGTCCGCCGTCTCACTGCGGGCCGGTGCCGAAGTCCTCGGGCGAGATCTGGTCGAGGAACTCGCGGAACTTCTCCACCTCGTCCTCCTGCTCGTCCGGAATGGCGATGCCGGCGTCGTCCAGCACACCGTCACTGCCGTAGATCGGCGTCCCCGTCCGCAGGGCGAGCGCTATGGCGTCCGAAGGACGCGCGCTCACCTCGACCCCGCTCGCGAAGACGAGCTCCGCGTAGAAGACGCCCTCCCGCAGATCCGTGATCCGGACCTCGGTGAGCTCCTCACCGACCGCCTCCAGCACGTCCTTGAACAGGTCGTGCGTCAGCGGCCGGGCAGGCGCCATCCCCTGCTGCGCGAAGGCGATGGCGGTCGCCTCCCCGGGACCGATCCAGATGGGGAGGTACCGATCGCCTCCCACTTCACGCAGGAGCACGATCGGTTGGTTCGAGGGCATTTCCACCCGGACACCCACAACGTCGAGCTCGTTCACACAGCAACCCTAGGACGTGCCCGACCGGTTTGGGTAGTCGGGCTCTTTCCGGTCAACGCAGACGGACCCCGAGTGCGGTCTGCACGAGAGCCTCGTGCAGCCGTACGGAGAGTCCCGCCAGCTCTTTCATGGTGGCCTCGGCATGGGCCCTGGTCTGCGGGTTGCGGTGCCGACGCAGCGGGGAGACGACCTGCTCCACCAGTCCGGCCTCGCGGTCCGCTGCCGCCTTCATCGCCCGCAGGTGCCTGGGCTCCAGCCCGAAACGGCCGAGATCGGCGATCAGCCGGGCCACGGTGACCGCCTCGGCATCGAACCCGCCGTCCGGCGCCTCGCCGAGAAGGCCGTACGACTCCCACTCCGCCAACTGCTCCTCGTCCACCTCCGCGGCGGCGAGCAGCTCCGCCCGCCCCACGCGGGCCGCAGACGGCCGCTCCCGGCCCACCTCGCCGTACGCGGCCGCGGGTCCGGTGGTTCCGGTCGCGCCGCCCGGGTCACGGGGCGCCGTGGGGGCGGGGATACGGATCTGCTCGCCGCGGTCGAGTGCGTCGAGCTGCTCCCGGATGACTTTCAGCGGCAGGTAGTGGTCCCGCTGCAGACGCAGGATCCGGCTCAGCCGTTCGACGTCGTCGGTGCTGAACTTGCGGTATCCGGAAGGTGTGCGTCTGGGCTCGACCAGCCCCTCCGCCTCCAGGAAGCGGATCTTCGAGATGGTGACGTCGGGGAACTCGTCGCGCAGCATGGTCAGCACCGTGCCGATGCTCACCAGCCGCCCGGCGGTCCCGGCGGTGCCGTTCTTCGCGGCACCGCCGGACGGGGTACGCAGCATGGGACCTTCCCTGTCGGTTCCCCAGGGGAGCACCCTTTCCGGCGGTGGCCGGGAAGGCGCCCCGGGGGAGGGTCAGATGCCCCGCAGGCTCGCGTAGAAGACCAGCCGGTACTTGCCGATCTGCACCTCGTCGCCGTTGTGCAGGGCGACCGAGTCGATCGGCTCACGGTTGACGTACGTGCCGTTGAGACTGCCCACGTCGGAGACGGTGAACCCGCCGTCCTGGCTCCTGCGGAACTCGACGTGCCGCCGGGAGACGGTGACGTCGTCCAGGAAGATGTCGCTCTGCGGGTGCCGGCCCGCCGTGGTCAGTTCGCCGTCCAGCAGGAAGCGGCTGCCGGAGTTGGGACCGCGCCGCACGATGAGCAGGGCGGAACCCGGGGGCAGGGCTTCCACCGCGGCCTGGGCCTCGGGGGAAAGCGAGGACGGCACGTGCCCCGCCACCTCGGCCTCGTAGGCTTCCAGGCCCGAGATCGAGATGGTGGACGTGGTCTCCGAGGCACGCTCCGGCGTCAGACCCGCCCGCAGCGGCGCCCCGCAGTTGGAGCAGAACCGGCTCGCCGCATCGCTGCGGTGGCCACACCTGCTGCAAACCTGCTCGGCCGACATGGACGGCTCCTCGCGCCGCGGCTGCCCCGCGGAGGCATTGGTGGCATACGGGTCGGAGGCAAACCCTCCACCCGCACTTGAGGTTGGCGGTTCACCGAAACCTATGCGTCCGGAACCGGCGGGGTCAACGGACGACGCGCCCGGAGCGCCCGGAATGTCACCCCCGGACCCGACCTCGTCCCGGAAGAGGGGCCGGTCGGCCTGAGCCTCCCCGTCCCCGTGCCCCGCACGGTGGCGAGCACCGCTCTCCTCGCGGTTCTTCTTGCCGAACAACTTCTCAAACAACTTCACGGGCGATTCCCCTTGACCGAAACAGACCCGCCCGTGGGGCAGGACGAACTCCGCATGCACACACCTGCCGACCCGGACATTCTCACAACGTCCGTAACCACCAGACAGTTTCCACCACGCACCGCGACTTCGGCGCGTCGACCCCCCGCAGGCATCCGCCCACGTGAGCCGCTCCACATTCCGCCCCGCCTCACGACGATGACGACCGAGCGTAGTCAGGCTGCTTCGCAGCCCGCAAGGCGTCCACGACGATCTTGGCCGACCGTGTGACGGCGGCCGTGGCCTGCTCCTTCTCCAGCGTCTGCACCACACCGCCGGGGATGTTGAGCGCCGGCTCCAAGTCCTGGGGCTTGCCGATCACCCTGAACTCGTAGGGCTGTGTGATCTTCTTACCGTCGATCGCGACCCCACCGCCCTCGTCCGAGAAGAACGAGCTCGCCACGACCCGCACGCCGTTGATCTGGATCGCCTCGGCGCCGGCCGCCCGCAGCTCCTGGAGGGTGTCCAGCAGCTGATCGGACTGCACCTGGCCCTTGGGGTCGGTGATCCGCAGCGTGATGCCGGGGCCCTGTGCGGCCACGGTACCGGCCAGGATGCCCAGTTGGCGTTCCTTCTCCACGGTCTGCTTGCGCGCCTCCTCCGCCTGGTTGGAGCTGCTCTCCAGCTCCTTCCGCTGGTCCTCCAGCTTCTGCTTCTCGTCCTCCAGCCGCTTGGTGCGCCCGTCCAGTTCGTCGAGGATCCGTACGAGGTCCTCCTGGCGGGCTCCGCGCAGCGGAGCGCTGGAGTCGCTGTTGGACCGCACCTGGATGGCCAGGCCCAGTCCCAGTACGAACAGCAGCAGCGCGACGACCAGTTGCGCCCGGCTCAGCCGCGGTGGCCACAGGCCCTCCGCCAGCCGCCGGCGGCCGCTCTCCTGCGGGGCCCGGGCCGGTGCCGGTGTCCCTCCTACAAGAGGCTGCTCCGGAACGTTCGGTTCCTCGGGAGGGGTTCCGTTCGTACTCATCGGCCTCACGCCCGGAACACGTGCCGGCGGATGGCCGCCGCGTTGGAGAAGATGCGGATGCCGAGCACGACCACCACACCGGTCGACAGCTGCGAGCCGACGCCCAGCTTGTCGCCGAGGAAGACGATCAGCGCGGCCACCACCACGTTGGACAGGAACGACACGACGAAGACCTTGTCGACGAAGATGCCGTCCAGCATGGCGCGCAGGCCGCCGAACACCGCGTCCAGCGCCGCCACCACGGCGATCGGCAGATATGGCTCCACCACGGCCGGCACTTCGGGCCGGACCAGCAGCCCGACCACCACTCCGGCCACGAGGCCCAGTACCGCGATCACGATGCACCCTTCTTCGGCTGTTCTGCTGTGGCTGTGCGTACGGCGAGGCTCGACGCCGCCTGGAGGCGGAGGTCGTCCACGGGCGACAGGCTGGAGCGGATCCCGTAGCTCTCCTGGAGCGCGTGCAGGTACTGGCCGCCGGCCGAGTCCTGGAACCGGGTGCCCAGCCGCTTGCCGTCACCCACGGCGAGGACCTCGTACGGCGGCACGAGCGGCCTGTTGTCGACCAGTATCGCGTCACCGGCGGCCCTGATCGCGGACAGCGCCGTCAGCCGCTGCCCGTTGATCGAAATCGCCTCGGCCCCCGACTGCCACAGACCGTTGACGATCTTCTGCATGTCCCGGTCCCGCAGCCGTCCGGTGTCCGAGAACCCCTTCGTCTCGCGCGGGCCGCCGCCACCGCCCGAGGAGGAGCCCTTGGCGTCGTCCACCACCAGCTTCACCCCGGGCCCGCGGACGTCCGTCGCCCCGGACAGCAGCGCCACGAGCCGGCCCTGGTCGCCGCCGGTCTGCTTGAGCGCCGCCTGCTGGCGGTCGGCGACCTCCGTGCGCAGCCGCTCGATGTCCGCCTCCAGCCCGTCCGCGTGGGCGTTGGCCCGGTCCACGCGGTCGATGAGCTCCTGACGCTCCTTGGCCAGCACCGGCGCCGCCACCCTCGCCTGTGCGGCGCCCAGGGTGACCACCATCGCGGCGAGCACGAGGCCGCCCGCGAGTGCCAGCTTGGCCTTGAGGGTCCGCGGAAGGCCGGAAGTGCCCTCGGCTTCACGCCGCGCAGAGGCCTCCGCGTACCCCTCGTCGAGACTGTGGTCCATCACGTGCGTCAGCAGCGACATGGAAGCGTCCGGGCGCGCGGGCCGTGTGACCGAACTCCGGTTGTGGTGCGGCTGCGACATGCCGCTCATCGTCGCATGATGCCCCCGCCGACACCGAATGCGCCGTCCGGGGGCCGGGACGGGAGATCTCTCCCGCCCGGCCCCGGACGGCGCTGGTACGGCTGCCTCAGTGTTCGCCCGCGTCCACCACCGCGGCCCATTCGTCGAGCAGCGCCTGCGCGGACGCGTCATCGGGGCCTTCGGCCCACAGGTGCGTGACGGCTTCCGCCGGGTCCGGGAGCACGAGCGCCCACCGACCGTCGGCCTCGACCACGCGCACCCCGTCCGTGGTGTCCACCTGCCGGTCGCCGGCCGCCTCCACGACCCGCCGCATGACGAGTCCCTTCACCGCCCACGGCGTCGGCACGTCGCGCTTGAGGACGTGCGCCCGCGGGATCCGCGCGTCGATCTGGCTCAGGGTGAGCTGCGTGCGCGCCACCAGGCCGATCAGCTGCACGAACGCGGCCGAGCCGTCGAACACGCTGCTGAACTCGGGAACGATGAACCCGCCGCGGCCGTCACCGCCGAAGATGGTGCTCTCCGCGCGGCCCACCCGCGTCAGGTCGTCCGGCGAGGTCGTCGTCCACTCCACCTGGGTGCCGTGGTAGGCCGCCACCTGCTCGGCGACACGCGTGGTGGTCACCGGCAGCGCGACCTTGCCGCTGCGCTTCTCGGCGGCGACGAGGTCCAGCAGCACCAGCAGCGCCCGGTCGTCTTCGATGATCCGCCCGCGTTCGTCCACCAGCGAGATCCGCTCGCCCACCGGGTCGAAGCGCACGCCGAAGGCCGCCCGCGACGAGGCCACGATCTCGCCCAGCCGCACCAGCCCGGCGCGCCGGGATTCCCTGGTTTCCGTCGGACGGGATTCGTCGAGCCCGGGGTTGACGGTCAGGGCGTCCACCCCGAGCCGGCCGAGCAGGCTGGGCAGCACCAGGCCCGCGCTGCCGTTGGAAGCGTCGACGACCACCTTGAGCCCGGAGTCCGCGACCCCGGTGATGTCCACGCGCCGCAGCATCGAACCCGTGTAGGCGTCGAAGACACTGCCCGGGAACTGCAGGTCACCGATCTCGCCGGGGAACGCGCGCCGGTACTCCTGGCGGGCGTACACGCGGTCCAGCTTGCGCTGCTGCTGCAGGGAGAGGTCCGCGCCGCGCTCGTCGAGGAACATGATGTCCACCGAGTCCGGCACCCCCGGCGAGGTGCGCAGCACGATGCCACCGGCGCTGCCTCTCGCGGTCTGCTGCCGGGCGACGGGCAGCGGCACGTTCTCCAGGTCACGGACGTTGATCGCGCTGGCCTGGAGCGCCGAGATCACGGCCCGCTTGAGCGCTCGCGCACCGCGGGAGTGGTCGCGGGCCGTGGTGACCGTGGCGCCCTTCTTGAGGGTCGTCGCGTAGGCCCCGGCCAGCCGCACCACCAGCTCGGGGGTGATCTCCACGTTCAGTATCCCGGTGACGCCGCGCGCCCCGAAGAGATGGGCCTGCCCGCGGGACTCCCAGATGACGGAGGTGTTGACGAAGGCGCCGGCCTCGATCGTCTTGAAGGGGTAGACCCGCACGTTCCCCTGGACGATCGATTCCTCGCCGACGAGGCACTCGTCGCCGATGACGGCGCCGTCCTCGATCCGGGCGGACCGCATGATGTCGGTGTTCTTGCCGATCACACAGCCGCGCAGATTGCTGTGGGGACCGATGTACACGTTGTCGTGCACCACGGCCTTGTGGAGGAAGGCGCCGCTCTTGACGACGACGTTCGACCCCACGACCGTGTGCTCACGGATCTCGACGCCCGCCTCGACCTTGGCGTAGTCGCCGATGTACAGCGGCCCGCGCAGCACGGCGTCGGGGCTCACCTCGGCGCCTTCGGCGATCCACACGCCGGGCGAGATCTCGAAGCCGTCCATGTCGACCTGGACCTTGCCCTCGAGCACGTCGGCCTGGGCCTTGACGTAGCTCTCGTGCGTGCCGACGTCCTCCCAGTAGCCCTCGGCGACGTAGCCGTAGATCGGCCGGCCTTCCTTCATCAGCTGCGGGAAGACGTCACCGGACCAGTCGACCGATACGTCCGCGTCGACGTAGTCGAAGATCTCCGGCTCCATCACGTAGATGCCGGTGTTGATGGTGTCCGAGAAGACCTGCCCCCACGTCGGCTTCTCCAGGAAGCGTTCGACCTTGCCCTCCTCGTCCACGATGGTGATGCCGAATTCCAGCGGATTCGGTACCCGAGTGAGGCAGACCGTGACGAGGCCGCCCTTCTCCTTGTGGAAGCGGATCAGATCGGTGAGGTCGAAGTCGGTGAGCGCGTCGCCGGAGATGACGAGGAAGGTGTCGTCCTTCAAAGCGTCTTCGGCGTTCTTCACGCTGCCGGCGGTCCCGAGTGGCTTCTCCTCGTTGGCATAGGTGAGCTCCATCCCGAGCTCCTCGCCGTCACCGAAGTAGTTCTTGACGAGGGACGCCAGGAACTGCACGGTCACAACGGTCTCATTGAGCCCATGCCGCTTGAGCAGCCTGAGCACGTGCTCCATGATCGGCCGGTTCGCCACCGGCAGGAGCGGCTTGGGCATGCTCGAGGTCATGGGGCGAAGACGTGTGCCTTCGCCACCGGCCATCACGACGGCCTTCATGTCGGAAGAGTCCTCCTTGAGAGATGACGGTCAAGCCGACCTCACCCGTCTCGGACGGTGACTCCGCAACTCCTCCGCGTGTACCGGCGTCGAGCAAGCTCAATCGGCCGTGGCATCCGCCTTGACCAGCCGGCGGACCTGAACCACGTAAAGGATTCCTGCCCACCAATAGAGGGTTGTACCCCATCCGGCGAACGCCCATCCGAAAACTGACGCCATCCAGGCCAACGGACCGTTGCCGTCACTGAGCAGGAGCAACGGGAACGCGTACATCAGGTTGAAGGTCGCGGCCTTGCCGAGGAAGTTGACCTGCGGCGGCGGATAGCCGTGCCGGCGCAGGATCCACACCATGACCAGCAGCATCAGCTCACGGGCCAGCAGGGCACCGGTGAGCCACAGCGGCAGAATCCCGCGCCAGGTCAGACCGAAGAGCGTCGTCAGGATGTACAGCCGGTCCGCCGCCGGATCCAGCAGGCGGCCGAGTTTGCTGATCTGATTCCAGCGTCGCGCGAGTTTCCCGTCGAGGTAGTCGCTGATGCCGCTGAGCATGAGGACGAGAAGTGCCCAACCGTCGTGCTTCGCGAGGATCAGCCAGAGGAACAGGGGTACGCCGACGAGGCGAGCCATGCTCAGGATGTTCGGAATGGTGAAAATTCGGTCAGTCTGAACCCGAGTCTCCTGGACCTCCACCCGGGGGCCTCCACTGTGACGGTAGAACTAGTCGAACGATGCCCCCTGACCCTACAGGAGAGGCCGAGGCGCCCTGCCGGCCAGCTGAACGCAGAAAAGCCCCGCACCGGCCCCGAAGGGCTGGTGCGGGGCTTCCCGCAATGATTGTTCGGCGGCGTCCTACTCTCCCACAGGGTCCCCCCTGCAGTACCATCGGCGCTGAAAGGCTTAGCTTCCGGGTTCGGAATGTAACCGGGCGTTTCCCTAACGCTATGACCACCGAAACACTATGAAGTTGACCAACCGGATGACAACACGGTCGTTACTTCAGAACTAACACAGTGGACGCGAGCAACTGAGGACAAGCCCTCGGCCTATTAGTACCAGTCAGCTCCACCCGTTACCGGGCTTCCACATCTGGCCTATCAACCCAGTCGTCTACTGGGAGCCTTACCCTCTCAAGGAGGTGGGAATACTCATCTTGAAGCAGGCTTCCCGCTTAGATGCTTTCAGCGGTTATCCCTCCCGAACGTAGCCAACCAGCCATGCCCTTGGCAGGACAACTGGCACACCAGAGGTTCGTCCGTCCCGGTCCTCTCGTACTAGGGACAGCCCTTCTCAATATTCCTACGCGCACAGCGGATAGGGACCGAACTGTCTCACGACGTTCTAAACCCAGCTCGCGTACCGCTTTAATGGGCGAACAGCCCAACCCTTGGGACCGACTCCAGCCCCAGGATGCGACGAGCCGACATCGAGGTGCCAAACCATCCCGTCGATATGGACTCTTGGGGAAGATCAGCCTGTTATCCCCGGGGTACCTTTTATCCGTTGAGCGACGGCGCTTCCACAAGCCACCGCCGGATCACTAGTCCCGACTTTCGTCCCTGCTCGACCCGTCGGTCTCACAGTCAAGCTCCCTTGTGCACTTACACTCAACACCTGATTGCCAACCAGGCTGAGGGAACCTTTGGGCGCCTCCGTTACTCTTTGGGAGGCAACCGCCCCAGTTAAACTACCCATCAGACACTGTCCCTGATCCGGATCACGGACCGAGGTTAGACATCCAGCACGACCAGAGTGGTATTTCAACGGCGACTCCACCATGACTGGCGTCACGGCTTCAAAGTCTCCCACCTATCCTACACAAGCCGAACCGAACACCAATATCAAACTGTAGTAAAGGTCCCGGGGTCTTTCCGTCCTGCTGCGCGAAACGAGCATCTTTACTCGTAGTGCAATTTCACCGGGCCTATGGTTGAGACAGTCGAGAAGTCGTTACGCCATTCGTGCAGGTCGGAACTTACCCGACAAGGAATTTCGCTACCTTAGGATGGTTATAGTTACCACCGCCGTTTACTGGCGCTTAAGTTCTCAGCTTCGCACGCCCGAAAGCGCACTAACCGGTCCCCTTAACGTTCCAGCACCGGGCAGGCGTCAGTCCGTATACATCGCCTTACGGCTTCGCACGGACCTGTGTTTTTAGTAAACAGTCGCTTCTCGCTGGTCTCTGCGGCCACCCCCAGCTCAGGAAGCAAGTTCCCTCACCAGTGATGGCCCCCCTTCTCCCGAAGTTACGGGGGCATTTTGCCGAGTTCCTTAACCATAGTTCACCCGAACGCCTCGGTATTCTCTACCTGACCACCTGAGTCGGTTTAGGGTACGGGCCGCCATGAAACTCGCTAGAGGCTTTTCTCGACAGCATAGGATCATCCACTTCACCACAATCGGCTCGGCATCAGGTCTCAGCCTTAATGAGGGACGGATTTGCCTACCCCTCGGCCTACACCCTTACCCCGGGACAACCACCGCCCGGGCTGGACTACCTTCCTGCGTCACCCCATCGCTTACCTACTACAAGTCTGGTTCGTCGGCTCCACCACTTTCCTTTCCCCGAAGGGTCCGGAACGGCTTCACGGACTTAGCATCGCCTGATTCGATATTGGGCGTTTCAAAGCGGGTACCGGAATATCAACCGGTTGTCCATCGACTACGCCTGTCGGCCTCGCCTTAGGTCCCGACTTACCCTGGGCAGATCAGCTTGACCCAGGAACCCTTAGTCAATCGGCGCACACGTTTCTCACGTGTGTATCGCTACTCATGCCTGCATTCTCACTCGTGAACCGTCCACAACTAGCTTCCGCTGCTGCTTCACCCGGCACACGACGCTCCCCTACCCATCACAGCAGGCGTTGGCCCTATTGCTGCAATGACACGACTTCGGCGGTACGCTTGAGCCCCGCTACATTGTCGGCGCGGAATCACTTGACCAGTGAGCTATTACGCACTCTTTCAAGGGTGGCTGCTTCTAAGCCAACCTCCTGGTTGTCTCTGCGACTCCACATCCTTTCCCACTTAGCGTACGCTTAGGGGCCTTAGTCGATGCTCTGGGCTGTTTCCCTCTCGACCATGGAGCTTATCCCCCACAGTCTCACTGCCGTGCTCTCACTTACCGGCATTCGGAGTTTGGCTAAGGTCAGTAACCCGGTAGGGCCCATCGCCTATCCAGTGCTCTACCTCCGGCAAGAAACACACGACGCTGCACCTAAATGCATTTCGGGGAGAACCAGCTATCACGGAGTTTGATTGGCCTTTCACCCCTAACCACAGGTCATCCCCCAGGTTTTCAACCCTGGTGGGTTCGGTCCTCCACGAAGTCTTACCTCCGCTTCAACCTGCCCATGGCTAGATCACTCCGCTTCGGGTCTAGAGCGTGCAACTCAATCGCCCTATTCGGACTCGCTTTCGCTACGGCTTCCCCACACGGGTTAACCTCGCTACACACCGCTAACTCGCAGGCTCATTCTTCAAAAGGCACGCAGTCACGACCGTTGTTCCGAAGAACAACGGCGACGCTCCCACGGCTTGTAGGCACACGGTTTCAGGTACTATTTCACTCCGCTCCCGCGGTACTTTTCACCATTCCCTCACGGTACTATCCGCTATCGGTCACCAGGGAATATTTAGGCTTAGCGGGTGGTCCCGCCAGATTCACACGGGATTTCTCGGGCCCCGTGCTACTTGGGAGATGAGCAAGCAAGCCGCTGATGTTTCGTCTACGGGGGTCTTACCCTCTACGCCGGACCTTTCGCATGTCCTTCGACTACATCAACGGTTTCTGACTCGCCGACCGGCCGGCAGACCGATCAAGCTCATTCCCACAACCCCGCATGCGCAACCCCTGCCGGGTATCACACGCATACGGTTTGGCCTCATCCGGTTTCGCTCGCCACTACTCCCGGAATCACGGTTGTTTTCTCTTCCTGAGGGTACTGAGATGTTTCACTTCCCCTCGTTCCCTCCACACTGCCTATGTGTTCAGCAGTGGGTGACAGCCCATGACGACTGCCGGGTTTCCCCATTCGGACACCCCCGGATCAAAGCTCAGTTGGCAGCTCCCCGGGGCCTATCGCGGCCTCTCACGTCCTTCATCGGTTCCTGGTGCCAAGGCATCCACCGTGCGCCCTTAAAAACTTGGCCACAGATGCTCGCGTCCACTGTGTAGTTCTCAAGCAACGACCAGCCACCCATCACCCTGCACTCGAAAGCACAAGTTCACTGGGGCCGGCATCGCAGAAGGACAGCCATACGGCCGTACCCTCAGACACCCAACAACGTGCCAAGCACGATCCCGTCCACTGTCACTGTGTTCCACGCCGAAGCAGTACTTACAGGAAGTTTCCGAAACCGTGCCAACTAATCAACGTTCCACCCATGAGCTGACCGTGCAGAACATTTGCCTGCAATCGGTACTGTGCTCCTTAGAAAGGAGGTGATCCAGCCGCACCTTCCGGTACGGCTACCTTGTTACGACTTCGTCCCAATCGCCAGTCCCACCTTCGACAGCTCCCTCCCTTACGGGTTGGGCCACCGGCTTCGGGTGTTACCGACTTTCGTGACGTGACGGGCGGTGTGTACAAGGCCCGGGAACGTATTCACCGCAGCAATGCTGATCTGCGATTACTAGCGACTCCGACTTCATGGGGTCGAGTTGCAGACCCCAATCCGAACTGAGACCGGCTTTTTGAGATTCGCTCCACCTCACGGTATCGCAGCTCATTGTACCGGCCATTGTAGCACGTGTGCAGCCCAAGACATAAGGGGCATGATGACTTGACGTCGTCCCCACCTTCCTCCGAGTTGACCCCGGCGGTCTCCTGTGAGTCCCCATCACCCCGAAGGGCATGCTGGCAACACAGGACAAGGGTTGCGCTCGTTGCGGGACTTAACCCAACATCTCACGACACGAGCTGACGACAGCCATGCACCACCTGTATACCGACCACAAGGGGGGCACTATCTCTAATGCTTTCCGGTATATGTCAAGCCTTGGTAAGGTTCTTCGCGTTGCGTCGAATTAAGCCACATGCTCCGCCGCTTGTGCGGGCCCCCGTCAATTCCTTTGAGTTTTAGCCTTGCGGCCGTACTCCCCAGGCGGGGAACTTAATGCGTTAGCTGCGGCACCGACGACGTGGAATGTCGCCAACACCTAGTTCCCAACGTTTACGGCGTGGACTACCAGGGTATCTAATCCTGTTCGCTCCCCACGCTTTCGCTCCTCAGCGTCAGTAATGGCCCAGAGATCCGCCTTCGCCACCGGTGTTCCTCCTGATATCTGCGCATTTCACCGCTACACCAGGAATTCCGATCTCCCCTACCACACTCTAGCTAGCCCGTATCGAATGCAGACCCGAGGTTAAGCCTCGGGCTTTCACATCCGACGTGACAAGCCGCCTACGAGCTCTTTACGCCCAATAATTCCGGACAACGCTTGCGCCCTACGTATTACCGCGGCTGCTGGCACGTAGTTAGCCGGCGCTTCTTCTGCAGGTACCGTCACTTTCGCTTCTTCCCTGCTGAAAGAGGTTTACAACCCGAAGGCCGTCATCCCTCACGCGGCGTCGCTGCATCAGGCTTTCGCCCATTGTGCAATATTCCCCACTGCTGCCTCCCGTAGGAGTCTGGGCCGTGTCTCAGTCCCAGTGTGGCCGGTCGCCCTCTCAGGCCGGCTACCCGTCGTCGCCTTGGTGGGCCATTACCCCACCAACAAGCTGATAGGCCGCGGGCTCATCCTTCACCGCCGGAGCTTTCAACCCCCGCCCATGCAGGCAGGAGTATTATCCGGTATTAGACCCCGTTTCCAGGGCTTGTCCCAGAGTGAAGGGCAGATTGCCCACGTGTTACTCACCCGTTCGCCACTAATCCACCCCGAAGGGCTTCATCGTTCGACTTGCATGTGTTAAGCACGCCGCCAGCGTTCGTCCTGAGCCAGGATCAAACTCTCCATGAATGTTTACCCGTAATCGGGTGAAACACACACTTAGAGCGGGCCAGCCAAGGTCGGAATAAGACCGGCTGACCACAACGTCCTCGCTGTGTTCATTGCCTGCAAGCACTCCACGAGGGAGCCCCACAGGACTTTTTCAAAGGAACCTCATCCACCGGAGTGGACGGGGTATCAACTTCTGGCGTTGATTTTTGGCACGCTGTTGAGTTCTCAAGGAACGGACGCTTCCTTCGTACTCACCCTCAGTAGCAATTACTGGGGTTTTCCTCCGGGCGCTTCCTTTGTTCTTCGTTTTGTTCTTGCGTTTCCGACTCTAGCAGAGCCAGTCCCGCTTGTTTTCCACCTTCGAGGTCTCCGCTTTCGCGTTTCCCTTTCCGGCGAGACCGACTCTATCAGTGCTTTTCGGTCCCTCTGACCACTCGCCGTTCTGCCGCAAGGCACACGAAGAGAAGCCGAGTTCAAGATCAGTACTTCAGAGGGGGTTCCCCGTCCATCGGCGGTTCGCGAGATGTTCACGCGGCACGTCCTGGCGGGACTCACGACAGTACAGGGCAGGGAGTGCCCAGGCAAATCGATTCAGGCTATGGTCTAGTCCACTACGTTGGTGTCGCGGCAGCACGTCCAGCACCCCTCTCCGGTGGGGAGCATTTCGTGCAGAACCGGGACATCTCATGACTTACCCTTCTCAAAGTAGGCCGTCCTGACAGATTGTGACGGCGACTCGAAGAAGCCCCACCCCCCTGGGAGGCCCTCCATGACCAGCGTGACTTCCCCACTTGCCGGGCGTGCCATCGGACTCGCGGCTGTGCCCGATCCGGTGTTCTCCGGCGCGATGGTGGGACCGGGCACCGCTATCGATCCCGTGCGTGAGGCCTCGGAGGCGGTGGCGCCCGTAGACGGTGTGGTCGTCTCCCTGCACCCGCACGCGTACGTGGTCGTCGACGGCGAGGGGCACGGCGTGCTCACTCACCTCGGGATCGACACAGTCCAGCTCAACGGCGAGGGCTTCGAGCTGCTCGTCAACAAGGGCGACACCGTCACTCGCGGCCAGGCCGTCATCCGCTGGGACCCGGCAGCGGTCGAAGCCGCCGGCAAGTCGCCCATCTGTCCCGTCGTCGCGCTCGAGGCCTCCGCGGAGTCCCTCGCCGGTGTCGTCGAGTCCGGGGACGTGAAGGCCGACGACGTCCTCTTCAGCTGGCAGTGACGTACCGCCCCCGGTCGGGGGCGCGTCGGACATCCACCGCGGCTGGCTGGGCCCGCCGCTCAATCGGAGACGGGTGAAATGGAGACAACGCTGCGAGGCGTCGGCGTGAGCCACGGTGTGGCGATCGGCGAGGTGCGGCACATGGGTACGGCGGTCCTCGAACCGCCGGCCAAGCAGATCACCGCGGACGAGGCGGAGCGCGAACAGGGGCGCGCCCGTAAGGCCGTGGAGGCCGTGTCGGCCGACCTCATGGCGCGGGGGCAGCTGGCCGGTGGCGAGGCCCAGCACGTGCTGGAGGCCCAGGCGATGATCGCCACGGACCCCGAGCTGATGGCGGACGTGGACCGGCGGATCGCCGTCGGGAGCACCGCGGAGCGCGGGATCTACGACGCGTTCGCCTCCTACCGTGACCTGCTCGCGGGCGCCGGGGAGTACATGGCCGGCCGGGTGGCCGACCTGGACGACGTGCGCAACCGCATCGTGGCCCGCCTGCTGGGCGTACCGATGCCGGGTGTGCCGGACAGCGACGAGCCGTACGTACTGATCGCGCGGGACCTGGCGCCCGCCGACACCGCGCTGCTCGACCCTGCGCTCGTGCTCGGTTTCGTCACAGAGGAGGGCGGGCCGACCAGCCACAGCGCGATCCTCGCGCGTGCCCTGGGCGTGCCGGCGATCGTCGCCCTGCCGGGGGCCTGTGAGATCGCCGAGGGGACCCTGATCGCCGTCGACGGCAGCACGGGCGACCTGTTCGTTGACCCGTCCGCCCGGAAGCGGGGCGAGCTGGAGGCCGCCGCGGCCGAGCGGAAGGCGGCGCTGGCCGCTTCGTCCGGGCCGGGTGCCACCTCCGACGGGCACAAGGTGCCGTTGCTGGCCAACGTCGGCGGTCCGGCGGACGTGCCGGCGGCCGTCGAGGCGGGTGCGGAGGGCGTGGGCCTGTTCCGTACCGAGTTCCTGTTCCTGGACGACAGCAAGAGGGCGCCGTCCGAGGAGAAGCAGGTCGAGTCGTACCGCAAGGTGCTGGAGGCCTTCCCCGAGGGCCGGGTCGTCGTACGGGTGCTGGACGCGGGCGCCGACAAGCCGCTGGACTTCCTGACGCCGGGCGACGAGCCGAATCCGGCTCTGGGCGTGCGGGGGCTGCGTACGCTGCTGGACCACCCGGAGGTGCTGCGTACGCAGCTGTCCGCGCTGGCCAAGGCGGCCGAGGGGCTGCCGGTCTACCTCGAAGTCATGGCTCCGATGGTCGCGGACCGGATCGACGCCAAGGCGTTCGCGGACGCCTGCCGGGAGGCCGGGTTGCAGGCGAAGTTCGGGGCGATGGTGGAGATCCCCTCCGCCGCGCTGCGTGCGCGCTCGATCCTGCAGGAGGTGGAGTTCCTGTCGCTGGGAACGAACGACCTCGCGCAGTACGCCTTCGCCGCGGACCGGCAGGTCGGGGCGGTGTCGCGGCTCCAGGATCCGTGGCAGCCGGCGCTGCTGGACCTGATCGCCATGTCGGCCGAGGCCGCCAAGGCGGAGGGCAAGAGCTGCGGCGTCTGCGGTGAGGCGGCTTCCGATCCCCTGCTGGCGTGCGTGCTGACGGGTTTGGGTGTCACCTCTCTTTCGATGGGTGCCGCTTCCATTCCTTATGTACGGGCGACGCTGGCCAAGCACACGCTGGCGCAGTGCGAGCGTGCCGCGGCCGCGGCACGTGCGGCCGACACCGCGGACGAGGCACGGGTGGCCGCGCAGGCGGTGCTGTCCGGCGAGTAGGCGGGCAGGCTCGCGGGAGCGGGCCGCAGAGGTCGTCCGGCCCGAGGGGCCTTCGCCGGTGGCGGGGGCCCCTCGGGCGTTTCCCGCCGCCCGTCAGTGGTGGGGGTCCGGGTCGTCCACCTCGTATCCCGGGCAGTACTCCACTCCTGGTTCGGGGGCGACGGGGTCGCCGGTGTCCGCGTCGGTGCAGTAGGCGTTGAAGACCGCCGCTGCCGAGAGGGCGACCAGGCGGCCGCGGTCCAGGCGCCAGCCGTGGACGCGGTCCGGGCAGTCCCCGGAGGTGCTGCGGAGCACCAGTCCCCCGGCGCCCCCCAGGGCGATGCCGGCGGCCAGTACGGTGACGAAGTCCATGCCCTCGCGGCTGTCGATCCGGGGCCGGGATCCGGCGTCGGGCACCTCCGCGTGCAGGACGGCGACGAGTTGTTGGGTGTCGGTGGGGACGCTGCAGACGAGGTGGTGGTGGCCGGGGCCGGCTCCCTCCACGAGGCGTTTGAGTGCGCCGGCGGCCCGTTCGAAGGAGGCCTGGCCGATGTCGTCGCCGCAGTCCGCGCAGGTGCCGACGCCTGCGAGCAGGGTGGTGGCGTACTCCCAGGTGGCTTGCCGGACGGCCTCGTCGAGCAGGAGGGGGACGAGTTCCCCGATGGGCTGGCCCCTGTAGGGGAGGCAGCCGCTCGCGCCGGCGAGTTCTGCGGTGAAGCGGATCCGGGCCTGCGCCGTGTCCGGGTCGAGGCCGTGTTCCGTGCAGTACTCGGCGTACTCCTCGGGGTCGAAGAGGGCGACGGTGGAGTGGATGCCCTGCGCCGCGAGGGAGCGGAGCAGGGCTTCGACGTGTCGGAGGTAGTCCGCGTAGTCGGCGTGTTCGGCGAAGGGGAAGCTGCGGTAGCGGCGCATGGCCGCGAAGTCCTCGGCGTCGGCCAGGAGGCCGAGGGTGCTGGGGACTTCGCGGCGGAGCCGGCGGCGCAGGGTACGTCGGTCCGTGCGCCGGTCGGTGCGGCGGCCGGTCGCCCCGGAGGGGGGCGGTGCGGCTCCGGCATCGGTGTTGGCGGTGGTGTTCGTGTGTGGCATGGTTCCCCCTGAATTCGCAACCTCTTGCTCACTCACGGTAACCATGGCCACTGACAGTCACCTCCGGCTGTGGGCCAGCTCCTCGTAGAAGGCCAGGAGTTCGGGGCGGTCGACCGACCCGACGTTGACCGCCTTGTCCAGAGGAGTGCCCTGGAGGAGGCGCTTGACGGGGACCTCGATGCGCTTGCCGGTGAGGGTGTGCGGGACTGCCGGGACCTCGATGATCTCGTCGGGCACGTGGCGCGGGGAGAGCTCCTCGCGGATCGTCGCCTTGATGCGCGCGCGGAGGTCGTCGTCGAGGGTGGCTCCGGGGGCCAGGTGCACGAACAGCGGCATCCAGTAGCCGCCGTTCGGTTCCTCCAGGCCGATGACCAGGGACTCCTTGATTTCGGGGAGGCGCTCGACGGCTTCGTAGATGTCGGCGGAGCCCATCCGGACGCCCTGCCGGTTGAGGGTGGAGTCCGATCGGCCGTGGATCACCACCGAGCCGCGGTCGGTAATCGTGATCCAGTCGCCGTGCCGCCACACCCCGGGGAACATCTCGAAGTAGCTCTCGCGGTAGCGGCTGCCGTCGGGGTCGTTCCAGAAGTGGATCGGCATGGAGGGCATGGGGTTGGTGACGACGAGTTCGCCGACCTCCCCGATGAGCGGTTTGCCGGACGGGTCCCAGGACTGGAGGTCGGTGCCCAGTGAAGGCGCCTGGAGTTCGCCGATGTGGACGGGCAGGGTGGCCACGGCGCCCGCGAAGCAGCTGCAGACGTCGGTGCCGCCGCTGACGGAGGTGATCCACAGGTCTTCGGCGACCTCGTCGTGCAGCCAGCGGAAGCCGTCGGGAGGCAGCGGCGAGCCGGTCGTGGCGACGCACTTGACGGCGGACAGGTCGTAGTCGCGCGAGGGGTGGACCTCGGCCTTGCGGCAGGCCATCACGTACGCGGCCGACGTGCCGTACAACGTCGCCCGCGTCAGTTCGGCGATGCGCCACTGGGCGCCCGTGTCGGGGAAACCGGGGCTGCCGTCGTAGAGGACGACCGTCGTTCCGGTGAGCAGGCCGGAGACGAGCAGGTTCCACATCATCCAGCCGGTGGAGGTGAACCAGAAGAACCGGTCCTGCGGGCCGAGGTCGCTGTGCAGACCCAGCTGCTTGAGGTGTTCGAGGAGGATGCCGCCCTGCGACTGGACGATGGCCTTGGGCAGGCCGGTGGTGCCGGAGGAGTAGAGGACCCAGAGCGGGTGGTCGAAGGGGACCTGTTCGAAGACCGGTTCCGCGTCGCCCGCGACCAGCTCCGGCCAGGCGAGCGCCCCCTCGGGGGCCGGGGTGCCGAGCAACGGGATGTGGACGACGGCGCGCAGCGAGGGGAGCTCGGCGCGCAGTTCGGCGACGGTCTCGCGGCGGTCGTGCTCCTTGCCGCCGTAGCGGTAGCCGTCGACGGTGAACAGCACGACGGGCTCGACCTGCTGGAAGCGGTCGAGGACGCTGCGGGCGCCGAAGTCCGGGGCGCAGGAGGTCCACACCCCGCCGACGGCGGCGGTCGCGAGGAGGGCCACCGCGGCTTCGGCGATGTTGGGGAGGTACCCGCTGACCCGGTCGCCGGGGCGCACGCCGAGCGCGCGCAGTTCGGCGGCGAGCGCCCCAACCTGGCGGCGGAGCTCCGCCCAGGTGACGGGGACCGGCTGGTGGGTCTCGTCGACGCAGATCAGGGCCGGCTCCCCGGCACGGGCCGGGTCTTCGGCGGCGCGCAGGGCGTGCTCGGCGTAATTGAGGGTGGCGCCGGTGAACCAGCGGGCGCCCGGCATGGAGCGGTCGGCGAGGACCGACTCGTAGGGGGTGGTGAAGCGGACGTCGAACCACTCGGCGACGGCCTGCCAGAAGGTGTCGAGTTCGTCGACGGACCAGCTGTGGAGGGCGGGGTAGCCGCCTTCGACGGGCGCGCCGTGGTGCTCGGCGGCCCAGGCCTGGAATGCGGTGATCCGGGCCGCCGCGATCCGTTCGGGGCCCGGGGTCCAGAGGGGTTCCGGCGGGGTGGCTGAGGTCATGGGTCGGCTCCCGGTCGACTGTGTGGCTCGCGCTTCGTGTGCGTACGTTGCCATCGCGCGATCGGTGCGCGCGCGGCGGCTCACAGGGACGATGCCATGTGATCGACATCCGCACCAGAGCGGCCCGGGGCGGCGGTGTGATCGTCCGCCGGGCGCCGTCGGCGGGTGAACGGCAGCTGAACGCAGCCCGCTCGGCCGGGGGGCGGTGGCAGGGTGACGCCATGGACGGTCGTGATCTGGTGCGCGGGGTGTGGGAGATCGGTACGGCGCGCGGACGGCGCGCCTGGCGCGCGGCGTGGCGGCGCCGGCGGGCGGACGCCGAGGGGCTGCCGCCCCGGGGAGCGGAGCGGGCGCGGGTGCCGGGACTGCTGACGGGTACGGAGCCGAGGCCGGGCGGGGGTGTGCTGCGCTTCGCGCGCTCGGAGCTCGTGGTGCGGGTGACGGCGGGCGGCGCGGTGTTCTGGGGCTGGGACGGGGCGGAGCCGACGCCCTCGTACGCGGTGGTGGGCAACGGCCCCGAACCGGATCCGCGTGCCGTGCTGGAACCGGACACCGGGGGCGGCTGGCGGGTGGTGTCGGAGCGGGTGACGGTGGCGGTGTCCCGGCACGGGGCGGTGGAGGTGCGCACGCCGGGCGGAACGGTGCTGCGCCGGGAGTCGCCGCCGCGCTGGTGGGAGCCGGTGGAGCCGGGCCGGGACGGCGCCCGGTGGCAGGTGCGCGGGGAGGTCCCGGCGGACGCGCGGTTCTTCGGGCTGGGCGGCCGGGCGGCGGGGCCGCGGCTGCGGGACGGCTCGTACCGGCTGTGGAACACCGACCCGAAAGGTGGTTTCGGGCCGGGTGACGACCCGCTGTACCTGACGATGCCGGTGCAGTGGGTGGTCGCGGACGCGGGGACGCACCTGATGTTCCACGACAACACCTGGGACGGGCGGGTGGTGCTGCGTGAGGGCGAGGAGGGGGCGGGTTCGGGGGCGGACCGGCCCGGGACGGCGGAGCTGCGCGCGCAGGGCGGTCCGCTGCGCTGCTGGGTGCTGGTGGGGACGCCGGCCCGGGTGCTCCAGGGCTGGTCCGCGCTGACGGGAGGGGCCGCTGTGCCGCCGCAGTGGGCGCTGGGCTACCAGCACGCGCGCTGGGGCTTCGGCAGCGAGGCGGAGGTGCGGCGGGTGGTGGCGGGGTACGCGTCGCGGGGGCTGCCCCTGGCGGCGCTGCACCTGGACATCGACCACTACGACGGGCACCGGGTGTTCACGGTGGACCGGCAGCAGTTCCCGGACCTGCCCGGCCTGGCACGGGAACTGGCGGCGGACGGGGTGCGGCTGGTGTCGATCGTCGACCCGGCCGTGATGGCCGGCGACCCCCTGCACACCGCCGGGCTGGCGGTCGGCGAGCGGGGGGCGTTCGTGCGGGACGCGCGGGGACAAGAGGTCCGGGGAGAGGTGTGGCCGGGCGAGTGCGCGTACCCGGACTTCACGGATCCGGCGGTGCGCGCGTGGTGGGGCGGTCTGTACGAGGAGCGCCTCGCGCAGGGCTTCGCCGGTTTCTGGCACGACATGAACGAGCCGGTGGCGTTCGCGGCGTTCGGCGACGCGACGCTGCCCCGCTCGGCGCGGCACGTGCTGGAGGGAGCGGGCGGGGACCACCGGGCCGCGCACAACGTGTACGCGCTGGGCATGGCGCGGGCCGGGTGGGAGGGGCTGGTGCGGCTGCGGCCGGACGAACGGCCGTTCCTGTTCTCCCGGTCGGGGTGGGCGGGGATGCAGCGGTACGGGGGCACGTGGTCCGGCGATGTGGAGAGCAGCTGGGACGGGATGCGGGCCTCCCTGGCGCTGGTGCTGGGGCTGGGTCTGTGCGGGGTGCCGTACTCGGGCCCGGACGTGGGGGGTTTTGGCGGGTCGCCGTCGCCGGAGCTGTTCCTGAGGTGGTTCCAGCTGGGGTCGTACCTGCCGTTGTTCCGTACGCACGCGGCGATATGGGCGGGCCGGCGGGAGCCGTGGGAGTTCGGGCCGCAGGTCGAGGAGGCGGCTCGGGCCGTGCTGGCGGAGCGGGAGCGGCTGCGGCCCTACTTCGTGACGCTGGCCCATCTGGCACGGCGGTCGGGGGCTCCGTACGTGCGGCCGCTGTGGTGGGGGGCGCCGGAGGACCGGCGGCTGCGGGACTGTGAGGACGCGTTCCTACTGGGGGACGCGCTGCTGGTGGCGCCGGTGCTGGAGTGCGGGGCGGACCGGCGGGCGGTGCGGCTGCCGAGGGGGCGGTGGTACGACACGGCGACGGGGGCGGCGCACGAGGGACCGGCGCAGGTGCTGCTGGACGCTCCGCTGGGGCGGACCCCGGTGCTGGCCAGGGCGGGGTCGGTGCTGCCGGTGCGCGGGGAGGACGGCGCGGTGACGCTGGAGGTGTGGGCCCCGGCGCGGGGGCGGACCGGCGGCGGGGTGGTGGTGCGGGATCCGGGGCCGGGTTTCGAGGCGGGCCGGGTGGAGCGGTACGCCGTCCGGTGGGCCGGGGAGACGGTGGTGGTGGAGGACGAGGCGGGCGAGCCGGTGGCCGGGGTGGTGGTGCGGGGGCTGTGAGAAGGGCCGCCCCGCCGCCGCGCTCCCGGGGTGGTGGTGCGGGGGCTTCGGGAGGGGCCCGAGGGGGCCTCGAGGCATACGGCGGGGCGGGCGGCTCAGGCGTACTGGCCGGCGAACCAGGCGCCGGCCGCCCGGGTGTGGAGGGGGAAGGCCAGTTCCGCCGGGGCCCGCAGGATGTGCCAGCCGTCCGTCTCGTCGGTCGGTACGGAGGGCGGGAGGGAGTCCGCCGGGCGGGTGGGGAGGAGGCCGAACAGGAGCAGGTGCCCGGCCCGGGAGCTGAGGGCATCGGCCAGGACGACTCCGGAGGCGGGCTCTTCGATGCCGGTCTCCTCCCGGAGTTCCCGTACGACCGCGTCCTGCCAGGCTTCGGCGAAGTCGACGAAGCCGCCGGGCAGGGCGATCTCGCCGCGGGCCGGTTCGATGGTGCGGGTGACGACCACCAGGCCGGTGCCCTGCTCGTCCTCGACGGGCAGGAGGGCCACCGCCACGGGGAGCGGGTTGCGGTAGGTGGTGGTTCCGCACGCGGTGCACGTACGGGGCCAGTCGGCCGTGTCGAACGGAGCTCCGCAGGTGGAGCAGTGCGAGTCCCTCAGGTGTCCCGGCATCCGGCGATGGTATGCCAAGGGGAATGAGGATGTCGGCCGTCGTGGCCTTGTTGGGGGCGCTGCTCGGCGGGTCGGCGGGGCCCGGTTTCGTGGCGCTGTCGGACGTCGATCCGACGATCGCGCAGGACGTGCGGTACGCGTCGGCGCACAACTTCACCGGCCGTCCGGTGGCCGGGTACGAGGAGCCGGTCTGTCTGCTCGCCCGCCCCGCCGCGGAGGCCTTGCGCCGGGCGCAGCGGCAGCTGTTGCGGCGCGGGTACGGGCTGCTGGTGTACGACTGCTACCGGCCGCAGCGGGCGGTGGACGCGTTCGTGCGGTGGGCGGGGGACGAGGGGGACCAGTCGACCAAGGCGGAGTTCTATCCGCGCGTGGACAAGGCCCGGCTGATCCGCGAGGGGTACATCGCGCCGAAGTCGGGGCACAGCCGGGGCAGCACGCTGGACGTGACGCTGGTGGCCCTGCCGGGCGGCAGGGTGCTCGACATGGGGACGGCGTTCGACTTCTTCGACCCGCTCTCCCACACGGATGATCCGCGGGTGGGTGTACGGGCACACACGAACCGGGAGCTGCTGGGGCGGGCGCTCGCCGCGCAGGGGTTCGTCAACCTGCCCGAGGAGTGGTGGCACTTCACGTACCGGCCCGAGGCCTTCCCGGACACGTACTTCGACTTTCCGGTCTCCTCCTCGTCCGTCGGCCGCTGAGCGGGCAGGCTGCGGGAACCGGTGACCGCGGCGAGCCGCTCGTGCCACACTCACATTCTGACGAGTCGTCAGGTGACGAGTGAGGGAGGGGCTTTGGAACGCAACCGCACGCCCGTCGTGAGCGGGTGGTTCACCGGTTCGCAGGAGGACGGGGACTTCCGGCTGCTCGGCACCCGGTGTTCCGCCTGCGCCGCCGTGTTCTTCCCGCGCGAGGACGCGTACTGCCGCAACCCGCGCTGCCCGGGCGGCGGCGAACTCGTCGAGGCGCCGCTGTCACCGCGCGGGCGGATCTGGTCCTACACCGACGGCCGCTACCGGCCGCCCGCGCCGTACGTGTCCGACCCGGACGCGCCCTGGGAGCCGTACACCCTGATCGCGGTGGAGCTGGAGGCCGAGGGGATGGTCGTCCTGGGTCAGGGCGCGCCCGGCGTGACGGTCGCCGATCTGGCGGTCGGGATGGAGGTCGAGGTGATCGGCGGCGTGCTGAACGAGGACGCGGGGACGGTGTGGACCACCTGGCGGTTCCGGCCCGTGACCCCGGCGGGGGCGGCCGCGTGAGCGCCGACATAGCCGTGCTCGGGGCCGGCATGCACCCGTGGGGCAAGTGGGGCCGCAGCTTCGTCGCGTACGGGCGGGCTGCCGCGAAGGCCGCGCTGGCCGACGCGGGACTGGAGTGGACGGACGTACGGTCCATCGTCGGCGCCGACACCGTGCGTTCGGGGTATCCCGGCTACGTGGCCGGCGCCACCTTCGCGCAGGCGCTCGGCTGGCAGGGCGCGAGGGTGACCAGCGTGTACGCGGCCTGCGCGTCCGGCGCCCAGGCCATCGGGGCGGCCCGGGCGCAGATCCTGGCGGGGCTGGCCGAGGTGGTGCTGGTCGTGGGGGCCGACGCGGCGCCCAAGGGGTTCTTCGCCCCGGCGGGCGGGGAGCGGCCGGACGATCCGGACTGGCTGCGGTTCCGGGTGCTGGGGGCCACCAACCCGGCGTACTTCGCGCTGTACGCGCGCCGCCGGATGGCGCTGTACGGGGAGACCCCGGAGGATTTCGCGGAGGTGAAGGTGAAGAACGCGGCGGCGGGGGCGCTCAACCCGTACGCCCGCTACCGCAAGACGGTCACCGCCCAGGAGGTGGCGGCCTCGGCGGTCGTGGCCGATCCGCTGCGGCTGCTGGACATCTGCGCGACCTCGGACGGGGGCGCGGCCCTCGTGCTGACCAGCATGGACTTCGCACGCTCGCGCGGGGTCGCGGACCCGGTGCGGATCCGCGCCGTGTCGACGGTGACCCCCACCTACCCCCGTACGCTGCTGGACCTGCCGGACATCGCCACCGACGCGGTGACCGCCTCCGCCTCCGCCCCGGCCGGGGGCTCGTTCCGGGCCTCGATCGCGCGGGCCGCGTACGAGGAGTCGGGGCTGGGGCCGGACGACCTGTCCCTCGCGGAGGTGTACGACCTGTCCACGGCGCTGGAGCTCCAGTGGTACGAGGACATCGGGCTGTGCGGCGAGGGTGAGGGGGCCAAGCTCGTGCGGGAGGGGGCGACCGCGCTCGGCGGACGGGTCCCGGTGAACACCAGCGGCGGACTGGCCTCGTTCGGGGAAGCGGTCCCGGCGCAGGCGATCGCCCAGGTGTGCGAGCTGACGTGGCAGCTGCGGGGCACCGCCGGGGACCGGCAGGTCGCCGGGGCGCGGGCCGGGATCACCGCCAACCAGGGCCTGTTCGGGCACGGTTCGGCGGTCGTCGTGGTGCGGTAGGCCCCTGGGACGCCCGTCGACCGCACTCTTGACCGGCGGGTGCTGTCCGAATGCTTGACGGCCCACGGTGGCGGGTTCACACTCGCTCCACGGTCCCGCGCACGACCGGGATCCCCGAACCCCCCATGAGAGCTGCGGCCCGTACCCCAGTCGGCGGGGGTACGGGCCGCCTCCGCGTGCGGGGCCGCCCGCTCAGGCCCCGGCCGACAGGCTGTGGCGGCGGGCCCTGGCCTGCGACATGGCGTGTTCCACCACGCCGACCAGTACGTCCTTGACCGACTCGCGGTCACGCGCGTCGGTCAGCAGCACCGGTACGTCGGGGTCGAGGTCGAGGGCCTCCCGTACGGTCACCACCGGGTGCCGGTCGGCGCCGTCGAAGCAGTTGACCGCGACCACGAAGGGGATGCCGCGCCGCTCGAAGTAGTCCACGGCGGCGAAGCAGTCCGCGAGGCGGCGGGTGTCGGCGAGGACCACGGCGCCCAGCGCCCCCTGGGCCAGCTCGTCCCACAGGAACCAGAAGCGGTCCTGTCCGGGCGTGCCGAAGAGGTAGAGCACGAGGTCTTCGCGGAGGGTGATGCGGCCGAAGTCCATCGCCACGGTCGTGGTGCTCTTGCCCTCCACTCCCCCGGTGTCGTCGATGCCGATGCCCGGCTCGGACAGACGTTCCTCCGTCCGGAGCGGTCTGATCTCACTCACCGCACTGACCAGGGTGGTCTTGCCCACCCCGAAACCGCCCGCGACCAGGATCTTGAGGGTCAGCGGCTCGACCGGCGACACGGCATGCATGGCGCCGGTGCGGCTAGAGCGCCCGAAGGCCATCGATCACCTCACGCAGAATGGATTCGTCGGGCAGTTCGGCCGGTGGTACCGGCCGGGTCACGTGGACCAGTTCGTCGTCGACGAGGTCGCCGATCAGGACACGGACGACCCCGACCGCGAGGTCGAGGTCGGCCGCGAGTTCCGCGACGGACTGGGGGCGTTCCCGGCACCTTCCCAGGATGTGGGCGTGTTCCGGGGACAGGGTCAGGTCCCAGACCGGATCGTCGGCCGCCGGTTCGGCGACGACGAGCGCGATCAGGTCGAGGCGGTGCTGGCCCGCGTGGCTGGTGCGGCCGCGGGTCATGGCGTACGGGCGCACGACGGGGCCCGCCTCGTCGTCGAACCAGTGCGGGTGCGCGGGGTCCTCCGCGCCGCCCGGGGTCTGCTCGGGGTGGTACCGGCCTGAATCGCTCATGCCGTCCGTCTCACCCTCCGGCTGGCAGCCCGGAGCGCGGGGCGGTCGCCAGGTGGTCGCCGACGCGCTTGACCATGAGGGTCATCTCGTACGCGACCTGGCCCACATCGGATTCGGCGTCGGCCAGCACGGCCAGGCAGCTTCCGTCGCCGGCCGCCATCACGAAGAGGAAGGCCTCGTCCAGCTCGACCACGGTCTGGCGGACGCTGCCGGAGTCGAAGTGCCGGCCGACGCCCTTGGCCAGGCTGTGGAAGCCGGAGGCGACGGCCGCCAGGTGCTCGCTGTCCTCCCGGGTCAGGTCCTTGGAGCTGCCGGTGGGCAGTCCGTCGCCGGAGAGGACGACCGCCTTGCGGATGCTGCCGACCTTGTCGACGAGCTCGTCGAGGAGCCAGTTGAGCGGGCCGGAGCCGCGGCCCCTGGTGTCGTTGCCGGTCTGCGGTGCGGTCATCGACCGTCCCCTTCGTTCTCGGATCCGGGAGTCGGGGTGGCGGGGGTGCCGGCCTCGGCTTCGGACTGCTGCGGTGCGTGCTGGTTGCGGCCCGCCGTCCAGCCGCGCTGGAGGGCGGACATGCGCGTACGTACGTCCTCCGCGTCGCGGTCGGTGACCGCCTTCGCGGTGGTGTCGGCCGGTGCGGGGGCCGGGGTGTTCTTGAGCTGGGGTGCCAGGTTGGCCTGGCGGACCCTGCGGGGCAGGCCGGCGGGGCCCGGATCGGGCGTGCCGGGGTTCTCGGCGCGGGCCGCCTCCTCGGTCTGCCCGGCCCGGCCGGCCACCGGCACGGGGCGGGGCTCGACGCGGCGGCCGTGGTCGGCGACCAGCGTCGGGGTCGGGCGCCGGCGGGGCAGCGGGATGGCTCCCGGGGCGCGGGGGCCTTCGGGGTCCGGGCGGGAACGCTCCATGCGGACCGGGCCGGACGGGGCGACGGACTCGCCGGCCGGGCCCGTGCCGCGCTCGCGGTGGCGTTCGCCGAGCCGGTCGCCCTTCCAGGGGCCGGAGCGCTCCGGGTGCCGGCCGGTGCCCGGCCTGCCCGAGGGGCGCAGGCCGAGGACGGCGCCCGGGATGCCGCCGGGCGGTGTCTCGTCGTCGAGGGTGGCCATCGGGGGGCGGCCGCCGGCTCCGGTGAGGCCGGCGAGACCTGGGGCGGCCTCGTCCAGGGCCGCGGGGTCGTCGTCCAGGCCGTCGGCGCCGTCCAGGCCGAGGACGCCGAGCGGGCCCTCCAGCTCTACGGGGCCGCCCAGCACCCCGGCGGGCAGCGGCCGGCCGGCCGGGGCGGCGCCGACCGTGGCGGAGCCGCCCCTGCCCGTCGGCACGGGCCTTGCGGCCTTGCCGGTCTTGCCGGTCTTGGCGTTCTTGAGGCCTTCGAGGCGGATCCCGGTGCCGTTGGTGTCGGGTGCGTCCGTGAGCAGTTCCGCCGGGAGGAAGACCACCGCGGTGGTGCCCCCGTACGGGCTGGGCTGGAGGACCACCTTGACGCTGTGGCGGCGGGCGAGGCGGCTGACGACGAACAGGCCGAGCCGGTCGGTGTCGGAGAGCTCGAAGTCGGGGGTCTCGGCGAGCCGGAGGTTCGCGTCGAGCAGCGCCTCGGGGGTCATGCCCAGGCCCCGGTCGTGGATCTCCAGGGTGAAGCCGTTGGCCACGCGCTCGCCGTGGACCTGGACCGCGGTGTGCGGCGGGGAGAACACGGTGGCGTTCTCCAGCAGTTCGGCGACGAGGTGGGTGACGTCGGCGACGGCGGGGCCCTCGATGCCGATGCGCGGGAGCCTGCGGACCTCGATGCGCTCGTAGTCCTCGACCTCGGCGACGGCCGCCCGTACGACGTCCATCAGCTGGACCGGCTTGCGCCATTGGCGCGAGGGCGCGGCGCCGGAGAGGATCACCAGGCCCTCGGCGTGCCGGCGCATGCGGGTGGTCATGTGGTCGAGGCGGAACAGGTCGGCCAGTTCCTCGGTGTCCTCGGTGCGCCGCTCCATGGTGTCGAGCAGGGTCAGCTGGCGGTGCAGCAGCACCTGGTTGCGGCGCGCCAGGTTGACGAAGACCTCGGAGACGCCCCGGCGCAGTTCGGCCTGCTTGACGGCGGCTTCGACGGCGGCGCGCTGGAGGCTGTTGAGGGCGAGGGCGACCTGGCCGACCTCGTCCTTCTCGAATTCCAGCCGGGGCGCCTCGGTCTCCACGTCGATGTTCTCGCCGGCGGCGAGGCGGCGCATCACGCTGGGCAGCCGGACGCCGGACGCCTCGTGGGCGTCCTTGCGGAGCCGGGACAGGTCGCGGATGAGGTCGCGGCCGATGCGCACGGACATCACGAGGGAGACGATCAGGGCGATGAAGCCGAGGATGCCCGCGACGGCTGCCTGGACCAGCACGTTCATGGCGACGGGCTTGACGCGCTCCTGGTAGCGGTCTCCGGCGGCGGTGTTCATGTCGGCGAGGTCGCCGAGCACCTTGCCGGCGGCTTCGTCCCACTGGGCGGCGGTGAGGGTGCGCGGGGGCTTGGCGGCGCCCGCGGAGATGAATCGTTCCTCTGCGTCGCGCAGCGCCTTGGTCTCGGGACCGGCCCAGTACTGCTCGAAGACGTCGCGGTCGGCGGCGGGGAGGATCGCGAGGTTGAACTCGTAGAGCAGCGCGCGGTTGGCGGTGTAGTCGGAGACGTGCCGGATGTCGGCGGCGCCGATGTTGCGGGCGGCGAGGGCGGAGGCGATGACGGCGTCCTCGCGGGAGAGCGTCTCCCGGGCGCGGGTGACGCCGACGAGGGCCCGGCCCTCCTTGTCCATCTCCACGTCCTCCAGGGCGTGGAGGTTCATGAGGAACTCGTAGCAGGGGTCGACCAGCCGGCTGTAGAGGTCGAGGGCCTGGTCGGGGGCGAGGCTGTTCTGGTCGACGGAGTGGCGCAGGGCCGCGATGCCGTGGAACGCGTCGAGGATGGAGCGCAGCCGCTGTGCGTTGGCGGGGCTGAGCTGGTCGACGACCTTGGGGTTGGAGGCGTCGGCGGTGATGTCCTGGACGGCCGTGTCGGTGGCGGTACGGCTCCTGGCGAGTTCGGCGATGGCGGACGATGCGCGGGGGTCGCCGATGACGACGAGGGTCTGCCGGCGTTCCTTCTGCAGGACGCGGACGACGTCCTCGATGGGGTAGCCCACCTTGGCGATGACGGGCGCGACGCCGAGGAGCTGCACGGCCTGGCGGCCGGTGATGACGGTCGCGAAGGCCCAGAGGGCGGTGAGGGAGACGAGCGGCACAAGGAGCAACGCCACGATCTTCCGGCGGACGGACTTCCCGCGAAAGCGCATGGCCTCCCCAGCCTCCCCCAGGTCAACCCCGTTGCCGGGGCTCGGTGTTCCGTCTTTTAAACGGCGTGAGCCTACTACTGCCGGGGAGAAGCTTCGAAGGCGTGTCCGGACGTTTTCGGCCTGCTGCCCTTGTGAAGATCATGAGTTGTCCGTTAGGTCCTGGCAAGTCCGGCCCGTTATGTGGCACATGGCACCTCGTGGGGTGTCGGTTCCCGCAATCGGAGGGATGGCTGGAATTCTTCCTCCGGGCCTCTCGGGGCGCGTGAACCCGTTCCGGGATCCGGGAATCTCCCGTCGTCTCCGATCGTCTGACGGGGAAGACGGTCGAAACCGCACAAGGGGGTATGAGGTGTGGGTAGGCAATGCGGACCGTGCGGTGGGGAGTGAGTGGACCATGAGCACGAGGGACGACGCGGTGACGGGCGACGCGGTGACGGGCGACGCGGTGGCGGACGGATCGGGGTACGGGGACCACGGCGGGGCCGGGGCGACGGCCACGAGGCGGTCGCTGTGGGTGGAGGAGCCCGCACGCAGGTACCGCATGCCCGATCCGGTGAGGGCTTCGGCGGTGCGGGCGGTGCTGATAGTGGCCCTGACCCTGATGCAGGCGACGGTGAGCTTCTTCCTGACCCTGACCGGCTCGTGGCTCGCCCTGCCGATGGGGCTCGGTGCGATAGCCGGGACGGTGGTGGCCACCTGGGCCGTGCTGGACGTGCTGATCACCCGGCAGATGTGGAACCAGCGTCACGGGGTCCTGTCCCGGCCGAGCAGCACGGCGCGCGATGGCGGCCGGGAGGAGCGCCGGACCGGCCGGGAGGCCCGCTCGGGGGCGCCCGGCCGGGTGCCCCGCATACGCCCGGCCGAGGGCGGCCGACTGGCTGCCCACGGCCGGGGCTGACGGTACGGGACTGACGGTACGGGGCGGCCCTGCCCGGCCGGGCGCCCGCCGGGCGTCAGGCGCCCGCGGTCGAGCGGCGGTACATGCGGGTCGCCGTGATCTCGCCGTGGATGGTCTCGCCGTCCGGGGACTGCTGCGGCAGACCGGGGCGCAGGTGCTCCTCGACGCTGATGTACTTGAGGCCCGCCCGCAGGTCCGCATCGTTGCGCAGCCGGATGACCAGCGGGAACTCCGCGAGGGCCGTGGTGTCGAACAGGCCGGTGGTGTACAGCAGCTGCACGCCGAGCGCGTCGGACACGGCCCGCTGGAGTTCCAGCAGGTACGTGGCGTTCGCGCGGCCGATGGGGTTGTCCAGGAACAGGGTGCCCGCGTGGCGGTGCTTGTCCCGGCCGCGGTCGTTGCTGCGCAGCGCCGCCATGGTGCAGTAGAGGGCGATCGCGGCGGTGAGCAGCTGGCCGCCGGAGAAGACGTCGCCCATCTGTCCGACCGGCACCCGCTCGGCGCGCAGTACCGCGTCGGGCTTGAGGATCTCCACGGAGATCCCCTTGGGTTCCAGGGCCGCCTGGACCCCGCGCAGCAGCAGGGACATGCCGTCGCGCCGGCCTTCACCGAAGGAGGCGGTGCTGTTCTTCTTGACGGCCGCGCGGGTGGCCTCGTCGATGACCTCCCCGAGCCGCTCGGTGAGGGTCGCCTGGTCGGGCTCCTCGAAGCGGATCCGCAGGAACTCCTGGCCCGACCACTCCCCCAGGCCCTCGGGGAGCTGGGAGAGCCGCTGGGCGGAGCGCAGGGTGGCCAGGGCGGATTCGACCAGGCCGCGCAGCCGGTCGACGATGCTGTCGCGGTTGCGCTCCAGCTGCGCGAGTTCGTCGGTGAGCACCCGCAGCCGGGGGGCGAAGGCCGAGGCCCAGGCCGCGGCGTGCTCCGGCAGCGCGGAGGCGGGCAGTTCGCGGATCTGCTGGCGTGCGGGGGTGCGCACCTGCTCGTAGCGGTTGGCGTTGGCGTGGCGGACCAGGACGTCGCTCGCCTCACGGACGGCCGACTCGGCGGCCGACAGGTCGGCGGCGCAGCCGCGCAGGGAACGGCGGGCCTCGGCGGCGGACTGGCGGGCCTCCTCCAGAGTGCCCCGGTGGGGCGCCGGCTCCTGCTCGTCCTCCTGCTGCGTGTGGTCGCGCAGAAGGTCCCGCAGGAGGGCGGCGGTCTCGTCGAAGCCGCCCGCCCCGTCCTCCGCGGTGCGGTGGGAGCGCAGCAGGTCGCCGTGGGCGGCGCGGGCGCTCTCGACGGCGGCGGTGTGGGCGGCGAGCTGGGCGGTGGCGGTGCGCAGCAGGCCCTGGGCCTGCTCGACGTCCCCGGGGACGAGTTCCTCGGGCAGGTCGGTGTGCGCCTCGCCGTCGGCGGGGGCGTGCCGTTCGGCCTCGCCGCGCAGCCGGCCGAGCTGCTCGCTCGCTGCCGACGCCCGGGATTCCAGCATCTGTACGAGGGCCTCGGCGCGCGCCGCCGCGGCCTGCCGGGAGGGGCCGTCGGCGCCGTCGGTGCCTTCGAGGAGCTGGGCGGCCCGGGTGCGCACCTTGTTCGTGAGCCGGTCGAGTTCGGCGAGGGCGGCGCTCTCGTCGCTTTCGGCGCGGGCCTGTTCGGCGCGCAGGTCGGCGCCGACGCCGACCTTCTCGTAGAGCCGGGAGGCGGCCCGGTAGGCCTCGCGCAGGTCGGGGAGGGGCGCCTTGGGCGTGCCGTCGTCCTCGGGGAGGGGGTCGGGGGCGCCGGCGATGTCGGCGCGCTCGGCGCGCAGTGCGCGGGCGGTGCGGCGGGCGTCGTCCGCGGCGCGCTGCGCGGCGCGGCGGTCCTCGTCGGCGGCGCGGGCGCGGTCCAGGCACGCTTCGGCGCGCGCCTCGGACTCGGCCGCCTCGTCGGCGAGTTCCCGCAGCCGGGCCTGCCAGCCGGAGCGCTCGCGCAAGCGGTAGGCGAGGCCGGAGAGGGCGTCGGCGGCCCGGCGGGCGCGCTGGGCGGCGTCCTGGCGCTCGTCGCGGACCCGGGCGGCGTCGGCGGCGGCTTCGTCGGCCTCGGCGCGTACGGTACGGGCCTCTGCGAGTTCGGCGTCGCATTCCTCGGCGAACGACCGTGCGGCGGCGGCGTGTTCGGCGAGCTCGGTGAGACGGCCGGGCGGGCAGCCGGTGCGCCAGGAGGCGAGCCGGGCGGCGAGCTCCCGGTCGCCGGAGAGGCGGGCGGCCAGGTCGCGGATCTCGGCGTCCCGGGCGGTGGCGCGGGTGCGCAGCGCCTGGCGTTCCTCGTCGGCGGCGTGTTCGTCGTGCATGGCCGGGTTCGGGAAAACGATGAAGATGCCGGAGCCGGCCGGATCCGCGTCGGCGGGCGGAACCGGGGCCAGCAGCGCGGCGGCCGTGCCGACGGCCACCGTGGAGCGGGGCAGCAGGGCGGCGCCGGAGAGGACCTCCCGGGCACGGGAGTGGGTGTCGGGGTCGGTGATGACGACGCCGTCGACCAGTTCGGGGCGGGCGGCGAGGACGGCGGCGTGGTCGGCGGGGTCCACGGACTGGGCGAGGTAGCGCCAGCCGGGGAGGGCCGGGATGCCGTGTTCGCCGAGGTACTCCACGGTGGCGAGCACGTCGGGGCCGGGCGGGAGCAGCCCGCCGTCGCCGAGGGCGCCGAGGATGCGGGCGTCCTCGGCGGCTGCGGTGCGCAGCTCGAACAGCTGGCGTTCGGCGGAGCCGACGGTATCGGCCAGCATCCGCAGCAGTTCGTCGGAGCCCCGGTCGAGGTCGGCGACGGTCAGGCCGGGGGCGGCCGAGGCCTGGGCGGTGGGTGCGGAGCCGGGGGCACCGGCGTCCGCGGCCTGGGAGGAAACCGGCTGCGCGCCCGCGCGGGGACGCGGGAGGAAGGTGTCGGGGGCCGAGGGCAGGCCCAGCAGCTCCGCCAGGCGGGGGGTGGCGGCCAGGGAGGCGGCCGCGCGCTCCTCCGCGGCGTGGGCGGCTTCGGCGGCGTCCGCGGCGTCGGCGGCACGGGCGGCGGTGAGCTCGGCGCGGGCTTCGGTGGCGGCGGCCTCGCGGGCGGCGTCGGCGGCGGCGCGTGCGGCCTCGCGGGACTCGTCCCAGGCGGCCACGGCGCTCTTCTCGGCGTCGCTCGCGGCGAGGGCGGCGCGCGCCGGGTCGGCGTCTGGCGCCGAGTCGTCGAGCCAGCCGGCCCGTACCGCTTCGGCGGTCTCCTGCTGGACCTCCGAGAGGCGGGCGCGGAGGTGTTCGGCCTCGCTGCGGGCGCGCTGGGCGGCCGTGGCGGCGGCGGTGGCGTCGCGGTGGGCGGCCTCGCCAGCGGCCTGGAGGACGGCGGAACGCTCCTCCTCCTCGTTGGCCCGCGCCTCACCCTGCTCGGCGGCGGTGTGCAGGGCGCGTACGAGTTCGGTGGCTGCCCTGGCTCGGGCGGCCAGGGCGGGGGCGGCGTCGCGCTCGGCCTCCAGGATGGCGGCGGCGACCCTGGCGGAGCGGTCGGCGGCGGCGCGGTGGCGCAGTACGGTCTCGGCGGCCTGCCAGGCGGAGTGCAGGGTGCGGGCTTCGAGGAGTTCGCGGCGCTGGGCGGCGGCGGCCTTGTCGGCGACGGTCAGGGCCAGCGAGGCGTGCCGGTAGGCGAGTTCGGCGGAGATGGCGGCGCTGCGCTCGCGCGCGGACTCGGCGGCGGTGACGGCGTGGGCGGCCGCGGTGACCCGCTCGGCGAGTTCGGCGGCGCGGCCGCGTTCCTCGGTGGCGCGGGCGGACAGGCGCCGGGCGAGGGTGCGGGTACGGCGTTCGGCGCCCGCGTGGACGTCGCGCAGCCGGGAGCGGGTCTCGGCGGCCTCGACGATCTTGGTGAGGAGTTCGACCGACCCGGCGGTGAAGTCCCGTTCGGCCATCAGCTCGGAGCGGCGGCCGAGCTTGTTGCCGAAGCCGTGGACGAGGTCGGCGAGGCCGTCGGTGTCCCGGGTGTCGGTGACGGCGCGCAGCAGGAGGTCGGTGAAGTCGGAGTCCTTCTTGACCGCGAAGAGACCGGCGGCCTCACCCTCGTCGGCGTTCATCTCGCGCTGGTAGCGGAAGAGTTCGGGGTCGAGGCCGAGATCGGTGAGGTGTTCGTTCCAGCGGTCGTGGATCTCCTCCCAGTACACCTCCAGGTGCGGGTACGCCTTGCCGGCCTCGGTGAGGGAGTCGCGGAAGCCCTTCATGGTGCGACGGCGGCCCTGGGCGCCGGAGGCGCCTTCGACGGGCGGGCGCACGGTGGTGGCCTCGGCGACGGGCAGGTTGTCGAGGCTCAGGCCCGGGCCGGGGCGGAAGGAGTACCAGGCCTCGGCGAACTTGCGCGGGTCGTTGGAGACCTGCCGGCCACGCCATTCGCTGACCTTGCCGACGACGACGCATTCGCCGGTCTGGGTGTGCTGCCACTCCAGGGCGACGTGGCCGCAGTCGTCGGCGAGCAGGAACTTGCGCAGCACGCCGGAGCTGGCCCCGCCGAGGGTGTTGCGGTGGCCGGGCAGCATCACCGAGAAGATCAGCTTCAGCAGGACGGACTTGCCGCCGCCGTTCTCCAGGAAGAGCACGCCTGCGGGTGCGGGCCGGCGGGGCGGGCCCGTCGGCTCGTCCTCGAAGAACTCCGCCTGGGCGGGCGCCGGGTGGGGCACCGGCTCGCCGACTCCGCGCAGGTCGAGCACGGTGTCGGCGTAGCGTGCGCCGGCGGGCCCGATGGAGTAGAGGCGGATCCGGGACAGCTCGTACATGGCGGCGGGTTCTCGCGGTCTCTCGTGGTGCGTACGGGGATCAGGGCGCGGGGCTCAGGCGTGGAAGGGCAGGCCGGCGTCGGCGGCGAGCTCCAGGTCGTCGCCCTCGGGCGGCGGCAGGAGGGTGGCGCAGCCGTCGCTGACGGGGACCACGCCGAGCTCCAGGAGTTCGGCCATGGCGGCGCTGCCCGCCATGTCGCGGACCTGGAGCTGGTAGCGGGGGGTGGTGCGGTAGGTGCCGCCGGACTCGTCGCCGGTGCGCTGGAGGAAGCCGGATTCGGTGAGGAAGGCGGCGGCCTTGCCGACGATGCCGGTGGTGGAACCGGCCAGGCGGCGCGCGTCCTTGGTGGCGCCGGTCGCGCTGCGGCGGGCGTACACGCGCCAGGCGGCCTCCAGGCCGGGGGCGTCGGAGGCGGGGTCGGTGTTCTCGCCGAGTTCCTCGGCGCGCTCCTCCAGGCGGCGGCAGGTCTGCCGGACGAAGGAGTCGACGCCGTTGACGGTGATCCGGCCGATGTAGCCGTCGTCGGCGAGGTCCTCGGGGCGGGGGAAGGCCAGGGCGGCGACGGCGAGGTGGGCGAGGCCGTGCAGGAAGCGGTCGCCGCCGTCGGCGGCGGTGCGGCGGGCGTAGTCGCCCATCCGGACGGCGAAGACGGAGTCCTCGTCGGCGGCCACCGCCATGCCGGCGCGCGCGGAGACCTCCAGCACGACGAGGCCGAGGCCGGTGGCGACGGCGTCGGCGAGACGGCCGAAGGCGGGCTCGTCGCGGTAGCGGCGCAGCAGTTCGGCGTACTCGGCGTCGCGGGCGGGGAGCAGCTTGGGCTGGAGCCCGAAGGCGACGAGCCGGGCCGCGTCGGCGGCGTCGGCGGGGGTCACGGCCGCGGCGCCGGGCGCCGGCGCCGGGCCCGGGGCGGCGTCGGGCTCGCCCCACGCGGGGGCTTCGGCGTGGTGGTCGCTCACGGGTGGTGCCTTTCGTGTGGTGCGGTGGTTTCGGCGGCGGGCGCCGGGATGGCCGACGGCCGACCCCGCCCCGGCCGTCGTGGCTCCCGGCGGAACCCGGCCCGGCGGCCGGGCCCGGCGGGCGGCCGGCGTTGCGGGTCGGGGGGGCCGGCGGCCCCCGAGGCGGACACCGGGCGGGGGCTCGCGGCCGTGGAAGAGACCGGCCCGAAAGCAGCGCGGCCGCCGACCGGGCAAGCAGCGGCGGAACGCTCCGGGAGCGGCGCGGCGGTCGTCTCGGAAGGCACATGGGCAACCCGGCCGACCATCGCAGCGGCGCGCGGCCGGGGGCCCGTGACCGCCGGCGACCCCGTGCCCGGCCCGGTGGGTGGCCCGCCCCCGCGCGCTCGGCGGTGCGAGCCGCACCGCCCGCGCGGGTGCGCGGGCCGGACCCCCGCGGCGGACGCGGCGGTCTCGACCGGAGCGGGAGCGGGAGCGGCAACGGCATGGGGCGACGCGGTGAGCGGACCACACCGCCCACACACGGGCACCGGCCGGGGCCACGCGGCGGTCTCGGCCGTCGTCCACGCGCCGGCCGCGGACAGGGCGGTCAAAGCGGTGGATTCGGCGGTAGCGGGAGCGGCGGCGACGGCCGACGGCACGGTGAGGAGACCGCCCCGCCCGCACACGGGCCCCGGCCGGGCCCACGCGGCGGACGCGGCGGTCACGATGCCTCCGTGCGGGCGGCCGTCATGGCGGCGGCGTCGAGGAGGGCCGTGCCGACGATCAGGTCGGCGCCGCCGAACTCCGGGTCGTCCAGCTCGGTGCCGTCGTCCACCGCGAACAGCAGCCGCTCCTCGCCCTGCCGGTACGCCGTACCCACCGCCGGGCTCGCCGCGTGGACGGCCAGCAGGGCCACCAGGTACGGCAGTTCGGGGTCGCTGCGCCGGGCCTCGGCCAGCAGGCCGGACAGCCGGCGCGGGGCGTCGTGCGGGAGGTCCAGGAGCACCATGGCCGCGGCGAGCTGCTCCTCGCTGAACCGGCTGTCGTCCGGGGTGGCGATCAGGTCGGGCTCGGGCATCTCCACGCCCAGGTGCTCGCGCTCCACGGGCGGCGTCAGCAGGATCTCCACCAGGTCGGCGACCCGCACCGAGACGGGGGTGCGCAGACCGGTTCCCCGGGCGAAGAACGCGTCGGTGACCTTGGTGGCCCGTTCCAGCGGCAACGGCAGCACGGGGGCGATCAGCTGCCCGTACAGGTCGATTCCCGAGCGCGGCGCCGGGGCGGCGAAGGCTTGCCGGTCCTGCTCGGCGCGGAAGAGCGGGCCGGCGTCCAGCAGCCGCGACTGGAGCTGGGTGTGCCGGCGGATGCAGTCCTTGACGATGTCGACCAGCTCTGCGGCGCGCCGCTTGTTGTCGGGGTCCTCGGCTTCGTCGCGGGCCTTGCGGATGTTGGTGAGGATGGCGTTCTCGTGCCGGTAGCGGTCGGCGACGTGCTCCAGGGCCTCGGCGATCATGTCCGGGACGGCTTCGAGCCAGTCCACGGCCCGTACGTTGCGCCGCGTCGCGTCCAGCGTCCGGCGCAGGGTCTCCGCGTACTGGACCGTGCGGTACCTGGCTTGTTCGGCGGCGAGTTGGGCATCGGCGAGCCGGCCGCGGCTGATCAGCACCTCCAGCTTGACCTCGGCGGCGATCTGCGCGCTGGTCACGTCGGTGTCCAGGGCGCCGACGAGCACGTTCACGGCTTCGTCGGTGGTGCGCAGGTACACCGCCCCGCCGTAGCCGGGGACTTCCTCGATCAGCTTGAAGTCGTAGTCCCTGCGGACGTAGACACCGTCGGGGCCGAAGGTGCCGTAGATCGCGCGGAAGCCCCGGTCCACGCTGCCGACGTTGATCAGGTTCTCCAGGACCCAGCGCGCCACCCGCTCGTGCTCGGCGGTGGGCCGGGCGGGGGCCTGGGCGGCGACGCGCGGCAGCAGCCGGGCCACTATCTGCTCGTGGTCGGCGCCGGTGTCGAAGTCCATGTTGAGGGTGACCAGGTCGATCGCGGCCAGCGCGACCTCCGCCATGGCGTAGACCCCGTACTCGCCGGCCAGATTGGCCTTGCGGACGTCGAGGTCGTGCAGCGGGGCGGTGCAGGCGAGGGCGCGCAGGCGCCGGGCCAGGCCCTCGTCGGCGGCCGGGCCCGGCGCCGGGGAGACGAGGGGCTTCGCCGGGGCAGGGAGAGTCACGACGGAAAGACTAGGCGCTGACACGGACAACATCCCAAACGGCACGGTTCGGCCGGATCCTCCCCAGGGCCCGTCCCGCACGACGCCCGGTTCGGCCGGGCCTGTTCTACGCTCACCGCATGGCTCCCGTGATCACACCCGTCATCGACCTCAACGCCGATCTCGGTGAGGGCTTCGGGCGGTGGACGCTGACGGACGACGAGGCGCTGCTGTCGGTCGTCACCAGTGCCAACGTGGCCTGCGGCTTCCACGCCGGGGATCCGTCGATCATGCGCCGCGTCTGTGAGCTGGCGGCCGAGCGGGGCGTACGGATCGGGGCGCAGGTGTCGTACCGGGACCTGGCGGGTTTCGGGCGGCGGGCGATGGACGTGCCGCCGCGCGAGCTGACCGACGAGGTGGCCTACCAGATCGGTGCGCTGGAGGTGTTCGCACGGGCGGCCGGCTCCGCCGTCTCGTACGTGAAGCCGCACGGCGCGCTCTACAACCGCACCGTGCACGACGCGGGCCAGGCGGGCGCCGTCGTCGCCGGGGTGCTGCTCGCGGCCGGCCCCGGCGGGCTGCCCGTGCTGGGGTTGCCGGGTTCGCTGCTGCTGGCGGCCGCCGGGGAGGCGGGGCTGCCCGCGGTGCCGGAGGCGTTCGCCGACCGGGCGTACACGGCGGCCGGGACGCTGGTGCCGCGGGGCGAGCCGGGGGCGGTGCTGCACGACCCGGACGCGGTGGTGGCCCGGGCGGTGGGGATGGCGGCCGAGGGGGTCGTGACGGCGGCGGACGGCTCGGCGGTCCCGGTGGGAGCGCGCTCGCTGTGCCTGCACGGGGACACCCCGGGCGCCGCGGGCCTCGCGCTGCGGGTCCGGGAGGCGCTGGGCGCGGCCGGGGTACGGGTGGAGGCGTTCGCGTGAGGCCGCTCGTCGTGGGAACGGGGGCGCTGCTGCTGGAGACGGACTCCGCCGAGGAGGTCGCCGCGCTCCACGCCGAGCTGCTGCGACGGCGCGGGGAGCTGGGCGGCGTACGGGACATCGTGCCGGCCGCGCGGACGGTACTGCTGGACGGGGTGGCGGACCCGGCCGGGCTGGGCGCCCGGATCGCCCGCTGGGAGGTGCCCGCCCTGGCGGGGTCCGAGGGGCCGCTGGTGCGGGTGGCGGTGCGCTACGACGGGCCGGACCTCGCGGAAGTGGCCGCGCTGTGGGGCGTGGGCGCGCGGGAGGTGCCGGGGATCGTCGGCGGCCTCGTGTTCCGGGTCGCCTTCTGCGGCTTCGCCCCCGGCTTCGGCTACCTGACGGGGCTTCCGGCCCGCTTCCACCTGCCCCGGCGGGCGACGCCCCGTACGTCCGTCCCGGCGGGGTCCCTCGCACTGGCCGGTGAGTACGCGGGGGTCTACCCGCGCTCCTCCCCCGGCGGCTGGCAGCTGATCGGCTCGACGGACGCGGTGGTGTGGGACCCCGCGCGGGAGCCTGCGGCGTTGTTCGCACCGGGGGTGCGGGTGCGGTTCGAGGAGGCGGGCTCGTGAGCGGGCTGCTGGTGCTGCGGGCGGGGGCGTTGACGACCGTCCAGGACCGGGGGCGCCCGGGTCTGGCGCACCTGGGTGTGCCGCGGTCGGGGGCGCTGGACGCGGGGGCGTGCGCGCTGGCCAACCGCCTCGTGGGCAACCCGGCGGACGCCGCCGTCCTGGAGACCACGCTGGACGGGGTGGCGCTGCGCGCCCGGGCCCCGGTCACGGTGGCGGTCACGGGCGCGCCCTGCGCGGTACGGGTCTCAGGGCGCCCGGCGGCCTGGGGAGCGCCGGTCCGGCTGCGGGCGGGGGCGGAGCTCGATGTGGGCCGGGCGGAGTCCGGGCTGCGGAGCTACGTCGCGGTGCGGGGCGGGTTCGCCGTCCCGCCGGTGCTGGGCAGTCGCTCGACGGACCTGCTGTCCGGTCTGGGGCCCGCCGTCCTGTCGGCCGGCGCGGTGCTGCCGGTGGGTCCGGCCGGGGCGGGGCCGGTCCGCGGGGCGGACGCCCTGGGGGTGCCGGGGCCGCCGTCGGTGCTGGTGCTGCCGCTGCGGCTGGGGCCGCGGGCCGACTGGTTCGAGGCGGCTTCGATCGCGGGGCTGCTGCGTTCGCCGTACCGGGTGTCGGCCCGGTCGAACCGGATCGGTCTCCGGACGGAGGGCGGGCCCCGGCTGGCCCGTCGGCGGGGCGGGGAACTCCCGAGCGAGGGCATGGTCCTGGGGGCGGTGCAGATCCCCCCGGACGGCCTGCCGGTGCTGTTCCTGGCCGACCATCCGGTAACGGGCGGCTACCCGGTGCTCGGCGTGGTCCCTGCGGGCCGCCCGCTGGACGCGGCGGCCCAGGCGGGACCGGGCCTGGAGGTCCGGTTCGTTCGGGCGTAGCCGGCGGGCCCCGCACGCCGGCACAGGCGGAGCCGCCGGGCCCCCGCACGCAGGCGGAGCCGGCATGCCCCCGCGCGCCCGCTACACCGCCGACTCCGGGGCGATGCGGCTGCGGACCGCCGACTGGACGTCCTCCTCCTCCGCCGGGTCGGCCGCCAGGCGGCGCAGGCGGGGGGCCACGCGGGCGTCGGCCGTCTCGGCGTGGCGGGCGGCCACCTCGCGGGTGGTCTCCTCGCAGTCCCAGAGGCACTCGACGGCGAAGCCGGCCGCGAAGGAGGCGTCCGTGCTGGCCAGGGCCCGGGCCGCGCGTCCGCGCAGGTGGGACGAGGAGGTTTCGCGGTAGATGTGGCGCAGCACCGGCGCCGCGCAGCCGATCGCCAGGCGGCCGGCGCCGTCGACGAGGGCGAAGAGGCGCTGCGTGTCGGGGCCGTGGCCGCGGACCGTGGAGCGCAGGGCGCCGAGGACCAGCCGGGCGTCTTCGGCTGAGCCGCGGGCGGCGAGCAGGGCGCCGGCGGCGGCTCCGAGGGCGTCGGGGCGGTGGATCCACTGGCGGGCCCGCTCGACGGCCGCGGGGCCGCACATGCGCTCGTAGGCGGCCACGGCGGCTTCGTCCCCGGCGGCTTCGATGAGGTCCAGCACGGCCGGGTTCTCCGGTTCGGCGAGGACGAGGTGGTGCAGGGCCGTGGCCCGGGCGGCCTCCCCGTGTGCGCCGGCGGCGGCCGCGAGGATGGCCGGGCGGTCCTCGGGCGCGGCGACGGCGGCCAGGCACCGGGCGGCCGGCACGTGCAGCGGGGTGCCGCGGCGCAGTCCGTCGGCGGCCCATTCGAAGACGGCCTCGACGCCCCAGCCGGGCTGGGGGCCCTTGGGGGTGAGCTGGCGCTGCCAACGGTCGAAGGAGCCCTGCTGCCGGGCGGCGCGCAGCCGCTCCCCGTAGGCGGCGCTCTCCTCCCACAGCCTCCACGGCCGGGGCTCGTAGGCGTCGCGGACGGTGGCGGCCAGCAGCGCCCCGCCTTCCTCCGTGGCGGGGAAGCGGGCGAGTACGGGCGCGGCCAGGGAGCGCAGGCCTTCGTCGTCGTCGCGCAGGGCGAGTTCGTCCAGGGCCCAGGACCAGTTCGCGCCGCAGGCGGCGTAGCGGCGCAACAGCATCAGCGCGTCGTCGCGTCCGTAGGCGGCGAGGTGGCCGAGCACGGACAGGGCGAGGCCGGTGCGGTGCTCGTCCTCGTCGAGGAGGTCGTCGGCGGCGAAGAGGTGGGCTTCGATCGCGCCGAGGGGACCGTCGAGGTCCAGGTAGAGACGGGCGTAGTACAGCGAGCGGTTCTCGACCTGCCAGTCCTGGCGCGGATCGCTGATGACGCACTGGTCGAGGGCCGCGAGGGCCTCTGCCCTGGGCGCCGCGAGCGCGTGCAGCGTGCCGTCGCCGCGGCCCCGCTGGAGGAGTCCGAGCAGGGTGCCGCTCGGCGCTATGACTGGTTCGAACATGGGAATGGCCTCAAATCAAGCTGGGGACGCAACCGGGAATCGGGATTCACAGGGCCGCGTAACAGCATGTGAGGACGTTCGCCGTCTTGTTCCGCTCGATGTAGACCATTGCCTTCTCACTCTCCGTCGGTGCTTCGCGATCAGTACGGCCGGTTCGGCGGGGGTGGGCGGAACGGCGTTCGTGTCCAGCCCGCTCCTGCCCGTCCGTCATGTCCGCGAATCGAATCCGACGCCATGATGACCCAGGCGGTTTGTGTGCCGCGACCACATTTACGTCTCCCGTGACCAACCCGTGAGGTCCGGGAGGGGTAGGAGCCCGCCCGGTACCGGCCGGAAGCGGATTACTTGGCTCCGAAAAGTTCCAGCAGGTCGGCCTTGGCGAACATGCGCGCCGTGTCCACGGCGGAGGGGGTGCCGGCGTACGGGTCGGCCCCGCCGGCGAGCAGGGCGCGGATGACGGCCTCCTCGCCCTTGAAGACGGCGCCCGCGAGGGGGGTCTGCCCGCGGTCGTTGGCGCGGTCGGCCTCGGCGCCCCGGGCCAGCAGGGCGGTGACGGCTTCGGCGTGACCGTGGTAGGCGGCGAGCATGACGAGGGTGTCGCCCCGGTCGTTGGTGAGGTTCGCCGGGACCCCGGCGTCGAGGTAGGCGGTCAGCGCGGCGGTCTGCCCCTGCCGGGCGAGGTCGAAGATCTTGGTGGCCAGCTCGATGACGTCCGCGTCGGGAACGTCCTGGGAGCCGGGGCCCTCCGGGGTGTGCTCGCTCATGGTCCGTACCGCCTTTCACTCACTGTCGTCGGCAAGAGTTTCCCCAGGCCGGGAGGGCAGGGGGGCGTACGGAACTGCGTCCGTACGGGTGAATCGCCAGAGTAGCGCCCGGGTCCGCACATGGCGGGGACGACCTGAGGCAAAGATCACCCTTGACCCGGTTCACCCCGGCCCGGTTCACCCGTCCGCCCGTGCGCCGGACGCCCCCATGACCGCTTCGACGCCGCCGCGCCAGCCGGGAGCGGCCAGTCAAGTGAAAGGCGACGAGATTCACCCGGATGCACCTTTTGTCGCATTGATACTTTCTGTGAGCCTGGAAGAACTGATGGTGACCGTCCCACGTCCCCACCCACCAGGAGAAGTCGTCATGGTCCTGTCCATCTCAGGCGTCGTTCTGCTCGGCATCATCTGCTTCCTCTTCTTCAAGAAGGACGGGATGAAGCTGACCCACGCGTTCGTGTGCTCGCTGTTCGGCTTCTTCCTCGCCGGCTCCGCCATCGCCCCGAGCATCACGGCGAGCACGGCGAGCCTCGCCAGCCTGCTGGGCGGGATCAAGCTCTGAGCCCGCCGTCCGCCGTTCAGGCCGGCCGGCCCGGGCCGGCCTGACGGGCCGTCCGCCGCCGGGCCCGCCCCCGCACCTCCCGTCCCCGACCGCACCGTCCCGCCACACCACAACTCCAGGAGACGCCCGTGGCCCGGCGCCCACTCCCCCGCATCCTCCTCGGCGGCACCACGTCGCTGACCCGGGGTCGCGACCTCGCCCGCACGGCTGCCGACAGCGCCACGGACGTCCTCCATCCGCTGATCGTCATCGGGCGGGGCCTGCGCGTCCTGGCGGCCGCCGGGCGGCGCAAGTGGGCCGACACCCCCAAGGACAAGCGCGGGCCCGCGCTGTTCCTGGGGGCCGCCGTCGTCCTCGTCCTGGCCCTCGTGCCCTACGGTCCCCTCCTCGGCCTGCTCACCCTGATGGCGGCGGCCGCCTGGCACGGCCGGGCGCGCACCCCCGTGAAGACCGGCCCGAGCGAGGCCGAGGCCGAACGCCTGCGCTCGCTCTACGAGGCCCTCGTGCCGTACTTCTCCGTCCCGGAGGACCCCAGTCCCCTGTTCACCCACGGCGGGAGCTGGGACCAGGCGTTCAGCGACCACACGTTCGACGGATCGGGCCGCGTCACCCGCCTGCGCATCCGCTACCCGGCCTACTTCACCGACGGCGAGCCCGCAGCCCGGGCCCGGATCGAGGCACTGCTGCACGCCAAGTCCGGGCGGGGGCGGGAGTACCTCTTCCACTGGGACGAGGAGGGCAACCAGCTCGACCTGCGGGTGCTGGAGGCGCTGCCGACGGGCATCGCCGCCCAGCCGTTCGTGACCGCCCCCGGGGAGATCGTCCTCGGGTTCACCGACGCCGGGAGCGTGCAGCGCACGCTGCCCGTCCTGGCGGCCGGCGAGCCGCACGACGTGCCGCCGGTGATCTGGCGCACCGGGCCCCGCTCCACGGAGCCGCACCTGCTGGCGGCCGGCCAGCCCGGCAGCGGCACCACCACCCTGCTGCGCTCGATCGCCCTGCAGGCGCTGCGGCACGGTGGGGAGGTGCTGGTCGTCGAGGGCGCGGGCAGCGGCGAGTACGCGTGCCTCGCCGGCCGGGCGGGCGTGCTCGCGGTCGAGTGCGGTCCGAGCGGGGCGCAGGCCACCTTGGAGTGGGCGGCGCAGGAGACCGAGCGGCGGCTGACCGCAGCCCAACGGGCCCGGGAGTCGGGGGGAGCCATGCCCGAGGACACCCGCCGCCCGCTGTGGATCCTCCTGGACCGGCCCAGCGTGCTCGCGCACCTGGCCGCGGCCGACGACGGGCCGGATCCGCTGGGGCGGCTCCAGGTGCCGCTGCGGCACGGGCGCGGCGTCCACGTCACGGTGGTGGTGGCCGAGCAGTTCGACCAGCTGGACCTGCTGGGCGACGCCGTCTGGCAGCACACCCGGGCCCGGGTCGTGCTCGGCCCCGCCGGGATCCAGCAGATCGCCGAAGTGCTGGGGATGCCTCCGCACACGACGCCGACGGCGCAGGTACCGCCGGGCCGCGGGTACGCCCGGCTCGGGGCGGGTCCCGTCCTGCGCCTCCAGGTGCCGGCCACGCCGGACCCGTACGACGACGCCACGTACCCGGCGCACCGCCAGGCGGTGACGGAGCTCCTGCCGGAGCGGGCGGAGCGGCGTGCGCCGAGGCCCGCGGCGCTGCAGCACGCCGCCCCGGCCGTCCCGCTGCGCATCGTCCAGCCGCCGCCCCAGGCACAGGCGCCGTCGATCGACGCCGAGGAGGACGGGAGCGGCGCGACGGAGGCACGGGAGGAGCCTCAGGCGGTGCGGGAGGAGGTCCCGGCGGAGACACCGAAGGCCCGCGGGCCGTGGCCCGTGGGGCCCTGAGCCCGCCACAGGCCCCTCTCACCCCGCCACACGCCCCCGGACGGCCTACGCGACGAACGTGCGCGGCGGCTCCGCCCCGCTGCCGCCCGCTCCCGTACCGACCAGCCGGGCCGCCGCCGCCAGCCGTGCGGCGGCCTCGTCCGCGACCGGCCCGCCCACGGTGAACGGCAGCCGGACGTATCCCTCGAACGCCCCGTCCACCCCGAACCGGGGGCCCGAGGGGACGCGCACGCCGACCCTCTCCCCCACCTCGGCGAGCCGTGACCCGGACAGTCCGCCCGCCCGGGCCCACAGCGTGAGGCCGCCCAGCGGGACCTGGAACTCCCAGTCGGGCAGCTCCCGGCGCACCGCCGCGACCAGCGCGTCACGGTTGTCCCGGGCCTGGACCCGGCGGATCCCGACGGCCTCCTCCCAGCCGCCGGTGCGCATCAGCCAGTTCACCGCGAGCTGCTCCAGTACCGGGGTGCCGAGGTCGGCGTAGGCGCGCGCGGCGACCAGGCTGCGGATGACGTCGGGGGCGGCGCGGACCCACCCGATGCGCATGCCGGCCCAGAACGCCTTGCTGGCGGAGCCGACGGTGATGACGGTGGAGCCGGCCGGGTCGAAGGAGCAGACCGGGCGGGGCATGGCGAGCTGGGGGTCCAGCCGGAGTTCGGCCATCGTCTCGTCGGCGACCAGGACGGTGCCGGCGGAGCGGGCCGCCTCGACCATGGCACGGCGCTGTTCGTCGGAGGCGAGCGCGCCGGTCGGGTTGTGGAAGTCGGCGACGACGTAGGCCAGGCGCGGCGCGGAGTCCCGCAGCACCTGGCGCCACACGTCCATGTCCCAGCCGCCGAGCCCGGAGGCCATCGCGACGGGTACGAGGCGCACGCCGGCGGCGCGCATGAGCTGGAGGATGTTGGCGTAGGAGGGTGATTCGACGGCGATGCGCTCGCCGCGGCCCGCGAAGAGGCTGCAGATGGCGTCGATGGCGCCCATCGCGCCGGTGGTGACCATGATCTGCTCGGGCATGGTGGGGATGCCGCGTTCGGTGTAGCGGTCGGCGAGCATCCGGCGCAGCGCGGGCAGCCCGGCGGGGTAGTCGCCGTGGGTGTGGGCGTAGGGCGGCAGTTCCTCCAGTGCGCCCTGGACGGCCTTGGTGAGCCAGGGTTCGGGCGCCGGCAGGGCGGCGCAGCCGAGGTCGATCATCGAGCCGAGGGACTCGGGCGGCAGGGGCTCCAGGCCGCGGGAGGGCAGCGGGTTCCCGGCGGGGACGGCGGTCCAGCTGCCGGCCCCGCGCCGGGATTCGAGGAAGCCCTCGCCGCGCAGGGCCTCGTAGGCGGCGGCGACGGTGGTGCGGCTGAGGGAGAGCGCGACGGCCAGCTCGCGTTCGGCGGGCAGCCGGGCGGCGACGGGGACGCGGCCTTCGAGGACGAGGAGGCGGATGCCGTCGGCGAGCAGGCGGTAGGCGGGGGGCTTGCGGGCGCCGGGTACGGGCGGCCGGTCCTGCTGCGAGGTGATCAGACGGGCGAGCTGTGCGGCACCGACCGCCGAGGTCCACTGAGCCATGCTGTCCGGTCCACCTTCGTCGAATTGGCCGCGACCGGCCGGTTCGGGGGCCGGTATTGGATTGCTCCTGCCGGGTCAGGGTGTCATGGAGCGGTCCATTCGGGCCAGGGGGCCCGTCCCTCGGGCCGGGAGGACCCGCAGTTCACCGTGCGTCCGTCCGGCCGCTCACGTCCCACCGGTGACAACGGGCATACTGCCGCCGTGACGCACGTACGCCTTCGCCATCCGTATCTCGACCACCCGGCTCCGATCCCCTTCGCGCACCGGGGTGGTGCGGCCGACGGCCTGGAGAACACCGCGGCCGCCTTCCGGCGGGCCGCCGGGGCGGGCTACCGGTACTTCGAGACCGATGTGCACGCCACCGCCGACGGCAAGCTGGTCGCCTTCCACGACGCCACCCTGGACCGGGTCACGGACGCGCGCGGCCGGATCGCCGAGCTGCCGTGGAAGCAGGTCAAGGCCGCCCGGGTGGCCGGGACGGAGCCGCTGTCGCTCCTGGAGGACCTGCTGGAGGAGTTTCCCGAAGCCCGCTGGAACGTCGACATCAAGGCCGAGTCCGCGCTGTACCCGCTGGTCAACCTGATCGCCCGGGCCGGGGCGTGGGACCGGGTGTGCGTGGGTTCGTTCTCGGAGAGCCGGGTGGCCCGGGCCCACCGGATCGCGGGTCCGCGGCTGGCGACCTCGTACGGGGTGCTGGGCGTGCTCGGGCTGCGGCTGCGCTCGTACGCCATCCCGGCGGCCCTGCGGGTGGGAGCGGTGGCGGCGCAGGTCCCGGAGAGCCAGGCCGGCGTACGGGTGGTCGACCGGCGCTTCGTGCGGACGGCGCACGCGCGCGGGCTCCAGGTGCACGTCTGGACCGTGAACGAACCGGAACGCATGGAGGCTCTTCTCGACCTCGGTGTGGATGGCATCATGACCGACCGGATCGACATCTTGCGCACGGTGCTGGACCGCCGCGGAGCCTGGGCCTGACCGCCCGGCGGGCCCGCTCGCGGGCCCGGACGGCCGCGGCGGTACGGGGAACAGCGAGGGGACACCGGATGACGGCGCAGACGACGGACGAAGCGGAACCGGGGGCGGAGGACGGCAGATCCGCCGTCGCCCGCAAGCGCGAACAGCACGGCTGGTACTTCTACGATTTCGCCTGCTCGGTCTACTCGACGAGTGTGCTCACGGTGTTCCTCGGCCCCTACCTGACGGCGGTGGCCAAGGCCGCGGCGGACGCCGAGGGCTATGTGCACCCGCTGGGCGTCCCGGTCCGGGCGGGGTCCTTCTTCGCGTACTCGGTGTCGGTGTCGGTGATCGTCGCCGTGCTGATCATGCCGCTGGCCGGCGCGGTGGCCGACCGCGGCGGCCGCAAGAAACCACTGCTGGCGGCCGCTGCCTACACGGGCGCGGCGGCAACCACCGGGATGTTCTTCCTCAGCGGGGACCGTTACCTGCTGGGCGGGCTGCTGCTGGTCGTCGCGAACGCGGCGCTGGCCGTCTCGATGGTGCTGTACAACGCCTACCTGCCGCAGATCGCCACGCCGGACGAGCGGGACACCGTCTCCTCGCGGGGCTGGGCGTTCGGGTACACCTCGGGCGCGTTCGTCCTGGTCCTGAACCTGGTGCTGTTCCAGGGCCACGACTCCTTCGGCGTGTCCGAGGGCACGGCGGTACGGATCTGCCTGGCCTCGGCGGGCCTGTGGTGGGGCGCCTTCGCGATCATCCCTTTGCGCCGGCTGCGCGACCGGGCGGTGGTGCGGGAGGCGGGGGCGGCCCCGCCGGTCAGCGGCTGGCGGCAGCTGGTCGCGACGCTGCGGGACATGCGCCGCTTCCCGCTGACGCTGTCGTTCCTGCTGGCGTACCTGATCTACAACGACGGCGTGCAGACCGTGATCTCGCAGGCCTCGGTCTACGGGTCGGAGGAGCTGGGGCTGGAGCAGTCGACGCTGATCGTGGCGGTGCTCCTGGTGCAGGTCCTGGCGGTGGCGGGCGCGCTCGGGATGGGCCGGCTGGCGCGCACCTACGGCGCCAAGCGCACGATCCTCGGTTCCCTGGCGGCCTGGGCGCTGACCCTGGCGGCCGGCTACTTCCTGCCGGCGCGGACCCCGGTCTGGTTCTTCGCCCTGGCCGCGATGATCGGGCTGGTGCTCGGCGGCAGCCAGGCGCTGTCGCGTTCCCTCTTCTCGCACCTGGTGCCGGCGGGCAAGGAGGCCGAGTACTTCTCCGCGTACGAGATGAGCGACCGGGGGCTGAGCTGGGTGGGGCCGCTGGTGTTCGGCCTGACGTACCAGGTGACGGGCAGCTACCGGACGGCGATCATCTCGTTGGTGGTGTTCTTCGCACTGGGTTTCGTGCTGCTGGCCCGGGTGCCGGTGCGGCGCGCGGTGGAGGCGGCGGGCAATCCTGTTCCCGAACGGCTCTGAGCCCGACGGCCTCCGGACAACGGCTCCGGGAACGAATTCGGAACGAATTTCGACGTTGAAGCAAAGGGCCGGTAGTGTACGCCTTTGGCCTGCCAGGCGGACCGTTACTGCGCGCACCCGAGGGATGGGCGCTGGGTGACATCTGCTGCCAGATGTGACAAACCGGGCACTGGTGGGTACAACAAGGGGCGGCACGACGGGCGACGCACGACCCGGAGCGGGAATCTATACCGCCGACCGGACGTTGACCGGATGACGACGACAGCGACACCTGTCCTGTGGGCGACAAGCCCGGGAGGCACGATTCATGAGTGAGCGAGCTCTCCGCGGTACGCGGCTCGTGGTTACCAGCTACGAGACGGACCGCGGCATCGATCTGGCCCCGCGCCAGGCGGTGGAGTACGCATGCCAGAACGGACATCGATTTGAGATGCCGTTCTCGGTTGAGGCAGAAATTCCGCCGGAGTGGGAGTGCAAGGCGTGCGGCGCCATGGCACTCCTGGTCGACGGGGACGGGCCCGAAGAGAAGAAGGGCAAGCCCGCGCGAACGCACTGGGACATGCTCATGGAGCGACGCACCCGCGAGGAACTCGAGGAAGTGCTGGCCGAGAGGCTGGCGGTCCTGCGTTCCGGCGCCATGAACATTGCCGTGCATCCGCGGGACAGCCGCAAGTCCGCCTGACACCCGGACTGAGAACGAAGCCGAGGGCCCCCGCCACTTCCTGTGGCGGGGGCCCTCGGCGTGTTCCGGCGTCCCGGTCTTCGGGTCTCGGTTCTGCGTGTCCGTCTCAGGAGGCCAGCGGCGGCCGGTACCCCGAGTCGGGGCCGGAGGGGCCCGCTCCGGGCTGCGGCCGGTCCTCGCGGATGACCTCACCCCGGACCACCTTGCCGTCGGGCTGGCGGATGCGGACCTGCTGGTACGCGGCGCCGAAGCCGCCGGAGGCCGCCGAGGTCATCGAACGCTCCAGGGAACGGGCGAACCGGCGCGAGGCCAGCGCCCGCACGGGGGGCAGCAGCAGGAGCAGGCCGACGGCGTCGGAGAGCAGGCCCGGCAGGATCAGGAGCAGGCCGGCCAGCATGACCAGCGCATTGCCCTGCCCGGGCTGCCGAGCCGCGGGCTCCTCGCCCTGCTGCGCCTGCTGGAAGCCGGCCGTCAGGTTCCGGAAGGCCCGGCGGCCGGCCCGCTTGATGACCACACCCCCGAGCAGCATCCCGCCGAGGACGAGCAGTGCGACGGTGAAGCCGCCGGCCGCGCCCGCGACCAGGCTGAGCAGCCAGATCTCCAGGATGAACCAGGCGGCGACCGCCAGGGGGAGGAAGGTACGGGCGGCCGAGCGCCGCCGGGGAGCAGTCGAGGTGCCGGTCGTCATGACCCCAGTGTGCCTGGGATGGCGTAAAAGCGGCCTCAGTCGGAGGTACCGGACATCCCCCAAGGGGATCCGGAGCAGCGTGCGCTACGCCCCGGGCCTGCCGGTGAGCTTGGCCGTGCGGGCCTTGATGCCCCACTGGGTGACCCGCCACAGGGCCTCGACCACGATGTCCTTGCTCATCTTGCTGTCGCCGAACTCGCGCTCGACGAACGTGATGGGGACCTCCACGACCTTGAAGCCCTTGCGGACGGCCCGGCGGGCGAGGTCTACCTGGAAGCAGTAGCCCGCGGAGGCGACCTCGTCCAGGCCCAGCCCCTCCAGGGTCTCGCGCCGGAAGGCGCGGTAGCCGCCGGTCACGTCGCGGATCGGGACGCCGAGCATCAGCCGGGAGTAGGTGGAGCCGCCCCGGGAGAGGATCTCGCGGCTCTTGGGCCAGTTGACGACCCGGCCGCCGGGCACCCAGCGGGAGCCCAGGACCAGGTCGGCGCCGGCGAGCGCGGTCAGCAGCCGGGGCAGTTCCTCGGGCTGGTGGGAGCCGTCGGCGTCCATCTCCACGAGGACGCCGTAGCCGTGCTCCAGGCCCCAGGCGAAGCCCGCGAGGTAGGCGGCGCCGAGCCCTTCCTTGCCCTTGCGGTGCAGGACGTGGACGTGGTCGTCGGAGGCGCACAGCTCGTCGGCGAGCTTGCCGGTGCCGTCGGGGCTGTTGTCGTCGGCCACGAGGACGTGCGCCTCGGGCACCGCGGCGCGGACCCGGCCGACGATCAGCCCGATGTTCTCCGCCTCGTTGTACGTGGGGATGATCACCAAGGTGGTGCCGAGGGGCCCGTAGGTCCGCTGTCCGCCGTCGCTCACTGGGTCCCCTTGCATGCTTCTCGTCCAGCCCCGCCTCGTCCGTCCCGTCACAGCGGGACGATTTTAGAACAGGGATCGGGGCCAGCGGTCCTTCGGGCCGACCAGGCTCCCGCTGGCTGCGGGTGACCCTGGCCGTTGTCTACTGGACCGCCGGGCCCCGACCTGAGGCCACCCCTCCCCCAACTGCCGCTGGGGGCGCCCGCACCGGCGAAACCTTCCCTCGCCCCCGAGGCGCGGGCGCGCTGGGCGGACGGATCCGTCCGGAAGGGACGTCCTGTGGTGGACCCGGCCGAACCTATCCGGGTCGGGCCGCCGGTACCGAACCGAGGCCCGCCGGATCACCCCTGTGGCCGTACGAATACCTCCCGGCCACCCACGACCGTGGCCAGGCACACGGGGAGATCCGCGCCGGGCGTCAGGTCGGGCAGACCGGGGGTGCCGGAGCGCGGATCCGTCGACCAGCGGGCGACCCGGTCGTCGGGGGCCTGCACCACCAGTTCCTCCGTGCGCCAGACGGCGTAGTCGGCGGGAGCGCCCGGCACGAGGGTGCCCGCGTCGTCCCGGCCCAGTGCCCGCCACCCGCCGCGGGTGTGCGCGGCGAAGGCGGCCCGTACGGAGATGCGGTGCTCGGGGGTCCGGTGGAAGGCGGCCGCGCGGACGGTGCCCCAGGGGTCGAGGGGGGTGACGGGCGCGTCCGAGCCGAAGGCGAGCGGCACACCCGCCTTGAGGAGGGCGGCGAACGGGTTGAGGGTCCTGGCCCGGTCGGCGCCGAGCCGGTCGGCGTACATGCCGTCCTCGCCGCCCCAGGCGGCGTCGAAGGCGGGCTGCACGGACGCGGTCAGGCCCAGCTCGGCGAAGGCGGCGATGGTGGCCGGGGTCATCATCTCGGCGTGCTCCACACGGTGGCGGGCGGCCCGGATGCGGGCGAGGCCGACCTTCTCGGCGGCCGCCCGGACTCCTTCGACGACGGCGCCGAGAGCGGCGTCGCCGATGGCGTGGAACCCGGCCTGGAGGCCCGCCCCGGTGCAGGCGGCGACGTGCGCGGCGACGTCGGCGGCGTCGAGGTAGCCGGTGCCGGTGTGGGGCGCGTCGGCGTACGGGGCGTGCAGGCAGGCGGTGTGCGAACCGAGGGAGCCGTCCACGAACAGGTCGCCCGCCGCGCCGGCCGCGCCGAGTTCCACGGCGCGGTCGATGTCGCGGTCGGCCCAGTAGCCGAAGACGCGCGGGCCACGGTGGTGGGCGGCGAGGTCGAGCAGGGAGCTGAAGTCCTCCGGGGAGGAGATGTCGGGGCCGCCGCACTCGTGGACGGAGCCGATGCCCAGGGAGGCGGCGCGGTCCAGGGCGGCGCGCTGCGCCTCGGCGCGCTGGGCCGGGGTGACGGCGTCGAGCGCGGCCCGGCGGACCGCGTGGTGCGCGTCGCGGGTCAGCGGCTCGTCACCGGCCGCGTGGACACCGGGTACGAGGTCCAGCAGGGCGGTGGTGACGACGGCGGAGTGCACGTCGACACGGCTGAGGTAGAGCGGGCGGTTGCCGGTGGCCTCGTCGAGTTCCGCGCGGCGCGGGGCGCGCCGCTCGGGCCAGCGGGCGGCGTCCCAGCCGTGGCCGAGGAGCACCCGGTCGGCGGGGCGGCGGGCGGCGTGGGCGCGGACGAGGGCGAGGGCCTCGGGGAGGGAACGGGCCGCGGAGAGGTCCAGGCCGGTGAGGGCGAGGCCGGTGGAGGTGGTGTGGACGTGGGCGTCGGTGAACGCGGGGGTGACGAGCGCCCCGTCGAGGTGGACGACCTCGTCGACGCCCTGCGCGAAGGCGTCGGCGGCGCCTTCGGAGCCGACCCACGCGATGTGCCCCCGCTCGACCACCATCGCCGTGGCGAAGGGGTCGGCGGGGCTGTGCACCTCGCCGCCGCGGAGCAGGACGGTGCGGTGGGTTCCGGCGGCGGTGGCGGAGGCGGTGCGGTCAGTCATGCCCCCAGTTTCGCTGGTCGCCCGCCCCCGCCCGGACACGGCCCCCTCGCCGGGCCGCAGACGCCGCGGGACGGGGCGCCCCGGCACCGGGCGGTGCCGCGGGCGCCCGGGACCGGGCCCACGGCTCACACGCGGGGCGGGCGGGCTTCGTAGGGGGTGGAGAGGACCACGGTCGTGCGGGTGGCGACGTGGGCCAGGGCGCGCAGGCGCCCCAGCAGGTCTTCGAGTTCCAGGGGCGTGGCCACGCGCACCTTGAGGATGTAGTTCTCGTCGCCCGCGACGCTGTGGCACGCCTCGATCTCCGGGACCCCCGCGAGCCGCTCGGCGATGTCGTCGGGGGCGCTGGGGTCGAACGGTTTGACCGAGATGAAGGCCGTCAGCGGCAGCCCGACGGCCTCGGGGTCCACGACGGCCGCGTACCCGCGGATGACACCGCGCTGCTCCAGGCGGCGTACTCGCTGATGGACTGCCGACGTGGACAGTCCGGTGGCCTTGCCCAGATCCGTGTAGCTCATCCGCCCGTCCCGCACGAGCAGATCCACGATCTGGCGGTCCAGCTCCTCCATTGCGCTCATAGCCGCTCAACCTATTGCCCAGGACCGCTCCAGGCACAGCGGTGTCCACGGGGAAACGGCACCTGCGGCAGGCATGTGACCAAGGCCACAGGGGTATGGATGCGTACGCCCGGCTCTCGTGGTTACTCGTGCCGCGCGACGGGAAGTGCTTGCTGTGGCCGTGGCCGAAGAAATCTGCCCGCCCGGCCCACCCAAGGGGGAGTACATCCATGCTGAACACCAACCGTGCCGACCGCGTGAGCGAAGCCGCGTACGGCGAGTACGCACAGGACGCGGACGACGGGGAGTACCTCGAAGACGCCGACGGCTTCGAGGTCCACCACGCGGTCTGCCCCGACTGCGGTCAGTCCATCGCCCTGGTCGCGGACGAGGAGTACCTGCCGGAGCACGCGCTCTGCCTCACCCCGTGGAACCCGTTCGGGCTCACGGTGTGCGCGGGCACGGGCCGCCCGGCCTCGGAGGCGCTGGCGTCCGTGGGCGCGTTCCAGCCGGACGCCCAGGAGCTGGACCCGGTGGTCATGCTGACGCTGCCGCAGGGACTGGACTGGCGGACGCAGCCCTTCTCGCACGTCGGCGGTCCGGGATCGCGTCCGGTGCGGATGACGGCGACGGTGCTGCCGCCCCAGATGCGTCAGCACGCGCAGGCCGCCTGACCGGCCGGGCCGAGGGCCCTACCAGTACGTTCCCTGCACCATGGCGGCGAGAGCGGCGTGGTGCAGGATGAGGCCGTCGGGATCGGCGGGGACCTCGACCTCGCCGAAGTACGCCTGGCGGTAGGCGATGCGGAGCATGACGATGCCGTGCCGCAGGGCGGCGTACAGGGTGTGGAACTCCATGTCGCGCGGGACGTGCCCGGTGAGTTCGGCGTAGCGGCGTTCGAGGTCCTCGCGGCGCAGGAAGTCGGGCAGGCCCGGCTGGCCGAAGCCGACGGTCAGGTCCTGGAAGAAGCGGTGGAGGTAGACGGTCCAGCCGAGGTCCACCTCGCGCGGGGCGTACGCCGCCATCTCCCAGTCGAGTACGGCCACCGGTTCGAAGCCGTCGGGCTGGTAGATCACGTTGCCGATGCGCGCGTCACCCCAGTTGAGGACCGGGTCGCCCTCGTCGGCGGGCCAGAGTTCCTCCAGCCGGTCGAAGGCGCGCTCCAGCAGCGGTGAGGGGGCCAGGCCGTCCACCACCCAGGCGTAGTAAGCGCGTTGGGCCTCGACGTGCCGGCGCAGCGGGGTTCCTGGGCCGGCCGGGAGGAGGAACTGCGCTTCGTCGGCCGGGAACTGGTCGTGGAGGCGGGCGAGCAGGGAGATGCTCGCCTCCTGGAGGGCCGCGCGTTCGGCGTCGGTGGCGGAGTGCAGCCAGTTGCCCTCGTAGGTGTAGGGCATGACGTCGGGCGGGACACGGCCTTCGGCGCGGGCCATGACGAAGAAGGGCGCGCCCAGCGGTCGCGGATCCTCCTCCAGCCAGCGCACGCGCGGCACGGGCAGGTCGGTGTGTTCGGCGACCAGCCGCATGACGCGGTACTGGCGGGCCATGTCGTAGGTGGGGAAGACGGTGTAGGCGGCCGGGTCGGCGGCGAGGCGCAGGGCGCAGGCGCAGTCGGCGGCGTCCGGGTGCTCGATGTCGAAGAGGAGGGTCTCGCTGGACATGCCGTTGGAGCCGGGTACGGAGGTGTTGGTGACCTTCGCGCCGGGGAGGCGGCCGTCGAGCCAGGCCGTCAGGCGCCGGCCGAGTTCCTCGGGCTCGCGGGTGGAGGTGCGCGGACGTGGTGCCGTTGCCATGGAGTCCCTCCTGCTGCTTCGGGTGGTCTTCGGCTCGGCTCGGCCGTTACGGTGCGACGGAGGCGTAGTCGGCGAAGCCGCTGGGGTCGTGGCGGCCGAAGCTGCCGTGTTCGAAGATGCCGTGGCCGACCCGGCCGTCGAGGGTGAAGCGGGCCGAGTGGTCGGTGACGCCGAAGGCGGCCATGGGGTGGGCGGCCGGGTCGGAGAGGTCGTAGACCCGTCGGTCGGTCCATCCGCGGCCCTGCCAGGTGCCGTGCTGCCAGTCGGCGGCGGGCGGGTAGCCGGCGCCGACGGCCAGCGGGGAGGAGTTCAGGATCTCCACGCCGAGTTCGAGGGGTTTGCGGGCCGGGTCGGTGAGGTGGACGACGGCGCTCTCGGGGTGGCGGCCGCCGGGGCGGTAGCGGACGTCGGTGTGCGGCCAGCCGAGCTGGACGTCGCCGCGGCCGCTGCCCTCGGGGAAGACCTGGACGGCTTCGCTGAGGGTGCGGTGGCCGTCCGCGTCCTCCTGGGTGATGACCATGAGGAAGCGGTCCTCGAAGCGGACGGGGACCCAGAGCCAGTGGAAGCCCTCGGGGCGGTACTCGTCGGCGGCGCGGCCGCCGTCCTCGCCGGGGATGGGCCGCACGCCCCAGCTGCGGTCGCGGGTGCCGGTCCAGGCGCCGGGGGTGGGGGTGAGTTCCTCGCCCTTGGCGCGGATGGTGCCGGTGACGTTGCCCGCCTGGACGAAGCGGCGGCCCTCCAGCATGAGGCGGTCGCCGCGCCGCTGGATGTGGTGCGGTTCCCAGACCGCGGGGAACTCGGCGGTCCAGGTGAGGTCGTAGGAGAGGCCTCCGGGGTCGGCGGGGTCGGCGTCGCAGTGGAGGGTGAGGCGCCTCAGGGGTTGGTCGACGGTGATGCGCAGGGGGCCGACGGAGAGGTTCATGCGGTCGTCGGTGAGGGCGTCGGAGGCGCGCACGGCGAGCAGTTCGTCGCCGAGTCGCAAAGTGGCGTAGGCGTCGATGACGCCGGCGTTGGGGTAGACGCCGAGGCCGAGGATGAGGACGGCCCGGCCGGCGTGGTCGAAGACGTGGAAGATGCAGCGGTCGTAGGCGTTGCGGTCGCCGCTGACGAGGTGCTTCATCGACAGCGGTGCCTGGTGGACGGGGTACTCGTCCAGGGCGACGGGCCGGTCGGCGGGCATGACGAACCTCCTGCGTACGGGCGGGCTCCGCGGGCGGATATGACGGTACGTCAGAAACTGGCGGGCGTACCAGGCTTCTGACACACCGTGACACCCCGGCACGCAACGCCGCCCCGCAGGACGTAGTGTGGCCGGGTGACGACCACGGCGGAGCAAGAGGCGTTCCTGCGGGCGTTCCACGCCCGACATCCGGCGGTGACCGCGCAGGCGTTCGGCCCCGGCCGGGCTCCGGACGGCCGGTCCAGCTACGAGATCCTGTGCGACCGGGTGGCCGGGAGCCGACGGGTGCTGGACCTCGGATGCGGGGACGGCCTCCTGCTCGAACTCCTGGCCGGGGCGGACGGGAGGGACGGGGGGCACCTCGCGGGGGTGGACCTGTCCGCGCATTCCGTGGCGCTGGCCCGACGCCGGCCGGCGCTCGCCGGGGCGCGGGTGGAACAGGGCCGGGCCCAGGACCTTCCCTTCGCCGACGACAGCTTCGACGCCTGCGTCTCCCACATGGCGCTGATGCTGATGAGCGACGTCGAGGACGTCGCGGCCGAGGTCGCCCGGGTGCTGCGCCCCGGAGGGGTCCTGGCGTGCGTGGTGGGGGGCGGGGCCGTGGGCGGCGAGGCCTGCGAGCGGTTCATGGGGCTGTTGCGGCGCACGTGCGAGGAACTGCCCGCCTCACGGCGCATCCCGGCGCTGGGGGACCGCAGGACGCGCGACCGGGACGGGCTCGACGCGGTCCTCCGCCCGGCGGGCTTCGCCGCGGTGGAATGGGAGACGGTCCCCATCGACCTCAGCGGCCCGGTAGGGCAGGTGTGGGCCGCCCTCTGCGGCGTCTACGACCTCGGCCCGCTCGACGCGGCGAGCGTGGAACGACTGCGAGGGACCTTCACCGCCGAGGTCCGCGACCTCACGACACCCGAGGGCTTGGTCCCCTGCGCCTTGACCGTCCACCTCGCCACGACCCGCCTGCACGGGTAGGGCGGGGGCGCGGCGGGAGGGCGGGGCGCCGCGCCCGGGCGGTGGGCGCCCAGGTCCGGCCGATCCGCTCCGCCGGAGCGCAGATGATCCCCGAGGGGCCGCGGAGGTCGCAGGGCCGGTAGGCGCCCTCGTACCGGGCCGCTTCGCCGAGGAGTCCGACGTCATGGCGGCGCAGGCGGCTGGTCGTGCCGTCGATGTCGTGGATGCCGTCGACGACGATGGCCACGCTGTCCCTCCGTGGGGTCGCCACGGGGAGCTCCCTCTTCGGCACGCGAACCGTTCCGCTTACCGGTACCCCGGCACGGAGCCGGTACCTCGTTCTGGGCACCCGCACGGGCCGGTGTTCCGGATGCTTCGCCCGGGCAGCGGGAAAGGCCGCTCCGACTGCCCCGGCCGCCCCCGGCGGACTGCCGCGGGCCACGCGCAGGGGACGGGCCGGGGACCCGGCCTCCGGGGCGTCCGGCGCCCCGGAGCGCCCCACGCGGGCCGGGGGCGGCGGTCGTGCCGACCGCCCCGGGGGGCGGGGGCGGTCAGCGTGTTTCGGGGCCCGCCAGGTGCCGGGCGATGACCATGCGCTGGATCTGGTTGGTGCCCTCGACGATCTGGAGGACCTTCGCCTCGCGCATCAGCCGCTCGACCGGGAAGTCCGCGGTGTAGCCGTAGCCGCCGAGGACCTGGACCGCGTCCGTCGTCACGGCCATCGCCGCGTCGGTGCAGAACAGCTTCGCCATCGCCGCCTGGCGGGAGAACGGCTTGCCCGCGTCCCGCAGGCGCGCCGCCGCCAGGTACAGGGCCCGGCCCGCCTCTATCTTCGTCGCCATGTCGGCCAGCATGAAGCGCAGGCCCTGGAAGTCCGCGATCGGGTGGCCGAACTGCTTGCGGTCCAGCGCGTACGCGAGGGCCTCGTCCATGGCGGCCTGCGCGACGCCGATCGCGCAGGCGGCGATGCCCAGCCGGCCCGCGTCCAGGGCGGCGAGGGCGATGGTGAAGCCCTGGCCCTCCTCGCCGATCCGCCGCGCGTCGGGCACGCGGACCCCGTCGAAGTGCAGCTGGGCCGTGGGCGAGCCCTTGAGGCCCATCTTCTTCTCCGGAACGGCCGCCGTCAGGCCCGCGGCGTCCCCCGGGACCAGGAAGGCGGTGATCCCCTTGGGGCCCTCGCCGCCCGTGCGGGCGAGGACGGTGTAGAAGTCCGCGACCCCGCCGTGGGTGATCCATGCCTTGGTGCCGGTGATCACCCAGTCGTCGCCGTCGCGCACCGCCCTGGTGCTCAGCGAGGCCGCGTCCGAACCGGCGGCCGGCTCGGAGAGGCAGTACGCGCCGAGCAGGCCGCCGCCCAGCATCGCGGGCAGGTGGGCCGCCTGCTGCTCCTTGCTGCCGTACCCGGCCAGCCCGTGGCAGGCCAGTGAGTGCACGCTGACGCCGAGGCCGACGGTCAGCCGGGCCGCCGCGAGCTCTTCCAGCACCTGGAGGTAGACCTCGTACGGCTGATCGCCGCCGCCGAACTCACCGTCGTAGGGGAGGCCGAGCAGCCCCGAGTCGGACAGCAGGGCGAAGACCTCGCGGGGGAAGCGGCCGGCGTCCTCCTCTTCGGCGGCCCGGGGGCGGATCTCCCGCTGCGCGATCTCTCGTACGAGCGCGAGCAGATCGCGGGACTCTTCGGTGGGCAGCTGACGTTCCACCGGCTGCGGGGCGCGGTCGTTCATGGCGGCGCTCTCCTCCCTCATCGGGCACGGCGACGGCGCGTGAGGTGTGGGACGCGCCGCCGGGTCTCGGTGCTCTCACAGCCGATACTGCCCTCCCGGATCACGGAAGGACCTGTTCAGCGGCTGCGGCGGCTTGAGTATGCCCGATCAGGGGCTTCCCGTCACCGGTAGTTGATCGTCAAGATCCCCGCCCCCGGCCGAGGCTTCCTCGAGTACGGGTGGAGCCGGGCATTGCGGTACGAACTCCTCGATCACCCCCAAAGTGGCCCGTAGCTGCCGCACCAGCAGCGCCGCCAGTTCCTCGCGGCCCGGCAGCCCGGGCAGCCCTTCGCCGCCGTCCGCTCCGAGCCCGCCGACCCACTCCAGAGTGGTTCCCTCGACCCCGGAGAGCCAGCCGACGAGGGCCAGGCGGGCGATCGGCGGAACGGCTCGGTGCCCGTACGCGCCCTCGGCGATGGTGGCCACCAGCTCCTCGCGCACGGCGTCACGGAGGGCGAGCACTTCGGCGTCGGAGCCGACGCCGCCCGTGACGATGGTGCGGTAGGCGGCCTGGTGGTGTTCGGCGTAGAAGAGGTAGCCGTCGATGGTCCGGCGGGCACGCTCGGCACCGGTCAGTTCGGTGTCCGCGCCGGCGCGGGCGACGAGTTCGGCCACCGAGTCCTCGACGATGGCGAGGTAGTAGCCGCGCTTGCTCGTGAAGTAGTAGTAGATCAACCCCTTGGCGACGCCCGCCTGTTTGGCGATGTCGTCCATGGAGAGCGCGTCGTACGGGGTGTCGGCGAACAACTTGCGGCCGATGGCTATGAGTTCGGCCCTGCGGACCTGCGAACGGCCGGTCGCGCCGGGCTGCCGGCCGCGTCCTCGGCCCCGCCCCTCACCGCGCTGTTGACTATTATTCAAATTCGGCCCCAGCCTCGAACTCCCACAGGACGCCCGCAGTATGGCAGACCTGTCTTCGGCACTTCCCTGCGCACGGACGACGTACGGGAGGCACTTCCATGAGCGTGGACACCAGGCCGGAGGGCCGGGTCGACTGGCGCAGGACGGCGGCCGTGGCGCTGCCCGCGGTGGTCGCCGTCGGCGTGATGGCGACGGTCATGGCCCAGGGCGCGCCGGCCGCGTCCTTCGCCGTATCGGGGACCAGCTTCCAGGTCTCCTCCTCCAAGTTGAGCAGCCGGGGCCTCGCCTCCTACGTCCAGACGGACCGGTCGGCGGACGGCAAGGGACACCCGGTGGCGCTGCTCGGAATCGGTGAGGCGACGCTCGCCGACATCTGCCAGGCCGCCCGGGTGGACACCCCGCTGGGCGCGGTGGTCTTCAAGCTGACGGCCGGCGGGCCGGCCGGGCAGGTGACCGCCGGCAATCTCGTGATCGACGGCGAGGACCTCGACGGTGACGCGACCTTCGGCACCGCCCAGATCGGCCGGGACGCCTCCACCCTCGACCGGGTCGACGGGATCAAGGGCGAGCCGGGCAAGTTCGGGCTCCAGGCGGGGAACATCGAGGTGCTGAACGTGAGATCGCACGCCTGGTCCGCCACGGGCGGCAACTTCCGGCTCAAGGGCATGCGGCTGAACGTCACCCTGGACGGCGAGCAGTGCTTCTAGGCAGGGCGCGGCCCGCCCGCCGGCGGCGGCTCCCGCTTCACGGCGCCCGGCGGCGGCTGCGGGCCTGGCGCCGGACCCGGCCCTTCTGGGGCGGGCTGCTGGTGCTGCTGGGCGGGGCGGAGCTGCTGCTGGTCCCGCTCTCCCCGCTGGCGGTGCTGGTCAGCCTCGGCCTGGGCGGGGTCGCGGCGATCGGGATCGGGACCGCGCTGATCGTGGCGGCGCTGTTCCTGTGGTTCCTGCCCGGGACGAGGGCGTACGTCTGCGTCCACGCCCTGCTGCTGTCGGTTCTGTCCTTCGTGGCGACCAACCTCGGCGGCTTCCTGGTGGGGATGCTGCTCGGCGTCGCGGGCAGCGCGCTGGCCTTCGGGTGGACCCCGCGCCCGGAAGGGGCCGGGGAGCCGGGTGGCGCGCCCCGCCCCCGGCGCGGCGCTCCGCGCGTCATGGCCGCCGCGCTGCCGCTCGCGCTGCTGGCGACGGCCACGGCCGGCGCCCCTCAGGCCCGGGCCGCGCAGGCGCCGGTGACCGCGGCCCGCACTCCGCCCACCGTGACCACCTCGCTCTTCGCACCCCAGGGCTTCGCCCTCGCCGGGGTCACCGAGGTCGCCACGGTCGACGGACCGCGCAAGGTGCTGGTGCTGAGGATGGCGGCCGCCTCGCTCAGCGACTACCGGCTGCGTACCCGGGACGGCCGGGACGAGTACGGGCTGACCGCCTCGTCGCTGGAGCTGCGCGGGAACGTGACGCTGTACCTGACCAGGTTCAGCGGGTGCATCGAGGGGCTGCTCTGCGTCACGTTCAGCCCGGAAGGCCTGCCCGCTCCCCCGGTCATTCCCCCGTTCGTCTTCATGACGCGGGTCAGCGCCGAGCAGGCGCTGGTCACCTCGGACGTGATCGTCACGGACGGGCTGCGGCTGGAAGCGTCGTGAGGGCGCAGGCGCGGCGCGGGAGGGTCAGAGCCAGCCGACCTGGGTGACGAACATGGCGACCACGACCACCAGGGTCCAGCCGAGGACGTGTTCCAGCCAGGCGGTGTCCCCGTCGGGGCCGCCGGTGCCGACACGGCGGCGGAGGCGGGCGGCGAGGTCGGGGGCTGCGGTGGTGAAGGCGGAGGCGCGTGCGGTCATGCCGTCCAATGTGGCAGCCTTCGCGGCTTTCGCGGTAGAGACGAGCATCACGGGTGGCGCACCTCACTGCGCGCGCCGTGCCCGCGCGGCGCCGGCGCGACGCCCCCGCGGCGCCGGCCCACGCGTCACGCCCGCCGCGGAAGGCGGCGGGCGTGATCGGGTTCATCGGAGGGGTGGGATATCAGGTGCGCGGATACGGGTGCGTCCGGTCGCCGTCGCCGTCAGGCGCGGCGCATGCGTCCGGCGCCGCGGCGTTCGGGACCGGCCATGGCGGCCATCGCCAGCGCCAGCACGGTTCCGACGACGCCCGCTATGACGTTGCTGACCACCGAGCGGGTCGTGTCCACGTTGCCCGCGATGACCCACGGGGCGATGATCGTCCAGACGGCGATGCCGACGGCGGTCCACGCCATGGCGTGGGTGCGCTCGTACGCGGTACCCAGGCCGCCCATGCACAGGCAGTAGGCCAGGCCTGCGATGAGGTTGTTGACGGCCAGCGCGCTCAGCACGCTGAATCCGGCGATCCACGGCGAGGCCGCGATGTAGAGGCCCGTGATGAGGGCCAGTGCCTCCACTGCCTGCGCGCGGGGTGTGCTGGTGACCTGCTCGAACCGCGTGCGCATCTCAGCGAGGTCCGGGTGGTGTTCGATGCTTGAGTGCGTGGTCATGTCGGACTGCCTCCTGTTGAAGCTGCTCCTACACCCCCTCTGCCCTTTATGTCCCACTTACAACCCATTCGGTGGTGGGCAAATCGGGTGCGCCAGGCGTCGGAGCACACCGACGGACGTCGGAGCACACCGGCGGACCTCAGAGCACGCCGGCCGCGCGCAGGGCCGCGAGCCGCGCAGCGCCCGGACGGGCCGGAACGTAGAGGTAGCAGATCCCTCCGGCGGCCTGGACCTCCTTGCCGGCGGCGTTGAGGCGCCTGGTGCGCAACCAGACCTTCTCCCATTCGGTGCGCCGGTAGACCCGGCGTACGGCGGCGTCGTCCGCCGAGTTGGGGTCGTTGGCGATCACGTCCCCGGCCCCGGTGAAGCCGACGACGGTCATGATGTGGCCGGAGGTGCCGTACCCCGCCCCGGTGAGTTCCTCGGGCAGGAAGGACTGCGAGGTGATGACCGGGATTCCGGCGCGGATCAGGGTTTCCAGGTCAGTGAGGGAGGCGAGCCGGGTCACCACCGCGGCCATGTCCCGGTAGGTCGAGGCGTAGGCGGCGTTGAAGGGCCAGTTGCCGCACCCCTTGTAGGCCGCGTCGTAGGTGGAGCGGGCGGCGTGGCAGACCTGCGGGTCGGAGTAGGAGGGGTCCACCCAGGCCAGGTCCGCGGCAGTGGGCTTGCGGCCCCAGAACTCGATGATCATCTGGGAGGACGTGGGGCTGCACCAGGCCTCGCCGCCGTTGTCGTACTCCGGGTACCGCCCGATGTGGATCTCCTGCGAGTAGCGCGGGACCTTGAGCTCGTGGGCCGTGCCGGAGGGCTTCGAGGGGGGCACGGTGAACCGGTCCGGGACGTCCGAGGCCATGGCTCCGGCCAGCCAGACGGTGGGGCTGACGGCGGTGCCCGGCTTGCGGTACAGGGTCAGGCGCAGTTGCCAGTCCCGCAGGCGCAGACCGCTCGCCTTCGCGGCGGGGTCGACCGCCAGGGTGTCCGTCCACACGGTGGTGCGGCCGTCGCTCTGGCCGTCGACCGAGGTGCGGCGGATGTCGCCCTCGCCGGAGGCCCAGCGGCCCATCACGTACCACGGGGTGGCCGTGCCGTCGCCGTAGGTGGCGCGCAGCTCGACCTGGATCCAGGTACCGGCCGGGGTACGGGCGTTCCACGAGGCGACGGCCTCGGTGGCGGGGACGGCGGAGCGGTGCACGGGGGAGGTCCAGGTGGCGTGGTCCCAGGCGGCGGTCTTGCCGGTGTGCGGGTCGGTGTACTCGGTCCGGCCCGCCGGGGTCGCGATCTCCAGGCCCGGGCGGTCTCCGGCCACGGCCCCGGTACCGCGGTGGGTGCCGGCCTGCCAGTGGGCGTACGAGTACCAGAAGCGGTTGTCGATCGTCGGCGTGGTGGCGCCGCGCTCGCGCTCCCGGTGGGGCGCGGTGGCGGCCGTGGCCTTCCCGCCCGGGACCGTGGCCACGGCGGCGGCCGCGAGGGCTGCGGCGAGCAGGGCCCTGCGCGGGGTGGGTGCGGTCATGGTGGTGGCCCCCTGGGGTCGGTACGGCGGGATCGGCTGCTGCTCCACCCTCCCAGTTCCCGCGCGACGGGTGACGGAAGCCGCGGGACCGTGTCGGAGGCACGCACGTCATAGGCTGGCCGGGTGGAGCAGCCCGAGCAGTCCCCCCTCTCCCCCGGCCGGCCCCTGGGCCCACTCGCGCGGGAGCTCGCCGCCCTGTCGCCCTCGCTCGGGCCGGTCCGGCTGATCGGCGTCGACGGGCACGCCGGATCCGGCAAGAGCACCTTCGCGCAGCGCCTCGCCGAGACCCTGGGCGGAGCTCCCGTGCTGCACCTGGACGAGGTGGCCACGCACGAGGAACTGTTCGACTGGTTCGGGCGGCTCAGCGCCCAGGTCCTGGAGCCGCTCGCCGCCGGCCGGCCCGCGCGCTGGGCCCCGTACGACTGGGTGCTGCGCCGGTTCGGCCCGGAGCGGGTGCTGGAGCCGGTCCCGGTGGTGATCGTCGAGGGCGTCGGGGCGGGCCGGCGGGCCCTGCGTCCGTGGCTGGCGCGGCTGCTGTGGTTGGAGACGCCGCGCGAGGTGTCCTGGGGGCGCGGGCGCAGCCGGGACGGGCGTGAACTTCACGGTTTCTGGGACGAATGGGAGCGCGCGGAGCTCGTGCACTTCTCGGGCGACCCTTCGCGCCCCTTCGCCGACACCCTGGTACGCCAGAGCGGTACGGGATACGAGTGGACTTCCGGGGCTCTTGCGACTGCGCGAACCCCGGCTTCGGTCACCCAACGTCACGGACTCCCCCGGGCCTGAGCGCCGCCCCCGACGGCCCTGCGCCGGGGGTTCCCCGAGCCGCTTGACCTCGCCCCCGCGGCGGCCTTACGTTCTGAATGCGCGGTCCGCAGCGACCGCGGCGGACGCGAGGCCCCCGATTGTTCCCCCGTGATCGGGGGCTTCGTTCTGTCCCGGCGCGGGCCGCGGACGGCCGGCCGCGACCGCGATCCCCTCCACTTCCTTCACGCTGAGTCACCAGTGGGGTCCGCGGGGGCCTCCGGACCCGCGGCTGCCGCACCCTGGGTAAGGAGCGTCACCGCAGGTACGATGCAGCCCTGATTTCATCGGCATGGTGGACAACCCACGGGAGTGATCCGAGGGTTGCCGCGCACCACGGGGGCAGGCTTGTGGGGGATGTGATGGACTTCGGCATGCCGGGCAGCACCCACGCCCCGGCCGAACTCGCCTGGCTGCGCGGGGTCGACGCCTGCACCATGGGCGCCTATCCGCAGGCCGAGGAGGAGTTCCGCACGGCGGTGCGGCTCGATCCCGCGATGGCGGACGCCTGGCTGGGCCTGCACGCGCTCAGGGCGGACACCACCAACGCGCTGCTGCGCATGTACGCGCACCGGGACCGCTTCGGGGAGCAGCGCGCCCGGCACCGCAGGACGCTGAACTCCTGGTACTGGCTGGGCTGGTGGGTGCAGCCGGTGCTGGAGAGCCGCCGCGACCTGCTGCTGGCCCACGCCTCGCACTGGCTGGACGGCCGCCACGTGCCCGAGCTGGACCAGGCGCTGGCCGCCCTGCCCCCGGTCGACACCGATCCGCAGGTCCGCTTCCTGCACGCCTGCCGGGCCTACCTGGTCAAGGACTGGGAGCAGCTGGTGCGGCACACCGAACCGCTGGTGGACGATCCGCAACTGGGCATCGAGGCACGCCTGTTCGGCGGGATGGCCCGGGTCCGGCTGGAGATGTACGGGCAGGCGGAGCCGATGCTGGCGGCGGCGCTGATGCGCTGTCGCAGCGAGCAGCCGCAGCGCAAGGAGCTGCGGTACTGGCTGGCGCGGGCCCACGAGGGGACCGGCCGCAGCGCCGCCGCGCTGCCGCTGTACCGGGCGGTGCACCGGGTGGACCCGGCGTTCATGGACACCGCGGCCCGCTTGACGGCGATCGCCGACAGCAGCGACCCCGACGACATGGCGGGTTACGCGGCCTACGGGCACGTGGGCGAGCAGTTCGCCGGGCACGGGCCCGCCCCGGCCGGCGGGGACCTGGCGGCGGTCGCCCTCGGCGGCGGGGGCGGCGCCCCCGCGCAGGACGTCGCGGCGGACGGCCAGGCGGAGCCGGACCCGCTGCTCCCCGACCCGCCGGAGCCCCGCTTCGGTCCTCCGGACGGGGGCCGGGCGGACGGGACGCGGCACAAGGCGGCGTTACCGGCCCAGGGCGCGCCCGTGGGCCTTCCGGCCGGGCCCGCCGACCCGCGGGCGCTGGCGCAGGCGCTGGCGGAGCTGGAGCGGATGGTGGGCCTGGAGCCCGTCAAACGGCAGGTGAAAGCCCTCTCGGCGCAGTTGCACATGGCCAGGCTGCGGGCGGGCCAAGGCCTCCCGGTGCAGCCGCCCAAGCGGCATTTCGTCTTCTCGGGGCCCTCCGGTACGGGCAAGACCACGGTGGCCCGGATCCTGGGCCGGGTCTTCTACGCGCTCGGCCTGCTGGGCGGCGACCACCTGGTGGAGGCCCAGCGGGCCGATCTGGTGGGCGAGTTCCTCGGGCAGACGGCCGTGAAGGCGAACGAGCTGATCGATTCCGCGATCGGCGGGGTGCTGTTCGTGGACGAGGCGTACAGCCTGTCCAACTCCGGTTACAGCAAGGGTGACGCATACGGGGACGAGGCCTTACAGGTGCTCCTCAAGCGCGCGGAGGACAACCGCGACCACCTCGTGGTGATCCTCGCGGGCTACCCGGCCGGGATGGACCGGCTGCTGAGCACCAACCCGGGACTCTCCTCGCGGTTCACGACCCGAGTGGACTTCCCGAGCTACCGTCCCCTCGAACTGACCTCGATCGGGGAGGTGCTGGCGGACGGCAACGGCGACCGCTGGGACGAGGAGGCGCTGGAGGAGCTGCGCAGCATCAGCGGGCACGTGGTCGAGCAGGGCTGGATCGACGAACTGGGCAACGGCCGGTTCCTGCGCACCCTCTACGAGAAGAGCTGCGCCTACCGGGACCTGCGCCTGGCGGGCTTCGCAGGCGACCCCTCCCGGGAGGACCTCTCCACGCTGCGGCTGGCGGACCTGATGCAGGCGTACGGCGAGGTCCTCTCCGGCCGGGGCCCCCAAGAGCGCCCGGAGCCACCGCCGTTGTAGCGGCGGAGCCGGCGTACCGGGTCCCCGGCGCGCCTTCCGCGGGAGGCGGTTACCCTGCCGGCATGGTGACGGAGGGGGCCGAGGACATCGGCGGGGACCAGGACGGTCAGGACTGGGGTTCCACCCGCTCCTGGGTGCAGAAGCAGCTGTCCGAGGGCGAGTACGTGGAACGGGCCGTGCGGCTGCGCGGCGGGTGGACGTCACAGATGCGCAGGCTGGACCTGCGGGGACCGGATGGGGCGCGCTCTCTGGTCCTGCGGTCCTTCGTCGAGCCGTTCTTCCGCCGGCACGCGGAAGGCCTGCTGTCCCGGGAGGCGGCCGTCCTGCGCCTGCTCGGCGGTACGGACGTGCCCGCGGCCACCCTCGCCGCGGTGGACGCGACGGCGCGGCACTGCGACCACCCCTCCTTGCTGATGAGCCTGCTGCCGGGGACCGTGCGCCTGGACGAGCAGGACGCCGACGAACGCGCCGAACTGCTGGCCCGGCAACTGGTGGGCATCCACCGGCTGCCGGTCACCACGCAACGGCGGCCCCGCACCTATCAGGCGTGGACCTCCCCGGAGCGGGCGGTCCCGCCCGCGGACACGCACAGGCCCGGGCTGTGGCGGCGGGCCGTGGACGTCATCCGCCGCGAGCCGCCCGCCTACCGGGGCTGCTTCCTGCACCGGGACTTCCATCCCGGCAACGTCCTGTTCACCGGGAGCGGCGACGGTCTTCGGATCAGCGGTGTCGTCGACTGGGTGGAGACGTCCTGGGGGCCGGCCGACCTGGACGTGGCGCACTGCTCTACGGCCCTCGCCCTGCTCCACGGCGCTCCCGCGGGCATCCGGTTCGCCGACCGGTACGCCGCCGCCGGAGGGACCCTGGCCGAAGACCGCGCCGAGCACCTCTACTGGAGGCTCCTGGACGCGCTGGGCTTCGCCCCCGATGCCGAGAAGGTGGGCGTCCCCTGGCGCGAGCTGGGCCGCACCGACCTGGCCGCCGGGGTCCTGACCCGCAGGCTCGAGGAGTACGTCCAGGCGCTGTTCGACCGCTACGCCTGAGCGGGGTCGGGATCAGCCGGCCATGGCGTCTTCCGGGGCGGGGGCCCTGCGGGCCGGCGGGGGCGTGCGGTGGGCGGGGTCGCGGACCTCGCCGACCAGCATCTCCAGCACGTCCTCCATGGCGACCAGGCCCAGCACCCGGCCGCCCGGGCCGGCGACCTGCGCCAGGTGGGTGGCGTCGCGGCGCATGACGGTCAGCGCGTCGTCCAGCGGGAGGGTGGAGGACAGGGTCGTCATCCGGCGCCAGACCCGCTGGGGCACTGCCCGCTCCCGCTCCTCCAGGTCCAGTACGTCCTTGACGTGCAGGTAGCCCATGAAGGCGCCGTTGCCGGAGCGGACGGGGAACCGCGAGTAGCCCGTCCGCACGGTCAGCTGTTCGATCTGCCGCGGTGTGACGTCGGGGCCGACGGTGACGAGCCGGTCCCGGGCGAGGAGGACGTCGGTGACGGGGCGGGTGCCCAGCTCCAAGGCGTCCTCCAGGCGCTCCTGTTCGACCGGCTCCAGGAGCCCGGCCTGCCGGGAGTCCTTGAGGAGCCGGCCGAGCTGGGCACTGGTGTACACGGCTTCGACCTCGTCCTTGGGCTCGACCTTGAAGAGCCGCAGGACGAAGGTGGCGCAGGCGCCGAGCGCGGTGGTGACCGGCCCGCACAGGCGGGCGAAGGCGACCAGGCCGGGGCTGAACCACAGGGCGGTCCGCTCGGGGGCGGCCATGGCCAGGTTCTTGGGCACCATCTCGCCGATGACCAGGTGGAGGAAGACCACGGCGGCGAGCGCGACGGCGTAGCCGAGCGGATGGACCAGGCCCTCCGGGACGTGGACGGCCTGGAAGAGGGGCTCCAGCAGCCGGGCCACGGTGGGTTCGGCGACCGCGCCGAGCGTCAGCGAGCACAGGGTGATGCCGAACTGCGCGGCAGCCATCATCCGGGGCAGGTTCTCCAGGCCGTGCAGCACCTGGCGGGCCCGCTTGGAACCGGACGCGAGGGGTTCGATCTGGCTGCGGCGTACGGAGACCAGGGCGAACTCGGCGCCGACGAAGAAACCGTTGGCCAGCACGAGCAGCAGGGCGAAGAGCAGTTGGAGCGCGTTCACCGGCCGACCGCCTCGAGTTCGGCGGGAGCGGTGAGCGGGGCGGTGCGTACGAGCCGGACCCGTTCGGCCCGGTAGCGGCGCACCTGGCGGACGGACAGCCTCCAGCCGGGGAGTTCGGCGCGGTCCCCGGGGGCGGGGATCCGGCCGAGCAGATCGGCGACGAGACCGGCGACGGTCTCGTACGGGCCTTCGGGTACCTCCAGGCCTATCCGGCGCAGGGTGTGCACGCGGCAGCTTCCGTCGGCCTCCCAGGACGGGCGGCCGTCCTCGGCGGGCACGGCTGCCAGCTCGGGGCTGTCGTCCTCCGCGAGGTCGTGTTCGTCGCGGACCTCGCCGACGAGTTCTTCCACGATGTCCTCCAGGGTGACGACACCGGCGGTGCCGCCGTACTCGTCCACGACGACGGCCATCGGCTGTTCGCTGCGCAGCCGCTCCAGCAGCGGCTGCACCGGCAGCGAGCCGGGCACCAGCAGCGGGGCGACGCAGATGCGGGTCACGGTGGTGCGGGCGCGCTCCGCCTCCGGTACGGCGAGGGCGTCCTTGAGGTGGACGACGCCGGTGACCTCGTCGATGCGCTCGCGGTAGACCGGGAAACGGGACAGGCCGGTGGCCCGGGTCAGGTTGAGCACGTCGGCCGCGGTGGCCGTGTGCATCAGGGCGCTGACCTTCACCCGGGGCGTCATGACGTGCTGGGCCGTGAGCCCGCCCAGGGACAGGGTCCGTACGAACAGGTCGGCGGTGTCCTGCTCCAGGGCGCCGGCCTGAGCCGAATGGCGGACCAGGGACACGAGCTCGCCGGGGGTGCGGGCGGAGGCCATCTCCTCGGCCGGCTCCACGCCGAGCGCCCGTACGAGACGGTTCGCCACGGCGTTGAGGGCCGCGATGACCGGCCGGAAGGCACGGGAGAAGGACTGCTGCGGTCCGGCGACGAACCGGGCCACCTGGAGCGGGCGGGAGACCGCCCAGTTCTTCGGGACGAGTTCGCCGACGACCATCTGGACGGCGGAGGCGAGCAGCATGCCGATGACGACGGAGACGCCCGAGACGGCTCCCGCGGGCAGCCCGGTGGCGGCGAGCGGACCGGACAGCAGGGCCGCGAGGGCCGGTTCGGCGAGCATGCCGACGACCAGGGAGGTGATGGTGATGCCGAGCTGGGTGCCGGAGAGCTGGAAGGACAGCTCACGCAGGGCGCTGACGACCGTGCGGGCACGGCGGTCACCGTCGGCCGCGGCGCGTTCGGCCTCGGGCCGTTCCACGGTGACGAGGCCGAACTCGGCCGCCACGAAGAAGCCGTTGGCGAGGATCAGGGCGAATGCCGCCACGAGAAGGAGTAGCGGGATGGTCATGCCGCCGCCTCCACGGGGAGGGCGGCGCGGGTACTACCGGACGATCCGTCCATTGCTGGAGGGAGTCACTCCTCAAGTCGCAGTTGCCCACGGGCCACGGGGTCCCGGGGCCGGTGGGAGGGCGCACAGCTGCGCCCCGCCACCAGGGTAGTCATTGGGATCGCCGCCGCAATGGGACGCAGCGGGGATGCCCGGGGTCAGTGGCCCTTTGTACCGGTTCCGCGGGTTTCGGCCAGCGCGCGCAGGGTGCGCGCGTCGCCGATGGCCCGGGCCCTGGCGATGCCGGGCTGGATGCCGAGGACGGGCAGGCTGGTGCCGTCGCTCAGGTCGAGGAAGACCCACGGGTCGCCCGGACGGAGGTTCACCCGCAGGATCTGCGCCCACTCCAGGCGGCGGGTGCGGGTGAGGTTGACGACGGTGACCCCGGCCTCGTCCGCGACCACCTTGGGGCGGCTGAGCAGCACGAGGACGGAGCTGAGCAGGACCGCGGTGAAGACGAAGCTGATCCGCTCGCCGGGGTGCAGGTTCAGGAGCAGGGCGATCGCCGTGATCGTGACGAAGACGGCGAGGCCGGCGCCCAGCAGCACGGCCCTCGTGCGGGTCGGGCGGAAGGTGACCGGCAGGGCGGGCGGTTCGGGCTGGGCGGCGGCGTCGGCCATGGTGTGCGCTCGGTTCTGCGAGGTTCCGGCAGTGCCGGGTCGTGTCAGTGGCGGGTGGTGTCGGTGACGGCTGGCGTCCGTGACGGGTTGGTGTCCGTGACGGGCAGGGGTGTCAGAGACGGCAGGCGTGGATGGAGGTGGTGAGGATCGCGCGCGCGCCGAGCTCGTACAGGTCATCCATGATCCGCTGGGCTTCCTTGGCGGGAACCATGGCCCGGACGGCGACCCAGCCCTCGTTGTGCAGCGGGGAGACGGTCGGCGACTCCAGGCCGGGGGTGAGGGCGACCGCGCGCTCCAGGTGCTCGGCGCGGCAGTCGTAGTCCATCATCACGTAGCTGCGGGCCACCAGGACGCCCTGGAGGCGGCGCAGGAACTGCTGGGCCTGCGGGTCGGCCGGGTCGGTGCCGTTGCCGCGGATGACGACGGCCTCGGAGGTGAGGATCGGCTCGCCGATGACTTCCAGGCCGGCGTTGCGCAGGCTGGTGCCGGTCTCCACGACGTCCGCGATGATCTGGGCGACGCCGAGCTGGATGGCGGTCTCGACCGCGCCGTCGAGGTGGACGACGGAGGCGTCGATGCCCTTCTCGGCGAGGTGCTTGGCGACGATTCCCTCGTACGAGGTCGCGATCGTCATCCCGGTGAAGTCCTCGGGGCCCTTCGCGGTGCCGGGCAGGGTGGCGTAGCGGAAGGTGGACCGGCCGAAGTTCAGCGGCAGGATCTCCTCGGCGCTGGCGCCGGAGTCGAGCAGCAGGTCCCGGCCGGTGATGCCGATGTCGAGCTTGCCGGAGGACACGTAGATCGCGATGTCCTTGGGGCGGAGGTAGAAGAACTCCACCTCGTTCTCGGGGTCGACGACCACGAGTTCCTTGGACTCCTTGCGCATCCGGTAGCCGGCCTCATGGAGCATCGCCGACGCCGGTCCGGAGAGTGAACCCTTGTTGGGGACGGCGATGCGCAGCATGGGGGCTTCCTTGGGTGCGTAGGTGCGAAAGAGTGGCGCGGGCGGGGGCCCGCGTGAAGAGCTCCGGCCTAGAGGTGCGCGTAGACGTCGTCGAGGGAGATCCCGCGCGCGACCATCATCACCTGGACGTGGTAGAGCAGCTGGGAGATCTCCTCGGCGGCGGCTTCCTTGCCCTCGTACTCGGCGGCCATCCAGACCTCGGCGGCCTCCTCGACGACCTTCTTGCCGATGGCATGGACGCCCTTGCCGACGAGCTCGGCGGTACGGGAGGAGCTGGGGTCGCCGTTGGCGGCCTTGAGCTGGAGCTCGGTGAAGAGCTCTTCGAAGCTCTTGGAGGGTTTGTTCGCCATGATGGTCCTCAGAATAAGGGGTCCCCCGCCGCCACTCAGCGCCAGGGTTCGCTGACGGTCCGCAGGGTCATGGCGGTGGAGACGGCGGCGGTGACCGCTTCGTGCCCCTTGTCCTCGTTCGACCCCTCAAGCCCGGCGCGGTCCAGCGCCTGCTCATCGTTGTCGCAGGTCAGGACACCGAAGCCGACGGGGACTCCGGTGTCGATCGACACCTGTACCAGGCCTTGGGTGACGCCCTGGCAGACGTAGTCGAAGTGCGGGGTGCCGCCGCGGATGACCACACCGAGGGCGACGATGGCATCGTAGCCGCGACCGGCCAGTACCTTCGCCACGACCGGCAGCTCGAAGCTGCCGGGGACGCGCAGCAGGGTGGGCTCGTCGATGCCCAGCTCGTGCAGGGCCCGCAGGGCGCCGTCGACCAGCCCGTCCATGACCTTCTCGTGCCACTGGGCCGCGATCACGGCGACCCGCAGGTCGCCGCAGTTCTTCACGCTCAGTTCGGGTGCGCCCTTGCCGCTCACAGCTCTGCTCCTCGTTGGTCGTGCGTAGGTGGGTGGGGTGGTGACGGGGTTACTGGTTGCCGCAGGCGGAGGTGGTCACGGGCCCTTCCAGCCAGGGCAGGTCGTGGCCCATGCGGTCGCGCTTGGTGCGCAGGTACCGCAGGTTGTGCTCGCCGGCCTCGATCGGCATCGACTCCCGGCCGGCGACGGCGATGCCGTGGCCGACGAGGGCGTCCGCCTTGTCGGGGTTGTTGGTGAGCAGCCGCACGCTGCGGACGCCGAGGTCGGCGAGGATCTGCGCGCCGGCCCCGTAGTCGCGGGCGTCGGCGGGCAGGCCGAGCTCCAGGTTGGCGTCCAGGGTGTCGCGGCCGCGCTCCTGGAGTTCGTACGCGCGCAGCTTGGACAGCAGCCCGATGCCGCGGCCCTCGTGGCCGCGCAGGTAGACGACCACGCCGCGGCCCTCGGCCTGGATGCGGGCCATGGAGGCGTGCAGCTGCGGGCCGCAGTCGCAGCGCTGGGACTGGAAGATGTCGCCGGTCAGGCACTCGGAGTGCATGCGGACCAGGATGTCGCTGCCGTCGCCGACCTCGCCGTGGACGAGGGCGACGTGCTCGACCCCGTCGACGGTGGAGCGGTAGCCGTAGGCCGTGAACGTGCCGAAGGCGGTCGGCAGGTTGACCTCGGCCTCCCGGCGCACGGTCGGCTCGGCGGAGCGGCGGTAGGCGATCAGATCCTCTATGGAGATGATCGTCAGACCGTGCTTGCGGGCGAAGGGGACCAGCTCGGGCAGCCGCAGCATCACGCCGTCCTCGCCGGCGATCTCCACGATGGCGCCGGCCGGGCGCAGGCCCGCGAGGCGGGCGAGGTCGACGGCGGCCTCGGTGTGGCCGTTGCGGACCAGGACGCCGCCGGCCTTGGCGCGCAGCGGGAAGATGTGGCCGGGGCGGACGAAGTCCGAGGGTTCGCTGGTGCCGGCGGCCAGCAGCCGCAGGGTGGTGGCGCGGTCGGCGGCGGAGATGCCGGTGCTGACGCCGTGGGCGGCGCTCGCGTCGACGGAGACGGTGAAGGCGGTCTTCATCGACTCGGTGTTGTGCTGGACCATCTGGGGAAGTTCGAGGCGGTCCAGTTCGGGCCCCTCCATGGGGGCGCAGATCAGGCCGCGGCACTCGCTCATCATGAACGCGATGATCTCGGGGGTGGCCTTCTCGGCTGCGATGACGAGGTCCCCCTCGTTCTCGCGGTCCTCGTCGTCGACGACGACGACCGGGCGGCCTGCCGCGATGTCCCGGATGGCCTGCTCGACGGGGTCGAGGCGGAACGTCTGCGCGTGGAGGTCTTCGGGCACGTCCGGCACGGGCTTGAGGGGGGTCATGCCGTTGCTCCTTCGAGGGCCGGGGCGGTGGTGGTGCGCGAGCGCTGGTACCAGTCGTACGCGCCCCACAGGACGAGTGCGAAGTAGACGACGTAGACGAGGCCGGAGAAGGCCAGGCCGCCCGTGAAGGCGAGCGGGACGCCGACGAGGTCGACGAGGAGCCAGGCCGCCCAGAACTCGACCAGGCCGCGGGCCTGGGCGACCATCGCCACGATGGTGCCGACGAAGATGTAGGCGTCGGCCCAGGGGCTCCACGACAGGTCCGGGAACAGGGTGAAGAGGCCGCCCACGGCGAGGGTGCCGAGGGCCGCTCCGGCGAGGAGCAGGCCGCGCTCGCGCCAGGTGGCGGTGCGGACGGCGATGGAGCCGTCCTGGGCCTGCTGCCTGCCGCGCTGCCAGGCGCGCCAGCCCCATGCGGCCACGCCGATGACCAGGAGCTGCTTGCCGACACCGCCGGAGAGGTGGGCGGAGGCGTAGGCGGCGATGAGGATGAGGCCGGACAGGAGCTGGGCGGGCCAGGTCCAGATGGAGCGGCGCCAGCCGAGCGCGAGGGCGGCCAGGCCCATCAGGTTGCCGATCATGTCGGACCAGATGACCTTCTGGCCGACGATCTCGAAGGCCTCGGTGTTGAGCCAGGTCAGGGCGCTCACTGGGCTTCTCCTTCGGTGCGCAGCGGGTCCACTCCGGCGGCCAGCAGGCGTTCGACGTATTTGGCGAGGACGTCGACCTCCAGGTTGACCGGGTCGCCGGGCTGCTTGCGGCCGAGCGTGGTCAGGGCGAGGGTCGTCGGGATGAGGCTGACCGTGAACCAGTCGGCGGCGGCCTCCACGACGGTGAGGCTGACGCCGTCGACGGTGATGGAGCCCTTCTCCACGACGTAGCGGGACAGGTGGGCCGGGAGGGCTACCTTGACGATCTCCCAGTGCTCGGAGGGGGTGCGGGAGAGGATCTCGCCGGTGCCGTCCACGTGTCCCTGGACCAGGTGGCCCCCGAGGCGTCCGCCGAGCGCCATCGGGCGCTCCAGGTTGACCCGCGAGCCCTTGGCCAGGGCGCCGAGGCTGGAGCGGTTCAGGGTCTCCTGCATGACGTCGGCGGTGAACTCGCCGTCCGCGGTCTCCACGACGGTCAGGCAGACGCCGTTGACGGCGATGGAGTCGCCGTGCTTCGCGCCCTCGGTGACGAGGGGGCCGCGCAGGCGGAAGCGCGAGGCTTCGGCGAGCTGCTCGACGGCGGTGACCTCGCCCAGTTCTTCGACGATTCCGGTGAACACTCAGTGCTCCTTGGGGGCGGTGGTGGGGACGGCAGTGGTGGGGACGGCGGTGATGCGCAGGTCGGCGCCGACGCGGACGGCCTCGGTGATGTCGAGGCGCACCGCCCGGGCGATGGTGGTGATGCCGGCGTCGGCGAGGGCCGCGGGGCCGGAGCCGAGCAGGGCCGGGGCGAGGTAGCCGACGACGCGGTCGACGGCCCCGGCTTCGAGGAAGGCGCCCGCCAGGGTGGGACCGCCTTCGAGGAACACGGAGCGCACCCCCCGGGCGTGCAGGGCCGTGAGGAGTTCGGGGACGGGGACGCGGCCGTCGCGCAGGGGCAGCCGGAGCAGGTCGACGCCGGGCAGGTGCCGGGTGTCGGCGTCCTCGGCGACGACGAGCAGGGTCGGGGCCGCGTCGTCGAGGATGCGGGCTCCGGGCAGGAGGGCGGCGTGCGTGTCGAGGGCGACGCGCAGCGGCTGGGTGGCCCCTTCGACGCCGCGTACGGCCAGGTGCGGGTCGTCGGCACGCAGGGTTCCGCCGCCCACGAGGACGGCGTCGGCCTCGGCGCGCAGCCGGTGGACGTCGGCGCGGGATTCGGGGGAGGTGATCCAGCGGCTGCTGCCGTCGGCGGCGGCGCTGCGGCCGTCGAGGGTGGCGGCGTACTTCCAGGTGACGTGGGGGCGGCCCAGGCGTACGGAGGTCAGCCACGCGATGTTGCCGGCCTCGGCCTCGGCCTCCAGGAAGCCGCCCTCGGTCTGGACGCCGGCCGCGCGCAGGGTGGCGGCGCCGCCACTGGCCTGCGGGTCGGGGTCGGGGACCGCGTAGACGACGCGGGTGACGCCCGCTTCGAGGAGGGCCTGCGCGCAGGGGCCGGTGCGTCCGGTGTGGTTGCAGGGTTCGAGGGTGACGTAGGCGGTTCCGCCCCGGGCGGCGGGGCCCGCGGCGCGCAGGGCGTGGACCTCCGCGTGCGGACCGCCGGCCCGCTGGTGCCAGCCCTCGCCGACGACCGTTCCGGCGGCGTCGGTGATGACACAGCCGACGACGGGGTTGGGGCTGGTGGAGCCGAGTCCGCGGGCCGCGAGGGCGATCGCCCGGCGCATGGCGGCGGCACCCGTCTCGGGTGCGGTCTGCGCGGCGTCTGTCGCCACCGGGTCCTCCTGCCTCATCGGGCACGGACTCCGGGGCCTGTCGGGATACGACAGATGAAGCGGGAAGCACACGCGGGGACGCCGAGGCCGGAAAAGCGGGTCCGCTCGGTGGTATCCCGAGGGATACGCCCGATGGACCGCCGACGGCGGCGTACCGGTGACTGGCCCGCCGCGCACTGCCTCCCATCCGGACTTTAACCGTCGGTCCAGGAATTTCACCTGGTCAACCGGCCGCTGGCTGCGGACGGGTCGCGGACTATAACCGCCGGTTCGGAATTACACCGACCCCGGAGTGCGCTGCTACTGGTACTAGGGCCAGTGTGCCACGGGCGATCTGCGGCCATGCGGGTGAGGCGCTGTGGCCTGGCTCACAAACCGGCCGTTCTTGAGCGCCGCTATTGCGCCACCGGCAGCCCGGCACGCGCCACGCACACACGGTACGTACACCCCGCGCACGCACGCGACGGCACTTTGGTCCAGACCTATTGACGCGGTGGTCTAGTCCTCTTAACGTTCCCTTCATCTTCCCCGGGAGGCGGTCCGTCGGCGTGCGCACGCCACGGGCCAACCAGCGCCACTCCTCCGCACGTTGCCCCACGCTGCCCCAGGTCGTGTCCCGCCATCCTCCCCTCCCCAGGAGGCACCATGCCGTCCCCCACACGTACGAGAGCGATGCTCCTGGCATCCGGCGCAGCGATCGCCGGACTCCTGGCGGCCGGGCTCTCGACGGGCGTCTCCCAGGCCGCCGACAACCAGGGCTGCCGCCCCGACGGGCTGTACACGACGCCCGGTGTCGACGTCCCGTACTGCTCGGTCTACGACTCCGAAGGCCGCGAGAAGATGGGCGCCGACCACCAGCGGCGCGTCATCGGCTACTTCACCGGCTGGCGTACCGGCAAGGACGGCGCCCCCGCCTACCTCGCCGACGACGTCCCGTGGTCCAAGGTCACCCACGTGAACTACGCCTTCGCCCACGTCGGTTCCGACAACAAGATCTCGGTCGGCTCGGACGGCGCCGCCAATGCCGCTACCGGGATGACCTGGCCCGGCGTCGCCGGAGCCGAGATGGACCCGGCCCTCCCCTACAAGGGCCACTTCAACCTGCTGAACAAATTCAAGAAGCAGTACCCGAACGTCAAGACGCTGATCTCGGTGGGCGGCTGGGCGGAGACCGGCGGTTACTTCGGCGACGACGGCAACCGCGTCGCCTCCGGCGGCTTCTACTCGATGGCCACCAACGCCGACGGCTCCGTCAACCAGGCGGGCATCGACACCTTCGCCGACTCCTCCGTCGCGTTCATCCGCAAGTACGGCTTCAACGGCGTCGACATCGACTACGAGTACCCCACGACGATGAAGGACGCGGGCAACCCGCTGGACTGGCAGCTCTCCAACGCCCGCCGGGCCGGGCTGGTCAAGGGCTACGCCGCGCTGATGAAGTCGCTGCGCGAGAGGCTCGACCGCGCGGGCGCCGCCGACGGCAGGCACTACCTGCTCTCGGTGGCCGCGCCCTCCTCCGGGTACCTGCTGCGGGGCATGGAGACGTTCCAGATGCAGAAGTACCTGGACTACGTCAACATCATGTCCTACGACCTGCACGGCGCCTGGAACGAGTACGTCGGCCCCAACGCCTCCCTCTTCGACGACGGCAAGGACGGCGAACTGGCCGCCGCGGGCGTCTACTCCACCTCCCAGTACGGCGGCATCGGCTACCTGAACTCGGACTGGGCCTACCACTACTTCCGCGGCTCGATGCCCGCCGGCCGGATCAACATGGGCCTGCCGTACTACACCCGCGGCTTCAAGAACGTGCAGGGCGGCACGGACGGCCTGTGGGGCAGGGCCCCGGCCACGAGCTGTCCGGCAGGTGCGGGACTGACCAAGTGCGGTGACGGCGCGGTCGGCATCGACAACCTCTGGCACGACCTGGACACGGCGGGCAAGGAATCCCCGGCCGGCTCCAACCCGATGTGGCACGCGAAGAACCTGGAGAAGGGCGTCGTCGGCGACTACGTCACGAAGTACGGCTTCCCCGCGAACACCTCGCTGACCGGCACCTACGTCCGCAAGTACGACTCCACGCTGGTGGCTCCGTGGCTGTGGAACGACCAGAAGAAGGTCTTCCTGTCGACGGAGGACGAACAGTCCGTCGCAGCCAAGGCCGACTACGTGGTGGACAAGGGAATCGGCGGCACGATGGTCTGGGAACTGGCGGGCGACTACGGCTACAACGCCGCCAAGGGCCAGTACGAGATGGGTGACACGCTCACCACGACGATGTACGAGAAGTTCAAGTCGGCCGCGCCCTACGGGGCGAAGACGGCGGGCAGCGCGCTCCCGGCGCGGGCCGTGGACATCAAGACGGAGTTCACCGAGTTCAAGCTGGGCGACTCCAACTACCCGATCACCCCCAAGCTCAAGATCACGAACAACACGAAGACCACGCTGCCCGGCGGCACCGAGTTCCAGTTCGACTACGGGACCTCGGCCCCGGCCAACGCCTCCGACCAGTCCGGATTCGGCACCAAGGTGATCAGCGCCGGCCACACCGGCAACAACGTCGGCGGCCTCAAGGGCGACTTCCAGCGGGTCTCGCTGAAACTCCCGGCCTGGCAGACGCTGGCTCCCGGCGCCTCGGTGGACCTGGCGTTCAACTACTACCTGCCTGTCTCCACACCCTCCAACTGGACGGTGAACATCTCCGGCACCGCCTACGCCCTCGCCGGCGACCTGGCGCGCGGCACGACGGTGGTCGAGCCGGGCGGCACCCAGCCCCCGACGACGCCGCCCACGACCCCGCCGACCACTCCCCCGACCACCCCGCCGACCACTCCCCCCGGGGGGACCTGCACCGCCCCGGCGTACGTCGCGGGCACGGTATACAACAGCGGGAACCTCGTCTCCCACAAGGGCCACACCTGGAAGGCCCAGTGGTGGACGCAGAACGAGGAGCCCGGCACCACGGGCGACTGGGGCGTCTGGAGGGACCAGGGCGCCTGCTGACACGCGCAGGTGAGTGACGGTCAGGACCCGGTGGCCCCGCGGCCACCGGGTCCTCCCGCGTACGCTGCCGACGTGAGCACGCCTGTAGCCGCCTCCGCGGCCGACTTCGAAGAACACCGGGGCCGGATGTTCGGCATCGCCTACCGGATGCTGGGCTCCGCGCACGAGGCCGAGGACACCGTCCAGGACGCGTACCTGCGCTGGAGCGCGGCCGACCGGGGCGACGTCGAGCACCCCGGCGCCTGGCTCGCGAAGACGGTGACCCGCCTGTGCCTGAACCGGCTGACCTCGGCCCGGGCCCGGCGCGAGGAGTACGTCGGCCCCTGGCTCCCGGAACCGGTGCTCACCTCGGACGGCACGCTCGGCCCACTGGACTCCGCGGAGCGGCGGGACAGCGTCTCGATGGCCCTGCTGGTGCTGCTGGAGCAGCTCACACCGGTCGAGCGGGCGGTGTACGTGCTGCGCGAGGCCTTCGCGTACGGGCACCGGGAGATCGCCGGGCTGCTCGACATCACCGAGGCCAACTCCCGGCAGCTGTACCGGCGTGCGGCCCAGCGGGTGGAGGCCCCGCGTCCGCGCTTCCGGCCGGACCCGCAGCGCTGGCAGGGCCTGGTGGACACCTTCATGGCGGCCGCGCGCGACGGGGACGTGGCACGGCTGGAGACCCTGCTGAGCGCCGACGTCCGGGTGGTGTCGGACGGCGGCGGGGTGGTCAGCGCGGCCCGGCGGCCGGTCGTGGGCCGGGACAAGGTGGCCCGGTTCCTGGTGGGCGTCCTGAACAAGTACGCGGCGGACCTGCCGGTCGCCCCGGCGGAGGTCAACGGGATGCCCGCGCTCGTGTTCGGCGAGCTGGGGGTGCTGGTCGTGGAGTTCGGGGACGGGCCGGACGGGCTGGTGACCGGCATGCGGGCCGTGCTGAATCCGGAAAAGCTGGAGTTCCTGCGGCGGCAGCTGTCACATCCGGGGAGGCCGTCCGGTCCTGGCTGGTGAACACACCTCTACCGGGAAGGAAGACCCCATCATGAGCACGATCCTGGTCACCGGAGGCACCGGCACCGTCGGGGCGCTCGTCGTCACCCGGCTGCGGGACGCGGGCCACGAGGTCCGTGTCCTGAGCCGGCACTCGCAGGAGTACCCCGTCGACCTCCGGGACGGCAGCGGACTGGACGCGGCGATGGCGGGCGTCGAGGTCGTCGTGCACTGCGCGAGCTCACCGCGGGGCGGTGACGACGTGGCGGCGGGGCACCTGATCGAGGCGGCCCGGCGGGCGGGGACCGTGACCAACATCGTCTACATCTCGATCGTCGGGGTGGACGTGGTGCCGTACGGCTACTACGTGACGAAGCTCAAGGTGGAACGGATGCTGGAGGAGTCGGGGCTGGGTCTCACGATCCTGCGGACGACCCAGTTCCACGACCTGGTGGCGCGGGTGGTGGACGTGATGGGGAAGCTGCCGGTGGTACCGGTGCCCAAGGGGGTACGGATGCAGCCGATCTCGGTCGGGGAGGTCGCGGACCGGCTCGCGGAACTGGCGGTGCCGGTGCCGGCGGGGCGGGTCCCGGACATGGGCGGCCCGGAGATCCACTCGCTGTCGGACCTGGCCCGCGCCGGCCTCGCGGCGACGGGCCGCCGCCGCCGCGTACTGGACGTCCCGCTGGCGGGCAAGGCCTACGCGGCCTTCCGCCGCGGCGGCCACCTGACCCCGACCCGCGCGGTGGGCCACCAGAGCTTCGCTGAATACCTGAAGACCCCCCACTGACCACCCCCGCCCGGCCCCGCCGGCATCTGGGCCGGCCCATCCGGCCCCGCCGAACCCCTCCCAGCCCCGCCGGCGTTTGAGGCGCGGGGTGCGGGGCGGAGCCCCGCGGGGCCCGGCGCAGCCGGGACCGCTCGCGCCGCGGCGCCGCACCGCACCTCGGGCGGCCCCGGGCCGGGCACGGGCCGGGCACGGGCCCCGTCCTCGCCGCGGCAACCACCGGTAGGTTGTCGGCATGACGACCGGGCCCGCCCCCACCCCCACCCGCCTGCGCAGCGCCCGGCTCGCGATCGCCGCCGTCTTCTGCGTCCACGGTGCGGTCACCGGCTCGTTCGCCACCCGCATCCCCTGGATCCAGGAGCACGCCGGGCTCGGCGCGGGCACGCTGGGCCTGGCCCTCGCCTTCCCCGCCCTCGGCGCCGCCCTCGCGATGCCGCTCGCCGGCCGGATCAGCCACCGCTTCGGGACGCGTACCGCGCTGCGCGGCCTGCTGGTCCTGTGGACCGCGTCCCTCGTCCTGCCGGGCCTCGCCCCCGGCCTGCCCGCCCTCTGCGGCGCCCTGTTCGTCTACGGCGCCACCTCCGGCATGTCCGACGTGGCGATGAACGCGCTCGGCGTGGAGACCGAGGACCGGCTCGGCCGCTCGATCATGTCCTCCCTGCACGGCATGTGGAGCGTGGGGGCCCTGATCGGCTCGGCCGCCGGTACGGTCGCCGCGCACGCGGGTACCGATGCCCGGCTGCACCACCTCCTGGCCGCGCTCGCCCTGACGGCGGCCGGGCTGGTCGCCGTGCACGGGGTCCTGGATCCGGGCGGTGACGCGCAGGCCGAGGCGCCCCCGCACTTCACCCTGCCGCCGAAGTCGGCGCTGCTCATCGGCGCGGTCGGGTTCTGCGCCGTCTTCGCCGAGGGCGCGGGCCTGGACTGGTCCGCCGTCTACCTGCGCGACGTACTGCACACCGACGCGGGCCTCGCGGCCGCCTGCACCACCGCGTTCGCACTGACCATGGCCGTCGCACGGCTCTGCGGGGACCGGGTGGTGGACCGCTTCGGCCCGGTGCGCACCGTGCGGGCGGGCGGCGTACTGGCCACCGCGGGCGGGCTGTCGGTGGTCGCGGTCCGGCATCCGGCGGGGGCCCTGGCGGGATTCGCCCTGATCGGGCTCGGCATCGCCGTGGTCGTGCCGCTGGCCTTCGCCGCGGCGGCGCGGAGCGGGCCCGCTCCGGCGCAGGCCATCGCCGGGGTGGCGACGATCACGTACACCTCGGGCCTGATCGCGCCGTCGGCGATCGGGGCGGTGGCCGACGCGACCTCGCTCGTGGTGTCGTTCGGGCTGGTCACGCTGCTGGCGTTCGGCCTGGTCGCGGGGGCGGCGGTGCTGCGGCGCGGGCCGGCGGGCGAGGGCGGCCGCGGCCCCGCCGCTCAGGACGAACCGGCCGCCACCCGGCCGTAGGATGTCCGCTGGCTCGCGCGGGTGGTTGACCGGCTGCAGCCGATATCGGTGACCGGTCGGCGGAACGGAAGTGGTGGACATGGGCTTCGGCGTGGGCTGGACCCTGCACGGGGACGGGCGGACCCCCGCACCCGGCGCGGTGGTCCGGCCGGACGAACGGCTGTCGTGGCCGCGTACCGCCGGGCTCGGCGCCCAGCACGTGGTGGCGATGTTCGGCGCCAGCTTCGTCGCTCCGGTCCTCATGGGCCTGGACCCGAACCTCGCCATCATGATGTCGGGTGTCGCGACCGTCGTGTTCCTGCTGGCGACGCGCGGCCGGGTGCCTTCCTACCTGGGCTGTTCCCTGTCCTTCGTGGGTGTCGCCGCGGCGATCCGGGCGGGCGGCGGGGACAGCGCCGTCGTCACGGGCGCGGTGTTCGTGGTCGGGGCGGCGCTCTTCCTCGCGGGTCTGGCCGTACAGCGCTTCGGGGCGCGGATCATCCACGCGGCGATGCCTCCGGTGGTCACGGGCGCCGTGGTGATGCTGATCGGCTTCAACCTGGCTCCGGTGACGGCGTCGACGTACTGGCCGCAGGACCAGTGGACGGCGTTGCTGGTGATGCTCTTCACCGGGCTGGCCGTGGTCTGCCTGCGCGGCTTCTGGTCGCGGATCGCGATCTTCCTGGGGCTGCTCTTCGGGTACGCGATCTCCTGGGTCTTCGACCTCGTCTTCGGCAAGATCCACTCGACGGTGGGCGGCGGGCCGGCGGTCGACCACTGGCGCCTGGACCTCTCGGGGGTCGGCGAGGCGGAGTGGATCGGGCTGCCGTCCTTCCACGCCCCCGCCTTCGAATGGTCGGCGATCCTCATCGCGCTGCCCGTCGTCATCGCGCTCATCGCGGAGAACGCGGGACACATCAAGGCCGTCGGGGAGATGACCGGCGACCCGCTCGACGACAAGCTCGGTACCGCCATCGCGGCCGACGGCGCGGCCTCCATGCTGTCGACCGCGCTCGGCGGCCCGCCGAACACCACGTACTCCGAGAACATCGGCGTCATGGCGGCGACGCGCGTCTACTCGACGGCGGCGTACTGGGCGGCGGCGGGCTTCGCCCTGCTGTTCGGCCTGTGCCCGAAGTTCGGGGCGGTCGTCGCGGCGATCCCCGGCGGGGTGCTCGGCGGCATCACCGTGGTCCTCTACGGGATGATCGGCCTGCTCGGGGCGCAGATCTGGCTGAACGCCCGGGTGGACCTGCGCAATCCGCTGAACCTCGTACCGGCCGCCGCGGGCATCATCATCGGCATCGGCGGGGTCGAGCTGCACATCACTGGCACGTTCGAGCTGGGCGGCATCGCGCTCGGCACGATCGTGGTGATCACCGGCTACCACACGCTGCGGTACTTCGCCCCCGCGCACCTCAAGGAGCAGCGGCCGCTGCTCGACGCGGGTGCCTCCGGCTACGACGACCCGGAGTCCGGGGACAAGCGCGGTTGACGGTGTTTCGCCCGAACCGGGGAAGGCCACGGCCAAGTTCCCCGATCGGGCGGTCCGGGCTGCGACGCTGCCTCCCATGGAAGCGGTGCTCGCGCGGATGCGCGCCCTGGACGAGCGGCTGCCCGCGCGGGACGGTGTCGCGGTCTTCAACCGGGTCTACCTGACGGTGACGGAGGCGCTCCAGCGGCGCGTCCGGGACGGGGACTTCCCCGCGCCGCGCCGGGCCCAGACCCTCACGGTCCGCTTCGCCGAGCGCTATCTGGCGGCGGTGGAAACGGACCGGGCCCCGGCCTGCTGGCGGCCTCTGCTCCAGTACCGCCGCCACCCCGGCGTGCGCCCGCTCCAGCACGCGCTGGCCGGGATCAACGCGCACATCGGCCACGACCTGGCGCTGGCGGTGGTCTCCACCTGCCGCCGCCTGGACTGCGAACCGGCGGCCCTGGAAGCGGACTTCGACCGGGTCGGGGACGTGCTGGTCTCCTTGGAGGAACGCATCCGCGAGGACCTGATGCCCGGCCCCGACCTGCTGGAGGTCGCCGATCCGCTGACGCACCTGCTCGGCTCCTGGAGCCTGGACCGCGCCCGCTCGGGCGCCTGGGCGGCGGCCCGGCTCCTGTGGACGCTGCGCGGCGCCCCGGAGCTCGCCGAGGAGTTCCGCGAGTCCCTCGACGCGGGCGTCGGCCTGGTGGGCCGGTGCCTGCTGACTCCGACGGCGCCGGTTCCCCGTACGGCCCGCGCCTTCGCCACGTGAGGGTTCCGCGGCGCCGGGCATGAGAACGGGCCGCCGCCGCGCCGGGGGAAGCGCGGGGGCGGCCCGTGATCAGGGGCCGGGGACCGGTCAGTCCTCGGGGAGTTCGACCGGGGCGATCTCGTCGTAGACGTCGCCCGGGCCGGGGTTGGTGGAGTCGGTGGAGCCGCCCAGGTGGTGCATCACGCCCCAGACCGCGTTGAGGGCCGTCTGGACCGCACCCTCGGCCCAGCCCGCCGTCCAGGAGATGTCGTCGCCCGCGAGGAAGATGCCGCGCTTGTCCTCGGGGAGGCGGTCCTGCATGAAGTGGGTGAACAGGCGGCGCTGGTAGCGGTAGTGGCCGGGCAGGTTGGCCTTGAACGCGCCCATGAAGTAGGGCTCGTTCTCCCAGGACACGGTCACCGGGTTGCCGATGATGTGGCGGCGGATGTCGACCTTCGGGTAGATCTCGCCGAGGGACTTGAGCATGACCTCCATCCGCTCGTTCGCGGACAGCGGCAGCCACTTGAGGCTGTCGTCGCACCAGGTGTACGACAGGCAGATGACGGCCGGCTGGTCCGGGCCGTTGTCCAGCAGGTAGGTGCCGCGGGTCATGCGGTCCGTCAGCGTCATCGACATGACGTCCCGGCCCGTCGGGTTCCCCGCGTCGTCGACGGCCTTGTCCAGCCAGAACGGCCTGTCGACGGGGATGAAGAGCTTGCTGGACTCCATGTAGTGGGTGCGCTCGATCGCCGTCCAGTGGTCGATCGGGAAGAGCGTGTCGTCGCACTCGATCTTCGACAGGAGCATCCAGGACTGGGCCGTGAAGATCGCGGCGCGGTACGTGCGGATGTCGCCGGAGGCGTCGGTGACCGTGATGCGGTTGCCGGCGGTGCGGTGCAGGCGGGTCACGGCCGGGCGCGGGGTGCCGTCGTGCAGGGACGACAGCGAGGTGCCCTGGGCCCAGTGGACGATCTTCTCGGGCTCGCGCTCCCACAGGCGCAGCGGCAGCTGCTGCGAGCCGCCGACGATGCCGCGGTGGTGGTCGTCGGCCTCGGTGTAGACGACGCGCAGGATCTCCAGGATGGAGTTCGGGAAGTCGGTGTCCCAGCCACCGGTACCGAAGCCGACCTGCCCGAAGATCTCGCGCTTGCGGAAGGACTGGAAGGCCTCGGACTTGCAGAGGAAGCCGTAGAAGGTCTCGTCGTCGAGCTTCTCGACCAGCTTGGCCCAGATCTCGCGGATGCGCGGGACGTCCCGCTCGCGCATCGCGGTGTTCATGTCGGAGAAGTCGGCGCCCTCGTCCAGGCAGGCGTTCCAGGCGGCGGACACGTCGCGGTAGATCTGCGGGAGGTCCGCGATGGTCTCGGCGTAGTGCGTCTCGCCCTTGAGGTCGACGACCGTGGAGGGGGTGGACTCGGCGAGCGGGTTCGGGAAGGGCTCCGTCACCAGGCCGACGAGGTCGATGTAGTGCTGGAGGGCGGTGGAGGAGGGCGGGAAGCGCATGGCGCCCATCTCCGCGGTCAGGCCCTCGGTGCCGGCGCCCTCGAAGCCGACGGTGCGCAGGCGGCCGCCGATCTGGTCCGCCTCGTAGACGACGGGCTTGAGGCCCATCTTCATCAGCTCGTAGGCGGAGATGATGCCGGAGAGCCCGCCTCCGATGACGGCGACCTCGGTGCCGAACTCGGTCGCCGGTATCTGGCCGAGCCCCGCCGGGTGGGCGAGGAAGTCGTCGTACGCGTACGGGAAGTCCGGACCGAACATGGTGATCGGGGGCTGTCCGTCGCTGTGCGGGACGGCGGGGGGCACCGTGGACGTCATGGGGGTACGGCTCCTTGCGAACGGACTGTGCGGCAGGTGGTGGGTGCGGGCGGGGGCGGCCCGGGGAGGTCAGACGAGGGAGGCGTAGAGCCCCGGGCGGCGGTCGCGCAGGTACGGGTTGGTCTCGCGCGAGACCCGCAGCAGCTCCGGGTCGACGTCGCCGAGGACCATCTCCTCGCCGCGGCCGGCCCGGGTGCGGGTGACCCCGTCGGGGCTGGCCAGGCAGCTGAGGCCGACGAACTCGAATTCGCCCTCGGGGCCGGTCCGGTTGACGTACGCGACGTACATCTGGTTCTCGAAGGCCCGTACCGGGACCAGCTGTTCGGCGACGAACTGGAACGGGTGCATCTGCGCGGTCGGGACCAGGAGGAGGTCGGTCCCGGCGAGCGCGTGGGCCCGGACGTTCTCGGGGAACTCCACGTCGTAGCAGATCATGATGCCGACGCGGAGGCCGTTCAGGTCCGCCTGGACGACGGGGGCGTCGCCGGGGGTGAAGGCGTCCTGTTCGAAGCAGCCGAAGAGGTGGGTCTTGCGGTAGTTCGCCAGCGCGGTCCCGTCGGGGCCGATGAGCTGGGCGGAGTTGTAGACCGCCCCGCCCGCCCGCTCCGGGTAGCCGTACAGGACGGCGACGCCGTGGCGGCGGGCGATCTCGCCGATGGCGACGGCGGACGGGCCGTCGGCCGCTTCGGCGAGCCCGGGGATGTCCTGGAGGTCCAGCGCGTAGCCGGTCAGGAACATCTCCGAAGTCACGAGGAGCCCGGCCCCGCCCTGTGCGGCGCGCGACGCGGCCTCGTCGAGCCTCTTGAGGTTCCCGGCGGGATCGCCGAGGACTCCGGAGCTCTGGAGGAGAGCGGTGCGCAGCGGGGGCATGGGCGTACCTCTGTGACGGGTGGGGAGGGTGTCCTTAGACGGTACGTTCGTCCGTTCGACCGCGACAAGATGTCTCCGTTGCGCTCGGAGCATCGATTCGTTGCGTATTTCGCAGCCGGTACGGAGATTCGTTGCGCGGGGCCTTCACGGCTGGGCCCCTGGGCGTCGGCGGCGTAGCTACGAGGGTACGCGGGGGCGGACGCCGGACGGTGACGAGCCCCCGGTCAGCCGGGCATAAACCGCCCCTCGCGGACGCTGACGCCCTTGGCCCTCCCCCCGACCCGAAGGATCCGGCACTCCATGTCCCCCGACTCGGACACCCTCACCGCCACCGGCGCCCACCCCCTCGACAACCCGGTCTGGGCCGCCCTCACGGGTACGCACCGGGACTTCGCCGAGGTGGCCGGCCGCGCGGCCCGCTACCAGCCGGACGCCAACGCCTTCGCCGCCCTCGCCGACCCGGCGGACCCGCTGGCCTGGGCGGACCTGGCGTCACTGGTCGGGCCGGGCCGGGAGGTGTGGCTCACCGGCCTGCCGACGCCCCCCGACGGGTGGCGGACGCTGCGCTCCATCCCGGGCGTGCAGCTGGACGGCCGCGAGGTACGGGCCGAGGCCGACCCGGAGGCGGTCCGGCTGGGCCCGGCCGACGTACCCGAAATGCTGGAGCTGGTGCGCCTCACCCAGCCGGGCCCGTTCGCCGTGCGCACCGTGGAGCTGTGCACGTACCTCGGGATCCGGCGCGGGGGCCGGCTGGTCGCGATGGCCGGGGAGCGGATGCGGCCGCCCGGCTGGTCGGAGATCAGCGCGGTGTGCACGCATCCCGGCCACCGGGGTGAGGGCCTGGCCGGGCGGCTGGTCCGCGCGGTGGCCGCCGCCGTGCGCGAGCGCGGGGACGTCCCCTTCCTGCACGCGGCCGCCGCGAACACCGGCGCGATCCGGCTGTACCGGTCGATGGGGTTCACCCTGCGCCGCGAGCCGGTGTTCATCGGGCTGCGCACCCCGGGCGCCGGGCCGGACGCGGACCCGGCCGGGGAGAGGAAGCCGTAACGCGGGTTCGTCGAGTACGGCCGGCGGCGGTGGGCCGGAAGACGGGGATTCCCGTACGGGAGAAGGGGCTTCGGTGCGGGAGAAGGGGTTTCAGTGCGCGGGGAAGGGTCACACGCGCTGGTACCGACGACTTCCCACGGAAAGGAACCGCCATGTCCGACGTCTCCCGCCTGCCGGGTTCCGCCCACCACTACTGGCAGTGGCAGTCCCGCGCCGCCTGTAGGGACCTGGGTTCCGGCCGGTTCTTCCACCCCGCCGGTGAGCGGGGCGAGGACCGCGAGGTCCGGGACGAGGCGGCCAAGCGCGTCTGCGCCGGATGCCCCGTGCGCGCGGCCTGCCTGGAGCACGCGCTGACGACCCGCGAGCCTTTCGGGGTGTGGGGCGGCCTCACCGAGGAGGAGCGCCGGGCCCTCCTCGACGCGCACGCGCCGGCCCGCGTCAAGCAATCGGCCTAGGCGGACCGCCCAGGGGTCAGGCCGGGGCGCCGGAGGTGAAGCGGCGCAGCAGCGGGGAGAGGACCAGGACCGACTTGGTGCGCTCTACGAACGGCTCGCCCGCGATGCGCTCCAGGACCCGCTCGAAGTGCCGCATGTCGGAGGCGAAGATCTGGACGAGGGCGTCCGCGTCGCCGGTGACGGTCGACGCGGACACCACCTCGGGGTACCGCTCCAGGCCGCGCCGGATGTCGTCCGGCGAGGTGTTGTGGCGACAGTAGATCTCGATGAAGCCCTCGGTCTCCCAGCCCATGGCGGCCGGGTCCACACGGACGGTGAAGCCGGTGATGGCTCCTTCCGCGCGCAGCCGGTCCACGCGCCGCTTGACGGCGGGGGCGGAGAGCCCGACCTCGGAGCCGATGTCCGCGTAGGAGCGGCGGGCGTCCTCGGCGAGGGCGTGCACGATGCGTTCGTCGAGATCGTTCAGTCGCACTGCGGGTGGATCACTTCTCTGCCGTGGCCAATCGGGAGCGGCGGATGCCGTACAGGAAGTAGACCACGAGGCCGACGGCCATCCAGACACCGAACGCGACCCACGTGGCGCCCGGCAGGCTGTACATCATGTAGGCGCAGGCGAGGAAGCCGAGGATCGGCGTCACCGGGAACAGCGCCACCTTGAAGGTGCGCGGCATGTCGGGCTTGGTGCGGCGCAGGATGACGACGGCGACGTTGACCAGGGCGAAGGCGAAGAGCGTGCCGATGCTGGTGGCGTTCGCCAGCTCGCCGAGCGGGATGAAGGCGGCGAGCGCGCCGCAGAACAGCGAGACGATCACCACGTTGGCGCGCGGGGCGCCGGTCTTGGCGTCGACCTTGGCGAAGACCTTCGGGACCAGGCCGTCGCGGGACATCGCGAAGAGGATGCGGGTCTGGCCGTAGAGCACGGCGAAGACGACGGAGGCGATGGCGACGACCGCGCCGGCGGCGAGGACGACGCCCCAGACGCTGGTGCCGGTGACGTTGGTCATGATCTGGGCGAGCGCGGCCTCGGTGCCCTCGAAGTCCTGCCAGGGCATGGCGCCGACGGCGACGAAGGCGACGAGGACGTAGAGGACCGTGACGATGCCCAGCGAGAGCATGATCGCGCGCGGCAGGTCCTTCTTCGGGTTCTTGGCTTCCTCACCGGCGGTGGAGGCGGCGTCGAAGCCGATGTAGGAGAAGAAGAGCGTGGAGGCGGCGGCGCTGATGCCGGTGACGCCGAGCGGTGCCAGCGGGGTGTAGTTGCCGGACTTGATGCCCATGACGCCGATGCCGATGAAGAGCACGAGCGTCACGATCTTCACGCCGACCATGATCGAGTTGATCGTGGCGCTCTCCTTGGCGCCGCGCATCAGGAAGACCATCGCGAGCAGGACCACGACCAGCGCGGGCAGGTTGATCCAGCCGCCCTCGCCCATCGGGGCGGCGAGCTTCTCCGGGAGGGTGACGCCTATGGTCCCGTCGAGCAGTTCGTTGAGGTACTGGCCCCAGCCGACGGCGACCGCCGCGACGGACACCGCGTACTCCAGGACCAGGCACCAGCCGCAGATCCAGGCGATGAACTCGCCCATGGTGGCGTAGGAGTACGAGTACGAGGATCCCGACACCGGGACGGACCCGGCCAGTTCGGCGTAGGACAGGGCCGAGAACAGCGCGGTCAGGCCCGCGATGACGAAGGAGATCGTCACGGCCGGGCCGGCCTTGGGAGCGGCTTCGCCGAGGACGACGAAGATGCCGGTGCCCAGGGTCGCGCCGATGCTGATCATCGTGAGCTGCCACATGGTGAGCGAGCGGCGCAGCGATCCGCCCTCACCCTGGCCGCCCTCGGCGACCAGCTGCTCGACCGGCTTGCGGCGCAGCAAAGGATGGGCAGGCTTGCTGGGCTCGGACGTGAGCGGTGGCGCCTGGCCGGTTTCGAGCACGAAAGGACTCCTTTGACACTGCGGATGGGGACTCTCAGGCGTCGACCGCAGCGGTCCGGAGCAGGAACAGGCGAGCAGGAGCCTGCCTGGGCATGGGGGACCGCCGAGCAGGCGGTCCTCGCCACTCCACGTACAGCGAGTGAGCCTACGAGCTGAGTGATACCGCCCGTAATGCACCATCCTTGCACATTGCCGCACGATCGTTGCGCGGATCTGTCCCAGATGGCCCTTTGTTGCGCGGGGACGATCGATCACTGCGCAGACCGCTTCCGCGTCCCATTTCCACGGGTTCGCCCGCGCGGCGGTCGAAGTCCTCGATGCGGGGTACGAATCGAAGCGGTTCCCGCACCCGAGACCGGAGGCGATGCGTGAGAGCAGTGAGCGGCGCGGACGAGGCGTGGCAGGACCCCGGGAGCGGCGCGGACGACGCGTGGCAGGACCCGGGCCCCTTCCTGCGCGGGGTCGCCTGGCTGGACGAGGGCCGGCCGGTGCGCGCGGACCCGGCGGACACCATGCGGCTGCCCTGGGACACCGGCGAACGGGCCGCGCTGCCCATCGGGGTCCGGCTGGAGTTCACCGCCGATCGGGCCCGCGCCGTGGAGATCCGCTACCGGGCGACCGTGCCCGGCCCCACCGACGCGCTGCGTGACATCGCGCACGGCTTCGCCCTGTGGGACCGGCACGGGGCGGTCCACGAGGTGTGGACCGAGCCGGCCGCCGAGGCCGTGGTCCGGATCGACCTGCCCGGCGGGGGCGGACCGTTCACCGTCCACCCGCCGGAGGCGCAGTCGCCGCTGGTGCTCGGCCTGCGCGGGATCGGCGGCCCCCTGGCCCCCGCCCCGCGGGTCCCGCGCTGGGTGGTGCACGGAGACTCCATCACCGAGGGCTGGTGGTCCACGCGCCCCGCCCACGGGTGGGCGGCCGTCGCCGGCCGGGAACTGGGCTGGGACACCGTCAACCTCGGGTACGCGGGCGCCGCACGGGGGGAGATGGCCACCGCCGAACAGCTCGCGCGGCTCCCCGCCGACGCCCTGACCCTCGCCTTCGGCACCAACTGCTGGTCCCGGGTGCCCTTCTCCGCGCCGATGCTCTACGAGACCACGCGCGCGTTCCTCGACCTCGTCCGGCAGGGCCACCCCCAGACCCCGCTGCTGCTCCTGTCCCCCGTACTGCGCCCCGAGGCGGAGCGCACCCCGAACCGGCTCGGCGCCACCCTGGGCGCCCTGCGCGACGCCATGGAGCGCGCCGTCCGCGACCGGATCACCGCCGGGGACGGCCGCCTGGCCCTCCTGCCGGGCCGGGACCTGCTCGCACCCGAGCACCTCGCGGACGGGCTGCACCCCAACGACGACGGGCACCGGGTCCTGGGCCTCGCTGTGGTCACGGCCCTGCGGCGGGCCGGGTTCGACGCGGGATAGGTGAAAGAGGACACACCGCCCCGGGTGAACGGAGCGCCGTCCCCACGACGTGTCCTGCACGACTTGCCGACCTCCGGCGACGGACTCGGCGGACACCACACGTGGGAGTGATCAACATGGGTATCAAGCGCGGAACTTCCCTGGCCGCGATCGCGATCGTCGTCACCATGACGGCGACCGCGTGCGGCGGCGACGACAAGGCGGCCGGCAGTACCGCGCCGGCCGGGGCCGCCGCCCAGGCTCCCGCCGCGGACTCCTACGGAGCCGACCCGGCGGCGGCCGGCGCCCCCGGCGCCAAGGGCGCAGGCCAGCTGGCGATCGCCGCCAACGAGAAGCTGGGCCCGGTCCTCACCGACAGCGCCGGCTTCACCCTCTACCGCTTCGACAAGGACACCGCCAAGCCGCCCAAGTCCACCTGCGACGGCGACTGCGCCAAGGCCTGGCCGGCGGTCGCGGCCGGCGACGCCACGGCCGCCGCGGGCATGGACGCGTCGCTGCTCGGCGAGGTCGTGCGCACCGACGGCAGCAAGCAGCTGACGGTGGCCGGCTGGCCGGTGTACCGGTTCGCCAAGGACACCAAGGCGGGCGACACCAACGGCCAGGGCGTCGGCGGGACCTGGTTCGCGGCGGCACCGGACGGCAAGAAGGCCGCGAAGCCGGCCACCGCGCCGGCCGGCGCCGGTCAGACCACGGGCGCGCTGACCGTGGCGCAGGACCCCAAGCTCGGGGAGCACATCGTCGACGGCAACGGGATGACGGTCTACCGGTTCAAGCCGGACACCGCCTGGCCGATGGTCTCCAAGTGCGAGGGCGACTGCGTCGCCAAGTGGCCGGTGGTGCCCCCGGTGGACAAGGCGAACGCCAAGGGCATCGTCGAGAAGAACTTCCTGGTGCTGGACCGCCCCGACGGCAAGAAGCAGCAGACGGTGAACTGCTGGCCGGTCTACACCTTCACCGGCGACAAGAAGGCCGGCGACACCAACGGCCAGGGCGCGGGCGGCACCTGGTACGCGGTCGCCCCCGACGGCAAGCTCATCACGGCCCAGTAAGCCCCCCGCAGACCACCTGACCGCGCGGCCCCGCCCTCCCCTCCCCCCGGGGCCGGGGCCGCGCACCCGTGCCCGGCGCACCGTTCCGCAGGCGGGGGACGGAACCTAGACTCGGCTCCATGCTGCGCGTACTCGCCGTCGACGACGAGAAGCCCCTCCTGGAGGAACTCCTCTACCTGCTGCGCTCCGACGCGCGGGTGAGCAGCGCCGTGGGTGCCCAGGACGCCACGGAGGCCCTGCGCAGGGTCACGCGGGCGCTGGAGAGCGGACCGGACGGGCCCGACGGCATCGACGTGGTCTTCCTCGACATCCACATGGCCGGGCTGACCGGGCTGGACATCGCCCGGCTGCTGGCCGGGTTCGCCCGTCCCCCGCTGGTGGTGTTCGTCACCGCGCACGAGGGGTTCGCCGTCCAGGCCTTCGACTTGAAGGCGGTGGACTACGTGCTCAAACCGGTGCGGCCGCAGCGGCTGGCGGAAGCCGTCCGCCGGGCGTGCGCCCAGCTGGAAAGGCCCACCGGACCCGCGGCGGACCCGGCCCTGCCCGTGCAGCGCACGCCGGCCCCCGGGGCCACCGCCACCGACCGGTCCACCGAGCAGATCGCGGTCGAACTGGGCGGGGTGACCCGCTTCGTGGCGATCGCCGACATCGCGTACGTGGAGGCCCAGGGCGACTACGCCCGGCTGCACACCGGCGACGGCAGCCACCTGGTGCGGATCCCGCTGTCGACCCTGGAGGAACGCTGGGCGGCGCGCGGCTTCGTCCGGATCCACCGGCGCCACCTGGTGGCTCTCGGCCGGATCGACGAACTGCGGCTCGACGGGGGAACCACCAGCGTCCGCGTGGGGTCGGCGGAGCTCCAGGTCAGCCGCCGCCACTCGCGGGAGCTGCGGGACCTGCTGATGCGGCACGCGACCGGCTGACGGACGCCCCGGACCGGCCCCGCCGCCGGGCCCGCGGCGACCGGCGCCCGCCGACCGTCCGGCGCGCGCCGGTCGCCGTTCGTCGCGCCGGGACGGGCGTACGGCGACGCCCCGGGCCCGTCGGCCGCAGCGGTGGACGGTACCCGCACCGTCCGGGCAGCCCGCGCGTATCGTGGATCTTCCGGTCCGGGAGGAGCCCCGCACATGCCCGACATCCAGGCACTGCTGGACGCGCTCACCGGACTGCCGCGCACCCGGCCCGCCGGCCCCGTCGAGGCCGAGGCCCTGCTGGCCCGGCTGCGCAGCGTGGCGGCACGCTGGGCCGACGTGCTGTACGAGGCCCAGGACGGGGCCCGGCGGCAGTTGCCGCCGCGTGCGGAGGCGGCACTGACGCTGGCCTTCCGTCGGGCCGAAGAGTCGTACGTGGAGCTGGAGATCGCCCTGCGGGACTGTGCGGAGCACCGCGACCCCGCCGTCTGAGCCCCGCCGCCTGGGCCCCGCCGCCGAACCCCCGCCCACCCCCGGCCCGGGGCACGCCGTTCGGCCACCTTCGTGCCTGATCGCGTCTGTCGCCCGGCGTACGGCGCTGCGTACACTCGCCGGACCCCTCAGCCTGCCGAAGGACGTGCCGGTGAACCAGACGTACGCGCTGACCGCGGTCACCGTCGTCGTCCTGGTCACCGTGCTGGTCGGCGCGCTGGGGCTGCGCATATCCCGTACCACCTCCGACTTCTACGTGGCTTCGCGCACCGTCGGCCCCCGCCTCAACGCGGCGGCCATCAGCGGCGAGTACCTCTCCGCCGCCTCCTTCCTCGGGATCGCGGGGCTCGTGCTGCTCCAGGGGCCCGAGATGCTCTGGTACCCCGTGGGGTACACGGCCGGGTACCTGGTGCTGCTGGTCCTGGTGGCGGCCCCGTTGCGGCGCTCGGGCGCGTACACCCTGCCGGACTTCGCCGAGGCCCGGCTGGAGTCCCGGGCCGTGCGGCGGATCGCGGTGCTGTTCGTGGTCGGCGTCGGCTGGCTGTACCTGCTGCCCCAACTGCAAGGGGCCGGGCTGACGTTGAAGATCCTGACCGGGGCCCCGCACTGGGTGGGGGGCGTCGTCGTCGCGACGGTGGTCACGGCGGCCGTGGGGGCGGGCGGGATGCGCAGCATCACCTTCGTGCAGGCCTTCCAGTACTGGCTCAAGTTCACCGCCCTGCTGGTCCCCGCGTTCTTCCTGATCGGTGCCTGGGCCGCGGACGGGGCGCCGCGGGCCACCTTCGACGCCCCGGCGGTGTTCCGCGAGCACACCGCCGTCACCGCCGCCCAGGACATGCGGATCACGCTGGGCGCGCCACTCACGCTGACGGTGACGGGGCTGGTGGACGGCCGCTCGTACACGGGGCAGCCGGTGACGCTGGCCGCCGGGCAGCACACCGTACGGGCCCGCGCGCTGCTCCGGTTCACCCCGGACAGCGTGGTGCCCGATGCCCGGGCGGAGGCGGGGCTGGGCGTGTCGAGCTGGTCGGAGCCGCTGTCCGGCAACCGGCACCACCACCAGCTGTACGCCACGTACGGGCTGGTCCTGGCCACGTTCCTCGGCACGATGGGCCTGCCGCACGTCGCGGTGCGGTTCTACACCAGCCCCGACGGGCGGACCGCCCGCCGCACCACGCTGGTGGTGCTCGGCCTGGTCGGGGTGTTCTACCTGCTGCCGCCGGTGTACGGGGCGCTGGGCCGGATCTACGCGCCCGAGCTGGCCCTGACGGGGGACGCCGACGCCGCGGTGCTCGTGCTGCCGGGGCGGATGCTGGGCGGGCTGCTCGGGGAGCTGCTGGGGGCGCTGCTGGCCGGGGGCGCCTTCGCGGCGTTCCTGTCCACCGCGTCGGGGCTGACGATGGCGGTGGCCGGGGTGCTGCACCAGGACGTGCTGCCGGGGCGGCGGGTGCGGACGTTCCGGTTCGCGGTGGTGGTGGCGATGCTGGTGCCGCTGGTGGGGGCGGTGGCCTCGGCGGACGTGCCGGTGGCGGACGCGGTGGGGCTGGCCTTCGCGGTGTCGGCGTCGTCGTTCTGCCCGCTGCTGGTGCTGGGCATCTGGTGGCGGGGACTGACCCCGCCGGGCGCGGTGGCGGGGCTGGTCACCGGTGGCGGGGCGGCGCTGGGAGCGGTGGTGGCGACCCGGGTCGGGCTCGTGCCGGCGGGCTGGGCGCACACCCTGTTGGCGTGGCCGGCGGTGTGGTCGGTCCCGCTGGGGTTCCTGACGATGGTGGCGGTGTCCCTGGCCACCCGTTCCCGCGTCCCCGCCGGTACGGCGGCGACGCTGGCCCGGCTGCACCTGCCGGAGGACGTCGCCGGGGACCGGAGCGGGGGCGCGCGGTGGACGGGGCGGTGACACAGGCCGTGACGGGGGCGGTGCCCTCGGCGTTGGCGCTGCTGGGCGCGGCGGCCCTGCCGGCCCTCGGCTGGGCCGGCGGCAGGTGGCAGGCCCGGCGCAAGGAGCGGGCCACGGGGCTGGACCTGGGCACCCCCGTCGAGCGGGCCACCTTCCACACCCTGCACACCGCTTCGCTGGCCGCTCCCCCGCTGCGGGCGGGGCTGACCGAGGACGCCGCCCGCAAGGCGGCCCGGCGGCTGCGCTCGCTGCTCGGTACCGAGGCGCTGTGCCTCACGGACCGGGAGGCGGTGCTGGCCTGGGACGGGCCGGGCGCCGACCACCACGAGCGGCGGGCGATGGCCCGGGTGGCGCGGATGCTGGAGTCGGGGCGGAGCATGAGCCTGCGCACGGACTGCCAGCGGCCCGATTGCCCCCTCAAGTGGGCGGTGTTCGCCCCGCTGACGGGTGAGGACGGGGTGCTGGGCGCGCTCGTGGCGTACGGCTCGCGGGAGTCGGCGGTGTTGGTGCGCGCCGCGACGGAGGTGGCGCGCTGGGTGTCGGTCCAGCTGGAGCTGTCGGAGCTCGACCGGTCGCGGACCCGGCTGATGGAGGCGGAGATCAAGGCGCTGCGGGCGCAGATCTCCCCGCACTTCATCTTCAACTCCCTCGCGGCGATCGCCTCGTTCGTGCGCACCGACCCGGAGCGGGCGCGGGAACTGCTGCTGGAGTTCGCCGACTTCACCCGGTACTCGTTCCGGCGGCACGGCGATTTCACCACGCTCGCCGAGGAGTTGCGTTCCATCGAGCAGTACCTGGCCCTGGCCGGGGCCCGGTTCGGCGACCGGCTGACGGTGACCTTGCAGGTGGCGCCGGAGGTGCTGCCGGTGGCCCTGCCGTTCCTGTGCCTGCAGCCGCTGGTGGAGAACGCGGTCAGGCACGGGCTGGAGGACTCCACCGCCCGGTGCCGGATCACCATCGCCGCCCGGGACGCGGGTCCGGAGGCGGTGCTGACCATCGAGGACAACGGCGTCGGGATGGATCCCGCCCTGCTGCGCCGCATCCTGGCCGGTGAGCGGACGGGTTCCTCGTCCGGGGTGGGGCTGCCGAACGTGGACGAGCGGATGCGGCAGGTCTACGGGGACGACTACGGACTCGTCATCGAGACGGGGATCGGCGCCGGGATGAAGGTCACGGTCCGGATCCCCAAGTACCGCCCGGGCGTCCACCCGTCGGGGCCCGGGGAGCGGCCCGACCGGGTTTGAGCGCATCACGTCCGGGCATGCCCGTGGCCCCGCCCCCCGTCCTGGCGGAGGGGGGCGGGGCCACGGGGCGGTGCGGGTCAGCTCCAGCTGGCGTGCAGGGGCTTGCCCTCCGCGTAGCCGGCCGCCGACTGGACGCCGACCACGGCCTTCTCCTCGAACTCCGCGAGGGAACCCGCGCCCGCGTACGTGCAGGAAGACCGCACGCCGGCGATGATCGAGTCGATCAGGTCCTCGACGCCGGGCCGCGCGGGGTCCAGGAACATCCGCGAGGTGGAGATGCCCTCCTCGAACAGGCCCTTGCGCGCCCGGTCGTACGCGGACTCCTCCGAGGTGCGGTTCTGCACGGCGCGCGCGGACGCCATGCCGAACGACTCCTTGTAGAACCGGCCGTCGGCGGACTGCTGGAGGTCGCCCGGGGACTCGTACGTCCCGGCGAACCAGGAGCCGATCATCACGTTGGACGCACCGGCGGCCAGCGCCATCGCCACGTCGCGCGGGTGGCGGACGCCGCCGTCGGCCCACACGTGCTTGCCGTACTTCTTGGCCTCGGCGGCGCACTCCAGCACCGCCGAGAACTGCGGGCGGCCCACACCGGTCATCATGCGGGTGGTGCACATGGCGCCGGGGCCCACACCGACCTTGATGATGTCCGCACCGGCGTCGATCAGGTCCTTGACGCCCTCGGCGGCGACGATGTTGCCCGCCACGATCGGGACGTGCGGGTCCAGCGCGCGGACGGCCTTGATCGCGCTGATCATCGACTCCTGGTGGCCGTGGGCCGTGTCGATGACGAGCGTGTCCACGCCCGCGTCGAGCAGCTGCTTGGCCTTGCCGACGAAGTCGCCGTTGATGCCGACGGCCGCGGCGATGCGCAGCTTGCCGTTGGCGTCGGTCGCCGGGGTGTACAGGGTCGCGCGCAGGGCGCCCTTGCGGGTCAGGATGCCGACGAGCCTGCCGTCCTCGTCGACGGCCGGGGCCAGCTTGCGGTGACCGGCGTCCAGCTTGTTGAAGGCCTCGCGGGGGTCGATGCCGGCGTCGATGAGCAGCAGCTCCTTCGACATGACCTCGGAGAGCTGCGTGAAGCGGTCCACGCCGCTCAGGTCGTGCTCGGTGACGACGCCGACGGGCCGGTTGTCGGCGTCGACGACGACTCCGGCGCCGTGGGCCCGCTTGGGCAGCAGGGACAGGGCGTCGGCGACGGTCTGGGTGGGCGCCAGGGTGATGGGGGTGTCCAGCACGAGGTGGCGGGTCTTGACCCAGGAGATGACGTCGGTGACGACCTCGATCGGGATGTCCTGCGGGATGACGACGAGGCCGCCGCGGCGGGCGACGGTCTCGGCCATCCGGCGTCCCGCGATGGCGGTCATGTTGGCCACGACGAGCGGAATGGTGGTGCCGGTGCCGTCGGGCGAGGAGAGGTCGACGCCCTGACGGGAACCGACCGCGGACCGGCTCGGCACCATGAACACATCGTCGTACGTCAGGTCGTACGGCGGCTTCTGGTCATTGAGGAAACGCACGTGCTGAACATCCCAGTCGATCGGAGTTGGCCCTCGACGGGTCAGCCGAGGAAACGCACGTACTTCATTCTCCCACGACCCGGTGTTCATGCAGCCCGGTCCGATCCTCCAGGACATAAAGGACCGGGTGGTCCGTTCCTCCAGGTCGCGTCATCCCCGCCCGGCCGGCCCGCCCACCGGGAGCACCCGCCGGTGCACCGGGCCGGGCCGGGCGGCCAGGGGAGTCGTGGTTCCGCCGTGGCGGACGGCGGTGAATTCGGCGGCGATGGCGAGGGCGGTCTCCTCGGGGGTGCCGCCGCCCAGGTCCAGGCCGATGGGTGAGCGCAGCCGGGCCAGCGCGGCCTCGGACAGGCCCTCCTCCCGCAGCCGGGCGGCCCGCTCGGCGTGGGTGCGCCGCGACCCCATGGCCCCCACGTACGCGAGCGGCAGCCGCAGGGCGAGGGCCAGCAGCGGTACGTCGAACTTCGCGTCGTGGGTCAGGACGCAGACGGCGGTACGGGCGTCGAGGCGGCCCGCCTCCCATTCGGCGGCGAGGTGGCGGTGCGGCCACTGGACGACGACCTCGTCGGCGCCGGGGAAGCGGGCCGGGGTGGCGAAGACGGCCCGGGCGTCGCAGACGGTGACCCGGTGCCCCAGGAAGGCCCCGATCCGCGCCAGGGCGGCGGCGAAGTCGATGGCCCCGTAGACGATCAGCCGGGGCGGCTCGGCGGCCGACTCGACCAACAGGGTCAGGGGCTGCCCGCACAGCCCGCCGGCCGTGCCCAGCTCGGCGGTGCCGGTCCGCCCGGCGAGCAGCAGGTCCCGTACCCGTTCGGCGGCGGCCCGGTCCAGGTCGGGGCCGCCGCCCAGGTGGCCCTCGTAGGAGCCGTCGGCGTGGACGGCCAGCGCCCGGCCGAGCTGCCGGGGCGGCCCGGCGACCACCCGGGCGAGCGCGGTGCGGGTGCCGGCCTCGGCGTGGTCGAGCACCGCGCGCAGGACGGGGCGCACGGGGTCGTGCCCGCGTACCGGGGTGATCAGCACGTCCAGGACCCCACCGCAGGTCAGCCCTACCGCGAAGGCGTCGTCGTCGCTGTACCCGAAGCGGTGGACGCCCCCCTCCCCGGTGGCGATCGCCTCCAGGCACAGCTCGTGGGCGGCGGACTCGACGCAGCCCCCGGACAGGGAGCCGAGGGCGGTGCCGGCGGCGTCGACGGCCAGCGAGGCACCGGGGCCGCGCGGCGCGCTCCCGCTGACGGCGATGACGGTGGCGAGCGCGAAGTCGCGCCGCTCGGCGCACCAGGTGCGCAGTTCCCCCGCGATGTCGAGCATCAGCGTATGTACTCCCGGCGTGCGACCTGCCCGGGTATGAGCGGCCTCGGCGGCAGGACGGCCGCCGGGCGGGGCCGGGCCGGGCCCTGGTAGGGCAGGGCCGCGGGTTCGGGAAGGCGGGTGCCGGCGCTGCCCAGCAGCCGGGCGGCGTGGGCGACGCTGGCGAGGGTGGCGTGGTGGTGCCACCCGCGGAAGGAGCGGCCCTCGAAGTCGCGGATCCCGACGGGTTCGCAGGTCTCGGCGAAGTCGAGGGAGACCCGGTCGGTGAGCTTGGCCAGCAGGAAGAGCTGGGCGAGCGGCCGGTCCCCGATATTGGTGATCCAGAACTCCGACGGCAGCAGGGCGGCCTCCGTCCAGGCCCCGACGAGCAGCAGCGGGGTGGGCGGCGCGGGGGCGGGCCGGTCCTCGCCGGGAGTGGCGAGGATGGAAGCCGAGGTCAGCAGGGTCACCGCGCCTTCGGCGCGGCCGTGGCGGGTCCATTCGACGACCCGGCGCTGGGAGCGCAGGGAGTCGATGAGTTCCCGGGCCGGCGCGGTGTGCGGTCCGGGCTTGTGGCGTCCGGACCCGCCGAAGGAGACGGGCAGTGAGCCGTCGACCTTGAAGACGAAGGGGATGTCCTGGAGCGCGAAGGACTCGATGCACTGCGGGAGGTCGCTGTTGGAGACCTCCATCACCACCGGGCGCCGCTGGAGCTGCCAGGTGGCGGCCATGCGCTGGACTGCGTGCACGGCGTCCTGGGCGGGGGTGAGCGAGCGCGCCGTGTCGGGGATGCCGGCCCGGCGCCGGCGCAGCAGTTCGCTGGTCCAGGGCCCGGGGAGGGTGAGGGTCCATTCGACCGGGAAGCTGGCCTCGCTGGAGGCGAGCCAGATGCCGCCCGCCTGCTGGCAGTTGGCGGTGCGGCCGAGCTGGGGGACGAACTGGCGGCCCACGCCGACGGAGCGGTCGCCGGCCTTCTCGATGACCATCGGCTGCACCACCCAGGCCAGCGGTCGCTGGGCGGTGCGTTCGATGTGCTGGGCGAGGGAGCGGCGTACGGGGGTCCAGTCCCACGGGGACTTGCTGATGAACTGCTGGAGGCTCTGTTCGACGGAACTGGCCCCGGTCCCGGCGAGGTTGCGGATCGTTTTCTTCCCGTTGGTCCGCACGAGACCGTTGAGATATACGCGGGCCCAGTTTCGCTGGTCCCGCCGGGGTAATGACTCGAAGAACAAAGAGATCAGGACGTCGATCAACTCGGAGATTTCCTTTGCGGAATCCTCCGGCAGGACTACGCGAGCCATCTGGGCCTCCCCCGCGACCAGCTAGATCCAATACCCTACTTGACCGCGGAGAACGGCCGTAGGCCAGGGCGGCTACTTCCTGAGGTCGCCGGCAGTTGCGAGCCGCTCTTCCTCTACCACGAGTGGGATCGGGATCTGGTTCGCCGCATAGTAGAGCGCGATCAGGAAGTGTGCGACCAGAGTGAGCGGTGCGGAGAAAAAGGACAGGAGCACCGTCATGGGGTAGGCGACCGCCCCCAGGCCGAACCGCATTCGGGTCGCCCGGGCGCCTTCTTTGTCCACCCGTTCGTGGAAGAGGTGGCCGACCCGCGTGACGTACCACCAGAAGGCGAGGAAGGCCAGGGCGTACGCCACGGTGACCGAACTGTAGAGGATGGCGGCCGCGTTGGCCGATCCGCCCTCCTCCATGAGGTGTTCGGCGAGCACGGTGGTGGTGTACGGGATCACCGACACCACCATCAGCACCAGGAGATTCAGGAACAACAGCGGGCGGTCGACCCGTTTGAGGTGACTGAAGATGGTGTGGTGGTTCACCCACATCACGCCGATGATGAGGAAACTCACCACATAGGCGGCGTAATGCGGCCACTGCTCCCACACCCCGCTCCAGAACTCCGATCCCGTTTCTTTCGGAACTTTCAGTTCCAGAACGAGAATGGTGATGACGATGGCGAACACGCCGTCGCTGAATGCCTCGACGCGTCCGGTTTCGCGCTCCATTGGCTCCCCTTTGTCACTCGTTCCGCGTGTGCGGGGAGAGCGCTGCCCCCGCTCTCCCCGCACACGCTACCCAGTTCTCGGGGTTCAGCTGCCGAACCCGGCGGTCTGACGCCAGATCCGGCCATCGCGGACCACAAGTGTCCCGAACGCGTGCTCCGGCTGACCGTTCAGGTTCATGATCGCGCGGTAGAAGATCGTGTCCTCGGTCTCGATGTACTCCTGGAGTTCGACCAGCGTGGGCTTGACCGAGAGGTAGCCGGTGAACGTCTCGCGGACGGCCTCGATGCCCACCGAGGCCCCTTCGAAGCGCAGGAGCACGGCGTCGTCCGTGTAGTTCTTCATGACCGCCTCGATGTCGAGGGCGGCGAGCGCCTCCATCTGGCGGACGAAGACCGGGTGCAGCTTGGAGATGTCGTACGTGGCCATGTGCGTCTCCACTCTCTGGGCTGGTGGTGGCTCAACTGGTGCGGGAACCGGCGGCGGTCGCCGCCGGCGGTGTGGCGAGCGGCAGCCGGACGACCATCCGGGTCTCCCCCGGACGGGAGCGGGCCGCGAGCGACCCGTGGTGGCGCTGGGTCACGATCCGGTAGCTGAGGTGCAGCCCCAGCCCCGTCCCCTTCCCCACGTCCTTGGTGGTGTAGAAGGGCTCGAAGATCCGCGGCAGGACGTCCTCGGGGATGCCCCGGCCGGTGTCGACGACCTCCACGACCATGCACACGCCCTCCGCCCGGGCGCGCAGGGTGAGGGTGCCGGCCCCTTCCATGGCCTCGGCCGCGTTGTCGACGAGGTTGGTCCACACCTGGTTCAACTCGCCTGGATAGCCCGTCAGTTCGGGCAGGCCGGGTTCGTACTCACGCACCACGGTGATGCCGGAGAGCTTCGACCGGAGCACGACCAGCGTGTTCTCCAGTCCTTCCGTCACCGGGAAGCGCTGTTCGGGGGCGCGGTCGAGATTGGCGTAATCGCGGGTGGCGGCGACGAGCTGGGAGATGCGCGGGCCCGCGGCCCGCAGCTCGGCGGCCAGGGAGCGGATCTCCAGCAGCGCCGCCAGGTGGTCCAGGGCGGCCGGCAGGGCCGGCTCCCCGATCCCCTCCAGCCGCTCCAGCAGCCAGCCCAGCTCCAGGCCGAGGTCCGAGACGCCCGAGCCGAGCAGCCCCGGCCGCTCGGTGCCCGCCTCCTCGGCCCAGTCGGTGATCTCCTCCTCGGCGTCCGCCTGCGCCAGCGGGTCGGAGGTCTGCGGCGGCGGCAGTTTGTCCAGCTCGTCGGTGAGCCGGTCCAGCAGGGAGCGTTCGGCCCCCGAGGCGGCCGCGCCCCAGGCGTGCGCGGTGCGGGTCAGCCGCTCCAGGGCGGGGGCGAGCTCCTGCGCCGCGCGCGCCACCGCGGCCGCCGGGTTGTTCAGCTCGTGCGCGAGGCCCGCCGCGAGGGTGCCCAGTGCCTCCACGGTGGCCCGTTTGCGGGCCTGCACCTCGGAGGACTTGATCCGCCAGGCAAGTACGGGCAGCAGCACGGCGGCCACGCCGTGGCAGCGGGACAGCATCTCGAAGAACACCGGCTTGGGGTAGCCGACGACGGTGGTCGCGGGACCGGACGCGGACGCGGTGGCCACGTAGGAGCCGTCCGTCAGCAGCGGCAGCTCCCCGGTGAAACGGTGCGCGGCGGAGGGCTTGCCGTCGTGCTCCTCGGCCGCGGCGCTCTCCTCCTCGGTGGAGTGGCGGGTGAGCACTTCCTCCCGGCCGTCGATGACCTTGGTGACGACGAGGCCTCCCGCGAGCAGCACGTGGAAGCAGGTGGCCTCGTCCCCGTCGCGGAAGAGCACGTCGCCGTCGGCCAGCACCCGGGGCTCGGTGACCGAGACCAGCCAGTCCAGCTGCTCCTCGGTGAGACCGGCGAAGATCTCCAGCTCGCGCAGGGCGGACCGCAACTCCGGGTCGCTCATGCCGTACTCCCCTCTGCCCGCGTACGGGCGGACAGCCGCAAGGTGACGATCAGGGCCAGCGCGCACACCCCGGCGACGACGGCCATGAAGCCGACCGAGGTGCGGTGCAGGCCGTGGATGTTGGTCAGCATTCCGGCGAGCACCGACGGGACGCTCATGGCGAGGTAGGCGAACACGTAGACGGCGGCGGTGAGTTCGCCGCGGTGTTCGGGCTCGGCGAGCGTGCTGAGGGCGCGGAAGGAGCCCAGGAAGGCGGCGCCCCAGCCGCTGCCCAGCACGGCCGTGGCGATGAGGAAGACGGGCGCGGAGCCCAGCCCGAGCGCCAGCAGCACCAGCGCCAGGCCGGCCAGCAGCCCCAGCAGCCCGATGACCGCCGTGCGCAGCGCCTCGGTGCGGCCGAGCAGCAGCTGTGCGCCGGTCGCGGCGCCCGCGAGCAGGGCGACGGTGGCGCCGCCGACCAGGTAGTTGGTGCTGCGGAGCAGGGACAGGGCCAGGTGCGGGCCGAGCGAGAGGTAGAAGCCTCCGACCGACCAGACGGCGACGATCGTGAGCACCAGGACGGCGAACCGGCCGCCCGTGCCCGGCGGTATCCGGATGCGGCGCGGGACGACCCGGAAACGGCCGCCCTGCAGCCCTGGTGCGCTCTCGCCCATCCGGACCACCCCGACCAGGGTGAGCGCGAAGGCCCCGACGAGCAGGGCGTAGCTCAGTACGGTCGGTGCGGGCCCGTACTGGACGAGGAATCCGGCGCCCAGGCCGCCGAGCCCGATGCCGACGGTGGGGCCCGCACTGTTGACCTGGGCGCCGAGTGCGGGTTTGGAGCGCGGGGTCAGCTCGAGCAGGGCCGCGCCCATCGCCCCGGTGGCCAGGCCGACCGCGAGCCCCTGTACGGCGCGGGCGGCGAGGAGCAGTCCGAGCCCCTGGGCCCCGGCGAACAGGCCCATGGACACGATCGCGAGGACCAGTGCGGCGCCCAGCACGGGCCGCCGTCCGAGGGTGTCGGACAGCGACCCGAACAGCAGCAGCCCTGCCAGGACGGTGACGGCGTACAGGGCGAAGACCACCGTGATGGTGCCCGCCGACAGCCCCCATCTCTGCTGGTAGAGCACGTAGAGGGCGGAGGGCACGGAGGAGGAGAGCATGAGCAGGACGAGGACCGCGCCCACCACCCAGAAGCCGGAGCCTCTGGGCGCACCGGCCCGCCGGCCGGCCGGGTGCACGATGTCCCCCGTGGTCGTCTTGGTCGGTTCGGCCACTCTTGTCAACTCCCCCGTGGTGGGCGGTGATCAGGCGTGCGCCTGGGCCCTCGCCAGTGCGCGGGCGGTCAGGACCCCCGCGAGGTGGCCGAGGTACTCGGCCGAGGTGCCGCGGCCCGGGACGAACAGCTCCCGGGGCTCGGCGCGGAAGGCCGCGAGCACGTTGTCCGTGGTGTACGGGCCCCCGCCCAGCCGGTCCTCGACCCCGCGCAGGCGCAGGGCGCGGGCGGTGGCTCCGGTGACCGCGATGCGGGGACCGTCTTCGGTGAGGCGTACGGCGCTCGCGCACAGCGGGTAGCGGGTGGCCCGGTCGGCGCTCTTCTCGAAGGCGCCCGCCGGTCCCCCGGGCGGCACCAGCAGGGCCGTGATCACGGTGTCCGCCGGCACTCCGGAGGCGGCGAGTTCCTCGGCCGTCACCGTGGAGCGTCCCCGGCGCCCGGCCAGTTCCGCCTCTGCGCCCGCGGCGATGGCCGCGACCGGCAGGTCGGTGGCCCGGCCGGTGGCCGCCAGGTTCCCCCCGGTGGTGCCGAGGTTGCGGACCTGGGGGTCGCCGTTGGCCCGGGCCGCGGCGGCGATCTCCGGGGCCTGCGCCAGCACCATCGGATGGGCCGCGAGTTCGGCGAGCGTGGTCAGCGCCCCGATCCGCAGCGTCCCGTCCGGGGCGGTCTCGACGCCGCGGAGTTCCTCCAGGTGCCGTACGTCGACCAGCAGGCGGGCCCGGGCGGCGCCGGTGCGCAGGTCGGGCAGCAGGCTCTGGCCGCCGGCCAGGGCCCGCGCACCGGGGGTGCCGGCGAGGAGGGCCAGCGCCTCTTCGAGGCCGACGGGCCGTACGTAGTCGAACTCGGTGAGGATCACTGGGCTTCCCCTCTCAGGCGGCGCCAGACCTTCTCGGGGGTGAGGGGCATGTCGATGTGCCGGACGCCCAGGTCGGAGAGGGCGTCCACGACGGCGTTGACGACGGCGGCGGCCGGGGGCACGGTGGCGATCTCGCCGGCCCCCTTGGCGCCGAGCGGGTTGTGCGGGCTCGGCGTGGTCGTCTTGTCCAGGGCGAAGAAGGGCACGTCGGCGGCGCGCGGCAGGGCGTAGTGGCTGAGGTCGGAGCTGATGAGCAGCCCGTCCTCGTCGTACTCGGCGGCCTCCATGAGGGCCTGGCCCAGGCCGTGGACGATGCTGCCCTCGATCTGACCGTGGACGATCTTCGGGTTGCCGATGTTGCCGGCGTCGTCCACGGCGGTGTAGGCCACCACCTCGGTCTCGCCGGTCAGTTCGTCGATCTCGACCACCGCGACGTGCGTCCCGAAGGGGTAGTTGAAGTCCGGCGGGTCGAAGTGGGTGGTCTCGTCGAGGGCGGGTTCGATCTCGGGGGGCAGCCCCCAGCCGTACCACATGGCCATCGCCAGCTCGGCGAAGGTCTTCGCGTTCTCCTCGTTGCCCTCTTCGTGGACGCCGCCGCCCGCGTAGACGACCTTGTCCTCGGGGACCCCGAGGAAGACGGCTCCCGCCTTGACCAGCTTCGCCTTGAGTTTGCGGGCGGTGAGGGCGACGGCCGGCGCGGCCATGCTGTAGGAGCGCGAGCCGTAGGTGCCCTGCCCGTACGGGGCCTTTTGCGTGTCCCCCTCCAGGACCTGGACCTGCGCCGGGTCGATGCCGAGTTCGTCGGCGGCCACCTGCGCGAACACGGTGGCGTGGCTCTGGCCGGTGGAGGCGGAGCCGACGGTCACGGTGACCTCGCCGGTGGGGTGGACGCGGATGTTCGCGCTCTCCCAGGTGCCGCCGAGCATGCCCTCCTTGGACATCCTCGTGGAGGGGCCGACCCCGCAGATGGCGACGTAGGAGGCGATGCCGACGCCGAGGCGCTTGCCGCGGGCGCGGGCCTGCGCCTTGCGGGCGGGCATGTCGGCGTACCCCGACAGCTCGATCGCCTTGTCGAAGTTCAGCTGGTAGTCACCGGAGTCGTAGGTCCAGCCGAGCCCGTTGTCGTAGGGGAACTTCTCCTTCGGCACCAGGTTCTTGCGCCGCACGGCCGCCGGGTCCATGCCGATCTCGAAGGCGTACCGGTCGACGAGGCGCTCCATCAGGAAGGCGGCCTCGGCGCGCCCGCTGCCGCGCTGGGCGCCGAGCGGGACGGTGTTGGTGAAGGCGGCGTAGACCTCGCAGAAGGCGGCGTCGATGTCGTACATGCCGCTGATGGAGCGGCCCATCAGGGCGGTGGCGACGCCGGGGCCGATGGTGGAGGGGTACGCGCCCAGGTTGGCGTGGCTGGTGGCGCGCACGGCGGTGATGCGGCCGTCGCGGGTGCCGGCGAGGGTGACGTGCTGGCGGTGGTCGCGGCCCTGGACGGTGGAGTTCATCAGGCCGGTGCGGGTGTCCACCCACTTCACGGGGCGGCCGAGCGCCTTGGAGAGCAGCAGGACCAGCGCCATGTCGGGGTAGAGGTAGCCCTTGGTGCCGAAGCTCCCGCCCACGGTCGGCGCGATCACGCGCAGCTTGTTGAAGGGGATGCCGAGGACCAGCGCGGCGAGCAGGAAGCGGTGGTTGTGCGGGCCCTGGGTGGAGGCGTAGAGGGTGTACTCGCCGGTGGTGGCGTCGAAGTCGCCGACGGCCCCGCGGGGCTCGATGGGGCTGTTGATGGTGCGCTGGTTGACGAGGTCGAGTTCGACGGTGACCTCGGCCTCGGCGATGGCCGCGTCGGTGCGGTCCTTGTCGCCGCAGGTCCAGTACGCGTTCAGGTTGCCGGGGACGGCCTCGTGCAGCTGGGGCGCGCCCTCGGCCAGGGCCTCGTCGGCGCGGGTGACCACGGGCAGCGGTTCGTACTCGACCGCGATGGCGGCCAGGGCCGCGGCGGCCTGGCGCGGGGTTTCGGCGACGACCACGGCGATCGGGTCGCCGACGTGCCGGACGCGGTCACCGGTCAGGACCGGGCGGGCGCCGGGAAGCCCGTAGGGGTGGGGCGGGAAGTGGCTCTCGACCCCGCCGGGTATCCAGATGCAGGGCAACGGCATGACGTCGGTGAAGTCGGCCGCGGTGGCCACTTTCAGTACGCCGGGCAGCTCCTGCGCGGCCTTGGTCTCGATGGACACGATCCGTGCGTGGGCCACCGGACTGCCGAGGATGGCCATGTGCGCGGTGTCCGGCAGGTCGATGTCCGCGACGTACGTGGCTTCGCCGCGCAGCAGCTGCGGATCCTCGCGGATGTCCAGCGGCTGTCCCAGCACTCCGTTGCCCTGGAGAGCGCTCTCCCCCGTCACAGCGGTCACGGCCTCACACCTCCTGTCCGGGCGCGGCGGCGGCCTCGGCTGCCGGTTCCCCGGCGCGGGCGGCGGAGCAGGCGCGCTGCACTCCGCGTACGACGCTGTGGTAGCCGGTGCACCGGCACAGGTTGCCGGTGAGCCACTCACGGATCTCCGGCTCGGTGGGGGCCTCGCGGTCGGCGGTGTTGTCGACGAGTTCCCCGAGGGCCATGACCATGCCGGGGGTGCAGAAGCCGCACTGGGTGCCGTGCTCTTCGCGCAGGGCCTCCTGGAGACCGGTGAGCTCGCCACCTCGGGTGGTGACGCCCTCGATGGTGGTCACCCGGGCGCCGGCGGCCGCTGCGGTGAGGACCAGGCAGCTCTTGACGGACCTGCCGTCGAGGCGGACGACGCACGTGCCGCACTGGCCGGTGTCGCAGCCGACTTTGGTCCCGGTCAGTCCCAGGCCGTCGCGCAGCCGTTCCACGAGCAGTTCGTTCGGCGGGGCCGAGAACTGCTCGGGTCTTCCGTTCACGTTCAGTGAGAGATCCATGCGAGCGCCTGCGCTTCCGTGAGCGGCCGGTTGAAGAGGGGTCCGCCGGGCTGTTGGAGAATTCCTCCGGAGTGCAGCGGGCCGGTGTCGACGGGGGCGAATCCGAGATCCGAAATGATTCCCGCGACGATTTCCTTCGATTTCCCGTCGTCGCCCGCCGTGAAATGGGCCAGTCGTTCGCCCCCTGCGGTACCGGCCACGGCGAGGGTCTCGAAATGCATGGTGTTCAGGGATTTCACGACCCGGGCGCCGGGGTACCACTCGGCGACCAGGTCGCTGGAGCCGCGTCCGCCGAGATCGGCGGGGGTACCGGGCCCGCCGAACGCGTTGGTCGCGTCCACGAGGACCTTGTCCTGCACCACGTGCGGCGGCAGCAGCCCCCGTACGTGGTCGAACGGCACCATCAGCACCACCAGGTCGGCCCGGCCCGCGGCTTCGGCGGGGTGCGCCGCCGAAGCCGCGGCGCCGAGTTCGGCCACCAGCGGGGCCAGGGCCTGCGGCCCGCGGGCGCCTGCGAGGACGACCTCGTGGCCGGCGGCGACGAGGATCCGTGCGAGGACCGTGCCGATCCGGCCGGTGCCGATGATGCCTGTCCGCATTGACGCTCCTCAGTCCATGCCGATCCAGACCGACTTGGTCTGGGTGTAGCTCTCGAGGGATTCGGGCCCGCACTCACGGCCGTAACCGGAGGCCTTGTAGCCGCCGTACGGCACGGAGGGGTCGTACTGGTTGTAGCAGTTGACCCAGACGGTGCCCGCCTTGATCTGCGAGGCGACCCGGTGGGCCCGGCGCAGGTCCTTGGTGTGCACGCCGGCCGCCAGTCCGTACGCGCTGTCGTTGGCGATGCGGATGGCGTCTTCTTCGGTGTCGAAGGGGATGATCGACAGCACCGGGCCGAAGATCTCCTCCTGGGCGATGCGCATGCTGTTGTCGACCCCGGTGAAGACGGTCGGCAGGAAGTACAGGCCCTGGCTGGAGGCCCCCTCGGGGGTCCAGCCGGTGCCGCCGGTCCGCAGGACGGCGCCTTCCTTCTCCCCGATCTCGATGTACGAGCTGACCTTCTCGAACTGCCCGCGGTGGGCGAGCGGCCCGAACAGGGTCGCCGGGTCGCGGGGGTCGCCGGGTTTGAGGGCGGCGGCCCGGCGGACCAGGCGTTCGACGAGTTCGTCGTGGACCGGGCGCTGCAGGAGCAGCCGGGAGCCGGCGGTGCAGATCTCGCCCTTGTTGTAGTAGATGCCGAAGAAGGCGAGCTCCTCGGCGGCGTCCAGGTCGGCGTCGGCGAAGACGATGTTGGCGGACTTGCCGCCGAGCTCCATCGTCACCTTCTTGAGGGTGCCGGCCGATTTGCGGATGATCGACTGGCCGACCGCGGTGGAGCCGGTGAAGGCGATCTTGTCGATGCCGGGGTGGTCGGTGAGGGTCTCGCCCAGTTCCACGCCCGGTCCGGTGATGACGTTCAGCACCCCGTCGGGGATCTCCGCCTCCTGGAAGAGCTCGGCGATCTTGAGGGCGGTGAGCGGGGTGGCCGGGGAGGGCTTGTGGACGACCGTGTTGCCCGCGGCGAGGGCCGGGGCGATCTTGGTCATCGAGAGCAGCAGCGGGAAGTTGAAGGGGGTGATGGCGCACACCACCCCCAGCGGTTCGCGCAGGGTGTAGGCGAGCTGCCCGCCGGCCGGCGCCCGGGACGAGCCGTCGACGCGGGTGACCGCGCCCGCGTAGTAGTGCATGAGCTGGGCGGCCATGGGGGCGTCGACGGTGCTGGAGAAGGCGAACGGTTTGCCCATGTCCACCGTCTCCAGCAGGGCGATCTCCTCCAGGTCCCGCTCGATGAGCTCCCCGACCCGGTTCAGCCGCAGCGCGCGTTCCTGGGCGGAGAGTCTGCTCCACGGGCCTTCCTCGTACGCCGCCCGGGCGGCGGCCACGGCCGCGTCCGCGTCGGCGGCGGTGGCCTGGGCCACCGGCACGATCTCCCGGCCGTCCACGGGGCTGACGTCGGGTTCGGTCCGGCCGTCCCGGGACGGGACCCATCTGCCGCCGATGAAGAGTTTCCCGGGGTTGGCGAGGGGCTGGCCGCTCAGCTCACGCTTGGTCATGGCTGCCTTCCGTGTCGGGGTGCGGGGGCCTGTCAGCCCTTCGCGAGCTGCGCTAAGAAGGTCTCGGCGAGGGCCTTGGAGGAGTACGGGTTCTGGCCGGTGGTGAGCCGGCGGTCGACGACGACGTGGGAGTCCCAGATCGCCTCGGCCTTCTCGTAGCGGGCGCCGAGCCGGGTCAGTTCGACCTCCAGGATCAGCGGGAGCCGGCCGGCCATGTTGGTGACGAGCTCCTCGCTGTGCGAGAACGCCGTCATCCGGTAGCCCTCGAACGGCCAGCGGCCCTCGCCGTCGCGCAGCGCCAGGAGCGAGGTGTGGCCGTGGCAGACGGTGGCCAGCGGCTTGTCCTGGGCGATGGCCCACCGCAGGACCTGGGCCAGTTCGTCGGACTTGGGCAGGTCCCCGATCGCGCCGTGGCCGCCGCTGACGTAGATCCCGTCGTAGTCGGCGATGTCCTTCTCACCGAGGGCTTCGAGCGCGATCGGGTTCTTGAGCTGCGGGGTGTCCTCGATGACCCGTACGTATGCGGCCGCGTTGGCGGCGTCCTCGTCGGGGGAGCCCGCCGGGCGGACCCACTGGAGGAACTGCGGGTCGATGCTGGTCTGGTCGACCGTCGGGGCCTGGCCGCCGATCGTCGCCACGTCCACGGTGTGGCCGGCGGCGCGGAAGAGGGTGTAGGGCACGACGAATTCCTCGGCCCAGAATCCCGAGGGGTGCTGTTCCCCGTCGAGCAGATGGAGCGTGGCCTTTGCCGTCATGACGACGAGGATCTTCATGACTGATCTCCTTGTTCTGGAATCGCTGCCGATTCAACACGCCCCCCTGCGGGGGCGTAAGGGGGGAGCGTCAGGCGCGCGATACTTCGTCACGTGCGTCCAGCGCCGACATGATGGTGCGGAATTCACCGACCAGGGGATGGTCGGGATGGGCTTCTGCGAATATGCGCTCGCCGTACAAGGCGGCCATTTCCGGTACGTACGGAAGGATCCCGGCCAGGGGTGCGCCGTAGACCTCCTCGGCGCGCCGGCGGGCGTCCACCCGGTCGACCCCCTCGGGGGCCATGCTCAGGACCAGGGCCCGCCGGCAGGCCAGGCGCCCGGCGAGGGAGACGGTCTCCTCGACCCCGGAGAGGTCGACGCGGTCGGCGCGGGCCAGGATCACCACCACGTCGGCGCTGGCCATGGCCGTCACCGACTCGTTGTTGAGCCCGGCGTGGGTGTCGAGCAGCAGCACGTCGAGGGCGTAGTGATCGGCGAGCCGGTCGAAGCCCTCGGGGAGCAGCCCCACGTCGTAGCCGGTGGACATGAGCTCGCGCAGGGCCGCGGTCCCGGTCCGGGCCGGTACCACGTACAGCCCCGGCACACCGGTCTGCCGGGCGGCGGCCTCGATCTCGCAGCGGCCGAGGAGGTAGTCGGCCAGGGAGGCGCCGGGGGCGATGCGGAACAACTGGTCCAGGGTGGGTGAGTGGATGTCGGTGTCGACCACCCCCACCCGGCGTCCCCCGGCCGCTATCAGCAGCGCGAGGTTCGCCAGTACCGAGGACTTCCCGGTGCCGCCGCGGTGTGAGTGCACCACGATGGTCCGGGTCATCAGGCCGCCGCCCTCAGGTCTGCGTGCGGCCCCCGCGCCGCACGTGGCCGGTGCAGGGCCAGCATGGTGACGTCGTCGTGCTGTTCGGCACTGCCGGTGTGCTCGCGCACCGCCAGGTCGATCCGGTCGACCACGTCCTTGCCGCTCGCCGGGGGGCCGGAGAGCAGTTCCAGCATCCGCTCGTCGCCCAGGAAGGTTCCCTGCGGACAGCGGGCCTCGGGTACCCCGTCCGTGAACACGAAGAGGGTGTCGCCCGGGTTCAGCTGGGCGTAGCCGAGGTGGTAGACGCAGTCGGGCAGTACGCCGACGGCCGGTCCGGTGACGTCGAGCGGTACGGGCACGTCACCGGAGCCGGACAGCAGCAGGGGCGGGTTGTGGCCACCGTTGATGTAGACGAGGCTTCCGGTGAGCGGGTCGAGCACGCCGAAGAACAGGGTGGCGAAGTAGCCCTGCCGCAGGTGGTTGCGGGTGAGGTAGCCGTTGGTGGCGGTGACCGCGTTGAGCAGCGGGGTGGCGCCGACGACCGGCGTACGCCGGCTGCCCCCGGTGCGGCCCGCCGCCATCAGGTGCTGCAGGCCGCTGTTCTCGGCGGTGTGCCGCAGCAGCGAGCGGATGAGGGCCATGAACAGGGCGGCTCCGACGCCCTTGTCGCAGACGTCGGCGACGACCACCGCGAGCCGGCGGCCCCGGGACATCTCGAAGACGTCGTAGAAGTCCCCGGCGACCTGTCGTGCGGGCCGGAAGCGTACGTCGATCTCCCAGCCCTGCGGGACGGGCAGTGATTCGGGCAGGAAGCCGGCCTGGATCTCCCGGCCGATCTCCAGCTCCTTCTCGTAGCCCATCAGTTCGGCGCGGGCGTCCGCCTCGCGCAGGGTACGGCCGAGCCCGGCCCGCTCGGAGCAGCTGTGCAGCCGGGCACCGACCAGGGCCGGCAGGAACGGCGGTACGAGGTAGTCGTGGCCGAGCCGCACGTGGTGCTCCAGTGCGGCGAATTCCGCGACGGTCCAGACGACCACGATCGGGGCCCCGGCCCAGCGGCGCAGCCTGCGTACGGCTGACCGGATGTTCTCGCCGTCGGCCTCGGCCGGGGCGAGCAGCACGTCCGCCACGGGCAGCACTTCCAGTGGGCCGCGCAGCAGTTCCGCGAGGGTGCGGGGGACGAGTTCCGCGTCCATCAGCCTGAGTGCGTCGAGCAGTTCGGGCGTGGGGGGCGGGTACTCGTCGAGGATGATCACGGTCGTGGAGGGCATGGGTCCGTCTCCTCAGCCTTCACAGTCAGCGTGCTGGTGTTCCGGCCGTCCATGCGTGCGTAGCTGTAGTCGTCCACGCTGGTGAGTGCCAGGTGGATGCCGAGACCGCCGACCCGCCGCCGGTGCGGGGGTACCCCGAGGGCGGGGGCCAGGCGGCCTTCGACGGGGTCGAAGGGGGGTGCGGTGTCCTCCAGGACGATCCGCACCCCGCCGGGGCCGGAGTGGCCGCGGACGGTGATGCGTCCGCCGCCGCCCCGGTACCCGTGCATGACGATGTTCGTGGCCAGCTCGTCCACGGCCAGCCGGATCCGGTACGTCGCCTGTTTGCCCAGGCCCGCCCGGCCGGCCAGTCGCAGGACGAACGCGGCGATCTCGCCCAGCGCCCCGATCTTCGCGGGCACGTCCAGTACGGAGGGTTTGCTCGCCAGTTCGACCATGTCGCCCACGGCCGTCAGTCGTCGGAGAGCTGGATGCTCCGGTCCAGTCCGGCGGTGCGGATGGTCCGGGAGACGGGCTCGATGGCGCCGACCACCTTGATGGTGACGTGGTCCGCCACCTTCTGCTGGGCGAAGACCAGGGAGCGCAGTCCGGCGCTGGCCATGTAGCCGACGCCGGCCATCCGGATCTCGACGGTGCTGGTGCCGTGGCCCGCGGCCTTCTCGATGGTCTGGTGGAAGTCCGGGGCCGTCTTGGCGTCCAGCTCGCCCTCCAGTTCGATCACGGTGGTGTCACCCTCGATGCTCAGGGTCACGGAAAGCGGCATGTCAGATCTCCTTCGGTCAGAACGTCCCGGTCGTCTCGGGCTCGTTCGTACGGCCCACGAGGATCACGACGGAGCGGGGGCCGATCAGGTACTTGCCGGCGTTGTCCAGCTCCTGTTCCGCACCGGGGGTGCGGATGTCGTACGGCGCCTCGGCCGAGGTGTCGGCGAACAGGTGCCAGGTCCGTCCGCCCGGCAGGGCGGGCAGCTCCAGGTCGTGCGACTCCCAGTGCGCGTTCATGGCCACGTACACCACGTCGTCGTCCCCGGTGCCGCAGCGGGCCACCGCCAGCAGCCGGCTGTCCTGCGACCAGTCGGGCTGCCAGGCCCGTTCGCCGTGCCAGCTGATGTCGGGCAGCCCCAGGGTGTCCCGCATCTGCCCGGTGGGGTGGGAGGTGGAGCGCAGTTCCCGGTGGTGCTTGCGGAAGGCGATCATCTCCCGGGTGAAGCGCAGCAGTTCGGTGTTCTGGTCGACCTGGTCCCAGTCGAACCAGGACAGTTCGTTGTCCTGGCAGTAGGTGTTGTTGTTGCCCTGCTGGGTGCGCGCCACCTCGTCGCCGGACAGCAGCATCGGGATGCCCTGGCTGGTGAAGAGGATGGCCATGGCGTTCTTCATCTGGCGCAGGCGCAGGGCGTTGACCTCGGGGTCGTCCGTGGGTCCCTCGGCCCCGCAGTTCCAGCTGGCGTTGTCGTTGCCGCCGTCGTTGTTGCCTTCGCCGTTGGCCTCGTTGTGCTTGTCGTTGTACGAGACCAGGTCGGCGAGGGTGAACCCGTCGTGCGCGGTCAGGAAGTTGACCGACGCCGAGGTGCCGCGGGTGGCGTAGAGGTCGGGCGAGCCCGCCACCCGGGTGGCGAGTTCCCCGGTGACCCCGGGGTCGCCCTTGAGGAAGCTGCGCACGGTGTCGCGGTACTTGCCGTTCCACTCGGCCCAGCGTCCGTACGCCGGGAAGTTGCCGACCTCGTAGAGGCCGCCGGCGTCCCATGCCTCGGCGATCAGCTTGGTGTGCCGCAGCACCGGGTCGAAGGCGAGCGACTCCAGCAGCGGCGGGTTGGGCAGCGGGGTGCCGTCGGCGGAGCGGCCGAGGATGGCCGCGAGGTCGAAGCGGAAACCGTCGATGTGGTAGTCGGCGACCCAGTGGCGCAGGCAGTCGAGCACGAAGTTGCGCACCACGGGGTGGTTGCAGTTGACGGTGTTGCCGGTGCCGCTGAAGTTGAAGTAGTAGCCCTCCGGCGTGAGCATGTAGTACGTGGCGTTGTCGAGCCCCTTGAAGGAGATCGTCGGGCCCTGCTCGTTGCCCTCGGCCGTGTGGTTGAAGACGACGTCGAGGATGACCTCGATGCCGGCCGCGTGCAGGTCCTTGATCAGGGTGCGGAACTCGTCGCCCTGCATCCCGTAGCGCCCGGTGGCCGCGTAGCCGGCCTTGGGTGCGAAGAAGGAGACGGTGTTGTAGCCCCAGTAGTCGTAGAGCTTCTCGCCGGTCTCCGGGTTGCTGCGCGGGTTGTCGCTCTCGTCGAACTCGAACACCGGGAGCAGCTCTATGCAGTTGATCCCGAGTTCCTTGAGGTACGGGATCTTCTCGCGCAGCCCCGCGAAGGTGCCGGGGGCGGTGACCCCCGAGGAGGGGTGCCGGGTGAAGCCGCGCACGTGGGCCTCGTAGACCACGAGGTCCTCGGCGGGGATCCGCAGCGGGGTGTCGTCGCCCCAGTCGAAGTCCTGGAGGCAGACCCGCGAGCGGTACTGGTAGCCGCGGCTGCGGTCCGGCTCCACGCCCCACACGTCGCGGCCGGCGATCAGCCGCGCGTAGGGGTCGGAGAGGACCTGGCGGGCGTCGAAGCGGTGGCCGGTGACGGGGTCGTAGGGTCCGTCGGCCCGGTACCCGTACTCGATGTTCTCGTGGTCGAGGCCGAAGACCGTCATCGCGAAGACGCTGCCGGTGCGGAATTCCTCGGGGAACTGCAGCTCGGCCATCGGTTCGGCCTCGCCGCGCTTGTAGATGACCAGGGTCATGGAGGTGGCCTGGTCGGAGAAGACGGAGAAGCTGACCCCGCCGGGGACCACGTTGGCCCCGAAGGGGAACGGCTTTCCGGCGCGGACGCGGAACCCGCCCACCTCGTGGGTGGGGTAGGCGTCGACGCGCAGTACCTGTTCGGTCGTGGATTCGCTCATAGCGCGGCCCGGGCCTTCGCGTTGGCCGCCTCGGCCTCGCCGGCGGAGAAGAAGTCCAGGAAGCCGGTGGCCGACATGACGAACCGGACTTCCTCGCTCACCCCGTACAGGGTGACGGCGACACCGGCGTGCTGGGCCTCGCGGTAGACGACGAGCAGGGTGCGCAGGCCGGCGCTGGAGACGTAGGTGACGGCGGTGAGGTCGATGCGCAGCGACCGGCCTTCGCGGACGAGCGGCAGCAGGGCCTGGAGCAGCTGCCCCGAGGTCTCGCTGTTGATCTCGCCGGTGGCGACGACTACCGTGCCGCCCTTGTTCCGGCGTTCTTTCACGTGAAGAGTCATTGTCTTCTTCCCCTCATGGTGGGGCGCCCCCCGTTGGGCATTACCTGGTGACCGGCCGCAGCCGGACCTTGACCTTGACCCGGCTCTGGACGTCGGGCAGCCGGACCGTGAGGCCCTTCGCGTCGAAGTCCGTCCACGGCTTCTCGTCGATCTCGACGGACGCGACCTCGATGGAGCCCGCGGGCAGGAGGTCGGGTGAGACGCGCAGGACGCGGTCGGGCAGGTCGCTGGGGTCGGGCTGGAAGTGGAAGTCCATTTCCCGGCCGTTGATGAGCAGGTTGTTGTAGACGGCGGAGAGGTAGCAGAGCTCCGCCGAGTGGTACATGGACATCGAGTGGCTGCCCTTGAGCCGCTCGGTGCCGAGCAGGTACGGCGTACCGCTGGCGAGCACGTTGAAGTAGACGGCCCCCTCGTCGTGGTCGAGGAAGAAGGTGTTGTAGAAGGACTCCGCCTGCCGGGCCTCGCGCAGGAAGTCCTCGCCGCCGACCGTGCCGTTCAGGATGAGGTAGGCCAGGATCGCCTGCTCCTGCTGCCACCACGCCTTGCGGTCGTGCCAGGCGAAGCGGTACGCCTCTTCGCCGTCCTCCTTCACGCGCTCGACCACGTCGTACCAGCCGCCGCGCTGGCGGTCGCTGCCGACGGCCGGCATGATCTCGCCGATCTTGCGGGCGAGCTCCTCGTAGGCCGGCTTGGCTTTGAGGGAGTTCATCCGCATCAGGTTCCAGGCGATCTTGAGGTTGTGCCCGACCACGGCGCGGTTCTGCTGCCAGCTGTGCGCCGTGTCGTGCGACCAGTCGCGGTGGAAGCGTTCCTGGACGAAGGGGCTGTTCTTGTAGTCCGGGAACTTGTCCGCGATGGTGTCGAAGGTGTACTCCAGGAAATCGGCGTACCTCTGGTCGCCGGTCGCCAGGTACAGGTTGATCAGGTAGGCGGGCGCGTGGTCGCCGACCGAGTTCCAGTTCTTGCGCTCCGCGTTCTCGCCCAGCGACTCGTGGTCGGCGCTGAACAGGATGGGGTCGATGTGCGAGTAGTAGCCGCCCAGTTCCTCGTCCTTGAAGAACTTGTCGAACAGCCGGATGGTGGCGTCCGCGTCGTTCTTGATGCGTACGTCTCCGGTGACGCGGTACGTCTGGATGGGGCCGGCCAGGGCGTAGATCTGCTCGTACATCGGGATCGCGTCGTAGTCGTCGGAGAACTCCGAGGTGAACAGCTTGCGCTCGCTGTCCCCGTCGACGCGGATGCCGTGGTACCAGAAGACCACGTCCTCCTCGCTGTCCACGACCCTCATGTGCTTGCGCAGGTACTCGGTGCCCCGCTCGGCGACCTCCAGGTACTCGTCCTTGCCGGTCAGCAGGTAGGCCGAGGCCATGCCGTAGACCAGCCGGGAGATCGTGTCGGTCTCCTGGACGTGGCTGGCGGTCTTGTCGCCGCCGAGCCGGATCTCGGTGCGGTACTCGGTGAAGTCCACCGGTCCGTCACCGAACTGGGCCCGCTTGTAGAAGTCGGCCAGTGACTCGATCTGCTTGATCCACCAGCTGGGCTCCTCGAACCGGTAGTCCTCGGCGCCGCGGCCCAGGAAGACCAGGCGCTTGGCGTCGAAGCGCCCGCCGGACCCCGGGTAGTGGATGCCGTAGACGAACAGGAGGCGGCCCGGCGAGAGCATCTCGTCGATGTGCCCGGAGGCGTCGATGTACGGCTCGTCGAGGTTGCGGACCAGCTCGGCGCTCGGGTCCCCGGCCAGCGACACGTCGAACTCGCGGCCGTCGGAGGTCTTGAGCCGCAGCACCCGGCTGCGGGAGTCGAAGCGGACGACGTAGCCCGCGATCGTGTCGGAGAAGGAGAAACTCACGGCGTCAGCCATGTTTCACACACCGTCCTTGTCGTGAGAGCTGTCGTCCTCGTATCCCTGGCTGACCTCGACGATCACCCCGTCGGGATCGCGGACCCATACGGTCCGCCACCCGCAGATGAAGTCGTCGAAGTCCAGCGGCCCCAGGGTCACTTCCGCCGCTTCGCCCAACTCCGCCAGGAACGCGTCCACGCTCTCGGTCTGGAAGGCCAGGTGGCGCATCAGGCCCGGGGCCTGCGGCCCGTCGCCCGCGGCCGGCGCCGGGAGGTTGCCCTGCGCGGGGCGGGCCGGGTCGGTGCCGGCCGCGAAGAGCTCCAGGTACGCGTCCCCCTTGCGCAGGAACACGATCTGCGACTCGCCGAGGTCGACCACCCTGGCCCGGGCGAAACCGAAGTAGCGGGTGTAGAACTCCTCGGTGGTCTTCTGGTCCGTGCAGTTCAGGCCCACGTGGGACCAGACCGTCCCGGCCATCAGGCGCTCCCCCGTCCCCGCCCCGCCGCGATCAGCTCGATGATCCGGCGGGCGAAGAGGTGGTGGTGGGCGCCGGTGCGTCCGGTGACCAGGTCACCGTCGACCACCACGTCCTCGTTGACGTACTCGGCGCCCATGTTGCGGACGTCGCCGATGAGGTTGTTGTGGCAGACCACCTTGCGACCGCGGATCTTGTCGGGGATCGAGGCGGCCAGCCACATGCCGTGGCAGATGATCCCCTTGAGGACCGTCGGCTCCTCGAAGGCCCGGCGCAGCAGCTCCGTGGCGGGTGCGAGGACGTCCACGTCCTCGGTGTAGCGCAGCCGGTCGGCCACCATGCCCGAGGGGACGATGATCGCCGCGTACCGGCGCAGCGCGTCGTCGTCCAGCCCCTCCAGGGACTTGTCGGCGGTGAACGGCGCCCGGTACTCGTGGCCCGTGAAGGTGATGGAGCCGTTGCCCCACAGCCGGGTCAGGAAGTCGACCTCGGCGCCCTCCTCGGCGAACCGGCGGCTGTAGTAGAAGATCTCGGGCTCGTAGAAGTCGCTCTCGACCAGGACCGCGATCCGGGTCCCGGTCAGGGCGCCCTCGCGCAGTACGGCGTCAGGCACGGGACACTCCCTTCAGGAAGTCCGCCGCGCGCTCGGCGATCATCGCGATGGCGGTGTGGCAGTTGCCCGACGGGACCGCGGGCATCACGCTGGCGTCGACGACGCGCAGGTTCCGTACGCCGTGCACCCGCAGCTCCGGGTCGACGACGCTGAGGTCGTCGATGCCCATGCGGCAGGAGCCCGCCTGGTGGTGGTAGCTCTCCGACTTCTGCTTCACGAAGGTCCGCAGGTCCTCGTCACTCACGTAGCCCGGCCCGGGCTGGAGCTCCTGCTTGTACCAGGGGGAGAACGCGGAGGTCGCGAAGAGCTCCCGGGCGAGTTTGACGCCCTGCACCATCCGCTCCAGGTCCCACCGGTCGCCCAGGTAGTTCGGGTTGATCAGCGGGTGGGCCAGCGGGTCGGTGCTCGCGAGCCTGATCCAGCCGCGCGAGACGGGCCGGACGACCCCGGGCAGGATGCTCACCGTGTGGGGGTGGTCCTGGCCGACGATCACGTCGAACGGCACGTGCACGAAGGCGATCTGCAGGTCGGGCGCGGGCAGGCCGGGCCGGGAGGACAGGAACAGAGCGCTCTCCGACAGGTTCTGCGCCGGCGGCGGCAGTTCCTGGGTGACCTCCGCCATCAGCCCGGTCAGCACGTGGTTGTGGAAGTTCTCGCCGACCCCGGGCAGGGCCGCGGTGACCGCGATGCCGTGTTCGCGCAGCTGCTCGGGGTGTCCGATGCCGGAGAGCAGCAGCAGCTTCGGGGACTCGATCGCCCCGGCGGCCACGATCACCTCCCGGCGGGCCCGCACGGTGTGCGTCCCCGGCTCGGCGGCGGCGCTGTGCCCGTCGCCCACCACGCGGCCCGCGATCGGGGCGGGCGGCGCGAGCCGGACGTACTCCACGCCCGTGCAGGTCTGCCCGTCGAAGAGGAGCCGGGTGCTCTGCGCGCTGGTGCGCAGGGTCAGGTTGGCCCGCTCCAGGGCCGGCTCCAGGTAGGCGGCGAGGGCGCCCTGGCGGCGGCCGTCCGCGACGTCGATGTGGTGCCAGCCGGTGCCGAAGAGGCCGCGCCGGGGGCCGTCCGTGTTGAAGTCGGCGATCTCCTGGTGGCCGAGCTCGACCGCCGCGTCGATGAAGGCGCGGGAGACGGGGTTGGGGCCGTGCTGCCCGGCGTTGGTGATGCGCTGCGGGCCGCGGGTGCCGGTGGTGGGCGCCGTGGCGTCCTCCTGGCCCTCCAGGAGGGCGAAGTAGGGCAGTACGTCCTCGTAGGACCAGCCCGCCGCCCCCTGGTAGGCCCAGTTGTCGAAGTCCGAGGCGTGGCCCCGGATGTGCATCATGATGTAGAGGTTGCTGCTGCCGCCCGGGGCCTTGCCGCGCGGTTCGTACGTACGGCGGCCGTCGAGTCCGGGCTGCGGGACGCTGGTGTAGCCCCAGTCGACGGGGCCGCCCAGCAGCTTGTACCAGGAGGACGGGTCGTCCACCTCGGGCGGGATGCGGTCGCCGCCGGCCTCCAGGACGAGGACGGAGACGTCCGGGTCCTCGGAGAGCCGGTTCGCCAGGACACTGCCGGCGGTACCGGATCCCACGATGATGTAGTCGTACTCATCTCTCGCCATCACGCCCGCCCCTCAGCCCTGGCCGAGCACCTGGAAGGGCACGGTGTCGTGGTAGTTCGCCATGTAGACGATCTTTCCGTCCACGATCCGGAAGTAGTTCATGACCTCGGCCTCGATGGCCTCGCCGGAGGCGCTGACGGCGGTGAGGTGGGAGACGGCCGCGGCCTTCTCCCCGTCGACGAGGAAGTGCACGGGCTCGTTCCGGAAGACCCGGTACATCGTCCCCATGCCCTTCATCATCGAGCGCAGGACCTCCAGGCCCTCGATGTGTCCGGCCAGCTGCTCGTCCATGACCTGGTCGTCGGCGAACAGGTCGCACCAGCGGTCCCAGTCCCCGGCATTGGCGTACTCGTAGTACTTCCGCAGAATCTCTCGTGCGTCCAACGCGCTCATCGCGCTCATCCCCCTATCGGTCCCTGCGGGTGCCGTCCGGCGTGAAGGGCGCCCAGAACTGGCTGAAGGCGGTCGCCGTGTCGCCGAAGAGGCCGTCGCGGCCCTCGACGATCCGCCCGTCCCGCCACCGCATGAAGTGGAAGACCGGGTAGTCCATCCGCTCGTACGGGGACCCGCTCGCCCCGTCCGCGCCGTCGCGCACGGCGACGTTGCGGCACACGTCGGCGCTGCAGTCGTCACCGACGAGAACCGCCTGGATGTCCATCCGGAAGGTGCCGCCCGTGAGCTTGTGGGTCTGCCCCATCAACTCCAGGAAGGCGTCCAGGCTCTCGTACCAGCCGGCGAGCGGATGGTTGCCCGGCACCAGCCAGCGCAGGTCCTCGGAGTAGTACTCCAGGATGCGCGCCCGGTCGCCGGAGCCGAGCGCCTGGTAGGCCGCTCGCACCCGCTCCCGTGTCACTTCGGTCATCGCCGCTCCTCCTACGTCTTCGCAGCCGGTCAGAGGGAGCCGGAACCCGGCATGGGCGCCAGTTCGTTGACGGTGTACTGCTTGATCAGCGGTCCGTCCTGGCCTGCCACGACGACCCAGGTCTGGTCGGCGTCGAAGCCGAGCCACTGGCTGCGCGGAGCGGGCGGGTCCCAGATCTTGGCCTGCCAGTTCACGAGGACCCGGACGATGGCCCGGTCGCCCTCGATGACGGGCTCGACCTTGGTGACGGTGTGGACCTCGTCGAAGAAGCGGGAGGTCACGGCGGCGTACCAGCGGCCGAAGCCCTCGTGTCCGAGGAAGGTGTCCTCGGGGACCTTGAACTCCAGGTCCTCGGTGATCATGGCGAGCACCTGATCCAGCGGAAGGTGCTGGTCCAGGGCCACGTACCAGTTCTCGGCGAAACTGCGGATCGCGTCCTCGGTCAGCCGCTCGACGGGCATGCGGTCTCCTCCTGTCCGTACCGGTGCGGTGATGTCAGGGGCGGTGATGTCAGGTGCGCTGTGCGGGGCTCGCTGTGCAGGGATCTCGATGCGCCGTGCGGGGATCGCTGTGCGGTGCTCGTGGCGCGGGGATCAGTGGCGCGGGGATCAGACCTGGATGTCCACGAGGTACGGGCCGGGGTGGGCCAGCATCCGGCCCACGGCCGCGACCGCCTCGTCCGGCTTCTCCACCCGCGTCCCGTCCGCGCCGAGGGCACGTGCCAGCCCGGCGAAGTCGATCTCGGGGTGGGAGAGGTCGAAGGATCCCGGGAAGCCGTGCTCGGGGATGTCCCGTTCCCGCCAGTACTGGGCGATGTTGTCGTCCAGCAGCCGGTACTTGCGGTTGTTGCAGACCACGAACTTGGCGTTGATGCCGTGCCGGACCGCGGTCCACAGCGCCTGGTAGGTGTACATCGACCCGCCGTCGCCCGCGAAGCCGACGACGAGCCGGTCCGGGCGGGCCAGCTTGGCCCCGACCGCCCCCGGGAAGCCCACCCCGAGCGAACCGCCCCGGGTGAGGTGGTAGTCGCCCGGCCGCTCCGCCGGCAGGTACTTGGTGACCAGCGGCGAGGTGGTCAGCGCCTCGTCGAAGACGATGAGGTCCCCGCCCGTCCGCTCGGCCAGGGTCCGCAGGAAGACCGCGATCGGCGTGCCGTCGGTGTCCGGTGCGTCCGCCTGCGCGGCCCGCTCCCGGGAGCGGGCGTCCAGCCGGGCGCGCGCGGCCGTGCGCTGCGCGGTGGTGAGCCGGTGCTCCAGTACGCCCGCCAGTGCGCGCAGCGCCTGCTTGGGGTCGGCGGCCAGGCCCAGGTCCACCGGGTGGTTCTTGGCGATCTCGTAGGCGTTGAGGTCGATGTGCACGACCTTCGCGCCGGCCCGGAAGGGGCTCTCCAGTTCGGGGAACACCTCGGGGAAGACGTAGGTGCCGACGATCAGCACCCCGTCCGCGTCGGCGATCAGCTCCTTGCTGTGCGGGCCGAACATGTGGCCCGTCTGGCCGCGGCGCAGCGGGTGCGACGCCGCGATGTTCACCTCGGAGGAGTCGACCTCGTACACGTCGGCGCCCAGCATCTCGGCGACCCGTGCGAGTTCGGCCTGCGCCCCGGAGAGCGCCACCCCGTCACCGATCAGCACGACCGGGCGTGCGGCGGCGGCGAGCAGCTCGGCCGCCCGGCCCACCGAGGCGGGTGAGGGCGAGGTGTCCGTGAGCGGCACGGTGGCGGGCAGTACGGGCTCGGAGTTCAGCTCGTCCAGCACGTCCATAGGCAGCGCGACGAACACCGGTCCCCGCGGCGGGGTGAGGGCGATCTTGACCGCGCGCCGGATGGTGCGCAGTACGGAGCGCGGGTCGGTGACCCGGGTCGCGTACTTCGTCACCGGTTTGGCCATCGCCACCAGGTCTGACGCCATCTGGGCGTCCATGGCGTCGTAGCGGACCCCGGCGTCACCGGCGACCACGACGAGCGGGGTGTGGCCGCGCAACGACTGGTAGAGCATGCCGATGCCGTTGCCCAGGCCCACGCCGGAGTGCAGTTGGAGCAGGGCCGCGCCGCCGGTGGCCCGGGCGTAGCCGTCGGCGATGCCGGCGGCGACGGTCTCCTGGAGGGCGAGGACGTACCGGAAGTCCGCTGCCGCGTCGACCGCGTCGAGGAATCCCTGTTCGACCGTCCCCGGATTTCCGAACATCACATTCAGGCCGTCGGCCTTGAACTGCTCGATCAGCCTTTCCCGTCCGGGAGTGGCTTCCATGAATTCCCCCTCTTTCCCAGGAGTTACCGGACTACCATCCGTACCGGGTGAGCCCGTCCTCCAGGACTTCCACGATCTTGCGCCCCGTCAGATAGGAATCGGGGGTCGAACGTCCGGTGACGAAGGGGAAGTCGACGATCACCGACAGGGGGTGGCCGAAATTCCCGTGGTACGCGCCGCGCGGTCCGGTGGCGTCGCGCAGGATGTACTCCAGCGGGTACGGCGGCGGTCCCATGTTGAAGTCGGTACCGAGGAATCCGGTTCCGTCCTTGTAGTCGTATTCCTTGCAGTGGCCGGTGACGTGCTTGCCCCAGATGATGCTCTTGCGGTCGCCCCAGTCGCGGGCGAAGGCCAGGCAGGCCACCCCGTAGCACTCGGCCGCCACGACCTTGCCGGCGTTCTTGAAGGCGAGGATGAGGGCGTGGACCCGCTCGTTGTTGGCGAGGTCGACGATGGGGCCGCTGCCGCCGACGATGAGGACCGCGTCGAAGGAGGCGATGTCCTCCTGGAGCTTGTCGAGATCGCGGTGGTACTGCTCCAGCTTGGGCAGGTAGTCCTTGTCGCTGGTGTACGGGCGTTCGGGCGCCCACGCCTCGATGTCGAGCGGTGAGTCGAGCCGGCTCGACTGCTCGAACTCGCGGCCCAGCCGGGCGTTCTCCTCGGTGGTCACCGAACGGCCCAGCGGGGGGTCGATGTAGTCGGCGTCGAGGCTCGGCGGAAGTGCGTGGGCGCGCTTCCCGGTCGGCGTGGCGAATACGACTTCGTAGCCCCGCTCGTCGAACTGCGATACGGGCCCGATCAGTTCTTCGGCCCAGTAACCGTGTTCGGAGACAATGACCAGAATCTTTCTGCTCACAGATTCCTCCAGGCGCCGCCTGTTGTGTTGGCGTCCCCCACCCTGCTTCTGTGCGGGGCCTGCGTCAAAGCGCCCGTATGCGACTTCGTGAGGTAGAAGGACATGCCGTCCCCACACCTCAGGTAGTCGCCGCGCGAGGTCATGAAGTAGGTCCGTTACTCCATGACTTCGGCCGAATCGATGAACCTTTCCGGGGCCCCCGTCCTAAGGTCTGGACGCGCCCGTGATTCACCGGCGTGACGAGCGGTACGAGTGCGCGAGGAGAGGGACGGGGACGATGACGATGGACCTGTTGTGCACACACATCGACCAGATACGTCCGGTGAAGCCGGGGACCGACGGCTGCGAGGAGTGCCTGGCGACCGGAGACGACTGGGTGCACCTGCGGATGTGCCTGAGCTGCGGGCACGTCGGCTGCTGCGACTCCTCGAAGAACCGCCATGCCACCCGGCACTACCGCACCGTCGGGCACCCCGTCGCGGCCTCGCACGAGCCCGGCGAGGACTGGGCCTGGTGCTACGCCGACAAGCTGATGCTGGACCCCGCGTGAGCGCGTCCCGGGAGCACGCCGAGGCCCCCTCCCCCGCGGGCCGCTCCTCCGCCGTCCCCTCCGTCGGCCCCTCCTCCGCCGTCGACCGGACCGGGTCGACCGCGCCGGCGACCACGGCGGGGCACTCCCCGGCGGCCACCGAGCGGTCCGAGAACCGCAAGCCCGTCATCCTCGCCGTGGACGACGACCCCCAGGTGCTGCGGGCCGTCCGGCGCGACCTGCGCAGCGCGTACGGGGACCGCTACCGGGTGCTCGGCGCCTCCTCGGCCGCCGACGCCTTCAAGATCCTGGACTCCCTGGACGAACGCGGCCACGACCCGGCGCTGTTCCTGGTGGACCAGCGGATGCCGGACGTGACCGGGGTGGAGTTCCTCCTGGAGGCCGTCAGCCGCTTCCCCGACGCCCGCCGGGTCCTGCTGACCGCCTACGCGGAGACCGACGCGGCGATCACCGCCATCAACCGGGTGCGCCTGGACTACTACCTGCTCAAGCCCTGGGACCCGCCGCACGAGCGGCTGTTCCCGGTCCTGGACGACCTGCTCTCGGACTGGCTCGCCACCTACCGCCCCGCCTACGACGGGATCATCGTCGCCGGCCACCTGGTGTCGCCCGGCACCCACGCCGTCCGGGACTTCTTCACCCGCAACGGGCAGCCGTTCCGCTTCCTGAACGTCGAGCGCGACCCCGAGGCGCTGACGGTGCTCGCGGCCGCCGACCCCGATGCGGCGCTGCCGCTGGTCCGGTTCCCGGACGGGACGGTGCTCTCCGCGCCGACCGACACGCAGCTCGCCCAGCGCCTGGGCCTGGCGACCACCGCCTCCCGCCCGCACTACGAGTGCGTCATCGTCGGCGCCGGTCCGGCGGGGCTGGCGGCCGGGGTGTACTCGGCGTCCGAGGGCCTGTCCACGCTCATGCTGGACTCCCGCGCCCCGGGCGGCCAGGCCGGCACCTCCAGCCTGATCGAGAACTACCTCGGGTTCCCGTCGGGCCTCTCGGGCGGCGACCTGACCCGCCGGGCCACCATCCAGGCCTCCCGCTTCGGCGCCGAGATCCTGCACCCGGTGGAGGTGGTCTCGCTGACCCGCGACGACCCGGCGAAGATCCTCACCCTGGCGGACGGTACGGAGATCAGCGCGGAGACGGTCCTGCTCGCCACCGGGGTCTCGTACAACCGCCTGCAGGCACCGGGAGCGGACCGCTTCGAGGGCGCCGGGCTGTACTACGGCGCGGCCACCACCGAGAGCTCGGCCTGCATCTCGCAGCACGTGTTCATCGTGGGCGGCGCCAACTCGGCCGGCCAGGCGGCGGTGCACTTCGCCAAGTACGCGGCCCGCGTCACGATCCTCGTCCGGGCGGCGTCCCTCGACGCCAGCATGTCCCGCTACCTGATCGACGAGATCGCCCGCACCCCCAACATCGAGGTCAAGGTGCGCACCACCGTCGTCTCGCTGGACGGCGACGAGCACCTGGAGCGGCTGACCCTGCACGACGCCGACACGGGCGCCGACACCGAGGTCCCGGCCCGGTTCATGTTCACGTTCATCGGCGCCCGCCCGCACACGGACTGGCTGGCGGGGGTCGTGGAACGCGACGAGTACGGCTTCGTGCTCACCGGCTCCGACCTGATCTCCAACGGGGGCGAGCTCCCGGCGGAGTGGAGCCTGGAGCGCGCGCCGTACCCGCTGGAGACCAGCGTCCCCGGCGTCTTCGCGGCGGGCGACGTCCGCGCCCACTCCGTCAAGCGGGTCGCGTCGGGCGTCGGCGAGGGGGCGATGGCCGTCTCCTTGATCCACCGCTACCGCTCGATGGGCTGAACCCCGCGCGGGACCAGCTGAGAGCGAACGGGCAATCGTGGGCGACTCCTTGCGATCAAGAAGGCAGCGGATGCAACGTTGATTACATGATTACACCCGAGCAGCAGACACAGCTCCGTACCTGGTTCGCGGACCGCCTGCCGGTGGACGTCTACGAGTCCCTGGTCTCCGTCACCGCCGACCGCGAGGAGATCACGGTCATCGGCACCCTCCCGGCGAACGAGTCGGTCAAGGACTTCCGCGAACGCACCCGCGAACAGCGCATCGAGGTGGCCCGCGAGGCGGAGGAGCTCTACCGCCGCAAGGTGTCCTGGGGCGTGCGCTCCGGCGACGAGACGACCCTGTTCACCCACCTCGCGGTCCCGGTGATGACGCGGTTGCGCCAGTCCGAACGCCAGGTGCTCGACACCCTGGTCGCGAGCGGCGTGGCCCGCAGCCGCGCCGACGCGCTGGCGTGGTGCGTCCGCCTCGTCGGCCGCAACACCGAAACCTGGCTCGCCGAGCTGCGCGAGTCCCTCGACACGGTCCAGCGGGTCCGCTCGCAGGGCCCCGACGTCAAGGCGGACATCACGAAGTCCGACTCCGAATAGCGGAAATCCTCGCCGGGCACGCAAGATCCCGGAAAGGTAGCCGGGACGGGACAACCGACCGCAGGGAGAGGCCCCACACGATGACCACCACCGTCGAATACATCCGCTACCGGATCGCAGCGGACGACCAGCCGGCGTTCGAGGACGCCTACGCGCGGGCGGCCGAGTCCCTGGCCGCCTCGCCCGAGTGCATCGACTACGAACTGGCCCACAGCGAGGAGGAGGCCGAGCGCTACATCCTCCGGATCCGCTGGACCTCGGTCGAGGACCACCTCCAGGGCTTCCGCAAGGGCGAGCAGTTCCCGGCGTTCTTCGCCGCGATCCGCCCGTACCTGAACAACATCGAGGAAATGAAGCACTACCGCGTCACCGACGTCTTCGGCACGGGAAAGGCCGCCTCCCAGTCATGAGCACCACGCCCGACACGACGCCCACCATCTACGAGTGGATGGGCGGGGCCGAGGCGCTCGACCGCCTCACCGACGTCTTCTACGCGCACGCCCTCCAGGACGAGATCCTGGCCCCGGTCTTCGCCGGCATGGACTCGAACCACCCGCAGCACGTCGCCATCTGGCTGTCGGAGGTCTTCGGCGGCCCCGCCGACTACTCGGCCCACCACGGCGGCCACCAGCACATGGCCACCAAGCACCTGGGCCGCGGCATCACCGAGCAGCAGCGCCGCCGGTGGGTGGACCTGCTGATGGACACGGCGGACGAGGTCGGCCTGCCGACCGACCCGGAATTCCGGGCGGTGTTCGCCTACTACATCGAGTGGGGCACCCGGATGGCCCTGATCTACTCGGGCCCCAACCCGCCGCCGGTCGACGCGGCGAAGATCCCCGTCTGGTCCTGGGGACAGACCCCGCCCTGGATCCCGAAGTCCTGACCCGGCCCGGGGGCGCTGTCGGGCCTGCCCGGCAGCGCCCCGTCGGGACGGCCCTGCCGCGTCGCAATGGGCCTGGTGCGGCCGTCGCAGTGGGCCTGGTGCGGCCGCCCGAGTGGAGCTGGTGCGGCGGCGCAGCGCCCGGACGGCTCAGTCGCGAAGGTATCCCGCGGGCCGGTCGGCGAGCACCACCGCCAACGGGGCCGCGCCCTCGCCCTCGCCCTGGCCCCGCCAGAAGTCGACGGCCTGTTCCAGGATCTCGCGCAGGGTCGCCCACTCACCGGGCCGGGCCCGCGCGTAGTCGTGCCAGGACGTGACCGCCACCAGCCGCCCGGGCCCGTCCGGCAGCCACGACAGGTCGGTCAGCACGTCCGCCAGCGCGTCCCAGTTCTCCCCGAACCACTGGGGCACGTGCAGGGCCTCCCCACACCGCCGCAGCAGCTCCGCCTTGCCGCCGACGCCGTCCAGGTCCAGCCGGAGCGTCGTCCAGCCGGCCTCCTCGGCGGCGGCCAGCGCCGGGGCCAGCGGCCCCGCTCCAAGGGTCATCGCAGAACCGCCTTGAAGGTGTCGTAGTGGTCGTCCGTGTAGAACAGCTCCCCGCCCGAGCCGGTCACGATCCGCCGGGCCCCGCGGTCGCGTTCCCCCGGTGTCCTCACGGTGAACTCGTGGTAGTAGCCGCGCTCGCGGCGGGGCAGGGCCTTCTCGAAGTTCCCGAAGACCGTGCCGTCCTGCCGGTACGGGTACGGACCGCCCTTGTCGATCAGTGCCAGTACCTCGCGCGCCTGCTCCGGCAGCGCGTCCGCCCGTACGGTGGCCATCCCCTTGGCCCATCCGGGCACGACGGGGCGACCCCCCTGGCCCGGGCTCGCGGTGCCGGGGCTCGCGGGCGCGCCGGTCCGCGCCGCCCCGGGCGTCTTGCCGGCGCAGCCGACCGCGGTCACCAGCGCGGCGCACAGGAACAGGGCCCCCAGCGCACGCAGCAGCGATCGGGGCACGTTCCGAAGGATCATGCGCCGATCGTGCCAAACAACCGATTCGTCCGCGACTCGCGCGGGGCGGGACGTGGAGAACCGGGCCGTGGAGAAGCGGGGTGTGAAGACGGCTTAGAGCGCAGCCATCTTGGTGTAGGGGCTCAGGATGCGTTTCTGAACCGATCCGAAGTCGACGAGGACAGCGATCCCCTCCTCGATACCGACGACACGGCCGAGGCCGTGCTCGTCGTGAGTGACCCGGTCGCCGACGCTGAACTGCCGGAGCGGCGGTTCCACGGGGGCCTTGAACGGGCTGGACGGCAAATGGCGGCGAGGTACTGCTGACTTAGTCATTGGGTCCAGTATGCGCCCAGCGGGCCGCCCCGCGGTCCGCCGTTCGGATCTCAATTGCGGCACCATCCGCTCCGGGACGTCCCGGAGGCGGACCCCGCGGCCCCGCTCAGTCGTCGGGATCGGCCCGTTCCAGGGCCGGGCGCAGCCCCGGCTGGGATTCCGTCAGCAGGTAGTCCGCCACGGCCGTGTCGGTGACCAGGCTGGTCACGAGACCCGACCGGAGCACTGCGCCGATCGCGGAGGCCTTGCGCAGTCCGCCGGCAATCGCCACCACCTCGGGGATCCGGCGCAGCCGGTCCGCCTCGACGGTGATGCAGCGCTCGCCGAGGTCCCGGCCGACCCGCCGGCCCTCGGTGTCGAACAGGTGCGCGGACATCTCGGCCGCGACGCCGAGCGAGGCGTAGTGGGCCCGCTCCTCGTCGCTGAGCATGTCGTGCACGGTCGAGATGCCGGGCTCCCACGATCCGATGGACACCGCGGCGACGGTCACCTTGTCGAAGTACTCGAAGGCCCGCGCGATGCCCGTCTGGCTGCGCAGCGCGGCCGCCGTCGCCGGGTCGGGCAGCAGCATCGGAGCGTAGATCGGGTGCGCGTCCCCGCCCGAGACCTGGGCGGCCCGGCGCACGGCCTCCACCGAGCCCCGCTCCGCCGTACCCGCGTCGTACACACCGGTCAGCTGGACCACGGTGCACGGCGGCAGCCGGTGCAGGGAGGCCGCCATGTGGATGGTCGAGCGGCCCCAGGCGAGACCGAGTACGTCGCCCTCGTTGACCAGCTCGCCCAGCAGGTCGGCGGCGACCGCGCCGAGGTTCTCCGGGTCCGGGGCGTCCTCGGTCGCATCGGCCGGGGACTCGACCACCACGGCGTGCCGCAGCCCGTACCGGGCACGCAGCGCGTCGGAGCGCTCGGCGTCCAGCTCCGCGGGGACCCTGATCTCGATCCGTACGAGGTCGCGTTCGAGGGCGGTCTCCAGGACCCGGGCCACCTTGAAGCGGCTCACGCCGAACTCCTCGGCGATCTGGATCTTGGACTTGCCCTCCAGGTAGAAACGGCGCGCCATGGCCGCCGCCTGCACCAGCTCCGCGGGTCCCATCCGCAGGGCTGACCGTCCCGCCGACATTGCAGACACCGCGTTCTCCTCACTGCTGTTCACACTCTCGACTCGCCGTTCATCCTGTCAGATCCGACGACCGTTGATCAGCCCGTACAGCCCTCGTTCACCGAGCTGTTCATCAAGCCTTGGCCCCGTGGTCGCAAGCCCAGGGCGCGGCCGCGATCGCCGCGCCCGCCTGCTCGCGCAGCGTCCGTACGGCGGCGGCCGGATCGGGCGCCCCGTAGACCGCGCTCCCGGCGACGAAGACGTCCGCGCCGGCCTCGGCGACCCGCTCGATCGTCGACGCCGAGACCCCGCCGTCGACCTGGAGCCACAGCTCCAGCCCGTGCTTGGCGATCATCTCCCGGGTACGGCGGATCTTGGGCAGCATGATGTCGAGGAAGGCCTGACCGCCGAAGCCGGGCTCGACGGTCATGATCAGCACCATGTCCAATTCGGGCAGGATGTCCTCGTACTGCTCGATCGGGGTGGCGGGCTTGAGCGCCATGGCCGCCCGGGCGCCCTTGGCCCGGATCTCCCGGGCCAGCCGCACAGGCGCGGCGGCGGCCTCGGCGTGGAAGGTGACCGATCCGGCTCCGGCCTCCACGTACTGCGGGGCCCAGCGGTCCGGGTTCTCGATCATGAGGTGCAGATCGAGCGGAATGTCCGTCGCGCGGCTCAGGGACTCCACGATCGGCACGCCGAGCGTGAGGTTGGGGACGAAATGGTTGTCCATGACGTCGACATGCAGCCAGTCGGCCCCCTCGACGGCCTTCGCCTCCTCGGCGAGTCGGGCGAAGTCGGCGGACAGGATGCTGGGATTGATCTGAACGGCCATGCCCCAAGCGTGCCATGCCCAAGCCCACTTCCGGCCACGACCCCGTAAGTCCCACACCCCTCAGCCGTGCTTAACAGATGCGCCCGCTCACTTCACACGTCCTTAACCCTCACCCTGCGTTCCCCGCCATCCCTCCCAGCGGCGGCGCCCCGCGCAAGTGGCGCATGAGCTGTTCCAGGGCGGTCCAGCTTTCGGCGCTCTCGCCGTCGCCGAGCGGGTAGTAGTAGCCCGGCCGGCCGCCATGGCCCAACCGCACCGGCGGTTCCTTCAGCGGCGTCCTGCCCGCCGTGTCGCGCCCCGCCTGGGCGACCTCCGCGGGTCCCAGCACGAACGCGTACGGCAGCGGCGGGGGCTCGAAGCGCGGCGGCGCGCTCAGGTCCCGGCGCGCCTCGCGCACCTGGCACATCATGGTCTTGAGCCCGTGCCGGGTCACCAGCTCGTCGGCCAGCTCCGGCAGTGCCTCCAGGGCGGGCTTCTCACCGCGGCCGTGGCCCACGGTGAGGGTGACGTCCTCCTCCACGCCCTCCGGGGTACGGATCACGCGCAGGGTGGCCATGGCAGGGCGGTCCGGGGTGCCGACGACCACCGTCCAAGTGGGGCGGGGAGCGCGCTCGTACGCCAGCTCGGTCAGCTGCCGCCGCGACCAGCTGAGCCCGGCCGGCTCCGAGGTCCCCCATCCGGCCGGCGGGCTGCCGGTGAGGGCCCGCCAGGCGGCCTCCACCGCACCCCCGAGGACGAGGTCGGCCTCGGCGCGGTGCAGGGTACGGAAGCTGACGATGAGCTGACGCTCGCCGGTGGGCCGGTACCCGTCCGTGAAGGCGTCCGCCACCGGGGTCTCACCGCTGTCGCCCCGATCGGGCCGGAAGGCGCCGTCCTGCCACTCCAGTACCGCGCCGGTCAGCCCGTCGTAGTACCCGCACCGCTCGTCCCGCACCACCCAGCGCGAGGGGGTGGACTGCAGCAGCATGCGGGTGGGCAACGAAAGGCGACAGTGCGGCGGGGTGACGATCTGCAGGGACCGGTCGCTCTCCACGGTGGCGCGCAGGGCATCGGAGAGCCAGCTCGTCATGGGGACGACCGGCCGGTCCTGGAGAACCACGGCGGCTTCGTCGGTGAGCATGTCGACGGCCGGCCGGGCGGCGGCGGGGACCGGTACCGCGGTGACGCCCGAGACATCGACGGGGCGGGCCGCGCCGACGGTGCCGGGGGCGTCCGGCGGCCACACCCGGCCGCCCAGGAGCATGGCCATACGGGCCGCGAACGCACCCGCGAGCCGCTCTGCCCGGGGGACGCCGACGGCGGCCCGAGCCTCGATCCACCAGGCCGGGCCGTCGCCGGACGGCTCGGCCCCGGGGCCCAGCAACCTGGACGCCTCGCCCGGTACCCGGAGCATCAGCGGCACCTCGATCGAGACGAGCGGCCGCCCTTCGGCATCACAGAGCTGCACCACGGCACCCTCACCGGCGGTCTCGACCCGCAGGTCAGGCCCGCCCGCGAGCAGCCCTGCCAGCACGCTCAGCGGGTCGGGCACCCTCTCGGTGAGCGCGATCACATCCGTGGTCATGCGGTGTTCCCCCTGGCTGCTTGATCATTGTTGTCCCCGAGCAGCGCCCCGGCACCTGGTTCTACCGGAGGACGGCACCTTCGGCATCGCACGAATGCATGTGTACGGGCTGTCGGCTGTCACCTACCACCCCCGAAACGCTCGGCTCGGCAGTCCCGGAGAACTACGGCACGTGGAGTGCGCTGCTGCCGAGGTTCCGAGTACGGATACCTCCGCAGACCATCCGCGTTCCTCTCCCGTGGGTTTCGGCCGTTGCGCTACCTGGGTGGCCGACGCGAAGGAATGACCTGCACATGACCGCCACGTGCAGCGATCCAGGCTTCGAGTTCCCCGCCGGCCAGCTCTCGGGACGACGCTCCGCTGAAGACGGTGATCGGGCCGAAAACCGTCCCGGCCAGGCCCCGCACCACCGTGGCATCGTCGACTTTGATCTCGAAGAGATTCTCATCAAGGACGGCATCGGCCAGATCCGCCCCCCTCATGTCGGTGTCAATCAGCGAAGCACCGAGGAATCTCGTTCCACGGAAGCTCGCTCCCGACGCATCGACGTCACACAGCGACGCCCCCACCATGTCGGCCCCATCGAGCCGCGCCGATCGAAGCACAGCCTCGTCCAAGTTCGCCCGGACGCAATCTGCTCCGGTCAGATCCGCCCCAGTCAGATCCGCCGACTGCAGGTCGGCCCGGTAGAAGGAGGCGCTGACAAACTTCACGCCCACGAGGACCGCATCGGTGAACCAAGCATTGGAGAAATCCCCGCCCGAAAGGTCGGCGCCCCGGAAGTCACTCCCCATGCCATTGAGGTTGTAATCCTCCGAAGCCAGCCACTCCTGCAGCCGCCGCGCCGCTTCCGGGTCAGCCGGGAACACCGCCGGATTCCAGTTCTTACGGATACCAGATGACACGATCTCCCCAACCGCGGCTCTCGACAACTGCCTTGACACTGTCGATCGCCGCTTGATTTGCATTCCGGACGTCAATGATGACTACACGCCCGCGTTTCTCAATCTGCTTCGCCAGCTGCTTGTTGACCCATGACTCGTTGTTGCCCGGGTCATACGCACCCTTGAACGGCTGGGACTTGTCTCGCACGTTGTTGAATGGCGGATAGTCGGAGTGAACACCCTTGATGTCATAGTATTCACCGGTGGTCTCGGAATAAAACTCACCCCTGTCCGGTATATCCGGACGGCGGATGTCCGCCGGGAGCCGCCCACTCTCTCGCAGGTCGAGGCCGACTCGGGCCTCATCCATCGATCTGTCATCGACCTGGTTCTTGTGATCCGGGTCGTGCTTCAAGTGATCGAATTCCTCTGGAGCCCGACGTTGCACGTCATCGAGATGACCCCAGTGCGCCGCCTTTTCCTCTGCTGTCAACTCCGGAATCGGCTCGTTCGCACGTCCGCCATGACCCGATCCCGCGTTCTCCGAGGTGTCCGGCGTCCCGCTACCCGTGTGGTCGTGCGTCTCCCCACTGGAGGCGTGGTGCTGCACATGGCCCTCGGCGCTGCCACCGGATACATGATCCGCATAGGACCCACCGTTACCGGGCGCGTGTGCACCTGGGCCGTTGCCCGAGCCGCCACCGGTCGAATGGTCCGCGGCGTGACCGCCCGTGGAGGGCGTGTTGTGCGGCCCCCCACCGCCGGCCGGGTGTGCACCGTCGCCCGGGTGCATCGAGGTCGGGCGGGATCCGCCGGCCGGGTGGCTCGTGCCGTTTTCCATGCGGCCCGGGCCACCCGCGCCTTCGAGGACCTTCGGCTCTTCCATGGCCGGGGCGGTCTCGTGCTCGTGGATGTTGGGCAGGTCGCTCTTGTGCGGTTCCCTGACGGGTTCGGTGTCCGGGACCACGTTGCCGTGCTCGTCCCTGATGTGCCCGTCGTCGCCGATGACGCGCTTGTTGCCCGCGTGGTCGACGTAGTCGCGCCCGGGAATCGCGGGTGCCTCGCCAGGGTGCGGCGAGGTACCGGAGGGCATGCTGCGGGCCATGTCGTCGACGCCCGCACGGCTGGCCCTCAAGCTCTCCATGAGGTCGCCGACCTTGAACTTGGTGACGACGGCCGCCTTGCCGAGGTAGCTCATCGGGTCGACGAGCGCCCCCGCCTTACCCAGCGCGGTCGCGGCCTCCGCGGCCGCGCCCAGCCTTCCGGCCTGGCCGGCCTTGCCGAGTTTGAGCAGCGTGCCCGAGCCAAGGGTCAGGGCGTTGAACAGGACCGTCCCGGACGCCCGCGAGGGATTCTTGTCCCACTCGTCCCACGCGACCAGTGACTTGCCGAAGTTGCGCAGGGCCGCCTTCTGCTTGTCGGTGTCACTGTGGTCGACCGGGCCGAACATCTTGTCCATCGCCCAGTCGTACGGGGTCGCGATGTAAGCGCTGATACCACCGAAGACGTTCCCGATGCCTGACCACGTCTTCTTGAAGTTGTCCCAGTCGAACACGTTGACCATGCTGCCCAGGCCCTTGAGGGTGCCCCAGACACCGTCGACGAAGAACCCCTTCAGCACACCGCCGGTATGGTCCTTCGTCCACTCCCACGCGGCCCGCAGGCCCGTGTACTCACGTTCGTCGGCCGTCCCCCAAGGCGTTTCCTTGGCGTCCTTGACGTCGCTTTCCCTGAAGCCGTACATGCCGGTCTTGTGCGACCCGTCATCGACGACGAAGTGCGTGCCGCCCACCAACGCAGTGATCTTGTTGGCCGCATCGCGCTCGACGCCCTGGAATGCCACCCACGTCGTGCCGACCTCGCGGACCAGACGCGCGTTCTCGTCGATCTTGTGCTGGTCCTGCTGCCAGTCGTCATCGTCCTTGTTCTCCGCGACGAACTTCTCTGCGTCCGCACGGAGTTGCTTCATCTTGCTCACCAACGGACGGGCACTCGTCGCGAAGCTCGTCAGCGCGCCGCTGACGGATTCCAGCTTCTTCGCGAACTCGTCGGCCTTGTCCCGTACCGGGACCGTCGAGTTGAGCAGCTCTTCCTGCTCGGGCGCGTCGTAGACGGCATCCAACGCCTGAAAGGCGTTGTGCACGTCCTTGCCCGTACCTCGAATGCCGGAGGCAGTCGTCTTCAGCGAGGCCGCATGCGTCTCCAACGTCTCCAGATTGCCGGTGAAAGTCGGTATCTTCCCCAGATCGCTTCTTGGGGCCCTTCAACTCTTCCGGAGTCGGAGCCTTGGAGTACTCCTCCTGCTTGTTCTTCGCCATCGCGAGGTCGCCCTTGAGGTACTCCTCAGTGGCCAGGCGCACCCCGGTGACGGACTTCCCCGTCCGGACCGGAAGGAATTTCACGTCGTTCTCCGTGTGCTGCTGGAACTCCAGCAACGCCTGCGCCACGGGGCCGAACGCGCCCTCCTTGGGAATTTCGGTCCCGCCCAGGACCATCGTGCCCGCCCACGTGGCGGCGCCGACCAGACCGTCCCCGTACGCCGTGAACTCTTCCTCGAACTTGCCGCCGGCCTCGACGGTCTTGTTCAGGACTCCTTGAACGCCCTCAGGCTTTATGTCCCACGTCGACACGGTGCCCCCCGTTCTGCACGTCCCGCACTGACGTTCCATGTCTATCAACTACCCATTGCCGTCTGCAAAGTGAGTTTCGATCAGATCGGCACCTGTTACGGAGCAGTGACACTCTCTGCGGGGTCGGCCGTCACCGGCACACCTTTGCGTCGTCGTCGGACGGCTCGCCCCGGCACGGGCGGCGGGGCCTCCCCGCCCGTGCCGACTGCGGCCGGGCGGAGGGCGGGGGGCTGCCGGGGAGGGCGCTACGCCGTGCGGCGCAGGAGGGCGAGGTACATCGCGTCCGTGCCGTGGAGGTGGGGCCAGAGCTGGACGTCCGGGCCTTCGCCGAGGGCCGGGACACCCGACATGTACGGACGGGCGTCGATCAGTTCCGCCGACACCCGCGCCGACGCGCCCGCGCCGCGGCCCTTGAGGACGTCGTCCACCACGACCCGGGTCTCCGCCAGGTGCGGCGAGCAGGTCGCGTAGCCGACGACGCCGCCGACCCGCACCGCCGACAGCGCCTCGCGCAGCAGCCCGCGCTGGAGCGGCGCGAAGCCCTCCAGGTCCTCCGGCCGGCGCCGCCACCGCGCCTCGGGGCGCCGGCGCAGGGCGCCGAGGCCGGAGCAGGGGACGTCCACCAGGACCCGGTCGAAGGATCCCGGCAGCCACGGCGGGCGGGTGCCGTCCGCCGCGATGACCTGGTACGGGCCGGGGTTGCCGGCCAGCGCCTTCTCCACCAGCCGCGCCCGGTGCGGCTGCTTCTCGGAGGCGAGCAGGAACGCCCCGCGCTGCGCGGCCAGCGCCCCGAGCAGGGCCGCCTTGCCGCCCGGGCCCGCGCAACCGTCCAGCCAGCGCTCGTCACGGCCCTCCACGGGCGCCGCCGCCAGGGCCATCGCCACCAGCTGGCTGCCCTCGTCCTGCACACCGGCGCGGCCCTCGCGCACCGCCTCCAGCGCGCCCGGCTCGCCGCCCTCGGCCATCCGTACCGCGTACGGGGACCAGCGCCCCGGCAGCGCCGACTCCTCGCCGACGGCCTCCAGCAGCTCCTGCGGCGTGGAGCGGCCCGGGCGGGCGACGAGGGTGACCTCGGGCCGCTCGTTGTCGGCCTCCAGCAGGTCCTCGATACCGGCGCGGCCACCGCCCAGCGCGTCCCACAGGGCGCTGACGACCCAGCGCGGGTGCGAGTGGTACACCGCGAGGTGTTCCTCGGCGTCGTCCTCGTAGGGCGGCGCGACCCGCTCCAGCCAGCCTTCCAGGTCGTGCGCGGTGATCTTGCGCAGGACTGCGTTCACGAACTTCGCGCGCCCGTCCCCGAGCACGACGCGGGCCAGCTCCACGCTCGCCGACACGGCCGCGTGCGGCGGGATCCGGGTGCCGAGCAACTGGTGCGCGCCGAGCGACAGCACGTCCAGCACCGGCGGGTCGACCTCCCGCAGCGGACGGTCGATGCAGGCCTTGATCACCGCGTCGTACGTGCCCTGCCGGCGCAGCGTCCCGTACACCAGCTCGGTGGCCAGCGCGGCGTCGCGCGCCTGGAAGCTCTCGTCCTGGCGGGCCTTGCGCAGCAGCGGCGGCAGGACGAGGTTCGCGTACGCGTCGCGCTCGTCCACCGCCCGCAGCACCTCGAAGGCCAGCAGCCGGACGGGGTCCTTCTGCGGCCGGCGGTAGGGCTTGCCCTGCTTGCCGCCCTGGTTGCCGGACGGCTTGCCGTTGCCGCCCGCGGCGTTGCGCCGGGGGCTCTGACGGGGCTGACGGGGCTGTTCGCTCACGTGAAAGGTGCTCCGGTTGTACGTGGTGCTCGGGGTGTGTCGACAGAGGTGGTGGGGTTCGGCGCGGCCGGTATCAGCCTACGTCTGCTCCGCCCAGGCGCTCGCCGGGCGCGATCCGCACCCCGCGCGCCCAGTCGGCGCCCTTCATCGGCTTCTTGCCCTGGGGCTGGACCCAGAGCAGTTCCACGGCGTGCGAGCCGGTGCCGACGTGGACGTTGTTCTTGGCCGGGGCCAGCACGCCGGGCTCCAGGTCCGTGCGGTCGGGCACCGGAGCGACCGAGATCAGCTTGAGGCGCTCCCCGCGGAAGACGGTCCAGGCGCCGGGTGCGGGGGTGCAGCCGCGCACGACGCGGTCGGCGCGCATCGCGGGGGCCTTCCAGTCGATCCGGGCGTCCTCGACCGTGATCTTGGGTGCGAGGGAGATCCCGTCGGCGGGCTGCGGCACGGCGCGCAGGGTGCCGTCCTCGATGCCGTCCATGGTGGCGACGAGCAGGCCCGACCCGGCGAAGGCGAGCCGGGTCAGCAGATCGCCGCTGGTGTCGGTGGGCCGGATCTCCTCGGTCAGGTGGCCGTAGACCGGCCCGGAGTCCAGTCCCTCCTCGATGAGGAAGGTGGACGCGCCGGTGACCTGGTCACCCGCCATGATCGAGTGCTGGACGGGGGCGGCCCCGCGCCACGCGGGCAGCAGCGAGAAGTGCAGGTTGACCCACCCGTGCTTGGGGATGTCGAGGGCGCTCTTGGGGAGCAGCGCCCCGTACGCGACGACCGGGCAGCAGTCCGGCGCGATCTCGCGCAGCCGCGCCTGGAACTCCGGGTCGCGCGGCCGCACCGGCTTGAGGACCTCGATCCCGGCCTCCTCGGCGCGTTCGGCGACGGGACTGGCCACGAGCCGGCGGCCCCGCCCGGCCGGGGCGTCGGGCCGGGTGACGACGGCCGCGACCTCGTGGCGCCCGGAGGCGATCAGGGCGTCCAGGGCGGGTACGGCGACCTCGGGGGTGCCTGCGAAGACGAGCTTCACTGGGTCCTACCTCGCTATCTCGGCTGTCAGCAGCGCACCAGTCTATGGGCCGCGCCGCGCACGGCCCACTCCGTGCGCCCGGGGCGTACCGCGGGACGCGCGCCTCTCGCATATGCCGACACGCCCCCGGAGCGTGACCTGGACGACCGCTGACGCGTTGGTCAAGAGAGATTGACCGAAACGGGCCGCGATCGAGAACGGTGTCTGCGGCCCGATCCGCTCTTAAGCACGGTTCGAGAGGCTTCTTCATGGCCGACCACGCCACCCACGACGCCCAAGCACGGGCCAGCCTGCATCTCCTGGTGCGGGACATCGAGCGGGTCCGCCGGCAGGTGGATGCTCTGCGCACGCTCACCGCCCAGCTCGGCAACGTGTACCGCCCGCGCCGCTCCGGTCCCTCCACGGGCTTCGTCGTCTACGGCAGGGCCCCCGCCCCCACCGTCCGGCTCGCGCAGGAACTGCGGGACAGCGTCGAGACGCTGGTCACCGCCGCGGTGGACTTCGACCGCTCGCTCGGCTTCTCCTGGGACGCCGTCGGCTCGGCGCTCGGCGTCACCAAGCAGGCCGTGCACCGCCGTTACGGGGCCCGGCGCGCCCAGGCCGCCGAGCCCGTCGAAGTGGCCGCCGACGGGACGACCACCACCCGGACCCTGGCGCCGCTCCCGACCGTCCCGGCGGCGCGCTCCGTACCGCCGCAGCCCGTGCGCGAGGAGTCGGCCGCCGGGGCACAGGGTGCGGCGGCCTCCCGGTCGCCCGCGTTCCCCGGCCCGCGCAACGGCTGACGCGCGGCCTGCCGCCGGGACGCCGACCCCTGACGGCCGGGCGCGCCCAGCCCTGACCCCGCCCCCCGGCGGAGCAACCCTCCCCCGAGGCCGCTCCCGCAGGGGGGCGGCCGCCTGCGCGGGACTCCTGCACGGCACGTCTCGTCCACGTAGGCGGACGTCTCGTCTGGGTCGGTGGACCTGCCCGACACGCCTGCGCCGGACGCCTGCGCGGCACGCGGGCCGGCCCCGTCGGCGCCGCCCCTCAGCCGATGTCCGGCGGGTCGATCCTGATCCGGACCGATTCCGCGGGCGTCACCCCCCGCGCCAGCCGGGCGGCCTGCGCGTTCTTGAGGGCCCTCGCCAGATCCGCCCCGCTGCCGGGCCGGACCCTGATCAGGACCCGCTCCCCCGGCGAAGGCTCCCCGCGCCGGCCCGGCAGCGGCACCGGCCCCAGGATCTGCGCGTCCGGTGGCAGTTCGGCAGCGGCGAGGAACGCCTCCAGTGCCTCGGGCCGTCCGGCCACCGCCGCCATCCGCGACACCGGCGGGAAGCCCAGCTGGGCCCGCTCCGCGAGCTCCCGCACCGCGTGTCCCACCGGGTCCCAGCGCACCAGCGCCTGCACCGGCCGCAGCGTCGGCTCGGCGATGACCACCACCTGGCCCTCCCCCCGGACCAGCGAGGCGGCGCCGATCCAGCGCCGCAGCGCCTCCTCCCCGGCCCGCAGGTCTGGCCGGCCCAGCATGGCCCAGCCGTCCAGCAGCAGCGCCGCCGCGTACCCCGCGCCGGACGCGACGGGCTCCGCCCCGGGGGTGCACACCACCAGTGCGGGCCGGTCCGGCACCTCATCCAGTACGTGATCGCGCCCGGAGGTGCGCACCGGCACGGCGGGGAACGCCCGCCCCAGCTCCTCGGCGGTGCGCCGCGCGCCGACCACCCGGGCCCGCAGCCGGAACGACCCGCATTCCCCGCAGTGCCACGACGGCTCCTCGCGCCCGCACCACCCGCACCGCAGGTCCCGCTCGTCCGGGGCCTCCAGGGGCCCGGCGCAGGTCCGGCAGCGGGCCGGTTCCCGGCAGCGTTCGCAAGCCAGCCGGGGCACGTACCCCCGCCGGGGCACCTGCACCAGCACCGGTCCGGCCTTGAGGCCCTCGCGCACGGTCTCCCACGCGAGGCTGGGCAGGCGCGCGGCCCGGGCGGCCTCGTCCCGCGCCAGCAGTTCGTCGCCGACGGTCCTGATGCGGGGCGCGCAGGCCCGTACCGTCTCGCGGTCGGCGACCAGCGGCCGCGCCCAGCCGGACTCGACGAGCTGGGCGGCCTCGACGGTGCAGCTCGTGCCCCCGGCGAGGAAGGCGCAGCCGTCGGTCACCGCGCGCAGCTCCAGCACCTCGCGGACGTGCGGGAACGGCGCGCGGTCGTCGCTGTGGCTGGAGTCCCCGTCGTCCCAGACGGCAACCAGTCCGAGGTCCCGTACGGGTGCGAACATCGCGGCGCGGGTGCCGATGACGGCCCGTACCGAGCCCCGGCTCACCGCGAGCCACTGGCGGTAGCGCTTCTCCGGCCCGGATTCGGCGGTCAGCAGCGCGTGCCGCCCCTCGCCGAGCAGGGCGGTGAGCGCCGCGTCCACCCGGGCGGCGGTCCGCCCGTCGGGCAGGACGGCGAGGGCGCCCCGGCCGGAGGCGAGGGTGGCGGCCATGGCCAGGGCGAGTTCACCGGCCCAGCCGGGGCCGGGCAGGGCCGTCCACACGGCGCGGGGAGCGCCCCCGCTCGCCAGGGCCCGCAGGAAGGCCGGGCCGGCCCCGTACCGCTGCCAGCTTCCGGGCTCGGGCGCCGGGGGCGGCGGCAGCGGCTCCGGCGAGGGCTTCGCCTCGGCGCGGGCGCTGCGCGGGGGCAGGGCCAGCTGGAGGACGTCCGCGAGGCTGCCCGCGTACCGGTCGGCGACGGCCCGGGCGAGCGCCAGCAGGCCCGGGGTGAGCACGACCTCGGGAGAAACGACCTGCGCCAGGGCCGCCAGGGCCCCGTTGTAGTCGGACTCGGCGCGCCGCTCGATGACGAAGCCGTCGATCAGTCCGCCGCCCTCGCGGCGCCCGCCGTGCACCTGGTGGGCGCCCGCACCGAAGCGGACCCGGACCCGGACGCCCGGCTGCGCGGCCTCGGCCAGCTCGGCGGGCACCGCGTAGTCCCACAGCTGGTCGAGGTGGAGCACGCCCTTGTTGACCAGGACGCGGGCGACGGGCAGTTCCTCGGCGAGGGCCGCCCCGCGCCAGGTGCGGGGCTTGGCCTTGGGTGCCTTGGCCTTCGCCTCGGCCACGATGTCCCGGATGAGCGCGAGCTGCTCCGGCGGGCCGCCGGGATTGCTCTCCCCGCCCCGCTGATCCGACTCGTCCGTGCTGCTCACACCCGCATTCTTACCAAATGCCACTGACACCCGGACATGCACGAGGCCCCGGACCTCAGGGTCCGGGGCCTCGCACCAGGGGTCTGTCGCTTACAGACCGGCGGCGGCGCGCAGGGCGTCGACGCGGTCGGTGCGCTCCCAGGTGAAGTCGGGCAGTTCGCGGCCGAAGTGGCCGTAGGCGGCGGTCTGGGCGTAGATGGGCCGCAGCAGGTCCAGGTCGCGGATGATGGCGGCCGGGCGCAGGTCGAAGACCTCGCCGATGGCCTCCTCGATCTTCGAGGTCTCCACCTTCGCGGTGCCGAAGGTCTCCACGAACAGGCCGACGGGCTCGGCCTTGCCGATGGCGTACGCGACCTGCACCTCGCAGCGCGAGGCCAGACCGGCGGCGACCACGTTCTTGGCGACCCAGCGCATCGCGTACGCGGCCGAGCGGTCCACCTTGGACGGGTCCTTGCCGGAGAACGCGCCGCCGCCGTGGCGGGCCATGCCGCCGTACGTGTCGATGATGATCTTGCGGCCGGTCAGGCCCGCGTCACCCATCGGGCCGCCGATCTCGAACCGGCCCGTCGGGTTCACCAGCAGCCGGTAGCCCTCGGTGTCCAGCTTGATCCCGTCCTCGATGAGCTGCGCGAGCACGTGCTCCACGACGAACTCACGGATGTCGGGGGCGAGGAGGGAATCGAGGTCGATGTCGGCGGCGTGCTGCGAGGACACGACCACGGTGTCGAGGCGGACGGCCTTGTCGCCGTCGTACTCGATGGTGACCTGGGTCTTGCCGTCGGGGCGCAGGTACGGGATGGTCCCGTTCTTGCGGACCTCGGACAGCCGGCGGGAGAGCCGGTGCGCGATGTGGATCGGGAGCGGCATCAGCTCGGGGGTCTCGTCGCAGGCGTAGCCGAACATCAGGCCCTGGTCGCCGGCGCCCTGCTTGTCCAGCTCGTCCTCGTCGCCTTCGACACGCTGCTCGTAGGCGGTGTCGACGCCCTGGGCGATGTCGGGGGACTGCGCGCCGATGGACACCGACACGCCGCACGAGGCGCCGTCGAAGCCCTTCTTCGAGGAGTCGTAGCCGATTTCGAGGATCTTGTCGCGGACGAGCTGCGCGATCGGCGCGTACGCCTTCGTCGTCACCTCTCCCGCGATGTGCACGAGACCGGTGGTGATGAGGGTCTCCACGGCCACACGCGAGGTCGGGTCCTCGGTGAGGAGCGCGTCGAGGATCGTGTCGCTGATCTGGTCAGCGATCTTGTCGGGGTGACCCTCGGTCACGGACTCCGAGGTAAACAGGCGACGGGACACAACGCTCCCTGGGGTTGCAGCGGCTGCTGGCTGATCATTTGGCGGAACCTTACCGGGGGCTGCGCCCGGTCGTGTTCCAGGTGCAGTTTATCGGTCGCCACCGTTTGCCGGACCACCCGTCTCGCCTTGTGGGAGCCGTGTGACCTGCGGCACTACATTCTGACGTACGGATTCCCCAGCGGGAAGGCGATCCGCTCAGGCGCGTCGCGGCGCGAGGCGGGGAGCGACCTGGTCCCAAATCGCATCCGCCAGCGCTTCCTTCGGTCCATGGGCCACAGGCGTCTCAGCCCCGTCGGAGGAAAGGATGACCGCCTCGTTCTCCTCGGAACCGAAGGTCTTGGTCTCGCCGACCTCGTTGATGACGAGAAGATCACATCCCTTGCGCCGGAGCTTGGCCCGCCCGTTGGCGAGGACGTCGTCGGTCTCCGCGGCGAAACCCACCACCACCTGGCCCTCCCGGGCGCGTTCGGCGGAGATCTCGGCCAGCACGTCGGGGTTGCGGACGAGCGCCACCGGCGCGGGGTCCTGCCCGTCCTGCTTCTTGATCTTGCCCCCCGCGTACTGGGCGGGCCGGAAGTCGGCCACGGCGGCTGCCATCACCACGGCGTCGGCGTCGGCGGCCGCCTTGAGCACCGCTTCCCGCAGCTGCAGGGCGGTCCCCACCCGTACGACGTCGGCTCCCGCGGGGTCGGCCAGAGCGGTGTTGGCCGCGACGAGCGTGACCCGGGCGCCGCGCGCCACGGCGGTGCGGGCGAGCGCGTAGCCCTGCTTGCCCGAGGAGCGGTTGCCGAGGAAGCGGACCGGGTCCAGCGGTTCCCGGGTGCCCCCGGCGCTGATCACCACGTGGCGCCCGGCCAGGTCCGGCTCTGCGGCGCCCCGGGCGAGGACCCTGCGGCACACCTCGAAGATCTCGTCGGGGTCGGGCAGCCGTCCCTTGCCGGTGTCCTTGCCGGTGAGCCGGCCGACGGCGGGCTCGATGACGACGGCGCCGCGCCGGCGCAGGGTGGCCACGTTCTCCTGGGTGGCGGGGTGCTCCCACATCTCGGTGTGCATCGCGGGTGCGAAGACCACGGGACAGCGTGCGGTGAGCAGCGTGTTGGTGAGCAGGTCGTCGGCCAGCCCGTGGGCGGCCTTGGCCAGCATGTCGGCGGTGGCCGGGGCGACGACGACCAGGTCGGCGGACTGTCCGATGCGCACGTGCGGGACGTCGTGGACGCTCTCCCAGACCTCGGTGGAGGCCGGGTTGCCTGACAGCGCGGCCCAGGTGGCCTCCCCGACGAAGTTCAGCGACGCGGCCGTCGGCACGACCCGTACGTCGTGGCCGGACTCGGTCAGCCGGCGCAGCAGCTCGCACGCCTTGTAGGCGGCGATCCCGCCGCTGACACCCAGCACGACCTTCGGCTTACCCACCACGCACTCCCCTTCGAGGAACCTTCTCTGCACCTATGACACACCACAGGCCCGGCAGATGTTCTGCCGGGCCTGTGGTGAAAGGAATTCCTGGTGCCTTACTGGGCCGGGGCCTCGATGGCCTCGGAGGTCAGCAGACCCGCGTTGATCTCGCGCAGCGCGATCGAAAGCGGCTTCTCGTGGACGTGGGTGTCCACCAGCGGGCCGACGTACTCGAGCAGGCCCTCACCGAGCTGCGAGTAGTACGCGTTGATCTGACGCGCGCGCTTGGCCGCGTAGATCACGAGGCTGTACTTCGAGTCCGTGGCCTCGAGCAGCTCGTCGATCGGCGGGTTGATGATGCCCTCGGGCGCAGTCATGGAAGAGGACACGCTCTACCTTCCGAAGATGGGTGAAAGATCTTGCGTCATCCGGACAAATACCGGACAACGATCAGACAACGTCCATCAAGGCTAGCAGCTCGCGCGCCACGTCCTCGACGGAGGTGTTGACCAGGGTGGTGTCGAACTCGGGCTCGGCAGCAAGTTCGATCTTGGCGGCTGCCAGGCGGCGCTCGATGACCTCGGCCGACTCGGTACCGCGGCCGGTGAGGCGGCGGACCAGCTCGTCCCAGCTCGGCGGCGCCAGGAAGACCAGCTGGGCCTCCGGCATCGACTGGCGCACCAGTCGGGCGCCCTGGAGGTCGATCTCCAGCAGGACCGGCTCGCCGTTCTCCAGGCGCTCCAGTACCGCGCCGCGCGGAGTGCCGTAGCGGTTGCCCGCGAACTCGGCCCACTCCAGCAGCTCGCCGTTGGCGATCAGCTTGTCGAACTCGTCGTCGCCGACGAAGAAGTAGTGGACACCGTGTCGCTCACCGGGCCGCGGCTTGCGGGTGGTGGCCGACACCGAGAGCCATACCTCGGGGTGGACCTTGCGCATATGCGCGACGACCGTGCTCTTGCCGACCCCTGAGGGGCCGGAGAGCACGGTCAGCCGCGGACGAACCTCTGCTGCCATAGAGCGATTATCCAGGTTCCAGGGACTGCCTGAGAACGCCGGGAGAACTTCGGGCGACGCCTCAGGCGCCGCTACCGCCGAACTCACGCTCCAGAGAGGCGATCTGGTTGGAGCCGAGACCTCGCACACGCCGGGATTCGGAGATGCCGAGGCGCTCCATGATCTGCTTGGCGCGGACCTTGCCCACGCCGGGCAGCGACTCAAGGAGGGCGGAGACCTTCATCTTGCCGATGACGTCGTTCTCCTGTCCCGTCTTGATGACGTCGTGGAGTGAGGCGCCGGAATGCTTGAGTCGATTCTTCACCTCGGCCCGCTCCCGGCGAGCCGCGGCGGCCTTTTCGAGCGCTGCTGCGCGCTGTTCAGGGGTAAGGGGCGGAAGAGCCACGCCTACGTCACCTCGGATGTCGAACTGTCGGATACGGACCGGCGCGGAGCCAGGAGGCACCACACCAGGCGAGCTCCCGAACGGCGGTGATACTCGTCCGCTGTTCGTTGACTCTGCTCGGAGACTAGCGGCCTGGGCCGCTCCAGTCAGCGAGAACGGACGAAAAGTCCTGGTCAGCCTCCGTTGAAACGTACATCACGGACAAATTACCCCGGTTTTGTCCGGTCGAGGGCGCTCGGTTTTCGTCAAGCAGTGCGACGGACACCCCCTGCGGAGCCCGTCGCAGCTCACCGCACCGGTCAGGCGGAGGGGACCGCCGCGCGGATCTCGGCCGCGAAGCCGGCCGCCGCGGCCCGCAGGGCTGCGACGTCCGGACCGTGACCCAGGACGCCCCGGGAGACGTTCGGGACGACGTTGCCGACGGCCGCACCGAAGACCTGCGGCAGATCGGCGGCCGTGGCACCCTGCGCGCCGATGCCGGGCGCCAGGAGCGGGCCGTTGATGTCCAGGTCGAAGGAGGAGAGGTCGCCGAGCGTCGCGCCGACGACGGCCCCGAAGGAGCCCATCGGCTCGGCCCCCTCGTTCTCCGCCGCCAGGTGGGCCAGCATCGTCGCGCCGATCGAGCGGCCGTCGGAGCGCACGGCCCGCTGGACCTCGGCCCCCTCGGGGTTGGAGGTGAGGGCCAGGACGAAGAGGCCGGCGCCCGAGCGGCGCGCCAGGTCCACCGCCGGGGCGAGCGAGCCGTAGCCGAGGTACGGGGAGACGGTCAGGGCGTCGGAGAACAGCGGCGAGTCCGGGGAGAGGAACGTCTCGGCGTAGGCGGCCATCGTGGAGCCGATGTCCCCGCGCTTGGCGTCCATCACGACCAGCGTCCCGGCCGCGCGGGCGTCGGCCACGGTGCGCTCCAGCACCGCGATGCCCCGCGAGCCGAACCGCTCGAAGAAGGCGGCCTGCGGCTTGAAGACGGCGACCGAGTCCGCGAGGGCCTCGACGACCGTGCGGGAGAAGGTCTCCAGCCCGGCGACGTCGTCGTTCAGACCCCACGACGCGAGCAGGGCGGCGTGCGGGTCGATCCCGACGCACAGCGGACCGCGGGAGTCCATCGCCGCCCTCAGACGGGCGCCGAAGGGGGTCACAGGGGTCGCAGAGGTCACTGGGAGGCCTTCCGGGTCTCGGCGCCCACCGCGTCGGCGAGCGTCTCGTACGGGCTGTCGGCCAGGCGCACGGCCAGGCCCTTGTGGATCGCGCGGGCGTAGCCGGGGCCCTCGTAGATGAAGGCGCTGTAGCCCTGGATGAGCGTGGCGCCCGCCAGGATGCGCTGCCAGGCGTCCTCCGCGTTCTCGATGCCGCCGACCCCGACCAGGACCAGCCGGTCCCCCACACGGGCGTACAGGCGGCGCAGCACCTCCAGGGAGCGCGCCTTGACGGGGGCGCCGGACAGTCCGCCGGTCTCCTTGACCAGGGCGGGCTCGGACCGCAGGCCCAGGCCCTCGCGGGCGATGGTGGTGTTCGTCGCGATGATGCCGTCCAGGCCGAGCTCCAGGGCGAGGTCGGCGACGGCGTCGACGTCCTCGTCGGCGAGGTCGGGGGCGATCTTGACCAGCAGCGGGACCCGGCGGTCGGTCACCACCCGGTCGGCGGCCTCCCGTACGGCGCTCAGCAGCGGGCGCAGGGACTCGGTGGCCTGGAGGTTGCGCAGGCCCGGGGTGTTCGGCGAGGAGACGTTGACGACGAGGTAGTCGGCGTGGCGGGCCAGGCGCTCGGTGGAGGCGACGTAGTCGGCCACCGCCTCCTCCTCCGGCACGACCTTCGTCTTGCCGAGGTTGACGCCCACGACCGTCTTGAAGACCGCCTTGCGGGCCGCCAGGCGCTGGGCGACGGCCGCCGAGCCCTCGTTGTTGAAGCCCATCCGGTTGATCAGCGCCCGGTCGGGGACGAGGCGGAACAGCCGCTTCTTCGGGTTGCCCGGCTGTGGCCGGGCCGTGACCGTGCCGATCTCGACGTGGTCGAAGCCGAGCATCGACATGCCGTCGATGGCGACGGCGTTCTTGTCGAAGCCGGCCGCGAGCCCGAAGGGGCCGTGCATGCGCAGGCCCAGCGCCTCGGTGCGCAGCGCCTCGTACCGGGGGGCGAGGACGGCCGCGACGAAGACGCGCAGGCCCGGGGTGCGGGCCGCGAGGCGGATCCAGCGGAAGGCCGTGTAGTGGGCCTGCTCCGGGTCCATCCGCTTGAAGACGAGGTTGAAGAAGAGTTTGTACATCGGCGTGGGGATCCTTGTGCGCTCATGAAGAGGGGGACACCCGTCGCTGTCGCGAATCCGGTGTCCCCCTCCTCGTACGGGCTGCTAGTCGCGGGCCGCGGTCAGGTGCTCGGCGTGCTCCTGGAGGGAGCGGACGCCCACGTCGCCGCGGTTGAGCGCGTCGATGCCCTGGACGGCGGCGGCGAGCGCCTGGACCGTCGTCAGGCACGGGACGCTGCGCGCCACCGCCGCGGTACGGATCTCGTAACCGTCGAGGCGGCCACCCGTGCCGTAGGGGGTGTTGACGATCAGGTCGACCTGGCCGTCGTGGATCAGCTGGACGATCGTCTTCTCGCCGCCCGGGCCCTCGCCCTCGCTGAGCTTGCGCACGATGGTGGCGTTGATGCCGTTGCGGCGCAGCACCTCCGCGGTGCCGGAGGTCGCCATGAGCTCGAAGCCGTGGGCGACCAGCTCGCGCGCCGGGAAGATCATCGAGCGCTTGTCGCGGTTGGCGACGGAGATGAACGCCCGGCCCTTGGTGGGCAGCGGGCCGTAGGCGCCGGCCTGCGACTTGGCGTAGGCGGTGCCGAAGACGGTGTCGATGCCCATGACCTCGCCGGTGGAGCGCATCTCCGGGCCGAGGACGGTGTCGACGCCGCGGCCGTGGATGTCGCGGAAGCGCGACCACGGCATGACGGCCTCCTTGACGGAGATCGGCGCGTCCAGCGGCAGGGTGCCGCCGTCGCCGGTCTTCGGGAGCATGCCCTCGGCGCGCAGCTCGGCGATGGTGGTGCCGAGCGAGATGCGGGCGGCGGCCTTCGCGAGCGGGACCGCGGTCGCCTTCGAGGTGAAGGGGACGGTGCGGGACGCGCGGGGGTTGGCCTCCAGGACGTAGAGGATGTCACCCGCCATCGCGAACTGGATGTTGATCAGGCCGCGGACGCCGACGCCCTTGGCGATGGCCTCGGTGGAGGCGCGCAGGCGCTTGATGTCGTAGCCGCCGAGGGTGATCGGGGGCAGGGCGCAGGCCGAGTCGCCGGAGTGGATGCCGGCTTCCTCGATGTGCTCCATGACGCCGCCGAGGTAGAGCTCGGTGCCGTCGTAGAGGGCGTCGACGTCGATCTCGATGGCGTCGTCGAGGAACCGGTCGACCAGGACGGGGCGGGTCGGGGAGATCTCGGTGGACTCGGCGATGTACGACTCCAGCCGGGTCTCGTCGTAGACGATCTCCATGCCGCGGCCGCCGAGCACGTACGACGGGCGGACGAGGACGGGATAGCCGATCTCGTCGGCGATCGCCTTGGCACCCGCGAAGGTGGTGGCGGTGCCGTGCTTGGGCGCCGGCAGGCCGGCCTCGGCGAGGACCCGGCCGAAGGCGCCGCGGTCCTCGGCGGCGTGGATCGCCTCCGGGGAGGTGCCGACGACGGGGACGCCGTTGTCCTTGAGCGCCTGGGCGAGACCGAGGGGGGTCTGGCCGCCGAGCTGGACGACGACGCCGGCGATCGGGCCGGCCAGCGACTCGGCGTGGACGATCTCCAGCACGTCTTCGAGCGTCAGCGGCTCGAAGTACAGGCGGTCGGAGGTGTCGTAGTCCGTGGAGACGGTCTCCGGGTTGCAGTTGACCATCACGGTCTCGTAGCCGGCGTCGCTGAGGGCGAAGGAGGCGTGGACGCAGGAGTAGTCGAACTCGATGCCCTGGCCGATGCGGTTCGGGCCGGAGCCCAGGATGATGACCGCGGGCTTGGTGCGGGGCGCGACCTCGGACTCCTCGTCGTAGGAGGAGTAGAAGTACGGGGTCTTCGCGGCGAACTCGGCGGCGCAGGTGTCGACCGTCTTGTAGACCGGGCGGACGCCGAGGGCATGGCGGACCTCGCGCACGACGTCCTCGCGCAGGCCGCGGATCTCGGCGATCTGGGCGTCGGAGAAGCCGTGCCGCTTGGCCTCGGCGAGCAGCTCGGGGTGGAGCTTCTCGGCGGCGGCCAGGTCGTCGGCGATCTCCTTGATGAGGAAGAGCTGGTCGACGAACCAGGGGTCGATCTTCGTGGACTCGAAGACCTCTTCCTGGGTGGCGCCAGCGCGGATGGCCTGCATGACGGTGTTGATGCGGCCGTCGGTCGGGCGGACGGCGGTGGCGAGCAGCTCGGCCTTGTCGCCGGGCTCGCCGACGAAGGTGAACTGCGAGCCCTTCTTCTCCAGGGAGCGCAGGGCCTTCTGCAGCGCCTCGGTGAAGTTGCGGCCGATGGCCATGGCCTCGCCCACCGACTTCATGGTGGTGGTGAGGGTGGCGTCGGCGGCCGGGAACTTCTCGAAGGCGAAGCGCGGGGCCTTGACGACGACGTAGTCGAGGGACGGCTCGAAGGAGGCCGGCGTCTTCTCGGTGATGTCGTTGGGGACCTCGTCGAGCGTGTAGCCGATCGCCAGCTTGGCGGCGATCTTGGCGATCGGGAAGCCGGTGGCCTTCGAGGCGAGCGCGGACGAGCGGGAGACGCGCGGGTTCATCTCGATCACGATGACGCGGCCGTCGACCGGGTCGATCGCGAACTGGATGTTGCAGCCGCCGGTGTCGACGCCGACCTCGCGGATGATCGCGATGCCGATGTCGCGCAGGCGCTGGTACTCGCGGTCGGTCAGCGTCATCGCCGGGGCGACGGTGATGGAGTCGCCGGTGTGCACGCCCATCGGGTCGAAGTTCTCGATGGAGCAGACGACGACCACGTTGTCCTTGGTGTCGCGCATGAGCTCCAGCTCGTACTCCTTCCAGCCGAGGATGGACTCCTCCAGGAGCACCTCGGTGGTCGGGGAGAGCGTCAGGCCCTGGCCGGCGATGCGGCGCAGTTCTTCCTCGTCGTGGGCGAAGCCGGAGCCGGCGCCGCCCATGGTGAAGGAGGGACGGACGACGACGGGGTAGCCGCCGAGCGTCTCGACGCCCTTGATGACGTCGTCCATCGAGTGGCAGATGACCGAGCGGGCGGACTCGCCGTAGCCGATCTTGGCCTTGACGGCCTCGACGACGCCCTTGAAGAGGTCGCGGTCCTCGCCCTTGTTGATGGCCTCGACGTTCGCGCCGATCAGCTCGACGCCGTACTTCTCCAGCACCCCCTGCTCGTGCATGGAGATGGCGGTGTTCAGCGCGGTCTGGCCACCGAGGGTGGGCAGGAGCGCGTCGGGGCGCTCCTTGGCGATGATCTTCTCGACGAACTCGGGGGTGATCGGCTCGACGTACGTGGCGTCGGCGATCTCCGGGTCGGTCATGATCGTCGCCGGGTTGGAGTTCACCAGGATGACCCGCAGGCCCTCGGCCTTGAGGATGCGGCAGGCCTGGGTGCCGGAGTAGTCGAACTCGGCGGCCTGTCCGATGACGATCGGGCCGGAGCCGATGACCAGGACGGACTGGATATCGGTGCGCTTAGGCACGCTCGGCCTCCATCTGGGTGGTGCTCATCAAAGACGTGAAGCGGTCGAAGAGGTACGCGGCGTCGTGCGGGCCCGCGGCCGCCTCGGGGTGGTACTGGACGGAGAAGGCCGGCTGGTCGAGCAGCTGGAGGCCCTCCACGACGTTGTCGTTGAGGCAGACGTGCGAGACCTCGGCGCGGCCGAAGGGGGTCTCGGACACCTTGTCGAGGGGCGCGTCCACGGCGAAGCCGTGGTTGTGCGCGGTGACCTCCACCTTGCCCGTGGTGCGGTCCTGCACCGGCTGGTTGATGCCGCGGTGGCCGTACTTGAGCTTGTACGTGCCGAAGCCCAGCGCGCGGCCGAGGATCTGGTTGCCGAAGCAGATGCCGAAGAGCGGGGTCTTGCGCTCCAGGACGCCCTGCATCACCGAGACCGCGTGGTCGGCGGTGGCCGGGTCGCCGGGGCCGTTGGAGAAGAACACCCCGTCCGGGGAGACGGCGTAGATGTCCTCGACGGTGGCGGTGGCGGGCAGCACGTGCACCTCGATGCCGCGCTCGGCCATCCGGTGGGGGGTCATGCCCTTGATGCCGAGGTCCACGGCGGCCACGGTGAACTTCTTCTCACCGATGGCGGGGACGACGTAGGTCTCCTTGGTGGCGACCTCCGCGGAGAGGTTCGCGCCCTTCATCTGGGGGGCGTCCTGGACCTTCGCCAGCAGCACGGCGTCGTCCATCACCGCCTCGCCGGAGAAGATGCCGACGCGCATGGCGCCGCGCTCGCGCAGATGGCGGGTCAGCGCCCGGGTGTCGATGCCGCAGATCCCGACGACGCCCTGGGCGGTCAGCTCCTCGTCCAGGGAACGCTGCGAGCGCCAGTTGGAGGGCTTGCGGGCGGGGTCGCGCACCACGTAGCCCGACACCCAGATCCGGGAGGATTCGGGGTCCTCGTCGTTGACACCCGTGTTGCCGACGTGCGGGGCGGTCATCACGACGACCTGGCGGTGGTAGGACGGGTCGGTCAGGGTCTCCTGGTAGCCGGTCATGCCGGTGGAGAACACGGCCTCGCCGAAGGTCTCCCCCACAGCGCCGTAGGCGCGGCCGCGGAAGATCCGGCCGTCCTCCAGGACGAGTACGGCGGGAGCTTTGGCTGCTCCCCTGGTGGAGGTCGTCATCGTTCGGCGCCTTCCGTCGTGATGGTTGGGTTCATGAGGTTGAGGGCTTCGACCCAGGCGGCGTGTTCGGCCGCCCGGTCGGAGCGGAATCCGGAGTCGATCAGCTTGTCGCCGTGCGCCCAGGTGACGACGAGCAGACCGCCCTCGGTGAGTACCTTGCCCGCGATTCCCTTGTCGAGGCGGGCGCCGCGCAGCTGCGCGGCCGGTACGAAGAAGTCGGTGGCCCCCGGACGGACCACGTCGAGGCCCGCGTCGGTGAGCGTGAGCTCGACCCGGCTGCGCACCCCCAGGCCGTGGGCGACGATCCGGTCGAGCCACTGTCCGGCGGTGGTGGACCCGTGGTACCGGCCGGTCAGGGCGAGCCGGTGGGCGGGCAGACCGTCCGGGGCGGCGGGCAGCTCCGGCAGATCGCCCTGCAGGGTGCCGCGCCATTTCCAGCCCTGCCGCATCAGCCAGTAGACGAACGCGACGAAGACGAGCAGACCGATCACCCACGCGATGCGGGCGCCCCAGTCCGTCACCTCCGCCGAGTGTCGTTCTGCGGCCTCGGCGGCCAGTTGGATTACTGCAGGTGTCACGCCAGCGTCCCGTCCACGACCGTTGCCCGGCCCCGCAGGAAGGTGTGAGTGACGCGCCCCGGCAGCTCACGGCCCTCGTAAGGCGTGTTGCGGCTGCGGGAGGCGAAGTGTGCGGGGTCCACGACACCACGGTACGAGGTATCGACCAAGGTCAGGTTCGCGGGTTCACCTGCCGAGACGGGCCGGCCGTGGTTCTCCAGGCCGCCGATGCGCGCCGGGGCGAAGGACATGCGCTGGGCGACGCCCGCCCAGTCGAGCAGCCCGGTCTCCACCATCGTCTGCTGGACGACGGACAGCGCGGTCTCCAGGCCCACCATGCCCATGGCGGCGGCGGCCCACTCGCAGTCCTTGTCCTCGTGCGGGTGCGGGGCGTGGTCGGTGGCGACGATGTCGATCGTGCCGTCGGCGAGCGCCTCGCGCAGGGCCATCACGTCGCGCTCGGTGCGCAGCGGCGGGTTGACCTTGTACACCGCGTTGTACGAGCGCACCAGCTCGTCGGTGAGGAGCAGGTGGTGCGGGGTGACCTCGGCGGTGACGTCGATGCCGCGGGACTTGGCCCAGCGGACGATCTCGACGGAGCCGGCGGTGGAGAGGTGGCAGATGTGCACGCGGGAGCCAACGTGCTCGGCGAGGAGCACGTCGCGGGCGATGATCGACTCTTCGGCGACGGCGGGCCAGCCGCCCAGACCCAGCTCGGCGGAGACGACGCCCTCGTTCATCTGGGCGCCTTCGGTGAGGCGGGGCTCCTGGGCGTGCTGGGCGACGACGCCGCCGAAGGCCTTCACGTACTCCAGGGCCCGGCGCATGATCACCGCGTCGTCCACGCACTTGCCGTCGTCGGAGAAGACGGTGACACGGGCCGCGGAGTCGTGCATGGCGCCGAGCTCCGCGAGCTGCTTGCCCTCCAGGCCGACGGTGACGGCGCCGATGGGCTGCACGTCGCAGTAGCCGGACTCCTTGCCCAGGCGCCAGACCTGCTCCACCACGCCGGCGGTGTCGGCGACCGGGAAGGTGTTCGCCATGGCGAAGACGGCCGTGTAGCCGCCGGAGGCGGCGGCCCGGGTGCCGGTCAGCACGGTCTCGGAGTCCTCGCGGCCGGGCTCGCGCAGGTGGGTGTGCAGGTCGACGAGGCCCGGGAGGAGGACCTGGCCGGCCGCCTCGATGACCTGGGCGCCCTCTGCGGACAGCTCCTGGCCGACCTCGGCGATGGTCTCGCCGTCGATCAGGACGTCCTGCGCCTCGCCACCGAGTACCTTCGCGCCACGGATCAGGATCTTGCTCATGGTTACTTGCTCTCCTCGATGCGGGGCGTGCTGGTGGTGGTGACGGCGGGCTCGGAACCGCCGAGCAGCAGGTACAGGACGGCCATCCGGGTGGAGACGCCGTTGGCCACCTGCTCCACGGCCGTGCAGCGGTCGGAGTCCGCGACCTCGGCGGTGATCTCCATGCCGCGGTTCATCGGGCCGGGGTGCATCACGATGGCGTGTTCGGGCATCTTGGCCATGCGGTCGCCGTCGAGCCCGTACCGGCGGGAGTACTCGCGCTCGGTGGGGAAGAAGGCGGCGTTCATGCGTTCGCGCTGCACACGAAGCATCATGACCGCGTCGGACTTCGGCAGCACCTCGTCCAGGTTGTACGAGACCTCGCAGGGCCAGCTCTCGACGCCGATCGGGACCAGCGTCGGCGGGGCCACCACGGTGACCTCCGCGCCCAGCGTGTGGAGCAGCTGGACGTTGGACCGGGCGACCCGGCTGTGCAGGACGTCGCCGACGATCGTGATCCGGCGGCCGTTCAGGTCCTTGCCGAGGCCGGCGTCGCGCCCGACCAGGCGGCGGCGCATGGTGAAGGCGTCGAGCAGGGCCTGGGTGGGGTGCTCGTGGGTGCCGTCACCGGCGTTGACCACGGCGGAGTCGATCCAGCCGGAGGTGGCGAGGCGGTAGGGGGCGCCGGAGGCGTGGTGGCGGATGACGACGGCGTCCGCGCCCATCGCCTCCAGGGTCAGGGCGGTGTCCTTGAGGGATTCGCCCTTGGAAACCGAGGAGCCCTTGGCGGAGAAGTTGATGACGTCGGCGGAGAGCCGCTTGGCGGCCGCCTCGAAGGAGATCCGGGTGCGGGTCGAGTCCTCGAAGAAGAGGTTGACGACGGTGAGGCCGCGCAGGGTGGGCAGCTTCTTGATCGGCCGGTCCGCGACGCGGGCCATCTCCTCGGCGGTGTCGAGGATGAGGACGGCGTCGTCGCGGGTGAGGTCGGCGGCCGAGATGAGGTGGCGCTTCATCTGGGTGCTCCGTAGGTCAGGAGGGCAGGCAGGCGGGCTGTCTGGCTGGTGTCGCGCGCAGGGCATGCTGCGGCCGGGCACCCGTGGCGGGACCCGTACCGGTTCGGGCTACTGCTGCCCGGCTGCCCGGTCGGTCCGCTGGCCGAGCAGTACGGCGTCGCGGCCGTCCTCCTCCTGGAGCTGGACCTTGACGGTCTCCCGCAGCGACGTGGGGAGGTTCTTGCCGACGTAGTCGGCGCGGATCGGCAGTTCGCGGTGGCCGCGGTCGACGAGGACCGCGAGCTGGACGGCGCGGGGGCGGCCGAGGTCGCCGAGGGCGTCCAGGGCGGCGCGGATGGTTCTGCCGGAGAAGAGCACGTCGTCGACGAGGATGACCAGGCGGCCTTCGATGTCGTCGCCGGGGATCTCGGTGCGGCCGATCGCGCGGGCCGGCTTCATCCGCAGGTCGTCGCGGTACATGGTGATGTCGAGGGAGCCGACCGGGATCTTCGTACCGGTGATCTCTTCGAGTTTGGCGGCCAGCCGGCGGGCGAGGAAGACGCCGCGGGTGGGGATGCCGAGGAGCACCACGTCATCGGCGCCCTTGGCGCGTTCGACGATCTCGTGGGCGATGCGGGTCAGGACCCGCGCGATGTCCTGGGCGTCCAGCACGGGACGCATGACATCGGAGCTCTGCTGGGTGTCCATGAAAAGGACCTCCTTCTCCGCCTCACGGGACGGACCTTAAAGGACGTCTGATGTTCGCGTTCCACCGTAGCAGGCCGATGTGCCCGGTCCGTCCACCGGGCACGAGGCGGGACCCCTCGTAAGTGGGGGTTGAAGAGCATTCGGCTTGACGCATCCAAGTAACGCTGCGTAACCTCACAGTGAGTTACCAGCCGCGCGGCGGAGCCGCTCGTGGTCATGCCGTCCATGTCGTCACAGCGTCACAGCGTCCGGGAGCGTTATGTCCAGCGAATACGCCAAACAGCTCGGGGCCAAGCTCCGCGCCATCCGCACCCAGCAGGGCCTTTCCCTCCACGGTGTGGAGGAGAAGTCCCAGGGCCGGTGGAAGGCCGTGGTGGTCGGTTCCTACGAGCGCGGGGACCGCGCCGTGACCGTCCAGCGCCTCGCCGAGCTGGCGGACTTCTACGGGGTTCCGGTCCAGGAACTCCTGCCGGGCACCACCCCGGGCGGAGCGGCCGAGCCGCCGCCGAAGCTGCGCCTGGACCTGGAGCGGCTGGCGGGCGTGCCCGCCGAGAAGGCCGGCCCGCTCCAGCGTTACGCCGCCACCATCCAGAGCCAGCGCGGCGACTACAACGGCAAGGTGCTCTCGATCCGCCAGGACGACCTGCGCACCCTCGCGGTCATCTACGACCAGTCCCCCTCGGTCCTGACCGAGCAGCTCATCAGCTGGGGCGTGCTGGACGCGGACGCCCGGCGCGCCGTGGCCCACGAGGACGTCTAGCCCCCCGGGCACAGGACCAGCAGAAACGTTACCGGCGGGTGCCGGATCCCCCAGGGGGTCCGGCACCCGCCGTTTCGCGTTCCGGCCCGAGGACACGGGGCCGATGACGCAGCACGCACAACGGGAGGGCCCGCGGCGCCGTGATGCGCCGCGGGCCCTCCCGTTGTCACCGGTCCTGCGGGACCACTACTCGCGGCGCAGGCTCGGCTTGAGGTCCTTGAACCGGCCCAGCAGCCCGTTCACGAACGAGGGCGACTCGTCCGTGGAGAACTCCTTGGCCAGTTGGACGGCCTCGTCGATCGCCACGGCGTCCGGGGTCTCGTCCACCCAGATCAGCTCGTACGCGCCGAGACGGACGATGTTCCGGTCCACGACCGGCATGCGGTCGAGGTCCCAGTCCACGGCGTAGGTGACGATCAGGTCGTCGATGCGGTTCACCTTGTCGGCGTACCCCTCGACGAGATCCATCGTGTAGGCGTTGACCGGCGGCTGCCGGTCGTCCGACCGCGCGTGGCGGATCCAGTCCGCGAGGACCTCGCGCACGGGCACACCGCGCTGATCGGCCTCGAAGAGGATCTGGAAAGCGCGCTTTCGCGCGTTGCTCCGGGCAGCCACGGTTAGCTGTTCACCCGGCCGAGGTAGTCGCTGGTGCGGGTGTCGACCTTGATCTTCTCGCCGGTGGTGACGAAGAGCGGGACCTGGATCTCGTGGCCCGTCTCCAGGCGCGCCGGCTTGGTGCCACCGGTGGAGCGGTCGCCCTGGACGCCCGGGTCGGTGTGCTCGATGACCAGTTCGACCGCGGCCGGGAGCTCGACGTAGAGCACCTCGCCCTCGTGACGGGCCACGGAGGCGGTGAAGCCCTCGATGAGGAAGTTGGCGGCGTCGCCGACGACCTTGCGGTCGACCATCAGCTGGTCGTAGGTCTCCATGTCCATGAAGACGAAGTATTCGCCGTCCATGTACGAGAACTGCATGTCACGGCGGTCGATGGTGGCCGTCTCGACCTTGGTGCCGGCGTTGAACGTCTTGTCGACGACCTTGCCGGAGAGCACGTGCTTGAGCTTGGTGCGCACGAAGGCCGGGCCCTTGCCGGGCTTGACGTGCTGGAACTCGACGACGGACCAGAGCTGGCCCCCGTCGAGCTTCAGCACCATGCCGTTCTTGAGGTCGTTCGTGGAAGCCACGGTTGCGGAATCTCCTGCACTGGAAGACCACGGGTGCGCGCACAGCCCGGCCGAGCGGGCTAGAGCGCGAGCAGCTCCTTGGTCGTAATGGTGAGTAGCTCTGGACCGCCGTCCGCCTCGGGGCGTACGACGAGCGTGTCATCGATCCGGACACCTCCCCGGCCCGGGAGGTGAACCCCCGGTTCGACGGTGACCGGCACGCAAGCGTCCAGTTTACCCATGGCCGTAGGTGCAAGCTGCGGGTCCTCGTCGATTTCGAGGCCGACGCCGTGTCCGGTGGACGCGGCCAGTGCCTCGCCGTACCCCGCCGAGTCGAGTACGGAGCGCGCCGCGTGGTCGACGTCGCGGCAGGCGGCGCCCGGCAGGAGGGCCTCCCGGCCGGCCCGCTGGGCGGCGAACACGAGGTCGTACAGCTCGATCTGCCACGAGGCCGGGGTGGTGCCGATCACGAACGTACGGCCGATCTCGCAGCGGTAGCCGCGGTAGTTCGCTCCGAGGCACACGGAGAGGAAGTCGCCCTCCTCGACCCGGCGGTCGGAGGGCCGGTGCCGGGAGCGGCCGGAGTGGGGGCCGGTACCGACGGAGGTGGGGAAGGCGGGGCCGTCCGCCCCGTGGTCGACCAGGCGGCGCTCCAGCTCCAGCGCGAGGTGGCGTTCGGTGCGGCCGACGAGGATCGACTCCAGCAGCTCGCCGAGGGCCTGGTCGGCGATCTCGGCGGCGATGCGCAGGCAGGCGATCTCCTCCTCGTCCTTGACCAGGCGCTGCTGTTCCACGGCGAGCCCGAGGTCCGCCAGGCGCAGCTTCGGCGCGACGGAGTGCAGGGCGCGGTGACGGCCGACGGTGATGTGGTGCTCCTCGACCGCGAGGGACTCGGCCCGTACCGAGGCGGCCAGATCGGCGGCCGCCACGGCGGGATCCCCGCCCGGGGCGTCCAGCACGGTGACCCGCAGCCGTTCGTCCAGGCGGCCCTCGTCGTTCTCGCCGGTCGGCGCGCCCCCGCAGAACAGCACCTCCTCCGCCGGACCGACCAGCAGGACGGCGCCCGGCGGGGCGGCTCCCGTGAGGTAGCGGACGTTCGCCGGACGCGTGATCAGCGCGGCGGCGTTGCCCGCGGCGGCGCAGCGGTCGCGAAGCAGGGCCCGACGGGCCGCGTACACGTCTGACATGTATTCGAGCGTACGAGCGCACCGCCCATCCGGCCTGGCGAGAGCCGCCGTACGGGGCGGCCGGCGGGCGGGCGGGCCCCGGCGGGCGGGCGGGCCGCGGTGGCCGGGCGGCCCTCAGTAGGCGGGCGAGCCGATGACGCGGGCCAGGGTCTCGTCCAGCGCGCGGGCCGTGCCCTCGACGTCGAGCTGGGAGTTGTCGATGATCGGCAGGCCGGACCCGTACCAGCCGGCCATCCGCCCGTGGATCCGGGCGACCTCCTCGTCGGAGAGCCTGCGGTTGCCGGAACGGGCCGCGTTGCGCTCCAGGACGACCTCCAGGCCGGGCAGCAGCACGACCGGCAGCAGGGCCGGGCCCACGTGCCGTTTCCAGCCGCCCAGGCCCACCACGGGCCGGTCGGGGAAGACGGCGTCGTCCAGGATGCAGGAGATGCCGTTCGCCAGGAAGTTGCGGGCGGCGAAACCGCAGGTGCGGCGGGCCAGGCGGTACTGGGCCTCGGAGTGGTCGTTCCAGCCCGCCTGGGGGTCCGCGAAGCCCGAGCAGACCCATTCGCGGACGTCGTCCAGGCTGACGTGCGCGGTCGGCACCGGCCGGGTGGCGGCCCAGTGCCGTGCCACGGTCGTCTTGCCCGCGCCCGCCGGGCCGATCAGCAGCACCGCGAGGGTGGCCGCGCCGGTGCCGGGGGCGACCGCTGGCGGCAGCGGGATGTGCCCGGTGGGCTCGGGCGACGGCGACTGGGCGGGCGGCAGCGGAACGTATCCGCCGCTGTCCTGCGCCGGGGACCGGTCGTGCGGCGTCGGCTGCCCGGGCGGCGTCGGCTGCCCGGAAGGGGGCCAGCCCTGCGCCGGGGCCATGGGCGGCTGCGGGGGCGCCTGCGGATGCTGCCCCGGCTGCCCCCAGCCGCCGCTCCCCACTCCTTGCTGCATCCGCTGCCACTCCGTCTCGTTCCGGCGACTGATGCGAGAACGTTATATGACCGCGGAGCCCGAGCCGCCCACCAGCACCGTCAGGGCGTGACTTCGTCCGCCAGGGCGCGCAGTGCCAGCCGGTAGGAGCCGATGCCGAAGCCCGCCACCGTACCCGTGGCGACGGAGGCGATGACCGACGTGTGCCGGAACTCCTCGCGGGCGTACGGGTTGGAGATGTGCACCTCGATGAGCGGCGCGGTGCGCTGGGCCGCCGCGTCGCGCATCCCGTACGAATAGTGCGTGAAGGCCCCCGGGTTGATGACCACGGGGATCTTGCCGTCCGCGGCCTCGTGCAGCCAGCGGATCATCTCGCCCTCGTCGTTGGTCTCGCGGACCTCCACGTCGAAGCCGAGTTCGGCTCCCAGCGCCCGGCAGCTCTCCACCAGCCCGGCGTACGAGGTGGCCCCGTACACGTCGGGCTCGCGCGACCCGAGCCGGCCCAGGTTCGGGCCGTTGAGGACCAGCACGGGCCGGCTCACGCGGCGACCTCGCCGAAGGCGGCGAACAGCACCGCCGGGTCCGGTCCCTCCAGGACGGTGGGCTTGGCCAGCCCGTCGAGCACGATGAAGCGCAGCAGGTCACCCCGGGACTTCTTGTCGAGCTTCATGGTCTCCAGCAGCTTGGGCCACTGGTCGCCCCGGTAGGTCAGCGGCAGCCCGACGGAGGCGAGCACCGCCTTGTGGCGGTCGGCGGTCGCGTCGTCGAGCCGGCCCGCGAGCCGGCCGAGTTCCGCGGCGAAGACCATGCCGACGGAGACGGCCGCGCCGTGGCGCCACTTGTAGCGCTCGTTCTTCTCGATGGCGTGCGCGAGCGTGTGGCCGTAGTTGAGGATCTCCCGCAGCCCCGATTCCTTGAGGTCGCTGGAGACCACGTCCGCCTTGACCCGGATCGACCGCACGATGAGCTCGGCGGTGTGCGGGCCTGCGGGGGTGCGGGCCGCTTCGGGGTCCGCCTCGATCAGGTCGAGGATGACCGGGTCCGAGATGAACCCGGCCTTGATGATCTCCGCCAGGCCGCTGACGTAGTCGTGGACCGGCAGCGAGTCCAGGGCCGCGAGGTCGCACAGCACGCCGGCGGGCGGGTGGAAGGCGCCCACGAGGTTCTTGCCCTCGGCGGTGTTGATGCCGGTCTTGCCGCCGACGGCCGCGTCCACCATGGCCAGCACGGTGGTCGGGACCGCGACCCAGCGCACGCCGCGCAGCCAGCTCGCCGCGACGAAGCCCGCGAGGTCGGTGGTGGCTCCGCCGCCCACGCCCACGATCACGTCGGTGCGGGTGAACCCGGACTGTCCGAGAGCCTTCCAGCAGTACGCCGCGACCTCGACGGTCTTGGCCTCCTCGGCGTTCGGCACCTGGATGGCGACGGCCTCGTAGCCCTGCGCCGCCAGGTCGTCCCGCAGCGCCTCGCCCGTCGAGGCCAGCGCCTCGGGGTGGATCACGGCCACGCGCTGGGCCCGCGTACCGATCAGGCTGCCCAGCTCGCCGAGCAGCTGCCGGCCGACCAGCACGTCGTACGCCTCGTGTCCCGCGCTCGCGCCGACCTGGATGCGCGTCACCTGGTCTGTCATACGTCCTTCAACTCCAGAGCGTCGAGGACCGCCTGGGCGACCTCTTCGGGGGTGCGGTCGTCGGTGGCCACCACGACGCGCGCGACTTCGGTGTACAGGTGGCGGCGGGCGTCCATCAGCTCGCGCCACTGGCGGCGCGGGTTGACGGCGAGCAGCGGGCGCGCGGCGCCGAGGCCGACGCGCCGTACCGCTTCCTCGACGTCCATCGACAGGTAGGCGACGGGCAGGCCGGCGAGCAGCTCGCGGGTGCCCGCGTCGAGGACGGCGCCGCCGCCGAGGGCGAGGACTCCGGTGTGCTCGGCGACGGCGGCCGCGACGGCCCGGCGCTCCAGCTCGCGGAAGTACGGCTCGCCCTCGTCGACGAAGAGGTCCGCGATCTCGCGGCCTTCGGCGGCGACGATGTCGGCGTCCGTGTCCCGGTAGGGGACGCCGAGCCGCTCGGCGAGGAGTCCGCCCACCGTGGACTTGCCGGATCCCATGGGTCCGACGAGGACGATCAGGGGCCCGCCGGTCACCGGATCTGCAGGTTGTCGAGGTACGCGCGGACGTTGCGGCGGGTCTCGGGGACGGAGTCGCCGCCGAACTTCTCCACGACGGCGTCCGCGAGGACGAGGGCGACCATGGCCTCGGCGACGATGCCCGCGGCCGGGACGGCACAGACGTCGGAGCGCTGGTGGTGGGCGACGGTCGCCTCGCCGGTGGCGACGTCGACGGTGGCCAGGGCGCGCGGCACGGTCGCGATGGGCTTCATCGCGGCGCGTACGCGCAGCAGCTCGCCGGTGGTCAGGCCCCCCTCGGTACCGCCCGAGCGGCCGGTGGTGCGCCTGAGGCCCTCGGGGGTGGAGACGATCTCGTCGTGGGCCTGCGAGCCGGGCACGCGGGCCAGCTCGAAGCCGTCGCCGACCTCGACGCCCTTGATGGCCTGGATGCCCATGAGCGCGGCCGCGAGGCGCGCGTCGAGGCGGCGGTCCCAGTGCACGTGCGAGCCGAGGCCGACGGGGACCCCGTACGCGAGCACCTCCACGACGCCGCCGAGGGTGTCGCCGTCCTTGTGGGCCTGGTCGATCTCGGCCACCATCGCCTTCGACGCGTCGGCGTCGAGGCAGCGTACCGGGTCGGCGTCGAGCTTCTCGACGTCGGCGGGGGTCGGGTAGACGCCGTACGGGGCCTTGGCGGAGGCGAGTTCGACCACGTGGGAGACGATCTCGATGCCGGCGGTCTCCTTGATGAAGGACCGGGCGATCGCGCCGAGGGCCACACGGGCGGCGGTCTCCCGGGCGCTGGCGCGCTCCAGGATCGGGCGGGCCTCGTCGAAGCCGTACTTCTGCATGCCGGCGAGGTCGGCGTGGCCGGGGCGGGGGCGGGTCAGCGCCGCGTTACGGCCGGTGTCCTTGAGCAGGGAGGGGTCCACGGGGTCGGCCGACATGACCGTCTCCCACTTGGGCCACTCGGTGTTGCCCACCATGACCGCGATGGGGGATCCGAGGGAGAGCCCGTGCCGGACGCCGCCCAGGAAGGTGATCTCGTCCTGCTCGAACTTCATCCGGGCACCGCGGCCATAGCCGAGCCGGCGCCTGGCCAGGTGGTCCGCCACCAGCTCGGTGGTGACCGGGACACCGGCGGGGAGGCCCTCCAGCGTCGCCACCAGGGCCGGTCCGTGCGACTCTCCTGCGGTCAGCCAACGCAACCTGCTCAACGATGCTCCTCATGCTCGCGCCTGGTACAGCCACGGCGCGATCGGGGTGCGCGGCCCGGATCCGCCGTACCCGATCCTCCCACGTCCGGGCCGGTGCACCACGCTCCGGTCCAGCTATCGGACGGCCCGTGCGCCTAACGCGCGGCGAGCGCCCGCTCACCGGCGGCCCGCATGGCGGCGAGCGGGCCGGGAGCGCGGCCGGTCATCTGCTCGACCTGGAGGACGGCCTGGTGCACGAGCAGGTCGAGGCCGCCGACCAGTGCGCCGCCGCGGGCGGACCAGACGGCGGCGAGGGCGGTGGGCCAGGGGTCGTACAGGACGTCGAACAGGGTGCCGGGGGCGGCGGGCACGGCGGGGGCCAGCTCGTCCGTGGCGCCGGCCGGGGTGGTGGCGATGACCAGGGGGGCGGCCAGTGCCTCGGCCGCCCGCGACCAGTCGGCCGTGCGGACCTCGACACCGAGCCGCTCGCCCCACTGCCGCATCTCGTCCGCCCGGGCGCGGGAGCGCACGTACGCGGTGACCTCGCCGGTGCAGATCCGTGCGAGTGCGGCCAGCGCGGAGGAGGCGGTGGCGCCGGCGCCGAGGATCGCGGCGGCCGGCACCTTGTCGACGCCCTGCTCGTGCAGCGCGGCGACGATGCCGGGGATGTCGGTGTTGTCGCCGAGGCGGCGGCCGTCCTCGGTGAAGACCACGGTGTTGACGGCCTCCACGGAGGCTGCGGTGTCATTGACTGCGTCGAGCAGTGGGATGACCGCCCGCTTGAGCGGCATGGTCAGTGACAGCCCCGCCCACTCGGGTCCGAGTCCCGCCAGGAACCCGGCCAGCGCAGCCTCGTCGATCTCGAACCGGTCGTAGGTCCAGTCGGCGAGGCCGAGCTCGCGGTACGCGGCGCGGTGGAGCACCGGTGAGAGGGAGTGCTCGATGGGCGACCCCAGCACCGCGGCCCGTATGCGTGACATGTGTTGCTATCCGCCGTTCTTCTGCTTCTGCCGCTCGTTGAACTCCGCCACCAGTTTCTCGTGCTCCGCGAACGTCTTGGTGAAGGTCGTCTTCTGGCCGTCGACCGACACGAAGAACATCCAGCCGCCCCTGTCGGGGTTGAGCGAGGCGTTCAGGGCGTCGGAGCCGGGGTTGCCGATGGGACCCGGCGGCAGGCCCTTGTAGAAGTAGGTGTTGTACGGGTGGTCGAGCGTCTTGGTCTCGGCGCGCGAGACGTTGATGTTGCTCGTGCCCTTGAGGTAGTTGATCGTGGAGTCGAATTCGAGCTTCTGGTTGGTGACGTCGTTCGTCTTCTTGAGTCGGTTGTAGATGACGTCGGACATCTTGCGGAAGTCGTCGTGGTTCATGCCCTCCGCGTTGACGAGGCTGGCGACCGTGACGACCTGGAGCGGGTTCTCCAGTCCGAGGTCCTTGGCCTTGGCTTCGAGGCCGAGCGACGCGTACTTGTCGCTCGCGTTCTTGACCATCTGCTTGAGCAGCACCTCGGGGGCCATGTCCTTGGCCAGGTCGTAGCGCGTCGGGTACAGGAACCCTTCGAGCGGGTCCATGACCTTCGGGTTGGAGGCGGCCCAGGCCGGCAGGCCGAGGTTCTTGGCCTCGCGCTTCGCGATGTCCTGGGTGGTGCCCTGCGGCTTGCCGAGCTTGTTGTCGATCATGGCGTAGACGTCGACGTTGCGTTTGCCCTCGGGAACGATGATGACGTTCAGCTTCGAGGGGTCCGTCATCAGCGCGACGGCGGCGGCGGCGGACATCTTCTTCTTCAGCGGGTAGGTGCCGGGCTGGATGCCCTTGCCCTTGGGGGTGTCCGCGGCGGTGATGAACGCCTTGGCGCTCGCGACGACGCCCGCCTTCTCCAGGATGCTGCCCATCTGGGCGAGGGTGGCGTTCTTGGGGATCTCGACGTCCACGGTCTCTTCGAGGCCGGGGCCGGCGTAGTCCTCGCCGGGGCCGTAGCGGGCCTTGAGGTAGGTGTAGCCGTAGTAGCCGCCACCGCCGAGGACGGCCGCGACGACCACGGCCGCGACCAGGCAGGACACGCCGCGGCGTCTGGGTTTCGTCTTCGCCTTCTTCGAACGGCCCCCGCGGCGGCCACCGCCGCCGCGGCCCTCGTCGTCGTCGGCGGGCTCGGGGTCCTCCTCGGGGTCCTCGGTGAGGAGGTCGGTGTCCTGGCTCCCCGGCTCCGGTTCCAGGTGGCGCCGGCTCGGGGGCACCGGCGGCGGGTAGGCCTCCGGGGTCGCGTACAGGTCGGGGGCCTCGCCGGGGAAACCGGCGCCGGTCTGCTGGGCGTACGGCTCGGCGCCCGCGTACGGGTCGGCACCCGCACCCGTGTACGGATCCGCCGGCGCGGGCGCGCCCGCGTACTGGCCCTGGCCGGTGTCCCAGGGCTGGCCCCCGTACGCCGGCTGCGGCTGGTCGCTCTGCTGGTACTGCTGGTGCGGGAGGAAACCCTCCTGCGGGTACTGCTGGTACTGCTGCTGGAGCTGCTCCGGGTGCTGCTGGTACTGCCGGCCGTCCTGGAACTGGCCGTCCTGGAACTGAGGGGCCTGGAACTGGGGGTCCTGGTGCTGCGGCGCCTGCGCGTACTGCTGCTGGTCACCGGCGTAAGGCAGCTGACCCTGCTGGGCCGGATGCCCGTCGTACCCCTGGTCCCCGTACAAGGGGTCCTCGGGGTGCCACGGTTCGGGGGCGCGGCCCCGGCCATACTCAGTCATCGGTCCCCTAGAGCCGCGAGACGGAGGCAGCGGCTCGTCGCCGCGGCACCCGGTTCCGCCTCTGAAGTGGTGGGCGACGGCTGTTCGAATGCCGTCACATCGCGCGGAACGTTACCGTATCGCGATCAGACAACCACTTCGACGCACTCACCGGGCGGATTACCTGATACCCGTTCGGTCTCAAGAGCGTTCTGGAGGATCACCACGGCGGCGGCCTGGTCGATGACCGCCCGCCCCTTCTTGGCGTTCCTGCCCGAGGCCCGCAGCCCCTGTGCGGCGGTGACCGTGGTCATGCGCTCGTCCACCAGACGGACCGTCACCGGCTTGATGCCCTTGGCGAGTTCGCCCGCGAAGGCGCGCACCTTGGCCGCGGCCGGCCCCTCCCGCCCGCTGAGCGAGCGGGGGAGGCCGACCACGACTTCGAGCGGCTCGTACTCCTGCACGAGCTGCCGCAGCCGCCGGTGGGCGAACGGGACGTCCCGGCCCGGCACGGTTTCCACCGGTGTGGCCAGCACCCCGTCGGGGTCGCAGGAAGCGACCCCGATCCGGGCGTCCCCGACGTCGATGGCCAGTCGGCGGCCGCGGCGCAGCGTCATCGTCAGGCCGTCTCGGCGACGAGGCGCTCGACCGCGGCGATGGCCTCCGGCACGGCGGCCGGGTTCTGGCCGCCGCCCTGGGCCACGTCCGGCTTGCCGCCACCGCCGCCGCCGAGGGTCTTGGCGGCGGCGCGGACCAGGTCACCGGCCTTGAGACCGCGCTCGCGGGCGGCGTCGTTGGTGGCGATGACCGTCAGCGGGCGGCCGCCCGCCACGGTGAACAGGGCCACGACGACCGGGCGGCCGCCCTGGATCCGGCCCCGCACGTCGAGGACCAGCTTGCGCAGGTCGTCGGCGCCGGTGCCGTCGGGCACCTGACCCACGACGAGAGCCACGCCGCGGATGTCCTGGGCGTTCTCGGCGAGCCCCGCGGCGGCCTGGAGGACCTTCTCCGCGCGGAACTTCTCGATCTCCTTCTCGGCGTCCTTCAACTTGCCGAGCATGGAGGCGATCTTCTCCGGCAGCTCCTCCGGACGGCCCTTGACCAGCTCCTGGAGCTGGGCGACGACCGTGTGCTCCTTGGCGAGGAAGTTGTACGCGTCCACGCCCACCAGGGCCTCGACGCGGCGTACGCCGGAGCCGATGGAGGACTCGCCGAGCAGCTTGACCAGGCCGAGCTGGCTGGTGTTGCCGACGTGGGTGCCGCCGCACAGCTCCTTGGAGAAGTCTCCGATGGTCACGACGCGCACGCGCTCGCCGTACTTCTCGCCGAACTCGGCGATGGCGCCCTGCTTCTTCGCCTCGTCGATGCTCATGACCTCGGCGGTGACGTCCAGCTCACGGGCGAGCACGTCGTTGATCTTCTGCTCGACGTCGGTGAGGACCGTGCCGGGGACGGCGTTCGGCGAGCCGAAGTCGAAGCGGAAGCGGCCGGGCGAGTTCTCGGAACCGGCCTGGGCGGCCGTCGGGCCCAGCGCGTCGCGCAGCGCCTGGTGGGTCAGGTGCGTGGCGGAGTGGGCGCGGGCGATGGCCCGGCGGCGCTTGACGTCGATGGCGGCGTAGGCGGAGGCGCCCACGGTCACCTCGCCGACCTGCACCGACCCCTTGTGCACGGAGACGCCCGGGACGGGCTGCTGGACGTCGCGGACCTCGATGACGGCGCCGGAGTCGAGCTTGATCCGGCCCTGGTCGGCGAGCTGGCCGCCGCCCTCGGCGTAGAAGGGGGTGCGGTCGAGGACGACCTCGACCTCGTCGCCCTCGGAGGCGGCGGGCGCGGAGACGCCGTTGACCAGGAGGCCGACGATCGTGGACTCGCCCTGGTTGGTGGCGTAGCCGGTGAACTCGGTGGCGCCGGATCCGTCGGCGATCTCCCGGTAGGCGGACATGTCCGCGTGGCCGGTCTTCTTGGCCTTGGCGTCGGCCTTGGCGCGGTCGCGCTGCTCCTGCATGAGGCGGCGGAAGCCGCTCTCGTCCACGGAGAGGCCCTGCTCGGCGGCCATCTCCAGGGTCAGGTCGATCGGGAAGCCCCAGGTGTCGTGGAGCAGGAAGGCCTTGTCACCGGAGAGGACCGTGCCGCCCGTGGCCTTGGTCTCGGTCACGGCGGTGTCGAGGATGTTCGTGCCGCCCTTGATGGCCTTGAGGAAGGCGGCCTCTTCGGCGAGCGCGACGGTCTCGATGCGCTTCCTGTCGGTGATGAGCTCCGGGTACTGCTGTCCCATCGTGTCGATCACGACGCCGATGAGGTCCTGGACGACCGGGCCGGTGGCACCCATGAGGCGCATGTTGCGGATGGCGCGGCGCATGATGCGGCGCAGCACGTAGCCGCGGCCCTCGTTGCCGGGGGTGACGCCGTCGCCGATGAGCATCGTCGAGGTGCGGATGTGGTCGGCGACCACGCGCAGCGAGACGTCGGTGCCCTGGGCGGCGCCGTAGCGGACGCCGGTCAGTTCGGTGGCCTTGTCCATGACCACGCGCAGGGTGTCGGTCTCGTACATGTTCTGCACGCCCTGCAGGATCATGGCGAGGCGTTCGAGACCGAGGCCGGTGTCGATGTTCTTCGAGGGCAGGTCACCGAGGATCGGGAAGTCTTCCTTCCCGTCGCCGGCGCCACGCTCGTACTGCATGAAGACCAGGTTCCAGATCTCCACGTACCGCTCGTCGTTGACGGCCGGGCCGCCCTCGACGCCGAACTCGGGGCCGCGGTCGTAGTTGATCTCGGAGCAGGGGCCGCAGGGGCCGGGGACGCCCATGGACCAGAAGTTGTCCTTCTTGCCCAGGCGCTGGATGCGCTCGGCGGGCACGCCGATCACGTCGCGCCAGATCTGCTCGGCCTCGTCGTCGTCGAGGTAGACGGTGATCCAGAGCTTCTCGGGCTCGAGGCCGTAGCCGCCGTCCGCCACGGAGCTGGTGAGCAGCTCCCAGGCGTACTTGATGGCGCCTTCCTTGAAGTAGTCCCCGAAGGAGAAGTTGCCGCACATCTGGAAGAACGTGCCGTGGCGGGTGGTCTTGCCGACCTCTTCGATGTCCGGGGTGCGGACGCACTTCTGCACGCTGGTCAGCCTCGGGGCCGGCGGCTTGACCTCGCCCAGGAAGTAGGGCTTGAACGGCACCATGCCCGCGGGTACCAGCAGCAGAGTCGGGTCGTCCGCGATGAGCGACGCCGAAGGGACAACGGTGTGACCGCGCTCCTCGAAGAAGCTCAGCCAGCGGCGGCGGATTTCAGCCGACTCCATCAGTGGTCCTCATTCCGGTTGTACGAGTTGTACGAGATGTTCGGGCGGTGGGTGGTCTGGTCGGACGGGTCGAGCGCGATGGCCCGCATCCGCCGGGGCCCGGGCAGGGCCGTGACGTTGTCGGCCAGGGCCGGCTTGTCGGCGTCCTGGTGCAGGCCCAGTGCGTCGTTCAGCTCTTCTTCGCGCTGCGTCATTCCCGCCTTGACGTCCAGGGCGAAGTCCTTGAGGCGGTGGCCCGCCTCGACGGCCTTGTCGGCGGCCTGTGCGGCGAGGCTCTCCGGCGTCAGCTTCTTGAGCTGCCGGTTGACCTTGGTGGTGGCCCACACGCCGGCGGCGGCGCCTGCGGTGAACCAGAAGGCTCGGCGGAACATCGGAGGTCTCAGCCCTTCTGCTTCCGGCGCCGGGCGGCCGGCACCGTACGGCCGACGATCACAGTGCGTCGGGGGGTCTTGGTGGGCTCGGCGTCGGTCCTGCCCAGGGCCTTGCGCACCCCGTAGCCGAAGGCCGCGACCTTGACCAGCGGACCACCGAAGGTGGAGGCCACGGTCGAGGACAGCGCGGAGGCGTTGGAGGTGACCTCCTGGACGTCGCTCGCGATCGCGTCGACCCGGTCGAGCTGGGTGCGTGCGGAGCGCACGGTGGTGGAGGCGTCGGCGAGCAGCGGAACCGCCTGCTCGGTCACGTCCGCCACGAGCTTGGTGGTCGCCTTGAGCACCTGGGCCAGTCTCACCAGCACCACGGCGAGGAAAGAGACCAGGATGGCCCAGAAGACGGCCACGAGGATCCCGGCCACCTCTCCACCGGACACGTTTGCACCGCTTCCTGCACATAGATCGCTGGGTATGAAAAGTCTTCTCCGACCCTATCGCGCCGGAGATCCCCGGCCGTACCGGAATTCCGGCACGGGCCCGGAAAACAGGAAGCCCGCCGGCTCCCCCGAGGGGGAACCGGCGGGCTGACCAGCCTGTGGGGCTACGACCGCCGGAAGATCAGCGGGCGTAGTACTCGACGACGAGCTGCTCGTCGCAGATGACCGGGATTTCCTTGCGGTTCGGGTCGCGGTCCAGGCGGAAGGCCAGGGCCTTCAGGTTGACCTGCAGGTAACGGGGGGTCTCGCCCTCGCCTGCGTAGCCACCCTCACGGGCAACCTGGAACGGAACCTTCTCGCGGCTGCGCTCGCGAACCGTGATCACGTCGTCCGGGCGGACGCGGAACGACGGCTTGTCGACCTTGGCACCGTTGACCTCGATGTGGCCGTGGACCACCATCTGGCGGGCCTGGTAGATGGTGCGGGCGATGCCCGAACGCAGGACCAGGGCGTCGAGGCGACGCTCGAGCTCGACGACCAGCGCCTCGCCCGTCTTGCCTTCGGCCTTCTTGGCGCGGTCGTAGGCGCGGGCCATCTGACGCTCAGAGATGTCGTACTGGGCGCGCAGACGCTGCTTCTCGAGCAGACGAACCTTGTAGTCCGAGTTCTGCTTGCGGCCACGGCCGTGCTCGCCCGGCGGGTAGGGGCGGGCCTCGAAGTACTTGACGGCCTTCGGGGTCAGCGCAATGCCGAGGGCACGCGACTTCTTGACCTTGGGTCGCTTCTGGTTCACGTGGAACCTACCTCCATGTAGTCAGGTGAGACTTACCGGTAACGAGGGGGACGTAATGTCTCGACCACATGGGATCCCCCTGCCCAGTGCGCATCGGAGTTCGGGTTCCAACGAAACGGAATCCGCTTTCGACGACGTTAAGCAGGGTCAGCCGCGTCCCAGGGAAGGCGTTCGGCAGCTCACCGGAGCCGAACGCGTACGAACCCTCGTAGAGTCCAACGCCTCAGTATCCCCCACGTGGGCGGATGCTCCTGACACCAGGAGCCGCCGCGGTGCGGGACAGGGGGGCCGGCCGCTTTCGGCCGTCACCCCGGACGGGGACGCGATCCTCCGTGTTTCCGCGGAATCCGCGGCCGCAGGGGCCGCCGCTCACGTCCAGGTCCGGCCTCACCCCGTGATCGAGATCACGGATGTGGCGCCGGTTTCCGTGGACCATCGTATCCGAGGCCGCGGCGGGCGCGGGGCGGCCCCCGGGCAGGTCAGGCGCGCTCCCCGCGCAGCCGTTCGCGGACCTTCTCCACCACGTCCGCGTACCGCGCCTCGGCGCCGTAGCGCGTCGGCTCGTAGTACCGCTTGCCATGGATCTCGTCGGGTGCGTACTGCTGTGCGGCGATCGCGCCCGGCACGTCGTGCGGGTACACGTACCCCACCGCGTGGCCGAGCTTGGCGGCGCCCTTGTAGTGTCCGTCCCGCAGGTGCGCCGGGACCGCGCCGGCCAGCCCCGCCCGTACGTCGGCCAGGGCCGCGCCGATCGCCGTCGTCGCGGTGTTCGACTTGGGGGCCAGCGCCAGCGCGATCGTCACGTGCGACAGGGTCAGCGCCGCCTCCGGGAAGCCGATCATGGCCACGGCCTGGGCCGCCGCGACAGCGAGCGGCAGGGCCGTCGGGTCCGCCAGTCCGATGTCCTCGCTCGCGGAGATCATCAGGCGCCGCGCGATGAACCGGGGGTCCTCCCCCGCCTCGATCATCCGGGCCAGGTAGTGCAGGGCCGCGTCCACGTCCGAGCCCCGGATCGACTTGATCAGCGCGCTCGCCACGTCGTAGTGCTGGTCGCCGTCCCGGTCGTACTTGACGGCCGCGCGGTCGACCGACTCCTCGAGCGTCTGGAGGGTGATCTCCGGCTCCCCCTTGGCGATCGCCGATCCGGCGCCCGCCTCCAGCGCCGTCAGGGCCCGGCGGGCGTCGCCCCCGGCGATGCGCAGCAGGTGCGCCTCGGCGTCGGCCGGCAGGGTCACGGCCCCGCCCAGTCCCCGCTCCTCGGTGAGTGCGCGCCGTACCAGCGCGCTGAGGTCGTCGTCCGTCAGCGGCTCCAGCGTCAGCAGCAGGGAGCGGGAGAGCAGCGGCGAGATGATCGAGAAGTACGGGTTCTCGGTGGTCGCCGCGATGAGGGTGACCCAGCGGTTCTCCACTGCCGGGAGCAGCGAGTCCTGCTGCGCCTTGCTGAACCGGTGGATCTCGTCGAGGAAGAGGACCGTCTCCTTGCCGTACCCGCCGGCCGCCCGCCGGGCGCCCTCGATGACGGCGCGCACTTCCTTGACGCCCGCGGTGATCGCCGACAGCTCCACGAACCGTTTCTGTGTCGCCTGGCTGACGACGTAGGCGAGGGTGGTCTTCCCGGTGCCGGGAGGACCCCACAGGATCACCGAGGACGCGCCTGCCGGTCCCCCGGCGCCTTCCCCCACCAGCCGCCGGAGCGGCGCGCCGGGTTTGAGCAGGTGCTGCTGGCCCACGACCTCGTCCAGGGTGCGCGGGCGCATCCGGACGGCGAGCGGAGAACTGGACGGGTCCTTCTCCTGGCGGTCCTCGGCGGCGGCGGTGAAGAGATCTGGTTCCACACCGGAAGCCTAAGCGAGGCCGCTGACAGCCAGGGGGCCCTCACGGGGCCGTCAGGAGGTCCAGAAGTCCCACCAGCGGGTCAGGATCAGCATCCCGATGATCCCGATGTGCAGGACGGGCAGCACCCAGGTGAACTCGTCGAGGAAGCCCCGCAGCCAGCCGGGGGCCGGCAGCATGCGCGTGCGCACGTTGTGGGCGGTCACGTACCAGAACATGAGGATCGTGGCGACCCAGGCGAGGCAGCACCACAGGCACAGCGAGTTGATGTTGTACAACGACTGGTACATCAGCCAGGTGCAGAAGCCGACGCCGAACGCGGTGCCCGCGTTGAACGTGAGCCAGTACCAGCGGCGCACGCGCGCCCCCGCCAGCAGGCTCATGCCGACGCAGATCACCATCCCGTAGGCCACGAGCCCCAGCATCGGGTTCGGGAACCCGAAGACGGCCGCCTGGTCGCTCTTCATGATGTTGCCGCAGGAGACGATCGGGTTCAGGCTGCAGCCCGGGGTGAAGTTCGGGTCCTCCAGCAGCTTGAACTTGTCGATGGTGATCACCCAGGCGGCCAGCAGCCCGGCCGCGCCCGTGATCACCAGCAGCAGCGCCAGGGCCCGGCTGCCGCCGGAGGTCCGGGCGGTGTCCGCGTCAGAGCCTGTTGTCGTCATCCCGCCCGCTCCACATCTGCAAGGTCATCAAGCACCGGCCATTGTGCCGCACGCGGGAGCCCCGGGGCCGTTCGATGGAGATAAGGACGGTCCCGGGGGCCGGTCACGGCGAAGGGGCGGGCCGGGGGCTCTCCCCCGGCCCGCCCCTCCCCGGCGCCGGCCGTCAGGCCAGCTGCGCCCGCAGCACCTCGACCACCTCGGCGAGGGCCACCGGGTTCTGCTCACCGGACTCCAGGTCCTTGAGCTGCACCACGCCCTCGGCGAGGTCCCGGTCGCCCGCGACGATCGCGAAGCGGGCGCCGGAGCGGTTCGCGTCCTTCATGGCCCCCTTGAGGCCCTTGCCGCCGTACGAGATGTCCGCCGCGACACCGGCCCGGCGGAGCTCCGTGACCAGCCCGAACAGCACCGGCTTCGCCTCGCCGAGCGCCACCGCGAAGACCGACGTGGCCGCTGGGGTGTCCAGCTCGACGCCCTCCGCCTCGAGCGCCAGCACCGTACGGTCCACGCCCAGCGCCCAGCCCACCGACGGCAGCGCCGGGCCGCCGATCATCTCGGACAGGCCGTCGTAGCGGCCACCGCCGCCGACCGCCGACTGCGAGCCGAGACCGTCGTGGACGAACTCGAAGGTGGTGCGCGTGTAGTAGTCCAGCCCGCGCACCAGCTTCTCGTCGTCCTCGAAGGGGACGCCGGCCGCCGTGATCAGCGCCCGCACCTCCTCGTGGTACTGCTTGCACGCGTCGCACAGGTAGTCCCGCAGCACCGGGGCACCGACGAGCTGCTTCTGCACGTCGGCCCGCTTGTCGTCGAGGACGCGCAGCGGGTTGATCTCGGCCCGGCGCACGGTCTCCGCGTCGAGGTCGAGGCCGCTCAGGAAGGCCTGGAGCGCCTCCCGGTACACCGGGCGGCACTCCTTGTCGCCGAGCGAGTTCAGCAGGATGCGGAAGTTGCGCAGGCCCAGCGAGCGGTACGCCTGGTCGGCCAGGATGATCAGCTCGGCGTCCAGGGCCGGGTCCTCGGCACCGATGGCCTCGGCGCCGACCTGCGAGAAGTGGCGGTACCGGCCCGCCTGCGGGCGCTCGTAGCGGTAGTAGGAGCCCGAGTACCAGAGCTTGACCGGCAGGTTGCCCTTCTTGTGCAGGCTCGCCTCGAGTGCCGCGCGCAGCACCGAGGCCGTGCCCTCGGGACGCAGCGCCAGCTGGTCGCCGCCCTTGGTCTCGAAGGCGTACATCTCCTTGGAGACGATGTCGGTGGACTCGCCGACGCCGCGCGCGAACAGGCCGACGTCCTCGAAACCGGGCGTCTCGATGTAGCCGTAGCCGGAGTTCCTCAGCGGTGCGGCGATGGCCTCACGTACCGCCAGGAACTTCACGGAGACCGGCGGGATCAGGTCGTAGGTGCCCTTGGGGGCCTTGAAGGTGCTCACGGAAGTCTCGTCACATTCCTCGTCGTGGGGCGGCTGCGCCGTCCCCCAGGCCGGCGGCGACGTCCCGCAGGTACGGGTTGGTCGCGCGCTCGCGCCCGATGGTGGTCTGGGGACCGTGGCCGGAGAGCACCACCGTCGAGTCGTCCAGCGGCAGGCACACGCGGGCCAGCGAGCGGAGTATCTCGGCGTGGGAGCCGCCGGGCAGGTCGGTGCGTCCGATGGAGCCGGCGAAGAGCAGGTCGCCGGAGAAGAAGACGGACGGGATGTCCGCGGTCTCCGGCGTCCGGAAGGTCACCGACCCCTTGGTATGTCCGGGCGCGTGGGCCACCGAGAAGTCCATCCCGGCCAGCTTGAGGCCCGCTCCGTCGGTCAGTTCGCGGACGTCGTCCGGTTCGCCGACGGTCAGCTCGCCCATGAGCGGCATCCCGATGGAGCGGCCGAGGGCCTTCTCCGGGTCGCTCATCATGTAGCGGTCCTCCGGGTGGATCCAGGCCGGTACGTCGTGTGCTCCGCACACCGGGACCACCGAGGCCACATGATCGATGTGGCCATGGGTGAGGACGACCGCGACGGGCTTGAGCCGGTGCTTCTTCAACGTCTCCTCGACGCCCTGGGCGGCCTGGTGGCCCGGGTCGATGATGACGCACTCCTCACCGGCGGCGGGGGCGACCACATAGCAGTTGGTCCCCCAGGCCCCTGCGGGGAACCCGGCAATCAGCACGTTCGTCCTCAATCGTCGTCCGGCGTGAGCTCGGGCGGCGCGCACGGGGCGCGATGCCGCTGATCAGAGCCTACCGGGGCGGCTCATGACACAGCGAACCCATATACGGTACGGACTGCCCCAGCCCGGACAGCGGTACCAGAGACGTACAAGGAGACGACCGGTGGTCAGCAGCGATCAGCGTCGGCGACAGCTCGCCAGGGAGAAGTACGAGCGCCAGCAGCAGCGGCGGGCAGAGGCCCGGCGCAAGGCGCGCCGCCGGGCGGCGGTGGTCGGCGCGGCCGCGGCCGTGGTGGTCGCGACGCTGGTCGGCCTCGTGGCGGGCGGCGTCTTCGACGGCAAGGACGAGAAGACCGAGGCGTCCAGCACCCCCTCGCCCTCCGCGTCCCCGACCCCCAAGCAGTCGCCGCCGGCGATGGCGATCGACGACAAGGCGAAGTACACCTTCGCCCTCAAGACGAGCGCGGGCGACGTCACGTTCGAGATGGACGCGGCGAAGACCCCCCAGACCGTCAACTCGTTCAAGTCGCTCGCCGACAAGGGCTTCTTCGACAACACCAAGTGCCACCGCCTGGTCACCAGCGGCATCTTCGTGCTCCAGTGCGGTGACCCCCAGGGCACCGGCATGGGCGGCCCCGGCTACACCATCCCGGACGAGAACCTCGACGCCCTGGGCAAGCCGAACGCGCAGGGCCAGGTGATCTACCCGGCGGGCACGGTGGCGATGGCCAACACCGGCCAGCCCGGAACCGGCGGCAGCCAGTTCTTCCTCGTGTACAAGGACAGCCCGCTCGCGCCCTCCTACACGCCCTTCGGCAAGATCGACGCGGCCGGACTCAAGGTCGTGGAGGACATCGCCAAGGCGGGGACGGCCGACGGGGCCCAGGACGGCGCTCCGAAGAACCCCGTGACCATCGAGAAGGGCACCGTCACCAAGAACTGACCGGGACTCGGACGCGGCGGCCGGACGCGGCCGGCCCGGCGCCCGTACGTCGATATTGCGTCGTGCGGGATGCGGACAGCCGGCCCGGCGGTCGCCTATGTTGGCGTTGTGCAGGGCGGGCGCGGCCCGCCCCAGGAAACTGTGGACGATGCCCGGGGGTGAACCCCTCGCGAGGCATCAGGTGGAGGAGGCGCTGTGAGCAGCGACCCGTGGGGCCGAGTCGACGAGACCGGCACCGTGTACGTGCGTACTGCCGAGGGCGAGCAGGTCGTCGGCTCCTGGCAGGCGGGCACCCCTGAGGAGGCCCTGGCCTACTTCGAGCGCAAGTACGAGGGCCTGGTGGTCGAGATCGGCCTCCTCGAACGGCGGGTGCGGACCACCGATCTGTCCGCCAAGGACGCCCAGACCGCGATCGACCACCTGCGTACGCAGGTGGACGAGCACCACGCCGTGGGTGACCTCGACGCGCTGCGCGTCCGGCTGGACAAGCTGGTCGCGACGGTGGAGTCGCGGCGCGAGGAGCGCAAGGTCCAGAAGGCCAAGCAGGCGGACGAGGCCCGGGCGGCCAAGGACGCGCTGGTCACCGAGGCCGAGCAGCTGGCACAGAGCGACCAGTGGCGCAGCGCGGGCGAGCGGCTGCGCGCCCTGGTGGACATCTGGAAGGGGCTGCCCCGGCTCGACCGCAAGTCGGACGACGAGCTGTGGCACCGTTTCTCGCACGCCCGCTCGGCGTTCTCCAAGCGCCGCAAGGCGCACTTCGCCTCGCTGGACGCGCAGCGCGAGGAGGCCCGCAAGGCCAAGGAGAAGCTGGTCGCCGAGGCCGAGTCGCTGTCGAAGTCGACGGACTGGGGTCCGACGGCCGCCCGCTACCGGGAGCTGATGGAGAGCTGGAAGGCGGCGGGCCGGGCGCAGCGGGAGGCGGAGGACGACCTGTGGAACCGCTTCCGCGGTGCGCAGGACGTGTTCTTCGCGGCCCGCAGCGAGGTCTTCGCGGAGCGCGACGCCGAGCAGGTGGAGAACCTGCGGCTCAAGGAGGAGCTGGCCGAGGAGGCCGAGAGGCTCGTCCCGGTGACGGACCTGAAGGCGGCCCGGGCCGCGTTCCGCTCCCTCAACGAGCGGTGGGAGGCCATCGGCCACGTACCGCGTGACGCGCGGCCCAAGGTCGAGGGCCGGATGCACGCGGTGGAGCGGGCCATCCAGGAGGCCGAGGAAGGCGAGTGGCGGCGTACGAACCCGGAGGCGCGGGCCCGGGCGGCCGGTCTGACGGGTCAGCTGCAGGCGGCCGTCGACAAGCTGCGCGAGCAGATCGACGCGGCCCGCGCCACGGGCAACAACGCGAAGGCCGACAAGCTGTCCCGGGAGCTGGAGGGCCGCCAGGCCCTGCTGGACCAGGCGCTCAAGGGCCTTGAGGAGTTCGGCGGCTGATCTCGCCGCCCTCCTGCGCGGAAGAAGGCGCCTGCGCGGAAGAAGTTGGCCCCGGTACGCGCGTACCGGGGCCGCCTTCCGTGCGACCGAGCCTACGGCCGGCGGGCCGAGGTGACGCGGTAGACGTCGTAGACGCCCTCGACGCCACGCACGGCCTTGAGGACGTGTCCCAGGTGCTTCGGGTCGCCCATCTCGAAGGTGAACCGGGAGGTGGCCACCCGGTCGCGGGAGGTCTGCACGGCCGCCGAGAGGATGTTGACGTGCTGGTCCGACAGGACGCGGGTGACGTCCGACAGCAACCGGGACCGGTCCAGCGCCTCGACCTGGATGGCGACCAGGAAGACGGAGGACTGGGTGGGCGCCCATTCGACCTCCAGCATCCGTTCGGGCTGCTGGGAGAGCGAGTCCACGTTGACGCAGTCGGCGCGGTGGACCGAGACGCCGCTGCCGCGCGTGACGAACCCGATGATCGGGTCGCCCGGTACCGGGGTGCAGCAGCGGGCCAGCTTGACCCAGACGTCGTCGACGCCCTTGACGACCACACCCGGGTCGGCGCTGCCGCGGCGCTTGCGTCCGCGCGAGGGCGGGACGCTCTCCTCCATGTCCTCGTTGGCCGCGTCCTCGCCGCCGAGGGCCTGGACCAGCTTCTGCACGACGCCCTGCGCGGCCACGTGGCCCTCGCCGATCGCCGCGTACAGGGAGGAGATGTCGGGGTAGCGCATCTCGTGCGCGAGGGTGACGAGGGAGTCGCCCGTAAGGATCCGCTGGATCGGCAGGTTCTGCTTGCGCATGGCCCGGGCGATGGCGTCCTTGCCGTGCTCGATGGCCTCGTCGCGGCGCTCCTTGGAGAACCAGGCGCGGATCTTGTTGCGGGCGCGCGGGGATTTGACGAAGCCCAGCCAGTCGCGGGACGGCCCGGCGCCTTCGGCCTTGGAGGTGAACACCTCGACCAGGTCGCCGTTGTCCAGGGTCGATTCGAGCGGTACCAGCCGCCCGTTGACCCGCGCCCCTATGGTGCGGTGGCCGACCTCGGTGTGGACGGCGTACGCGAAGTCCACCGAGGTGGCGCCGGCGGGCAGCGCGATGACGTCGCCCTTGGGCGTGAAGACGAAGACCTCGTTGCGGGAGAGGTCGAACCGCAGTGAGTCCAGGAACTCGCCCGGGTCCTCGGTCTCCTTCTGCCAGTCCAGCAGCTGGCGCAGCCAGGCCATGTCGTTGACGGTGTCCTGGCCGGCGCTTCCCTTGGCCGCCTGCGGGACGTCGGTGCGGACCTTGGAGGTGCCCGCGACGGTCTGCTGCTTGTACTTCCAGTGCGCGGCGATGCCGTACTCGGCGCGGCGGTGCATGTCGAAGGTGCGGATCTGGAGCTCGACCGGCTTGCCGCTGGGTCCGATGACCGTCGTGTGGAGCGACTGGTACATGTTGAACTTCGGCATCGCGATGTAGTCCTTGAACCGGCCGGGGACCGGGTTCCAGCGCGCGTGCACGGTACCGAGGGCCGCGTAGCAGTCCCGGACGGTGTCCACCAGGACCCGGATGCCGACCAGGTCGTAGATCTCGGCGAAATCGCGGCCCCGCACGATCATCTTCTGGTAGACGCTGTAGTAGTGCTTGGGCCGGCCGGTGACGGTGGCCTTGATCCGGGCCGCCCGGAGGTCGGCCTGGACCTCGTCGGTGACGATCGCGAGGTACTCGTCCCGCTTGGGGGCCCGCTCGGCGACCAGGCGCACGATCTCGTCGTACATCTTGGGGTACAGGATCGCGAAGGACAGGTCTTCGAGTTCCCACTTGATCGTGTTCATGCCCAGCCGATGCGCCAGCGGGGCGTAGATCTCCAGGGTCTCGCGGGCCTTCTTCTCCTGTTTCTCCCGCTTGAGGTAGCGCATGGTGCGCATGTTGTGCAGGCGGTCGGCGAGCTTGATCACTAGCACCCGGGGGTCCTTGGCCATGGCCACGACCATCTTGCGCACGGTCTCGGCCTGCGCGGCCTCGCCGAACTTGACCCGGTCCAGCTTGGTGACGCCGTCGACGAGCAGGGCGACGGCATCGCCGAAGTCGCGTCTGAGCTGTTCGAGGCCGTACTCGGTGTCCTCGACGGTGTCGTGCAGCAGGCCCGCCATCAGGGTGGCCGGGTCCATGCCGAGCTCGGCCAGGATCGTCGTCACCGCGAGCGGGTGGGTGATGTACGGGTCACCGCTCTTGCGCTTCTGCCCGCGGTGCCAGCGCTCGGCCACCTGGTACGCCTGCTCGATCTGGCGCAGGGTGGCCGTCTCGATCTTCGGGTCGTTGCTGCGGACTATGCGCAGCAGCGGTTCCAGTACCGGGTTGTACGGGTTGGAACGCTGGACCCCGAGGCGGGCGAGGCGGGCGCGCACGCGGTTGGACGACCCGGCGGACTTCGCCGGAGCGGGCTTGACCGGCGGGACCGGCTTGACCGGCGGGGCGGGCCTGACCGGCGGGGCGGGCGGGGGCGTGGCGGCGGCCGCCGCGGCCTGCTCGGCCTGCGGGTCGGGCTGAGCGGCGGAGAGTGGCTGGACCTCGTCTGGCAAGAGCGCTCCTCTGGGGGTCCCCCCGGACGCAGTCCGGAGGAGGATCCGGAGCCCCGGTCAGGTCCGGATAACCCATGGTAGCGAGGGTTGCGTCCCCCCGTTCTCCGAGCCTCCTCCCGGTTCGCGGAACGGTCGCGTACGCGAAAGCGGCGGGTACCCGGGAGATCCCGGGTACCCGCCGCCGCGGCGCCTCGGCGCCGTCAGACCACGATCAGCGCGTCCAGCGGGGCGCCGCCGAGGGCGGGCTCCAGCCTCGCGCGTCCGGGCAGGAAGGACAGCTCCATCAGGACCGCCACCCCCGCGACCTCGGCTCCGGCCCGCCGGATCAGCGAGAGCGAAGCCTCCGCGGTGCCGCCGGTGGCCAGGACGTCGTCGATGACCATGACCCGGTCACCGATCGCGAGGTCCTCCGCGTGGACCTCGATCTCGGCGGTCCCGTACTCCAGGTCGTACGCCTGCCCCAGCGTCGCACCGGGCAGCTTGCCGGCCTTGCGCACCGGCACGAAGCCGATCCCGGCCTGCACGGCCACCGGCGCGGCCAGGATGAACCCGCGTGCCTCCAGCCCGACGATCTTCGTCGCGCCGTACCGCAGCGCCAGCGACGCCAGCGCGTCCGTCAGCGCCGCGAAGGCCTTCGGGTCGGCGAGCAGGGGGGTGATGTCCTTGAACGTCACACCCGGCTTGGGGTAGTCCGGTACGTCCTTGATCCTGCTGAGGAGCAGCTCGCGCACCTCGGGCGTGCACGCGGTCACCGGCGCCGCCTTCCCTGGCCCTGCGCGACGACCTGCGGGCCGTCCTCGGCGTCGGGCCCGTCGTCCGGGGACTCTCCCTTGGCAGCCGCGGCCGCCCGCTTGGCGAGCACCCGCTTGCGCAGCGCCTTCATAGCCGGCTCGCGCTCCTTGAGGTCGACGACCAGCGGGGTCGCGATGAAGATCGAGGAGTACGCGCCGGCCGCGAGACCGACGAACAGCGACAGCGAGATGTCGTTGAGCATGCCCGCGCCCAGGAAACCGCCGCCGATGAACAGCAGCGCGCCGACCGGGAGCAGCGCCACGACCGTGGTGTTGATCGAGCGGACGAGCGTGCCGTTGATGCTGCGGTTGGCGACCTCGCTGAACGTGTAGCGGGTCTGCTTCGTGATGTCCTTCGAGCCCTCCTTGAGACCGTCGAAGACGACGACGGTGTCGTAGAGGGAGTAACCGAGGATCGTCAGCAGACCGATCACGGTGCCCGGCGTGACCTCGAAGCCGACCAGCGCGTACACGCCGACGGTGATGGTGAGGTCGTGGATCAGCGCGACCAGGGCGGCCACCGCCATCCGCCATTCGAAGGCGATGGCGAGGTAGAGCACCACGAGGACCATGAAGATGCCGAGGCCCGTCCAGGCCTTGTTGGCGATCTACTCGCCCCAGCTGGGGCCGACGAGGTCGGCGTTGATCTGGTTCGCGTCGACCTTGAGGTCGGTGGCGAGCTGCTTCTTCACGCCGGTCGCGTCGTCGGTGTCCAGACCCGAGATCTGGATCCGCATGCCGCCGGTGCCGAGCTCCTGGACGATCGCCTCGTGACCGGAGGCCTTCTTGGCGTCCTCGGTCACATGGGCGACCGAGACGGCCGTCTTCGGGGTGGTGAAGACGGCACCGCCCTTGAACTCGATGCCCATGTTGAGGCCCTGAACGGCCAGGGCCACGATCGCCGTGATGGTGATCAGGATGGAAACGCCGTACCAGAGAAAGCGCTTGCCGACGAAGTCGTATCCGACCTCACCGCGGTACAGCCTGGCGCCGAGATCTCCCAGCTTCGACATCTCACGCCTCCTTTGCGTCGACGGGGGCGGGCACGGCCGTGGCGGTCGCTCCGCCGGCGGTACGACGGGACCGGCGCAGCGGCGGCTTGGCGCCCAGGCGCTTGGGGTCCAGCCCGGACCACGGGTGGCCGCTGGAGAAGAACTTCGTCCGCGCCAGCAGGGTCATGACGGGCTTGGTGAAGAGGAACACCACGACCACGTCGAGCAGGGTGGTCAGACCCAGGGTGAAGGCGAAGCCCTGCACCTTGCCGACGGTGACGATGAACAGCACCGCGGCGGCGAGGAACGACACGAAGTCGGAGACCAGGATGGTGCGCCGGGCCCGCGGCCAGGCACGCTCCACCGCCGGACGCAGGGTGCGGCCCTCGCGGATCTCGTCGCGGATGCGTTCGAAGTACACGATGAACGAGTCCGCCGTGATGCCGATCGCGACGATGGCACCGCAGACGGCGGGCAGGTTCAGCGCGAACCCGATGCCCTTCCCGAGCAGCGCCATGATCGTGTAGGTGAGCAGCGCGGACACCAGGAGGCTGACGATGGCGATGAAGGCCAGACCCCGGTAGTACACGAGCAGGTAGATCACGACGAGCGCGAGGCCGATCGCGCCGGCGATGAGGCCGGCCTGGAGCTGCTCGCTGCCGAGCGCGGGCGTGACGGTGGTGACGCTGTCCTCCTGGAAGGAGAGCGGCAGCGCGCCGTACGACAGCATGTTGCCCAGGTCCTGGGCGGACTGCTGGGTGAAGCCGCCCGAGATCTCGGCGTTGCCGCCGGTCAGCGCCTGGCTCACGGACGGGTCGGAGATGACCTCGCCGTCGAGGACGATGGCGAACTGGTTCTGCGGGGACTGCTTGGTGGCGAGCTCACCGGTGATCTTGGCGAACTTGTCGGCGCCCTTGTCGGTGAACTGCATGGTGACGATCCACTGGGCGCTCTGCGGGTTGATCGCGCCCTTGGCGTTGTCCACGTCCTGGCCGTTGACGGCGGCCGGGCCGAGCACCCACTTGCCCCAGGTGTTACCGCGCTTGCCGCAGGCGAGCGTCGGGTCCTCGGGCTTGACGTCCTTGCCCACCGTGGCGCGCTGCTTCTCGTCGTTGCAGTCCAGCGCGGCGAACTTCGCCTGCAGGTCCGCGACGGCGGCGTCGGCGCCCGACGGGGTCGGGGCCGGGGTCGGCGCCTTGTCGTCTGCCTTCTTCGACTCGCTCGCCGAAGGCGAGGGAGAGGGGGCGCCCGGGGCCTTGAGGGCCTCGCTGAGCACACGTCCCTGGGAAGTGGCGCTGGACGACGGGGTGGCCGAGGAGCCGGGCTTGCCGTTCTCCGCCTTGGGGGCGCCGGAACCGCTCGCGGAGGGGCTCGGTGCACCGCTCGTGGAGGGGCTGGGCGTCCCCTGCGGGGTGATCGGGGCGCCGTCGGCGAAGGCCAGGACAGGGCGGAAGTACAGCTGGGCGGTGGTACCGACCTGCTCGCGCGCCTGCTGCTCGTTCATCCCGCGGGGGATGTTCACGATGATGTGGTCGCGGCCCTGCGTCTGGACCTCGGCCTCCGAGACGCCGAGACCGTTGACGCGGCGCTCGATGATGCCGACCGCCGTGTTCATGTTGGTCTCGTTGACCGCGTCCGGCTTGCCGGGCTCGCTCTTGGCCTTGAGCGTGATGCTCGTGCCGCCCGCGAGGTCGATGCCCAGCCGGGGCGTCGTCTGCTTCGTGAGGAACATCCCCGCGGTGAGCGCCACCATCGCGATCAGGATGATGGCCAGGGCGCGCCCCGGCCTCCCCTGAGCCCCCGTGGGCCGCCGGCCCTTCTTCGGTGCTGCCACCTTGTCGTATCTCCCTGTCCAACCGCCCCGCGCCGGGTCAGCGCGCGGACGGCCACGAAATGTGTGGTGGGGACCCCTGCCCCCCGCAGAAGTGTCGCTGACGGGGACCGCGCCGGCCGCCGGTCAGGCGCCGTCGCGGTCCCCGGCCGGTCGCTACTTGGCGCCGGCCTCGCCGTCGGTCTTGCCGTCCTTCGGCTCGTCGCCCTTGGGCTCGTCCTTCTTGCCCAGGTCGAGCTTGGGAGCTTCGTCCTGGTCCTTGGAGAGGTCGGTCTTGACCGGCTCGTCCGTCTCGCCCGCGGTCAGCGAGGAGGCGTCGTCCGGTACGACCGGCGCGTCGCCGACCGGCTCATCGGTGATGCCGTGGACGATGCGGTTGTACTCCGCGTCCTCCAGGACCGCGCCGATGGCGTTCTTGGCGTAGATCGCGTGGACACCGGGGGCCACCTCGAGGGTGAGGGTGTCGTCGCCGATCTCCTTGACGGTGGCGTACATGCCGCCGATGGTGCGGACGCCGGTGCCGGGCGTCAGGTGCTCGCGCATCTGCGCGGCGGCCTGCTGCTTCTTCTTGGCGGAGCGGGTCATCAGGAACATCGCCCCGATGAGCACGATGAATGGGAGGAGCATGCCGATATTCACGGGACGAAGATCCTTCGCACGACCGCGCGGGAGGCGGCCTTTTCTACGGGGGTGGGCATACCGACCCGAAGGGTCGGCATCGGCGGAGTCTAGGCGAGTCCGCACCGATGGAACAACGCCCAGCATGGCACCGCGGTTCCTGGGCGGTCGAACCTCCGCGCCGTCACGCCCCGAACAAGCCCTGTTGTCCGCTTGATCCACTGCTTGATCCACCGGCTCCCTGCCCGGGCGGGACAAGGCCCAGGTGAGCCCATGCGGCGGGGGTCGCGACCCGCCCGCGCGGGGTACGCGCCAGCAGCCCCTCGCGGACCAGGAAGGGCTCGGCGACCTCCTCGACGGTCTCGCGTTCCTCACCGACGGCGACGGCGAGGGTCGACAGGCCTACGGGTCCGCCGCCGAACAGCTTGAGCAGCGCCTCCAGCACGGCCCGGTCCAGCCGGTCGAGGCCGCGCGCGTCCACCTCGTACACCTGGAGGGCGGTGCCGGCGATCTCCCGGGTGATCACTCCGTCGGCCCGCACCTGGGCGTAGTCCCGGACCCGGCGCAGCAGGCGGTTGGCGATGCGCGGGGTGCCGCGCGAGCGTCCGGCGATCTCGGCGGCCCCGGCGGTGTCGATCTCCACGTCGAGGAGGCGGGCGGAGCGGTGGATGACGCGTTCCAGCTCCTCGGGGGCGTAGAACTCCATGTGCCCGGTGAAGCCGAACCGGTCCCGCAGCGGCGGCGGGAGCAGCCCGGCGCGGGTGGTCGCGCCGACCAGGGTGAAGGGCGGCAGCTCCAGGGGGATCGCGGTCGCGCCCGGGCCCTTGCCGACGATCACGTCGACGCGGAAGTCCTCCATGGCCATGTACAGCATCTCCTCGGCGGGCCGGGACATGCGGTGGATCTCGTCCAGGAAGAGCACCTCGCCCTCCTGCAGGGAGGAGAGGATCGCGGCGAGGTCCCCGGCGTGCTGGATGGCGGGGCCGGAGGTGATCCGGATGGGCGCGCCCATCTCCGCCGCGATGATCATGGACAGGGTGGTCTTGCCGAGGCCGGGCGCACCGGAGAGCAGGACGTGGTCGGCGGTGGCGCCGCGCTGGCGGGCCGCCTTGAGGACGAGGTCCAGCTGCTGGCGGACCTTCTCCTGGCCGACGAACTCCCCGAGGTCCTTGGGGCGCAGGGCCGCCTCGACGGCGGTGTCCTCGCCGTCCGCCGCCGCCGCGACAATGCGGTCGCTCTCGTCGTCCCAGTTCACGGTGTCAGTCTGCCTTCTCGGTTCGTACGGTGATCATCGTCCCGCCCGCGGCGGTGTGCGGGTCAGCGGGCCCGGTTCAGGGACTGCAGGGCGGCGCGCAGCAGCTGCGGGACCGGCGCCGAGCCGCCCGCGGCGAGGGCGGCCTCGGCCTGCGGGGTGACGGCGGTGACGGCTTCCTCGGCCTCGCGGGAGGCGTAGCCGAGGCCGATGAGGGCGGCGGAGAGCTGCTCCGTCCAGGGCGCGGGGCCGGTGGCGGCGGCCCGCTGGGCCCCCACGACGGCGCCCAGCGGCGCACCCAGCTTGTCCTTGAGCTCCAGCAGCAGCTTCTGCGCGCCCTTCTTGCCGATGCCCGGCACCGCCATCAGGGCCTTCTCGTCGCCCGTGGAGACGGCCAGGCGCAGGGCGTCGGGGCTGTGGACGCCGAGCATGGCCTGGGCGAGCCGGGGACCGACCCCGCTCGCGGTCTGGAGCAGCTCGAAGACCTGACGTTCGTCGTCGTCGGCGAAGCCGTACAGGGTGAGCGAGTCCTCCCGTACGACCAGGGACGTGGCCAGCCTGGCCGTCTCCCCCAGCCGCAGGCCGGCGATGGTGGCCGGCGTGCACTGGACGGCCATGCCCACTCCCCCGACCTCGATCACGGCCAGGGCGGGGGCGAGGGCGGCGACCGGGCCGCTGACGAACGCGATCATGAGGGGCGGCCTTTCACGGCGGAGGCATGCAGGGCGACCGCCTGCTGGAGGCGGTTTTGGGCGGGGGCCCGCCAGATGTGGCAGATGGCGAGCGCGAGGGCGTCGGCGGCGTCGGCCGGTTTGGGCGGGGCGCTCAGCCGCAGCAGCCGGGTCACCATCGACCCGACCTGCGCCTTGTCGGCCCGGCCGGAGCCGGTGACGGCGGCCTTGACCTCGCTCGGGGTGTGCAGGGCGACCGGCAGGCCGCGCCGGGCCGCGCACAGCATGGCGACGGCACTGGCCTGGGCGGTGCCCATCACCGTGCTGACGTTGTGCTGGCTGAAGACCCGCTCCACGGCGACGACTTCGGGCCGGTATTCGTCCAGCCACTCCTCCATGCCGCGTTCGACGGCGACGAGCCGCAGCCCCAACTCGGCGTCGGCGGGCGTCCGCACGACCCCCACTCCGAGCATGGTGAGGGGACGGCCGGCGACCCCCTCGACCACGCCGACACCGCACCGCGTCAGCCCCGGGTCCACACCGAGTACGCGCACCTCGCCCTCCCCCCTCTTTCGCTCGCCTGTCCGTGTGCAGGCTATCGGGCCGCACTGACATGACGACGGGCCGACGGGGTGTGTCCCCGTCGGCCCGTCACCACACGCTGGGCGGAAGCGAAGTCCTACGCGTCGACCTTCTCCATGACCTCGTCCGAGACGTCGAAGTTGGCGAAGACGTTCTGCACGTCGTCGCTGTCCTCCAGCGCGTCGATCAGCTTGAAGATCTTGCGCGCGCCCTCCTCGTCGAGCTCGACCTGCATGGTCGGGACGAAGCTGGAGTCGGCCGAGTCGTAGTCGATGCCCGCCTCCTGGAGCGCGGTCCGGACCGCGACCATGTCGGTGGGCTCGCTGATGATCTCGAAGGTGTCGCCGTTGTCGTTGACCTCTTCGGCCCCGGCTTCGAGCACCGTCTCCAGGACGTCGTCCTCGGTGAGCTCGCCCTTGGGCAGCAGGACGACGCCCTTGCGGTTGAACAGGTACGAGACCGAGCCCGGGTCGGCCATCGAACCGCCGTTGCGGGTCATGGCGACGCGGACGTCGGAGGCGGCACGGTTGCGGTTGTCGGTGAGGCACTCGATGAGCACCGCGACACCGTTCGGGCCGTAGCCCTCGTACATGATCGTCTCGTAGTCGGCGCCGCCGGCCTCGAGGCCGCCGCCGCGCTTGACCGCGGAGTCGATGTTCTTGTTCGGGACCGAGCTCTTCTTGGCCTTCTGAATGGCGTCGAAGAGCGTCGGGTTGCCGTCGATGTCGGCGCCGCCCATCCGGGCCGCGACCTCGATGTTCTTGATCAGCTTCGCGAAGAGCTTGCCGCGCTTGGCATCGATCACGGCCTTCTTGTGCTTCGTCGTAGCCCATTTAGAGTGGCCGGACATCCGCCTGTCTCCTTCGCGTCACCAACAGTGTTCGTCACCGATCCTACCGGGACCTGATTACAGCCCCGCGCGCACCATGTCGACGAAGTACGCGTGAACGCGGTCATCGCCGGTGAGTTCCGGGTGGAACGAGGTGGCCAGCACGTTGCCCTGCCGCACGGCGACGGTGTGGCCGTCGTACGTGGCGAGCACCTCGGCGGCCGCGCCGACCGACTCGACCCACGGGGCACGGATGAAGACGCCCTCGACGGGGCCGCCCCCGATGCCCGCGAAGTCGATCTTCGCCTCGAAGGACTCGTTCTGCCGCCCGAAGGCGTTGCGGCGCACGATCATGTCGATGCCGCCGAGCGTCTCCTGGTCCTCACGGCCGTCCAGCAGCTTGTCCGCGAGCATGATCATGCCCGCACAGGTGCCGTAGACCGGCATCCCGGCCCGCACGCGCTCGCGCAGCGGCTCCAGCATGCCGAACAGCACGGCCAGCTTCGACATGGTCGTGGACTCGCCGCCGGGGATGACCAGGGCGTCGACCTCGGTCAGCTCCTCGGGACGCCGGACCGGCCTGGCCACGGCGTCCGCCGCGGCCAGGGCGATCAGGTGCTCCCGTACGTCGCCCTGCAGAGCCAGGACACCGATGGTGGGAGTCGTCATTACCAGCCCCGGTTGGCGTAACGCTCGGCCTCGGGCAGGGTGTCGCAGTTGATGCCGACCATGGCCTCGCCCAGGTTGCGGGAGGCGTCCGCGATGATCTTCGGGTCGTCGTAGAAGGTGGTGGCCTTCACGATGGCGGCGGCGCGCTTGGCCGGGTCGCCGGACTTGAAGATGCCGGAACCGACGAAGACGCCCTCGGCGCCGAGCTGACGCATCAGGGCGGCGTCGGCCGGGGTGGCCACGCCACCGGCGGAGAACAGCACGACGGGGAGCTTGCCGAGCTCGGCGACTTCCTTGACCAGCTCGTACGGGGCGCGCAGCTCCTTGGCGGCGGCGTACAGCTCGTTGTTGTCGAAGCCGCGCAGCTTGGCGATCTCGTTCTTGATCTGGCGCAGGTGGCGGACGGCCTCGACGACGTTGCCGGTACCGGCCTCGCCCTTGGAGCGGATCATGGCCGCGCCCTCGGCGATGCGGCGCAGGGCCTCGCCGAGGTTGGTGGCACCGCAGACGAAGGGGGTGGTGAACGCCCACTTGTCGGAGTGGTTGACCTCGTCGGCCGGGGTGAGGACCTCGGACTCGTCGATGTAGTCGACGCCGAGGGACTGCAGGACCTGGGCCTCGACGAAGTGGCCGATGCGGGACTTGGCCATGACGGGGATCGAGACGGCCTCGATGATCTCTTCGATCATGTTCGGGTCGGACATGCGGGCGACCCCGCCGTCCTTGCGGATGTCGGCCGGGACCCGCTCCAGGGCCATGACGGCGACGGCGCCGGCGTCTTCGGCGATCTTCGCCTGCTCGGCGTTGACCACGTCCATGATCACGCCGCCCTTGAGCTGCTCGGCCATGCCGCGCTTGACGCGGGAGGTGCCGATAGCCGACTCAGCGGACTGCGGGGTGGAGGGAAGCGTGCTCACGGATTGACCTCACTCGAAGGAAGAAGGGTGCTGCGGTACTACAGCACTGAGGAAACCCCCCGCGTCCAGTCCACTGCAAGGGCCAATGAGGAGCCGGTGGCTCCTTCCGATTTGGCCATCCGGTACAAGTACGCACGCCGACGGGTCCCCGGCAGCCCTCAGGGGCGGTCGGCGAGGTCCGCGGGCGGCTCGTCGTCCATCTCGAAGGCGAGCGGGAAGGGGGCGTGGCCCGCCAGGCGGAACCAGCGCACCTTGCGGTGCCTGCGCAGGGCCCGGGCGGCCCGCACGGCGTCGTTGTGGAAGCGCCGGGCCATCGGCACCCGGCGCACGGCCGCCGCGAGCTCCTCCGCGGCCGCCACCCCACCGGGCGCCGCCTTCACCGCATCGACCTGGTCCGCGTCGGCGAACACCGCGCGCAGCGCCTGGCTCAGCTCGCTCTCGGCCACCTCGCGCTGCTCCTCCTCGGCCTGCCGCGCCGCGTGCGCCGCTTCGTACAGCACCAGCGAGGACGCGGGGTCGAGCACCCCGGAGGTGGCCACCTCCAGCACCACGGAGGCCCGCCGGACCAACTGCGCGTCGAGCGCGGCCCGCGCGGCGTCCATCCGCGAATGCAGCCGGTCGAGCCGCCCGGCGGTCCAGCTCAGGTACACGCCGACGACACCGAGCGCGAGGACGATCCAGACAAGGGTTTCGATCACGGACCGCGAGCCTACCGCCCGGCCACACTACGCATGCCCGGCCTCCGGCTCGAGGCTCTTCTCAGGCCGCTTGACGGCACACTGCCGCCTCGATCTCGCCGGGGTGAAGCACTGCAGACGCGTGCTCGCCCCAGTGCGGGGCCGCTGCGGCCAGCTTGTCCGCGAGCTGCCGCGAGAGCTCCAGCCTGACCGCGGCATCCTGCTCCCCGGCGATCCGCCGCCCCCAGCGCACGGTGTCCACCACAGCGGACTTCACCGCCTCGTAGGCAAGGTAGTACTCGAGATCGGCCCTCCAGCCCTGGCGGTACCCGTCGGGAACCTGCCGCTCCCACCCCTGTGCCACCGCGCGCCGCTCGGCCGGTCCGTAAGCCATCTTGTGCAGGTGATCGGCCAGTTCGTACACGGGGTCACCCCACAGAGCGAGCTCCCAGTCCAGGAGTGCGATTCCGCCGTCCTCGGTGACGATCATGTTCTGTCGGTGGATGTCCGCGTGCAGGAGCCCGAAGCGGCGTCCCCTCAGATCGCGCACCCTGTCGCGCAGCGTCCGACAGGGGTCCGCCGGGACCCCGAGGGCCCGGTAGAGCCCTTCGACTCGATCGTCCGCCCGCCCGCGGATCACCCCTACCAGCTCCAGCAGACGCTCGGCGAAACCACGCGCATCGCCGTCCGCCGGCCAGTCCGGCGGGGTGGTGGGCAGCGCGGACCGAGGCACCCGGGACAGCTCGCCGAAAAGGCCCACGATGCCCCTCGCCACGGTCTCGGGCAACGGCTTGCCCTCGGGCACCAGCTCGTCGACGCGGCGCCCGGCGACGAACCGGTGGATCTGGAACGCGGGATCGGCGCCCTCGTACAGCAGTCGCGGAGCCGACGGCACCCAGGGGGCGATCGCCGCCAGCACCTCCGCCTCCGGCCACAAGGTCAGGTCCATGGGCTCGGACTTGCCCGTGCGGATGCGTACGACGACCGGTCCGCTGTCCGCCTCCACCCTGACGTTGCGGTGGTAGTGCCCCGACAGGGCCGCACCCCGCTCGCAGGCTTCCTTGTACAGGGCGATCGGGTCCATGGTCACTTCTTCCAGGGAGCGAGGAGGGAGCCGACCCGCCGGGGTGTCAGGTCGGGCAGCAAGGCCCACACCTGGCGTGCGGCATTGGTCTTCTTCGTCAGACGCTCGATGAGGAAGTCCCTCTCCTTCTGGGTGGAGCCCGCCAGTTGCTTCGAGTAGCGGACGGTGTCCACGATCGCCGACTTGATCCGCTCGTGTGCCGCGTACAGGTCGAGGTCATCGGACGGACCGACGGTGGACCGCTCCGGAAGGGTCTCTCGCCACAACCTCAGGACCTCGGTCCGCTGCTCGTCCGGATAGTCCATCTTGTGGAGGTGGATGGCAATTTCGTACAACGGGTCACCCCACAGGGCGAGCTCCCAGTCGAGGAACCAGGTGGCTCCGTCCGCCACGATCATGTTCTTCCGGTGGAGGTCGGCGTGGAGCACCGAGAACGGCCGCGGCGTGAGGGAGTCCCAGCGGGTCTCCACGACTTCCAGGGGATCATCCGGGATGCCGAGCCCGGCGAAAACCTCCCGGTACTCGTCGCGGTACGTCGTGTGGACCTGACGGGTGAGCCGGGTCAACAGGCGTGCGAATCCGCTGCTGTCACCGGAGGCGGGCCAGTGCTCCGGCAGTGGTGGTGTCTTCTCCGCCGGGATACGGCGGAGCTGGTCCAACAGCACGACCACATCACCGATCACGTGCGGGGGAACCGCTGCACCCCGTGGCGAGAAGACGTCGAGGACGCGCCCCTCGATGAAGTGGTGCACCTGGAAGCGGGGCTCCTCGGAAACGTGGCGCAGCTCCGGCACCCGCACGACGTACGGTTCGATGCAGGTCAGAACGTCTTCCTCACGCCACAGCCGCAGATCCATGGTGTCGGCGGCCGCCAGCGGAATACGCACGTTGACCTTCCCGTCGGCAGTCCGAACCCCTACGTTGCGGTTGTAGTAGCCGGCTGCGGCCCCCTCCGCCTTCTGTGCCTGCCCGAAAAGGCCCAACCAGGTCATGAGTCCACCTCGACGAACATCGACAGGACGTACTCCGTGCGTTCTTCCAGCTCTCGCGCCGCCCCCAGGGGTCGGATAGCGGGGCGCGCCCGGTCGGCCGCCGCCGTGATGTACGCGTCCTCTAAACCGATCAACTCGGTCGCCCGGTGGATGGCGAGGATCAGTGAGGGATAGACCTGGCACACCTCGAACTCACGAGTCGCGTGACGCAGCAGCGCTCCCGCCGCATCCCGCTCCCCTCGGCGCAGGAGCAGGAAGGAGCGGAACATGTCGGCGCGCGCCCGGCCAGAGCGGTAGCCCGCCCGGTCGAGGGCCGCATTGGCGTTGCGGAAAGACAACTCGGCGCGTTCCAGTTGTCCCAGCCGGATCTGCGCAAGGGCCATGGCGGTGTAAACCTTGCCGATCTCATGCTGCGCGCCGAGCTCCCGCTGCACGTCGAGAGCGGCACCCGCTTCGGCGACGGCGGCCTCAGGATCGGTGAAGGCGAGGAGCTCCGCCCGGTTCGTCCGGACGTTGGCCATACCGATCACCGAGTCGACCGCGCGATAGTCCTCTTCCGCCTGCTCCAGCAGGTCCTCGGCGCTCGCGAAGTCCATCAAGAACCGATGGCCCAGGTGCATCAGTCTCTTGAGGTCACCTCGGACGGCCCGCTCCCGGGGAGAACAGATGGCGTGGACTTCCTCGGCGAGGGCGAAGGCCCCTTGGAAGTCGCCCTGCCACATGCGGATGTCCGCGACGCAGAAGCCGGCCGAGGTCCGAGCCTCGCCCGCGTGGTCCTGCCAGACCCGTTCGAAGATCGTGGAGGCCAGTCCGCTCTCGCCGGCGATCCGCCGGGCATTGGCCCCGGCGAGCGCCAGCCTGGCCGCGACCATCGACCGTGCGGGCGTCTCGCGCACAGGTGTCAGCGCGATCGCCGCGCCGGTGTCCCCCAGCTCCAACCGGGATTCCGCTTCCAGACAGTCGGCGACGTCACGGACGACTGCCACGGACGACCGGTCCTGCTGAGGGTCCGCGGATGCCAGGTGGTCCCTCAGGTCCTTGACCATTCCGTCCACGGCCTGTCGGCTGCTCATCCCGAGGGCGCGGTCGGCGTGCCTGAGAATCTCGTCCGGCGACAGGTTGCCGGCGCGCAGCCCGTGGTACACCGCCTCCCTGAGGGGGGACGACCGGGCCACGCCCGTCCTTTCCGCTCCCCGCTCGATACGGTCCGCGAGCCCTTCCCAATGTGTAGCCAGCACCGCGTGCACCTCGCGTTTCACCGCGGGCGACAGGTGCCCTTGCAGCGCGGAGACCATCAGCTGATGCAGCCGGTACCAGCCTTCGGGCAACGGGTACGCGAAGGAGTACGCCGTGAGGGATTCCCAGGTCAGCAAGTTGGCGGGCAGGTCGAAGTGTCGCCCGACGGTGCGGAACACGTCGAGGTCGAAGGTTCTGGCGACGCTGAGCAGTTCGAGAATCCTGACCTCGTCAGGGGCCACGTGCTGCAGGAAGCGCTGGACGATCTCCTCAGACGTTCCGGCGTCCTCCGTACGCCCGGGATGCTGGACATGTGTGTCCACTGCCAGGTGGAGGTAGAACGGGACACCGGCGCTGGCCTCGGCGATCGACCGTTGCCTCGGGAGCTCCGTGATCCCCGCCTGACGCAACAAGTCGAGCCGGGCGTCCATCGGCAGGCCTTCCACCCGCACCCGGCGGATCACCGCGTCCCAGTCCTTGTCGTACGCCGCCCATGCGAGCGGCTCGCGGCTCGCCAGCACGGTGAGACCACCGTGCAACTGCCCCAGCAGATCGCGAAGCCAGGCGTCCGAGGCGAAGCTGCGGCCGCCCGGGAGCGGTGCGGGCACCATCGCTTCGTAAGCGTCGACGTACAGCACGAACGGCTGCTCCCGAGCCGACTGCCGCAGATCCTCGGCGAACAGGTAGGTCACGGCGTGACCCAGTTCCGCATTGGAGAGGCCGTCGAGTTCCCGCAGCGTGGGGTCCGCTTCGATGCGCTGCCTGCGCTGGCGATTGGCGACCGCCCGGCCGGTGAGCCTCACCAGGCCCGCCGCGGTGCCGAAGACCGGCAACCCCATGGCATCGTCCAGGATCTTCGAGAGCACCTCGCTCTCCTCGGCGAAGGGGGTGTTCTTCCGGTCCATCTGCAGTTGCGGGTGCACCCGCTGCCACAGGACCGCGTAGGCGATGTCGAACCGGTCGAACTTCACTCCCTGGGCACCGTATTCGGTGCGGAGCACGGCCAGGGCGTCCTCCTGCTGCCGCAAGGTCGGCAGTTGGAGGTCCAGCCGGGCCGTGCGGTGGCGTTCGGGCGTGCGGAGCCGTAACTCCTGCAACAGACGGGACTTCCCGATGCCTCCGACACCCACGATGTTGAGGACCCTGGGGCGTTCCGAGATCGCCTGTAGCTCCTCGTCGTACACCGCGAGCAACCCCTCGCGATTGAAGAATTGCCTCTGTAATGCGGAAACCCGTCGGTAACGCGGCCTGATGGACATGAAGACTCCCCCTCGCACCCCTGCGGCACGAAGGCGAGACTACCCACACCACAACACGGCTCACCCCGGTTGAGATACACCCGAACGAGGTTGTCCCGTACGTCCGTTCGCCCCGTCAGTCCCGGGAGAGGCCCAGGCGGGTGCGGAGGGGGATGCGTTCGTCCGTGGCCACGGCGGCGGCGCCGTCCGTGACCGTTTCGTAGACGGCCAGGATGTCCGCGCCGACCGTCGACCAGTCGAAGCGGCGTACGTGCGCGGAGCCGCGGGCGCTGAGTTCCGCGCGGCGGGCCGGGTCGTGGAGGAGGCGGACCGCGGCCGCGGCCAGGGCGTCGGAGTCCTCGTTCGCGAAGAGGTCGCCCGCCCGGCCCTGGTCCAGGACCTGGGCGAACGCGTCCAGGTCCGAGGCCAGGACGGCCGCCCCCGCCGACAGTGCCTCGACCAGGATGATCCCGAAGCTCTCCCCGCCCGTGTTCGGGGCGACGTACACGTCGACGCTGCGCAGCAGCCGGGCCTTGTCCTCGTCGGAGACCATGCCCAGGAACTCGACCCGCGAGCGCAGGCCGGCCGGGAGGGAGGCCACAGCCTCCTCCTCGTCGCCGCGGCCGGCCACCAGGAGGCGTACGTCGGGGCACTCCTCGACGATCCGCGGGAACGCCGCCATCAGCACGGGCAGGCCCTTGCGCGGCTCGTCGATCCGGCCGATGAAGCCGAGGGTCTTGCCGCCCCACTCCGCCTTGGGCGAGGCGGAGGCGAAGAAGTCCACGTCCACCCCGTTCGGGATGACCACCGCGTCCCCGCCCAGGTGCTCCACCAGCGTGCGCCGCGCGTACTCGCTCACCGCGATCCGGGCGCTGATCTTCTCCAGGGCCGGCTGGAGGATTGGGTAGGCCGCGATCATCGCCCGCGAGCGCGGGTTGGAGGTGTGGAAGGTGGCCACGATCGGGCCCTGCGCCGCCCAGCAGGACAGCAGGCCCAGCGACGGGGAGGCCGGTTCGTGGATGTGGATCACGTCGAAGACCCCGTCGTGGAGCCAGCGCCGTACCCGCGCCGCCGACAGGAAGCCGAAGTTCAGCCGGGCGACGGACCCGTTGTAGGGCACCGGCACCGCCCGCCCCGCCGAGACCACGTACGGCGGCAGCGGGGTCTCGTCGTCCGCGGGGGCGAGGACCGACACCTCGTGGCCGAGGCGGATCAGGTGTTCCGCCAGGTCCCGGATGTGGAACTGGACGCCGCCCGGCACGTCCCACGAGTACGGGCACACGATGCCGATCTTCACTAGGCGCGCTCCTCCAGGTCGTCCAGCCACAGCCGCTGCAACATGTGCCAGTCCTCGGGGTGTGCGGCGATCCCCGCCGCGAACGCGTCGGCGACCGCCTGCGTCATGACGGCGGTCTTCTCGGTCCGCGTCCCGGCCGCCGGCACCGGCACCTCGGGGTGGATCCGCCCGTACATCCGCGGGGTCTCGCCGTAGTGCAGCGTCACGGGCAGCAGCGCCGCCCCGGTCTGCTGCGCCAGCAGCGCGGGCCCGGCCGGCATCCGTGCCGTCGCGCCGAAGAAGTCCACCTCGACCCCGGAGGCGGACAGGTCCCGGTCGGCGACCAGACAGACCAGGCCGCCGGAGCGCAGCCGGCGCGCGAGCGTGCCGAAGGCGGCCCCGCCGCTGTGCGGCAGTACCTCCATGCCCAGGCTCTCGCGGTAGGCCACGAACCGGTCGTACAGGGACTCCGGCTTGAGCCGTTCGGCGACCGTGGTGAACGGGATGCCGAGGTGGCTGGTCGCCCAGGCCCCGGCCAGGTCCCAGTTCGCCAGGTGCGGCAGGGCCACGACGACCCCCCGCCCGGAGGCGATGGCCTCGCGCAGGATGTGCTCGTCGGCCATCTCCACGTCGGCCGAGAACCGCCGCGCGTCCATCGCCGGCAGCCGGAAGGACTCCATCCAGTACCGCATGTACGAGCGCATGCCCGCCCGGGACAGCTCCCGCAGCCGGTCCGGGCCCGCGTCGGGAACGACCCTGGCCAGGTTCGACTCCAGCCGCAGCACGCTCTTGCCGCGCCGCTTCCACGCCGTGTCGGCTATCCGGCGGCCCAGGGCCACCGCGGTCGGCTCCGGCAGCTTTTTGACGGCCGCCCAGCCGAGCCCGTAGAGCCCGTCGACGAGCCGGTCCTGCGCCTTGCCCATCAGGCCGCGCCGCCTTCGGACAGGTGCGCCTCGGCGTCGGCTTCCGCCGCCTCGCGCCGCACGGTCACCACGCGCTGGATCAGCGTGACGAGCGAGCCCGCCGCCACCACCCACAGCGCGACCGGCAGCAGCACGCCGATCCAAGGCGGCGCCCCGAAGGTCTGCAGCCCGGAGAGACCGGCCGCGACCAGCGAGATCACAAGCCGCTCGGCGCGCTCGACGAGCCCGTTGACGGCGACCGGAAGACCGATCGCCTCGCCGCGGGCCTTGGTGTACGAGACCACCTGCCCGCTGGCCAGGCAGAAGATCGCCACCGCGCACAGCACGTTGTCGTGGCCGGAGCCCGCGTACCAGAGTGCGAGCCCCCCGAAGATCGCCGCATCCGCCACCCGGTCGAGGGTGGAGTCGAGGAACGCGCCCCAGCGGCTGGAGACCCCGGCCTGGCGGGCCATGTTCCCGTCCACCAGGTCCGAGAACACGAACAGGGTGATGGTGATCGTGCCCCAGAAGAACTCGCCCCTGGGGAAGAAGACCAACGCTCCCGCCACCACTCCGGCCGTGCCGATCAGCGTGACCGCGTCCGGGCTCACCCCCCGACGGAGGAGAAAAGCGGCGAATGGCGTGAGAACACGCGTGAAGAATGCACGCGCGTACTTGTTCAGCATGGCCTTCCCGGAGGGTCGCTGGGCCGCACGGCCCCATCGGCCACCGGCTGGCCCATCGTAGCCAGCGCCCCGGACCCCCACCGCCCCGCACCCACCGGTTCGCGCCGGACAATCCCCGCGCAACCCCCGCGTCACGCTCCGGACAGCACCCGGTACGACGTATGGACGCAGTGTGACGGCGGTGCAAAGCTCGAAGAACCCCAGTCACCCTCCTCACCGCGACACCGGGAGGCACGATCACCATGGGAGCCACATCACACCAAGCCGGGGCCGCCGGCAGGGCACTGACGGCCGACCGCCCCGCATCCGTACGGAACGTCGTGCTGGTCGGCCACAGCGGCGCCGGGAAGACCACGCTGGTCGAAGCCCTGGCCCTGACCGCAGGGGCCGTCAACAGGGCCGGAAGGGTCGAGGACGGCGGCACCGTCTCCGACTACGACGAGATCGAACAACGCCGCCAGCGCTCCATCCAGCTCTCCCTCGTCCCCGTCGAATGGGGCGGAATCAAGATCAATCTGCTCGATACCCCCGGATACGCCGACTTCGTCGGGGAACTCAGGGCCGGTCTACGCGCCGCGGACGCGGCCCTCTTCGTCGTCTCGGCCGCCGACGGGATCGACGGGGCCACCCGCATGGTCTGGGACGAATGCGAGGCGGTGGGCATGCCGCGGGCCATCGTCGTCACCCATTTGGAGGCAGCCCGGGCGGATTACACGCAGATGACCACGGTCTGTGGCGAGATCTTCGGCGGCGACGACCCGGACGCCGTCATCCCGCTCTACCTGCCCCTGCACGGCCCCGCCGGGCCCGACGGGCACGCACCCGTCACCGGCCTGCTCGGGCTGCTGTCCCAGCGGGTTTACGACTACACCTCCGGCGAGCGCACCGAGCGCGATCCCGACCCCGCCGAGCTCGCGCTGATCTCCGAGGCCCGCTCCCGCCTGATCGAGGGGATCATCGCGGAGAGCGAGGACGAGACCCTCATGGACCGCTACCTCGGCGGCGAGGACATCGACCTCAAGACCCTGATCGACGACCTGGAGCGGGCCATCGCCCGCGGCACCTTCCACCCCGTCCTGATGGCCGCGCCCGCCGCCGAAGGGGCCCGCCAGGGCCTGGGCACCGTCGAACTCCTCGAACTGGTCACCGGCGGCTTCCCCACCCCGCTGGAACGCGCCCCCCTCACCGTCACCGCCCCCGACGGCGCCGCCCGCCCCGAGGTCACCTGCGACCCGGACGGGCCGCTCCTCGCCGAGGTGGTCAAGACCTCCTCCGACCCCTACGTGGGCCGCGTCTCCCTCGTCCGCGTCTTCTCGGGCACCCTGCGCCCGGAGGAGACCGTGCACGTCAGCGGGCACGGCCTGTCCGACAGGGGCCACGAGGACCACGACGTCGACGAGCGGATCGGCGCCCTGACCTCCCCCTTCGGCAAACAGCAGCGCACCCTCACGCACGTCGTCGCTGGTGACCTCGCCTGCGTGGCGAAGCTGGGCCGGGCCGAGACCGGCGACACCCTCTCGGCCAAGGACGGCCCGCTCCTCATGGAGCCCTGGCCGATGCCCGAACCCCTCCTGCCCCTCGCCATCGAGGCCCACAGCAAGGCCGACGAGGACAAGCTCTCCCAGGGCCTGGCCCGGCTCGTCGCCGAGGACCCGACCATGCGGCTGGAACAGAACCCGCACACCGGCCAGCTCGTGCTGTGGTGCCTGGGGGAAGCCCACCAGGACGTCGCCCTGGAGCGGCTGCGCACCCGCTACGGGGTGCAGGTCGACCCCGTCCCCCACAAGGTGAGCCTGCGCGAGACCTTCGGCGCCAAGGCCGCCGGGCGCGGGCGGCACGTCAAGCAGTCCGGCGGGCACGGACAGTTCGCCATCTGCGAGATCGAGGTGGAACCCCTCCCGGCGGGCAGCGGCATCGAGTTCGTGGACAAGGTCGTCGGCGGATCCGTGCCGCGGCAGTTCATCCCGTCCGTGGAGAAGGGCGTGCGCGCCCAGGCCGCCCGGGGCGTGGCGGCCGGCTATCCGCTGGTCGACGTCCGCGTCACCCTGCTCGACGGCAAGGCGCACTCGGTCGACTCCTCCGACGCCGCGTTCCAGACCGCGGGCGCCCTCGCCCTGCGCGAAGCCGCCGCCGAGGCCCCGATCCACCTGCTGGAGCCCGTCGCGGAACTCGACGTCCTGGTCCCGGACGAGTACGTGGGCCCCGTCATGAGCGACCTCGCGGGCCGCCGCGGCCGCGTCGTCGGCACAGACCAGGCCGGTTCCGGGCGGACCCGGGTGCGCGCCGAGATCCCCGAGATCGAGATCGGCCGGTACGCGGTGGAGCTGCGTTCCGTATCGCACGGCACGGGCGGGTTCAGCCGTACGTACGCCCGGCACGAGGCGATGCCCCCGCAGCTGGCGGACAAGGTTCGCGAACAGGCCGAGAAGGGAAGTTAATCCACATAGCACACGGGATGCCGCCTACTCAACCTTGTTGCGGTGGGCGGTATTTCCCTGTCCCATGACCACGGGGTGGGCTCCGCCGATAGGCTCTTCGGCGGGGCGGACACACCACGCCGGCGGGCGAACCGCAGGCGGAGCAGCACGTATGACGGCACGTCGATGGGGGCAACGGTGGCGGACGACGGATTCGACTTCAGGCCCGGCGCGCAGATTCCGCTGCAGGGGGGCGGGGGGCAGACCGCCGCGACCAACGCGCTCGCCTCCGCCGCCTACCGCGACGGCAAGGTCGACGAGATCCTCAAGGCCAACAACGAGTACCACGAGTCGAAGGTCAAGCCGGGCAAGATCTCCCTGCTCGAACCCAACCTCGGCGAGGCCTTCTGCCGGGCCGTGGAGGCCCGCACCCTGGGCCCCGCCCGCAAACCCCTGATCCAGTCGTTCGGCGCCGACCCGCAGACCGTCGTGGAGCACTGCCTGGCCGCGTCCCGCATCCGCAAGGAACGCGACCGCAAGCTGCGCCTGATCACCCTGGTGTGCGGGGTGGTGTTCCTGCCCGGGCTGATGCTCTGGCTCGGCCTGTTCCAGCTCCGCAAGTGGCTCGCCAAGGGCAAGCGGGGGTCCTGGGCGGGCACCGCGCTCCTGGTCGGCGTCGGCATCGTCATCGCCGTGCTGATGTTCCGGTTGCCGTTCACCGGCTTCTTCGGCCTCTACCTGCGCGCCATGGTCATCGCCCCGGCCGCGGGCTGGTTCCTGGCCCGCCGGCTCTGCGAGGCCACCGCCGCCGACATGCGCTCCCGCTGGGACGGGCTGCTCGGCGGCGGCGGGGTCGCCGCGAAGATCCCCGAGGCGGTGCCCGGCAACCCCGACGAGAAGGCCCGCGAGGACCTGCGCCGCCAGCTGGCGAAGCTGACCGCCGAGGACCGCAGCAACTCCGTCTTCTACGCCGGTCCCAAGGGCATCCTCGGCATGGGCACCCGCTGGGGCAGCTGGCAGATGGCGGAGGAACTGGTCCCGAAGACGGACGGCGCCGAGATCCACCCGTTCCGCAGCTGGGACGTCATACGCGCGGTCGACGCCGAGCTGCGCAAGCTGGAGCGCGGCCCCCTGCACACCGGCGGCTTCCCGGCCGCCTCGATCCAGCACTGGATCGTCACGCCGATCGGCGAGGGCGCCACCGAAGTGGCCCGCCCCACCGGCGAGGACGTCGACACCTTCCTCGTGAAGCCGCACGAGATCACCCGGATCTGCAACGAGCAGCAGTTCAGCGCCGGCAACCGGCACTACCTGGGCATCCAGTACCCGCTCTGGGACGGCCAGCTGGTGATCACGATGATGGTGACCGTCACGGTGCTGTACAAGACCCTCCGGGTGGACGTCACGGCCCACGCGCTCGGTCCCGTGCACGGCCTGTTCACCACGAAGTCCGCGCCCAAGACCGTCGAGGTCGCCAAGTCCCTCCGGTTCTGGGAGACGGTCGAGCGCCGGCTGCCGCTGGTGGACGCCGACGAGGTGGTACGCCTGGCCGTGCGCGCCCCGCTGACCTGGTACCCGCCGCTGCTGGACTACCTGGGCGGCAAGCTGATCCTGCCGGAGCCCTTCGGCGTACGCCACGTCTGGGCGGGCTCCATGTGGCGCCACCGGTTCATGGCCGACGACGCGCTGCGCACGGTGACGCCGGTGCTGCGGGCGGTGCACGCCGCCGCGTTCCGGGTGCTGGAGGAGAACGGCGTGGACACCGAGCGCTTCACGAACCGCTCGTCCATCATGAGCGGCCTCATCCAGGAGCCCGCCCCGCGCAAGGCGGACGTCTACGACGCGTAGGCCCGGACCGGGCCCGACGCGTAGGCCCGGACCGGGCCCGACGCGTAGGCCCGGACCGGGCCGGTCGTTCGGCCCGGTCGGTCGTTCGGCCCGGTCGGTCGTTCGGCCGGCAGGCCCGGTCGTCCGGCGCGGCCGGTCGTCCGGCCGGCAGGCCCGGTCAGTCGTTCGGCCAGGCCTCCGCGAGCATCCGGCGGGTGTCCGCGAGGAGTTGCGGCAGCACCTTGGTGTGGCCGACCACCGGCATGAAGTTCGTGTCCCCGCCCCAGCGGGGCACGATGTGCTGGTGCAGGTGTGCGGCGATACCGGCTCCCGCCGCCGCACCCTGGTTCATGCCGATGTTGAAGCCGTGCGCCCCCGAGGCCTTGCGCAGCGCGCTCATGGCCCGCTTGGTGAGCTCGGCGAGCTCGGCCGTCTCGGGGCCGTCCAGCTCGGTGTAGTCGGCGACGTGCCGGTACGGGACGACCATCAGGTGGCCGCCGTTGTACGGGTAGAGGTTCAGCACGGCGTACACGTGCTTGCCGCGGGCCACGACCAGGCCGTCCTCGTCGGACATCTCCGGAATCCCGCAGAAGGGACAGCCGTCCCCGGCCTCCGGGCCGGTCGGCTTGTTCTCGCCCTGGATGTAGGCCATCCGGTGGGGCGTCCACAGACGCTGGAACGCGTCCTGCGTACCCACACCGATCTGCTGCTCCGGCTCACTCGTCATGGGATGCAGCATATGACCTTGCCCCCGCCGGGCGTGTCGCCGGGGCGGACACCGCCCCGGGACCGGCGATGCTGGGCGGATGCGCCACGACCCGACGACCCGCGAGGAGACCTGGGAGCGCCGTACGGAGCTGCCGCTGTTCTACGCCTCGCTGCTGTTCATCGCCGGGTACGCGGTGCGCGTGCTCGCCTCCCCCACGGATCACCTGTGGCGGGACGGCGCCGGGATCGTGGTCCTGCTGACCTGGCTGTGCTTCATCGGCGACTACGTGGTGCGCATGGTGCTCAGCGGCCGCCGGCCGCTGCGGTTCGTCCGCCGGCACTGGCTGGACACGCTGATCGTGCTGTTGCCCACCCTGCGGCCGCTGCGCATGGTCAAGGTCCACGACGCCATCCAGGCCCGCCGGGAGCGCCCGCGCCGGGGGCTGCACCAGCGCGTGATCACGTACGCCGGTCTCTCGGCGGTCCTGCTCGGCTTCTCCGGTGCCCTCGGCCTCTACTACCACGAGCACCGGGACCCGCGGTCCGCCATCCGCACCTTCTGGGACGCGGTGTGGTGTGTGTGCGAAACGCTGACGACGGTGGGCTACGGCGACGTGGCCCCGGTGACCCCGGCGGGCCGGCTGATCGCGGTCGGGCTGATGGTCTGCGGGCTGGCCCTGCTGGGCGCGGTGACGGGCAGCTTCTCGTCCTGGCTGATCCAGGTCTTCCGGCGGGAGGACGAGGAGGAGCCCCCGGGGGACCGAAGTTCCCCGGGGGCTCCTTGAGGGCGGTGCCGGTCAGACCTGGACGCGGTCCTCGACGACCTTGGCCAGCTTGGCCAGCGCCTCGTCCTTGGCGATGCCGTTCTCCTGCGAACCGTCGCGGTAGCGGAAGGAGACGGTGCCCGCGGCCATGTCCTCGTCACCGACGATGATCATGAACGGGACCTTGAGCTTCTGGTGGTTCCTGATCTTCTTCTGCATGCGGTCGGAGGAGGCGTCGACCTCGACGCGCAGCCCCTTCTTCTTCGCCGCGGCGGCGAACTCCCGCAGGTACTCCACGTGCCCGTCGCCGATCGGGATGCCGACCGCCTGGACCGGGGCCAGCCACGGCGGCATGGCGCCCGCGTAGTGCTCCAGCAGCACCGCGAAGAACCGCTCGATGGAGCCGAACAGCGCGCGGTGGATCATGACCGGCCGCTGGCGGGAGCCGTCGGGGGCGGTGTACTCCAGGTTGAACCGCTCCGGCAGGTTGAAGTCGAGCTGGACCGTCGACATCTGCCAGGTGCGGCCGATGGCGTCCTTGCACTGGACCGAGATCTTCGGGCCGTAGAACGCGGCGCCGCCCGGGTCCGGGACCAGCGGGAGACCCTGCTTCTCGGCGACCTGCGTGAGGACGGCGGTCGCCTCCTCCCAGGCCTCGTCCGAGCCGACGAACTTCTCCGGGTCCTTGGTGGACAGCTCCAGGTAGAAGTCGGTCAGACCGTAGTCGCGCAGCAGGCCGAGGACGAAGGTGAGGGTGGTGTCGAGCTCCTCGGCCATCTGCTCGCGGGTGCAGTAGATGTGCGCGTCGTCCTGGGTGAAGCCGCGGGCGCGGGTCAGGCCGTGGACGACACCCGACTTCTCGTACCGGTACACGGTGCCGAACTCGAAGAGGCGCAGGGGCAGTTCGCGGTAGGAGCGGCCGCGCGCGTCGAAGATCAGGTTGTGCATCGGGCAGTTCATGGGCTTGAGGTAGTAGTCGGTACCACCGTCGAGCTGCATGGGGGGGTACATCCCCTCCGCGTACCAGTCCAGGTGACCGCTCTTCTCGAAGAGCGCGCCCTTGGTGGCGTGCGGGGAGTAGACGAACTCGTAGCCCTCCTCCTCGTGCCGCTTGCGCGAGTAGTCCTCCATGGTCCGGCGGATGATGCCGCCGCGCGGGTGGAAGACGGCCAGGCCGGAGCCGATCTCGTCCGGGATGGAGAAGAGGTCGAGCTCGCTGCCGAGCTTGCGGTGGTCGCGCTTCTCGGCCTCGGCGAGGAAGTCGAGGTGGGCCTTGAGCTCGTCCTTCGAGGGCCAGGCGGTGCCGTAGATGCGCTGGAGCATCGGGTTCTTCTCGCTGCCGCGCCAGTACGCGGCGGCGTTGCGCATCAGCTTGAACGCGGGGATGTTGCGGGTGGTGGGCAGGTGGGGACCGCGGCAGAGGTCCTTCCAGCACAGTTCGCCGGTCTTCGCGTCCAGGTTGTCGTAGATGGTCAGCTCGCCGCCGCCCACCTCGACGTCCGCACCGTCGTCGGACGAGGCGGAGCCCTTGATGCCGATGAGCTCCAGCTTGTACGGCTCGTCGGCGAGCTCCTCGCGGGCCGCCTCGTCGGTGACGACGCGGCGGGAGAACCTCTGGCCGCGCTTCTGGATCTCCTGCATCTTCTTCTCGATGGCCTTGAGGTCATCGGGAGTGAAGGGCTTGGCGACGTCGAAGTCGTAGTAGAAGCCGTTCTGGACCGGCGGGCCGATGCCCAGCTTGGCCTCGGGGAACAGCTCCTGCACGGCCTGTGCCATGACGTGCGCGGTCGAGTGGCGCAGGATGTTCAGGCCGTCCTCGGAGGAGATCTCCACCGGCTCGACGGACTCGCCGTCCCTCAGCTCGTACGAGAGGTCCTTGAGCTCGCCCGCGACGCGCGCGGCCACGACGGTGCGCTCGCCGGCGAAGAGCTCGGCCGCCGTAGTGCCCGTGGCCACCACGCGCTCGTCCCGCTCGGAATCGCGTTGGATGATCACACGGACGTCTGACACCGGTCTCTCCTGAACTCTGGGGGTGCGCGAGGGAACACTGCGCGCCTGAATCGTACCGAGCGTTGTGGCCGCGCCGCTAAACGGTTATCGCCGGGGCCGCCCCGCGCAGGCCCCCGCCCGGCTGCCCTCCCCCTCCGGGCCCTCCGGGCGCGGGCCGGCGCGGTGCCGGGCGCGGGCGCCGGCGGGCCGAGGGGCCCGGTAGTGTGGGCCGACCGCCCGACTCCACCGGAGGGACCGTATGGCGAACCCGCAGATCCGGCCGCTGGACCTGGCCGACGAGGCCACCGCGGCCGCCGTGTTCCGGATCGGGCGCGACTCCTACGCGGTGGAGGCCGAGCTGATCGGCTTCGACGGCATCCCGGCACTGCGCGAGAGCCTCCCCGAGATGCGGGCGCAGGACCTCCACTGGGTCGGCGCCGTCTCCGGGTCCGGGGAGCTCACCGGGTTCCTGGCCTGGGAGGACCGGGCCGACGGCGGTGTATGCATCGACCGGCTCTGCGTGGCGCCGGCCCGGTTCCGTCTGGGCATCGCCTCCCTGCTGCTGCGCCACGCGCTGACCGAGCTCTTCCCGGGCCGCCCGGTCGAGGTCACCACGGGCGCCGCCAACGTCCCCGCGGTGGGGCTCTACGACCGCCTGGGCTTCGTGCGCGGCGAGGACTTCTCCCCCGCGCCGGGCCTGCTGATGGCCTCCTTCACCCGCGGGCCGGGCGTCTAAGCCGTCTCTTCCGGATCCTGTCGGGCGGCGCGGGCCAGGCAAGATCCGGAAGAGACGGCCTGGGCCGGACAGTGCCTAGTCGTCGGCGGGCAGGGCGTCCGCCGGGTCGAAGGACTCGTCCAGCGATTTCATCAGGCGGTCCCGCTCCACCTCGTCCAGCGGGACGGGGGTGACGTCGGTGGCGTCGGTCAGCCGGCGGAAGCCGCCCCGGCGCTGGAGCCGGCCGCTCACCCGGACCGGCAGGCCCACCAGGTGCGCGTGACCCGCGACCCGGTACGCCTCCTCGTCGAGCTCGGCCCGTACGTAGGGCACCTCCGCCCCCGCCAGCACCCGCAGCCGGACCGTCCCGCCGCCCCCGGGGGCCGAGCGCCGCATCCGGACCACCGCCCCGGCCAGGCGCACCGCCGGCGCCGGCTCGTCCCGGGTGTACCGGGCCGCCGCCTCCCGCAGCACCGGCAGGTCGCCCGGGGAGAACTCCACCGGCTCCGGCCTTGCCGCGCATCCGGCGGGGGCCCCGGCCGCCGGGGCCCAGGCAAGCGAGACGCGGGCCCCTTCGGAACCCCGTACGAGCGCGATCAGCGCGTCCGCGAGCTCCCGGCTGACCCCGGCCCCCACCGCCGCGTCGAAGGCGTCCATGCCGCCGGTGGCCCGCCGGTAGTCCACCGCTTCGCGCGCCGCGTGCAGGGCGTGGTGCAGCCGGGTGACCACCTCCCGGCCCCCGTCCACCGGGAGGTACGCGGTCAGCCGGCGGCCGCCCGGCGAGGGGCCCACGAGCACGCCGTCCAGGGACCGCCCGGCCTGCGCGCGGTGCCGTGCGCCGAAGTATCCGGCGCGGGCGCGGGCGGCGAGGGCCCCGGCCAGCAGCAGCTGCCGGGCGGCCGAGCGGAGCTGTTCCTGCACGGGCCAGGCCTCCGCCCGTCCGGTCGCGTACGCGCCCTCCGGGAACTCCCGCTCCCAGCGGATCTCGTCGCTCGGCACGCTCAGCCCGAGCAGCACTTCCTTCGCCGAGGGCAGCCCGCCGCGCGAGAGGGCGCTCAGCGCCTCCTCCAGGAGGTCGGCGCAGTCGGGGAAGGCCCGGCTCTCCGGCACGAGCAGGCTCGTGCCCTCCTGTCCCGGCGGGGTCCAGCGCCCGTACCGTCCGGCGGCGCCGCCCCGCCGCAGCCAGCCGTGGCGGTGCAGGAGCGCGCCGAGCACGGCCGGGTCGACGTGCGCGGCGTCGGGCGCGTCCGGCGTGAACTGCGGGGACGAGAGCGGTTCGAGGCGCGGCGGGTGCCAGTTCATCAGGGTGTCCCTCCCGACCCGACCCGGGTCATGATCTCGCAGAGCGCCCGGTCGTCGAAGATCCGTGTGGTGGGGATCCGTACGGTGGTCCGGCGGCGGCCGGTCACCGGGTGCCCGGCGAGATTGGTCCAGTAGCAGCAGTGCCTCAGGTCGAGCCGGTCGTGCCCGGCGCTCAGCCACTGCCCGCGCTCCCGTGGGACGAGCATCACCACGAGGATCTTGTGGACGGCGACCGGCGTGCGGGCCAGCTTCACGAGGTGCTCGTTGTCGAGGGTGAAGCCGAAGGTCGCGCCGGCCGGCCGCGGCGGTACCTGGTAGGTCGCCTTCAACTGCACCTTGATGGTGACCTCGTCGTCGACGACGTGCTCGGCCGCGCCGTGACTGACGTGCCAGTCGATGCCGTTGTCGGGAAAGGGCTGGGACAGCGAGCAGCCGGCCGCGGCGGCGACGGCGTGCAGGTAGCCCACCTGGAGGGTCTCCATGCAGGCGGTGGTGGCGAGTGAGCCGCGCAGCGGTCCGGTCCCCGCGTCCGTCCGCGGTCCGATCCGCCCTTGCAGCACCCCGCCCGGTTCGGGCTGCGCGAGCGCCATGGCCGGCTCCCCATGCCTTGTGGGCTCTGCCTCGTGAGGGGTGATGGGGGTGATGGCAGATCAGGTGTGCGGTCCCCCAAGGAGGTTGTCTCCGCAGCAGAGGTGCGGCAAACGGCGTACGGGGCAAACAGCCCGGGTATCACCGATTCGGGCAAGGGGGTGGCGAGTTCCCGTCGCGCCCCATCTGCCGATCGGGGACGAGGAGTTCGCCATGACACGCTGGTACGAGGGCCCGCTGGCCGCATTCGACACGGAGACGACCGGGGTGGACGTCGAGCAGGACCGGATCGTGTCCGCCGCGCTCGTCGTGCAGGAGTGTGCGGGCGGCCGGGTCCGCACCACCCGCTGGCTGGTCAATCCGGGTATCCCGGTGCCCCGGGGCGCCACGGAAGTGCACGGCCTGACCGACGAACACCTCCAGCGCAACGGCCGTTGGCCGGCGCCGGTGGTGGAGGAGATAGCCCGTTCGCTCGGTGAGCAGCGCCTGGCGGGCCGGCCGCTGGTGGTGATGAACGCGCCGTTCGACCTGACGCTGCTGGACCGGGAGTTGCGCAGGCACCGGGCGTCCTCGCTGGCGCGGTACCTGGACGACCGGCCGCTGACGGTGCTGGACCCGCGGGTGCTGGACAAGCACCTGGACCGCTACCGCAAGGGCCGCCGCACCCTGGGCGACCTGTGCGCGCACTACGGGATAGAGCTGGAGGGGGCGCACGACGCGGCGGCGGACGCGCTGGCCTCGCTGGAGCTCGTACGGGCGCTCGGGCGCCGGTTCGCGGGCCGGCTGGAGCGGCTGACACCGGCGGAACTGCACACGCTCCAGGCGGTGTGGCACGCGGCGCAGGCGCGGGGACTGCAGGCCTGGTTCGCCCGGCAGGGCACCCCGGAAGCCGTGGACCCGCACTGGCCGCTGCGTCCGGAGGTCCCGGCCGCCGCGTGAACGGCGCCTGCGGACACCCGAGAACGCGGAAGGCCGGTCCGTCTTGCGACGGACCGGCCTGTCCCGGTGGGCGATACTGGGATCGAACCAGTGACCCCTTCGGTGTGAACGAAGTGCTCTCCCGCTGAGCTAATCGCCCGGAACGGGTTGAACAATACAAGAGCCCCGGGGTTCTGTTCAAACCGCTTCCGGCAGGGCCGCCAGCCGCGCCGCGAGGGCACGCTGCCCGGCGCGCATCATCAGGGCGTGGTTGAGCCGGAACAGGGGCCGTCCGGGCACCGCGAGGAAGCGCAGCAACGGCCGGCACACCTCGGCCTCCTGTTCGTACAGGGCGCGCGTCCGCGCCCCGCGCGGGCGTACCGTCCACCGCGCCCATCCTTCGAGGTCCCCGCCCAGGGCGACCTCCAGCACGCCGCGGGCGGGGTCGCGCAGCAGCTCGGTCGCGGTGACGCGCAGCGCGTACGGGAGTACGGAGCGGATGACGGCGGTGCCGGCGCGGCCGTCGGCGCCGTCGGACTCGAAGCGGCGGACCTGGGGCCACCAGAGCGGGTAGTCGCCGGCTTGTTCCAGGGCGCGGTAGACGGCCGACGGCGGGGCGTCGAGGTCCCACACGCTGCGGAAACGGAAACGGGAGCGATTCGGTCGGCGCGAGGGGCTGCGGTCCATGCCCCGAGCCTGCCCCGGGCGCGAGCGGGCTATCCCGGTGCGCGTCCGCCCGCCGCCCGATGCCCCCCGGCGCGGCCCCAGGGGCCCCCTGGCGCCCGCGCGGTTCCCGGTCGGCGCACGGGACCGGCGGCCAGCCACGAGGGCGCGAGAACGCCCGCGGTGGCCGCGCACGACGAAGGCCCGGAGACTCTTCACGAGTCTCCGGGCCTTCGGTCCGGTGGGCGATACTGGGTTCGAACCAGTGACCCCTTCGGTGTGAACGAAGTGCTCTCCCACTGAGCTAATCGCCCGGACGCACCGCAAACATTACCGCATGTCAGCGGCGCTCTACGCCATCAGGTGCCGATCACTGGTCCTTGATGTTCCACGGCAGCACGAGGCCGTACTTCCACAGGTAGAAGCCGATCAGCGCGCCCGCCACGGTGAGGCCCACGCCGGTCAGGATGAGGTTGCGGCGGCGCACCCGGGGGTCCATGGCCTTCTGGGCGGCCTCGGCGACCTTGCGCTTCGTCCAGCGCAGCACCACCTGGGCCCAGGCGAACTCGGTCCCCCAGATGAACAGGCCCGCGAAGATCGCGACCCAGCCCGGGCCCGGCAGGACCAGCATCGCGACGCCCGCGGCTATCACGGCAAGACCGACGATGAACACCCCGACCTGCCAGCTCAGGTGGAGGCTGCGGTTGGCCTTGACGAAGGCGGGCGCCTTCGACACGTGCGGCTCGGCTGCGGAATCCGTTCCGCCCTGCGCGGACTCGTTGGTCTCGCGGTCACTCCCCGTATTCATGGGTCGAATCTACCGGAGGTGAAACGCGGGCCGGAAGCACACGCGATCGGTCGTTTGGATCCGCCGTACGAGGGACCCAGAGGTCCGCAAAACGGTCAGAGGGGTTTACAACGCCACCGTAGGTGGCATGTCGATTTCGCCGACGTGCGAATCCCCGAGCGCACACTGAGCGAAAGGCCCTGGCGCTTATGAACACCACGGTCAGCTGCGAGCTGCACCTGCGCCTCGTTGTGTCGAGCGAGTCCTCACTGCCTGTTCCCGCGGGCCTGCGGTATGACACGGCCGATCCCTACGCCGTGCACGCCACCTTCCACACCGGCGCCGAGGAGACGGTCGAATGGGTATTCGCCCGCGACCTCCTCGCAGAGGGTCTCCACCGACCCACCGGCACCGGCGACGTCCGCGTCTGGCCGTCCCGCAGCCACGGTCAGGGAGTCGTCTGCATCGCCCTCAGCTCTCCGGAAGGAGAAGCACTGCTCGAAGCACCCGCCCGAGCCCTTGAGTCATTCCTCAAGCGGACGGACGCCGCGGTCCCACCCGGGACCGAACACCGGCACTTCGACCTCGACAAGGAGCTCTCCCACATCCTGGCCGAAAGCTGACCCAGGACGAGCGCTCCTCCCGGCAGCGGCCGGGGGGCCACCCGACACCGTCCGACTCGGGGCGACGGTGCGGGAGGAACAATCACATGTGGCAGTGCCGGCGCTGTTCTCGCGGAAGCCAACCGCGGGAGCGGCGCCGCGGTGCGTCGCGGGAGCGGCCGCACCTCCCGGCGGCGGCCGGGGGCGACTAGAGTCGGCCCCCCACGCGGCAGTGACCGATCGCCGCAGGCCCGGCCCCCAGGGAGACCCCGTGCAGATCCCCCACGACACCCGTCGCGCGCTCGACGTCGTCGTCGCGCTGGTGAACACCGCGGCCGAGCCCGGCAGGCCCGACGGACTGTCCGACGTGGGCGCCCTGCGCGCTTTCGTCCAGGAGTACGCGATCAGCGACGTGGGCGAGCTCGGCGCCCGCGACCTCGCCGGGGTGCGCACCGTCCGCGAGAAGTTCGCGCAGACCTTCGCCGCCCCGAACCCCCGCGCGGCTGCCGCACTGATCAACGAGCTGGTGGCCACGGCCGGCACCACGCCGCGGCTGACCGATCACGACGGCTACGACTGGCACGTGCACTACTTCGCGCCGGGCGCCTCGGTGGGCGACCACCTGGCGGCGGACGGCGGCATGGCGCTGGCGTTCATCGTGGTCTCGGGAGAGCAGGAGCGGCTGCGGCGTTGCGAGGCCCCCGACTGCCGACGGGCCTTCGTCGACCTCTCCCGCAACCGCTCAAGGCGCTACTGCGACAGCCGGACCTGCGGGAACCGGCTCCACGTGGCCGCCTACCGGGCGCGCCGCAAGGAGGCGGACACGCACGGCTCAGAGCAGGAAGAGGTCGTGTACGGCGGCGAGCAGCAGCAGGGTTCCGATCACCGCTAGGAAGATCATCAGGGGCGGCTGGGACAGCGCGAAGAGACAGCCGCGGGGTTCTTCGGCGGGGGTGTGAGCCGGCGGCTCACCAGGTGATGTGTCCGGCATGTCGGGCCGATGATCGCCCAGTGGACCCCGATCCGTCCCTCAACACGCCAGCGGCATGGCGGGAGTTCGCCCTTTCCCGTGACGGGGCGGGCGGCGCGCGGCCGCCGGCCTCCGCCGTCAGAGGCCGTCAGATGCCGTGCTTCTTGAGGATCGCCTCGATGTCGGAGAAGTCGTCCGCCGGGGCGGCGGCCCGCTCCGGCGCCGAACGGGACCGGGAACCTGCGGCGAGGGAGGGAGCGGAGGCGTCGGGGGCGACGGCCTCCCGGCCGGGACGTCCCCCGGCCGCCTTCGGCTCCTTCTGCTTCGCGGGCCGGCCGAGCGCGCGGCGCTCGACGGCCCGGGTGGTCAGCAACAGCACCCACGCCACGCCCAGCAGCCCGAAGCCGATCCAGACGGACGGCGCGAACACCATCCCCGCGACCCACTCCACGAAACCGGTCAGTACCAGCGCGACCGGCACCAGCGCGTAAGCGGCGATGCGCGCCGCGGCGAGGAAACGCCTGCGGTACGCGGTCACCGCGGCGATCCCCAGGCCCGCCGCGGACACCGCGGAACAAATGGTCTCGGCGAGCATGCTGTCCTCCAGGAGCCGACGCGGTCGGGCGGGCGGCGGTGGTCCGCCCCCGTCCATCGTGCACCGCCCACCGGCGCGGGGGCCACGTCCCGGGCGGCCCCCGGACCGATCTCCGGGAGATCTCGGGGTCGGGCCTCCTCCGCAGGTGCCGGTCGGTGCGGCCGACGGCGAGCTGGGAGACTGTGCGCATGACCGATTCCCACTCCCCCGACTCCGTCACCGCACCCGCCGCGCCCGTCGTCCTGGAGGTGTGGTGCGAGCTCCAGTGCCCGGACTGCCACGGCGCGCTGGAGGACGTACGCGCCCTGCGCGCCCGCTACGGCGACCGGCTGGACGTCGTGCTGCGGCACTTCCCGCTGGAGAAGCACAAGCACGCCTTCGCCGCGGCCCAGGCCGCCGAGGAAGCCGCGGAGCAGGGGCAGGGCTGGCCGTACGCCGAGGCCGTACTGGCCCGCACCGCCGAGCTGGGTGAGCGCGGGGAGGCGGTGCTGCTCGATGTGGCACGTGAACTCGGTCTGGACGTGGAGGAGTTCGACACCGCCCTGGTCGACGGGCGGCACATCCTGGTCGTCGACGCCGACCAGGCCGAGGGCAAGGCGATCGGCGTGACCGGCACCCCCACGTACGTGATCGGCGGCGAGCGCCTCGACGGCGGCAAGAGCCAGGAGGGCCTGCGCGCCCGCATCGAGGAGATCGCCGACCGGCTGCTCGCGGGCTGAGGAGCCGCGGGCGGGCGGCTACAGCAGGTCCTTGGCGTAGTTCAGGGCCGTGGGCCGGTAGCCGAGGGACTCGTACAGGCGCAGCGCCGGGGTGTTCGTGGTGAAGACCTGGAGGGCGACCGTCCGGTGGCCCGCGGCGAGGGCCTCGCGTTCCGCGAGCAGCATCAGCGCGCGGCCGTAGCCGCGGCCCCGGTGCCCCTCGCAGACCTCGACCTGGAAGACGTACGCGTCCTGGCCGTGCGCGGCGAGCCAGAGGTGGCCCACGGGGGCGCCGGCGGCTTCCAGGACGGCGAGGGTGACGCCCGGGGTGTCCCGGCCCTCGGGGAACCGGGCCGCGTGGTCGGCGACCGCCCTCGCGTGCGCGTCGTGCTCCGGCATGCCGCGCTCGGCCAGTTCCGCCGCGTAGCCGGCCGGAGCCACCGCGGACCAGGCGGCGTACTCCTCCTCCGTCATCGGGCGGGAGGTGAGCTGCTGCGGCAGGGCGGGCGGCCCGGACGGGAGCTGCTTGGCCAGGTAGCGGCTGTACTCGGTGTACCCGAGGGCTTCGGCCAGCCGCAGGCCGCCCGGGGATCCCGCCGGGACCGAGACCCGGACCCGCCGGCAGCCCCAGCCGCGCAGCACCTCCTCGGCGGCGAGCGAGGCGACGGTGGCGCGGCCCCGGCGGCGGTCCGGCGGGTCGATGACCAGATCCCCGATTTCGCCGACCTGCGGCCCGAACGCGGTTCCGGCGCGGATCAGCAGCTCGCCGACGCGCCTGCTGTTGACGCGTACCTCGTACGGGCGCGAGCGCGCGCCCCCTTCGCCGTGCTGGAGCGGCCCGCTCGGCCGCAGTGTGGTGGTCATCGTCGAGTTCTACCCTCCGCACGCCCGCCGCGACAGGGCGTGCGGGCGGCGGGCGTTCCCGCGGGGCGGGCCCTACGGATCGAGGTCGGAGCCCGCGCGCTCGTCGAAGATCCGCATGGCCTTGGCGGTGACGGGCCCCGGGGCGGCCGTCAGGTCGCGGCCGTCGACGCGGTGGACCGCCTGGACGTCGCGCAGGGTCGAGGTGAGGAAGACCTCGTCGGCGCGCTCCAGTACGTCCAGGGGCAGGTCGGCCTCCTTGGCGCCGGTCCACTCCACCGCGAGGGCCCGCGTGATGCCCGCGAGGCAGCCGGAGGCGACCGGCGGGGTGTGCAGTTCCCCGTCGAGTACGACGAACACGTTGGAGCCGGTGCCCTCGCAGAGCTGCCCCACGGTGTTGGCGAAGAGGGCCTCGGAGGCCCCCGCCGCGTGGGCGCGGGCGAGCGCGACCACGTTCTCGGCGTACGAGGTGGTCTTGAGGCCGGTCAGCGCCGAACGCTCGTTGCGGACCCAGGGCACGGTGACCACGGCGGTGGTGTCGGGACGCCGGGTGGTCTCGCCGACCGCGACGACCAGGGTGGGACCGGTCTTGCCGCGCTCGGAGCCCAGCGGGGAGACGCCGCCGGTGTAGGTGATGCGCAGCCGGCCGAGCGGCATCGGGTTGGCTTCGAGCACGGCGGCGCAGGCGCGGCGCACCTCGTCCAGGTCGGGGTCGGGCAGCCCGAGGCCGCGGGCCGAGCGGGTCAGCCGGTCGAGGTGGCGGGTGAGCGCGAACACGGTCCCGTTCTGCGCCTTGAGCGTCTCGAAGAGGCCGTCGCCCACGGTCAGCCCGTGGTCCAGTACGGACACCTTCGCCGCGTCAGCGTCCCGCAGCTCTCCGTTGAGCCAGATCCTCACCGAACGGTCCCTTCACTCAGCCCATGCGCATCGCGTGCCTCATGCGGCTCGCGCGTCTCGTGCGTACCTGACGCTACCGCGAGCAGCCGGGCCGCTTTCAGTTCGGTCTCGGCCCACTCCCTCTCCGGGTCCGAGCCCCAGGTGATCCCCGCGCCGGTGCCGAACCGCAGGCGGGCGCCGCCGGGCACCTCGCGGTCGATCCAGAAGGTGCGGATGCCGACGGCGAGCTCGGCGGTGCCCCGGTCGGCGTCGACCCAGCCGATGCCCCCGCAGTAGGGGCCGCGCGGGGCCGTCTCCAGGGCCTCGATGATCCGCAGGGCCGAGGATTTGGGGGCGCCGGTGACGGAGCCGGGCGGGAAGGAGGCCCTGAGCAGCTGCGGCCAGCCGGCGCTCTCGGCCAGCTCCCCGCTGACGGTGGAGACCAGGTGGACCAGGCCGGGGTGTTCCTCGACGGCGCACAGCTCGGGGACGGTGACCGAGCCCGGCACGCAGACGCGGCCCAGGTCGTTGCGCACCAGGTCCACGATCATCACGTTCTCGGCGTGGTCCTTGGGGAGCAGGTCCGCGACGGTACGGCCGGTTCCCTTGATGGGCCCGGACTCCACGTGCCGGCCGCTGCGGCGCAGGAACAGTTCGGGGGAGGCGGTGGCGATCTCGACGCCGTGGGCCGGGAGCCGAATCGTTCCTGCATAGGGCGCGGGGTTGCCGCGCGCGAGCAGGGCGGTGAGGGCGTCGACGTCTGCCCGGACCGGGTCGGGCAGCGGCGCGGACAGCACGCGGCAGAGGTTGGCCTGGTAGACCTCGCCGCGGGCGATGTGCTCGCGGATGCGGCGGACGCCCGCCACGTAGGCGCCGCGGTCGAGCGAGGAGGTCCACTGGTCGGCGGCGGGCCCGTGCCAGGCACCGGGGACGGGCGCGGGAACGGGGTCGGGGCGTACGTCCCCGAAGCGCGCGCACACCAGACGGCCCTCGAAGTCTGCGGTCACCGCCCAGAAGCCGGTGGAGTCGAGGGCGCAGGGGTCGCTGGTGACGTCGCGGAGGTCGGTCGCGAGGCGGCCGCCGAAGCGGGCCAGGGGAGGCAGGTCGTGCACGGCTGCGAGTCTATGACCGGTGACGGGATGGCGCCGGAGAGGTGACGGCGGGGTGACCGACGGTGATCGAGCGGCAGCACGCTGCGGAAACGCGTTTTTGAGCTGGCCCGGGAATCCGCTAGAGTTCAACACGTCGCCAGGGAGCGAAGGGGAACACCCCGGAGCGAACATGGTGACCTGCGGACGTAGCTCAGTTGGTAGAGCACCACCTTGCCAAGGTGGATGTCGCGAGTTCGAGTCTCGTCGTCCGCTCGAAGTGGGGGGTCTTCCCGAGAACCCCCGCAGCTCCTGGTGGAGTGGCCGAGAGGCGAGGCAACGGCCTGCAAAGCCGTCTACACGGGTTCAAATCCCGTCTCCACCTCCAAGGACGATTAGCTCAGCGGGAGAGCGCTTCCCTGACACGGAAGAGGTCACTGGTTCAATCCCAGTATCGTCCACTGGTCCGCGAGGACCACCCGCGCGATTAGCTCAGCGGGAGAGCGCTTCCCTGACACGGAAGAGGTCACTGGTTCAATCCCAGTATCGCGCACGCAGCATCCGTAACACCTGCTCCACCTGCGGCTCCAGAGCCGTGATCCCGCGCGATTAGCTCAGCGGGAGAGCGCTTCCCTGACACGGAAGAGGTCACTGGTTCAATCCCAGTATCGCGCACCGCCTGAAAGCCCCGGCCGTATCAACGGCCGGGGCTTTCGCGTTGCCGTCGGCGCCGGGCGCGAAGAAGCGGCGCCGTGCGGGGAAGCGGGGCGTCGCGCGGGGCAGAGCGGGCGCGAGGAGTGAAGTGGGCGCGAAAAAGGGTGCTGCCCGTCCGACTCCCCAGTCGTACGGGCAGCACCCTTCACCTGCCGTCCGTCGCGCCCCCGTCCCCACGGGGTACGACAGGGCGATGTCCCGGCCCGGACCGCTCTTCCGGGCCTGGAGCGCCGCTCAGCGCCCCAGCATCGCGCCCACGGACGACGCCTGTGCCGCCACCTGATCGAAGCCTCCGAAGACGAAGAGCAGGAGGACGGCCAGGGGGAGCACCATGGCCGCGGCCACCAAGGGGTGGCGCGTCCCGGACTCGTGGCTGTTGAACGCGAATGCCTTGCGCCCCTGCCGTGCGGAGTCCGCCATGGTCCTCTCCCTGTCGTCTGGCAGCGGCGGGCTCGTGACCTCGGGGGACGAGTGTGCCGCCCGCCGCTTGTGCTCAACACTAGGCGGGCCGGGGGGCCCTGGCCTCATGCCCTCGTACCCCTTGCCGGGCCTCCGGGAGGATGAGGGACCACCCTCCCGTGTACTCCCCAGGGTGGAGATCACTCCCCCGGTATGAGGGTCTCCCCGGAAGGGATGACCGGAGGGTAGTGACTTCGCTCACTTCCGTCACTCCCCGCACACGCGTGTCTTCCTACGAGATGTGCGCGCATGCGGGGGCGGCCGCGGGGCCGGCCGTTCGCCCGCGGAGCACCGCGGGAACCGTCCGAGGGGCCAATCGCCTTGGTGCGGGGGCCGTTTGGAGGTGTCGGGTGGTGTGGTGCGAAAACCGGGCGAACCATCTGAGCCACCCTCAAGTGGCGTGCTCCGCACTGACGATCGATTGCCCCGGCGAGGGCGCGGCCTCTGAGCGCACGTGCCGGATGGTCCGTAAGCTGTGGCACGTCAACAGGACGACCGGGCAGCGGGGTGGACATGGCGATGATGCGGCTCCGGCGCGAGGACCCGCGTGTCGTCGGCTCGTTCAGGCTGCACCGGCGGCTGGGGGCGGGCGGCATGGGCGTCGTCTACCTGGGATCCGACCGGCGGGGGCAACGGGTCGCGCTGAAGGTGATCCGGCCGGACCTGGCGGAGGACCAGGAGTTCCGCTCGCGCTTCGCGCGCGAGGTGTCCGCCGCGCGCCGGATCCGCGGGGGCTGCACGGCCCGGCTGGTCGCCGCCGATCTGGAGGCCGAGCGGCCGTGGTTCGCGACCCAGTACGTGCCCGGTCCCTCCCTGCACGACAAGGTGGCCGAGGAGGGCCCGCTGACGGCAGCGCAGATCGCCGCGATCGGGGCCGCGCTGTCGGAGGGTCTGGTCGCCGTCCACGAGGCCGGGGTCGTCCACCGCGACCTCAAGCCCTCGAACATCCTGCTTTCCCCCAAGGGTCCGCGGATCATCGACTTCGGCATCGCCTGGGCCACCGGGGCGAGCACGCTGACCCATGTGGGTACGGCGGTCGGCTCCCCCGGGTTCCTCGCCCCCGAACAGGTGCGCGGCGCGGCCGTGACCCCCGCGACCGACGTGTTCGCCCTCGGCGCCACCCTCGCCTACGCGGCGACCGCCGACTCGCCCTTCGGGCACGGCAGTTCCGAGGTGATGCTGTACCGCGTGGTGCACGAGGAGCCCCACTTGCAAGGGGTCCCGGACGCCCTCGCGCCCCTCGTGCGGGCCTGCCTGGCCAAGGACCCCGAGGACCGGCCGAGCACGCTCCAGCTGTCGATGCGGCTCAAGGAGATCGCGGCCCGCGAGGCGCAGGGGCTGGGCGAGGTCCGGCCTCCGGCGCAGCGCGCCCGTACCGAGCGGCCCACGGGCCGGCTGACCGAGCAGTACCCCGAGCAGCACACGGAGCGGCGCACGGGAGGGGGAGGCGCCGCGGGCGGTGCCACCCCGCGGCCGCAGGGCCCGCACAGCGGCCCCCATTCGCGCCCCTCGTCGCCGCGCAACCCCGGCTCCACCGGCGGGCGTACGGGGGGCCGCCCGGCGCCCCGGACGACGGGGACGGGCCGCCGGCCCTCCCGGCCCGACCCGAGACTGATGCGGCAGCGGCTGATCGTGTTCGTCGTGGTGACGCTGATCGTCGCCCTGGGCATCGCCGCCGCGCAGAAGCTCTGAGGGCCGGGGAGGGCGGCCCGAGGGCGGACCGGGGCTACGCCGACGGCGGCCGGGTCGCGTAGAAGGCCACCGCGGAGGCCGCGGCGACGTTCAGGGAGTCGATGCCCTCCGCCATGGGGATGCGGACCCACTCGTCGGCGGCCCGCAGGGCGTACGTCGACAGGCCGTGGCCCTCGGAGCCCAGCATGATCGCCGAGCGTGCGAAGCGCGCCGGCGGGACCTGGTCCAGAGGGGTCGCCTTGGGGCTGGGCGTCATGGCGAGGATCCGGTAGCCGGCCTCGCGGACCTTCTCCAGGTCGGCCGGCCACTGGTCGAGGCGCGCGTAGGGGACGGAGAAGACCGAGCCCATCGAGACCTTGATGGCGCGCCGGTACAGGGGGTCCGCGCAGTCCGGCGAGAGCAGTATCGCGCTGATGCCGAGCGCCGCCGCGCTGCGGAACGCGGCGCCCAGGTTGGCGTGGTCCACGAAGCCCTCGAAGACACCTATGCGGCGCCCCTCGGACTCGTCGGCCAGCAGTTCGTCCGGCGCCGGAAGGGGCTTGCGCTGCATCGACGCGAGGGCGCCGCGGTGCACGTGGTAGCCGGTGACCCGTTCGGCGAGCTCGGGGGTGACGGCGTAGACGGGGGCCGGGAGTTCGTCGATGACGTCGCGCATGACGTCGACCCACTTCGCGGACAGCAGCATCGAGCGCATCTCGTAGCCGGCGTCCTTGGCCCGTCTGATGACCTTCTCGCCCTCGGCGATGAAGAGCCCTTCGGCGGGCTCGCGCCGGCGCCGCAGTTCGACGTCGGTCAGGCCCGTGTAGTCGCGCAGACGCGGGTCGTCGGGGTCTTCGACGGTGATGAGATCAGCCACAGGGTGATACTGCCTTGTCCTGGGTGTGGTGCCAACGGCCCGGTCAGGCGCCGGCGACGGTGGTCAGGCCTTGGGGGCGTTGACGGCGACGACCGCGCCGATGACGATGACGGCCGGCGGGCGGATCTCCTCCGCTCGCACCGTCTCCCCGACCGTGGCCAAGGTGGCGTCCACGCGCCGCTGGGTCGCGGTGGTGCCTTCCTGGACGACGGCGACGGGGGTGTCGTGGGGGCGGCCGTGGCGCACCAGCGCCTCGGCGATCAGGCCGATCTTGTCCACGCCCATCAGGATGACGAGGGTGCCCGTCAGCTTGGCGAGGGAGGCCCAGTCCACGAGGGACCGCGGGTCGTCGGGGCCGACGTGGCCGCTGACGACGGTGAACTCGTGGGCGACGCCCCGGTGGGTGACCGGGATGCCGGCCGCGCCGGGCACCGAGATGGAGCTGGAGATGCCGGGCACCACGGTGCAGGGGATCCCGGCTTCCGCGAGGGCCTGGAGCTCCTCCATGCCGCGGCCGAAGACGTACGGGTCCCCGCCCTTGAGCCGGACCACGGCCTTGCCGGCCTTGGCGTGCTCGATGAGGGCGTTGTTGATGGCCTCCTGGGCCATGAAACGGCCGTACGGGATCTTCGCGGCGTCGATGACCTCGACGTGCGGCGGGAGTTCGTCCAGGAGGTCCCGGGGGCCGAGCCGGTCGGCGATGACGACGTCCGCCTCGGCGAGCAGGCGGCGGCCGCGGACGGTGATCAGGTCGGGGTCGCCGGGGCCGCCGCCGACGAGGGACACGCCGGGGGTGCGGGTGCGGGCCCCGGTGAGGGAGCCGTCGCGCAGCCCCTCCACGACCGCGTCACGGACCGCGGCCGAGCGGCGGGGGTCGTTGCCGCTCAGGACGGCGACGGTGACCCCCTCGACGCGGCCGGTGGCCGGGGTCCAGGCGGTGGCCGCCTCGGCGTCGTCGGCGCGTACGCACCACACGCGGTTGCTCTCGGCCTCGGCGGAGGCGCGGTCGTTGGCCTCGCGGTCCCGGGTGGCGATGAGGGCGTACCAGGCGCCGGCCAGGTCGCCGTCCTCGTAGCGGCGGCGCTCCCAGCGGATCTCGCCGGTCTCGGCCATGGCGTCCACGGAGGGGGTGGCCGAGGGCGAGACCAGCAGGACGTCGGCCCCGGCCGCGATCAGCGCGGGCAGGCGGCGCTGGGCGACCTGGCCGCCGCCGATGACGACGACGCGGCGGCCGGCGAGGCGCAGACCGACGGGGTACGCGGGGTGTTCGGCCATGGCGGTGCGGCTCCTGATACGGCGGTGTGTCTGCCGCTGCTGCGCTGGAGCGGCTGGTCGGGGTGTGCGGGTCCACGATACGACCCGTGGCGTCCGCCGCTGCGCGGGGCCGTTGCCCCTCCCCGCCCCTTCCCGGAACCTGGGGCGAGCCCCCGGACCTCCGGTACGTGCGCTCCGCGCCCGTGCGCTCGATCGCCGCGCGGGCTGGATCTGCGCAGCAGATCCCAGCCCCGCCGGCGATTGAGGCGCGGGGTCCGGGGCGGAGTCCCGGTTCGGGAAGGGGCGGGGAGGGGCTACCGCCCCGCGCAGCGGTTCCGGCGGCTACTTCTCGGTGACGCCGGCCGAGTCGAAGGTGGCGACCTCGTGCATCGCGCGGGCCGCGCTCTGCACCAGCGGCAGGGCCAGCAGCGCGCCCGTGCCCTCGCCGAGGCGCAGGTCCAGGTCCACCAGCGGCCGCAGGCCGAGCTTGTTCAGGGCCGCCACGTGCCCCGGCTCCGCGCTGCGGTGGCCCGCGATGCACGCCGACAGGGACTCGGGGGCGATGGCCCGGGCCACGAGCGCGGCCGCGCCGGCGCTGACGCCGTCCAGGATCACCGGGGTGCGCAGGGACGCGCCGCCCAGCAGGAGGCCCACGATCGCCGCGTGCTCCAGGCCGCCGATGGCCGCGAGGACGCCGATCGGGTCCGCCGGGTCCGGCTGGTGGAGCTCCAGGGCGCGGCGGACGACCTCGACCTTGCGGGCGTGCGTCTCGTCGTTGATGCCCGTACCGCGGCCGGTGACCTCGGCCGGGTCCACTCCGGTGAACACGGAGATCAGCGCCGCCGACACCGTGGTGTTCGCGATGCCCATCTCGCCCGTGAGCAGGGCCTTGTTGCCCGCCGCGACCAGGTCGCGGGCGGTCTCGATGCCCACCTCGATGGCCTGGACGGCCTCTTCGCGGGTCATCGCCGGGCCGGTCGAGAGGTCGGCCGTGCCCGGGCGGACCTTGCGGGGAAGGAGGCCGGGCGTGGCCGGGAGGTCCCCGGCGACGCCGACGTCGATCACGCACACCTCGGCGCCCACCTGGTTGGCGAACGCGTTGCAGACGGCTCCGCCTCCCAGGAAGTTGGCCACCATCTGGGTGGTGACCTCCTGGGGCCAGGGGGTGACGCCCTGGGCGTGCACCCCGTGGTCACCGGCGAAGATCGCGACGGCTGCCGGCTCCGGGATCGGGGGCGGGCAGACCCGGGACAGACCCGCCAGCTGGGCGGAGATGATCTCCAGCATGCCGAGCGCGCCCGCCGGCTTCGTCATGCGCTTCTGCCGCTCCCAGGCCTCGCCGAGCGCCTTCGCGTCGAGCGGGCGGATGCCGGCGACCGTCTCGGAGAGCAGGTCGTGCGGCTCCTCGCCGGGCAGCGCGCGGCGCCCGTACGTCTCCTCGTGCACGACCCAGGCCAGCGGTCGGCGCTGCGACCAGCCGGCCTGCGCCAGCTCGGGCTCCTCGGGGAACTCGTCGACGTAACCGACGCACAGGTACGCGACGACTTCCAGGTGCTCGGGGAGCCCCAGCTCGCGGACCATCTCGCGCTCGTCGAAGAAGCTGACCCAGCCGACGCCGATGCCTTCGGCGCGGGCGGCGAGCCAGAGGTTCTCGACGGCGAGGGCCGAGGAGTACGGGGCCATCTGCGGCTGGGTGTGCCGGCCGAGGGTGTGGCGGCCGCCGCGGGTGGGGTCGGCGGTGACGACGATGTTCACCGGGGTGTCGAGGATGGCCTCGATCTTGAGTTCCTTGAACTGCTTCGCCCGGCCCTTGGGCAGCGACTTGGCGTAGGCCTCGCGCTGGCGCTGGGCGAGTTCGTGCATGGTCCGGCGGGTCTCGGCCGAACGGATGACGACGAAGTCCCAGGGCTGGGAGTGGCCGACGCTGGGCGCGGTGTGCGCGGCTTCGAGGACCCGGAGCAGGACGTCGTGCGGGATCGGGTCGGGGCGGAAGCCCTTGCGGATGTCGCGGCGCTCGCGCATGACGCGCTGGATGGCCTCGCGGTCGGCGTCGGCGTAGGCGGGGGCCGGCTCGCCCGGGGCGACGGCGGGAGCGAGCAGCTCGGGGCCCTCGGGGAGCTCCGGGGTCCCGGCCGGCGCGGGGGCTTCGTCCACGGCCGGGAGGGGCTCGGCGGCCACCGCTACGGGGACCTGCGCCTGCTCCTGCGGCTCGGCGGCGGGCTCCGCCACGGGCGCGGCCTCGGCGGGGAGCGGCTCCGCCCCGGCCGGTGCGGCCTCTTCGGCGACGGGGGGCTCGGGTGTCTCGGGGGCGGCCGCGGCCTCGGCGGGCTCCGCGGCGGCCACGTCGGCCGGCGCGGGATGGGGCTGCGGCTCGGGCTCCTGGACGGCGTCCACCTGCGCGGGCTCCACCTGCGCGGGCTCCGCGGCAGGTGCAGGCGCGGCCTCGGCGGCAACCGGCGCCGGCTCCGCCGCGGCGGCCGGCTCAAGCGGGGCCGCGGGCTCCGGCGCGGGCTGCGGCTCCGCCTCGGCGGCGACCGGCTCCGGCGCGGCCACGGTGCTGGGCTCCGGCGCGGGCTCCACGGCGGCGGCCGGTTCCCCGGCGGGCTCGGCGACGGGCGCCGGATCGGCCACGGGCGCGGCCCCGGCGCCGGGCGCCGGATCGGCCACGGGCTCCGGCTCCGCGACGGGCGCGGGCTCCACGACGGGCGCCGACTCGGCCACGGCAACGGCCTCCGGGGCGGCGGCCCCGGCCTCCGGCTCCGCCGTCCACGGCGTGCCGGCCTGCGGCGGGACGTCGGCCTGCTGCGGTACGGCCGGGGGAACGGCGGCCTCGGGGGCCTCCTCCGGCTGCGGGACGTCCAGGTACTCCGGGCCCGTGGTGGGCGGACCCGACCGGCGCACGGGGATCGGCGTCACCGGCGCGGCCGCGGCCGGGGCGGTGGCGGGGCCCCGGTCCGCGAGGGACCGTACGAGGCCACCGGCCTCCGGCACGGCCGGGCCCATGTGCAGCGGGCGCCGGGCCGTGGCGGCGGGAGCCGCGGACGCGGCGGCCGGCGGCGGGACCACGAGGCCGCCGAGGCCGAGCGCCCCGGAGTCCCGGCCGCCCGCCTCGTGCGCGCCGGCGCTGTAGGCGGGCTCGGGCTGCGCGGGCGCGGGGTGAGCGTCCTGCGGGAGTCCGGGGTGGCCGTTGTCCGCGGCGGGGGTCTCGGCGTACGGGGTCTGCGCGTACGGGGTCTCGGCGTAGACGCCGCCGGTCTGCTCCGTGTACAGCGGCTGCGGGTAGTCGGGGTACGCCTGCTGCGGCTCGACCGGGAAGACGGGGGCCGGCGGGACGGGCTGCGGGTCGCTCCAGGCGCCCTGGCCGCTCGGCATCAGCAGGAGCTCCTCGTCCTCGCCCTCGGCGGAGTCGTCCACGAGGTCCTGGAAGGCGTAGCCCGCGGGAGCCTGCGGGGGGACGGGGGGAAGGGGCGGGGCCTGAGCGGGGATGCCCTGCTGGTCCACCATGCCCGCGTTGTCCGGGTGACCCTCGCCCGGGACCTGGCCGGTGTCAGTCATGCGTACCCCTCGCCCATCGGTGTTGCCTCTTCGATCGCCCGGTCGCCCACAGGGCCGCCGCGCGGAGTTGCCGTGCGGGGTTGCCGTCAGCCGCGTTCGCCTCGGGTGCGCCCGCACGACAACTACTGAGCATTGTCGCGCTCGTCAGCCGCCGTGTGGGCCATAAACCAGCACGGTCCGCTGTGGACTGCGCCACGTCCCACGTCCTGCCAGGGCAGTACGACGATCGGTCAGCCTACCCCGGTGGCGGAGCCGGGGCCTGCCGGGGCAGTTCGGGGTCGTTCGGCTGCCAGGAGAAACACGACGGAACGGTCCTGTTCGTCCCAGGTGCGGGTGTCGAGCCCGACGGACTGGAGCAGCGCGCATTCGACGGCGTACCCGTGTTCGGTGAGGGCGCGGCCGATGGCCTCCGCCTCGTCGCGGGTGGAGGCGTGGCTGACGATCCGTTCGGGCCGGCGGTCGGCGACGGCGGAGACCACCTCCGCTCCCCCGGCGCCGACGCGTACGACGTCGGGTTCGGGCAGGTCTTCGAGTACGAGGGGTGCCCGTCCGGCGACGACCTGGACCAGCACTCCGCGCGTGCGGGCGAGGGCAGTTACGCGTTCGCACGCGCCGGGGTCGGCGTCGACGGCGATGACGGCGGCGCCGAACGCGGCGGCGTCCACGGCGAGTGCGCCGGAGCCGGCGCCGATGTCCCAGACGAGGTCGCCGGGGCGGGGGCCGAGGCGGGCGAGCTGCGCGGCGCGCAGCGGGGCGGACTCGCCTTCGCCGGTGCCGGGCTGCGGCCGGGCCCAGCCGCGTCCGGCGGTGCGGGCCGCGTTCTGGCCGAGCAGCCAGGCGGGTTCGGCCGCGGCGGAGGCCTGGCCGCCGATGACGATGACGACGTTGGGGTCGCGCCAGCTGTGGTCGGCCGCCTTGTCGGAGGTGAGGACGGTGACCCGTTCCCTGGTGGTGCCCAGTTCCTCGCAGATGACGAAGGTGCGGTGGACCGGGCCGAGGAGCAGGGCGAGTTCGGCCGGCCCGGCGCCGGGCGAGGTGAGGACGGCGACCTTGGGGTGGGCGCGGCAGACGTTGACGGCGCGGCGCAGGGTCCGGGGGTGGGCGACGACCACCTGGGCGTCGTCCCAGGGCATCCCGGCGCGGGCGAAGGCGGCTGCGACCGAGGAGACGGCGGGGACCACCTCGACTTCGAGGCCGTACTCGGGGGCGCGCAGGGTGCGCACGACTCCGAAGAAGCCGGGGTCGCCGTCGGCGAAGACGACGGCGGTGCCGCGGTGGCCGGCGATCCGGCGGGCGGCGAGGCCGACGCTGCCGAGGCGGATGCGTTCGGCGGCGGGCGGTACCTCGGGCAGGGCGAGGTGGTGGGCGGCGCCGGCCACCAGGGTGGCGGCGGAGAGCGCGGACCGGGCGGCCGCGGTCAGCGCGGAGCCGTCCCAGCCGATCACCGTGACCCGGTCGGCCATCGTCGTCAGTCTCCTGGGGTGGGGGCAGGCGGAGCTTCGCCGGGCGGGGCGGGCACGGTGAGACTACCTGGTCATCGGTTCACAGCGCCTCCGGCGCCCAGGACCGCCGCCGGTCGGCGCCGGCCGTGTGGCCGCTCACTTCGGCCCGCTCCCGGAACTCGTACCGCTCGCCGTATCCGGGGTCGTCGTAGTCGCCGGCTTCGTCGAGGTCCTCGGGGACCAGGCCCCACACGATGAGGTCGCTGCGGGTTTCGGCCCAGGAGCCGTCCGCGGTCTGGGTGCGCACTATGCACGCGCTGCGCAGGACGCCCTCGCTGATGCAGCCGATCTTCTGGGCCACTTGCTGGGAGGCGGCGTTGTCGGCGGCGGTGCGCAGTTCGAGGCGCTCGAAGTGGCGGTCGCTGAACAGCCACTGGGCGACCGCGAGGACGGACTCGCTGGCGTAGCCCTCGCCGCGGGCCCAGGGGGCGGTGAGGTAGCCGACCTCGGTGCTGCGGGTGCGCCAGTCGGTGTTGCGCAGGTGCACGGCGCCGACGAGGCGGTGGGTGAGGAACTCGGTGACGGCGAGGACGATGCCGCGCCCCTCGGTGCGTTCGGCGTGCGAACGCCGGGTGGCCCAGTCGTGGGCGTCGGCCCGGGTGTAGGGGTGGGGGGCGGAGGTCCACGCGATGACCTGCTCGTCGTTCATCATCTCGGCGAGCGCGGTGACGTCCTCTTCCTCGAAGGGGCGCAGCACCAGCCGGTCCGTGCTGATGGTGACGTCCGGGAAGGTGGTAGTCATGCGCAGCTCCATGCCTGAGACCGTGGTGCGACCGTGGTGCGGGGGGACCGTTCGTGCGGGTCGTAGGCCACAGCATGCAGCATCGGCAGGGTGATGTGCAGGGCCGGGCTGCCCGGATGCGGGCAGGCGCCGGCCCCGCCCGCCCGGTGGGGGCGGGCGGGGCCGCGAGCCCCGGCGGGTCAGGCCGCGGGAGCGCCGAAGGCCGGGGTGACCGAGCCCTGGTACTTGTCCTCGATGAACTTCTTGACCTCGTCGGAGTTCAGGAGCTTGGCGAGCTTCTGGATGCGCGGGTCGCTCTGGTTGCCGTCCTTGACCGCGAGGAAGTTGGCGTAGGGGTTGCCGTCGGCCTTCTCCAGGATCAGGGCGTCCTTGGCGGGCGCGAGCTTGGCTTCCAGGGCGTAGTTGCCGTTGATGACGGCGGCGTCGACGTCGTTCAGGGCGCGCGGGACCGTGGCGGCCTCCAGCTCCTTGAACTCCAGGCCCTTCTTGTCGGTGATGTCGGACAGCTTGGCGCCGGTGCCGACACCCTCCTTGAGGGCGATCAGGTTGTTGGCGGCGAGCAGCTGGAGCGCGCGGCCCTCGTTGGTGGTGTCGTTGGGGACGGCGATCGTCTGGCCGGCCTTGATGTCACCGATGGCCTTGACCTTCTTGGAGTAGAGGCCGAGGGGTTCCAGGTGCACGTTGACGACGGGCACGATGTGGGTGCCGTTCTTCTTGTTGAAGTCGTCGAGGTACGGCTTGTGCTGGAAGTAGTTGCCGTCGACCTGGCCCTGCTCGGTGGCGGTGTTGGGCAGGACGTAGTCGGTGAACTCCTTCACCTCCAGCTTGAGCCCGTCCTTGGCCGCCAGCTTGTCCTTGACGAAGTTCAGGATGTCGGCGTGGGGGCTCGGGGAGGCCGCGATGACGAGCGGCTTGCTCGCGTCGACCTTGCCGCCGTCGGCCTTGGTGGAGGACGGGTCCGAGGAGCTGCCGCAGGCGGTGAGGCCGAGGGCGAGCGCGGCGGAGGCGGCGGCGAAGGCGGTGAGCTTGATGTTCTTACGCACGAAGAGTGCCTTTCCTTGCTTGCAAGTGCGCGGATCGTGCGCAGGACTTGCGGGGTGGTGGCCCAAGCACGACAAGTGCGGGCTCTGTGGGGGTGGGTCTGGGGGGCCGTGACGGCTCAGGTGGTGCGGCCGCGGCGGGCGAGGAGACGTACGACGCCGTCGCCGATCAGCTGGATCACGGTGACGAGTGCGATCAGCACGACGACGGTGGCGACCATGAACCCGGTCTCGAAGCGCTGGAAGCCGTAGGTGATGGCCTTGGAGCCGAGTCCTTCGCCGCCGACCGCGCCCGCCATCGCCGAGTAGCCGACGAGGGTGATGACGGTGGTGGTGACGCCGGCGATCAGGGAGGGCAGGGCCTGCGGCAGCAGGACCTTGCCGACCAGGGTCGGGACACCGCCGCCCATGGACTCGACGGCTTCGACGAGGCCGTGGTCCACCTCGCGGACGGCCGTCTCGACGAGCCGGGCGAAGAAGGGGACGGCGCCGATGGCGAGCGGCACGATCATGGCGGTGGGGCCGATGAACGTGCCGACGACGGCGGTGGTGACGGGGATCAGCGCGATCAGCAGGATGATGAACGGCAGCGACCGGCCTATGTTCACGATCACGCCGAGCGCCTTGTTGAGCGGCTGGTTCTGGAGCAGGCCGCCGCGGTCGGTGAGGACGAGGAGGATGCCGATGGGCAGTCCGCCGGCGACGGTGACCAGCGTCGACCACAGCACCATGTAGAGGGTGTCGTAGGTGCCCTGGGTGAGCAGGGGCTGCATTTCCGACCAGGTCACTTGGCACCGTCCTTGACGAGCTCGGCGAGCTCGGCGTCTGCGATCACGTCTTCGTCCACGTCCCGCGCCGCGTCCGCGTCCTCTTCGACCACGTCGACCTGGAGGCCCTGCTCGCGCAGGAAGCCGACGGGGACGACGTTCTCCTCGTAGCGGCCGGGCAGCTCGATGCGCATCCGGCCGATCTGCTTGCCGGCGACGGTGTCCATCGCCGCGCCCAGGATCGAGATGTCGATGTTGTACGTCCGGGCGAGCTGGGAGATGACCGGCCGGGTCGCGGCCTCGCCGTGGAAGGTGACGTCGATGACCGTGCGGTCGGGGCCGGTGGCGGCGCCGCTGACGGGGAAGAGTTCGCCGGCGAGTTCGGAGCCGGGGGTGGCCAGCAGTTCCGGGACGGTGCCGGACTCGATGATCCGGCCGCCCTTCATCAGCGCGGCGGAGTCGCAGACGGCCTTGACCACGTCCATCTCGTGCGTGATCAGCAGCACGGTCAGGCCGAGCTGGCGGTTCAGGTCGCGCAGCAGCTGGAGGATGGAGCGGGTGGTCTCGGGGTCGAGGGCGCTGGTGGCCTCGTCGGACAGGAGCACCTTGGGGTCGCCGGCCAGGGCGCGGGCGATCCCGACGCGCTGCTTCTGGCCGCCGGAGAGCTGGCCGGGGTAGGCCTTCGCCTTGTCGGCGAGGCCGACCAGGTCGAGGAGTTCGGCGGCCTTGCGGGAGCGTTCGCGGCCGGAGACGCCGAGGATCTCCAGGGGCAGCTCGATGTTGCCCTGGACGGTGCGCGAGGACAGCAGGTTGAAGTGCTGGAAGACCATGCCGATGCGGCTGCGGGCCTGGCGGAGCTCCTTGCCGGCGCGGCGGCCGCGACCGGCGAGCGCGGTGAGGTCGACGCCGTCGACGGTCACCGTGCCGCTGGTGGGGCGCTCCAGCAGGTTCACGCAGCGGATGAGGGAGGACTTGCCGGCGCCGCTCTGGCCGATGACCCCGTACACCTCTCCCTCCTTTACGTGGAGGTCGACGCCGTCCAGGGCGGTGACCTCGCGGCCACGGGACTGGTAGACCTTCGTGAGGCCCGATGTGGTGATCACAGGATTTCCGTCGCTGTCGAGTGCGCGGCGCAGCGGGGTGTGCCGGCACGGGGCAAACATCTGGCACGCGATACGGGTCACACCGTCACAAAAGGGTGAGGCGGGCGCATGCGCGGGGCGGGAGCGTTTCCGGGTGTCACACGAGGGTGTCCACGGGGCTCGGCCGGTCTCGCTTCGGGGCGCGAGACTGCGGGGAAGGGGCCCTCAGAAGGCGCACATTCGACACATACAACGAGCACCGGGCGTCATCGTCGCCTCGGTCGCAAGGGTGCGGCTGCTCGTCGTGGTCATGGGCCCCAGTAAACCAGACCGATCGGCTCAGCGTTCCATTCTGTCCGCATAGCGGACGCCATCGGGTCGCATGCCGGACGGACAGCGGGAGGGCGGGGCGGGCACCGAGCGTTCAGCGGGGTCCCCCACAGGGGCGCGCGCAGCGGATCATCCGCCCCGTAATACCCTCGCAGCATGCTCGACGCCCTGACGGTCGCCCTCGGCGCGGCCGCCCTCGCCCTCGCCGCCTGGTGCGGTTTCGCCGCCCTGCGGAACCAGCCGACCAAGGACTGGCACTTCATCGGCATGGCCGTGGTGACCGTCCTGGTCCTGGCCCAGCTGGTGGTCGGCCTGGTCGAGCTGGGCTCGGGCGAGAAGCCGGAGCAGGGCACGGTGCTGTTCGTCGCCTACCTGCTCGGCGCCTTCGCGGCGGTCCCGGCGGCCGGGCTGCTCTCGCTCACCGAACGCACGAAGTGGGGCTCGGTGACGGTGGCGGCCGGTGCGGTCGTCCTCGCCGTCCTCGAAGTACGCCTCTACGACATCTGGGGAACCGCCGGTGCCTGACCTGCCCGACACCGATACCGCCGCGGCCGACACCGCCGGGGCGCCCGCGCGACGCGAGCGGCTGGTCTCCGGGCCGGGGCTGCTGCTGGTGTGGCTGTACGGGGTGATCACGGTGGGCGCGGTGTCGCGCTCGGCGTACCAGATCTCCACCGAGTTCGACCGGGCTCCGCTGCCCTACTCGCTGTCGGCGGTGGCCGCGCTCGTGTACGTCTTCATCACGTACTCGCTGGTGCGGGGCGGGGAGACGGCCCGCAAGGCGGCGCGGGTGTGCTGCGCCGCCGAGCTGACCGGCGTGCTCGTCGTCGGGACCTGGACCGTGGTGCGGCCCGAGGCGTTCCCCGACGCGACCGTGTGGTCGCAGTTCGGCATGGGCTACCTGTTCATCCCGGTGATCCTGCCGGTCACCGGGATGCTCTGGCTGCGCGCGAAGCGCTGACGCGCGAGAGGGCCTGACAGGGGCTCAGGCGCTGACCGCGAAGTCGGCCGCGTCCTTCGCTTCCTTCTCCAGGACGACGAGGTGGACCCCGTCGGAGGCGGTCCGGTCGCCGACCCGTACGTAGCCCGCCTTGCGGTAGAGCCGCAGGTTGGACTCGCTCTTGTGGCCGGTGTGCAGCCGGAACCGGCTGGTGCCGCTGTTGCCCGCGAGGGCTTCCTCCACCGCGCGCAGCAGCCGGGCGCCGAGCCCGTGGCCCTGGAGCCGGGGGTGGACGCACAGCTTGGCGATCTTGCCGGTGCCGTCCTCGTCCACGTTGCCCCGCACCGTGCCGACGACCTCGTCGCCGAGCCGGGCCACGAGCACGGTGTCGGTCGCGAGCTCCGACTTGAGGGAGTCGAGGGTCTGGGTGAGCGGCTGGATGCGGTAGTTGCCGTACAGCTCGGCCTCGCGCTGGAACGCCAGGTACTGGAGCTTGAAGATCTGCTCGACGTCCTCGGCGGCCGCCGCCGAAATGGTCACGCTCATACCCATGTGCGCATGCCTCCAGCTCACCTGGTAGCCCGTTGGTCTACCGCTCCATTCCCCGCAGGCGTGGAGCCGCAACCTCTGCAGCCAGCATTCTGCGCAGACATCCCAGGCAACGGGAACGCACCGGCCCCAAACTTCCTTGTGAGATACCCAACTCTCCTGCGATTTCACGGTACGTGAGGTCCCTCGGCGACAAAAGTGCTCCTATGAGTTCCGGGCACCGTCCGGGCAACCGGGCGACCGCCGACCGGAGGACCCGCCGCTGCTCCCCGTGCAGCACCGCGTCCTCCGGGTCGGCGCCGGCGCAGCCGGGCCGCGCCCCGTACGGCACCTCGCGCAGCGCCCGCCGCCTGGCCCGGCGGGCCTCCGCGCGCACCGCCCGGCGCAGCCAGCGGGCCCGTTCGGCGGAGGCGTCCGCCGCGGCGCCGGCCGGACCCGGGGCGGCGGGGCCGCGTTCGAGCAGCCTGACCCAGACGGCCTGTTCCAGGTCGGCGGCGTCGACCCCGGCGGCCGGGGCCTCCGCGGCGGCTTCGGCGGAGAGCAGCGGGCCCAGCTCGTCGAAGAGGTCGGTGTCCTTCATCGCGTCCATGCCGGGCGGGACGCGACGGCCGTGCCCGGCGGTTTCCCCGCCGGGCACAGCACACTCGTACGAGGAACAGCGGCCGCTCGTTGACGCCGCGTCGGCTCCGCGGGCGGGACACGGCCCACGGGCGGGCCCATGGGCGGGGCGTGGGGCTACGGGCGCGAGCCCCGCCCGGGCCGGAAGGCCTCGGCGGCCAGCAGCCCGGTGTCCGGGTTGTCGGTGAAGATGCCGTCGATGCCGAGCTCGAAGTAGCGGCGGAAGGCTCCGAAGGCGTCCCCGTAGGCGGTCGGGTCGGTGCCCTTGCGGTACTCGGCCGGCAGGAAGCTGTTCTCGTTGCGCGCGGTGTAGGGGTGCAGGACCAGCCGCTGCGCGTGGGCGTCGCGCACCAGGGCCGTCGGGGTGCCCAGCTTGCCGTCCGCGTCGCGCGGCACGATCAGGTCGAGGGTGGGGCCGATGCCCTGGGCGAAGCCGGCGATCCACTTGAGGCCCTCGGGCGTGACGAGGTCGGCGACGGTGCGCGGGTCCTTGGCCAGCTCGAAGTCCCAGGGGCGGGTGTTGGCGGCCCCGAGCAGCACCACGCGGGGCGCGGAGACCAGCCGGGAGAGCCGCTGGATGCTGGACGGCTCGAAGGACTGGAGGAACAGCGGCGCGTTCTTCCCGTCGCGGCCGTAGCGGCGCAGCAGCTTGGCGAGGGGTTCCTCCAGACCGAGGCCCAGTGCCCGGAAGTAGCTCGGGTGCTTGGTCTCGACGTGCAGCCAGACCCGCTTGCCGCGCCTGCGGCCCTCCTGGTCGGCCCAGCGCAGCACCTCCTCGAAGGTGGGCACGTCCCACCGGCCGTCGTAAAGCGTGTTGCGCTGGCGGACGGCGGGGATACGTTCCTTCGCGCGCAGGGTCTTGAGTTCGGCGAGGGTGAAGTCCTCGGTGAACCAGCCGGTGACCAAGACCCCGTCGACGGACTTGGTGGTCCGCCGGGAGGCGAAGCCGGGATGGTCGGCGACGTCCGTGGTGCCGCCGATCTCGTTCTCGTGACGGCAGACCAGATGACCGTCCTTGGTGGGCACGAGGTCCTGCTCGATGACGTCGGCCCCGAGGTCGAGGGCCAGTTGGTAGGAGCCCAGGGTGTGCTCGGGCCGGTAGCCGCTGGACCCGCGGTGACCGACGATCAGGGGGACGGGGAGGTCCCGGTAGCCGCCCTCGTGGCCGCCGGCCGCGGCGGCCGGGCCTGCCGCCAGTCCGGTGATCCCGGTGCCCGCCGCCAGGACCGCGGCCCCCAGGACCGTACGCCGTGCTGCCCCGCCCTGCGTCATGAGTGCACTCCCTGTGTCTGAGGGCCGCCTGCCCGAGGATCCCCAGGTCACGAGGCCTGCCCGGCCCGCCGATGGTAGGCGGCGAACGGTGGCGCGGAGGGGGTTGCGGGGGGAACATGGCGCAAACACGCGTCAACACTGCGTATCCGACACGTGAACCCGATGTGCGATCAGGGTTGACCCGCGAGTATCGTCCTCACCTGCACTACCACCGTGTCGTGCGAAGCCGCTTTTCGATGCCGGAGGGCTCACGTTGTTCCGTACCGCGCTCATCAAAGCCACCGTAGGACCGGTCATGCGGCTGATCATCCGCACCCGGGTGGAGGGCATCGAGAGCATCCCGGGCACCGGTCCCGTGATCCTCGCGGGCAATCACCTCACCTTCATCGACTCGATGATCCTGCCGCTCGTCTGCGACCGCACGGTCCACTTCATCGGCAAGGACGAGTACGTGACCGGCAAGGGCCTCAAGGGCCGCCTGATGGCGTGGTTCTTCACCGGCTCCGGCATGATCCCCGTCGACCGCGACGGCGCGAACGGCGGAGTCGCGGCCCTGATGACCGGCCGCCGCATCCTCGAAGAGGGAAAGATCTTCGGCATCTACCCCGAGGGCACCCGCTCCCCCGACGGCCGGCTCTACCGCGGCCGCACCGGCATCGCCCGCCTCACCCTGATGACCGGTGCGCCCGTCGTGCCGTTCGCGGTGATCGGCACGGACAAGCTCCAGCCGGGCGGCAAGGGCATGCCCCGCCCGGGCCGGGTGACCATCCGTTTCGGCGAGCCGATGGAGTTCTCCCGCTACGAGGGCATGGACCGGGACCGCTACGTGCTGCGCGCCGTCACCGACTCGGTGATGGCGGAGGTCATGCGGCTGTCGGGTCAGGAGTACGTGGACATGTACGCCACGAAGGCCAAGGAAGCCGGCGTCGCCGAAGCCGCGTAGCTACTGGCGTCGCAGTGACCGGCTGACGCCCGCCGCGGTCGTAGTGGCGAGGACCCAGCCGGTCACGACCAGCAGGTACGACAGCCACTGGTACCAGCCGCCCGGCGCGAAGGCCTCCTCCTGGCCGAAGCCGATGATCGGCAGCATCAGGTCGATCGTGTAGAACACCGGATTGAAGTCCGGAGCCTCCCCTTGCTTGAGCTCCCTCGGATGGTGGAGGGCGAAGGCGAGCGAGCCCGTCACCAGCAGGGCCAGCAGCCAGAGCGTGGCGCGCAGCGGCCGGAAGCCGTAGCCGACGGTGGCGTCCTGGAGCAGCCCCCAGAGCCTGGCGTACCGGGGCAGGGTACGGCGGTGCCGGCGGAGTTTGGCGAGCTGCACGGTCCGCGCCGCCGCCTCGTCCCCGGCGGTGCGGTAGGCCGCGGCGAGCTGCTCGTAGGCGTACGGGAGGTATCCCGACTCCTCCCGCTCCAGTGCGGGCAGGCGTTCCCCGGCGGGCAGGTGCGGGGCGAGGGTGCGGTAGGTGAGGCCGTCGACGGCGATCCGCTGCGGCCAGGTCTGCGGCTCGATGTGGAGCATGTCGACGGTGGACCGGCGAAGGTTCACATCACCCCGGACCGGCGGGCAGCGGCGCAGCCACAGCTCGCCTATGGCGCAGCTGGAGGCGCGCAGGGCCGTCCCTGCGGGGTTCGCGAGGTCCGCCCGGGTGAGGTTGGCCTGGCCCGGGATGCGGGAGCCGGTGAGGTTGACCGTGCCGCGGGCGTGCAGCCGGTGCGCGCGCAGGTCGGTGCCGACGGTGAGGGTTTCGGCGTGCAGGGCTATCCCCCCGGGGTTCAGCAGGCGCGCCCCGTCGAGCTGGACCTGTCCGCCCACCGTGGCGCCGTTCAGGCGCAGCTGGCCGTGGACGGTGAGATCGTTGGCGATGATGTCGGTACCGATCTCGGCGTGGTTGAGCTGGAGCGCGGCCTCGCCCGCCTCCTCACCGGGGGCCGGTTCGATGACGGCCCCCTGGACGAAGAGGCCTCCGGCGACCCGGGCGCCCTGGAGGCGGACGGGCCCGGTGATGCGACAGCAGGAGAGCCGCAGGACCACCTCGACGCGCACGGTGGCGGCGGTCAGGCCGGGCAGCGTCGAGTAGCCGAGGACGAGCGCCTTCAACTGGGCCCCGTACAGGAGCGGTTTGCGCTCGAACCAGCAGTCCCGCAACCGGATCGGGTGGTCGACGACGGCGTACCTGAGGTCGAGTGCGCCGGTGATCCGGGCGCCCTTGACCTTGAGCCCGGGGACCTGGCCCTCTTCGGCCGGCCCGGCGCCGAGCAGGAGGGCCCGGAGCACCTCCGCACGGAGGGTGCGGCCCGGTCCCCAGCCGGCCCCGTCGACGGAGCTGTCCTCGGGCTCCTCGCGGAAGTCGACGCCCTCGCCGCGCGGGAAGGCGTCCCAGACGCGGCGTTCGGCGGCCGTCAGATCGTTGATCTCCATCGCCGGGATGGTGTCCCGGCGATCGACGGGGTGTCAACTCCGTCCGGGAAACCATCCCTTGGGGTGGCTCAGTGCTCGGTGCCGTCCTGGAGCTCCTGGCCGCGCAGCAGGAACCAGGCGGCCGCGGCGGTGGCGAGCAGGACGGCCGCGCCGACGCCCGAGGCGAACCGGAGCCCGTCCACGAAGGCCTCCTGGGCCGCGCCGACCATCGTCTGCGCGGTCTGCGGGTCCAGCATCCGGCCCGCTTCGACGGCGCCGCCCAGCGATTCGTGCGCGGAGTCCGCGACGGCGGTGGGTACCGAGGCCGGGGCGGTGAAGCCCTGGTAGACGCCGGTCACGATGGAGCCGAGCAGGGCGATGCCGAGGGCGGCGCCCAGCTCGTAGGCCGTCTCGGAGACGGCGGAGGCCGAACCGGCCTGCTCCTTGGGCACGCTGGAGAGGATCACGTCGGCGGTGACCGTGAAGGAGAAACCGGCGCCGAGACCGACGACGAGCAGGGCCGCGCCGAGCAGCGGGTAGGCGCTCTCCTTGTGGATCAGGGTGAGCGCGCCCAGGGCCAGCCCTATGGCGGCGAGACCGCCGCTGACCATCACGCGCACCGAGTAGCGGCGGGCGTAGCGGCCGGCCACCAGTCCGGTGGCGACGGCGCCCATGGCCGCGGGCAGTTCGGCCAGACCCGCTTCCAGCGGATCGCGGCCCTGCACGAGCTGGAGGAACTGGGACAGGAAGAAGACGAGTCCGGACAGCCCGAAGACGGTGAGCAGGTCGGCGAGGACCGCGCCGGAGAAGCCGCGGTGCTTGAACAGCCGCATGTCGAGCAGCGGGGCGCTCAGCGTGAACTGGCGCCTCACGAAGGCGTACAGGGCGCCGGCGCCGAGGACGGCGGCCGCCCCGGCCTCCCCGTTGACGCCGTGGGTGGCGGCTTCCTTGACGGCGTAGACCACGCCGATGACGCCGACGAGGGAGAGGGCGACGCTGAGCAGGTCCCAGGGACCGGCGACGGGGTTCTTCGACTCGGGCAGCAGCTTGATGCCGACGACGACGAGCACGGCCATCACGGGCAGGTTGATGAGGAAGACCGAGCCCCAGTAGAAGTGCTGGAGCAGGGCTCCGCCGACGACGGGCCCGACGGCGGCGCCAGCCGAGGCGGTGGCGCCCCAGATCCCGATGGCGAGGCTGCGCTCGCGCGGGTCGTGGAAGATGTTGCGGATCAGCGCGAGGGTGGACGGCATGAGGGTCGCGCCCGCCACGCCGAGCAGCGCCCGGGCGGCGATCATCATCTCGGGGCTGGTCGCGTAGGCGTTCAGCACGGAGACGGCGCCGAAGGCGGTGGCACCCAGGAGGAGCAGCTTCTTGCGGCCGATCCGGTCGCCGAGCGAGCCCATGGAGACGAGGCAACCGGCGATGACGAAGGAATAGATGTCGCCGATCCACAGCAGCTGGGTGCCGGACGGCTCGAGGTCCTCACTGAGGGAGGGGGTGGCGAGACCGAGTACGGTGGCGTCGACCGCGACCAGCAGGACGGCCAGGACGAGTACGCAGAGCGCGAGCCAACGGCCGCTGCTGCTCTCCTCCGCCCCCTTCTGCCGCTTGAGCTGTTCGGTACGGGTCATTTCTCCACACTCCGTCGTGCGCCACCGAGCAGCAGCTCGATGATCATGTACTGGAAGTCCTTGGCCGCGACCCGGCCGTCCATGACGGCCCACGCGCAGGTGCCGATGAGGCCGTAGAGGGCCTCGGTGAGCCAGGCGGGGCTCAGGTCGATCCGGATGGCCCCCTCTTCCTGGCCGCGCCGGAACAGGGCGCTGACGCGGGCGTCGAGGCGGGCCCACCCCTCGTGGACCTGATCGCCCTCGAAGAGCTGGTTCTCCGTGACGAGGAAGGCCAGGAGCTGCGCGTTGGGCTCGCTCTCGGCGACGAGTCGGGCGAGCGCCTCGACCGCCGTGCCCTCGTCGAGGCGGGCGTTGTCGAACGCCACCTCGAACTCACGGATTCCCATCTCCTCCAGGGCCCGCACGAGAGCGTCCCGCCCCGCGAAGTGGCGGTGCAGCGTCGCCCGCCCGATTCCGGCGGCGCGCGCGACCTCGTCCATCGTCGCGGTCGACTTGCGGGAAAGCAGGGCCGCCGCAGCGCGGAGCACCTGGTCACGATCCATGGCCATGAGACAAGCATAACCCGAATGAGACATCACTGTCTCACCGAACCGGTAAATGAGCTGCCCGACGGGTCACCGGAACGGATGATCGGTGCCCATGAAGCCACTGCTGCTGATCGACGTCGACGGACCGCTGAACCCCTATGCGGCCCAGCCCCAGCGCCGGCCGGAGGGCTACACGACGCACCGCGTGCGCCCGACGGGCTGGACCGCGGCCGAGAGCCGCAAGCCCTTGCGGGTGTGGCTGCACCCCGGCCACGGCGTGGAGCTGCTCGCGCTGGCCCACTCCTACGAACCGGTCTGGGCGACCACCTGGAAGGACGAGGCCAACGACTGGATAGGGCTGGGTCTGCCCCGGCTGCCGTACATCGACTGGCCGCAGATGCACGGGCGGGCGCCGCTCGGCACCTTCTGGAAGACCCAGTACGTCCTGGAGTACGCGGGGAACCGGCCCTTCGCGTGGATCGACGACGACATCACGGACGGGGACCGGGAGTACGTCGACCGGCGCCACCCCGCTCGGGCACTGCTGCTGCGGATCGACGAGCGGACCGGCCTCGTGGGGGCGGACTTCCAGGCGCTGGCGGCGTGGGCGGCGTAGACGACGCAGGGGCGGCCGGAGCGGGTGCTCCGGCCGCCCCTCACGGGGACGCGGCTACTGCTTGTGCGCGGCCCAGGCGTGCTGGATGACCAGGTCCGCCTTGAGTTCGGTCAGCTGGGTGGCCACCGCCGACGGCGCGGTGCCGCCGCGGCCGTTGCGGGAGGCGAGGGCGCCCTTGACGTTGAGGACCGTACGGACCTCCGGCGTCAGGTGCTCCGAGATCTTCGAGAACTGCTCGTCCGTGAGCTCCTCCAGCTCGATGCCGAGCGTCTCGCACTCCTTGACGCACTCGCCGGCCACCTCGTGCGCGACCCGGAACGGCACGCCCTGCTTGACCAGCCACTCCGCGATGTCCGTCGCGAGCGAGAAGCCCGCCGGAGCCAGCTCCTCCATCCGCTCGCGGTTGACCGTGAGGGTCGCCATCATGCCCGTGAAGGCGGGCAGCAGGACCTCAAGGGTGTCGCAGGAGTCGAACACCGGCTCCTTGTCCTCCTGGAGGTCGCGGTTGTACGCGAGCGGGAGGGCCTTGAGGGTGGCGAGCAGCCCGGTCAGGTTGCCGATGAGGCGGCCGGACTTGCCGCGCGCCAGCTCCGCGATGTCCGGGTTCTTCTTCTGCGGCATGATCGACGACCCGGTGGAGAAGGCGTCGTGCAGCGTCACGAAGGAGAACTCCTTCGTGTTCCAGATGATGATCTCCTCCGCGATCCGGGACAGGTTGATCCCGATCATCGCGGTGATGAACGCGAACTCGGCGACGAAGTCGCGCGAGGCCGTGCCGTCGATGGAGTTGCCGACCGAGCCGCGCTCGAAGCCGAGGTCCGCGGCGACCGCCTCCGGGTCCAGGCCCAGCGAGGAGCCGGCGAGGGCGCCGGAGCCGTACGGGGAGACCGCGGTGCGGGTGTCCCACTGGCGCAGCCGCTCCGCGTCCCGGGACAGGGACTGGACGTGGGCCAGCACGTGGTGGGCGAAGAGCACCGGCTGCGCGTGCTGGAGGTGCGTGCGGCCCGGCATGGCCACGTCGGCGTGCGCCTCGGCGAGGCCGACGAGCGCGTCCTGGAGGCCGGCGAGCAGCCCGCCGATGATCCGGGCGTGGTCGCGCAGGTACATGCGGAAGAGGGTGGCCACCTGGTCGTTGCGGGACCGGCCGGCCCGCAGCTTGCCGCCGAGGTCGGCGCCGAGCCGCTCCAGCAGGCCCCGCTCCAGGGCGGTGTGCACGTCCTCGTCGGCGATGGTGCCGGTGAAGGAGCCGTCGGCCACGTCGGCTTCGAGCCGGTCCAGGCCCGCGATCATGCGGTCGAGCTCGTCGGCCGTGAGCAGGCCCGCTTTGGCGAGCACCCGCGCGTGGGCGCGGGAGCCGGCGATGTCGTACGGCGCGAGGCGCCAGTCGAAGTGGACGGACGCGGACAGCTTGGCCAGGGCCTCGGCCGGACCGTCGGCGAACCGGCCGCCCCAGAGCCGGACGTCACCGTTGTTGCTGCTCACAGCTACTGCTCCTCAAGAGGGTGGGTGTGCGACCGGCTCCCCGTCGCGGAGGGAACGGGGAGCCGGCCTTCGTACTGCATGGAACGACTCGGCTCGGGCGAGGTCGCGGCGCGCGCCCGGCTCAGGCGAGGTCGCGGCGCGCGGCGATCTTCGAGGACAGGCCGAAGATCTCGATGAAGCCCTGGGCCTTGGACTGGTCGAAGGTGTCGCCCGAGTCGTAGGTCGCCAGGTTGAAGTCGTACAGCGACTCGTCGGACTTGCGGCCGGTGACGACGGCGCGACCGCCGTGCAGGGTCATCCGGACGTCACCGGTGACGTGCCGGCTGGCCTCGTCGACGAAGCCGTCCAGCGCGCGCTTGAGCGGGGAGAACCACAGCCCGTCGTAGACCAACTCGCCCCAGCGCTGCTCGACCTGCCGCTTGTAGCGGGCCAGTTCGCGTTCGACGGTGACGTTCTCCAGCTCCTGGTGGGCGGTGATCAGCGCGATCGCACCCGGGGCCTCGTACACCTCGCGGGACTTGATGCCGACGAGGCGGTCCTCGACCATGTCGATGCGGCCGACGCCCTGGGCGCCGGCGCGCTCGTTGAGCTGCTGGATGGCCTGGAGCACGGTGACGGGCTTGCCGTCGACGGCGACCGGGACGCCCTCCTTGAAGGAGATGACGACCTCGTCGGCCTCGCGCGGGGTGGCCGGGTTCGCGGTGTACTCGTAGATGTCCTCGATCGGGGCGTTCCAGATGTCCTCCAGGAAGCCCGTCTCGACGGCGCGCCCGAAGACGTTCTGGTCGATGGAGTACGGGGACTTCTTGGTGGTCGCGATCGGCAGGTCCTTCTGCTCGCAGAAGGCGATGGCCTTGTCGCGGGTCATCGCGTAGTCCCGGACCGGGGCGATGCACTTGAGGCCGGGCCCCAGTGCGGCGATGCCGGCCTCGAAGCGGACCTGGTCGTTGCCCTTGCCGGTGCAGCCATGGGCGACGGTCGTCGCGCCGTGCTTCTTCGCGGCGGCGACGAGGTGCTTGACGATCGCGGGCCGGGAGAGCGCCGAGACCAGCGGGTAGCGGTCCATGTAGAGGGCGTTGGCCTTGATCGCCGGGAGGCAGTACTCGTCGGCGAATTCGTCCTTGGCGTCCGCGACCTCGGCCTCGACGGCGCCGCAGGCGAGCGCGCGCTTGCGGATGACGTCCAGGTCTTCGCCGCCCTGGCCGACGTCCACCGCGACGGCGATGACCTCGGCGCCCGTCTCCTCGGCGATCCAGCCGATGGCGACGGAGGTGTCAAGGCCGCCCGAGTAGGCGAGTACGACGCGCTCGGTCACGGGTTTCTCCTCACGGTGGTTACGGGCGGGACGATGCGATCGATGACAGGCATAACTATGCACTGCTCCGTATGTTTCGTCAATCGACCGCTGTTGCGCGCGGCTGACCAGCGCGAATATCAGGGGCGCCGGTCCCGGCCCGCGCATACGATCGGCGGTCCACACCGGATGGGGAGGGCACATGGGAGTGGGGACGCAGCAGCAGGCGGCAGCGGGCCGGGCCGCGGCGGCGGCCGTGCTGCGCGGCGGACGCCTCGGGATCGGGGGCGTCCGCCGCCCTTGCCTGCCGCGCAGCTGGACCGCCTTCGACACGGAGATCCGGCGCGGCCGCTTCGCATGGTGCCCGGAACCCGGCGCCGCCTCCAGGATCGAGGTCCGCCTCTGCCACCCCGACGGCCGGATCCGCCTCTCCGCGCTCGACGACCCGCGTCCCCCGCTCCCGCTCGTCGCGATCCGGTGCGCCGACTGGGTCCCGGCGGTACGCGAGCGGGCCCGGCAGGTGCTCGCGCAGGCGCTGGCCGCCGATCCCGCGCGCACGCTGGTCGACCTCACCCCGCTGGTCCTGCTGCTCGCCCGGCGTGAACGGGGCCGCTGGGCGCGCGACCTCTTCGAAGGAGCCCTCGGCGCCGGGGACCCGGTCCTCGCCCCGTGGTGGCGCCCCGAGCGTCCCGGGCGGTGGTGGCGCCCGGCGCGGGCCGCGCGCACGATGACCGGCGAGCAGCCCGACACGGTCCTCGGCTGGCTGCGGCGCAGCGGCGACCTGCCGACCCGCCGGTTCGCCGCCCGCATCACGCTCGCCGCCGGACTGTTCGACGGACGGGAGCTGGCCCGGCGGGCGGCCGGGGAGCGGGATCCCGCGACGGCCCGGCTCTGGGCGGATGCCGCCCTGGCCGCCCTGGCGGCCGACGGCCCGGACGACGAGGCGGTCGACGCCCTGCTCGGCGGTCACCTCCCGACGGTGCGGGCGGGCGGGGTCACCGCCCTGCGCCGGGCCGGGCGCTGCGCCGAGGCGGCCGGCCACCTGGCCGACCGCTCCGCGCTGGTCCGGGCCTGCGCCCGCTGGCTGCTCAAGCAGGCCGGGGCCGACCCGTACGCCCACTGCCGCGCCCTGGTCGCGGACCCGGAGCGGGTGAGCCGGTACGCCGTCGCCGGTTTCGCCGAGTGCGCCCGGCGGGCGGACGCGCCGCTGCTGCGCGGACTGCTGGACCACCCCGTCGACGCGGTACGGGCCGCCGCCGTCGCCGGGCTGCGCACGCTGGACACCGTCGACGCGGACCTGCTGCGGCCCCTGCTCGACGACCCGTCGGCCGCCGTCGCGCGGGAGGCGTCCCTCAGCCTGGCCCTGATCGCCGAGCGGCTGCCCGCCGACTGGCTGCTGGAGCGGATCGCGCCCGGCCGCCCCGTGCACACCCGCCGGGCCGCCTACCGGGTGCTGCGCTCCCGCGGCGGCGCCCTCGCGCTGCGCGCCTCCGTGCAGCTGCTGGCGGACGCCGACCCGCGGTTGCGCCGGGCCGCCGCCCAGCGGGTGCACGGTCCGCGCTCCCCCGGCCTGCCTCCACCGCCCGCGCCCCTTGCGCCCCGTACCGTCTGACACGTGCTGCGTACCGCGCTCCTCGCCGCCCCACTGGTCGTCACCACCCTGCTCCCCCAGGCCGGTCCGCCGCTGCCGGACCGGCTCGCCGACACCGGCGGGGGCAGCCAGCTCATCGTGGCCGTCGCGCCCACGGCGGGCTCCAGCTCCGGGTGGCTGACCTGGTGGGACCGGCGCGCGGGGCGGTGGTACGAGGAGGGGCGGGCTCCCGCCCGGTTCGGGGCGAACGGGCTGGCCGAGGGGGCGAGCCGGGTCCAGGGCACGAACACCACCCCGGCCGGGCTGTACGACCTCCCGTACGCCTTCGGCCTCGCGCACGCCCCGGCGGCCACGGAGTACCCGTACCGCAGGGTGTCGGACCGCTCCTGGTGGTGCCAGGACAACGCCTCGGGGAGCTACAACCGCTGGGTGGAGTCCCTGCCCGCCGACTGCGCTCCGGGCGAGGCGGAGCACCTGGCCGCCTACGGGCAGCAGTACGCGCACGCCATGGTCATCGGCTTCAACTACGACCGGCCGGTGCGCGGCCGGGGCGCGGGCATCTTCCTGCACGTCAACGGCAAGGGCGCGACGGCCGGTTGCGTGTCCGTCCCGAAGCGCGCCATGCGGGCGGTCCTGCGCTGGGCGAACCCGCGCAGGCACCCGCACATCGTGGTCGGTACGGAGTCCGGGGCCCTGGCCGTGACCCGCTACTAGCCCGTCCGGACCCTGGGCCGTCGGTCGGGCGGGATCCGCAGCAGAGGGCCCGGCCCCGGCCCTGTCAGCTTTCCTTCTGCGCCAGCCTCAGCAGGTGGTCCGCCAGGGCCTGGCCGCCCGAGGGGTCCCGGCTGATCAGCATCAACGTGTCGTCCCCGGCGATCGTGCCGAGGATCGACCGGAGTTCGGCCTGGTCGATCGCCGAGGCGAGGAACTGGGCCGCGCCGGGCGGGGTGCGCAGGACCACGAGGTTCGCGGAGGCCTCCGCCGAGATCAGCAGTTCCCCGGAGAGGCGCCGCATGCGCTCCTCCTTCGCCGACTCGCCGAGCGGGGCCTGCGGGGTGCGGAAGCCGCCCTCGCTGGGAACCGCGTAGATCAGCTCGCCGCCGGTGTTGCGGATCTTCACCGCGCCCAGCTCGTCGAGGTCGCGGGAGAGCGTCGCCTGGGTGACGCTCAGCCCGTCGTCGGCGAGCAGTTTGGCCAGCTGGCTCTGCGAGCGGACCGGCTGCCGGTTGAGGATGTCCACGATCCGGCGGTGGCGGGCGGTGCGGGTCTGCGGGACGGACTGGCTGCCGTTCTGCTCGTGTTCCTGCGCCTGACTCATCGTCGTCTCATTCCCCGGTTCGTCCGTCCCCATCGGCCTCGTCGGCCCCATCGGCCGCGTTCGCCGCGGCCTGGGCCGCGTCGAGGACGCCGGGCAGCGCCCGGACGAACGCGTCCGCCTCGGCCTCGGTCAGTACGAACGGCGGCATGAGCCGTACGACATCGGGGGCGGGCGCGTTGACCAGGAAGCCGGCGTCCTGGGCCGCCTTCTGCACCTGCGGTGCGAGCGGCCCGGTCAGCACGATACCCAGCAAAAGGCCCGCGCCACGGACATGGGAGACCAACGGGTGGCCCTTCCCGCCGCACAGGCCCTCGATTGCGGAGCGCAGCCGTTCCCCCCGCGCCTTGACCTGGTCCAGCAGCCCGTCCGTGGCGATGGTGTCGATCACGGCGAGGCCGGCGGCGCAGGCGACCGGGTTGCCGCCGAAGGTGGTGCCGTGCTGGCCGGGCCGGAGCAGGTCGGCGGCCGGGCCGAAGGCTGCCACCGCGCCGATCGGCAGCCCGCCGCCGAGGCCCTTCGCGAGCGTGACGAGGTCGGGCTCGACGCCCTCGTGGGCCTGGTGCTCGAACCACTGTCCGCAGCGCCCGATGCCGGTCTGCACCTCGTCGAGGACGAGCAGGGTCCCGGTCGCCCGGGTGATCTCGCGGGCGGCCCTCAGGTACCCGGCCGGCGGTACCACCACTCCGTTCTCGCCCTGGATCGGTTCGATGACCACCAGCGCCGTCTCCTCGGTGACGGCGGCCCGCAGGGCCTCCACGTCGCCGTAGGGGACGTGGGTGACGTCGCCCGGCAGGGGCAGGAAGGGCGTCTGCTTCGCGGGCTGGCCGGTGAGCGCGAGCGCGCCCATGGTCCGGCCGTGGAAGCCGCCGTCGGTGGCGACCATGTGGGTGCGCCCGGTGAGCCGGCCGATCTTGAACGCGGCCTCGGCGGCCTCGGCGCCGGAGTTGCAGAAGAAAACGCGGCCGGGACGGCCGAAGAGCTGGAGCAGCCGCTCGCCGAGCGCGAGCACCGGTTCGGAGGCGTACAGGTTGGAGACGTGGCCGAGGGTGGAGACCTGCGCGGTCACCGCCGCGACGACCGCCGGGTGCGCGTGCCCGAGGGCGTTGACGGCGATGCCGCCGACGAAGTCGGTGTACTGCTTGCCGTCCGCGTCCCAGACCTGCGCGCCGTGGCCGCGTACGAGGGCCAGCGCGGGCGTGCCGTAGTTGTCGGTCAGCGCCCCCCGCCAGCGGGCCGCGTACTCCTGGTTGCCGGTCGCGCCGGACGTGCCGGTCATTCGGGTTCCCCTCCCTGTGCGTCGGGCACGACCATGGTGCCGATGCCCTCGTCCGTGAAGATCTCCAGCAGGATCGAGTGCGGGACCCGCCCGTCGATCACGCGGGCGGTGCTGACACCGCCGCGGACGGCGTGCAGGCAGCCCTCCATCTTGGGCACCATGCCGCTGGACAGCTCGGGCAGCAGCTTCTCCAGCTGGCTCACCGTCAGCCGGCTGATGACCTCGTCGCTGTTGGGCCAGTCCGCGTACAGGCCCTCGACGTCCGTGAGGACCATCAGCGTCTCGGCGCCGAGCGCCGCGGCGAGCGCGGCGGCCGCCGTGTCGGCGTTGACGTTGTACACGTGGTGGTCGTCGGCGCTGCGCGCGATGGAGGAGATGACCGGGATCCGGCCGTCCGCCAGCAGGGCCTCGATCGCGCCGGTGTCGATGGCGGTGATCTCGCCGACCCGTCCGATGTCGACGCGTTCGCCGTCGATCTGCGGGCTGTGCTTGGTGGCGGTGATGGTGTGGGCGTCCTCGCCGGTCATGCCGACGGCGAGCGGCCCGTGCTGGTTGAGCAGCCCGACCAGCTCGCGCTGGACCTGCCCCGCCAGCACCATCCGTACGACGTCCATCGCCTCCGGGGTGGTGACGCGCAGGCCCGCCTTGAACTCGCTGACCAGGCCCTGCTTGTCGAGCTGGGCGTTGATCTGGGGGCCGCCGCCGTGCACCACGACGGGCCTCAGCCCGGCCTGGCGCAGGAAGACGACGTCTTGGGCGAAGGCCGCCTTGAGGTCCTCGTCGATCATGGCGTTGCCGCCGAACTTGATGACGACGACCTTGCCGTTGTGCCGGGTGAGCCAGGGCAGCGCCTCGATGAGGATCTGCGCCTTGGGCAGCGCGGTGTGCTTGCGCGCGGTTCCGGTGCCGGGCTGCCCGGCCTTGTCGGCGCTCATGAGCTGTACGCGCTGTTCTCGTGGACGTACTCGGCGGTCAGGTCGTTGGCCCAGATCACCGCGGACTCGGAACCGGAGGCCAGGTCGGCGGTGATGCGGACCTCGCGGTCCTTCATCGAGACCAGGTCGCGGTCCTGGCCGACGCTGCCGTTCTTGCAGACCCAGATGCCGTTGATGGCGACGTTGAGCCGGTCCGGGTCGAAGGAGGCCTTGGTGGTGCCGATCGCGGAGAGCACCCGGCCCCAGTTGGGGTCCTCGCCGTGGATGGCGCACTTGAGGAGGTTGTTGCGGGCGATGGACCGGCCGACCTCGACCGCGTCGTCCTCGTTCACCGCGCCGATGACTTCGATGCGGATGTCCTTGCTCGCGCCCTCGGCGTCGCCGATCAGCTGGCGGGCGAGGTCGTCGCACACGGCCCGTACGGCCTCCGCGAACTCCCCGTACGCGGGCACCTGGCCGGACGCGCCGGAGGCGAGCAGCAGCACCGTGTCGTTGGTGGACATGCAGCCGTCGGAGTCGATCCGGTCGAAGGTGGTGCGGGTGGCGGCGCGCAGCGCCTTGTCGAGGGTGGCGCTGTCCAGGTCGGCGTCGGTGGTGAGGACGACCAGCATGGTGGCGAGGCCCGGGGCGAGCATGCCCGCGCCCTTGGCCATGCCGCCGACCGTCCAGCCTCCCCCCGTGACGACGGCCGTCTTGTGGACGGTGTCGGTGGTCTTGATGGCGATGGCGGCGGCCTCGCCGCCGTCGGCGCAGAGGGCGGCCGCCGCCGTGTCGATGCCCGGGAGCAGCTTGTCCATGGGGAGCAGGACGCCGATCAGCCCGGTGGAGGCCACGGCGATCTCGCCGGCGTTGTGTTCCGCGCCGGGACGGAGCCCGTTCAGCGTGGCCGCCACCTTTTCGGCGGTGGCGTGGGTGTCCTGGAAGCCCTTGGGGCCGGTGCAGGCGTTCGCGCCGCCCGAGTTGAGGACCACGGCACTGACGGCGCCGCCGCGCAGGACCTGCTCGGACCAGTGGACGGGCGCGGCCTTGACGCGGTTGGAGGTGAAGACGCCCGCGGCGGCCAGACGCGGCCCGTTGTTGACCACGAGGGCCAGGTCCGGGTTTCCGTTCGCCTTGATCCCGGCGGCGATTCCCGCCGCCGTGAATCCCTGTGCTGCCGTGACGCTCACTGCATCTCCTTCTTCGTGGTGGCTGCTTTCCGGCCGGCGGTGTTCACGGAGCGACTCCGATCGCCGAGAGCCCGAGCTGCTCGGGCAGCCCGAGGGCGATGTTCATGCTCTGCACCGCACCGCCGGCGGTGCCCTTGGTGAGGTTGTCGATGGCGCTGATCGCGATGATCCGCTGTGCGGAGCCGTCGTAGGCGACTTGGATCTGCGCGGCGTTGGATCCGTAGACCGACTGGGTGGCCGGCCACTGCCCCTCGGGCAGGAGGTGGACGAAGGGCTCGTCGGCGTACGCCTTCTCGTACGCGGCGCGGACCGCGTCGGCGGTGGTGCCGGGGAGGGCCTTCGCGGAGCAGGTGGCGAGGATGCCGCGGGCCATGGGTACCAGGGTCGGGGTGAAGGAGACGGACACCCGCCGCCCCGCGAGCGGGCTCAGGTTCTGCACCATCTCGGGCGTGTGCCGGTGGCCGCCGCCCACCCCGTAGGGGCTCACGGAGCCCATGACCTCGGAGCCCAGCAGGTGCGGCTTGAGCGCCTTGCCCGCGCCGGAGGTACCGGTGGCGGCGACGACCACGGCTTCGGGCTCGGCGAGGCCGGCCGCGTACGCCGGGAAGAGCGCGAGGGAGACGGCGGTGGGGAAGCAGCCGGGGACGGCGATCCGCTTGGTCCCCTCCAGCGCTGCGCGGGCGCCCGGGAGTTCGGGGAGACCGTAGGGCCAGGTGCCGGCGTGCGGCGCCCCGTAGAAGGCGTCCCAGTCGGCGGCGTCCTTGAGCCGGTGGTCGGCGCCCATGTCGACGACGAGCACGTCCTCACCGAGCTGCGCGGCGACGGCGGCGGACTGCCCGTGCGGCAGCGCGAGGAACACGACGTCGTGCCCGGCGAGCACGTCGGGGGTGGTCGCCTCCAGCGTCCGCCCGGCGAGGGGGACGAGGTGCGGCTGCAGCGCACCGAGCGGCTGCCCGGCGTTGGTGTTCCCGGTCAGCGCGCCGATCTCCACCTCGGGGTGCGCGAGCAGCAGGCGCAGCACTTCCCCGCCCGCGTACCCACTCGCCCCGGCCACCGCTACACGTACCACCATCGGACCTCCTCCTCGATGGCATGACTATACGGTTCACCGCAGTTTTATGCAAAGCCGTCTGCCGCGGTCGGCTATCCCTTGCGGGCACGGAAGGCGGCGGCCTTCGTGCGGTTCTGGCAGGCGGTGGAGCAGAACTGGCGGGCCGCGTTGCGGGAGGTGTCGACGTACACGCGGTCACAGCGGTCGGCGCGGCAGACGCCGAGGCGGCCCGCGAGACCGCCGCCCACCGCCAGGGCCAGGGCGGTCGCGCAACTGGCGCTGCATCCCGCGGCGAAGGAGTCGTTCGCGCCGTGGAAGTGCACCTGCCAGGGCCCGCCTTCGGCGCGGTCCAGCCGGGGCCGGGCAGCGGTGTCGCGCAGCAGGGCGTTCACGGCCCGTGCGGCGGCGTCCGGCTCCGCGTCCTGCATGGCCCGGAAGACCTCGCGCATCCGCCCGGCCGCTTCGGCCATGTACTGCGCCTGCGCGGAGTCGATGTCACGCGGCAGCGAGGCGGCGTGGCGCGATACGGCGGCGTCGATCGCCTGCGGCAGTTCCGCTCCGCGGGGCGCGGCGTAGGGGCGGCCGCGCGATTCCCCGTCGGTCAGCGTGTTCACGAGCGACACGGCCTGCTCCAGCAGTACCGCCACGTGACTGTCGAACATCACTTGACCAGTCACTCCTTCCCTGGCTAGCGTTCCTGTGACTGACATTAGCCGATTCGACAGTTACGCGAGGGGTGGCGGCGTGCCGCGGACCGTATGGCTGCTGGTGGCGGCGCGGGCGATCAACCGGCTCGGCGCCTTCTCCCTGCCCTTCCTGACCGTCCTGATCAGCGCGGAATTCGGCGCCGGCGCCACCACCGCCGGCCTGCTCTGCGCCGCCTTCGGCCTCGCGACCATTCCCTCCCGGCTGGCCGGCGGCCGCCTGGCGGCCCGCCTCGGGCGCCGCCGCACGATCGTGCTCGGCCTGACGGGGTGCGCCCTCGCGCAGCTGGGGATCGCGGCCGCCGGCTCCCTGGCCGCCGTGGCGGCCTTCGCGATCCTGCTCGGCCTGGCCTTCGAGCTGTACGAGCCGCCGAGCCAGGGCTTGATCGCCGACGCCGTCGGGCCCGCCGAGCGGGTGCGCGCGTTCGGCCTGCTGAACGCCGCGCTCGCCGCGGGCGGCACCGGCGCCGGACTGATCGCCACGGCCCTGGGCCGGTGGGACCTGCGCTGGCTGTTCGTCGCCGACGCCCTCACCTGCCTGGCCTGCGCACTGCTCCTGCGCATCGCCCTGCCCGCCGACCGCCCCCGCCGCGCGTCCGCCCGGACCGGCCGGAGCGGGGAGCCGGGGCGGGAGCCGGAGCCGGGGCGGGAGCCGGAGCCGGTCCGGCCGTGGCGGGACCGGGCGCTGTGGGCCGTGTCGGCGGCCGGCACCGTCTTCGCGCTGGTCTGCCTGCAGATCGTGGTCGCGCTGCCGCTCACCCTGCCCCGCATCGGCCTTGCCCCGGCCGACGCGGGGCTGCTGTTCACCGCCTCGGCCGTGACCGCCGTCGCCGCCCAGCCGGTGCTGCGCCTGCGGCGTCCGGCCGCGCTGCCCGCCTCGGCGGCCCTCGCCCTCGGCTACACGCTGATGGCGGCCGGCCTGGCCGGCTACGCGGTGGCGCACACGCTGCCCGCGCTCCTGGCGGCCACCGTCGTGTGGAGCCTGGGCGAGGTGCTCGTCATGGGCCGGGCGTTCAGCGTCGTGGCGGACCTGGCGCCGCCGGGCGCAACGGACCGCTACCTCGCGGTGTACGGGACCAGTTGGGGCATCGCCACGACCGCCGCCCCGGTCACCGCCACCCAGCTCCTCGCCCACGCCGGGGCCGCCGCCTTGTGGGCCGGCACCGCGGGCCTGTGCCTGGCGCTGGCGGTCGTCCAACTCCTCGTTGTCGGCCCGCTCGTCAGCCGCCCGCAACCACCCCGCCGACCGGCGGCGAAGGCGACCGCACGGGCCCGCTCCGGCCCCCGGGGATGAGCGCGGGGCCGCCGAGATGCAGGGCACCCCGTTCGGACGCACACTGGGCATGGCCCCGCCGCAGTGGCCGGCCCAGCCGGGCGGAGTTCCTTCGGGTTCCCATGGGGAGGCTCTCGTGCTCTTCGCAGCCCTGTGCGTACCGGTTCTGATGATGCTGTTCCTGATCGGGATGGGCGCGTTCGAAGACCTGCTCTCCGGGCCGGACCCCGAACCCGTCGAGGTGACCGCAGAGCAGGCGTCCGAGGCCTGAGGCGCGCTACCCGAGCGGGTGGCGGACCCACACGTTCGGCTCGACGTACACCGCGTGGTCGTGCTGCGGTTCGCAGTGGACCGGGACGAGCGCTCCGGGCACCCGCACCGGTCCCGGCGCGTCGAACGGCAGGCCCGTCCACTCCCGCCACTGCGCGAGCGAGCCGCTGATCGTCATGGACAGCGGAGCCACCGAGTCGATGACGGCACCCGCCCGCACGTGCACCCGCAGCCACGGGTCGCAGGGCAATCCGTCCTCGCGGGTGCGGAACGCGTACTCCTCCATCGGGGTGTCCGGCTCGGCCGGTTTCCCGTTCGGCCGGACGGGCGCCACCACCTCCGCGAAACCGTGCGCGCGGGCGTTGTCCCGCATCGCGGCGAGCATCAGGGGGGAGAGGCCCTGGCCCTGCCGGCCGGGGGCGACCGTTATCTCGATGGCGCTGACCGTGTCGGGCCGGGTCCCGTCCCGCCGGTCCGCGCAGGCCCACATGAGAACCTGGTCCCAGCCCCGCACGGGCAGCGCCCCACGGCCGTCCGCGTGCAGGGCGAAGGGCACGCTGAACGCGCGGGCGACCACCTCGTCGCCGTCCGTGGCGATGAACACGTACTCGTTCAGCTCGGCCACCATCCACGGGTACAGCAGCGAGGAGACGGGGTCTTGACGGGCGAACTCCGGCCAGGGGTTGGCCATGTCCCAGAGGCGGCCGGTCAGTTCGGGCCGCTGCGCGAGGGTGGTGATCAGGATGCCGGTCATGCCCGCAGGCTAGGACGCACCCGTGTCCCCCTCAAGCGCTTTACGCCCCGCTGCCGTTCGGGCCCGCCGTCCCCGAGCCGTCGCGCAGCCGCCGCACCGCCTCGGTCAGCTCCGCCGCGGCCGCGACCCCGGCGAAGCTGAGGCGGACGTACGGGCCGGGCGGCTCGGCGCAGAAGTAGGGCCGGCCGGGGGCGACGGCCACACCGGCCCGCAGCGCGGCCGCCGCGAAGGCGGTGTCGTCGACGCCCTCGCCCGGCCGGGCCCACAACTGGTAGCCGCCGCGCGGCAGGTGGGGCACCTCCAGGGCGGGCAGCTCCCGGCGCAGCGCGCCCGCGAGCACCTCCCGGCGGTGGCGCAGCTCGGCGGCGACGGCGCGCAGGTGGCGCGGCCAGGCGGGTGCGCCGACCAGTTCGAGGGCGGCTTCCTGGAGCGGCCGGGGCACGAAGAAGCTGTCCACGACCTGGATGGCGCGCAGCCGGTCCAGCACCGGGCCCCGGGCGGCCAGCGCCCCCACCCGCATGCTGGGCGAGGTGACCTTGGTCAGGGACCGTACGTGGACCACCACCCCGTCCTCGTCCTCGGCGGCGAGCGCAGGGGGCAGCGCTCCGGCGTCCTCGTGGGCCAGCGCCCGGGCGTAGTCGTCCTCGACCACGAAGGCCCCGGCGGCCCGCGCGATCCGGAGCACCTCGCGGCGCCGGGCCTCCGTCAGCACCGCGCCGGTCGGGTTCTGGAACAGCGGCTGGCACACGAACACCTGCGAGCCCGTCGCTTCGAAGGCGGCGGCGAGCAGCTCCGGCCGGACCCCCTCGGAGTCGACGGGGACCGGCACGGGCCGGCACCCCGAGGCGCGGGCGATCGCCAGCAGGCCGGGGTAGGTCGGCGACTCCACGAGGATCGGGGCCCCGGGCGGCGCCAGCGCCCGCAGGGCGGTGGTCAGCGCGCTCTGGCCGCCCGCGGTGATCAGGACGTCGGCCGCGGTGAGGACGCGGGCCGCGCCGCCGATCTCCCGGGCGAACCAGTCGCGCAGCTCGGGCAGCCCCTCCACGGGCGGCCGCCCCCACGCGCCCGGCCTGCGCCCCGCCCGGGCCAGGGCCGCCGCCATGGCCCGCTCGGGCTGGAGCGAGGGGTGCAGGTAGCCGCTGTGCAGCTCGATCACCCCGGGCGGCGGCGCAGCCAGGGTCACCAGCACCCCGGAGGCGTCGACGGAGCGGGGTACGACGTCCCCGGCGCCCTCGGCAGTGAGGGTGACCTCCTGCCACGAGGTGTCCCCGGGTGCGGGGGCCGACGTACGGGGCGGCGCGCGGAACACCCCGGCGCCGGGCCGGGTGACGACCAGCCCTTCGGCGGCGAGCTGGGCGAGGGCCCGGGAGACGGTGACGGGGCTGACCCGGTAGCGCTCCACCAAGGCCCGACTCGACGGGAGCTTTCCCCCTATCGAGTAGCGGTTCAGCTCGGCTCGCAGGGATTCTGCCAAGGCCGCCACACTGCTACGCTCGTACATGACAGCACAGAATAGCGCTACTCTCGCCTCTCCGATAGCGGTCCGGGGATCGGTGAGGGGCGGAACCGCACTGGCGGCGCTCGGCGTCACCGCCTTCTCCCTGACCTTCCCCGGCACCGCCTGGGGCCTGGAGAGCTTCGGCCCCTGGTCGCTCGTCGCCCTGCGCGGCGTCCTGGCGGCGCTGGTGGCGGGCGGCTTCCTGCTCGCCCTGCGCGTGCCGCTTCCCGCGCGGGAGCACTGGGGCGGGCTGCTGGTGGTCGCTGGCGGGGTCGTGGTCGGCTTCCCGCTGCTGACCACCCTCGCGCTCCAGACCTCCACCACCTCGCACGCCGCCGTCGTCGTGGGTCTGCTGCCGCTGACCACCGCGGTGGTGTCCTCGCTGCGCACCGGCGCCCGGCCGTCGGGCCGCTTCTGGGCCGCGGCCGTCACCGGAGCGGTGGTCGTCCTCGCCTTCACCCTCGGGCAGAGCGGCGGCTCCCTGTCGACCGGCGACGTGTACCTGTTCGGCGCACTGCTGGTGTGCGCGGCCGGTTACACGGAGGGCGGCCGGCTGGCGCGCGTGCTGCCCGGCTGGCAGGTGATCGGCTGGGCGCTGGTCGTGTGCCTGCCCCTCGCACTGGTGGGTTCGGCGGTCGGGCTCGCCCACGAGCCGGTGCACCTGAACTGGCACGGGCTGGCCGGGCTGGTCTGGGTGGCGGCGGGGTCGTCCTTCTTCGGCCTGTACGTCTGGTACCGGGGCATGGCGGAGATCGGCGCCGTCCGGGCCAGCCAGCTCCAGCTCGCCCAGCCGCTGCTGACCCTGGTCTGGTCGGTGGCGCTGCTGGGCGAGCGGCTGTCGCCGGCCGCGCCGGTCGCCGCCTGCGCGGTCCTGGTCTGCATCGCAGTGACCCAACGGGTCAAATAGGTACCTGTCGGCCTAAACTGCTAGCACGGATCGGACCGCCACCGAGGAGGTCAGCTATGCGCGCGACCGAGGGCGACCAGCTGGTGCAGCACGGCAGGATCGTGGGCCAGCACGACAAGGTCGGAGAGATCACGCAGGTCCTGGGGGAGAACGGCACACCTCCCTACCGCGTCCGCTTCCAGGACGGACACGAGGCCGTGATGTCCCCGGGCCCCGACTGCGTGGTCAAGCACCCGACCGAAACCACCCAGTGACCCCTCCTTCCCCCGTCTCCTGAAAGACCCTGCTGAGCCCGAGCCCGTCCGCAGCCGGGTCAGCGCGGCGGCACCGGCGTCGGATAGTGATCGGCGACCACCCGGGCCATCGCCCCGTTGGGGTCCGCGACCACCTGCTTCGCCGAGAAGTAGACGTGGCCGCGGACCTCGGGGCAGCCCTTGGCGAAGCTCACGTGCCGCGACAGCTCCGCCGGATCCCGCCAGGCCTCGGTCGGACTGTCGGCGTCGCAGCGGTACAGCGCCTCCCCCACGTACAGGCTCACCCCCGTCCCCGCGACCGTACGGGCCCACCACGGCACGATCTCGGCGTAGTCGGCGGTCGGGTGCCCGAGCTGCCAGTAGGCCTGCGGCACGATGTAGTCGAGCCAGCCCTCTTTCACCCACTTGCGGGTGTCCGCGTACAGGTCGTCGTACGTACTGACTCCCGCGCGGGTGCGTGAGCCCAGCGGGTCCACGTCGTCGTTGCGCCAGACGGCGAACGGACTCACCCCGAACCGGGCCGCCGGCCGGATCCGGCGCAGCCGCTCGGACATCTCCCGGACCAGGGTGTCGGTGTTGTCCCGGCGCCAGTCCCCGCGGGAGTCGAACGAGCCGCCGTACTCCTCGAACGCGGCGTCGTCGTCGAACTCCTCGCCCTCGGCGGGGTACGGGTAGAAGTAGTCGTCCCAGTGCACCCCGTCCACCGGGTAGCGGGCCACGGCGTCGGCCATGGCGTCCTGCACGAACGCCCGCACCTCGGGCATCCCGGGGTTGTAGTACAGCTTCCCCCCGTACGGGACCACCCACTCGGGGTTGCGGCGGGCCGGGTGGGTGTCGGCGAGCCGGTCGGGGTCGGTGTGGTTGGCCACCCGGTAGGGGTTGAACCAGGCGTGCAGTTCCAGCCCCCGCTCGTGCGCGGCGGCGACCGCCGTACCCAGCGGGTCCCAGCCGGGGTCGCGGCCCTGGGTCCCGGTCAGCCACTGTGACCAGGGCTCCGGGGGCGAGGGCCACATGGCGTCCGCCGCGGGCCTGACCTGGAGGATCACGGCGTTCAGCCGGCGCTCCACGGCGGTGTCCAGCAGGGACAGCAGCTCCGCGCGCTGCCGGTCGGCGGACAGGCCGGCCTTCGAGGGCCAGTCGACGTTCTCCACGGAGGCGATCCACATGGCCCGGAACTCCGCCGGGCCGGCCCCGCGGCGCCCGCCCGCGGCCGCCCGCGCGGCCCGTGCGGCCCGTGCGGCCCGTGCGGCCCGTGCGGGGCCCGCCGCCGCCTGCGCGGCCAGCAGGCCCGCCGCTCCCGCCAGTAGCCTGCGTCGTCCGATGTGCGCCATGTGACGGCTCCGTTCCGTTCTGTGACATCGCTCGCGTTCGCCCAGCATGCCCGCCCCGGGCCGCCACCCGGTGGAAGGTCGGGGGTAACGTCGTGGGGCGTGGCGGGCGCCGGGCAGCAGTTACCACTGCCGAGCACGGGGGACCCGCCGACGGATGAGCAGCGAAAGGCACGAAGTGACTGACCTCCCTTCCGACATCGTTCGAGTCGGCGTAGTGGGCTGTGGCCAGATGGGCGCGGGTATCGCCGAGGTGTGCGCCCGCAGTGGCCTTGAGGTCAAGGTCGCCGAGACCACGGGCGAGGCCCTGGAGATCGGACGTACCCGGCTGTACAACTCCCTGACCAAGGCCGCCGAACGCGGCAAGATCAGCGAGGAGGAGCGGGACGCCACCCTGGCCCGCCTCACTTTCACCACCGACCTCGGCGAATTCGCCGACCGTGACCTCGTCATCGAGGCCGTCGTGGAGAACGAGCAGGTCAAGACGGAGATCTTCCAGGTCCTGGACCAGGTCGTCACCCGCCCGGACGCGATCTTGGCGTCCAACACCTCCTCGATCCCGCTGGTCAAGCTGGCCGTCTCGACCTCGCGGCCCGACCAGGTGATCGGCATCCACTTCTTCAACCCGGCCCCCGTGCAGCAGCTGGTCGAGCTGATCCCCGCGCTGACCACGGGCGAGGAGACCGTCAAGCGGGCCGAGGCCCTGGTGCGGGACGTGCTCGGCAAGCACGCGATCCGCGCCCAGGACCGGTCCGGCTTCGTGGTCAACGCGCTGCTCATCCCGTACCTGCTGTCGGCCATCCGGATGTTCGAGTCCGGCATCGCCAGCCGCGAGGACATCGACAACGGCATGGAGCTGGGCTGCGCCCACCCGATGGGCCCGCTGAAGCTGGCGGACCTGATCGGCCTGGACACCGTCGCCTCGGTCGCGGACAGCATGTACGCCGAGTTCAAGGAGCCGCTGTACGCCGCTCCCCCGCTGCTCCAGCGGATGGTCGACGCCGGCCGCCTCGGCCGCAAGACGGGCGCGGGCTTCTACCCGTACGGCTGACCGCTCACCCCAGGCGCAGGTGGCGCAGCAGGAGCAGGCCGGCCGCCATGTTGGCGGCCGGTACCTCGCCCCGGGCGATCATGTCGGGGACCTGTTTGAGCGGGACCCAGGCGCGGCGCGAGGATTCGAAGCCGTCCTCCGGGTGGCCGGTGTACGTGGCTCCGTCGGCCCAGTAGAGGTGGTGGCGGGCGTCGGTCAGCCCGTTGGAGGGCTCGACCGTCATCAGGTGGTGCAGGGGGCCGGGCCGCCAGCCCGACTCCTCCTCCATTTCGCGGGCGGCCGCGGCCGCGACGTCCTCACCGTCCTCGACCACCCCCGCGGGCAGTTCCCAGCCCCAGCTGTCGGTGATGAAACGGTGGCGCCACAGCAGCAGCACCTCGTTCGCGTCGTTGACGGCCGTGGCCGCGGCGACGGGCCGCAACCGGATCACGAAGTGGTCCAGGTGCCGCCCGTCGGGGAGTTCCACATCGGCGAGGTTCACATCGAACCAGCGGTTCTTGTACACGGTCTGCTCACTCAGGTTCGTCCACTGCACGGCTTTGCCACCTTCTTTTCGAACGGGTGGCAACATGGCAGCAGTCGGGGGCGTCACAGGGGAACGCGCAGCGCCCCGTCGATGAGGCCCGCGGTCTCCTCGGCGCCCGAGCAGCCGCTGGTCAGCAGCTGCTCGCGGACCGCGCGCAACCGGTCGCGCAGCCGCAGCGACTCCATCCCCTTGGCCCGCTCCGCCATTTCGGCCGCCGACGCCACCGCCCGGTCCGCCTCCCCCTGCCGCAGCTGGATCTCGCACAGCATGGCGAGCCGGTGGACGCGCCCGCGCTCGTGTGCCGGAGTCCCGGCGGCCGCCGCCGCCTGCTCGTGCGCGGCGTCGAGGTCGCCGAGGCTGAGCAGCGCCTCGGCCACCTGTACGTTGACCAGCCCCGGCTGTACGTATCCGGTCTCGGCCGGCTCCGCGCCGGGGCGGATCCGCTCGGCTGCCGCCTCCGCGTGCCGGATGCAGGCCAACGCGGCCGCGCCGTCGCCGAGCCGGGCGTAGGCCTTGGCCTGCATCGCGTACAGATCGGCGGCCAGGGCCGGGGTGGTGTGCCGTCCGGCGGAGCGCAGCGCGGCCTCGGCGAAGGCGACGGCCTGCCGGTGGTCCCGCAGGTGCAGCGACTGGTTGACGAGCAGCGCGATCACGTACGCCCCGAGCCCCCGATCACCGCTGGCCTTCGCGAGCCGCAGCGCCTGGTGGAAGTACCGCTGCGCGAGGCCGTGGGCGTCCGAGTCGTACGCGCAAATTCCCGCAACGGCCACCAGCGACCCGGTCGCCCGGTGCAACTGCCGCCCGAGGGCGTCGGGGTAGCTCCCGCGCAGCATGGGCGCGGTCTCGCTGCCGAGGAAGCGCACGATGCGGGAACGGGTGGCGAGGCCGCCCGAGCGGCGGTACATCAGCTCGTAGTGGGCGCGGGCGGCACCGAGGATCTCGATGTGCTCGGGGCCGATGCGCTGGGGGCCCTCGCGGGACACGTCGCAGTCCTCGGGCGGGTTCTCCCACTCCCAGACCGGGATCACCGCGGGCGTCCCCGTGAGCGCCGCCACGGCCGCCGAGCGGGAGCGTCCCTGCTCGTCGGCCCGCCACAGCGCGGCCGCCCGGTCGACGAAGCCGCTGAGCGGGGTCGGGTGGGACGCGGGCTGCCCGGGCGGGCCGAGCCCGGCGTCGTCCAGCGAGACGGGCCGCCGCAGCCGTCCGCCGAGCACCTCGCAGATCAGCTCGGGCACCTGACCGCGCGGCCGCTGCCCCTTCAACCAACGGGAGACGGCGGTGTGTTCGTAGCGCAGCGCAAGTCCGCGGGACCGGCCCGCCTGGTTGACGTGCGCGGCGAGACCGGCGTGGGACATTCCCGCCTCGGCGAGGAGGGCGTCGAGCAGGGCATTGGGCTGCATGGGGCCCCTCCAAGGGCTCGTCCCGCTCAGGCTAGTGGGTGCGGGGTTCACACGGGGTGTGAACCGAGTACGCGCATAAATGCGATACGCACCCTGCCGCGGGGGTGCCCGGGGGCGCTTCACTTAAGGGCCTCGCCAAGAGGCCGCCCGGGTCGTCGGCTCCCCCTCGTACAGTGCGACGACCCGGCACCGCGCCGCCCGTCCTGTTGTCTGCCCGACACTCCACGGCAGGCGGGCGGCGCGCCACGGTTCCTGCGGGCGCCCGGTTGGTCGCCGGGCCGCGCGGGGGCCGGGGCGACCGCGCACCGGGCCCATCCACCGGGACCCGGTGCGCCGTCCCGCCCGGGGATGCCCACTCTCCCGACACGGGCTCCGCCCGGACCTGCGCCTCAATCGCCGGCGGGGCTGAAGGAACCAGCCCCGCCGGCGATTGGTGGCGGCGGCGCGGCCGCAGAGCCCGGCAGAGCACGGGAACGGGTGAGGGGCGCATCCGGTGACCCGGATGCGCCCCTCGTCAAGACCTGCGGCGGCTACGCGCCCCGCAGCACCGCCCCCGCCCGCTCCGCGGCCAGCGCCACGGCCGCGTCACGCGCCGCCGTCGACTCCTCCGCCGTCAGCGTCCGGTCGGCCGCGCGGAAGCGCAGCGCGTACGCCAGGGACTTCTTGCCCTCCCCGACCTGCTCACCGGTGAACACGTCGAACAGCCGCAGCGATTCGAGGAGTTCGCCCGCGCCCTCGCGCAGCGCCGCCTCTACGGCAGCCGCCGGAACCGAGGCGTCCACGATCAGCGCGACGTCCTGGGTCGCCACCGGGAAGGTGGAGATCCGCGGCGCCCGCACGGCCTCGCCGCCGGCCGCCGCGAGGCGGTCCAGGTCGAGTTCCATCGCGCTGGTCCGCGCCGGCAGGCCCATCGCCTTGACCACGCGCGGGTGCAGCTCACCGGCGTGGCCGATGACCGTCTCCACCCCGTCCAGGGTGACGACCAGCTCGGCGCACCGGCCCGGGTGCCACGGGCCGTACTGGCCCTGGCGCACCACGAGCTCCGTACCGGCCTCGGCCGCAAGCGAGCGCGCGGCCTGCACCGCGTCCGCCCAGTCGGCAGGCCGGCCCTTGCCCCACCAGCCGGCCGCTTCGCGCGCACCGGCCAGCACGACCGCGGCGTACCGCGGCTGGGCGGGCAGGGCCGCGTTCAGCGTGGCGATCTCCTCGTCCGTGGGACGACGGTCGACGGGCAGCCGTACGGCGACACCCGCCCGCTCGCCGGCCAGGAAGACCGAACCGGTCTCGAACAGCGCGAGGTCGTGGCTGCCCCGGCTGTCGTTGCGGCGCAGCGCGCCCAGCAGGCCCGGCAGCAGCGTCGTGCGCAGCGCCGGCTCCTCGTCGGAGATGGGGTTGACCAGCTTGACGACCCGCCGGGCGGCGTCGTCCGCGGGCAGCTGGAGCTGGTCGAAGACGCCCTCGCCGAGGAACGGGTAGCTGAGCGCCTCGACGTACCCCGCGCCGGCCAGCGCGCGGCCGACCCGGCGGTGCAGCTGCTGGCGGGCGGTCAGACCGCGGCCGGAGGGCACCTGCGGCAGGGTCGAGGGGAGGTTCCCGTAGCCCTCCAGCCGGATGACCTCTTCGGCGAGGTCGTTCGGCTCGGCGAGGTCGGGCCGCCAGGACGGGACGGCGACGACGAGCTCGTCCTGCCCGTAGACGTCGCAGCCGATCTCCTGGAGGCGGCGTACGACGGTCTCGCGGCCGTAGTCCATGCCCGCCACCCGGTCCGGGTGGTCCGCGCTCATCGCGATCGTGCGCGGGGCGCCCGGGGCGGTGAGCTCGGTGACTCCGGCCTCGGCGGTACCGCCGGCGAGCAGCACCAGCAGGTCGACGGTCCGCTGCGCGGCCGCGGCGGCGGCCTGCGGGTCGACGCCCCGCTCGAAGCGCTTGGACGCCTCGGAGGACAGCTTGAGCCGGCGGGCGGTGCGCGAGATCGACACGGAGTCGAAGTGCGCGGCCTCGATGACCACGTCCGTGGTGCCCGTGACCTGGCCGGTCTCCGGGTCCGTGACGGAGTCGGCGATCTCGGTGTCGGCGCCGCCCATGACACCGGCGAGCCCGATCGGCCCGCTGTTGTCGGTGATCACCAGGTCCTCGGCGTCGAGCGTGCGCTTGACCCCGTCGAGCGTGGTGAACTTCTCGCCCTGCTCGGCGCGGCGGACGCCGATCGCGCCGTCCAGACGCGAGCGGTCGTACGCGTGCAGCGGCTGGCCGAGTTCCAGCATCACGTAGTTGGTGACGTCGACGGCGAGCGAGATCGGGCGCATGCCCGCCTTCTGCAGGCGGCGCGTGAGCCAGATCGGGGAGCGCGCCTCCGGGTCGAGACCGGTCACCGTACGGGCGGTGAAGCGGTCGCAGCCGGCCGGGTCGTCGATCTTGACGAGGTAGCCGTACGAGTTCGGCGCGGGCACGTCCAGCAGCGCCGGGTCGCGCAGCGGCAGGCCGTACGCGGTGGCGGCCTCGCGGGCCACACCGCGCATAGACATGCAGTAGCCGCGGTCCGGGGTGATGTCGATGTCGAGGACCTCGTCGACGAGCTGGAGCAGCTCGATCGCGTCGGTGCCGACCTCGTGCTCGGGCGGCAGCACGATGATCCCGTGCGTGCCGTCGTCGCCCATGCCCAGCTCCTCGCCGGAGCAGATCATGCCGTGCGAGGTCTTGCCGTACGTCTTGCGCGAGGCGATCGCGAAGTCGCCGGGCAGCACCGCGCCGGGCAGGACCACGACGACCTTGTCGCCGACGGAGAAGTTCCGGGCGCCGCAGACGATCTCCTGCGGCTCACCGGTGCCGTTGGCCTGTCCGACGTCGACCGTGCAGAAGCGGATCGGCTTGCGGAAGCCCTCCAGCTCCTCGATGGTCAGGACCTGGCCGACGACCAGGGGGCCCTTGAGCCCGGCGCCGAGCTGCTCGACGGTCTCGACCTCCAGGCCGGCGTCGACGAGCTTGGCCGCGACGTCGCGACCGGTTTCACCCGCGGGGAGGTCGACGTACTCCCGCAGCCAAGAAAGCGGGACCCGCATCAGATCTCCATCCCGAACGGCCGGGTGAAACGGACGTCACCCTCGACCATGTCTCGCATGTCTTCTACGTTGTGGCGGAACATCAGCATCCGTTCGATGCCGAAGCCGAAGGCGAAGCCGCTGTACTTCTCCGGGTCGACGCCGCAGGCGACGAGCACCTTGGGGTTGACCATGCCGCAGCCGCCGAGCTCGATCCAGCCCTCGCTGGAGCAGGTACGGCACGGGCGGTCGGGGTTGCCCACCGACTCGCCGCGGCACACGTAGCACTGCATGTCCATCTCGGCGGACGGCTCGGTGAACGGGAAGAAGTGGGGGCGCAGGCGCGTGGTGGTGCCCTCGCCGAAGAGCTCCTGGACCATGTGGTCCATGGTGCCCTTGAGGTCCGCCATGGTGAGGCCCTCGTCCACGGCGAGCAGCTCGACCTGGTGGAAGACCGGGGTGTGCGTCGCGTCGAGCTCGTCGGTGCGGTACACCCGGCCCGGGCAGACGATGTAGACGGGCGGCTTGCGCTCCAGCAGCGAGCGCGCCTGCACCGGGGAGGTGTGGGTGCGCAGCACGACGCCCGACTCGTCGCCCTCGGTGCCGGCGGGCCCCTGGACGAAGAAGGTGTCCTGCATCTGGCGCGCCGGGTGGTCGGGCGTGAAGTTGAGGGCGTCGAAGTTGAACCACTCCGCCTCGACCTCGGGGCCCTCCGCGACCTCGTACCCCATGCCCACGAAGATGTCCGCGATGCGGTCCATCAGGGTGGTCAGGGGGTGGCGGGCGCCCGCCGGGACGCGGTCGTAGGGCAGCGTGACGTCCACTGCCTCCTCGACCAGCACCCGTTCGTCGCGCTCGGCTTCGAGCTCGACGGTGCGGGCCCCGAAGGCCTTGTTCACGGCGCCGCGGGCCTGGCCGACGCGCTTGCCGGCCTCGGCCTTCGCCTGGGGCGGCAGGGCGCCGATCTCGCGGTTGGCGAGCGCCAGGGGCGAGCGGTCGCCCATGTGCGCGGTCTTCGCCTCACGGAGCTCGTCGAGGTCGCCGGCGGCCGCGAAGGCGGCGAGCGCCTCGTCCCGCATGCGCTCGATCTCTTCCGGTTTCAGTGCCTCGACCTCGACAGGGTCGTACGACTTGTTCGGTGCCGACATCTCTTCCCGTACTTCCGATGGCTGGCTGGTGGTCCCCGTACGGAACGATCAGACCGATCGATACAGAGACACAAAGGTGCCAAAGCACGAGTCTAAAGGTCGCCGGGGTTGAAGGGGCCCGTGGGCCGCCTGGCGAGACGTTCCGCAGGGTTACTGCGTGAGGTAGGCCGGGGCGGCGACGGGCAGGATAAATCGGAACTCGGCGCCCCCGCCGGGGCCGCGGCCGACCGTGATGGTGCCTCCGTGCGCCTCCACGATGCCCTTGACGATGTACAGGCCAAGGCCGGTGCCGCCGCGTTTGCTGCCCCGCCAGAAGCGGGTGAACACGCGGCCCATCGACTCCTCGGGGATGCCGGGGCCCTCGTCGGTCACGGTGACGGCGGTTCCCTTCTCGGTCTTCCCCGCGGCGTTCGCGAAGGTGGTCGGCGATACGTCGATGGTGACGGTTCCCTCACCGTGGCGCACCGCATTTTCGAGCAGGTTGCCCAGGATCTGGTCGATCTTGTCCGGGTCGGCCCACAGGTCGGGCAGCGGGCGGCTGACCCGTACGAGGAACCGGTCGGGGGCCTGCCCGTTCGCGGTCAGCGCCTGGACGTGCCGGCCGACGGCGGTGGCGATGTCCACCGGCTGCCGGCGCACCTCCAGCCGCCCCGAGTCGATGCGGGAGATGTCCAGCAGCTCCGCGATCAGCCGGGTGACGCGGTTGGCGTCCGCGTCGACGGTCTCCAGCATCAGCAGCTTCTGGTCGTCGGTGAAGCGGCCCCATTTGGCGAGCAGGGTCGCGGTGAAACCCTTGACGGAGGTCAGCGGGGAGCGCAGCTCGTGCGCGACGGTGGCGATCAGCTCGGCGTGGCTGCGCTCGGTGCGGCGCCGCGCCTCGGTGCCGCGCAGGGTGATCACCAGGCGGCGCAGCGGGCCGGTGGGGTGCGTGCGCACGTAGCGGGCGGAGACCAGCACCTCCCGGCCGCCGGGGAGCAGCAGGTTCCGCTCGGGCTGTCCGCGCCGGGTGGCCAGGCCCCCGTACGGGTCCGTCAGCGTCCACCAGCGGCGGCCTTCGAGGTCCTCCAGGGGCAGCGCCCGGTCGATCCGCGCCCCGAGGGCCTCGCCGGGCGCGAGCGCGGTGATCCGGGCGGCGGCGGAGTTGAAGCAGATGACCCGGCCGGTGTGGTCGGCGACGACCAGCCCGTCGGGGAGGTCGTCGGCGTCTATCCCCAGGGCCCCGAGGTCCGCCGGGGCGGCCTGCGCGGGAACGGCGCGGCCCGACGGCCCGGCCTCTCCGGCCGCCGCCGGTGAGCTGTTCGTACCGACGCTCATGTCCCCGCTACCCCACATCTCCGAGTACCGCAGTGGGCCCCCCGGGCCGCCACATTACTAGCTGGGGGTCACGGAGCGGCACCCTCCGGACGCCCGCTGTGCACGCGCGGATGCGTACAGGCACACCGCGGCGGCCGTGGCGAGGTTCAGGCTCTCCGCCTTGCCGTGGATCGGGACGCGTACGACGGCGTCCGCCAGCGCCCGGGTCTCCTCCGGCAGCCCCCACGCCTCGTTGCCGAAGACCCAGGCGGTCGGGCCGCCCATGGTGCCCGCGTCCAGTTCGGCGTCCAGGTCGTCCTCGCCGGCCCCGTCGGCCGCCAGGATCCGTACGCCGGCCGCCCGCAGCCCCTGCACGGCCTGCTCGACCGGCACCCCGACGGCCACCGGCAGGTGGAACAGGGAGCCCACGGAGGCGCGTACCGACTTCGGGTTGTACAGGTCCACGGAGGCGTCGGTCAGCACCACCGCGTCGGCTCCGGCCGCGTCCGCGCAGCGCAGCACGGTACCGGCGTTGCCGGGGTCGCGGACGTGGGCGAGGACGGCGACCAGCTTCGGGCCGGCCGCCAGGATGTCCTCGAACGGCGAATCGAGGAACTGGCAGACACCGACCAGTCCCTGCGGGGTGACGGTCTGCGAGACCTCGGCGAGCACCTCGTCGCCGGCGTAGTGCACGCGCGCCCCGGCCAGCAGCGCGGCTTCGACGATGTCGGCGTACCGCTCGGCGGCCTCGACGGTGGCGAACAGCTCGATGAGGGTCGACGTACCCCCGGGGCCGCGGTGCTCGACGGCCTCGCGGACCGCCTGCGGGCCCTCGGCGATGAACCGGCGCTCCTTGGTGCGGAAGTTGCGCCGCGCCAGGCGCCTGGCGGCGGCCACCCGCGGGGATCGGGGGGAGATCGGCTCGGCGGGGTAACCCATGGTGTCTGCGGTTCTCTCTCGGGCTCGGGGGTCCGGGGCGGGCGGGGCCGGCGGGGCCGCGGCGCTCCGGCCACGGGGGCGGCCGGGCCGCCGGGATGAAAGCACACGGACCCGCAGGCGAATCGCCTGCGGGTCCGTGGGTGCCGACTGCGCGACGCGGCCGGCCAAGTCCTTAGGCAGCGGCCTTCGGGGCGTTGACGTCGGCCGGGAGGGCCTTCTGCGCGACCTCGACCAGCGCGGCGAACGCGTTGGCGTCGTTGACGGCCAGCTCCGCGAGGATCTTGCGGTCCACCTCGATGTTGGCGGCCTTGAGACCCTGGATGAGGCGGTTGTACGTCATGCCGTTCTGGCGGGCAGCGGCGTTGATGCGCTGGATCCACAGCTGACGGAAGTCGCCCTTGCGCTTCTTGCGGTCGTTGAAGTTGTAGACCAGCGAGTGGGTGACCTGCTCCTTGGCCTTGCGGTACAGGCGCGAACGCTGACCGCGGTAGCCGGAGGCCGCCTCGAGGATCGCCCGGCGCTTCTTGTGGGCGTTTACTGCCCGCTTGACGCGTGCCACTTTTTAACTCCTTGTAGCGGGGCCGTGGGTGTCTTCACACGGCCCGAATTCAGATGGGGTCCCGGTCTCGACGTACCGCTCCCGGCGAGGGGAGCGGAGTACGTCACTTGCCGAGAAGCTTCTTGATCTTCGCGGCGTCGCCGGGGGCCATCTCCGCGGTGCCGGTCAGGCGGCGGGTGACACGGGACGACTTGTGCTCGAGCAGGTGGCGCTTGCCGGCGCGCTCACGGAGCACCTTGCCGGAGCCGGTGATCTTGAAGCGCTTCTTGGAACCGCTGTGCGTCTTGTTCTTCGGCATAGCGCCGTTATCTCCTCGTCGGTGGCGCTCCCGCCGGTCCTGGGGACCGGCTGACGGGAGCGTCATGTTGTGTCGGTGATTCCGAGACGGGCTGCCTCGGGATCAGGCCTCGGCAGATGCCTCGTGGGAGGTGTCCGCCTCGTCGGAGGCGGCCTCGGCGGAGACGTCTGCCTCGTCGGCGTCGGCCTCGACGGCGGTGGCGGCTTCCTCGGAAGCCTCCTCCTCGCCGGCGGGGGCCACGCCCTGGCGCTCGGCCTTGCGGGCGGCCTGCGCCTCGCGGGCTTCGGCCATCGCCTCGGTCTTCTTCTTGTGCGGACCGAGAACCATGATCATGTTTCGGCCGTCCTGCTTCGGGTTCGACTCGATGAACCCGAGGTCCTCGACGTCCGAAGCGAGGCGCTGCAGCAGTCGGTAGCCGAGTTCCGGCCGGGACTGCTCGCGACCACGGAACATGATCGTGATCTTGACCTTGTCGCCCTGCTTGAGGAACCGAACGACGTGACCCTTCTTGGTGTCATAGTCGTGCGGGTCGATCTTCGGCCGGAGCTTCATTTCCTTGATGACCGTGTGCGCCTGGTTCTTGCGCGCCTCACGGGCCTTCATGGCCGACTCGTACTTGAACTTGCCGTAGTCCATGAGCTTGCAGACCGGCGGGCGTGCGGACGCCGCGACCTCGACCAGGTCGAGGTCGTACTCCTGCGCGAGCTCAAGCGCCTTGGCAAGCGGCACGATGCCGACCTGCTCGCCGCTGGGACCGACGAGTCGTACCTCGGGAACGCGAATCCGGTCGTTGATGCGGGGCTCGGTGCTGATGGATCCTCCTCGGTAGCACCACACGACTGCCTGGCAGACAGCCGTTGACGTTGGTGTCGTCAGACCGGCCACGGCGGGAACCAAAAAAGCCCCGCCGGGACACAGGCAGGGGCTCCAAAACAACCGGAGCACCGTCGCGTGCGAACCGCGGGGCGCAGACTCGGGCGGCTTTCCATCGTCCGTACGGAACGATGGATGCCACCAGACCGGTGACCCGCCGCCCCGAAAGGCGGTCAGGTGGGAGAATCGGAGCCTCCACTTGTGGGCCGGGGACACAGGTCTCCGGCCGGTCGTAGCCCAATATAGCATTCCGCGCCAGGGCCGCTCACCCGGAGCCGGGCGGTCCGCGGCCGGCGCGACCCGGCTTATCGTGTGGAGCATGACTGACGCGACCCCCACCCCCGCCACCGAGGACGGCTCCACGCCGGACGCTCCCGACTACGACGCCATGACCCGCGACATCGCGGACGTGCCCGCCGTCGAGGTGATCACCACGGTGGCCGTGCACCTGCTGAGCGCCGCGGCGGTCAACCTGGGCCTGGACAAGCCCGACTCCGAGCACAAGGACCTCGACGAGGCCCGCAAGCTGATCACCGCCCTCGCCGGCCTGGTCACCGCGAGCGCCACCGAGATCAGCTCCTTCCACGCGGCCCCGCTGCGCGACGGCCTCAAGTCGCTCCAGCTTGCCTTCCGCGAGGCCTCGATCGTGCCGGACGAGCCGGGCCAGGGACCGGGCGAGAAGTTCACGGGTCCGGTGTACGCGTAGGGCGCGCCCCTCACCGAACGGACCGCGAAGGGCCGGGACAGCCGCTCGGCGGCCGTCCCGGCCCTTGTGCGTACGTACGCGGCCTGGATCGACGCGGCCCTGCGGGCCGCCGGCGTCAGCGGGTGAAGAGCGGCTCCCCCGGCGGCGGCGCGGCGGCCGCCGGCAGCAGGGCAAGGTCCAGCCCGCGCACCAGCCGGCCGCGCAGCGTCTCGTCGGCCGCGAGCGCCTCGGCGACCCGGCGGGCGGCCGCCGGGCCCCCTGCGTCGGAGGCCGGCACGATCGCGAGGGTGCCGTCGGAGCCGGCGCTCCCCGGGCCGAGGTGGGCGCGCAGCACGTCGGGCTCCCCCGCCACCGCCGCCCGTACGGCCTCGCGCACGGCCGGGTCGGCCAGCGGGTCCGGGTCCGTACGGCCCTCCGCGAGGGCCAGCAGGGCCGGGCCGGTGAGCTGGTACGGAACCGGACCGGCCAGGTCGAGCACGACCGTGTCGGCCTTCTCGTGCGCGGCGGCCGCCAGGGCCTGGTGCAGCGGGACCGCCACCGGGCGGGCCGCCGGGTCCCACAGCGCCAGGGAGGCCGTGGAGGTGAAGGCCGGCAGGGCCCGGCGGTTTCCCGCGGTCAGGGTGGGGACGGCCATGTCGCTGGTCTTCTCGCGCCGCAGACCCGTCTCGGGGTCGGTCTCGGCCTCCCCGAGCACGGCGACGACGGGCACCAGCAGGCGGGCGCCCTTGAGGGCCGCCAGCACCTGCGGTTCGCGCGAGCGGTCCTGCGCCCAGGCGGCCAGGGCCGCGCTCAGCGCGGGATCGGCGGAGCCGTCGTCGTCGGAGAAACCGGGGTCGGGAATGTTCTTGTTCGCCACAGTTACCCGACCCTATCCCGCCGCGGGCCGCGCGGGCGCCGGGCCAGTACGGCGGCCACCGCGAGCAGCGCCACTCCCGCGGCGGCCGCCGCCGGGGCGCCCAGGCGCGGCCGGCGCTCGGAGCGGGCGGCCGGCTCCGGGCCGGGACCGAAGTAGGGGCGCCCGGCCGAGACCGGGGCGGGCAGGGCGGCTTCCGGGCGGAGCCCGGCCGCGCCCTGCAGCGCGGCGGCGGCGTCCACCGTTCCGTACCCGCGGGAGTCGTCGCGGCCGCCGGCCGGGGCGTCCGAGGCGGTGTCCCGCAGCAGCTTCTTGATCTGCGCCGGGGAGAGGCCCGGGTGGGCGGCCTTGACCAGGGCCACCGTGCCCGAGACGAAGGCGGCGGCGGCGCTGGTGCCCCAGCCCTCGTAGTAGCTGCGGTCGGGGTCGGCGATGACCACGTCGACGCCGGGGGCGCTGACGGTGGCGTACCAGTGGCGCGTCGAGAAGCCGGCCTTCCTGCCCCTGCGGTCGACGGCGGCCACGGCGATCACCCCGGGGTAGGCGGCCGGGAAGGAGGCGGGGTCGCCGTGCTCGCCGCCGTTGCCCGCGGAGGCGACGACGACCACGCCCCTGCCCAGGGCGTACTGGACGGCCTCGTCCTCGGCGGCTTCGTGGTGGGCGGATTCGCTGTCGTCGCCCAGCGAGAGGTTGATGACGTCCGCGCCGTGGTCGGCGGCCCAGCGGATGCCTTCGGCGAGGGCCCCCGACTTGCTGTCGCGGGCCTTGGCGCGGCCGGGATCGCTCTCCTCCAGGATGACCCGGACCGGGAGGATCCTGGCGCGCGGCGCGACGCCGAGCACGCCTTCGGCACGGTCGGGGCCGTGGCCGCGCCCGGCGATGATGGCGGCCATCGCGGTGCCGTGGCGGGCCCAGGCGCGGTCGCCGCGCCCCGCCCCCATGGCGACGAGGTCGGCACCGTCGAGGACCTGGCCGGCGAGGTCGGGGTGGGTGCCGTCGACACCGGTGTCGAGGACGGCGACCGTGACCCCCTCGCCCTGGGTGGTGCCCCAGGCCTCTTCGGCGCGCAGGGTGAGCAGTCCCCACTGGCGGTCGCGGATGGTGTCGGCGGCCGCGGGGTGGGCGGTGGCGGCGGTGAGGAGGGCGGCCAGGGCCAGGGCCGCGGCCGTACGGGGCCGGCTCATCCGGCGGGTTCCGGGTCCGTGCGGTGCCGCCCGGGCGGGGCGGCGAGGTCCTCGACGGCGCGTTCGATCCGCCCGGCGACGGCCTTGGCCTCGTGGCCGAGTCCGGCCTGGGCCGGCGCCCCGGTGGCCCCGGGGCGGGCCGCCTCCTCGGCGGGCTGGGGCGCGTCCTGGACCCGGCCGTCGGCGAAGGCGGAGACGGCGTAGACCACGGCCGGGGCCACGGGGACGACGCTCGCGGTCCAGGTGGCCCGCTGGGGGTCGGTGAAGCCGTAGGCGGAGGGGGCCGGGAGGCGCCCCCGCAGCCCGTCCATGGTGGCGGGGCCGGCGGTGGTGAAGACGAGGCCGACGCTGACCAGGGAGCTGCGGGTGGAGTCGGTGTAGGTGGCGCGCAGGACGCGGGCGCAGCCGGTGGCGGCCAGGGCGGTGCGCCAGTCGGCGCCCAGGGCGGCGGGGCCGCAGTCGGCGTCGGGGGCGAGGGCGACCCGGGTCCAGGTACGGTCGGCGCCGCCGGGACCGTCGCCGGGGCCCTCCAGCACGGGCGGCAGGAGCCGGTCGGCCGGGGCGTTGCGCCACAGCGACGCCGCCGCGCGGTAGGCGGCTTCGGCGGTTGCGGGGCGCCGGGTGGCGCGGTGGTCGTTCCAGGCGGAGGCGGCGGCCCCGGCGGTGAGGCCGGTGCCCAGCAGCGCGCAGAGCACGGCGGCGGTGACCCGGGCGGGGCTGCGGGGGCCGGTGGCCGGCGCCGTTTCGGCTCCGGTGAGGTCCGCGGGCAGCGGTGTGGACGTCGTCATCCGGCGGCTGTGCCCCCCGTTCGTCCGCTGCGGCCTTGTCCCCACTCTACGAGGTCGCGCGGGCCCGACGGGGGCGTCCCCCCGGGCGCGGGACGGCCCGACGGACCGCCGCGGACCCCTACCCACGGGTACACCCACGTGGCAGGCTGCCGCCATGACTTCCGATCGTGCCCGGTACGACGCGGCCACCGCCCATCTCGACGCACCGCTGGCGATCGTCGACCTGGAGGCGTTCGACGCCAACGCCGACGACGTGGTCCGCCGGGCCGGCGGCAAACCGGTCCGCGTGGCCAGCAAGTCCGTGCGGTGCCGGGCGCTCCTGGAACGGGTGCTGGCCCGGCCCGGGTTCGCCGGGATCATGTCGTACACGCTCGCGGAGAGCATCTGGCTGGCCCGCTCCGGGTTCGAGGACGTGCTCCTCGCCTACCCCAGTGCCGACCGCGCCGGTTTCGCCGAACTCGCCGGCGACCCGAAGCTCGCCGCCGCCGTCACCGTGATGGTCGACGACCTGGCGCAGCTGGAGCTGATCGACCGCGCGCGCGACGGCGGCGCCCAGGAGATCCGCGTCTGCCTGGAGCTGGACACCGCGCTGCACCTGCTCGGCGGCAGGATCCGCGTCGGAGCCCGCCGTTCGCCGCTGCGCGAGCCGGACCAGCTCGCCGCGCTCGCCCGCGCGGTCGGTGCCCGTCCGGGGTTCCGGGTGGTGGGGCTGATGGGCTACGAGGGCCACGTCGCCGGGGTCGGTGACCTCCTCGCGGGGCGCCCCGTGCGCTCCCGGGTGATCCGGCTGATGCAGGCCGCGGCGCGCAAGGAGCTCGCCGCCCGCCGGGCCGGGGCGGTGAGGGCGGTGCGGGCCGTGGTCCCGGACCTGGAGTTCGTCAACGGCGGTGGCACCGGCAGCGTGCAGCACACCGCCGCGGAGGAAGCAGTCACCGAGATCGCCGCCGGGTCGGGGCTGTACGTACCGCGCCTGTTCGACAACTACACCTCGTTCCGGGGCCGTCCGGCGGCCCTCTTCGCCCAGCCGGTGGTGCGCAGGCCCGGCGTCGGGGTGGTGACGGTGCTCGGCGGCGGCTACCCGGCCTCCGGCGCGGCCGGAGCGGACCGGCTGCCGGAGCCCTACCTGCCGCGGGGGCTGCGCTACGACCCGCAGGAGGGTGCCGGGGAGGTGCAGACGCCGCTGCTGGGCGGCCCGGCCGACGACCTGCTGATCGGGGACCGGGTCTGGTTCCGTCACGCGAAGGCCGGCGAGCTGTGCGAACGCTTCGACGCGCTGCACCTGGTCGAGGGCGACCGGGTGACGGCCACCGTCCCGACCTACCGGGGCGAGGGCCGCACCTTCCTGTGACCGCGGCCGGCCCCGTGACCGCCTCCCGCGGCCGGGGCCCGTGACCGCGGCAGGTGCCGGTGACCGCGGGCCGGGGCCTGCGACGGCAGCCCGGCGAATTCCGGATGACCGCGGTCCGTACCGGCACGTAACGTGCCCTCCATGGACCCGCTCACCGAACAACAGATCCGCTCGTCCTTCGTGAACTGCAGCAAGGGCGAGGCGGCCCGGCTGAGGCTGCCCCTGGACTTCGCCGAACTCCCCTGGGAAGACCTGGACTTCCTCGGGTGGGTGGATCCGGGCGCGCCGCTGCGCGCCCACATCGTGCGTCCCGGTACGGACGGTTCTCCCGTCGGCATCACCCTGCGGGTCCCGGGCGCGAACCGGGCGGGCGCCTTCAAGTCCAGCATCTGCCAGATATGCCTGACCGGGCACGCCTCCTCCGGTGTCGCCCTCCTCGTCGCGCCCCTGGCCGGGGCCCGCGGCCGGGAGGGCAACAGCGTGGGTACGTACCTCTGCGCCGACCTGGCGTGCTCCCTCTACATGCGGGGCAAGCGGCAGCCGAAGCTGCGTACCCGCGGCTACGAGGAGACGCTGTCCGTGCAGGAGCGCGTCGCGCGCGCCGAGGCCAACCTGGACGCCTTCGCCGCCAAGGTCACCGGCTGACGCCGCCGGTCAGTACACCGAGTCCGTCTGGTCCGGGACGACGCTCGCGTCGGCCCGGCGGACGGGGCTCGGGGTGCCGTCGTGGCCGACGTAGCCCGTCGTCGCGCACGGGTACGGGGTGTCCTTCTGCTTCTTCGGTTCGATGAACACCGGGTTCACGATCCACTTGCCGTCGCTGTTGTCGTAGGCGCGGCACATCAGTTCGTTCTTGTTCCGGTTCAGCACGAGCCGCAGCGCGGTCGCGTCGCGCAGGAACGACACGTCGGTGTCGGAGTCGCCCGCGGCGAAGACCTGGCGCCGGGCGGCGGGCTGGACCTTCTCGGCGGCGGCTCCCCGCACCCCGAAGACTTCCTGGTTGATCCAGCAGCGCTTGCCGTCGATGTAGGTGATCATCGTGTCCGCGCCGTCCTCCACCGACCCGCAGCCCCGCAGGCGGGAGGTGAACCTGCCGCCGGAGGTGGTGGTGTTGCGTATGCCGATGACGTGGTCCGCGCGGACTCCCACGCCCTTGGCCCAGACCTCCACGACGGGCTGGGGCGAGGCCGAGGTGATCCACACGTCGAAGCCGGCCTTCCGCAGGCCGTCGATCAGGTCCCGCTGCTGGTCGTAGTAGCGGACCCAGCCGGTGGCGGTGGCGCTGCCGACCCGCTGGGTGGCGCCGACCGGTGCGGCGAGGTTCTCGGCCCGTGCGGCGGCCGCGAACGCACGGACGTCTGCGGGGCGCCAGCCCTGCGTCAGCTGCGCCAGCCAGGCATAGGCGGGTTCGACCGTGCGGTGGTCCCAGCCGGCGAAGGCGGGGGCGCCGGCCCTGGTCGTGGCGGTGCCGTAGACGGCCATGACCTCGTCCGCGCAGGCCGTGCCCGCGGGGGTGCCGGTGGGCAGCGGGGCGCCGGGGCGGCCGAGGGGGTCGCAGGCCGCCGCGAGGGCCCCGACGGCGTCCGGGGTGAGGTAGCGGCTCGTGGCGGACCAGTCGCCGGAGGCGGGGCGGCGTATCTTGCCGTGGCGCAGCAGCCAGTACATCGTGGCGTCGCCGACGTCGTTCTTGACGACGGTGTTGTCCCAGTCGAAGACGGCGACGGGCCTGGTGCGGGCGGGGCGGTGCGGGGCGCACGTGCCGTACTGGTCGATCAGCTGCTGGAGCCGTGCCCGGTTGTCCCCGTACCACCCGGCCGCGAGCTGCGGGGTGGTGCAGTGGGTGGCGGGCACGGCCCGGGCGGCGGGCGCCGTGGCCGCGAGGGCGCCGGCGCACAGGGTGACGGCGGCCGCCACGGCCTGGAGCCGCCCGGCGCGGAGGGGTCGGGTCACGGGCCTGGACCTCCTGTTCTGCGGGGATCGTCGGGGCGGTGGAGCACGGCGGCCGGGCCGCCCTCGGCGCCCGGCCGCCGCAGGCGGCACCGGCGCTGCTACAGGGGCGTGACGTACGCGCCCGAGATACCGCCGTCCACGAGGAAGTCGGTGGCGTTGATGAAGGAGGAGTCGTCGCTGGCGAGGAAGGCGACGGCGGCGGCGATCTCGGTGGGCTCGGCGAACCGGCCGAGCGGGATGTGCACCAGGCGCCGGGCGGCCCGCTCGGGGTCCTTGGCGAACAGTTCCTGGAGCAGCGGGGTGTTGACGGGCCCCGGGCACAGGGCATTGACGCGGATGCCCTCACGGGCGAACTGCACGCCGAGTTCGCGGGACATGGCGAGTACGCCGCCCTTGGACGCGGTGTAGGAGATCTGGGAGGTGGCGGCGCCCATGACGGCCACGAAGGAGGCGGTGTTGATGATGGAGCCCCGGCCCTGGCGCTGCATGTAGGGCAGGGCGGCCTTGCAGCAGAGGTACACGGAGGTGAGGTTGACGTCCTGGACGCGCTTCCACGCCTCCAGGCCGGTGGTGAGGATGGAGTCGTCGTCCGGCGGGGAGATGCCGGCGTTGTTGAAGGCGATGTCGACGGAGCCGTAGGTGTCGAAGGCGGTCTTGAAGAGCGCTTCGACGTCCTCGGGGCTGGTGACGTCGACCTTGACGAAGGTGCCGCCGACTTCCTCGGCCGCGGCCTTGCCGGCGGTCTCGTCGATGTCGCCGCAGACGACGTGGGCGCCCTCGGAGGCCAGGCGCCGGGCGGTGGCGAGGCCGATGCCGCTGCCGGCGCCGGTGATGACGGCGGTACGGCCGACCAGGCGGCGGCAGACGATCTCTTCGTTGACTCGACTGGACATGGGTTTTCAGGCCTCCGTGCTGATGAAGACGTTCTTGGTCTCGGTGAATGCGGTGAGGGCGTCGGGTCCGAGCTCCCGGCCGAGGCCGGACTGCTTGTAGCCGCCGAAGGGGGTCCAGTAGCGGACGCTGCTGTGGGAGTTGACGGACAGGTTTCCGGCCGCGACGGCCCGCGAGACGCGCAGGGCGCGGCCGATGTCGCGGGTCCAGAGGGAGCCCGAGAGGCCGTAGTCGGTGGCGTTGGCCAGCCGTACGGCGTCCTCTTCGTCCTCGAAGGGCAGGACGACGGCCACCGGGCCGAAGACTTCCTCGACGGCGACGGGCGCGGTGGCGGCGACGCCGGTGACGAGGGTCGGCGGGTACCAGAAGCCGGGTCCCTCGGGGGCGGTGCCGCGGATGGTGGTGAGGTCGTCGGTGACGTACCCGCTGACGCGTTCGAGCTGGGTCCGTGAGATCAGCGGGCCCATCTGGGTCTTCTCGTCGGCGGGGTCTCCGACGCGAACGGCTTCGACGGCGGGGGCGACGAGTTCCAGGAACCGGTCGTAGGCGGAGCGCTGGACGAGGATGCGGGTGCGGGCGCAGCAGTCCTGGCCGGTGTTGTCCAGGAAGGCCATGGGGGCGGCGGCCGCCGCGGCCTCGATGTCGGCGTCGGCGAAGACGATGTTGGGGCTCTTGCCTCCGAGTTCGAGGGTGAGCCGCTTCACCCGCTCGGCGCATTTGGCCATGATCTGCTTGCCGACCGCGGTGGAGCCGGTGAAGACGATCTTCGCGACTCCGGGGTGTTCCACCAGCGCGTCACCGGTGACGGTGCCCGGGCCGGGCAGCACCTGGAAGAGGTGCTCGGGGATCCCGGCTTCGAGGGCGAGTGCGGCCAGGCGCAGTGCGGTGAGGGGGGTGGTCTCGGCGGGCTTGAGGATGACGGCGTTGCCCGCGGCGAGGGCGGGTGCCAGGGCCCAGCCGGCGATCGGCATGGGGAAGTTCCAGGGGGCGATCACGCCGATGACGCCGAGGGGTTCGAGGAAGGTGACGTCGATTCCGCCGGCGACGGGGATCTGGCGGCCGGAGAGCCGTTCGACTCCCCCGGCGGCGAATTCGAGGAGGTCGCGCACGTTGCCCGCTTCCCACCGGGCGTTGCCGATGGTGTGGCCGGCTTCGCGGACCTCCAGCAGGGCGAGTTCCTCGGTGTGCGCGTCCACCACCGCGGCGAAGCGGCGCAGCAGCCTGGCCCGGTCGGCGGGGGCCGCGGCCGCCCAGCCGCGCTGTGCGGCGGCGGCCCTGGCGACGGCGGCGTCGACGTCGTCCCGTGTGGCGGCCGGGACGGTGGCGACGAGTTCCTCGGTGGCCGGATTCAGCACGCGCAGAGCGGAAGGGGCCAGCACATCGGACACGTGGTTCCTCACATGTTTTCCGTAGGGGGAGTTACAGGCGTTCGAAGGAGCGGCGCAGTTCCCAGTCGGTGACCGCCGAGTCGTACGCGTCGAGTTCCACGCGGGCCATGTTGCGGTAGTGGGCGACGACCTCGGGGCCGAAGGCGGCCTTGGCGATCTCGCTGTTCTCCCAGAGTTCCGCGGCTTCGCGCAGGGTGGTGGGGACGTGCGCGTAGTCGGCGGTGTAGGCGTTGCCGGTGCAGGCCTCGGGCAGTTCGAGGCGGTTCTCGATGCCGTAGAGCCCGGCCGCGACCAGTGCGGCGACGGCGAGGTAGGGGTTCACGTCACCGCCGGGGAGGCGGTTCTCGAAGCGCATGGAGGGCCCGTGGCCGACGACGCGCAGGGCGCAGGTCCGGTTGTCCGCGCCCCAGGCCACGGCGGTGGGGGCGAAGGATCCGGGCCGGAAACGCTTGTACGAGTTGATGTTCGGGGCGTAGAGAAGGGAGAAGTCGCGCAGCGCGGCGAGCTGGCCGGCCAGGAAGTGGCGCATCACGGGGGACATGCCGTGTGCGTCGCCGTCCGCGCCCCCGGCCATCGCGTTGTGTCCGTCGGCGTCGGTGAGCGAGAGGTGGATGTGGCAGGAGTTGCCCTCGCGCTCGTCGTACTTGGCCATGAAGGTGAGCGAGACGCCCTCTTGGGCGGCGATCTCCTTGGCGCCCGTCTTGTAGACGGAGTGCTGGTCGCAGGTGGTGAGCGCCTCGTCATAGCGGAAGACGATCTCGTGCTGCCCGAGGTTGCACTCGCCCTTGGCGGACTCGACGACCAGGCCGGCGGCCTGCATCTCGTTGCGGATGCGGCGCAGCAGGGGCTCGATGCGGCCGGTGCCGAGGACCGAGTAGTCGATGTTGTACTGGTTGGCGGGGGTCAGGCCGCGGTAGCCGGAGTTCCACGCCTGTTCGTAGGTGTCCTTGAACACCATGAACTCCAGCTCGGTGCCGACCATCGCGGTGTAGCCGTGTCCGGCGAGGCGTTCCAGCTGGCGGCGCAGGATCTGGCGGGGGGCGGCGACGACGGGCGAGCCGTCGTTCCAGGCGAGGTCGGCGAGGACGAAGGCGCTGCCGGGGTTCCACGGGAGGCGGCGCAGGGTGGCGAGGTCGGCGTGCATGGCGAAGTCGCCGTAGCCGCGGTCCCAGGAGGACATCTCGTACCCGTCGACGGTGTTCATCTCGGTGTCGACGGCGAGGAGGTAGTTGCAGCCCTCGGTGCCGAGGTCGAGGACCTCGTCGAGGAAGAACCGTGCGGCGAACCGCTTGCCCTGGAGCCGCCCTTGCATGTCGGGGAAGGCCAGGACGACTGTGTCGATCTCGCCACTGGCGACCAGGGAGCGGAGCTCCTCGGGCGCGAGCGGCGGCTTGCGGTCTACCACTGGAATCTCTCCTTCGGTGAGCCGAGTGGGCCTAAGGTATTGAACAGAACCATTGCTTGGGAAGGGGTGGAGCCCAGATGACCGATACGGCGAGTGAGGGCGACGCGATCGCGCGGCTGAATCCCGTGCTGCGGCAGGTGCGGGCGGGCAACGGTTTCGAGGAGGCGCTGGAGCAGATCCTCCAGGTGGTCCGGCTGGGTCTGGTGCCGGGCGGGGAACGACTGCCGCCCGAGCGGGAGTTGGCCGAGCGGATGGGCATCAGCCGGGTCACGCTGCGCGAGGTACTGAAAGTACTCCAGGACCAGGGCCTGGTGGAGGCGCGGCGCGGCCGCTACGGCGGGACGTTCGTACGGGCGCGCCCGGACACGCCGGCCGGCGGCGCCGAGCAGGAGCTGCGGCGCCGGGTGGCGGGGGTGGACATCGAGGACGCGCTGCGGTTCCGCGAGGTACTCGAAGTGGGCGCGGCCGGCCTGTGCGCCTCGCACGGGCTCACCGAGGAGGGCACGGAGCGGCTGCTCGGCGCCCTCGCGGCCACCCACGACGCCCCGCTCCAGGAGTACCGCCGCCAGGACACCCTGTTCCACCTCACCCTGTGCGAACTGGCCGGTTCCCCCACTCTGACGGCCCAGTACGCAGCCGTCCGGGCCACCGTCAACGACCTGCTGGACTGCATCCCGCTGCTGGTGCGCAACCTCGAACACTCGCAGCAGCAGCACACCGCGCTCGTCGAGGCGGTGCTGGAGCGGGACGCCGAATCGGCCCGCGAGACGATGCGCGAGCACTGCTGCGGCACGGCCGCGCTGCTGCGGGGCTTCCTGGCGTGAGCCGTCAGGGGCGGACCCCGGCCGAGAGCGTTTCGTAACCCCCGTTTAACGCCAGGGTCTTGCGCGCTCCACCCGCATGACGCAAAGGTACGCCTCACAACCTTTGCATGCCGCATCCCCCTCACCCGTTGCACCACCTTGCCCCAGGCAGGAGCGCACATGGCCGACGACATCGAGGCCCGGCTGACCGCCGCGCCCGCAACCACCAAGGCCCCGCAGGCCCCGGACACGTACCTGGAGCGCCGCACGCTGCGCCGCGGCAGCGCCGGCTGGCTGCTGCTCACCGGCCTCGGCGTCGCCTACGTCGTCTCGGGCGACTTCTCCGGCTGGAACGTCGGTCTCGCCCAGGGCGGGTTCGGCGGTCTCGCCATCGCGACGGCCCTGATGGGCGCGATGTACGCCTGCCTGGTGTTCTCGCTCGCGGAGCTGTCGGCCATCTTGCCCACGGCGGGCGGCGGTTACGGCTTCGCCCGCCGGGCGCTGGGCACCTGGGGCGGCTTCCTCACCGGCACGGCCATCCTCATCGAGTACATCCTGGCGCCCGCCGCGATCTCCATCTTCATCGGCGACTACGTCGAGTCGCTCCACCTCCTCGGCCTGACCTCCAGCTGGCCCGTCTACCTCGCCTGCTTCGCCGTGTTCATCGGCATCCACCTGTGGGGGGTGGGCGAGGCCCTGCGCTTCTCGCTCGTCGTCACCGCCGTCGCCGTGCTCGCCCTGGTCGTCTTCGCGCTGGGCGCCTTCACCGAGTTCGACCCGTCCCGCCTCGACGACATCGCCGTCGACACCAGCGCCGCGGGCGCGAGTTCGTGGCTGCCGCTCGGCTTCCTCGGCATCTGGGCCGCGTTCCCCTTCGGGATGTGGTTCTTCCTCGGGGTGGAAGGCGTTCCGCTGGCGGCCGAGGAGGCCAAGGACCCGGTGCGCTCGATGCCCCGCGCACTGTCGATCTCGATGGGCATCCTCGTCCTGCTGGCCCTGATGACGTTCCTGGCCTCCACCGGCGCGCGCGGCGCGGACGCCATCAAGGACGCGGGCAACCCGCTGGTCGTCGCACTGGAGGGCGACCCGGGGCTGTCCTGGCTCAAGACCTTCGTCAACTACGCCGGTCTGGCCGGGCTCGTGGCCTCCTTCTTCTCGCTCATCTACGCGGGCTCCCGTCAGCTCTTCGCGCTGTCGCGGGCCGGCTACCTGCCGCGATTCCTGTCCCTCACCTCGAAGCGCAAGGCCCCCTACCTGGGCCTGCTGATCCCCGGTGCGATCGGTTTCGCCCTGGCCGCCGCCACCGGGAACGGCCCGCGCATGCTGAACATCGCGGTGTTCGGCGCGACCATCTCCTACGCCCTGATGGCCCTGTCCCACATCGTGCTGCGCCGCCGCGAGCCGGACCTGGAGCGCCCGTACCGCACGCCGGGCGGGGCCGTCACCTCCTCGGTGGCGTTCGTGCTGGCCCTGTCGGCGCTGGTCGCCACCTTCCTGGTGGACAAGGACGCGGCGTTCATCGCGCTGGCCGTCTACGCCGTCGCCCTCGCCTACTTCGCCTTCTACAGCCGCCACCGTCTCGTCGCCTCCGCACCCGAGGAGGAGTTCGCTGCGCTGGCCGAAGCCGAGGCGGAATTGACCCGCGACTGAAATCCTGACGCTGACTCGGATCCCGCCCTCCTGGAGGTAGAACCGTGCCCAGGCCGCTCATCGGCATCACCACCTATGTGGAGGAGTCCACCCGCTACGGCGTGTGGGACCTCGCCACGTCCCTCGTCCCCTCCGGGTACTACGAACTCGTCCAGGCCGCGGGCGGTACGGCCGTACTGCTGCCCCCGGACGACCCGTCCCGGGCGGGGGAGGTACTGGGCCGGGTGGACGGCCTGGTCATCGCGGGCGGCCCGGACGTGGACCCGGTGCGCTACGGCGCGGCCCGCGATCCGCGTACGGGCGCCCCCGCGACGGTCCGCGACACGTGGGAGCTCGCGCTGATCGGGGCCGCGCTGACGTCCGGCGCCCCGCTGCTCGGCATCTGCCGGGGCATGCAGGCGCTGAACGTGGCCCTGGGCGGCACGCTGATCCAGCACATCGACGGCCACGTGCACACCCCGGGCGTCACCTCCTGGCACCCGGTCCGACCGGTCCCCGGCACCCGCTACGCGGCGCTGGTCCCCGAGGAGGCGGAGGTCCCGACCTACCACCACCAGGCGGTGGACCGCCTCGGCGAGGGGCTGGTCGTGTCGGCGCACGCGCTGGACGGCACGGTCGAGGCCATCGAACTCCCGGATCCGGACCGCTGGGTGGTGGGCGTCCAGTGGCACCCGGAGCGCGACAAGGACACCCGCGTGATGGCGGCCCTGATCGACGCGGCGGCGGAGTTCAACCTCACCACCCCCGCCCCGGCGCTGACCCCGGCGACGGTGTAACCCGGGCCCGGCCCACCCCGGACCGCCGCCCGGGCGCCCCGGCGGGCCCGGTGCGAGCCCCGCACGGGCGCCACCGGGCGCCCCCGCGGGTTCCGGGCGGCCCCCGCACGAGGCTCCGCCGGGCGGGGCCCGGTCAGGCCGGGCGGCGGGTCAGGGACAGCAGGTCGCGGGCCGGGCCGGCCGGGCGGGCGCCCGTCGGCCACACTGCCCGCAGGGCCCGCGCCAGCCCGGCCCCGGCCACCGGTACCTCCACCAGCCGCCGCGACGCCAGCTCGTCCCCCACCGCCAGCTCCGACAGCACGCACGGCCCCGCCCCGCTCAGCGCCGCCGACTTCACCGCGGTGGTGGACGCCAGCTCCAGCAAGGGCTGCGCCAGCCCCCCTGACGCGGCCAGCGCCGCGTCCAGGACCTGCCGGGTCCCCGACCCCCGCTCCCGCAGGATCAGCGGGGTCGCCGCCAGCTCCGCGGCCTCCACCCCGCGCGAGCGCCGCGCCCACGCGTGCCCCGGCGCCACCGCCACCACGAGCCGGTCCTGCGCGATGACCACCGAGTCCAGACCCTCGGGCACGGACAGCCCCTCCACGAACCCCAGGTCCGCCTCGTGCGCGAGGACCAGCTCGGCCACGATCGCCGAGTTCCCCGCGTGCAGCGACACCGCCGTCCCCGGCCGCTGCCCCCGCAGTGCGATCAGCCACCCGGGCAGCAGGTACTCCGCGATCGTCATGCTGGCCGCGACCCGCAGCCGCGAATCCCGCTGCCCCCGCAGCGCCTGCGCGCCCACGTCGAAGGCCTCGGCCGCCTCCACCACCCGCCGCGCCCAGTCCGTGACGAGCGCCCCCTGCGCCGTCAGCGTCGAGCCGCGCGGCGAACGGTCCACCAGCGCCACCCCGAGCCGGGTCTCCATCGCCCGGATCCGGCTGCTCGCCGCCGGCTGGGTGATGCCCAGCCCCCGGGCCGCCCCGCTCAGGCTGCCGACCCGCGCGACCGCGAGCAGCAGCTCGAGCGCGCCCAGGTCCGGCACCCGGTGCGCCAGCGGCACCACTTCCTCGTTACCCATAAATGCAGTTTATGCCGTCATACGAAACCACCCCCTGGCCCGGCCCGCCCCCGGACCCGAGGCTGGGCCCATGGCCACCACCCGCGTGCTACCCCGCACCACCCCCGCACCCGCGCACCCCGCCCACAAGGCCGCCGCGCTCCGCCACCTCGGTCCCAACTGGTACGCCTGCGTCATGGGCACGGCGATCGTCGCCAACGCGGGCGCCACCCTCCCCCACCAGCTCCCCGGACAGCGCGTGGCCTGCCAGCTCGTATGGGCGCTGTCCGCCGTGGCCCTCGCCGCCTTGCTCACCGCACGCGCCGGGCACTGGCTCCACCACCGCGACCAGGCGCGGACCCACCTCCTCGACCCCGCCGTGGCACCCTTCTACGGCTGCCTGGCGATGGCCCTGCTGGCCGTCGGCGCCGGCACCCTGCTCGTCGGCAAGGACCTCATCGGCACCCCGGCGGCCGTCGCCGCCGACACCGTGCTGTACACCGCCGGGACCGTGATCGGCCTGCTGATGGCCGTACTGGTCCCCTACCTGATGGTGGTGCGGCACCGGATCGAGCCGGGCCAGGCCACCCCCGTGTGGCTGCTGCCCCTGGTCTCCCCCATGGTCTCCGCCGCCGTGGGCCCCCTGCTCATCCCCCACCTGCCCGCCGGCCAGGCCCGCGAGGCGATGCTGCTGGGCTGCTACGCCCTGTTCGGCGTGAGCCTGCTGGCCACGCTGGTGATGCTGCCCCTGGTCTTCGGGCGCCTGGTCTTCAGCGGGCCGCTGCCCCTTGCGCTGACCCCGACCCTGTTCCTGGTCCTGGGTCCCCTCGGCCAGTCGACCACCGCCGTGAACCAGCTCTCCGACATGGCCCCGCTGTCGATCGGTGCGCCCTACGCCCACGCGTTCGGCGCCTTCGCCGTGGTCTACGGGGTGCCCGTGACGGGCTTCGCCCTGCTCTGGCTGGCCCTCGCCGCCGCGATGCTGGTCCGGGCGGCCCGGGCGGGCATGGGGTTCGCGATGACCTGGTGGGCGCTGACCTTCCCCGTCGGCACCTGCGTGACCGGTGCCACCGGCCTGGCCCGCCACACCGGCCTGACCGCCTTCTCCTGGCTGGCCACCGCCCTGTTCCTGACGCTGCTGACGACCTGGCTCGCCGCCACCGCCCACACCCTGCGCGGCCTGTTCACCGGCCGGCTGCTGCCCCGCTAGGCCGTCGCCGCCCCCAGGGCCTGCGACAGCACCGCCGGAGCCCGCACCAGCGAGGGCCCGTACCAGGTCAGATGCCGGCCGCTCACGAGCGCGGCCGGCAGGCCCGGGAAGGCCTCGGGGCCGTCCCCGGCCGTGAACCGGTACGGCTCGTCCGGCAGGACCACCAGGTCACAGCCCGCGGCGGCAGGCTCGTCCGGCCCGATCCGCGGATAGCGCCCGGCATGGCCGGCGTAGACGTTGATCACGCCGAGGCGGGCCAGGACGTCCCCGGCGAAGGTGTCCCGGCCCAGGACCATCCACGGCCGCCGCCACACCGGTACGACCGCGCGCACCGCGGGCAGCGGCACCACCCGGGCCCACGCCGCCTGGGCGTCGTCCAGCCAGCCCGGCCGCGCCAGCCCCAGCGCCCCGACCAGCACGCGTTCCAGTTCGGTGAAGGCCTGCGGCAGCGTACGGACCTCGGTGACCAGCACCCGCACCCCGGCGGCCTCCAGCGCGGCGAGGTCCGCGGGCCGGTTCTCCTCCTCGTTGGCTATGACCAGGTCCGGACGCAGCCCGATGATCGCGGGCACGTCGGGGTTCTTCGTCCCGCCGATCCGTACCGCGTCCGCGAGGTCCCCGGGGTGCGTGCACCAGTCGGTGACCCCGACGAGCCGGCCCGGCGCGCTCACCGCCACCGCCTCCGTCAACGACGGCACCAGCGACACGACGCGCCGCACTGTGCTCAGTGCTCCGGCGAGGGCGGCTCGGACGTGGCGTGGATGTGCTCGCCCACCGCCACGACCAGGAGCCGGGTGTCCTCGCTCACGGCCCGCCAGCGGTGGCGCACACCGCCGGACAGGAACAGCGCGTCGCCGCTCTCCAGCCGGTACGCCCGCCCTTCGGCCTCCACCTGGCAGGCGCCCGCGACGACGTACATCAGCTCGTCGTTGCGGTGCTGGTACTCGCGGCCGGCGTCCTGGTCCCCGCTGAACTCCAGGGCGTGCAGTTGGTGGTGCCCCCGTACGAGGGGACGCACGCCCGGGGCGGGCGCCAGCCCGGAGTCGTCCCCGGCCCGTACCAGGTCCACCGTGCGCGCGGTGTCGGAGGCGGCCAGCAGTTCGACGGCGGTGGTCTCGAGGGCGTCCGCGACCCGCTCCAGGGAACGCATGCTGGGCCGGGCCCGCTCGTTCTCTATCTGGCTCAGGAAGGGGACGGACAGGCCGCTGCGGGCCGATACGACGGCAAGGGTCAGGTGCAGGGCGCGGCGCCGTTTGCGTACGGCGACGCCCACCCGAAGCGGTTGCTCCTTGGCGTCCTTCTCCTTCTCGTCCCTGCCGTCGGTGCCGATCTTGCCGTCCCTGCCGTCCTTGTCGTTCATGTCGGGGCTGCCCTCCCCTAGGGGGTTTCCGACGCGGGCCGGGGCCGGCCGGCCCGTGGTCCACTCGTCGCACATCGGTGTGCTGTAAGCACCTTACGCAGCAACCGCCCCCCAAATCGCGTTCACGGCAGGACCGGCCGCCGACGGCGGGCCGCCGGGGCGGCTGCGGCATCATCGTCAGCGTGACGACACGACGCCTGATGCTCCTGGACACCGCCTCCCTCTACTTCCGCGCGTACTTCGGCGTGCCGGACTCCGTGAAGGCCCCGGACGGCACACCCGTCAACGCCGTGCGCGGCCTGCTCGACTTCATCGGGCGGCTGGTCCAGGACCACCGCCCCGACGACCTGGTGGCCTGTATGGACGCCGACTGGCGGCCGCAGTGGCGAGTGGAGCTGATCCCCTCCTACAAGGCGCACCGGGTCGCGCAGGAGACGCCGGACGGCCCCGACGTGGAGGAGACGCCCGACACGCTGACCCCGCAGGTGCCGATCATCGAAGCGGCGCTGGACGCGTTCGGGATCGCGCGGGTGGGCGTCGCCGGGTACGAGGCGGACGACGTGATCGGCACCCTCACGGCCCGCGCCACGGGCCCGGTGGACATCGTCACGGGCGACCGGGACCTGTACCAGCTCATCGACGACGAGAAGCAGCGCCGCGTGCTGTACCCGCTCAAGGGCGTGGGCTCGCTCCAGCTCACGGACGAGGCGTGGCTGCGGGAGAAGTACGGGGTGGACGGGCCCGGCTACGCGGACCTGGCGCTGCTGCGCGGGGACCCGAGCGACGGCCTGCCGGGTGTCCCCGGGATCGGCGAGAAGACGGCGGCCAAGCTGCTGGACGCGTTCGGCGGCCTGCCGGGGATCATCGCGGCGATCGACGACCCGAGGTCGAAGCTGACCCCGACGCAGCGCAAGCGGCTGGACGAGTCCCGGCCCTACCTGGCGGTGGCCCCGAAGGTGGTCAAGGTCGCCCCGGACGTCCCGCTGCCCGCCTTCGACCCGGCGCTCCCGACGGCGCCGGCGCATCCTGAAATGGTCGAGGCGCTGGCCCGCCGATGGGGTCTGGGCGGAGCGGTGGCACGTCTGGGCAGCGCACTCCGGCGATGAGATGCTAACTTAGGGGAACCTAAGTTTCTGGGGAGTCAGGGGAGACGCCGTGGCAGAAGGACGCGCCCGCACAGTCGGCACCGCCGTCGTCGTACACACGGAGCGGCTGACGCCGCACATGGTGCGGGTGGTGCTGGGCGGTGACGGGCTGACCGGATTCGGCGCGGGCGAGTTCACCGACCACTACGTGAAGCTCCTCTTCGCCCCCGAGGGCGTCACCTACGCCACGCCCTGGGACCTGGAGCGGATCCGCGCCGAGCACCCGCGCGAGGAGTGGCCGCGCCAGCGCGCGTACACCGTCCGCAACTGGGACCCGGTACACGGGGAGCTGACCCTCGACTTCGTCGTACACGGCGACGAGGGCCTCGCCGGCCCCTGGGCGGCCTCCGTCCAGCCGGGCGAGGAGGTACGTTTCCTCGGCCCCGGCGGCGCGTACGCCCCGATGCCGACGGCGGGCTGGCACCTGCTGGCGGGTGACGAGAGCGCGCTGCCGGCGATCGGCGCGGCGATGGAGCGGATGCCGGCCGGCGCGGTGGTGCACGCGTTCGTGGAGATCGACGGACCCGCCGACCAGCAGAAGATCGCCACCCCGGACGGTGTCGTCCCGGTCTGGCTCCACCGCGGCGACCGCCCGATCGGCGAGGCCCTGGTGGAGGCGGTCTCGGCGCTGGAGTTCCCCTCCCGCGACGTGCACGCCTTCGTCCACGGCGAGGCGGGCTTCGTCAAGGACCTCCGCCACCACCTCCGCGTGACCCGCGGCATCCCCCGCGAACGCCTCTCGATCTCCGGCTACTGGCGCCTGGGCCAGACGGACGAGGCCTGGCGGGCGATCAAGCGCGACTGGAACGCCAAGGTAGAAGCCGAACAAGAACCCGCCGCAGCCGCCTGACCCCCAGGATCGCGGCGCCGGGCCACCCCACCCAGCCCCCGGCGTCACCTCCAGCCCCGCCGAAACTTGAGGCGCCGGACCACCCCATCCAGCCCCGCCGACACCTGAGGCGCGGGGCCGCCACTTCCAGCCCCGCGGCGTCACATCCGGCCCCGCCGGCGTCACATCCAGCCCCGCCGACACCTGAGGCGCCGGGCCGCCACCTCCAGCCCCGCCGGCGTTTGAGGCGCGGGGTCGCGGGGCGGAGCCCCGCAAAGCCCGGCGCAGCCGGGCCCGCTCCGCGCGACGGCGCCGCACCCACCCAGCCCCGCCGACGGAGGGGGCGCGGCGCCACCGTCACCGACGGCGCCCCGCGCAGCGATCACCCGGACCCCGTCCACCGGCGCACCTTCGCCCGCCGGTAGCCGCCCGGACAGGGCCTACGCTGGACCCCGATGAGACGCAGATCCCACATCCCTCCCGCACCCCTGCCCCAGCGGGCCGGCATCGACCCGGTCCGCCTGCGGCTGCCTCCCGACCCGGAGGGCCTGTGGCCGGACCTCGGCGCCTACCTCACCGCCCGCTACGCCGGCACCCGCGGCGCCGAGTCCATGGCGCGGCTGCTGGAATCGGGCCGGGTGCTGGGGCCCGGCGGCCGCGTCCTGCGCCCCCGGGACCCGTACGAGCCGGGCGCCTTCCTGTGGTTCCACCGGGACATGCCGCCCGAGCCGGTCGTGCCGTTCCCGATCCGCGTCGTCCACCGCGACGAGCACCTGCTGGTCGTGGACAAGCCGCACTTCCTGGCGACGACCCCGCGCGGCAGCCACGTCTTCCAGACCGCCTTGGCGCGGCTGCGCACCGAGCTGGACCTGCCCGCCCTCAGCCCGGCGCACCGCCTCGACCGGCTGACCGCCGGACTGGTGATGTTCAGCGTCCGCCCCGAGGACCGGGGCGCCTACCAGTCGCTGTTCGAGCAGCGGAAGGTGTTCAAGGAGTACGAGGCCGTCGCACACCACGATCCGCAGGTCCGCCTCCCGCGTACGGTGCGCAGCCGCATCGAGAAGGTCCGCGGTCAGATGGCGGCGGTGGAGGTCCCGGGCGCCGAACCCAATGCGGAGAGCGTCGTCGAACTCCTCGCCGCCCGCGGGGGGCTGGGCCGCTACCGGCTGACGCCGCACACCGGTCGCACCCACCAGCTGCGGGTGCACATGAACGCCCTTGGCCTGCCCATCCTCGGCGACCCGGTCTATCCGGTGGTCACCGCGGCCGCGGATCCGGCGGACTACCGGCGTCCGCTCCAGTTGCTGGCCCGGCGCCTCGCGTTCACCGACCCCCTGACCGGCGCCGCCCACAGCCTGGAGAGCGGGCTGACCCTGCAGGCCTGGGACGACCTGCCCGGCTGGGAAGGCGGCTCCTGAACCCGAACGGCCTCAGGGGCCCGACGGCTTCTCCCTGACCCCCGCGACCCGCAACGCCGCGTCCGCGGCCGCTTCCGCGAAGGCCGCGACCGGCCGCGCCGGGTCGGAGCGGTGGACGAGCATGACCCCCTCGATGAGGCCGAACACGAGGTCGTTGCGCAGGGCCAACCCGTCCCGGTCACCGGCCAGTTCGGCCCCGACGGAGGTGGCCCGCAACAACTCCCGGTACGCGTCGCGCAGTTCCGCGCGCATCCGGTGGAACCGGGTGAAGCGTGTTCCGCCCACCTCCGGCAACAGGTAGAGCGCGCCCAGGTTGTACGGGCCTCCGCACAGCAGCAGCACATCGGAGCGGCACAGCTCCCACAGCCGCCGCGCGGCGGGCAGTGCGGTATCGGCCAGCAGCCGGCGGGCCAGCGCCAGTGAGGGCGCGACCGTGGACTCCAGCAGCTCGGCGAGGAGTTCCTCCTTGCCCGCGAAGTAGTGGTACATCGTCGCCTGGCGCATTCCGGCCCGTTCGGCGACGGTCCGCGTGGTGGTCGCCGCGTAGCCCCGTACCGTGAACAGCTCGGCCGCCGCGCACAGGAGTTCCTCGCGCGGCGGTCGGCCGCTGTGCCGTCTGTGCTGATCGGCGCGTGGCCGACCGACCCGTCTCGGCCCTTCGTCCGTTCCCCCACTCATGTTTCGATCGTCGCACAGGACACGTTCGATCGATCATGGCAAGAGATGAGATCCGGCCCTCCCGCCTCTCGGAGGAAGACCCAAATCCGCTTAGCCGACGGAGCTGTAGGCCACGACACCCCGAAGCAGGGCGTCCACGGCCTTGCGGGCATTTCGCGCCACCGTGCTGCCGCTCTGCGAGGACGGCGGGGCGGAGGACGGGGGCGCCGCCGCCGCGATCTGCCCGAGCACGTCGATGACCTGCTTGCACCAGCGTACGAAGTCACCCGCGGGCATCTCCGCTTCGCGCAGCACCTCGTCCAGGCTCTTGTCGGACGCCCACTGGTAGGCGGCCCACGCGAAGCCGAGGTCCGGCTCGCGCTGGCCCACGCCCTCCGCCTGGTTGATGCGGTGTTCCTCCTCCAGCGCGTCGAGCCGGCCCCAGATCCGGACCATCTCGCCGAGCGCCGCCTTCGCCGCGCCGCCCGGCACCTTGGGCGCCACCGCGTCGTCGGACTGGCGGGCCTCGAACACCAGCGCCGAGACGCAGGCGGCCAGTTCGGCCGGGTTCAGCCCCTCCCACACGCCCTCGCGCAGGCATTCGGACGCCAGCAGGTCCAGCTCCCCGTACAGCCGGGCGAGCCGCTTGCCGTGCACGGTGACCTCGTCCTCGCGCAGGTAGTCCAGCTCGGTCAGCAGCGCGTGGATCCGGTCGAAGGTGCGGGCGATGGTGTTCGTGCGCCCCTCGATGCGCCGTTCCAGCTGCACGGTGTCACGCTTGAGCCGGTGGTAGCGCTCCGCCCAGCGGGCGTGGTCCTCGCGCTCGTCACAGCCGTGGCAGGGGTGCGCCCGCAGTTCGGCGCGCAGCCGGGCGATCTCGCGGTCGTCGGCCGCCGCGGCCCGCCCGCGTCCCCGCCGTTCGGGGACTATGTGCCCGGCCTTGGCCCGCAGGGCCGAAGCCAGGTCCCGACGGGACTGCGGGGAGCGCGGGTTGAAGGTCTTGGGGATCCGCATCCGGTCGATGGCTTCCACCGGGACCGGGAAGTCGATCGCGGCGAGCCGCTTGACCTGCCGCTCCACGGTGAGCACCAGCGGCCGCGGCCCCTCGGTGTACTCGTACCCGCGGTGGCCGTTGGACCGCCCGGCCGGCATGCCCGGGTCCAGGACGAGCGCGAGCCCGGCGAACTTGCCGGTCGGCACGTGGATGACATCGCCCGGCTTGAGCTTCTCCAGCGAGCCGGCCGCCTGCACCCGCCGCTGCGCCGCGCCCTGCTTGGCGAGCTCCGTCTCGCGGTCCTTGAGGTCGCGGCGCAGCCGCGCGTACTCCTCGAAGTTCCCGAGGTGGCAGGTCATGCCCTCCCGGTAGCCGTCCAGACCCTCTTCGTTGCGCTGCACCTGCCGGGAGATGCCGACGACCGAGCGGTCCGCCTGGAACTGGGCGAACGAGGTCTCCAGCAGCTCGCGCGAGCGGTGCCGCCCGAACTGCTGCACCAGGTTCACGGCCATGTTGTACGAGGGCTTGAAGCTGGAGCGCAGCGGATACGTACGGGTGCCGGCGAGCCCGGCGAGCGCCACCGGGTCCATGCCGCGCTGCCACAGCACCACCGCGTGGCCCTCGACGTCGATGCCGCGCCGCCCGGCCCGGCCGGTGAGCTGCGTGTACTCGCCGGGGGTGATGTCGGCGTGCTGCTCGCCGTTCCACTTGACCAGCTTCTCCAGGATCACCGTGCGCGCGGGCATGTTGATGCCGAGCGCGAGGGTCTCGGTGGCGAAGACGGCCTTGACCAGGCCGCGGACGAAGAGTTCCTCCACGACCTCCTTGAAGGTCGGCAGCATGCCGGCGTGGTGCGCGGCGATGCCCCGCTCCAGCCCTTCGAGCCATTCGTAGTACCCGAGGACGTGCAGGTCCTCGGTGGGGATGGAGGAGGTCCGTTCCTCGACGATCTCCCGGACCCGCAGGCGGGCGCCGTCGTCGTTGAGCCGCAGCCCTGCGTACAGGCACTGCTGGACGGCGGCCTCGCAGCCGGCCCTGCTGAAGATGAAGTTGATGGCGGGGAGCAGGTCCTCGTTGTCGAGGCGGGCGATGACCTCGGGCCGGCTCGGGGTCCAGATCCGGCCGCGGGAGCGCCGCTCGCGCTCGCGGTCCGCTTCGCGGACCATCTTGCCGCGCCGCCGCTCCTTCGGGTTGTACGTGCGGCTGTTCTCCTCCCGCGCCATGCGCAGCAGGTCGGGGTTGACCTCGCGGCGCGCGGAGCCGCGGCCGCCGTGGTCGGACTCCTCTTCGAAGAGGTCGTAGACCTTGCGGCCGGCCATGACGTGCTGCCACAGCGGCACGGGCCGCTCCTCGGAGACGATCACCTCGGTATCGCCGCGCACGGTGTCGAGCCAGTCGCCGAACTCCTCGGCGTTGGACACGGTGGCGGAGAGCGAGACCAGGGTCACCGACTCCGGGAGGTGGATGATCACTTCCTCCCAGACGGCTCCGCGGAACCGGTCGGAGAGGTAGTGCACCTCGTCCATGACCACGTAGCCGAGGCCGAGCAGCGACTGGGAGCCCGCGTAGAGCATGTTGCGGAGCACCTCGGTGGTCATCACGACCACCGGCGCCTCGGAGTTGACGCTGTTGTCGCCGGTCAGCAGGCCGACCTTGTCGGCGCCGTAGCGCTTGACGAGGTCGGCGTACTTCTGGTTGGACAGCGCCTTGATCGGCGTGGTGTAGAAGCACTTGCGGCCCTGCCGCAGCGCGAGGTGCACGGCGAATTCGCCGACGATGGTCTTGCCCGACCCGGTGGGGGCGGCGACGAGGACGCCCTTGCCCGACTCCAGGGCCCGGCAGGCCTCGACCTGGTACGGATCCAGGCCGAATTCGTACATCTTGCGGAAGGGAGCCAGGGCGGTGGCCTCTTCGGCGGCGCGGATCCGGGCGGCGGCGTACCGCTGCGCGGGTGAGAGTTCTTCGGTCATCTTGTCTTCGAGCCTACCCGCCGCCTGTGACAACAGTCGGATCTTTAACGGGAGCCCGATGACCGGCCCGACGACCGGCCCGATGACCGGGCCGGGCGGCCCGGGAACCGTCAGGTCGCGTCGTCGTACCCGTTGATCCGTTCACGCCCGCCGTCGGCCTGCCCGGGCAGGGCCGAGGGGGCCGGGGCCGCCTCCACCGCTCCGATGGGCGCGGGCGTCAGGTCCAGTACGGAGGCCTCGTCGTCGTCCAGGCCCGCGTCGGGGTTGCGGCGCTTGCGCCTGCGGTCGTTGATCAGGCAGAGGCCCAGCGCGACGAAGTACAGGGCGATGATCGGGGCGGCCAGCGACATCATGGTGAGCGGGTCACCGGTGGGCGTCGCGAACGCCGCGAAGATCGTGATGCCGAGCACCATGATCCGCCACCAGCTCGCCAGCCGCTTCGCGGTCAGCATACCGGTGAAGTTGAGCAGGATCAGCAGCAGCGGCAGCTCGAAGGCCAGGCCGAACACCACGACCATGCGCGTGACGAGGTCGAGGTAGTCGTCGACCGGCAGCAGGTTGCGCGCGTTGTCGGGGGTGAACTCCAGCAGGATCATCGCGGTCTGCGGAAGGATCTTGTACGCGAGGACGGCGCCGGCGGCGAACAGCGGCGCTCCGGCCGCGACGAAGCCGACGGCGTACTTCTTCTCGTGGCTGTGCAGACCCGGGGCGACGAACGCCCACAGCTGGTAGAGCCACACCGGTGCGGACAGCACCACACCGGCGGTGAGCGAGACCTTGAGGGCGATCGAGAACGGTGCGATGAGACCGTTCACGGTCATGTCGGCGCAGGGACGGCCGTTGCGCTGCGAGACCACCCCGTTGGTACAGCCCACGGAGTCCAGCATCGGCTTGAGCATGAAGTCGATGAGGTCCTTGTAGAAGAAGGCCGCCACCACGGTGATCACGAGGATCGCCAGGACCGACTTCATCAGGCGGTTTCTCAGCTCACGCAGGTGCTCGACAAGGGGCATCCGCCCTTCGGCGTCCTTGTGCGCTTGACCCTGCTTGCGGGCAGACTTGAGCAACCCACGTCCCTTGTCTCGTTGCAGATGACTGGCGTGACCGGTGCGGCCGCGGGCCGTCAGCCCTGGGTGGTGCGGTTCGGCTCGCCGACCGGACGGGCGCTGGTGACGTCACCGGGAGAGGCCTGGATGGTGCGCGGAGCGGCCGGCTGCTGCGGGGCCTGGTCCGCGACGGGGGCGGCGGCGGCTTCCTCGGCCTGGCCGTCCTGCTTCATCGCCTTGGCCTCGCTCTTGAGGATGCGGGCCGACTTGCCGAGGGAGCGCGCCATGTCGGGGAGCTTCTTGGCGCCGAACAGCAGGAAGATCACGGCGATGATCAGGAGGATCTCAAGAGGCTTCAGATTGCCGATCATGGGCTGACTTCCTTCTCACCGAAACGGCTGGTTGGGTGGCGGGCGGGCCGGGACGAGGATCCCGCCACCGCTCCTGCATGGATCGTAACCCCCAGGGGTTAACGCCCGGCAATGCCCCGGGGTCGTCCCGGCCCCGAGGGGGGTGGGCGGACCCGGGTCGGTGCGGGGATGGTACGGCCCCGTACGCCAGGTTGCTACGAGGGTACGCCTACCGGCTCGCCGCCCGGCCGGCCCTGGCCAGGTCCGAGGCGGCCCGTTCCAGGTCGCCCGCGGCCTCGGTGACCCGGCGGCTGGCCTCGGCCACCTGGGCCGACAGCCGCCGCACCTCCAGGAAGACCCGCACGGCCGGCACCGCCAGCACGACGAGACCGAGGAAACCCAGGGCAATTGCGAGCATCGGCCACAGCATGGGAGGAGCCTAGCGCCGGCACCGCCTCACACGCTGCGCAGGGTGCTCACCCCGCCGCCCGTCAGCAGCTCCACGATCCGTTCCCCGGCGGGCTTGCGCACCTGCGCCCCGCACTGGGGGCAGGTGAACGAGTAGAACGTGCTGCGGCGGCTGCCGCCGATCGCCAGGCGCAGCGCGCCCGCCGCGAGCTCGAAACGCCCCCGGCACTGCGGGCACCCCGCCTTGAAGGTGACCGGACCGCCCCCCGGTGATGACGGCATCGCTCCCCCTAGCCCTGTTCCCCGTATCCCGCGAGTGCCGCTCGTGCGGCGCTGCACGCGCTCTCCGCCAGCTCCGGGGGCGACACGATCCGCCCCTCCCGGCCCAGCCGCAGCGCGAGGCGGCGCAGCGAGGCCGGATCGGGGCTGCGCAGGGTGATCCGCAGGCCGCCCCCGGCCAGCTCCTCGGCACTGTCGTGCGGGTAGTACTCGGCGACCCAGCGCCCGCCGGGCCCGACCTCGACCACGACTTCCGGGTCCTCCGCGGCCGGCTGGACCAGCCCCTCGGACAGGTCGCGCGGCTCGATCGCGGGCGGCTCGGCCCGCTCGTCCAGCAGCCGGATCTCCGCGACCCGGTCCAGGCGGAAGGTGCGCCGGGCCTCGGACAGGTGGCACCACCCCTCCATGTACGTGTGGCCCACCGCGAACAGCCTGATCGGGTCGACCTTGCGCTCGGTCAGCTCGTCCCGGGCGGGCGAGTAGTAGCGCAGCCACAGTCGGCGGCGCTCCGCGATGGCCCGGTCCACGTCCGCGAAGACCCCGCCCTCGGACTCGAACGTCACCGACAGCCGGGAGCTGGCCCCCGCCGCCTCGCCCGCGGCCGCTTCCAGCTTCGCGGTGGCCCGCAGCAGCGCGTCCCGGTCGCTCGCGCGCAGCCCGGGCAGGGTCGCCACCGCGCGGGCGGCGACCAGCAGCGCGGTCGCCTCGTCGGCGGCCAGCCGCAGCGGCTCCGCCGTCGACTCCCCCGACGCGTCGGGGTTGCGCCACCAGATGCGCTCCCCGTCGGTGTCGATGTCGAGCAGGTCCCCGCCCCGGAAGCTGGTCCCGCACATGGGCAGCACGTCGAGGTCCGAGATCAGCTCGTCCTCGGTGATCCCGAAGGCGCGCGCGACGTCGGCGACGTGCGCCCCGGGGCGTTCGCGCAGATACGTCACCAGGGACAGCATCCGGCGGGTCTGGTCAATGGCGTTCGCAGCCATGCTGGTACGTCTCCCCCTCAGGGCGTGCGTTCATGACATCCGAGCGGTACGGAAATTCCCCGGCGCCGCTCCCGCCGCGGCCCGGTCAGCCGAGCGCGACCGCGCGCAGCCGGTCCACCACGTCCGCCCGCAGGTCCGCGGGCTCCACCACCACCACGTCCGGGCCGAACTCCACCAGCCAGGCGTCCAGGCCGTGCCCGTACGGGATCTCCAGCTCGTCCCAGCCGTCGGCGCCCTCCTTGACGGAGGTGGCCTTGGCGCGCAGCGGGTACCCGGCCCCGGCGCGCAGCCGGATCCGCGCCGTGCGCTCCGCGCTCTCCCCGGCCCAGCGCGCCACGGTCTCCCGCACCGTCACCACGTCCGGCACCGGCGCCGTGTACTTCCCGGCCCGCGAGCGGACCTTGCCGGTGATCCGCGACAGCCGGAACACCCGCTCCGCCCCGCGGTCGCGGTCGAAGCCCGCCAGGTACCAGTGGCCCCGCCAGCATTCCAGCGCCCACGGCTCGACCTGCCGCGTCGCGGGGTGCGCGGCGGTCGACTTGCGGTAGTCGAACACCACCGGCCGCCGGTCCCGGCAGGCCAGCATCAGCGGCTCGAAGGCCGCCTCGTGGACCGGGATGCGCGGCTCGATCGCGCTGTGCTGGCCCTCGTACGGATCACCGGCCTCCGGCATCCCGCCCGCCCGCAGCTTCTGCAGCGCCCCGCTCGCGGCGCCCGCCAGCCGGGCCTGCTGCCACACCTTGGCCGCGAGCCCGAGGGCCGCGGCCTCCTCGGCGTCCAGGGAGACCGGCGGAAGCCGGTTGCTGTCCCGGCGGGCCAGGTAGCCGGTCTCGCCCTCCAGGTTCTCCACCGTCTCGATCACCAGGCCGAGTTCCCGCAGATCGTCCTTGTCCCGCTCGAACATGCGGTTGAAGGACTCGTCGTTCCCCGCCTCCAGGTACGCCTCGATGGAACCCCGCAGCTCACGCTTGCTCAGCGGCCTGCGGGTCCCCAGCAGGCACAGCGCCAGGTTCATCAGCCGCTCGGCCTTGGCAATCGCCATCGACGCCCTTCCGCCCTTCCCGACGTACACCCGCCGGCGTACACACCCGTGACCGTTGACCGTACCGCCCCGGAGGTCCCCGGCAAAAGCGAGGGCCCCCGCCTCACGGCAGGGGCCCCGACGGTGTGACGGCGCGTCGCTCAGGCGGCCATCAGGTCGCACACGAAGATCAGCGTCTCGCCCGGGGCGATCACGCCGCCGCCCGCGCCACGGTCACCGTACGCGAGGTCCGCCGGGATCGTGATCTTGCGGCGGCCGCCGACCTTCATGCCCTGGACACCCTGGTCCCAGCCCTTGATGACCTGGCCGACACCCAGCTGGAACTCCAGCGCGCTGCCGCGGTTCCAGGAGGCGTCGAACTCCTCGCCGGTCGAGAACGCCACACCCACGTAGTGGACCTTGACGAACGCACCGACCTTGGCCTCGGCGCCGTCGCCCACCCAGATGTCCTCGACCACGAGCTCGGTCGGGGCGGGGCCCTCGGGGAAGTCGATCTCGGGCTTTTCGAGCTTGTCGCTCACGGAACTGCTCCTCATACGAACCAACAGGAGGCGCCCCCGGCCGGAGCCGGGGAAACCGGAACCAGTCTTACATCACCGACAGGATGTCCAGACTGAACACCAGAGTCGAATTCGCCGGGATCGTCCCCTGCTCCTTGTCGCCGAACGCCTGGTCCGGCGGGATCACCAGCAGGATCCGGCTGCCGGCCTTCTTGCCCAGGATGCCGTCCTTGAGACCCTTGACCGACAGGTCGGACATCGGCCACGGCACCACCGAGTCGGTGGCGTACGTGCTCTCGAAGGTCTTGTCGTCCTTCCACGTCTTCCCGTTGAACTTCACCACGACCGTGTCGGTGTCCTTCACGACCGGGCCGTCACCCTCCAGGACGTAGTTCGAGACCAGCTTCCCGGGCGCCGCGGTGTCCTTCGGGATGGTCACGGACACTTCCTTGCCGTCCGTGTTCGTACCGATCTTCGGCAGGTCCTTGTTGTCCTGCGGGACTTCCTTGCCCGTCGCCGAAACCGGGACGGTCGTCCCCTTGACGATGTCCACCACGAACACGAGCGTCGCGTTCGGCTTGATCTTCTCGCCCGAACCCTGCGCGCCGTAACCGAGGTCCGGCGGGATCACCAGCTCGACCCGGCTGCCGACCTTCTGCCCCTGCAGACCCTGGTCCCAGCCCTTGATGACCTGGCCCGCGCCGAGGGTCACGTCGAACGTCTTGCCCTTGCTGAAGCTCTCGTCAAAGGGCTCCTTGCCGTCCCACACCTGCCCGTAGTAATTGACCTGGGCGATGTCCTTGGCCTTGAGCACCGGGCCCTTGCCCTCGCTCACGACCACCACCTTCAATTCCTTCGGCGGGTCACCCTTCCCCTTCGACAGGGTCGGCTTCTCCCCGAACTTGGCGCCCTTCGTGATCGCGGGCGCCCCGTTCTGCATCTGGGCGGAGTCGGAGCCGCTGTCGTCACCGCAGGCTGCCGTCGTCAGCAGCAGAAGGGGTACGACCAGCAGGCCGGCAAGTCGGCGCACGTGTTCCTCAGATCTCAGACGGCAACGCGGTCGCCCGCCACTCTAAGGCGTGGACAGGGCCCCGTACGAGATACGAACGGGGCCCCGGCCAAGATCAGTGAGATGTCACACTTTGACGCCACCCACCGGCACCTACATACCGGCGATCAGCTTCTCCACCCGGTCGTCCACCGACCGGAACGGGTCCTTGCACAACACCGTCCGCTGCGCCTGGTCGTTCAGCTTGAGGTGCACCCAGTCGACGGTGAAGTCCCGCCGCTGCTCCTGCGCCCGGCGGATGAAATCGCCGCGCAGCCGCGCCCGCGTCGTCTGCGGGGGCACCGACTTGCCCTCGAAGATCTTGAGGTCGTTGCAGATCCGGGCCGCCTGCCCCTTGCGCTCCAGCAGGTAGTACAGCCCGCGCCGGCGGTGGATGTCGTGGTACGCGAGGTCTATCTGGGCGACCCGCGGGTTCGACATCGTCATGTTGTGCTTGCCCCGGTACCGCTCGATGAGCTGGTACTTCATGACCCAGTCGATCTCGGTCCCGATCCGGTCCAGGTCCTCCGCCTCGATCGCGTCGAGGGTACGGCCCCACAGCTCCAGCACCTGCTCCACGACACCCGTACGGATACCCCGCCGCTCCGCGAAGTCCAGCGCCTTGTCGTAGTACTCCCGCTGGATCTCCAGCGCCGAGGCCTCGCGCCCGCTGGCCAGCCGCACCTTGCGCTGACCGGTGATGTCATGGCTGACCTCGCGGATCGCCCGGATCGGGTTCTCCAAGGTCAGGTCCCGCATCACGGTCCCCGCCTCGATCATCCGCAGCACCAGGTCCGTGGCACCCACCTTGAGCAGCATGGTCGTCTCGGACATGTTCGAGTCCCCGACGATCACGTGCAGCCGGCGGTAGCGCTCGGCGTCCGCGTGCGGCTCGTCCCGCGTGTTGATGATCGGCCGGGACCGGGTGGTGGCCGAGCTGACACCCTCCCAGATGTGCTCGGCGCGCTGGCTCACGCAGTACACCGCGCCCCGGGGCGTCTGCAGCACCTTGCCCGCACCACAGATCAGCTGGCGCGTGACGAGGAACGGAATGAGGATGTCCGCCAGACGGGAGAATTCACCGTGCCGCGCCACGAGGTAGTTCTCGTGGCAGCCGTACGAATTGCCCGCCGAGTCGGTGTTGTTCTTGAAGAGGTAGACGTCGCCCGCGATCCCCTCCTCGTGCAGGCGGCGTTCGGCATCGACGAGCAGGCCTTCGAGAATGCGCTCGCCGGCCTTGTCGTGGGTGACCAGCTCGGTCAGGTTGTCGCATTCGGGAGTTGCATATTCCGGATGCGAACCCACGTCGAGGTAGAGGCGGGCGCCGTTCCGCAGGAAGACATTGCTGCTGCGGCCCCATGACACAACACGGCGGAAGAGGTAGCGCGCCACTTCGTCAGGTGACAGTCGGCGCTGTCCCCTGAACGTGCACGTGACGCCGTACTCGTTCTCCAGCCCGAAAATGCGGCGGTCCATGACTGAACATTACGCCTTCTGCCCTCTTCTGAAACCGGGTTCGAGACCGGGGTTCCGATCAGTTTCCCGGGAAGGGCTCCGACACGCCGTCCGCGCGGGCCCTCCCGGCCTGCCCCGGCACCTCGACCGCACCCTCCGCGGCCGGCCCCGCCACCGCCCGGCCGCGCCCGTCGCGAGCCAGCACCCGCTGAGTGGCCATCAGCACCAGGAACGCGGCACCTCCCGCCACGCCCGCCACACCGAAACCGGCCGCCGTTCCACCCAGTTCCACGGCCGGACCCGCCGCCGCCGTCCCGATCGCCGCACCCACCCCGAAGAACGTCACCAGCCACGAGAACGCCTCCGTCACCGTCCCCGCCGGAGCGTGCCGGTCCACCACGATGAACGCACAGGCGATCGCCGGCGCCAGGAACACCCCCGCCAGCGCCGTCAGCGCCGTCATCGCCACCACCCCCGGCACCAGCATCAGCGGCAGGTAACACGCCGCCAGCAGCGCCACCAGCAGCCGCAGCCGCCGCTCCGGCGCCCCCGGCCACTGCCGGGCCCCGTAGAGCACCCCGCCCACCAGCGCACCCAGCCCCAGAGCAGCCATCAGCCAGCCGTACACCGCCTGACCGCCATGACCGTCGGCGTACGCCACACCCGCCACCGTGATCGAGCCGAGCGCCGTCCCCACGAAGAAGAACGCCCCCAGCAACGCCAGCAGCCCCCGCGAGCGCAAGGCCCCCAGCCAGTGCGCCTCACGCGGCGCCGAACGCCACTCCCGCGAAGGCCGCGACACCACCACCGACAGGGCGCCCAGCACCCCGATCGCGTTCAGCAGCAACAGGGCGGCCGCCGGATCCCACAGCGACACGAACAGCGTCACCAGCAGCGGACCGACCGTGAACATGACCTCCTGGGCCACCGCGTCCATCGCATAAGCCGCGTGGACCCGCTCCTCCTTGCCGCCCAGCACCGACGGCCACAGCGCCCGCAGACCGCCCTCCAGCGGCGGCGTGAACAGCCCCGCCACCACCACCGCCGCGTACGCCGCGACCACCGACCCCGTCCCCGCGAGCGCCAGCCACGCCATCCCCAGCGCCGACACCAGCGCCGCCGGCAACTGCACCCGCGGCTGCCCGTACAGATCCACCGCCCGCCCCAGCAACGGCTGCCCCACCGCGTTCGCCACCCCGTACACGGCCGCCAGCGCCCCCGCGAGGCTGTAACTGCCACCCTCCGCCCGGGTCAGCAACACGATCGCGATCGGCGCCGTCGCGTTCGGCAACCGCCCTATGAGCGTCCCCACCAACAGCCTCGCGGCATGCCGGGTCCTGAGCAGCTCCGCGTAACCCGCGGCCATGTCCGCCCCTTCCTGCCCGGACCAAGCCGGAGTAATACGTATAACGTGACCCGCCATACGTACCATGGCCACAACCCGCCAGTCCACACGACCGCCCCCCTCCCCCACACCCCCACCCCCGTGACCTCGCCAAACAGGAGCCCCGCGTGACGAGACCCACCAGCCGGGACGTCGCCAACGCCGCCGGGGTGTCCCAGGCCACCGTCTCCCTCGTCCTCGGCGACAAATGGCGCGGCCGCGTCTCCGAACGCACCGCCACCCACGTCCGCGAAACCGCCGCCCACCTCGGCTACCGCCCCAACCTCGCCGCCCGCAACCTCCGCCTCGGCAGCACCCGCACCGCCCTCCTCGTCGTCCCCGCCCTCACCAACGAATTCTTCGCCCGCGTCTACACCGGCGCCGCCCAAGTCGCCGCCGAACACGGCTTCGGCGTCGTCCTCTACCCCTCCCCCGACGGCACCGGCCCCGCCCGCAACCCGTTCGCGTCCGCCCGCGCGGCCCTCGACGGAGTCATCGCCTCCTCCATGGCCGCCGACGCCCTCGACGCCATCGGCGGCAACGGCCTCCCCCTCGTCATGCTCGACAGCGACCCCACCTCCGACACCGCCGCCGCCCACGTCAACCTCGCCATGGCCGACGGCATGCGCCAAACCGTCGAACACCTCCTCACCCACGGCCACCGCCGCTTCCTCCACCTCGCCTCCGCCGTCGACTCCTGGACCTTCCACACCCGCGCCCGCGCCCTCACCGACCTCCTCCCCGCCCCCGCCGAACTGCGCACCGTACGCGCCCCGCTCACCGTCACCGGCGCCCGCACCGCCCTCGAAACCGCCCTCACCACCCCCGGCCCCCGGCCCACCGCCGTCATCTGCGACGACGACATCCTCGCCGCCGGCGCCTGCAAAGCCGCCCGCCGCCTCGGCCTGCGCATCCCCCAGGACCTCTCCGTCACCGGCTTCGACGACCTCGCCCTCGCCACCGCCGTCGAACCCGAACTCACCACCGTCCGCCTGCCCGCCGAACACGTCGGCCGACAAGGCATGACCGCCCTCCTCACCGTCCTCGAAGGCCACCACTGGACCGCCCCCGACATCCCCGTCGAACTCGTCGTCCGCGACTCCTCCGGCCCCGCCCCCACCCCCTGAACACGACGAAGCCCCGACCCACCCTCACGGGCGGACCGGGGCTCCCCCGCACGCACTACTGCGCCTCGTCCTCCGGACCCTCGTCGTTCGACACCGCATCGGCCTGCGCCGCCGCCGGCACGTCCGCCTCCAGCAGCCGCGCCAGCTGCCGGCCCCGGATCCGCTTGAACTTCCGCTGCTGCGGCCGCGTCCGGTCCAGCACCGCAACCTCCAGCCGCTCCGCCGGAATCGACTTGTCCGCACCGTTCGCCTGACTGGACAGCGCCTGCACCGCCAGCTTCAACGCCTCGGACAGCGTCATCCCGTCCTGGTGCCGCTGGTCCAGGAACGTACTGATCTGCTCGGCGTTGCCGCCCACCGCGACAGAACCGTGCTCGTCCACGATCGACCCGTCATGCGGCAACCGGTAGATCTGGTCACCCGCGGCCGTCGCACCGACCTCCGCCACGACCAACTCCACCTCGTACGGCTTCTCACCCGCACTGGAGAAGATCGTGCCCAGCGTCTGCGCGTACACGTTCGCCAGCCCACGGGCCGTCACATCATCACGGTCATAGGTGTACCCGCGCAGATCCGCGTACCGCACACCACCGATCCGCAGGTTCTCGTACTCGTTGTACTTGCCGGCGGCCGCGAAGCCGATCCGGTCATAGATCTCGCTGAACTTGTGCAGCGCACGGGACGGGTTCTCCCCGACGAACACGATGCCGTCGGCATACTGCAGCACGACGAGGCTGCGACCACGGGCGATGCCCTTCCGGGCGTATTCCGCCCGGTCGGCCATGGCCTGCTGGGGTGACACATAGAACGGAGTCGACACCGGCTGTCCGTCCCTTTCTTCTGGGTCCTACGGGGCGACGGATGGTCAGAGCAGGGCGGCGCGCGGGCCGTCCGGCTGCTCGAGCCGACGGTTGGTGACCGTACGGGCGATTTCCTGCGACTCGTCGTCGGTCAGCCTGCGGAAACCCTCATCGGTGATGACGGTGACGATCGGATAGATGTGCCGGTAGAGGTCCGGCCCACCCGTCGCCGAGTCGTCGTCGGCGGCGTCGTACAACGCCTGCACGACCAAAGTGGTGGCCTGCTCCTCCGTCAGGTCGGGCCGGAACAGCTTCTTCATCGAACCCTTGGCGAAGATCGAACCGGAACCGGTGGCGGCGAAGCCGTGCTCCTCGGAGCGGCCGCCGGTCACGTCGTAGGAGAAGATCCGGCCCTTCTCCTTGGCCTCGTCGTACCCGGCGAACAGCGGCACGACGGCCAGCCCCTGCATCGCCATCCCCAGATTGCTCCGGATCATGGTCGAGAGCCGGTTCGCCTTGCCCTCCAGGGACAAGGTCGTCCCCTCCACCTTCTCGAAGTGCTCCAGCTCCAGCTGGAACAGCTTCACCATCTCCACGGCGAGACCCGCCGTACCGGCGATGCCGACGGCGGAGTACTCGTCGGCCGGGAACACCTTCTCGATGTCCCGCTGAGCGATCATGTTCCCCATGGTGGCGCGCCGGTCACCGGCGAGCACGACCCCGCCGGGGAAGGTGACGGCCACGATGGTCGTCCCGTGCGGCGCCTCGATGACGCCGTCGGGCAGCTTCCGGTTGCCCGGCAGCATCTCGGGCGAGTGCGCCCCGAGGAAGTCCATGAAGGACGAGGACCCCGGCGTCAGGAAGGCTGCCGGTAGACGCCCTGTGCTACGAGTGTTGGGTTCCACAGGTTTCCTTCCACGTAAGCGGCTGCACGCCGTATGACGTCCGGCCGATCCTTGAACTGCCCCAGTGCGGCGTTACAGCTGAAGCACAGTACGCCTCGGACCTTACCCGTCTGATGATCGTGATCAACGTGCTCCGGAGGAGCCTCTTGGCAGATCCCGCAGAGGCCCCCCTGCGCTGCGATCATCAGGTCGCGCTCCTCCTCGGTGACGCCGTAGGAACGCTTGAGGTGACCCGCCCGGCCTTCGATGGCCCGGCATGCTTTGCAGCGGGTCGACAGGTACTCGGCCGCGCACGGCCTGCAGTAACACTGCAGGCCGTCCCGCATGGCCCGGTGGGAAGCGAAGGCCTCAAGCGGCTTGAGCAAGCCACACCGCGGACATCGCTTTTCCGCCCCCGACACTTGCCCTCCCCCGAGGATCTAATCTTCGATTCGAAGGCTAAATCACTCGCCGCCCTTCTGGACGAAGGAGCGCACGAAGTCCTCGGCATTTTCCTCGAGCACATCATCGATTTCGTCAAGTACCGAGTCGACGTCGTCGGAGAGCTTTTCCTGGCGTTCCTTGAGGTCGGTCGATTCCTCGACCGCAGCCTCCTCGACCTCCTCGGTCGAGCGCGTCGCCTTCTGCTGTCCGCCGCCGGTGTCCTTGGTCGCCATGTCTACCTCACCCCGCTCGGTTCGCACGCTCACGTCGAGTGGTCCCGGACCGGGACCACTCCCAAGATCAGACCTTATGCCGGACCCTACAAGGAGGGTCCGACATTCGTCCCCGCACTTTCACAACGTCCGGGTGTTCCCATGATTCCCAGACCGGGGCCCTTTCAGGCCCCGTCCGGGCCGCCGATGGCGTCGGGCCCCGCTCAGCGGCCGGACAGCACCCGTACCAGGTCCTCCGCCGTGCGGCAGCGGTCCAGGAGCTCCTTCACGTGCGCCCGCGTCCCCCGCAGGGGCTCCAGCGTGGGCACGCGCTGGAGGGAGTCGTGGCCCGGGAGGTCGAAGATCACCGAGTCCCACGAGGCCGCCGCCACGTCGTCCGCGTACTGCTCCAGGCACCGGCCCCGGAAGTAGGCCCGGGTGTCCTCCGGGGGCTTGCCCTCGGCGCGCTCGACGGCCGGTTCCTCCAGCAGCCGCTTCATCTTGCCGCGGGCCGCCAGGCGGTTGTACAGGCCCTTCTCCGGGCGTACGTCCGCGTACTGGAGGTCCACCAGGTGCAGCCGGGCCGCGTCCCAGTCGAGTCCGTCGCGCCTGCGGTAGCCCTCCAGCAGTTCCCGCTTCGCGATCCAGTCCAGCTCGCCGGACAGGCTCATGGGGTCGGTCTCCAGCCGGCCCAGGACGTCCTCCCACCGAGTGAGGACATCCTTGGTCTGCTCGTCGGCGTCCGTGCCGAACCGCTCGTCGACGTACTTGCGCGCCAGCTCGAAGTACTCCATCTGGAGCTGCACCGCGGTGAGTGTCCGGCCGCTGCGCAGCGTGATCAGGTGGTGGAGGTCGGGGTCGTGGGAGACCTGGTGGAGGGTGCGCACGGGCTGGTCGACGGCGAGGTCGACGTTGATGAACTGGTCTTCGATCATGGAGAGGACCAGTGCGGTCGTGCCGAGTTTGAGGTAGGTGGAGATTTCCGAGAGGTTGGCGTCTCCGATGATCACGTGGAGCCGGCGGTACTTCTCGGCGTCGGAGTGCGGTTCGTCGCGCGTGTTGATGATCGGGCGCTTGAGGGTGGTCTCCAGGCCGACCTCGACCTCGAAGTAGTCGGCGCGCTGGCTGATCTGGAAGCCGTGGTCGCGGCCGTCCTGGCCGATGCCGACGCGTCCGGCGCCGGTGACGACCTGGCGGGAGACGAAGAAGGGGGTGAGGTGGCGCACGATGTCGGTGAAGGGCGTTTCCCGCTTCATCAGGTAGTTCTCGTGCGTGCCGTAGGAGGCGCCCTTGTTGTCGGTGTTGTTCTTGTAGAGGTGGATGGGCTGGGCGCCGGGGAGCTGGGCGGCGCGTTCGGCGGCTTCGGCCATGATCCGTTCGCCGGCTTTGTCCCAGAGGACGGCGTCGAGGGGGTTGGTGACCTCGGGGGAGCTGTATTCGGGGTGGGCGTGGTCGACGTAGAGCCGGGCGCCGTTGGTGAGGATGACGTTGGCGAGGCCGATGTCCTCGTCGGTGAGCTGGCTGTTGTCGGCGGCCTCGCGGGCGAGGTCGAAGCCGCGGGCGTCCCGCAGCGGGTTCTCCTCCTCGAAGTCCCAGCGGGCACGGCGTGCCCGGTGCATCGCCGCCGCGTAGGCGTTGACGATCTGGGACGAGGTGAGCATGGCATTGGCGTTCGGGTGGCCCGGGACGGAGATCCCGTACTCCGTCTCGATCCCCATTACTCGCCGTACGGTCATGCGGCCCTCCTTGCCCGGCGGCGCTCCCGGCCGGGAGCGGCGCTCAAGTACCGCTGGTGCTCCGATGCGTCGTGTGCGGCGTCCGTCCCCGCACTGCTTGACCTGCGGTACGGAAGAGCCTAGAACCACTCCGCGCTGGTGGGGAGATCATTTCGGTCATTGAATTTGTCCTGCCACCGGCTGGAAAAGCAGTCGGTAAAGCAGTCGGCTGCGGGTGCCCCGGTGGGGGACCCGCAGCCGCCCCGCTTTGTCAGAGGTACTGACCGGTGTTGGCCACCGTGTCGATGGAGCGTCCGGTGTCCGCGCCTTGCTTTCCGGTGACGAGGGTGCGGATGAATACGATCCGCTCGCCCTTCTTTCCGGAGATGCGGGCCCAGTCGTCCGGGTTGGTGGTGTTGGGCAGGTCTTCGTTCTCCTTGAACTCGTCCACGCAGGCCTGGAGGAGGTGGGCGACCCTCAGGCCCTTCTGGTTGTGTTCGAGGAAGGCCTTGATCGCCATTTTCTTGGCGCGGTCCACGATGTTCTGGATCATGGCTCCGGAGTTGAAGTCCTTGAAGTAGAGGACTTCCTTGTCGCCGTTGGCGTACGTGACCTCGAGGAAGCGGTTTTCCTCGGTTTCCGCGTACATCTGCTCGACGACGGTCTGGATCATGCTGTGGACGGTGCCGGCCGTGGAGCCCTGGTGTTCGGACAGGTCGTCCGCGTGCAGGGGCAAGGAGGCCTTGAGGTACTTGGCGAAGATGTCCTTGGCGGCTTCTGCGTCGGGGCGCTCGATCTTGATCTTCACGTCGAGGCGGCCGGGGCGCAGGATGGCCGGGTCGATCATGTCCTCGCGGTTGGAGGCGCCGATGACGATGACGTTCTCCAGGCCTTCCACGCCGTCGATCTCGGCGAGGAGCTGGGGGACGATGGTGTTCTCCACGTCCGAGCTGACGCCGGATCCGCGGGTGCGGAAGAGGGATTCCATCTCGTCGAAGAAGACGATGACGGGGGTGCCTTCGCTCGCCTTCTCGCGTGCACGCTGGAAGACGAGGCGGATGTGCCGCTCGGTCTCGCCGACGTACTTGTTGAGGAGTTCGGGGCCCTTGATGTTCAGGAAGTAGGACTTCCCGGCGGGCTGGCCGGTGACCTCGGCGACCTTCTTGGCAAGGGAGTTGGCGACGGCTTTGGCGATGAGCGTCTTGCCGCAGCCGGGGGGGCCGTAGAGCAGGATGCCCTTCGGCGGGCGCAGTTCGTGTTCCTTGAAGAGGTCCGGGTAGAGGTAGGGGAGCTCGACGGCGTCGCGGATCAGTTCGATCTGGTCGCCCAGGCCGCCGATCTTGTCGTAGTCGATGTCCGGGACCTCTTCGAGGACGAGGTCTTCGACCTCGCTCTTGGGGACCACTTCGTAGACGTAGCCGGAGCGGGGTTCGAGGAGCAGGGCGTCGCCGGGGCGGATGGTGATGTCCAGGAGCGGCTCGGCGAGCCTCACCACCCTTTCCTCGTCGGTGTGCCCGATGACCAGGGCGCGCTCGCCGTCCTCAAGGATTTCCTTGAGGGTGACGATGTCCCCGGCGCGCTCGAATTCCATGGCTTCGACCACGTTGAGCGCTTCGTTGAGCATGACCTCCTGGCCGCGCCGGAGGTCTTCCGGGTCGACGCTGGGGCTCACGTTCACGCGGAGCTTGCGGCCGCCGGTGAAGATGTCGACGGTGCCATCCTCGTTGGCTTGCAGGAAGACACCGAAGCCGGCCGGCGGCTGGGCGAGGCGGTCGACTTCTTCCTTGAGGGCCACGATCTGGTCGCGGGCCTCACGGAGGGTGTTCGCCAGTCGTTCGTTCTGTGCGGACACGCCGGCCAGATTCGTCTGGAGCTCGATGATCCGCTCTTCGAGAATCCTCGTGTGACGCGGTGAGTCGGCGAGCTTGCGTCGCAGGACGGCGATTTCCTGCTCGAGATAGGCAACCTGGCCAGCGGGGTCCTCGGACCCTCGCCCGGGCCGGATGCCGCGGTTGATGTCGTCGTCGTGGGCTGCCACGGTCCTCACCTCCTCCAAGGGGAGCTGGACGCTTCCTGACCCTACCTGGGCTGGTGGTGATTGAAACCCCTAGATCACAAAGACGGTAGGGGTGTGTCCGATCTTCACCCTTGCGTACTCCCTCTCGCCAGTGAAATACCCACCCAGCAGCACGGGAAAGCAGCCGGTTGTAAGGTCGAAGTGTTCAACACCCGTCAGGGCCCGCGCGACTTGTCGCGAGTTGTGACCGGGGTGGATCACTCAGTGCAGGGAACGGCAGGAGATATGACCGTGCAGCAGGAGGCAACCTCCGACCGGACGGCCGGCGCCGACGAGGCCGAGGCGTCGCTGGAGGTGTGGATCGACCAGGACCTGTGCACCGGCGACGGCATCTGCGTGCAGTACGCCCCGGAGGTGTTCGAGCTGGACATCGATGGTCTGGCGTATGTGAAGAGCGCGCAGGACGAGCTTCTGCAGGACCCGGGGGCGACCACTCCGGTTCCGCTGACGCTGCTCCAGGACGTGGTCGATTCGGCGAAGGAATGCCCGGGTGACTGTATTCACGTCCGCCGTGTGTCGGACAGGGTCGAGGTGTACGGCCCTGACGCGGAGTGACGGCTAAACGCTTCCGGGGCGTGAATCGGTAAGCTCCTGGCGGAATTTTCCGCCCGTCCAGCGCCACTTGGCGAGCTGTCTGGTGTCGGGGCTGTAGCGCGGGACCGCCGGTGAGGAGTAGCCGACGAGACTGGCCGTCACCGTGCGGTCACTGATGGTCAGGTCGGTGGCCGTCTGGCGGCGTCCGGCCTCCAGGAGGGTGGCCACCACGCGCGGCGCGGCCCCGGGGGCCCTGTCCTGGGTGAGGACGTAGATGGCGTGCGGCGGGGTGCCGGAGCCGGCGTCGCAGCGGACGGCCGCCACGGTTTCGGGGCGGCCGTCGCCGTCGAGGTCGCCCTGGGCGGTGGCCGTGACGGCTTGGGCGGTGCCCCTGCAGTCCAGCGGGTAGGTGACGGCGTGTGCGTCGGGGGCGGCTGCCGGGGGGCCGGCGGCGGCCGCCGCGGCGGTGGCGGTGACCGGGGTGCCGGTCGCGGGGTCCGGCTGGAGGAGACCCGCTGCGGCGACGACGGCGGCCATGGCGGTGGCCGTGGCGACCCAGTGGAGGGCCTTGGCGCCACCGTGGGCCAGGGTGTCCAGTGCGAGGGCCGGCTCGGTGGGGCTGTGCAGCACGCGGGGTCTCTCCTGTGCGAAGGGTGACGCGGTGCCAGCATCGTGCCACACCTCACACCGGGGTGGAACGGGCGGGTCCGGCCACCTTCCGGGAAGAGCCGTCCTGCCGTCCCCCGTCAACGAAAGGGCGCTGTGGCGCAGTTCCCGATCGGGTCGGGGAACTGCGCCGCAGCGCCTTCGTGTTGGGGGCCGCGCCCGGGGCGGGCGCGGGCCGGTGGGTCAGTCGCGGTCCCCGCCGCGGCTCTGGCTGCCGGGTCCCTCGTAGTCCTCGCCGTAGGCGCCCTTGGAGGGGCGGCGGCGGCGCATCGGGGGTTCGACGCCGTCCGCGAGGCGGCGGGCGGTGACGAGGAAGCCGGTGTGGCCGATCATCCGGTGGTCCGGGCGGACGGCGAGGCCTTCGACGTGCCAGTTGCGGATCATCGACTCCCACGGCTGCGGCTCGGCGTAGCAGCCGAACTCGCGGATGGATTCGACGGTGCGCGAGAGCTGGGTGGTGGTGGCCACGTAGCAGCAGAGGATGCCGCCGGGGACGAGGGCCTTGGAGACGGCCTCCAGGCACTCCCAGGGGGCGAGCATGTCGAGGATCACGCGGTCGACGTCGGTGTCGGACAGGTTGTCCTGGAGGTCGCCGACGGTCAGCTGCCACGCGGGGTGGGGGCCGCCGAAGTAGCGCTCGACGTTGGCGGTGGCGATCTCGGCGAAGTCCGCGCGGCGCTCGTAGCTGTGGAGCATGCCCTGGTCGCCGATGGCGCGCAGCAGGAAGCTGCTGAGGGAGCCGGAGCCCACGCCGGCTTCCACGACGCGTGCGCCGGGGAAGATGTCGGCGAAGGCCAGGATCTGGCCGGCGTCCTTGGGGTAGACCACGGCGGCACCGCGGGGCATGGACAGGACATAGTCGGGGAGCAGGGGGCGCAGCGCGAGGTACGCGACGTTCCCCGTGGTACGGACAACACTGCCTTCGGGAGCACCGATCAGCTCGTCGTGGGGGAAGGAACCCTTGTGGGTGTGGAAATTCTTCCCGGCTTCGAGCGTGAAGGTGTAGTGGCGGCCCTTGGGGTCGGTGAGCTGAACCTGGTCCCCGACCTCGAAGGGCCCGCGTCGGCGGGCGGCACCGGTCGGTTCGGACATGTGACCAGTGTATTGGGTTCAGGACTGGGGCCGCGCCATGGCCTTCACGAAGGCCTTTTCGACGTCCGTGGTGGACAGGACGCCGTAGATCCGGCCGCCGGGTTCGATGACGAGGTATTCGGTGGCGGGGGTGGCGCGGAGGTGGTCGAGGAGTTCTTCTCCGGCGAGCTCCGCGGAAACCTTCATGCCGTCGGTGAGGTCCTGGGAGAGGGTGCTGACGGCGATCCAGGGGCGGCGGTGTTCGGGGACGGAGGCGATGGCCGTTTCGCGGACGATGGCGGTGGGGTCTCCGTGGCCGTCGACGACGACGAGGGCGCGGGCTCCGGCTTCGTTGGCGCGGCGGAGCGCTTCGGAGAGGGGGGTGGCGTTCTCGACGGGGATGGCGCGGCGGGTGAGGGCGCGGGCCTGGAGTTCGGGCAGGTGCTGGCGCAGGCGGGCCATGCGCAGGCTGTTGCCGGCGCCGGTCCAGATGATGGCGGCGAGGATCGCGGCGAGGAGGGCGTCCATGACGGTGTCCATGCCGCCGATCTCCTGGCTGCGGTTGCCGAGGAGTCCGGTCTGGGTGACCAGGGGGAGGCCGATGAGGACGGTGACGGCGAGGCCGCGGCCGACCCAGGCGGCGGCGACGGTGCCGGCCATGGGTTTTCCGGTGATGCCCCAGATGAGGGCGCGGAGCATGCGGCCGCCGTCGAGGGGGAGGCCGGGGAGGAGGTTGAAGGCGGCGACGAGGAGGTTGGAGATCATGAGGCCGGCGAGGAGGACGCCGGGGACGGTGGGGGCGTCGACGGCTTCCATGCCGAGGTAGAAGGCGCCGGCGAGGAGGAGGGAGAGGAGCGGGCCGACGGAGGCGAGGACGAATTCGCGGGTGGGGGTTTCGGCTTCCTTCTCGATTTCCGAGACTCCGCCGAAGAACTGGAGGCGGATGCGGCGCACGGGGAGGCGGAAGCGCAGGGCGGCGACGGTGTGTGCGAGTTCGTGGACGAGTACGGAGGCGTAGAAGGCGACGGCGAAGAAGAGGGAGACGAGGTAGCGGGCCGGTCCGAGTCCGGGCAGGATGCGGTCGAGCTGGTTGCCGAAGACCCAGGTGATGAGGGCGGCGACGAGGAACCAGCTGGGCGAGACGTAGACGGGTACGCCGAAGGGGCGGCCCATGAGGAGTCCGCCGCCCGGGTCGGAGCGCTTGGGTGCGCGCTCTCCGGTTTCGTCGGTGTCTGGCACGGCTGTCCTTCGTTCGGTGCTGTCCGGTGGGGCGGTTCCGCCGGTGGTGTGTGGGGCGTTGTGCGGGTGTGTGGTGGGGCGGTAGCGCGGTGTGATGCTCTGATCATGCAGTGCGAGGGGGCCCGGAGTCGATGGTATGCGCGTGCTGTCGGTGGCGGGTCGTAGGGTTTTACGCATGACGACGAGCCCCGGTCCTGTTCCTGGTGTGGCTGCTGCCGATGCCGTTGCCGCGCCCGAGGGGGCGGGTGGCGCGGTGCGGCCCGCTTCGCTGTCGCCTTCGCGGGCGAGTGATTTCATGCGGTGTCCGCTGCTGTACCGGTTCCGGGTGATCGACAAGCTGCCGGAGAAGCCGAGTGCGGCGGCGACGCGGGGGACGTTGGTGCACGCGGTGCTGGAGCGGCTGTTCGACCATCCTGCGCAGGAGCGGACGGCGCCGCGGGCGAAAGCGTTGATCCCCGGGCAGTGGGACCGGTTGCTGGAGGCGAAGCCGGAGCTGTCCGAGCTGTTCCCGGGGGGTGATGAGGGGGAGGATCTGGCGCGCTGGCTGACGGAGGCCGAGGCGCTGGTGGAGCGGTGGTTCACCCTGGAGGACCCGACGCGGCTGGAGCCGGTGGAGCGGGAGTTCTTCGTGGAGACGGAGCTGGAGTCGGGGTTGCGGCTGCGCGGGATCATCGACCGGGTGGATGTCGCGCCGACGGGCGAGGTCCGGATCGTGGACTACAAGACGGGCAAGGCGCCGCGGCCGCAGTACGCGGAGGACGCGCTGTTCCAGATGAAGTTCTACGCGCTGGTGGTGTGGCGGTTGAAGGGGGTGGTGCCGCGGCGGCTGCAGCTGGTGTACCTGGGCAGTGGGGACGTGCTGACGTACGACCCGGTGGTGGCGGACCTGGAGCGGGTGGAGCGCAAGCTGCTGGCGTTGTGGGACGCGATCGTGGAGGCGACGGAGACGGGCGAGTGGCGGCCCCGGCCGACGAAGCTGTGCGGGTGGTGTGATCACCGGGCGGTGTGTCCGGAGTTCGGCGGGACTCCCCCGGCCTATCCGCTCGTGATCATCCCGAGGGCGGAGGCGGACGGGGCGGGCTCGGGGGGATCCTGATGACCGGGCCGGCGCAGTATGGGTGCCGGCCGTCGAAGCCGATGTTCGAAGATGAGGTACCCCTGTGGCGATCCGCGTCCTGCTGGTGGATGACCAGCCGCTCCTGCGCACCGGATTCCGGATGATCTTGGAGGCGGAGCCGGACCTGGCGGTGGTCGGTGAGGCCGGGGACGGTCTCCAGGCGCTGGACCAGGTGCGTGCGCTGCAGCCCGATGTGGTGCTGATGGACATCCGCATGCCTCGGATGGACGGGGTGGAGGCGACGCGGCAGATCACGGGGCCGGGTCGGGACGGGCCGGCGAAGGTCTTGGTGCTGACCACGTTCGATCTGGACGAGTACGTGGTGGAAGCGCTGCGGGCGGGGGCGAGCGGGTTCCTGCTCAAGGACGCTCCCGCGAACGAGCTGGTGCAGGCGATCCGGGTGGTGGCGGGCGGCGAGGCGATGCTGGCCCCGAGCATCACGCGGCGGCTGCTGGACAAGTACGCGGAGCACCTGCCGTCGGGCGCCGAGAGCGTCCCGGACACCTTGGGCACGCTGACCGAGCGCGAGGTGGAGGTGTTGAAGCTGGTGGCGCGGGGTCTGTCGAACGCGGAGATCGCGGCGGACCTGTTCGTGAGCGAGACCACCGTGAAGACGCATGTGGGGCACGTGCTGACGAAGCTGGGTCTGCGCGACCGCGTGCAGGCCGCCGTGTACGCGTACGAGAGCGGTCTGGTCCGCCCGGGCGCGCAGTAGTTCTCCCGGCGCGGTGGTCCGGGCGCTCGATGGTCGTGCCGACGGGCCGGCAGCCGCGTGGTGCGGCTGCCGGCCCGTCGGTGTGTGTCAGCCCTTGCTGATCTCCCAGAAGCGGAAGACGGTCGAGGCGTCGAGCGACCACTGCAGGCCGGTCACGTTCTGGCGGGTGACGGCGTACTGCTTGCCCTGCCAGAGCGGGAGGATCGGGATCTCGTCGGCGACGATGTCCTGGAGCCGGGTGAAGTCGGTGGTGGCGGCGGTGCGGTCGGACTTCGCGGAGGTCGAGGGGATGATGGTCCCGCTGATCTCCTTGTTGTCGTAGTTGTTGTGCAGGACGTTGTCCGGGCCGAAGAACGGCTGGGTGAAGTTGTCGGCGTCCGGGTAGTCGGGCACCCAGCCCTTGACGTAGACGCCGTACTTGCCGGCTTCGATGTCCTTCTCGTACTGCTCGAACGCGACGGACTTCACGTCGACGTCGAAGAGGCCGCTGTCGTTGAGCTGCTTGGCGATGAGCTGGAGTTCCTGGTCGGTGGCCGGCCCGTAGCGGATGGGCGTCGAGTACAGGGTGATCTTCACCTTGTCCTTGACGTTGGCCGCGCGCAGGACGTTCTTGGCCTTCTCCAGCTGGGGGGTGCCGCCGTAGCGCTCGAAGAAGGCGGTGTTGTGGGAGGCGATGCCGGCGGGGACGATCGAGTACAGGGAGGTGGCGGTGCCGTCGTAGACCTCCTTGATGATCGCTTCGCGGTCGACGAGGTAGGCGATGGCCTTGCGGATGGGGAGCTTTCCGGCGACCGGGTCGTTCATGTTGAAGACGAGGTGCTGGACTTCCGCGCCGGTGCCCTGGACGACCTCGACCTTCTGGTCGCCGGCCTTGTTGGCGAGGCCGGCGATGTCCTTGGCGGCGAGGCCGCGGAAGGCGAAGTCGACGTCGCCGCTTTCGAGGACCTTCTTGAGCGCGGCCTGGTCGTCGTTGAAGAACTTCATGGTCACGCCGGTGTTCTTCGGCTTGGCCTTGCCGCTGTAGGAGTCGTTGACCGAGAAGTTGGCGTTCTTGTCGCTGATGGAGTCGAGCTTGTAGACGCCGGAGCCGATGGCCTTGCCGTCGGTGCGGAGCTTGTCGGCCGGGTACTGGGTGTGGTCGACGATGGCGCCGGCACCGGCCGCGATCTTGCTGGGGAAGGTCGCGTCGGAGGTCTTGAGGCGGAAGACGACGGTCTTCTCGTCGGGGGTGTCGATGCCGGCGATGGAGGCGAGCATGACGGCCGGGCCGTTGGCGTCATTGATCTTCAGGGTGCGCTCGAAGGAGTACTTGACGTCCTTGGAGGTGAGGCTGTCGCCGTTGCTGAACTTGAGCCCGGCGCGCAGGACGCACTTGTAGACCTTGCTGTCGGCGCCTTCGAAGCCGCAGCTCTGGGCGGCGTCGGGTTCGGGGGTGTTGCCGCCCTTGGGGAAGGTCAGCAGGGACTGGAAGACGTTGTTGAAGAGCAGCCAGGAGCCCGGGTCGTAGCCCGACGCGGGGTCGGTGGACTTCACCTTGTCGGATATCCCCATGACAACGCCCTTGCCGCTGCCCGCGGCCGAGCCATCCTGCGAACCGCAACCGCTGAGCAGCGCGGCGGCGGTTGCGGCGCCGAGCGGGGCTGCCAACCACTGGTTACGTCTCATCACGCGAACGTCCTTCACAGTCGTACTGTTTCGTTGCCCCGGCCTGCGACACCCGCTGCCGGTTGGTGCCTTGCTCAGCCGCTGACGCCCCGGCCGAGTTCCCACAGCTGGAGGTCGGAGATGGCGTTGACCGACCATTCCACCCCGGTGATCTCGTCGCGTGCGGCGACGTACTGCTTGCCCTGCCACAGGGGCAGGACGGGGACGTCGTCGGCGACGATGTCCTGCATCTCCTTGATCGCGGGTGCGGCGACCGTGCGGTCGGCCGCGCGCCGGGATTCGGGGATGAGCCGGGTGCGTACGGCGGCGTTGGCGTACGGCGTGCCCAGGAAGTTGTCCTGCTCCAGGAACGGGGCGAGGAAGTTGTCGGCGTCCGGGTAGTCGGGGAACCAGCCGAGCCCGTAGGCGGCGTAGTCGCCCTTCTTCTGGGCGGGGCGGTAGTCGGCCCAGTCGTTGCCCTGGACGGTGATGTCGAAGAGCTGGGTGGAGTTCAGCTGGGTCTTGAGTTCCTCGAACTCGGCGGCGGTGCCGTCACCGTAGTGGTCGGTGGTGTAGTTGAGGGTGAGCTTGACGGGGGTCTTGATCCCGGCGTTCTTGAGCAGGTCGGCGGCCTTGGCGGTGTTGGCCTCGCCGTACTTGTTGAAGAAGGAGTTCACGTGCCCGGTGACGCTGGTGGGGACCAGTGAGTACAGGGGCTGTGCGGCCTTGCCGTAGACCTTGGAGATCAGGGCGTCGCGGTCGACGGCCGCGGCGAGGGCCTGGCGGACGGCCTTGTCCTTGACGACGGGGGCGTCGGTGTTGAAGCCGAGGTAGCGGATCTCGAGGCCGGGCAGCGGGACCAGCTTGACGGCCTTGGGGGGCTTCGCGGACAGCTCGGCGATCTGGGCGGGCGACAGGGTGCGGGAGACGACGTGGATGGAGCCGTCGCGCAGGGCCTTGCCCATGCCCTCGGAGTCGGCGAAGGAGCGCAGTTCGACCTTGTCGTTCTGGAGCTTGATGTCGCCCTTGTAGTGCGGGTTCTTGGTGAAGACGGCGCGCACGAGCTGGTTGCCCTTGGTTTCGGCCTTCATCGTGTAGGGGCCGGAGCCGTCGACGGCGAAGCCGGCGCGGAGCTTCTTCGCGTCGTAGTCCTTGGCGCTGACGATGCCGGCGGCCGGGGTGGACAGCTTGTAGGGGAACGTCGCGTCGGCGGTCTTGAGGTGGAAGACGACGGTGTCGGCGCTCTTGGCCTCGACGGTGTCGATGGTGGAGAGCAGCGAGGAGGGGCCGTTCTCCGCCTTGATCGCGAGGACGCGGTCGATGGAGAACTTGACGTCCTTGGCCGTCAGCGGGTCACCGTTCGCGAAGGTGAGTCCGGGGCGCAGGGTGCAGCGGTAGCTCTCGTTGCCGGTGTCGGTGAAGCGGCAGTCGGAGGCTGCTTCGGGGACGGGCTGGCCGCCGCCGCGGGGGGTGTGCATCAGCGTCTGGACGGTCTGGCGCAGGACGTTCCAGGCGCCGGCGTCGTAGGCGTAGGCGGGGTCGAAGGGGGCGGGGGCGTAGTCGGCGGCTTCGAACCGGTCGGTGGTGCCGACGACGATGGCCCCGGTTCCCGCTCCTCCTCCGCTCGCGCTGCCGCAGGCGGACAGCGCGGGGGTGAGCAGGCCTATCGCGGCCGTCAGCACCATGGTCTTGCGGTTCATGCTGGAAGTACTCCCTCACCCGGCACTTGCTCAAAGCGGCGTTGAGGGCACTTCGCGACGGTCGCCCGTTCAGGGCGGAACGATCGGGCCGGTGTGTGACGATCGGTCCACGCGGTACCGGCACAGGGGTGTGTCTCCGGTACTGCTGAGGTGCGGCGCAGTGCCCGGCGTCGACATTAGTGGCCTGGGACGGGATGGCTGGAACTGGCAGGAGTTGGGGCGTAACCGGACGGTTATGGGCGCGGACTGACCGTTCATCCCAGAGTGGGCGCAGAGGGGGTCAGGAGCTGATCAATCCGGACACAAGGGAACGGTTCAGGGCGCGCCGAAGGGCCCGCGGCGGTTCCGCCGGGTGACCAAGCTCACCCCGCGGCAACTGCCTGCGTGGGGATGGAATTTCGGCCTCCGCTGCGCCGGGCGGAAGATCCTCTCGCCGCTCCCCCGGTAGCACCCGGTTCTGTTCGGTACGCAGCGTGCGCGCTCAGTTCATCGGAGTGATGAGCGAGCGCAGGAACGCCAGGTCCACTTCTTCCAGGGAGCGCACGATGGTGCGGCCGGGGGCGGCGGGGATCAGGCCCACCGAGGGCACGGCGACGACCCGGCAGCCGGCGGCCTCGGCGGCGGCGACCCCGGTGGCGGTGTCCTCGATCACGGCGCAGCGCGAGGGGTGGGCGCCGAGGGCCTGGGCGGCGAGGAGGTAGGGGTCGGGGTGCGGCTTGGTCCGGGGCACCTCGTCCCCGGCGACCGTCATGGTGAAGCGGTCGCGGCCGAGGGTGAGCAGGACCTGGTCGATGACGCGGCGGTGGGAGGCGGAGACGAGCGCGGTGGGTACGTTGTGCCGGGCGAGCTCGGCCAGCAGCCGCTCGGCGCCGGGCATCAGGGGGACCTGGTCGGCGATGCGCGCCTCGAAGCGTTCGTTGAGGAGCACGCTGAGCTCGGCGAGGCCGATGGCGGCTCCGGTGGACTCGATCAGGAAGGCGGCGCTGCGGCTCATGGGGCCGCCGACGACGATGTCGCGCCAGGTCTCCTCCAGCCGGTGGCCCAGCTCGCGGAAGATCTCCTCCTCGATCTCCCACCAGAACCCCTCGGTGTCGACGAGGGTGCCGTCCATGTCCAGCAGTACCGCCTGCAGGGCCGAACCGTCGGTCGTACGGGTGACGGCGGCTGGAACGGTGCTGGTCATGCGCACACCTCTCACAAGGGACGAGAAGGCCGGTCACCTCGCTCCCCGGGGGCATGCCCGGGAGAACAGGTGACCGGCCTGTATGGGACCGACCAGTGTACGCCGGTCTGCGTCAGCGTGCGTTGAAATACTTCGCTTCGGGGTGGTGGATGACGATGGCGTCCGTGGACTGCTCCGGGTGGAGCTGGAACTCCTCCGAGAGGTGGACCCCGATGCGCTCCGGCTGGAGCATGTCGGCGATCTTGGCCCGGTCCTCCAGGTCGGGGCAGGCGCCGTAGCCCAGCGAGAAGCGGGCGCCGCGGTACTTGAGGTCGAACATGTCCTCGACCTGGGCGGGGTCCTCGCCGCCGAACCCGAGTTCGGCCCGGACGCGGGCGTGCCAGTACTCGGCGAGGGCCTCGGCGAGCTGGACGGACAGGCCGTGCAGTTCCAGGTATTCGCGGTAGGAGTCGGACTCGAACAGTTTGGCGGTGGCCTCGCCGATCTTCGAGCCCACGGTGACCACCTGGAGGCCCACGACGTCCGTCTCCCCCGACTCCTCCGGGCGGAAGAAGTCGGCCAGGCACAGGCGCCGCCCGCGGCGCTGGCGCGGGAAGGTGAAGCGGGTCCGCTCGTTGCCCTGCTCGTCCAGGATGATCAGGTCGTCGCCCTTGGACACGCAGGGGAAGTAGCCGTAGACGACGGCCGCTTCGAGCAGGTTCTCGGTGTGCAGCTTCTCCAGGAGGCCGCGCAGCCGCGGCCGGCCCTCGGACTCGACGAGCTCCTCGTACGTCGCTCCGCCGGCGCGGGCCTGCTTGAGGCCCCACTGGCCCTTGAACAGCGCGCCCTCGTCCAGCCAGGAGGCGTAGTCCTTGAGCGGGATGCCCTTGACGACGCGGGTGCCCCAGAACGGCGGGGTGGGGACCGGGTTGTCGACGGCCACGTCCGAGCGGCCGCCCGGCTCCTCGGGCTCCTCCACCTGGATCGACGGGGTGTCCCGCTTGGGGACGCGGCGCTGCTTGAGCGGGGGCAGTTCGGCGCCCGGGACGCCGCGCTTGACGGCGATGAGGGCGTCCATGAGGCGCAGGCCCTCGAAGGCGTCGCGGGCGTAGCGGACTTCGCCCTCGTAGATCTCGTGGAGGTCCTGTTCCACGTAGGCGCGGGTCAGGGCCGCGCCGCCGAGGATGACCGGGTAGTCGGCCGCCAGCTTGCGCTGGTTGAGCTCCTCCAGGTTCTCCTTCATGATCACGGTGGACTTGACGAGCAGGCCGGACATGCCGATCACGTCGGCCTTGTGTTCCTGCGCGGCTTCCAGGATCGCGGAGACGGGCTGCTTGATGCCGATGTTGACGACGTTGTAGCCGTTGTTGGTCAAGATGATGTCGACGAGGTTCTTGCCGATGTCGTGGACGTCGCCGCGGACGGTGGCGAGCACGATGGTGCCCTTGCCGTCGTCGTCGGTCTTCTCCATGTGCGGTTCGAGGTAGGCGACGGCCGTCTTCATCACCTCGGCCGACTGCAGGACGAACGGCAGCTGCATCTGGCCGGAGCCGAACAGCTCGCCGACGACCTTCATGCCCTCCAGCAGGGTGTCGTTGACGATGTCCAGGGCGGGACGGGTCTGCAGGGCCTCGGCGAGGTCGTCCTCCAGGCCGTTCTTCTCCCCGTCGATGATGCGGCGCTGGAGCCGCTCGTCCAGGGGCAGCGCGAGGAGCTCCTCGGCGCGGCCGTCCTTCATCGACTTGGTGTTGACGCCCTCGAACAGCGCCATCAGCTTCTGCAGCGGGTCGTAGTCCTCGGCGCGCCGGTCGTAGATGAGGTCCAGGGCCGTGCGGACCTGCTCGTCGTCGAAGCGGGCGATCGGCAGGATCTTCGAGGCGTGGACGATCGCCGAATCCAGGCCCGCCTTGACGCACTCGTCGAGGAAGACGGAGTTCAGCAGGACGCGGGCGGCCGGGTTCAGGCCGAAGGAGATGTTGGACAGCCCCAGCGTGGTCTGCACGTCGGGGTGGCGCCGCTTGAGTTCGCGGATCGCCTCGATGGTGGCGATGCCGTCCTTGCGGGACTCCTCCTGACCCGTACAGATGGTGAAGGTGAGGGTGTCGATGAGGATGTCCGACTCGTGGATGCCCCAGTTGCCGGTCAGGTCCTCGATCAGCCGCTCGGCGATCGCCACCTTGTGCTCGACGGTGCGGGCCTGGCCCTCCTCGTCGATGGTCAGCGCGATCAGCGCCGCGCCGTGCTCGCGCGCCAGGGCGGTCACCTTCGCGAAACGGGACTCGGGGCCGTCGCCGTCCTCGTAGTTCACCGAGTTGATGACCGCGCGGCCGCCCAGCTTCTCCAGACCCGCCTGGATCACGGGAACCTCGGTGGAGTCCAGCACGATCGGCAGCGTCGAAGCCGTCGCGAAGCGGCCGGCCAGCTCCTGCATGTCGGCGACGCCGTCGCGGCCCACGTAGTCGACGCACAGGTCGAGCATGTGCGCGCCCTCGCGGATCTGGTCGCGGGCCATCTCCACGCAGTCGTCCCAGCGGGCCTCCAGCATCGCCTCGCGGAACTTCTTCGACCCGTTGGCGTTGGTCCGCTCGCCGATCGCCATGTACGAGGTGTCCTGGCGGAACGGCACGGTCTGGTACAGCGACGACGCGCCCGGCTCGGGCTGGGGCCGCCGCTCGGCCGGGGCCAGACCGCGGACCCGCTCCACGACCTGGCGCAGGTGCTCGGGGGTGGTGCCGCAGCAGCCGCCGACCAGGGACAGGCCGTACTCGCGGACGAAGGTCTCCTGCGCGTCGGCGAGCTCGGGGGCCGACAGGGGGTAGTGCGCGCCGTTCTTGCCCAGCACCGGCAGGCCTGCGTTGGGCATGCAGGACAGCGGGATCCGGGCGTTGCGGGCCAGGTAGCGCAGGTGCTCGCTCATCTCGGCGGGGCCCGTCGCGCAGTTCAGGCCGATCATGTCGATGCCGAGCGGCTCCAGCGCCGTCAGCGCCGCACCGATCTCCGAACCGAGCAGCATCGTGCCGGTCGTCTCTACGGTGACGGAGCAGATCAACGGCACGGACACGCCGAGCGCCTCCATCGCGCGCCGCGCGCCGATGACGGAGGACTTGGTCTGCAGGAGGTCCTGCGTGGTCTCCACCAGCAGGGCGTCCGCGCCTCCGGTGAGCAGGCCCTCGGCGTTGACCTGGTAGGCGTCGCGGATCGTCGCGTAGTCGATGTGGCCCAGCGTGGGCAGCTTGGTGCCCGGCCCCATGGAGCCCAGCACCCAGCGCTGCTGCCCGGTCGCGGCCGTGTACTCGTCGGCCACCTCGCGGGCGATGCGGGCGCCGGATTCCGACAGCTCGAAGTTGCGGCCGGGGATGTCGTACTCGGCCAGCGCCGCGAAGTTCGCGCCGAACGTGTTGGTCTCCACGCAGTCCACGCCGACGGAGAAGTACGCCTCGTGGACGGAGCGCACGATGTCGGGGCGCGTCACGTTCAGGACCTCGTTGCAGCCTTCCAGCTGCTGGAAGTCCTCCATCGACGGGTCCTGCGCCTGGAGCATGGTCCCCATGGCTCCGTCGGCGACGACCACGCGGGTCGCGAGCGCCTCTCGGAGGGCATCGGCCCGTGTCTGGGTGTCTGCGGGCGGGTTCGGCAACGAGGCCATGGTCAAGCTCCCTGGGATGCGACGGCTGTCGGCTTTGCGCCCTCGCTGTGTCAAGGGCGCACGCGGTCAGGGTAACCGTGCGCACCGGGACCCGGTGGGTGTGTCCCACGTGGCGGACTGCATTCTTTGGCCCGACTCCAGTGCGGCTCCAGTGGGCTGTCCGGCATGCGGGTGTCATCAAGCGTTCCCCGGGCATGCACAAGGTCGACATCGGCCGATAGTGTTCAGCATTGTCGAACTACGTCAGCAGGAGGCTGCACGATGGCACGGAACATCCAGTCGCTCGAACGAGCCGCTGCGATGCTGCGGCTCCTGGCGGGCGGCGAACGCCGGCTGGGCCTGTCGGACGTGGCCGGTGCGCTGGGGCTGGCCAAGGGGACCGCGCACGGCATCCTGCGCACGCTCCAGGCCGAGGGTTTCGTCGAGCAGGATCCGGCCTCGGGCCGCTACCAGCTCGGCGCGGAGCTGCTGCGCCTGGGCAACAGCTACCTGGACGTGCACGAGCTGCGGGCCCGGGCGCTGGTGTGGACGGACGACCTGGCACGGGCGAGCGGCGAGAGCGTGTACGTGGGGGTGCTCCACAAGAGCGGGGTGCTGATCATGCACCACGTGTTCCGCCCGGACGACAGCCGCCAGGTGCTGGAAGTGGGCGCGATGCAGCCGCTGCACTCCACGGCCCTGGGCAAGGTGCTGTCCGCGTACGACCCGGTGGCGCACACGGAGGCGGTCGAGGTGGAGCGCGAGGCGTTCACGCCGCGCACGGTCACGGACGCGGCCGGTTTCGAGGAGGTCCTGGACCTGACCCGGGCGCGCGGGTGGGCCTGCGACGTCGAGGAGACCTGGGAGGGCGTCGCCTCGGTGGCCGCCCCCATCCACGACCGGCGCAAGATGCCGGTCGGTGCCGTGGCGGTGGCGGGCGCCGTGGAGCGGGTCTGCGGGGAGTCCGGGGAACCCCGGGCGAGCCTGGTGGCCTCGGTACGGGACTGCGCCCGCTCGGTTTCGCGCGACCTCGGCGCGGGCCGCTTCTGACCTTGCTTTGAGTGCCCCCAGGACCGCTTCGGCCGTCATCTGGGGGCTTCTGTCGTTTTCCAGCCCCCAATTGGCCGGATTTGGTCGATCGCACCGACCGGTAACGATCCTGATCCGTGACCTGCCGGACCCTTGACGCAATCTTCACCCGGGCGGAAAACTGCCGTTCATCGGTCGGCATTGTCGAACACCTACCGGCAATACGCGTTAGGGTATGGCGAGGCCAAGGACCGGTGCAGCACTCACCGAGTGCGGTGGACCACCGGAGGGACCCGGTGTCCACCCACCCCTGGACGTAAGACAAAGGAGTCGCGGGTGTCCAGCTCCGACATCTTCATCGGCGAGACCATCGGTACCGCCCTGCTCACCCTGCTCGGCGGTGGCGTCTGCGCCGCCGTCACGCTCAAGAGCTCCAAGGCCCGCAACGCGGGATGGCTCGCGATCACCTTCGGCTGGGGTTTCGCCGTCCTGATCGCCGCGTACGTGTCCGCACCCCTGTCCGGCGCGCACCTCAACCCCGCGGTGACCGTCGGCATAGCCGTCAAGACCGGCGAGTGGGGCGACGTGCCGGTCTACCTCGCGGGCCAGCTGCTCGGCGCCATGATCGGCGCGGTCCTGATGTGGGCCACGTACTACGGGCAGTTCCGGGCGCACCTGGCGGACCCGGAGCACATCCGTGACGCCAAGCTCGGCCCGGAGGACCCGCACCCGCACGACGTGGCCGGCCCGGTGCTCGGGATCTTCTCCACCGGCCCCGAGATCCGCAACGTCGTCCAGAACCTGGCCACCGAGATCATCGGCACCGCCGTCCTGGTCCTGGCGATCTTGACCCAGGGCCTCCAGGACGACGGCAAGGGCCTCGGCGTCATCGGCGTCCTGATCACCTCCTTCGTGGTCGTCGGCATCGGCCTCTCCCTCGGCGGCCCGACCGGCTACGCCATCAACCCGGTGCGCGACCTCGGCCCCCGCATCGTCCACGCCCTGCTGCCGCTGCCCCACAAGGGCGGCTCGGACTGGGGATACTCCTGGATCCCGGTCGTCGGCCCGCTCGTCGGTGCCGCCCTCGCCGGTGGTCTGTACAACATCGCGTTCGTCTGATCAGCATCGGCACGTATCGCAAGATCCGCACCGCCCCCTGATTCCGCCCACCAGAGCCGCCAGGAGCAGCCACCATGACCAGTAGCACCGGCCCCTTCATCGCCGCGATCGACCAGGGCACCACCTCCTCCCGCTGCATCGTCTTCGACCGCGACGGCCGCATCGTCGCCGTCGACCAGAAGGAGCACGAGCAGATCTTCCCGAAGCCGGGCTGGGTCGAGCACGACGCCGCCGAGATCTGGACCAACGTCCAGGAGGTCGTCGCCGGGGCCATCGCCAAGGCCGAGATCACCGCGGCCGACGTCAAGGCCGTCGGCATCACCAACCAGCGCGAGACCACGCTCCTGTGGGACAAGAACACCGGCGAGCCGGTGCACAACGCGCTGGTCTGGCAGGACACCCGCACGGACGTCCTGTGCAAGGAGCTCGGCCGCAACGTCGGCCAGGACCGCTTCCGCCGCGAGACGGGCCTGCCGCTCGCCTCGTACTTCGCCGGTCCCAAGGTCCGCTGGCTGCTCGACAACGTCGAGGGCCTGCGCGAGCGCGCCGAGGCCGGCGACATCCTCTTCGGCACCATGGACTCCTGGGTCATCTGGAACCTGACCGGCGGCGCCCAGGGCGGCGTGCACGTCACCGACGTCACGAACGCCTCGCGCACCATGCTGATGAACCTCCACACGCTGGAGTGGGACGAGCGCATCGCCGAGTCCATGGAGGTCCCCCTCAACGTCCTCCCCGAGATCCGCTCCTCCGCCGAGGTCTACGGCCACGTCAAGGAAGGCGTGCTCGCCGGTGTCCCGGTCGCCTCGGCGCTCGGTGACCAGCAGGCCGCCCTCTTCGGCCAGACCTGCTTCTCCGAGGGCGAGGCGAAGTCCACGTACGGCACCGGCACGTTCATGCTGATGAACACCGGCGACAAGATCATCAACTCCTACAGCGGCCTGCTCACCACGGTCGGCTACCAGATCGGCGAGGAGAAGCCGGTCTACGCCCTCGAAGGCTCCATCGCCGTCACCGGCTCGCTCGTCCAGTGGATGCGCGACCAGATGGGCCTGATCAAGTCGGCCGCCGAGATCGAGACGCTGGCCTCCTCCGTCGAGGACAACGGCGGCGCCTACTTCGTGCCCGCCTTCTCCGGCCTGTTCGCCCCGTACTGGCGCTCCGACGCCCGCGGTGTGATCGCCGGCCTGACCCGGTACGTCACCAAGGCTCACATCGCCCGTGCCGTGCTGGAGGCCACCGCCTGGCAGACCCGCGAGATCACCGACGCCATGACCAAGGACTCGGGCGTCGAGCTCGCCGCCCTCAAGGTCGACGGCGGCATGACCTCCAACAACCTGCTGATGCAGACGCTCTCGGACTTCCTGGACGCCCCCGTGGTGCGCCCGATGGTCGCCGAGACCACCTGCCTCGGCGCCGCCTACGCCGCCGGCCTGGCCGTCGGCTTCTGGCCCGACACCGACGCCCTGCGCGCCAACTGGCGCCGCGCGGCGGAGTGGACCCCGCGGATGCCCGCCGAACAGCGGGACCGCGAGTACAAGAACTGGCTCAAGGCCGTCGAGCGGTCCATGGGCTGGATCGACGACGAAGACGCCAGCTGACCCCCCTCAGCTGAGTCAATCGACGAGGAGCTAAGAGATATGAGCACCCTGCAGAGCGTTCCCGCACTGGGTTCGCACCCGACCGCCGGCTCCAACGCGAGCCGCGCCGAGACCCGTGAGCAGCTGGCGAAGGCCACGTACGACCTGCTGGTCATCGGCGGTGGAATCCTGGGCACGTCCGTGGCCTGGCACGCCGCGCAGTCGGGTCTGCGGGTTGCCATGGTGGACGCCGGCGACTTCGCCGGCGCCACCTCCTCGGCCTCCTCCAAGCTGGTCCACGGGGGCCTGCGCTACCTGCAGACCGGCGCGGTCAAGCTGGTCGCGGAGAACCACCACGAGCGCCGGGTGCTGGCCAAGGACGTGGCCCCGCACCTGGTCAACCCCCTCACCTTCTACCTGCCGGTCTACAAGGGCGGCCCGGTCGGCGCCGCGAAGCTGGGCGCGGGCGTGTTCGCGTACTCGGCCCTGTCGGCCTTCGGTGACGGCATCGGCAAGGTCATATCCCCGGCCCGCGCCGTCGCCGACAACCCCGGTCTCAAGACCGACAACCTCAAGGCCGTCGCGGTCTACTACGACCACCAGATGAACGACTCCCGCGTCGCCGTGATGACGGTCCGCGCGGCCGTCGAGTCGGGCGCGGTCGTCCTGAACCACGCCGAGGTCACCGGCCTGCGCATGACGCGCGGCCGGGTCAGCGGCGCCGAGCTCAAGGACCGCCTGGACGGCACCGAGTTCGGGGTCGACGCGCGCGTCGTGCTCAACGCCACCGGCCCGTGGGTGGACCACCTGCGGCGCATGGAAGACAAGCACGCGATGCCGTCGATCCGCCTGTCCAAGGGCGCGCACATCGTGATGAAGCGCAAGTCGCCGTGGAAGGCCGCCATGGCCACCCCGATCGACAAGTACCGCATCACCTTCGCCCTGCCGTGGGAGGACCAGCTCCTGCTCGGCACGACCGACGAGGTCTACGAGGGCGACCCCGCGGACGTGCGCGCCACCGAGGCCGACATCCAGCAGATCCTGGACGAGGCCGCCTTCTCGGTGAAGGACGCCGACCTGGACCGCTCGCTGATGACGTACGCCTTCGCGGGCCTGCGGGTGCTGCCCGGCGGCCCCGGCGGCGTGGAGAAGGCCAAGCGCGAGACGGTCGTCTCCGAGGGCGCCGGCGGCATGCTGTCGGTGGCCGGCGGCAAGTGGACCACGTACCGCCACATCGGCCGCGTGGTCATGGACAAGCTGGCGAAGCTGCCCGGCAGCCCGCTGACCGAGGACATGGAGCCGGTGAAGTCGCTGGTGCGCCGCGTCCCGCTGCCCGGTGTCGCCAACCCGAACGCGGTGGCGCACCGGCTGCTGGTGGACCGGGAGCCCGGCTCGCGCATGGACCCGCTCACCGCCCGGCACCTGGCCTCGCACTACGGTTCGCTGGCCTTCGACATCGCCCGCCTGGCGAACGAGGACCCGGCGCTGGCCGAGCGGATCCACCCCGACGGGCCGGAGATCTGGGCGCAGGTCGCGTACGCCCGTGACAACGAGTGGGCCCAGACGGTCGACGACGTGCTGCGCCGCCGTACGACGGTGACCGTGCGCGGTCTGGACAGCGCCGAGGTACGGCGCCGGGTCGAGGAGATGCTGGGCGGCAAGGCGTAGCCGTCACGGCAGGGGGAAGAGGGGCGGTTCCGAGGGGAACCGCCCCTCCGTCGTGGGCTGTGGCTGGTGTCCCCTCAAGGCTTAGGCTGGCCCACGTACACAAGGGGAACTTCGGAAGGAGACCTGGGTGATCGAGCTTGAGGGCGTGCCCGAGCTGATCGACCCGGTCATGGTGGCCGCGTTCGAGGGCTGGAACGACGCGGGTGACGCCGCCTCCGGTGCTGTCACGCACCTGGACCGGGAGTGGAAGGGCGAGGTCTTCGCGGCTCTGGACGCCGAGGACTACTACGACTTCCAGGTCAACCGGCCGACGGTGTGGCTGGAGAACGGGGTTCGCAAGATCACCTGGCCGACGACCCGGCTCTCGGTGGTCCGGATCGGCGGTGCGAAGCCGCGTGACCTGGTGCTGGTGCGCGGGATCGAACCCTCGATGCGCTGGCGTTCGTTCTGCAACGAGATCCTCGCCTTCGCGCACGAGCTGGGCGTGGAGATGGTGGTCATCCTGGGCGCGCTGCTGGGCGACACCCCGCACACCCGGCCGGTCCCGGTCAGCGGGGTGACGTCGGACGCCGACCTGGCTCGGACGATGGACCTGGAGGAGACGAAGTACGAGGGCCCGACGGGGATCGTGGGGGTCCTCCAGGAGGCCTGCACGCACGCGGGCGTCCCGGCGGTGTCGCTGTGGGCGGCGGTGCCGCACTACGTGTCGCAGCCGCCGAACCCGAAGGCGACGCTGGCGCTGCTGAACCGGCTGGAAGACCTGCTCGACATCCGCATCCCGCTCGGCGAACTGCCGGAGGACGCGCGGGCGTGGCAGCTGGGGGTGGACCAACTGGCCGCCGAGGACAGCGAGGTGGCGGAGTACGTCCAGACGCTGGAGGAGGCGCGGGACACCGCCGACCTCCCCGAGGCGTCGGGGGACGCGATCGCCCGCGAGTTCGAGCGGTACCTGCGGCGGCGGGACCCTTCCGCGGCCGCGGAACCGGGTGACGGGTCGTACCTGCGGGACACCTCCAGCGGCCGTACGAAGCCGCGGCTGAGGCCCGACCCGGAGCCGCCGGAGGAACCGCCGGCGGCGGCGCCGGGCGAGGACGCTCCCCCGGAGGCCTGACGAACCGGCCCCCACCCCCGTCCCCGCGCAACCGGTCGGCCCCCCGGCGGAACCGAGAAGAACGCCGGACCGGCCGCTCACGCGGCCGGTCCGGCGTCGTCCGTTCGGCCCGCCGACGACGTCCGGGGCACGGCCCGGGCGACGGCGGCGGCGCGGGTTACAGCGCCACGCCCAGCAGGGCGTCCACCGTGCGCGAGACCAGGCCCGGGGCCGACTCGTCGGAGCCGTCCGAGGCGTTCTGGGCGTCGGCCCAGCGGTCCACGGCCGCCAGCGCGGCGGGGGCGTCCAGGTCGTTGGCCAGGGCCTCGCGGACCTCCTCGACCAGGGCGTCCGCCGGGATGCCGTCCGGGCGGGACACGGCGGCGCGCCAGCGCTCCAGCCGGGCCACCGCCTCCTCCAGGACCGCGTCCGTCCACTCCCAGTCGGCGCGGTAGTGGTGGGACAGCAGCGCGAGCCGGATCGCGGCCGGGTCGACGCCCGCCCGGCGCAGCGCGGAGACGAAGACCAGGTTGCCCTTGGACTTCGACATCTTCTGGCCGTTCAGCGCGACCATGCCCGCGTGGACGTAGGCCTTGGCCATCGGGAACTCGCCCGTCAGCACCTGGGCGTGCGAGGCGCCCATCTCGTGGTGCGGGAAGGCCAGGTCGGAGCCGCCGCCCTGGATGTCGAAGCCCATGCCCAGGTGGTCCAGGGCGATGGCCACGCACTCGATGTGCCAGCCCGGCCGGCCTCGGCCCAGGGAGCCGCCGTCCCAGCTCGGCTCGCCCGGCCGCGCGGCCATCCACAGCATCGGGTCGAGCGGGTTCTTCTTCCCCGGGCGCTCGGGGTCGCCGCCGCGCTCCGCGGAGAGCAGCCGCATGGCCTCGGCGTCGAGGCGGGAGACGCCGCCGAAGTGCGGGTCGGACTCCACCGAGAAGTAGACGTCGCCTTCGAGCTCGTAGGCGGCGCCCGCGTCCCTCAGCCGCTCGACGAGCGGCACGATGCCGGGTATGGCCTCGACGGCCCCGATGTACTGCCGCGGCGGCAGGATCCGCAGGGCGGTCATGTCCTCGCGGAAGAGGGCCGTCTCGCGTTCGGCGAGCTCGGTCCAGTCGTGGCCGTCGCGCTGCGCCCGCTCCAGCAGCGGATCGTCGACGTCCGTGACGTTCTGGACGTAGTGAACCTGCCGCTTGGTGTCGAGCCACACGCGCTGCACCAGGTCGAACGCGTTGTAGGTGGCCGCGTGACCGATGTGGGTGGCGTCGTACGGCGTGATGCCGCAGACGTAGATACGGGCGACGGGACCGGGGGCGAGGGTGATCGTCCCTTGGGTCGCGGTGTCGTGGATCTGGAGGTCGCGGCCCTTGCCGGGCAGGGCGGGGACCTCAGAAGCGGGCCAGGCATGCATGCTTCGAGCCTAACCGGACGGATGTTCCGTCATCGAACCGGACCAGCACTGTTGGCCTGATCACCACTCTTGCGGTCCGGCCGGGCATGTGCGTGGTGCGGGCCGGCCGGGCCCGGGCGGCTCAGACCGGTGGCCAGGGGATGGCGGGCCACTGCCCCGAGGGCCGGGGATGCGTTCCTTCGCGCAGCAGGAGGGCCACGCGGGCCCGTACGGCCGCCAGCTCGGCGGCGGTGATCAGATCCGCCAGCCGGGTGGCGAGGGGCCCCCCGCCGGCCAGCTGGGAGGCGAGGGTGGTCAAGACGGTGCGGGCCTCGTCCGTCAGGGGCTCGCCCGCCCAGCCCCACAGCAGGGTGCGCAGCTTGTCCTCGGCGTGGAAGGTCACGCCGTGGTCGATGCCGTAGAGCCGGCCGTCGGGGGCGGGCAGCAGGTGGCCGCCCTTGCGGTCGGCGTTGTTGATGACGGCGTCCAGGACGGCGAGGCGGCGCAGCCTCGGGTCGTCGGCGTGCACGAGCAGCGCGGTGCGTCCCTGCCCCACTTCGGCAAGGGCGACCGGCTTCCAGCCTTCCCCGGCCTCCTCGCCCTCGACGAGCGCCAGCAGCTCCGGCTCGGGCGCGTCACCGGCGTCGATCCACCGCTGGACCATCCCCTCGCCGTACGGGCCTTCGCGCAGCACCGTCTCCGGTACGAGGCCCCAGCCGGTGGCCTCGGAGACCAGGTAGGCGGCGCGCTCGCGTTGCGCGAGGCTGCCGTCGGGGAAGTCCCACAGCGGCCGCTCGCCCTTGACGGGCTTGTAGACGCATTCGGCGCTGACGCCCTCGTACGTCACCGTGCACAGCAGGACGGCGTTGGAGGCCTCGGCGATGCGGCCCCGGACGGTCAGCTCACCTCTGGCGAGAAGTTCCTCGGTGGGGTTCACTGCGCTCACGCCTGGCGCCGGTAGCCGTTCTGGCGGGGACACACGTGGCCTTCGGGGTCGAGCGGCAGGCTGCACAGCGGGCACGGCGGCCGGCCGGCGTTGACCACGTCGAGGGCGCGTTTGGCGAAGGCGCGGGCCTGGGCGCCGGAGAGGCGCACGCGCAGCATCGGCGGGCCGTTCTCCTCGTCCTGCAGGAGGCGCTCCTCCGCTTCCGCGAGGTCCTCGTCGGAGTCGGCGTCGAGTTCGACGAGCGCCTGCGCCTCGACGATCATCCGCTGTTCCTCGCCGTCCCAGGCCAGGGCCATCGTGCCGACGCGGAACTCCTCCTCGACGGGTACGTCGAGAGGGGCGGTGTCGGCGGCCTCGGTGGAGGCGACGGCCGGGACGGGGGCGTTGCCGCCGGTGCGCCGTACGACCTCGTCCAGCAGTTCGTCCATCCGCTCGGCGAGCGCGGCGACCTGCGTCTTCTCCAGGGAGACGCTGGTGACGCGGGTCCCGGAGGAGGCCTGGAGGAAGAACGTACGGCGTCCAGGCAGACCGACCGTGCCGGCCACGAAGCGGTCCGGCGGGTCGTAAAGGAACACCTGACGGGGCACGTCCAGTCTCCAAGTGTCGATGGCAGGGGCGGGGCGTGGGCGGGCTGCCTGTGTTGGCCCATCCACCCTACTGCGCCGTTCGATCAGGCCGCGCCCGCACCACCGCCCACGACGGCGTCCCCGCCGTCTTCGGGCGATTTGCGCGGCACGAGGCCCGCGAAGTCCCCGGTGTCGCCGAGGCGGAACAGGAACGGGCGGGTCTGCGTGTAGCGGATGGCGGTGACGGAACAGGGGTCGACATGGATCCGCTGGAAGAGGTCGAGGTGCATGCCGAGGGCGTCCGCGACAAGGGACTTGATGATGTCGCCGTGCGAGCACATGAGGTAGACGGCGTCGGCGCCGTGCTCCTCGTCGATCCGCGCGTTCCACTCCCGTACGGCGTCCACGGCGCGGGCCTGCATGGCGCGCATGGTCTCGCCGCCGGGGAAGGCCGCGGCGGAGGGGTGCTGCTGGACGATCTTCATCAGGGGTTCGTCGGCGAGTTCGGAGAGTTTGCGGCCGGACCAGTCGCCGTAGTGGCATTCGCCGATCCGCTCGTCGGTGTGCAGGTTCAGCCCGGGGCGGGCCGCCAGCAGCGGGGCGAGGGTCTCCTGGCAGCGTTGCAGCGGGCTGCTGACGGCGGCGGCGAGCGGTACCCCGTCGAGGCGTCCGGGCAGTGCGGCGGCCTGTTCGGCGCCGCGTTCGTCAAGGCTCACCCCCGGGGTCCATCCGGCGAGCAAGCCCGCGGTGTTGGCGGTGGACCGCCCGTGCCGTACGAGGATCAGCGTGGCCATGGGGCCACCTTAAGCGGTCGTGGCGGTGCGCGGGTGGGGGGCGGATGGAGGGAGAATGCCCCGCGTGATAGTCGACTGCGCGATGTACCGGGACGGCCGCCGCTCCGAGGCCCCCGAGGATTTCTCGGATGCCCTCGCCGAGGCGCGGGCGACGGGTGACGCCTTCTTGTGGATCGGGATGTACGAGCCCACGGAGGAGGAATTCGAGCACGTCAGCCAGGAGTTCGGGCTGCACAGACTGGCGGTGGAGGACGCGCTGACCGCGCACCAGCGCCCCAAGCTGGAGGTCTACGACGATTCGCTGTTCGTCGTCCTCAAGCCGGTCGTGTACGACGACGACACCGACACGGTGACGACGGGCGAGCTGATGGTCTTCATCGGCGACTCCTTCGTGGTCACCGTCCGGCACGGCGAGGGCGCCGCGCTGGCCGCCGTACGCCGGCGCCTGGAGCAGGACCCGGAGGTGCTGCGGCACGGGCCGACGGCAGTGCTCTACGCGGTGTCGGACGCGGTGGTGGACCACTACATCGAGGTCGCGGCGGAGCTGCAGGTGGACTTGGAGGAGCTGGAGGCCGAGGTGTTCGCCCCGAACGCCACGGACAGCCGGAACACGAAGAGCACGGCCGCCCGGATCTACGGTTTCAAGCGGCAGGTGCTGGAGTTCCGCCGGGCCACGAGCCCGCTGCTCCAGCCGATGGACCGGCTGGCCTTCGGGGACGTGCCGTTCGTGCACGAGCGCTCCCAGCCCTTCTTCCGCGACGTCGCCGACCACCTGACCAAGGCGAACGAGTACATCGAGGGGCTGGACCGGCTGCTGTCGGACGCGCTGTCGGCGCACCTGGCGCAGATGGGCGTCCGGCAGAACGACGACATGCGCAAGATCTCCGCCTGGGCGGCGATGGCGGCCGTCCCCACGATGGTGGCGGGGATCTACGGGATGAACTTCGACCACATGCCGGAGCTCAGGCAGAGCTGGGGCTACCCGGCGGTCCTGGTGGTCATGGCGGCCGCCTGCATCGGCCTGCACCGGCTGTTCAAGAGCCGCGGCTGGCTGTAGGACCGTCAGGCGTATCCCGGCGCGCCGGACGGTACGCCGCCGAGTGCGTCGCGGCGCTGGGGCATGCTCAGGCCGACCATGCGGTGCCAGCCGCTGAACCGCTCGTAGGCGTACGTCCCGCGGATCCCGGCGGCGAGGGCGGCCGCCTTGGGTGCGGGCCACCTCAGCAGCCTGCCCATGTGCGCCATGACGGCCAGGCTCACGTCCCGGTAGACGGCGATCTCGGCGAGGGCGCTCTCGCGCAGCACCCGCTGGATGGTCCGGCCGTGGCCGGCGCGGACCAGGGCCAGGAGTTCCTCGTGGCAGTAGGCGAGGTGGTTGTCCTCGTCGTTGCTGATCATGCGGAGGGCCCTGCCGACCTCCGGGTGGTCCCCGAAGTGCTTGACCAGCATGTCCATCTGGTCGGCGGCGCGCTGTTCGGTGACGCGGCTGTGTGCGAGGTAGACGACGACGTCCTCCTCGGTCAGCGGCTCCTCGCGGTTCAGCTTCTCGTGCGCGAGGCCGATCCCCCGCCGTTCCAGCAGCATCGTGTAGTCCGTCTCGGGCGGCACCGGGACGGCGGGCAGGCCGCGCCTGCGCAGCAGGGCCTGGAAGATCCGGCCGTGCTTGTCCTCGTCCGCGCCGTGCCGGGCGATCTTGGGCGCGAGGTGGCGCAATCCGTCGGGGACCAACGCGCAGATGCGGCCGTTCTCCCAGCCGCCCTGGGACTCCCCGCTGGCGGCGATGGAACAGAACAGCTGGAAGGAGTCGTCGTTCTCGATGATCTCCTGGAACAGGCTGCGGGCAGAGAGCATGCTCCGAGTCAAAGGCGGATACGGCGGGCGGGCAACCGATGCGTGGCGGGACTCGGCCGAATGAACGAAGCCGAGGCGGGGGTGCCGGGGCGTAACCCCGGGGCCGCCCCGCGCGTTGTTGGCTGTGTCGGCCGTGGCGGGGAAGACCCCCGAGCCCCCACCACGGCCGCAGGGCGTTCGCCGGCCGGCCTACGGGACGACCCTCAGGCCAGGCCTGCGTGTTCCAGGGCCTGTACGCCGGCCCGTAGGGCGGTGATCCGCTCGTCCAGGGTGAACCCGGCCGGGGCGAGCGTGAGGGTGGTGACCCCGGCGTCGGCGTAGGCGCGCATCCCGTCCGCGATCCGCTCCACCGAGCCGAGCAGGGTGGTCGAGTCGATCAGCGAGTGCGGGACCGCCGCGGCGGCTCCCGCCTTGTCGCCGCCCAGGTACTTGTCCTGGATCTCGGCGGCTTCCTTCTCGTAGCCCATGCGCTGCGCGAGCTGGTTGTAGAAGTTCTGCTTCGGGCTGCCCATACCGCCGACGTACAGGGCGGTGTACGGGCGGAACGTGTCGGCGAGGGCGTTCACGTCGTCGCCCACGGCGAGGGGCACGGTGGGGCAGACGTCGAAGCCGTCCATCGTCAGCCCGGCCTTCTCACGGCCCGCGCGGATGTGGCGCAGCGCGGTCTCCTCCAGGTGCTCGGCGGCGGGGAAGATCAGCAGGGCCCCGTCGGCGATCTCGCCGGTCTGCTCCAGGTTCTTCGGTCCGATGGCGGCGATGTAGAGCGGGATGTGTTCGCGCTCGGGGTGCACGGTCAGCTTGATCGGCTTGCCGGGGCCGCCGGGCAGCGGGAGGGTCCAGTGCTGCCCGTCGTAGGAGAGGCGCTCGCGGCTCATGGCCTTGCGGACGATCTCCACGTACTCGCGGGTCCGGGCGAGCGGCTTGTCGAACTTCACGCCGTACCAGCCCTCGGAGACCTGCGGTCCGGAGACGCCGAGGCCGAGCCGGAAGCGGCCCTTGGTGAGGGAGTCGAGGGTGGCGGCGGTCATGGCCGTCATCGCGGGCTGGCGCGCCGGGATCTGGAAGATCGCCGAGCCGACGTCGATCCGCTCGGTCTGGGCCGCGACCCAGGCCAGGACCGTGGCGGCGTCGGAGCCGTAGGCCTCGGCGGCCCAGCAGACGTCGTAGCCGAGGCGGTCGGCCTCCTGGGCGACGGCGAGGTTGTCGCCGTCCATGCCCGCACCCCAGTAACCGAGATTGATGCCGAGCCGCATGAGTCGTCCCCTTACCGGTTTACCGATCAGTAACGTAGGTCTGCGGGGACTGTAGCGCGCCCCGGTCGCCCGCGGCAGTGCCCCAGTAGTCTCAGCGCTCATGGAGCAGAGGCATCTCGGCCGCACCGGCCTGCGCGTGTCCCGGATCGGCCTCGGCACCCTGACCTGGGGCCGGTCCGCGGAGGGACCGGACGAGGCGGGCGCCGCAGAACAGTTGAAGACCTTCTGGGAGGCGGGCGGCACCCTCGTCGACACCGCCGACGTGTACGGGGGCGGGGAGGCGGAGTACCTCCTCGGGCAGCTCGTGGGGAAGCTGGTGCCGCGCCGGGAGCTGGTGATCGCCACCAAGGCGGGCTCCGTGCGGGACCCGGACCGGCGGTGCGACGGCTCGCGCGGGCACCTCCTGGCGGCGTTGGACGACTCCCTGGCCCGGCTGGAGACCGATTACGTGGACCTGTGGCAGGTGCACGCCTTCGATCCGAACACCCCGCTGGAGGAGACCCTCCAGGCGCTGGACCTCGCCGTCAGCAGCGGCCGGGCCAGGTACGCCGGGGTGGCGGGGTTCAGCGGCTGGCAACTGGCGAAAGCGGCCACCTGGCAGCTCGCCGCCCCCGGCGCGCGGACCCGGCTCGCCTCCACGCAGATGGAGTACTCGCTGCTCCAGCGGGGCGTGGAGCGGGAGGTGCTACCGGCCGCGCTGGACCTCGGCGTGGGCCTGCTGCCGTCCTCCCCGCTGGGCCGGGGCGTGCTGACGGGGAAGTACCGGGCCGGTACGCCGACGGACTCGCGGGGCGCGTCGCAGAGCCTGGCCGCCTTCGTGGACCCGTACCTGGACGAGGCGTCGGGCCGGATCGTGGATGCGGTGGCGACGGCCGCGCACGGACTGGCGGTGACCCCGCTCCAGGTCGCGCTGGCGTGGGTGCGGGACCGGCCGGGAGTGGTCGCGCCGATCGTCGGCGCGCGTACGCCGGCGCAGCTCGGGGCGGCGCTGTCAGTGGAGGCCCTTAGTCTTCCGGAGGAGATCTGCCGGGCGCTGGACGACGTGTCGGCGCCCGTGCACCGCTACCCCGATCAGGACTGGAGCACGCTGTGAGTACCGACCCCGCCGCCACCGCCGCGGACGAACCGGACGCCACCGGCCCGGAGGCCGGGGCGGTCGAGGACGCGCGTGCCCCGGAGTCCTCCGGGGCAGCCGACGCCGCCCGGGGCGAACCGGGCACGGGCGGGCAGGAAGCCCCGGAGGACAACGGGGAGGCGGCGGAGGCCACGGCCGGGGAGGCGTCTGAGGGCGAGGAGGCTTCGGAGGGCGAGGAGGCTTCGGAGGGCGAGGAGGCTTCGGAGGGCGAGGAGGCTTCCGCGGGCGGGGAGGCGGCCGAGGGCGCCGAGCCCGGGCTCAGCGAGGCGCAGGCGGAGCTGGCCGCGCAGAAGATCGAGCGGGAGCGGATCGCCCGGCGCAAGGCGGAGCGGCAGGCACCGGTCGAGGCGGGCGCCAAGCTCAGCGGCACGGCCGCCGATCTGCTGGCGGCCGTACGGGCGGTGGAGAGCGGGGCCAAGCCCCCGACCGCCTACTTCGACGACGCTCCGGCCGCGCCGCGCAGGGCCGCCGCTCCCACTCCCCCGACGCCCCGCCCCACCGCGCCCGTCGCGGCGGCCGGGGACATCGAGGGCGTACGGGCCGTGCTGGCCCGGGGCGGAGCCCCCGAGGCGCTCGCGGAGGCGGCCGCCACCGCGCTCGGCGAAGGCGCCGCCGGGCAGCTCGGCGAGAACCCGTGGCGGCTCCTGGCGGTGGCCGGGGTGCGCCCCACCCAGGCCGACGGGTTCGCCCGCGCCCTGCTGGGCGACGAGGCGGGGCCCGGGGACGAGCGCCGGGGCGGCGCGCTGGTGGGCTGGCTGCTGGCCCAGGCCGCGCTCAAGGGGCACACCGCCCTGGAGGCGCCGGTCCTGGAGAAGGCGCTGGCGCAGTACGGCGTACCGGACCCGGCCGCGGCCCTGGAACAGGCCATCGGCGAAGGCGCGGTACTGGTGTTCCACGAGCCGTCGCCCGACGCGCAGTCCCCGGAGTCCGCGGAATCCGCAGGTTCCCCGGAAGACCAGCAGGACGAGCGGCCCGGCACGGTCCTGGTGGGGCTGGAGGGTTACGCCCTGGCCGAGGAGAGCCTCGCCGACGGCCTGGCCCGGGTGGCCAGCACCTTCGCGGGTCCCGCGGACTGGGAGGAGGCCGCCGGCGGCGGTCCGGGCGCCGAGCTGATCCGGGCCGTCTCCGGCCACGGCCTGGTCACCCACACCGGCGGCGAGGCCGCCCGCGCCGAACCGGCGGCCCTGCTGGCGGCCGCGCGCCGGCTCGGCCTGCGGGCCGCTCTGGCCGCGCACGCCCCGGCGGAGGGCGCCGTCACCGTGGCGGGCCTGCTCGACGGGACGGAGGGGCCGGGGCGGGACGCCGAGGGGCACTTCGCGCTGGACCTGCTCATCGTCCTGGACGCGCCCCAGTTGGACGTGGAGAGCGCGGCCGCGTTGGTCGAGTCGGTGCCCGACGGGGCCCGCCTGGTGCTGTCCGGTGACCCCGCCGTGCTGGGTTCCGCGGGGCCCGGGCGGGTGTTCGCCGATGTGCTGGCGGCCCGGACCTGCCCCCAGGTCGTCTCCCGGGTCCCGGATCCGGGACCGCTGGGCGAGCTGGTGTCGGGCATCGGCATCGGGGAGCTGAACCAGGTCGACGCCCCCGGCAAGGAGGTCGTCATCGTCCCGGTGCGGGACGCGGGCGAGGCCGTCCACCGCACGGTCCAGCTGGTGGCCGAGTCGGTACCGCGCGCCTTCGGGATCCCGGCCGACGACGTGCAGGTGATCACCCCGGGCCACGGCGGTTCGGCCGGGACCCGGGCGCTGAACGCGGCCCTCAAGGAGCGGCTGAACCCCGGCCCCGGCCGGTTCGGCGGCTTCGACCCCGGCGACAAGGTGGTGTACGTACCCGCGCCCGGGCGGGCCCTTCCGGCCCGGGTGGTGTCGGCCGACGCGCAGGGGCTGCACCTGGAGGCGGCGGGCGCGCGGACCGTCGTGGCCAAGGAACGGGTGGAGTCGCAGGTGCGGCACGGCTGGGCCGTGACCGGGCACCAGGCCGTGGGGGCTCGCTGGCCCGCGGTGGTCGTGGTGCTTCCCGGGGACGCGGCGGACGCGCTGTCCCGGGACTGGGTGTACACGGCCTTCGGGCGCGCCGGGCGGCACCTTTCCGTGGTGCACGGCGTCGACCAGGCCCTGGCGCGCGCGGTGGCCGACGTACCGCCCAAGCCGCGCACGACCCGGCTGGCGGACCTGTTGCGGGCCCTCGCGGCGGCCGCCCGGGAACAGCCCGAGTAACGACGGCCTCGCAGAGGCGTGGGCCCCCGTCCGGTGCCGGGCGGGGGCCCACGCCGTCACGCGGGGGTCAGGCGGGGGTGAGGCCCGGCTCGGTGGCCCCGTCCGGCACGTCGTCGTCCTCGAAGTCGTCCGGCTCCTCGTCGAAGACGGAACTCACGTCGAACCGGTGCAGCACGTTCTGCGCGTCGGCGTGCTCGAAGGGCGAGTCGAGCCACTCGCCCGGTTCCGTCGCCTCCTCCGCGGCGGCGATCCACAACGTGGAGTCGCCCTCCTCCAGGCCGAACTCGCGGTAGCGGGAGTGGATCTCGTCGGGCTCGTACTCCCCGAAGAGGACGCCCAGCGCCCCGGCGGTGCCACCGTCCTCGACCGACTCGGCGTCCGGGTCGTGCGCGGCGACGCGGTCGGCCTGGGCGATCAGGCGCTGTGGTTCGACCACGGCGTAGTCGCGGCGGATGAGCACGCTGAACGCGGCGGGCTCGGCGGGGCCGGTGTACGGGACACCGTCCTCGGGGGTGGGGATCTCGAAGGGGGTGACCTCGTCGTAGCGGTCGTAGAGCAGTTCGTCGTACTCATCGGCGGCGGCGGCGAGCTCGTTGAACGCGGCGTAGACGGCCGGGTCGTCGTCCCCGATCCTGCTCTCGACCGCGGCGAGGTGGCGGTCGAGCGCGGCCTTGACCGCCTCGGCGGCGGCGCGTACCTCGGCAACAGTGGGCAGAGCGGCATCAGACATAGTGCAGACGCTATCCGTAGGAGGCCTCTGCCCGCACAATAGATGCGATGCCGGAATACGAATTTGTCGACCTGTACGTGCCCCGTGGGGTGCCGCGCCAGGAGACGACCCGCATGTTGACCGACCACGCCGAGTACGGGCACTGGGAGCTCGACCGGCTGACGCTGCTCCGGGACGGCAGTCGCCGCGTGCGGTTGCGCCGCCGGATCATCCGTCAGGTCCGCGCCACTTGGTGACGCGGGCCCCCGGGAGGGGGCCCGCGTCCGGAGTACCCGTGTGCCCGTTCGCGTAGCCGTCAGGCGGCGTTGCGGGCGCGGCGGTAGAGCACGCTGCCGGCGAGCAGCAGCCCGCCCGCGAGCGGCAGTCCGGCCGTCAGCACGTCGCCCGAGCCGGTGGCGGCCAGGTTGCCGTGGCCCTGGCCGGGCGTCCCTGGGGTGCCGGGGTTAACGGGCGTGCCCGGGGTTCCCGGGTTACCAGGGTTGGCGGGAGTTCCGGGCGTGCCCGGAGTCCCGGGGTTACCGGGCGTGCCCGGGTTGCCCGGAGTACCCGGGTTGCCGGGGTGGCCCGGAGTCCCGGGGTTGCCCGGAGTCCCGGGGTTGCCGGGGTTGCCGGGCGTGCCCGGGTTACCCGGAGTCCCGGGGTTGCCGGGAGTTCCGGGGTTACCCGGATTGCCGGGCGTGCCCGGGTTGCCGGGGTTGCCCGGAGTCCCGGGGTTGCCCGGGTTGCCCGGGTGGTCGTCGCACGGCTCGTCCGGGTGGCCGGGGTTGCCCGGGTGGCCGGGGGTCCCGGGATTGCCCGGATGACCCGGGTGGCCGGGGGTCCCCGGGTTGCCGGGGTGGCCCGGGTGGTCCGGCTTCGCGGGGCCGCCGCCGTTGGCGCAGCGGTTGCCGAAGGCCGGGTTCAGGCCTCCGATCACGGTGACCGTGTTGCCGCAGGCGTTCACCGGCACGTTCACCGGCGCCTGCACGTTGTTGCCGGACAGTACGCCCGGCGAGTTCACCGTGTGTCCGACCGCCCCGGCGTCCGCATGCGCGTAACCACCGCCGAGCGCCAGCGCACCGCCGGCGGCCGCCATGGTGATCAGGGTCTTCCTGGTGACCTGTACTACGGGTCGTCGCATCTGTACTCGTCCCCATGCTGTGTACGTTCGGTCGGCGTACAGGCCGTACACGCTCCCCCGCCTGCGACGCCGAATAGAAAGAGATGCGGGCCCGAAAGCCCGGCAGCCCCGGAGCGCTGGAATGCGCTCCGGGGCCAAGGACTGCAGACGCGTCAGGCGTTGACGCAGGTGTTGCCGAAGGCCGGGTTCAGCAGACCGATCACGTTGACGGTGTTGCCGCAGACGTTGACCGGGATGTGGATCGGGACCTGGACGACGTTGCCCGACAGGACGCCGGGGGAGCCGATGGCCGCACCCTGGGCGCCCGCGTCGGCGGCAGCCATGCCCGCACCCGCGAGAACCAGACCACCGGTGGCAGCCGCAGCGGCGACAACCTTCTTGAGCATTGTTCCTCCTAGTAGGCAAGTGCGGTCCCAGCCGCGGACCGCACCACCTGTAACGAGGAGGGATCACCAGGGCTACGAGCGTATGAGCGCATTCACTCTTCTCAGTGGAATCCGCACACCTTCCCGATTCCCGGGCGTTAGGCGTTGTCGATGAATCGGTCCAGTACGCGAACGCCGAACCTCAGCCCGTCCAGCGGGACCCGCTCGTCCACTCCGTGGAACATTCCGGCGAAGTCCAGCTCGGGCGGCAGCTGGAGCGGGGCGAAGCCGAAGCAGCGGATGCCCAGGTCGTCGAAGGACTTGGCGTCCGTGCCGCCCGAGAGCATGTACGGGACCGCCCGGGCGATCGGGTCCTCCGCCTTGAGGGCGCCCTGCATGGCGTCGACGAGCTTCCCGTCGAAGTCCGTCTCCAGCGCCTTGTCGGCATGTACGTCCTCCCGCTTCACGCGCGGGCCGAGGATCCGGTCGAGGTCGGCGAAGAACTCGTCCTCGTAGCCCGGCAGGAAACGGCCGTCGACGTGCGCGGTGGCCTGGCCGGGGATCACGTTGACCTTGTAGCCGGCGCCCAGCATCGTCGGGGCCGCCGAATTGCGCAGCGTTGCGCCGACCATCTTGGCGATACCGCCGAGCTTGGCGAGCGTGGCGTCCATGTTGTCGGGGTCGAGCGGGGTTCCGAGGGCGTCCGAGAGTTCGTCGAGGAACGACCGCACGGTCTTGGTCACGCGCACCGGCCACTGGTGGCGTCCGAGCCGTCCCACGGCCTCGCACAGCTCGGTGATCGCGTTGTCGTTGTTGGTCATGGAACCGTGGCCGGCCGTGCCGTCCACGGTGAGCCGCATCCAGTGCATGCCCTTCTGGGCGGTCTCCACCAGGTAGAGGCGCAGGTTCTCGTTGACGGTGAACGAAAAGCCGCCGACCTCGCCGATCGCCTCGGTGACGCCCTCGAAGAGGCCGGGGTGCTTGTCCACGAGGTGCCGGGCACCGTAGACACCGCCGGCCTCCTCGTCGGCGAGGAAGGCGAGGACGATGTCCCGCGGGGGCTTGCGGCCGCTGCGCATGCGGTCGCGTACGACGGCCAGCGTCATCGCGTCCATGTCCTTCATGTCGACGGCGCCGCGCCCCCACAGGCACCCGTCGGCGATCTCGCCGGCGAAGGGGTCGTACGTCCAGTCGGCCGCGTTGGCGGGGACCACGTCGGTGTGCCCGTGGATCAGCAGCGCCGGGCGCGAAGGGTCCTCGCCCTCGATGCGCGCGACCGTCGAGGCCCGCCCCTTGTGCGACTCGATGATCTGAGGTTCCAGCCCGACCTCGGCCAGCTTCTCCGCGACCCACTCGGCCGCCTTGCGCTCGCCGGGGCCCGAGTGGTCCCCGTAGTTGCTGGTGTCGATCCGGATGAGGTCCCGGCAGAGGTCCACGACCTCGTCCTCACCGGAGACGGTCCTGCCCGCGCTCGACTCGCTCACGTGTTCCTCCCACTGATCAGTACCGGCTGCCGTCCCATCCTCCCGCTCCGGGGCGCTCTCCCCAAGGGCGGAGCCCGGTCACCCGGTGGGAGCCTCACGGGTGACCGGGGGGTGTGATCGGGCACCCCGGAATGTTTGGTAATGTTTTCCACGTCGGAACGGCCCGCGAGGGACGCGAGACAGACACCTTGTCCGGGTGGCGGAATGGCAGACGCGCTAGCTTGAGGTGCTAGTGCCCTTTATCGGGCGTGGGGGTTCAAGTCCCCCCTCGGACACCACTGAGAGAACCCCACTTCGTGTGGGGTTCTCTGCGTTTGCGGCCGGTTGGCGCGGGCGTGGCTTCATCGTGACGCCGGTACGGAGAAGGACCCCGCCGAGGCGGGGTCCTTCTCCGTACCGGGCCGGGGGGGGTCAGTCGCGGGCGGCGGCGAGGGCGGCGACGCGGCCGCGGACCAGGAACCAGCCGCCGACCAGGGCCGCGGCGATGGCCGGGACGAAGAGGACCGTGGTGCGGCCCACTCCGCCGTCGCACCACATCAGGACCAGCACGGTCAGCAGGAACGCCAGCGTGACGAGCTGCGTGTACGGGGCCCAGGGCAGCCGGTAGGACGGGCGTTCCACGCGGCCCTGCTTCGCCCGGCGCCAGAAGTGCAGCGAGCAGAGCATGACCATCGCCCAGGTGCCGAGGATGCCGAGGGAGGCGAAGTTCAGGACGATCTCGAAGGCGTCCTTGGGCATGTAGGCGTTCAGGGCGACGCCGGCGACACCGAAGGCCGCCGTGAACAGGACGCCGCCGTAGGGGACCTTGCCCTTGTTCATCACGCCGGTGAATTTGGGGGCGGAGCCGGACATGGCCATCGAGCGCAGGATGCGGCCGGTGGAGTAGAGGCCGGAGTTCAGGCTGGAGAGGGCCGCGGTCAGCACGACCAGGTTCATGACGCCGGCGGCGCCGGGGACGCCCAGCTTGTCGAAGACGGTGACGAAGGGGCTCTGATCTGCCGAGTACGAGGTGTACGGGAGCAGCAGCGCGAGCAGGACGACGGAGCCGACGTAGAACAGGCCCACGCGCCACATGATCGAGTTGATCGCCTTCGGCATGATCTTCTCGGGGTTCTCGGTCTCGCCGGCGGCGACTCCGCACAGTTCGACGGAGGCGTACGCGAAGACGACGCCCTGGATGACCAGGAGCATCGGGACCATGCCAACGGGGAAGATCCCGCCGTTGTCGGTGATCGAGGAGAGGCCCGGGGTGTGGCCGTCGATGGGGTGGCTGGTGGCGACGAGGTAGATGCCGACGGCCAGGAAGACGACCAGGGCGGCGACCTTGACCAGGGAGAACCAGAACTCCATCTCGCCGAAGTACTTCACCGAGATCAGGTTCGCGGTGAGGACGACGGCGAGGGCGATGAAGGCGAGGACCCACTGGGGGACGTCGGTGAACATCGCCCAGAAGTGGGCGTAGGTCGCGGCGGCGGTGATGTCGGCGACGGTGGTGGTCGACCAGTTCAGGAAGTACAGCCAGCCGGCCGCGTAGGCGCCCTTCTCCCCCATGAACTCGCGCGCGTAGCTGACGAAGGCGCCGGAGGACGGGCGGTAGAGGACGAGCTCGCCGAGGGCCCGCACCACGAAGAACGCGAAGATCCCGCACACCGCGTAGGCGATCGCGAGGGAGGGCCCGGCGCCGGCCAGGCGGCCCCCGGCGCCGAGGAACAGGCCGGTGCCTATCGCCCCGCCGATGGCGATCATGTTGATGTGGCGGGACTTGAGGTCCTTGCTGTAGCCCTCGTCGCCGGCGTCGACGTGCGGGGAAGACGGCGGGCTGGGGGCCTTGGCCAAGGTGCTGTCACTCATGTGATGACTTCGCCTTCGTGGGTGGGACAGGCAGGTCCCCGGCCGCCACGCAGGGGAGCTGGGTGGTCTCACCTGTGCCGCGGTCCGGAGGGTTGGTGGCCCCAGGAGACCATGAGGCTCCGCTGCCCGCCAAAAACGCGTTCATGAGCACGGAAGCCCCCGGCGACCATGGAAAGGGGCGCCAGGGGCCTCGTAGGGGCTTGAAAGCAGGGTGAGGGGGTCAGCCGCGGGGGGTTGATTCCGCCGCCTGGTCGAGACGGAAGGCCTCGTTGCCCAAGCCGATCCGGGCGTGCGCCTCGGGGCGGCGGGAGCGGAGCACCAGGCCGTGCACGAGGCCGGCGAGCGCGGCGACGGCGATGAGGGCGGGCAGGGCCCAGCTGAGCGCGGAGCCCTCCTCGGCGCCGACCAGGACGGCGAAGTCCTTGACGGTGTAGACGGCGATGAACAGCAGCGCGAGGCCCGCGGCGCCGGCCGCGACGAGCCGCCACACCTGGGCGGCCGCGGTGCCCCGGCGGACGAAGAAGGCGATCACGGCGAAGGAGGCGGTGGCCATGAGAAGGGTCACGCCGAGGGCGCCGACGCTGCCCATCCAGGTGAACAGGTGCAGGACGGGCGCGGTGGGGTCGCCGGCCGGCATGTCGTCGGTCAGGGCGAAGGCGATGACGACGACGGCGGCGATGCCGGTCTGGAGGAGCGAGCCGGTGGCGGGGGCGCCGGTACCGGGGTTGGTGCGGCCGAAGGGGGCCGGGAGGAGACCCTCTCGGCCCATGGCGAAGGCGTAGCGGGCGACCACGTTGTGGAAGCTGAGCATGGCCGCGAACATGCCGGTGACGAACAGGACGTGCAGGACGTCGGTGAAGGCGGTGCCCAGGCGGCTCTCGGTGAGCTGGAAGAGCAGGCCGGGACCGGCGTCGGCGGCGGCCTTGACCACCTGGCCGGGACCGGTGGCGACGGTGAGGGCCCAGGCGCTGAGGGCGAAGAAGAGGGCGACGAAGCCGACGGCGAGGAACATGACGCGGGAGACGACGATGTGCGGCTTGCTGGTCTCCTCGGCGTAGACCGGCGACTGCTCGAAGCCGACGAAGGCGGCGATGCAGAAGCACAGGGCGGTGCCGAGACCGGCCCCGCTGAGCGTCGAAGGGTCGAAGGCGTGCAGCGAGAGGCCTTCGGCGCCGGGCTTGCCGAGGGCGGCGAGGTCGAAGACGACGACGAGGGCGCATTCGATCAGGAGCAGGACGCCGAGCACCTTGGCGTTGAGGTCGATCTTGAGCCAGCCGAGTGCGCCGGTCGCCGCGACCGCGATCAGGGCCGGGATCCACCAGGCGAGCTCGACGTCGAGGTAGGTGGCGAAGAGGCCGGAGATCTCGAAGCCGAGGATGCCGTAGACGCCGACCTGCATGGCGCTGTAGGCGACGAGGGCGACGAAGGAGGCCGCCGAGCCGGCGGTGGGGCCGAGGCCGCGGGCGATGTAGGCGTAGAAGGCGCCGGCGTTGTGGACGTGGCGGCTCATCTCGGAGTAGCCGACGCTGAACAGGGCGAGGACGGCGCCGAGGACGACGTACAGCAGGGGCTGGCCGACGATGCCCATGACGCCGAAGATCGTCGGCATGACGCCGGCCACGACCATCAGGGGCGCGCTGGCGGCGAGTACGGAGAGCAGCAGACCGGCGGTGCCGAGCCGGTCGGCGCGCAGGGCCCGGTCCTGGCCCTTGTAGGTCCGTATCTCGGCCGGGTCGGTGAGCGTGGTGGATCTGCCCGTCGGCATGGCGGGGTGTCCTTTCGGGGGAAGGGCGGGGGCGCGGGGCGGTGCGGTGGGGCGGCGTGCCTGGAACGGGGTGCGTCAAGCAGTGCCGAGTGCGGCGCTGCGCGCGGCGAGGAAGGCCTTGTGCGGGTCGAGGTCGGGGTAGGACCAGGGGGCGCGGGTGGCGTGGCTGCCGATGCGGTGGAAGAGGGCGGCGGCCTCGGCGGGGCGGCCTTCGCAGAGCTTGGCGTGGGCCAGGAAGTTGAGGTCGACCCGGTTGCGGGGGTGGTCCTCGCGCTCCCATTCGAGCCACCAGTCGAAGGCCGAGCGGAGCACTTGGCGGGCGCGGCGGCCGGACCAGTGCGCGGCGGCCGCGCCGGGGCTGCGGCCGTGGACGGCGGCGAGGACGCGGTAGCGCTCGGCGTGGGCGATGACGGGGAGCACGGCGAGCGGTGAGTCGGCCGGGGATTCCTCGGCGGCCCAGGCGGCGAAGTCGTAGACCTCGTGGAGCGGGTCGTACCCGACGGCGGGGTTGCGCTCGGCGAGCTTGGCGACCATGAGGTGGTGGGCGTGGTGGTGCTCCCGGTGGCGGGCCCGCACCTGGTCGAAGTGGCGGCTGAACTCCTCTTCGGTGCCGAAGGCGCGCGAGAGCATGAGCAGGCCGAGCCAGGGGGTGGGGTCGGCGGGGAGCAGTGCGGCGGCCCGGCGGCAGGCCTCGTCGGCGGCCTCGGGCGTGCCCTTGCGGCGCAGTGCGGTGAACACGGCGGCGCAGGCGAGGAGCGTGGCGGCGTCGGCGCTCTCGGGTTCGGCGAGCAGCCATTCCCGGGCCCAGGCGTTGGCGGCCGGGGTCTGGGCGAGGACGACGACGCGGTGGCCGCGGCGGTCCCAGTCGTCGCCGGTGCCGACGAGGAGGGAGCGGGCCTTGGACCACCGGCCTTGGGTGAACTGGGCGCGGACGTCGACGAGTTCCGCGTCACAGAGGGCGGGGTCGAAGAGCTGGGCGTCCCGCTTGCGGGCGCGGCCGAGGGGCGGCGGAGGCGGGGACATCCGCGGTTTCCCTCCTGGACACGGACGCGGGTGGACGGCGTGCGGGCAGCACGCGCGGGGACGGTGCGGGTGGTGCGGGTGGTGCATTGCGGTGCCGGTGGCACCGGTGGGGCGGGCACTGCGGCCGGATCACGCCGGTCCGGGACCGGATGATCACGCACAGCAAACCGGTGAGCACAGCTCCGCGTCAAGGTCCAGCCCGGCGCGTGGCGGGTTTCAACTGCTCCGGCGAAGGCCTGGGTTGAGGCTGTTGTGCCGGTTTGACCGCACCACGGCGGCGGCCATGGGGAGCCGTCGACGGGTGTCCGCGTGACGAGCGGCGACGGCCTTCCCCGGACCGGTCCGGCCTCCCGGAACCGCACCGCAGAAGGGCCCCGGCAGCCGCGCCGACCTGCGCGGACAGCGCCACGGCGCGGGCGCGGTGTGCGTACCGCTCCGAGGAACGCGCAGCGCCCGTCGCGGGGCCGCCGACGCCGGGAGGGGGCTCCTGCGGCTGTCCACGGGCTGTCCGAGAGGTGACGGGCGCGGAAGGACCGGTGCCGAGGGGCCAGGGACCGGCACACGCGGGGGGCGGATGCGGGAGCCGGGCGTCAGTGGCCGAATGGCGCTACCGGCCCGCCGCTCCGCTCAGCCCACCGCCTCGGCCGCGGCACGGCCCGCCGCGCGGCCCGAGAAGACGCAGCCGCCGAGGAAAGTGCCTTCGAGGGCGCGGTACCCGTGCACGCCGCCGCCGCCGAAGCCGGCCGCCTCGCCGGCCGCGTACACGCCGGGAAGCGGCTCGCCGTCGCCGGTCAGTACGCGGGAGGAGAGGTCCGTCTCCAGGCCGCCGAGGGACTTGCGGGTCAGGACGGACAGCCGGACGGCGATCAGCGGGCCGGCCTTCGGGTCCAGGATGCGGTGCGGCGCGGCGGTACGGATCAGCCGGTCGCCCAAGTACCTGCGCGCTCCGTGGATCGCCGTGACCTGGGCGTCCTTGGAGAACGGGTTCGCCATCTCCCGGTCCCGGGCCACGACCGCCTCGCGGACGGTCGCCTCGTCGAGCAGGTTCTCCTTGGTGACGGCGTTCATGCCGCGTACCAGGGCGGCTAGGTCACGTTCGACGACGAAGTCCGCACCGCGGTCCATGAAGGCCTTGACCGGCCCCGGTACGGCCCGGCGGGCGCGGTCGATGACGTCGCGCACCGACTTGCCCGTCAGGTCGGGGTTCTGCTCCGAGCCGGAGAGGCCGAACTCCTTGCCGATGATGCGCTGGTTGAGCACGAACCAGGTGTGGTCGTGGCCGGTCCCCATGATGTGGTCGAGGGTGCCGAGCGTGTCGAAGCCGGGGAAGAGCGGCACGGGCAGCCGCTTGCCGGTGGCGTCGAGCCAGAGCGAGGACGGGCCGGGCAGGATGCGGATCCCGTGCCGGGCCCAGATCGGGTCCCAGTTCTCGATGCCTTCGGTGTAGTGCCACATCCGGTCCTTGTTGATGTGGCTGGCGCCCGCTTCCTCGGCGATGCCGAGCATGAGGCCGTCGACGTGGGCGGGGACCCCGGACAGCATCCGCTCGGGCGGGGTGCCGAGCCGGGCCGGCCACTGGGCGCGGACGAGGTCGTGGTTGCCGCCGATGCCCCCGCTGGTGACGATCACCGCCTGGGCCCGCAGGGAGAAGGTGCCGGTGCTCTCGCGGCCGCTCGCGCGGCCCCGCGGCACGTCGGAGGGTTCCAGGACCTCGCCGCTGACGGTGTCCACCGTGCCGGCCGTACGGGAGAGGCCGGTGACACGGTGGCGGAACCGCAGCTCGACCAGGCCGCGGGCCGCTCCGGCGCGCACCCGGCGTTCGAACGGGGCCACCAGGCCGGGGCCGGTGCCCCAGGTGATGTGGAAGCGGGGCACGGAGTTGCCGTGCCCGCCCGCGTCGTAGCCGCCGCGTTCGGCCCAGCCGACGACGGGGAAGAAGCGGACGCCCCGGGCGTGCAGCCAGGGGCGTTTCTCCCCGGCCGCGAAGTCGACGTAGGCCTCGGCCCAGCGGCGCGGCCAGGCGTCCTGCGTGCCGTCGAAGCCGGCGGTGCCGAGCCAGTCCTGGAGGGCGAGGTCGCGGCTGTCCTTGATCCGCATCCGGCGCTGTTCGGGCGAGTCGACGAAGAAGAGGCCACCGAAGGACCAGTGCGCCTGACCGCCGATCGACTGCTCGGGTTCCTGGTCGAGCAGGATGACCTTGCGGCCCGCGTCGACGAGCTCGGCGGTGGCCACGAGACCCGCGAGCCCGGCTCCGATCACGATCACGTCTGCGTCGTACGTCATGCGCTGCCGTCCTCCGTCGGTGGTGGGGCAGATCCTTTGCTACGGATCGGTAACCCGTCAACAGGGGTGTTGGATGAATCGTGTGGGCGCTGCAGACGAGGTACTGGACGTGGTGGACCGGGACGACCGGGTGACGGGGCGGGCGCCGCGCGGGGAGGTGTACGCCCGCGGGCTGATCCACCGGTGCGTGTTCGTACGGGTGACGGACGCGCAGGGGCGCGTCTTCGTACACCGCAGGACCGCCTCGAAGCTGGTGTTCCCCTCGCACTACGACATGTTCGTGGGCGGGGTGCTGGGCACCGGGGAGGACTACGCGCGGGCGGCGCTGCGGGAGGCCGAGGAGGAGCTGGGGGTGCACGGGCTGGAGCAGCCGCGGCCGTTGTTCAAGTTCCTCTACGAGGGGCCGGGCGGCTCCTGGTGGTCGTACGTGCACGAGGTGCGGTGCGGGCTGCCGGTGCGTCCGCAGGAGTCGGAGGTGGCCTGGCACGCGTGGCTCTCCGAGGAGGAACTGGCGCAGCGGGTGGCGGAGGGCGCCTGGGCGTGGGTGCCGGACGGGCTTGAGGCCTACCGGCGGCTGCGCGCGCACGAGGGGTGGCCAGTAGATTGACCGGGTGATCGATTTGGTCAAGGACGTGCGCCTGTGGTTCTCCCCCCAGCGCTTGAAGGAGGAGGGCCAGACACCGGACTACCGGTTCTCGCTGGCCAACGAGCGGACGTTCCTGGCCTGGGTCCGGACCGCGCTGGCGCTGGTGGGCGGCGGGTTCGCGGTCGACCAGTTCCTGACGGACCTGCGGTGGGGGGTGCGCGTCGGGATGGCCCTCGCGCTGCTCGCGGTGGGGGCGGCCTGTGCGCTGCGGGCGGTGAACCACTGGGTGCGGTGCGAGCGGGCGATGCGGCGGGGTGCGGACCTGCCGGTGTCCCGGTTCCCGGTGGTGCTGGGCCTGGGGGTGGGGCTGGTCGCGGGGGCGATGGTGGTGGTCGTCCTGCTGGGCCTGACGAACCCGCGGTGAGGGCGGTGCCGGGGCCGGACGAGGGGCGTGACGCGGGGCTCCAGCCGGAGCGGACCCGGCTGGCGTGGCGGCGTACGACGCTGGCCTGTGCGGTGACGGCGGTCCTCGCGCTGCGCCAGGCGCTGCGCGGGTCGGGGTCGGTGCTGGAGGTGGGTGGGGCGGCTCTGATCGCGCTGGTCTGGCTGGTGTTCCTGGGCGTGGCGCACCGGCGGATCCGGGAGCTGGAGGCCTATCGTCCGCCGGTGCTGGCGCCGCGGGTGGCGCTGGGGGCGGTGCTGTGCACGGTGGCGCTGGCGGTGTTCGCCATGACGGTGATCACATGATCGGACGGCCGGATGATCCGCCTTCTCCGCGCCACAGAGGGCATAACGGCCATACAGGGATGATCGGGGCTAGCCTCGGCGCCATGACGACCCTCCACCAGGAACACCTCCTGCACGAGCACGCCCACGCCCCCGGCTGCGGCCACCCGCAGGTGCCCCACGGCGACCACGTCGACTACGCGCACGACGGCCACCTGCACCGGGAGCACGCGGGGCACTGGGACGAGTGCGAGACGCAGGGACACGCGGCGCACGAGGACCACGACCATGCGCACGGACCGGCCTGCGGTCACGAGGCCGTCCCGCACGGCGACCACGTGGACTACCTGCACGACGGCCACCGGCACGCCGAGCACGACGGGCACTACGACGACCACTGACGCCCCGGCAGACCCCGCCCTCCCCCGGCGCCGTCACGACTGGCAGGATGCTGACCGCCTGTCAAGCGACCCGGGGAGAGCGCCGATGACCATCGACGAGCCGTACCTCGTCCAGCCCGCGACCGGGGTGTACGCCTACGTCCAGCCCGACGGCGGGTGGTGCCTGAACAACGCCGGCTTCGTCAGCGACGGCGGCCGGACGCTGCTCATCGACACCGCCGCCACCGAGCGCCGGGCGCTGGCCCTGCGGGACGCGGTCGTGGCGGCCGGGGTGCCGCTGCCCCGCACGGTGGTGAACACCCACCACCACGGCGACCACACCTACGGCAACGGCGTGTTCGTCCCCGAGGCGCTGGTCCTCGGCCACGACAACGCGCGCTCCGAGCAGCTCGCCGCCGGGCACCAGCTGGAGATGATCTGGCCCGCGACCGACTTCGGCACCATAGAGATCACCGCGCCCTCCCTCACCTACAGCGACCGGATGACCCTGCACGTCGGGGAGACCGAGGTCCAGGTCATCCACCCGGGCGTCGCGCACACCACCGGGGACTCCGTCGTCTGGCTGCCCCGCCGGCGGGTCGTTTTCACGGGGGACCTCGTCTTCGCCGAGGGCACGCCGTTCCTGGCGATGGGCTCCCTCGCCGGGTCGCTTCGGGCGCTGGAGCTGCTGCGCTCGCTCGGCGCGGAGACCGTCGTACCGGGCCACGGGCCGCTGACCGACCCGTCGGCGTACGACGCCACCGAGCGGTATCTGCGCCACGTCGCCGAACTCGCCCGGGAGGGCGTGGCGAAGGGTCTGACGCCGCTGGAGGTCGCGCGCGGGGCCGACCTGGGCGAATTCGCGGCCTGGCGGGAGAGCGAGCGGCTGGTGGCGAACCTGCACCGGGCCTACGCGGAGCTGGCCGGGGAGCCCGAAGGGGCGCCGCTGGACATCATGGCCGTACTCAAGGACATGACGGTGATGAACGGCGGGACGCCGATACTCTGCCACGCCTGAGTCGGCCGGGCCGGGGGGGCCTCCCCCGGAGGATTTCCCGGCCCGGGGCACTGGACGGCATACCGACTGGTCGGCATGATGGCTTCCGTTCGCCATACCCCGTCCACTCCGGATGAAGTCCGCTCCGGACGGAGTCCGCTCCGCATGGAGGTGCGCCGCATGACCCCAGCACCAGCCTCGCCGCAGTCCGGCCCGAAGGGCCTGGACCTGGACCGGCTGCGCGGCCACCTCGACGCGGCCCGGCCCGGGCTCGTGGCCGGGGAGCTGAGCGGCCGGCTGATCGAGGGCGGCCGGTCGAACCTCACGTACGTGATCACCGACGGGTCCACCCGCTGGGTCGTGCGGCGTCCGCCCCTGGGCCACGTACTGGCCACCGCGCACGACATGCGGCGCGAGCACCGGGTGATCCAGGCCCTGCACGGGACGGCCGTACCGGTGCCCGAGCCGCTGTTGCTCTGCGAGGACGAGTCGGTGCTCGGAGCGCCGTTCTACGTCATGGAGTTCGTGGAGGGGGTCCCGTACCGGACGGCCGACCAGCTCGCCGTCCTCGGCCCCGACCGCACCCGGCGGGCCGTCCTCGGCCTGGTGGACACCCTGGTCGACCTGCACGCGGTGGACCCGGCGGCGGTCGGCCTGGGCGACTTCGGCCGTCCCGAGGGCTTCCTCGACCGGCAGTTGCGCCGCTGGGGCAAGCAGCTCGCGGCCTCCCGGGGCCGGGACCTCCCCGGCATCGACGCACTGCACGGCGCGCTCGGCCGGGCCCTGCCCGACTCCCCGGCCCCCACCGTGGTCCACGGGGACTTCCGGCTCGACAACGTGCTCATCGGCGGCCCGGACGACACCATCCGGGCGGTGCTGGACTGGGAGATGTCCACGCTCGGAGATCCGCTGACCGACCTCGGGCTGCTCGTCATGTACAGCGCCGACCTCGGCATGGCCGACTCCCCCGTCAGCACGACGAGCGGCGCGCCCGGCCACCCCTCGCCGGCCGAACTGATCGAGCGCTACGCCGCCCGCTCGGGCCGGGACACCGGGGCGATCGCCTGGTACACGGCGTTCGCCTGGTTCAAGCTCGCGGTGATCCTCGAAGGCATCCACTACCGCTTCACGCTCGGCCAGACCGTCGGCGCGGGCTTCGACCGGATCGGCGAACTGGTCCCGGTCTTCATCGAACACGGCCTGAACACCCTCCAGGAAGGCTGAGCCACCCATGGACTTCGCATTCGACGCCCGTACCGAGGAACTCCGCGAACGGCTCACGACGTTCATGGAGGAGTACGTCTACCCGGCGGAACCCGTCGCCGCCGAGCAGCGCGCACGGCTGGCCTCGCCCTGGGACACCCCGGCCGTCTTCGGTGAACTGAAGGCCGAGGCGCGCCGTCAGGGCCTGTGGAACCTCTTCCTTCCCGACAGTGAGCACGGCGCCGGGCTGACCAACCTCCAGTACGCCCCCCTGGCGGAGATCACCGGCCGCAGTCCGCACCTGGCGCCGATGGCGACCAACTGCGCCGCCCCGGACACCGGGAACATGGAGCTGCTCGCACAGTTCGCGAGCGAGGAACAGAAGAAGCAGTGGCTGGAACCGCTGCTGGCCGGGGAGATCCGGTCGGCCTTCGCGATGACCGAGCCCGAGGTGGCCTCCTCGGACGCCACCAACGTGGAGACCCGCATCGAGCGCTCCGCACAGGGTGACGAGTATGTGGTCACCGGCCGCAAGTGGTACATCTCGGGCGCCATGAACCCCGACTGCAAGGTCTTCATCGTCATGGGCAAGACCGACCCGGACGCCGCGGACCCCCGTCGCCAGCAGTCGATGATCCTGGTGCCGCGGGACGCTCCGGGCGTGGAGGTCCGGCGCGCGATGCGGGTGTACGGGTACGAGGACCACGACCACGGAGGTCACGCCGAGGTGGTCTTCGACGGGGCCCGAGTCCCGGCGGCGAACCTGATCGGCGAGGAGGGTTCCGGCTTCGCCATCGCCCAGGCCCGGCTCGGGCCGGGCCGGATCCACCACTGCATGCGGCTGATCGGCATGGCCGAGCGGGCCATCGAGCTGATGTGCCGGCGTGCGCTCGGCCGCACCGCCTTCGGCAAGGAGCTGGCCGCGCAGGGCGTGGTGCAGAACTGGATCGCGGACGCCCGGGTCACCGTCGAGCAGCTGCGCCTGCTGGTCCTCAAGACGGCCTGGCTGATGGACACGGTCGGCAACCGGGGGGCGCACACCGAGATCCAGGCCATCAAGATCGCGACCCCGCGCGCGGTGGTGCGCATCCTGGACGACGCGGTGCAGCTGCACGGCGCGGGCGGGGTGAGCCAGGACTTCCCGCTGGCCGAACTGTGGGCGGCGGCGCGGACCCTGCGGCTCGCGGACGGCCCGGACGAGGTGCACCAGCGGTCCCTGGCCCGGCGCGAGCTGAAGCAGTACATGTAGCCCCCGGCGGAACGCGGAGAACGGCGAGCCGAGCCCCCGGGGCCGGGGCCAGGGCCGCGGTCAGGGCCAGGGCCAGGGCCGAGGCCAGGGCCAGGGCCAGGGCCAGGGCCAGGGCCGAGGCCGAGGCCAGGGCCAGGGCCGAGGCCAGGGCAAGACCGAGCTGGAGGACGCGCCCGGGGCTGAGTCCCGGGACCGCGGCCGCGCCCCCCGTGACCGGGACGTCCTGCCGCTCGGCTACCCCCTCTCCGCGGCCGTGGCTGCGGCCTCGGCCACCACCCCGGCCGGGCTGCCCGACGCCACGTCGATGACCTCGTCCAGCACCTCGCGGGACCGGACCAGATCGGCGATCAACCGGTCGATCCGGTCCCGTTCCGTCCTCAGCTCGGCGACGAGCGCGGGGGTGGCCCGTACGTTCGGCCCGCCGTCCGTATCGCGCATGCACGGCAGGATCTGCGCGATCTTCACGCTGTGCAGGCCCGCCGCGTAGAGTTCCTGGATGCGGATGACCCGGTCGACCGCCCGCTCCGCGTAGTCGCGGTGGCCGCCGGGCGTCCGGTCGCAGACCAGCAGCCCCTGCTTCTCGTAGTAGCGCAGCGAGCGCTCACTGACCCCGGTGCGCGCCGCCAGTTCACCGATCCGCATGCCCCGCCCCCGCCGTCTCCGGACTTGAATCTGACACCGGTGTCAGCTTTTAGGTTACGGGCATGACGCACACGCAGCAGGTCCTTCCCACCGTTTCCCGCCTCTTCGAGTCCGCCGCCCTCGGCGCCCTGGAACTCCCCAACCGCCTGGTGATGGCGCCCCTCACCCGCCACCGGGCCGGCGCCGACGGGGTGCCCGGGGAGCCGATGGCCGTCCACTACGCGCAGCGCGCCACGGCCGGTCTGATCATCGCCGAGGGCACCGCGCCGAGCGCCGTGGGGCAGGCGTACCCGCACATTCCGGGCATCCACACCGCGGAGCAGATCGCCGGCTGGCGGAGGGTCACCGACGCGGTGCGCGCGGGCGCCGACGGCCGGGGCGGCGGCGCGGCGATGTTCCTCCAGCTCGAACACGGCGGCCGGGTCGGCCACCCCGAGACCAGCGGGCACGTCCCGCTCGCGCCGTCCGCCGTACGGCTCCCCGAGCAGCTGCACACCCCCAGCGGGGTGCGGGACTCCGTGACTCCCCGCGCGATGACGGGCGAGGACGTCCGTTCCACCCTCGTCGGCTTCGCGGCCGCCGCCCGCAATGCGGTCGAGGCCGGTTTCGCGGGGGTGGAGGTGCACGCCGCCAACGGGTTCCTGCCCCACCAGTTCCTGGCGCAGGGCACCAACCTGCGGACCGACGAGTGGGGCGGCCCGGTGGAGAACCGGATCCGGTTCGCCGTCGAGGCGGTCCGGGCCGCCGCCGAGGCCATCGGCCGGGAGCGGGTCGGCATACGGATCTCGCCCGGAGTGAACGTCAACGGCATCGAGGAGGGCGACACCAGGGAGATCTATCCGGCGCTGCTGGCGGCCCTGGCGGAGATCGGCCCGGTCTACCTGCACGTCCTCTACACCGCCGAGGAGCGGCACCGGCTCCCGGCGCACCGCAAGGCGTGGCCGGGCGCGCTGATCGCCAACCAGCTCCTCTCCCGTGAGCAGTTCGAGGCCGACGGCGGCAAGAGGGTGGCCGAGGGGCTGCTGGCCGAGGGCGCCGACCTGGTGTCGCTGGGCCGGGGCTTCCTCGCCAACCCCGACTTCGTGGAACGCCTGCGGGTGGACGCCCCGCTCAACGAGCTCCGCCCCGAGTTCCTGATGCACGTACAGGGGGCGGAGGGGTACAACGACTACCCGGCGCTCGCCACCGCGTCGGTGTGACCGGCCGCCACGGGCGGGCCGCTACGGGCGCAGCGCGCGCAGCAGCAGGTCCGCCAGGTGGTCGGCGACCTGCTGCGGCGTGAGCGGGCCGTCGGCGCGGTACCAGGTGGACAGGTGGTGCACGGACCCGAAGTGGTAGTCCACCACCAGGTCGGCGGGCGTGGCGCCGGAGAACACGCCCGTGCGCTGGCCCTCTTCGACCAGCGCGCGGAAGCGCTCGTGGTAGCGCCGGCGCTCGGCGCGGACCTGCTTGGACTTCTCCCGGCTGAGCTGGTGCATCGAGCGGAAGAAGATGGCCGCGTCGTCGAGGTTCTCGATGGTGGTGACGACCACGTCGGCGGCCGCGGCCCGCAGCCGCTCCTCGACCGGCGCGCCGGAATCGGCGATCGCGTCGAGGCGCTGTTGCTGGAGGCGCAGCATCCGCGCGTACACCTCGTGCAGCAGGTCGTCCTTGGAGCCGAAGTAGTGGTAGAGCGCGCCCTTGGTGACCCCGGCCGCCTCCACGATCTCCTGGACGGAGGTGCGGTCGTAGCCGCGTTCGGCGAACAGCCGGGTGGCGACGGCCAGCAGCCGCTGCGGCACGGGGGTCTCCCGGGCGCCGCCCTCCGGCTCCGTGGTGGTTCTGGCGGCCATGGCGCTCGCCTTCCTCTCTGTTCCCTCGCCTGTCAGGGCGTCGTACGACCGTCCGACTGTTTTCAGCCGCGCTCGCGCAGTTCCCGTCGCAGGATCTTGCCACTGGTCGTCTTCGGAAGGACAGGCAGGATCTCCACCTGGCGCGGGTACTTGTACGCGGCGATGCGTTCGGCGCAGTACGCGGACAGTTCCCCGGGCTCGGCCGAGGTGCCGGGACGCAGGCTGACGTACGCCTTGACGCTCTCCCCGCGGTAGGGGTCGGGTACCCCGACCACGGCCGCCTCGCGGACGGCGGGGTGGGTGTAGAGCACGTCCTCGACCTCGCGCGGCCAGACCTTGAAGCCGGAGGCGTTGATCATGTCCTTCTTGCGGTCGACCACGTAGAGCCAGCCGTCACGGTCCATGAAGCCGACGTCGCCGGTGCGCAGTTCGCCGTCCGGGAACGCCTTGGCGGTGTCGTCGGGCAGCCCCCAGTAGCCGGGCACGACCTGGGGGCCGCGGACGGCTATCTCGCCGCTCTCGCCGAAGGGGACTTCGGCCCCGTGCTCGTCGAGGATGCGGACCACCGTGTCGGCGCCGGGGACGCCGACCGACAGGGTGCCGGAGACGGGGTCGACGGGGGCTTCGAGGTGGGGCGGTACGGAGGCGCAGGGGGCGGTGCACTCGGTGAGCCCGTAGCCGTTGCGCAGGTAGAAACCGAAGTCGGCGCGCAGGCGTTCGACGAGGGCGGGCGGGAGCGGGGCGCCGCCGGAGGAGATCACCCGGAAGGACGCGAAGTGGTCCGGGGTGGCGTCGGGGTGGGCGGCGAGGGCCATGAAGGCGGTGGCCGGGCCGACGGTGTAGGCGGGGCGGTGTTCGAGGAAGGCGTCGAGGACGGCGCCCGCGTCGAAGCGGTGGGCGAGGGCGAGGGTGCCGGCGTTGGTGAAGCAGGCGGCGAGCTCGCAGACGAGGCCGGTGATGTGGAAGAGCGGGGCCAGCGCGAAGTAGACGGCGCCTTCGGGGACGGGGTGGCCGGTGACCTGGCGGACGGCGTTGTAGCTGAGGGCGCCGTGCGGGTTCATGGCGCCCTTGGGGGTGCCGGAGGTCCCGGAGGTGTAGCTGATGAGGGCGGTGTCGGCGGCGGCGGGGCCGGGGTCCGGCGGCGCGGGGTGGCCCTGGCGGGCGACGGTGACGAGGTCGGCGACGGTGGCGGGGTCGTCGGCGGCGTCGGGCGCGGTGGCCCCGGGTCCGTGGGCGGCGCCGGGTCCGTGGGCGGCGCCGGCCCGGTCGGGGCGGTCCGGGTGGCTCTGGCGCGGGATCGCGGGGAGGGCGGCGGACGGGCCCGCCGCCTCGGCGGCCGGCCGCGGGTCCCGGCCGGGCGTGAGGACCCGTACGTCGTCGCGGGTCTGGAAGTCGGTGTCGTGCGCGGTCAGGACGGTGTGTACGGCGCTGTCCCGGGCGGCCCCGCGCAGGTACGCCGGCCAGGCGCGGGCGTCGCAGACCAGAGCGCTGGCCCCGGAGTCGCGCAGGATGTGCCCGACCTCCCCCGACTTGTACATGGGGTTGAGGGGGACGACGACCGCCCCGGCCTTCCAGGCGGCCAGCACGGCGAGCACGAAGTGCGGGGTGTTCTGGAGCATGACCGCGACGCGGTCCCCGCGGCGGACTCCCCGCGCGGCCAGGTGTCCGGCGACCGCGTCGGAGAGGGCGTCGGTCTCGGCGTAGGAGAGCCGGCCGTCGAAGTAGGCGATCGCCGGGTGGCGTGGGGCGCGGGCGACGGCCGCCCGGAAGGCGTGCAGCACGCTGGGCGGGGGCGTGACGGGGGCCCGCTGGGCGGCGGTGAGACGGCCCAGCCAGGGCCGGTCGGCGTAGCGGGGATTCGGGGTCACCGTGCCTCCCATTTCTGCTGGAGGTGGTTCATGCCGGTCAGCCAGCGGTCGGGTCCGGTGGCGCGGGCCGCGTAGTAGTCGGCCACCTCCGGGTGCGGGAGGATCAAGAACCGGCCCTTCTCCATGCCGTCGAACAGGGCGTCCGCGACCGCTTCCGGCTCGATCGCGGTCGGCGCGAGGACGAGCTCGCCCGCCGTTCCCGAGGCGGTCAGCATGTCCGTGCGCACCCCCTGCGGGCAGATCGCGTGGACCTCGACGCCACGGTGGCGGTAGGTCAGCGAGAGCCATTCCGCGAAGGCGAGGGCGCCGTGCTTGGTGACACTGTACGGGGCCGCCCCGATCATGGTCAGCAGCCCGGCGGCGGAGACGGTGGACACGAAGCGGCCGCTCCCGCGCTCCAGCCAGTGCGGCAGCAGGGCGCGGGCGGCGCGGACGTGCGCCATGACGTTGACATCCCAGGCGGCCTCCCAGATGCCCTCGTCGGCGAAGGCGTCGCCGCCCGAGGCGAGTCCGGCGTTGGCGCAGTACACGTCGACGCTCCCGCCGAGGGCCTCGCGGGCCTGCTCGATGACGGCCGATGCGTCTCCGGGCACCGCGAGGGCCCGGGCGCCGATCCCGTCCGCCACGGAGGCGGCCTTGACCGGGTCGAGGTCGTTGACCACGACGGTGGCCCCCTCGGCGGCGAAGCGGCGGGCGAGGGCCGCGCCGATGCCGCCGCCCGCGCCGGTGACGACGACTCGCTGGTCCTGGTACGCGCTCACAGGGATGCCTTTCGACGCTGACGGACGGATCCGGAAGGCGGTATCCGGGGGCAGACTAACCAGTCGGTATGTCACATCGGAAGGGGGCGGCCGCCTGGGCGCCTCTTTCGGAGCCTGCCGGTCGAGCCCGCGTCGTCCGGCGCCGTGCCTCGCAAGGCGGAGGGGCGCCGGCGTACCGGACGTACTCCGGCGCCCCGACGACCGTGGGGGCACCTCCCAGCGGTAGCTGGGGGAGAGGTGCGGTGTCGGACGGCGCGGGTCGGGCAGGATCCGGAAGGGACGGCCTAGCGTGTGCGGATGACGCTGTCGCGACGCGGGGTGCTGGGACTGGCGGGGGCCGTGGGGGCGGCGGGGGCCGTGGCGGCCCCGGGGGGCGCGGCCGCCGCGCCGGGAAGGGTGCGCACCGGGTTCGAGCGGCTCGCCGCGGACGGGTACGGGCTGCTCGCCGGACAGCGGATCGGGGTGGTCACCAACCCGACGGGCCTCACCGCGGACGCCCGTCACCTGGTGGACGTCCTGCACGCCGACGAACGCGTCGACCTGGTCGCGGTGTTCGGACCCGAGCACGGCTTCCGCGGGACGGCCCAGGCGGGCGGCTCCGAAGGCTCGGCCCGGGACCCGGCCACCGCACTGCCGGTGTACGACACGTACGGCAAGAGCGGCCGGCAGCTCGCGGACGTCTTCACGGCGGCCGGAGTCGACACGGTCGTCTTCGACGTCCAGGACGTGGGCGCCCGCTTCTACACCTACATCTGGACCCTGTACGACTGCATGCGGGCGGCCGCACTGGCCGGCAAGGCGGTGGTCGTGCTGGACCGCCCCAACCCGATCGGCGGCCTGCGGGCGGCCGGGCCGGTGCTGCGGCGGCCGTACGCCAGCGGCGTGGGACGCGAGCCGATCGCGCTCGCGCACGGCATGACGGTGGCCGAACTGGCACTGCTGTTCCAAGGGGAGTTCCCGGCCGAACGCCCCCTCGCGCTGAGCACCGTACGGATGTCCCGGTGGCGCCGGGGTGCGTTCTTCGGCGAGACGGGGCTCCCCTGGGTGCCGCCGAGCCCGAACATGCCGACCCCGGACACGGCCCTGGTCTACCCGGGGACGTGCCTGTTCGAGGGGACCAACCTGTCCGAGGGGCGGGGTACGACGACGCCGTTCGAGGTGGTGGGCGCCGAGGGCGTCGACCGGCGGTGGGCGGAGGCCGCGAACGCCCTCGGCCTGCCCGGGGTGTGGTTCCGGGAGGCCTATTTCACGCCGGTCTTCTCCAAGCACGCCGGGAAGGTGTGCGGCGGGGTCAGGCTGCTCGTGCACGACCGCGCGGCCTTCGACCCGGTGCTGGCGGGGATCGGGCTGCTGGTCACCGCCCGCCGCACGTGGAGCGGGTTCGCCTGGCGGCCCGACCACTGGATCGACCGGCTGACCGGTTCCGACCGGGTGCGGACCATGGTGGACGCGGGGGCGGGGGTGGAGGAGATCGCCGGCGACTGGGCGGCGGGGCTCGCCGGGTTCGCGGCGGTGCGGGAGGGGTACCTGCTGTACCGGTGATGCGGTACTGGATCCGATGCCGGGCGGGGTCTTCGCGGAGCGGGAGCCGTCGAGGGGCTGGCCGGGCGGCGCCGGCCGCAGGATGCTGGACGCGGCGGTGACAGGACCCGGAGGGGGGCGTCATGTCGGGTGGGGCGGCGTGGGGAACGGGCGTCGGGGTGGCTCCGTACGCGGAGCTGGTCTTCGACGCCGACGGGGATCCGGCCCCGGGCACCGGGACCGCGCTCGACGGGATGGACGCCACCGACCTGCTGGTCTTCGCCCACGGCTGGAACAGCGAACCGCACACCTCGACGCTGCTCTACGACCGGTTCTTCGAGCCGTTCCCGGACCTGGTGGGGCCGGCGGTGCGACTGGGGTACGCGGGGGTCCTGTGGCCGTCGATCCGCTTCGCGGACGAGCCGATACCCGACTTCGACCCCCGGGGCCTCGCGGGCGCGCTCGCCGAGCCGGGGTTCGGGACGGCGCTGGACCCGGACACCAGACGGGCGCTCGGGGAGTTCTGGCCGGGGCGGGAGGCGGAGCTCGACCGGGTCGCCGAGCTGCTGGAGGAACGGCCGCCGTCGCAGGCCGCGTTCGTGGAGTTCGGGGCGCTGGTGCGGGAGCTGGCCGGGGTGGCGGCGGTACCCGGCGCCACCGGCGAGGACGTGCCGGCGATGTTCACCGAGGACGTCCTGGAGGTGTGCCGCCGCTTCACCGAGGCCGTCGTCGAAGCGGGCGGGCACGCGGGTGGGCACGTGGGCGGGGCGGAGCCCCCGACGGGCGGGGCGGAGCTGTCGATCGGCGGCGGGCTGCGCGCCTTGTGGAGCGGCGCCAAGGAAGTGCTGCGCCAGGCCACGTACTACGAGATGAAGAAACGTGCCGGAGTGATCGGCGAGCGGGGGCTGGGACCGCTACTGGCCCGGCTGGCCGCCCACAGGCCGGCCCTGCGCATCCACCTGATCGGGCACAGCTTCGGCGGCCGGGTGGTGTCCTTCTCCCTGCGCGCGGTACCCGCGGGCGCCCGGTACGTGAAATCGCTGACCCTGCTCCAAGGGGCCTTCTCCCACTACGCCTTCACCGACCGCCTGCCGCACGACAAGAGCCGCGGCGGCACCCTGCACGGGCTCCAGCGCGCCGTGGACGGCCCGGTGGTCGCCTGCCACTCCCCTTACGACACCGCCCTCAAGGTGTTCTACCCGCTGGCCTCGCGGATGGCAGGGGATTCGGCCGGTGTGCTGGGACTGGACGAACGGTGGGGCGCGCTGGGACACGACGGCGTGCAGGCGGTGGCGGGCGCCCCCCGGATGACACTGGCCGCGGCGCTGCGCGACGGGCTGCCGACGGCCGGTTGCGTCAGCGTGGACGCGGGCGCCGTGGTCCGCAGGGGCGGGGCCCCGACGGGGGCGCACAGCGACATCTGCCACGAGGAACTGGCCCGGATCGTGGTGGCTGCGGGGCGCATGGGGCGCTGACTTCCGGCCATGTGCCACCCGCACGCCTCGACCGCCCCGCATGCGCCCACGCACCTCCGGGCATGTTGGGCACGTCGGAACGTAGGACGACGTTCACCTCGTACGGCGTCTCGACGTCGGTGTGGGCGTGGGCGCGGCGGAGGTGAGGGTGTCATGGCGGGATTCCGGAGTCTGGCCTACCAGGTGCGGGACGGGCGCAACGACCGGGCGTTGCGGCGCCATTCGCTGCGCCGCTGTCTGGAGCGGTTCGCCCCGTACGGGCACCGTGCGACGTGGTGGCACCTGTGCGACCGGCACGGGATCGCCCCGGAGGACCGGGCGGCCGATCCGCGGCGGTTGGTCGCGGCGTTGGAGGAGTTGGAGGAGGCGCGGGCGGTCTGGCTGGAGTACGAGCGCCAGTTCGCGGAGCGCAGAAGGCGCGAGAAGCACCATGGGCTGCGCCGGCCCGAGTGGGCGTGGGGCGGCAGCGGGGACGCGGTGGTGCGGTGCGCGGACCCGGGGGTGCGGCCGGACGGGACGCTGGGCGAGGTGCTGCGGCGGCTGGTGCGGGCGCTGGAGTCGGAGCCGGGGACGTCGTGCCCGGTCTGCGGGGAGCAGGAGCTGCGCTGGCCTCCGGTGGGCGCGGGTCACGGGGCGTGGGCCGGGGCGTGGGCGTGGGACGGGCCGGTGTGCGGGGGCTGCGGGATCGTGGTGCCCAGACCTGCGTTGGCGGACGCGCTGACGTATCCGTCGGCGGCGTGAGCGGTGGGCGGGTGGGGCCGAAGGCCCCGGGGGCGTGGATCCAGGTCGCGCTGAACGGCGCGCGGGGTGCGGCGGAGGGGGCCGCCGTGCCGATGTCCCCGCAGGCGCTGGCGGAGTCCGCGCTGGGGGCGGTCGCCGCGGGGGCCCGGGAGGTACTGGTCCACCCGAGGACCCCGTGCGGGCGCGAGAGCCTTTCGCCCCGGGTAGTGGGGCCGGTGCTGGAGGCGTTGCGGGGCGCGGGGGTCTCCGTACCGCTGGGCGTGCCGGTGGGCGCGGCGGCCGAGCCGGATCCGGCGGGGCGGCTGGAGCGGGTGCGGTCTTGGGTGGTGCTGCCGGAGCGGGCGGTGGTGCGCTGGGCGGAGCCGGGGGCGCGGGCGACGGCGTCGGCGCTGCTGGCGCGCGGGGTGGCGGTGGATGTGGTGGTGCCGCTGGGCGCTGCGGGGCGGGCCGAGGGTGTGGGGGCCTGGGTGGCGGGGCGGGCGGGGCGGGTTCGGCTGGTCGGTGAGCTGGCGGAGGCGGATCCGGCGCTGGCGTCGGGGCTGGTGTCCGCGCTGGCGTCCGGGCTGGTGTCGGAGCGACTGGTGGGGCTGGGGTTGGGGCTGGTGTCGGGGCCGGGCGGGCCGGCGTCGGTGCCCTGGGTGCTGTTCGGGCGGGAGGCCGCCGCCTGGCCCGCGCTGCGTCTGGCCGCGCGGTGCGGTGCGGGCGCGCGCATCGGCGTGGGAGAGGTGCTGTCGCTGCCGGACGGGCGGCCTGCGCGTTCGAACGCCGAGTTGGTGGCGGCCGCCGTCCGGGAGTGGGCGCGCGCCGCTACAGCGACAGCCGGGAGCCGGTGAGGCGTTCACCGAAGACGTCGTCCGGATTGGACAGCGCGCAGGTCTTGAGCGAGAGGCAGCCGCAGCCGATGCAGTCGGAGAGGTTCTCGCGCAACCGGGTCAGTTGCTTGATCCGCTCGTCCAGTTCGCTGCGCCAGGCTTCGGACAGGGCCGCCCAGTCCTCGCGGGTGGGCGTGCGTTCCTCGGGGAGCCGGGCCAGTGCCTCGCGGATGCTGGCGAGCGGGATGCCGACCCGCTGCGCGGCGCGCACGAAGGCCACCCGGCGCAGCGCGTCACGGGTGAAGCGGCGCTGGTTGCCGGAGGTGCGGCGGCTGCTGATCAGGCCCTTGGCCTCGTAGAAATGGAGCGCGGAGACGGCCGCGCCGCTGCGCGCGGACAGCTGGCCGACCGTGAGTTCGTGGACTTTTCCGGGAATCTGCGGCACCTGACCGAGGGTAGTCGGCCCGGGCGGGGAACCGGGGTGGGGGTGCGTTGACGGGGACGGGTGTGCGGGGACAGGGGCGGCGGGGGTGCGTTGACAGGGGCGGGCGGTCCACGCATGCTGAGCAAGCGCTTATTAGCTTGATCAGCGAGAGGCAGGGGCAGGCATGGCCGAACCGAGGATCTTCACGTCCGCCGAGGAACTGCGCGCCGGGATCGGCGAACAGCTGGGCCCGAGCGGGTGGCTGGAGGTGGACCAGAAGCGGATCGACCTCTTCGCCGACGCCACGGGCGACCACCAGTGGATCCACGTGGACCCGGAGCGGGCGACCGCCGGACCCTTCGGCTCCACCATCGCGCACGGCTACCTCACGCTGTCGCTGCTGCCGAGCCTGGTGCCGCAGATCATGCGCGTCGAAGGCATGCGGATGGGCATCAACTACGGGACGAACAAGGTGCGGTTCCCGGCTCCGGTGCCGGTCGGGTCCCGGCTGCACGCCACCGCGGTGATCACCGACGTCACGGAGGCGGGCGGCGGCGTGCAGGTCACCGCGACCGTGACCGTGGAGCGGGAGGGCGGCGACAAGCCGGTGTGCGTGGCGGAGTCGGTGTCCCGGTACTACTTCTGAGGCGCGGCGGCCCTCATGGTCAGGGCAGCCCTCACGGCCAGGGCAGCCCTCATGGTCAGGGCTGCGCCGCCACCATGCGCAGCACGAGGTCGGCGTAGAGCGCGCCGACCTCGTCGGGCGTGCGCTGTCCGGCGACGTTGAACCAGCGGGCCACGTCGATGCACAGGGACAGCACGGCGAGCGTGGTGCCCGGGACGTCGGGGACGTCGAACTCCCCCGACCGCACGCCGTCGGCGAGGATGCGGCGCACGGCGGCGTCGCTCTGCCGGCGCAGCGCCACGATGTCGGAGCGGTGCTCCGGGGCGAGGGCGTCGAGTTCGTACTGGACCACCCGCGCCGTGGTGTGGTGCGCGGCGTGCCACCGTACGAAGGAACGCACGGCCTCGTCGAGCCGCTCGGCCGGGGTGCCCGGACCGTCGGCGGCCGTTTCCAGGATCTCCAGCGCCTTGTCGTGGCCGATGCGGCTGATCCGGTGGAGGAGCTCCTCCTTGGTCTTGTAGTGGATGTAGAGCGCGGCCGGGCTCATCCCGGCGCGGGCGGCGATGTCGCGGGTGGTGGTGGCGTGGTAGCCGCGCGCCGCGAACGTCTCGACGGCGGCGACCAGCAGCCGCCGGGCGGCGTCGGGGGTGACCTCCGACCACGGCTGGTAGCCGCCGGTCTCGACCGCGCCGGCACTGTCCATCGCTCGCTCACCCTCTTCGGCTTGTAGGAACCAACACCTTACCGGAGGGTGAGCAAGCGCTTAGGGCTTTGCGCGCCGGCGCTCGGCGCGGAGCGTCGGGGTGCGTGCGGCGGCCGGACAGAGCGGCTACGGGGCGCTGCGGCGGTCGGGCGCTGCGGCCGCTAGGCGGCCGGGCGTCCCGGGGGCTGCTTCGGGGAGAAGGGATCGTACTCCGTCATGATCTTCTCCATCCGGGCCTGGTCGACCCGGCTGACGATCTGCGTGACCTCCTGGCGGTCGCGGATGACCTTGGCGAGGGTGAAGGCGGAGGTGGTGAGGTAGAGGACCGCGATGCCCAGGAAGGCGCGGACCCAGCCGTCGGCGTCCATGTTGTAGATGCCCAGCCCGACAGCGGCGAGGGCGGTGGCGAAGGAGGCGACGGCCTGGCCGTAGTACGCCCCCGTGTTCTGCTGCTTGACCGGTGTCTCGTTCATGGCTCCAGCTTCGCGGCGGGGCGGCCGGCCACGCATCCGCGCGCGTACTCACGTACGTACTCAGACGGGCGCGCCGACGCTCTCGCCGCCTGCTAGAAGGCGGAAACCCCCGTGCGGGCACGGCCGATGAGGAGCTTCTGGATCTGGCTGGTGCCCTCGTACAGGGTCATGACGCGGGCGTCGCGCAGCAGTTTCCCGGCGGGGTACTCGTCGACGTACCCGTAGCCGCCGTGCACTTGGAGGGCGTTGCTCGCGGCGCGCACGGCGGCCTCGGAGGCGAAGAGCTTGGCGGTGGAGGCCTCGGTGGCGAAGGGCTGCCCCCGGTCGATCAGGTCGGCGGCCCGCCAGGTGAGCAGGCGGGCCGCGTCCACGTCGACGGAGATGTCGGCGATGAGCTCCTGGACCAGCTGGTGCTGGGCGATGGGCTTGCCGAACTGCTCGCGCTGGGCCGCGTACCCGACGGCGGCGTCGAGCGCCGCCTGGGCGATGCCGACGCAGCCGGCGGCGACGGACATCCGGCCCTTGGCCAGCGCCGACATGGCGACGGAGAAGCCCTTGCCCTCGGGGCCGAGCATGGCGGAGGCGGGCACGCGGACGCCGTCGAGGGCGAGTTCGGCGGTGGCCTGGCCGCGCAGGCCGAGCTTGCCGTGGATCTCGCGGCGGGTCAGGCCCGGGCTGTCGGCCGGGACGAGGAAGGCGGAGACACCGCGGTGGCCCGGCTGGTCGTTGGTGCGGGCGAAGAGGAGCACCACGTCGGCCCAGGTGCCGTTGGTGATGAACATCTTGCTTCCGTCGATGACGTACGCGTCCCCCTCGCGCGTGGCGCGGGTGGTGAGGTTGCCCGCGTCGGAGCCGGTGCCGGGCTCGGTCAGGCCGAAGCAGCCGAGCGCGTCGCCGGAGCACAGGCGGGGCAGCCAGGCCCGCTTCTGCTCCTCGGTGCCCCAGGCGGTGATGGTCTTGGCGACGAGGCCGAGGGAGACCGAGACGATGCCGCGGACGGCGGAGTCCCCGCGGCCGAGTTCCTCGGTGACGAGCGCGTAGGCGAGGTGGTCACCGCCCGAGCCGCCGTACTGCTCCGGGACGGTCAGGCCGAGGAAGCCGAGGTCGCCGAGCTTCTTGACGATGGACCGGTCGACGCTCTCGGCACGGTCCCATTCGGCGGCGTACGGGGTGATCTCCCGCTCGGTGAACTCGCGGGCGAGCCGGCGTACGGCGGTCTGTTCCTCGCTGAGCTCCAGATTCACCGGGGACCTCCGGACGTGGTGGGGGTGGGTTGGTCTCGGACGGCCGGGGCGTTAATTAGCACTGCTAGTTTAACGCGCCGGGTCTTACTATGTGCCGCATGGCCAGACCGCGCAAGCCCCTCCTGAGCAGAGACCTCATCGTCGAGGCGGCGGGCGCGCTCGTGGACGCGGAGGGGCTGGAGGCGGTGTCCACCCGGCGGCTGGCGGCGGCGCTCGGGGTCAGCGGGCCTTCGCTGTACAACCACTTCCGCACGAAGGACGAGATCCTGGAGGCGGTGGCCGACTCGGTGAGCGGCCGGGTCGACTTGTCGATGTTCGACGGCGGCCGTGAGTGGCGGGAGGCCCTGCACGACTGGGCGCACTCCTACCGGGCCGCCCTGGCCGACCATCCGAACATCGTGCCGGTGCTGGCGCGGGGTCCCGGCCGTCGCCCGGCGGGGCTGCGGGTCGCGGACGCCGTGTTCGGCGCGATGACGCAGGCCGGGTGGCCGCCGGCCCAGGCGACCAGGATCGGCGCGCTGATGCGGTACTTCATCCTGGGCTCGGCGGTCGCTTCCTTCGCCCGGGGTTTCGTGGACGACCGGACGGCATACGACCCGGGCGACTATCCGCACCTGGGCCAGGCCCACCTGCTGGCGGAGCGGCAGCAGGAGGTGGACGAGGGCGCGTTCGAGACGGGCCTGTCGGCCCTGCTGGACGGTCTGGCACTCCAGTACGAGACGCTGCGGCAGTCGTCCTGACACGCCGGACGTCCTGACACCCGGACGTCCTGACGCCCGCCGGGTGCCCGGTCCAGGAGGGCGACCGGGGATGACCGGGGCGAGGGGGACCGACCCCGGGCGATCGGCTCCGGGCGGCGGACCCGGGCGGCGGACCCGGGCGTGCGCCCCGGCCGGCGGGCCGGGACGCGCGCGCCGGGCGCTAGAAGACGACCAGGGAGCGGCCGCCCTTGCCGGCCAGCATGTCGTCGAAGGCCCCCGGGATGCCGTCGAGGGTGATGTGGTCGGTGACGAGGTCCTTGAGGACGAGGCGGCCGGCCCTGATGTGGTCGGCGATCACCGGCAGGTCGCGGGCGGGGTCGCTGTTGCCGTAGACGCAGCCGGTGAGGGTGCGGGCGAAGTGGAAGATCTCCAGGGCGTGGAAGGCGACCTGCTGGTCCTTGCCGCCGATGCCGACGACGGTGGTGCGGCCCCCGCGACGCGTGGATTCCCAGGCACCCCGGATGGTCTCCGCCCGGCCGACGCATTCGATGGCGACGTCCGCCCCCTGACCGCTCGTGAGGGCGCGGATCTGCTTGGCCGTGGTGTCGGACGCGAGCACGAAGTCGGTGGCTCCGGCCGCCCGCGCCAGCTCCTCCTTGGCCGGGGAGACGTCGACGGCGACGATCGGGCCCGCCTGCGCGATCCTCGCGGCCTGGACGGCGGCCAGCCCGACCCCGCCGACGCCGAAGACGGCGACCGACTCTCCGGGCCGGACCTGGGCGCTGTGGTGGACGGCGCCGTAGCCGGTGAGGACGGCGCAGCCGAGCAGGGCGGCTTCGGTGAGCGGGATCCCCTCGGGCGCGGGCAGCACGCAGTTCGCCGCGACCACCGTCTCCTCGGCGAAGGCGGCGACATTGAGCCCGGGGTGCAGCTCGGTGCCGTCGGCATCGTGGGCGTACACGGCCCCGACTCCGGTGAGGGCATTGGCGCAGAGCCACACCTCGCCGATCCGGCAGTGGTGGCACTCACCGCAGGACGGCGCCCAGTCGAGCACCACTCCGTCTCCCGGTGCGACGTGGGTGACCCCCTCCCCCACCGCGAGTACGGTCCCGGCGCCCTCGTGGCCGAGGACGGCGGGGACGGGGACCCGCATGGTGCCGTTGGTGAGGGAGAGGTCTGAGTGGCAGACACCGGCGGCGGCGAGCCGCACCCGGACCTGGCCGGGGCCGGGTTCGGGCAGCACGATGTCCCGGATCTCCAGCGGGGCTCCGACGGCGGGCAGGATGGCGGCGCGGACCATGGTCGTTTCCGTCTCTCGGGGCGGTGTCGAGCGGGGCGGGGTATCGGGCGGAGCGGCGGGGCCCGGCCCCGGGGTTCGGGTGGGAGCCCGAGTGGGGGCCGGGTGGGGGTTCGGGTCGGGGTTCGGCGGGGCTCAGAACTGCAGGGACTTGGTCTGGAGGTACTCGGCCAGACCGTGCGGGCCCAGCTCGCGGCCGACCCCGGACTGCTTGTAGCCGCCGAAGGGGGCGAGCACGTTGAAGCGGCCGCCGTTGATGTCCACCTGGCCGGTGTCCATCCGGCGGGCGAAGGCGACCGCGGTCTCCTCGTCCGCGGCCCAGACGGCTCCACTGAGCCCGTACACGGTGCCGTTGGCGATGCGGAGGGCGTCCTCCTCGTCCTCGTAGCGCAGGATGGACAGCACGGGGCCGAAGATCTCCTCCTGGGCGATGGTCATCTCCGGCGTGACGTCGGCGAACACGGTCGGGGCGACGAAGTACCCGTGCTCGTGCGGCGCCTCGGGGCCGCCCGCGACCAGGCGCGCGCCCTCCTCGACGCCCTTGACGATGTACGCGCGGACGCGGTCGCGCTGCTTGGCGTTGACGACCGGGCCGACCCTGGTGCCGGGCTGGGTGGGGTCGCCCGTGGCGTACTTGGCGACGGCGGCCGCCGCGAGGGCGACGGCCTCCTCGTACTGGTCCCGGTGGACGAGCATGCGGGTGAGGGCGTTGCAGCTCTGGCCGGTGTTGCGCATGACGTCGGCCACGCCGGTGGAGACGGCCTTGGCGAGGTCGGCTCCGGGCAGGATGACGTTGGCCGACTTGCCGCCCAGTTCGAGGGCGACGCGCTTGATCGCGGCGCCGGCGGTGGCGCCGATCTGCCGGCCGACGGCGGTCGAGCCGGTGAAGGAGACGAGGTCGACTCCCTCGTGCGCGGCCAGCGCCTGCCCGGCGACCGGGCCGGTACCGGTCACCAGGTTGAAGACCCCGGCCGGGATACCCGCCTCGTGCACGGCTTCGGCGAAGAGCTGTGCGGTCAGCGGGGTGTCCTCCGCCGGCTTGAGGACGAGGGTGCAGCCGGCGGCGAGAGCGGGTGCCACCTTTGCAACGATCTGGTGCAGCGGGTAGTTCCAAGGCGTGATGGCCCCGACCACACCGACCGGTTCCATCAGCACCGTGGAGTTGCCCAGGCGCTCCTCGAAGGCGTAGGAGGAGGCGAGTTCGGCGTAGGAGGCGGCGACCCCGATCGGAGCGCCGACGTGGACGGCCTCCGCGAAGCCGAGCGTCGTACCGAGCTCGGCTGTGATCGTCTCGGCGAACTCGCTCTTGCGGGCGGCCAGTACGTCGCGCAGGGCGCCGATCAGGGCGGCCCGTTCGGCCGGGGCCGTCGACGCCCAGCCGGGCAGGGCCGCGCGGGCCGCTCGTACGGCGGCGTCCACGTCGTCGGCGGTACCGGCCGGGACCCCGCCGATGACCTGCTCGTCGGCCGGGTTGACGACCTCGATCCGGTCGCGTCCCGCGGCCGGCCGCCACGCGCCGCCGATGTACATCCCGTCGTGGGCCTTCATGGCTTTCCTCCCGAGCACGCACGAGCGTGTAGACGCTTGACCTCGCGGACAGCCTACAAACTAGCAACGGTAGTTTTACCGGCGCCAGGGTCCACCGGGATCAGATGATGCCGAAAACCATCCCTGCCGCGAGGACGACGAGAGAGGTCAGGGCCGCCCATTTCACGGTGAAGCGGGTGTGGTCGCCGAATTCGACCTTGGCCATGCCGACGAGTACGTAGACGGCCGGAACCAGAGGGCTGGACATGTGCAGGGCCTGCCCGACGAGCGAGGCGCGCGCGATCTCCAGCGGTGAGACGCCGTGGGCGGCGCCGGCTTCGGCCAGCACCGGCAGGACGCCGAAGTAGAAGCCGTCGTTCGACATGAAGTACGTCAGGGGCAGGCTGAGCAGTCCGGTGACGAGGGCCATGTGCGGGCCCATGCCGTCGGGGATCGCGCCGACCAGCCAGTCGGCCATGTGCTTGACCATGCCGGTGCCGGTGAGGACTCCCGTGAAGACGGCTGCCGCGAAGACCATCCCGGCGACGTTCAGGACGTTGTCGGCGTGGGCGGCGACGCGGGCCTTCTGGTCGGGCATGTGGGGGAAGTTGACGGTAAGGGCGAGGGCGGCGCCGAGCAGGAACAGCACCGGGATCGGGAGCAGCTCCATGATCATCGCGGCGAGGAGGGCGACGGTCAGGGCGGCGTTGAACCAGTAGAGGCGGGGGCGCAGGGTCGGCCGGTTCGGGTCCAGGCCCTGCATCCCGTCTGCGTTCCCCTCCCCGCCGGGCGGGGCCGCGGCGGGCATGGGGCGGGGGGACGCGAGCTCGCCCGTGCCGGTGCGAGCGGCCGGGGTGGAGCCGACCCCGGCTGCGGCTCCGGCTCCGGCTCCGGCTCCGGCTCCGGCTCCGGCTGCGACCGTGGCGGGTTGCGCCTCGGCGGGCTCCGCCACGAGCACGGCCTCGTGCGCCCCTTCGCCGGGAAGCGCGAGGGTGCCGACGCGGCGGCGTTCCTTCACGCCGAGCACGTAGGCGAGGACGAGCACGCACACCAGCCCCATGGCGAGGGCCGGGATCATGGGCACGAAGATGTCCGCGGCGTCGAGCTTGAGCGCGGTGGCCGCACGGGCGGTGGGGCCGCCCCAGGGCAGCGTGTTCATGACGCCGTTGGCGGTGGCCGCGACGCCGGTCATGACCACCAGGCTCAGCCCGAGCCGCTTGTAGAGCGGATACATGGCCGAAACGGTGATCATGAAGGTGGTCGAGCCGTCGCCGTCGAGCGAGACGACCGCGGCGAGCACCGCGGTGCCGACCACGACCCGCATCGGGTCGGCCTTGCAGAACCGCAGGATCGCCCGCACGACCGGGTCGAAGAGGCCGACGTCGATCATCACGCCGAAGTAGACGATGGCGAACATCAGCATGGCGGCGGTCGGCGCCAGTTTGCCGACGCCGTCGATGACGTAGTCGCCGAGGTGGGCGCCCTTCCCCGCGAACACGCAGAAGAGCGCGGGGATGAGGACGAGGGCCGCGATGGGCGACATTTTCTTCATCATGATCAGGACGAGGAACGTCCCGATCATGGCGAAACCGAGGAGAGTCAGCATGCAGGGAACGTAGGCGCCTCCTCCTGGGGCCAACAAGACGTCCGAGCGTGAGCAATACGAGCAAAACCCCAGCTCAGGGCAGGGGTGCCAACTCGACGGGGAACCCGTTGAGCACGGCCGTGCCGGACAGCGGGTCCAGCCGGGTGCCGTCCAGCAGCTGGTTCACGTTGACTCCCGGATCGGTGGCGGCCACCGACAGCCGGGAGCCGGCCCGGTCGTGACCCCAGCCGTGCGGGAGGCTGACGACTCCGGTCCGTACGGTGTCGGTGACCTCGACCGGAACGTCGAGGGCGCCGCCGTCGGCGGTGATCCGGGCACGGCCGCCGTCGGTGAGCCCGAGACGCTCCGCGTCGTGCGGGTGCACCTGGAGGGTGCAGCGGTTGGAACCTCCGACCAGGGCCGGGACGTTGTGCAGCCAGCTGTTGTTGGACCGGAGATGGCGGCGGCCCACGAGCACCAGCGCGGCGGGGCGTTCGGCGAGCGCCGCGCGCAGCCTGGGGAGCTCGGCCGCGATCGGGTCGGGCAGCAGCTCGATCCTGCCGCTGCGGGTCCTCAGCACGCCCGGGAGCCGGGGGCGCAGCGGCCCCAGGTCGATGCCGTGCGGGTGCGCGAGCAGCCGGTCCAGGCTGAGGCCGGTCCCGGGCGCGCCGCCGGACCCGGCCGCGGGCGCGCCCGTACCCCCACCCGCGTCGGCGTCCGCGCGCGGGTCGGTGCCGAACCGGTCTCCGTACGGGCCGAGTCGGAGCATCAGGTCGAGGCGGCGCTCGGGGCCGCTCTCACCGCGGAGCAGGCCGGCCAGGCGCGCCGGTTCCTCGCCGGACAGCGGGGAGCTCGGGTCGGCGGTCTCCTTGGCGAGGGTGGCCCGGATGACGGACTCGTCGACGTCGGAGGGGGCGGCTCCGTGCATGCCGGACACGGCGAGGACGAGACGGGCGTGGATCTCGCACTCGTCGAGCCGGTCTGCTTCGAGGGGCACGGCCGGCCGGGTGTAGCGCACCTGGTTGCGGATGGCGAAGCCGTTGAAGGCGAAGTCGTGGTGCGCGCTCTGGGCGGGCGGCGGCGGGGGCAGGATGACATGGGCGTGACGTGAGGTCTCGTTGAGGTACGGGTCCACGCTGACCATGAAGTCGAGTCCGGCCAGTGCCGCGTCGAGCCGGCGGCCGTCGGGTGCGGACAGCACGGGGTTGGCCGCGATGGCGATCAGTGCCCGTATGCGCCCCTCCCCCGGCGTCTCGATCTCCTCGGCCAGGGCGGCGGTGGGCAGTTCGCTCTTGACCTCCGGGTGGCCGCTGACCCGGCTGTGCCACCGGCCCGTGGTGAACCCCTTGCCGGCGCCTGCGGGACGGGGCCGCGGGCCCGCCGCCGGGAGCGGGAACAGGGCTCCGCCCGGCCGGTCGAGGTTGCCGGTGAGGATGTTCAGTACGTCGACGAGCCAACTGGCGAGGGTGCCGTACTCCACGGTGCAGCTACCGATCCGCCCGTACACGGCGGCGGTGGGCGCGGCAGCGAGCTCGCGGGCGAGGGCGCGGATCTCGGCGGCCGGGAGGTCGCAGGCGGGGGCAACGGCCTCAGGAGTGAAACTCGCGAGCGCGGCGCCGAGTTCCCCGAGGCCGTCGGTGTGTTCCGCGAGTGCTCCGGGAGCCGTCAGCCCCTCGGCGAGGAGGGTCTGCGCGAGTGCGGCCAGCAGCAGGGCGTCGCTGCCGGGGCGCGGGGCGAGGTGCCGGTCGGCGAGCCGGGCGGTGCGCGTGCGGCGCGGATCGACGACGACCAGCTTGCCCCCGCGTGCGCGCAGGGCTTTGAGCAGTCCGGGGAAGTCGGGAGCCGTGCAGAGGGAGCCGTTCGACTCGACGGGGTTGGCACCGAGCAGCAGCAGGAAGTCGGTGCGGTCCAGGTCGGGCACCGGGATGGCGAAGGGGTCGCCGAAGAGCAGGCCGCTGGAGACGTGCTTGGGCATCTGGTCCAGGGTGCTGGCGGTGAAGAGGTTGCGGGTGCCGAGGGCCTTGAGGAGGAGCGGCGGGTAGAGGGCGCCGGCCATGGTGTGGACGTTGGGATTGCCGAGCACCACGCCGACCGACTGGGCTCCGTGCTGCCGCACCAGGGCGGGCACGGCTTCGGCGATGGCGTCGTACGCCTCTTCCCAGGTGGCTTCCCGCAGGCGCCCTTCGCGGCGGACCAGCGGGGTGCGCAGCCGGTCGGGGTCGGCGTCGAGAGCGCCGAAGGAGGCGCCCTTGGGGCAGATGAAGCCGCGGCTGAACACGTCGTCGCGGTCGCCCCGGGCGCCGGTGACGGTGGTGCCCTCGATGGTGAGGGTGAGTCCGCAAGTGGCTTCACAGAGGGGGCAGATGCGCAGGGCGGTGCGGGACATGGGCCCTCCTGGGGCGGCAGGCTGCGGCGCGGGCCGACGGCGCACCGAGCATACCGACCGGTAGGGAGGTTGGGGAGGGCGCCGGGCGGGAATTCGGCCGGTCGCGCGGGAGACGAGCGTCGCGAGAACCCGGTCGCGCGCGACGCGGGCGGGTCAGTCCAGGACCCGCGCGAGGTACGCCTGCATCATGGCGCGGGTTTCGGCGACGATGCCGGGGTCCCCCGCCGGGTCGGTCCGGAAGGCGAGTTGGATGAGTGCGTCGGTGGCTTCGACGGCGACCAGGACCGCCCGTTCGAGGACGGCGTCGGAAGTGAGCCCGAGGTGGCGCGAGAGCAGCTCGGTGAGCCGGGCGGCGACCAGGTGGTTCGGGTCGGCCGCGGGGCCCTCCGGGGGCGGCGCGGGCACTCCGAAGTCCACGAGGGCGAAGCCGGGGACGCTGCGCTTCATGGCCAGGTACTCGTCCAGCACCGCGTCCACGACGGGCCGCCAGTGGGTGCGCGGAAGAGTGGCGAGCCGTTCTTGGATGCCCTCGGCGTAACGGTCGAGGTTGCGGTGCGCGAGGGCGATGGCCATGGCGCGCTTGTTCCCGAAGAAGCGGTAGACGGACCCGATGGGCACTCCGGCACGCTGGGCCACGGCGCGGGTACTGAGGTTCTCGTACCCGGTCTCGTCGAGCAGTTCGGCGCAGGCGTCGAGGATGCGGGCGAGGCGGTCGGCGCTGCGCTGCTGGATCGGGGTCCGGCGCATGGGCTGGGCGGGGGGCACGGGGTCCATCATGCCGCCCCTGGCGGGCGCTCGGGTCGGGCGGTGTCAGTTGAGCAGGAGGCTGAGCCCGCCGAGGGTGTACGTGATCATCAGCGCGAGCAGCGGCAGTTGGCCGGCGACGGCCTTCGCCGGCGGGAAGAGGCGTACGGAGCGGTCGTGGGCGGCGACGACTCCGAGGACGTGGCCGGTGACGACGGCGATGACCTGGAGGGCCGCGAGGGCGCCGGGACCCGGTGGCGACAAGGGTTCTGGGGCGTTGTCAGTACCCAGTGCCATGATTACTGTGCGTGGTCCTTCGGTGACGAGGAGGGAGGAGTAGTGGGCGGTGAGATAGCCGAGGGAGATCGGCACGAGTGAGTGCGCGAAGGCGGTCAGCGGGCCGGGGTGCGGGCCGCAGACGAGGCGGGTGGCCGCCGCGCAGAGGCAGTACAGGGTGGCGACGAGGGCGATGGAACCGAGGAGTCCGAGTGTGGCCGTGGGGGTGCGGCCGAGGGGGGAGGTCTGTATCGCGTTGATCCAGGAGGGGTTGTCGGAGAAGCCGTCGTAGGCGGTGGAGCCGAGCAGGACGCAGACGGTGGCGACGAGTCCGGGCCGCTCGGGCGTCGCGTCGAGTCCGTGGAAGGGGTTGCGCAGGACCAGGCGGCCGTCGTCACGGCGGCCGAGGGGGGAGAGGCGGGCCAGGAGGGTGGAGTAGGCCTCGAAGGCGTCCCCGTCGGCGAACCAGTTCTCGCCGAAGCGGGCGGCGAGGGCGAGTTGGAGGGCGGTGTAGCCGCCGAGGGCGATCAGAAGGGTGGTGGTTGATGCGGGATCCGGGGAGACGAGCTCGAGCCAGGTGAAGCCGAACAGTCCGGCCGCCGCGGGCCATTGGCCGAGCCTGGTGGGCAGCGGTCGGCCGGGGCCCTGGCGGGGCAGGGCCCGGGCGAGCAGCCGGTGCAGGGTGCGCAGGGGGTTCAGGAGGCGCCAGACGGGGCCGAGGAGGAGGGAGGCGGGCACGAGTCCGACCCAGAAGAGGACGTAGACGGCGCCAGGAGCGGGGTTGCGGGCCGGGTCGTCAGGACCGAGGAGGAGGTGGAGGAGTACGGCGAGGGCTCCGGCGAGGCCGAGTCCGCGCAGGGTGGTGCGGGTGACCGGCGCGTCGGCCACCCGCTGGAGCCCGGCGGGCAGCCCCAGGCCGGAACGGTCGCCGCGGAAGCGGGAGGTGGACCAGAGCAGGCTGAGGGCCAGGAAGGAGACGAACAGCGCGGCGAAGGCACCGGCGAACGCGTAGAAGGGAGATATGGGCAGATCGTGCTGGGATCCGATCCCGTGCGCGAGGAAGGTGACGGCCGGATCGGCCGGGTGCGGGACCACGTCCCGGCCACCGCAGTCACCCCCCGCGCACAGGGCGGGGACCAGGAGCGGTCGCAGGGTCATCGGACGAGGAGCTGGGTCAGGACCAGGTCGGACTCGTGGGTCTCGACCTCGAACAGACCGGTGCGGTCGGCCGTCAGGACCAGGGTGGCCTCCTGGCCTGCGGGCAGGGCGAGTTCCTTGTCGTATCCGTGGACGTGCAGGGTGTCCGCGCGGTCGCTGGTGACCCGCAGGGCCACGCGTTCACCGCGCGTCACCTCGATCCGGCCGGGGGCGGGAGTGACCTTGCCGGCCCGGACGGTGAGGGTGATCGTCCGGTCGGCTTGCGGGGCCGCCGACGGTGTTGTCGCCGACTGGGGGGTCGCCGATGGTGGGGAGGGGGCGGCGTGGGTGTGGCCCGCTCCGCCGGGGGTTGCGCCGGTCAGCGGGATGGAGGCCTCCACCGCCTTGCCTCCGACGGCCCAGGCGGTGTGGTCGTCGGCGTACAGGCGGACGGTCAGGGTGTGCGCGCCCTCGGGCACCTGCGCCGCGGGCAGGTGGAACCAGGGACCGTACACCCGGGCCAGCTTGCGACCGTCGAGCTCCAGGTGGGCGTGGCCCGTGCCGGGGAGAGCGGCGCCGCCCGTGCTGTCCGGGGTGAAGCGGAAGCCGGCCACGGTCAGTTGGAGGTTCCAGCCGTCCTCGGAGTCGGGGTGCGCGGTGAGGCCCACCTGTGGCGCGCCCCGGGCCGGGACCTCGCGCAGGTGGTGTCCGGCGCCGTCCTGCGCGGGAAGCAGTGTGCCGACGTTGCCGGACGCCTGCTCGTGGCTGGTGCCGGGCTTGTGGTGGGTGGTGGCCCGGCCCCCGCAGCCGGTCGCCGCGCCACCCGCGAGCAGGAGGAGGAGGAGGAGGACGACCAGGGCTGCGGTGCGGGTGGTGCGACGGGGCGTGCCGGACAGGGGGCCGGGCAGCGGGGCGCAGGCGTCGCACGTGACGCGGGCGTCCGGCCGGTCGGTGGGGCGGTCGGTCACGGGGTGCCTCCGGCGGTGTCCGGCGAGTCCGGGGTGGCCGCCGCGCTCATGGCGGGGGCCGGGCCCGCCGGGGCCGGAGCGCGGTCGCTGTCCGGGTCCGTGCCGGGTCCGGCGGGGCGGGCCGGGGTGCCGCCCGGGCGGGCGGAGGCGACGACCGCCCACAGGGTCCAGAGCACCGCCACGACGCCTCGTATCCAGGCGGGGCTCAACGGAATCCAGGGGACCATCAGGACGGCCTTGTCGAAGGCGTCGAGCAGGGTGAGGGCGCCCAGCAGCAGGGTCAGCCGGGCCAGCCAGGGCCGGTGCGGACGCAGGGCCACGCCCACTCCCGTCCACCACAGGCCCAGCAGCAGCAGGGCGAGCGCGGGGACGAAGGTCGGGTTGAGCGTCATGGTGGAGCCGGCGACGTCCAGCACCAGCCCGGCCAGGCCCAGCAATGAAGCGGTCGTCCCGAGCCGCGACTGCCGTAGCCGGCGCCACCACAGCACCCCGCCGACCAGCAGCAGTACGGCGGCCACGGCGAGCGCGAGCTGGGTCTCGACCCGCTCAAGGCCGCGGGCGCCGTACCAGTCGCAGCCGGCGGGCAGCTTGCGTGCCTGGACGTTGTAGTCCGCGCAGACGAGCAGCTGTACCAGCTTGACCGGTTCGCCGGCCAGCCGCGCGGAGCCGCCGGAGACCGACCCGCGGCGGTCGCCGCACTCGGGCAGGGTGCCGGGCGTCGAGCCGTCCGGCCCCGCCTGCCAGCAGTTGCCGCTGCCCTGGCCGTCCCACCACACGTCCATGCCGTTGGGGCGGGAGGCGCCCGACGTGTCCTTGCCGAGGACGTTGCCGGCGTAGCGGTTGTGGTGGGAGGTGTCCGTCTGCTTCGACCAGGCCTCCTCACCGCGGATGAAAGCGGGCACGGCGCTGAGGAAGAAGCCCGCGCGCCGGTGCCCGTACACCCAGTTGTTCTCGTACAGGTTCCAGTTGCCGCCCGCGGTGATGATGCCGGTGCCCGGCGGCATGGAGATCTGGGGGCAGACCACGCCCTGTTCGTAGCCGCGCTCGATCGGCGGCTTGGCGCAGGTGCCGTCGGCGACGTTGGGGTAGTAGTCCGCGTTGTTGTCGTGGATCACGTTCCGCTCGAACTTGGCGTGATTCTGCGGGAGTCCGGGGTGTCCGGGGAAGGCGCTGTCCATCGAGGCGCCGCCCATGTTCCGGTCGAACTCGTTGTCGTGCACCCAGACCGAGTCTCCGGCGGTGCCGGAGTAGCCGACCATGTTGTGGTGGCTGTGGCAGCCGGTGATCTCGATGGAGTAGCGCGGGACGTCGTAGCCGCGGCCGTCGTTGATGTTGGAGGCGCTGCCGGGGTAGATGCCGGAGTCGCCGTTCCCGTACGACTCGCAGTTCTTGTACAGGCCGTGGTCGCTGGCGAAGGTCAGGAACCCGTACTCGTCGTTCCAGCGGGTGAGGACGTCGTCGATGACGAAGCCGTCGCCCGCGAGGACGTAGAGCGAGTTGAAGGTGGTGCGCTGGGCGGTGAAGTTGCGGAAGTAGATGCCGTTGGACTTGTCGGCGCGGATGGCGTTGAGCTTCTGGTACTTGGCGTCGAGGACCACGTCGAGTCGGGAGGCGCCGGTGCCCTCGATCTGCAGGTTCGTCTTGCCCAGGATGGCGACGAGGTTCTGGTTGTGCCGGCACTGCTCCTGCTGTTCGTACGACAGGATCTGGTAGCCGAGCGCCGAGTTCGGGGCCTTGAGCTGGGCGCATGCTCCGGTCGGCTTGGGGAGCGAGGGCTCTTCCTCGTAGAGGCCGGGGAGGATCGCGATGTTCATCCCGGCCCGGTCGACGGCGTCGACGGCGTCCTGGAGGTGGCGGTAGCCGGTCTTCTCGCAGCGGGCGTAGAGGGCGAGGTTGCGCTGCTTGAGGTCTTCGGGGAAGGCGGATATCCGCCGCTCGAAGTCGGGGCGGTCCGTCTTGCAGACCAGCAGGTCCGGCTCCGCGCTGCGGTACTCGGGGACGGATCCGGTTCCGTCGGGGAGGGTGACGGGGCGCTCCTCGTGCGCAGCGGCGGTGGGCGCTGCGGCGAGGAGGGACAGGAGAGCGAGGAGGGCGGCGAGGAGCACCGCCGGCACGGCAGGAATCCTGCGGGTCCACGGCATGCGCGAGAGAGTAGAGCAATGTTCATCTTTTAGGATCCCCTCGGGCATCAATAGCCCGAACTCCGCCCCCACGAGCCGCGCCCCCCTCGCCGGACGCGGCCCCGCCCGGCCGCAGTGAGGCCGACACCTCGCGGCCACGGCCCCCGCCGGAGCCGGCGCCCTCGGGCCCGGGCACCGCGCGCCCCGCCGGGCGTTCCCAGGGGGAGAACGCCACGACGGCGTCCCGCACAAAAAGGGATCAGGCCGGTCGGGCCGACCCGGCGCCGCACACGGGGGACCTCACCTGCGGCGGCCGCCTGGGACCTCTCGTTCGGATCCAGACTTCGCAGCTCCGCTGCCGCCCGCCGACGGCGGTCGACGGCTGAATCACGGGAGGAGGCGGGCGGTGCACACCCTGCCTTGGCTGCACGTGGTTCCGGAGCAAGGCGCCCTGCCCGTCGGTTTGCTGCTTCCCGTGGCCGGCAGGACGTACGTAGCGCGCCTCGACGGCCGGGAGACGGGCGACACGGACTCCGTCTTCCGGCAGTTCTACGACGGACTGGAGCCACCGGACTAGTTCGGGTGGAACTGGGATGCCCTCTCCGCATGCCTGTGTGACCTGAGGTGGCTATTCCTGAAGGAGCAGCTGCGGCTCTGCAAGGAAAAGAGGCCCTGCCCATAGAGGGTAGGGGTCACCTTGTGGAGGGCTTCCGCAGCCGACGGGGCGTCGGCGGCCCTACCCGCGCCCGTCCGTCTCCACCGGCGTGCTGCCGCCACCCGGCGCCGGGTGGCGGCGCCCGGCGGGGTGGCGGCGCCCGGCGGGGTGGCGGGGCGTTGACGGGGGGACCCCGGGAATCCTACTGTCAGGCATAGGATTACTACGGCAGACCCGGGAGCGTTGCATGAGTGACGGCGGTAGCAGCAGCGAGCAGGCCAGGAAGATCGCGGAGGGGCTGGCGTACCTCACCGGCTTCGGGAACGAGCACAGCTCCGAGGCCGTTCCCGGGGCGCTCCCCCATGGCCGGAACTCGCCGCAGCGCTCACCCCTCGGCCTCTACGCCGAGCAGCTCAGCGGCAGCGCGTTCACCGAGCCCCGCACCCACAACCGCCGCTCCTGGCTCTACCGGATCCGCCCCTCGGCCGCGCACCCGCCCTTCACCCGGGTCGACAACGGTGCCCTGCGCACCGCGCCCTTCACCGAGACCGTCCCCGACCCCAACCGCCTGCGCTGGAACCCGCTCCCCGCCCCCGCCCCCGGCACCGACTTCCTGGCCGGCCTCTGGACCCTCGGCGGCAACGGCGACGCCACCCAGCGCACCGGCATGGCCATCCACCTCTACGCCGCCAACGCCCCGATGACGGACCGCGTGTTCAGCGACTCCGACGGCGAGCTGCTCATCGTGCCCGAGCGGGGCGGCCTGCTGCTGCGCACCGAACTCGGCCTGCTCAGCGCCCGCCCGGGCGAGATGGCGCTGATCCCCCGCGGCGTCCGCTTCCGCGTCGAGCTGCTGGACGAGGACGCCCGCGGCTACGTCTGCGAGAACTACGGGCAGCCCTTCGAGCTCCCGCACCTCGGCCCGATCGGTGCCAACGGTCTCGCCGCCGCGCGGGACTTCCGGGCCCCCGTGGCCGCGTACGAGGACGTCGAGCGTCCGACGGAGGTGGTCAACAAGTTCTGCGGCAACCTGTGGTCCGCCACCTACGACCACTCCCCGCTCGACGTGGTCGCCTGGCACGGCACGCACACCCCGTACGTGTACGACATGCGCCGCTTCAACGTCATCGGCTCCATCAGCTTCGACCACCCGGACCCGTCGATCTTCACCGTCCTGACGTCGCCCTCCGACACCCCGGGCCTCGCGGGGGTGGACTTCGTCGTCTTCGCGCCCCGCTGGCTGGTCGGGGAGGACACCTTCCGCCCGCCGTACTTCCACCGGAACGTGATGAGCGAGTACATGGGCCTGATCGAGGGCGCCTACGACGCCAAGGCCGAGGGCTTCGTGCCGGGCGGCGGCTCGCTGCACAACATGATGTCCGCGCACGGACCGGACCGCGAGACCTTCGACCGCGCGAGCGCCGCGGAGCTCAAGCCGCAGAAGATCGACGACGGCCTGGCCTTCATGTTCGAGACCCGCTGGCCCGTCACGGCCACCGCCCAGGCGGCCGGCGCCGAGCACCTCCAGCGCGGATACGACGACGTGTGGCAGGGTCTGGAGCGCCACTTCCGAGCCTGAACGGGCCTGAATGGGCCTGACAGGGCCTGAACGGGTCCGAGCGAGCCCGAACGGGTCCGAACGGACCTGAACGGGTCTGCCGGCCGGTTGTCGAAGTCCCCCATGCCCCGCCCGTACGGAGAAGCACCGTGACCGCCTTCGCCCCCGACTCGCTGGTACTGAACCGCAAGCTTCCGCTCTGGTACCAGGTCTCCCAGTCGTTGCGCGCCTCGATACTGGGGCGCACCCCGGACGCCTCGCTGCGGCTGCCCACCGAGGAGCAGCTGGCCGAGCACTACGGGGTGAGCGTGCTGACGATGCGCCAGGCGCTCAAGGAACTGGAGGGCGAGGGTCTGATCAGCCGGCACCGGCGGCGCGGCACCTTCATCGAACCGGGCGCCCGGCGCGGGGCGCCCGTCCGGCTGCTCGGTTCGGTGGACGCGATCGTGGCCCAGCAGTCGGGCGAGCGTACGACGGTTCTCGGCCACTCCCGCGAGGTGGTGGCCGGGGACCTGCTGGAGCACTTCCCGGGCACGGCGGAGGTGGTCACGTACCGCCGACTGCGCCACGACAGCCAGACCGGGGAGCCGAGCAACTGGGCGGAGAACGCGGTCCTCCCCGAGCTGGCCTCGGCGATCGACCCGGCGGATCTGGAGCGCTGGCCGATGACGAAGGTGATCCGGGACATCGTGGGCGTGCGGATCAGCCGGATCACGGACACGGTCGAGGCGCGCCTGGCCGATCCGGAGACCGCAGAACTGCTGCGCGTCCCGCTGCTCAGTCCGATCCTGCACTACACGGGCGTGACGTACGACGAGGACGGCCGGGTGGTGGACGTCGCACGAATCCGCTACCGCGGCGACCGGTTCTCCTTCACCGTGACCGTCGACGCCACCTGAGAAAAGGCCACCCGGGAAAGAGCCCCCGGAGAAACAGGTCGGGACAGGTCAGGACAGGTAGGGACAGGTCAGCCCTTCTTCTCCTCGTCCTCCGTGCTCCGCTCGCCCTCCGCCTGGGACGGCGTGCTGCGCATGGTCTGCGGGTGCCGCTGCCTCTTCTCCTTCTCGTCCATGTCTTCGTCGAGGCGCTCGCCCTCGGCCTGCGACGGGGTCGAGTATTCGTCGTACTGACTCATGACCGCCTCCTGCCGGAAATGCACACATAGGCCTACACAAGGAGCGTAACGCTTGGGCCGGGGCCGGGCCCGGCCACCGCTCCCCGTCGATACCATCGGCCGCGTGAGCACTGACGTACCGCCGCAGACCCCGCTGCTGGACGATCTGATGCCCTGGGCCGCACGCCCCCCGCGCCTGGGACGGGACTGGGTCGCGGCCCCCGACCCCGCCACCCTGCGGGCCCGCTGGACGGCCCTCGCCGCCGCCGAAGGCGCGGAGCAGGAGCGGCTGTTCCGCCCCGCGCGGGGCCGTACGCCCGCCACCGGGGCGGCCGCCCTGCCCGGGCAGCGCTCCGCCACCGCCCCCTTCGCCGCCGCACCCGGCCCCTGCCCGCAGCCCGTACGCGTCCTGCGCGCCCCCTTCGACGAACAGTGGCTCCTGCCGGACCAGCGCCTCATCGACGCGGCCCGCCCCGAGCTGTGGCGGGTCCTCGACGGTCACCAGCTGTTCCTCGTGGAGAGCCCGGAGCAGCCGTTGGTCACCGCGCACCTGCCGGTCGGGCGCGTCGGCCGCGTGCGCCCCCTGTACCGGCGCCCGGGCGGCGCGGAGCCCAACCTCGCGCCGGGGCTGGCGGCCCTGCTGAGCGAGCGGTACGGCGGCCCGGTCACCGCGCAGGACGTCCTGTGCTGGGTCCTGGCGGCGGCCCGCCCCGGGCCGCGGGGAGCCTACGAGGTCCCGCTCACCGCCGACCCGGAGCGCTGGCGTGCCGGGCTGGAGCTGGGCCACCGGCTGCTCGCGGTGCAGCTGCGCGGCGCACCGGGCGGGGAGGCGCCCCGGCTGCCGGGCGGGCGCCGGCCGTACGTCCGCTCGGCGGTCACGGCCTGGCCGGGCGGGCTCGCGTACGACCCGGAGACCGAGACGCTGACCCTGGGCGACGGCAGCATCTCCCCCGTCCCCGAGGGGGCCTGGCAGTACGAGGCGCAGGGCGTGCGGGTGCTGGAGGCCTGGTTCGCCGCCCGCACCGCGCACCGGGCGGCGGAGGGGGAGGGGCTGGAGGCGCTGGGCCCCGCCGAGTGGCCGCGGGCCTGGACCTCGGAGCTGCTGTCCCTGGTGACGACCCTGGCGCTGCTCGCCGGTCTGGCTCCGCCGCGGGCGGCGTTCGCGCCGGGGCCTTCGCTTCCGGTCTCCGGTCTCCAAGCCGCGGGGGTACTGCCCGCGCCGCGCTGGGCCCGGCGACCGGCCTCCGTCCTGGACCACCAGGAGGAGGGCCCGGGCGGCCAGTTCGCCCTGCTGTAGCGCCGCCGCTCCGGCCGTCCTACGTCCCCCACGCCCCCAGCAGCCGCGACACCGAGCGGTCGAACGCCTCGCCCAGGTCGGCGGGGATGCCCGTCCATCCCGCGAGGGCGGCGGCAAGTCTCGGGTACTCCCCCGTCGCCATCCGGGAGCCCAGCCACGCCGTCCGCGCGCTCTGCTCCTCGGCCTCGCTCCAGGGCAGCGTGCGCGCCCGCTCGGCCAGGGCCAGTTCGCTCGCCACGTACGTGGCCACCGTCCCGTTGACGGCGGCGAGCAGCTCCAGCTTCTGGCCGTCCGGCACCTCCAGCGGCTCCAGGCAGGCCAGGCCGTGCTCCAGGTACCGCAGGGCGTTGGGGCTGAACCCGTGGGCCGGGCTCAGCAGCCGGGGCAGCCAGGGGTGGCGGTGCATGAGCGCCCGCGTCTGGCGGGCCAGGGCCAGCAGGTCGGCGTGCCAGTCACCGGTCGGCGGGGCGTAGGAGTACTCCCCGCTCACCGCGTCGACCATCAGCTCGTACAGGTCCTCCTTGCGCGGCACGTAGTTGTACAGGGACATCGTCCCGGCGCCGATCCCGGCCGCCACCCGGCGCATGGAGACGGCGTCGATCCCCTCCGCGTCGGCGATCCGTACCGCCTCGGCAGCGATCGAGTCACGGCTGTGCGCGGGGCGGGGGCCCCGGCCCGCCCGCTGCGGGCGGGCCCAGATCACTTCGGGTCCGGCAGTGCGGCCGCCGGGCGTCATCAGCCCATCACCTCGTCACTTCTTCCATCGCCCCATCGTAGTTACGTACACCGTACGTAGTGCGGTAGGGTGCCGGACATGACAACTACGTACGCTGTACTTAGTGAAGGTCTGGAGAAGAGCTACGGAGAGGTCCACGCCCTGAGCGGACTGGACCTGGCAGTGCCGTACGGCTCGATTTGCGGCCTCCTCGGCCCCAACGGTGCGGGCAAGACCACCGCCGTGCGCACCTTCACCACCCTCACCGCGCCCACCGGCGGCCGCGCCCTGGTCGCCGGTCACGACGTCACCCGCGCCCCCGCCGCCGTCCGCCGCTCCATCGGGGTCACGGGCCAGTACGCCTCGGTGGACGGGGACCTGACGGGCCGCGAGAACCTGCGGCTCTTCGCCCGTCTGGCCGGGCTGCGCGGTGCCGCCGCCCGGGCCCGCGCCGACGAGCTGCTGGACCGCTTCGGCCTGGGCGGGGCGGCCGACCGGGTCGCCTCCACCTGGTCGGGCGGCATGAAACGGCGCCTGGACCTGGCCGCCGGGCTGATCAACCGCCCCCGGGTGCTGTTCCTGGACGAACCGACGACCGGCCTGGACCCGGCGGCGCGCGAGCACATCTGGGCGGCCGTACGGGAACTCGCCGACGAGGGCGCGGGCGTGCTGCTCACGACCCAGTACCTGGAGGAGGCCGACCGGCTCGCCGACGACATCGTGGTGGTCGACGGCGGCCGGGTCGTGGCCGGCGGCACGCCCGCAGAACTCAAGGCCCGCATCGGCGCCCACGCCGAGGTCACCGTCGCCGACCGCTCGGCCCTCGCGGGAGCGGCGGTGGTCCTGGACCAGCTCACCGGCGGCGCGCCCGTCCTGGACGAGGAGCGCCTCACGACCGGCGCGACGGTCCTGGACGGCGCCCTGACCCTGCCGCGGATCATCCGCGCCCTGGACGCGGCCGGGATCCCGGTCACCGACGCCACACTGCGGCCACCCACCCTCGACGAGGTGTTCCTGCGCCTCACCCGGGTCCGCCGCGCCACCACCGGCCACATCGACCGGATCGAGGGGGCCGCGGCATGAGCACCCTGCTGTCCGACGGAGGCGCCGTCCTCACCCGGCAGTTGCAGAAGGCGCGCCACGCGCCCGCGCTGCTGATCCTCACCCAGACGATGCCGATCACCCTGCTGCTCTTCTTCGGCTACGTCTTCGGCAGCGCGCTCGCCATGCCGGGGTCCGAGTACCGGGAGTTCCTGGTGCCGGGGCTGCTCGCCGCCACCGCCGCGAACGGCCTGATGACCGGCATGTTCACGGCCGCGCAGGACGCCCACCGCGGGGTGATGGACCGCTTCCGTACGCTGCCGATGAGCCGGGCCGCCGTACCGCTCGGGCAGACCGCCGCCGACCTCCTGACGACGGCGGTGTCGATGGTGCCGCTGATGCTGGTGGGACTGGCGATGGGCTGGCGGATCGAGCACGGCCTGCCGGGCGCGCTCGGCGCTCTGGGGGTGCTGCTGCTGTTCCGCTTCGCCACGGCCTGGACGGGCACGTACCTCGGGCTGCTGAGCAAGAGCGAGGAGGCGGCGGGCCAACTGGGCAGCGCCACCTTCGTGCTGCCGATGCTCTCCAGTGCGTACCTGCCGACCGCAGGACTGCCGGGGTGGCTGCGGACGGTGGCCGAGTGGAACCCGATCAGCGCGGTCGCGAGCGCGGTGCGCGCACTGTGCGGCAACGCGGGCGGCGGGGCCGCGCCGGGAGCCGCCTGGCCGGCGGCGCATCCGGTGGCGGGGGCGGTGCTCTGGTCCCTGGTCCTGCTGGCGCTGTTCGCCCCGGCGGCCGCGCGCCGCTTCACCCGCGGCCCGGGCTGACAGCGGACCGGGGCCCCGGCACACCGCGCCGAAGGCGAGCCGGGCTCGAAGCGCACCGCCCAGGAAAGTGCCGGACCCCCGGCACACCGCGCGGGAAACCGCGCGGTTCTCGGCGCCGTGCGGGATGACAGCCCCGGGTCCGAGCAGGTAGGCAGGTTGTCATGGCTCCTGACACGCACCCCGCGCCGCGATCCGCACCACGACCCGCGCCGCACCCCGCTGCGCCCGCCACCGATCCGCTGCCCCTCGAAGGCCTCACCGTCGTCGCCGTCGAACAGGCCGTCTCGGCCCCCTTCGCCACCCGCCAGCTCGCCGATCTGGGAGCGCGGGTGATCAAGGTCGAGCGACCCGACGGCGGCGACTTCGCGCGCGCCTACGACACCACCGCCCAGGGCCTCGCCTCGCACTTCGTCTGGGCCAACCGCGGCAAGGAGTCGATCGCGCTGGACCTCAAGGATCCGCGCGGGAGGGAGGTCCTGCACGGCCTGCTGGACGGCGCCGACGTCTTCGTCCAGAACCTCGCCCACGGCGCCGCCGCCCGGCTCGGCCTCGACTCGGCGGCGCTGTGCGCCCGTTACCCGCGGCTGGTCGCCGTGGACATCTCCGGATACGGCCCCGAGGGCCCGTACGCCCACAAGCGCGCCTACGACATGCTCGTCCAGTGCGAGGCGGGGCTGGTGTCGGTGACCGGCACCCCGGAGCAGCCCGTCAAGGCGGGGATCCCCGCGGCCGACATCGCGGCCGCCATGTACGCCTTCTCGGGAGTGCTCGCCGCCCTCCTGCGCCGCGGGACCACCGGGCGCGGGGGCAGGGTGGAGGTGTCGATGCTGGACGCCCTCGCCGAGTGGATGGGCCACCCCCTGCACCACACGATGCACGGTGGGCGGCAGCCGGTACGGACCGGCCTCGCCCACGCCGTCATCGCCCCTTATGACGCCTATCCGACGGCCGACGGGGACCGCGTACTGCTGTCCGTTCAGAACGACCGCGAGTGGCGCCGCCTGGCGGAACAGGTCCTCGAGCGACCGGAGCTGGCGGACGATCCGGCGTACGCGACGAACGCCGCCCGCACCCGCGGCCGGGAGGCGACCGACGCGGTGGTGGCCAAGGCCCTGGCGGCGCTGGACGCCGAGGAGGCGATCGGCCGCCTGGAGGCGGCGGGCATCGCCTGTGCGCGGCTGAACCCGGTGGCGCGACTGGCGGCGCACCCCCAGCTGGCGGCGCGTGACCGCTGGCGGGAGGTGGGGTCACCGGTGGGTCCGCTGCGGGCGCTGCTGCCGCCGATCGGGCTGCCCGACGGCCCGCCGCCGCTGATGGGGGCGGTGCCCGCGCTCGGGGAGCACACCGAGGCGCTGCTGCGAGGCCTGGGGATGACGGACGAGCGGATCACGGCGCTGCGCCGGGACGGTGTGATCGCCTGAGGAGTGACGGCGGGGCCCGGCCGCCCGGCGCGAGCGCGCCGGGTTGCCGGGACACCGAGGACCGCCGGGAGGGGGCGGAGCACACCGGGGCAGGCCGGGGCACTGCCGGAGTACGCCGTGGACAAGACGGGGCCGGGGTGCGGCCGGGCCAACCGGCCGCCTCGCAGGGGCAGTTACGAGCGGCGGCTGCCGAAGAGCGTGCGCCGCAGCCGACGCAGCGGCGCGAACAGCGCGACGCGCGCGCTCCGGCTCCGCTGGAAGTGCGTGTGGTCGCGGGAGGTGAGTTCGCGCATCAGCAGCGTCGCCTCCGCGGTCTCGTGGTGCGGGACGGCGGGACCGCCCAGCACGGCGAGGTGGCGGTCGAGGCGCGAGCTGGTCGCACTGCTGCCGCAAGTGATGGCAGGCACGCGAGGCGGCCTGCTGCGCATTGCTATCTGTTCCATGTCTCTCCCCACCCGTACGAGGGCACCCGGCCCGGGCAGGTTAACCCTATCGCCCCGGCGTCGCCCCCGGGTATCCCGGTGGTGTGAATTACCCCTATACCTACGGGGAGTTGACGGTTACTCAGTGCAGTCGGCGATCACTCTCCGCACAGGTCGGCCGCCTTCCGGACCGCATCGGGGGCTCCTTTGCGGCAGTCCCGTCACGACAGGGGTCAGGACACCCCCGCTGCGCTAACTTGGAGTGATCATCCGGTGACGGCCGTGGGGGGCTCGTGTGAGCGGGAACATGGATGAGGACGGGCGTGTCATCGCCGGCCGCTACCGGCTGCTGGGTCCGCTGGGCCGCGGCGGCATGGGCATCGTGTGGCGGGCCCGTGACGAGGTGCTCGGCCGCGAGGTCGCGGTGAAGGAGGTCCGGGCGCCCGCCGGACTGGACCCGGCCGAGGTGGAGCGGATGTACCGGCGGCTGGAGCGGGAGGCCTGGGCGGCGGCGCGGGTCTCGCACCGCGGGGTGGTGACCGTCTACGACGTGGCCACCGAGGGCGGCCGCCCCTGGATCGTGATGGAGCTGGTGCGCGGGCTCTCGCTGGCGGACGTGCTGGAGGGCGAGGGGCCGATGACCCCGCAACGGGCCGCGCACATCGGCGAACAGGTGCTGGCCGCGCTGCGCTCCGCGCACGAGTCGGGGGTGGTGCACCGCGACGTCAAGCCCGCCAACGTACTGATCGCCAATGACGGCCGGGTCCTCCTCGGGGACTTCGGGATCGCGAGCCTGGAGGGCTCCTCCGCGATCACGAGGACGGGAGAGGTGGTCGGGTCCCCCGAGTTCCTCGCGCCGGAGCGGGCGCTGGGCCGTGAGCCGGGGCCCGCGTCGGACCTGTGGTCGCTCGGGGTGCTGCTGTACGCGGCCGTCGAGGGGGCTTCGCCGTTCCGCCGGGACACCCCGCTGGCCACGCTGCGGGCGGTGGTGGAGGGGGAACCGCCGCCGCCGCGCCGGGCCGGGCCGCTGGCGCCCGTGCTGGAGGGGCTGCTGCGCAAGGACCCGGACGAGCGGCTGCCCGCGGCGGAGGCGGCCCGGATGCTGCGCGTCATCGGCGCGGGAGGAACCGTACGGGCCCCACAGGGCGCGGGAGGAACCGTACGGGCCCCAGCCGGTCCGGCGTCGGGGCCGCAGGCGCCGACGACCCCGCTGCCCGAGCGCAACCCCTCCGGCCAGGCGCCCACCACCCCCCTCGCCACGCCACTCGCCACGCGCGTTGCCGCCGCGGAGTCCGGGCGCAGGCGGGCCGGGCTGGTGCTGGCCGCCGGGGTCGTGGTGCTGCTCCTGGCGGTGGTGGCGCTGGGCTGGCTGCTGTTCGACGAGCGCGGCCGGCCGGACGGCAGCAACGGCAGCACCGGGAGCGGCGGGAGCGGCGGGAGCGGCCCGACGGGGTCGGCGCCCGCCTCCGCGAGCCCGCCGCCGGCCCCCTCCGACTCCCCGCCGGCGAGCGGCAGCCCGACGCCCGGGCGGCAGGTGACGCTGTACGTCCACACCCTGTACGGCTCCTACCGCGGCACCTGCCCGCCGCCCCCGGCCGGCGCGCCCGCCTTCACCGGGACGATCGCGGTGGACGCCGTTCCCGCCGTGGTGGAGTACCGCTGGGTGACGCGCGGCGGGACGGCGGCCCCCGACGCGGGCTGGCAGAGCGTCACGTACGAGGCGGGCGGCGCGAAGACCCGGCAGTTCCACCACACGGAGCCCGGCACCGGCGGCAGCTTCGACGACGCGGTCCGGCTGGAGGTGCGCATGCCCGCCCGGGCGGTCTCGGCGTGGATGGACTTCTCCGTGACGTGCGAGGAGGAGACCCCGACGGCCGGGGCCTCCTCCTCCGCTCCACCGGCTCCTTCCGGCTCCCCGGGCCCGACGCCGGACCCGGGGGAAACGCCGTAGGGGCCGGTCCGGACCTATGCCTTGCCGGCGAAGACGGGCAGGTAGCCGCTCGACTGCCCGGTGGCGGTCGGGTGGTATGACTCGCCGATGTCGGCCCAGTTGAGGCTGTGCAGCCACGCGCTGCCGGAGCAGATCTCGTGGCCGGTGAAGGCGCCGGTCACCGAGGCGAAGGTGAAGCCGTGGTCGGCGGCGCGTTTGGCGATGGCGGCGTTGAGGTAGTCGGCGGCGCCGTTGATGGCGCTGCGTTCACCCTCGGACAGTCCCGCGATGCAGGAACCGTTCAGCTGGTAGAAGCGGGGATAGCCGAGGACCACCACGTGGGCGGCCGAGGCGCGGGCGGAGATGGCGTCGTAGACCTTGTCGAGCTGACCGGGGAGGGTGGAGTCCACGTACGCCTTGGCCTGGTTGACGCGGTTGACGCAGGTGGACTCCGACTGGAGCACACAGGTCGTCATGACGTCGGAGAAACCGGCGTCGTTGCCGCCGATGGTGATGCTGACGAGGTCCGTGCCGGAGTTCAGCGGGCCGAGCTGGCCGGAGAGGACGTCACCCGTCCGGGCGCCCGAGCAGGCGGTGAACGAGAAGGTCTGGGGGGAGTGGGCGGCGGCCCACAGGGCCGGATAGGCCCGGGAGGTGCGCTTGCAGTTCCCGCTCGCGCTGTCGTAGTTGCCGGAGCCCACGCCGGAGGAGTACGAGTCTCCGAGGGCTACGTAGCCGAAGTCGGCCTGGGCGGAGGCGGCCGCCTGGCCGGCGCCGAACAGGGCGGTGCCCGCGGCGAGTAAGAGGGCGGAGGTGAGGGTGGCGAAGCGCGACAGTCTCATGCTCATGTGTGCGGCTCCTAGTGGGGGTTACTCCTGAGTCGTTGGTACAGGGAGCACGGCCTGGCTGGAAGTGTTCATGCCAAGAATGTTCGGAGCGGAACCGGCTCCGAATCTTCACGAGCGAGGGGTTTGAAGGAGGAACCCGGACACCCGATCCGGCGAAACACGGGTGCGGGAGGGCAGTTCGTGCCGGATCATGGGCGCCATGTCAGCCAACCCGCACGACGCGCTGCCGATCCGGCTCACCCTCGACGACAGCGACTCGCCGTCGGATGTCGTCGACGCCCTGTTCCTCGGCCGGTTCGCGTCCGGCGAGCAGCCGTACTCGCACAGCGTCTCCATCGAACGGGTCAAGGCCGAGGCCACCTTGCTGCCGCCGGGCGCGACCGTGCTGCGCTCGGCGCGCGACACCGACCGCAGCGCCACGCTCGCCGAGGGCGACGGCTGGACGATGCTCGTCTCGCGCTGGAGCCGGGGCGCGGACGTGACGGTGACGGCCGTCAGCGACGAACTCGCCGCCGGGGTGTTGGGCAAGGCCACGGAAGGGGCGCGGGACGAGCCCGAACCGCAGCCTTCGAGCGTCACGATGGGGTTCTGGTACGTCTCCCCGCGCCGCGGCCCCTACCGCACGACCCGGCAGATCGCGGCGGGCACCTGGGCGGAGGTGCGGCCCAACTACACCGCACCGGTGGCCGAGGCGATGGACCGGCTGATGAAGGTGACCCCGGACGACATCGCGGGCCGGCTGCTCCTGCTGCACGGGCCGCCCGGGACGGGGAAGACCTCCGCGCTGCGGACGCTGGCCCGGTCGTGGCGGGAATGGTGCCAGGTGGACTGCGTCCTGGACCCGGAGCGGCTGTTCAACGACGTGGGCTACCTGATGGACATCGCGATCGGGGAGGACGAGGGCAGCGCCAAGGGCCGCTGGCGACTGCTGCTGCTGGAGGACTGCGACGAGCTGATCCGCGGCGAGGCCCGCCACCAGGCCGGGCAGGCGCTGTCGCGGCTGCTGAACCTGACGGACGGACTGCTGGGCCAGGGCCGCAACGTCCTGGTCGGGGTGACGACCAACGAGGACCTGGAGCGCCTGCACCCGGCGGTGGTCCGGCCGGGCCGCTGCCTGGCCCGGATCGAAGTCGGCCGGCTGACGCACCGTGAGGCGACGGACTGGCTCGGTAGCGACGAGGGCGTCACCCGGGAGGGGGCCACCCTGGCCGAGCTCTTCGCCCTGCGGCGCGGCGCGGGTCCGACGTCGGCCCTCCTCCCGCCGCAGGGGCACGGCGCGGAGCCGGGGCTCTACCTGTAGGTCCCGGCCCGGCGGGCCGGGTGCGACCACAATGGCCCCGAAGGCCACGCCCCGTCGTGCCCGGCGTCCCCCGGGCACACCGAACAGGAGTCCAGGTGCCCGAACCGGCGCAGGAGAACCCCTACCCCGACAGCCTCGTCCTCGGCGAGGGCCCGGAACCGCACCCGCAGCTTGGGCCCGTGCTGTCGCTCATCGGGCGCTGGCACGGCCGGGGCAGCGGCGAGTACCCGACCCTGGAGCACGGGTTCCGCTACGAGCAGGAAGTCACCTTCAGCCATGACGGCCGGCCCTTCCTGCGCTACGAGTCCCGCGCCTGGCTGATCGACGCGTCCGGTGCGGCCCTGCGCCCGTCGGGGCGGGAGGTCGGCTGGTGGCGGGTGATGCCGGACGCCTCGCTGGAGGTGGTGCTGGCCCACCCGACCGGGATCGTCGAGACGTACGTCGGCCAGGTGTCCGGCACCACGATCGAGATGGCCACCCGGAGCGTGTCGGTGACGCCCCGGGCGAAGGAGGTGACCGCGATGCGCCGCCGGTACACCCTGGAGGGCGGGGAGCTGGTCGTGGTGCAGGAGATGGAGGCCGTGGGCCAGCCGATGCAGCACCACCTGATGGCCCGGCTCGGAAAGTGCAGCACCACCTGATGGCCCGGCTCAGCCGAAGGAGCACCACCTGATGGCCCGGCTCAGCTCCCGCACCGACCCGGGCGGAAGCTGAACGTCACTTGCCGTACCGCGCCCGCAGGGCCTCCCCCGCCGCGGCCGTGGCCTCCTCCCGGGACAGGCCCAGCCGGTGGGCGCGCTCGGCGAACGCCTGCGCCGCGGCGGCCGCCTCCCGCGCGGCGGAGTCCCCGGCGGCGGCGACGAACGTCCCGGCCCGCCCCCGCGTCTCGATCACGCCGTCGCCCTCAAGGGCGCGGTAGGCCTTGGCGACCGTGTTCGCCGCGAGCCCCAGCTCCTCCGCCAGCCCCCGCACGGTCGGCAGTTTGAACCCCACCGGCAGGCGCCCGGACCGGGCCGCGTCCGCGATCTGCGCGCGCAGCTGCTCGTAGGGGGCGGCGGAACCGGCCGAGCCGTCGATCTTGATCTTGAGGTGGGGCGAAGTCGAGGTCACGGCGCCGATTGTCCCCCACCGCCCGGTAATTCGCAGGCGCCGACGACGGCCGGCGCCTAACGTCGCCCCCATGACCGTTTCGATCCGCGACCTGCGCCCCGGCGACCCGGGGGACGTGGAAGCCGTCGTACACCTGCGCCGGACCGTCCTCCCGTTCATGATCACCACCGCGGCCGGTGTGGCCCACGAGATCGCCTCCGCCCACCCTGACAAGCGGTACCGGATCCTCCTCGCCGAGCGCGCGGACGGCCTGGCCGTCGCCACCGCCCAGGTCGGCATCGCGCACGAGAGCCCCGAACCGGGCGTCGGCTTCGTCAACCTCCAGGTGGACCCCGCCCACCGCGGCCTCGGCGTGGGAAGCACCCTGCTGCGGGCGGCCGAGGAGCACCTGCTCGCCGCCGGGGCCGTGGACTCGTACGCCTGGGCTCTGGACGGGCCGTCCGACCACGCCTTCGCCGCCCGGCACGGCTACCGCCCCGGCCGCTCGGCCCACTTCCTGCGCCTGGAACTGTCGGAGCGGACCCTGCCCCCGTACCCGTCCGTGCTGCCCCCCGGCGTCGAACTGCGCCCCGCCTCCGCGTTCGCGGACGATCCGCGCCCGCTGTACGAGGCCGACGCCGAGGTCTCGTCCGACGAGCCGGGCGACGTACCGGTGGAACTGGACGACTTCGACAACTGGCTCGCCGAGGTGTGGCACGAGCCCTCGTTCGACCACGACCTGACGACGGTCGTCCTCGTCGACGGCACGGTGGCCGCCTTCTGCGCCGCACGGACCGACGGGGCGGGCCGCTACGGCTCGGCGATGACCGGCACCCGCCGCGCCCACCGCGGCCACGGGCTGGCCAGGCTCGCCAAGACCGTCTCCCTGCACCGGGCCCTCGCGGCCGGCTGCACCGAGGCGCTGACCGGCAACGACGCGGGCAACGCGCCGATGCTCGCCGTCAACGAGTGGTTCGGGTACGAGATCCGCGCCACCGAGACCCGCTTCGCGAAGCGGCTCGCCCCCTCCAGTACGGACCCGAAGGAAGTGACAGCGTGACCGGCCTGCTCACCATCGTCCTCGTCAAGGCCGGCCGGACCAAGATCCGCTATCCGGCCGAGCTGCTCGCCGACACGGGCGACCGCCTCTCCGTGCGCGCTCCCTGGGCGGCGGAGGACGTACGGGACTTCGGCTTCGTGCGCTTCGAGCCGGGTGACGTGTTCACCGAGCACTTCTGGCGCAGCCGCTGGTACGCGGTCAAGGAGGTGCGGACGGGTGACGGCCGCCTCAAGGGCTGGTACTGCGACGTGACCCGGCCGGCCGTGGTCCGCGACGGCGAGGTCGTGGTGGAGGACCTGGACCTCGACCTGTGGGTCTCGGGGGACGGGTCGAGCGTCCTGCGCCTGGACGAGGACGAGTTCGCGGCGAGCGGCCTCGCCGCGCACGACCCGGAGGCCGCCGCCCGGGCCGCATCGGCCCTGGACGCCCTCGAAGCGCAGGCCAGGACCCCTGCCGGGCTGCCCGCACTGCTCGCGTAGTCCACACCGCCCCCTCACGTCCGTCCCGCCTCTGGCGCAAGGGAGTCGGCGTGGGCGAGGATCACGGCCTCACCCACCGCCACCACTTCCTTGCAGGAGGACGTCCATGACCCGCCGCACATCCCGCGGTCTCCTCTGCGCTGCCGCCGCCACCGCGGCGCTGTTCGCCCAGCCCGGTCCGGTCTCGGCCCTGCCCTCGGCAGGCCCCGCAGCGACGCAGCTCCCCCCGGCCCGTGTCTTCATGGTCAACCCCGTCCAGTCCTCGGGCGATCAGACGCTGACCGACGGCAAGGACGGCGCCGACGCCGTGCCCGCCTCCGCCTACGCCGTCGCCGCGCTGCGCAATCTGGACGGCAGCGGATCACTGTCCGGGAAGTGGGCTTACGTCCGTTCGGACACCGGCGCCTCCGCGAAGACCTCGGACGCCGTCGGCTACAGCCGTGACGACGACCGGTTCGAGCAGGTCATGGCGTACTTCTGGGTGAACGAGGCACAGGAGTACCTCCAGGGCCTCGGTTTCGGCAGCGAGCTGCCGGGGGCCAACGACCGCGCCCAGCCGGTGCGGATCAACCAGTGGGGCGCGGACAACTCCTTCTTCTCCGACAAGAAGGCCGAGATCCGCTTCGGCAAGGGCGGCGTGGACGACGCCGAGGACGCCGAGGTGATCGTGCACGAGTACGGCCACGCCGTACACAACGCGCAGGTCCCGGGCTTCGGCACCTCCCCGGAGGCGGGTGCGATCGGCGAGGCCTTCGGCGACTACCTCGCGGTCGAGGTCGGCGCGCACGCGGACGAGGCGTACGGGTGGCCGCGCAAGACGGACCTGGCGTGCGTCGGCGACTGGGACTCGACCGGCTACAGCGCGGCCCCGCACTGCCTGCGGCGGACCGACGGCTCGAAGGTGTACGCCGACCGGGTCGGGGAGGTGCACGCGGACGGGGAGATCTGGTCGCGCGCGCTCTTCGACATCCGGGGCGCGCTGGGGGCGCGGACGGCCGACCGGATCATCGTCAACGCCCAGTTCGGCTTCCGCGCCGACACCGACTTCGCCGACGCGGCGCGCACGACGATGGCGACGGCGCAGCGCATGTACGGCAAGTCCGCGGCGGATGCCGTGCGCGCCGCGTTCGCGGCGCGGCAGATCCCCGGGATCGGGTGATCTGCGGCTCGTGTCCCACCGCTGCCGCCCCGGGCCTGGGCCCGGGGCAGTAGCGGACGAACTCCTTCCGAAACCGGGCGCATTCACCGCCGAGCGGACAGCGGAATGCGTTCTCCGGACAACGGGAAGGTCAAATTCTTGTTGCGCACCTGCCAATCCGGGGTGACTTCCTGGCACTGTTTCCACCACTGCCCCCCACTGGCAACAAGGAGCAACGAGTGACTCACCCCACGTCGTCCTCAACCCCCACCTCCCGCAGCCGTGTTCACGTCCTCCGCGCCGCCGCGCTCGTCGCCTCGGCCGCGATGGTCGCCCTCGCCGTGCAGAGCGGACCCGCCAACGCCGCCGCGGAGCGCGAGGCCGGCGCCACGGCCGTCTCGCTGACCGGGACGGCGCGCGCCTCCGCCATCGCCCAGGCGCAGTCCGACGCCCCGTCCACCGCCAAGGCCATCGGCCTCGGTGACCAGGAAGGGCTCGTGGCCCGGGACGTCGTCAAGGACGCGGACGGCACCGTCCACACCCGTTACGAGCGCACCTACGCCGGGCTCCCGGTTCTCGGCGGCGACCTGGTCGTGCACGCCAAGAACGGCGCGCGCTCCACCACCAAGGCTTACGGCGCCCGGATATCGGTGGACACCAAGTCCGCTTCCCTCGCGGCCCCCAAGGGCGCCCGCAAGGTCGTCTGGGCCGTCGGCGGAGCGCCGGTGCTGGCCTGGGAGAGCGTCACCGAAGGCGTCGGCGACGACGGCACGCCGAGCAAGGTGCACACCATCACCGACGCCCGCAGCGGCAAGGTGCTCTACTCCTACGACGCCATCGAGACCGGCATCGGCGCCAGCGAGTACAGCGGCTCGGTCACCCTCGGCACGAAGGCCAACGGCTCGCAGTTCGAGCTGAACGACGCCGCGCGCGGCGGCCACAAGACCTACGACCTGGCCGGCGGCACCAACGGGACCGGTTCCCTGTTCACCGACGCCGACGACACCTGGGGTGACGGCACCCCCGCCAACCGGCAGACCGCCGCCGTCGACGCCCACTACGGCGCCGCCGTGACGTGGGACTTCTACAAGAACGAACTGGGCCGGCTGGGCATCCGCGGTGACGGCGGCGCGGCGTACTCCCGCGTCCACTACGGCAACGCCTACGTCAACGCCTTCTGGGACGACAGCTGCTTCTGCATGACCTACGGCGACGGCACGAACAACACCAAGCCGCTGACCGCGCTGGACGTGGCCGGCCACGAGATGTCGCACGGTCTGACCGCCTCGACGGCGGGGCTGCGCTACACCCGGGAGTCCGGCGGCCTCAACGAGGCCACCTCCGACATCTTCGGCACGTCGGTGGAGTTCTACGCCGCGAACGCCTCCGACCCCGGCGACTACCTGATCGGCGAGAAGATCGACATCCGCGGCAACGGCACGCCGCTGCGGTACATGGACAAGCCGAGCCGCGACGGCGCCTCCGCCGACTACTGGGACAAGAACGTCGGCCGCCTCGACGTCCACAACTCCTCCGGCGTCGCCAACCACTTCTTCTACCTGCTGTCCGAGGGGAGCGGCGCCAAGACGGTCAACGGCGTCAGCTACGACTCCCCGACCGCCAACGGCTCCACCGTGGCCGGCATCGGCCGGACCAAGGCGTACAAGATCTGGTACAAGGCGCTGTCCGTGTACATGACCTCCTCGACGGACTACGCGGGGGCGCGGGTGGCGACCCTCAAGGCCGCCGCGGACCTGTACGGAACGGGTGGCACCGAGTACCAGGCGGTCGCCGCCGCCTGGACCGCGGTCAACGTGAAGTGAGCCCCCTTCCTCAGGGGCTGCTTACCTCCGCCTTAAGCGGGGCCTAAGGATCGCCCCGACCGCCCCGATCCGCGCGGAAGCGCAGGTCGGGGCGGTTAGGTTGGCGTGGCCAGGGAGGGCCGGGACGGCGTCGGAGACACCTCGTGTCCGGGGACGCGCCGCCCGGCCCCCCTGGCGCACCACGACGCCACCGCCCGGAGGAGATCCACCATGCGCACCGTCACCCGCACCGCCGGCCGCATCCTCGCCGCCGGCCTCGCCCCGCTCGCGGTGGCCGCGTACGCCGCCGCCCCCGCGGCCGCGCACGGTTCGATGACGGACCCGGTCAGCCGGGTGGCCGCCTGCTACGCGGAGGGTCCCGAGTCCCCGCGGTCGGCGGCCTGCAAGGCGGCGGTCGCGGCGGGCGGCACGCAGCCGTTCTACGACTGGAACGCGGTGAACATCGCCAACGCGGCGGGCAACCACCGGGCCCTGATCCCGAACGGGCAGCTGTGCTCCGCGGGGAACGACAAGTACCGGGGCCTGGACCTGGCCCGCGCGGACTGGCCGGCCGGCGCGATGACCTCCGGCACGCACACCTTCCGCTACAAGGGCACCGCCCCGCACAAGGGCACGTTCGAGCTGTACGTGACGAAGGACGGCTACGACCCGGCGAAGCCGCTGAGGTGGTCCGACCTGGAGCCGGAGCCGTTCGTGAAGGTCACCGACCCGGCGATGCGCGGCGGTGACTACGTCTTCTCCGGCACGGTCCCGAAGAAGAGCGGCCGGCACCTGATCTACGGCATCTGGCAGCGCTCGGACAGCCCGGAGGCCTTCTACAGCTGCTCGGACGTGGTCTTCGGCAAGGACACCGGCAGCGGGGCGGGCACCGGGACCGGGACCGGCACGGGGTCCGGCACCGGCACCGGGACCGCCGACGGCAAGCCCGGATCGAAGCCGAGCAGCGCCGGCAGCGCCGCCCCCGGCGCCAAGCCGTCGGACGGACCCGTCGCCAAGCCGCCGACGGACGAGCAGATCTCCGAGGGCGCGGCCAAGTCGACCGTGGAGCACGGCGGCCACGGCGACGACGACCCGAAGACGAACGGCACGAGCGCCGAATCCCCCCTCGCCGCGCCGTCCGCGGCTGCGGCCAAGACGGGTGACCTCGCCCAGACCGGCGGCGACGGCTCCGCCCCGATGATCGCGATCGCCGGGGCGGGCACCCTTGCCGTCGGCTCGGCCGTGCTCTTCGCCGTGGCCCGCCGCCGCGCCACGACGGGCCGCCACGGCCGCTAGGACGCGCTAGGGCCGCCGGCGCCGCTCAAGGCCCGTCACTGGAAGACCGAGGCGCAGGTGGTCCGTTCGGCGTGGGCCGGGTCGAGGGCGTTGGCCGCCTCGTGCCAGGCGATGCGGTCGGTCAGGCCGATGGCCACGTGCTCGGAGAAGTCGAGGGCGCACAGGTCCTGGACCACGACGTTGCGTACGTTCGGCCCGCTGAGGAAGCCGCTGGTGTACGGGGTCACCACCTCGTCGTACTTGGTGGTGATCACCGTGTAGGCGACTCCCGGGACGGTGTCCCCGCCCGCGTTGAGGTGGGTGACGAAGGAGGATCCGACGATCTGGTCGGCCAGGCCCGGGGTCGCGGAGCTGATCAGGTCTTCGGCTCCGGGGAAGTACGGCAGCAGCTGGGTCAGGCCGGACAGGGTGGTTCCGTGGTTGTCGGGGGCGAGTCCGACGAGGGCGTTCACCTTGGCCGCGCCGCCGGACTTGAGGTACTGGCGGGGCATCATACCGCCCTGGGAGTGGCCGACGATGTCGGTCTTGGCGGCGCCGGTGGAGGCCAGCACCCGGTCGACGAAGGTGCCGAGCTGCACGGCGGACTTGTCGATGGGCCCGAGGCCGTTGAAGAAGGACTGGCCGGGGATCTGGCCGTAGTCGAGGGAGTAGACGCAGTAGCCGCGGTGGACGAGGTAGGGCGCGAAGCCGAGCCAGTTGTCGACGGAGTTCCCGAGGGTGCCGTGTACGAGCACGACGGGGCGCGGGTGCGCGGCGGACGGCTTGCAGGTCCAGTCGTTCCAGCCGCTGCTGGGGGCGGAGGCGGCTTGCGCGGTGCCGGTGGGGGCGACGAGCGCGGCGGCTGCGAGGGTCAGGACGGCCAGCGGGCGGAGCAGGCGGCGCCAGGGCAGCATCGAGTGATCTCCTTGCGTCATGGGGATGGTGCGGGGGGTTTGTCCCGTGATCCGGATCACAAGGGGAGCTGCTGCCGCTAAATTACGGGCGAGTAGCAGGACTTGGAAGTTACGCGTCGGTAAAAACTCGGGTGTCGAGCTGCTCTCCGGTCCTGCGCGAGGCCGACGGACCGGCGCGAGGCCGACGGACCGGCGCGAGGCCGACGGCGAACGTACGAAAGAGACGCCGGCGGCGGACGTACGAAAGAGACGGCCTACGAGGCCTTGCCGAAAGTGGCCGCCGGGCGGACCGTGCCCGGGCCGAAGCGGGCGTTGGCACGGTCGATGGCCGCCTCGACCGTCAGCCGGGACTCGCGGACGGGGTCCAGGGTGAGCTGGCGCGCCACGCCCGCGGCGCCGGTGAGGTCCTCGGCCCGGAGCACCATGCCGGTCAGCCGGGCCCGTTGCAGGCCGGCCGCGTCCATCAGGCGGTACGCCATGGCCCGCATGTCTTCGTCGTGGGCGGAGGGCTCCGTCAGCCGCCGCGTCTTCTCCCACCGGGTCCCGCCGGCGAACTGGAGGGTCAAGGTCAGCGCCCGCGCGGCCTGGCGGCGCCCGCGCAGGGTGGCGCCGAGTCGGACGACCAGGGCGAGCAGCGCGGCCCGGGCGTGCGGGCCGTCCAGCTCCTCCCGCGGGAACCCGGCGCGGACGGCGGCCGAGGACGGCAGGTCCCTCGGGGTGACCGGCCGCGGGTCGGCGCCGTGGGCGCGCTCCACGACCAGGCGTCCCGCCCGCTTGCCGAGGATCCGCTCGACGACCCCGGGTGACACCTCGGTGAGCGCCCCGATCGTATGCAGTCCGTAGCCGCGCAGCGCCTCGGCCTGGCGGGAGCCGAGCCCGTACAGCGCCTCCACCGGCAGCGGCCCGAGGAATCCGGGCACCGCCTCCTCGGGGACGGCCAGGATCCCGCCGGGTCCGGGGACCCGTGCGGAGGCCGTCGCGGCCACGGCCCAGGTGGCGGCGACCCCGATCCGGACGTCGGTGCCCAGCCGGGCCACCGCGCGCAGCCGTACCACCTCGGCGATACGGGCGGCGTCCGCGCCGAAGTAGCGCTGCGCGCCGCCGACTTGGACCAGCGCGGCGCGCGGCGGCAGGGCCTGCACCACCGGGGAGAACTCCCGCAGCAGCTCCAGGACCTCCCGGTAGCCCTCGCCGGTCAGCGCCGGGGCGCACCTCACGTGCAGGATCGCGCTGTTCATCCCGCGCTCCCCGGGCTGGAGTGCCACAGCTTGCGTCCGGTCGCCGGGCCCGTCCCGGGCGGCTGGAGGTCGGCCCACGGGTTCATCTCGTAGCCGGTCGGCAGGTGGATCCGGCGGCCGGGGGCGGAGGGCCCGGAGCCTTCGCGCACCGGTTCGGACAGCCGGGCGGTGACCGCCTCCAGGCCGCTCTGCTCCCGCAGTTCGACCAGTTCGGCGAGGTTCCAGGCCGCCGCTCCGACGATGCTCAGGCTCTGCGGTCCGCGCCGCTGCACCACTCCGCGCACCAGCAGCAGGAAGGAGTGGAAGACGGTGTGGGCGCAGGCCTCGTGGCTGTCGTCGAAGAATGCCAGGTCGACCAGGCCGGTCCCGTCGTCGAGGGTGGTGAAGATGACCCGGCGGCCGGAGCGGATGGGCGGGGTCTGGGTGGCCGCCTTGGCGCCGGCGACCAGCACGGTCCGGCCGTGTTCGGTGTCGCGCAGCCGCCGGGCCGGGACCACGCCCAGTTCGGCCAGGAAGGCGTGGTGGTCCGCCATCAGGTGGCGTGAGGTGTCCATGCCGAGGACGCCGAGTTCGGCGCTGAGCCGCTCGGCCTCACTGAGGTCGGGCAGCCCGACGGCGGCGGTGGACCGGCCGCCGCCGAGGGGGAGCTGGGCGCTGCCCCGGGCGTCGGCCGCGCGCTGGGCGCCGTGCAGTTCGCTCAGGTGCAGCAGCAGGTCGCGCCGGTTGGCGCCGAACGCGTCCAGCGCCCCTACCTGGGCAAGCCGTTCGGCCACGGGCCGGCCGGGGTGGGCCCGGTCCCAGAAGTCGCGCAGGGAGGCGTAGGGCCGGCCGGCCTCGATCCTGGCGGCCTCGGTCTCGCTGATGCCGTGGACGTCGGCCAGCGCGAGCCGGAGCCCCCACAGCGGCGGCACCTCGGACACCAGTTCGATGCGGTGGTGGACCGAGGACCGGTTCACGTCCAGCGGCAGCACGGGGACGCCCCGGCGCCGCGCGTCCGCCAGCAGCAGCCGCTTGGGGTACATGCCGGGGTCGTGGGTGAGCAGCCCGGCGTAGAAGGCGGCCGGGTGGTGGGCCTTGAGCCAGGCGGACTGGTACGTGGGGACGGCGAAGGCCACCGCGTGCGCCTTGCAGAACCCGTACGAGCCGAAGGCCTCCACGATCTCCCAGGTCCGGGCGATCACTTCGGGCGAATAGCCGCGGTCCCGCGCCGTCGCCGCGAACCAGACCTTGATCCGGCCCTGCGAGTCGGGGTCGGACAGCCCGCGCCGCACCCGGTCCGCCTCGTCGCGGCCGCAGCCGGTCATGACGTGCACGATCTCGATGATCTGCTCGTGGAAGACCACCACCCCGTAGGTCTCCGCCAGCGCGTCCGCCAGGTCCGGGTGCGGGAAACGGGCCGGGGCCCGCCCGTGCCGGGCCTCGATGAACGGGCGCACCATGTCGGCGGCCACCGGGCCGGGCCGGAACAGCGAGATGTCCACGACCAGGTCGTGGAAGGTGGCGGGCTGGAGCCGCCCCACCAGGTCGCGCTGGCCCGGGGACTCGATCTGGAAGCAGCCCAGCGTCTCGGCCGAACGGATCAGCTCGTACGTGGCCCCGTCGCCCGGCGGCACCTGCGCCGGGTCGTCCAGGTCGAGCTCCTGCCCCGTGGCGCGGCGCAGCTCGGCGACGGCGTGCGCCATCGCGGACTGCATCCGTACGCCCAGCACGTCGAGTTTGAGCAGGCCGAGTTCCTCCACGTCGTCCTTGTCGAACTGGGACATGGGCAAGCCCTCGCCGCTGCTCGGTACGACCGGGGTGCGGGCGAGGAGCGAGGCGTCCGAGAGCAGCACCCCGCACGGGTGCATGGCGATGCCCCGCGGCAGGCCGTCCAGCGCTTCGACCAGCTCCCACAGCCGCCCGTGCGACTCTCCCCGCACGCCCCGGAGTTCGGGGAGTTCGGCGAGGGCCGCGCGGGCGTCGCGGGCCCGGATGTGCGGGAAGGCCTTGGCGAGCCGGTCGACGGTGGCCGGATCCATGGACAGGGCGGCGCCCACGTCACGGATGGCGTGCCGGACCCGGTAGGTCTCGGGCATGGAGACGGTGGCGACGCGTTCGGCGCCGAACCGGTCGATGATCCGCCGGTAGACCTCCAGCCGGCGGGCGGACTCCACGTCGATGTCGATGTCGGGCAGCACCCGGCGGCGCTTGGACAGGAAGCGCTCCATCAGCAGCCCGTGGGCGAGGGGGTCGGCGTGCGCGATGCCGAGGAGGTGGTTGACGAGGGAACCCGCGCCGGAGCCGCGGGCCGCCACCCGGATGCCCATCTCCCGTACGTCGTCCACCACTTGGGCGACCGTCAGGAAGTACGAGGCGAAGCCGTGGTAGGCGATGACGTCGAGTTCCTCGTGCATCCGCTCCCAGTACCGGCGCTCGCCGGCGTAGCCGCGCAGCACCATGCCCGCGGCCGCCCGGGAGGCGAGGACCCGCTGGGCGGTGCGGTGGGCGGCGCCGACGAGCCGGGCCTCGGGGAAGTGGACGGACCCGATCCCCAGGTCGTCCTCGGGGTCCACCGCACAGGCCTCGGCTGTCCGCCGGGTCTCGGCGAGCAGCCGGCGCGCGTCGGCGGGGCGCAGCCCGGCCGCCCGGGCGATCAGGTCGGCGTTCTCGGCCATGGCGGCGGGGTCCTTGATCCAGCGTTCGCCGCTGTCGAGGGGTTTGCGGGGGTCGATGGGGACCAGACGGCGGGCCGCGTCGAGGACGTCGGCGACGGGCCCCTGGCCGGGGTCGGCGTACCGGACGGCGTTGGTCAGCACGGCCGGGACGCCCTGCTCGGCGGCGAAGCCGACCGTCCGGGCGGCCAGGCGCAGCGAGCCGGGCCCGGTGCCGGTGCGGCCGTGGTGGACGGCCTCCAGGCGCAGGTCGTCCCCGTAGACCTCCCGCCAGGGCGCGAGCAGGCGCGCGGCCCGGTCCGGGCGGCCCGCGGCGAGGGCCCGGCCCACTTCGGAGCCGGGGCCGAGCAGGACGTACACGCCGCTCGCGCCGCGCAGCTCCTCCCAGGGCAGGAGCGGGACGCCGGGTGCGCCGGCGTGGGCGGCGGTGACCATGCGGCACAGCTCGGCCCAGCCGGTGGCGCCGTCGCGGGCGAGGAAGACGGCCCGGGCCGCGGACTCGTCGACGAAGGCGCCGCCCCTGACGGGGTTGCGCCGCCGGGAGGAGGCTTCGGCGGAGTCGGTACGGATGGTGGTGGCCGCGGGGCTCCCGGCCACTGCGAGGTCGACCCCGAACAGGGGCCGGATCCCGGCTTCCGCCGCCGCCCGGGCGAAGCGCACCGCGCCGGCGAGGGTGTCGCGGTCGGTGAGGGCGAGGGCGTCCATGCCCCGCTCGGCGGCGCGTTCCGCCAGCCGTTCCGGGTGGGAGCCTCCGTAGCGCATGGAGAACCCCGAAACGGTGTGCAGATGCGTAAAACCGGGCACCCGCGGCCTCCTGCTTTCCCTCGACTGAACACCTCCCCCGTCTCCACCATAGAGCAATTCGAATACCCGTGCGAAACACTTGTTCGATCATCCATTTCGCGGTCCGCCCGCCGGTTCCGCCCTCCGTTCGGCCCACCCCTGCTGCGCCCGGCCCCCGCTCCGCCGAGCGTGTGAGACATGACCCAGCCCACCACCGCCGCACCCGCGGGTTCCTCCGGCGGTTTCCTCGCCGAGATCAAGGACGCCGTCAGCACCCGGGCCTTCCTGCTGGTCCTCGGGGTACTGGCGCTCCAGCTCGCCTTCATCACCTCCTACATCGGGGCCTTCCACCACCCCCAACCGAGCCGGATCCCCCTCGTGGTGACCGCACCCGCCGAAGCCGTCGCCACGCGCTCCGCCCAGAGCCTCGGCGCCCTGCCCGGCGACCCGCTCGACACCCGCACCGTCCCCGACGAGGCGGCGGCGCGAGCACGGATCCAGGACCGGAGCGTGGCCGGGGCACTGCTCATCGAGCCGGCCGGCAAGACCGACCGGCTGCTGGTCGCGAGCGGCGCCGGGGCCTCGCTCTCCCAGGCGCTCGAAGCGATCGTGACCCGCGCCGAGACGGCGCAGGGGCGCAGCGTGCGGATCGTCGACGTGGCCCCGGCCGCCGCCGGGGACGCCCGCGGCCTGAGCTCCTTCTACCTGGTCGTCGGCTGGTGCGTCGGCGGCTACCTGTGCGCCGCGATCCTCGCGATCAGCGCCGGCGCACGGCCCGCGAACTCCGCCCGCGCCGTCATCCGGCTCGGCGCGCTGCTGCTGTACGCGATCGCCGCCGGGCTGCTCGGCACGGTCATCGCGGGGCCGGTCCTGGGCGCGCTGCCCGGCAACGTCATGGCCCTGTGGGGGCTGGGCACGCTGGTCGTCTTCGCCGTCGGCGCGATCACGCTGGCGTTCCAGGGCGTGGCGGGGGTGGTCGGCATCGGGCTGGCGATCCTGCTGGTGGTGGTCCTCGGCAACCCGAGCGCGGGCGGCGCCTACCCGTATCCGCTGCTCCCGCCGTTCTGGAGGGCCATCGGGCCGGCCCTGCCGCCGGGCGCCGGTACGTACGCCGCCCGCTCGATCACGTACTTCCGGGGCAACGACGCGGGCCCGGCGATGCTGGTGCTGGCGGCCTGGGCGGTCCTCGGCGCGGCCGTCACCGTGGTCTGCGCGGTCTTCCACCGCGGCCGGGGCGGCCCTGCGGTGGGCAGCGGCACCCCGGACCCCGCCGCCGCCCGGACGCCGGGGCCGTGACCGGGGCGCCGCCGGGCCTCAGGCGACCGGCTCGCCGATGCCCAGCAGGTTCCCCTCGCTGTCGCGGAACCAGGCGCCGCGTTCGCCCCGGGCGCCCTTGCTCGGGTAGTTGCCCTCGATCTCGGCGATCCCGTCCCTCGTGCGGAGCCCCGGCACGTCGACCTCTTCGAACACCACTCCGCGCCCCTTGAGCTGCGCCACGGCCGTCTCCAGGTCGTCGACCTCCCACCCCATCTGGGTGAAGGTGCCGGGCGAGGACCCCGTCGACCGGAACACCGCGAACTCCGTACTGCCGCACCGGTACAGCAGCCCACCGGGCCGTTCGTCCACGGGCTCGAGGCCGAGCCGCTCGGAGTAGAAGCGCCGCGCACGGTCCAGGTCCGCGGCCGGCAGCCTGGTCGCCACGCGTCCCCGGGCCAGCACGTTCTCGTCGTCTGCGTTCATGTGCCCACTGTGCCGTGAGCGCCGCCCGCAGGGGCGCAGGCGCCAGGGTCGGGGACGGCGCCCCGGGCGCGCCGGGAAATTGCCACCGGGTGCGCTCTACCGCACCCCTGCGCCGAAGCGCACAATCACCCTGACTGCCCGCGTCGAACGTGAGGGGGGAGCGCGTGCGCGATCAGGTGCGCACCGCCGACGGCCGCGCTCTGATGGTGGAGCGCTGGGGGGATCCGGACGGCAAGCCCGTCTTCCTGCTCCACGGCACCCCGGGCAGCCGCCTGGGGCCGGCCCCGCGCGGCATGGTCCTCTACCAGCGGCGGGTACAGCTCATCGCCTACGACCGTCCCGGCTACGGCGGCTCCGACCGCCACCCGGGCCGCACCGTCGCCGATGTGGCCCAGGAGGTGGCCACGATCGCCGACGCCCTGGGCCTGGACAGCTTCGCCGTCGCCGGCCGTTCCGGCGGCGGGCCCGGTGCGCTGGCGTGCGCCGCCCTGCTGCCGGACCGGGTCACCCGCACGGCGGCGCTGGTCCCGCTCGCCCCCCGGGACGCGCAGGACCTCGACTGGTTCGACGGCATGGCCGCCTCGAACGTCGAGGAGTACACCAGGGCCTACGACGACCCCGAGGAGTTCGCCGCCCGGCTGATCCCGCGCGCCGAGGGGATCCGCAAGGACCCCCGCCGGCTGCTGGAGGAGCTGCGCAAGGAACTGACGGAGAACGACCGGATGATCGTCGCCGACGCGGGCCTGCGGGCGATGCTGCTGCGCAACTACCGGGAAGGGGTGCGCATTTCGGCTTACGGGTGGATCGACGACGCGATCGCGTTCAGCGGTCCGTGGGGCTTCGACCCCGCCGACATCCGCTGCCCGGTGCTGATCTGGCACGGCGAGTTGGACGTGTTCTCGCCCGTGGGCCACTCCCGCTGGCTGGCCCGCCGCATTCCGGGCGCCGCCGCCACCTTCGATCCGGCGGCCGCCCACTTCGCGGCCCTGCGCGCGCTGCCCGGCGTACTGACCTGGCTGCTGCGCGACCTGCCGGTGCCCCCGCTGGGCGAGCAGCTGCCCGCCTGAGCGGGGCCGGACACCGTTCAGCGACCGCCCTCGACCGGGTGCTCGGGCTCGTAGTTGGTCAGGACGCACCCCTCCACCTGGGCCCGTTCCAGCCGGTACCCGGTCGGGGCGGAGAAGCCGGGCGTGCAGTTCAGGTAGAGGAACTGCGACTGGTACAGGCCGAACCGGACGCTCGGGTCGTTGCTCTCGACCGCGATGCCGTCACCGACGAGCAGCAGACTGGCGGTGTGCTTGAGCTCGCCGTCGTCCTTGAGGTCGGCGAGCTGGGCGGCCTTGGCCTTGGTCTGCAGCCTCTTCATGTCGCCGACGGTGTCGAGCCAGTTGAGGTTGTGGGCGCGCTGGGCTCCCCCCGGCTCCCCGCACAGGGCCCGGCCGTCCACGCCCCAGTCGAGGGGGTTGCCGTCGACGACGGGCGCGTAGTCGATCGATCGGATCGCCACGGTGGCGGGGTCGGTGGAGAAGTGCGAGCAGTCCACGCTGTACTGCACCAGCTTCCTCAGCTCGGAGATGCTCCCGGCGTGCGCGAGCCCGAGACTGCCCTGGGCCGGCTGGCCCGGCTTCTCGCCGCCCGGGTCCTGCGGGGTCTCCAGGTTCGGACTGCCGGAGCCGTCCGAGCTGTTGACGAAGTCGCTGAGGACGCAGCCCTCGACCAGCGCCTTCTCCTTCTTGTAGCCCTTGGGTACGGCGAAGGTCGGATTGCAGGTCAAGATCCGCAGGCTGGACCGGGCGAGTGCGAGGGCCGACTTCGTCTGCGTCGGTGTGACCGCGTAGCCCTTGCCGATGAAGACCCGGCTGTTCAGGCCGTAGGCCCCGTCACCGCCCTTGATCGCGTCCATCACCTTCTGCTTGTAGCGCTCCTGGAACTCCTTCATGTCGGAGGCGACGTAGAAGACGATCTCGCCGTGCACGGGCCGGTCGCTGCACACCCCCCGCTGGGTCACGGACCACTGTCCGACGCGGGTGAACTCGGTCAACGGCAGCCGGGGGTCGTCCGGTTCGCCGCTGATGTCCTCGCAGGAGGTGAACTGCCGTACGTACTGCTGTGCATCGAGGAGCGAGCCGCCGGCGGACGGCCGCGCGGCGGACGGGGAGGGGCTCGCGCCCGCACGGCCGGCTGGCGGCGCAGGGTCGCCCTGGCAGGCGGCGAGTGCGGGGAGGGCGGTGAGGACGGCGGTAGCAGCGAGGGTCCGCTGGAGGCGCATGAGGGGTGCTTTCGGCCGAACGGCAGGTCAGGGGGGTGGCGTGAACATGCTAAACCCCGCCCGTCGGGCGCTCGGCACCCGTGGTGACCCGGCATCAGGGATAAAGGATCTTGCTGTACGGCAAACGGCCGATTACCGCACCCGGAGAATTGCCGGAGCCTTTCCATAGAACGCTTGACCAGGCGTCATGTCTCGGTTGCCAATAAGGTGTGGACGAGTAAAGTCCACGCTTGACACCAGCGGGACCGCTGGTGTCGCTCCCCTGCCCATTTCGCATGGCCTCCCCGAGGACGGTGTCGTGAACACTTCCGCAACCCCCGCGACCAGCACGGTCAAGACCCCCCTGGTCCCGCTCGACCGGATCGACGTCCACAGCACCTCGGCGGCCGAGGCGCTCGGACGCGTCCTGCCTTCGGAGAACGGCCGTCACGTTCAGGCACCGATCTTCAACTCCGCACTCTGACACCGGAGCCCGCGCTCTAGACTGGTGGAATGACCGGCCTGATCGCTTTTCGCGAGATCGTCCTCAAGGTTCACAGCAGATGCGATCTCGCTTGTGATCATTGCTATGTCTATGAACACGCTGATCAGAGCTGGCGAGCCCGGCCGAAAGTGATCTCCCCCGAGGTCATTTCGCACACCGCGTCGCGGCTCGCCGAACATGCCCGTGACCATGCACTCCCCTCCGTCACGGTGATTCTCCACGGAGGGGAACCCCTGTTGGCGGGCACCGCCCGACTACGCCTCGTGTGCGAGGAGTTCACCCGCGCACTCGCCGGGACCGCCGACCTCGACCTGCGGATCCACACCAACGGGCTCCAGCTCAGCCGCCGTTACCTCGACCTCTTCGCCGAGTTCGGCGTCCGCGTGGGCATCTCGCTCGACGGGGACCGGGCCGCGAACGACCGCCACCGCCGCTTCGCCGACGGGCGCACCAGCCACCCCCTGGTCCTGGCCGCCGTCGCACTGCTCCGTTCGGCGCCCTACCGCCACCTCTACCAGGGCCTGCTCTGCACCGTGGACGTCGCCAACGACCCCGTCGCCGTGCTGGACGCCCTCGTCGAGCTGCGCCCGCCCCGGGTGGACTTCCTGCTCCCCCACGCCACCTGGGAGGCCCCGCCGGTCCGCCCCGACGGCGCCCCCGACGCGTACGCGCGCTGGCTGCTGCGGGTCTTCGACCACTGGGAGCGGCTCGGGCGGCCCGTCTCCGTACGGCTCTTCGAGTCCCTGCTGTCCACCCTGCGCGGAGGGCCGAGCCTGACCGAGTCCCTGGGGCTCGCGCCGACCGACCTCGTCGTCGTGGAGACGGACGGGACCCTGGAGCAGGTCGACTCCCTCAAGAGCGCCTACGAGGGCGCCGCAGCCACCGGTTTCGACGTCTTCGCCCACTCCTTCGACGAGGTGGCGGCCCACCCCGGGGTGCGGGCCCGGCAGCTGGGTCTGGACGGTGTCAGTGACACGTGCCGCCGCTGCCCCGTCGTACGTTCGTGCGGCGGCGGTCTCTACACCCACCGCTACCGGGCAGACCCGGACGGCGGGGGCGGCTTCGACCACCCTTCGGTGTACTGCACGGACCTGCGCGAGCTGGTGGACGGGGTCGAGGGCCGCACCGCGTCCCGGCAGACGGCGCCGGAGCTCACCGACCCGGCCGAACTGGCCCGCTCCCAGGAGCAGCTGACCCGGGTCCTGCTCGCCCGGCTGAACGCCGACCGTACGGGTGATCCCGAATGGGCGCGGGCCTGGGAGCTGCTGGCCCGCGTGGAGCGGGCCGGGGACGCCGGCGCGCACGCCCTGGAGGCCGTACTGGACCACCCGTTCACCCGCACCTGGGTCCTGGAGGCCCTGGACGCCGGGCGGGACGGGCGCCCCTCCGGCCCCGGCGCCCCCGAGACGGCGCGCAGGCTGGCCGCGCTGGCCGCCGCCGCCGTGCTGCGCGGCGGGCTCGACCTGCCGGCCGAGGTCCCCTACCGGGACGGTGAGGTGTACCTCCCGACCCTGGGGCTGCTGCGCCTGGGCCGGCCGGGCACGCGGGGCCGGGCCGCACTGCGGTCCACCGGTACGGGGTACGCGGTCCGCGACGGCCGCGCCGAGCACCGCTTCGGTCCGGCGGCGGGGGACGCGCGCTGGCTGCCCGTACGGAGCTGGTCGCCGCCCGGGCAGGACACCGCCCCGGTGGCGCTGGAGGACCTCGACCCGCACCGCAACTGCTTCGCCCGCCCGCCGAGGCTCCGGCTGGGGGCCGGGGAGGCCGGGCAGTGGCGGGTCCGCCTCGACGCGGCCTGGACGCTGCTGCACACCGCCGTCCCGGAGTTCGCCCGGGCGGCCGCGGCCGGGCTGACGACGCTGACCCCGCTCGCGGGCGGTCCGCGGGCGCACGGCTGGGGCGAGGCGGGGCGGCACGGCCCCGGGGCGCTCGGCGTCCCGTACGGCGCCGGGGTCCGCGAGACGGCCCTCGCACTGCTGACCGGGCGGCGCCGGGCCCGGCTGCGGGCACTGACCGAGGTGGCCGACCTGTACGCGCTCGACGGGCAGTGGCAGCACCCCTCGCCGTGGCGCGAGCGCCCGGTCCCGGTGTCCCGGCTGCTGGCCGACGTGCACGAGCGGGTGGCGGTGGAGGCGTACCGGCGGGCGACGGCGGCCCCCGAACCGGGGGCGGCGGACCGGATCCAGCGGGCCCTGGACCGGCTGGCGGGTGCGGCCGAGCTGACCAGCACCGGCAAGCGGCTGGTGGAGGAGCTGCGCTGGGAGTCGAAGGCGGTCGACGCGTGACGTCCCCCCGGGCTCCGGGTGCGCTCGCCCTGGCCGGGGAGTTACGCCGGATCGGGGTGCGCCCGGGGACCCGGCTGCTGGTGCACGCCGCGCTCCGCGGCACCGGTCTGCGGGCCGAGCCGCTGCGCGATGCCCTGACGGACGTGCTGGGGCCGCACGGCACCTTGGTGGTCCCCGCGTTCACCTCGGAGAACTCCCGCACCTCCGCGGCGCACCTGGAGCGGATCGCGGGCCTCTCGGAGCCGCAGGTGCGCAGGTTCCGGGCGCGGATGCCCGCGTTCGACCCGCGGCTGACCCCGAGCCAGGGCGTGGGGCGTTTCGCCGAGACCGTCCGTACCTCCCCGGGCGCCGCGCGCAGCACCCATCCGCAGACCTCCTTCGCGGCGCTGGGAAAGGACGCCCGGCGGCTCTGCGCCGGTCACCGCCTCGAATGCCACCTGGGCGAGGAGTCACCCCTGGGGAGAATGTGCGGGGAGGGCGGCCAGGTACTCATGATCAATGTGGGCTTTTCCTCCTGCACCGCTTTCCATCTGGCGGAGTACCGAATTCCCGAGCCCCCCTTGCGCATGTACGACTGTGTGGTGAAGGTGAACCTTCCGGGGGGACGGCGGGGGGAGGGGTGGACGACGTACGAGGACGTCGCGCTGGACGACAGTGATTTCGCACAGATCGGCGACGCGTTCCCGGATTCGCGGTTGCGCAGGGGCCGGCTGGGCGGGGCTGGGGCCGTGCTCTTCTCGATTCCCGATGCCGTTGGTCACGCACTCGACTGGATGACCGAAAACAGACGCTGATTGACTGAACGATGAGGGGATGTGGCGAAGCAGCTCCGGAATGATGTTTCTTCGCTCGCATCTTCGGGACGGGGGTCGTGTGCCCGCATCAGTGCAGCCGTACTTCTTTCTCAGTTATGCGCATACGCCGAGATTCGGGGCCGGGGGGCCCGACCCCGACATGTGGGTCGAGCGGCTCTTCCGTGATCTCTGCAACCACGTCATGGCGCTGACGGACCTGCCCGCCGGTTCGGAGGCCGGCTTCATGGACCGCGAGATACGCAGCGGCGAGGGCTGGTCGGAACGGCTCGCGGCGGCGCTCGCCACCTGCCGGGTCTTCGTCCCCCTGTTCTCGCCGCGCTACTTCGCCAGTGAGATGTGCGGGAAGGAGTGGTTCGCCTTCGCGCAGCGCGCCATCCAGCACGGCGCGCGCCACAACGAGCCGCCGCCCGAGGCCATCGTGCCGGCCCTGTGGGTCCCGGTGCCGGCCACCCACATGCCGGGCCCCGCCTCCCGGTTGCAGTTCAACCACAACACCTTCGGCGAGCGCTACGTCACCGACGGCCTGTACGGGCTGATCAAACTCCGCAGCTACGCCGAGCAGTACGAGGCGGCCGTGTACGAACTCGCCAAACGGATCGTGCACGTCGCCGAGACCGTACGCATCGACCCGATCAAGCCGCTGGACTACCGGGTGGTGCCGAGCGCCTTCGGCAGCAACGGCGGCAACCCCGCCCGCACCCTGCACATCACGGTGGCGGCCGCCTCCCGGCACGACCTCCCGGAGGGCCGCAGTCCCGAGTACTACGGGGACAACGCCCTGGAATGGAACCCTTACCACCCGGTGGCGCAGCGGCCCATCGCGTACGTGGCCGAGGACGTGATCCGCAACCTCAACTACCAGACCAGCCTCGGCTCGTTCGACGACGAGGCGGGGCACTTCGACAGCAAGCAGCCGCCGACGCGTCCGGAGATCCTGATCGTCGACCGCTGGGCGGTGGAGGACGAGCAGCGCCGCCAGCGGCTGGCCGCCTTCGACCAGGAACACCGGCCGTGGATCAACGTGGTCGTGCCCTGGAACCGGTACGACCACCAGGGCCGGGCCAAGGAGAGCGAGCTCGCGGACCGGCTGGAGGGGACGATGCCCGTCAAGATGAGCCAGGGCCGGGCCGCCTGCCGGGCCGCCGCGAACGGCGTGGCCAACATGGAGATGCTCGGGCAGATCCTGCCCCAGGTGGTCGAAGCCGCCGCCCAGCAGTTCCTCAGACACGCCCAGGTGTACCCGCCGGCAGGCGGCACGCACACCGAACGGCCGCGGCTGGTCGGGCCGATGGGGATGGATGAGCCGCCCCCGCCACTGCCGCCGCGCGCCCCCTTCCCACCCGACACCGAAGCGGGCGGTGGTCCGCCGCGCGGGACCGACACCAACGACGTCAGCGACACAGAGCGGGGGGACACGGATGACAGCCGGTCGTGACAGCCATGGCGGACGCATCGTCACCTTCTATTCCTACAAGGGCGGTACGGGCCGCACCATGGCGCTCGCGAACACCGCCTGGATCCTGGCGGCCAACGGCAAGCGGGTGCTGGCCGTGGACTGGGACCTGGAGGCGCCGGGTCTGCACCGCTTCTTCCACCCCTTCCTGGACCCCTCCACCCTCGGGGCCACCACCGGGGTCATCGACCTGATCAGCGAGTACGCCTGGGCCGCGACCAGCCCGGTGCAGCGCGCCGACGACTGGCACAAGGACTACGCGCGGATACAGCCGCACGCGGTCTCCCTCACCCCGGAGACGCTGGGCTGGGAGTTCCCCGACGGGGGCACGCTCGACTTCGTCTCGGCGGGCCGGCAGAACCGCGAGTACTCGGCGACGGTGTCCACCTTCGACTGGGACAACTTCTACGACCGCCTCGGCGGCGGCCTCTTCTTCGACGCGCTGCGCGCCGACATGAAGAAGAACTACGACTACGTGCTGATCGACAGCCGCACCGGCCTGTCCGACATCGCCGACATCTGTACCGTGCACCTGCCGGACGTCCTGGTCGACTGCTTCACCCTGTCCGACCAGTCCATCGACGGCGCCGCCTCCGTGGCCCGGCAGATCGACGAGCGGTTCAACGACCGCGGCATCAAGATCTACCCCGTGCCGATGCGCATCGACGAGGGCGAGAAGGAGAAGGCCGACGCCGGGCGGGCACTGGCCCGGATCAAGTTCGACCGTTTCCCGGGCGGCCTCGTCGGGGACGACCTGACGTCGTACTGGGGCGCGGTGGAGATCCCGTACCGGCCCTACTACGCCTACGAGGAGACCCTGGCCACCTTCGGCGACGAGGCCGGGCTCACCAACTCCCTGCTCTCGGCGTTCGAGCGGCTCACCGCCGTGGTCACCGAGGGCGAGATCACCTCCATGCCGGCCATCGCCGAGGACGTCCGGATGCGGATCCGGGACGCCTTCACCCGGCGCCGCCCGGCCCTTCCGGCCGACCTGTTCCTCTGCTACGTCGCGGAGAACCGGATGTGGGCCGACTGGATCGAGTCGGTGCTCACCCGGGCCGGCTTCCGCGTGGTGCCCAAGGACGTCTCGGCGGAAGTGGCCCCCGCCCCGTCGCCCGGGGACACCCTCGGCGGATCGGGCATCAGCGTCGACGGCGCCGCCCGTACGGTCGTGCTGCTCTCCACCGCCTTCCTCAAGTCCGGCCGCGCCGTCGACGTGTGGAACCGGGCCGCCGCCGAGGACCCGACGGGGGGCCGGCGCCAGCTGGTGCCGCTGCGGGTGGGCGACGTACGGCTCGCGACCCCCTACATCGACCGCAATCCGGTGGACCTCTTCCGCCTGGACGAGGTGCACGCCACCACGGCCCTGCTGCGTGCGGTGGAGCGGCCCATGGCCCTGAACGACACGGTCAACAGTGCCTCCCAGCCGGGCCCCCGCTTCCCGGGGACCGTGCCCAAGATCTGGAACGCGCCGCCCCGCAACACCGGTTTCACCGGGCGCAGCATCGTGCTGGAGCGGATGCGCAACCAGCTCGGCGGCGGCATGGCGGTGGTGCTCCCGCAGCCGCAGACCCTGTACGGGCTCGGCGGTGTCGGCAAGACGCAGGTGGCCCTGGAGTACGTCCACCGGTTCATGGCGGACTACGACCTGGTCTGGTGGATCTCCTCGGAGCAGACCGACGACGTGGTCGCGGCCCTCGCGGAGCTGGCCGTACGGCTGGGCGCCCAGGCCGGCGAGGACATGGCCGCCGCGTCCCAGGAGGCGATCGACCTGCTGCGGCGGGGCGTGCCCACCTCGCGCTGGCTGCTGGTCTTCGACAACGCGGACGACCCCGAGACGCTCAAGCGGTTCTTCCCGCCGGGCGGACCGGGGCACGTCCTGGTCACCTCCCGCAACCAGTCCTGGTCGCAGTACGGCGACGCGCTGCCGGTGGACGTGTTCCTGCGCGAGGAGTCCATCGAGCACCTCCAGCGGCGGGCTCCCGGCCTCTCGCACGAGGACGCCGAGCAGGTGGCCGTGGCGGTGGGCGACCTGCCGCTGGCCGTCGAGCAGGCGGGTGCCTGGATCGCGGAGACCGCCACGCCCGTGTCCGCGTACCTGGAACAGCTGGCGCAGCAGGCCGCCAGCGTACTGGGGCTGAACCAGCCGGCCGGCTATCCGGAGCCCGTCGCCGCGACCTGGAACGTGTCCATCGAGCGGCTCCAGTCCCGCTCCCCGGCCGCCGTGCGGCTGTTGCAGCTGTGCGCCTTCTTCGCGCCGGAGCCGATATCCGCGAACCTCCTCTACAGCAAGGAGATGATCAACGCCCTCAAGCCGTACGACTCCTCGCTCCAGGAGAAGCTGATGCTGGGCCGGGTGATCAGGGAGATCGGCCGGTTCGCGATGGCCAAGGTCGACCAGGTCGGCAACAGCATCCAGGTGCACCGCCTCGTCCAGGCCGTGATCCGCGCGCAGTTGTCGGAAGAGGAGCAGCGCGAGGCCCGGCACGCCGTGCACCGGATCCTGGCGGGTGCCCGGCCCGATGACGACGAGCCCATAGACAACCCGGCCACCTGGCCCCGCTTCAACACCATCTGGCCGCACCTGACGCCCTCCGAGGCCCGGTTCTGCAAGGAGCCGGAGACCCGCCGGCTGCTGATCGACCGGGTGCGCTACCTGTGGAAGCGCGGCGACTTCAAGGCCGCGTACCAGCTCGGCGAGGAGCTGCGCGAGGTGTGGAAGGAGATGCTGGGCGACAGCGACCTGCAGTACCTCTACCTGCGGTTCCACCTGTCGAACATCCTGCGCTCCCAGGGCCGGTTCGTGGAGGCGAAGGAGCTGGACGAAGTCACCCTGGAACGGCAGCGGACCGCGCTCGGTCCCTCGCATCCGCACACGTACATGACCACCAGCGGCCTGGCGATGGACCTGGGGGCGCTCGGCCGCTACGGCGAGGCGATGGAGCTGGCGACGGCCGCGCACGAGGGCTTCGGGCAGATATTCCACGAGGCGCACCCGCGCACCCTGGCCGCCGCGAACAACCTGGCGCTGAACCTGCGCATGGTCGGGCAGTACTCCCGGGCCCGGGAGATCGACCAGGAGGTGTTCGACCGGCGCACCGAGGTACTGGGCCCGGACCACCCGTACACCCTGTCCTCGGCGCAGAACCTGGCCCGGGACCTGCGCGAGGTGGGCCGGTACGACGATTCGGTGCAGTTGCTGGGCCGGACGTACGACATCTACAAGCGGACGCTCGGCCGGGCCTTCCCGGGCACCCTGTCCGCGGCGAAGAACCTGGCGGTGTCGCTGCGCAGGGCGGGCGACCTGGAGGACGCGCTGCGGCTGACGACGGCGACCCGCAACCGCTACCGCGCCAAGTACACCTCGGTCAACCCGGACCTGCTGGCCTGTGAACTGAACCTGGCGGCCGACCTGTTCGCGACGGGGGACGCGGGCGCGGCGCGGGACCTGGCGCAGGAGGTGGTGGACGAGTACGTGAAGGTGCCGGGCGAGCGGCACCCGTACACCCTGGCCGCCGTCAACAACCTGGCGGTCTTCCACTGGGGCACGGGCTCCGCGGACACGGCGGAGCCGATGCTGCGCCAGACGATCCGGCACATGCGCGAGGTGCTGGGCGACAACCACCCGCACACCATCTTCGGCAACCTGAACCTGGCCAACGCCCTCGCCGACCTCGGGGACCCGGAGGGCGCGTTGGAGCTGGAGCGGCTGGTGGTGCTGCGGCTGCGCGAGGCGCTCGGGACGCACCACCCGGAGACCCTGGCGGCCGCGTCGAACATGGCGGTGAGCCTGGACATGATGGGCCGCAAGGAGGAAGCGGCCCGGGTACGGACGGAGACGGTGGCCGAGCTGACGCGCCTGCTCGGCGAGGACCACGGTCTGACCCGTTACGCCCGCGACGAGCGCCGGGTCCACCGCGACCTGGAGCCGCTCGCCGTGTGATCGGACGGAGGGCGGCCCCCGCACGGGCCGCCTCCCGCCCCTACAGCAGACCTGGGGGGTCGCCGTGAGCGACAGCATGACTTTCCGGAACGAGGACCTGCCGGCCCTCTTCCACCACACCGATCAGGCGGCGATCTCCCGGCAGCGGGAGTCCACCCGGGCCACGCGCAGGCAGCTGGTGCTGCTGGTCACGGCCGCGGCGGCCGCCGCGCTGCCGTCCGGGCCCGCCGCGGGCTCGCTGCACCTGTTCGGCGCGCTGAGCGCGCTGGCCTACGCCGGGGTGCTGGCGGTGGGCGTACGGGCGACCCGGCGCCGGGCCCGGCCGCAGTGGCAGCTCAACCGGAGCGCCGCGGAGTTCATCAAGTCCCTGGCCTGGCGGTACGCGGTGCACGGGGCGCCGTTCGGCAGTGACGTCGGCGCCCCGGAGGCGACGTACCGGACCCGGCTGGAGGCCGGGCTGGACGAGCTGCGCAAGATGGGCTGGGAGGATCCCCGGGCCGCGGGCCTGCTGCCGGAGGGCGGGGAGATCACCGGGGCGATGCAGCGGCTGCGCGGGCTGGGGTACCAGGTGCGCAGGGAGACCTACGTACGGGACCGGCTGATCGAGCAGCGCAACTGGTACCAGCGCAAGACGGAGGTGTCCCGGCGGGCGACGGCGCTGTGGTCGTGGACGATCGTGCTGCTGACGTGCCTGGCGCTGCTGTTCGCACTGTTCGGCGCGTTCGGTTCGGGGCCGGGCCCGTCGCTGACGGCGCTGCTGAGTGCGGCCGCGGCGGCGGCGATCGCCTGGAACGAGGTCCGGCGCCACCATCCGCTGATCGAGGCGCACACACTGATCGAGCAGGACCTGTCGGCGATGATGGTGGTGATGCAGACGACGATCACCGAGTCGCAGTGGCCGTCCGCCGTGTACGAGACGGAGCGGTACGTCTCTCCTCAGCACACGGACTGGCTGGCGCGGCACAGCAGTTGATCCCGGTCGCGGGCGGGGCGTGGCTCACTGGCGGGTCACGCCCTCGCGCCAGATGACGGTGACGGGTTTGCCGAGCGCCCGCGCGTAGGCCACGATCTCGGCGGTGCCGCCGTGCCCGCGGGCCGGCAGACCGTCCCAGACGGCGACCAGGCGGTCGCAGGATTCGGCGATGTAGGTTCCGGCGGCGTAGTACGCCTCGTCGGTGGAGCGGGCGAAGCCCATCCGTACTTCCTGGGCGGCCCGGTGCCTGAGCTGCCGGTAGCGGGCCAGGGCTCGGGCGTCCGCGAAGTCGCCCTCGTAGTCCTCGCTGGGGATCACCACGGTGAGGTCGGCGCCGCATTCCAGGGCGATGCCGGCGAAGAGCTGGTCCGCGCCCTCCGCGAGGCTGGAGAGCACCTCCAACGGCCCCTGTCCGCCGCACAGTACGCCCCGCAGGCTCTGCCTGACGTGGGCGAGCGCCTCGACGGGAATCGACCGGTGTCCGGTCACCCCGATGCGTTTCATACGAAAGACCTGCCTCCCCCCGGGGACACGGACGCCCTGGACATCCTCCCAGAAGGCGGGAGGACGTCCAGGGGTACCGGGGCGGGTGGCTCAGTACACGCTGACGCCGTAGGCGTTGAGGGCTTCGACGACGGGCTGGAAGAAGGTGGTCCCGCCCGAGGAGCAGTTGCCGCTGCCGCCGGAGGTGAGGCCGACCGCGCGGGTTCCGGAGTACAGCGGGCCGCCGCTGTCGCCGGGCTCCGCGCAGACGTTGGTCTTGATCATGCCGTAGACGATGTCGCCGTTGCCGTAGTTGACGGTGGCGTTGAGGCCGGTCACCGTGCCGCCGTGGATGCCGGTGGTGGAGCCGCGGCGGGTGACGGACATGCCGGTGGTGGCGTTGACGGCGCTGGTGATGTCCTGGCTGCCGACGGTGCCGGGCGGCACCGGCGAGTTGCTGGCGTATTTGATCAGGCCGTAGTCATTGGTGGGGAAACTCGAACCGACGGTGGTTCCGATGGTGGTGGTGTGGGAGGTGCTGGTCCACCAGGTGCCGGCGCCGTCGGTGCAGTGCCCGGCGGTGAGGATGTAGTAGTTGCTCCCGCTCCTGACGTTGAAGCCGAGCGAGCAGCGCCAGCTCGACGCGTAGATGGCGTCGCCGCCGGAGAGCAGCTTGCGCAGTTTGCCGGAGGTGCGCTCGATCCTCAGGGCCGCCGCGTCGGCCCCGGCCTCGCGTCGGATCCTGGCGATGTCGGCGGCCGTGACGGTGGAGTCGGCGGTGACCACCAGGGTCCCGGTGGCGGGGTCGGTGTTCCAGGCGGTGCCGGCGACGTCGGCACGCAGGACCGAGGCTTCGGCCGAGGCCAGCCGGGCGGCGCTGAAGCCGCTGTCCTTGGTGTCCGCGCTGGCGGCGGTGGGCAGCGCGAGCGCGGCGACGGCAGCCGCGCCGACGGCGGCCGCGAGCAGCCTGGTACGGGTGATCTTGGTCCTCACTTCGTCCTCCCGGTAAGGGATCGGGGCCCGGCCGCTGTGGGGGTGCCGGTGCCTGTGAGGGACGGCCGGGGGCACGGGAAACGCCTTCGCGTTCGCCGTGCCCCTGACAAGTCCCTTGAGAGACGCTGACGGGAGTGTCCTGGCGTCAGATTGCGGCGGCAAGGGCGCGTTTCAGCCTCCGCTCCCCCGCCTCGACCGCGAACGGCAAGGTGTTGCCCGGCGGCGGGAAGGGGCAGATGAAGTGGTCGGCGAAGGCGCAGGGAGGCAGCAGCGCCCGGTTGAAGTCGACGGTGATCGAGCGGTCCGCCGCGGGGACGCCGGGCCTCAGGAAACGGAAGCGGTAACTGGACGTGCCGCTCGTGGCGTCGGCGAACACCGCCCAGAGACTGCCGTCCCCGTGGCCCACCGCGACCTGGAGGGTGTGTTCCACGCCCCCGTGCACGAAGCTCAGCTCGCCGCCGAGGCCGAGCCCCCGGGTCCGTCCGTCGACGTTCTCGACCTGGACGGTCTGGTCCTCGCCGTATGGCCGGAAGTGGCCCGCGAGCACGAAGCCGGGATCGTAGGGGCCCGCCTCGATGCCCCCGAAGGTGTGCCGGGCCCCGGCGGCCGGGTCGTAGACGCGCACCGCCCACTCCCCCTCACGCAGGAGCACCACGAGCCGTACGTCCCCGGCCGAGACCCGCGCCCCGGAGGCCGGGCCGTCGTCGGCGGCGAGCACGGCGTCCCCCGTGAAGGGCTCACCGTCGAGGCTGAGGCCGTCCCCGGGGCCGGCACTCAGGGCCACCCCGCCCGCGGTGGCGCGCCAGCGCCCCGGAACGGCCGGAATTCGACCCTCCGGGTAGTCGGCGAGCCAGTGCGTACCGGTGAGGGCGAGTGGTCCGTAAGGGGCGGAGACGGCAGCCAGACGACGTTCGTGCCACTGCTTCCAGGCGGTGTCCGGGTCGTCCTCCGCCGGACCGCCCGCTTCGTGATCGCTCATGGCCCTCAGCCCTTCCACACGGGCCGGGAGGGGAACCGCCCGGTACTCCGTCCGGGGCCTGCGGGTCACCTGACAGGCGGTCAGCAGCCGTCGCAGGGACAGCAGCAGCACTCGCACCCGTCACAGCCGCAGCCGTCACAGCCGCCGCAGTCGCAGTTGCCGCAGTCGCAGTCGTCGCACCACGCGTCCCGCTTCTTGCGCGACCAGGGGCCCTCGTGTTCGGTGCAGCACAGCCGGCACGTGCAGAACAGCCCCACGGCGACCGCGCAGCCCGCGAGCAGCCCGCGGCGCGGCTTCTGCGGCGGCAGCCCGCCCCCACCGCTCCCGCCCCAGCCGGGGCCGCCTGGGCCGCTCGGCGGCGGGGGCGTTCCGGGCCCGGCCGGCGGGTACGGGGCGTACGGCCCGCCGCTCCCGTACGGCGCCCCGCCCTGAGCCCCGTACCCCTGGCCCCCGTACCCCTGCGGCGGTCCGTACCCCTGCGGCGGGGCCCCGAAGCCCTGCCCCGCGGCGTTCACGCCGGTGTGGGCGCAGCGGCCGGTGCCGAAGGCACGGTCCACGGAGGTGCGCAGTTCGTGCACCAGCAGCCGGTGGGCGAGGCCCGCGTCGGTGAACTCCGCCTCGCGCAGGGCGAGCCGGATGCCGTGCAGGGCGTCGTCGCACAGCCGCCGGGCCTCGGCACGGGAGGTCCCGGTGGCCGTGAGGGGGTTCCAGGCGCCCGCCGCGGCGTCGGCGGCCTGGTCCTCCACGGCGTCCAGCAGGTGCGCGAGCCGCCCGAAGTAGCGGCCCGCCTCGGCGAGCGCGGCCGTGTTGCCTGGACGCCCGGCGAGGACCGCGGTATGCGCGAAGGCGGCCGCGGTGGCCGTCTCCGTCGGCTCGGTGACCACCAGGACCGGCGTCCCGGGCCCGGCCAGGGTCTCGATGCCGCCCTGCCGGTCGACGGCGTCGACGAGCACCGCCGTGTCGAAGCCGAGCAAGGCCCCGGTACGGGCGCCGGCCCGGTCCCAGCCCCGGGCTACCTTGCGGGCGGCGGCCGCGATCGGGGCCCTCGCCAACAGCCCGTCCCGGTCGGCCACGTGGTCCCGTACCTTCGCGGAGGCCAGCACCAGGGAGACGGCGGCGGCGAGCCGGGCGCCCTGCCCGTCGGCCACCGGAGCCCTGCGCATCCCGCGCAGCGGACACGGCCCGGCGGTGCGCCGGGAGCCGGCGGCGGGAGCCGACTGAGCCTCCGTCAGAACGGAGACCAGCAGCCCGTCGTAGTTGGTGACGACCCGCGCGAACTGGCCGTGGTCCCCGCGAAGTGCCAGGCACAGTCCGCAGAGATGGGCCATCCACTCGGCTTTGAACCGCTCGCCCAGCCGGTGCGTGCAAGGTCTGACTATGCCGAACAATTGCGCTTCCCCCGTGTGTCATACGCGTGCCGGGGGGCATGGTACCGAGCCCGGCCGTTCACCCGTACGCCCGCAGGCCTCACCCGGACGGCGTCCGCAGTCGTATTTTCACTCAGTCAGCAGCGGCAGGCGCTCGGGACCTTGACGGTGCAACGGATGTTCTGCACCAGTACCGTCACGAAACCCGTGCGCGCCGACTATCCACTTGGCGCGTTGTCAGCATCATGGACGACCATAGGGGCAGCGGAAGAGAAGACAACTGACCGCGGTGAAAGGAGGCGTCCATGGGTTCGGTGCGCAAGGCGAGTGCCTGGTTGGGTCTCGTGGAGGACAACGACGACGAGCGGTACTACGACGACGACTACGCGGAGGCCGTGGAGCGTCAGCACGGCGGTTCGGTGTCCGGCCCCGGGGACCAGTGGGTCACCGACCCGCGCGTCAAGGTGGCGTCGGAGTCCGCGGTCGAGCAGGGCCGGCGGATCGCGACCGTGACCCCCGACGGCTTCCGTGACGCGCGTGGAATCGGCGAGCTGTTCCGCGAGGGCGTCCCGGTGATCGTGAACCTGTCGTCCATGGAACCGGCCGACGCGAAGCGCGTGGTCGACTTCGCCGCCGGTCTGACCTTCGGGCTCCGCGGCTCCATCGAGCGGGTGGCGACCAGGGTCTTCCTGCTGACCCCGGCCGACACCCAGATCGTCAGCGGCGAAGCGGGCGGCCGCGCCCGCGACTTCTTCAACCAGAGCTGAGCAGGGCCCTTACCGGAAGGCGTCGAGCCCGGTGAGCGCCTTGCCCAGCACCAACTGGTGCATCTCCACGGTGCCCTCGTAGGTGAGGACCGATTCGAGGTTGGTGGCGTGCCGCATGACGGGGTATTCGAGCGAGATCCCGTTGGCACCCAGGATGGTCCGCGCGGTGCGGCAGATGTCGATGGCCTCGCGGACGTTGTTGAGCTTTCCGAAACTGATCTGCTCCGGGCGCAGGGTGCCCGCGTCCATGCGGCGGCCCAGGTGGTGGGCGAGCAGGATGCCCTTGTGCAGTTCCAGTGCCATGTCCGCGAGCTTGGCCTGGGTGAGCTGGAAGCCCCCGATCGGCTTGCCGAACTGCTCGCGCGTCTTCGCGTAGTCGAGCGCGGCCTCGAAACTGGCGCGCGCGGCGCCCATGGAACCCCAGATGATCCCGTACCGCGCGTGGCTGAGGCAGCCCAGCGGTCCCTTGAGCCCGGTGACGCCGGGAAGCACCGCGTCCGCGGGCAGCCGTACGTCGTCCATCACCAGTTCGCTGGTCACCGACGCGCGCAGCGACCACTTGTGCTTGATCTCCGGCGCGGCGAAGCCGGCGCTGTCGGTGGGGACGGCGAAGCCGCGGATCCCCTCGTCGGTCTGCGCCCACACCACGGCGACGGCCGCGACGCTGCCGTTGGTGATCCACATCTTGCGGCCGTTCAGCACCCAGTCGGTGCCGTCGCGCTTGGCGTAGGTGCGCATCGCGGCCGGGTCGGAGCCCACGTCGGGCTCGGTCAGCCCGAAGCAGCCGATCAGCTCGCCGACCGCCATGCCGGGGAGCCAGCGCTGCTTCTGCTCCTCGGAGCCGTAGCGGTGGATGGCGTACATCGCGAGCGAGCCCTGCACGGAGACCAGGGAGCGGATCCCGGAGTCGGCGGCCTCCAGCTCCAGACAGGCCAGCCCGTACTGCACGGCGCTGGCCCCGGCGCACCCGTAGCCCTGGAGGGACATCCCGAGCGCCCCGATGCCGCCGAGCTCCCGGGCCAGCTCCCGGATCCCGGGCAGTTCCCCGCGCTCGTACCAGTCGGCAATCTGCGGCAGCACCCGGTCGGCCGCCCAGCCGCGCACGGTGTCGCGGATGGCGAGGTCCTCGGGGCTCAGCAACTCGTCGAGCCCGAGCGGATCGGTGGGTACGAAGGACACGTGGCCTCCCGGCGGCCGTGGGACGGAAACCTAGCGCCGCAAGTTTCTCCCCGCGCGACCCGCCGGTCCAGCCCCTCCTCCCCGCAGCGTCGCGCCGGCCGCGGTCAGGCCCGGCGCCCCGCCGCGTCGCACTCGGCCTGCGCTCCGGCCGGCCGGCCCTGCGCCGGCACCCGCGCCGCCTCGCCCGACGGCTCCCCGCACTCCATCACCCTCGGCAGCTTCAACGCCATCACCGCCCCCGCGAACAGCAGTCCCGCGCTCACCACCAGCGTCACGTGCAGCCCGTGCACGAACGAGTGCCGCGCCGCACCGTACAGCGACTCCCCCGCCGCGCCGCCCAGCCGCGCCGCGATCTGGTAGGCCTCGCCCAGCGAGTGTGCGGCCTTGCCCGAGTCGGCGGCCGGCACGCCGGGTACGTGCGCCAGCCCCGGCGCGTACGCCGCGTTCATCACGCTCCCCAGCAGCGCGATGCCCATGCCCGCGCCGAGCTGGTACGAGGTCTCGCCTATCGAGGCCGCACCGCCCGCCTTGGCCGCCGGCACCTCGCTCAGCATGGACTCGTACGCCGCGAACAACGTCGTCTGGAGTCCGAAGCCGAGCAGCACGAACCCGACGGTCAACAGCACCGGCCGGTCCTGCTGACCCATGAGCGTCAGCAGCAGCACCGAACAGGCGGTCAGCACGAAGCCCAGCGAGACCATCGTGCGCGGCCCGATCCGCTGAAGGGTGTACGAGCCGGTCGCGCCCGCGGCCATGGCGGCGAAGGTCAGCGGCAGCAGCCGCAGGCCCGTCCGGAGCGGGCTCAGGTGCAGCACCAGCTGGAGGTACTGGACGGCGATCAGCTCCAGGCCCACCAGCGCCAGCATGGCCAGCACGATGCAGCCGACGGAGGTGGAGAAGGCCGCGCGGGAGAACATCCGCATGTCGATCAGCGGGTGCGGCCGCCGCCTCTGGCGCCGGACGAACAGCACGAGCAGCGCCACGCCCAGCGCCAGCGGCAGCAGCGCCTGCGGGTCGGCGAGCTCGCGCTCCGCGCCGAGCCGCTTGACCCCGAGCACCGCGCCGAGCACGCCCGCCGCCGCCATCAGCGCGCCGAGCACGTCCCAGGGCCCGTCGCAGGAGCCCTTCGACTCGGGCAGCAGCCAGCGGCCCACCGGGAGGATCAGCGCCATCAGCGGGATGTTGATCAGGAAGACCGAACCCCACCAGAAGTGCTGGACGAGGAACCCGCCGAGCACCGGTCCGCTCGCCGCCCCGATCGCGGCGACGCCGGTCCATATACCGATGGCGAGCGCCCGCTCGCGCCGGTCGGGGAAGACCTGGCGCAGGATCGACAGGGTGGCCGGCATGATCATCGCGCCGCCGACACCGAGCAGGGCGCGCGCGGCGATCAGGACCTGCGCGGTCTCGGCGAGGGCGGCGATCGCGGAGGCGACGCCGAAGAGCCCGTAGCCGAACAGGAGTATGCGCCGGCGCCCGACCCGGTCGCCGAGGGTGCCGAAGAGGATCAGCAGCGCCGCGCACACCAGCGGGTAGGCGTCGACGATCCACAGGAGTTCCATGGCGCCGGGGCGCAGGTCCTCGGTGACGGAGGGGACGGCGACGTGCAGGATCGTCGCGTCGAGCGCGACCAGCACGAGGCTCACGCACAGCACGCCGAGCACCAGCCAGCGGTTGGTCCCGCCGGAGACGGCGCTGATCCGCTGCCAGGAAGACGCGGGGGACACCGCAGGGCGCTCACCGTCGCCGGTCGTGTTCGTCCCCGACATGCATGTACCTCCCAGATGATCCCTCGCACTCGGCGGACCAGCGTCTTGTGGAGCCGCGGGGGGTGGTGCGTGTGCGGCGTCCTGCGGGGTCCGGCATCGACTCGCGCGAGTGAAGGGTCAGCGTACGCGAGTTCGTCCGCCCGACACGTGGTCAAGCTCTCATCGCCCTGACGGCCTCCGTGTGGTGTGTGCCACTCCGCTTCTCCCCTTTCCTTGCACGCACGGCCGCCGTCGGCGGTTGCGGTCCGCAGCCCCCGACCGGCGGCGTCGATAATCGTCCCCGTGAAAGATCTCGTACTGCGTCGGGCCGCACCCGCGCTGACCGCGTTCGCGGCGATACGGCTGCTCGGGCTGGCCGTGCTCGCCGTGTGGTGCGCGGCGGCCGGCAGCAGCCCGCACACCTTGCTCTCGGCGCGCTGGGATTCGCTCTGGTACGCGCGCATCGCCGCCGAGGGCTACGGGTACGAGGTGGTCCTGCCGAACGGCGGGGTGCATTCCAACCTCGCGTTCTTCCCGCTGCTGCCCTGGCTGGAGCGGCTCGTCGCCGCGCCCACCGGGCTGTCGTACGGCTCCGCGGGCCTGGTGGTGTCGGCGGTGGCGGGCTTCGCCGCCGCCTGGGGAATCTTCGCCGTCACCTCCCTCCTCTACGGCCGCCGGGCCGGGGTGGCGGCGGTGGCGCTCTGGGCGGCGCTGCCCGTCGCCGTGGTGCAGTCCATGGCGTACAGCGAGTCGCTGTTCACGGCGCTGGCCGCCTGGGCGCTGTACGCGGTGCTGCGCGGCCGGTGGCCGCCGGCGGGCCTGCTCGCCGCCGGGGCGGGACTGACCCGCCCGGTCGGAGCCGCGGTGGTCGCGGCGGTGTGGGTGGCTGCCGTACTGGCCTGGCGGCGCGGCGAGCGGTCCTGGCGGATGGGGGCCGGGGTGCTGCTGGCGCCGATGGGCGCGGCGGCGTACGTCCTGTGGGTCGGCGCGCGCACGGGGACCGGGCTGCTCGGCTACCTCGACGTGCAGGCCGGCTGGGGCAACGGCTTCGACGGCGGCTGGGCCTTCGCCCGGTTCATCGGGGCCCGTCTGGCCTCGCCGGCGTTCGCCGCCGGGGTGGGGCTGATCGCCGGGGTGCTCCTGGTGCTGTGGCTGTACGGGCTGTGCGTCCGGCAGCGCCAGCCCGCGGCCCTGCTGGTGTACTGCGGGATCGTGGTGGCGCTGGCACTGTGCGCGTCCGGGTACTTCGGCTCCAAGCCCCGGTTGCTGCTGCCCGCCTTCCCCCTGCTGCTGCCGGTCGCGGCGGCGCTGGCGAAGTGGCGGACGGGCCGGGCGGCCGCCGCGCTGGGGGCGCTGGCCGTGGTGTCGGCGGTGTACGGGGCCTTCTGGCTGAACGGGTCGGGGCCCCCGTAAGAACCGCCGGACGAAGGGGTGATCACGGAATGGATCATTCCGATCCATGTTTGAGCAAAGTGATTGGGCGGCGCCAATAAACGGCGAGTAAGTGTGCGGATAATTGCCGCGCGGAAGTTCCAACCCGTGTCGGAATAACGGGAATTAAGTCCCGCGTGAGACCAACTCCACATCACATGGTCATCACAAAGCCCGCGATTCGCCCGGGCCGCGCTTCGCCGCGCGGTAACGTCGATTGAGTGCGTACCGACCAAATCCTGACCCGTCTGGAGCGGGTCTTCGCCCGGCTGGACCGGGAACCAGAGCGACCGGCCCATCTGCAAACCCCGCGGATGAGCCGGCACCGCGTCGTGCTCCTGGCATCGACCCTCGCCTTCTACATCGCGATCGTGGTGGCGGTACTCACCACGTCCTGGCTGGTCCGGCTGGACTGGCAGATCATGTTCTTCCGGCCCTACGAGCAGTGGCCGCAGCTGCACGCCTTCCTGGACTACCTCGTGGTCCTGGGCCAGCGCGGACCCACCGCCGTCATGGTCGCGGCCTGGCTGGGCTGGCGCTCCTGGCGCCAGCACACGCTCCGCCCGCTGATCACGCTGGGCGTGGCGCTGCTGCTGCTGAACATCACCGTGGGCTCCGTGAAGCTCGGCCTCGGGCGGCTGGGTCCGCACTACGCCACCCAGATCGGCTCCGCCGAGCTCTTCGCGGGCGGCGATATATTCCCTTCGGGCCACACCGCCAACGCCGTCGTCACCTGGGGGATCCTGGCCTACCTGGCCTCCACCGTGGTGACCCGGCGGGTGCTGTCACTGGTGTCGGCGATCGTCTCGCTGAGCGTCGGCGCCACCACCGTCTACCTCGGCACCCACTGGGTCAGCGACGTACTGCTCGGCTGGTCCGCGGGCCTGCTGGTGCTGCTCGCCCTGCCCTGGTTCGAGCCGCTGATCGCCCGGTCCGAGGCCTACGTCTTCGAGGTGCGGGAGCGGCTGCGCAGCCGCCTGGAGGAGGGGCAGGTCTCCGAGCCGGTCGCCGCCGCGCTCGTCCCGCTGGTCTCCGCGGGCGGCAAGTGGCGGCTGCGGCGCACCGCCGACACGCCCGCCGCGACCGGTGCGTCCGGCGGCCACGCCCCCGCGCCGCGGACGGTCCCGCACGGCGCCGCCCGGCCGCACGTCATCCGGTCCGAGCGCACGCCGGTCACCCCGGTCGGCAGCCGCCGCCCGGCGCACACGGAACGGGCGGGAGCCCGGGGCACGGCGGCCCGCCCGGTCACGGGCGGCTGAGCCGCTCCACCCCGCGGACGGTACGCACGACCACCCCGCACCACGACGCCGCGACGGCGGGCCGGTTCACCGAACCGGCCCGCCGTTGTCGTTGATATGCCCAGCCCGTCACCCCGACGCCAGGACGTTCCTCCGTACCGGGTCACGCTTGTGTCACGGATTGTCGACAGTTCCCCCGGAGAAATAGGCGATTCCCTCATGCCCGCCCGGGGCCTTCGGAATTACCGCGGCAATTCCACCTCGCGCCCGGACCGGCCACTGAACTGAACCCCCCTCAGTTTCCTCACTTCTCCTCGCTTCCCCTCACTTCTCCTTCACCGACCGGTCGAGGAGGTCCCGCAGTCCCCGGATCCGTTCGGTCAGCTCCACGGGCTCGATCACCTCGAACTCACAGCCGAGCATCATGAGGTGCACCACCACGGCGTCGAGGTTCACCGCCCCGGTGCGCAGCAGGCAGCTCCCCGCATCGACCGGCTCCAGGGTTCCGTCGCTCGGCCCGACGGTCAGGGCGGCTTCCTCCGCCGACACCTTGAGCCGTACCAGCGCCCGGGCGGCGTACGCGCGCTGGGACACGCCACGGGAGACGTACGCGGCGAGGTCCTCGGCCGGGGGCGGGCGGGGGGTGAAGCGGGGGCCGTGCGGCGGCCGGGGGTCGATCCGGTCGGCCCGGAAGGTCCGCCAGTCCTCCCGGTCGAGGTCCCAGGCGACGAGGTACCAGCGCCGCTCGGTGCAGACCAGCCGGTGCGGCTCCACCGTGCGGCGGGTGGCGGTGCCGTCGTGGTCGCGGTAGCCGAAGCGCAGCCGCTCGCTGTCCCGGCAGACCGCGGCGAGCCCGGTCAGTACGGCGGGGTCGATGGTGGGGCCCTGGGGCCCCCGCAGCATGGGCACGGTGAACTCGTTGAGCGCGCAGACCCTTCGGCGCAGCCGGGACGGCAGCACCTGCTCCAGCTTGGCGAGGGCCCGTACGGAGGCCTCCCCGATCCCCTCGACGCCGTTCCCGGCGGCGGTGCGCAGGCCGACGGCCACCGCGACTGCCTCGTCGTCCTCGAGCAACAGGGGCGGCAACTCCGCCCCTGCCCCGAGCTGGTACCCGCCACCGGTGCCGGGGCTCGCGTTGACGGGGTAGCCGAGCTCCCGCAACCGCTCCACGTCCCGCCGCACGGTCCTCGGCGTCACCCCGAGCCGCTCACCCAACGCGGCCCCGGTCCACTCCCGATGGGCCTGCAACAGCGACAACAAACGCAACAACCGCGCGGAGGTATCCAGCATCCCCACATTCTCCCGCCACCCCCACCCCCTCACACGCCCCCTCCCGCCCCGCGGCCCCTTCCCGCCCCGCCGCCCCCCTCCAGCCCCGCCACCCTCCTCCAGCCCCCCGCCCCTCCAGTCCAGCGCCGCTGTCCCTCCCGCCCCGCATTCCCTTCCAGCCCCGCCGCCCCTCTCCAGCCCCGCCGGCGTTTGAGGCGCGGGGCCCGGGGCGGAGCCCCGCACTCCCAGCCCCGCCGGCGATTGAGGCGTGGGTCCGGGCCCGGGCCCGGGTGGGTGCGTCAGCGCGGAGCCGGCCCCGCCGAAGCCGCCCCGCTCGCCGAAGCCCCCGGCACCGGCACCGGCACCGGCGGAGCACCCGGCGGAGCAACCGGCAACACCAGCATCACCCCCACCCCCACCACCTCCGGTCTCTCCCCGATCACCCCCCGGTTCGCCTCGTACAACGCCCTCCAGCCCCCCGCCACCCCCCGCCGCCGCGCGATCGAGTCCAGCGACTCCCCCTCCCGCACCACGTGCATCCGCCCCGCCAGCCCGTACCGCTTCGCGCACACCGGCCACGCCTCCCACCCCTGTGTGGCCAGCACCTCCTCCCCCACCCTGATCTGCTGCTCCCGCCGCGCCAGATCGGCCCGCGGCGCGAAGACGAGCCCCCCGTACGCCTCCCAGGTCGACTGCCGGAACTGCAGCCCCCCGTAGAACCCGTTGCCCGTGTTGACCGACCACCGCCCGCTGCTCTCGCAGTCGGCCACGCAGTCCCAGGGCCACGTGCCGCCCGGCCCGCAGTCCGCCGGTCCCCGCCCGATCACCCCGGACGCTCCGGGACGCGCCGCCGCCCCCGCGGCTCCCGGCGCCGGCGGCGGGACCGCGGCCGCGCCGGAGGGGAGTACGAACACCAGCGCGGCAGCGGTCACGGCCGCCGACGCGGCCCACCAGGTCCGGAGGTTGGGCATCGGGTCACGCTACGCACGCCCCCTCCACCGCCCCGCACCGCCACGCGGCGCACCTGCGCACCCCACCCGGACGGCCGACCACCTCCCACCCCGCGAAACGGGCAGCTTCGACCATCAACTGGACGCAACCGACCCACAGTTGCCACAAAGCAGAAGCACGCACGAGGTCGTTCACCCTCCCGGGTGGCCGGTTCGATTCCGTTCCCTCAAACGGCGTGACCCCGCACACCGCTCCGGCGTTGTGCCCGGCGAGCCGGGAACCACCCGGCGCCCGCTCGCCTAGTCCGAGGAGCCACCCCGTGCCGCGCATGCTCGACGTCAGTGATGAGGTACGTGCCGAGATCGGTGACGAAGAAGCCGACAGGCTGCTCGTCGGCGACGACGCGCCGGGCAGTTACGACTGCACCTCCTGCCGCACCCCCGGGGACCCCGAGCGCGAACCCACCAGTACGGTGCTGTTCGTCGGCGAGGAGACCGCCGTACTCGCCTTCGCGCACGCCAACTGCATCCCCTCGCAGGTGGTTTCGGTCTCCGAGGAGCAGCTCCAGGGCGCCGTCCGCTCCATCACGGGCGACAGCCCGGCGCCGTCCCCCTCCGTGCCCGCACCCGGTGGGGCGCCGCAGACCGCGCCCGGCGGCCAGGCAGTCCTCGGCATCACCAGCGGTCTGGTCCTGATCGGCGGCGAGCTGCACCCCGCGCTGGTGGTCGAGCCGACCGCGCCGATCGCCCGTCCCGGCTCGACCGGCCCCGGCGACGACTTCCTGCCGCTCCTCATCGAGCAGGGCTTCATCCCCGTCACCGACACCAGTGAGCTGCCCTCCCCGCTGCACGGCTGGTCGGTGCTGCTCGCCGCCGGTCAGCTGCACGCGGTGCTCCAGCCCGGCCCGCAGGGCGGCAGCCCCATCCACTGGTGGCAGGCGCACCAGGCGCTCTCCGTCACCGACGGCTGGAGGGCCGCCGTCAACAAGACCCAGCGCGTCCTCGTCTACGCCGCCCCGGTCGGTTCCATCGGCCAGCAGCCCCGCGAGGACCTGCTCCGCGACGCCCTCGACAAGGCGGCGGCCGACGGTCAGCTGGTCGCCGCGTCGATGCCCCTGGCCGGTACGCCGGGCGCCTGACGCCCGCGTCCCTCCCGGTCGCGACGGCTGCCCGGCCCCTCCGGAGAGGGGCCGGGCAGCCGTGCGTCGTGCCGGTGCCCCACCGGCGAGCTGCGTTTTCGCCCCGGTCAGGCCGCATCCGCAGGGCTTCGGGTTCGTTGGCTGATACGTGCATTCATACGACCCCTCCCGCGCCCCGTCCTACCCGAGCAGCGTCCCCCCGATGCGCACCTCCCGGGACCGGGACACCGCTCCGGCCGCCTCGCACACCCCGATCTACGACCTGCTGTACACCGAGTACCTGCGCGCGTTCCGGGCGCTCCCCGGCGACCGTACCGGCGAGGAGCACCTGGGCTTCACCTCGTTCTCCTACGGCGCCACCTCCGCCGGCGTCGCCGCTTCCGGCCTCTCGTCCACCGGCGTCGCCGGCACCGGCAGCTCGTACGGCAGCGGCTGGGCCCGTTCCTCCTGGCAGCCGTCGGACGGCTGGCAGCCCGCGTACGCCCCGGCCCCCCAGCAGCTGCCGCAGCACGCGTTCGCGTACGCGGGGAGCGCGGGCGGTGGCGGCTACGAGGCCAACGGCAGCGGGCGGCAGCACCAGACCGGGATGCACCACATCCCGGCGGCCCTGCCGCCCGCTCCGCGCCGGGGCTACTGACCCCGGCGGCACGTCACCGCGTACGCCTACTTCTTCTTCTTGTACTGCGCGCCGCGCTTCTCGCGGACCCGCACCGAGATGTGGATCGGGGTGCCCTCGAAGCCGAACTCCTCGCGCAGGCGGCGCTCGATGAAGCGCCGGTAGCCGTGCTCCAGGAAGCCGGAGGCGAAGAGGACGAACCGCGGCGGCTTGCTCCCCGCCTGGGTACCGAACAGGATGCGGGGCTGCTTTCCACCCCGGATCGGGTGCGGGTGCGCGGCGACGACCTCGCCGAGGAAGGCGTTCAGCCGGCCCGTGGGGACGCGGGTCTCCCAGCCGGCGAGGGCGGTCTCGATCGCCGGGACCAGCTTCTCCATGTGGCGGCCGGTGAGCGCGGAGACGTTCACCCGGGGCGCCCAGGAGACCTGCTGCATCTCGGTCTCGATCTCGCGCTCGAGGTAGTAGCGGCGCTCCTCGTCGAGCTCGTCCCACTTGTTGTACGCGATCACGATGGCACGGCCCGCCTCGACGGCCATCGTGATGATGCGCTGGTCCTGGACGCTGATGGTCTCGGTCGAGTCGATCAGGATGACCGCGACCTCCGCCTTCTCGACGGCGGCGGCCGTGCGCAGGGAGGCGTAGTAGTCGGCGCCCTGCTGGAGGTGGACCTTCTTGCGGATGCCCGCGGTGTCGACGAACTTCCAGGTGACGCCGCCGAGCTGGATCAGCTCGTCGACCGGGTCGCGGGTGGTGCCGGCCAGCTCGTTGACGACGACGCGGTCCTCCTTCGCGACCTTGTTCAGCAGCGAGGACTTGCCGACGTTGGGGCGGCCGATCAGCGCGATGCGTCGCGGCCCGCCGAGGGGCGCGTTGCCGAAGGTCTGGGCGGGCGCCTCGGGCAGCGCGTCGAGCACCGCGTCGAGCATGTCGCCGGTGCCGCGGCCGTGGAGGGAGGACACCGGGTGCGGCAGGCCGAGGCCGAGGGACCACAGGGAGGCGGCGTCGGATTCGCCGCTGAGGCCGTCGACCTTGTTGGCGCACAGCACGACGGGCTTGCCGGCCCGGCGCAGCAGCTTGACGACGGCCTCGTCGCTGTCGGTGGCGCCGACCTTGGCGTCCACGACGAAGACGACCGCGTCGGCGGTCTCGATGGCGTACTCGGCCTGGGCGGCGACGGCCGCGTCGATGCCGAGGACGTCCTGCTCCCAGCCGCCGGTGTCGACGACCTTGAACCGGCGGCCGGCCCACTCGGCCTCGTAGGTGACGCGGTCGCGGGTGACGCCGGGCTTGTCCTCGACGACCGCCTCCCGGCGGCCGATGATGCGGTTCACCAGGGTCGACTTGCCGACGTTGGGACGGCCGACGACGGCGAGGACGGGGAGCGGGCCGTGGCCGGCCTCCTCGATCGCGCCTTCGACGTCTTCGAGGTCGAAGCCTTCCTCCGCGGCGAGCTCCATGAACTCCGCGTACTCGGCGTCGCCAAGTGCTCCGTGGTCGTGCTGGTCGTTCATGAAGTCCGTTCCTCGTCGTCCGTGGTGATCGGTGGCAACCGCGCAGCGCGGTTCCACTACTAGGTCAAGTCTCGCTCAGCGCCCGGTGAGGCGCTTGGCGTCGGCCAGGTGGGCGGTCAGCCGGTCCTGGATGCGTACGGTGGCCCCGTCCAGCGCGGTGCGCGTGCGGCGGCCGGTGCCGTCCCCGGCGTCGAAGGCGGAGCCGAAGACGACGTCCACCCGGCTCTTGAACGCCGGCAGCCCCTTCACCAGCCTGCCGCGGCTCTCGGTGCTGCCGAGGACGGCGACGGGCACGATGGGCGCGCCGCTGCGCACGGCGAAGTACGCGAGGCCGGCGCGCAGCGAGGCGAAGTCGCCGTTGCCGCGGGTGCCCTCGGGGAAGATCCCGAGGGCGCCGCCGTTCTCCAGGACCCCGAGGGCGCGGCCGACGGCGGTCCGGTCCGTTCCGCTCCGGTCCACCTTCACCTGCCCGATCCCTTCCAGGAAGGGGCCGAGGGGGCCCACGTAGGCTTCCTTCTTGATCAGGAAGTGGAGCGGCCGCGGCGCGGTGCCCATGACCATGGGCCCGTCTATGTTGTGGGAGTGATTCACGGCGAGGATCACGGGGCCCGTGGCGGGGACCCGCCAGGCGCCCAGTACGCGCGGCTTCCACAGCCCGTACATCAGGCCGATGCCGATCCGCCGCCCGACCGCCGCACCCTTGAGGGAGGGCGTATCGCTCACCTGCGTACCGCCCGCTTCTCTTCCACCAGGGTGACCACGCACTCGATGACCTGCTCCAGCGTCAGCTCGGTGGTGTCCACCTCGACGGCGTCGCCGGCCTTGGCCAGCGGGGAGGTCTTGCGCCCGGAGTCGGCCGCGTCCCGCTTGATCAGGGCTTCCCTGGTCGCCGCGAGGTCCGTGGCCTCCTTGCCCCGCAGCTCGCCGTTGCGGCGGGCGGCGCGGGCCTCGGCGGAGGCGGTGAGGAACACCTTGAGGTCGGCGTCGGGCAGGACGGTGGTCCCGATGTCCCGGCCCTCGACGACGATGCCCTCGGCCTCCTGGGCGGCCTCCGCCGCTATGGAGCGCTGGAGGTCGGTGATCAGGGCGCGCACCTCGGGGACGGCGCTGACCGCGCTGACCTTGGAGGTGACCTCCTGGGTGCGGATCGGTCCGGAGGCGTCGAGGCCGTCGACGGTGATGGTGGGCGCGCCCGGGTCCGTGCCGGACACGATGGCGGGCTTGCCGGCCGCGAGTGCGATCGCCTGCGGGTCGTCGGTGTCGACACCGTTGGTGATCATCCACCAGGTGATGGCCCGGTACTGGGCACCGGTGTCCAGGTAGCGCAGCCCGAGCTTCGCGGCCACGGCCTTGGACGTGCTGGACTTGCCCGTGCCGGAGGGACCGTCGATGGCGACGATCACGGCGGCCGGAGCTGCGGTTTCCACGGTGCGGGCACCTTCCTGGTTGCGCGTACGTGTCCGGGCGCGCCAAGAGCGCCCCTCCCCCAGGTTACCGGGCATTTCCCGCGCCCCCACCGCCCCGGCGGAGCCCGGGCCTCCCCGGCGGCGCCCCAGGGCCCCCGGGCGGCCCGTGCGCTACTGCTGGCGCAGCGCCCAGCCGCGCTCGCGCAGCTCGGCCTCCAGCGCGGCCACCGCCCGCGGCTCCACCATGAGCTGTACGAGGCCCGCCTGCTGGCCGGTCGCGTGCTCGATCCGGACGTCCTCGATGTTGACCCCGGCCCGGCCGGCGTCCGCGAAGATCCGTGCCAGCTCGCCGGGGCGGTCGCTGATGAACACCCCGACCGTCTCGTACGCCATGGGCGCCGCGCCGTGCTTGCCCGGGACCCGGACCCGGCCGGCGTTGCCCCTCCTCAGCACGTCCTCGATGCCGGCCGCCCCGCCCCGCCGCTTGGCCTCGTCGCCGGACTGGAGTCCGCGCAGGGCCTCCACCGTCTCCTCCAGGTCGGCGGCGATCCCGGCCAGTACGTCGGCCACCGGCCCGGGGTTGGCGGACAGGATCTCCACCCACATCCGCGGGTCGGAGGCCGCGATGCGCGTCACGTCCCGGATCCCCTGCCCGCACAGCCGGACCGCCGTCTCGTCCGCCTCCTCCAGCCGGGCCGCCACCATGCTCGACACCAGCTGCGGGGTGTGCGAGACCAGCGCCACCGCCCGGTCGTGGGCGTCCGCGTCCATCACCACCGGGACGGCCCGGCACAGGGCCACCAGTTCCAGGGCCAGGTTCAGCACCTCGTGGTCGGTGTCCCGGGCGGGCGTGAGCACCCACGGCCGGCCCTCGAACAGGTCCGCCGTCGCCGCGAGGGGACCCGAGCGCTCCTTGCCGGCCATCGGGTGCGTGCCGATGTACGCCGACACGTCCGCGCCGAGTGCCGCCAGCTCCCGCCGGGGGCCGCCCTTGACGCTCGCGACGTCCACGTAGGCCCGGGCGAGGCCGCGCCCGATCGCGTCGGCCAGCGCCGCCGCCACGTGGGCGGGGGGCACGGCCACGATCGCGAGGTCGACCGTGCCTTCGAGGGGCTCGTCGGTGCCCGCGCCGAGGGCGGCGGCCGTACGGGCCTGGACCGGGTCGTGGTCGACGAGGTGGACGGTGATCCCCCGGGCGGTCAGGGCGAGCGCCGCGGAGGTGCCGATCAGTCCGGTTCCGATGACGACGGCGGTTCTCACGGGGCGCTCCAGGGTGATCGCGTGACTGTGGGCCTGACTCAGGGTAGCCAGCCCCGGCGGGCCGGAGCCCCTCGCCCGCTGCGGTAGAACGGGCGCATGATCTTCCACATCGTCCCGCTCGCCGACTGGACCGCCGACCCCGATCTGCCGTACGCGCCTCCCTCGCTCGCGTCGGAGGGCTTCGTGCACTGCTCCGCCGACCGTGAGACCGCGCTGGCGATCGTCGAGTCCCACTACCGGGAGGCTCCCGGCACCCTGCTGGCGGTGGAACTCGACGAGGGCGCGCTGCTCCCGGAGGTCCGCCGTGCGGGTGAATCCGGCGGCCGGTACCCGCACGTCCACGGCCCGCTGAACCGGGACGCCGTGAGCCACGTGTGGGAGGTCGTACGCACACCAGGCCGTCCCGCCTCACTGGCCCCATGGCGGCCGGGAACCTGAGGCAGGGCGGGGCAGCATGGCGCGGCGGGCTTTCCCCGGGGCCCGTTGCCCGCCAGGATGCTGCTCGCCAGCGGCCACGAAGCGAGGAGAACGTTCATGAGCGACCCCAATCCCACCGCCCGGCGCACCGTACTGGCGGCCGGGGCGGTGGCCCTGGCCGGCGGCGCGCTGGCCGCCTGCGGCAGCGACGACGAGCCCGCGAAGGGGACCCCCAGTGCCCCGGCCACGGACGGCGCCGCCGCCGTCACGCCCTCTGCCCCGGGCGGCGCCAAGCCACTGCTCAAGTCCTCGGACGTCCCCGTCGGCGGCGGGAAGATCCTCAAGGCCGAGAAGCTGGTGGTCACCCAGCCCACGGCGGGCTCCTTCCGCTGCTTCTCCGCGGTGTGCACGCACCAGGGCTGCCTGGTGGGGACCGTGGCGAACGGCACCATCGACTGCCCCTGCCACGGCAGCAAGTTCAAGGTCGCCGACGGGGCGGTGGCCCACGGCCCGGCGACCCGGCCGCTGCCGGAGCAGCAGATCACCGTCGCCCCGGACGGCAATATCTCGCTCGCGTGAGCGGCGCGCCCCCGCCTACGCTCCGGGGATGAACGAACGGACCACACCCGAGGAGACCCCTCTCGCCCTCGTACGCGACCACACCGTCTACGCGTGCGTGATGGGCTCCCGGGCGTTCGGCCTGGCGACGGAGGCGAGCGACACCGACCGGCGCGGTGTCTACCTCGCCCCGACGCCGCTGTTCTGGCGCTTCGAGAAGCCGCCCACCCATGTGGAGGGGCCCCGGGAGGAGGAGTTCTCCTGGGAGCTGGAACGTTTCTGCGAACTCGCCCTGCGCGCCAATCCGAACGTCCTGGAGTGCCTGCACTCCCCGCTGGTGGAGCGGCTCACCCCGGTGGGCGAGGAACTCCTCTCCCTGCGCCCGGCCTTCCTCTCCCGCCAGGCCCACACCAGCTTCACCCGCTACGCCGTCAGCCAGCACCGCAAACTCCTCGCGGACGTCCGCATCCACGGCGCCCCGCGCTGGAAGCACGCCATGCACCTGCTGCGCCTGCTCCTGTCCTGCCGCGACCTGCTGCGCACGGGCCGCCTGACGATCGACGTGACCCCGCACCGCGACCGCCTCCTCGCGGTCAAGCGCGGCGAACTGACCTGGGCCGAAACGGACACCTGGATGTCCCGCCTCACCCGGGACTGCGACTCCGCCCTCGCCGCCAGCCCGCTTCCGGCCGCTCCGGACACCGCCCGCGTGGCGGACTTCCTGCACCGCGCCCGCCGCGCGTCGGCCGGATAGCCGGGGCGGCCGGGGCCCGGGCGCCGGGTCCCAAGCGGCCGGGGCTCAGGCGTCCCAGAGCGCGCCGAACTCCAGCAGCTCGTCCCGGTGTTCGATCCGCTCCTGCCAGTCGGCGGGCCAGGCGCAGGCGCCGAGGTGGGCGCCGGCGAAGGCTCCGGTGAGGCAGGCGATCGAGTCGGAGTCGCCCCGGGTGCAGGCCGCGCGGCGCAGGGCCGTCAGGGGGGCCTCGGGGAAGAGGAGGAAGCACTGGAGGGCGGTGGCGAGGGCCTCCTCCGCGATCCAGCCGTCGCCCGTGGTGAGGCAGGGGTCCGTCTCCGGGGACGGGTCGCGCAGGGCGGCGGCGAGGCGGTTCAGGACCTCGAGGCATTCGTCCCAGCCCCGCGCGATGAAGGACTGCGCGGTGGCGTCCTCCCCCGTGCGCATCCACAGGTCGCCGAGCCAGCGCTCGTGGTAGCGGGTGCGGTTGTCCAGGGCGTAGGAGCGGAGCAGGCCGACCAGTCCCGTGGGCTCGGTGCCCTGCGCCAGCAGGTGGACGGCGTGCGCCGTGAGGTCGCCGGCGGCGAGCGCCGTCGGGTGGCCGTGCGTGAGGGCCGACTGGAGCTGGGCCGCACCCGCCCGCTCCTCCTGCGTCCAGCCGGGGACCAGGCCCACCGGGGCCACCCGCATGTTCGCCCCGCAGCCCTTCGAGCCCGTCTGGCTGGCCGCGCGCCAGTCCCGCTGCGGCTCGTTCAGCAGCCGGCAGGCGCGCAGACAGGTGTTGCCGGGGGCCCGGTCGTTCTCCGGGGAGTGGTACCAGTCCACGAACTCCTCCCGGACCGGACGGGTCAGCCGCAGCGGGCCGATCCGGCCGCGGTCCGTCGCCGTCCGGATGCCGCGCGCCAGCGCCAGCGTCATCTGGGTGTCGTCCGTGATGAGGGCCGGGCTGGGCAGCCCCATCTCCCGCCAGGGTCCGGTCTTCGCGAGGATCGACGGCACGTCGTTGAACTCCGTCGGGAAGCCCAGGGCGTCGCCCAGGGCCAGGCCGATCATGGCGCCGGTCGCGGCGCGCTTCGTCGCGGGGGCCTTGGCCGGCGTCGTGGTCGTCGTCTGCGTCATCGCGGGTGTCCTTCCGTGGGGCGGAGCAAGGGCGGGTGCAGGACCGTCGCCGGCCCGGGACGGTAGAGCGCGGCCGGTTTGCCGCGGCCGCCGGTCAGCCGGGCGGCTCCGGGAACGGCCTCGACGAAGCCCGGCGTGGCGAGGACCTTGCGGCGGAAGTTGGGGCGGTCCAGGGCGGTGTCCCAGACGGTCTCGTAGACGGCCTGGAGCTCGCCGAGGGTGAACTCGGGCGGGCAGAACGCGGTGGCCAGGCAGGTGTACTCCAGCTTCGAGCCGACCCGGGAGCGGGCGTCCGCAAGGATCACCGCGTGGTCGAACGCCAGGCCGGCCGCCCGGTCCACGGGCACCCACCGGGCCCGGTCCGCGTCACCGCCGCCTTCCGCCGCGGGCTCGGGCATGTCGGGGACCAGCGCGGTGAACGCCACCGACACCACCCGCATCCGGGGGTCCCGGTCGGGTTCGCTGTAGGTGCGCAGCTGTTCGAGGTGCAGGGCCGCCACCAGGCCGGGCGCCAGGCCCGTCTCCTCGGCGAGTTCCCGGCGTGCGGCCGCCTCCGCCGACTCCCGGGGCAGTATGAAGCCGCCGGGGAGCGCCCAGGCACCGGCGTACGGTTCCTGGCCGCGCCGGATCAGCAGCACGTGCAGGGCGCCGCCCCGTACGGTGAACACGGCGAGGTCGACGGTCACGGCGAACGGCTCGAAGGCGCGGGGATCGTAGGCCGTGTTCACACGTCCCCCGTGCCGGGCTGCCGGACGTTCTCGGGCAGCGGGTCCGCGAAGTACCAGCCCTCTTGCAGCAGTTCGTCCACCGCCGTCACGGCCGCCGCCAGGCGTGTCCCGCGGTCGCCGCGCATGACGAGGAAACGCCTGCCGGTCCGCTCCAGTTCCTCCCGGAACCGGCCGGTCATCCAGGGCCGCAGGTGCTCGCCGTCGCGCAGGCCGTCGTCCTCGAACGGCACGTCCGCGTCGTCCGTCAGCAGGTAGAGGTCGCGCCGCGTCAGGGAGGCGACCTTCTCGGTCTCCGCGCTGCGGGTCCCCACGTACCGCTCGTGCCAGATCCCGGTGGCGAAGGAGTCGGTGTCGCAGAACAGCACCGGCGAGCCCAGCCGGGCGGCGCGTTCCTCCTCCGCGTCCTGACGCCGGGCGATCACCGGGAACTCCCGGGAGGCGAAGGACACGTCCGCCCAGGAGGCGTCCGGGTCGGCGGCCCGCGCCACCGCGAGCTTCTCCTCGCTGTACCGGCGCCCGTACTCGGCGACCCAGCCCGTCTTCGACCAGACCCCGCCGCGCCGCCGGTAGTGGGCCGCGAGGTCGCGGGACAGGGTCGTCGTGCCCGTGGACTCGGCGCCCAGGACGACGACCCGCCGGGTCAGGGAGGCCCGTACGCCCGGGCCGAGGAACTCCCAGCAGGCGGCCGGGTCGGCGCGTACCGCCGTACCCGACACCGGGAACAGGGTCCGCTCCCGGTCCACGAGGACCTCGTGCGCGCCGAACCGCCGCGCGAGTTCGCCCCCGTAGGCCTCCGAGGTGAAGACGGCGTCCACGCGCCGGGGCACCGCGGCCCGGAAGATCGCCATGTGGGCCTCCCAGACCGCCGGGTCGTGCAGGTCCACCGGGATGTCGTCCACCGCGCCGACCACGTGTGCCCCGGGGTGCTCCTCGCGCATCCAGGCGACCCGGTCCGCCAGCGGGACCGACTCGACGGAAGCCGCGCAGACCAGGACGGTCAGCCGCTCGCACTGGTCCTGGGCGGTGCGCACCAGGTGGTGGTGGCCGGCGTGCGGCGGGTAGAACTTCCCCAGCACCAGCCCGTGCCCGTACCGCTTCCCGCCGCTCGCACCGCGCGGGCCGCTCATGCCGCGTGCGCCGCTCGTGCCGCGTGCGCCGCTCATGCCGTCGCCTCCACGGCCGTACGGGCGCCCCTGCCCGGCAGCTCCCGGCGCCAGCCCGCGAGCCCGGCCACGCACAGCAGGAGGAAGCCGCCGTAGAGGACCGAGGTCAGGTACAGCCCCTTGTAGACGTACAGCGGGATGTAGACGAGGTCGGCGGCGATCCACAGCCACCAGGACTCCAGGAGCTTGCGGCACTGCCCGTACGTGGCCGTGAGGGACAGCGCGGTGGTCAGCGCGTCCCAGAACGGGACGGTGGAGTCGGTGACCCTGCCGAGCAGCAGCGTCAGTCCGAGCACCCCCACCGCCCCCGCCGCGGCGAGCGCGGCCCATTCGGCGCGCGTGGTGCGGCGCACCGGCAGGGCCGTGGCGGTTCCTGGTCCACCCCCGTGGGTCCAGGACCACCAGCCGTACGCGGCGAGGGCGATGAAGACGATCTGCAGTCCGGCGTCCGCGTAGAGGCCGGACTGCGCGAACAGCACGATGAAGAAGATGTTGTTGGCGATGCCGATCGGCCAGTTGGCGATGTGCTGCCGGGCCACCAGCCACACGCACCAGGCGCCCGTGGCGGATCCGAGGACCTCGGTCCAGCTCGTGTTCCAGCCCATGACGGCCCCACCCCTTTTATAGTCATGCTGACTATAAACAACGGAGGCCGGGAACGGAAGAACCCGCGGCGCCCGAAGGCACCGCGGGTTCTTCCCGTGACCCTCTCGCGAGGATCCGCAGAACGGGGCGGACTACAGACCGACCTCGCGCATCAGCATGCCGACCTCGGTGTTGGTCAGGCGGCGCAGCCAGCCCGACTTCTGGTCGCCCAGCTCGATCGGCCCGAAGGACGTGCGCACGAGCTTGTCGACCGGGAACCCGGCCTCCGCCAGCATGCGGCGGACGATGTGCTTGCGGCCCTCGTGCAGGGTCACCTCGACGAGGTAGTTCTTGCCGACCTGGTCCAGCACGCGGAAGTTGTCGGCGCGGGCGTAGCCGTCCTCCAGCTCGATGCCGTCCTTGAGGCGCTTGCCGATGTCCCGGGGCAGCGAGCCCGTGATGGACGCGACGTACGTCTTCTGCACGCCGTACTTGGGGTGCGTGAGGCGGTGGGCCAGCTCACCGTGGTTGGTGAGCAGGATGATGCCCTCGGTCTCGGTGTCGAGCCGGCCGACGTGGAACAGCCGCGTCTCGCGGTTGGTGACGTAGTCACCGAGGCACTGGCGGCCGTCCGGGTCCTCCATGGTGGAGACGACACCGGCGGGCTTGTTCAGCGCGAAGAACAGGTACGACTGGGTGGCGACGGTCAGGCCGTCCACCTTGATCTCGTCCTTCGGCTGGACGCGCTTGCCCTGCTCCAGCACGATCTCGCCGTTGACCTCGACGCGGGCCTGCTCGATCAGCTCCTCGCAGGCGCGGCGCGAGCCCATGCCGGCGCGGGCGAGCACCTTCTGCAAGCGCTCCCCCTCCTCCTCGGCACCCGGGAAGGTCTTCGGGGTCTTGATCACGGGCTTGTCGGCGTACCGGTCGCGCACGCGCTCCTCGATCCGCGCGTCCAGCTCGCGGGGGCGCGACTGGCCGCTGCGGCTGCCGGGACCGCGGCGCGGGCCGCCGGCCCCGCCGATGCCGGGCGTCTTGGAGGTCTTCGGTCCGCCCTTGGCGCCACCGCGCGCGGCCGCGCCACGCGCACCGCCCGCACCGCCCCGGCCGGCGTCGGAGGCACCACGGGCACCGCCGCCGCCCGCCTTGGGGCCGCTGCGGCCCGACCGCTCGCCCTCGGGGCCGACGTCGTAGCGCCGCTCCTCGGGGCGGGGGTTGCGCGGACGCTGGGGCGCCTGGTCGCGGTCGCGGTCCCGGTCACGGAAGCCGCCCCCGCCCGATCCCGAGCCGCCGCCGCGGTAGCCACCGCTGCCGCCGGAGCCGCTGCCGCCGGAGCCGCCGCCACGGTAGCCACCGCCGCCGGAGCCTCCGGAGCCGCTACCGCGGTAGCCACCGCCCGCGCCGGAGCTGCCGCCGCGGGAGTTCCCGCGCCCGCCACCACCGCCGCCGCTGTTCCTGTTGCCGCCGCCGTTGCCGTTACCGCTGCTTCGCATCAAAGTTCCGTCGTCTTGTCGTCTTCATCGGTATCCGGTGCATCCGGATCGAACGACGGAACACCCTCTTGCGTCTCGGCTTCGATCGCGTCCGCCTCGGGGAGGAAGGGCGCGAGCTCCGGGAGCTCGTCCAGGCCGCGCAGGCCCATCCGCTCCAGAAAGTAGTTCGTCGTCCTGTACAGGATCGCACCTGTTTCGGGTTCCGTGCCCGCCTCGGCCACCAGACCGCGCTGGAGGAGGGTCCGCATGACCCCGTCGCAGTTGACTCCGCGGACCGCCGAGACCCTCGACCGGCTCACCGGCTGGCGGTACGCGACGATCGCCAGCGTCTCCAGGGCCGCCTGGGTGAGACGGGCCTGCTGGCCGTCCAGTACGAAGGCCTCGACCGCCGGGGCGTACTCGGCGCGGCTGTAGAACCGCCAGCCGCCGGCGACGGGTCGCAGCTCGAACCCGCGCCGCTGGACGGTGTACTCGTCGGCGAGCTCGCGCAGGGCGTCCGCCACCTCCCGCGGGCTGCGCTCCAGCACCTTCGCGAGGTGCTCCTCGGTCGCGGGCTCGTCCACGACCATCAGGACGGCCTCCAGGGCGCCCTTGAGCGCGAGCCCGGCCGTCCCGGGCCGGTCGGCCACCTCGGCCACCTCGGCCACCTCGGTCATTGCTTCGCCTCCACGATCTGGTCGAACTCGTCGGTCACCGTAGGCATGCCGTCGCCGTCCCCGCCGCTCCAGCGCACCGTGAGCGCCCCGAGGGCGAGCTCCTGGTCGAGGGCCACCGCCTTCTCCCGGTAGAGCTCCAGGAGGGCCAGGAAGCGCGCGACGACGGTGAGGGTGTCTGGGGCGTCCTCGGTGAGCTCCTGGAAGGTCGCCTCGCCGCGGGCCTTGAGCAGGGCGACCAGCAGCCCTGCCTGCTCGCGCACGCTGACGAGCGGGGCGTGGATGTGGTCGACGTACACCTGCGGCTCGGCGCGGGGGCGCATGGCCTGCACGGCGAGCCGGGCGAACCCCTCGGCGCCGATGCTGATGACGACCTCGGGCAGCAGCTCGGCATGGTGGGGCTCCAGTCCCACGGTACGGGGGTACCGCCGGCCCTCGTCGCGGGCCCAGTCCTGGAAGAGCGCGGCGACCTGCTTGTACGCCCGGTACTGGAGCAGCCGTGCGAAGAGCAGGTCACGGGCTTCGAGGAGGGCGAGGTCCGCCTCGTCCTCGACCTCGGCGGCGGGGAGCAGGCGGGCGGCCTTGAGGTCGAGGAGGGTCGCGGCGACGACGAGGAACTCGCTGGTCTGGTCGAGGTCCCAGTCGGGGCCCATGGCCCGGATGTACGTCATGAACTCGTCGGTCACCTGGGAGAGGGCGACCTCCGTGACGTCCAGCCGGTGCCGGGAGATCAGCTGGAGCAGCAGATCGAAGGGCCCCTCGAAGTTCGCCAGCCTCAAGGTGAACCGGCCGCCGCCGGGCTGGCCGCCACGAGGATCGCCGGCCGCCTGCGGGGCCGCCGGGACAGCGGAGCCGCCCGGGGAAACCACCACCGGTACCTGCGAGCCCGAGGAACCCGCCCCCGAAGCCCCGCCCCCCGCCTCCGGCGCCCCAGGCCACGGGCCCGCTCCCGAGCCCTGCGGACCGCCCGCCTGCGGGGCCCCGGAACCCGGACCACCCACCACCGGCTCAGCCGCGTCTGCGCTACCCGCCTGCGGCGTCGCCGGGGCAGCGGAGCCCGGGCCGCGTCCCAGGTGGCGACGGGGCGGGCGGCCGGATTCGGCGGGAGAGGGCATCGGGATCCAGGTTCGTGGTGGTACGGAGGCGACCGTCCAGCAGCCTAACCACCGCCCCGCCCACTCCCGCCGACCACGCCCCACCGACACAGCGGCGACCGCGTGGCCGGTCTACCGCCCGGCCCTGCGCCCCGCCCACCCCGGCGCCGGGCGGGGCGCTCGCTCGCCGTCCGGACGGCCGGCTCGCTGCCGGGAGCCCACCTCTTCGGACCCGCCTGACGGCCCGGCAACAGACGCTCGGGCACCAAGACCCCGGGGCAGCGGTGGCGCACACCGCCTGCCCCGGAGCGGGGTCCGTCGACAGCACCGCCCACGTGGTGGGCCGGTGGCCCGCGCGCGATGCGGCGACGGCACGCCGTTCAGGCGGCCGGGCCACTGCCGGGCGGCCCGGTAGCCGGATGGCCCGAACAGGGCCCGCTACCCCTCGTCGGGGTGGCCGACGGCGCCTTCCACGGCGCCGCGATCGACTGCGAGCCCACCGGGCGCGCCACTGGCCAGGCGGCTCGCTGCCGGCCGGGCCGGTGGTAACCGGGCGGGCCCGAACAGGGCCCGCTGCCCCTCGTCGGGGTGGCCGACGGCGCGTTCCGCGGCGCCGACGTCCGCCCCCCGGTGACACCACCGGCCCGGCGGCAGGGGCGTCCGGGAGACGGGGCCGGCGGACGGCCGCCAGGTCCACAGGCGGCACCGGCCACGTGCCGGGCCGCTGCCCACCCCCGCGGCCACGCCGGTCAGGCACTCGAGAGGGATCGCCGGACCGGACGCCACCGAGGGCACGGTGCGTGTCGCAGCAGGGCAGGGCGGGCCGGAGAGGGGTGGGGTGCGGTGGGCGGGGCCGACGGCGCGGCGGGCCGCGAAACCCTGTTCCGGCCGAGTCGGGGAAGGGCCCGCCCGGGCCGGCGCCGCGGAGCGGCTCGCGCCGAGCGCCCCTCGGGGGCCGGGTCCGCGGGAAGCGCCTGCGCGGAAGGGCCTGCACGGAAGGGGCCCCGTACGAGGGCCCGCGGGGTCAGCGACCGCGGAGGCGGCGGACCAGGATGCTGGCGTCGCCGCGAGATTCCAGGTCGGCCAGGACCACCGCCACCGCCTCGCGGACGATGCGGCCGCGGTCGACCGCCAGGCCGTGCTCCCCGCGCAGCACCAGCCGCGCGTGCTCCAGGTCCATGAGCTCCTCCGCGGAGACGTAGACCGTGATCTTCTCGTCGTGCCGCTCACGCCCGCTGGGGCGCCGGTTCGCGCCCCGGCCCTGCCCCTTGCCGGACCGGGGCGAGGACGCCCCGGCGGCGGAGGCAGAACCTTCCTGCGGCCGCCGCTGCGCGCCCACCGCGGGCTCCTGCGAGGAGGAGGGCACGGCCGGAGCCGAGCCGGGAGGCGGCTCCTCCGCGCCCCGCCTCGGCGAGGACGACTGCAGCGCCATCCCCCCGGTCGTACGGAACAGTTCGTCGGCTCCGGGCAGACTCACTCGGCGGGACACCGGGCGAGCACCTCCCTGGCCAACTGGCGGTAGGCGGCGGCGCCGACGGAGTTGGAGGCGTACGTGGTGATCGGCTCACCGGCGACCGTGGTCTCCGGGAAGCGCACCGTACGGCCGATGACCGTGTGGTACACGTGGTCGTCGAACGCCTCGACGACGCGCGCCAGCACCTCACGGCTGTGCACGGTACGGGAGTCGTACATCGTCGCGAGGATGCCGTCGAGCTCCAGCTCCGGGTTGAGCCGCTCCTGCACCTTCTCGATCGTCTCGGTCAGCAGCGCCACCCCGCGCAGCGCGAAGAACTCGCACTCCAGCGGGACGATGACCTTGTGAGCCGCCGTCAGGGCGTTCACCGTCAGCAGGCCGAGCGAGGGCTGACAGTCGATCACGATGTAGTCGTAGTCCTGCATCAGCGGCTTGAGCGCCCGCTGGAGCGTGGACTCGCGCGCGACCTCGCTGACCAACTGCACTTCGGCGGCGGACAGGTCGATGTTGCTCGGCAGCAGGTCCATGTTGGGGACGGCCGTCTTGAGCAGCACCTCGTCGGCCGACATGCCCCGCTCCATGAGCAGGTTGTAGACCGTCAGGTCGAGTTCCATCGGGTTGACGCCGAGGCCCACGGACAGCGCGCCCTGCGGGTCGAAGTCCACGAGCAGCACGCGCCGCCCGTACTCGGCGAGCGCGGCGCCCAGGTTGATGGTCGACGTGGTCTTGCCGACGCCGCCCTTCTGGTTGCACATCGCGATGATCGTCGCGGGACCGTGGTCGGTCAGCGGGCCCGGGATCGGGAAGTACGGCAGCGGCCGTCCGGTCGGGCCGATCCGCTCGCGGCGCTGCCGGGCAGCGTCGGGGGCGAGAGTGGCCGCGTACTCGGGGTCGGGCTCGTACTCCGCGTCGGGGTCGTAGAAGTGCCCTTCGGGCACCTGGTCGTAGTCGGCGAATCCCACGGGCTGTTCGCCGCTCGGGTCGCCGGCCCTGGAGTTCACGTCTAGGCCGTCCATGCTCTTTCGGGGCGTCGTCATGTGCTGGTGGTTTGCGAAGGTGCGGACTGCGACGGAGCCGACAGCCTCGGCCCCGGCGGGACCTCGGCCCCGCTCTGGCGTTCCTGCTCGACCACCCCCAGGAGCAAATGTCGACTCATTCACAAGTCGTCTTACCTCCTCGGACGTGACCAGGACACTTATCGATAGGTCAGCGTGGCACCATGCCGACGGTTGGCGACTCTATGGCGTGTCACCACTCAGCGGCAACACAATCCACCGGACCCGCCGCGTTGTGTCGGCAAGCGAACACCACTCTGTCAAGGGCGTACGAGCTGTCACTACGAAGTTTCGCGGGTGTGCGAAAGGGTTAAAGGGTTACGTTCGAGGCGAGTTGAGCGGGCTCCCGGCGCACCGCGCAAACACGTCCGGCCGGACCTTGCGGGCAAGGTCCGGCCGGAGACGTGAGATTGACGTCAGTCGTTGACGGGTCAGCCGAGCAGCGTGTTCAGCGGCAGGACCTCGAGGCCGTGGGCCTCGGCGACCGGACCGTAAACGACCTTGCCGTCATGGGTGTTGAGGCCCAGCGCGAGCGCCGGGTCACGGCGCAGCGCCTCGGCCCAGCCGAGGTTCGCGAGCTGCACGATGTACGGCAGGGTCGCGTTCGTGAGGGCGTAGGTGGAGGTGTTCGGCACGGCGCCCGGCATGTTGGCGACGCAGTAGAAGACCGAGTTGTGGACCTGGAAGGTCGGCTCGGCGTGGGTGGTCGGACGGGAGTCCTCGAAGCAGCCGCCCTGGTCGATCGCAATGTCGACAAGGACACTTCCGGGCTTCATCTTCGCGACGAGCTCGTTGGTGACCAGCTTGGGGGCCTTCGCACCCGGGATGAGGACCGCGCCGATGACCAGGTCGGCCTCGATGACGGCCTTCTCCAGCTCGAAGGCGTTGGAGACGATCGTCTTGATCTTCGTGCCGAAGACCTTGTCGGCCTCGCGGAGCTTGTTGATGTCCTTGTCGAGCAGGGTCACGTGGAAGCCCATGCCGATGGCGATCTGCGCGGCGTTCCAGCCGGACACGCCGCCGCCGATGACCACGCACTCGCCGGCGTGGGTACCGGGGACGCCGCCGGGGAGCACGCCGCGGCCGCCGGCCGAGCGCATCAGGTGGTAGGCGCCGACCTGCGGGGCCAGACGGCCCGCGACCTCGGACATCGGGGCGAGCAACGGGAGCGCGCGGCCCGCGAGCTCGACCGTCTCGTACGCGATGGCGGTGGTGCCGGACTCCAGCAGGGCGTCCGTGCACTCGCGGGAGGCCGCCAGGTGCAGGTAGGTGAAGAGGGTCTGGTCCTTGCGGAGACGGTGGTACTCCTCCGCGATCGGCTCCTTGACCTTCAGCAGCAGGTCGGCGGTCTGCCAGACCTCGTCGGCCGTACCGAGGATCTCGCCGCCCGCGGCGACGTACTCGGCGTCCGTGATCGAGGAGCCGACACCGGCGTTCTGCTCGATGAAGACCTGGTGGCCGTTACGGACCAGCTCATGCACGCCGGCGGGCGTGATGGCGACCCGGAACTCGTTGTTCTTGACCTCGCGGGGGATGCCGACCTTCATCGTCGATCACGGTCCTTGGCTCAGGGGATATTACGGGGCACTTCCATACATACCCGCCCACAAGAACGCGCAACGGGATGCACCACGAGATGACGTGGTGAAGCCAGTCTAATGAAGGATGAGGCGCTGTCTAGCCTTGCAAACAAATAATCTCAGTCGGAATCACTGCGGATTTCGCAGGCTGCGGGGTCGTCTCCCAGCAATCTGTCGGCCGCCGACCTGTGCAGTCGGGCCGCCGCCGGGTCGCCCAGCCTGTCGAGCGTGTCGGCCAGCCGCACCTGGAGGGCGGCTTGAAGTCGCAGGTCCCCGGCCCTGCGCGCGAGCTCGACGGCCTGGCGGCAGGTGTGCAGGGATTCCGCGGGCCTGCCGGCGTACTCCTGAATGCGCGCCATCTCGCTCAACGCCTTTGCCTGACCCGGGACATCGGCCAGCTTCCGGTACCCCGCGGCGGCCGCGCGCCAGCTGCGCAGCGCGTCCCCGTACCGGCCCGCGTACGTGTGCACGTTGCCCAGCCGTCCGTACAGCCGCGCCTCGTCCGCGCGCTCCCCCCGGGCGAGTGCCTGGGACAGGGCCCGGCCGAACCAGTCGCAGGCCCGGTGCCAGTCGGCCAGCTCCTGGTACGCACCGCCTACGGATTCCATCGCGCGGCCCGTCGCGTACGGGTCGTTCGCCGCCTTTCCGGCGTCCAGCGCGGCCCGGTAGCGCTCCAGTGCCTCGTGCGTACGGCCCGTCTCGGCGTCCAGGTCGGCCAGGTTCAGCAGCGCCGCGGCCCGCTCCCGGTGCAGGCCGCGGCGCTCGGCGACGTCGAGGACCAGGCGGTGCAGCCCGTACAGCTCGGGCGCGGCGGCGCTGGTACCGCGGTGCTCGGCCAGGGCCCGTACGAGGGCGGCGACCAGGCGGCGGGCGAGGGTGTCCAGCTCGCCGTCCGCCACCGCGAGGGAGGCCGAGGCGGTCAGGGCGGGCAGCCGGGTGTCGAGCCAGGTGGCCGCCGCGCGCCGGTCGGGGAAGCGCAGCGCCCGCGGCAGCCCGTCCAGCCGCTCCCGCACGTGTTCCTCGTCGTCCGCGGCCATGGCGCGGCAGGAGCCCAGCAGCCGTACGGTCCGCTCCAGCATCCGGGCCCGGGCCAGCTGCACCTCGGCCGGCCGTTCCTTGGTCTCCAGCAGCGCCCGCAGCAGTGGCGCGAGGCAGCCGGGCAACAGGAACAGCCCGTCCTGCGCGTGCCGTACGAGGCCGAGCCCGGCGAAGTCCTCCAGGACGGACTGGGCGGCGGCGACGGAGCAGCCGGCGAGGGCGGACGCGGTGTGCGAGTCGACGATCCCGGCGGGCGCGAGCGGAAGCAGCCGCAGGGTGCGCTGGGCGGGCTGCGGCAGGGACTCGTAGACGAGCCGGAAGGCGCGCCCGAGCGGTCCGTCGGTGCCGGGCGGCATGTCGTGGAGCTGCTTGGCCAGGTCGGCGACGGAAGCCTGGGGGTGGGCGGCGAGCCAGCCTCCGGCCAGGCAGAGCGCGGCGGGCTGCCCCCCGCACTCCTGCGCGAGGGCTTCGGCGGCGAGCGGGTCGACCGTGATCCGGGTGTCCCGGATGCCCCCGGCGAGCATCTTGACCGCCGAGGGGGTGTCGAGCCCGCCGAGGGTGCAGGGACGCACATCCGGAATCCCGGTGAGGGGTCCCTCGGCGGTGACGACGACCAGGCATTCGGGGGTGTCGGGCAGCAGCGCGTCGACCTGGTGCGGATCGGCGGCGTCGTCCACGAGCAGGACGGCGCGCTTGCCCTTGAGGGCGGCGCGCAGGGCCGAACTGAGGTCGTCCTCGCCGGCGCCGGGAGGGGTGGGCCGCCCCAGCCCCTCCAGCAGGGTCCGCACCGCCCGCTCGGTGGCGACTGTCCCTCCGCCGGGGTGGGTGAGCCGTACGCGGAGAAGCGCGTCGGGGTAGTCCTCGCGGACTTCCCGTACGAGTTCCTCGGCCAGCGCCGTGCGTCCCGATCCCGGACGTCCGGCGATGAGGAGCACCCGCGCGCGGGGGGCCTTGGCCTTGCGGCCCGAGAGGGTGTCGAGTCCGGTCCGCGCGATGTCCTCGCGCAGCTCCTTGAGCTCACGCCGCCGCCCGACGAAATCCGTCACGGATCCGCTCCTCTCCCTGCCTTAGGGTTGCCGAGCGTAGTTCACGCAGAGCGACGGTCCATGTGGAGCGCGGCTGGTGCGTCGCCCGATCGGATCAGCCGATCGTCACATCAGCAGCCCATCCGGCCCCACAGCCGCTTCCTGCGGCTGCTACGCCTCGAACGGGCGGGCCGGCCAGGGAGCGAGGGCCGGGCGCAGGCAGTCCACGCCGCCTTCGCGGGCGAGCGCCGCGGACAGTGCGAGGACCCCGGTCACCAGGCCGGGGTTGCCGAGTTCACCCGCGAGTACGCCGCGCACCAGCTCCTGGAGCGGGACCCGGGCCAGCAGCATGTCGGCCTCCTCCTCGGACACCGCGAAGCGCTCCCCCGGCGCGGGTGCGAGGTCCCGCGCGAGGAAGATCCGGACCGCTTCGTCCGAGCCGCCGGGGGTGGAGAAGAAGTCGGCCAGCACCCGCCAGTCGCGGGCCTCGACGTGCGCCTCCTCGTACAGCTCCCGCTGCGCGGCGTGCAGCGGGTTCTCCCCGGGCACGTCCAGCAGGCCGGCGGGCAGTTCCCACAGCTTGTGCCGCACGGGGTGCCGGTACTGGTTGATGACCAGGACGCGCTGTTCCCCGTCGAGCGCGAGCACGCACACGGAACCGGGGTGCACCTGGTAGTCGCGGCGCACCACGGCCCGGTCGGGCATCCGTACCTGCTCCGAGCGGACCGCCGTCTTCGCGCCCTGGAACGGGGTGCGGGAGGCGACGACCTCCCAGGTCTCCGGGGTGTCCGCGATGTCTGCGGCGATGTCGGTGGCGATGTCGGTGGCCTCGTCCTTGCCCATGCCCAATACCTTCCCGAGAAACGTAGGCAGCCGGGGCACGATCCGTGCCCCGGCTGCCTACGTTATGCGCTTACGCGATCACTTCGCCGACTGCTGGCGCTCCACGGCGGCCTTGACCAGGCCCGCGAAGAGCGGGTGCGGCCGGGTCGGGCGGGAGCGGAGCTCCGGGTGGGCCTGGGTGGCCACCAGGTAGGGGTGGACCTCGCGCGGGTACTCGACGTACTCGACGAGCTTGTTGTCCGGGGAGGTGCCCGAGAAGACCAGGCCGGCCTTCTTCTCCAGCTCGCCGCGGTAGGCGTTGTTCACCTCGTAGCGGTGGCGGTGGCGCTCGTCCACGTACGCCTGGTCGCCGTAGACCTCGCGCACGATGGAGCCCTCGGCGAGCTTCGCCGGGTACATGCCCAGGCGCATGGTGCCGCCCAGGTCGCCCGCGCCCTCGACGAAGGCCAGCTGCTCCTCCATCGTCGAGATGACCGGGTGCGGGGTGGAGGCGTCGAACTCGGTGGAGTTCGCCTCCTCGATGCCCGCCAGGTTGCGCGCGGCCTCGATGACCACGCACTGCAGACCCAGGCACAGGCCCAGCAGCGGGATCTTGTTCTCGCGGGCGTAGGTGATCGCGCCGACCTTGCCGTTGACGCCGCGGTCACCGAAGCCGCCGGGCACGCAGATCGCGTCGACGTCGCCCAGCTGCGCGGCGGCGTCCTCCGGCGTCTTGCAGTCGTCGGAGGTGACCCACTTGATCTGGACCCGGGCCCTGTTGGCGAAGCCGCCGGCGCGCAGCGCCTCGGTCACCGACAGGTAGGCGTCGGGCAGGTCGATGTACTTGCCGACGAGCGCGACCTTGACCTCGTGGTCGGGGTTGTGGACCCGGTCCAGCAGGTCCTCCCACACCGTCCAGTCGACGTCGCGGAAGGGCAGGTCGAGCTTGCGGACGACGTAGGCGTCCAGGCCCTCGGTGTGCAGCACCTTGGGGATGTCGTAGATCGACTTGGCGTCGATCGCGGCGACGACCGCGGCCTCGTCGACGTCGCACATCAGCGAGATCTTGCGCTTGATGGAGGTCGGCACCTCGCGGTCGGCGCGCAGCACGATCGCGTCGGGCTGGATGCCGATGTTGCGCAGCGCCGCGACCGAGTGCTGGGTCGGCTTGGTCTTGAGCTCACCGGACGGGCCGATGTAGGGGAGCAGCGAGATGTGCACGACGAAGACGTTGTCGCGGCCGACCTCGTGGCGGACCTGGCGCACGGTCTCCAGGAACGGCAGCGACTCGATGTCGCCGACGGTGCCGCCGACCTCGGTGATGACGACGTCGACGTCGTCGGTCGCCATCCGCCGGATGCGGTGCTTGATCTCGTTGGTGATGTGCGGGATGACCTGCACGGTGTCACCGAGGTACTCGCCGCGCCGCTCCTTGGCGATGACCTGCGAGTAGACCTGGCCGGTGGTGACGTTGGCCGAGCCGTCGAGGTCGACGTCGAGGAAACGCTCGTAGTGACCGATGTCCAGGTCGGTCTCGGCGCCGTCGTTGGTGACGAACACCTCGCCGTGCTGGAAGGGGTTCATCGTGCCCGGGTCGACGTTCAGGTACGGGTCGAGCTTCTGCATCGTGACCCGCAGACCGCGCGCCTTGAGCAGCGCACCCAGGCTGGAGGCCGTCAGGCCCTTGCCGAGGGACGAAGCGACACCCCCGGTGACGAAGATGTGCTTGGTCGTCGAGGATGACGAATTTCGTGCCGGCATCGCCAAGAGGGGGCTCCCGTGGTCGCGAGGTGAGGTGCGTCCGACGCCCTTCCGCGGAGATCCGGAAGGGTCTCTGGGGGCGCCGAAGCTGCGGTTTCGGGGCTCCTGATTCGCACAGGCAGACCACCGGTCCACGGGGTACCAGCCTATCAGCGCCCGGACCCGTCCGCCTCCGGCCACGCTCCCCCGAACCTCGCGGGACCGGGTTGGGGCCCGTCCGCGCGGGGTATCCGTCCTGGTCACCCGTTCGGACGAGTCACATTGTCCCGGGGCTTAAGGGGATCACTAGTGTGCCGTCATATCCTGCTCGAATATCGCTGCACAACCGCGCCGAGCAGCCCGGCCTACGGTGTAACCACGCCACGTCCGGCAATCTAGGCTCGACGCGGGGATCCCTACACACAAGAGACCGCGCATCCGCGCATTGCAAGCGCCCTCAGGGGCGGACGTGGCTGTTCGACTGGAGATGCAACGTGTCCGGGCGCATCGAGGATTACGCACTGATCGGCGACATGCAGACCGCGGCTTTGGTCTGCCGGGACGGAGCCGTGGACTGGGCATGCCTTCCACGCTTCGACTCCCATGCTGTCTTCGCGAGCATTCTCGGCACCGAGGAACACGGGTTCTGGCGGGTGGCACCCGCGGTCCCGTCCGGCACCCCGGCCCCCCGGGCCGACCGCCGGCGCTATCGCGGTGACTCGCTCGTGCTGGAATCGGAGTGGGACACGCCGCGGGGGACCGTGCGCGTCATCGACTTCATGCCTCCCCGTGAGGACCACGCCCCGCAGCTGATCCGCATCGTCGAGGGGGTCAGCGGCCGTGTCCCCATGCGCTCCGCGCTGCGGATGCGCTTCTCCTACGGGCGGATCGTGCCCTGGGTCCACAAGGTGGACGGGCGCACCGTGGCCGTCGCCGGTCCGGACTCGGTCTGGCTGGACACCGACGCGCAGACCTACGGCAAGGACCTGACGACGTACTCCGACTTCACCGTCGGGCCCGGCGACCGCGTGACCTTCGCCATCAGCTGGCAGCCCTCCCACAAGGGCGCCCCGGACAACCCGGACGCCGAGGCGGCCCTGGAGGCCACCACCGACTTCTGGCGGGACTGGGTCGAGCACTGCACGTACCACGGCCCCTACCGGGAGGCGGTGGTCCGCTCCCTGATCACCCTCAAGGCGCTGACGTACGGCCCCACGGGCGGGATCGTCGCCGCGCCGACCACCTCCCTGCCGGAGGAGATCGGCGGCGTACGGAACTGGGACTACCGCTACACCTGGCTGCGTGACGCGGCGATCACCCTGTCGTCGCTGCTGCGCACCGGCTACCGCGACGAGGCCTCGGCCTGGCGGGACTGGCTGCTGCGGGCGGTCGCCGGCGACCCGGAGAACCTCCAGATCATGTACGGGATCGCGGGCGAACGGGAGCTGGGCGAGACCGAGCTGGACTGGCTGCCGGGCTACGAGAACTCCCGCCCGGTCCGCGTCGGCAACGGCGCCGCCCACCAGCTCCAGCTCGACGTGTACGGCGAGGTCACCGAGGCCCTGCACCTGGGTCACATGACGGGCCTGGCCCGCAACGACTACGCGTCGGTGCTCCAGCTCAAGCTGATCCGCTACCTCGAGACGCACTGGAACGAGCCCGACGAGGGCATCTGGGAGGTGCGCGGGCCGCGCCGCCACTTCGTGCACTCGAAGGTGATGGCCTGGGTCGCGGTGGACCGCACGGTCAAGCTGATCGAGAGCGGGGACGTGGACGGCCCGCTGGAGCGCTGGCGCGAGCTGCGCGACGAGATCCACGCCGACGTCTGCGAAAAGGGCTACGACAAGGAGCGCAACACCTTCACCCAGTCCTACGGATCCAGGGAACTGGACGCCTCCCTGCTGCTGATCCCGCAGATGGGGTTCCTGCCGCCGGACGACAAGCGGGTCATCGGCACCATCGAGGCGATCCAGCGCGAACTGTCCACCCCCGACGGCTTCATCCTGCGCTACCCGACGGCAGGTGAGGAGGCCGGTGTCGACGGCCTGGAGGGCGACGAGGGGGCCTTCTTGGCCTGCTCGTTCTGGATGGCCGACGACCTCGCGATGATCGGCCGCGTCGACGAGGCCCGCCGGCTCTTCGAGAAGCTGCTGTCGCTGCGCAACGACCTGGGACTGCTCGCCGAGGAGTGGGACCCCAAGCTCCAGCGGCAGGTGGGCAACTTCCCCCAGGCGTTCAGCCACGTCCCGCTGATCGACACCGCGCTGCGGCTGACGGCCAGTGGGGCCTACGGAGGCTGACGCCGCTCCCGGCGCGCTCCGCCGCGCCGGGAAGGTGGCCCCCGCCTACGCTGGAGGGGTTCTTCGCCCTCCAGGGAAGGAGGGGTGGGTCATGGCACCCTTCTCCAAGGCGGCCGACGCACTCGCCGCGCTCCGTGAGGACCTGGCCGGTGAGGTCTTCGCACCCGGTGACCCGGGTTACGACGGGGCCCGCACCGTCTTCAACGCGATGATCGACCGCAGGCCGGCCGTCATCGCCCGGTGCGAGAGCGTCTCCGACGTCGTCACCGCCGTGCGTTTCGCGCGGGACCTGGACCTGCACGTCGCGGTGCGCGGCGGCGGCCACAGCGTCGCCGGGATGTCCGTCAACGACGGCGGCTTGGTCATCGACCTGCGCCGGATGCACGAGGTGACCGTCCATCCGGCGGCGAAGGCCGTCCGGGTCGAGGGCGGGGCCACGATGAGCCACCTGGACCGTGCCTGCCAGCCGTACGGTTTGGCGACCACCGGCGGCCGGGCCTCCACGACGGGTGTGGGCGGCTTCGTCCTCGGCGGCGGAACCGGCTGGCTGGACCGCAAGTTCGGGCTGGCCGTGGACAACCTGCTGGGCGCGGAACTGGTCACCGCGGACGGCAGCGTGGTGGAGGCCACCGCCGACGAGAACCCGGAACTGTTCTGGGCCCTGCACGGCGGCGGCGGCAACTTCGGCGTGGCCACCTCGCTGACCCTGCGCCTGCACGACCTGCCGGCCATGTCCATCGCGTTCCTGCTCTACCTCCCCGAGCACGGACCCGACGTGATCCGTGCGTTCCGGGAGGTCGTGGAAGCCGGACCGCCCGAGGTGAGCGGCGCCTCGCTCTACCTGACCGGGCCGCCCGAGGAGTTCGTCCCGCCCCACCTGGTGGGGAAGCTGATGGCGGGCGCGCTGGTGACCTACGCCGGTCCCGAGGACGAGGTCCGCAAGCTCGCGGGGCCGCTCCTGGCGATCCCCCACGAGGTGGAGATGGTGACGGGCATCCCCTACGCCGATCTCCAATGCATGCTCGACGACCCTCCCGACATGCGGAACTACTGGTCCGCCGAGTACCTGACCGGGCTGCCGGACGAGTTCGTGGACCTCTTCTGCGCCCGGGGCGAGGCCATGCCGGTACCCACGGGCACCCAGCACCTGGTCATGCCCCAGGGCGGCGCGATCGCGGCCGGTCCCCGGCAGTGGCCGGTGCCGTACCGCGACGCGCCCTGGGTGGTGCACCCCTTCGGCATCTGGGAGGACCCGGCGGACGACGAGCGGTGCCGGCAGTGGGTCAAGGACGTCCGCGCCGACGCCCGGCCGTGGAGCACCGGCGCGGTGTACCTGAACTTCACCGGCGACGAGGGGGCCGAGCGGGTGGCCGCGGGGCTCGGCGCCGAGAACCTGGCGCGGCTGGGCACGGTCAAGCGCCGGTACGACCCGGACAACGTGTTCCGCTTCAACCACAACGTCAAGCCGCTGTGAGGGTCACGTCAGGGCGGCGATCACCTCCCGCGCCGCCCGCTCGCCCTCGGTGGCGCCGCCTTCCATGAACCCCTGGAAGTCGTAGCTGCAGTGCTCGCCGCCGATGTGGATCCGGCCCTGGGCGGTGCCCTCGTACTTGGCGTACCGGTGCAGGTAGCCGGTGGGCCAGTACGAGTACGCGCCCAGCGAGTACGGGTTCTTGTGCCAGGCCGAAAGCTGGGCCCGCCCGTTCCACGCGGCCTTGGTGCCGGGGAAGAAGGCGTCGACGCCCGTGAGGACCCGGCGCGCGAGGTCGCCCACGTAGGGGTCGGTCTCGGTGGCGAAGGGCGAGCCGGGGGTGAGCGCCCCGGCGAGGCTGCCGCCGCCGTACTGGAGCAGGATGCCGCCCGTGCCCGGCTGGACCTTGGTGGTGTCCCAGACCTGCTGGACCGGCGAGTCGGTGAAGCAGTCGCCGGCCGAGACGCCCGGCCAGGGGCCGGTGCCGCGCCAGGGCCGGGAGGTGAACTGCATGTTGAGCTTGGTGCAGTAGCCCATGCGGGCGTCGCGCAGCAGGTTCTTCATCAGCGGGTCGAAGCCGGCCCCCGACAGGTCGATCCGCTGGAGGATCGGCAGGGGCAGGCACAGGACGGTGTGGTCGGCGACGACGGTGCGCACCGATCCCGAGTCGTTGAAGGTCAGGGTCTGGGTGCCGTCGGCGGAGACGCGCACGGCGGTCAGCTCGCGGCCCATCACCAGCGAACCGGCCGGGAGGGCCTGGGCGATGGCGTTGGGGAGCCGGTCGTTGCCGCCGACGACGTGGTAGCGCTCGTTGGACAGGCCCCAGACGTTGAAGTTGCCGGGGTTGGGTTGGTAGCCCATCAGCAGGACCAGGGCGAGGGCGGACTGCCGGTCGGTGTCGGCCCCGTACTCGACGTTGTAGGCGACGTCGATGAAGCTGCCGAGCCGCGAGCCGTGGCCGCCGGGGACGCGGGTCTCGATCCACTCGTACAGGGTCATCTCGTCGAGGGCGGTGCCGGCGGGGGTGGTGGAGTTCCAGGAGACCTCGCCGGCGTCCTGGAGATCGCGGTGCAGCGCCTGGTAGACGGCCTTGAAGTCCTCGTCCGCCTGGCTGCGGGGGTAGTAGGCGCCGTTGAACCAGAGGACTTCCTCGGCACCGTTCGGTCCGCCGCCCAGGAAGTCCTCGACGGGGAGGTTGAAGCGCCGGCACAGCTCCAGGATCTTCTTGTGGCTGGTGTCGATCAGTTCGCCGCCGATCTCGGAGGTCTGGCCGTACGCCCAGTGCGTGCGCTGGCTGTACATGCGGCCGCCGACCCGGCTGGGGTTGGCTTCGTAGAGCGTGCAGCCGACGCCCGCGTCCTTGAGGGTGAGCGCGGCGGTCAGTCCCGATATCCCGGCTCCGACGACGGCGACGCGGGCGGGTGCGACGGGCGGCTTGGGGGCGGGGGCGGACTCGGCGGCGGAGGCGCCGGCGGAGGAGGCGAGGACGGTCCCGAGACCGAGGGCGGCGGCGCGGCCGAGCAGTTCGCGGCGGCCGAGGCCGCGGACCTCGTCGACGGGCAGGCCGAGGCGGCGGGCCGCGGCGTGTTCGGCGGCGAGCCGGCGGAGCGCGTGCATCTGGGGCGTACGTGCCATGGCGGGGGCTCCTTGTCGGTGGGCGGCTCTGTCGGTCAGCGGAGGGTGGACGCGGCGGACGGCACGGGCTCCTCGGCGCGTTCGGCGGCGTCCTCCAGCACGACGCGGCCGATGATCTCGTAGCGCTCGGGGGCCTTGAGCTTGAGCCACAGGCCCAGGCCCAGGCCGCCGAAGAAGACGACGCCGACGATCCACGGGATGAGGGTGAAGAAGAAGGAGTCGGCGGCGAGACCGGCTGCGGTCTCCATGTTGACCACCAGCAGGACGACCACGGCGGCCATGGCGATCCCCCCGATCAGCGGGGCCGTGAACGTCTTGAACCAGTGCCGGTCCTCGGGGTGGTTCTTGCGGAAGTAGCCGATCACCGCGAAGGAGCACAGGGTCTGGACGATGAGGATCGCCATCGTGCCGAGGATCGCGAGCAGCGTGTAGAGGTGGATGTACGGGTCCTGGCCGGTGAGCCAGAACAGCGCGACCAGGGCGGTGGCGATGGCGGTCTGCACCACCGAGGAGACGTAGGGCGAGCCGTGCTTGACGTGGGTGCGGCCGAGCGCGGGGTGCAGGAAGCCCTCGCGGCCGATGGCGTACAGGTAGCGGGCGGCGCACTGGTGGAAGGCCATGCCGCAGGCGAAGGAGCCGGTGAGCAGCAGCCATTGGAAGGCGTTCACGGCCCAGCCGCCGATGAAGGTCTCGGTGGGCGCGAAGAACAGGTCGAGCGGGTTCGCGGAGGCCGAGAGTTCCACCGACTCGGCCAGGCCGTTGCCGGCGATGGTCATCCAGGAGACGTAGATGTAGAAGAGGCCTACGCCGACGACGGAGATCAGGGTCGCCTTGGGGATCACCCGCTTGGGGTCGCGGGACTCCTCCCCGTACATCGCGGTGGACTCGAAGCCCACCCAGGACCAGAAGGCGAAGAAGAGGCCGAGCCCCGCGGAGGCGCCGGTGAAGGCGTTCTTCGGGTTGACCGGCTCGACGGGGATGCCGTCGGGGCCGCCGCCCGCGATCAGGACGGCGGTGGCGACGGCGAAGAGCACGGCGATCTCGGCGACGAGCATCACCCCGAGGGCCTTGGCGGTCAGGTTGATGTCGAAGTGGGCGAGGACGGCGGTGACGGCGAGCATCGCGGCGGCGTAGAGGACCCAGGGCAGGTCGACGCCGAGCTGGTCGTGGACGGTGGTCTTGGCGAAGTAGGAGAACACGCCGACGATCGAGGCCTCGAAGACGATGTAGGCGAGGACGGCGAGCATGCCGGAGGCCATGCCGGCGATCCGGCCGAGACCGTGCGAGATGTACCCGTAGAACGCGCCGGCGGCGGTGATCCGCTTGGCCATGGCGACGTAGCCGACGGCGAAGACGGTGAGCACGGCGGTCGCGAAGAGGTAGCCGGCGGGGGCTCCGACGCCGTTGCCGAAACCGACCGCGATGGGGAGGTTGCCGGTCATCGCGGTGATCGGCGCGGCGGTGGCGACCGCCATGAAGACCACCCCGACCAGGCCGACGGAATTGGCCTTGAGTCGCTGGACCTGGGGTGCTCCGGTCGCCGTGGGCGGGGTGCCGGTGACGTCTGTGCTCATGCCGTCCTCGTTCCTGTCGGATGGGGCGCCACTCTGTCGGCGGGTGACGCACACCACAATCGGCAGGCAGTCCGATAATCTCCTTGCGTGTCATACGAGTTGTCGGGCCGGAAGAGGACAGTTCGGGCTTCGCGACCGTCCGGTGACGTGTGGGGAACACGACGGGCGGTACCGTCCCGCGATATGGACAATCAGGGCGGCATCACGGTTCAGCGGGCGCTGGAACTGCCGGGACTGCGCAGCGGGCTGCCGGAGGTGGTGGCCTGCGCCGACCGCCTGGGCCGCACGGTGCGCTGGGTGCACGCGGGCGAGGTGCCCAACATCGCGTCGCTGCTCAAGGGCGGGGAACTGCTGCTGACCACCGGGCTGGGTCTGGGCACCCGCCCCGCCGAACAGCGGGCCTTCGTACGGCGGCTCGCCGACCGGGGGATCGCCGCGCTCGTCGTCGAGCTCGGGCCCCGCTTCACCCGGCTGCCCGCGACCATCGTCGAGACCGCCCGCGCCGCCGGGCTGCCGCTCGTCCAGCTGCACCGTGAAGTCCCCTTCGTCACGGTCACGGAGGAGGTCCACACCGAGATCGTCAACGGTCACTACGCGCTGCTCCAGCGCGCCGAGGAAGTCCACCGGCGGTGCACGGAGGCGCTGCTGGGCGGTGGCGGGATCCCGCAGGTGCTGCGCATCGTGGCCGACTTCGCGGCGAACCCGGTCTTCCTGGAGACCCCCGACGGGCAGCTGCTGTACGCGGCCGGTCCCGCGGGCGGCGACGCCGCGGCGGACCCGCTCCAGGTGTGGGAGGGCCTGCGGGGCCAGCGGGAGGCCGAGCCGTCCGCCAACACCGTGGTCATCGATGTCCCGGGCGGCGGCCACGGCACGGGCTCGGTCCGCGCGCGGGTCGTCCTGCTGGGCGTCTCGTCGCCGCTGCTGCCGGTGCACCGGATGGCGGCGGAGCGGACGGCGGGCGTGCTGGCGGTGGTGCTGATGCAGGCCCGCCAGGAGGACGAGCTGGCCGCGCGCGGCCGGGGCGACTTCCTCACGGACCTGGCCGAGGGGCGCATCTCGGCGGAGGACGCCCCGGCGCAGGCGCGCGTCCTCGGCTTCAAGCCCGGGGCGGGGCCGCTCCTGCCGGTGGTCATGCGGCTGTCCTCCGACCTGGGCCCGTCGGGGAACTGGGCGGTGCTGGCCCGGGCGGTGCTGGAGGAACTGAGCGCGGTGGGCGTCCCGGTCCTCCTGGGGGTCCGCCCGGTGGAGGGGAGGGTCCCCCTCCTGGTCTCCCTCCGCTCGGAATCGGAGCGCACGACGGTGGCGGACCGGGTGGCGGCCGCGCTGCGGGCGGGGGTGGAACGTGCGGGCCTGGACCGGGCGGGGGCGCCGCCGGCGGTGGTCGTCGGCGTCTCCGGCAGCTGGGCGGCGGCCTCGGCGGGCCTGCGCCACGCGGCGGAGACGGCGACGGCGGCCCATGGTCTGCCGGCCCGGCCCTGGTACGACGCGCGCCGCCTGGACATCGACCTGCTGCTGTGGCGGCTGCGTGAGCACCCCGACCTGGCGGCGTTCGTGGACCGCGCGATCGGGGCGCTGCGCGTACACGACGCCGCGTCCCGTCCGCCTCTGCTGCCCACGCTGGAGACGTACCTGGCCCACGCGGGCCGCAAGGCGGAGACGGCCCGTGAGCTCCACCTGAACCGCCAGACGCTGTACAACCGCCTGGCCCGCATCTCGGAGCTCCTGGGCACGGACCTGGACGACCCCGAAACGGTCCTCTCCCTCAGCCTCGCCCTGCGCGCCCGCCGCCACGTCCCGAGCCCTACCCCTTCTTGACGCGCCGCCCGCACGGCCCGGCCCCGGCGGGGCACGCCCTTCTCGACGCACCGCTCGCACGGCTCGGCCCCGGCGGGCCACGCCCTTCTCGACGCGCCGCTCGCACGGCCCGGCCCCGGCGGGCCTTGTCGGCTTCGCGCCGCTGCGCCGGACTCCGTCCGGCGGAGCCGGGGCGGGGTGCGGCCGACGGACACGAACGGGCCGTCGTCCTGGGGCTCCGCCCCAGACCCCGCGCCTCAATCGCCGGCGGGGCTGAGTTTCCCCGGCCCGGACCCCCCAGCCCCCGGGGGCTCACCCCAAAGCGCCCCGCCGACGATCGGCGCAGGCCCAGGGTTGTTCCAGCCCCGCCGGCGATTGAGGCGCGGGTCCGGGCGGAGCCCGGGGTGCCTCCAGCCCCGGCGATTGAGGCGCGGGTCCGGGCGGAGCCCGGGGAACGGGGGAAGGGCGGGTAGGGGAACAGCCCCGCAGGGGGCCGTCGAGCCGCCGGCGAGGCGGGCACCGCTCCCGGGGGCCGGGACGGCTCGGGTAGGAGCCCGGGGCCGGGACGGCTCGGGTAAGGGTGGGCGCAGCCCGGGGCGCGGCGGTTGCTCAGAGGCGGCGGGGGGCCGTCAGTTCGTCGTAGACCGACAGGACCTGCGCCACCGTGTCGTCCTCCGACGGCCACGTCGCCGCCTGCGCGCGCCCCGCCGCGGCGAGCGCCGCCCGCCGGGCCGGGTCCGCGAGCAGGGCAGTCACCGCGGCCGCCATCGCCCCCGCGTCCCCGTACGGCACCAGCACCGCCGCCTCCCCCACCAGTTCCGGCACGCCCCCCACCCGCGTGGCCACCAGCGCCACCCCGGCCCGCAGGGCCTCCTGCGCCAGCAGCGACCGGCCCTCCCAGCGGCTCGGCAGCACCGCCACGTCCGCCGCCGCCAACAGCCGGTACGCGTCCCGGCGCCGCCCCAGCAGCCGTACCGGCAGGCCCTCCGCCTCGATGCGCCGGGTCAGCTCCGCCCGTAGCGGCCCCTCCCCCGCGATCACCAGCAGCGGTACGGGGTCCAGCGCCCGCCACTCCCGCGCCGCCTCCAGCAGCAGCCCGTACCCCCGCCGCGCCACCAGACTGCCCACCGTGATCAGCAACGGCCGTTCCACCGCGCCCAGTTCCGCCCGCACCTTTTCCGGCTCCACCGCCGGCTCCGGCCCCGCCGCCACCGGTAAGGCCACCGCCGCCAGCCGGGCGTCCCGCGCCCCGCGCAGCCGTGCCAGGTCGACCTGGTCGGAAGAGGCCCCCAGCACCACCGACGCCGCCCGCGCCACGTGCCGTTCCAGCAGCCGGCTCATCTGCCCGAGCGCGCCCGCCGTTTCCGGGGCTCCGCCGTGCCAGGTCACCACCAGCGGCGCCCGCCGCCCGCGCCGGTCCCCGCGCAGCGCCAGCGCGGCCCGCATCCCGGCCCGTACCCCGTGGGCGTGCACCAGGTCGGCCCCCGCGCAGGCGGCCCGCAGGGCGGCTGCCGCGTCGGGGGTGAACTCGGCCCCGGCGCCGGTGAAGTCGTACGCGCCCTCCGCCTCGACGGGGGCGCACACCGTGACCCGTACGCCCCGCGCGGCGAGCCCGGTCGCGAGGGAGCGCACGTGCGCACAGCTCCCCGCTCCGGCGCCGCCGAGGACCTGGACGGTGCGCAGCGGTTCGCGCCCGTACGGCTGCGCGGGCACGGGCGGCGGGACCGGGGAGCTGCTCACGGGCCGAAGCTCCAGGGTGTGGGAGTCAGAGACGTCGCCCAGGATGCCAGTCCGCACGCGCGTTCCGGGCCCATACGGGCGCGTATCCCGCGGGAGATGGCGCCGAACTCCCTCCGGCCTCACCCACACGGGCTACGGCGCCGGGCGTCAGCCGTCCGCGCGGGCCGCCGCCAGCAGTTCCTCGGCGTGCGCGCGCGCCGTCTCGGAGTCCTCCTGGCCGGCCAGCATCCGCGACAGTTCGCGGACCCGGTCCTCGCCCTCCAGCACCGTGACCCCGCTGCGCGTCACCGATCCGTCGACCGTCTTCTCCACCAGCAGCTGCCGGTCCGCGAAGGCCGCGACCTGCGGCAGGTGGGTGACGACGACGACCTGCGCCGAGCGGGCCAGCTTCGCGAGCCGGCGCCCCACCTCCACGGCCGCCTTGCCGCCGACGCCCGCGTCGACCTCGTCGAAGAGGTACGTCGGCACCGGGTCGGACCCGGCGAAGACGACCTCCACCGCCAGCATGACCCGCGACAGCTCACCGCCCGAGGCACCCTTGGCGATCGGCCTGGGCTGCGCGCCGGGGTGCGGGGCCAGCAGCAGCTCCACCTCGTCCGCGCCCGCGGGACCGTACGCGACGGGCCTGCCGTGGACCTCCACCCCCTCGGGGTCCTCGGTCTGGCGGATGTCGAAGGTGACGCGGGCGTGCGGCATCGCCAGCGAGGCCAGCTCGGCCGTGACGTCGGAGGCGAACCGCGAGGCCGCCTCCACCCGGGCGTCCGTCAGCGCCTGTGCCAGCTGCGAGAGTTCGGACCGCAGCCCGTCCCGCTCGGCGGTCAGTTCCGCGATCCGCTCGTCGTCGCCGTCCAGTTCCAGCAGTCGCGCGGATCCCTGCTGGGCCCACTGGAGGACGGAGTCGATGGAGTCCCCGTACTTGCGGGTGAGCTGGGTGAGGGCCGCCCGGCGTTCCTCCACCGCGGCCAGCCGCAGCGGGTCGGCGTCGAGGTCGTCGGCGTACCCGGCGAGTTCCCCGGCCACGTCGGCCAGCAGGATGCCCAGCTCCCCGATGCGCTCCGCGAGCGCGCCCAGCGCCGGGTCGTGGGCCCGTACGGACTCCAGCGCCCGGTGCGCGCCCGCGACGAGCGTGTTGGCGTCGATGCCCTCCGGGTCCTCCGGGTTGCCCGCGAGGGCGGCGTGCGCGGCCTGCGCGGCGGAGGCGAGGGATTCGGCGTGGCCCAGCCGCTCGGCCTCGGCCGCCAGTTCCGTGTCCTCGCCGGGCAGCGGTTCGACGGCCGCGATCTCGTCCAGCCCGAACCGCAGCAGGTCCGCCTCCTGGGCGCGTTCCCGGGCCCGGGTGGTGATCTCCTCCAGCTCGGCGGCGACGGCGCGCAGCCGCCGGTAGGCGCCGGTGTACTTCTCCAGGGGGACGGCGACCGCGTTCCCCGCGTACCGGTCGAGCGCCTGCCGCTGGCGGGCCGGGCGCAGCAGTCCTTGCTGGTCGGTCTGTCCGTGGACGGCGACGAGGTCGTCGGCGAGTTCGGCGAGCAGCCCGACGGGTACGGAGCGGCCGCCGACGTGGGCGCGGGACCGCCCTTCGGCGGAGATGGTCCGGCTGATCAGCAGGGCGCCGTCGTCGAGCTCGGCGCCGGCCTCCTCGGCGCGCAGGGCCGCGGAGGCGCCGGGCGGCAGCACGACGCGGCCCTCGACCACGGCGGCCTTGGAGCCGATCCGCACCAGGGCCGGGTCGGCGCGACCGCCGAGCAGCAGCCCGAGGCTGGTGACGACCATCGTCTTGCCCGCGCCGGTCTCGCCGGTCACCGCGGTGAAACCGGGCGACAGCTCGACCACCGCGTCGTCGATAACCCCGAGCGACCGTATCCGCATCTCCTCAAGCACGGGACGACGATACCGAGGTTTCAGCGGTGCCATGCGACGTCACCCTTCGAGAGGTTCCCGAACGGATGTGCTAATAGCGGCACTAATGCGGCGCACCGCGCCAGCCCGAAACGGGCAGGGCGAACTTCGCCACGAGCCGGTCGGTGAAGGACGCGTGGTGCAGCCGGGCGAGCCGCACCGGCACCGTCCCGCGCCGGACCTCCACCCGCGCCCCGGACGGCAGCTCCAGCGTGCGCCGTCCGTCACACCACAGGACCCCGTGCGGGGTCCCGGTCTGCACCTCCACCGCCAGCACCGAGTCCGGCGAGGTCACCAGCGGCTTCGCGAACAGCGCGTGCGCACTGATCGGCACCATCAGCAGCGCCTCCACCTCCGGCCAGACCACCGGCCCGCCCGCCGAGAAGGCGTACGCGGTCGAGCCCGTCGGCGTCGCGCAGACGATCCCGTCGCAGCCGAAGCCGGACACCGGGCGCCCGTCGATCTCCAGGACCACCTCCAGCATCCGCTCCGGGGACACCTTCTGGACGGCGGCCTCGTTCAGCGCCCAGTCGCGGTGGACCACGTCACCGTTGGTCCGCACGAGCACGTCGAGGGTCATCCGCTCCTCGACCTCGTACGCGCGCGTCACCACCCGGTCCACGACCTTGTCCAGGTCGTCCCGCTCCGCCTCGGCGAGGAAGCCCACCCGGCCCAGGTTCACCCCCAGCATCGGCACCCCCGAGCCGCGGGCGAACTCCGCGCCGCGCAGCAGGGTCCCGTCACCGCCCAGCACGATGAGCAGCTCGCACCCCTCCAGTGCCTCGGGCGTGGCCTCGGCGACCAGCTCCACCCCGGGCGCCAGCGGCAGGTCCACCGCCTCGTCGGCGAGGACCCGTACGCCCAGCCCCGACCTCAGCAGGCCCCGCACGACGAGTTCGGCGCTGCGGATGGCCGCCGGCCGCCCGGTGTGCGCGACGAGGAAAACGGTCCGTCCCGCCGTCGAACCCGCGACCTCCGCCCCGTCCGCTCCTGACGTTCCCGCTCCTGATGTTCCCGCTGCATCGGTCACTGCGGCCCCTCCGCCACTGCACGATCGACATCCCCCGGGTCGAGTGCCGGTGCGCCCGCCCGCAGCCACAGAAAGTACTCGACGTTGCCCGACGGCCCGGGCAGCGGGCTCGCGGTCACCCCGAGCACCCCCAGCCCCAGCTTCCAGGCCTGCGCCGCGACGTCCCGTACGGCCTCCGCGCGCAGCTCGGGGCTGCGCACCACTCCGCCGCTGCCGAGCCGGTCCTTGCCGACCTCGAACTGCGGCTTGACCATCAGCACCAGGTCCGCGCCGGGCGCGCAGCAGCGTACGAGCGCGGGCAGCACCAGGCCGATGGAGATGAAGGACAGGTCCCCGACGACCAGGTCCACCGGAACCCCGTCGAGCAGCTCGACGGTCAGCTCGCGGACGTTGGTGCGGTCCTTGACGGTGACCCGGTCGTCGCTCTGCAGGGACCAGGCGAGCTGCCCGTAGCCGACGTCCACCGCCATGACGTGGGCGACTCCGGCGCGCAGCAGCACGTCGGTGAAACCGCCGGTCGAGGCGCCGGCGTCCAGCGCCCGGCGGCCCTCGACCACCAGGCCCCGCGGCTGGAAGGCCGCGAGGGCGCCGGCCAGTTTGTGGCCGCCCCGCGAGACGTAGTCGGGGTCGCTGTCGTCCTTGAGGACGACGAGGGCCGCGCTGGTCTCGACCTGGGTGGCCGCCTTGGTGGCGGTGGTGCCGCCCACGGTCACCCGGCCCGCGGCGATCAGCTGGGCCGCGTGCTCCCGCGAGCGGGCCATGCTGCGGCGTACCAGTTCGGCGTCCAGGCGGCGGCGTGCCACTCCTGCCACGTTCGGTTCAGCTCCTGTTTTCGTACGGTCCGGGGACGGGCGGTGCGTCCAGCGCGGTCAGCGCGTCGCGCAACCCCCTGTGCACATCCTCGTACACCCCGGCGTGTCCGTCGGCCGTGAGGTGGTCGACGGCCGCCAGCCGCTCCAGCAGACCGTCCACCCCCGAGTGGCCGGTGGGGGTGCGTACGACGCCCAGCGGCGCGGGACCGGCGGGCTCGGCGGGGGCCTCGGGTGCCTCCGCGGCGGCTTCCGGTGCTTGGTCGGTCATGCTCCGACGCTACCGCGAAGCGCGCCGCGACCACGTACGGCTCTGCGGTAGCGTCGTGGTCACGATGGCTACCACCGAGGAGTGCCGCGAGGCACTCGACCGACTCTCAGACAACCTGGCCGGCGCCGAGGGCGACGTGCGCGGCGCGGTCGCGCTCGACCGCTCCCTCAGCTGCCACATCACCGACCTGGACCAGACCTTCACCGGTCGCCTCGACGGGGGCCGGATCCGGGTCGACGCCCTCACTCCCGGGCCGCCCGCCACCAAGGCGGAGATCCGGCTCGCGATGACGGGCGACGACCTGGTCGCGCTGGTCGCGGGCGAGCTGCGGTTCGCCCGGGCCTGGGCCTCGGGCCGGGTCAGGCTGGAGGCCGGTTTCCGCGACCTGATCCGCCTCAAGCGCCTGCTCTGAGTCCCGGAGCAGGGTTCAGGGGCAGGCCCGGAGCACGGTTCAGGGGCCCGGAGCCGGGTCCGGGGTCCGGGAGCCGGGTTCAGGCTGCCAGTCGCGCCCGGGCCTTCCGGGCCGCCGGGATCACCAGCGGCGTACCGGTCTGCGGGTCTTCGATGATCTGGCAGCGCAGCCCGAACACCTCCTCCACCAGCGCGGCGGTGACCACCTCGGCGGGCGGTCCCTCGGCCACGACGACCCCTCCGCGCAGCGCGATCAGGTGCGTGGCGTAGCGGGCGGCGTGATTGAGGTCGTGCAGCACCGCGACCAGGGTCCGCCCCTGGTTCTCGTGCAGTTCGGCGCACAGGTCCAGGACGTCCAGCTGGTGCTGGATGTCCAGGTAGGTGGTCGGCTCGTCCAGCAACAGCAGGGGGGTCTGCTGGGCCAGTGCCATCGCGATCCACACGCGCTGCCGCTGCCCGCCCGACAGCTCGTCCACCGCCCGGCCGGCCAGCTCCGCGACACCGGTCGCGGCCATCGACTCGGCGACGACCTGCTCGTCCTGCTGCGACCACTGCCGCAGCAGCCCCTGGTGCGGGTAGCGGCCGCGCGAGACGAGGTCGGCGACGGTGATCCCGTCGGGCGCGATCGAGGACTGCGGGAGCAGCCCCAGCGTCTTGGCCACCTTCTTCGCCGGCATCGAGGCGATGGCCTGGCCGTCCAGCAGGACCTGCCCGGCCGACGGTTTCAGCATCCGCGACAGGGCGCGCAGCAGCGTGGACTTGCCGCAGGCGTTGGGTCCGACGATCACCGTGAAGGAGTTGTCGGGGATCTCCACCGAGAGGTCCTCGGCGATGACCCGCTGGTCGTAGCCGAGCGTCACGTTCCGCGCGGTCAGCCGCTGCTGCACTTGCCCACTCCTCGAGTCGCTCATATACGTCCTGCTCTGCGTTCGCTGACGAGCAGCCAGAGCAGGTACACCCCGCCGACCAGACCGGTCACCACACCCACCGGCAGCTGGTCCGCCCCGAAGGCCCGCTGCGAGGCCCAGTCCGACACCAGCAGCAGCACGGAGCCCATCAGCGCTCCGGCGAGCAGGTTCGGCCCGCTGGAGCGGGTCAGGCGCCGGGCCAGTTGGGGCGCCGCCAGCGCGACGAAGCTGATCGGGCCGGCCGCGGCGGAGGCCGCCGTGGTCAAGACGATCGCCGCCGCCATCAGCAGCATGCGGGTCCGTTCGACCCTGACGCCGAGGGCGTACGCGGCGTCGTCGCCCATCTCCATCATCCGCAGCGCCCTGCCCTGCCCGAGGACGAGCGGGAACACCACCGCGCAGGTCGCCAGCAGCGGCCACACCTGCGACCAGTCCCGGCCGGCCAGCGAGCCGGTCAGCCACACCATCGCCCGGGTGGCGTCGACGAGCTTCGCCTTGGTCAGCAGGTACTGGATGAGGGCGAGGAGCATGGCGCTGGCCCCGATGCCGACGAGCACGAGCCGGTAGCCGTGGACGCCCTGCTTGTAGGCGACCAGGTACACGGCCGCGCCCGTCAGCAGGCCGCCGGCCACCGCCCCCGCCGCCACCGCGGCGGAGCCGCCCTGGAAGAGGGTGATGACGGCGAGCGCGCCGACCGCCGACCCGTAGCTGAAGCCCAGCAGGTCCGGGGAACCCAGCGGGTTGCGGGACACGGACTGGAAGACGGCGCCGGCCGTCCCGAGCGCCGCCCCGACGAGCACCGCGACGAGAACCCGCGGCAGCCGCAGGTCGTTGACGATGAAGTCGTCTGCGGGGCTGCCCTCCCCCAGCAGGGTCCGCACCACGTCCCAGGGCGCGATCTCGAAGTCGCCGGTGCCGATCAGCACGATCGCCATGACCAGCGCGACGGCCGCCAGCAGCAGTCCGGCGGCCAGGGCGCGCGGCTCCAGCCGCAGCGCCGACCTGCCGGGTCCGCGCAGCACCCGCGACCGGCTCTTCGCGGCCTCGCGCGGCTTCGGGTCGCCCGTCCGCATCACAGCTGGGCCATCCTCTTGCGCCGGACGAGGTAGATGAAGACCGGGCCGCCGACGAGCGCGGTGACGATGCCGACCTGCAGCTCGGCGGGGCGGGTGACGACCCGTCCGATGACGTCGGCGCCCAGCAGCAGTGCGGGGGACAGCACCGCGGAGTAGGCGAGGACCCAGCGCATGTCCGGGCCGGTGATGAGCCGCACCAGGTGCGGGATCATCAGCCCGATGAAGGTGATCGGCCCGCATGCGGCGGTCGCCGCCCCGCACAGCAGGGTGATGGCGGCCATCGCGGCGATCCGGGTCCGCGTCAGGTTCGCGCCGAGCGCCCGAGCGGTGTCGTCGCCCATGGCCATGGCGTTGAGCGGCCGGCCGAGCGTAAGCGCCATCACCGCCCCGACCAGCAGGAAGGGGGCGACTTGCCGGACGGTGTCCATGGTGGCCGACGCCAGTGAACCGACCGTCCAGAAGCGGAGCTTGTCCAGGGCCTTGCTGTCCATCAGCTGCACGGCGTTGATGTAGCCGACCAGGGCGGCGCTGGCCGCCGTACCGGCGAGCGCGAGGCGCACCGGCGTCGCGCTGCGGCTGCCGCCGAGCACGTACACCACGACCGAGACGACGGCCGCTCCGAGGAAGGCCCACCACACGAACTCGCCGAGCGAGGAGGCGCCGAAGAAGCTGATCGCCGAGACGACGGCGGCCGCGGCGCCCGCGTTGACGCCGAGGATGCCGGGTTCGGCGAGCGGGTTGCGGGTCAGCGCCTGCATCACCGCGCCCGACAGCCCGAGACCGAGGCCCACGAGCACACCGAGCAGGGTCCGCGGGACCCTCAGGTCGCGCACCACCACATCGCCCGGGGTGCCCGCGTAGTGGAACAGGCCGTGCCAGACCTGGTCGAGGGGCATCTGCTTGGCGCCTACGGCGATGCTCGCCACCGCGACCACGGCCAGCACCACGAGCGCGGCCAACAGACCGGCGGCACGGGCGCCTTGGCGGGCGCGGGTGGCGACGGGCGCGGCGCTCACTTCGGGGGGACTCTCGACCAACACGCAAGTTAGGTTAGCCTATCCTGCACGAGCGGGAACCCGGCGGTCAGGCCCGGGAACGGTCTACCACCCCAGCCGCGCCAGCGCCTTCTGCGCGTCCAGTGCCGAAGAACCGTCCCCCGCCGCCGTCCAGGCCGCCGCGCACAGCGCCCGGAGCCCGTCCAGCGGGTCACCGTCCTCGCCCCGCAGAGTGAGTACGTCGTCCAGCGCGACCGCCGTCCACGCACCGCAGCGGAACCCGTCGCCGGCCGCCACGACCTCCGGCTGCCCGGTCAACAGCCCGCGCAGGTCCCGGTCCACGTACGTCGGCCGGTGCTTGGGCTCGGCCCGCAGCAGCTGCGCCGCGTCCGTCACCCCGGTGAGCACCAGCAGCGAGTCCACCTCCCCGTTGAACGCGCCCTCGATGTCGGTGTCCAGGCGGTCCCCCACCACCAGCGGCCGCTCCGCCCCCGTCCGCAGCACCGTCTCCCGGTGCATCGGCGGCAGCGGCTTGCCCGCCACCTGCGGCTCCGCGCCCGTGGCGATCCGCACCACCTCCACGGCGGCCCCGTTGCCCGGCGCGATCCCGCGCGCCCCCGGGATCGTCAGGTCCGTGTTCGACGCGTACCAGGGCACCCCCCGGTTGATGGCGTACGAAGCCTCCGCGAACCGGCCCCACGCCAGGTCCGGGCCCCCGTACCCCTGCACGACCGCCGCCAGGTCCTCCTCGTCGGCCGACTCCACCGGCACCAGCCCGCGCTCCCGCAGCGCGACCCGCAGTCCTTCGCCACCGATCACCAGCACCTTCGACCCCGGCGCCACCTGATCGGCGATCAGCCGGGCCACCGCCTGCGCCGAGGTGATCACTTCCCCCGCCTCCGTCGGAATGCCCAGCTCGCACAGGTGCTCCGCCACCGCGTCCGGGGTCCTCAGCGCGTTGTTGGTGACGTACGCGAGGTGCATGCCCTGCGCCCGGGCGGTCCCCAGCGACTCCACCGCGTGCGCGATGGCCCTCCCGCCCGCGTACACCACCCCGTCCAGGTCCAGCAGGGCCGTGTCGTACGCCTGGTGCAGACTCCGCTCACTGCCCGCGGGACTGGTCCTGCTCTGCCGGGTCATCGTGTCCGCTCCCTCGTCCGCTCGGTCTTCGATCGGTTCTGTCCCTACGTGCCCTGCTCTGCCCTGCTCAGTCGCTCCCCCGATCATCCCGCACCGTGAGACGCGTCTTACCATGCACCAATGACCACACCTGGTATCGCGGACCGAGGGCTGCGCCTGATCCCCTTCCACGGACTGCGCTATGACCCCGAGCGCGTCGGCAGCCTGGCCGCCGTCACCTCACCGCCCTACGACGTGGTCGTACGACCCGACGGAGTCGACTACCTCGAATCCGCCGACCCGCACAACATCGTCCGCCTGATCCTGCCCCAGGCCGACACCCCCACCGCCCGCAACGAACAGGCCGCGCGCACCATGCGCCACTGGCTCGCCGAAGGCGTCCTCAGCGCCGACCCCGAGCCCGCCCTTTACGTCTACGAGCAGCGAAAGCCCGGGGTCCTCCAGCGCGGTGTCATCGGCGCCCTGGCCCTGACCAGCGCCGACGACGGGATCGTCCTGCCGCACGAGGACGTCATGCCGCACGTGGTCACCGACCGCGCCGGCCTGATGCGCGCGACCTCCGCCAACCTCGAACCCCTCCTCCTCACGTACCGCGGCGGCGACCCGGCCACGGGCGCGGCCGCCGTCATCGAACGGACCGCCCGGCGGGAGCCGCTGCTCTCCACCGTCACCGAGGACGGGTTCCGGCACAGCCTGTGGGCCATCACCGACCCGGCCGACCTGGCCGCCGTCACCGCCGACCTCGGCCACCGCCAGGCCCTGATCGCCGACGGACACCACCGCTGGGCGACGTACCTGCGCCTCCAGCAGGAGCACCCTTCGCCCACCGCCTGGGACTTCGGCCTGGTCCTGCTCGTGGACACCGCGCGCTACCCGCTCCAGGTCCGTGCCATCCACCGGATGCTGCGCCGGCTGCCGAAGGCGCAGGCGCTGGACGCGCTCGGCGGATCGTTCCGGATCCGTGGGGTGGAAGGCCCGCTCCCGCTCGCGCTGGAAGCCCTCACCGACGCGTCGGAACGCGGCAACGCCTTCCTGCTCGCCGGCGACGGCACCTTCCACCTGGTCACCGACCCGGACCCGGACCTCATCGAGCGCACCGTCCGCCACGACCGCCCCGAGGCCTGGCGCCGACTGGACGCGACGGTCCTGCACGCGGCCCTCCTCGACACCCTGTGGCGGATCCCCGACGAGCCGGAGCACATCTCCTACATCCACGACGCCGCCGCCACCGTGGAGATGGCCGAACGCCACGGCGGCACGGCGGTGCTGCTGCACCCCGTGCGTGAGGACGTGGTCCGGGACCTGGCCCGCCAGGGCGTCACGATGCCCCGCAAGTCCACGTCCTTCGGCCCCAAGCCGGCGACCGGCCTGGTACTGCGCAGCCTGGACTGAACCCGCGCCGCGCCACCGCGGAAGAGCGGCTGCGACAGACTGCGGACAGCGGCTGCGACAGGCTGCGGACATGCGAAAGGGCGGTACACCCGGGAAGGGGGTACCGCCCTTTCAGTTCAGCCGTCAGGCCTTGTCGCGGCCCTCGGTCCGCTCCCCGTCGCCGGCGGCGTCGGCTTCGTCGAGGGGTTCGTACTCCTCGTCGTCCTCGTCGTAGTACTCGGCCTGGTCGGCGGCACGCTCGGCGGCCGCCACCTCGGCGTCGTCCTCGTCCGCGTCCTCGTCGAGGTCGAGGTCGTCGGCGGCTTCGAGGCCCTCGACGTCATCCTCGTCGTCCGGCAGGGACGCGTCCACGAACTCCACCCCGTCCAGCTCGGCGAGCCGGTCGGAGGCGTCGGTCGCCTGGTCCTTGTCGGCCTCGGCGGTCTTGGCGAACCACTCGCGGGCCTCGTCCTCACGGCCGGCCGCCAGCAGGGCGTCGGCGTAGGCGTACCGCAGACGCGCGGTCCACGGCTGCACGGAGTTCGACGCCAGCTCCGGGCTCTGCAGGGTCACGATCGCGGCGTCCAGCTCGCCCATGTCGCGGCGGGCACCAGCGGCGACGAGACGCATCTCGACCTGACCGGCCTTGTCCAGCTTCTGCACCTCGGGCTCGCCGGCCATGGCGAGGGCCCGCTCCGGGCGGCCGAGGCCGCGCTCGCAGTCGGCCATGACGGGCCACAGCTCGACGGAACCGGTCATCCGCTTGGCGGCGCGGAACTCCGCGAGCGCCTCGCTGTACTTCTGCGTGGCGTACGCGGCGAAGCCGGCGGCCTCACGGACGGCGGCGACGCGGGAGGCGAGCCGCAGGGCGATGCGGGCATACGCGTACGCCTGCTCGGGGTCCTCGTCGATCAGCCGGGCCACCATGACCAGGTTGCGCGAGACCTCCTCGGCCAGGCCCTTGGGCAGGCTCAGGAGCTCCTGACGCACATCGGCGTCGATCTCGTGACCGGTGATGTCCTCGTCGATCGGAAGCCGCTTGACCGGGTCACGGTCGCGGTCGGCGCGGAAGTCGCGGTCACCGCCGCGGTCGTCGCGGCCACGGTAACCACCGCGGTCATCGCGGCCACCACGGAACCCACCACGGTCGCCGCCGCGGTCGCCGCGGTCGTCACGACGGGGGTAGCTGGGGCGGTCGCCACCGCGGTCGTCACGGCGCTGGAAGCCACCACCGGTGGGGCGGTCACCACGGTCGTCGCGACGCGGGTAGCTCGGACGCTCACCACGGTCATCACGACGGGGGTAGCTGGGACGGTCCCCGCCGCGGTCGTCACGACGCTGGAAGCCACCACCGGTCGGACGGTCACCACGGTCATCACGACGCGGGTAGCTGGGACGGTCGCCGCGGTCGTCACGACGGGGGTAGCTGGGGCGGTCCCCGCCGCGGTCATCGCGGCGCGGGTAGCTCGGGCGGTCCCCGCCGCGGTCGTCACGACCACCGCGGAACCCACCACGGTCGTCGTCACGACGCTGGAAGCCACCACCGGTGGGACGGTCACCACGGTCGTCACGACGGGGGTAGCTGGGGCGGTCGCCGCGGTCATCGCGGCGCTGGAAGCCACCACCGGTCGGACGGTCACCACGGTCGTCACGGCGCGGGTAGCTGGGACGCTCACCACGGTCGTCACGACGGAACGAGGGACGGTCCCCACCGCGGTCATCGCGGCGCGGGTAGCTCGGGCGGTCCCCGCCGCGGTCGTCACGACCACCGCGGAACCCACCACGGTCGTCGTCACGACGCTGGAAGCCACCACCGGTGGGACGGTCACCACGGTCGTCACGACGGGGGTAGCTGGGACGGTCCCCGCCGCGGTCATCGCGGCGCTGGAAACCACCACCGGTCGGACGGTCACCACGGTCATCACGACGCTGGAAGCCACCACCGGTGGGACGGTCACCACGGTCGTCGCGACGCGGGTAGCTGGGACGGTCCCCGCCGCGGTCATCGCGGCGCTGGAAACCACCACCGGTCGGACGGTCACCACGGTCATCACGACGCTGGAAGCCACCACCGGTGGGACGGTCACCCCGGTCGTCACGACGCGGGTAGCTGGGACGGTCGCCACCGCGGTCGTCACGGCGCTGGAAACCACCACCGGTCGGACGGTCACCACGGTCATCACGACGCGGGTAGCTCGGACGCTCACCACGGTCATCGCGACGGAACGAGGGACGGTCCCCACCACGGTCATCGCGGCGCGGGTAGCCACCACCGCTGGGCCGGTCACCGCCGGCGGCGGGACGCCCGCCACGGTCGTCGCGGCGGAAGCCGCCGCCACCACCGGTCGGACGGCCACCGCGGTCATCGCGACGGAAACCACCACGGTCACCGCCACGGTCGTCACGGCCCCCGCGGTAGCCGCCCCTGTCACCGCCGTCGTTGCGACGAGGCTCGCGCTCCGGACGATCGTCGGGAGAGTTGGACATGGGTGTGACTCCTGTCTTCGGGGTACCGCTAGTCATTCTCGCGCAACCAACCCATGGCCGCGCTTCGGCGTAAAGAGGTAGAAAAACAAAAAGACCCTTGGTCCAGCGTTGAACGCTGGACCAAGGGTCCTTTGAAAGATTGTTCGGCGGTGTCCTACTCTCCCACAGGGTCCCCCCTGCAGTACCATCGGCGCTGAAAGGCTTAGCTTCCGGGTTCGGAATGTAACCGGGCGTTTCCCTAACGCTATGACCACCGAAACCCTATCGGTTTCGAGCGAACAAGCACACTTTGTAGTTGTGTTCCAGCTCAAGAAACCAGCAACTGTTCGTTGCTTCAGAACTAACACAGTGGACGCGAGCAACTGAGGACAAGCCCTCGGCCTATTAGTACCAGTCAGCTCCACCCGTTACCGGGCTTCCACATCTGGCCTATCAACCCAGTCGTCTACTGGGAGCCTTACCCTCTCAAGGAGGTGGGAATACTCATCTTGAAGCAGGCTTCCCGCTTAGATGCTTTCAGCGGTTATCCCTCCCGAACGTAGCCAACCAGCCATGCCCTTGGCAGGACAACTGGCACACCAGAGGTTCGTCCGTCCCGGTCCTCTCGTACTAGGGACAGCCCTTCTCAATATTCCTACGCGCACAGCGGATAGGGACCGAACTGTCTCACGACGTTCTAAACCCAGCTCGCGTACCGCTTTAATGGGCGAACAGCCCAACCCTTGGGACCGACTCCAGCCCCAGGATGCGACGAGCCGACATCGAGGTGCCAAACCATCCCGTCGATATGGACTCTTGGGGAAGATCAGCCTGTTATCCCCGGGGTACCTTTTATCCGTTGAGCGACGGCGCTTCCACAAGCCACCGCCGGATCACTAGTCCCGACTTTCGTCCCTGCTCGACCCGTCGGTCTCACAGTCAAGCTCCCTTGTGCACTTACACTCAACACCTGATTGCCAACCAGGCTGAGGGAACCTTTGGGCGCCTCCGTTACTCTTTGGGAGGCAACCGCCCCAGTTAAACTACCCATCAGACACTGTCCCTGATCCGGATCACGGACCGAGGTTAGACATCCAGCACGACCAGAGTGGTATTTCAACGGCGACTCCACCATGACTGGCGTCACGGCTTCAAAGTCTCCCACCTATCCTACACAAGCCGAACCGAACACCAATATCAAACTGTAGTAAAGGTCCCGGGGTCTTTCCGTCCTGCTGCGCGAAACGAGCATCTTTACTCGTAGTGCAATTTCACCGGGCCTATGGTTGAGACAGTCGAGAAGTCGTTACGCCATTCGTGCAGGTCGGAACTTACCCGACAAGGAATTTCGCTACCTTAGGATGGTTATAGTTACCA
>NZ_CP109022.1:1687500-2785000 GCF_036226825.1 Streptomyces sp. NBC_00667
GCCCTCGGCGGTCCGCCGGACCAGGGTGCGGCCGAGCAGGTCGGGGGCCACGGTGAGGACCGGGCGGTCGAAGAAGGACCGGGGCAGGGGCGTACGGTCGGGTCGCGCGCTCATCCAGTCGAGCGTACTGGAGGTCGTGCGCTTGCAACCGGGGCCTAGGGTTCCGCGTTTGTAGGGGTAGTCACCAGCCTTTACGTCACAGAGCTTCAAAGGGGAGTCAGAGCATGGGGTTCAGGAAGCTGTTCGCGGCGCTGGGTGCCGGTGGTGCCTCGGTGGACACCGTCATCACCGAACCGAACGTCGTTCCGGGCGGCATCGTCCAGGGCGAGGTCCGCATCCAGGGCGGTTCCGTCGAGCAGCAGATCGAGGGGTTGTCGGTCGGGCTCCAGGCGCGGGTGGAGGTGGAGGGCGGCGACCAGGAGCACAAGCAGGACATCGTCTTCGCGAAGCAGCGGCTGGGCGGTGCGTTCCAGGTCCAGCCGGGTGCGCTGCACGTGGTGCCGTTCGGGCTGGAGATCCCGTGGGAGACGCCGATCACCCATTTCGAGGGCCAGCACCTGCGGGGCATGAACATCGGGGTGAGCACGGAGCTGGAGATCGCCCGGGCGGTGGACGCGGGTGACCTGGACCCGATCAACGTGCACCCGGTTCCGGCGCAGCAGGCGATCTTGGACGCGTTCCGTCGGCTCGGTTTCTCGTTCCGCTCGGCGGACATGGAGCGCGGGCACATCCGCGGGACGCGGCAGACGCTGCCGTTCTACCAGGAGATCGAGTTCCTTCCGCCGTCGCAGTACCGGGGGCTGAACCAGGTGGAGCTGACGTTCGTCTCGGACGGCCGTGAGATGGACGTCGTCCTGGAGATGGACAAGAAGCCGGGCCTCTTCTCCGAGGGCAGCGACACCTACCGCTGCTTCCAGGTGGGTCTGCAGTCGTACGAGGGGACCGACTGGGCGGCGTATCTGAACCAGTGGATCGCCTCCGTGGGTTCGCACCGCAACTGGTTCTGAGGGCTGTTTAGGCTCGGGGCGGTACTGGTTAAGCGATCAGGAGGTTCAGCAGTGGCCGAGCAGAGCAGGGCGCCTCTTCCGCACGACTTCCACCCGGAGGTCGATTCCTTCTCCGTGGTGAGTGACGACCTGGCACCCGGCGCGGATCTCGGGGAGGCCCAGGTCCAGTCGGCCGGGAACCGCTCGCCGCACCTGCGGTGGGAGGGGTTCCCGGAGGGGACGAAGAGCTTCGCCGTGACGTGCTTCGACCCGGACGCGCCGACGGGCAGCGGGTTCTGGCACTGGGTGCTCTTCGACATCCCGGCCTCGGTGACGGAGTTGCCGGCCGGGGCGGGCGGCGGGAAGTTCGAGGGGTTGCCGGCCGGGGCCGTGCACGTGCGCAACGACTACGGGACGAAGGACTTCGGCGGGGCCGCCCCGCCTGCCGGGGAGCGCCACCGGTACGTGTTCACCGTGTACGCGGTGGACCAGGAGAAGCTCGGGCCCGGCTCGGACGTCTCGCCGGCGGTCGTCGGGTTCAACCTGAGGTTCCACACGTTGGGCCGTGCGCAGCTGATCGGTGAGTACGAGGCTCCGGCGAGCTGATCGTTTCCCGAGCGTTTGCCCGGTCCTGGTCTAAAGACGGCCAGGACCGGGCATTTTTATTGCGTTGTCCCGCGTGGCGCGCGCGGCCAGAGTGGTTCCGGGCCTTGCCGCCAGGGAGGTCGCGGGCCTGCACACGGGAGGTGGGCGAGATGCGGGACACGCTGGTGCTGAATGCGAGCTTCGAGCCGCTGTCGACGGTGACGTTGAACCGGGCTGTGGTACTGGTGCTCCAGGACAAGGCCGTGGTCGAACAGTCGCATCCCGAGCTGCGTGTCCGGGCGGCCACGATGGAGCTACCGATGCCGCGGGTGATCAGGCTCTGCCGGTACGTTCGGGTGCCGTTCCGAAGACACGCTCCTTGGTCGCGGCGGGGCGTGCTGGCCCGTGACCAGCACCGGTGCGCGTACTGCGGGAAGCGTGCGACGACCGTGGACCACGTGCTTCCGCGGGCCCAGGGGGGTGGCGACACCTGGCTGAACACGGTGGCGTCCTGTGCGGAGGACAACCACCGCAAGGCGGCCCGCACTCCGGAGGAGGCGGGGATGCCGTTGCTCCGCAAGCCGTTCGTTCCGTCGCCGGCGGACGCGATGCTGCTCGCGCTGGGTTCCGGCGGGCGCGAGGTATTGCCCGAGTGGCTGGCGCGTACCGCCTAGTCCGTCGAGGCACGCGGCTGCGCTGGGCTGCGTAGGCGCACTACGCCGTTCAGCGCAGGAGCAGTTGGACGATGGCGATGATCCCGACTGCGACGATGACGGCGCGCAGCACCGTCGGGGGCAGTCGGCGGCCGACCTTCGCGCCGATCTGGCCGCCGAGGGTGGAGCCGAGGGCGATGAGGACCACGGCCGTCCAGTCGAAGTCGGCGACGAAGAGGAAGAAGACGGCCGCGATGCCGTTGACGAGGGCGGCGACGACGTTCTTGACGGCGTTGATCCGTTGCAGGTCATCGTGGAGCAGCAGCCCCATCAGACCGAGGTAGAGCACTCCTTGGGCGGCGCCGAAGTAGCCGCCGTAGGCGCTGGAGAGCAGCATTCCGGTCAGCAGGGCGGGGCCGCCGTCGGGGTGTCCGGTGTCGCCGCCCGCGGCTTCCTGGCGGGCGCGCAGGGCGGCGGCGAGGCGCGGCTGGAGGACGACGAGGACGAGGGCCAGTCCGATGAGGACGGGCACGATCGTGTTGAAGGAGTCCGACGGCAGGGTGAGGAGCAGGATCGCGCCGCCGAGTCCGCCGACGAGGGAGACGGCGCCGAGCCGCAGGATGCGGGCGCGCTGGCCCTTGAGTTCCTTGCGGTAGCCGATGGCGCCGCTGATCGAGCCGGGCACGAGACCGAGGGTGTTGGACACGTTGGCGGTGACCGGCGGCAGTCCTGTGGCGAGCAGGACGGGGAAGGTGATGAGGGTGCCGGAGCCGACGATGGTGTTGATGGTGCCGGCTCCGACGCCTGCGGCGAAGACCGCGAGTGATTCCCAGATGGACATGGACGCTGCCATCCCCTTCGCATGAGTGAGTCGCCTCCCCGCCGTGAAGGTCGAGGGGCCTCACTGATCATGCAACAGGCGGCGGCCGGTCAGTCGATGGGGGGCTGTTCGCGGCGGTCCGCGGCGGCCTTGTCGGCCGCGCTCGCGCCGTCCTTGCCGGAGCCGGCCGGGTTGAAGCCCGAACCGCCGCCCATGGGACCGAAGTTGCCCATGGCGCCGGAGAGGCCCTTGAGGGCGTCGCCGATCTCGCTGGGCACGATCCAGAGCTTGTTGGCGTCGCCTTCTGCGATCTTCGGGAGCATCTGGAGGTACTGGTAGGCGAGGAGCTTCTGGTCGGCGTCGCCGGCGTGGATGGACTCGAAGACCGTACGGATGGCCTGGGCCTCGCCCTCGGCGCGCAGGGCGGCCGCCTTGGCGTCACCTTCGGCGCGCAGGATGGACGACTGCTTCTCACCCTCGGCGCGCAGGATCTCGGACTGGCGGACACCTTCGGCCTGGAGGATCGCGGCGCGCTTGTCGCGGTCGGCGCGCATCTGCTTCTCCATCGAGTCCTGGATGGAGGTCGGCGGCTCGATGGCCTTGAGCTCGACGCGGTTGACGCGGATGCCCCACTTGCCGGTTGCCTCGTCGAGTACGCCGCGCAGGGCCGCGTTGATCTCCTCGCGGGAGGTGAGGGTGCGTTCCAGGTCCATGCCGCCGATGATGTTGCGCAGGGTGGTGACGGTGAGCTGCTCGATGGCCTGGATGTAGCTGGCGACTTCGTACGTCGCGGCCCGGGCGTCGGTCACCTGGTAGTAGATGACCGTGTCGATGTTGACCACCAGGTTGTCCTGGGTGATGACCGGCTGCGGCGGGAAGGGGACGACCTGTTCGCGGAGGTCGATCCGGTTGCGGATCGAGTCGATGAACGGGACGACGATGTTAAGGCCCGCGTTGAGGGTGCGGGTGTAGCGGCCGAACCGCTCGACGATGGCGGCGCTGGCCTGCGGGATCACCTGGATCGTCTTGACCAGTGCGATGAAGACCAGAACCACCAGAATGATCAGGACGATGATGATCGGTTGCATGCGGTTCCCCGTGCCCTTCCGGCTGTCTGTGCTGCCCCGTTGATCGGAGTCTCGCAGACCCTGGGGTCGCGAGTCGGGTGGTTCTCACATGACGACCGCGGTCGCCCCGTCGATGTCGACGACGTCGACGGACTGGCCGGGTTCGAAACTGGTGTCCGAGTCGAGGGTGCGCGCGGACCAGATCTCGCCGGCGAGCTTGATGCGGCCGCCGCTGCCGTCGACGCGTTCCAGGACGAGGGCGCTCCTGCCCTTCAACGCCTCGATGCCGCTGCGGTGTTGGGGGCGTTGGTCGCGGTGGCGGTTGGCGAGGGGGCGGACGACGGCGATGAGCGCGACCGACACGGTCACGAACACCAGGACCTGGGCCACCACTCCCCCGCCGAGCGCGGCCGTCACGGCGGCGAGGGCCGCGCCGACGGCGAACATGCCGAACTCCGGCATCGCGGTGATGACCAGGGGGATGCCCAGTCCGACCGCGCCGATGAGCCACCACACCCATGCGTCGATGTTGGTCACATGGTCATGGTAGGTCTGGCGGGCGCGGTCGGGACAGGGTGCGGTGCGGACCCGCTAGCGCAGCGGGAGGCCCTGGGCGGTCCAGCGGTCGCTGTCGTTGCGCTCCACGACGAGCGGGAGGCCGAAGCACAGCGAGAGGTTGCGGGAGGTCAGTTCCAGATCGATGGGGCCGGCGGTGACGACCTTGCCCTGGCGGATCATCAGGACGTGCGTGAAGCCGGGGGCGATCTCCTCGACGTGGTGCGTGACCATGATCATGGAGGGTGCGAGAGGGTCGCGGGCGAGACGGCCGAGGCGCCGTACGAGGTCCTCGCGGCCGCCGAGGTCGAGACCGGCGGCGGGCTCGTCGAGGAGCAGCAGCTCGGGGTCGGTCATCAGGGCGCGGGCGATCAGGGTGCGCTTGCGTTCGCCCTCGGAGAGGGTGCCGAACTTCCGGTCGAGGTAGTCCGTCATGCCGAGGCGGTCGAGGAACGCGCGGGCGCGCTGCTCGTCGATGTCCTCGTACTCCTCCTGCCAGGTCGCCGTCATGCCGTAGGCGGCGGTGAGGACGGTCTCCAGGACGGTCTGCCGCTTGGGGAGCTTGTCGGCCATCGCGATGCCGGCGACTCCGATGCGGGGGCGCAGGTCGAAGACGTTCACCTTGCCGAGGGTGCTGCCGAGGATGGTGGCCCCGCCCGCGGTGGGGAAGAGGTAGCTGGAGGCGACATTGAGCAGGGTGGTCTTCCCGGCGCCGTTGGGGCCGAGGATCACCCAGCGCTCCCCCTCCTTCACCGACCAGGAGACCTGGTCCACCAGCGCCCGGCCCTCGCGGACCACGGATACGTCCACCAGCTCCAGAACATCGCTCATGAGCGTGTTGTCTCCCCTTGCAGTCTCGGTTCGTCTGTGCACCGGTAGGCGCAGCCCCAGGGGAAAACCTACGCCACTGGCGGAGGGGTACGGGCGCCAGGCCGGTCCCGCGGGCCGATCCGTAAAGTGGGGGGATGCTTTTCGAACCACGTTCAGGGCGGCTTGCCGCCTGGGGGAACGCGCTGCTGGCCGGTCTCGTCTCGCCCGACGAGGCCGTGCTGTCGATCGTGGGTGAGGACGCCGTGCACCGGGTGGAGGGACTGCCCGGGGAGACGGGTCCGGTGGGGCTGACGCTGGCGCTGGGCCGGATGCGGGCGCTGGGGGTGACCGGGCTGCGGGTGGCCCTGCCGGCGCCGGGGCATCCGCTGGGGCTCAGCGGGCCGCCGGAGTTCAACGCGCGGGCGCTGGAGGCCGAGGAGGCGGTGATCGCGGTGGGGGCGGCGCTGGGTCTGGTGCCGGAGGTCGCCGAGGCGGGGCCGGAGGGGGACGTGCACGTCTCGGTGACGTGGCACTGCCTGCCGGTGCGGGAGGCGCCGCCGGCGGACGTGCCGTCGCTCGGCGAGGCGGAGCGGGAGCTGGCGGAGGCGCTGCGCGAGGCGACGGTGGTGCTGACGCGGCTGGACGTGGCGGGGTCGGGGCCGGTGGCGGAGGCGGCACTGTCGGCGTACCGGGCGCGGGCGGAGTCCGGCGGGGAGGTGCTGGCGCCGGGGTATCCGGCGCGGGCGGTGCGGGTGCTGGCGCTGGCGCAGCGGGTGGACCTGCTGGTGTCGCTGGCGTACGAGAACGGGCACGGGGGTGCGGTGGCCGCGTCGGAGATGGCGGCGCGGGCGGAGGCCTTGCGGCCCGTTGAGCGGGTGGCCCGGCGGGCGCTGGTGGCGGCGTACAACGCGGCGGTCGAACAGCGGGGCTGAGGGGCCCCTGCGGGGTGCTCCGGTGCGGGGGTGCTCCGGCGCTGCGACTGCGACCGGAGTCCGCTGCGGACCCTCGGGTGCGGCGCCGTCGCGCAAGCGGCCCCCGGCTGCGCCGGGCCTGGTGGGGCTCCGCCCCACGCCCCGCGCCTCCAACGCCGACGGGGCTGGACGTGCCGGCCGGGCGCTGGAAAACGGCGGCGGGGGATGCGCCGGCCCGGCGGCGGGGACGGCCCCGCTTCCGGGGAGAGGGGGAAGCGGGGCCGGGTGGGGAGGGGTCAGGCGTTGATGCCCGAGTTGCCGAAGGCGGGGTTCAGGAGGCCGATCACGTTGACCGAGTTGCCCACCACGTTGACGGGGACGTTCACGGGGGCCTGGACCAGGTTCCCCGAGGCCACGCCCGGCGAGTTCTGGGCCGCGCCCTCCGCCGACGCACCACCGTGCGCCGAGGAGACACCCGCGCCGGCGGCGATGAGGCCGCCCGCGATCATGGTGACGGCGGTGGCCTTCTTGAAGTTCTTCACGTTCTTCTTCCTCCATACGTCCGCCGCGACCAGCCGTCGCGGCGTGCATGGAGAACGGCCACACGCGTGCCCGGATACGCCGTGTGGGCGACATACACCCGATCGTATGAAGAGGGCTCAAGCCTCCACGATGCCGTGGCGGACCGCCCACAGGGCGGCCTGCGTGCGGTCGGAGAGGTCCAGTTTCATCAGGATGTTCGAGACGTGCGTCTTGACCGTCTTCTCGGACAGGACCAGCGCCCGGGCGATCTCCCGGTTCGCCCGGCCGTCCGCGATGAGGGAGAGGACCTCGCGTTCCCGGTCGGTCAGCGCGCCCGCGCGCGGTGAGGACGACGGCTGGTCCTCCTGGGCGAGCAGGGCGCGGGCCACCTCCGGCTGGAGCAGGACGTGGCCCGCGTGGACCGAGCGGATGGCTCCCGCCAGGGCGTCGGGGTCGATGTCCTTGTAGACGTATCCGGCGGCCCCGGCCCGCAGGGCGGGGACCACCGTCCGCTGTTCGGTGAAGCTGGTGACGACCAGGACCCGCGCCGGGTTCTCCAGTTCGCGCAGCCGCCGCAGTGCCTCGATGCCGTCGGTACCGGGCATCTTGACGTCCATGAGGATCACGTCGGGGCGCAGTTCCCCGGCGCGGGCGATGCCCTCCTCGCCGTCCGCGGCCTCGCCGACGACCTCGATGTCCTCCTGTACTTCCAGGAAGGTGCGCAGGCCGCGCCGGACCACCTGGTGGTCGTCGACCAGCAGGACGCGGATGGGTGTGTCAGCCACCGGGGACCTCCATCTCGATCGTGGTGCCCCCACCGGGCTGCGAGCGGACTTCGAGCCGGCCCCCGACGCCGCCGGCCCGGTCCCGCATGGAGACGAGGCCCAGGTGGCGGCCGGCCGCGCGGATGGTGGAAGGGGAGAAGCCGCTTCCGTTGTCCGTGACGGTCAAGGCGGCTCCCGCGGCCCGGCGGACGAGGGTGACCTCGACCCGGTCGCCGCCGGAGTGGCGCAGGGCGTTGTGGAGGGCCTCCTGGGCGACGCGCAGGAGGGCTTCCTCCTGGGTCGCGGGGAGGGCCCGTACGCCGTCGCAGACGAAGGTGACGTGCGCGGTGTGGGCGCGGTCCAGGACGCGGACGTGGTCGCGCAGGGTCGCGACGAGTCCGTCCTCGTCCAGGGCCGCGGGGCGCAGCTCGGTCACGGCGGCGCGCAGTTCGTCGGCGGCCCCGGCGGCCAGGGCGGCGACCTGCTGGAGTTCGTCCTTGGCCCGGGCCGGGTCGCGGTCCACGAGGGCGGCGGCGGCCTGGGCGGTCAGGCGCAGGGAGAACAGCTTCTGGCTGACGGCGTCGTGCAGCTCGTGGGCGAGGCGGGAGCGCTCCTCGGCGATGGTGAGCTCGCGGCTGCGTTCGTAGAGGCGGGCGTTGGTGAGGGCGATCGCGGCGTGCTGGGCGAGGAGGGAGAGGAGTTCCTCGTCCTCGTCGCAGAAGCCCCGGGTGCCGGGCCGGCCGCCGGTGTCGCGCTTGTTCGCGAGGAAGAGGGCGCCGAGGGTCTCCTCGCCGTCCCGGATGGGCATGCCGAGGAAGTCGGCCATGTCGGGGTGCGCGGCGGGCCAGCCGCCGAAGCGGGGGTCCTCGCGTACGTCGGTGAGCCGCTGGGGGCCCTCGTCGTGGAGCATCGCGGCGAGGATGCCGTGCTGGCGGGGCAGGGGGCCGATGCTCCTCCACTGCTCCTCGCTGACGCCGTCCACGACGAACTGGGCGAAGCCGCCGTGGTCGTCGGGGACGCCCAGGGCCGCGTACTCGGCGTCCAGGAGCTCCCGCGCGGAGACGACGATCGTCCGCAGGACGTCGTGGACCTCCAGGCGGCGGCTCATGGCCAGCAGCGCGGTACTGACGGCGGCCAGTCCGGTGCAGGGTCCGTTGCGGTGCATGGGCTCACCGTACCGGCGGCCCTGACCTGCGGGATCGGTCTGCGGGCGTAGGGCTGGGGACCCGGGCGGGAGGGGACGCGGGGACGGTCGCGGCGTTCGCGCACGGGCAGGTCCCGCATACGGGGCCGGTACGGGGGTACGGGCGTCCGGGTCGGCCGCAGGGGCGGCGGGGCGGCGGCCGGCTCGGTCTGCGGGACGAGGCTCGGGACCTTCGCCTGCGACCTGAGGATGACACCGTTCACGGATTGCATTGCACCGGCAACTTACGGTGAAACCGTTACCTGCCCGATGTGAGCCCCGGCATAGGACGCAGGTCACTTACGAAGCTGCGTAGTACGTAAGTAAAGGCACCGTCAGCACTGCTGCGCCTTGCCGCGATGCCTGCAATCAAGCCTCAGCGGACGATCCTGATCCACTAAGCGGGATCGTACGTCACACCTTTGCCATGCCTTTTTGCCACCGCTAAGAATGTCGACGTCGCACAGCGCCGCGATCTCCGGATCCCGCGGCGCTTTCCTGCGGCCCCCGCTATTCGAAGAGGTTGCTCACGCATGTCCGAGACCAGCACCCCCGGCCACAGTCTTCGTCCGACCAAGGCCCAGAAGCTCTCCTTCGCCGGCATCGCCACCCTCGGTGCCGCCGCGCTCGCCTTCTCCCTCGTTCCGGCCAACGCCGCCGAGACGAGCGGGACGACGGTCGCCCTCGCCCCCGTGGCGTGGACGAAGGTCGTGGACGGCGCCCAGACGAAGACCGTGCAGGCGCACCTCGGCACGCAGCTCGCCATAGCCAAGACCAAGGCCGCGGCCGACGCGAAGGCCAAGGCGAAGGCCGAGGCCGATGCGAAGAAGGCGCGCGAGCAGAAGGCCGCCGCCAGCCGTTCCGCGGTCCGCGCCCCGGTCTTCGCGAACAACCTGGACGGCTGGATCAAGGAAGCCCTGTCCATCATGAAGCGCGAGGGCATCCCGGGCACCTACGCCGGCATCCACCGCAACATCATGCGTGAGTCCAGCGGCAACCCCCGGGCGATCAACAACTGGGACATCAACGCCCAGAACGGCATCCCGTCCAAGGGTCTCCTCCAGGTCATCCAGCCGACCTTCGCCGCCTACCACGTCAAGGGCACGAAGTTCGACCTGTACGACCCCGTCGCGAACATCGTCGCCGCCTGCAACTACGCGGCCGACCGCTACGGCTCGATGGACAACGTCAACAGCGCCTACTGAGGCCTGGCGGCGGAGCAACCCCCATGCGCCTCAGGGCGGCCCCCGGTGTTCCGGGTGCCGCCCTGAGGCGTTTCGCGCGCTTGCCGAGAGGATGCGTCCTGTCCGGGCCCGGGCCTAGTTGCCGGCGCGCATGACCTCGGGCTCGTGGCGGCGCAGCAGGCGCTGTACCACGAAGCCGCAGGCGACGCCGATCAGCAGCAGGATGGTGATGTCCAGGCTCCACTGGCCGATCGAGTGGTCCCACAGCGGGTCGGTGTTCGACGGGTTGTCGTGGTCCCACGGCGGCATGAGCTGGCCGAGGTTCAGCGTCGTGCCCGCGGCGGCGATGGCCCAGCGGGACGGCATCAGCCAGGCGACCTGCTCCAGGCCGATGGAGTCGTAGACCTTGAACAGGATGCCGGTGAAGACGACCTGGACGATCGCGAACATCACCAGCAGCGGCATGGTCTTCTCGGCGGTCTTCACCAGCGAGGAGATCACGAGGCCGAACATCATCGAGGTGAAGCCGAGTGCGGTGACGGACAGGCACAGCTCGACGGCCGGCGGCATGAGCAGGCCCTCGGTGGGCAGGTCGCGCGGGGTGAAGCCGATCACGCAGATGATCACGCCCTGGACGGCCGTGATGACACCGAGGACGATCACCTTCGACATGAGGTACGCGGACCGGGACAGGCCGGTCGCGCGTTCACGCTCGTAGATGACGCGTTCCTTGATCAGCTCGCGGACCGAGTTCGCGGCGCCGGAGAAGCACATGCCGACGCAGAGGATCAGCATGATCGTGCCCGCGTCGCCGTTGAAGCGCGACGGCGCCTTGGGCGGCGCGAGGCCGAAGGTGGCGGGGATGACCGTGGAGACCACGCCCAGCACCGCCGGCAGGATCAGCATCAGCCCGATGAAGCCCTTGTCGGACGCGATCACCGCGAGGTAGCGGCGGATCAGCGTCCACAGCTGCGAGCCCCAGCCCTGCGGCTTGGGCGGGCGCATCTGCTGCGCGGGCGGCAGCGCGACGGACTGCGGGGCCACCGCGTCGATGTCGGCGGCGTACAGCTGGTAGTGCTGCGAGCCCTTCCAGCGGCCGGCCCAGTCGTAGTCGCGGAAGTTCTCGAAGGCGGAGAACACGTCGGCCCACGTGGAGTAGCCGAAGAAGTTCAGCGCCTCGGCCGGCGGGCCGAAGTAGGCGACCGACCCGCCCGGGGCCATGACCAGCAGCTTGTCGCAGATGGACAGCTCCGCGACGGAGTGGGTGACGACGAGGACCGTGCGGCCGTCGTCGGCGAGGCCGCGCAGCAGCTGCATGACGTCGCGGTCCATGCCCGGGTCGAGGCCGGAGGTGGGCTCGTCGAGGAAGATCAGGGAGGGCTTGGTGAGCAGCTCCAGGGCGACGGACACGCGCTTGCGCTGACCGCCCGAGAGCGAGGTGATCTTCTTGTCCTTGTGGATGTCGAGCTTGAGCTCGCGCAGCACCTCGTCGATGCGGGCGGCGCGCTCGGACTCGGCGGTGTCGCCGGGGAAGCGGAGCTTGGCCGCGTACTTGAGGGCGGTGCTGACCTTGAGTTCCTTGTGCAGGATGTCGTCCTGCGGGACCAGGCCGATGCGCTGGCGGAGCTCCGCGAACTGCTTGTACAGGTTGCGGTTGTCGTAGAGGACGTCGCCCTGGTTGGCGGGCCGGTAGCCGGTCAGCGCCTTGAGCAGGGTCGACTTTCCGGAGCCGGAGGGGCCGATGACGCCGATGAGCGACTTCTCCGGGACGCCGAAGGTGACGTCCTTGAGGATCTGCTTGCCGCCGTCGACGGTGACGGTGAGGTGGCGGGCCGAGAAGGAGACGTCGCCGGTGTCGACGAACTCCTCCAGCCGGTCCCCGACGATCCGGAACGTGGAGTGGCCGACGCCGACGATGTCGTTGGGGCCGAGGAGCGCGGTTCCGGACTTGGGCAGCGGCTGGCCGTTGACGTAGGTGCCGTTGTGGCTGCCCAGGTCGTGGATCTCGAAGCGGCCGCCGGTGGAGCGGAACTCCGCGTGGTGGCGCGAGACCTGCAGGTCGGAGACGACGAGCTCGTTCTCCAGGGCACGGCCGATGCGCATGACGCGGCCGACGGCGATCTGGTGGAACGTCGTCGGGCTGCGGTCGCTGTAGCCGGGTGTCGCTCCCTGCGCGGGCTGGGCGCCGCCGCCCTGCTGCTGCGGGAAGTGCGGCTGGGCCTGGTGCTGGGGGTGCTGGTGCTGTTGGGGCGGTGCCTGCTGCTGCCAGGCCTGCTGCTGGGGCGGGGCCTCGTACGCGGGGGCCTGCTGCTGGGGCGGGGCCTCGTACGCGGGGGCCTGCCCCTGGTAGGCGGGCGCAGCCGCCGCGACGGCGGCGCTCAGGTTCAGCCTCGGCCCGTCGGTCGCGTTGCCGAGGTGGACCGGCGTACCGGGCACGAGTTCGGTCTGCTGGACCCGACTCCCGTGCACATAGGTGCCGTTGGTGCTGCCGTGGTCCTCGAGACCCCAACCACGGCCGTTCCAGGTGATGGTGGCGTGCCGCCACGACACCCGGGCGTCGTCGATCACCACGTCTCCCTGGGGGTCGCGCCCCAGCGAGTACGACCTGGACGGATCGAGCGTCCAGGTCCTGCCATTCAATTCCAGTACGAGTTCCGGCACTCCAGCCCCACTTAAGTCCCCCGAGAATCCCCCTGGCGTCAGGGAGTCCGACGTCAGGGAGTCTAGGGATGGCGAACATCCGGGGGAACTATTTCAGGCCCGGGCCCACATGTGGAATCGGGGCCTCGCCGGGGGTCCGCGTAGCGGCGCAGACCCGGTCGAAAGCCACCGGGAGGGCACGGGGGGAGCACTCCCCCGGCGTCACTCCGCCGCCACGTCCGGATGGCGTGCGGGCAAACACCGGGGGAAGGTTGTGACCGCTGGGTGGGACGGGGGTCCTGGTCCGGGAGTGGTCAAGATACGGTGAGAGGACCATGAGCGCTTCGCAGACCTCCGACGTCCCCACCCTCCTCGTCAAGATCTTCGGCAAGGACCGTCCCGGGATCACCGCCGGGCTGTTCGACACCCTCGCCGCCTACTCCGTCGACGTGGTCGACATCGAGCAGGTCGTCACCCGCGGCCGCATCGTCCTGTGCGCCCTCGTCACCATGCCCGTGGGCGGCACCGAGGGCGAGCTGCGGGCCACCGTCCACAGCTGGGCCGAGTCGCTCAAGATGCAGGCCGAGATCCTTTCCGGAACCGGCGACAACCGGCCGCGCGGCAGCGGCCGCTCGCACGTGACCGTGCTCGGGCACCCCCTGACCGCCGAGTCGACGGCGGCCATAGCGGCCAGGATCACCGGGACGGGCGGCAACATCGACCGCATCTTCCGCCTGGCGAAGTATCCGGTGACGGCCGTGGAATTCGCCGTCTCCGGCGCGGAGACGGAGCCGCTGCGGACCGCGCTGGCGACCGCCGCCGCGCAGATCGGCGTCGACGTGGCCGTGGTGTCGGCGGGACTGCACCGCCGGGCGCAGCGCCTGGTCGTGATGGACGTGGACTCGACGCTGATCCAGGACGAGGTCATCGAGCTGTTCGCGGCGCACGCCGGCTGTGAGGCCGAGGTCGCGGAGGTCACCGAGCGGGCGATGCGCGGGGAGCTCGACTTCGAGCAGTCGCTGCACGCCCGGGTCGCGCTGCTCGCGGGGCTGGACGCCTCCGTCGTGGACAAGGTGCGTTCCGAGGTGCGGCTCACCCCCGGCGCCCGGACCTTGATCCGGACGCTCAAGATGCTCGGCTACCAGGTCGGGGTGGTCTCGGGCGGGTTCACGCAGGTCACGGACGACCTCCGGGAGCGGCTCGGCCTGGACTTCGCCTCGGCGAACACGCTGGAGATCGTCGACGGGAAGCTGACCGGCCGGGTCACGGGCGAGATCGTGGACCGGGCGGGCAAGGCCCGGCTGCTGCGCCGCTTCGCGGCGGAGGCGGGTGTGCCGCTGGCCCAGACCGTGGCGATCGGTGACGGCGCCAACGACCTGGACATGCTGAACGCGGCCGGGCTGGGCGTGGCCTTCAACGCCAAGCCGGTGGTCCGCGAGGCCGCGCACACGGCGGTGAACGTGCCGTTCCTGGACGCGGTGCTGTACCTGCTCGGCATCACGCGCGAAGAGGTGGAAGCCGCCGATCTGGCCTGACGGCCCGGCCCGCGCCGACGGCCCCGGCCGGCCTTGAGGGCCGCCTTGAGGGCCGCCTTGAGGGGCCGCCTTGAGGGGGGCCGGCCTGCGCGGGCGCGGACCGGCGCCATTACCCGCCCCAGCCCATACCGGACGGTCTGTTCTCCAGGCGTCCCGGCCGGACGTTCCGGCCCGCTCGCGTCGATCCCCCCACATCCCCTTTGAGCCGCCCTCGACGGGCCTTCTAGCGAGCCGTTCTCAAGCGGCCTTCGCTAGAAAGGCGCTAACCGGCCAAGTCGTTCAAGGGGAGCCAATGACTCGAAGCGTGCTCATCACAGGGGGGTCGGGCGGTATCGGCCGGTCCTGCGTGGAGAGGTTCGCCCGCGAAGAAGACTGGACGGTCTGGTTCACCTACCGTCATGGGCGGGACCGGGCCGAGGAACTCGTACAGGAGCTGGCCCTCACCGGCCGGGCCAAGGTGGAGGCGTTCCCCTTCGCCCAGGGCGACTGGGAGGATCACGAGCGGCTGCTGGACCGGCTGCCCGGCCCCGTCGACGTCCTGGTGAACAACGCGGCCGTCGGCTCCAAGACCATCGAGCAGCACACCGACGGCCCCCGGCACACCAAGGCGTCGGCCTTCTTCCAGATCAACGCGGTGGGCCCGCTGTGGCTCGTCGACGGGCTGCTCCCGGGCATGCTGGAGCGCGGGTTCGGGAAGATCGTCAACATTTCCAGCGTGGGCGGCGGGATCTTCCAGTTCCCGGGCTTCCACCCCGCCGACGGGATGAGCAAGGCCGCGCTGACCTATCTGACCCGCCACCTCGCCGCCGAACTGGTGCACGCCCCGGTCCACGTCTTCGCCCTGTGCCCGGGCGTGGTCGAGACCCACATGTTCCACGCCAGCACCCTGGACAAGCTGACGCCCGAGGAGCGCGCCGCGCTCACCGCACGACTGCCCGGCTCGCGCATGATCCGCCCCGAGGAGATAGCGGAGTTCGTGTGGTGGCTGGCCGGTGACCAGTCCGCCGCCCTGCACGGCGCCGTCATCGACGCCTCCATGGGCCTCGGCGTCAATCCCGGCCTGCTGACCGCCGCCGGTGTCGACAGCGGGAGGGCCTGATGGTTTCCCGCCAGGCCGCCCGGCTCCTCGCCGACACCCCCGCCATCGCCGAGGCGCACTTCCGCGCCGAGGCCGAGCCGTACGACGCCCGCCTGCGCCCGGACGGCTACCTCAACCTGGGTACCGCCGAGAACCGCCTGCTGTGGGACCTGCTCGAAGCCCGGCTGGCCGGGCTGCCGACGATGCGGGAGGGCGCGGCCCGCTACGCCCCGCTGCACGGCACCGACGAACTGCGCGAGCGGGTCGCCGCCCTACTGTCCGGGACCTTCGGTACGCCGCTGGACGCCCAGGACCTGGTGGTGATCAGCGGGGCGACCGGGGCACTGGACGCGATCGCCTCCGTCCTGTGCGATCCGGGCGAGGCGATCGTGGTGCCCGCCCCCTACTACGGGGCCTTCGACACCGATCTCGGCGGGCGCTCCGGCGCCCGGATCCTGCCCGCGCCGCTCTCCCCCGGCGACGGCTTCCGGCTGAGCGCCGCGGCCGTCGACAGGGCACTGCGCGAGGCACGGTCCGCCGGTACGACGGTCCGCGCGGTCGCCCTGTCCTCCCCCTCCAACCCCATCGGGGAGGTGCACCCGCCGCAGGTGCTCGCCGAGCTGCTGCGGGTGGTGCGCGCGCACGACGTGGACCTGATCTCCGACGAGATCTACGCGCACGCCGTCTTCGGCGCCCGGGGCTTCACCAGCGCCGCCGACCCGGCCGTGAACCCGCACTGGGCCGGGCGCACCCACGTCGTATGGGGCTTCGCCAAGGACTTCGGGTTGCCCGGCTTGAAGACCGGTGTCCTGCACACCCGCGCCCCGCAGGTCCTGGCAGCGGCCCGCGCGATGGCCTACTTCGCACCCGTCTCCACGGCCACGCAGGAGACGCTGGCCGCCCTGCTGGCCGATCAGGAGTGGGCGGCCGGCTTCCTCAAGGCCGGCCGGGAGCGGCTCGCCGCCTCGTACGGCCACCTCGTCGCCCTGCTGGAGGCGCACGGCCTCCCGTACGCGCCTGCCGAGGCGGGGTTCTCCGTGTGGCTGGACCTGCGCCGCTGGCTGCCCGGTACCGGTTTCGACGCCGAGGAACGGCTGTGGCGGGGGCTGCTGGACTCCGCGAAGGTCAGCATCCTGCCCGGCGGGGCGTTCCGGTCGCCGCAGCCCGGCTGGTTCCGGCTGTGCCACACCGTCGACGCGCCGCTGGTCGCCGAGGCGGTCCGGCGGATCGCCGCCCACCTGGGCCCTGTCCCGTACACCCCCGCGAACGGAGGTCCCTCATGAGCGCCGCGCCCGGTCCCCTCGACCGCTGGTACGAGATCGCCGGCGTACGCGGCGGCGTACGGCGGATCTTCCACGCCGAGGCCGAGCAGGGGCGGGTCTTCTTCCCCGACGCGCTGGTGCCGCACCTGGCCCATCCGGAGGTGAAGGCACTGGCCCCGGAGCGGATCCGGGAGATCTCCGTACGGCACCTCTACCAGTTCCTGCACTCCACGACGCACCTGGAGACCCGGGTGGTCAACGGGGCGGCCGAGCCCGTCGCCAACGGCATCTCCGGGCTGCACTTCCCCACGGCGCTGCGGATGGACGCCTTCAAGGTGTACTGCGACGAGGGCTACCACGCCCTGTACAGCCTCGACCTCGCCGACCAGGTCGCCGCCGTCACCGGCATCCCGGTCCCGGACGTCGACTACGGCGGCTTCGTCACCGCCCTCCAGGACAGCGGGCGGCGCCTGCTGCCCGACGATCCGGTGCTGGCCGGCCAGTTGCAGGCGGTGGTCTTCGAGACGCTGATCACGGCGGTGTTGAACGAGGTGCCGCAGGACCCGACCGTGGTGAGCACCGTCCGCGAACTGATGCGGGACCACGCCAAGGACGAGGGCCGCCACCACCGCTTCTTCTCCGCGTTCTTCCTGGAACTGTGGGCGCGGCTCGACCCGGGCCGGCGGATCGCGGCGGCGCGGGCCCTGCCGGCCATGATCCGTGCGGCGCTCGACTGGGACCTGGAGCCGGTCCGCGCATCCCTGCGGCTGGCGGGCCTGGACGACGACCGTGTCGAGGCGGTCCTGGAGGACAGTTACGGCGGCGGCGCGGGCGCGGACCGCATCCAGAGCATCTCCCGCTCGACGTTGCGGCTGTGCGCCCAGGTCGACGCGTTCGACCTGCCGGGCGTCACCGAGGCGTTCGCGGCGTACGGGCTGCGCGCACCGGAGGACTGCGATGACTGAGGCAGTGGGGACGTCGGAGCGGGCGGCCCACCCGGAGCGGGCGGCGGAGCCGGAGGGCGTCACCTACGCGAACTACCTGCGGCTGCCCGAACTGCTGTCGCTCCAGGTTCCGCTGGCCGACGGGGCACACGACGAGCGGCTGTTCATCACCGTCCACCAGGTGCAGGAACTGTGGTTCGGCCAGCTGCTCGCCGAACTGGCCGACGCCCGCGGGCGGATGCTCGACGGGGACGCCCGCACGGCCCGGGTACGGCTCGTACGGTGCGTCGGGATCACCCGGGTGCTGATCGCGGGGATCCGGCCGCTGCGCGGGATGCCGCCCCGGGAGTTCCACGCCTTCCGGGGGGTGCTGGGCAGCAGCAGTGGCGCGCAGTCGGCGCAGTACGTCGAGATCGCCGTGCTGTGCGGCGCCGACTGGGTGCGCGGCGCGTACGGGGACCGGGTCATCGCGGGGCTGAGCGGGCCGGAGCAGGAGCGGCTGCGCGAGCGCCTCGCGCAGCCCACGGTGTGGGACGCGTTCGTGGCGCTCCTGGGCAAGGCGGGTTTCGCTGTGGCGGACGAGGAGGGCCGGCGGGCGGCGTACGAGCGGCTGGCGGGCCCCTGGGCCGAGGGGGCTCCCGCGCAGTTCGCGGAGTTGAGCGAGCTGGTGGAGGCGCTGGTCGACCTGGACGAGGCCTGGACCGAGTGGCGGGCCTGCCACGCGCTCCTCGTGGAGCGCCAGATCGGCAGTGGCCCGGGGTCGGGCGGCAGCACCGGCGTCGCCCATCTGCGGGCGTCGGTGCACCGTCGGTTCTACCCCGAGCTGTGGCGGGCGCGGGACGCGGCGCTGCCCGAGGTGGCGTACGGGCGCTGAGAGCAGGACGCGGAGCCAGGACGCGGAGCCCGGCCACACGGAGGTGGCCCGGCTCCGCGGCGGGGCGGCAGGTGTCAGTGGTCCGACGGGGTCCAGAAGTCCAGCAGGGTGCCGACGCCGTGCTCCAGGGACTTCCAGCCGCCGGTGAAGGAGACGACGGCGAGGGCCGAGGTCGGGAAGCCGCTGCGGCTCATCCGCTGGAGCGTGTCCCCCTGGGCCGTCCCGGACAGGGCGTCGGCGAGGGCGTGCATCCCCGGGTTGTGGCCGATGACCAGGAGGTCGGCCACCTCGTCGGAGGTCTCGTTCAGCAGGGCGATGAGCTCGCCCAGCGAGGCGTCGTAGAGCCGCTCCTCGTACGTGGTCCTCGGCCGGTGCGGGAGTTCCTGGACGGCGAGCTTCCAGGTCTCGCGGGTGCGGGCGGCGGTCGAGCAGAGGGCCAGGTCGAAGCCGATGCCGGTCTGCGCCAGTTTCCGGCCGGCGGCCGGGGCGTCCTGGCGGCCGCGTTCCGCCAGTGGGCGTTCGTGGTCCGTGCCGTCCGACCATTCGGCCTTGGCGTGCCGGAGGAGGACGATCCTGCGGGGTGTGTCGGCGCTCATGGATCCCAGCTTCGCATGAAAGGAGCCATGGGGCGCGGGGTGTTGAGGGGTTCGCCGCCGGGTTGCGGCGTCTTCATGCGCCCCCGGTGCGCCCCGGCGTGCGCCGGTCAGCCGACCGCACGCAGCAGCTGTGCCGTGACGTGGACCAGTGAGGAGCCCTCGCCGCTCGCGGCGTGTGCCTCGCCGGATCCCGCCAGGAGCAGCAGCAGGAGGCAGAAGGCGAGCGCGGGCAGGGCCAGCGCCCACCAGTGCAGCCGGGCGTCGGCGCCCGTACCGGGCGCGGAGGCGCGACGGCGGGTGACGGACGGGGTGTGCGTGGGGGCCGACATGGCCGCCTCCGGGGGTGTGCTGGTGGTCTGGCTCGCGGTGTCGAATCTATTGATCCGGCTCCGCGGCTCCCATCCGGGGCACACCCCAGTTCACCCTGAGCCTGACCCCCTAGGGGTACGGGGGCTTTCCCCACCCCGCACCTGCCGGGGGCGGGTGTCAGGGGGAGGCGAGCGTGGCGATCACGGAGATGATGACGGTCACGACGAGCATCGCGCCCAGCACGAGGCCGAGCTTCTTGTGGCCGTTCTGGGGGTTCGGTTCGAGTACGGGCGACATGCCGCTCAGTGTCCCATGCCGCATTCGTCCTCGATCGTCCGGTCCCGTCCGGCGAGTACGCCGAGCACGATCTGCGGGACCAGCAGCCCGGCCATGAGGGCCAGGGGCAGGTCCCAGCCGCCGCTGTGCTGGTAGAGCGCGCCGATGAGCAGCGGGCCGGGGAGGGAGATGAGGTAGCCGGCGCTCTGGGCGAAGGCGGAGAGCTTGACGACCCCGGCCGGCGACTTGGCCCGCAGCCCGATCATGGTGATGACCAGCGGGAAGGCACAGTTGGAGACGCCGAGCAGGAGCGCCCAGGCCCAGGCCCCGGCGGCGGGGGCGAGCCAGAGGCCGGCGTACCCGAGGAACCCGAAGAGGCCGAGGGTGACGGCGATGGGGCCCTGGTGGCGCATCCGGCCGGCGAGGCGGGGGATGACGAAGGCGAGCGGGACGCCCATGAACATGGTGACGGCGAGCAGCACGCCGGCCGTGGAGGCGGAGACCCCGGAGTCGCGGAAGATCTGCGCGAGCCAGCCCATGGTGACGTAGGCGCCGGTGGCCTGGAGGCCGAAGTAGCAGGCCAGGGCCCAGGCGGTACGGCTGCGCACGACGCGCGGGCCGGTGTCGGCGGCCGCCCCGGCGGGGGCGGCCCCCCTGGCCCTGCGGCCTGCGGCGGCGATGGGCAGCCAGGGCAGCACGGCGGCGACGGCGAGGAAGGCCCAGACGAGCAGGCCGGTGCGCCAGCTGCCGCCCAGGGCGGAGGTGAGCGGGACGGTCGAGGCGGCGGCGAGGGAGGTGCCGGCCGCCAGTGCCATCGAGTAGACGCCGGTCATGGTGCCGACGCGGTCCGGGAACCAGCGCTTGATGATCACCGGGAGCAGCACGTTGGTCAGGGCTATGCCGGCCAGGGACAGGGCGCTGGCCGCGAGGAACCCGGCGGCGTCGGTCGCGAAGGGCCGGATCAGCAGGCCGGCGGCGACCGCGGCCATGCCCGCGCAGACGACGGCGGCCGGCCCGAAGCGCCGGGAGAGGCGCGGTGCGGTGACGCCGAAGACGGCGAAGCAGAGGGCGGGGACCGAGGTGATGAGCCCGGCGACCGTGCCGCTCATGCCCAGACCGGTGCGGGTCTCTTCGAACAGGGCTCCGAGGCTGGTGATGGCGGGCCGCAGGTTCAGGGCGGCGATGACGATGCCGGCGATGAGCACGGGTCCCAGCCACGCCGGCTCGGCGTTCGCGGAGGCGGCCGACGGCTGCTGGGGCGCCGTGCGGGCGGTCTGGGGCCGGATCACGGTCTGGACTTCATCCTCGGACATTGCTCCATCATAGAATCATGGGATGATTGGTTGTCCAGTCTCCTGGACCGCTCGTCTTCCGCATCCACGTCCGGAGAGGACCCCGACCGCATGCCGCTGACCTCGCCCCGGCGATCCGCGCTCGTCGACCAGGTGATCGCCCAGCTCAGGAACCAGATCACCTCCGGTGAGTGGCCCGTGGGCGCCCGGATCCCCACCGAACCCGAGCTGGTCGAGCTACTGGGCGTCGCCCGCAACACGGTGCGGGAGGCCGTCCGGGCCCTCGCCCACAACGGCCTCCTCGACATCCGCCAGGGCTCGGGCACCTACGTCCTCGCCACCAGCGAGCTGGCCGGGGTGATGCACCGCCGCTTCGCGGGCGCCGACCCCCGGCACATCGCCGAGCTGCGCTCCACGCTGGAGTCCTCGGCGGCCCGGCTGGCGGCGGAGCGCCGCACCGAACGGGACCTCGACCAGCTGGACGCGCTGCTGGCCCGGCGCGAGGAGGCCTGGCGCAGCGGGGACGCGGAGCTGTTCGTGGCGGCGGACGTCAGCCTGCACATGGCGGTGGTGACGGCCTCGCACAACGAGGTGCTGGTGGGCCTGTACGCGGACCTGGGCGACCTGGTGGCGGACTGGCTGCGGGCGGACGTCGGGCCGGAGCTGACCCCCCAGACGCACATGGACCACGCCCGGCTGATCGAGGCGATCCGGCGCGGGGACGCGGACACGGCCGCGTCGGAGGCGGCGGGCTATCCGTTCGCCTGCCTGCGGGGGCAGTAGCCGTCAGGTCAGCCCGGCTCGTGGCTCACCCACGCCGAGCGGACCTCCTTCCAGCACCGGCCGGTGAGCTCGGCCCGGCCGGCGGGTCCCACGGCGACGGCCGCGCCGTCCCCGTCGATGTCCCACCACCGGTCGCACTCCACGTGCAGCCGCACCAGGTCGGTCCGCGGGAAGCTGTTGTGGCAGTACGCCGTCACCTGCGAGGCCTCGATCACGGTGTCGCAGTCGGCGCCGAACAGCTCACGGGCGGGCGGTTTTGACGGCACGGGCGGCTCGGCGGGGATCTCGTCCAGGTCCACGGCGGCCAGGTCCACGAGGCCCGCGTCCTCGAGGGCCTGTCCCCCGGCGGTCTGTCCCCCGACGGTCTGGCCTTCGACGGCCTGTCCCTCGACGGCCTCGGGAGGCCGCCCCCCGATGCCCTGGCTCCCCACTCCCTGTTCCCCGGCGGCCGGGACCGGCTGCGCGACGGCTCCCGGGATCAGGAGGGCGGCCAGGGCCACCGAGGTGACCAGCAGTGATACCGCTCGGCTCGGCCTCGCGCCCACGCCCGTACCTCCTCCCCGAAGGACCCGGGAAGATCCCGGCCCGGTCAGTTTGCAGGCACATGTCCCGGTTTACGACTCGGGAAGATCCGGTCAGACGACGAACATCCGATCGAGCGCCCCGCGAAACCGTGCCCGCCAGGCGCGAAACGGCGGTGGCCGCGCCTCCCCGGGGGGAAGCGCGGCCACCGCCGTACGGACGTAAGGGGGCGGAGGTCAGGCGCCCATGGCGTGCAGGCCGCCGTCCACGTGGACGATCTCGCCCGTGGTCTTCGGGAACCAGTCGGAGAGCAGGGCCACGATGGCCCGGCCCGTCGGCTCCGGGTCGCTCATGTCCCACTCCAGCATGGAGCGGGAGTTCCACACGTCGGCCAGGTCGGAGAAGCCCGGGATGGACTTCGCGGCCATCGAGCCGAGCGGACCGGCCGAGACCAGGTTGCAGCGGATGTTCTCCTTGCCCAGGTCACGGGCGAGGTAGCGGCTCGTGGCCTCCAGCGCGGCCTTCGCCGGGCCCATCCAGTCGTACTGCGGCCAGGCGAACTGCGCGTCGAAGGTCAGGCCGACGACGGCCGCGCCCTCGTGCGGGAACAGCGGCTTGCAGGCCATGGTGAGCGACTTCAGCGAGAACGCCGAGACGTGCATGGCGGTGGCGACCGACTCGAACGGGGTGTTCAGGAAGTTGCCGCCCAGGGCGTCCTGCGGCGCGAAGCCGATGGAGTGGACGACCCCGTCCAGGCCGCCGAGCTCGTCGCGGACGAGCTGCTCCAGGCGGGCCAGGTGCTCCTCGTTGGTGACGTCGAGCTCGATCACCTTGACCGGCTTGGGCAGCTTCTTGGCGATGCGCTCGGTCAGCGAGGGGCGCGGCCACGCCGTGAGGATGACTTCGGCGCCCTGCTCCTGGGCCAGCTTGGCGGCATGGAAGGCGATGGACGACTCCATCAGCACCCCCGTGATGAGGATGCGCTTGCCTTCGAGAATTCCACTCATGGTGATCAGTGACCCATGCCCAATCCGCCGTCTACGGGAATGACGGCTCCGGTGATGTACGCGGCGTTGTCGGACGCCAGGAAGCTCACGGCCGCCGCGACCTCCTCGGGCTGCGCGTAGCGGCCCAGGGGCACCTGGCCCACGATGGCCGCGCGCTGCTCGTCGGTGAGCACCTTCGTCATGTCGGTGTCCACGAAACCGGGGGCGACGACGTTGAAGGTGATGTTGCGGGATCCGAGCTCACGGGCGAGCGAGCGGGCGAAGCCCACGAGGGCGGCCTTCGAGGCGGCGTAGTTGGCCTGGCCGGCCGCTCCGAGGAGACCGACGACCGAGGAGATCAGGACGACGCGGCCCTTCTTGGCGCGCAGCATCCCGCGGTTGGCCCGCTTGACGACCCGGAACGTGCCGGTGAGGTTGGTGTCGACGACGGACGCGAAGTCCTCCTCGGACATCCGCATGAGCAGCGTGTCCTTGGTGATGCCGGCGTTGGCCACCAGCACCTCGACCGCGCCGTGCTTGTCCTCGATCTCCTTGTAGGCCTGCTCCACCTGCTCCGAGTCGGTGATGTCGCAGCGGACCGCCAGGACACCCAGCGAGGCGAGCTCCTGCGGCGGCTCGCCGGACCGGTACGTGATCGCGACCTTGTCGCCCGCCTCCGCGAAGACTCGGGCGATGGCGAGGCCGATGCCCCGGTTTCCTCCGGTGACGAGAACCGAGCGGCTCAACGGATCACCCTTTCGCTTAGCTGTGTGATGAACAAAAACCTATCGGTCCCGCCCTGGATAAGGAGAATCGGGGCCCGACAGGGCCTTGCCGCAGCCTCTGTGGAGTCTCTACAGAAAGAAGTGTGCACAACGGCCCCGGGCGCGACATGATCGGGGCGACCGGCCCCGACCCCGGGAGGAATTGACGTGCCCCATTCCATCGACGCGGCTTTCACCGCGCTGCCCTTGCGGGCGCTCGCCGACGCGGCGCTCGCGCGGGCGCGCGCGCTGGGCTCCGACCACGCCGACTTCCGGCTGGAGCGGATCCGCAGCGCCTCCTGGCGGCTGCGCGACGCCAAGCCCTCCGGCAGTTCGGACACCACCGACCTCGGCTACGCGGTGCGCGTGGTGCACGGCGGCAGCTGGGGCTTCGCCTCCGGCGTCGACCTGACCATGGACGGCGCGGCGAAGGTGGCCTCGCAGGCCGTGGCCATGGCCAAGCTGTCGGCGCAGGTGCTCAAGGCCGCGGGTTCGACGGAGCGGGTGGAGCTCGCCGAGGAGCCGGTGCACGCCGAGCGGACCTGGATCTCCGCCTACGACGTGAACCCGTTCGAGGTGCCGGACGCGGAGAAGGCGGCCCTGCTGGCCGAGTGGAGCGCGCGGCTCCTGGCGGCCGACGGCGTGACACACGTCGACGCGTCGCTGCTGGCCGTCCACGAGAACAAGTTCTACGCCGACACCTCCGGCACCTCCACCACCCAGCAGCGGGTACGGATCCACCCCCAGCTCACCGCGGTCGCCGTCAACGCCTCCACCGGCGAGTTCGACTCGATGCGCACCATCGCCCCGCCGGCCGGGCGCGGCTGGGAGTACCTGACGGGCACCGGCTGGGACTGGGACTCCGAGCTGGAGCAGATCCCCGGCCTGCTCGCCGAGAAGATGCGGGCGCCCGGCGTGGAGGCCGGACGCTACGACCTGGTCGTGGACCCGTCCAACCTGTGGCTGACCATCCACGAGTCCATCGGGCACGCCACCGAGCTGGACCGGGCGCTCGGGTACGAGGCGGCGTACGCGGGGACCTCCTTCGCCACCTTCGACCAGCTGGGCGAGCTCAAGTACGGCTCCTCGATCATGAACGTGACCGGTGACCGCACGGCGGAGCACGGCCTGGCAACGATCGGTTACGACGACGAGGGCGTCGAGGCGCAGAGCTGGGACCTGGTCAAGGACGGCACCCTGGTCGGCTACCAGCTGGACCGGCGGATCGCGAAGCTGACCGGGCTGGGGCGCTCCAACGGCTGTGCGTTCGCGGACTCGCCGGGCCACGTGCCGGTGCAGCGGATGGCGAACGTCTCGCTCCAGCCCGATCCGGGCGGCCTGTCCACGGAGGACCTGATCGGCGGGGTGGAGCGCGGGATCTACGTGGTCGGCGACCGCTCCTGGTCGATCGACATGCAGCGCTACAACTTCCAGTTCACCGGGCAGCGGTTCTTCCGGATCGAGAACGGCAGGCTGGCCGGGCAGCTGCGCGACGTGGCCTACCAGGCGACGACCACCGAGTTCTGGGGCTCGATGGAGAAGGTGGGCGGCCCGCAGACGTACGTGCTGGGCGGCGCCTTCAACTGCGGCAAGGCACAGCCGGGCCAGGTCGCGTCCGTGTCCCACGGCTGCCCGTCGGCGCTGTTCCGTGACGTGAACATCTTGAACACGACCCAGGAGGCCGGACGCTGATGTCGGTTCGTACCAAGCCCCACGAGATCGTCGAGCGGGCCCTGGAGCTGTCCACCGCCGACGGCTGCGTCGTCATCGCCGACGAGGAGTCGACGGCCAACCTGCGCTGGGCGGGCAACGCGCTCACCACCAACGGCGTCACCCGCGGCCGGACCCTGACGGTCATCGCCACCGTCGACGGCAAGGAGGGCACGGCCTCGGGGGTCGTGTCGCGCTCCGCCGTCACCGCGGCCGACCTGGAGCCGCTGGTGCGCGCAGCCGAGGCGGCCGCGCGGAACGCGGCACCGGCGGAGGACGCCCAGCCCCTGGTCACCGGCACCCCGGCCTCGCCGGACTTCACCGACGCCCCGGCCGAGACCTCCTCGGCGGTGTTCACGGACTTCGCCCCGGCCCTCGGCGAGGCCTTCGCCCGGGCCCGCGCGGGCGGCCGGGAGCTGTACGGCTTCGCCAATCACGAGCTGGTCTCCACCTACGTCGGCACCTCGACGGGGCTGCGGCTGCGCCACGACCAGCCGAACGGCACGCTGGAGCTGAACGCGAAGTCACCGGACCGCCAGCGCTCGGCGTGGGCCGGCCGCGCCACGCGGGACTTCAAGGACGTCGACCCGACCGCGCTGGACGCGGAGCTCGCCGTACGCCTGGGATGGGCGGAGCGCCGCTTCGACCTGCCGGCCGGGCGGTACGAGACCCTGCTGCCGCCGACGGCCGTGGCGGACCTGCTGATCTATCAGATGTGGTCGGCGGCGGCCCGGGACGCGGTGGAGGGCCGGACGGTGTTCTCCAAGCCCGGCGGCGGCACCCGGATCGGTGAGCGGCTGTCCCGGCTGCCGCTGACGCTGCGCAGCGACCCGAACGCGGCGGGCCTGGAGTCCGCGCCGTTCGTGATCGCACACAGCTCCGGCGACGACGCCTCGGTGTTCGACAACGGCCTTCCGGTCCCGGCCACGGAGTGGATGAGCGGCGGCGAGCTCACCCGGCTGACGACGACCCGGCACAGCGCGGACCTGACCGGGCTCCCGCTCTCCCCCGGCTTCGGGAACCTGATCCTGGACGGGGGCGGGGAGAAGTCGCTGGAGGAGATGGTGGCGGGCACCGGCCACCAGGGGCGCGGCCTGCTGCTGACCTGCCTCTGGTACATCCGCGAGGTCGACCCGGCGACGCTGCTGCTCACGGGCCTGACCCGGGACGGCGTGTACCTCGTGGAGAACGGCGAGGTCATCGGCGAGGTCAACAACTTCCGGTTCAACGAGTCCCCCGTGGACCTGCTGTCGCGGGCCACGGAGGCCGGCCGGACCGAGAAGACCCTGCCGCGCGAGTGGAGCGACTGGTTCACCCGCACCGCGATGCCGGCCCTGCGGATCCCGGACTTCAACATGAGCTCAGTCAGCAAGGGCGTCTGAGGGGCCCTCCCCGCCCGCCTAGACTGGCGGGGAAACCCTCTTCATCTGGTTCATCTCGTTCAAGGAGAGTCACGACCGTGACGGACATCGTCGACGAACTGAAGTGGCGCGGGCTGTTCGCCCAGTCCACCGACGAAGAAGCGCTGCGCAAGGCGTTCGCGGACGGTCCTGTCACGTTCTATTGCGGATTCGACCCGACGGCGGCCTCGCTGCACGTGGGGCACCTGGTGCAGGTCCTCACGGTGCGCCGGCTCCAGCAGGCCGGTCACCGGCCGCTGGCGCTGGTCGGCGGGGCCACCGGGCAGATCGGTGACCCGCGACCGACCGCCGAGCGCACCCTGAACGACCCGGAGACGGTCGCGAACTGGGTGACGCGGCTGCGTACGCAGATCGAGCCGTTCCTGTCCTTCGAGGGCGAGAACGCGGCGGTCATGGTCAACAACCTGGACTGGACGGCGGGGATGTCCGCCATCGAGTTCCTGCGGGACATCGGCAAGCACTTCCGCGTCAACAAGATGCTCACGAAGGACTCGGTCGCCAAGCGGCTGGAATCCGACCAGGGCATCAGCTACACCGAGTTCAGCTACCAGTTGCTCCAGGGCATGGACTTCCTGGAGCTGTACCGCCGCTACGGCTGCACCCTCCAGCAGGGCGGCTCGGACCAGTGGGGCAACCTGACGGCCGGCCTGGACCTGATCCACCGCATGGAGCCGCAGGCCCAGGTGCACGCGCTGGCGACGCCGCTGATGGTCAAGTCGGACGGTACGAAGTTCGGCAAGACCGAGGGCGGGGCCGTCTGGCTCGACCCGGAGATGACCACCCCGTACGCGTTCTACCAGTTCTGGCTGAACGTGGACGACCGGGACATCTCGGGCTACATGCGGATCCTGTCCTTCAAGTCCCGCGAGGAACTGGAGGAGCTGGAGAAGCAGACCGCCGAGCGGCCGCAGGCGCGCGCCGCCCAGCGGGCGCTGGCGGAGGAGCTGACGACGCTGGTGCACGGAGCCGGCCAGTGCGCCGCCGTGATCGCCGCCTCGAAGGCGCTGTTCGGCCAGGGCGAGCTGGCCGACCTGGACCGGGCGACACTGGCCGCGGCCCTGTCGGAGCTGCCGCACGCCCGGGTCGCGGAGCTCGCCCCGGTCGTGGACCTCTTCGCGGAGACGGGCCTGGTCGCGAGCAAGTCCGCGGGCCGCAGGACCGTGAAGGAGGGCGGCGCCTACGTGAACAACGTGAAGGTGACCGCCGAGGACGCGGTGCCGGCCGCGGAGGACCTGCTGCACGGGCGCTGGCTCGTACTGCGCCGCGGCAAGAAGAACCTGGCCGCGGTCGAGATCACGGGCTGACGAGCCCCCGCGCGCGAAGGGGCCGGTACGGACGGACGTCCGTACCGGCCCCTTCGTCACGTCCGCGGAGGGAGCCGGGTCGCTCAGGTCATCTGGTGCCGTCGGTCGCCCTTGAGGGCCATGTAGACCATGTCGCCGAGTCCGACGATGAGGACGGCCCCGGCGAGCTGGAGCAGGTGCCGGATCCAGTCGATCCCCTTGGTGTCGTGGACACCGATCCATGTGGCCACGGCGTTGCCGAGGATGCCTCCGATGATGCCGAAGATCACGGTCAGCCAGATCGGCTGGTGCTGCTTGCCGGGCAGGATGGCCCTGGCGATCAGCCCCAGCACCAAACCGACGATGATCGCCCACAACCAATGCATGTCGAGCCTCCTCGTGGCGCGTTGTGCGCAGGTGGGCCCAGTTTCGGCGCACCCCGCACGGCCCGCATTCCGGCAGCGCCGTTCGGGGGCACCCCCTCTCCTCGTCCCGGTGGCCCCGGGCGTACGGTGGAAGGGGTCCGGGCCGGGAGCGCCCGGCGGGTGGATCGGGTGGTGGAGCGTGGAACGGTCGAAGCGGAACGGGGCCGAGGTCTTCCGGATCACCGGAGCGCGGATGGGCCTCAGCGAGGACGTACGCGGCCGGCAGCGCCGGTACGTGATCTCGATGACGATCAGGACGCTCTCGGTCATCGCGACCGTTTTCCTGTGGAACGTGGAGCGTCACGTGGCGATCGTGACGCTGGTGGCGGGCGCCCTGCTGCCCTACGTCGCGGTGGTCATCGCCAACGCGGGGCGCGAGTCGGCGCCCTCACTCCCCTCGCACTTCCTGCCCGCTCCTGTGCGCCCGGCCCTGGAGGCGGGAAACCTCAAGAAAACCTCAGATCAATCATGAAGTTCCGGTGCACCGCACCGGGTCCTGCGTGACATACTGCCTACGCGCTCCGCATCCCCCGTCGGAGCGACGGACCGACGCCGGGCAGCTCCCCCCGTGGCTGCTCGGCGTCGCCCTTCCGTTTGTAGGGTTGAGCTGTGAACTCCCCTGATACGGACACCAGCACCCCCGGCACCGACCCCACCTGCTCCGCCAAGGGCTGCCGCGCCGCGGCCGTCTGGGTCCTGGCGTGGAACAACCCGAAGCTGCACACGCCGGAGCGCCGCAAGACGTGGCTGGCCTGCGAGGAGCACCGCGAGCACCTCTCGCGGTTCCTGGACGTGCGCGGCTTCCTCAAGGACGTCGTGAAGCTGGAGGAGTGGGTCCAGCCGGAGGGCTCGGAGCGCGAGCGCTAGAAAGCCGCCGCAGGTGCGCCGGAGCTTCGCTCGAGAACGGGTCGAGGCCCCGTCCGGTCGCCGGACGGGGCCTCGTGGCGTGACGGGCGGCTGCCGGCCCCTGTCGGGCCCGGCGCTGCTCTAGGCCGTCTCTTTCGGATCTGGCCGGTCAAGCCCGCGTCGTCCGGTGCCGTGCATCGCAAGGCGGAGGGGCGCCGGTGTACTGGACGTACTCCGGCGCCCCGACAACGCGGCGAGGTGCGGTGCCGGACGGCGTGGGTCAGGCAAGATCCGAAAGAGACGACCTAGCCGCCGATCGCCGACATCGGGCGGTCGGGCTGGAGGAAGCTCGGGTCGTCGAGGCCGGAGCCGGCCTTCTTGCCCCACATCGCCACCTTCCACAGGCGGGCGATCTCCTCGTCCGGGGCTCCCGAGCGCAGCGCGCCCCGCAGGTCCGACTCCTCGGTGGCGAAGAGGCACGTACGCACCTGGCCGTCGGCCGTGAGGCGGGTGCGGTCGCAGGCGCCGCAGAACGGGCGGGTGACGGAGGCGATGACCCCGACCGTGGCCGGGCCGCCGTCCACGAGCCAGCGCTCGGCGGGGGCGGAGCCGCGTTCGTCGGCTCCCTGCTCGGTGAGGGTGAAGCGGGTGCGCAGCGAAGCGAGGATGTCACCGGCGGTGATCATGCCCTCGCGCTTCCAGCCGTGCTGCGCGTCGAGCGGCATCTGCTCGATGAAGCGGAGCTCGTACGCGTTCTCCACGGCCCAGGCGAGCAGGTCGGGGGCCTCGTCGTCGTTCAGTCCGGGCATGAGCACCGCGTTGACCTTCACCGGGGTGAGGCCGGCCTCGCGGGCGGCGGCCATGCCGTCGATGACGTCGTGGTGGCGGTCACGGCGGGTGAGGGTCTTGAACACCTCGGGCCGCAGGGTGTCCAGCGAAACGTTCACTCTGTCCAGGCCGGCGGCCTTGAGCGCCTGTGCGGTGCGCTTGAGGCCGATGCCGTTGGTGGTCAGCGACATGTCGGGCCGCGGCTCGAGGGCCGCGCACTGCTCGACGATGCCGACGAGACCGGGGCGCAGCAGCGGTTCGCCGCCGGTGAACCGGACCTCGGTGATGCCGAGCCGGGTGACGGCGATGCGGATCAGCCGGACGATCTCGTCGTCGCTGAGCAGGTCCGTCTTCTGCAGCCACTGCAAGCCCTCCTCGGGCATGCAGTAGGTGCAGCGCAGGTTGCACCGGTCGGTGAGTGAGACGCGCAGGTCAGTGGCCACGCGGCCGTAGGTGTCGAGAAGCACTGTGGGCCCCTCCCCTGTCCGCTTCGTAGAGGTAGCGCCGCTCGGTCGAGACATGTGTGCGCTGCTTTCGAGCCTACGCGACGCCCGTGACTTGTTGTGGTGCCCGAACGAACGAGACGTGCCGTGGCCGTGTCGTAGGGAAATACGACACGGCCACGGCGGGCGTCTGGAGTATCTCAGTGAGCGCCTGTTCCCGTCAGGGCCCGGACCTCGAGTTCGGCGAACTTCCGGGGGTCGGCCCGCTCCTTCGACAGGAGGGTTCCCAGCCAGCCCAGGAGGAAGCCGAGCGGGATGGAGACGATGCCGGGGTTCTCCAGCGGGAACCAGTAGAAGTCGGCGTCCTTGAACATCGAGGTGGGCTTGCCGGAAACCACCGGGGAGAAGAGCACGAGGACGACCGAGGAGACCAGGCCGCCGTAGATGGACCACAGCGCGCCCTGGGTGGTGAAGCGCTTCCAGAACAGGCTGTAGAGGATCGTCGGCAGGTTGGCGGACGCCGCGACGGCGAAGGCGAGGGCGACCAGGCCCGCGACGTTGAGGTCGCGGGCGAGGGCGCCGAGTCCGATGGCGGCGGCGCCGATCACGACGGTGGACCAGCGGGCCGCGCGGACCTCTTCCTTCTCGGTGGCTTTGCCCTTGCGGATGACGTTCACGTAGATGTCGTGCGCGAACGACGAGGAGGAGGCGAGGGTCAGGCCCGCGACCACCGCCAGGATGGTGGCGAAGGCGACCGCGGAGATCACCGCGAGCAGGACGGCCCCGCCGGTGGTGCCGGGACCGCCGCCGACCTCCTGGGCGAGCAGCGGCGCCGCGGTGTTGCCCGCCTTGTTGGAGGCGAGGATGTCGGCCCGCTCGAGCAGGGCCGCGGCGCCGAAGCCGAGGGCGATCGTCATCAGGTAGAAGGCACCGATGATGCCGATGGCCCAGTTCACGGACTTCCGGGCGGCCTTGGCGGTGGGCACGGTGTAGAAGCGGATCAGGATGTGCGGCAGGCCCGCGGTGCCCAGGACCAGGGCGATGCCGAGCGAGATGAAGTCCAGCTTCGTGGTCCCGCTGGCGCCGTACTTGAGACCGGGTTCCAGGAACTTGGCGCCCTTGCCGCTGTTCTCCGCAGCCTTGCCCAGCAGGTCGGAGACGTTGAAGTGGAACTTGAGCAGCACCAGGAAGGTGATCAGCAGGGCGCCCGCGATGAGGAGGACGGCCTTGACCATCTGGACCCAGGTGGTGCCCTTCATCCCGCCGATGGTCACGTAGAGGATCATCAGGACGCCGACCAGGGCGACGACGGCCACCTTGCCGCCGTCGCTGGTGATGCCCAGGAGCAGCGAGACCAGCACGCCGGCGCCGGCCATCTGGGCGAGCAGGTAGAAGATCGACACCACGATGGTGGAGGTGCCCGCGGCGGTACGCACGGGCCGCTGGCGCATCCGGTACGCGAGGACGTCACCCATCGTGTAGCGGCCGGAGTTGCGCAGCGGCTCGGCGACGAGCAGCAGGGCCACCAGCCAGGCCACGAGGAACCCGATGGAGTAGAGGAAGCCGTCGTAGCCGAAGAGGGCGATGGCCCCGGCGATGCCGAGGAAGGACGCGGCGGACATGTAGTCGCCGGAGATGGCCAGGCCGTTCTGGAAGCCGGTGAACTGGCGGCCGCCGGCGTAGAAGTCGGCGGCGTCCTTGGTCTGGCGGCCGGCCCAGACGGTGATGACGAGGGTGGCGACGACGAACAGCCCGAACAGGGTGATGATCAGCGGCCGGTGCTCGGTGGCCCCGGCGGCGGCCGTCAGGTGCAGTGGAGTGCTCATTCCCCGGCCTCCATCCGGGCCTTGATGGCGGCGGCCTTGGGGTCGAGGTCGGCGGCGGCGTGCCGCGAGTAGAGCCAGGCGATGAGGAAGGTCGTCGCGAACTGGGCGAGGCCGAGGAAGAGGGCCACGTTGATGTTGCCGAAGAGCTTGGTCCCCATGAAGCCGCCCGCGTAGTTCGAGAGCAGGACGTACAGCAGGTACCAGGCGATGAACGTGACGGTGAGGGGGAAGGCGAAGGAGCGGTGGGAGCGGCGCAGTGCGGCGAACTCCGGGCTCTGCTGGACCCGTTCGAACTCTTCGGCCGTGGGGCCCGCCGGACGTGGGTCGAGGCCGCCGGGCGGCTGCGCTGCTGCTTGGGTTGTCACCGGGGGCTCTCCTTGTGACGCGGGTGCGAGGGGGCTGGTACGGACAAAACAACCTCCGTGGTGGGGGGCGGTGGCGCCGGTTCCCCCTGACAACGGCACGGCTCACGCGACGGGACGGTTCAGCATGTTCCGTTTCTGCGGCCGTTTTCCTCCGCCTCGCTCGTCCCACGGGATTCTTCGAACTGATGGCGCAGGGGTGAAGTCCGGCACTAGGTTCGCCTGTCATGAACCCGTCGCCTGCGCGGACCATGCGCGGACGGCCCTTTCACTGACGATGTGGAGAACCCATGGCTCAGCTGGGGTCACGATCCCCCAAGAGGCGCGGCCGTCTCGCCGTACCGGCCGGCCTGGCCCTCACCGCCTCGCTCGCCTTCCTGTCCCCGGTCGCGGCCTCCGCCGCGCCCCTGGGCACGACGGCGGACGCGGCGGTCACCGCCAAGCCGGACACGTCCGGTCCCGAGCTGTCGTACGTGGCGAACCTGAACACGTACGCCACCGTGACGGCCGCCACGAAGGCCGTGGAGCGGGCCGGCGGGACGGTGGTGACCACGTACGAGCAGATCGGGGTGATCGTCGCCCACTCCCAGAACCCCGATTTCGCCAAGCAGCTGCGCGCCCAGCGCGGCCTGTTCGTGTCGGTCGGCGCCACCCGCACCGCCCCCCTCAAGACGGTGCAGACGACCGAGGAGGGCACCACCCAGCCCCTCGGCGCGGCGGACGCGGCGAAGGCGGCGGCGAGCGCGCAGCCCGGACAGGAGCCGCTGGAGCCCAACCAGTGGGACCTGCGGGCGATCAAGGCCGACCAGGCGCAGGCGATCAACCCCGGCAGCCCCGACGTGACGGTGGGGGTCATCGACACGGGTGTCGACGACACCCACCCGGACCTCGCCGCGAACTTCTCCAAGAGCCAGTCGGCCAACTGCGTCGGCGGCGTCGCCGACACCACGGACGGGGCGTGGCGCCCGTACCCGGACGGCAGCGACCACGGCACGCACGTGGCGGGCACCATCGCGGCCGCCCGCAACGGCATCGGCGTCAGCGGTGTCGCGCCGGGCGCGAAGGTCGCCGCGATCAAGGTGAGCGAGCCCGGGACCAGCCTCTTCTACACCGAAGCGGTCGTCTGCGGCTTCGTGTTCGCCGCCGAGAAGGGGATCGAGGTGACCAACAACAGCTACTACGTCGACCCCTGGTACTTCAACTGCAAGTCGGACGACGACCAGAAGGCGCTGGTGGAGGCCATCGGCCGGGCGACCAAGTACGCGGAGCGCAAGGGCGTGCTCAACGTGGCCTCCGCGGGCAACGAGAACTGGGACCTGGCCTCCCACTCGATCACCGACACGACGAGCCCGGACGACGGGACCCCGACGCCGCGCACGGTCGACCCGCACGACTGCCTGGACCTGCCGACGCAGCTGCCGGGGGTGGTCTCCGTCTCCGCCACGGGTGACAAGGGGCTGCGGTCCTACTACTCCAGCTACGGCCTCGGCGTCATCGACGTGGCGGCGCCCGGCGGCGACAAGTGGCAGATACCGGACACCCCGGACGCCAACGGCCGCGTGCTGTCCACCCTCCCGGGCGGCGGCTACGGCTACAAGCAGGGCACCTCGATGGCCGGTCCGCACGTCGCCGGCGTCGCGGCCCTGCTCAAGAGCGCCCACCCGTCGGCGACGCCCTCGCAGCTCCAGGCGATGCTCAAGGCGCAGGCCACGAAGGCGGCCTGCCCGGACAAGATCTACGACGGTGCGGGCACGCTGATCGACGCCACCACTTGCCAGGCCAAGTGGGGTCAGACGGGCTACTACGGCTACGGCGTGGTGGACGCCCTCAAGGCCGTGAAGTAACGGCACGTACGCACGCGGCCGGCCGGGGGAGGTTCCCCGGCCGGCCGTGCGGGACCGCCTCAGAGCGTGATCAGGACCTTGAGGGCGCTGCGGTCGTCCATCGCGCGGTAGCCGTCCGGCACCTCGTCGAGGGAGACCGCCCGGTCGAAGACGGGCGCCGGGTCGATCGCGCCGCTCAGCACGTCCTCCAGCAGCTCCGGGATGTACGCGCGCACCGGGGCGACGCCCCCGCGCAGGGTGAGGTTGCGGTCGAACATGACACCGAGGTCGAGGCCGGTGCCGCTGCCGTGCGGGACGCCGACGTAGCCGATGGCCCCGCCGTCGCGGGCGATGTTCACCGCCGTGCGCATGGACTGCTCGGTGCCGACGGCCTCGATGACGCAGTGGGCGCCCTGGCCGCCGGTGAGCTCGCGGACGGCCGCCTCGGCGGCCTCGCCGCGTTCGGCGACGATGTCGGTGGCCCCGAACCGCTTCGCGATGTCGGTACGGGCGGTGTGGCGGCCCAGGGCGATGATCCGGTCGGCGCCGAGCCGCTTGGCCGCGAGGACGCCGCACAGGCCGACCGCGCCGTCACCGACGACGGCGACCGTGGAGCCCTTGCGGACTCCGGCGCCCACGGCTGCGTGGTGGCCGGTGCCCATGACGTCGGACAGCGACAGCAGCCCGGTCAGCAGGTGTTCGTCGGAGGCCGCGTCGGCGGGCAGCTTCACCAGGGTGCCGTCGGCGTGCGGTACGCGCACGGCCTCGCCCTGGCCGCCGTCGTAGCCGACCGAACCCCAGAAGCCGCCGTGCACGCAGGAGGTGTACAGGCCCTCGGAGCAGTAGTCGCAGGTGCCGTCCGACCACATGAAGGGCGCGACGACGAGGTCGCCCGCGCGCAGGCCGGAGACGGCGGAGCCGGTCTCCTCGACGATGCCGAGGAACTCGTGACCGATGCGCTGGCCGGGCCGGCGCGCGGCCGCGCCGCGGTAGGCCCACAGGTCGCTGCCGCAGATGCAGGCACGCAGGACGCGGACGACGGCGTCCTCGGGGCGCTGGATCGCAGCGTCGGGCACCTCCTCCACGCGGATGTCGTGCGGGGCGTGGATGACGGTGGCACGCATGGTGGTGCTGCCCTCCCGATCAGGTTGGTTCAGTCTTGTATGACTGACCCACCGTACGCCTGCCGGGAGGCGAGCGCGCCCGTGGCCAGCAGGTACTGGGCGGCGAGGTAGGTGGCCATGATCCACAGGTCCGGTCGGGGCGGCTGCGGCCAGTCGGCGACGCCGGTGGCGATGAGGGTGTCCGAGAGCAGGAACAGCGCCCCGCCGATCGCCGCGCGCGTCCCGAGGGCGCTGGAGCGGTAGGCCATCGCGGTGAGCAGCAGGCTGTACCCGGCGACGGGCACCCTCAGGTCGCCCGGAAGGTCGCTCCAGAGCAGCGCGACCGTGGCGACGAGCGCGGCGGCGTACGCGCCCCCGAGCGCGGGGTGCGTCCTGCCCCTGCCGAAGAGCAGGAGGTAGCAGACGTGCCCGGCGGCGAAGGAGCCCATGCCGATGAGGAAGGCGGGCCCGGCGTCGAAGAGCAGCGCCAGGTCCCCGCCCCACCCGAACAGCAGGGCCGCGACGAGCAGCCGGGGCGCCCCTCGGGTGACCACGTGGGCGACGAGCAGCGGCATCAGCAGCGGCTTGGCGAGGACGTGCCCGAGGTGCCAGCCGGCGAGCAGCGAGGCGAGGTCGAGCACGCCGGCGGCGGCGAACGCGGCGAGCAGCACCCGCCCGCGGGTGTCGTCCGGTACGGGGTGCGCCCAGGAGGGGGTACGGGACTCGGTGGCGCTCACGCGGCCTGCTCCGCCGCGGCCTTGGCGGGCTCGGCGGCCGGGGCGGGCTGCCAGCCGGGGCCGCGGAAGACCCGTCCGGCGCGCTCGCGCCAGCTGCGGGCGGCGCGGACGTCGCGGGCGATGGCGGCGTACTCGTGGGTGGCCACGCGCAGCGGGTTGAAGGTGTTGATGTTCTTCGTGAGCCCGTAGACGGGCCTCTCGCCCTCCCCCACCCAGGAGCCGAACATCCGGTCCCAGACGATCAGGATCCCGCCGTAGTTGCGGTCCAGGTAACCGCCTTGGGAGGCGTGGTGGACGCGGTGGTGGGAGGGGGTGTTGAAGACGTACTCGTAGGCCCGCGGCAGCTTGTCGATGCGCTCGGTGTGGACCCAGAACTGGTAGAGCAGGTTGATGCCGTAGCAGAACGGGATCACGGCCGGGTGCACCCCGAGGGCGACCATCGGCAGGTAGAACCACCAGGTGGTGGCGCTGGTCCAGGGCTGGCGCAGGGCGGTGGTGAGGTTGAACCGCCGGCTGCTGTGGTGGACGACGTGGCAGGCCCACAGGATCCGGATGACGTGGTGGCCGCGGTGCTGCCAGTAGTAGAGGAAGTCCTGGGCGAGCAGCATCAGCGGGACGGTCCACCACAGGAACGGCACGCGCAGCGGGGTCAGTTCGTAGACCGCCGTGAAGACCGCGACGACCGGGAGCTTCCAGAGCAGGTCGAACCCGATGCTGCCGAGACCCATGGCGATGCTGGTGGCCGCGTCCTTGGCCTCGTACCCGGCGGCGTCCTCGTCGGGATGGAGCCGGTAGCTCACCAGCTCCACGACGGTGAGCAGCACGAAGGCGGGTATGGACCACAGCACGACATCGGGCAGGTTCGGCATGCCCGCACCATAGAGGCGCCCCCACCGCCGCCGCTAGGGGTTGTTACCGATCGGTATCCATCGCGGTTACCCGGGGTACCCCTTACGTGGGTCCACGGCGGCGGACCGCCTCCCGTGGAGCGGATCACGGACCTGCCGTGAGCCGCCCCGGGAGGGGTCGCGTCACCAGACGCGGACCGAGGCCCCGCGGGCGAAGGCGGGGCTGGTGGCCTGTGGGGGGATTTCGGTGAGGGGTTCGGCGGTTTCCGAGACGAGGGGGCCGTGCTCCGCCGCCAACGGGTCCAGCAGCTCCAGGTCGAACCCGTAGACGCGGGCCGCGTTGCCGCCGACCATGGCGGCGACCTCCTCCCTCGGCAGGCCCGCGTAGGCGATGCGCAGGCCCTCGCGGGAGAAGGGGGTGGTGCCCTCGTCGTGGGGGTAGTCACTGCCCCACATGATCTTGTCGAGGCCGATCCGCTGCCGCAGCGGGACCTCGTGGGGACGCATGAAGCTCGCCCCCACGAAGCAGTTGTCCCGCCACACCTCGCTCGGGCCCTTGCCCATGGAATCCGCCAGGCCCGCACCGAACTTGGCCTCCGCCGTGGCCGAGGCGGCGACCAGCCGGGCGTGGTAGTAGTCCAGCATGTCCAGCACGCCCGGGATCCAGCCGGAGCCCTGCTCCGTCAGGACCAGCTTGAGACCGGGGTGGCGGCGGAAGGCCCCGCCGAAGACCAGGTGCCACAGGGCCCGGTGCGAGAACCAGGTGGTCTCCACCATGAAGACGGCCCTGGCGGCCGGTTCGTCGCCGAGCGGCGGGGACGCCGAGCCGCCGTGGTGGTTGACCGGGACGTCCAGTTCGTCGCACACCGCCCAGATCGGGTCGTAGGCCGAGGAGTAGAGCTCGGGGACGGTGGAGCCCGGCGGGACGCCCGGGAGGAGGATCCCGCCCGTGAGGCCCGCCGCCCGGGTGCGGCGGATCTCGCGCACCGCCTCGTCCACGTCGTTGAGCAGGATCTGGGCCACCCCGGCCCGCCGGCCCGGGGCGTCCGCGCAGAAGTCGGCGAGCCAGCGGTTGTGGGCCTGCAGGCCCGCCCAGCGCAGTGCGTACTCCGCGGCCGTGGGCGGCTGGGCCATCAGGGAGGTCTTGGGGAAGAACGGCGGGATGGTGTTGGGGAAGACGACCTCCGCGACGATGCCGTCCGCTTCGAGTTCGGCCACGCGCCGGGCCGAGTTCCAGTTGCGGTCGGCGGTGTCGGCGAGGAGGTCCTCGTACGGGTTGACGTAGGTGGCTGCCCAGGCGTCGAACTCGTCGTGGTGGCGCTTCTCCAGGTACGGCTTGTAGTCGAGCAGGTCGGCGCCCGCGTGGCAGTCCGCCGAGATGACCGTGTAGCGGTCCTGCGTCATGACGAGACCCCCAGCGACGGGAAGTCGTGGCCGGTCAGCCAGTGCCGGCCCACCTCGCGGGAGCCGGCCCAGGAGGCCTCCACCGCCGCCTGGTCGGCGCTCTGGCCGAGCTCCGCGGGGGTCGGGCCGATCCGCCGGGCGAGGGGGGCCAGCTCGGCGGTGTCGAAGCCGAAGACCTCCGCCGCGGCCAGGCCCAGCATCCGGCGGCTCTCGCCGACCGGGATGTCGTGGAAGGTGTTCCGCAGCCAGTTCCGGGTGTCGGGCCAGGTGCCCTCGGGGTGGGGGAAGTCCGAACCCCACAGGATGTTGTCCACGCCGATCTCGTAGCGCTGGGCCAGCTCGCGCCGCTTGGTGTTCGTCGCGCAGACGAAGACCTGCCGGTCCAGGTACTCGCTGGGCGGGCGTTTCAGCTCCGCGAACGGGGAGAGCTTCTTGCCGCCGTGCGCCCCCAGGTAGAGCCGGTCCATGAACCACAGCTGGTTGGGCAGCCACCAGCAGCCCGACTCCGCCACGCCGAACTTGAGCCCGGGGTGCCGTTCGAACACCCCCGACCACAGCAGGAACCACAGCGGGCGGGCCGGCCACCAGGTGACCTCGGAGACGTAGATGCCGAGGTGGTCGCCGTACTCGTGCCGGGGCGCCGCCCCCGAGTGGGTGACGACCGGCATCGCCGTCTCGGCCGCAGCCGCCCAGACGGGGTCGTAGCGGCGGTCGTGGTAGGGCGCCCGGTCGACCCACATGGAGGGGATCATCAGTGCTCCGAGCCCGGACTCCTTCGCCCGGTGGATCTCCGCGACGACCTTCGCCGGCTCGCCGGTGATGGGCAGCAGGGCGACGCCGCAGTGCCGTTCGGGGTGTTCGGAGACGAACTCCGCCAGCCAGCGGTTGTGGGCCTGCGCGCCGGCCATGCCGAGCTCGGGGTCCTGGTCGCCGGAGAGGCCGAGGCCCACCCCGAAGGGGGCCGCGGTCCGGCTGTCGACCGCGTCCGCGTCGGGGAAGACGACTTCGGCGGCCACCCCGTCGCCGTCGAGTTCCTTGAGCCGCTGCCCCACGTCCCAGCCGCCCCTGAGGCCTTCCTCGTGGTCGTAGAACCACTTCTCGGCGAAGGCGTCGTTGCGCACCCCGAGCCGGGTGGCCTCCTCGCGGCGGGCGCCCTGCTGTCCGAGGAACTCGTCGAACTGCGGGTGGAAGCGGGAGTCGAGGTAGGGGCGGTAGCGCTCGGTGGGCAGTCCCGCGTGGCAGTCGGAGGAGATGATCAGGTACGGGTCTTCGTACGCGTTCACGGCAGGGCTCCTCTGCTCCTCAGTCGAGGATGAAGCTTTCGAGGTAGGCGGGGTTGGCGCGGTCGAGCATCGACTGCGAACGGGCGCGGATCTGCCGGTCGCTGTGCTCGCCGGCCGGCAGCATCCAGAACCGGTCGGCGCGGATGCCGTCGACCACGTGCTCGGCGACCTCCTCCACCGGGGTGAACCGCACCTCGTGGCCGGCCCGTTTCATCGCGGCCTCGTAGTCGTGGAGGCTGCGGTACGGGGTCTTGCGCGGCCGCTGCTTCGCGTAGCGTTCCGGCCGGTTGCGGTGCGACTCCCACAGGCCGGTGCGCAGCATGTGCGGTCCGGGGAAGAGGACGGAGGCGCCGACGTCGGCGCCCTCCGCCTTGAGGTGGGCGTACAGGGACTCGGTCATGGTGACCACTGCGGCCTTGGTGACGGCGTACACGGAGGCGGTGGGCAGCGGGGCGATCCCGCCGTCGCCGGAGCTGGTGTTGACGACGTGCCCCGGGGCGCCGCCCGCGATCATGCGGGGGACGAAGGCCTGGATGCCGTGGAAGACGCCCCAGACGTTGACGGCGAACGCCCATTTCCAGTCGTTGGGCTCGTGCTCCCACATCCGGCCCTCGGCGCCGGAGCCGACGCCCGCGTTGTTGCACAGGACGTGCACGGCGCCGAAGGTGTCGTAGGCGGCGTCCGCGAGGGCGACGACCGCATCGCGTTCGCTGACGTCGACCTGCCTGGCCAGCACCTCCGCGCCTTCGGCGGTCAGTTCGGCGGCCGCCTCGCGCAGGGCGCCCTCCTCCACGTCGGCGAGTACGACCCGCAGTCCCTCGGCGGCGAAGCGGCGGGCCATGGCGAGCCCGATGCCGCCGGCCGCGCCGGTGACGACGGCGACCTGTCCCGGTTCGAGGTGCATCTCACACGCTCCCCTCGGGCGGCCCGTCGAGTACCTGGAGCGGGTCGTCGTAGCGCTGGTGGATGTACGGGAGGAGGGCCTGGGCGCTGACGCGTTCGGCGACCCGGCCCTTCTGGTCGGTGGTCTTCTCGCCGATGGTCAGTTCCACGATGCGGCGTACGGGCAGGTCGGCCACCGGGTCGAACATCGACTCGCGCAGCACCACGTCCCCGGTGAGGTGTTCCAGCCTGCGGACCTTCTCGTTGCGCGTGCAGTGCACGAGCACCGGGTCGGCCTCGAAGCCCGAACCGTCGACGGCGGGGAGGAACTTGAAGTAGAAGTCGGTCTTGACGGTGGGCCCGGGCAGCGGGAGGGCGCCGTCGACGGCCCCGCGCACCTCCACGAAGGCGATGCCGTGCCGGGCGAGGGAGGCGCGGACGACCAGGCCCTCGCGCTCGACGGTGACCTCGCCCAGCTTCTTCGGTTCGCCGAACACCTCACGGCCGCCGACCAGGGCGCGTTCGTGGGTCATCGGCATGACGAGCGGGTACCAGCCCTCGACCTCGCCGTGGCGGGCCGCGACGGCCACCGAGCCGGCGCCGAGCGGGTAACCGGGCAGGTCGACCTTGCTGATGTTGGCCCGTACCAGGGGTCGTTCGGCGGGCTTGAGCGGGGGCGGCAGGACCGCCGCGACCACGTCCGGGTCGCTCTCCCAGACGGCCACCACACCGGTGGACCAGATGTCGGGGAGCTTGGCGCTCTTCTCGCGCGACGCCGTGATCTCGGCCCCGGTCCGCGCTCCGTACCGTACGCGTGCCATGTCTCGCACCACCTCTCGGTCGGGTCTGTAACACAGTTACACCGCGGACGATGAAGGGTAAAGACCCACGACCGCGACAACTGACGGACCGACAGATTGGCGGCGCATCCATGGCGCGAAGCGCGCTGACCCGCGAGGAGGTACTGGACGCGGCCGCGTCCCTGGTCAGACGGCACGGCCCGGCGGCCCTCACCATGCGGGGGCTGGCCGCGGAACTCGGCACCGCCGTCACCTCCATCTACTGGCACGTCGGCAACCGCGAATCGCTGCTCGACGCCCTCGTGGAGCGCACCGTGCTGGAGATGGGTGCGATCAGGCCCACGGGCCGCACCCCGGCCGAGCGGATCGTCTCCGTGGCCCGGCTGCTGCGCCGCGAACTGCGCGGGAGGCCGCACCTGATCGCGATGGTCCACGAACGCGGGCTGACGGAGCGGATGTTCCTCCCCGCCCAGCAGGCCCTCGTGCAGGAGGTCCGCGCGGCCGGGCTGCGCGGGGCCCGGGCCGCCGACGCGGTGCGCGCCGTCCAGTTCCAGATCGTCGGCTTCCTGCTGGTGGAGCGCAACCGCGAACGCTCCCCCGCCCAGTCCCCCGACGAGGGGCAGCTCTGGGGCCCGGCCGCGGCGCCCGGCGACCCGGCGCTCTCGCGCGCCCTGGCCCGCCCGCCGGATCCGGAACGGCTGTTCCTGCTGTCCGTACGGGCTCTCGTCCAGGCCCTGTTGGCCCCCGGCGCGGCCTCGCCGACGGGCCGTGCCGGCGCGCCGCCCGCACACCGTCCGCGCCTGCCGGACCGGCCCGCGCCCGGGTGATCCGCCGGCAGCCGAGGGGCCGACCGCTCACTGCCGGCCTTCTTTTCCGCCTTGTCCCCCGTCTTGTTTCCCCGGCTTGTTTGCCCGCCTCGCTGCCCGCCTAGGTGCCCGACGACGGGTCCGCCTCGTCCGCCACGGCCGGCCGGGGCGGCGCCGGCCGCGCGGGCCGGCCGCCCGCTGCGGCGACCTCCTCGGCGGGCCGCAACGAGCGGCGGGGCGCGGTGGCGGACAGCCGGTGAAAACCCGTCGGGCCCCGGGTGTCGGTCCGTGCCGATATCCTCTGTGACCATGCTCGACGACCGAACGACCGCAGAGACGATGTGGCCGACCGCGTACCCCCAGGGGTACGCGGTCGTCGACGTGGAGACCACCGGGCTCGCTCGCGACGACCGGATAGTCTCCGCAGCCGTCTACCGGCTCGACGCGCAGGGCAACGTGGAGGACCACTGGTACACCCTGGTCAACCCGCGCCGGGATCCGGGGCCGGTGTGGATCCACGGTCTGACCAGCGACATGCTCCAGGACGCCCCGCTCTTCGAGGACATCGCCGAGGAGTTCTCCGGCCGCCTGGAGGACCGGGTGCTGGTCGCGCACAACGCCATCTTCGACTGGCAGATGATCGCCCGTGAGTACGCCCGGGCCGCCGCGGCCGCGCCGGTCCGTCAGCGGCTGTGCACGATCGCGCTGTCGAAGGAGCTGAACCTTCCGCTGCCCAACCACAAGCTGGAGTCGCTCGCCGCGCACTTCGGCGTGGTCCAGCAGCGCGCCCACCACGCCCTCGACGACGCCCGCGTCCTCGCCGAGGCCTTCCGTCCGTCGCTGCACGCCGCCGCCCGGGACGGCGTACGGCTGCCCCTGCTGGAATGCCGCCCGCTCACGGAGTGGTCGGACTCGCCCGCCGCGCCCCGCATCGGCTACCAGGGCCCCTTCGGGGCGACGAGCTGGCGGCCCTCCCGCAAGCGCCCGCCGTGCCCGTACCCCAACCCGGGCCGGTTCCAGGACGGCGAGCCGCTCAAGCAGGGCATGCGGATCGCGTTCTCCGGGGACACCTCAGTGGACCGGGAGCTCCTGGAGGACCGTGCGGTCGAGGCCGGTCTGCACGTCGCGACGAGTGTGTCGCGGCTCACGAGCCTCCTGGTCACCAACGACCCCGATTCGGCGACCTCGAAGACCGTGAAGGCGAAGTCCTTCGGAACGCCGGTGGTCGACGAGGCGGCCTTCACCCAGCTCCTGAGGGACGTGGCTCCGGCAGACGGGTGACCCTCGCACGACTCGCCACGCGCCCTCTTCCCCGAGCCCGCCGTCCGGTCCCACCCTGTGGCGCATGGCCCGTTGCGAAGTATGCGGAAACGATTACGACCTGGCGTTCTACGTGGAGACCCAGGACGGTGCGCGGCACGTGTTCGACTCCTTCTCCTGTGCCATCCACCGGATGGCGCCCATCTGCGAGCACTGTCGGGTGCAGATCATCGGACAGGGCGTCGAGGCGGACGGCCACTGGTACTGCGGAGCGCACTGCGCCCGGGCGGAGGGCAGGGCCGGGATCGTCGACAAGGTGGGCAGCGCGGCCGGCTCCCCGGGATGACGCCACCCGGCCGCCGCGGCCTTCGCGGGTGGGGGTACCGTCGTGGGCGTGTACCGCTTTGTGCTGACCCGGCAGTGGGTGTGCCTCACCCTCATCACCCTCGCCCTCATCCCCGTGATGATCAAGCTGGGGTTCTGGCAGTACCACCGCCATGAGCACCGGGTCGCGCAGAACGAGCTGATCGCGAGGAACCTGTACGGCAAGCCGGTCCCCGTGAGCGAGCTCACCTCACCCGGCCACGTCGTCCCGAGGAACGACTACTGGCGCGCGGTCTCGGCCACCGGTACCTATGACTCGGCGCACGAGGTGGTCGTGCGGATGCGCACCTCCAACGACGACAAGGTCGGCTTCCAGGTCGTCACCCCGCTGGTGCTGGACGACGGCCGGGTGGTGCTGGTCAACCGCGGGTGGGTGGCGGGCGGCGAGGACTCCCGCGCGTACCCGCCGGTGCCGGCCGCGCCCACGGGCGAGGTGACGGTCACCGGGCGGCTCAAGGCGGACGAGACCAGCGGGGACAGCGGCATCAAGGACCGCAAGGGCCTGCCGGAGCGCCAGGTGATGCTGATCAACAGCACCCAGCAGACGGCGTACGTGGGCCGGCCCGTGCTCGGCGGCTACCTGGAGCTCACCGCCCCCGCCCCGGCGGGCGGCAGCCCGGAGCCGGTCGCCGAGCCCGACCACGATTCGATCGGCCCGCACATGGCGTACGCCGTGCAGTGGTGGCTGTTCGCCGCGGCGGTGCCCGTGGGGTGGGTGATCCTGGTGCGCCGGGAGAAGCGGGACCGTGACGAGGCGTCGGCCAAGGCCGCCTCGGAATTGGCGACCGCCCCGGCGTAGCGTGTCCGGCATGGATCTTGGACTTGAGGACCGTGTCTACATCGTCACCGGAGCCACCCGCGGCCTCGGCTACGCCTCCGCCCGCGAACTGGCCGCCGAAGGCGCGAAGCTGGTCGTCACCGGCCGGGACCAGGAGCGCGCGACGTCCGCCGCCGCCTCCCTGGGACCGAACGCGGTGGGCGTCGCGGCGGACAACTCCGACCCCGGCGCGGCCGCGCGGCTCGTCGCCACCGCCGTGGAACGCTTCGGCCGCCTCGACGGCATTCTCATCAGCGTCGGCGGTCCCGCTCCGGGCGCGGCGGCGGACAACACCGACGAGCAGTGGTCGGCCGCCTTCGAGTCGGTCTTCCTGGGCGCGGTCCGCCTCGCCCGGGCAGTGGCGGCCGAGCTGGGCGAGGGCGGGGTCATCGGCTTCGTGCTCTCGGGCTCGGTGCACGAGCCGATCCCCGGCCTGACCATCTCCAACGGCCTGCGCCCGGGCCTCGCCGGCTTCGCGAAGTCCCTGGCGGTGGACCTGGGCCCGCGGGGCATCCGGGTCATCGGGCTGCTGCCCTCGCGGATCGACACGGACCGGGTGCGGGAGCTGGACGGCCTGTCCGGTGACGCGGCCGCGGCACGGGCGGCGAATGAATCGCGCATCCCGCTGCGGCGCTACGGCACGGCCGAGGAGTTCGGCCGCACGGCGGCGTTCTTCCTCTCCCCGGCGGCGTCCTACCTGACGGGCGTCATGCTCCCGGTCGACGGCGGCGCTCGCCACGGCTTCTGACGGCGCCCGCGACCGGCGTCAGGTGACCCGGCTCGCGCACGCGCGGAGCCCCTCCGCCGCCCGGAGGACGCGGTACGCCGGGCGGCGGAGGGGTGGCAGGTCAGTCGGAGAGGCCGGCCAGGTCGCGCAGACGGCGGGCCTGCGCCGCACGTTCGGCGCTGCGCTGGGCGTCGTAGGGGCGTGACGTGGCGTCGCGGAGCAGCGCCTTCGTCTCGATGACGGCGTCGCGCGGCGGGGCCAGCAGCGCCGTCGACAGGTCCTGGACGGCAGCGTCCAGCTCGTCCACGGGGACCACGAGGTTCGCCAGGCCGACCCGTTCGGCCTCCTCGGCATGCACGAAGCGGCCCGTCGCGCAGATCTCCAGCGCGCGGGCGTAGCCGACCAGCGAGGTCAGCGGCTGGGTCCCGGCCAGGTCGGGCACGAGGCCGAGGCTGGTCTCGCGCATGGCGAACTGCACGTCGTCCGCGACCACGCGCAGGTCGCACGCGAGCGCGAGCTGGAAGCCGGCGCCGATCGCGTGCCCCTGCACGGCGGCGACGGAGATGATGTCGTTGCGCCGCCACCAGGTGAACGCCTCCTGGTACTCGGCGATGGTCCTGTCGAGCAGTTCTTCCGAACCGCGCGCCAGATCGAGGAAGGACGGCTCACCCTCGAAGCCTTCGGGCGTGAACGCCTGGCGGTCGAGTCCGGCGGAGAAGGACTTGCCTTCGCCGCGAAGCACGACGACCCGGACATTGCCCGGCAACGACCGTCCGGCCTCCGCCAAAGCCCGCCAGAGCGCGGGGGACTGAGCGTTTCGCTTGGCCGGATTGGTCAGTGTCACCGTGGCGACCGTGTCGTCCACGGTGAGCCGTACGCCGTCCTTGTCGAGCAGAGCCATCTCGGTGCCTCCGGTGTGCAGCGGCCGGCAATCCCGGCCTAAGTGACTGCACAGTAACCACCCAGTCGGCCACACGGCCGACCGGGGGCCACCGAAGAACCGTCCGTGACGGCCAGGGTCAGGCCGAGGCCGCCTTCTTGCCGCGCGTCGCGCCGCCGCGACCGCGCAGCACGACTCCGGACTCGCTGAGCATCCGGTGGACGAATCCGTAGGACCGGCCGGTCTCCTCGGCCAGCGCCCGGATACTCGCACCGGAGTCGTACTTCTTCTTCAGGTCTGCCGCGAGCTTGTCGCGCGCGGCGCCGGTTACCCGGCTGCCCTTCTTCAGAGTCTCGGCCACCCGTGCCTCCTCATGGGAAGTGCGCTCTGGACTTCTCATGATCACCCCTCTCCGCGATCCTGGCCACCCATTCAGCAAGGTCGGTACGACGGCATTTGCCGAGGAGTGGACGCACGAGCAGAGCGGAATCTCGCGTTCCGCCGCATGACCTCCGTCACACTCCCCCGCCCGCGCAAGGAATCACCAGGTCAGGGGCAGGACGCCGAAAACCGGACGGGCCCCGGTCGCGTACCCCAACGGGCACGGCCGGGGCCGTCGTGGCGGTGCGGCGGTATGAGACCGCCTCACTCAGATGATGGATCACGCGTGGGCCGAATGATCCATAAGGAACTGGATCACGCCAGGAGGGGGACCGTGGAGGGCCCGCGCGGGGCCCCCGCGCGCACTAGGCGAGGGCCACGAGGTCCCGGTAGTCCGGGCCCCACAGGTCCTCCACGCCGTCCGGCAGCAGGATGATCCGCTCCGGCTCCAGGGCCTCCACCGCGCCCTCGTCGTGCGTGACGAGGATGACCGCACCCTTGTACGTCCGCAGCGCGCCGAGGATCTCCTCGCGGCTGGCCGGGTCGAGGTTGTTGGTGGGCTCGTCGAGCAGCAGGACGTTCGCGGAGGAGACGACCAGGGTGGCCAGCGCCAGACGGGTCTTCTCACCGCCGGAGAGCACGCCCGCCGGCTTGTCCACGTCGTCGCCGGAGAACAGGAACGAGCCCAGCGTCTTGCGGACGGCCACCAGGTCCAGGTCGGGCGCGGAGGAGCGCATGTTCTCCAGGACCGTGCGCTCGGGGTCGAGCGTCTCGTGCTCCTGCGCGTAGTACCCGAGCTTGAGGCCGTGACCGGGGGTCACGGTGCCGGTGTCCGGCTTCTCGGTGCCCGAGAGCAGGCGCAGCAGCGTGGTCTTGCCGGCGCCGTTGAGGCCGAGGATCACGACGCGCGAGCCCTTGTCGATGGCCAGGTCGACGTCGGTGAAGATCTCCAGCGAGCCGTAGGACTTCGACAGGCCCTCCGCGGTCAGCGGGGTCTTGCCGCAGGGCGCCGGGTCCGGGAAGCGCAGCTTGGCGACCTTGTCGGAGACGCGGACGGCCTCCAGGCCCGACAGCAGCCGCTCCGCCCGCTTGGCCATGTTCTGCGCGGCGACGGTCTTGGTCGCCTTGGCGCGCATCTTGTCGGCCTGGGAGTTGAGGGCCGCGGCCTTCTTCTCGGCGTTCTGGCGCTCGCGCTTGCGGCGCTTCTCGTCGGCCTCGCGCTGCTGCTGGTAGAGCTTCCAGCCCATGTTGTAGACGTCGATCTGGGCGCGGTTGGCGTCCAGGTAGAACACCTTGTTGACGACGGTCTCGACCAGGTCGACATCGTGGGAGATCACGATGAATCCGCCGCGGTAGTTCTTGAGGTAGTCGCGCAGCCAGACGATCGAGTCGGCGTCGAGGTGGTTGGTGGGCTCGTCGAGGAGCAGGGTGTCGGCGTCCGAGAAGAGGATCCGGGCGAGCTCGACGCGGCGGCGCTGACCGCCGGAGAGGGTGTGCAGGGGCTGGCCGAGCACCCGGTCGGGCAGGCCGAGGGCGGCCGAGATGGTGGCGGCCTCCGCCTCGGCGGCGTAGCCGCCCTTGGTCAGGAACTCGGTCTCCTGGCGCTCGTACTGCTTCATCGCCTTGTCGCGGGTGCCGCCGGAACCGGTGGCGATGCGCTCCTCGTTCATGCGCATCTTCTTGATCAGCACGTCGAGCCCGCGCGCGGAGAGGATCCGGTCGCGGGCGAGTACGTCGAGGTCGCCGGTGCGCGGGTCCTGCGGCAGGTAGCCGACCTCGCCCGAACGGGCGATGGAGCCGGCGGCGGGCTGGCCCTCGCCCGCGAGGCACTTGGTGAGGGTGGTCTTGCCCGCTCCGTTGCGGCCGACCAGGCCGATGCGGTCGCCCTTGGCGACACGGAAGGAAGCGGACTCGATGAGGACGCGGGCGCCGGCGCGCAGCTCGATGCCGGTGGCGGTGATCACGGAAATACTCCAGGGCGGTGGGGACGGCGGAAGGGGGGCAGGGACGCGCGAAGCTTCGACGCCGCTAATCCGCGAGGAGATTTGCCATGAAGACATTCTACCGGGGGCGCGCAACCACTTTTCGGGGGCGCCCGGCGACCTGCGCGCCCTGACCGGATCCTCCGTTCGGCGCACGGATCACCCGCGCGCGCCGGGGCACGTATCAGTGAGGACGTGGCGGTCGCCGCAGGGGCGGACACGTGGGAGCGAGGGCGGTGCGGCATGCAGTTCGACGACGACGCACATCTGGACACGTCGGAGGTCTCGGACCAGCGCGGCAGCCGCGTCCCCGGCGGCAGGGCCACGATCGGCGGCGGCCTGGTCGGTGTGATCGCCCTGGTCCTGGGACTGCTGCTGGGGGTGGGACCGGACCAGCTCGGGCTGTCGGGCGGGAGCCCCCGGCCGGTGACGAGCCCCTCGTCCGCCGCCCAGGTGCAGCAGACCTGCCGGACCGGCCACGACGCCAACACCCGCGAGGACTGCCGGCTCGTCGCCGTGACGAACAGCACGCAGGACTACTGGCGGCAGGAGTTCCTGCGACGGGGTGCCCGGTACGTCCCCGCCTCGACGGTCTTCTTCACCGGTCAGGTGGACACCGCCTGCGGCCCGGCCACCTCGGCGGTCGGCCCGTTCTACTGCCCCGGTGACCGGAAGGTCTACCTCGACCTGGGCTTCTTCCAGGAGCTGCGGACGAAGTTCGGCGCGAGCGGCGGACCCTTCGCCCAGGCGTACGTGGTCGCCCACGAGTACGGGCACCACGTCCAGGACATGACGGGAGTGCTGCGCGCGTACCAGGACGGGCAGCGGGGCGAGAACAGCAGCTCGGTCAAGGTGGAGCTCCAGGCCGACTGCTACGCCGGGGTGTGGGCCCACAACGCGACCCGGACCCCGGACGAGTCCACCGGACGCCCGCTGATCACCAGCCTCACCGAGCAGGACATCCAGGACGGTCTCGACGCGGCGGCCGCGGTGGGCGACGACCGGATCCAGGAGAAGTTCCAGGGGCGGGTCACCCCGGAGACCTGGACGCACGGCTCGGCGCAGCAGCGCCGGCAGTGGTTCTACGAGGGCTACCGGACCGGTGACATGGCCCGGTGCGACACCTTCCGCTGACCGTCGGCGGGGCCTGCCATGCTGGGGCCGCGGGTCGAGGTGGCCGCCCCGCCGGTCACCTGGGCGCAGATCCGCACACGCGCACCGCACGAGAGGGAGTGATCGTCATGGCAGGTGTTCCGTCCATCGTTCCGACGCTGCTCTACCGCGACGCCAAGGCCGCGATCCGGCAGTTGACCGAGGCCTTCGGCTTCACGCAGGTCGCCGTCTACGAGGGTGAGGACGGCACCGTGATGCACGCGGAGCTGTCGTACGGGAACGGCGCGGTGATGCTCGGCAGCAAGGGCCGCGGCGGGGCCTTCGACAAGGCCATGGCGGACGGCGGTCCCGCCGGGGTCTACGTCGTCGTGGACGACGTGGACGCCCACCACCGCAGGGCCGCGGAGCACGGCGTGGAGATCGTGATGGAGCCGACCGACCAGGACTACGGCTCGCGGGACTACATGGCCCGCGACGCCGAGGGCAACATCTGGAGCTTCGGGACGTACGCGCCGCAGGTCTGACCCCGGCGGCGCGTACCTCCGTACGCCCGCACGCGTGTGCGCCCGTGCAGGCGGTGCGTCCGCACGCCCCGCGGTGCTACGCGCCGCCGGTGTGGACCTGGAAGGCGGCCCGGCGGACCGCCTTGGCCAGGGCCGGGTCGGGATGGGCGGCCGCCAGCGCGACCAGGACCTGCACGGTCCGGGGGTGGCCCACCGCCCGGACCTCGTCCAGCAGCCGGGGCACGGTGGTGCGCACGGCCGAGTCGAGGTGGCGGGCCAGGAGTTCGGCTTCGCCGTGGTCCGCGATGGCCGCGGCGGTGTCCACCCACAGCCAGGTGGACTCCTCGGGGGTGAGGACGTCCTGCGCCTCGTCGGGGTCCACCCCGTCGTGCTCGGCGAGCCAGAGCAGGGCGTAGGGCCGCAGCGCCGGATCGCGGACGGCGCCGCGGACCTCGGGTTCGGCGGGGGCGCCGACCACGCGGAGCGCCTCGAAGGCGAGGCCGCGCAGCAGGGCGTCCTCGCCGCGGGCGGCCTGGAGCAGTTCGCTGACGGCGTGTCCGACGGGCCGGGCGGCGAGCCAGGCCCGGTACTCGGCGCGCGCGGGGCCCGGGGTGAGCCGGGCGCAGCCGTGCAGCATGGCGGCGGCGGACTGTTCGATGTTCCCGGCCGGGCTCTGCGCGGCGACGCAGATCTGCTCCAGCTTGACCCATACGGCCCAGCTGCCGAGCGGAGTGAGGGTGGCCTGCGCGGGCCCGAGGGTGACGGCGTCGACCGCGGCGAGCCCGCCGAGCGCCCAGCGCAGCAGCCGGGCGAGGGGGACGGGGGGCGCGGGGGCGCTCTCCTGGGCGGAGGGGGCCGCCCGGGCGGTGACCGCCACCACGGGGCCGTCGTGCGCGCAGGCGTCCGTGGCGGTGCCGTCCGTGGCGGTGCCGTCCGTGGCGGTGCCGTCCGTGGCAGCGCCCTCGTACGGGACCTCGCACCGTTCGTCGCGCAGTTCGGTCACCCGCTGGCCGAGCAGGTCCAGCAGGTCCGGGACGGTCACCGGACCGGCGGACAGCTGGAGCAGGGACAGGAGTTGGGGCATGGCCTCGACGACCTCGGCCACCGCGGCGGGGGCGATGTCGGCGGGAGCCGGGTGGACGAGCGACCAGGCGTCGAAGAGGGCGACCCAGCCGCGCAGGACGGCGGTGTCGTCGCGGTCCCAGGCGCGCAGGCGCCAGCCCGGCCGGGCGTGGCCGCCGTGCACCTCGACCAGGCCCGACAGACGGGCACGGTCCCAGCCGACACGGATCTGGCCGTGCGTCAGGCGCAGGTCGTCCGCGGCCCGTTCGACGTCGGCGGCGGGCAGCGCGCCCGCCGGGGCGGGCCTTCCCCCGTCTCCGGCCCCGAGGTGCCGCTCGGCCCAGCGGGCCAGGCGTACCGCGTCGGCGAGTGAGGCCCGGGCCCGGTTCGCGAGGTCGGCCGTCGCGGGCGTGCCCGCCGGGGGCCGGGGGGTGGTTCGCGTCCGCCGGTCGGTCACCGCCTTGCGGGCCGCGGCGACGGAGCGCGGGGAGACGAGTCGGAGTCTGGAGTCGCGAGCCAACTGCTCATCAGGCTTTCGGGACGTCACGGAAGCAGTCTCGCCCGTCACTGGCCGAAAGCCCAAACGGAATGGGTCGTTGCTGTGGGTGACCCGGCGCGCATAACGGGACAAGACGGCCACGCCACCCCGTCCGCCACAGGGCTTTCACATGAGAGGGGTCAAGAAGCGGCGCAGGGTCTCCTCGTACACCTCGGGGCCGGCGTTCCACATCGCCCCGTGCGGGGCGTCCCTGACGGCCTTCAAGGTGACGAGGTCGGGGCGGGCCGCGGCGAGCCGGCGGGAGGGCCCCCAGGGGGCGAGCGTGTCGTCGGGGCCGTGGAAGATCAGGACGGGCATCCGCAGCAGGCCGGGGTCGGCGCCCGGGGGGCGCCGGTCGACGCGCAGGCCCGCGCGGCTCTCGGCGGCCCGGAGCACGAACGGCATCAGCGGCGCCGGGGTGCGCCGGGCCGCGGCAAGGGCGCGCAGGGTGGCGTGCCAGTCGAGGACCGGGGAGTCCAGCACCAGTCCGGAGATCCGGTCGGCCAGCGCCGAGCGCTCGGCGGCGTGCAGGGCCATCGTGGCGCCCGTGGACCAGCCGTGCAGGATGACGCGGCGGGCGCCGTAGCGCAGGGCGTAGCGGATGGCGGCGTCGACGTCGCGCCACTCCGACTCCCCGAGGTGGCCGACGCCGTCGGGCGGGCGGGGGCCGCCGAGGTCGCCGCGGTAGGCGAGGTCGAGGACGGGCAGCCCGTGGCGGTGCAGGAACGGCATGACGACCATCGGGTGCTCGCGCGTGCCGCCGAGCCCGTGCACGGTGATGACCCAGGTGTCGCGGGCCGCCGGGACGAACCAGGCGGGCAGCGGGCCGAGCTCGCCGGGGACGTCGACGTCGGCGTGGTCGAGGCCGAGGGCCGTGCGCGGGTTTCCGAGGTGGACCTGGGGGGTGAGGCAGACCCGGGTACCGGGGTCGAGGCTGCCGTGGGTGACGGCGAGGAGCCGGCGCACGACGGTGTCGGGACCGTGCGGCACGCCGGTGAGGACGGGGCCGACGACGGCGTGCACACCGGGGGCGTCCAGGCCGTACCGGCCGGGGCGCAGGGAGGCCAGGGAGCGGGTCAGGACGACCCGGCCGGCCGCGGTGGAGTGGACGGTGAGCCGGGGGACGCCGGGCAGGGGGCGGCCCGGTTCGGGGCGCAGGGCCGCGTCGGCGGCGTACCGGCCGGCCGCGACGACGGCCGCTCCGGCACCGATCAGGGTCGTGGTGACGGCCGCTGCCGTCGCTGTGGCGGTACGCACCGCTCCAGTGTCGGGGCGCGGCGGCGCGCGGGCCACTGGAGGAGATCGTTCCGCAGCCGTCGCGTCACGGCCGGTGACGGTTCCGCTTGGCGGGAGCGCCACGTGATCTGGGTCTCGTCGCGCGGCGGGCACGGGGCCGCCCAGCCGCTCGAAGCTCCTTCCGGAAACAGACGTTCACCCGCCCTGACGTGCCCTTATCGCGGGATCTGGGGCCGAATCGGGAGGAAGCCCCCGATCGGGCACCGGGACGGGACACCGACCGACCCCCCTCAGTTCATCTTCCGTTCACCCAGGTTGCCTACGGTCGCCGAACCACTGACGCCAAACAGAAGCCTGGGTAAATGGAGCACATAACGCTTCTCCTCGGGATCGTGATCATCACCGCTCTCGTGTTCGACTTCACGAACGGTTTCCACGACACAGCCAACGCGATGGCGACCACCATCTCGACCGGCGCTCTCAAGCCCAAGACCGCGGTGGCCATGTCCGCCGTGCTCAACCTCGTCGGGGCGTTCATGTCCGTGGAGGTCGCCAAGACGATCTCCAAGGGCCTGGTCAACGAGGAGGGCATCCAGCCAGAGGTGATCTTCGCCGCCCTGGTCGGCGCGATCCTCTGGAACCTCGTCACCTGGCTGGTCGGGCTTCCCTCCAGCTCCTCCCACGCCCTGATGGGCGGCCTGATCGGCGCCGCGGTCGCTTCGGCCGGCCTCGGCGCGGTCAACGGCAGCGTTGTCGTCACCAAGGTGCTCATCCCCGCGGTCGCGGCTCCCCTCGTGGCCGGTGCGGCCGCCATGCTGGCCGCGAGGCTCACGTACAAGCTCGGCGGCAAGGTCGGCGGGAAGACCTCCACCAAGGGCTACCGCGCCGGTCAGATCGCCTCGGCCGGTCTCGTCTCCCTCGCGCACGGCACCAACGACGCGCAGAAGACGATGGGCATCATCACCCTCGCGCTCGTCGCGGGCGGCGCCCTGGAGTCCGGTGCGAACCCCCCGGTCTGGGTCATCATCTCGGCCGGCATGGCCATCGCGACGGGCACCTACCTGGGCGGCTGGCGCATCATCCGCACCCTGGGCAGCGGCCTGACCGACCTCCAGCCGCAGCAGGGCTTCGCGGCCCAGACCTCGGCCGCCAGCGTCATCCTGGCCTCCTCCAGCCTCGGCTTCTCCCTCTCCACCACCCACGCCTGCTCCGGCGCGGTCATGGGTGCGGGCCTGGGCCGCAAGGGCGGCGTGGTCCGCTGGTCCACCGCCACCCGGATGTTCATCGCGTGGGGCCTGACCCTGCCCGCCGCCGCCCTGGTCGGCGCCGGTGCGGAGCTGGTCATGCGGACCGGCAACGTCGGCGTCGCCGCCGTCGTGGTCTTCCTGGTCGCCTCCTGCGCCGCGATCTGGTTCATCTCGCGCCGCCAGGTCGTCGACCACCACAACGTCACGGAGACGGCCACGGCCGCCGCCGAGGCGCCCGGTGTCGTCACCACGGCCATGGCCGCCGTCACCGTCCCGCCGATCGCCGCCGCCGGTACCACGGCCGCCGTGACCGACGAGGACCTCAAGGCCACCATCCCGGCGGCCACCCCGGCACCCGCGGCCCCGGCCGCCGCGGTCTGACCCCGAGAACGACAGAGGAATCAGCGGTATGAAGATCGACTGGGCAGCACTCGGCTCCGTCTTCGGGGTCAGCCTCTCCGCCACCGTCGCCCTCGTGGCCCTGTTCACCCTGGGCCTCGTGGGTCTCTCCAAGCACGAGACCGCCACCGAGCAGGGCGGGACCGCGACCGTGGCCCGCAGCGGCGCGTACGCGTGCTTCGCGCTGTGCGGCCTCGCCGTGGCCTACGCGATCTACCTGATCGTCAGCTGACGCGAGGACCGGCGCGTCGGCCGACGCTCTGACCGTGCGTCGGCCGACGCGCCGGTCGTCGAAAGCTCCCCGCGGGATTCCCGTGGGGAGCTTTCGCGTACCCTGCCCGGCCGTCCCGCTCCCTCGCCGCAGGTCAACGGCAAGTTGACGGGCGTTCGCGGTGCGTGGTGGACTGCCCGAGCCATTACGGCGGCATGGAGAGGAAGTCCGGTGCGAATCCGGCGCGGTCCCGCCACTGTCACCGGGTAGCGCACGCGGTCCGTGCGTCCCGGGAGCCAGGAACTCTCGCCGCCGGACACGTCGAACCAGGGCGCGGACCCTGAGCGAGGACACAACTGCCACCATGCGTGCCGATCGCGTATTCGCGTACGGCGCCACGGCCGGCCTGATCGGCGACCGGATCCTCGGGGATCCGCGCCGCGGGCACCCCGTGGCCGCCTTCGGACGAGCCGCCGCCGCCCTCGAACGCGCCCTGTGGCGGGACGACCGGGCACGGGGCGTGGTCCACACCCTGGTGTGCGCCGGGGGCGCGGCCGCCGTCGGTGCGCTCGGCGCCCGCGCCGTGCGCTCCCGGCCCGCTGCCGCCCGTATCGCCCTGACCGCGGCCGCCACCTGGGCCGTCGTCGGCGGTACCTCGCTCGGCCGGGAGGCCCGCGCGATCGGCGGGGCGCTGGCCGCCGGGGACGCCGAGGTGGCCCGGGAGCGGCTGCCGCACCTGTGCGGGCGCGACCCGCAGGCCCTGGACGAGCAGCAGCTGGCCCGCGCCGTCGTGGAGTCGGTCGCCGAGAACACCTCCGACGCCGTGGTCGGGGCGCTGGTCTGGGGCGCCCTCGCGGGCGTGCCCGGACTGCTGGCGTTCCGTGCCGTCAACACCCTGGACGCGATGGTCGGCCACAAGTCGCCTCGCTACCTGCGCTACGGCTGGGCCTCCGCCCGGCTCGACGACCTGGCGGGCTGGCCCGGTGCCCGGCTGACCGCGCTCGCCGCCGTACTGTCCGGGCCCGACCGGCGGGGAGCCGTGCGCGCCTGGCGCGCCGACGCCGCCGCGCACCCGAGCCCCAACGCCGGTCCGGTGGAGGCCTCGTTCGCCGGGGCGCTGGGCGTACGCCTCGGCGGGACCCTCGCGTACGGCGGACGGGTCGAACACCGGGCCGTGCTGAACGGCGCCGCAGGACGGCCGGTCGAAGTGGCGGACATCGAGCGGGCGGTACGGCTGTCGCGTCGGGTGACGTGGGTGGCGCTTGGGGCGTGCGTGGCACTGCGGTGTGCGGTGACGCGGTGGCCGGTCGTACGCCGGTCGAGGAAGGGGCGGGCATGAGCAACGGTGTGAAGCGGGGCGGCGGTCTGCTGGTAGCCGGGACCACGTCGGACGCGGGCAAGAGCGTGGTGACGGCGGGCATCTGCCGCTGGCTGTCCCGGCAGGGCGTGAAGGTGGCGCCGTTCAAGGCACAGAACATGTCGCTGAACTCGTTCGTCACGCGCGAGGGCGCGGAGATCGGCCGGGCGCAGGCGATGCAGGCGCAGGCCGCACGCGTGGAGCCGACCGCGCTGATGAACCCGGTGCTGCTCAAGCCCGGCAGTGACCGCAGCAGCCAGGTGGTGCTGCTGGGCAAGCCGGTGGGCGAGATGAGTGCGCGGGGCTACCACGGCGGGCGGCAGGAGCAGCTTCTGGGGATCGTCACGGACTGCCTGGAGGAACTGCGGGGCACGTATGACGCCGTGATCTGCGAGGGGGCGGGCAGTCCGGCCGAGATCAACCTGCGCCGGACCGACATCGTGAACATGGGCATCGCGCGCGCCGCGCGGTTCCCGGTGGTGGTGGTCGGGGACATCGACCGGGGCGGCGTCTTCGCCTCCTTCTTCGGTACGACGGCGCTGCTGTCGCCCGAGGACCAGTCGCTGATCGCCGGCTACCTGGTGAACAAGTTCCGCGGCGACGTCTCGCTGCTGGAGCCCGGCATGGAGATGCTCCGCGGGCTGACGGGGCGGGCCACCTACGGCGTGCTGCCCTACCGGCACGGGTTGGGCATCGACGAGGAGGACGGCCTGAGGGTCTCGCTGCGCGGGGCGGTACGGGAATCCGTGGTCGCCCCTCCGGTCGGCGAGGACGTGCTGCGGGTCGCGGTGTGCGCGGTACCGCTGATGTCGAACTTCACCGACGTGGACGCGCTGGCGGCGGAGCCCGGGGTCGTGGTGCGGTTCGTGGACCGGCCGGAGGAACTGACCGACGCCGACCTGGTGGTGGTCCCGGGTACGCGGGGCACGGTGCGGGCTCTGGCGTGGCTGCGCGAGCGCGGTCTGGCCGACGCCCTGGCCGCGCGGGCGGCGGCCGGCCGGCCGGTGCTGGGGATCTGCGGCGGGTTCCAGGTGCTGGGCGAGCGGATCGAGGACGAGGTGGAGTCCCGGGCGGGCACCGTCGACGGCCTGGGACTGCTGCCCGTACGCGTCCGCTTCGAGCGGGAGAAGACCCTGGCGCGGCCGGTCGGTTCGGCGCTGGGCGAGGCGGTGGAGGGGTACGAGATCCACCACGGGGTGGCCGAGGTGCTGGGCGGGACGCCCTTCCTGGACGGCTGCCGCGTCGGCGGGGTGTGGGGTACGCACTGGCACGGCTCGCTGGAGTCGGACGGCTTCCGCCGGGCGTTCCTGCGGGAGGTGGCGGCTGCCGCGGGGCGCCGGTTCGTCCCGGCGGCCGACACGTCGTTCGCCGCGCTGCGGGAGCGGCAGCTGGACCTGCTGGGCGATCTGATCGAGGAGCACGCCGACACCGCCGCGCTGCTGGGTCTGATCGAGGGCGGCGCCCCGACGGGCCTCCCCTTCCTCCCTCCGGGTGCCCCGTGAGGCCCGCGGCGCCGCGGGAGCGGTTCCCCTCGCCGCCCGTTCCCCCTTCCCCGGGGCTCCGCCCCGGACCCGTCGCCGGTGCGGCGCCGCCGTGGGGGGCCGGCCCCCTGGCCCCCGCGCCCCCCTCGTCGGCCATTCAGCCCCGCCGGCGTGTGAGGCGCGGGCTCCGGGGCGGAGCCCCGGGGAACGGGCGAAGGGCGGGTGGGGGACAGCCCCGCGCAGCGGCGCCCCGCAGCGCGCCCGCGCACCGCACCCGGTGCCAGGCGGCCTGCGGCGGCCCGGCAGCCCGGAGCCGCCCCGCCGCAGCGGCGCGCCCCCGCCCCCCGGCCGGCGCCCCGCGCCCCCACAACCGCCCGCGCACGCGAACCCGTACCCGTACGAGGAAAGGCACCGCATGAGCACCCCCTACCCGTTCACCGCAGTGGTCGGCCAGAGCGACCTGCGCCTCGCGCTCCTGCTCAACGCCGTGAGCCCGGCGGTCGGCGGCGTGCTCGTGCGCGGTGAGAAGGGCACCGCCAAGTCCACCGCCGTCCGCGCGCTGTCCGCGCTGCTGCCGCAGGTGGACGTCGTCCCCGGATGCCGGTTCTCGTGCGCACCGGGCGCCCCCGATCCCGCGTGCCCCGACGGCCCCCACGATCCAGGCCCGGGCGCCGCCCGCCCCGCGCGGATGGTCGAGCTGCCCGTCGGCGCCTCCGAGGACCGCCTGGTCGGCGCCCTCGACATCGAACGGGCCCTCGCCGAGGGCGTGAAGGCCTTCGAGCCGGGCCTGCTCGCCGACGCCCACCGCGGCATCCTCTACGTCGACGAGGTCAACCTCCTCCACGACCACCTCATCGACCTGCTCCTGGACGCCGCCGCGATGGGCGCCTCCTACGTCGAGCGCGAGGGCGTCTCCGTCCGCCACGCGGCCCGCTTCCTCCTCGTCGGCACGATGAACCCCGAGGAGGGCGAGCTCCGCCCCCAGCTCCTGGACCGGTTCGGACTGACCGTCGAGGTCGCGGCCTCGCGCGAGCCCGCCCAGCGCGTCGAGGTGGTGCGCCGCAGGCTCGCCTACGAGGACGACCCCGCTGGCTTCGCGAGCCGCTGGGCCGACGACGAACGCGAGGTCCGCGCCCGGGTGGTGGCCGCGCGGGCGCTGCTGCCGAAGGTGGTGCTCGGCGACACCTCCCTGCTCCGGATCGCGGCCACCTGCGCCGGCTTCGAGGTCGACGGCATGCGGGCCGACATCGTGATGGCCCGCACCGCTACGGCCCTGGCCGCCTGGGCCGGGCGGACCGAGGTGCGCAAGGAGGACGTGCGGCAGGCCGCGCTGCTCGCGCTCCCCCACCGGCGCCGCCGCAACCCGTTCGACGCGCCGGGCCTGGACGAGGACAAGCTGGACGAGATCCTGGACCGGTTCCCCGACGACGAGCCGGAGCCCGACCCGGAACCGGAGCCCCGGGGCCCCGACGACGAGGGTGACGGCCCCGACGACGGACCCGACGGCGGCGGGCAGCGGCCCCCGCAGGACGGCGCCCCCGACCAGGCGGCCGAAGCGCCCCCGGCGGAGCCCGAGCCGGAGCCCCGGCCCGGCACCGACTCCCCGGAACCGGCCCGGGCGGGCGCCCCGGCGGACTCCCCGGCGGACTCCCCCGCCTCCGGCGCGCCCGAACAGGCGCCCGTGCGGGCCGCCGAGCCCTTCCGGACCAAGGTGCTGAGCGTGCCCGGTCTCGGCGAGGGCGCGGCCGGCCGCCGCTCCCGCGCCAGGACCGCGCACGGCCGCACCACCGGCTCCCAGCGCCCCCGCGGGCAGCTGACCAAGCTCCACCTGGCCGCGACCGTCCAGGCGGCCGCGCCGCACCAGAAGGCGCGCGGGCGCAGCGGGCGCGGGCTGGTCGTACGCAAGGACGACCTGCGGCAGGCGACCCGCGAGGGCCGTGAGGGCAACCTCGTCCTGTTCCTCGTCGACGCGTCGGGGTCGATGGCCGCCCGGCAGCGCATGGGCGCGGTCAAGGGCGCCGTGCTGTCGCTGCTGCTGGACGCCTACCAGCGCCGCGACAAAGTCGGTCTGATCACCTTCCGCGGCCGGACCGCCGAGCTGGCGCTGCCCCCGACCTCCTCCGTGGACGCGGCGGCGGCCCGGCTGGAGCAGCTGCCCACCGGCGGCCGGACGCCGCTCGCGGCCGGACTGCTCAAAGCCCACGAGGTGCTGCGGATCGAGCGGTTGCGGGACCCCTCGCGCCGGCCGCTGCTCGTGGTCGTCACCGACGGGCGGGCCACGTCGGCCGGCGCGCTCGGCGGGGACCCGCGCGAGCTGTCGGGGCGCAGTGCCCGGATGCTGGCCGCGCAGGGGCTGACCTCGGTGGTCGTGGACTGTGAGACGGGCCCGGTCCGGCTGGGACTGGCCGGGGCGCTGGCCGCCGACCTCGGCGGGCCGGCCGTCACCCTCGACGGGCTGCGGGCCGACTCGCTGGCCGGCCTCGTGAAGAACGTACGTACCGCATCGGACAGCTCCAGGAGGGCCGCGTAATGCCGCAGGGACAGCCGACCGTCGTTCCGGACGACGGACTCACGACGCGCCAGCGTCGCAACCGTCCGCTCGTCTTCGTCCACACCGGCCCGGGCAAGGGCAAGTCGACGGCCGCCTTCGGACTGGCGCTGCGCGCCTGGAACCAGGGCTGGTCGATCGGGGTGTTCCAGTTCGTCAAGTCGGCCAAGTGGAAGGTCGGCGAGGAGAACGCGCTCAAGGTGCTCGGCGCCTCCGGTGAGGGCGGCCCGGTCGTCTGGCACAAGATGGGCGAGGGCTGGTCCTGGGTGCAGCGCGACGCGCAGCTCGACAACGAGCAGGCGGCGAAAGAGGGCTGGGAGCAGGTCAAGCGGGACCTGGCCGCAGAGACCCACCGGCTGTACGTGCTGGACGAGTTCGCGTACCCCATGCACTGGGGCTGGATCGACGTGGACGAGGTGATCGAGGTGCTGCGGGACCGTCCCGGCACCCAGCACGTGGTCATCACCGGCCGCAACGCGCCGGACAAGCTCCTGGAGTTCGCCGACCTGGTCACCGAGATGACCAAGGTCAAGCACCCCATGGACGCCGGCCAGAAGGGCCAGAAGGGCATCGAGTGGTGACCTCGCTCCACATGCCGCGGCTGGTGATCGCCGCGCCGTCCTCCGGGAGCGGCAAGACCACCGTGGCGACGGGCCTGATGGCGGCCTTCGCGGAGCGCGGCCTCGCCGTGTCCCCGCACAAGGCCGGGCCCGACTACATCGACCCCGGCTACCACGCGCTGGCCACCGGCCGGCCGGGGCGGAACCTCGACGCCTTCATGTGCGGGACGGATCTGGTCGCGCCGCTGTTCGCGCACGGGGCGGCGGGGTGCGACCTGGCGATCGTCGAAGGCGTGATGGGCCTGTACGACGGCGCCGCGGGGCGGGGTGAGCTCGCGTCGACGGCGCAGGTCGCGAAGTTGGTGCGGGCGCCGGTGGTGCTGGTGGTGGACGCCTCGTCGCAGTCCCGGTCGGTGGCCGCGCTGGTGCACGGTTTCGCGTCCTTCGACCCCCAGGTGCGCCTGGGCGGGGTGATCCTCAACAAGGTCGGCTCCGACCGGCACGAGGCGATGCTGCGGGAGGCGCTGGAGGAGGCCGGGATGCCGGTCCTGGGCGTCCTGCGGCGTGCCCCGCAGGTGGCGGCTCCGTCGCGGCACCTGGGGCTGGTCCCGGTCGCGGAGCGCCGGGCGGACGCCGTCTCCTCGGTCGCCGCCCTGGCGGCCCAGGTCCGCGCCGGCTGCGACCTCGACGCCCTGATGGCCCTGGCCCGCACGGCCCCGCCCCTGGACTGCGAGGCCTGGTCCCCGGAAGGGGCTCTGGCGCGGCATGATCCGGCCCCGTCGGCGTCCGGGGGGCAGGACCCGGGACAGGACCCCGGCCGCCGGCCGGTGGTCGCGGTCGCCGGCGGCCCCGCCTTCACGTTCTCCTACGCCGAGCACGCCGAACTCCTCAGCGCCGCCGGCGCGGACGTCGTCACCTTCGACCCGCTCCGGGACGAGGCCCTGCCCGACGGCACCACCGGACTGGTGATCGGCGGCGGATTCCCCGAGGTCTACGCCCCCGAGCTCTCCGCCAACGCCTCCCTCCGCCGCGCCGTCGCCGACTTCGCCGCAGCCGGCGGCCCCGTGGCGGCCGAGTGCGCCGGCCTGCTGTACCTGGCCCGGTCGCTGGACGGGAAGCCGATGTGCGGGGTGCTCGACGCCGACGCGCGGATGTCGGAGCGGCTGACGCTCGGCTACCGCGAGGCGGTGGCGGTGTCCGACAGCGCGCTCGCCGCGGCCGGAACCCGGCTGCGGGGGCACGAGTTCCACCGGACGGTGATCGAGCCGGGTGCCGGAGCGGCCCCCGCCTGGGGCTTCACGCATCCCGAACGCCGCGTCGAGGGCTTCGTCCGGGACGGTGTGCACGCCAGCTACCTGCACACGCACTGGGCGGCGCAGCCGTCCGTCGCCCGGCGGTTCGCACGCGCCGCAGCGGCCCGGCGGTGAGCTCAGTCCGCGAGGCCGACCACGAGCCAGATCCCGGCCACCCCGCCCACCGTGCACAGCAGCGTGGACAGGGCGGGGTGCCGGTGGTGCGCCTCGGGCAGGATCTCGGCGGCGGCCAGGTAGAGCAGGACGCCGGCGAAGAAGCCGAGGTACGCCCCGAGCGGTTCCTCCGGAAGAGTGAACAGCAAAGTGGAGGCGGCGCCCACGACCGGCGCGAGGGCGTCCGCGAAGAGCATCGTCTGCGCCTTGCGGCGGGCGTTGCCGTACAGGCTGGTGAGCGTGTACGTGTTGAAGCCGTCGGCGAAGTCGTGCGTGACGACGGCGAGGGCGACGGCCACGCCCATCCCGCCGCCGACCTGGAACGCGGCGCCCAGGGCCACCCCGTCGGCGAGGCTGTGGCCGACCATGGCGGCGGCCGCGGTGAGCCCGACCTCGGGGGCGCGGTGCGCGTGCTCGCGCGGGGCCTCGCCTCCCGCGCCGCGCGGGGCCCCGTCGTGGGCCGCGTGCGGGCCCCCGTTCTCCGCCCCGTGCGCGGCCTGCCGCACGGCGAGCAGGCGTTCACCGACGTGCGCGAGCAGGAAGCCGGTGACGAAGAGCAGCAGGGCGAGCGGGACGCCGAGCACCTCGTCGCCCGCCGCCCGCATCGCCTCGGGCAGCAGGTCCAGGCCCACGACGCCGAGCATCAGCCCGCCGGCCAGGCCCAGCACGAGGTGGCGCCGGTCGGTCACGCGCTGCGCCGTCCATCCGCCCGCCAGGGTCATCAGGAACGCGCCCAACGCCACGATCACGGCCATGTGCCCCTGAATACCGATTGTCGGCGCCGCGCGCACTTCCCCGCGCGGGCCGGGGACGCAGACGTATTGACGACGGCGGGCCGACAATGACCCGACAGGACGACGGAGGGAGTGCCCCGGTGGGCGAGTACGCGACCCGGCTGGTGGTAGGGGTGGGCGGACGTGCGGGGGTCTCCGTGGCGGAGGTCTGTGCGCTGGTCGAGGAGACGCTGCGGGGCGCGGGGCTGGCCACGGACGCGGTGACGGCCCTGGCCACGGTGGAGCCGAAGACGAAGGAGGCGGGTATCGCGGGCGCGGCGAAACGTTTCGGCGTGCCGTTGCTCGGCTACTCCGCGGAGAAGCTGGCCGGTATCCCGGTTCCGCACCCCTCGGACGCCGCGCGCGACGCCGCCGGCACCGCCTCGGTGGCGGAGGCCGCGGCGCTCGCGGGGGGCGGGGAACTCCTCGTACCCAAGCGCCGGTCGGTGGCTGCGACCTGCGCCGTCGCCACCGCGCAGGGGCACGACCTGCGCCATCACGGGGACGCGGAGGTGCGGGACGCGGACGGGGAGCTGGTCGACCTGGCGGTCAACGTACGGGCGGACACGCCCCCGGAGTGGCTCAAGCAGCGGATCGCCGCCTCGCTCGGGGATCTCGCCGCGTACCCGGACGGCCGGGCGGCCCGCGCGGCGGTGGCGCAGCGGCACGGGCTGCCGGCCGGGCGGGTGCTGTTGACGGCGGGGGCGGCGGAGGCGTTCGTGCTGATCGCGCGGGCCCTGGGCGCCGTACGGCCGGTGGTGGTGCACCCGCAGTTCACCGAGCCGGAGTCGGCCCTGCGGGACGCCGGCCACCGGGTGGAGCGGGTGGTGCTGCGGGCGGCGGACGGGTTCCGGCTGGACCCGGCGGCGGTGCCGGAGGAGGCCGACCTGGTGGTGGTCGGGAACCCGACCAACCCGACGTCGGTGCTCCACCCTGCGGCCACTGTGGCGGCGCTGGCCCGCCCGGGCCGCATCCTGGTCGTGGACGAGGCGTTCATGGACGCGGTCCCGGGCGAACGGGAGGCGCTGGCCGGGCGGACGGACGTGCCGGGGCTGGTCGTGCTGCGGAGCCTGACGAAGACCTGGGGGCTGGCGGGGCTGCGGATCGGGTACGTGCTGGCCGAGCCGGAGGTGATCGCGAAGCTGGCGGCGGCGCAGCCGCTGTGGCCGGTGTCCACGCCGGCCCTGGTGGCGGCGCAGGCGTGCATGACGCCGCAGGCGCTGGCGGAGGCCGAGGCGGTGGCGCGGCAGATCGCGGTGGACCGGGCGCATCTGCTCGCGGGACTCGCGGAGTTCGAGGAGATCTCGGTGTCGGGGGTGGCCGAGGGGCCGTTCGTCCTGATCCGGGTCCCGGGCGCCGAACAGATCCGCGCCCGCCTGCGCGCGCTGGGCTTCGCGGTCCGCCGCGGGGACACCTTCCCGGGCCTGGACGCCTCCTGGCTCCGCCTGGCAGTCCGCGACCGCCCCACGACGGGCCGCCTCCTGCAGGCCCTCGACCACGCCCTTGCGCTGTCCGCGCACTGACAGGGCACGCCGCAGCGCCGCTTGCTCCTCGGGCCGGGCGGGACCGTAGGCGGCGATGTGGACGAGCAGCCGCCGGCGCCGGCCCGGCTGCCGGGCGAGCGCGTCGACCTGGTCCAAGGTGGCGGTCTGCCGCTCGGCGGGCGACTCCTTGCCCGCGCCCTTGATCCGGCAGGGGTCGGATCGACTCGTCGTCGGCAGCGGTCTCCATGATCGCCTTGAGGGTGGCGCCCCACCGGGCACGGCGCCCCGCACCGGGGCCGACGCCACCCGACCGGGTCCGGACAGGGCCTCGGCGCCTCCCCGGTCGCGCCGTCGGGCGGGGCGCCGGACCGGACCGTCCCCGCCCTGCGGCCCGCGCCGCCCACCTGCCCCTCGGCCGGATGCTCGGCGGCGTCCACCTCAACGGCGGGGCCAACTGACCCGACCGGACCGGCCGGTGCGCGGGGCGGCGGCTCCGTCCACCGCGAAGACGGTGACTTCCCGGTCCTGGGCGAGTTCGGCGCGCAGGACGGTCCAGAAGGTGTCGGGGTCGGGCGCGGACTGCTGCCAGTCGAGCAGCCGCGACAGCCAGCCGGGCCGGGTGGGGTCGACGCGTTCCTCGTCGCAGTCGGCGGCTCCGCCGGTGGTGTACGGGTTGCCGGGGCCCCGGTCGACGACGAACTCGACGTTGACCCCGGTGGGGTAGGCGGACGCCGGGCTGAACGGCGGGGCGGTGAACAGGCTTCCGGCGTCGTCGAGGCTTTCGACGAACGCCACGGCGTGCGGGTTCCTCATGTTCACGTTCCGCGCGGGCCAGGTGCGCTCGCCGACCGAGACGTGACCTCACCCTCGGGCAGTTCGACGCGGCCGGACCGGGCAGCGCGCCCCCGTACCGGGGACGCCCCCCGGCGGGCCATTCGGGGCGGTCGTCCCGCCCCGCCGATCCGCGCCACCCGGACCACCGAGGTGGCTCGGCCCGCCCCGTCGGCCGGGCAGCCGGCCCGCTTGCCGCGGGCCCGCTGCGCGCCGCACCGCGCTCGTGGGCCACGCCCGCGCAGCCGGAGCGGAGGCTGGTGCACGGCCCTCGGCGCCGGGCGGCCGGCGACTCCGCAGCAGGGCCGGCCCTGCCTCACCCGGCCGGGGCAACCGGCCCGGCGTCAGGGTGCATGCCACGTGCCGAACGGCGCCCGGCCGCTGCCGTTGAGGGCGGTAGGGCCGGCCGGTGCCGGGTCGCATCCGTCGGCGCCGCCGGGCGGCCCGACACCGGCCCCGCCCGTCGACGGGGGGCAGCGCCGTGCATTGCGCCCGCCGGTCGGAACCGGGCCGCCCGCTCGCCCCACGCCGAACGGCGCCGGCGGGCCGGAGGTCCCTCGGCGGTAACCGCTTCGCCCGTCCGGGGCCGCCGCGGAGGGCCGGTGCGGCGGGGGTCGCATGGCGGGCTGCGGCCGGGTGCGGGAGGATCACGGGGCAGGAGTAGTGATCACGGGGGTGCGAGGGTGAAGGCGTTCGGGAAGATAGGCGCGGGACTGGGCGGGTTGGTCCTGGTGGGCGGGGCCGTGTGGGCCGTGCCCGTGGTGATGGGCAAGGGCGGCGGGGGCGCCACCGAGCAGCGGCTCGGGGCCGAGCCCCGGCGGGACGCGCCGGCCGCGGTCGGGGGCAAGCCGTTCACCCTGGTGGCGACCGGGGACCTGATCCCGTACCCCTCGATCATCCAGCGCGCGGCGGACGACGCCCACGGCACCGGCCAGAGCCACGACTTCCGCAAGATACTGGCCGGCGTCAAGCCCCTCGTCTTGGCCGCCGACCTGGCGATATGCCACCACGAGATACCATACGGGCCGCCCGGCGGCCCCTACACCGGCTACCCCGCCTTCAAGGCCCCGCACCAGCTGGCCGACGCCCTCAAGGACGCCGGGTACGACAGCTGCTCCACCGCCTCGAACCACACCCTCGACGCCGGCTACGACGGCCTGGCCCGCACCCTGGACCACCTCGACCGCGTCGGCGTCAAGCACGTCGGCTCGGCCCGCACGGCCGACGAGGCCAAGACGCCCGCCGTCCTCACGGCGGGCGGCGCGAAGGTCGCCCAGCTGGACTACACCTACGGGACGAACGGGATACCGCTCCCGTCCGGCAAGCCCTGGTCCGTCAACCTGATCGACCAGAACCGGATCATCGCCGACGCCCGGGCCGCCCGCGCGGCCGGCGCGAACGTCGTCGTCCTCAGCGTCCACTGGGGCACGGAGTGGCAGACCGCGCCCGACCGGCAGCAGAGCGACCTGGCCCAGGCCCTCACCGCCTCCCGCGCCCCCGACGGGCTCCCCGACATCGACCTGATCATCGGAACGCACAACCACGTGCCGCAGCCCTACGAGAAGATCAACGGTACATGGGTGGTCTACGGCATGGGCGACCAGATCGCCAGCTTCTACGAGCCCGCCCAGCTGCGCGGCAACATGTCCTCGGTGCCCCGCTTCACCTTCGCCCCGGCCGCCGCGCACCCGGGCCGCTGGGAGGTGGTGAAGGCCGAATACCTCACGCAGTACTCGGACATGGGGCCTCCGTTCCGCGTCGTGTGCACCTCCTGCGCCGCCGCCGACGGCTCGCTCACCGCCGACAAGCGGAGCGAATACGCCCGGGTCGACCAGCAGGTCACCGCCGCCGTGACCTCCCGCGGCGCGAGCGCCCAGGGGCTGGAGCACGCCACCCGCTGACGGATCCCCGCTGACGGGCCGCCGGCCGACGGATGCGGGGCTACGAGGTCTTGCGGCGCCGGGTGAGGACCAGCGCGCCCGCGCCGACGCCGAGCAGCAGCATCGCCCCGCCCGCCACGTAGGGCGTCGCCGAACTGCCGCCCGTTGCGGCGAGACCGGCCTTCACGGGCGTCGTGGCGCCGGGCACCGTCTGGGTCTTGACGTCGGCGGGGGCGCCCGGCGCCGGGGCTTCGCAGTGCGCCTCCGCCAGGACGATCTCGCCGTCGACCTGTGCCACGTTCAGTTTCAGCGGGTTGACCGACACCTTGAGGCGGAGCGCGGCCGCCGCGGCCGTGGTGGAGGTGGTCTGCGTACCGGACAGCTCCAGGTTGACCAGGCCGACCCCGGGGACCTCGACCTTGGTGGGGCCGCCCGCCGACAGGGTCACCTTCTTGCCGAGGACGGTGACGGCGCCGAGCACGTTCGAGGTGGCCACCGGCTTGCGGCCGGCCTCGCACACGGCCTTGGAGGTGACGTTCTCGACCTGGATCAGCGAGAGCAGCGGCAGTCCGGGCACGTGTACCTCGGCTTTGGCGAGGTGGGACCGCGCCTGCGCGCTCCGGGAGTCCGCGCCGGCCTCGGCGGTGGCCGCGTCCGCCCGCAGGACGCTGACGGGCCTGCCCTGCTCGGCCCCGTCGACGGTCACCGTGAGGGCGGTCTTCTCGGCCGTCGCCGCGGGGGCGCTGACCTCGTTGAGGGTGGCCCGGAGCGGAACGTGCACGGCCTTGCCCAGCAGGCCGACGTCGAGTCCGGCGCGCAGGACGACGGCGCCGGCCCTGCCCTCGCTCGCCGGGCCGGTCCCGGAACCGCCGGTGGCGGAGGCGGGCGGCGCGGTGAGCAGGGCCACCGCCCCCGTGGCGAGCAGGGCGGCCGCGGGCATGCGGAAGGTGTTGCTGTTCAAGGTGGTGGAACCCCCGGGGAGTTGGGTGCCGCCGCGCGGCCAATGGGGGACATCGCGCACGCCGACGGCTTCGACTCCCGGATTCTTTAAGCAGTGTGGGTGAACGAAGGCACACCTGACGCGACTTCACCCCAAAGGGTGGTTTCCGAGCAAGGGTGCGAATCATCGGCCCCGGGGAGAACGGGAGTTCCCCCTGGCACACCCCGGTCTCACGCCCGGATGCCCCCGTCGACCACCACCCGCAGCGGCTGCGCCAGCGTCCCGACGTCGGCCCGCGGGTCCGAGCCGTAGACCACGAGGTCCGCCGGCGCGCCCTCGGTCAGGCCGGGCCTGCCGAGCCATTCGCGGGCCGCCCAGGCGGTGGCCGAGAGGGCGTCCGACGCCGGGATCCCGGCCTTCACCAGCTCCGCGACCTCGGCGGCGACCAGGCCGTGCGGCAGGGAGCCGCCCGCGTCGGTGCCGACGTAGACCGGGACCCCCGCGTCGTAGGCGGCGCGCACGGTGTCGTACCGGCGCTCGTGCAGCCGCCGCATGTGCGCCGACCAGGCCGGGAACTTCGCCTCGCCGCCGGCCGCCAGCTTGGGGAACGTCGCGATGTTCACCAGGGTCGGGACGATGGCCACGCCGCGCTCCGCGAACAACGGGATGGTGTCCTCGGTGAGTCCGGTGGCGTGCTCGATGCAGTCGATGCCCGCCTCGACCAGGTCGCGCAGCGAGTCCTCGGCGAAGCAGTGTGCGGTGACGCGTGCGCCCAGGCGGTGCGCCTCGGCGATGGCCGCCTCGACCTCCGCGCGCGGCCAGCACGCGGTCAGGTCCCCGGCGTCGCGGTCGATCCAGTCGCCGACCAGCTTGACCCAGCCGTCGCCGCGCCGCGCCTCGCGCCCCACGTACTCCACGAGGTCGGCCGGTTCGATCTCGTGCGCGTAGTTGCGGATGTACCGGCGGGTCCGGGCGATGTGCCGGCCCGCCCGGATGATCTTCGGCAGGTCTTCGCGGTCGTCGATCCAGCGGGTGTCCGAGGGTGATCCGGCGTCGCGGATCAGGAGCGTGCCGGCGTCGCGGTCGGCGAGCGCCTGGAGTTCGGCGGTCTCGGCGTCGACGGGGCCTTGGGCGTCGAGGCCCACGTGGCAGTGCGCGTCGACCAGGCCCGGCAGGGTCCAGCCGGTGACCGTGGTGATCTCGCGGGCGGCGCGCGGCCGCTCGTAGGAGATCCGGCCGCCGATCACCCACAGTTCGTCGCGTACGTCGTCGGGTCCGACCAGCACCCGCCCCTTGACGTGCAGCACTTCGCCCTCGGACCCGCCGCCGGCCCGGCCCGCTCCGCCCACCTCACGCGCATCGCTCATGGCGGCACCTTACGTCCGTGCTGGGTAGGCTCGGCCGGTGACCCCGGACGAAGAGAGCACCGCCGTGACCCACCCCCTGCTCGGCCTCCCGCCGCTGACCGCCGACCGTTTCGCGTCGATCGAGCGCGGGGTGGCCGAGCTGCTCGGCACCCGCCAGGACGTGGTCGTCACGCAGGGCGAGGCGCTGCTGCCGCTGGAGGCGTGCATCCGCTCGGGGGCCCGTCCCGGTTCGACCGCGCTGAACATCGTGACGGGCCCGTACGGGACCACGTTCGGCAACTGGCTGCGCGACTGCGGGGCGACGGTGGTGGACCTGGCGGTGCCGTTCCACACCGCCGTCACCGGGGAGCAGGTCGCCGAGGCGCTGGCCGCGCACCCCGGGACCGACTTCGTGTCGCTGGTGCACGCCGAGGCCGCGACGGGCAACACCAACCCGGTCGCGGAGATCGGCGAGGCCGTGAGGGCCCACGGCGCGCTCTTCATGCTGGACGCGGTGGCGTCGGTGGGGGCGGAGCCGCTGCTCCCCGACGCGTGGGGCGTGGACCTGTGCGTGATCGGCGCGCAGAAGGCGATGGGCGGCCCGGCGGGCGTCTCGGCGGTGTCGGTCTCGGAGCGCGCCTGGGCCCGTTTCGCGGAGAACCCGGCCGCGCCCCGGCGCTCGTACCTGTCGCTGCTGGACTGGAAGGAGCGATGGATCGACGCCGGCCGCACGACGTTGCTGCACGCTCCCGCGCAGTTGGAGATGCTGGCGCTGGAGGCCTGCCTGGACCGGATCGCCGCCGAGGGGCTGCCCGCGGTGACGGGCCGGCACGCGGCCGCGGCCGCCGCGACCCGTGCGGGTGCGACGGCGCTGGGCGTGGCCCCGTACGTCCCGGTGGCGGTGGAGGCGGCGCCGGTGGCGACGACCCTGCGGGTGGCGGACGCCTCCTCCGTGGTGGCGAAGGCGCTGGCGGCGGACCCGGCGGCCCCGCTCGCGGCGGGCGGCGGGGCGCTGGCCCGGGAGATGGTCCGGGTCAACCACTACGGTCCGGCGGCCTCGCCGGACGCGGTGCGGGCGGCCCTGACCGCCCTGGCCTCGGCCCTGTCGGTCGACCCCGCCCCGGCGCTCGCCGCGGCGGCCGGGGCCTGGTAGGCGGCCCGTTGGCCGGCCGCGGCGGGCGGGTCAGCCGTCGAGGACGTCCAGCAGCCGGTCGACGTCCGCTTCGGTGTTGTAGAGGTGGAACGAGGCCCGCAGGCCGCCCGCGCGGGCCGATGTGACGATGCCCGCGGCCTCCAGCGCGGGCTGGCGGTGGGCCAGGCCGGGGACGGTGACGATCGGGGTCGTGCCCGCGACCGGTTCGTGGCCCAGGCGCGCGAGGCCGGCCCGGTAGCGGTCGGCCAGGGCGGTGTCGTGCGCGTGGACGGCGGCGACGCCGATCCGCTCCAGCAGCGCCAGCGAGGGCTCGGCGGCGTGGTAGCCGAGGAAGGCCGGGGACTCGTCGAAGCGCCGGGCCCCTGCGGCCAGTCGGGGCATCGGCCCGTAGGTGGCGTCCCAGACGGACTCCGCCGCCACCCAGCCGGCGTGCAGCGGGGTGAGGGTGTCCTCGGCCTCCTCCGACACGGTGAGGTACGAGGCCCCTCGTGCACCGAGCAGCCACTTGTAGCCCGCGGTGACGGTGAAGTCGTAGGGCGCGGCGTCGAAGGGCACGCAGCCCGCGGCCTGGGTCGCGTCGACGAGCATCCGCGCGCCGTGGGCGGCGGTCGCGGCCCGTACCGCCGCGAGGTCGGCGCTGCGGCCGTCGGCGGACTGTACGGCGGACAGCGAGACGAGCGCGGTGCCGGGGCCGACGGCTTCGGCGAGCGACTCCAGCGGGGCGAACCGGACCTTGAGGTCGTCGCGCACCACGAAGGGGTTCATCACCGAGGCGAAGTCCCCTTCGGGACAGAGGACTTCGGCTCCGGCGGGGAGTGCGGCCGCGACGAGGCCGACGTGCGTCGCCACGGAGGAACCGAGCGCCACCCGCTCGACGGGCACGCCGACGAGCCGGGCGAAGGCGGCCCGCACCCGGCCCACCCGGTCGAAGTCCCCGAATCCGGCCGGGTCCCCGGCCCCGGCCGCCTCGGCCAGGGCCCGGACCGCGGCGACGGCGGAGCGCGGGAGCACCCCGCAGCTCGCCGTGTTGAGGTAGGTGGTGGAGTGTGCGAACTCGGCGCTGAGGGCGGGGAGGTCCATGCCCTCCACTCTGCGCCAGGGCTGGGCCGGCGTCCATGCCCGGTACGCCGGGAGAACGGCCTACGCCTGAACCCGACGGCCCACGTGTGGAGGACGGCTCACGCCCGGACGGCGCACGCCCGGACGGCTCACGCCCGGGGGACGGCGCACTCCCCGTCGGGCTCGCAGGCCTCGCCGCCCTCCGCCTCGGGCGGGGTGACCTCGCGGCCGGCCCACGCCTGCTCCAGCGCCTGGGTGAACACCTCGGCGGGCTGCCCGCCGGAGATGCCGTAACGGCGGTCCAGGACGAAGAACGGTACGGCGTTCGCGCCCAGTTCGGCCGCCTCCCGCTCGTCGGCGCGCACGTCCTCGGCGTAGGCGTGGTCGTCGGCGAGGACCGTACGGGCCTGCGCCTCCTCCAGCCCGGCCTCGACGGCGAGCGCCACCAGCACCTCGGGGTCGAAGACGCTGCGCTCGTCGGCGAAGTTGGCGCGGTAGACCAGGTCGAGCAGTTCCTCCTGGCGGCCCCGGGCTGCGGCCAGGTGCAGCAGGCGGTGGATGTCGAAGGTGTTGCCGTTGTCGCGGCCCTCCACCCGGTATTCCAGTCCCTCGCCGCGCGCACTGGCGGCGCCGTGCTCCTCCATGCCGCGGGCCTCGTCGAGGGTCCGGCCGTACTTCTCGGCCAGCATCTCCACGACGGGCACGGTCACGCCCTTGGGACCGTTCGGGTCGAGCTCGAAGGACCGGAAGACGACCTCCACCTCGTCGCGGTGCGCGAATCCCGCCAGCCCCTTGGTAAAGCGGGCCTTTCCGACATAACACCACGGGCACGCGACATCGGCCCATATCTCTACGCGCATGATCCTTCTTCTCTCGGGAGCCTCCCGGTCGGCGGGACCGGACGGTTTCCCCTTCAACCATCTGCCGGAACGTCTCATTCCCCGGACGGGGCTCCCACGCTCAGCCACAGCGTGACGTGCGTGCCGGACCGGGGGACCCCGGGGTCCGGGCGCCAGCCGTGGGCGGCGTAGAAGGACTGCGCGCGCAGGTTGTGCCCGTAGACCTCCAGCCGGGCCCGGCGTATGCCCGCCCGGCGCCAGGCGTCCAGGCACGCGGCGTGCAGCGCCGCGCCGGTGCCGCGGCGCCAGTGGGCGGGGTCCACGTGCAACTGGGTGAGGACGCTTTCCCCCTCGTCGGTGCGGAACGCCGCGACGCCGGTGAGGACGCCGTCCTGTTCGGCGCAGAACATCCCGCCCTCGGAGGCGGTCCGGGCGAGGGCACGGCACCAGCCCTCGCGGGTGCGCGCGAGCTCGGCCTGACCCCCGTACTCCTCCTCGGGGATGTGGCCCTGGTAGTAGGTGGCCCGTGCCCGGGTGTGCAGGGCGGCGATGGCGTCGAGATCGTCGACGTGTGCGGTCCTGATCATGAAAAAGGAAACGCGCCGGGAACCGTGGCGGTTCCCGGCGCGGCTCCCCGCACGGCAGGGGGCTACTTCTTGAGCCACGCCGCCATCATCTTCTGGGCGATGGGGGCGGCCAGCCTGCCGCCGCCGATCTCGGAGCGGTCGGTGTCCGAGTTCTCGATCACGACGGCCACGGCGATCTGCTTGCCGTCGAGCTTCCCGTACGAGGTGAACCAGGCGAGCGGCGGCAGGCTGTTGTTCACGCCGCGCTGCGCGGTACCCGTCTTGCCGCCGACCTCGGCGCCCGCCACCTGCGCCGGCTTGCCGCCGCCTTGCGTGGCGACGGTGCGCATGGCGTCCTGGAGCATCGAGGCGGTCTTGGCGCTCATCACCTGGTCCGACTTGGGGTCCTTGAAGCTCTCCAGCACGTTGCCGCCGGAGTCGGTGACCTCCGAGACCACGTGCGGGGCGACGAGCTTGCCGCCGTTCTCGATCGCCGACGTCACCATGGCCATCTGGAGGGGCGTGGCCTGGACGTCGAACTGGCCGATACCGGCCTGTGCGACCTGGTCGACCGACATCTTCTGCGACGGGTACTTGCTGGCGGGCCGGGCGGTGACGGGGGTGGCGGTCTCCTTGTTGAAGCCCAGCTTCTCCGCCATCGCCCGCATCTTGTCCTGGCCGAGCTTGGAGGCCAGTTCGGCGAAGACGTTGTTGCAGGACAGCCGGAGCGCGGTGCGCACGGACACGTTGTTGCAGCCGTCGTTGCCGGCCTCGCTGGGCAGGGCGGTGCGGGTGCCCGGGATCGTGTACGCGCCGGGGATGCCGGTGGGCGCGTCGATGTCGGAGACCAGGCCGTTCTCGATGGCCGCCGCCATGGTGACGAGCTTGAAGGTGGAGCCGGGGGCCTGCGGCTTGCGCAGCGCCACGTTCTCCATCGCCTTGCCCTGGTCGGCGGAGAGCTCCTTCCAGGCCTGCTCGTCGGTGGCGCCCGTGATCCGGCCCGGGTCGAAGGACGGGTTGTTGACCATCGCGAGGATCTGGCCGGTCGCCGGGTCGATGGCCACGGCGGAGCCCTGCTTGCCCTGCAGCGCGTCGTAGGCCGCCTTCTGGACGCCCTTGTCGATGGTGGTCAGCACGTTGCCCCGGGAGGCGCGCTTGTTGGTGAGGATGTCCATCGGCGTCTTGAGCCGGCTGTCGGAGCCGTTGAGGACGTTCTTGTAGACGCCCTCCAGCATGCTCACGCCGTAGGCCTGGGAGCTGTAGCCGGTGATCGGCGCGTACAGCGGGCCGTCGACGTAGGTGCGCTTGTACTGGAAGTCCTTGCCGCCGGTCTTCACCGAGCCGGTGATCGCCTCGCCGCCCACGATGATGTTCCCCAGCGGGTTCTCGTACTGCCCGATGAGGTTGCGCCGGTTGTGCTTGTCGTCTGCGAGCGCCTGGCCTTGGTACGCCTGCACCCAGGTGACCCGTACCAAGAGGGCCGCCACCAGAAGCAGACAGAAGACCGACGCGCGCCTGATCGTCTTGTTCATCCCCCGGAAAGACGTACGAGCGGCCTCGGGCGTTCCGCTCTGCCCCGATTGTGGCCGGGTTCTCAGCCTTTCCTCATGATTCGCCGGCCGCGGGGGCGCGCCTCACATCCGGCGCGTCACCACCGACAGCCGGTCGCGGGCCTCGAACAGGGCCGCCTTGATGGTCTGCTCGTGCTGCGGGGTCAGCCGGGCGACCGGCACCGAGCAGCTGACCGCGTCGCGCGCCGGGGTCCGGTAGGGCACCGCCACGCCGAAGCAGCGCAGTCCGAGGGTGTTCTCCTCCCGGTCGACCGCGTACCCCTGCTCCCGCACCAGCGCCAGCTCGTCCACGAGCCGCTCCCGGTCGGTGAGGGTGTGCTCGGTGACCGCCTCCAGCCGCCGCGGCAGCAGTGCGCGCACCTCGTCGTCGGTGTGGGTGGCCAGCAGCGCCTTGCCGAGGGCCGTGGAGTGCACGGGGAGCCGGCGCCCGACCCGGGTGAAGGGCCGCAGGTAGTGCTGGGACTGCCGGGTCGCGAGGTAGACCACGCTCGTCCCGTCCATCCGGGCCAGGTGGATCGTCTCCGTCGTGTCGTCGGAGAGCCGGTCCAGGGTGGGCCGGGCCGCGGCGACGACCTCGTCGCCGTCGATGTAGGAGCTGCCGACGAGCAGGGCGCGCACGCCGATGCCGTACCGGGTGCCGGTGGCGTCGGTCTCGACCCAGCCCAGGTTCACCAGCGTGCGCAGCAGCATGTACAGGCTGGACTTGGGGAGCGAGAGGTCGTGCTGGATGTCGGCGAGACTGTGCAGCCCGGGCCTCGCCGCGAAGTGCTCGAGCAACATGACCGTGCGCACGGCCGACTTGACGGCCGCCGGAGCTCCCGGACCGACCGCTTGCGCCACTCCGTCCCCCGGCGCCCCGGGCCCACCTGTGGTCATCGGCGTTCGTGCCCCTCTTGTCTCGTTTCCCTTGTCAACCGGGAAGACGCGGAAATAGAGTCCACGCTGGATGTGATCATTCATCCATCGGAACGGTGTTCAGAATACTGAACGACACCGCTCGGGTCGGCGTAGATCCAGGAGGCAGTGCGCCATGGCAGCAACACCAGTCTGGAGTGTGGACCCCCGCACCGGGAAGCAGCTCGGCCGGGTTGCGGTGGAGGCCACACCCCGGGACGTGGACGAGGCCGTACGCGCCGCGCACGCCGCCCGTGGGGCACTGGCCGACCGCGCCGCCCGCACCGCGTTCCTGCGCGGGGCCGCCGAGCTGCTGGACGGGGCCGCGGACGAGGTCGCCGAAGCCGCCGACGCCGAGACCGCGCTCGGGTCCGGCCGCCTCACCGGGGAGCTGGCCCGCACCACCGGCCAGCTGCGGGCCTTCGCCGACGCCGTCGACGAGGGCTCCTACCTCGACATCCGCATCGACCGCGCCGATCCGTCGCTGAGCCCGCCGCGCCCCGAACTGCGCCGCTACAAGGTGCCGCTGGGCGTGGTCGCCGTCTACGCCGCCTCCAACTTCCCGCTCGCCTTCTCCGTCCCCGGCGGGGACACCGCCAGCGCCCTGGCCGCCGGCTGCCCCGTGGTCGTCAAGGCGCACCCGGACCACCCGGCGACCTCCGAGCTGTGCGCGGCGTTGCTGCGCCGGGCGGCGGTGCGGGCCGGGCTGCCGGCCGAGGTCGTCTCCGTCGTCCACGGGTTCGGGGCGGGGCTGGAGCTGATCCGCCACCCGCTCGTCACGGCGGCCGGGTTCACCGGTTCGATCCGGGGCGGGCGGGCCCTGTTCGACGCGGCCGCCGCCCGGCCCGTGCCGATCCCCTTCCACGGCGAACTGGGCTCCCTCAACCCCGTCGTGGTCACCCCGGCGGCGGCCGCCGAGCGGGCCGAGGAGATCGGTACGGGGCTCGCGGGCTCGCTCACGCTCGGGGTCGGCCAGTTCTGCGTCAAGCCGGGTCTCGCCCTCGTCCCGGAGGGTCCGGACGGCGACCGCCTCACCGCGGCGCTCGGCAAGGCGCTCGGCGAGACCGGTCCGGGGGTGCTGCTGGACCACCGGATGCGGGACGCCTTCGTCGCCGGGGTCCGGGAGCGGTCGGCCCTGCCCGGGGTCGAGGCGCCCGTCCCGCCGGGCCCGGACGGGGAACACCGCGTCGCGGCCGGGTACCTGACCGTGCCGGCCCGGACCCTCCTCGACGGCGGCCCGTCCTACGAGGTGCTCCTGGAGGAGTGCTTCGGCCCGGTGGGCGTCGTCGTCCGGTACGCCGGACCCGAGGCGGCCGAGGTGCTGGGGCGGCTCGGCGGCAACCTGAGCGCCACCCTCCAGCTCTCGGCGGCCGAGACCGGGGGCGCGGCCGGGCCGGCCGGCGAACTGATCGGACAGGTCACCGCGTTGGCCGGGCGGATCGTGGTGAACGGCTGGCCGACCGGGGTCGCGGTGGCGCCGGCCCAGCACCACGGGGGGCCGTACCCGGCGGCGACCTCGCACTCCACCTCGGTCGGCGCCACCGCCATCGAGAGGTGGCTGCGGCCGGTGGCGTACCAGTCGGTGCCGGACGCCCTGCTCCCGCCGGAGCTGCGCGAGGACGACCCGCTGGGACTTCCGCGCCGGGTCACGGGGGCCTGACGGCGGACAAATGCGTTGCCGCCCCGCCCCGGGGCCCGGCAGGCTGCCGCCCATGCCGAAGCCGCACGGGTTCACGTACGAGAGACAGGGCGACCGCGTCGTCGTCACGCACCGGGGCCGGGCCGCGGGCACCCTGCGGGGGGCCCGGGCCGAGAAGTTCCTCGCCGAGGTGGAGTCGGGCGACGCCCAGCTGGTCATGGCCCGCTGGACCGGCTCCTACAAGTTCGGCAACGAGCGCGCGGCCCGCGACCACCCGCGCAACCGGGGCTGAGAATCCTGCGAGGGTAAGGGAACGGCAAAGCGGTGCCGGTCGTTCTCCGGGCATGACCGCTATGACCCCTGGTTCCAACCTGCCGCTCCACACCGTCCGCGTGACGGTCGACGTGGCTGCCCCGGTGCGTCTCGACGTCTCGGGGCTCCTCCTCACGGCGGACGGCAAGGTGCGCTCCGACGCCGATTTCATCTTCTACAACCAGCCGTCCGGACCGGGCGTGGACTACCGGTCCGGCGGCGGCTCGGCGCCGGACTCGATCACCGTCGACACCGCCGCCCTGCCCCCGGGCATCGAGCGGATCGTGGTGACGGCGAGCCCGGACGCCGCCGGGCAGACCTTCCAGGGCATCGAACCCACCGCCACCGTGCGGGACGCGGCGAGCGGCGCTGTGATCGCCACGTTCACACCGCCGCAGCTCGGCGCGGAGACCGCCCTCGTGGTGGTGGAGGTGTACCAGCGCGGCGGCGTGTGGAAGGTGCGCGCCGTGGGCCAGGGGTACGCCAACGGCCTCGCCGGCATCGCCACGGACTTCGGGGTCTCGGTGGACGAGGAGCCCCCCGCGGCCGCCCCCGCCGCGACCGCCCCGCCGGTCGCCGCGGCCCCCGCCGTCGCCCCGCCGATGCCCGCGGCGGCGCCCGCGGCGCCCCTGACGCCGCCGGCGCCGGCAGCCGCACCCGCCGGTACCGGGAAGATCAACCTCGACAAGGGGCGGGTCAGCCTCCAGAAGAACCAGACCGTCTCCCTCGTCAAGGGGGGCCGCCCGCTGCTTTCCCAGGTGAAGATGGGCCTCGGCTGGGAGCCGGCGTTCGGCGGCCGGGCCATCGACCTCGACGCGTCCGTCATCGCCTACGGCCCGCAGCGCAACCACATCGACAGTTGCTACTTCGGCAAGCTCTCGATCCTCGGCGGAGCCGTCAAGCACTCGGGCGACAACCTGACCGGCGAGGGTGCCGGGGACGACGAGGTCATCGTCGTGGACCTCGGCCGGCTGCCCGCCGAGGCCACCGGCCTGGTCTTCACCGTCAACTCCTTCTCGGGCCAGAAGTTCACCGAGGTGGCGAAGGCCTACTGCCGCCTCATCGATGCGGCGAGTGACGAGGAGCTGGTCCGCTTCGACCTCACCGGCGCGGAGCCGCAGACGGGCGTCATGATGGCCAAGTTGATCAAGCAGTTCAGCGGCGAGTGGGAGATGACGGCCATGGGTGACTTTGTGAAGTCCCGCACAGTGCGGGGCATGGTCAAACCGGCCGCTGAGGCACTCTGAGCAGGTGGGCGGCCACATTGCGCAACCGGCGGCCGGGCCGGGTGAGGGATGCCACCCCTAAATGGGGGGTGACTGTCAGTGGCCGCCCGTAGCCTTGTACTCATGCAGAAGACACTTGAGCCCGCGGGTCCGGCCCGCCCGTCCGCCGCAGAGGCGAACGCGGCGATCCGGCACCTCGTCGAGACCCGGGTGGACGACGAGTGGCCCTCCGAGGCATACGAATTCCTGCTTGAGGAATGGGCCGCGGCCTCCGGCGCGGAGGCCGCCCCGGCCCTGTAGGGGCCGGTAGCCGGCCGGGCCGCAAGGGCCCGGCCGTCCGCCGGCGTCGCCGCCCGGCGTCCGGGGCGCGCCTGTCAGCGGGTGCGCCGCCAGGGCCCGGTGATCGCCAGCATGATCCCCGGCTCCTGGATGTTCGCGTACAGGGTGCGCCCGTCCGGTGAGAAGCAGACGCCGGTGAACTCCGAGTACTCGGGGCTTTCGGCCGTCCCCATGTTCATCTCGTTGCGGGCGAGCGGGTAGGTGCGGCCGGACTCCGTCGCACCGAGCAGGTGCTGGACGCCCTGGCCGTCCTCCGCGATGACCAGTCCGCCGTACGGGGACACCGTGATGTTGTCGGGCCCGTCGAAGGCGCCGTCCTTGGACGGGTCCGCGTTCACCCCGAGCAGGACCATCAGCCGGATCGTGCGCCGCTTCGGGTCGTAGAACCACACCTGGCCGTCGTGCGCGGCGCCCGGGCTCTCGGAGCGCGCGTAGGAGGAGACGAAGTACGCGCCCCCGTCGGCCCACCACATGCCCTCCAACTTGCGCGCCCGGGTCACGGCGTCCGCCCCGAACTGCTTGCGGACCGACGTCGTGCGCGCGTCCCGGTCCGGCACCTCCACCCAGTCGACCCCGTACACGGTGCCGGTCTGCGTCGCCCGCGAGAGGTCGTCCACGAACCGCCCGGTGCTGTCGAAGCACTTGGCCGCCGCGAGCACGCCGGCGTCGGGGGCGAGCGTACGGAGCTTGCCGCGCCCGTGGTGGAAGCCCTTCGGCGGGGTCCAGCGGTAGAGCAGCCCGTTGGGGCCGGAGGCGTCCTCGGTCAGGTAGGCGTGCCCCTGGCGGGGGTCGATGACGACCGCCTCGTGGGCGTACCGGCCGAACGCCTTGACCGGCTCGGGGTCGCGGTTGGCGCGGCGGTCGTGCGGGTCGACCTCGAAGACGTAGCCGTGGTCCTTGGTCATCCCGTTCTTGCCGGCCAGGTCCTCGGTCTCCTCGCAGGTCAGCCAGGTGTCCCAGGGGGTGGCACCGCCCGCGCAGTTGGTGGACGTACCGGCGATGCCGACCCATTCGGCGACCTCGCCGCCGCGGCGGACCTCGACGACCGTGCAGCCGCCGGAGGCCGCCGGGTCGTAGACGAGGCCCTCGGTCAGGGGGACCGGGTGGGCCCAGCCCGAGCGGGGGCCCTTCAGCTCGTGGTTGTTGACGAGGAGGGTGACCCCGCGGTGGCCCTCGAAGGCGGCCGTGCCGTCGTGGTTGGAGGGGGTGATCTCGCCGGAGTCGAGCTTCGTCACGCCGCTGTGGGTGATGACGCGGTAGGCGAACCCGGCCGGAAGGGCCAGGATCCCGGCCGGGTCGGAGACGAGCGGGCCGTAGCCGGGTTCGTGCGGGCGGCCGTGCTCGTCCTGCCGGGCGGTGTCGTCGGCCGCCAGCGCCCCGGGGGCGGTGGCGAGGGCGCCGACGGTCCCGGTGAGTGCGACTCCCGCGCCGGCGATGACGGTGCGGGCGGTGAAGTCTCTACGGCTGAGGGACATCGTGGCTCCAGGGGTGGGCGGTGGTGCGCCTGTCGTACGGTCGTCGGCGCACACGCTCCCGCCCGCACGTGAACGGCGGCTGAACTACCCCCGAAAACCGACTGACCCTTGGCCACAGCCCGGAATGGCGAACTCCGGCCGGTGATCGGCGTGTTGTAGGCCCCTCGGCGGCGGGGCGGGGCCCCGCCTGGAACGCCGGAGCGGGGGCGACCCGGGCGCCGGGTCGCCCCCGGCCCGTCAGAACGGGGCCCGTCAGAACCGGGGCCGTCAGGACCGGGGCCCGTCGCCCGCGCGGCGCGTCACCGGCGGCGGGGGCGGGAGCGGGCCTTGAACGCCGCCTTCTTGGCTTCCTTGGCCGCCTTCTTGTCGGGGTGCAGCCGGCCCATCGCCTCCAGGACCTCCGCCGTCGCCGGGTGCTCCACCCGCCAGACCTCGTCGAAGAACCCCGCGTGGTGGCCCGTCAGGCTCTGCATCAGCAGCGGCAGTTCCTCCGCCTCACCGTCCGCCGCCAGCTGCGCCGCGATCGTGTCGACCGTCAGCCAGAACACCATCGCCCCGTCCGGTGCCGGTACGTCCTTCGCCCCGCGCTCGGCCAGCCACACCCGCGCGAGCCCGCCCAGGCGCGGATCGTCCAGCACCGCCCGGACCGCGGGTTCCGCCTCGGGTCCGGCCGGGGCGAGGGCCTGCTGGCAGCGCAGCCGGCGCAGCGGGGCCCCTTCGTCGTCGCCCCGGGCCGCCTCCAGCAGTTCGGCCACCGCCGTCGCCGGCTCGCGCCCGGCCAGCCACTGCTCGATCTCCGCCTGCGCCGCGTGCTCCGGGTAGTGGGAGACGGCCGCCAGCAGCGCGTCCGCACCCTTGTCGGCCAGTTCACCGATGGCGGGCGCCTCCACCCCCGCTTCGCGCATGCGGGCGCGGACGCCGTACAGGCCGAGGGCGGTCAGCCGTACCATCCCGTAGCGCGCGATGTCCTCCTCGTCCGCCCCGGCCGGGTCCGGGAGCATCTCCTCGTCGCCCGCCTCGGCCATCAGCTCCTCGTCCACGGGCCGGAACTCGACCAGTCCGATGGGCTCCAGCTGCCGGAACTGGTCGTCCAGGCGCATCATCGCGTCGGAGACCTGTTCCAGTACGGCGTCGGTGGGGTCGCCCATGTCGTCCGGGACGACCATCGAAGCGGCGAGGACGGGCAGCGGCACCGGGCCTTCCCCGGCGCCGCCCTCGGAGGCGGTGAGCAGGTAGAGGTTGGCGAGGACCCCGTCGAGGAAGTCCGCCTCGCGCGCCGGGTTCCAGTCGAGGCGGTCGAAGTCGATGTCCCCGCCGTCGTCCAGGGCGTCGACGAGGTCGTCCAGGTCGGGGACGGCCGCGTCCGCGAGGACGGTGTCCAGGGCGGCCAGCCACAGGTCGAGTACGTCGCCGGGCGCGCCCCCGGTGATCAGCGCGAGGTCCTCGCCGGGCTCGGCGGTCCCGTGACCGGTCACGGGACCGGTCCCGTCCGCGTCCTCTTCGGGTTCGGTCACGTCCACCAGGCCGGTGTCCACGGCGACCCGCCAGGCCTGGCTCGCGTGCACCGGGCCGTCCGGGTCGCCCGGGTCGAGTCCGAGTGCGGCCGCGGCCTGCGGCAGCTGGTCGGCGGCCAGTTCGCCGCCGACCTCGACGCGCGTGTCGGGGCCGGCCCAGCGCGCGAGGCGTACGGCCCGGGCGAACAGGGGTGCGACGAGGGCGTCGCGGGCCAGTTCCGCATCGGAGTGCAGCCGTACCGGCGGCAGCGTGGGGTGCGGCTCTGCGGACATGGGGCGGTTCTCCTCGTGGACGCGGTGGGACCGTCGGCCGGACGGCGACGCCCAGCGTAGACGCATATCGGGCACGGCCAGGGGGCCAACGCCTTTGGTTCATCCCACAGTCAGGTGCCGTCTTCCCTGGAGACCTTGACAACTTCACGCCTCACGCAGGAAATTGACGCGCGTAGATGTAGCGAAGACCTGAGCACCACCCCTCCACACGATTCCGGGAGCCCCCGGATTCCCCGGGTTCCCCCTCCTCCACACACCGGAGTTCCTGCCCATGCGCTCCACGCACCCCCGTTCCGCCGCCATCGCGGCCCTCGTCGCCACGGCCCTGGCCACCGGCCTGCTCGCGGGTTCCGCCGACGCGGCCGAGGGCGCCGCGTCCGCCGATCCGGTACGCATCCACGACATCCAGGGCACCACCCGGATATCCCCGCTCGCCGGCAAGCAGGTCACCGGCGTCGAGGGCATCGTCACCGGCGTGCGCACGTACGGCTCGCGCGGCTTCTGGATGCAGGACCCGGACGCCGACGACAACGCCGCCACCAGCGAGGGCGTCTTCGTCTTCACGAGCTCGGTGCCGACCGTCGCGGTCGGCGACGCCGTCAAGGTCAACGGCACGGTCGGCGAGTACGTCCCGGGCGGGGTCTCCTCCGGCAACCAGTCGGTCACCCAGATCTCCAAGCCGGCCGTCACCGTGGTGTCCTCCGGCAACGCGCTGCCCGAGGCCGTCGCGATCAACGAGTACAGCGTCCCCGCCGAGTACGCCCCGGCGGGTGACGCGGCCGCCGGCGGCAGCATCAACGGCCTGGCGCTGGACCCCTCGCGGTACGCCCTGGACTACTACGAGTCCCTTGAGGGCATGAACGTCGCCATCGGCACCTCGCGCGTCGTCGGCGCCACCGACCCCTACGCAGAGCTGTGGGTGACGGTGAAGGGCTGGGAGAACACCGCCAAGCGCGGCGGCACGCTCTACGGCTCCTACGAGTCCCAGAACACCGGCCGGCTCCAGATCCAGCAGCTGGCGCCCCTCGCCCAGCAGCCCTTCCCGGTGGCGAACGTCGGCGACAAGCTGACCGGCACCACCGAAGGCCCGCTCGACTTCAACCAGTTCGGCGGCTACACGCTGGTCGCGCGCACCCTCGGGCAGGTGCGGCCGGGCACGCTGGCCCCCGAGAAGACCAAGGCGCAGGCGCCGGGCGAGCTGGCGGTGGCGACGTACAACGTCGAGAACCTCGACCCGTCCGACCCGCAGACGAAGTTCGACAACCTGGCGAAGGCGGTCGTCGAGAACCTCGCCTCCCCCGACATCGTGGCGCTGGAGGAGATCCAGGACGACAACGGCGCCAAGAACGACGGCACCGTCTCTGCGGAGCAGACGCTGACCAAGTTCACCGCCGCCATCACGGCGGCGGGCGGCCCGGCCTACCAGTGGCGGACCATCAACCCGGAGAACAACAAGGACGGCGGCGAGCCCGGCGGCAACATCCGCCAGGTGTTCCTCTTCAACCCGGCCCGCGTCTCCTTCACCGACCGCGCGGCGGGCGACTCCACGACCGCGACCGGCGTGATGTCGGAGAAGGGCCACGCCGCCCTGACCCACTCCCCCGGCCGGATCGACCCGGCGAACCCGGCGTGGGCCGACAGCCGCAAGCCGCTGGCGGGCGAGTTCGTCTTCCGCGGCAGGACGGTCTTCGTGATCGCCAACCACTTCGCCTCGAAGGGCGGCGACGAGGGTCTGACCTCGGTGCACCAGCCGCCGGTGCGGTCCTCGGAGACCAAGCGGCTGCTCCAGGCGCAGGCGGTGAACGGCTTCGTCAAGGAGATCCTGGCGACGGAGAAGAACGCCGAGGTCCTCGCGGTCGGCGACATCAACGACTTCGAGTTCTCGGGTACGGCAAAGGCGCTGGAGGACGGCGGCGTGCTGTACTCGGCGATCAAGTCGCTGCCGAAGGCGGAACGTTACTCCTACGTCTACCAGGGCAACGCCCAGGTGCTGGACCAGATCCTGACGAGCCCGGCGGTCAAGAACTTCTGGTACGACAGCGTGCACATCAACGCCGAGTTCTCCGCCCAGAACAGCGACCACGACCCGCAGGTGCTGCGCTTCCGCCCGTAACCGCGGACCGCGGGCGGCCGGGTGTGCTCTCCCGCCCGGGCCGCCCGCCCCGCACGGGGGCCGGATCGCGACGTGCCGGGCCCGTCCGCCCGTTCTCCCGGCCGGCGGACCGGGCGGGCGGGCGGCGAGATGGGGACTTTCACCCCTGGCGTGACGCTCGCCACATCCGTACCCGTTCGGGGCGGGTTGTGGTGTTGAGTGTCCCCACGCCTGACGCAAGGGTGACCACCGCCAGGCCGCTCCACCCGCGCCGGGCAGACGCCCGGCCCACGCCCGATCCCGTCCGCCCGCACCCCCGGAGGACCGCGTGCTCCCCTCCCTCTCCCTCGCCCGGGAAATCGGCCTGGCCGTACTCCTGGTGGCCGCGCTGGTCTGGGTCATGGGCCTCGGCCGCATGCTGTGGGACGGCCGGTTCCACCCGCCGGAGCCGGGCGTGCGCGAGGGCCTCGCGGCCATCCCGGGCCAGCGCGGCCCGGCCGGCCACCCGCTGGAGACGGTCGAGCTGACCGAGGAGGAGGAACGGGCCTTCGCGGGCCTGGTCCGCACCATCGCCCTCCACTGACCACCCGGTCACGCGCGAACGCCCTCCCACCCCGCTCGGGGGTGTGGGAGGGCGTTCGCGCGTACCGGCCGGAACCGGACCGGTTGTGCCGATCAGTGGTGCCGGATCAGTTGTGGCTGTGCAGGACCTCGTTCAGGCCGCCCCAGACCGCGTTGTTCGGGCGGGCCTCGACGGCGCCGGTGACCGAGTTGCGGCGGAAGAGGATGTTGCTGGCGCCCGAGAGCTCCAGCGCCTTGACGATCTGGCCGTCCGGGAGGGTGACGCGGGTGCCCGCGGTCACGTAGAGGCCGGCCTCGACGATGCACTCGTCGCCCAGCGCGATGCCGACGCCCGCCTCCGCGCCGACCAGGCAGCGCTCGCCGATCGAGATGATCTGCTTGCCGCCGCCGGAGAGGGTGCCCATGGTGGAGGCGCCGCCGCCGATGTCGGAGCCGTCGCCGATCACGACGCCCGCCGAGATGCGGCCTTCGACCATGGAGGTGCCGAGCGTGCCGGCGTTGAAGTTGACGAAGCCCTCGTGCATGACGGTGGTGCCCTCGGCGAGGTGCGCGCCGAGGCGGACCCGGTCGGCGTCGGCGATGCGCACGCCCTTGGGGGCGACGTAGTCCGTCATCCGCGGGAACTTGTCGATCGAGGTGACCTGGAGGTGCAGGCCTTCGGCGCGGGCGTTCAGCCGGACGGTCTCCACCTGGTCGACGGCGACCGGGCCCAGGGAGGTCCACGCGACGTTGGCGAGCAGGCCGAAGAGGCCGTCCAGGTTCTGGCCGTGCGGCTTGACCAGGCGGTGGCTGAGCAGGTGCAGGCGCAGGTACGCGTCGTGCGCGTCCAGCGGCTTGTCGTCGAGCGAGGCGATCACGGTGCGGACGGCTACGACCTCGACGCCGCGGCGCGCGTCCGGCCCGATGGCCTTGGCCGCGGCCTCGCCCAGGAGCTCCACGGCCCGCTCGGCGGTGAGGCGCTCGGTGCCGGCCGGGCCGGGCTCGGCGACCAGCTCGGGGGCGGGGAACCAGGTGTCGAGGACGGTGCCGTCGGCGGCGAAGGTGGCAAGTCCGGCGGCGACGGCGCCGGTGGTACGCGTAGCAGTCATATCCGAAACCTAACCGGCCAGGGCCTGCGGTTGCGAACCGGTCTCATGTGCCGGGCGCGCTGTGTCGCCCCCGGCGCCGCGGCCGTCGCCCCGGCCCGCGCCCTCCCGTCGCACCTGCCGCGCCGACGCCCGGAACACCGCGGCTCCGGCGCCCGCCGCCAGCGCCGCGCACAGGGGCCAGAGCAGGCCGGGCGCGGCGGAGTACAGCGCTCCGCCCAACGGTGCGCCGAGGACGACCCCGCTGACCGAGACCCCGGCGTACAGGCTCTGGAAGCGCCCGGCCGCGTGCTCGGGCGCCTGGTCGGCGACGTAGGCGGTGGCGGTGGTCTTGTAGAGGATCTCCCCGAGGCTCACCAGCACCATCATGGTGACGGCACTCGCCGCGCCCGCCCCGGCCATCAGCGCGGCGTACCCGGCGCCGACCAACAGCAGCCCGGCGGCGATGACGGGCAGCGGCGGCCGGTTGCGCAGGGCGAGCGCGGCGGGCAGTTCCAGCAACAGGACGACTCCCCCGTTGAGGGCGATGACCAGCCCGAACGCGCTGACGTCGAGGCCGTGGTCGGCGAGGAAGACCGGGAAGGTGCCGTACTGCTGGCGGTAGACGAGGTCGGTGACGAAGATCGCCACGAGCAGGACGAGCACGGCCGGCCTCGCCCGCAACTCGCCCCTGATGCCGCGGCCCCCACCCCCGTGCGGGGCCGCGGCAGCCCGGGAGGAGGCGCCGCGGGCCGGGACGACGCGGGCGGTCCAGACGGCGAAGAGGAGGGTGCCGATCCCGTCGGCGACGAAGAGCCAGTCGTAGGAGAAGGCGCTCGCGACGAGGGCCCCCAGCGGCGGCCCGACGGTGAAGCCCCCGTTGGAGACGCAGCGCACCACGGCGAAGGCCTGCCGGCGGGCCCCCTCGGGCACGGTGACGGCGACCAGCGCGGAGTTGGCGGCGCGGATCACGCCTGAGGCGTACTGGGCCACGGGCAGGGCGGCGTACAGCAGCGGTGTGGACAGCAGCGGGAAGGCCATGAGGGTGAGGCCGCCGAGACATGCCGCGGCCAAGAGGACCCGGCGGTGGCCGAAGCGGTCGCCGTACCAGCCTCCGGTGAAGTTCCCGGCGACCATGCCGACGCCTGCGATGCCGACGACGATCCCCGCCTGGGCCGCGCCCAGACCGCGCGGGCCGGACAGGTACAGGAAGACGAAGACGAACGTGAAGCTGACGACGGCGTTGACGAACACCCCCGCGGCCAGCAGCCAGACCGTTCTCGGCACGTCTTTGATCCCCTGCGGCACAGCCACCCCCGAGTCAGTTCCTTTTGGGAACGGACTATGTCAGCATGGCAGCCTCGGGTCAACGGACAAAGGAGTTCCCATGGCCCAGCGCACCGCCCTCGGCGACGCGGACTGCTCCATCGCCCAGGCCCTCGACGTCGTCGGGGACTGGTGGACGCTGCTGATCGTGCGCGACGCCGCGCGCGGCGTGCACCGCTTCGAGGAGTTCCAACGCGAGCTGGGCATGTCCCGCAAGGTGCTCGCCGAGCGGCTGAAACTGCTCGTGGAAGCCGGGGTGCTGGTGCGCGTGCCGTACCAGGAACGCCCGGTACGGCACGAGTACCGGCTGACCCCGCGGGGGCGGGGCCTGCTGCCGGTACTGGTCGCCCTCCAGGACTGGGGCGACACCTGGATCCTCGGAGAGGGAGAGATGACGGCGACGACCGACGAAGCCTCGCGCGAGGCGGTACGGGTGCACGCGCTGCGCGGCACGCGACTGCCGGACCTGCTGCTGCCGGACCGCTTCGGGGAGCTGCGCGACCCGGTGGCCGACACGCCGTTCACCGTCCTGTACTGCTTCCCGGGCGCGTACGCCCGCGCGGAGTCCTACCCTCCGGGCTGGGCGGGGATCCCGGGGGCGAAGGGCTGCACGCTGGAGTCGTGCACGTACCGCGACCAGCTGGCGGAGTTCACCGCGGCGGGGGCGACGGTCCACGGGGTGTCCACCCAGCGCCCCGACGAGCAGCGGGAGTTCGCGGAGGCGGAGCGGCTGCGGTTCCCGCTGCTCTCAGACGCCGGGCTGGAGCTGGTGGCGGCCCTTCGGCTGCCGACCTTCCGGGCGGCGGGGGTGAGCCGGATGAAGCGGCTGACCCTGGTGGTGGACCGGGAGCGCACGGTACGCGAGGTGTTCTACCCGATCCGGGACATCGAGGCGAGCGTCCGGGCGGCCCTCGCCGCGGTGCGCTCAACAGGTCCCGGGCCGGCCTGAGTCCCGGCCGGCCCGGCCCGTCGTACGCAGCACGAGGCTAGTTCAGCGTGAACCAGGCCGTGCGCGCCTTCTTCCACTCCGGGTGCGTCAGGTCCTTGGCCTCGACCCCGTCGCCGTACAGGTCCGCCGACCCGCTGTCCGTGATCAGCTGCACCCGTGCGCCCGGGAGCGACAGGTCCGGCACCTCCACGATGGCCTCCCAGCCGCCGGGGTCGGTCGTCGGCAGGTCGGCGCGCTTGACCGGGGCGTGGCCGGCGACCCCGTCCCACTGGTAGAGGGCGTACGGGTCGGAGTTGTCGTCGGCGGCCCAGGAGCCGGCCAGGATCAGGTACTGGTCCGCCGCGTTCTTGCGGATGTCCCGGACGGCGAGCCCACCCAGGTCGAGCTCGACGCCGCTGCCGAAGACCGCCTTGGCGCCGCTGGAGAGCACCTCGTCGAAGTTGGTCACCGGCACGAGCAGCGCCTTGCCGCCCGGCACGGCGGGCGCCAGCGGGGCCCGGAACCCCAGGTAGGCGGTGGTCGTGGAGCCGGGCGCGAACTCCAGCCCCTCGGCGTTGAAACCGTCGATCTGCTTGGGCGCCTCGCCGGCCGCGGTGCCGGCGGCGAAGCCGTACCGGTTCCCGTTCGCCTCGTCCCAGGCCACCAGGTCGTCGCGGAGCTTCTTGTACGAGCGTCCGTACGCCAGTTGCGTGCCGGAGCCCGAGCCGCTGACGGTGGTGGTGAAGACCGTGTTCCGGGGCGCCTTGTACTCGCCGTCCTTGTTGTTGCCGAGCGAGCCGGTCCAGTAGACGGTGTTGCCGATCCGGGTCGCCCCCTCGATGTCCACCTCCTTGGTGACACCGAGCTGGGAGCTGAAGTCCCAGGTCCGCACCGGCGCGGCGGAGCGGGCGCGGTCGTACAGGCGCAGCACGTTGTTCTCGTCGTCGGCGACGACGGTGTACCCGCCGCCGACGTCCACGGCGGCCGAGGAGTCCGAGGCGCCGCTGAGGTAGCGGGCGTCGGCGGGATCCTGCACCGCGGCGGAGGCCGCGTAGGACAGGGTCTTGGTGGCGGTCTTGCCGCCGAGTCCGGTCACCTTGACGGTCAGGTCGGTGTAGCCGCGGCCCCGCGCGGTGACGGCGAGCTGCCGCACCGCGCCGGCCCCGGTGACCGTGACGTCACCGGGGCCGGCGACGGAGGCCCTGCTGGACGCGGAGGCGCTGACGGTCAGCGCGGACACGTCGGCGCCGCTCTGCCCAACGGTCACGGAGACGGTCTGGTCACCGACCCCGCCGACGGCGCCGGACAGGTAGGACGAGGAAAGGGTGAGGGTCGGCGTACCGTACGTCACCGCGTGCGCGGGCAGGGCCGCCCCGGCGACGACCAGCGCCGCGATCGCGGCGGTGCCCAGCTGCTTCTTCATCCGAAGGGTCCTCTCGTGTGCGTCCGCCACCTCGTGACGTCCGTCGCGAAGGTTCGGCCACCGCGGCCAACTCCCGGTGCACGCGGGCCGACCACGGGAAGAACACGGACCGCCCGCACGGACGCGGAGGGCCCCCGGCACGATGGTGCCGGGGGCCCTCCCGCGTACGCGGAACGCAGACGGGACTCAGACGTTGAAGCCGAGCGCGCGCAGCTGCTCACGACCGTCGTCAGTGATCTTGTCGGGGCCCCACGGCGGCATCCAGACCCAGTTGATCCGGAGCTCGTTGACGATGCCGTCCGTCGCCGACTTCGCCTGGTCCTCGATGACGTCCGTCAGCGGGCAGGCCGCCGACGTCAGCGTCATGTCGAGGGTGGCGATGTTGGCGTCGTCGATGTGGATGCCGTAGATCAGGCCCAGGTTGACGACGTCGATGCCCAGCTCGGGGTCGACCACGTCGTAGAGGGCCTCACGGACCTCTTCCTCGGTGGCCGGCTTGATCGACGCCTCGGGCGTCGCGTTCTCGGTCATGCCGTCTTCCTCTCGGCGTCGCCCAGGGCCTGGGCGGTCGCGTCCTTCCACGCCATCCAACTCAGCAGAGCACACTTCACCCGCGCCGGATACTTGGAGACGCCGACGAACGCGACCGCGTCCTCCAGCACCTCCTCCATGGCCTCGTCGGGCTCGATCTTGCCCTTGGACTGCATCATCTCCAGGAACATTTCCTGGATCTTCCGCGCGTCGGCCAGCTCCTTGCCGACGAGCAGCTCGTTCAGTACGGACGCGCTGGCCTGGCTGATCGAACAGCCCTGGCCCTCGTACGAGACGTCGGTGAGCGTCTCGCCGTCGTACTTCACACGCAGCGTGATCTCATCGCCACAGGTGGGATTGACGTGGTGCACCTCGGCGTCGCCGTCGCGCAGGCCACGCCCGTGCGGGTGCTTGTAGTGGTCCAGGATCAGTTCCTGGTACATCGAATCCAGCTTCACAGCGTCCTCGTCCGCCTCATCGTCGTCCGCCTCTTCGTCGTCCGACTTTTCGTCACCCGAAGAAGTTCCGTACGTGCTCCAGCCCGTCGATCAGCGCGTCGACGTCGGCGGGAGTGGAGTACAGGTAGAAAGACGCTCGCGTCGTCGCGGGAATTCCGTAGCGCAGGCAGACCGGGCGCGCGCAGTGGTGCCCCACGCGGACGGCGATGCCCTGCTCGTCCAGCACCTGCCCGACATCGTGCGGGTGGATGTCCCCGAGGACGAAGGAAATCGCGGCGCCGCGGTCCTCGGCCGTGGTGGGGCCGATGATCCGCAGGTCGGGCACCTCGGCGAGGCGCTTGACCGCGTACTCGGTGAGCGCGTGCTCATGAGCGGCGATCTTGTCCATGCCGATCGCGGTCAGGTAGTCCACGGCCGCGCCGAGGCCGACGGCCTGGGCGATCGGGGGCGTACCCGCCTCGAACTTGTGCGGCGCGGGAGCGTACGTCGAGGCGTGCATCGACACCGTCTCGATCATCTCGCCGCCGCCGAGGAACGGGGGCAGGTCCTCCAGGAGCTCCTGGCGGCCCCACAGGACGCCGATGCCGGTCGGGCCGCACATCTTGTGGCCGGTGAAGGCCACGAAGTCGGCGCCGAGCGCCTGCACGTCCAGCGGCATGTGCGGGGCGGCCTGCGAGGCGTCGATCAGCACGAGCGCGCCGACTTCCTGCGCGCGCCGGACGATCTGGTCGACCGGGTTGACCGTGCCCATGATGTTGGAGACCAGCGTGAAGGAGACGATCTTCGTCTTCTCCGTGATGACCTCTTCCATGTTCGAGAGGTCGAGCCGGCCGTCGTCGGTCAGGCCGAACCACTTGAGCTTCGCGCCGGTGCGCTGCGAGAGCAGCTGCCACGGCACGATGTTGGAGTGGTGCTCCATCTCGGTGATGGCGATCTCGGTGTCGCTGTCGACCCGGTAGGGCTCGTCGGCCCAGCCGAGCATGTTCGCGACCAGGTTGAGCGACTCGGAGGCGTTCTTGGTGAAGATCACCTCGTCGCGGCTCGGTGCGTTGATGAAGGCGGCGACCTTGTCGCGGGCGCCCTCGTACAGCGCCGTGGCCTCCTCTGCGAGCACGTGCACGCCACGGTGGACGTTGGCGTTGTGCCGCTCGTAGTACTCGTTCAACGCGTCGAGGACCTGGCGGGGCTTCTGTGAGGTCGCCGCGTTGTCCAGGTAGACGATCTTCTTCCCGTCGTGGACCACACGATCCAGCAGGGGGAAGTCCTTGCGGATCGCCTCGTCAAGCAGATGAGTGCCGGTGAGGAGGCCAGGCAGCTGTGTCACGCGGTCGCGCCACCCTTCACGTACTTGTCGTAGCCCTCGGCCTCCAGCTGGTCGGCGAGCTCGGCGCCACCGGACTCGGCGATGCGGCCGTTCGCGAACACGTGCACGAAGTCGGGCTTGATGTAGCGCAGGATGCGCGTGTAGTGGGTGATCAGCAGGGTGCCGACCTCGCCGGTCTCGCGGACCCGGTTGACGCCCTCGGAGACGATGCGCAGGGCGTCGACGTCGAGGCCGGAGTCGGTCTCGTCGAGGATGGCGATCTTCGGCTTGAGGAGCTCCAGCTGGAGGATCTCGTGGCGCTTCTTCTCACCGCCGGAGAAGCCCTCGTTGACGTTGCGCTCGGCGAAGGCGGGGTCCATCTGGAGCTGCTCCATGGCGGACTTGACCTCCTTCACCCAGGTGCGCAGCTTCGGCGCCTCGCCGCGGATCGCGGTGGCGGAGGTGCGCAGGAAGTTGGAGACCGAGACGCCGGGGACCTCGACCGGGTACTGCATGGCGAGGAAGACGCCGGCGCGGGCGCGCTCGTCGACGGACATCTCCAGGACGTCTTCGCCGTCGAGGGTCACGGTGCCACCGGTGATGGTGTACTTCGGGTGACCGGCCAGCGAGTACGCCAGCGTGGACTTGCCGGAGCCGTTGGGACCCATGATGGCGTGCGTCTCACCCTGCTTGACGGTGAGGTCGACGCCCTTGAGGATCTCGCGGGCGCCGTTTTCGGCCTCGACGGAGACGCGCAGGTCGTGGATTTCAAGCGTTGCCATGGATACCTCAGGACTCCTGGGTGAGGGAGACGAGCACGTCGTCCCCTTCGATCTTTACGGGGTATACGGGGACGGGGCGCGTCGCGGGCAGGCCGGACGGCTTTCCGGTGCGCAGGTCGAAGGACGAGCCGTGCAGCCAGCACTCGATCATGCAGTCCTCGACCTCGCCCTCCGAGAGCGAGACGTTCGCGTGCGAGCAGATGTCGTTGATCGCGAACACCTCCCCTTCGGCGCGGACGAGGGACACCGGCGTGCCGTCGAGCTCCACCCTCTTCGGGGTGTTGTCCTCCAGCTCGCTCAGGGCGCAGGCCTTGACGTAGGTCATCAGACGGAACCCTGGAGCTCGGCTTCGATCTTGGTGAGCAGGCGCTCCTCGATGTCGGGGACACCGATCTGCTGGACGAGCTCGGCGAAGAAGCCGCGCACGACCAGGCGCCGGGCCTCGTCGGCCGGGATGCCCCGGGCCTGGAGGTAGAAGAGCTGTTCGTCGTCGAACCGGCCGGTCGCGGAGGCGTGGCCGGCGCCGACGATCTCGCCGGTCTCGATCTCCAGGTTCGGCACCGAGTCGACCCGGGCGCCGTCCGTGAGGACGAGGTTGCGGTTCATCTCGTACGTGTCGGTGCCCTCGGCGCTCTTCTGGATGAGCACGTCACCGATCCAGACGGCGTGGGCGTCCTCGCCCTGGAGCGCGCCCTTGTAGACCACGTTCGACTTGCAGTGCGGGGCGTCGTGCGTGACCAGGAGGCGGTGCTCCTGGTGCTGGCCGGCGTCCGTGAAGTACAGGCCGAACAGCTCGGCCTCACCGCCGGGGCCGGCGTAGCTGACCCGCGGGTGCAGGCGTACGACGTCGCCGCCGAAGGTGACGACGATCGACTTGTAGCTCGCGTCCCGGCCGACCAGCGTGTTGTGCTGCGAGCAGTGGACGGCGGTGTCGTCCCAGTCCTGCACGGACACGACGGTGAGCTTCGCGCCGTCGCCGACGAGGAACTCGACGTTGGCGGCGCGTACGCCGTCACCGGTGTGGTCGATGACGATGACGGCCTCGGCGAAGGCCTGCACGTCGAAGACGGTGTGGCCGAAGGTGGTGCCACCCTCGCCGTGCAGCGAGACGCGCACCGGCTCGTCCAGGACGGCTTCCTTGGGCACGGTGACGACCGTGGCCTTGGTGAAGGACGAGAACGCCTGGGCGGCGACGCGGTCCACGGGGGCGCCCGCCTTGCCGATGCGGGCGTCATCGCGCTCGACCGACTCGATCGTGACGACGTCGGGGGCGTCGATCTGGGCCTTCATCGTGCCTTCTGCGACCGCGGTGCCGTCGTGCAGACCACGCAGGCGCGCCAGCGGGGTGAAGCGCCACTCCTCCTCGCGGCCGTGGGGGACGGGGAAGTCCGCCACGTCGAAGGACGGGGGTGCACTCATCCGGGTGGCGACGGTGGACTCTGCGGCCACCGCGATCGCGCCGGCGGTGGTCGAGCCCGCCGGGATGTTCTGAGCCTCAGCCATGGCTGTCGTGTTGCTCACTCTCTTTTGAAGCGCTGCCTACGTCGAAGATTGTGCTGGGATGGCCGGACGGCCGGTCGGGACTAACCGACCGAGCCCTCCATCTGCAGCTCGATCAGCCGGTTCAGCTCCAGCGCGTACTCCATGGGCAGCTCACGCGCGATGGGCTCGACGAAGCCGCGCACGATCATGGCCATGGCCTCGAACTCCGTCAGACCGCGGCTCATCAGGTAGAAGAGCTGGTCATCGGAGACCTTGGAGACCGTGGCCTCGTGGCCCATGGAGACGTCGTCCTCGCGCACGTCCACGTACGGGTACGTGTCCGAGCGGGAGATCGTGTCGACCAGCAGCGCGTCGCACAGCACGTTGGACTTCGAGCCGTGCGCGCCCTCGCCGATCTCGACCAGGCCGCGGTACGAGGTGCGGCCGCCGCCCCGTGCCACCGACTTGGAGACGATGTTGGAGGAGGTGTGCGGCGCCATGTGGACCATCTTGGAGCCGGCGTCCTGGTGCTGGCCCTCGCCCGCGAAGGCGATGGACAGGGTCTCGCCCTTGGCGTGCTCGCCCATCAGGTAGACGGCCGGGTACTTCATGGTGACCTTGGAGCCGATGTTGCCGTCGATCCACTCCATGGTCGCGCCCTCGTACGCCACGGCGCGCTTGGTGACCAGGTTGTAGACGTTGTTCGACCAGTTCTGGATGGTCGTGTAGCGGCAGCGGCCGCCCTTCTTGACGATGATCTCGACCACGGCGCTGTGCAGCGAGTCCGAGGAGTAGATCGGGGCGGTGCAGCCCTCGACGTAGTGGACGTACGCGTCCTCGTCGACGATGATCAGCGTCCGCTCGAACTGGCCCATGTTCTCCGTGTTGATGCGGAAGTAGGCCTGGAGCGGGATGTCGACCTTGACGCCCTTGGGGACGTAGATGAACGAGCCGCCCGACCACACGGCGGTGTTCAGCGAGGCGAACTTGTTGTCGCCGACCGGGATGACCGTGCCGAAGTACTCCTGGAAGAGCTCCGGGTGCTCCTTGAGCGCGGTGTCCGTGTCGAGGAAGATGACGCCCTGCTCCTCCAGGTCCTCGCGGATCTGGTGGTAGACGACCTCGGACTCGTACTGGGCCGCGACACCGGCGACGAGGCGCTGCTTCTCCGCCTCGGGGATGCCGAGCTTGTCGTAGGTGTTCTTGATGTCCTGCGGCAGGTCCTCCCAGGAAGCGGCCTGCTTCTCGGTGGAGCGCACGAAGTACTTGATGTTGTCGAAGTCGATGCCGGAGAGGTCGGAGCCCCAGTTCGGCATGGGCTTCTTGGCGAACAGCTTGAGGCCCTTGAGGCGGAGGTTCAGCATCCACTCCGGCTCGGACTTCTTGGCGGAGATGTCGCGGACGACCTCTTCGGACAGACCCCGCTTGGCAGCGGCACCGGCCGCGTCGGAGTCGGCCCAGCCGTATTCGTAGGTGCCCAGGCCATCGAGCTCAGGGTGAGCAGTCTCCGTGGTCATGCGGGGTTCCTCCCGGCCGTGCTTGCAGATACTGATGTGTCGGTCTGTGCGGCGCCTGTGGGGCCGGCGCTTCCGCTTCGCGGAATGAACGTCGTGCACACCCCGTCGCCGTGGGCGATCGTGGCGAGTCGCTGCACGTGTGTCCCCAGCAGGCGGGAGAAGACCTCGGTCTCCGCCTCGCAGAGCTGCGGGAACTGCTCGGCTACGTGAGCCACCGGGCAGTGGTGCTGGCAGAGCTGTTCACCGCTGTGCGGACCGGGAGCGCTCTTCGCCGTAGCAGCGTACCCGTCCGCGGTCAACGCCTTGGCCAGGGCCTCCGTGCGCTCCGCAGGAGCGGCCGCCTCGAGGGATTCCCGGTAGGCCTCCGCCTGTGCGGCCATGCGCGCCCTCGCGAAGGCGGCGACGGCCGCCTCTCCCTGCTCGCCCCCGCCGGCGGCCTGCGCGATCCAGCGCATGGCGTCCACGGCGAGCGAGTCGTAGGACTGGTCGAAGGCGTCGCGGCCGCAGTCGGTGAGCGCGAAGACCTTGGCGGGCCGGCCCCGGGTGCGGGCTCCGTAGACGCGCTGCTCGCGGGGTGCGACCACGTCGTCGGCGACGAGTGCGTCGAGGTGACGGCGTACGGCGGCCTGGGTGAGGCCGAGGCGCTGCGCCAGGTCGGCGACGGTGGACGGACCGTGGTCCAGGATGGAGCGCGCGACCCGGTCGCGGGTTGACCGCTCCCCGGTTGCGAGCTCCCCCTGAGGGGTCTCGATCATCCGTGCGCCGTATTTCACAACGCCATTGTTGCGTAATTACTCCGAGCCGTACAAGCGGTGACGGACGCCACTCCTGGTGTCCTCCGTCACTAAGGGTTACCTAATTTTGTCTAAAGATCACTCAAAGCCGCACGTGAGGGCGAGTTCCGGCCCCCTCCACCCCACGGCCCGGACGGCCGTCCGGCCCTCCGTAGACTCACCCGCATGAGTAACGACCCCGCCGTGGAGATCCGCGGACTGGTGAAGCGGTACGGGCCGAAAACCGCGGTGGACGGCCTCGACCTCACCGTCCGCAGGGCCTCGGTCACCGCCGTCCTCGGCCCCAACGGCGCGGGCAAGACCACCACCGTGGAGACCTGCGAGGGCTACCTCCGCCCCGACGCCGGCACGGTACGCGTCCTCGGTCTCGACCCGCTCGCCCAGGGCCCGGCCCTGCGCCCGCGGATCGGCGTGATGCTCCAGTCCGGCGGCGTCTACTCCGGCGCCCGCGCCGTGGAGATGCTGCGCCACATGGCCGGCCTCTACGCCGACCCCCTCGACGTGCCCGCCCTGGTGGAACGCCTCGGACTCGGCAGCTGCGGACGCACCCCCTACCGCCGGCTCTCCGGCGGCCAGCAGCAGCGCCTGGCCCTGGCCATGGCCGTCGTGGGCCGCCCCGAGCTGGTCTTCCTGGACGAGCCGACCGCCGGCCTCGACCCCCAGGCCCGCCGCGCGACCTGGGACCTCGTACGCGAACTGCGCGCCGACGGCGTCAGCGTCGTCCTCACCACGCACCACATGGACGAGGCCGAACAGCTCGCCGACGAGGTCGCCATCGTGGACGCCGGCAAGGTGATCGCCCACGGCAGCCCCGAGCTGCTGTGCCGCGGCGGCGCCGAGAACACCCTGCGCTTCACCGGCCGCCCCTCCCTGGACCTGGCCTCGCTGCTCAAGGCCCTGCCCGACGGCACCCGGGCCGCCGAGCTCACCGCGGGCGTCTACCGGGTCACCGGTGACGTCGGCCCGCAGCTGCTGGCGACCGTCGCGTCCTGGTGCGCGCAGAACGGGGTGATGCCCGACAGCCTCACGGTCGAGCGGCACACCCTCGAAGACGTCTTCTTGGAACTCACGGGCAAGGAGCTGCGCGCATGAGCGCCGGTACGTTCACCCCCCGGCCCGCGGCCGCGCCCCTGATGCGGATGATCCGGGCGCAGACCGCGCTGGAGACGCGGATGCTGCTGCGCAACGGCGAACAGCTGCTGCTGACCGTGATCATCCCGGCGCTGCTGCTGGTGCTGTTCTCGTCCGTGGACATCCTCGACACCGGCGCCGGCAAGTCCGTCGACTTCCTCGCGCCCGGCGTCCTCGCGCTCGCCGTGATGTCCACCGCCTTCACCGGCCAGGCCATCGCCACCGGATTCGACCGGCGCTACGGGGTGCTCAAGCGGCTCGGCGCCTCTCCGCTGCCGCGCCGGGCCCTGATGGCCGCCAAGACCCTGTCGGTGCTGGTCACCGAGGTGCTCCAGGTCGCCCTGCTCACGGTGATCGCCCTGGCGCTGGGCTGGTCGCCGCACGGGAACCCGCTCGCGGTCGCCGTACTGCTCCTGCTGGGCACCGCCGCCTTCTCGGGGCTCGGGCTGCTGATGGCGGGCACGCTCAAGGCCGAGGTGACCCTGGCCGCCGCGAACCTGGTCTTCCTGCTGCTGCTGGTCGGCGGCGGGGTGATCGTGCCGCTGGAGAAGTTCCCGGACGCGGTGCGCTCCGTACTGGAACTGCTGCCCATATCGGCGCTGTCGGACGGGCTGCGCGAGGTGCTCCGCAACGGGGCGGCGCTGCCCTGGGGCGACACGGCCGTCCTGGCCTGCTGGTCGGTCCTGGGGCTCGGCGCCGCGGCCCGGTTCTTCCGCTGGGAGTGAATCCCTTCCCCCGTTCGTTGTCCGGGCACGAGGATGGGCACCGCCACACATCGGCGACGCACACCAGGACACCGGGGGCGCGGCATGGGGCAGCGGGAAGCCGTTCTACGGCTGGACCAGCAGTGGGCGAGGGTCCGTTCGGGGGCGGCGCACGCCGGGCCCGAAGAGGCCGACCGGCTGCTCGCCGAGCTGATCGGCGCGCTGCGCGAGCCCGCCCGCACCGACGCCGAGTGCGCCGCGCGGCTGGGCCTGCGCCTGGGTGACCTCGCGGCCCGTCGCTTCGCCGCCGGGGACCGGGCGGGGGCCCTGTCCGCCATCGAGGAAGCACTCCGGCACGCCGGGCAGGCGGCCGGGCACGACCCCGAGTACGCCCGCTGGTACGCCCGGTCGCTGATCAACCAGGGCGTCTGGCTGGCCTGGCCGCTGAGCGACGCCGACCGGCTGCCCCGCTATCCCCTCGGCGCGGCCGGGGAGAGCGGCCCGAGCCCCATGGAGCGGGCGGCCGGCGAGCGGGCGCGTGAGGTGACCCGGGCCGCCGTCGAGGTCTGGGCCGGCCTCGACCAGCACGATCCGGTCAACCGGCGCGGCCTGGCGCAGGCCAAGGTGTTCCTCGGGGACCGCCTCGCCGAACTGGGCTTCGCCGACGACGCGGTGGCCTGGGCGGTGGACGCGGAGGCCGGGTTCCGCCGGATCCTGCTGTCCGGGCCGGACGAGGAGGAGGCGCAGGAGGCGGAGGGCGCCCTCGACCACATCGGCCGCCAGCTGGAACTGCGGCTGCGCCACCTGTCCTTCGACTCCCTCGCCGGTCTGCGCGCCCAGGGCCTGCTGCCCGAGCGGCTGCTGCCCCGGGCCGTGGTGGCCGCCCGGATCCAGGGCGCCCCGGAAGCGGAGATCGCCGCCCGGCTGGGCCTGGAGCCCGAGCAGGTCGCCACGAAGCTGGAGGTCACGCCCTGGCTCGCGGTGTGGCGCATCGAGGTGCGCGGCGCCGATGGGCTGTGGACGGTACCGGACCGGCTCTGGCAGGGCGCGGCGGAGGTCCGCGACCGGACGGCCGAGGAGGTGGCGGCCGAGCTGATCCGCGCCTTCATGGCGTCGGCGCAGTACCCGGGCGACGAGGGCTTGTGGCGCGTGCGGGTGTGGTGGCACGAGGAAGGCGACCCGGCGGGCGCCAAGTTCCGCCTGGTCATCGGCCCCGACGCACCCGGGGGTACCCCCTCGTGAAAGTTTGCACAAGGCGCGGCCTACGATAGGGGCCGTGTTGAACCCCCTCGCCTTCCTCGCCAGCCGCTGGACACCGTCACCCCGGACCGTCCGGCGGGCCGCGTTCGCCGCGCTCCTCATGAGCGTGGCCATCGTCGTCACCGGCGGCGCGGTGCGGCTGACCGGATCCGGTCTCGGCTGCGATACCTGGCCCAAGTGCACCGGCGACAGCCTGATCGTCACCCAGGAACAGGGATTCCACGGTGCGGTCGAGTTCGGCAACCGCATGCTGACGTACGTGCTGTGCGCGGCCGTCGGCTGGTGCATCCTCGCCGCCCGCTCCGCCAAGCCGTGGCGCCGTTCGCTCACCAGGCTCGGCTGGCTCCAGTTCGCCCTCGTGATGGGCAACGCGGTCCTCGGCGGCATCACCGTGCTCACCGGGCTGAACCCGTACAGCGTGGCCGGGCACTTCCTGCTCGCCACCTCCCTGCTCACGGTCACCACCGTCACCTGGCAGCGCACCGCCGAGGGCGACACCGCCCCCCGGCCCCGCGTCCCTGCCCCCGTGCGCAGGCTCTCCTGGGCCCTGGTCGCGGCGACCCTGGTCCTGATCGCGGCGGGCACGGTGGTCACCGGTTCCGGCCCGCACGCGGGTGACAGCAGCGAGATCAAGCGGATGCCGTTCGACTGGGCGGCCACCGCGCACGTCCACGCCGTGTCCGCCTGGGTGGTGTGCGCGCTCGCGCTGGCGGTGTGGCTGGTGCTGCGGGTGGCGGACGCCCCCGCCGACACCCGGGCGCGCGCCCGCGACCTGCTGGTCGTGTTGCTCGCCCAGGGCGCCGTCGGCTACGTCCAGTACTTCACCCACGTGCCCGAGGTGCTGGTCGCCGTGCACATGCTGGGCTCCTGCCTGGTGTGGATCTCGGTCGTGCGCGTGGTGCTCAGCCTGCGCGAGCGGGCGGTGGAGCGGGCGGGAATCCCCGCCCAGGGCGACAGCCAGCTCTCCGCCGTCTGAGCCGCGGGCGGTCAGGCCCGCTCGTCCAGCCGGTAGACGCGACGGGCGTTGCCCGCCGCGATCATCGCCGCGACGCGGTCCGCGTCCCGCCAGGACCAGGCCCCGTCGCCGACCCAGCCGAGCAGCACCCGGCCCAGCGCCTCGCGGAACACCAGGGCGCCCACCGCGTGCAGCTCGGGCAGCCGCCGGCCGCCGCTGGAGTAGAGCAGCTTCCCGAACGGCGCGACTTCCAGCAGCTCGGCCAGTACGGCCGCCGCTCCCGCGCCGGTCCGCGCGAGGAGCGGCCCCAGGTCGGCGTACACGTGCGGGAACGCCTCGGCCAGCCCGGCGGCGGCGCGGTGGTGCGGATAACCGCCGAGGAGCACCAGCGGCACCCCCGCGCCCCGGGTGGCCCGTACGAAGCCGGTCAGCAGCGCGGGATCGGCGTGCTCGGGCCGCTGCCCGGGCTCCGCGGCACCGGTGTGCAGCTGGATCGGCAGCCCGGTCGCGACGGCGCTCCACAGCAGGTGCCGCAGGAGGACGGGGTCGCGCACGGTGTCCCCTTTGGCGCGGCCGGCCAGCCACCGTCCGGCGGCTCCCCGTACGTCGCCCGGTCCGGGCGGTTCGGGCGCCTGGGCCAGGACGGCGGGATACCGCGCGCCCGCCCCGCACGTGAAGGCGACGGCCCCGGCGGCGGCGTGGTGGACGGCCTCGGCCAGGTTGGCGAGGAAGGCGGCGACGGTCCCGGAGGTATCGGCCACCTGCTCGGCCAGCGGCTCCAGCCGGACGGCCTCGAACGCCTCGGCGTCACCGGCGCGGGCCAGTTCCTTGGGGGCGGTGAGGTCGCCGGGCGCACCCGTGTCGACCAGGTAGGCGCCGATCCCCGCGCCCCGCAGCAGCAGCCGCCCGGCCTCGGTGACGCCGAGTTCGCGCCGCCGGGCGAGGTAGCGGACGGGCGGACAGTGGGGTTCGAGCCCGAGCAGCGGCGGGCACCAGCGGCGTACGGCGAAGCCGGTCTGGGTGTCGAAGAAGGTGGTGCCCGCGGCGGGCGGGCCTGCCGAGCGGACCAGCTCGGCCTCGAAGGTGCCGAGGCCGAGCTCGGTGCGGAGCACTCCCTGGCAGTACTGGTCCACCAGGGGCGGCGTTTCGATCATCCGGGCATCCCGTTGCGGACGTGAGGAAGCGGCTTCCACACGTCCTAACGGGTGAGCGGCGTGACAGGTGTTGCTCGCGCTGTTGACCGAGCCGCCCCCGAAAGGACCACCGGCCCCTCGGGCCGGGCGGGACTTCTCGGGACACGCCCTAGATCTGGATCCCGGCCATGCGCGACCACTCGTACGGGCCGGTCTTCACGCGGGCGGCGAACTCGCCGTCGAACTCCTCGTGGAGGGTCAGCCCGGCCTTCTCGGCGGCCTGCTCGGCCGCCGCGTAGGTCGGGGCCACCAGGTCGCCCCAGCCGCCGTCCGTGCCGACGAGCACGATCCGGGTGCCGGCCTGCCCGATGTGCGCGAGCTGCCCCTCGGCGCCGCCGTGCCGCTTGGCGAACGCGCCGATCTGCCTGGCCAGCTTCGCGGCCGTCCGGTCCTGCTTCTTCGTGTCTGCGGTGGTGTCTGCCATGGACGGCATGCTACCGGCGGGTAATGAACGGAGGAAGCGTCAGCGCAGGAAGGGGTCCACGGCCACGGCGACGAAGAGCAGCGACACGTAGGTGATCGACCAGTGGAACAGCCGCATCTCCTTGAGCTTCGCGCCCGTCACCCCGGCTTTGGCCCGCGCGTTCAGCGCGTGCGCCTCCCACAGCCACCAGCCGCCCGCCAGCAGCGCGACGGAGGTGTAGAACCAGCCGGTGTAGCCCAGCGGGGTCAGCAGCAGCGAGACGGCCACCATCACCCAGCTGTAGAGGACGATCTGACGGGCCACGACCTTGTTGCCGGCGACGACCGGCAGCATCGGTACGCCGACCCGGGCGTAGTCGTCCTTGACCTTCATCGACAGCGGCCAGTAGTGCGGCGGCGTCCAGAAGAAGATGACGAGGAAGAGGATGACCGCGGCCCAGGAGACCTCGTTCTTCACCGCCGACCAGCCGATGAGCACCGGCATGCAGCCCGCGATGCCGCCCCAGACGATGTTCTGGGCGGTGCGCCGCTTGAGCAGCATCGTGTAGACGACGACGTAGAAGAGGAGCGCGCCGAGCGAGAGCGCGGCGGACAGCCAGTTGATCAGCAGACCGAAGAACAGGGTCGAGAGGACCCCGAGCGAGATGCCGAAGACCAGGCACTCGCGCGGGCTCACCATGCCGGTCACCAGCGGGCGCTGCGACGTACGGTCCATCAGCGCGTCGATGTCGCGGTCGATGTACATGTTCAGCGCGTTGGCGCCGCCCGCCGACAGGTATCCGCCGAAGCAGGTCGCGAGAACCAGCCACAAGGACGGCACGCCCTGTTCGGCGAGGAACATCACCGGCACTGTGGTGATCAGCAGAAGTTCGATGATCCGCGGCTTGGTCAAAGCCACGAAAGCCATGACCCTGGCCCCGAACGGCCGATGACCGGGAGGGGTCCCCAGCACCCCCGCTGGACGGGATTCGACGGCCGTCACGCACACCCCTGACAGAGAATTCAGCAAGCCGGGGCAAGAGGCCCGTAAGGCTTGCACGTACTACGCCACTCTAGACGTTGCCCTCACCCCGCCCGGCCCCGGGGTCGCCTCGTGTTGGGCCGATCGGTCCGGGCGCAGGTGAACACCAGTCGGCGACCCGGCGACGCACTACCGGCACTCGAATAGTGGCGCGCCGTCTCGGGGGTAGGCTCGGAATCGCGCCGGTGCACCGTTCGTCACCGGGAAACAACATGTGGAGAGGAGCCCTGACTCACGGTGAGCACCAAGCCGACCACCACAGAGCTCGAGTGGACCGAACTGGACCAGCGGGCCGTCGACACCGCCCGCATCCTGGCCGCGGACGCGGTCCAGAAGGTCGGGAACGGCCACCCCGGAACGGCGATGAGCCTGGCCCCCGCCGCGTACACCTTGTTCCAGAAGGTCATGCGCCACGACCCGGCGGACCCCCAGTGGGTCGGCCGCGACCGTTTCGTGCTCTCCGCGGGCCACTCGTCCCTCACCCTCTACACCCAGCTCTACTTCGGCGGCTTCGGCCTGGAGCTGGACGACCTCAAGGCGTTCCGCACCTGGGGTTCCAAGACCCCCGGTCACCCGGAGTACGGCCACACGGCCGGCGTGGAGACCACGACCGGCCCGCTCGGCCAGGGCGTCGCCAACGCGGTGGGCATGGCCATGGCCGCCCGTTACGAGCGCGGCCTGTTCGACCCGGACGCCGCCCCGGGCACCTCCCCGTTCGACCACATGGTCTACGCGATCGCCGGTGACGGCTGCCTCCAGGAGGGCATCTCCCACGAGGCGTCGGCCCTGGCCGGCCACCAGAAGCTCGGCAACCTGGTGCTGCTGTGGGACGACAACCACATCTCCATCGAGGGCGACACGGAGACTGCCGTCTCCGAGGACACCCTCAAGCGCTACGAGGCGTACGGCTGGCACGTCCAGCGCGTCGCCCCGAAGGAGAACGGCGACCTCGACCCGAAGGCGGTCTTCGAGGCGCTCAAGGCGGCGAAGGCCGAGACCGGTCGTCCGTCCTTCATCGCCATGCGCTCGATCATCGCCTGGCCGGCCCCGGACGCCCAGGGCACCGAGGCCGCGCACGGCTCGGCCCTCGGTGACGACGAGGTCGCCGCCACCAAGCGCGTCCTCGGCTTCGACCCGGAGAAGACCTTCGAGGTCTCCGACGAGGTCATCGCGCACACCCGCAAGGCGCTGGACCGCGGCCGCGAGGCCAAGGCCGCCTGGGAGAAGGACTTCTCCGCCTGGCGCACCGCCAACCCGGAGCGCGCCGCCGAGTTCGACCGCATCGAGGCCAACGAGCTGCCCGCGGGCTGGGAGGACAAGCTCCCCGTCTTCGAGCCCGGAAAGGGCGTCGCCACCCGCGCGGCCTCCGGCAAGGTGCTCCAGGCGCTCGGCCCGGTCATCCCGGAGCTGTGGGGCGGCTCGGCCGACCTGGCCGGCTCCAACAACACCACCATCGACAAGAACTCCTCGTTCCTGCCGGAGGGCAACCCGCTGCCGGAGGCCGACCCGTACGGCCGCACCATCCACTTCGGCATCCGCGAGCACGCCATGGCCGCGTCCATGAACGGCATCGCGCTGCACGGCCACACCCGCATCTACGGCGGCACCTTCCTGGTGTTCTCCGACTACATGCGCAACGCCGTGCGCCTGTCGGCCCTGATGCACCTGCCGGTCACCTACGTGTGGACGCACGACTCCATCGGCCTGGGTGAGGACGGCCCGACCCACCAGCCGGTCGAGCACCTCGCCTCGCTGCGCGCCATCCCGGGCCTGAACGTGGTCCGGCCGGCCGACGCGAACGAGACCGTCGTCGCCTGGCGCGAGATCCTGCGCCGCCACACCAAGGTGTTCGGCAAGGGCGCCCCGCACGGTCTGGCGCTGACCCGTCAGGGCGTGCCGACGTACGAGCGCAACGACGACGCCGCCAAGGGCGGGTACGTGCTGTTCGAGGCGGCCGGCGCGGACGGCGCGAAGGCCGAGCCGCAGGTCGTCATCATCGGCACCGGTTCCGAGGTCCAGCTGGCCGTCGCTGCGCGTGAGGCGCTGCAGGCCGAGGGCATCGCGACCCGGGTCGTGTCGATGCCGTCCGTCGAGTGGTTCGAGGAGCAGGACCAGGCGTACAAGGACAGCGTCCTGCCGCCGTCCGTGCGTGCGCGCGTCGCCGTCGAGGCGGGCATCGGCCTGACCTGGCACCGCTTCGTCGGTGACGCCGGCCGCATCGTGTCCCTGGAGCACTTCGGTGCCTCGGCCGACGCGAAGGTGCTCTTCCGCGAGTTCGGCTTCACTCCCGAGGCCGTTGCCGCAGCCGCCCGCGAATCGCTCGCCGCCGCCGCGCGCTGACGCCCTTACACGACCAGTAGGAGATGCAATTCCCATGACAGACGCACTCAAGCGCCTCTCCGACGAGGGCGTGGCGATCTGGCTGGACGACCTGTCCCGCAAGCGCATCACGTCCGGCAACCTCGCCGAGCTGATCGACCAGCAGCACGTGGTCGGTGTCACCACCAACCCGTCGATCTTCCAGAAGGCCATCAGCCAGGGAGACGGCTACGACGGGCAGCTCTCGGACCTCGCCGCCCGCAAGGTGACCGTCGAGGAAGCCATCCGCATGATCACCACGGCGGACGTCCGCGACGCCGCCGACATCCTGCGGCCGGTCTTCGACGCGACCGAGGGCCAGGACGGCCGGGTCTCGATCGAGGTCGACCCGCGCCTGGCCCACAACACCAAGGCGACCGTCGCCGAGGCCAAGCAGCTGGCCTGGCTGGTGGACCGCCCGAACACCCTGATCAAGATCCCGGCGACCATGGGCGGCCTGCCCGCGATCACCGAGGTCATCGGCCGGGGCATCAGCGTCAACGTGACCCTGATCTTCTCGCTGGAGCGCTACCGCCAGGTCATGGACGCGTACCTGGCGGGTCTGGAGAAGGCGAAGGCCGCGGGCCTGGACCTCTCCAAGATCCACTCGGTGGCCTCCTTCTTCGTGTCCCGCGTGGACACCGAGATCGACAAGCGCCTGGACGGCATCGGCACCGACGAGGCCAAGGCCCTCAAGGGCAAGGCGGCGCTCGCCAACGCCCGCCTGGCCTACGAGGCGTACGAGGAGGTCTTCTCCTCCGAGCGCTGGGCCGCCCTGGACAAGGCGCACGCCAACAAGCAGCGCCCGCTGTGGGCCTCGACCGGCGTGAAGGACCCGGCGTACAAGGACACCCTGTACGTGGTGGACCTGGTCGCCCCCGGCACCGTCAACACCATGCCGGAAGCCACCCTGGACGCCACCGCCGACCACGGTGAGGTCACCGGCGACACCATTCACGGCACGTACGCGCAGGCGCGCGCCGAGCTCGACGCGATCGCCGCGCTGGGCATCTCGTACGACGAAGTGGTCCAGCTGCTCGAAGACGAAGGCGTCGAGAAGTTCGAGGCGTCGTGGAACGACCTGCTGAAGTCGACCCAGGCGGAGCTCGAGCGCCTCGCCCCCGCGGAGGACTGAGTATTTTGTCGGTGAACGGAGCGAACCCGCTTCGTGACGCACAGGACCGGCGGCTCCCGCGTATCGCGGGGCCGTCCGGCCTGGTCATTTTCGGCGTTACGGGTGACCTGTCGCGCAAGAAGCTGATGCCCGCCGTCTACGACCTCGCCAACCGCGGCCTGCTGCCCCCGGGCTTCTCGCTGATCGGGTTCGCCCGCCGCGAGTGGCACGACGAGGACTTCGCCCAGGAGGTGTACGAGGCCGTCAAGCAGCACTCGCGCACCCCCTTCCGCGAGGAGGTCTGGCAGCAGCTGGTCCAGGGCTGCCGCTTCGTCCAGGGCGAGTTCGACGACGACGCGGCCTTCGAAACCCTCAAGGCAACGATCGAAGAGCTCGACAAGGCGCAGGGCACGGGCGGCAACTTCGCCTTCTACCTGTCGGTCCCGCCCAAGTTCTTCCCCAAGGTGGTCCAGCAGCTCAAGGACCACGGTCTGGCGCAGAAGGAGGGTTCCTGGCGGCGCGCCGTCATCGAGAAGCCCTTCGGCCACGACCTCAAGAGCGCCGAGGAACTCAACAAGGTCGTCCACGAGGTCTTCCCCCGTGACGAGGTCTTCCGGATCGACCACTACCTCGGCAAGGAGACCGTCCAGAACATCCTGGCGCTCCGCTTCGCCAACACCATGTTCGAGCCGATCTGGAACCGGTCGTACGTCGACCACGTGCAGATCACGATGGCCGAGGACATCGGCATCGGCGGCCGGGCCGGTTACTACGACGGCATCGGCGCGGCCCGTGACGTCATCCAGAACCACCTGCTCCAGCTGCTGGCGCTGACCGCGATGGAGGAGCCCGGCTCCTTCCACCCCAAGGCGCTGGTGGCCGAGAAGCTCAAGGTGCTGACCGCCGTGGAGCTGCCGGAGGACCTGGGCAAGCACACCGTGCGCGGCCAGTACTCGGCGGCGTGGCAGGGCGGCGAGAAGGTCGTCGGGTACCTCGAAGAGGACGGCATCGACCCCAAGTCGAAGACCGACACCTACGCGGCCATCAAGCTGGAGATCAACAACCGCCGTTGGGCGGGCGTCCCGTTCTACCTGCGGACCGGCAAGCGCCTGGGCCGTCGGGTGACCGAGATCGCGGTCGTCTTCAAGCGGGCCCCGTACCTGCCGTTCGAGTCGGGCGCGACCGAGGAGCTGGGGCAGAACGCCCTGGTCATCCGGGTCCAGCCGGACGAGGGCATCACGGTGCGTTTCGGCTCGAAGGTTCCGGGCACCTCCATGGAGGTCCGCGACGTGACGATGGACTTCGCCTACGGCGAGTCCTTCACCGAGTCCAGCCCCGAGGCGTACGAGCGGCTGATCCTCGATGTCCTGCTGGGTGACGCGAACCTCTTCCCGCGCCACCAGGAGGTCGAACTGTCCTGGAACATCCTCGACCCGATCGAGGAGTACTGGGACAAGCACGGGAAGCCCGCGCAGTACCCGGCGGGCACCTGGGGGCCGGTCGAGGCGGACGAGATGCTCGCACGAGACGGACGGAGCTGGCGCCGGCCATGAAGATCGACCTTACGGAGACCACCTCCAGCAAGATCAACGCCGCGTTGGTGCAGGCACGCCGGGAGCTCGGCACGCCCGCCATCGGCATGGTCCTCACGCTGGTGATCGTGACCGACGAGGAGAACGCGTACGACGCGCTCAAATCGGCTAACGACGCGTCCCACGAACACCCTTCGCGGATCATCGTCGTGGTCAGGCGGGTCAGCCGCTCCCCCCGCAGCCGTCGCGACGCCCGGCTCGACGCGGAGATCCGCGTCGGGACGGACGCCGGTACCGGCGAGACGGTGGTGCTGCGCCTGCACGGTGAACTGGTCCACCACGCCCAGTCGGTGGTTCTCCCGCTCCTCCTGCCCGACGCCCCCGTGGTCGTCTGGTGGCCGGAGGGGGCTCCGATGGACCTGGCGGGCGACCCGCTGGGTGCGCTCGGTCAGCGCCGGATCACGGACACCTACTCCTCGGAGGAGCCCGTCGGTGCGCTCGGCGCCCGGGCGCAGGCGTACGCACCGGGTGACACGGACCTGTCGTGGACCCGGATCACGCCCTGGCGCTCGATGCTGGCCGCCGCGCTGGACCAGCAGAGGGTGTCGGTCATCTCCGCCACCGTCGAGGGCGAGGACGAGAACCCCAGCTGCGAGCTGCTGGCCATGTGGCTGGCGGACCGCCTCGGCGTGCCGGTGACGCGCACGCTGTCCCAGGGCCCGGGCCTGACCGCCGTACGCATGGAGACCAAGGACGGCACGATCGTCCTGGACCGCGCGGACGGCTCCCTGGCGACGCTGTGCATGCCCGGTCAGCCCGACCGGGCGGTGGCCCTCAAGCGGCGTGAGACGGCCGAGCTGCTCGCGGAGGAGCTGCGCCGGCTGGACCCGGACAACACGTACGAGGCCTCGCTGAAGTTCGGCGTGGACCGGCTGGAGGCGGCCGGTGCCCCGGCCGCCGCTCCCGCGGAAGCCCCCGCGGAAGCTCCCGCGGAAGCCCCGGCGAAGGCCCCCGCGGCCAAGCCGGCCGCCAAGACCGCGGCGAAGAAGGCCACGGCCAAGCAGTGACGTTTCTCGGCCGCCGGCCGGACCCCCTCCCGAGGGGGTCCGGCCGGCGGCCGTTCCCTTTCCCTCAGGCGCCGGACCGGTCCGGCACGAGCAAGAAGGCGGCACGCACATGGGTATGACGACTCCCCAGGTCGTCGTCCACCGGGACAAGGAACTGATGGCCCAGGCCACGGCGGCCCGGCTCATCACGAAGGTCGTGGACGCGCAGGCGGCCCGCGGCAGCGCCTCGGTGGTGCTGACCGGGGGCCGCAACGGCAACGGGCTGCTGGCCGCGCTCGCCGCGGCCCCGGCCCGGGACGCGATCGACTGGTCCCGGCTGGACCTGTGGTGGGGCGACGAGCGCTACGTCCCCGCCGACGACCCCGAGCGCAACCACGTCCAGGCCCGGGAGGCGCTCCTGGACGCCGTCCCCGTCGACCCGGCGCGCGTCCACGTGATGCCGGCGTCGGACGGCCCGTACGGGACGGACGTCGACGCGGCGGCGGCGGCCTACGCCGAGGAGCTGCGCAAGGCCTCGGGGCCCGAGGACCACGGCCCGGTCCCCACCTTCGACGTGCTGATGCTGGGCGTCGGCCCGGACACGCACGTCGCCTCCCTGTTCCCGGAGCACCCGGCGGCGCGCGAGAGCGACCGCACGGTGGTCGGGGTGCACGGGGCGCCGAAGCCGCCGCCGACCCGGGTCTCGCTGACCCTCCCGGCGATCCGCGCGGCGCGCGAGGTCTGGCTGCTGGCGGCGGGCGAGGACAAGGCGGGCGCGGTGGCCATCGCGCTCGGCGGCGCGGGCGATGTGCAGGCCCCGGCGGCGGCCGCGTACGGGCGCAGCCGGACCCTGTGGCTGCTGGACCGCCCGGCGGCGGCGAAGCTGCCCGCGGGCCTCTACCCGCCGGTCTGACGGCTCTACCCGCCGGTCCGCGGACGGGTGGGGACGGGTGCGGGGGCCTGTCGCGGCCCCCGCACCCGCCGCCGGATCAGGACCGGCCGCGCAGCGTGCGGTAGGTGGAGACCAGCTCCCGGGTGGAAGGGTCGAGGTCCTCCATGTGGGAGCCGTCGACCAGGGCCGGCTCGAGCTGCTTGGCCAGCACCTTCCCCAGTTCCACGCCCCACTGGTCGAAGGAGTCGATGTTCCACACCGCGCCCTGGACGAACACCTTGTGCTCGTAGAGGGCGATCAGCTGACCCAGTACCGCCGGCGTCAGCTCGTCCGCGAGGATCGTCGTGGTCGGGTGGTTGCCGCGGAACGTCTTGTGCGGGACCAACTCCTCGGCGACGCCTTCCGCCCGCACTTCCTCCGCCGTCTTGCCGAAGGCCAGTGCCTGGGTCTGCGCGAAGAAGTTGGCCATCAGCAGGTCGTGCTGCGCCGCCAGTTCGGGTTCCAGTTCCGCCACCGGGCGGGCGAAGCCGATGAAGTCCGCCGGGATCATCCGGGTGCCCTGGTGGAGCAACTGGTAGTACGCGTGCTGCCCGTTGGTGCCGGGCGTGCCCCAGACCACCGGGCCGGTGTCCCAGTCCACCGGCTGTCCGTCCCGGTCCACGGACTTGCCGTTGGACTCCATGTCCAGCTGTTGCAGGTACGCCGTGAAGCGCGAGAGGTAGTGGCTGTAGGGGAGCACGGCGTGCGACTGCGCGTCGAAGAAGCCCACGTACCAGACGCCGAGCAAGCCCATCAGCAGCGGCGCGTTCTCCTCCGGCGGCGCCGTACGGAAGTGCTCGTCCACGGTGTGGAAACCGCCCAGCATCTCCCGGAAGGCGTCCGGGCCGATCGCGATCATCAGCGAGAGGCCGATGGCGGAGTCGAAGGAGTAGCGGCCGCCGACCCAGTCCCAGAACCCGAACATGTTGGCCGGGTCGATGCCGAACTCCTCCACCTTCCCGGTGTTGGTCGACAGCGCCACGAAGTGCCGGGCCACCGCCGCGTCGTCACCGCCCAGCCCGGCCAGCAGCCAGGTCCGCGCCGAAGTGGCGTTGGTGATGGTCTCGATGGTCGTGAACGTCTTGGAGGCGATGATGAACAGCGTCTCGGCGGGGTCCAGTCCCCGCAGCGCCTCGTGCAGGTCGGCGCCGTCCACGTTGGACACGAAGCGCAGGGTCAGCCCGCGGTCGGTGAAGGCGCGCAGCGCCTCGTAGGCCATCGCCGGACCGAGGTCGGAGCCGCCGATGCCGATGTTGACGACGTTCTTGATGCGCTTGCCGGTGAACCCGGTCCACTCCCCCGACCTCACCTGCTCGGAGAAGGCGGCCATCTTGTCGAGCACGGCGTGGACGGCGGGCACGACGTTCTCCCCGTCCACCTCGACCACCGCGTCCCGGGGCGCGCGCAGCGCGGTGTGCAGGACCGCCCGGTCCTCCGTCGTGTTGATCTTCTCACCGCGGAACATCGCGTCGCGCAGCTCGGCCACGCCGGTGGCCGACGCCAGTTCACGCAGGAGTGCGAGCGTCTCGTCGGTGACGAGGTGCTTCGAATAGTCGATGTGCAGGTCGCCGACCCGCAGGGTGTAGCCGGCGCCCCGGCCGGGATTCGTCTCGAACAGCTCCCGCAGATGCGTCTGCCCCAGCGCTTCCCGGTGCTTTCCGAGTGCCAGCCACTCGGGCGTCCGGTTGAGCCTCGTCTTACGGCTGTCTGCGTTCATCTCGGACATCAACCCACTTCTTCCGTCCTGTTGTGCCCCGCCACGCCCCAACCTAAGGGATCCGAAGGGGGACAACGCGCACAAAGGGGCCCGGCCCGCGGGATTGTTCTCTCCCGCGGGCCGGGCCCCCAGTCACTCTTGAGTGGACCGGCGAGGGCCGACTCTCAGATCTCGCCCCGGAGTTTGGCGAGCGCCTCGGCGAGGATCGCCTCGCCGTCGGCATCGGTACGCCGCTCCCGCACGTAGGCCAGGTGCGTCTTGTACGGTTCGGTGCGCGGCGGCGCAGGCGGGTTGTCCCGGTCCTGGCCGGCGGGGAAGCCGCAGCGCGGGCAGTCCCAAGTGTCCGGTACCTGTGCGTCGCTGGCGAAGCTCGGCTGCGTCTCGTGCCCGTTCGAGCACCAGAAGGAGATGCGCAGGCGGGGCGCGGATTCGCCGCGCTCGGCCTCGCCCATCGGCCCCGCTCCGACCCGACTTCCACGGATCGCGTTGCCACTTGCCACGGTCGTAACTCCCTGCCTGATGGTGCCGCGGAGCGTGAGGGGTTTTCCGCTGCGGGCGCCCAAGTCTACGTAAGGCCGGGCGGCCGTCCAGCAACTGCAGGGGGCGCCCCCGCAGGAGCCCATGATAGGCCGCAGGGGGCGCGGCGGACCGGCACTATGGCCGGAACGCTCGGCTCGCGGGTTACTTCCTCAGCAGGCCGAGCGCGACGATGCAGGCGAACCACAGGAGACCGATCACGACGGTGATGCGGTCCAGGTTGCGCTCGGCGACCGAGGAGCCGCCCACCGACGACTGCATGCCGCCGCCGAACATGTCGGAAAGGCCACCGCCCTTGCCCTTGTGCATCAGCACGAGCAGCATCAGCAGGGCGCTGAAGACGATCAGGGCGATCGAGAACCCCAGAATCACGGCTGGTTCCTACTTTCCTGGCTGTTCCGGCCATCCGATTGTGCCGGGCGCGGGGGCCAGTGGCTGGTGGTACAGCCTCCTGGCCCCCGCAAGGGTACGACGGATCCGTCCTGGCGCATACTCGCTGCGGGGACGGCCGGGCCCTACTGGTCCCGGAAGCGGACGATCTTGACGAACTCTTCCACGTCCAGTGCCGCGCCGCCGATCAGGGCGCCGTCGACGTCGGGCTGGGCCATGATCGCGGCGATGTTGCCGGACTTGACGGAGCCGCCGTACTGGATGCGGACCTTGTCGGCCAGCTCCTGCGAGTACAGCTCGGCCAGGCGGCCGCGGATCGCCCCGCAGACCTCCTGGGCGTCCTCGGGGGTGGCGACCTCGCCGGTCCCGATGGCCCAGACGGGCTCGTAGGCGATCACGATGGACTCGACCTGCTCGGCGGGGACACCGGCCAGGCCGCCGTCGACCTGGGCGAGCGTGTGCTCGACCTGCCGGCCGGCCTTGCGGACGTCGAGGCCCTCCCCGACGCACAGGATCGGGGTGAGCCCGTGGCGGTAGGCGGCCTTGACCTTGGCGTTGCAGAGCTCGTCGCTCTCGCCGTGGTACTGGCGGCGCTCGCTGTGGCCCACGGCCACGAACGTGCAGGCCAGCTTGGCCAGCATCGGGCCGGAGACCTCACCGGTGTAGGCGCCGGAGTCGTGCGCCGAGATGTCCTGGGCGCCGTACTTGATCTTCAGCTTGTCGGCGTCGACGAGGGTCTGGACGGAGCGCAGGTCGACGAAGGGCGGCAGGACCGCGACCTCGACGGCGTCGTAGTCCTTGTCGGCGAGCGAGAAGGCGAGCTTCTGGGTGTGGGCGATGGCCTCGATGTGGTTGAGGTTCATCTTCCAGTTGCCCGCCATGAGCGGGGTGCGCGTGGTCATTGAGTGTCAGACCTCCAGTGCGGCGAGGCCGGGGAGCGTCTTGCCCTCGAGGTATTCGAGGGAGGCGCCGCCACCGGTCGAGATGTGGCCGAAAGCGTTCTCGTCGAAGCCGAGCGTGCGCACCGCGGCGGCGGAGTCCCCGCCGCCGACGACGGTGAACGCGTCGCTGTCGACGAGGGCCTGCGCGATCGCGCGGGTGCCTCCGGCGTAGTCGGGGTGCTCGAAGACGCCCACGGGACCGTTCCAGAACACGGTCTCCGCGTCGGCGATCTTCGACGCGTACAGCTCACGGGTCTTGGGACCGATGTCCAGACCCTCCTTGTCGGCGGGGATCTTGTCCGCGTCGACGGTGATGAAGTCGGCCGGGGTCTTGCCCTTGAGGTCGGGGAAGTCCGCGGACGCGAGGATGTCGACCGGCAGGACCAGCTCGACGCCGCTCTTCTCGGCCCGGGCCATGTACTCCTTGACGACGTCCACCTGGTCCTTCTGGAGCAGGGAGATGCCGACCTCGAAGCCCTTGGCGTAGAGGAAGGTGTACGCCATGCCGCCGCCGATGAGGATGCGGTCGGCCTTGCCGAGCAGCTGGTCGATGACGGCGAGCTTGTCGGAGACCTTGGCGCCGCCGAGTACGACCACGTACGGGCGCTTGACCTCGTCGGTCAGCTTCTTGAGGACGCCGACCTCGGTGGCGATGAGGTAGCCGGCCGCGTGGGGCAGGCGCGCGGGCAGGTCGAAGACCGACGCGTGCTTGCGGTGGACGGCGCCGAAGCCGTCGCCGACGTAGAGGTCGGCGAGCTCTGCGAGCTGGTCGGCGAAGGCGCCGCGCTCGGCGTCGTCCTTCGAGGTCTCGCCGGCGTTGAAGCGCAGGTTCTCGATGACGGCGACCTGGCCGTCGGCGAGGGACGCGACGGTCTCCCTGGCGGACGGGCCGACGGTGTCGGTGGCGAACGCGACGTCCGTGCCGAGCAGCTCACCGAGCCGCTCGGCGGCGGGGGCCAGCGAGAACGCCGGGTCCGGGGCGCCCTTGGGACGGCCCAGGTGCGAGGCGACGATCACGCGGGCGCCGGCTTCGGCGAGCTTGGCGATGGTCGGCTGGACGGCGCGGATGCGCCCGTCGTCGGTGATCTCGGTGCCGGCGAGCGGCACGTTGAGGTCCGCGCGGACGAAGACCCGCTTGCCCAAGACGCCCTCGGCGAGAAGTTCGTCGATCGTCTTCATGTGTTTCTACTCCTTATCCCCACGCGGGGTTTCCGTCCCGACCTGGGTGAGAGGGTACGAGACAAGCCACAGGGCCCGTGCGGCGCCTCGTTGCGCCACTCGGACCCTGTGCCTCACATCGTGCTGCCTGCCGTGACGATCAGAGCTGACCGCCGACGAACACCGTCAGGTCGACGAGGCGGTTGGAGTAGCCCCACTCGTTGTCGTACCAGCCGATGACCTTGACCTGGTTGCCGTCCTGAACCATCGTCAGGGACGCGTCGAAGGTGCAGGACGCGGGCCAGTTCACGATGTCGGAGGAGACGATCGCGTCCTCGGTGTAGTCGAGGATGCCCTTGAGCTGACCCTCGGCGGCCTTCTGGAACGCCGCGTTGATCTCTTCCTTGGTGGTCTCGCGGGAGAGCTCCAGGACGAGGTCGGTGACCGAGCCCGTCGGCACCGGCACGCGCATGGCCATCCCGTCCAGCTTGCCCTTGAGCTGCGGGAGGACCAGCGCGGTGGCCTTGGCGGCACCGGTCGAGGTCGGGATGATGTTCTCGGCGGCGGCACGGGCGCGGCGCAGGTCCGAGTGCGGGAAGTCGAGGATGCGCTGGTCGTTGGTGTACGCGTGGACCGTCGTCATCATGCCCTTGACGATGCCGAAGTTCTCGTCGAGGACCTTGGCCATCGGTGCCACGCAGTTGGTGGTGCAGGAGGCGTTGGAGATGACGTGGTGGTTGGCCGCGTCGTACTTGTCCTGGTTGACACCCATCACGATCGTGATGTCCTCGTCCTTGGCCGGGGCCGAGATGAGGACCTTCTTCGCGCCGGCCGCGATGTGCTTGGCGGCGTCGGCCTTCTTGGTGAAGATGCCGGTCGACTCGATGACGATGTCGGCGCCCAGCTCGCCCCAGGGCAGGTTGGCGGGGTCGCGCTCGGCGAACGTCTTGAAGGTGTTGCCGTTGACGGTGATGGTGTCGTCGGTGTGGGAGACCTCGGCCTTGAGGCGGCCGAGGATGGTGTCGTACTTGAGCAGGTGCACCAGAGTGGCGTTGTCAGTCAGGTCGTTGACACCGACGATCTCGATGTCCGCTCCCTGCTCAAGGAGCGCCCGGAAGTAGTTGCGGCCAATACGACCAAAACCATTGATGCCTACGCGGATCGTCACGAACCGATCTCCTCGTTGGTGCGCCGGTAAAAGTCCCCCGGCGAGCTGTATGGGATGTCCCCGACCGCTTACGACCCTACCTCTCCGTGAGCTTCTGAGTGACATCGGCCGACGGCTGACACTCCCCTGCTTCCCAGGAATGACACCGCGAGGCCCCGTGCCGGACGTGCCGGCACGGGACCTCTGGGACCTTGTCCCCGTTACCCGGAGTGAGGGCCCGCTAAGCCTGGAATCAGTGGTTCAGTGAACGGAGTGCCCTACCGACGAGTACGGCACGGTCGGACGCCGTCGGGACGTGTTCCAGGCCGAATCCGAGCAGGACCGTGTCACGCGTAGTGACAGCGGCGTAGGACTTGAAGAGCTCCCCGGACCTGTACCAATCACCCGGGACGACGGGGCTCCCGGCCGGTGCGCCCTGCGCCGTCCACGCCCCCAGCGAGGTCTCGAAGCCCTCGACGGCCCGGTCCGCCCCGCCGACGTTCAGCCTCGCCTCGTCGGCGAAGACGCCGCGGCCGCCCGCCCCGCCGTCGGTGATGTAGGACAGCGAGACCTCGACGGACTTTCCGGCGTAGGCGCTCAGGTCGAAGGAGACCTGCTTCCAGCCGCCCGAGGAGCCGGTGAAGCTGTTCCACGCCCCGCTGCTGCCGTGCGGCGTGCAGCCGCCGGCCGTCAGGTCGAGGTAATGGCGCAGGAAGGGGTGTCCGTTGATGAAGAACCCGGCCTCGCACTCGGCGGGGACCGCGGTGCTGCTGAGGCCGCCGGCCTCGGGCAGCGTGGTCCAGTCCTCCGCCCCGACGGTGTGCGCCTCCAGGACGGCGTGGTCGTACCCCGGCTCGGTGTTCCAGTTGAGGGCCGCCTTGAGCTGCGGCCGGTCGGCGGCCGTGACGCCGGTGAGGTCGATGGTGCGGGTCAGCCGCTTCCACTCGTTGTCCTCGTGGGTGGCCGAGGCCATCCCGGTGCCCGCGTAGGGGGCGTACGGGTTCACGACCCCGTCGTACTGGCCCGCCTGCGCGCTCTTGAACTGCGGGAACCGCGCCGGTGGCAGGGTTTGCGAGGTCACGGAGTAGGAACCGGGGTGGTCCAGCGGGTTGTCCGCCGCGTTCCCGAGGGCTGCCTTGGCTCCGCTGAGGGCGCCCGCGCCGGTGAAGGCGGTGGGCCCGCTGACGTCGGCCCGGCCGTAGGCGCCGAGGTAGTACTGGCTGAAGTCGTCGGTGGCGGCGCGGCCGACCTGGGCGTTGCCGCCCGCCAGCTCGCCGGCCTCGATGAGTTTGCCGCCCTCGTTGAGGAAGTCGCGCACCGCGAGCTGGGTGTCGCCGCCGGGGCTCTTGGCCCCGGTGTAGTGGACGGCCGTGCGGAAGTGGGAGAGCACCCCGAGGTGGTGCGGGACGCCCTGGGTGGCGACGTCCCAGACGGCCGCCTTCTTGCCGTTGGCGCGCAGGGCGGCGACGTACTCCTCGGCGTGGGTGGCCTTGGCGCCTTCCTCGGCGATCACGAGGACGTCGGCGTCGCGCGGCCGTTCGGCCACCGTGTAGGTGAAGTGCTCGCTGGAGATCTCCCTGCCCCGGTCGCGGCCGGTGAACCAGACCTCGACCTTGTCGCCCGGCTCGGCGCCGTCCACCTTGGCCCGGTACTCGTCGAACCAGTTGTTGTCGTCGCCGCCGTAGACCTCGCCGCCCTTCCAGGCCTTGAGCCCGTCGTCGTGGGTGCGGCCGCCGTTGACGCGGAACTTGAGCTGCTTGTCCCGCAGCGCCTTGCGGGCGGTGACGGAGACGGTCTGGTCCTCGCCGCGCTGCACGTAGGAGGTGGTGAAGGGGTCCACGGTGAAGTCGGCGGCGCTCAGGCCGACGGAGGACACCGGCCGGTCCGGGTGCGCGGCGCTCTCGGCGACCGACAGCGCGAAGGGGACGTTCTTGGCGAACTCGGCCTGGATGAGCTTCTCGTCGTCGGGGAAGTTGAAGACGGACCGGCAGTCCTCGGGCTTCCACCGGTCGCCGGGATCGACGGCGGACGCCGTCTGGCAGGTGCTCATCTCCGGCGTGAACATCATGACGCCGTTGACGTTGGCCGCGTGGCCGTCGGCCTCGCCGTTGGTGGTGTAGAGCTCGGAGGACACCTGGGGGTAGTAGCCGGGGATGGCCGAGTGCTCGGGGGTGCCGGCGAGCGCCTTGTAGGCCACGTCGTCGGGGGTGGGGGTGGCGACCTGCCAGCCCACCCCGTAGAGCAGCAGCTCGGCGGCCGAGTGGTAGTTGATCGCGTACGCGAAGCCGACGCGCTTCTCGAAGGCGTCCAGGGCGACGGTCTCGGGCTCGGAGTTCGCCTTCGGGCCGCGGTAGGTCTCGCTCGACGGGCTCTCGGAGGAGCCCTCGTCGTCGTACCCCCACCTGTAGGCGAAGTTCCGGTTCGGGTCGACCCCGTCGACGGCGGTGATCTTGCCGTCGCCGTCGTTGTCGCGCAGGTTCTTGCGCCACAGCCGCTGCCCGTCGGGGGCGTGCGTGTAGTCGTAGCCGTCGGGGTTGGCGGAGAGCAGGAACCACAGTTCGGTGGAGTCCACCAGCTTGGTGATGCGCTGGTCCTTGCCGTAGGTGTCCAGCGTCCGGTGCATCAGCCGCCGGGTCATCTCGGGGGTGATCCACTCGCGGGCGTGCTGGTTGGACATGTAGAGCACCGAGGGCTTGGCGCCGTCCTTGGTCTTCTTGGCGTCCTTGGTGACCTTCAGGGCGAGGATGTCCTTGCCCCGGACGGTCTTGCCGATGGAGACGACCTTGGTGAGGGACGGGTTGGCCCGCGCGGTGGCGAGGATCTCCTCCTGGAGGCCGCCCTTGCCGCTGTACGGGCGGAAGACGCCGTCCCCAGGGGCTTCGGCGCGGGCGCTCGGGGCGGTCTTGCGCTCGGCGATCTTGACGCCTTGTGCGGCGAGTCCCCCTGCCTGCCCCGCGGTGAGGAACAGTTCGGCCTTCGCCGTCCCGCTCTCGGGCGGGTGCGCGGCCAGTTCGTGGGCGTCCTGGCCGGCGGCGAGGACGAGCGGGATCTGTTCCTTGGTGAGGTCGGCGTCGTAGACCCGGACCTCGTCGGAGGCCGGTCCGGCTCCGCCGTCCGCCGCGGGCCGGGCGTGCGCCGCTACGGGTGAGGCGGCGAGTGTGGTTCCGATGACGAGTGCGCTAGCGGCGAGGATCGATCTCGCGCGGTGCCTCATGTGCCCCCCTGGGCGTCGTCTGCCACGAAAGCGTTGGGAGCCAGGCTCACGATCGCCCATGCCCATGTCAATGGGGCGTACGACGCGGGGCCCGCACGATCACCCGTGCGGGCCCCTGTCTTCCCTGCTCCGTACGGAGACCGGCCCGAGGGCCGAGGGGGGTTCAGCCGGCCATGTTGTCGGCCAGTTCCTCGCTGAGGTCGAGGTTCGACTCCGTGCCCGGGATGCCCAGGTCCTGCGCCCGCTTGTCGGCCATCGCCAGCAGCCGCCGGATCCGGCCCGCGACCGCGTCCTTGGTCAGCGGCGGGTCGGCGAGCGCGCCCAGCTCCTCGAGGGAGGCCTGCTTGTGCTCCATGCGCAGCCGGCCGGCCGCGGCGAGGTGCTCGGGGACCTCCTCGCCGAGGATCTCCAGCGCGCGCTGCACGCGCGCTCCGGCGGCCACCGCGGCCCGCGCCGAGCGGCGCAGGTTGGCGTCGTCGAAGTTCGCGAGGCGGTTGGCGGTGGCGCGCACCTCGCGCCGCATCCGCCGCTCCTCCCACGCCAGAACCGACTCGTGGGCACCCAGCCGGGTCAGCAGCGCGCCGATCGCGTCGCCGTCGCGGACCACGACCCGGTCCACCCCGCGCACCTCGCGCGCCTTCGCGGCGATCGAGAGCCTGCGGGCGGCGCCCACCAGGGCCAGGGCGGCCTCCGGTCCCGGGCAGGTGACCTCCAGGGAGGAGGACCGGCCCGGCTCGGTGAGCGAGCCGTGGGCCAGGAAGGCGCCGCGCCAGGCCGCCTCGGCGTCGCAGGTGGCCCCGGAGACCACTTGCGGGGGCAGACCCCGGATGGGGCGGCCGCGCCCGTCCACCAGGCCGGTCTGGCGGGCCAGCTGGTCCCCGCCGGCCACGACCCGGACGACGAAGCGGCTGCCGCGGCGCAGCCCGCCCGGGGCCATCACCACCAGGTCCGAGGAGTGCCCGAAGATCTCCAGGATGTCCTTGCGCAGGCGCCGGGCGGCGATGCCGGTATCGAGCTCCGCCTCGATGACGATGCGGCCGCTCACCAGGTGCAGCCCGCCCGCGAACCGAAGGATCGCCGAGACCTCCGCCTTCCTGCAGCAGGTCCGGGTGACGGGGAGGCGGGAGATCTCATCCTTCACCGCGGGCGTCATCGCCATGGGCCGATCCTTCCATGCATCCGAAAAATACGGTCGTACGCGGCGGCCAGCAGCTCCGGATCATGCTTCGGAGCCCCGTCCTGCCTGGCCACGGGCGCCAGCTCGACCGCGGCGCCGAACCGTTTTGCGGCATCGGCCAGGGACTCGCGGTCGGGCACGGCGGCCTCGTCGGCCAACACCACGTCCAGGGCGAGTTTAGGGGCGTGTCGGGCCAAAACCTCCAAATGACGCTGCGGAGAGAAGCCCTCTGTTTCACCGGGCTGCGGCGCGAGGTTCAGCGACAGCACCCTGCGGGCCTTCGTCGTGATCAGCGCGTCGAGCAGTTCCGGCACCAGCAGGTGCGGGATCACCGAGGAGAACCAGGACCCCGGCCCGAGCACCACCCAGTCCGCGTCGAGCACGGCCGCGACCGCCTCCGGCACGGCCGGCGGATCGCCGGGGACGACCTGTACGGACAGCACCTCGCCCGGGGTCAGGGCCACCGTGGCCTGCCCCCGCACGGTGTCCACGTCCTGCGGGCGCGCCGGGTCGTGGCCCTTGACCAGTGCCTGGAGCTCCAGCGGGACCGCCGACATCGGCAGCACCCTGCCCTGCGCGCCGAGCAGCTTGCCGACCAGGTCGAGCGCCTGCACGGGGTCGCCGAGCTGCTCCCACAGGGCGACGATCAGCAGGTTGCCGACCGCGTGCTCGTGCAGGTCCCCCGCCGACTGGAACCGGTGCTGGATGACGCGGGCCCAGGTCTGGCCCCACTCGTCGTCCCCGCACAGCGCGGCCAGCGCCTTGCGCAGGTCCCCGGGCGGCAGCACGCCGAGCTCCTCGCGGAGCCGGCCGCTGGAGCCGCCGTCGTCGGCGACGGTGACCACGGCCGTGAGCTCGCCGGTGATCCGGCGCAGCGCGGCCAGGGAGGCCGACAGGCCCATGCCCCCGCCGAGGGCGACGACCTTGGGCGCGACCACCTTGGCGGCGGCGCGGCGCCCGGTGCGGCCCGCGCCGTCCTCACCCCGGCCGGGGGCGAGACGGCGCAGGCGGCGCAGGCGCAGGGAGCGTCCGGTCACTCGCGCCCCATGTCCCGGTGGACGACGACGGTCTCTACTCCCTCGGAGGCGAGGCGGGCCGCGAGCTTCTCGGACATGGCCACGCTGCGGTGCTTGCCGCCCGTGCAGCCGACCGCGATGGTCACGTACCGCTTGCCCTCACGGCGGTAGCCGGTGGCGATGAGCTGGAGCAGCTCGGTGTACCGGTCGAGGAACTCCTTGGCGCCGGGCTGGCTGAACACGTACCCCGACACCTCCGGGTTGAGCCCGGTGAAGGGGCGCAGCTCCGGGACCCAGTGCGGGTTGGGGATGAACCGGCAGTCGACGACGAGGTCGGCGTCGACGGGGAGGCCGTACTTGTAGCCGAAGGACATGACGGTGGCCCGCAGCTCGGGCTCCTCGTCACCCGCGAACCGGGCGTCCATCTTGGCGCGCAGCTCGTGCACGTTCAGGCTGGAGGTGTCGATGACGAGGTCGGCGTCACCGCGCAGCTCGCGCAGCAGGTCGCGCTCGGCGGCGATGCCGTCGACGATGCGCCCGTCGCCCTGGAGGGGGTGCGGGCGGCGGACCGACTCGAAGCGGCGGACCAGCGCGTCGTCGGAGGACTCCAGGAAGACGATGCGGCGGGTGACCCCGCGGGACTCCAGGTCGGCGAGGGACTCGCGCAGGGCGTCGAAGAACTGGCGGCCGCGGACGTCCACGACGACGGCGATGCGCGCCACGTTGCCCTGCGAGCGGGCGCCGAGCTCCACCATGGTGGGGATCAGCGCCGGCGGGAGGTTGTCCACGACGAACCAGCCGAGGTCCTCCAGGCACTTGGCCGCGGTACTGCGGCCGGCCCCGGACATCCCGGAGATGATCACCAGCTCGGGGATGGCCGCCTCGGCGGTCTCGCCGGGCTCCACTGTCGTGCCCGTACTCACCTGTGCTCCGTCTCGGTCGTACTCGGTGTCGTTCTGGTCAGCTGCGTTCGCCGCGGCTTCGTTCGCCGCGTGGTCGTTCGCCGGTCGCTCGGTCATGGCGTTGTCCCCCGTTCGGACTCGTCTTCGATGATCTCTCCTGTCGCCATGTTGACGGCAGGACGGGCGGGGACGGCCTGGGCGAGCGCGGCGGCCACGGTCTCGGCCGTCTTGCGGCCTATGCCGGGGACCTCGCAGATCTGGTTGATTGTCGCCGCTCTCAGCTTCTTCACCGAACCGAAGTGCTTGATCAGGGCCTGCTTGCGGCTCTCGCCGAGACCGGGCACCTCGTCCAGCGGGCCCGCCTTGAACCGCTTTCCGCGCTTGTTGCGCTGGTACTGGATGGCGAAGCGGTGGGCTTCGTCACGCACCCGCTGGAGCAGGTAGAGGCCCTCGCTGGTGCGGGGCAGCACCACCGGGTCGTCCTCGCCGGGCAGCCACACCTCCTCCAGCCGCTTGGCGAGGCCGCACACCGCCACGTCGTCGATCCCCAGCTCCTCCAGGGCCCGCTTGGCTGCGGTGACCTGCGGCCGGCCGCCGTCGACCACGACGAGCTGCGGCGGGTACGCGAAGCGCTTGGGGCGCCCGTCGTCCTCTTCGGGGCCGTTCGTCTCCCCGTCTTCCGGGGACCACTCGCCCGTCTTCAACTTCTCCTGGAGGTAGCGCCTGAAGCGCCGGGAGACCACCTCGTGCATGGAGCGGACGTCGTCCTGCCCTTCGAACGACTTGATCTGGAAGCGCCGGTACTCGCTCTTGCGGGCCAGACCGTCCTCGAAGACGACCATGGAGGCCACGACGTCGTCGCCCTGGAGGTGCGAGATGTCGAAGCACTCGATGCGCAGCGGCGCGCCGTCCAGCTCCAGGGCCTCGGCGATCTCCTCCAGGGCGCGGGAGCGGGTGGTGAGGTCGGCGGCCCGCTTGGTCTTGTGCAGGGCGAGGGACTGCTGCGCGTTGCGGTGGACGGTCTCCATGAGGGCCTTCTTGTCCCCGCGCTGTGGGATGCGCAGGCTGACCTGCGAACCGCGCCGCTCGGCGAGCCACTGGCCGAGCACCGGCGTGTCCTCGGGCAGGGCGGGCACCAGCACCTCCTTGGGGACGGCCTCGCCCTTCTCCTCGCCGTACAGCTGCTGGAGGGCGTGCTCGACCAGGCCCGCCGTGTCGACGGCCTCCACCTTGTCGGTGACCCATCCGCGCTGGCCGCGGACCCGGCCGCCGCGCACGTGGAAGATCTGCACGGCGGCTTCCAGCTCGTCCTCGGCGACCGCGATGAGGTCGGCGTCGGTGGCGTCGGCGAGCACGACGGCGTTCTTCTCCATGGCCCGGCGCAGGGCCCCTATGTCGTCGCGCAGCCGGGCGGCCTTCTCGTACTCCATCTCCTCGGCCGCCTCGTGCATGTCCTTCTCCAGGCGGGAGAGGTAGGTGCCGGTGCGTCCCGCCATGAAGTCGCAGAAGTCCCCGGCGAGTTCGCGGTGCTCCTCGGGGGTGACGCGGCCGACGCAGGGGGCGGAGCACTTGCCGATGTAGCCGAGCAGGCAGGGCCGGCCGATCTGGGCGGACCGCTTGAACACCCCGGCGGAGCAGGTCCGCACGGGGAACACCCGGAGCATCAGGTCGACGGTCTCGCGGATCGCCCAGGCGTGGCCGTAGGGCCCGAAGTAACGCACGCCCTTCTTCTTGGGGCCGCGCATGACCTGGACCCGGGGGTACTCCTCGTTCATCGTCACGGCGAGGGAGGGGTAGCTCTTGTCGTCCCGGTACTTGACGTTGAACCGGGGGTCGAACTCCTTGATCCAGGAGTATTCGAGCTGGAGCGCCTCGACCTCGGTGGAGACGACGGTCCATTCGACGGAGGCGGCGGTCGTCACCATGGTGGCGGTACGGGGGTGCAGGTTCGCGACGTCCTGGAAGTAGCTGGCCAGGCGTTGGCGCAGGCTCTTGGCCTTCCCGACGTAGATCACCCGGCGGTGCTCGTCGCGGAACTTGTAGACGCCCGGGGACTCGGGGACCTGCCCCGGCTGGGGGCGGTAGCTGGAGGGGTCGGCCATGCCAACCACCCTACTGTCGCCGACGGACAACCCACCCCCACGCCTCTCCCCCGGCCGGGGCTGCTGCACCGGATCCCGGGGGCACCCCGGCCGGGAACGTTCCCCCGCCCCGCCGTGAACGGCCCCCGGGCCCCTGCCGCACCGCCTGCCCGGCATGACGGGCCGGGGCGGGGGCCCGGGCGGACGGGCCCGGGCGGGCGCGGGCGGGCGGGCGCGGGCGGGCGCGGGGCGGCCGTCCCGGGGAGGGCGGGGCCGCGGGGGCTTGCCGCCGGAGGCGGGACGGGGCGGAGCCCCCGACCGCCATGCGCGCGCGGCGGTCGGGGGCTCGGGGGCGCACGACCGGGGGGCCGGGGGCTCGCCGCCGGTTTCGGGAAGGGGCGGGGAGGGCCCTGGCCGCGCAGCGGGCCCGGCCAGGGCGCCGCACCCGACCCGGCCGGGCTCGCACCCCCGTCCCGGGGGGCCGGGCAGCGGGACGGGGCCTGGGCGGGCCCCGCCGAGCCCTGCCGCCTGGCGGGGCGGCAGGGCCCGGCGGGGCTGGGGGCCCAGGGCCCGGCGGAACTAGGGGCGCAGGGCCCGGCGGCGGCGGATCAGGGCGCCGACTCCGGCCCCCGCCAAGGCCAGGCCCCCGGCAGCGGCACCGGCCGGGATGTCCGGGGAGCTGCCGGCGGAGCCACCCGCGTAGCCCCCGGCCTTACCGGCCTTCGCGTACGCCGATCCCGGCAGCTTGTCCCCGTACGCCCGGGCGACCCGCGCCCGGTACGCGGCCAGGCTCGTTCCCCCGGCGCCGACGGCCCGCTCCGCGTCCTCGTCCAGCGGCAACACCTCCGCTCCCCGGGCCACGTACCACGCGTCGATCTGCGGCTCCCGGAACACCGTCCCGCCCGGCAGTTTCTCCGCGCCGAGCCGCGCGTAGCGGAACTCGTCGTCGCCGGTGGCGATGTTCACCACCTGCCATCCGGCCTCCGTCCGCGCCGTCCACAGCGCGGCCTGCTGACCGTCCGAGGAGACCGCCTTGCTGGCGAGGAACTCCAGCCGGGCGACCGGCGCCCCGGCCTTGCCGGCCACGAAGTCCGGCGAGAGGTAGTTCACCCCGATCGCCTCGCCCTCCACCCGCGGCTGCGCGGCGGTCACCGCGACCTTGCCCTCCCGCGCGAAGAACCGGGACAGGGTGGCCATCGTCGCGGGCGCGGCGGCCGCCTGTCCGGCCGCCGCCTTGACCTCGGCGGTAGCGGACTGCGGCTGCGGCACGGGGGCCGCCTGCGCCTGGGGTGCCAGCGCCAGGCAGGCGGCGGCGGTGGCGAGGACCGCGACGGCGGCGGTACGCAACTGGTCGGCGTTCACGCGGTCACGCTCCGATCCGGTAGAGGGAGTGGGTCCAGGAGAAGGTGCTGTTGTCGACGTACCAGGCGTGGGAGGCCCAGTTGTAGCGGTTGTTGGAGGGCCAGGGGTCGCCCCAGTACACCCAGCTGCTGGCGGTGTCGTAGCCGTACAGGACGTGCATGTGACCGCCCCCGTTGGACCACTGGATGCGGGTCTCCACCGGCCGGTTGGCGTTGATCTCGCTCTGGACGGTCGAGTACTGGAGCCATCCGGTGACGTACGAGCCGGAGTTGATGCCGGCCCAGCGCAGGGCGGTCTGGACGTTGCCCAAGGTGGCTTGGTTGTTGGGGCATTCCGTGCCCTGCTGGCGGTTGAAGGCGGCGTTGCAGAACTGGTTCTGGCTGTAGTTGCGGCCGAACCAGGTGGCGATGGTGTTGCCCGAGGCGGCCCAGCACCAGTTGGTCTTCTGCTGCGCCTGCATCGTGATGTCCAGGCGGTTGTAGGACAGTGCGGATTCCGTGCCGGCATCGGCGGCGGTGGCGGTGCCGGCGGGCAGTGCGAACAGCAGGGCGGTGAGGAAGGCGGCCAGGGAAAGCCGCCGGTTGGGGTTGCGCATCGCGTTCCTCCCGTGGGGGGGAGTGGGGATGGAGGAGCGCGTCCGGACGCTGAGGGGAGCATCAGGGTGTTGTCGCGATCAGGTCAACAGGCTTCAATGCACGGTGACATCGCGGTGTGAACGGCGGGGCGCCGGTGTGAACGGCGGCCGTCCCGTCACCTGGACCACAGACGTCACCGGCGCGGTCCCCCGCCCCGCCACACGTGAACGTTCACAGGAGGGAGGACCGGTGCCGCCGAGCCCCGAAAGCGACCCGGACCTGCCGCGACTGCTGCGCGGCGGCCCCTTCCACCTCGCGCTGCGCGCCGCGCTCACCGCCCGTGGCCTGCCCCTGCACCGGGTGCAGCACCGGCTCGCGGCCCAGGGCATCAAGGTCGGCGTGACCAGCCTCAGCTACTGGCAGCAGGGCGCCCGGCGCCCGCAGCGGCCCGAGTCGCTGAGGGCCGTACGCGCCCTGGAGCAGATCCTGGAACTGCCCGAGGGAACGTTACTGCGACTGCTGTCCGCACCCCAGGGCGCCCGGTCCGCCCCCAACCGTCCGCCCGCCCGCTCGTACCGGGCCCTGGTCAGCGCGGGTGCCGCGGTGGACGAGCTGCTGGCCGGCCTGGAACTGCCCGCCGACGGCGGCCTCCACACGGTCGGCCACCACGAGCGGGTGCGCGTCGGCGCGGGTGGCGAGCTGCTGGACCGCGCCTCGCAGCACGTCGTACGGGCCCACCGCGACGGCGTCGACCGCTACCTCGCCGTCCACCACGGCGACCCGGGCTGCGACCCCGAGCGGATCCGGGTCCGCGCGGGCGAGAACTGCCGGACCGGCCGGGTGCGGTGGCACCGCGAGGCCGGGGTGATGGTCGCCGAGCTGCTCTTCGACGCCCGGCTGCGCAGCGGCGACACGTACCTCTTCGGCTACGGCTTCGAAGACGGCACGGGCGGCCGCTGCACCGAGTACGTACGCGGGTTCACCTACACCGGCGGCCAGTACGTGCTCCAGGTCCGCTTCGACGAGGCGGCGCTGCCGGTGCGCTGCCGGCGCTTCGCCCGCAGCAGCCCGGGCGCGCCGCGCACCGCACTGGCGGATCTGACCCCGAGCGGGCGCCACCGGGCCGTGCACCTCGTGGAGGAGTCGGTCCGGCGCGGCATCCTGGGCATCGCCTGGGACTGGGACTGAGCCGGGCCGTGCGCCCGGCCGCCCTTCGCACTCAGCCGGCGATCAGCTTGCCGCCCTCCGCCTTGACGGGGACCGGCGACAGCGGGTCGGCGGCCGGGCCGCGCAGCACCTTGCCGGTGCTCACGTCGAAGCGGCTGCCGTGGCAGGGGCAGTTGCCCTGCCCTTCGACGATTTTGTCCAGGATGCAGCCCGCGTGCGTGCACTGGGCGCTGAACGCCTTGTACCGGCCCTCCGCCGGGCAGCTGACGACGAGCTTGTGCTCCCGGTAGAGCTTCGCGCCCCCGACCGGGACCTCCGCGACCGCGCCGAGCTCGACCGGCTCGGCCGGGACCGCCGGGGAGCCCGCCGCGCCGCTCGCCCCGGGGGAGCAGGCCGCGAGGGCCGGTCCGGCGCCGGCAGCCCCGGCGAGGGCGGCCGCGCCCTTGAGCACGGTGCGGCGGGCGGCGGGCGGGGACGCGGACATGCGGTGCTCCTGGTGTCGTGGGGGCCGGCGGCCGGCCGGGCCCACCCGACGATACCGCCGCCCGATGGGGTACTTTCCCCGCGTGATCGTCGTCGGTGGAGAAGCCCTGATCGACCTGGTGCCCCTCGCGGAGCCGCCGGGCGCCCTCGCGCCCCGGCCGGGCGGCGGGCCGTACAACACCGCGCTGGCGCTGGGGCGGCTCGGTGAGCGGGTCGCCTTCTGTTCCAGGGTCTCCGCCGACGGGTTCGGCGAGAGCCTGCTGGCCGGGCTGCGGGCCGCCGGGGTGGACCTCTCGCTGGTGCAGCGCGGGCCGGAGCCGACGACGCTCGCCGTGCCCTCGCTGGCACCGGACGGCTCGGCCGCGTACCGCTTCTACGTCGAGGGCACGGCCGACCGGCTGTTCAGCCTGCCGCCCGCGCTCCCCTCCGCTGCACGGGCCCTCGCGCTCGGGACCTGCTCGCTGGTGCTGGAGCCCGGCGCGAGCGCGTACGAGGCCCTGCTGCGCCGGGAGTCCGGGCGCGGGCTGCTGACCCTGCTCGACCCCAACATCCGCCCGGCGCTGATCGCGGACCCGGGCGCGTACCGCGAGCGCTTCCTGCGCATGCTCCCGTACGTCTGTGTCTTGAAGCTCTCGGAGGAGGACGCGGCGTGGCTCGGCGGCCGGATCTGCGACTGGCTGGCTGCGGGGCCCTCGGCGGTGGTGCTGACCCGGGGCGCCGCCGGACTCACGGCATGGACGCGGGAGGGCGCGGAGCACACGGTGGCGGCCCGTCCGGTGACCGTCACCGACACGATCGGCGCCGGCGACACCGTCAACGCGGCACTCCTGCACCGCCTGACGGGGGCGGGCGTCAGCGGGTCGGCGGGCGGGCCGGACGCGGCCCTGCGGGGCGTGGACTGGCCGGACGTACTGGCCTACGCGGCGCGTGCGGCGGCGCTGACCTGCACCCGGGCGGGAGCGGAACCCCCGTACGCGGCGGAGCTCAGCGCATAGCGGCCCAGAGGGTGCCGGCCACGGAGGAGGCGAACTCCTCGACCGGCCGCACCACTTCCTCTCCCGAGAAGTGCAGGAAGAACGCCCGTTGGAAGCATGCGCCGAGCAGCAGCGCGGCGGCGGCTTCGGGATCGGCGTCCGGGCGCAGCCTGCCGCGCTCGCGCTCGCGGCGCAGGTGCCCGGCGAGGGCGTCGCGGATGACGTGGGGCCCGGTGCCGATCTGCTGGACGCCCTCGCGGTGCCGGGTCAGCAGGGCGGGCTCGGCGAAGAGGGAAGCGGCCATGGGCATGGCGTCGGCGTAGAACAGCGAGGCGTGGCGCGCGATGGCGAGGAGGCCCTCCTCGACCGGGCGTTCGTCGTGCTCCGCCCCGAGCTCGGCCATGAGCGGCGCGGCGTTGGGCGTGCGCTCCATGAGGACGCGTACGAAAAGTTCCTCCTTGTTGGCGTAGTGCTTGTAGAGCGCGGCCTCCGAGCAGCCCGCCTCGCGGGCGATGGCCTTGGTGGTGGTGTTGGCCAGGCCGACGGTGCGCATGAGCGTCTCCGCCGCGTCGAGCAGCCGCTCGGGGGTGGGACGGCTTGACTTCGAGGTGAGCATTCACTCACTCTAAGGGTGTTCAGGGGTGAGTGAATACTCACCCACCCACGGGGAGGCGGGAGCCGGTCATGAAACTCACGGTGTTCGGAGCCACGGGCGGCGTCGGCCTGGAGGTCGTCCGCCAGGCCCTCGATGCCGGCCATGAGGTGACGGCGGTGGTCCGCGACCCGGCGCGGCTGCCGGTGCCGGCGCACGAACGGCTCCGGGTGGCGGTGGTGCGCGACCTGACGGACGAGGAGGCGCTGGTACCCGTCCTCACCGGGCGGTCGGCGGTCATCTCGGCGCTGGGCTCGCCGAGCAACAAGCAGGCGCGGCTGAACCCGGTCACCGGTCCGGCGCTGCGGGCCATCGTGTCGGCCATGGACCGGGCGGGGGTGGACCGCCTCGCGGCGGTCAGCGCGGCTCCGGTGGGACCGGACGTGCCGCAGGACGGGGTGCTGGCCCGGAAGGTCTTCCTCCCGCTGCTGCGACGGGCGCTGCGGGACCTGTACGCGGACCTGGCCGTCATGGAGACGGTGATACGTACGAGCGGTACGCGGTGGACGGTGGTCCGACCGCCGCGCCTGCTGAACCGGCCCGGGACCGGGCGCTACCGCCGGGTCATCGGCGCCAACGTCCCCGGCGCCCGCACCATCCCCCGCGCGGACGTCGCGGACGCCCTGCTGGCCTCCCTCACGGACCCGGCCACCTTCGACCGCGCGGTGGGCGTGGCGTCCTGAAGCGCCGGCGGGGCCGGCTGTCAGCCGGCCCCGCCGGGTTCGCCCCTACGCCTTGCGGGCCTTGGCCACCGCCTTCTTCGCGGGGGGCGTCGCCTTCTTGGCCGGGGCGGCCGCCTTCTTGGCCGGGGCCCGCTTGCGGGCCGGCGTCGCCGTCGGGGCGGCGTCCGAGATGCGGTCCGCGCCCAGGATGTCCCGGAGGAACTTGCCCGTGTGGCTGGCTCCCACGGAGGCGACCTGCTCCGGCGTGCCCTCGGCGACGACGAGGCCGCCGCCGTAACCGCCCTCCGGACCCATGTCGACGACCCAGTCCGCCGTCTTGATGACGTCGAGGTTGTGCTCGATGACGATCACCGAGTTCCCCTTGTCCACCAGTCCCGACAGCACCTTGATCAGCTTCGAGATGTCCTCGAAGTGCAGCCCCGTCGTCGGCTCGTCCAGCACGTACACCGTCCGGCCCGTCGACCGCTTCTGCAGCTCCGACGCCAGCTTCACGCGCTGCGCCTCACCACCCGACAGCGTCGGCGCCGACTGGCCGAGCCGGACGTAGCCGAGCCCCACCTCGTTCAGCGTCCGCAGGTGCCGCGCGATCGTCGGCACCGCCTCGAAGAAGTCCAGGGCCTCCTCGATCGGCATGTTCAGGACCTCGGCGATGGACTTGCCCTTGTAGTGGACCTCCAGCGTCTCCCGGTTGTACCGGTCGCCGTGGCACACCTCGCACGGGACGTAGACGTCCGGCAGGAAGTTCATCTCGATCTTGATCGTGCCGTCACCGGAGCAGTTCTCGCACCGGCCGCCCTTGACGTTGAAGGAGAAGCGGCCCGGCAGGTAGCCGCGCACCTTCGCCTCCATCGTCTCCGCGAACAGCTTGCGCACGTGGTCGAAGACACCGGTGTACGTCGCCGGGTTGGACCGCGGGGTCCGCCCGATCGGCGACTGGTCCACATGCACGACCTTGTCGACCAGGTCGTCACCCTCGACCCGGGTGTGCCGGCCCGGAACCGACCGGGCGCCGTTCAGCTCGCGCGCCAGGTGCGTGTACAGGATGTCGTTGACCAGCGTCGACTTGCCGGAGCCGGACACACCGGTCACGGCCGTGAGCACGCCCAGCGGGAAGGACACGTCGATGTCCCGCAGGTTGTTCTCCTTCGCGCCGTGGACGGTCAGCTTCCGCTCCCCGTTCACAGGACGCCGCACGTCCGGCAGCGGGATGGACCGCTTGCCCGCCAGGTACTGCCCCGTCATCGACTCGTTGTTCTTCAACAGGTCCTTGAGGGAGCCGCTGTGCACCACCTTGCCGCCGTGCTCGCCCGCGCCCGGACCGATGTCCACGACCCAGTCGGCCACCTTGATGGTGTCCTCGTCGTGCTCGACCACGATCAGGGTGTTGCCCATGTCGCGCAGCCGCACGAGGGTCTCGATCAGCCGGTGGTTGTCCCGCTGGTGCAGGCCGATGGAGGGCTCGTCCAGTACGTACAGCACGCCCACCAGACCGGAGCCGATCTGCGTGGCCAGCCGGATGCGCTGGGCCTCGCCCCCCGAGAGGGTGCCGGCGGCGCGGTTCAGCGACAGGTAGTCCAGGCCGACGTCCACGAGGAAGCGCAGCCGCTCGTTGACCTCCTTGAGGACCCGCTCGGCGATCTTCTTGTCGCGGGCGTCGAGCCGCATCTGCCCCAGGAAGTCGGCGCACTCGCTGATCGACATCGCGGCGACCTCGGCGATGGACTTCTCCATCACCGTCACCGCGAGCACGATCGGCTTGAGCCGCGTGCCTTCACAGGTCGGGCAGGGCACCTCGCGCATGTAGCCCTCGAAGCGCTCTCGGCTCGCGTCGCTCTCGGATTCCGCGTGCCGCCGCTTGACGAACGGCACGGCGCCCTCGAAGGCGGTCGTGTACGCCCGCTCGCGCCCGTACCGGTTGCGGTAGCGGACCTCGATCTGGGTGCGGTGGCCGTACAGCAGCGCCTTCTTGGCGCGCTGCGGCAGCCCGGCCCACGGGATGTCCGTACGGAACCCCAGCTCGGCCGCGAGCGCACCGATCAGCCGCTGGAAATAGTCCTTGGTGTGGCCGAGCGACCACGGGGAGACCGCGCCCTCGTCCAGGGACTTGTCCTCGTCCGGAACGATCAGATCGGGGTCCACCTCCATGCGCGTGCCGATGCCCGTGCACTCGGGGCAGGCGCCGAAGGGGGAGTTGAAGGAGAAGGAGCGCGGCTCCAGCTCCTCGAAGGACAAGTCGTCGTACGGGCAGTAGAGGTGCTCGGAGAACATCCGCTCACGCTCGGGGTCGTCCTCGGCGAGGTCGACGAAGTCCAGGATCACCATGCCGCCGGAGAGGCCGAGGGCCGTCTCCACCGAGTCCGTGAGCCGGCGCTTGGCGGAGTCCTTGACGGTGAGGCGGTCGATGACCACCTCGATGGTGTGCTTCTCCTGCTTCTTGAGCGTGGGCGGCTCGGAGAGCTGGATCGTCTGCCCGTCCACCCGGGCGCGGCTGTAGCCCTTGGTCTGGAGGTCGGCGAAGAGGTCGACGAACTCGCCCTTGCGCTCGCGCACCAGCGGCGAGAGCACCTGGAAGCGGCTGCCCTCGGGCAGCCCGAGCACCTTGTCGACGATCGCCTGCGGCGACTGGCGCGAGATCGGACGGCGGCACTCGGGGCAGTGCGGCTTGCCGATGCGGGCGAACAGCAGGCGCAGGTAGTCGTAGACCTCGGTGATCGTGCCGACGGTGGAGCGCGGGTTGCGCGAGGTGGACTTCTGGTCGATCGAGACGGCCGGGGAGAGGCCCTCGATGAAGTCGACGTCGGGCTTGTCCATCTGCCCGAGGAACTGCCGGGCGTAGGACGAGAGCGACTCGACGTAGCGGCGCTGGCCCTCGGCGAAGATCGTGTCGAAGGCCAGGGAGGACTTGCCCGAGCCGGAGAGTCCGGTGAAGACGATGAGGGAGTCGCGGGGCAGGTCGAGCGAGACGTTCTTCAGGTTGTGCTCGCGAGCGCCACGAACGATGAGACGGTCGGTCACGCCGGTCCGCACCTTTCTTGAGAGAGCGGGGGGCACGGGCCCCCGTCCCAGGGTATGGGGGGCGCCTTAGCGGTGGGGTGGTGCTTGACTTCCGAGCGTATAGCACGCGCATTCGATTTACGGCACGCGCAAGACGGCTTCACCCGATCGTGTGGCCGACGCCCCGCGCGCACTAGGCTCGGCCCTATGACTGATCATGTGCACGACCTGCGATCTGTACGTGAAGCCACGGAGCGGCTGCTGACCGCGGTCGCGAAACTGGACAACGCCGCCCTCGCCGAGCAGTCACATCTGCCCGGCTGGACCCGTGGCCACGTGCTGGCCCACCTCGCCCGCAACGCCGACGCCCTCGTCAACGTCCTCGAGGGCCGGCCGATGTACGCGAGCGCCGAAGCACGGGACGCGGACATCGAGAGCGGTTCGGGCAGGCTCCTGGTGGAACAGCTGGAGGACGTCCGTAATTCCGCGGACCGCTTCCAGGCCGTCGCAGACGCCGTCCAGGACTGGTCGCAGACCGTCGAGCTGCGGGGCGGCGTCACCGACCTCGCCTCCAACGTGCCGTTCCGCCGGCTCGTGGAGGTGGAGCTGCACCACGTGGACCTGGACGCCGGCTACGGCCTGGCGGACCTGCCCGAGGAGTTCACCCGGCGCGAGATCGCGTTCCTCGCCGACCGCTGGGCCGGACGCCCGGACGTACCGCCGGTCACCCTCCGGACGCCCCATGACGACGGCGTCTGGCACACCGGCTCCGCCGCAGGTGAGGCCGTGACCCTGACCGGGCCGCCGGCCGAGCTCCTGGGCTGGCTCGCGGGCCGCGAGTCCAAGGGCGCCCGCCTGACCGTCGACGGCGGGGCCCTGCCGGCCCTCCCCCCGCTCTAGGATCGGGTCATGACGTACAGCGGAGCGGTCAAGGTCGGCGGTCCTGCCGACGTGCACGAACTCGCGGACCTGATGATTTCCAAGGTCGCGGTGGGCGAGATGAACAACAACGCCTACCTGCTGCGCTGCCGGGCCACCGGCGAGCAGCTGCTGATCGACGCGGCCGCCGAGGCGGACACGCTGCTGGGCCTGATCGGTGACGACGGCATCGCCTCCGTCGTCACCACCCACCGCCACGGCGACCACTGGGGCGCGCTCGCGGCCGTGGTCGAGGCGACGGGTGCGCGGACGTACGCGGGCGCGCACGACGCCGAGGGGATCCCGGTCCCGACCGACGTCCTGGTCGAGGACGGCGACACGGTCACGGTGGGGCGGGTCACGCTGACCGCCCGCCACCTGGTCGGGCACACCCCCGGCTCGATCGCGCTGGTCTACGACGACCCGCACGGGCACCCGCACGTGTTCACCGGCGACTGCCTGTTCCCGGGCGGCGTCGGCAACACCTGGGGCGACCCGCAGGCCTTCGTCCGGCTGCTCGACGACGTGGAGGAGAAGCTCTTCGCGCGCCTGCCGGACGAGACCTGGGTCTACCCGGGCCACGGAAACGACACCTCGCTCGGCGCCGAGCGGCCCCACCTGGCCGAGTGGCGCGAGCGCGGCTGGTAGTACCGCACTCACCTGCGGGGCGGGTCAACACGGGGCGCGCGAGCACTCCTTCCGGTCGATCATGGCCGGACGCGCGCCCTTCGTCCCCGGGGCGGGGTAATTGCTGCACCATGCAACAAGACCCCTCCCCGGGCCGCTCCCCCTCGATGCCGCGGCTCGCTCTGGCCTCCCTCGCCGGGACCGCCGTGGAGTTCTACGACTTCTTCGTCTACGGCACGGCCGCCGCCCTGGTGCTCGGCCCGCTCTTCTTCCCGTCCTTCTCACCCCTCGCCGGGACCCTCGCCGCCTTCGGCACCTTCGGCGTCGGCTTCCTCGCCCGCCCCCTGGGCTCCGCCGTCTTCGGCCACATCGGCGACCGCTACGGGCGCCGCCCCGTGCTGCTCGGCTCGCTGCTGCTCACCGGCCTGGCCACCGTGGCGGTCGGCTGCGTGCCCCCCTACGCCTCCATCGGCACGGCCGCGCCCGTCCTGCTGCTCCTGCTGCGCTTCCTCCAGGGGCTCGGGCTGGGCGGCGAGTGGGGCGGCGCGGTGCTGCTGACCGCCGAGCACGCCCCGCCGGGCCGGCGCGGGCTGTGGTCGAGCTTCCCGCAGACGGGGCCGCCGGTGGGTTTCGTACTGGCCAACGGGATGGTGCTGGCCCTGTCGGCCGCCCTGACCGAGGAGCAGTTCACCGCCTGGGGCTGGCGGGTGCCGTTCTGGGCCGCCGGGCTGCTGGCCCTGACCGGGCTGTGGCTGCGCCGCTCCGTGGAGGAGACCCCGCAGTTCCGGGCGCTCGCGGAGACCGGGCGGCGCGCGAAGGCACCGCTGTCCGACGTGGTCCGCGGTCACTGGCGGCTGCTCCTGCTGACCGGTGGCGCCCTCGCCTGCGGATACGCCGTCTTCTACGCGGCCACCACCTGGTCCCTGGCCTACGCGACGGGGCACCTCGGGGTGGACCGCACGGTGGTGCTGGCCTGCATCATGACGGCCGTCGTGCTCCAGGGCCTGCTGACCCCGCTGCTGGCGGTGCTGGGCGACCGCTACGGCCGCAAGCCCCTGTGCCTGACCGGCTGCGCGGTCTGCGCGGTGTGGATGCCGCCCTTCGTCGCGCTGCTGTGCACGTCGGATCCGCTGCTGATGACGCTGGGGCTACTGGGCGGCCTGTTGGGCATGGTGACGACCTTCGCGGTGGTGGGGGCGTACCTTCCCGAGCTGTACGCCCCGCACGTGCGGTGCACCGGGGCGGCCGTCGGCTACAACCTGGGCGGCGTGCTGGGCGGCGCCCTGACCCCGATCGTGGCGACGGCGCTGGCGGACGGCGCCGGCCCGCCGTGGGGCGTGGCCCTGTACCTGAGCGGTATGGCCCTGGTGAGCCTGGCCTGCTTCGCGCTCCTGCCGGAGACGAACCCCGCCGTCGCGGGGCCGGCCGCGGCCCCGGGCGCGGGTACGCAGGAGGGGGCGGCCGGAGCGGCCGCCCCCGTGTAGCCGCCGGGGATCAGGCGTCGACGCTCTGCGGGCGGGCGGCCTCCTCGGCGGCCGCCTGCTTCTTGGAGGCGATCAGGCTGGTGACCGTGGTGACGGCCAGGACACCGCAGATGACGCCCAGGGAGACCGGGATGGAGATCTGCGGGACGTGCACCCCCGACTCGTGCAGCGCGTGCAGCAGCAGCTTGACGCCGATGAACCCGAGGATGACGGACAGGCCGTAGCTGAGGTGGACCAGCTTCTTGAGCAGGCCGCCGATGAGGAAGTACAGCTGGCGCAGACCCATCAGCGCGAAGGCGTTGGCGGTGAAGACGATGTACGGATCCTGGGTGAGGCCGAAGATCGCGGGGATCGAGTCGAGGGCGAACAGCACGTCGGTGGTGCCGATGGCGAGCATGACGACCATCAGCGGGGTCAGGACGCGCTTGCCGTTGCTGCGGATGAAGAGCTTCGTACCGTGGTACCTGTCGGCGACGCCGAACTTCTTCTCGACCGACTTGAGGAGGCGGTTCTCCTCGAACTCCTCCTCCTCTTCGTCCTTGCGCGCCTCCTGGATCAGCTTCCAGGCGGTGTAGATCAGGAAGGCGCCGAAGAGGAAGAAGATCCACGAGAAGCTCGCGATGATCGCGGCGCCGGCCGCGATGAAGACCGCGCGGAGCACCAGGGCGATCAGTACGCCGACCAGCAGGACGCGCTGCTGGAGGTGGGACGGCACGGCGAACTTCGCCATGATCAGGACGAAGACGAAGAGGTTGTCCACACTCAGGGACTTCTCGGTGACGAAGCCCGCGAAGAACTCCTGGGAGGCCTGGCCGTTGCCGAAGAACAGCAGGCCGAGACCGAAGAGCACGGCGAGGACGATCCAGACGACCGTCCAGATGCCGGCTTCCTTGATGGTCACGTCATGGGGTTTGCGGCCGATGAGGAAGTCGGCTCCGATGAGGATTCCGAGACCCAAGATGGTCAGCACCCAGAGGGTCGTTGAAACGTCCATTGTCTACACGCCTCCGGCGGGATGGCTCAGCACTGCGTCAGCGTCATCGCTGCCGGAGGTCTCTTCCACCCGGGCGGCCTGGAGGCCGCGGGCCGACGCCCCGGGACCGGCTCCGGTCCCTTGACCGGGCAGGGTCCGTATTGACGGGCACGCCGTAGCAGGAAAGCAGGAATACTCCCCTCCGCGCTTCCCAGGTTAGCCGCCGGAGGGGGTGAAGGTAAAGAGGAACCCAAGAAAAGGTCAGCGAAGGGTCACCCGGAGGTCATGGCCGGACCGGGTACACCGCAGGCCGGGTACACCGCAGGGCATAGGGCGGGCACCTCGGGCCGGACGCACCTCAGGGCCGGGCGCCGCGCCGCGCCTCCCCCATCCGCTGGACCGCCTGCTCCAGCGCCCGGTCCAGGACCGCGCTGTGCTGCGGCGGAAGGTCCGGTTCGAAGGTCCAGGCGTGGTGGACCCACGGGTCGGCCAGGTGGTGGTCCGGTACGGGCGACAGGCGCATCAGCGCCCGCCACAGGGGGTCGAGCAACGGCCCGTACGCCGAGGCCTCGTCGCGGTCGGCCACCATCAGCAGGTGCACGCCGACCGACGGCCCCTCGTCGGCCAGGTAGCGCAGCCGGGTCACGGCGCGGTCGTCGAAGCCGTGCGGGAAGTCGTGCACGATCAGCAGCTGGTCGGCCGGATCCACATCCGGGGGCAGCTCCTCGGGCGCCCCGGCGCGCACCGCCATCTGCACGAGGTCCACCCGTCGGGTCAGCCGCTCCAGGGTCTCGGTGACGCCCGCCGCGCCCGCGGCGGGCGGGGCGGCCAGCACGCCCGAGCGGACGAGGGGCGCCAGGGCGGCGGCCCCGGCCCCGGCCGCGTCGATGACGTGGACGGAGAACCGGCCGCCCGGGTGGACGGCGAGCAGCCGCACCGCGTGCGCCACGGCCATGTCCATGGCGAGACGGCGCAGCCGGTCGGTGTCCATGGTCATGGCGGCCTCGGAGCCGGTACGGCCGTTGTCGATCCACAGGCCGCGCTCCAGCGGGAGCCGCATCAGCATCGGCACCCGCAGGCCCGGCGCCTCGGGCAGGCTCAGGTCGCCCAGGCGCAGCGCGAGCGGGTCTTCGTCCGGCGCGCCCGCGCCGTGCCACACGGGGTTGTCCCAGCGGGCGTACGCGGCGGGCAGCGCGGGTTCGACGACCTCGGACTCGGCGCGCAGCTGGGCGAGGTCCCGGTCGAGCACGGCTTGGGCCCGGGCGACGAGTTCGTCACGGCGGGCGCGCGCGGCGTCCCGCGCCGCGTTGCCGGCGAGGCGGGCGCGGGGGTCGGACAGGGCGTCGTCCAGTTCCCGGTCGAGCCGGGAGTCGGCGAAGTCGACGGCGCTGCGGTAGGCGGCCACCGTGCGCGCCAGGTCCTCGAACATGCCCCAGACCTGGTTGTAGAGCCGCTCCTCCATGGACCAGCCGCTGGCGTCCCCCGCGACGGGGCGCGGCGCCGTCCCGGGTTGTTCGGGAGCCTCGGGCGCGGGCGCCGGCTCGGGCGGCTCGGTGGTGGTGCGACGCCGGCGCGGGTGCGCGTAGTCGATGGCCGTCGGCGCGGGGGCTGCGGCCGGGTCTGCGTCCCGGCCGGGCAGGTCGCGCGGTGCGGCGGGTGCGGCCGTCACCAGGGGGGTGTCCACCGCCAGGGCCGCCGCGGCCAGTGCGGTGGCGGCCGGGCCGGGCAGTCCGGCGTCTGCGAGCAGGGCGCCCAGCCCCTCGGCATAGCCCTGGCCGACGGCGCGGACCTTCCAGGCGTCCTGCCTGCGGTACAGCTCCAGGGCGACGACGGCGCTCTCCGGGTCCAGCCCCGTCATCGTGTAGGCGGCGGCCTCGGCGCCGTCGGGTCCGGCCACCGCCACGTGCGGCGCCGGGACCGCGCCGAAGCGCGCCGGTCCGCCGGGCGGCAGGGCGAGCACCACGCGGACCCGGTGCACGGCCGCCCCCACGGCGTCGAGGTCCAGGGGGAACCGGTGCCGCTCGGCCGCCGCCCCCGGTGCCTCGAGCCCCGGAAGGACCCGGGCGCCGGGGTGCGCCAGCGCCTCGGGACCGGGCAGTCGGCCCTCGTCGTCTCCGGCCGAGACCAGGGCCAGTACGGGGGTACCCGCCGTGACCCTGATCTCCACCTGGTGCCGGGACAGGGGGTGGTTCTGCCCCCGGACCAATTCGGCCGTCATCGTGCAGCCCTCCCCCGTGCCTTCTGTCCCGTGCGCTCTGTGCTGTTGGCCGTCCGCGCCCGTGGGCGCCGCCTCTTGCAGGCTGCCTGCAGGCGTCCTGCGTGCTTCTTACAGGTGCGGCAGGATCGCCGGCATCAGGTCCTGGAAGGTCCGGCCGTTCGCCGGGTTGCCCAGGGCCGTCATCTGCCAGCCCGCGCCGACGCGCGACACCTTCGCCATGATCTGCGCGGTGTACGCGCCGCCGCCGTCGAGGGTGTACCGGGCCAGTTCCTGGCCGTTGGTCTCGTCGACGATGCGGCAGAAGGCGTTCTGCACCTCCTGGAAGGTCTGCCCGGTGAAGGAGTTCACCGTGAAGACGATCTGGTCGATGTGGACCGGCACGCGCTGGAGGTCCACGAGGATCGCCTCGTCGTCCCCGCCCTGGCCGACGCCGCCGACGAGGTTGTCGCCGGTGTGGCGCACGGAGCCGTCGTCGCTCTGCAGGTGCCGGAAGAACACCACGTCCACCGGCTGCTTGTCGGCGAAGAGCACCGCCGACGCGTCCAGGTCGATCTCGCGGGTCCGCGAGCCGAACAGGCCGCGGCGCTTGGCCGCCTGCCAGCCGAGGCCCATCCGGACCGCGGTCAGGCTGCCCCCGCCCCGCTTCTCCAGACTGATGGCCTGACCCTTGGTCATGTTGACCGTCACGCGCTGTCCCCTCTCCTTCTACCCGCCCCGATGAGGGCCCGCGGAACGTACCCGCGGCCACCCTTGGCCCAACCCTACTGACCGGCCCCGGGTCAGGCGAGGCCCGCTTCCCTCATCTGGCGAAGCTCCTTCTTGAGCTCGCCGACCTCGTCCCGGATCCGGGCCGCGACCTCGAACTGGAGCTCGGCCGCCGCGGCCCGCATCCGCTGCGTCATCTCCTCGATGAGCGCGGCCAGTTCGGCCGCCGGACGGTCGGTCAGCACCTCGGCCGCCTTCGCGCCCTTGGCACCCTTCGCCTTGCTCCCCTTGGCGCCGGCGACGGACGCCGCCCCGCCCAGGGCGGGCACCGGCGTCTTCGCACCCTTGCCGTCCCGTGCCTGGCGGTAGCCGGTCCCGAGCAGCTGCTCGGTGTCGAGCTCCTCGCGGGCGATGGTGGCGACGATGTCGTTGATCTTCTTGCGCAGCGGCTGGGGGTCGATGCCGTTGGCCGTGTTGTAGGCGATCTGCTTCTCGCGGCGCCGGTTGGTCTCGTCGATGGCCTTCTCCATCGCCGGGGTCATCTTGTCCGCGTACATGTGGACCTGGCCCGAGACGTTGCGCGCCGCGCGGCCGATGGTCTGGATGAGGGAGGTCCCCGAGCGCAGGAAGCCCTCCTTGTCGGCGTCGAGGATCGCCACCAGGGACACCTCGGGCAGGTCGAGGCCCTCGCGCAGCAGGTTGATGCCGACCAGCACGTCGTACTCGCCGGCGCGCAGCTCGCGCAGCAGCTCGATGCGGCGCAGCGTGTCGACGTCGCTGTGCAGGTAGCGGACCTGGATGCCGAGCTCCAGGAAGTAGTCGGTGAGGTCCTCGGCCATCTTCTTGGTGAGGGTGGTGACCAGGACGCGTTCGTCCTTCTCCGTCCGCTGCCGGATCTCGTGCACCAGGTCGTCGATCTGGCCCTCGGTCGGCTTGACCACCACTTCGGGGTCGATGAGGCCGGTGGGGCGGATGATCTGCTCGACGAAGCCGTCGCCGCGCGAGAGCTCGTACTTCCCGGGGGTGGCCGACAGGTACACCGTCTGGCCGATCCGCTCCTGGAACTCCTCCCACTTGAGCGGCCGGTTGTCCAGCGCCGACGGCAGCCGGAAGCCGTGGTCGACCAGGGTCCGCTTGCGCGAGGCGTCGCCCTCGTACATCGCGCCGATCTGCGGCACGGTGACGTGGGACTCGTCGATGACGAGGAGGAAGTCCTCGGGGAAGTAGTCGATGAGGGTGTTGGGGGCGGAGCCGGGCGCGCGGTCGTCCATGTGCAGCGAGTAGTTCTCGATGCCGGAGCAGGACCCGATCTGGCGCATCATCTCCAAGTCGTAGGTGGTGCGCATGCGCAGCCGCTGCGCCTCCAGCAGCTTGCCCTGCTTCTCCAGCTCGGCGAGGCGCTCGGTCAGCTCGGCCTCGATCCCGATGATCGCCTTCTCCATGCGCTCGGGGCCGGCGACGTAGTGGCTGGCGGGGAACACGTACAGCTCGCGGTCCTCGCTGATGACCTCGCCGGTCAGCGGGTGCAGGGTGGACAGCGCCTCGATCTCGTCGCCGAACATTTCGATGCGTACGGCCAGTTCCTCGTAGACCGGGAAGATCTCGATGGTGTCGCCGCGCACCCGGAAGGTGCCGCGGGTGAAGGCCAGGTCGTTGCGCGTGTACTGGATGTCGACGAAGCGGCGCAGCAGCTGGTCCCGGTCGATCTCCTCGCCGACCTTGAGGGCCACCATCCGGTCGACGTACTCCTGCGGGGTGCCGAGGCCGTAGATGCAGGACACGGACGCGACGACGACGACGTCGCGCCGGGTCAGCAGCGAGTTGGTCGCGGAGTGGCGCAGCCGCTCCACCTCCTCGTTGATCGAGGAGTCCTTCTCGATGTAGGTGTCCGACTGCGGGACGTACGCCTCGGGCTGGTAGTAGTCGTAGTACGAGACGAAGTACTCGACGGCGTTGTTGGGCAGCAGCTCGCGGAACTCGTTCGCCAGCTGCGCGGCGAGGGTCTTGTTCGGGGCCATCACCAGGGTGGGGCGCTGGAGGCGCTCGATCATCCAGGCGGTGGTCGCCGACTTGCCGGTGCCGGTCGCACCCAGGAGTACGACGTCCTTCTCACCCGCACGGATGCGCTTCTCCAGCTCGGCGATGGCCGCCGGCTGGTCGCCGCTGGGCTGGTAGGGGCTGACGACCTCGAAAGGCGCCACCGTGCGTTCGATCTTCGATACGGGCCGCATGACTCCACCGTACGACCCCGCACTGACACTCACGCATTCGCGCCTGCGGGCGCGGGCCGGGCGGGGCTCGGCGGGGACCCGGCCGGGGCGGCCCGGCCGTGCGCCGTACTCGTCCGGGCCCCTGCGGCCTGGTCCGTTTGTCGTAGTTCGGTGGCGGCCCGGTGATCTTCACACCCATGATCGCCATACAGCGGATCTCCATGGGGCAGATCTCCGTGAAGTGCATCGCCGTCAACTGCATAGCCGTGAAGTGCATCGCCGCAACGTCTGTCGCTTCGCGCCTGTTTGAGGCAGGGGCAGGGGCTCACGACCCGAGGAGAACGCATGTACGTCGTCCGACCCGCCGCCGCGGCCGCAGCCGCCTTCTTGGGCCTGACCCTCACCGTGCTCGGCACGACGGCCGCGTCCGCCGCCGGTCCCGCGCCCCGGCCCGCCGGGGGCGGTGGCCCGCTCGGCCTGTCCGCGCCCGTCGTGTACGCCCACCGGGGGGCTTCGGCGTACGCCCCGGAGAACACCCTGGAGTCGATCGACCTCGCCATGCGGCTGGGCATCGCCTGGGTCGAGAACGACGTCCAGCGCACCAAGGACGGCGAACTCGTGGTGATCCACGACGACAGCCTGGCCCGCACCACCAATGTCGAGCAGGTCTTTCCCGGCCGCAAGCCGTGGCTGGTGAAGGACTTCACGGCCGCGGAGATCGCCCGGCTGGACGCGGGCAGCTGGTTCAGCGAGGAGTACGCGGGTGCCCGCGTACCGACCCTCAAGGACTACATGAACCGGGTCCAGCGCAACCGGCAGCGGCTGCTGCTGGAGATCAAGAAGCCGGAGCTCTACCCGGGCATCGAAGCGCAGACCCTCGACCTGCTGGACCGCCTCGGCTGGCTCGACGAGGCGCACGTCGGGCGCCGGCTGGTGGTGCAGAGCTTCAGCGCCGACTCCATCCGCGTCGTGCACGGCATGCGCCCGGACATCGTGACGGCCTTCCTGGGCACCCCGAAGGTCGCCGACCTGCCCCGTTACGCCGCCTTCACCGACCGGATCAACCCGTGGCACACCACGATCTCGGCCGACTGGGTCGCGGCGGTGCACCGGCTGCGGGGCGCGCACGGCAAGGCGATGGAGGTGGACACCTGGATCGTGGACGACGCGGCGACGGCCCGCAAGGTCCAGGGCATGGGCGTGGACGGGATCATCACCAACGCGCCCGACGTCGTCCGGGACGCGGTGGGCTGGTTCTGATCCGCAGGCCGTGGTCCGCGCCGGGCCCGGGCTGTCGGTGGCGGGCCGTACGGTGGACGGGTGGACAGCTCCGAGCGGCCCCGCGGGCCGCACCTCGAATGGACGGTCGTCGCGGGCGGCGTCGGCCCCCTGCTCCTTGCCGCGACCCCGGAGGGCCTGGTCCGGGTCGGCTTCCATGCCGGGCCGGACCGGATCGACCGGATGATCGGCTCGCTGGTCTCCCGGCTCGGCGCGGACCCCTGGCGGCCGCGGCCGGGCCGGGAAGTGCTGCTCGCGGAGCCGATACGCCAGGTGGAGGCGTACTTCGCCGGTTCCCTGCGGCGCTTCGAACTGCCGCTGGACTGGCGGCTCAGCTCCGGGTTCAACCGCCAGGTGCTGCTGGAGCTCGACCGGTCGGTGCCCTACGGCCAGGTCGTCGGGTACGGGGAACTGGCCGCCCGGGTCGGGCAGCCGGGTGCGGCGCAGGCGGTGGGCAACGCCATGGGCTCCAATCCGCTGCCGGTGGTGGTCGCCTGTCACCGGGTCGTGGAGAACGATGGCGGTATCGGGGGCTTCGGGGGCGGGGTGGAGGCCAAGCGGATCCTGCTCGCGTTGGAGGGCGTGCTGCCCGAACCGCTGTTCTGACGGGTTGCCCGAGCCGCTGCCCAGGGGTCGGTTCCCGCCGGGTTCCGCCATCCGGTAAGGGGTGGGAAACTGCCGCGGTGACTACTTCTGCCGCCGCTCGCGGTTACCTCGCCCCTGCCGCCGTGGGCGGTGGCCCCGCCCCTGCCGCTCGCGGTCACCTCGCCCCTGCCGTGCGCGTTCTGCTGCCGCGAGGGGGGTGTCGGGCGTGACGGCGTCCCTCGGAACGGAGCGCACCGACGCGCCGGTCACGGCGGCGGAGCTGCCCCGGCTGCGGCGGCGGATCACCGGCGTGCTGATCGCCAGTCAGATGCTGGGCGGTCTGGGCGTGCCCATCAGCATCGCCCTGGCGCCGGTTCTGGCCACCGAGGTCGGCGGCACGGAGTCCCTGTCCGGCTTCGCCTCCACCGCCGCCGTGATCGGCACCGCCCTGGTCTCGCTGCCGCTCGCCGCGTTCATGACCGCGCGCGGGCGCCGCCCCGGACTGGTGCTGGCCTACGGGATCGGTGCCTGCGGCGCCCTCCTCGTGGTGCTGGCCGCGTCGGTGAAGAGCTTCCCGCTGCTGATGCTGGGCATGGCCGCCTTCGGCGCGGCCTCCTCCGCCAACCTCCAGGCCCGTTTCGCCGCCGCCGACCTCGCGGCCCCCGACCGCCGTGCGCGGGCGATCTCCGTCGTCGTGTGGGCCTCCACCATCGGGGCCGTCGCCGGACCGAACCTCTCCGCCCCGGCCAGCGCCGCCTTCGCCGGCACCTCCATACCCCGGACGGCGGGCCCCTTCCTGTGGGCCGCCGTCGTCTTCGTCCTCACCGGCACGCTGCTCGCCGTCTTCCTGCGGCCCGACCCGCTGCTGACGGCGCGTGCGCTGTCGGCGCCGGCGGCCGGCCCCGCCGCGGGCCGCTCGCTGCGCGCCGGGTTCGCCGCCGTCAAGGCCTCACCGCGGGCCCGCCTGGGCCTGCTCGCCGTCGCGGTGTCCCACACCACCATGGTGTCGATCATGGTGATGACCCCGATGGACCTCGGTCACCACGGCGCCGACCTGAAACTGGTGGGCCTGGTGATCAGTGGCCACATCGCGGGCATGTTCGCCTTCTCCCCGCTCATGGGGTGGCTCGCGGACCGGATCGGCCGGCTGTCCGTGATCGGGCTCGGGGCCGGGCTGCTGTCGCTCGCCGCGCTGCTCGCGGGCACGGCGGGCGACCGCCACGGCCAGAGCGCGCTGGGCCTGTTCGTGCTCGGGCTCGGCTGGTCCGCCGGGATGGTGTCCGGCTCGGCGCTGCTGACCGACTCGGTTCCGCAGGGTGCGCGGGCCGCCGTACAGGGGCTGAGCGACCTGACGATGAACACCGCCGCGGGGGTGGGCGGCGCGGCGGCAGGTCTGGTCATGTCCCAGGCCGGCTACGGCTGGCTCAACGCGATCGGCGCAGCGCTGCTGCTGCCGGTGGCGGCGCTCGGCCTGTTCACGGCCCGCCGGTACCCCGGACCGGCGAAGGCGGACGCGTAGGACGAGGCTCCACGGCGGCGCTCAGCAGTTGATGTGGTAGGCCTTGCGCAGCGTCTCGTGGACGGTCCAGGTCGTCCGGTCGCCCTCGCGGAGCACGCAGGCGGAGCCGGGGCCGACCTCCAGGGTCGCGCCGCCCTCGACCTCGATGGTGGCGCGGCCGCTGACGACCACGAACAGCTCGTCGGCCTCGGTGTCGGTGACCACTCCGGGGGTGATCTGCCAGATCCCGCGGATCTGCGAGCCGTCCTCGGCCTCCCACAGCACCTTGCCGGTCACGACCGGCTCACCGGAGACGATCCGGGCCGGATCCAGCTCCTCCACCTCCAGTTCGGCGTCCGGGACGTCCGGCAGGCAAACGGCGAAGGAAGCGGGGCGGGCGCTGTGGTCACTGGTGCTCATGGGGCGCAAGCGTAGGGCCGGTGCCGGGGCCCGCGGGGTGGCCAGAGCGTCCAGCGCGGGCGTACGGAACGCGTCATCCTGTCCAGGGCGCGGGTACGGACGCGAAGGCGCGCGTTTGCGGGTGGCGCTCCCGTGCCATGGATGGGGACATGTCACCGCACACAGCAGCCGCGTCGCCCGGGGTACCGGTCCTGTCCGAAGAGGTGCGCGAAGCGCTCGAAGCGGGGCGGCCCGTCGTCGCCCTGGAGTCGACGATCATCGCCCACGGCCTGCCCCGTCCCCGCAATCTGGCGGTGGGCCTGGAACTGGAGGCCCTGGTCCGGGCGGAGGGCGCGGTTCCGGCGACGGTCGCCGTCCTGGACGGAGTGGCGTACGCGGGCCTCGACAAGGCCGGGCTGGAGCGGATCGCGAGCGGCGAGGGCGTGCGCAAGCTCGGCCACCGCGACCTGGCGCCCGCCCTCGCGACGGGCGCGACCGGGGCGACGACGGTGTCCGCGACGGCGTTCCTCGCCGCGCGGGCGGGGCTGCGGGTCTTCGCCACGGGCGGGCTGGGCGGCGTACACCGGCAGTGGACACAGAGCCAGGACGAGTCGGCGGACCTCTCGCTGCTGGCCCGCACGCGCGTGACGGTGGTGTGCGCGGGGGTGAAGTCGATCCTGGACGTCCCGGCGACCTTGGAGCGGCTGGAGACCCTGGGCGTGGGCGTGCTCGGCTACGGGACGGACCGGTTCCCCGGCTTCTACCTCGCCAGCTCCGGCGAGCCGGTGGACTGGACGGTGTACCGCCCGGAGGAGGTGGCGCAGGTGATGGCCGCCCAGGACGCCCTCGGCGGTCCGGAGTCCGCGCTGCTGGTGGCCAATCCGGTGGCGGAGGCGGAGCAGTTGGATCCGGAGCTCCACGACCGGGTGCTGGCCGAGGCCCTCGCGGAATGCCGGGAGCGGGGGCTCACGGGGCAGGCGGTGACCCCGTTCCTGCTGGGGTTCTTGGTGCGGGCGACGGGCGGGGCCTCTCTGGAGGCCAACCTGGCGGCGGTACGCGGAAACGTCCGGCTCGGCGCCCGCATCGCCCGGGCCTGGGCGGCCCGGGCATGACCGGCGAACGGCCGGTCCGGGCCGGTGCGCTGCTGGTCGTCGGGGACGTGGTGACGGACGTGGTCGCGGTGCATCCGCAGCCGCTGGCGCCGGCCACCGACACGGCGGCGCGGATCAGGACCCTGCCCGGCGGCGCCGGGGCGAACGCGGCCTGCTGGGCGGCCCGCACCGGTACGGCGGAGGTACGCCTCCTCGCGCGGGTCGGGGCGGAATCGGCGCGCTGGCACGAGCGCGCCCTGGTCGACGCCGGCGTGCGGCCGAAGCTGGTGATCGACCGGGAGGAGCCGACGGGCACGGTGGTGGCGCTGGTCGGCAAGGACGCGGAGCGCACGTTCCTCACCGACAGCGGTGCTTCGCTGCGCCTGTCCCCCGCCGACTGGGCGCCCGCCCTGCTCGACGGTGCCTCGCACCTGCACCTGTCGGGGTACCTCTTCTTCGCCGACTCCAGCCGGGAGCTGGCCCTGGTCGCACTGCGGGCGGCGCGCACCCGGGGCGTGCCGGTGAGCGTGGACCCGGCCTCGGCGGGGTTCCTGGCCGCGCTGGGCCCGGAGCGCTTCATGGCCGCCGTGGCGGGGGCGGGCGTACTGCTGCCCAACGAGGACGAGGCCGGGCTGCTGGCCGGGCTGCCGGAGCCGGCCGGGGTGGCGCGCGCGGCGGCGGAACTGAGCCGGCGGATACCGCTGGTGGTGGTCACCCGGGGTGCGGCCGGGGCGCTGGTGGCGGAGGCGGGCCGAGTGACCGCCGAGGTGTCGGCGGAGCCGGCCGAGGCCGTGGACTCGACGGGGGCCGGGGACGCGTTCACCGGCGGGTTCCTGGCGGCCCGGCTCGCGGGCGCGGGCCCTGCGGACGCGGCACGGGCCGGGTGCCGGGCAGCCGCGCGTGCGGTGACCCGGCTGGGCGGGCGCCCGCAGGAGGCGTCTTCGGCCTCGGGCGGGCCTAGGAGGTGTACTCCTCCTGGCCGAGGGTGACGATCACGCCCGCCTTGTTCACGTCGTAGTGGAAGACCAGGCCCTTGTTCGGGTGGGTCTCCAGCCAGGACATGAGCTCGTGCGTGGTGATCGGCTTGTTCGCGGAGCCGGAGAGGATGGGGGCGTGGACGCCGATCCCGGCGTCTTCGGCGATCGGGATCCAGGTCTCCTCGCCGACGGTCACGAAGGGGGTGGCGCCGCCGGCGACCGGGCAGCCCCAGTGGCCGCGCTTGATGATCAGGCTGTACTGGCCGCCCTCGGGGGTGTAGCGGTAGACGGCGATCTCGTTCGGCGAGATTGCGTCCTTGGAGGCGCAGGCGGGTGCGGGAGGCGACGGCTTGGGCTTGCCGGGCGCGGTGGCGGACGCGGACGCGGCCGGTGTCGCCTTCGCCGTGGGCTTCGCCGGGGAGGGCAGCGCACCGCCGGCCGGGGCGGAGGGCAGGGCGGGGGTGGCGCTGGGGGTGCTGCCGGGCGTCGAGCCGGCGGCCCCCGCGTCCGTGTCCCCGTTGCAGCCCGTCAGGGCCAGGGTCGCGCACAGGGCCAGCGCGGTCAGTGCCGCTGCCTTGGGGCCTCTGCTCATTGCCGTCTCCCTCTGCCAAGGCGCCGTGTGAGGGCAGCCGTTGAAGCGTCCTCATCAACGTAGCCCGCGCTTATCGGCCACGACGATGGCCTGATCCGGTTCGTCACCGGGCGCGGACGGGGCTGTTGCAGAGTAGGGACGTCCGTGACGGTGCGGCACGGCGCGGGGCCGGAGCCCGTCAGCCGGCCGCTCCTCGGACACCGGTCCAGGCGGGGTGGCGGGGGTCGTCCGCCCGGACGACGGCATCGGCCTGCGCTGCCGGGTCGGTCTCGGCCTCGTAGCGGGCGAAGGCCGGCAGGGTCCAGCGCGCGGACTCCTCGGTGCGGCGGGCGAGCGCCCCCGGGGAGAGCCGGATGTGCACGCTGAGGTCGAAGGGGAACCAGTGGCCCAGCAGCAGCGGGCCGTGCACGATGAGCACGCCGCCCGGCGGAAGTGCGGTGTACGGGCTGCGCGTCGCCCGGTCGGTCACGGGGTCCCACAGGTCGGGCAGCACCCTGCCGGACCCGCCCGGGTCGGTGGGGCCGAACACCTCGCGCCACAGCGCGGCCGTGTCGTACCAGCCGCCGAGGAACGCGTCCACGTCCTCGCGCCCGAACTCGAAGCGCAGCGAGGCCGGTCGCAGGAAGCCGTCGGCGGCGACCACGAGGACCGGGCGGCCGCGCGCACGCAGCGCCTCGGCGAGGTCCTCCGCCGCCGAACCGGTGCCGGCGGCGGGCGCGCCGTCGATGCCGACCCGCAGCCGGTTCGCCTCCTCCCCGGCGGGTCCGCGGGCGTCGAGGTGATCGGCGAGCCGCTCGGCCAGCCGCTGCCAGGTGATCGGTTCCAGCTGCACGAGCCCATTGTCAGTGGTGGCCCGTAGCGTTTTTCACGAGGGATCACCGACGCGAACGGAAGCCGTCGGCCCGGCCTTGGGGAGGGGTCTGTCATGACGCGGGAGACGACGTACCTGGAGCTGTCGCAGGACGGCGCGGGTGCGCACAAGTTCTACGAGGTGACCGTGGACGGCACGGCCGTCTGCGTGCGGTACGGCCGCATCGGCGCGGACGGCCAGCTCCAGAACTCCTCCTTCCCCACGGCGGAGAAGGCCCGGGCGGCCGCAGCGAAGAAGATAGGCGAGAAGATCCGCAAGGGCTACGCCCCTGCGGTACGGGGAGCCCGCGCGGCGCGGTCGGTGACCCGCAGACAGGTGACCTCGGCCCCGTCGACGGCGCGTGCGGTGGCTCCGGTGCTGTGGCGCTTCCGTACGGGTTCCTCCGCCTTCGGCATCCATGTGGACGAGGACCGCTGCTGGGTGGGCAATCAGGCGGGGGACGTCTACACGCTGAGCCACGGCGGTGAGGTGCTGGCCCGGTACTCGCTGCCGGACGGCGTGAAGTGCCTGGTGGCGGACGAGTTCTGGATCTACGCCGGCTGTGATGACGGCACGGTGTACGACCTGTCTTCGAAGGTGCCGTTCGGGGCGTACGACATAGCCGCCGATGTGGACATCTTCTGGCTGGACATCCGTGAGGGCGTCCTGAACGTCTCGGACCGCAGCGGTGGGCTGACCGTCATCGACCACGAGGAGGAGTTCCAGTGGTCGCGCCGGTCGGCCGGGTCCAACGCCTGGATGGTCCGGGCGGACGAGCGGGCGGTCTACCACGGCCACACCGCAGGCGTCACGGCCTACGCCGCCGACGGCGGGGGCGAGTTGTGGCACACCACGACCGACGGATCGGTGCTGTTCGGCTGGCAGGAGGACACCGCGGTGTACGCGGGCACCGGCCGCAACACCGTGCAGCGGCTGTCGAAGGCGACGGGCGCGGTGGAGGCCTCCTACCGGTGTGACGCGGCGGTGTACTCGTGCGCGACCTCCCCGGACGGCCGCCACGTGTTCGCCGGCGACCTGTCCTCCTCCGTCTACTGCTTCGACGCGTCGGGGCGGCGGCTGTGGAAGCTGGGCACGGGCAGCGGCGCCGCGCTGTCCATGCAGTACCTGGACGAGCGGCTGTACCTGGTGACCACGGACGGTTCGCTGGTGTGCGTGGACGCGAGCGAGGCGGCGATCACGGCGGCCCAGCAGGGATCGGTCCCGGCCGCGGTGGATGTGAAGTCGGCTGCTGCTCTGCCCGTCTTCGCCCCGGCGGCGTCGCCCGCTGCGGTGGCGACCGTCTCGGTGGCCTGCGCGCCGGCGGACGGCGTGGTGGTGGAGTGCGTACGCCAGGGGAGCCGGGTCCGGGTCCAGGTGGTGTCGGGGGGCTTCGACCCCTCGTGGAACGTGCAGTTCCCGCGCGGCATACGGGAGGCCGGCGCCCGGTACGTGGTGGACGGGCTGCACGCTTCGCCGGGGGGCTTCTACCGGGTGCGCGGGGAGATACGCCGACTGGTGTGACCGGCAGGGCGACCGGGCGCGGCGGGCCCCCTCACCCGGCGTGGCCCGGGCAGCCGCAGGGCGTGGCGGCGGCCGGGGCCGGGGTCGCTACCGACCAGGGGGCGTCCTCGGCGAGGGAACAGGTCACCTGGAGCACGACCGGTTCGGTGCCGAGGTTGCGGCCCAGGTGGATGTGGTCGGACCCCGGCGGCTCCACGAAGGTGGTCCCGGCCGGGTGCACCTCGACCGTGTCGTCGTGCAGGATCCGGGTCAGCGTCCCGGACTTGACGACCGCCATCAGCGGCACGTCGTGGTAGTGCCACCCCGTGCACTCCCCGGGCCCTATGACGATCTCCCGGCCCGTGAGGTCCGAAGCCTCGGTCCGTCTCGGACGCCGTACCGTCGCCTGCCACCCACCCATGTACCCCTCCTCCAGGGGCCGAACGGCCCATCCGAGTCACGTTAGGCGGACCTGATGACGTCCAGACCGAATTAATGAAAAGCCAACAACCGCTATCCGTAAGGTGATATGCGCACCGAACGGCGGTATCACTCCGTCATGAGTCTCGTCGTCTTCGAGTCGCAGAAGCACATCCAGTGCGCCGAGTGCCGACGGGGGCCGCTGCGGCACCTCGTCCGCGAGGCGGGTGTACCCCGTTGTCTCGACTGCGCCGACCTCGGGCACCTGGTGTACCTGCCGCGAGGTAACGCGGCGCTCACCCGGCGGGCCAGGGAGGCCAGTTCACTGTCGGCCGTCGTGGTGCGCCTCCACAAGCGGCGCCACCGCTACGAACGCCAGGGGCTGCTGGTGGAGGAGGAGGCCCTGGCGCGCGCGGAGCGGGCCTGTCTGGCCGACGCCGATGCGCGGGCCCGCCGCCGGGAACGGGACCGCGTGCGCCGCGCGGCCGAGGACACCCGGTTCACGGCGGCCTTCGCCTCCGAGATCCTGCGCTTGTTCCCCGGGATCCCCGCCGACCGCGCGCGTGCGATCGCCGCGCACGCCTCCCTGCGGGGAAGCGGCCGGGTGGGTCGCACGGCGGCCGGCCGCGCCCTCGACGAGCAGGCGGTGTCGGTGGCGGTCCGGGCGGCCGTGCGCCACACCGACACCGAGTACGACGCGCTGCTGATGGCGGGGGTCCCCCGCTTCACGGCGCGGGCCCGCCTGGCGCCGCGGATCGACGCGATCCTGGGCGGCTGGCGCGCTCGGCCGGAGTCAGCGGCCGGGGCGCTCCTGCCGGAACAGACCGGCTGAGCCCGGGACAGGGCTCCGTCCTGTCTCAGCCGACGCGGAAACGGCGGTAGAGGAGTACCCCGCCGAGCAGGAGCGCGCCACCGCCGGGCAGCAGGTAGCCGACGGCGTCGGCGCCGGTGTGGGCCAGCGCGCCTGCGGGCTGCTGCGGGGCCGGCGCGATGATCGGCCGGGGGGTGACCGGAGGCTGGGCAGCGGGCGGCTGGGCAGCGGGCGGCTGGACGGGCTCGCTCCCGCTGGGCCCGCCGTTGACGGAGGTGTTGCCGACGGCTGCGTTGCCGACGCCGACCGCGCTCACGGAGTTGCCGCTGATGTTCAGGGGCAGGTCGACGGGAAGCTGGATGCCATTGCCGGACAGCACCCCCGGAGAATCCTTTCCGCGCCCCTGGGCGACCGCACCCGAACCGTTTCCGGCCCCGGGTGCCGAGCCGTGCGCGGAGGTCCCGGACCGGGATGCCCCCGACCCCTGATGACCGCCGCCGTCGACGTGCGCGTCGTTGACGCAGCGGTTCCCCGTGGCCGAGTTGAGTACTCCGACGACACTCACGGTGTTGCCGCACACGTTGACCGGCGTGTGCACGGGCAACTGCACCAGGTTGCCCGAGAGCAGGCCCGGCGACTGCTGGGCGGCGCCGCCCGCGTCCGCATCGGCGTAAGCGAAGCCGCTCACCCCCACGACCGCCACTCCACCTCCCGCGACCACCGCCGCGATCAAGCCGTTCCGACGACTGTGACGCATGAGTTCCCTGCCTTCCGGAGGAGTTCACGGGCAACCCGCCCGCACCGGAAACAACGCCGTGGGCCCATACGAGTTGTAGAGCCGGTACGAATTTCACTCCATCGTGTACTGGGTAACACGCATTGAATGATCGCAGCCGGGCTGACCTCGGCCTCGATGACGGGAGCTCATCCGCGCAATGCGGCGACCGGATCCGTGGAGGGAGTGCCGGTCGGCCACCAGTCCTCCTCGTCCGACCTGGACTCGTACGCGTACCACAGGCCCTGGCGTCCCAGCCGGAGCTGCCGGCTACGGGTGCTGAGGCGGTTGCGGTCGGGCCGGAACGAGCCGCAGCCGGCGGCGGCGAGGGCGGGCCGGGCCCGGTCGAAGGGACCGGCCGGCGGGTCCCAGGCCTCTTCGAGGACGACCAGGGCGGCCAGGCCCCCCTGGCGCCAGGCCGCCGCACCCCGCGCGAGGTCGGTGGTGGTGCGGCCGGTCGCCCGGGCCAGGTCGCGGTAGAGGGCGCGGGCCGCACCGGTGAGCCCGGCCGTCGCGTGCGCGGAGGCCAGCCGGACGGCGTCCTGCCACACGGTGAGCCCGGCGAGGGGATCCTCACCGGTCCGGAGCAGGGCCAGCGCCCGCGCGGCGGCGTCCGAGGCGAGCTGGTCCAGCGCCAGCGGATCCGGTGCTGCGGGGTCCGACGGGTACGCGGGCGGCAGGCCCACGGCGCCCGGCGCCCGCTGCGGGGCCGGCAGCGGCGGCAGGCCGGTCCGGGCCAGCGCCCCGCGTGCCGGGACGCCGGGGAAGGCGGGCGCGGCATCGGGCCGTTCGCGCGCGGCATGTGCGGCATTGCGCCGGGCCAGCTCCGCGAGCAGTTCCCGCTCACCGCGCCCGCGCAGGAGCAGCAGCACGAACGGGTCCTCGTCCAGGAGCCGGGCCGCCCGGTAGCAGAGGGCCGCGGCGTGCTTGCAGGGCGGTCGGCCCACGTCCGGGCAGGAGCAGCGCGGGACCAGCTCGCCCGCGCCCGGCAGGACCGTGTCCGCCAGGGACTGCGGGACCTCGCCCTCCAGCAGCCCGGCCAGCGCCGCCGGATCGGCCGCCACGCCCTCCAGCACCTCACGCCACTCGGAGTCCTCGAAAGCCGGCAGCGCCAGCTCGGTGCGGTACGGGCGCGCCCGGCTGCCCCGGACGTACGCCACGATCCGGCCCGGGGTGATCGTCACCGCGTCCACATGGCCTTCGGCCGCGTACACCCGCCCGCGCCCCAGCCGGGCCGCGTCGTGCGAGCGCTCCTCCAGCGCGGCCACCCACGCACGCCCCCACCAGGTCTCGGCCTCGACGCCGGGCGGTACGGTCTCGAAGGTACGGCGGCGGTCGTCCCGTGCGGTGATCACGTCGGCCTCCGCAGCGAGACGAGGTCGGCCAGCTCGCGGTCGGTCAGCTCCGTCAGCGCCGACTCGCCCGAACCGAGGACGGCTTCGGCCAGCGCCCGCTTCGCCTCCAGCATCTCGGCGATCCGGTCCTCGACGGTGCCCTCGGCGATGATCCGGTGCACCTGCACGGGCTGGGTCTGCCCGATCCGGTAGGCCCGGTCGGTGGCCTGCTCCTCGACGGCCGGGTTCCACCAGCGGTCGAAGTGGATGACGTGCCCGGCCCGGGTCAGGTTCAGTCCGGTGCCCGCCGCCTTCAAGGAGAGCAGGAACACGGGCACTTCCCCCGCCTGGAACCGGTCGACCAACTGCTCCCGGGTGGCGACGGGCGTCCCCCCGTGCAGCAGTTGGTGGGAGATCCCGCGGGCGGCGAGGTGCTGCTCGATGATGCGGGCCATCGTCACGTACTGGGTGAACACCAGCACCGAGCCGCCCTCGGACAGGATCGTGTCGAGCAGCTCGTCGAGCAGCGCCAGCTTCCCGGAGCGGTGCGCCGCGCTGCGCCCGCTCACGCTGTGCCCGCTCAGGCTGGGCTCGTTCAGGCTGTGCCCGCTCAGGCTGGGCTCGTTCAGGCTGTGCCCGCTCAGGCTGGGCTCGTTCAAATACTGCGCAGGGTGGTTGCAGATCTGCTTGAGCGACATCAGCAGCTTCATGATCATGCCGCGTCGTCGGATCCCCTCGCTCGACGCGATCACCGCCATCGCCTCATCCACCGCGGCCTGGTACAGCGAGGCCTGCTCGCGGGTGAGGGACACCGGGTGGTCGGTCTCGGTCTTCGGCGGCAGCTCCGGGGCGATGCCCGGGTCGGACTTCTTGCGGCGCAGCAGGAACGGGCGGACCAGGGCCGCCAGTCGGGCGACGGCCTCCTCGTTGCCGCCGTCCTCCTCGCTCTGGTGCTCCACCGGACGCGCGTGGCGGGCCCGGAACGTGGTCAGCGGGCCCAGCAGGCCCGGCGTGGTCCAGTCGAGCAGCGCCCACAGCTCGGAGAGGTTGTTCTCCACCGGGGTGCCGGTCAGCGCCACCCTGGCCGGGGCCGGGATGGTGCGCAGCGCCTTCGCCGTCGCCGAGTGCGGGTTCTTGACGTGCTGTGCCTCGTCCGCGACGACCATGCCCCAGCTGTGCTGCGCCAGCTTGGCTGCGCTGGCGCGCATCGTCCCGTACGTGGTCAGGACGAACCCGCCGTCCAGGCCCTCCAGACTGCGGCCGCCGCCGTGGAAACGGCGCACCGCTGTCCCCGGGGCGAACTTCTCGATCTCCCGCTGCCAGTTCCCCAGCAGCGACGCCGGGCACACGACCAGCGTCGGCTCGGGCCGGTCCCGGTGCAGGTGCAGCGCGATCAGCGTGACGGTCTTGCCCAGGCCCATGTCGTCGGCGAGACAGGCGCCGAGGCCGAGGGAGGTCATCAGGTCCAGCCACGCCAGGCCCCGGGCCTGGTAGTCGCGCAAGGTCGCCTTCAGCCCGGCGGGTTGCGGCAGGGGCGCCGGATCGCCGGTCAGCCGGTCCCGTAGCGCGGCCAGCGCCCCCACCGGGACCGCTTCGACCGGCTCGCCGTCCACCTCGGCCGTCCCGGTCAGTACGGTGGCCAGCGCGTCCACCGGGTCCAGCAGCCCCAACTGCCGCTTGCGGGCCTTGCGCACCAGGCCCGGGTCCACCCGCACCCACTGGTCGCGCAGCCGCACCACGGGCCGGTGGGCCTGCGCCAGCGCGTCCATCTCCTTCGGGGTGAGCCGGTCGCTGCCGAGCGCCAGCTCCCAGGAGAAGGCGAAGAGGTTCTCCGCGTCGAAGAACGCGGTGCCCTCGATCGCGGACCCGGGCGCCGCCGACCGTACGACGGCGGTCGCGGACAGCGTACGAGCCAACTCGCGCGGCCAGTGGACGGTGACCCCGGCCTCCGCCAGCCGGGTCGCGGCGACACCCAGCAGGTCCCCCAGCTCCGGATCGGAGAGGGACAGCACGTCGGGGACGGGCTGGTCCAGCAGGCGCAACAGCGGCGGCCACACCCGCGCGGCCCGACGCAGCGCGAGCACGGCATCGATGCGGGCGCGCGGCCCGAACCCGGCGGCGGCCGCCCCCGCCCAGAGCTGTTCGGCATCCGTGACCAGCGTCGGATCGGCGAGGCTGTGCACCTGGACCACGGCGGCGCCGGCGCGGCGGGTGTCCTGCGGCTCGGCCTCGTCGAAGAGGCGGAAGGAGGACAGGTCCAGCCGCAGGGAGATCCCGACCCCGGTATCCGCTCCGGCCGCGACCTGGGCGGCCCATTCCCGTATCCCGGGGACCTGCTGCGGTTCCCGCGCCGCGTACGGCCGCCCGGCTGCCACCGGCGCGGCCGGGGTGCGGGGCAGGCCGTCGGCGGCGGCGTCGAGGAAGGCCCGGACCAGGGCCTCGGGTTCGGGCAGCTGGAGCGGGCGGCGACCGGCGAGCGGGGTGGCGTACCCCTCGTGGGGCAGGGCGGCGGCGATCGCGCGCAGGTGGGCCACGTCATCGGCATCGAGCGGTCCGACCCGCCAGGCGTCGATGCCGTCGGGGGTGAGCCCCGGGAGCAGCCGACCCCGGGCGACCAGGGTGAGCGCCTGCGCGGCGGCGGTGCCCCAGGCACGGGTGGCGGGGTGGGCGGCCGGGCTGCGGGCCGCCCGGAGCAGCAGCGGCAGCGCGGCACTGACCGGCAGGCTGACGGAGGGAACGGTACGGGTACGGACGCCTTCACCGTGCGGCCGGACCACGTCGAGCGGCGCCGCCGTCCCGGTTTCGGGCAGCGCATCCCCTTCCGGGCACCAGAAGGCCACCCGCCCCTGGCGCGGGACGGCCGCGGGAAGGAACACGGCGGCATGACGCAGCAGCGCGTCCGGCGGTCCCGACGACGGTGTCCGCGCGTGCGGATGTGCCGGCGCCGGCTGCGGTGCGTACGGCCGGGACGTCGCGGTGCCCACGGTGGCCCTCCCTTCACGCGGTCGGATGGTCGGCGGTCGGATGACCGGTGGTCGCTCGGATGATCGGCGGTCGGATGGTCGGCGGTCGGATGTTCCTCTGCCGCCGAGTCTAGGTGTGCCCGCTGACAACGCCCCCGACCTGCGTCTTTACCGGTCCGGCCGGGTCGCGGACCGGCCCCTTCACCTTCCCGTGTCCCGGGTCCGTCCCGATCCGCGCCCCGAGGTCCCCACCGGGGTAGGTACACCGCGACCACCCACCGACCGGAAACGGGGACCAACCGACATGCTCCGACGCTTCACCACCGTCCTCGCGTGCGCCGCCACCGCGGCCGCCGCCCTCCTGCTCGCCGGCCCGGCCACCGCCTCGGCCGCCACCGCGCCCGGCTTCCTCGACGGCACCGACCTCCCTGCGCACCCCTCCTCGCCGTGGCACGCCGGAAAGGTGACCAAGGGCCTGCCCGAGAGCGCACCGTTCTGCCTGGAGGGGGCGCTCCCGGCCGCGGGCAGCTGGCACCGCGCCTTCGGCACCGACTACGACACCGGCGCCACGCAGCTCTCCGTCCGTACCGCCTCCGGCGCCGCGGCAGCCACCTTGGCCGCGTCCCTGGAGCGCAAGGTCGCCGCCTGCGCCGCCGACTGGCTGCGTACGACGCCCGGCGGCACCGCCTCCTGGCAGGACTTCGGCAAGCTGCCCGTCGAGGAGGGCGCTCACGTCTACGGGGTCCACACCGCGGTCCCGGACTCCGAACCCGGCGTGCACCTCTTCGGCATCGGCCGGGACGGCGCGACGGTCACCGTCGTGAAGTGGGGGCAGATGGGCACGCTCCCCGACGCGCCCGTGGCCGCCTTCGGGAAAACGACCACGACGGCCGTGGACAAGCTGAACCCGTAGCCGCGGCGCCTCCCGCTCCGGCTCCGGTCGGGCCCGGCGGTGGGACCATGGAGCTGAGGACTACGGTGATCCGAGGCGATGGTCATGCGTACCGGAAACGAGCCGGTGACCGCCCGCAGTCCGCTGCGGCTGCGGTTGTGGCTCAGTCTGTGGGGCCTGATCTGGGCCGCCGGCGGGGCGGCCCTCTTCTCGCTGGGTGAGCGTCCGGGGTGGGCCGCCGCCTGCGCGGTGGTCGCGGTGCTCGCGGCGGTGGACTCGCTCGTGGTCGTCCACCACATCCGTCAGGGCCCGCACTACCAGCCCGGCCGGGACGTGCCCCCGTACGAACCGCCGCACTTCCGCTGAGGCCGGCGGGGCCCCGTCCGACCCCTCCCGTGTCCGCTGCGGCCGGCGGCGCCCCAGTGGCGACCGTCGTGCCGGTCTCAGTCCTCGAAGCGCGCGGCGGCCAGGTACTCGGGCTGCGGGTCGAGCGCGGCGGCCAGCCGGAAGTGCTTGCGGGCCTGCGCGCGCCGCCCGGACCGCTCATGGGTCCGGGCGAGCGCGAAGTGGGCGTAGGCGTTGTCCGGTTCGCGCTCCAGCACCAGCTCGAACTCCAGCGCCGCCGGGCGCAGTTGCGCGGCGGCGAAGAAGGCCCGGGCCCGGAGCAACCGGGCCGCCGTGTTCTCGGGGTGGGCGGCTATCACGGAGTCCAGCAGCTTGACGGCGCCCCGCGGGTCACGGGCGGCCAGGAGCTGCTCGGCGGCCCGGAAGTCGATGACGTGCGTCTCAGGGCTGGTGGCGCCGGAGGAGTCGGGGCCCGCACCCGGAGCACCCGAGGAGCCGGGCGGCCCCGAGGAGCCGGGCGGTCCCGACGACGGCGGCTGCGACGGAGGCGTGGTGTCGGACACGTTGTTTTTCCTTCCCTCTCCGGGCGCCTTCACGCCCCTTGCCCGTGCCGCCCCGCCCGCCTCAGGCGCCGGTCGCGGCCGCCCGTTCGGTCAGGGTCTCCCAGACCTTGCGGACCTGCGGCTCCAGTGCCTCCAGCGGTCCGTCGTTGTCGATCACCAGGGTCGCCACTGCCAGCCGCTGCTCCCGCGTGGCCTGCGCCGCCATCCGGGCCCGCGCCTCTCCCTCGGCCATCCCCCGCAGCCCGGTCAGCCGCGCCAGCTGGGTCTCCGGCGCCGCGTCCACCACCACGACCAGGTCGTACAGCGGCGCCAGGCCGTTCTCCGCGAGCAGCGGTACGTCGTGCACCACGATCGCGTCGGCGCCCGCCGCGCTCTCCAGCTCGGCGGACCGGGCCCCGACCAGGGGATGCACGATCGCGTTCAGTATCCGCAGTTTCTCCGGGTCGGAGAAGACGATCGACCCCAGCTTGGGCCGGTCCAGCGCCCCGCCCTCGCCCAGCACCGACTCCCCGAACGCCGCGACGACGGCCGCGAGCCCGGGCGTCCCGGGCTCCACGACCTCCCGCGCGATGCGATCGGCGTCCACGATGACCGCCCCGTACCCCGCCAGCAGCCGCGACACTTCGCTCTTGCCGGCTCCGATTCCGCCCGTCAGGCCCACTTTCAGCATGCCCGGCAGCCTAGACCGCGGGCGCCGGCGGCTCAGCCCTCGCCCTCGCGTTCCGCGAGGAACCGCTCGAACTCGCGCCCCAGTTCCTCCGCCGAGGGGATCTCGGCGGGCTCCGCGATCATGTTCCCGCGGCTTTCGGCCCCGGCCGCCGCGTCGTACTGGTGCTCCAGCCCCTGCACCAGGGCGACCAGTTCCTCGTCGCCCTCCCGGATCTGCCGGTCGATCTCCGTCTGCGTGCGGTGCGCCTCGGTGCGCAGGGCGTGCGCCACGGCCGGCAGGACGAGACCCGTCGCCGCGGTGATCGCCTCCAGGACCGTCAGCGCCGCGTCCGGGTACGGGGAGCGGGCCACGTAGTGCGGCACGTGCGCCGCGACGCCGAGCACGTCGTGCCCGGCCTGGCCCAGCCTGAACTCGACCAGCGACTCCGCGCTGCCCGGCACCTGGGCCTCGTCGAACGGGCTGCGGTGCCCGGGCATCAGGTCGGTCCGGTTGCCGTGCGGGGTGATGCCGACGGGCCGGGTGTGCGGGACGCCCATCGGGATGCCGTGGAAGTTGACCGAGAGCCGCACGCCCAGGCGCTCGACGATCTGCCGGACGGCGACGGCGAAGCGCTCCCACTCCACGTCCGGCTCGGGGCCGGACAGCAGCAGGAACGGCGCGCCGGTGGCGTCCTGTACGAGGCGCACCTCCAGCCTGGGCTCTTCGAAGTCCGTCCAGTGGTCGCGCTGGAACGTCAGCAGCGGGCGCCGGGCCCGGTAGTCCACGAGCCGGTCGGCGTCGAAACGGGCGACGACCTGGTGGGGCAGGGTGTCCAGGAGCCGCTCGACGATCTGCTCACCGGCCTCGCCCGCGTCGATGTACCCCTCGAGGTGATAGAGCATGACCAGCCCGGCCGAATCCTGGGCGAGCGCCAGGTCGGCCACCGCCAGACCCTTGGCGTCCCATTCGTACAAACCCTGTGGATCAAGCACCGCCACCACTCCTCCTCGCCGCGTTCTCATCAAGAACGCCCAAGGTGGCGCCACCATTCCCCAGTTGAGGGCTTTCACGGTAATCGGCCCGGCAGGCGGAGCGCGGTGGGCCCACCCGCACCGGCCGCTGCCCGCGGCGGGACCACCCGGACCCGCCCCTGAACGCGGTAAGGCCCGCCCCCCGGAGGGGACGGGCCTTACCGTTCAGCTCAGCTCACTCTCGTGCGCCGGGGCGCGGAGCGTGACGCGCTGCTGCGATCAGCTCTGGCCGCCGGCCAGCTTCTCGCGGAGCGCGGCGAGGGCCTCGTCCGACGCCAGGGCGCCGGAGGTCTCGTCCGAGCCCTCGGAGGAGTAGGAGCCACCCGAGATGTTGCCCGCACCGGCGTTGCCACCGGCGGCCGGGGCGGCAGCGCCCTCGGCAGCAGCGGCCTCGTCGGCCTCGCGGCTCTTGATGACCTGCGCCTGGTGCTGCTCGAAGCGGACCTGCGCCTCGGCGTACTGGCGCTCCCACGTCTCGCGCTGGGTCTCGTAGCCCTCGAGCCAGTCGTTGGTCTCGGGGTCGAAGCCCTCGGGGTAGATGTAGTTGCCCTGGTCGTCGTAGGACGCGGCCATGCCGTACAGGGTCGGGTCGAACTCGACCGACGCCGGGTCGGCACCGAAGGACTCGTTGGCCTGCTTGAGGGACAGCGAGATCCGGCGACGCTCGAGGTCGATGTCGATGACCTTGACGAAGATCTCGTCGTTGACCTGGACGACCTGCTCCGGGATCTCCACGTGGCGCTCGGCCAGCTCGGAGATGTGGACCAGACCCTCGATGCCCTCGTCCACGCGGACGAACGCACCGAACGGAACCAGCTTGGTGACCTTACCCGGGACGACCTGGCCGATCTGGTGGGTCCGGGCGAACTGCTGCCACGGGTCTTCCTGCGTCGCCTTCAGCGACAGGGAGACGCGCTCGCGGTCCATGTCGACGTCGAGGACCTCGACGGTGACTTCCTGGCCGACCTCGACAACCTCGGAGGGGTGGTCGATGTGCTTCCAGGACAGCTCGGAGACGTGGACGAGACCGTCGACGCCACCCAGGTCCACGAAGGCACCGAAGTTGACGATCGAGGAAACGACGCCGGAGCGGACCTGACCCTTCTGCAGGGTGGTGAGGAACGTCTGGCGAACCTCGGACTGGGTCTGCTCGAGCCAGGCACGGCGGGACAGGACCACGTTGTTGCGGTTCTTGTCCAGCTCGATGATCTTCGCCTCGAGCTCCTTGCCCACGTAGGGCTGGAGGTCGCGGACGCGACGCATCTCGACGAGAGAGGCCGGCAGGAAGCCACGGAGGCCGATGTCGAGGATGAGACCACCCTTGACGACCTCGATGACGGTACCGGTGACGATGCCGTCTTCTTCCTTGATCTTCTCGATCGTGCCCCAGGCACGCTCGTACTGAGCGCGCTTCTTGGACAGGATCAGACGGCCTTCCTTGTCCTCCTTCTGGAGAACCAGGGCCTCGATCTCGTCGCCGACCTTGACGACCTCGTTCGGGTCGACGTCGTGCTTGATCGAGAGCTCACGGCTCGGGATCACGCCTTCCGTCTTGTAACCGATGTCGAGGAGAACCTCGTCCCGGTCCACCTTGACGATGACGCCGTCGACGATGTCGCCGTCGTTGAAGTACTTGATCGTCTCGTCGATCGCCGCGAGGAACGCGTCCGCGTCGCCGATGTCGTTGACCGCTACCTGCGGAGGGGTGGTGGCGGTGGTCTCGGTGCTGCTCGTCATGTGGGAAAGGGCTCCGGTTACGGACAGAAAGTCGTAGGTACTGCTACGCCGGGAGCCCTTATCGGCAACTGCCGAAGCCGGACAGCCAAGGAAGCCCCGAATCCACAGAAGCGGTAGGGCCTCGAAAACCGAGGGGACATCAACAGAAGCAAGCGCAGCCTGCTAGGTCTGAGGAGCACAGGCTCGCAGCGCAACTTGTAGCATACGGGGGCAGCCGGACAGGGTCAATGCGCGAAGGCGCACACCCCGGGCGGATCGCCGCATTACCGGCACAAATCGTGGGCGGGGAAGGCCCTATGGGCTCCGCCTCCCGACTTCTCGCAGACTACGACGACGGGCCCCATGAACCAAGAGGACTACCTCCCCGAAGACGCGTTCGAAATCACCGAGCCGGGCGGTGACCCCGACGGCGCGGACGACGGTGACGACGCCGAGGCCACCCGGCGTGAGGCCGGCGAAGCCGAGAGCAGCCGGGCGAGCCGGGGCTGGTGGGACCGCAACGCCGACGAGTACCAGAGCGAGCACGGCGCGTTCCTCGGCGACGACCGCTTCGTCTGGGGGCCCGAAGGGCTGGACGAGGCCGAGGCGGCCCTCCTGGGCCCGGCCGCCTCCCTCGCCGGCAAGGACGTCCTGGAGATCGGCGCCGGCGCCGCCCAGTGCTCGCGCTGGCTGGCCGCCCGGGGCGCCCGCCCCGTGGCCCTCGACCTCTCGCACCGCCAGCTCCAGCACGCGCTGCGCATCGGCGGCGGCGACGTGCCGGGGGTCGGGCTCGTGGAGGCCGACGCCGGCCGGCTGCCCTTCCGTGACGCCTCCTTCGACCTGGCCTGCTCCGCCTACGGCGCCGTCCCCTTCGTCGCCGACCCCGTGAACGTCATGCGCGAGGTCCACCGCGTGCTGCGCCCCGGCGGGCGCTGGGTGTTCTCCGTCACCCACCCCATCCGCTGGGCGTTCCCCGACGAGCCCGGCCCCGAAGGTCTGTCCGTGGCGGCCTCCTACTTCGACCGGACGCCGTACGTCGAGCAGGACGAACAGGGCCGCGCGGTCTACGTGGAGCACCACCGCACGATCGGCGACCGGGTCCGGGACGTGGTCGCGGGCGGTTTCCGCCTGGTGGACCTGGTGGAGCCGGAGTGGCCCGCCTGGAACAGCCAGGAGTGGGGCGGCTGGTCCCCCCTGCGCGGGAACCTGATCCCCGGCACCGCGATCTTCGTGTGCGAGAGGGACTGAGCCCTTGATCCGCACCGCCGACCTCGACGCCCTTCCCGTACGGGAGGCCGTGCCCGCGCTCGTCTCGGCGCTGGAGGCGCGCGGCGCCGCCGTACTGTGCGCCCCGCCCGGGACCGGCAAGACCACGCTGGTGCCGCTGGTGCTGGCGGGGCTGCTGGGGGCCGGCGAGCGGCGCCGGGTCGTGGTGGCCGAGCCCCGGCGGATCGCCGCCCGGGCGGCGGCGCGGCGGATGGCGTGGCTGCTGGGCGAGGCCGTCGGGGAGTCGGTCGGCTTCACGGTGCGCGGGGAACGGGTGGCCGGCCCCCGCACGGCGGTGGAGGTGGTGACCACCGGCGTCCTGCTCCAGCGGCTCCAGCGGGACCAGGAGCTGGCCGGCGTGGACGTGGTCGTCCTGGATGAGTGTCACGAGCGGCACCTGGACGCCGACACGGCCGCCGCGTTCCTCCTGGACGTACGCGCGACCCTGCGCCCGGAGCTGCGCCTGGTCGCCGCGTCGGCGACGACGGACGCGGCCGGCTGGGCCCGCCTGCTGGGGGACGCGCCGGTGGTGGAGGCCCGGGGCGCCTCGTACCCGGTGGAAGCCGTGTGGGCGCCCCCGGCCCGGCCGGTGCGGCCGCCGCACGGGATGCGGGTGGATCCGGCGCAGCTGACGCACGTGGCCTCGGTGGTGCGACGGGCGCTGACGGAACGTTCCGGCGACGTGCTCTGCTTCCTGCCCGGCGTCGGCGAGATGGCCCGGGTCGCCGGGCAGCTGGACGGCGTGGACGCGCAGGTGCTCCAGCTCCACGGCCGGGCACCGGCGTCCGTCCAGGAGGCGGCGCTGACGCCGGCCCCGCACCGCCGGGTGATCCTGGCGACGGCGGTCGCGGAGTCCAGCCTGACGGTGCCGGGGGTGCGGGTGGTCGTGGACTCGGGGCTGGCCCGCGAGCCCCGGGTGGACCACGCCCGGGGTCTGGGCGCCCTGGCGACCGTACGGGCGTCCCGCGCGGCGGGCCGCCAGCGGGCCGGGCGGGCCGGGCGTGAGGCACCGGGGACGGTGTACCGCTGCTGGTCGGAGGCCGAGGACGCGCGGCTGACGGCGTACCCCTCCCCGGAGATCCGGCTCGCGGACCTGGCGGCGTTCGCGCTCCAGGCCGCCTGCTGGGGTGAGCCCGATGCGTCGGGACTCGCCCTCCTGGACGCGCCGCCCGCCGGGGCGATGGCCGCCGCGCGGGAGGTACTGCGGGCGGTCGGCGCGGTGGACGAGGCCGGGCGGCCGACCCCGCGCGGGCTGCGGATGGCCCGGCTGGGGCTGCACCCCCGGCTGGCGCGCGCACTGCTGGACGGCGCGTCGGCGCTGGGCGCGCGGCGGGCCGCGCAGCTGGTGGCCCTGCTCAGCGAGGAGCCGCCACGGGAGTACGGGGACGATCTGGCGGCCGCCTGGCGGGCCGCCCGCCGTGGCTGCGACGGCTACGCGCCCCGCTGGCGGGCGGAGGCCAAGCGTCTGGAGCGCGCTCTGGGCGAGCCCGCGGGGCCTGCGCGGGCGCCGGAGGCGCGGGGGTCCGGGGACGGAGCCCCCGAAGGGGCCCGGGGTGCGGCCCCGGTTTCGGGAAGGGCTGGGACGGGGGCAGGAGAGCCCGCCGACCAGGCCGCCGCCGGGCTCGTCGCGGCGCTGGCGTTTCCCGAGCGGGTGGCGAAGGCCAAGGGGGCCGGAGGTTTCCTCATGGCCGGCGGCACGGCGGCCGAGGTCGGGGACGGCTCGCCGCTGCGCACCGCGCCCTGGCTGGCCGTGGCCGTCGCAGACCGGGGCCCGCACTCCGCCTCCGCGCGGGTCCGCCTCGCCGCGGCCCTGGACGAGGACACCGCCCTGGCCGCCGCCGCACATCTGCTGACTTCCGGGGAGGAGGTGCGCTGGGAGGGCGGGGACGTGGTGGCCCGGGCGGTGGAGCGGCTCGGGGCGGTCGAGCTGGTCACCCGGCCCCTGCGCGACCCCGACCCCTCGCTGGTCCGCGACGCCCTCCTCGACGGGCTGCGCACCGAGGGGCTCGGGTTGCTGCGCTGGTCCCCGGACGCGCGGGCGTTGCGGGCCCGGCTCGGCTTCCTGCACCGCACGCTGGGCGGCGCGTGGCCCGACGTGACGGACGACGCGGCACTGCTGGAGCGGGCCGACGACTGGCTGGAGCCCGAGCTGTCGCGCGCCCGGCGCCGCGCCGACCTGGGCAGGATCGACGCGGGCCAGGCCCTGAACCGGCTGCTGCCCTGGGCGACCGGCGAGGCGGCCCGCCTCGACGAACTGGCCCCGGAGCGCCTGGAGGTGCCCAGCGGTTCGCGGATCCGCCTCGACTACACCGCGGAGCACGGGCAGCCCGTACTCGCCGTGAAGCTCCAGGAGCTGTTCGGGCTGGCCGACACCCCGCGGGTGGCGGGGGTTCCCGTACTCGTCCACCTCCTGTCTCCGGCCGGGCGGCCCGCCGCCGTCACGGCCGACCTCGCCTCCTTCTGGCAGGGCGGCTACCGCGCCGTCCGCGCCGAGTTGCGCGGCCGCTACCCCAAGCACCCCTGGCCCGAAGACCCCGCGACCGCCGAGCCGACCCGGCACACCAACGCCCGGCTCAGGCGGTGAGGTCCGCGTCGCGGCGCCGGCCGCGCGCCTCCAGCCACAGGGCGAGCCCGAGGAAGGCGAGTCCGCCGACCGTCAGCCCGAGGGGGGCGTAGGTGTGCAGGGCGAGGACCTTGACGCGGTTCGACCGCACCAGGTCCACGGTGTACGCGGAGTAGTCCGGGCGTATCCTCACGTCCCCGGCGAAGACGGTCAGCCTGCCGTCGGGCGCTCCGGCCGCGATCCCGCCGCGCATCTCCTGCTGGATCTGCTGCTCGGCGTTGACGGGCGCGCCGGTCACCGGGTCCACCCAGAACATGGCCTTGACCGTGTACCAGAGGCTGGTGCCGGTGCTCTCTTCGAACGTCTTGGGGTCGATGCCCTCGATCGGCATCTTCTTCGGCAGGGGGACCTTCGTCCACGGGACGGTCTGCTCGAAGTAGTAGACGTCCATGCCCTTGAACGTGCGCGGGCCGACGTAGTGGATGGGTGAGGAGCTGCGCGTCTGGGCGTCGAAGTAGAGGTAGTCGCGCGGTTCGGTGAAGAACGGCCACTTGAACTCGATGCCCTCGCGCCTGACCGGGTCCCCGTCGACCATTTCGCCGGTGGCGTGCACCGGGTCCTGGGTGTGGGCGTCGAAGACGTACCGCTCGGGGATCTGGGAGACCATCTTGCCGTCGGGGCCCATGATGTAGGACAGCGTGTCCCAGACGACGACGTCCTTGCCGGCGCTCGCCTCGATCTGCCGGGACGCCTCGACGTTGCCCTTGAGCGTCTGGACGATGGTGACCTTGTCGACCTTCTTGGGCTGCATGCCGGCGGTGTAGTCGAGCAGGGTCGCATCCTTCGCCTCCAGGACCATCTCCTGGTACTGGTTCGGCGGGATCTTGGCGAGGCGGGGGTACGCGTACCAGCGCAGCAGCGGTGCGAAGGCTGCGCAGAACACGGCTACGGCAAGCAGGACGAGGCTCGCTCTGCGTCGCACGGCCGGCCCTCCTCTACTTTCCGGGCGCGGCGGGCGCGGTGGTGAGCAGGGGTCTGGGCGAGGTCGTGCCTTCGGGCACCCCGAGCGCCGTGACGGCGAAGACGAGGGCCAGCGCGGCGGCCAGCCCGACGGCGGCGGCGACGAGTGCGCGCATACGGGGCCTCCGGATCTGATGGGGTGTCAGAGAGGGGGCACCGTAGCAACGCCGGGCGGAGATGAGAACCGTTCGGCTAGAGGGTTCCGGAGCGGCTCGGGCGGGGGGTGGGGGCCTGGGTGGAGCCGGTCTTCGGGGTGGGGGTGGCGGACGGCTTCGCGGTGGCGGAGGGCTTCGGCGTCGGCGTGGGGGTGGGCGCCGGCGTGGGCTTCGCAGTCGGGGTCGGGGTCGGGGTCGGCGTGGGGGTAGGGCTAGGCGTCGGCGTGGGCTTCGGGGTCGGCGTCGGGCTGGGGGTGGGAGTCGGCCTCGGCGTCGGCGTCGGCGTGGGCGTGGGCGTGGGGGTGGGGGTGGGGGTGGGGGTGGGCGTCGGGGTGGGTACCGGCGTCGGCGTCGGCTTGGGTGTCGGGGTGGGCGTCGGCGTGGGCTCGGGTTGCGCGGGCGTGGGGGTCCCCGCGCCCGGGCCGGCTTCGTCCGGGACCTCCCGCGTACCGTCGAGGTAGTACGTGAACCAGGACCGCACCGTCCTCAGGTACTCCCCGGACTGGTTGTACGACAGCACCGCCCGGTCCAGGTCGGCGCCCACCCGCAGGTCACGGCCGCCCGCGCACAGGTAGCGCCCGGCGGCCAGCGCCGCGTCGTACACGTTGTTCGGGTCCCGCCGGCCGTCGCCGTTGCCGTCCTGGCCCCAGGTCGCCCAGGTGGACGGGATGAACTGCATCGGCCCGACGGCCCGGTCGTAGCGGGCGTCGCCGTCGTACGCGCCCCCGTCGGTGTCACTGATGCTCGCGAAGCCGTTGCCGTCGAGCACGGGGCCGAGGATCGGCCGCAAGGTGGTGCCCGCGGCGTCCACCCGGCCGCCTCCGGCCTGCCCGGACTCCACTTTGCCGATCGCCGCGAGCAGTTGCCAGGGCAGTCCGCACCCGGGGTCGGTGTCCGCGATCCTCCGCTCGGCGCGCCGGTACGCCGCGAGCACGCTCGCCGGTATCCCCCGCGCACCCTCGGCCCCGCCCATGGCCACCGGCTCGGTGTGCGACTCCCCGGCCGTACCCGTCGGCGCGGGTGAGGGCGTCGGGTCCTCGGACGGCTGTGGCCCGACGGGCGGCGGCAGTTCGGTGGAGTAGGCGGAGTCCCCGCCCTGCGGGGCGGTCGCGGAGGGGCCGCGTCCCTCGCCGGCGGCGACCGGTGCCCGGTCCTCGGTTCCCGAGGCGGGCCCCTGGGAGGCGGTCACCGCGGCCACCACCAGCGCGGAGACTAGGGCGGCGGCGCCGCTCCTGCGCAGCCGACCGAACCGGGCCGGTATTCGTCCCCGCATGAGCCTGACTCCTCCCCGTCGACGTCCGCGTGACCCTACGTCAACTGCCTGCACAAGGCACGTACAGGCGCCGGGACTTCACCATTCCCCCACCTCCTGCGCAGGTCCCGCATACTGTCCCGGACCGTTCGGGAACGAGAAGGGGCACCATGCCGTTCACTCTCAGCCACGCGGCAGCCGTACTTCCGGCCGTCCGTCGGGCCGGGCGGGCCCGCGGGCCGCTGGTCGCCTCCGCGCTGGTACTGGGTTCGTTCGCCCCCGACACGTTCTACTTCCTGGACGCGGTGGTGGAGGGGGTGATGGGGTACGGCGGGTTCACCCACTCCCTTCCGGGGGTGGTGACGGCCGACGCCGCGCTGACCGCCGCCATGGCGGCCTGCTGGCTGCTTCTGCGCGAGCCCCTGATCGCCCTGCTGCCACCCGCCTGGCGGGGCAGGGCGTACGCCTTGCTGCGGGGTGAGGACTGGCGGGCGGGCCGCCGGCCGGCCGCGCTCGCGCTCTGGTTCTACCTCTCGGCGGTGTCCGGCTCCTTGACGCACGTGGTGTGGGACAGTTTCACGCACCTCGACCGGTGGGGCACCGATGTCCTGCCCGCGCTGGGCGAGCCGCTCGCGTTCGGTCTGCCGCTCTACTCCTACCTCCAGTACGGCAGTTCGGCGCTCGCCGCCTGCGCCCTGCTGTGGTTCACGGTGACGGCCCTGCGCCGGCTGCCGCTCTCGCCCGTTCCGCGGTCCGTGCCGTCGCTGGGGCGGGCGGAGGTGTGGTGCGCCGCTGTGCTCCTGGCGGCGTGCGTCGGCGCGGGGGTCACGATGCGGGTGCTGCGCTACTTCACGTTCTTCGACCGGATCCGCACGCCCCTCGACATCATTCCGACCGTCTGCTTCGGCGCGGGCGGCGGCCTGATGGTGGCGCTGCTGCTCTACGGGGCCCTGGTGCGGCTGCGTCACCGCGGCGGCGAGCGGCGGGCAGGCAACCGGCGGGGCGGCGCCGGCCGGGGAAGTGACGAGGAGACGCGGACGCCCGTCCCCACCGCGTAGCGGGGACGGGCGCCGGGGCGGCGGTGGCCGCGATCAGTGCGCGGCGGACTCCCAGTCCGGGCCGACGCCCACGGACACGTCCAGCGGGGCGCGCAGGTCGACGGCGGCGGCCATCTCGCGGCGCACCAGCTCCTCCACCTTCTTGCGCTCGCCGGGAGCGATCTCCAGCACGATTTCGTCGTGGACCTGGAGCAGCATGCGCGAGGTGAGCCCGGCCTCGGTGAGGGCCCGGTCGACGCGGAGCATGGCGACCTTGACGATGTCGGCGGCGGTGCCCTGGATGGGGGCGTTGAGCGCCATCCGCTCGGCGGCCTCACGGCGCAGCCGGTTGTCGCTGTTGAGGTCGGGCAGGTAGCGGCGGCGGCCCAGTACGGTCTCGGTGTAGCCGGTGGCGCGGGCTTCCTCCACGACGCGCTGGAGGTAGTCGCGGACCCCGCCGAACCGCTCGAAGAACGTCTCCATCAGGCCCCGCGCCTCGGCCGGTTCGATGTTCAGCTGCTGCGAGAGGCCGAAGGCGGACAGGCCGTAGGCCAGGCCGTACGACATGGCCTTGATCTTGCGGCGCATCTCCGGGTCGACGCGGTCGCGTTCCACGCCGAACACCTGGGAGGCGACGGTGGTGTGGAGGTCCTCGCCCGACAGGAACGCCTCGATCAGGCCCTCGTCCTCGGAGAGGTGGGCCATGACGCGCAGCTCGATCTGGCTGTAGTCGGCGGTCATGAGGGACTCGTAGCCCTCGCCGACGACGAAGCCGCGGCGGATGGCCCGGCCCTCGTCGGTGCGCACCGGCACGTTCTGCAGGTTCGGGTCGGTGGAGGACAGTCGTCCGGTGGCGGCGACGGTCTGGCTGAAGCTGGTGTGGACGCGGCCGTCGGCGGCGATCGACTTGACCAGGCCCTCGACGGTGACGCGCAGCTTGGCCTGCTCCCGGTGCCGGAGCATGATCACCGGGAGTTCGTGGTCGGTCTGCGTCGCGAGCCAGGCCAGGGCGTCCGCGTCGGTGGTGTAGCCGGTCTTGGTCTTCTTCGTCTTGGGCAGGTCCAGCTCGCCGAAGAACACTTCCTGGAGCTGCTTGGGCGAGCCGAGGTTGAACTCGTGGCCGACGGCCGCGTGCGCCTCCTTCACCGCCTGCTGCACGGCCCCGGCGAACTGCTGCTCCATGCCTTCGAGGTGGTCGCGGTCGGCGGCGACGCCGGCCCGCTCCATCCGGGCCAGCAGTTCGGAGGTCGGCAGTTCCATGTCGTGGAGCAGCCGGGCGGCGCCCACCTCGTCGAGCTTGCCGGTGAAGGCCTCGCCCAGGTCCAGGACGGCGCGGGCCTGCGCCATCAGCGCCTCCGCCTCGGCGGTCTCGTCGGCTCCGAAGGCGAGCTGGCCATCGGCGGCCGCCGGGGCGAGCTCGCGGTGCAGGTACTCGTTGGACAGGGCGTCCAGCGCGAAGGAGCGGCGGCCGGGCTTGACCAGGTAGGCGGCGAGCGCGGTGTCCATGGTGACGCCCGCGAGGCTCCAGCCGTGTTCCGGGAAGACCCGCATCAGGCCCTTGGCGTTGTGCACGACCTTGGGCCTGGCCGGGTCGGCGGCCCAGGCGGCGAAGGCACGCTCGTCCGCCTCGTCCAGCTCCGACGGCTCGAACCAGGCGGCGGGCCCCCCGGCCGTCGCCAGCGCGATCTCACTGATGTTGCCCTGGCCCAGGCCCCAGCTGTCGACGGTCGACACGCCGAGCGCCTCACCGGCGTGGCGCTCCAGCCAGGGGCCGAGCTCGCCGGCGCCCAGCACGGACCCGTCCAGCTCCACCCCGGCCGCCGGTGCGGGCGCCGGCGCCTCGGCGGCGCCCGGGTCCATCGCCAGCAGCCGCTCGCGCAGCGAGGCGTTGCGGATCTCCAGCACGTCCAGCACACCGGTCACAGCGGAGCGGTCGTAGGGGACGCGGGCCAGGTCGGCGGGGGCCTTGGCCAGCTCGACGTCCTTGACCATCTCCGTCAGGACGCGGTTGAGCTTCACCGACTCCAGGTGGTCGCGGAAGTTCTGCCCCGCCTTGCCCTTGACCTCCTCGGCGCGCTCCACCAGTTCCTTGAACGACCCGAACTGCGTGATCCACTTGGCTGCCGTCTTCTCGCCGACGCCCGGGATACCCGGCAGGTTGTCGGACGGGTCGCCGCGCAGCGCCGCGAAGTCCGGGTACTGCTGCGGGGTGAGCCCGTACTTCTCCTCGACCTTCTCCGGGGTGAAGCGGGTCAGCTCGGAGACGCCCTTGGTCGGGTAGAGCACGGTGGTGTGCTCGGAGACGAGCTGGAAGGAGTCCCGGTCACCCGTGACGATCAGCACCTCGAAGCCCTCGGCCTCGGCCTGCGTGGCCAGCGTCGCGATCACGTCGTCGGCCTCGAAGCCGTCGACCGCGAACCGCGGCACGTTCATCGCGTCCAGGAGCTCGCCGATCAGCTCCACCTGCCCCTTGAACTCGTCGGGCGTCTTGGAGCGGTTCGCCTTGTACTCGGGGAACTCCGTCGCCCGCCACGTCTTGCGGGACACGTCGAACGCCACCGCGAAGTGCGTGGGCGCCTCGTCGCGCAGCGTGTTCGCCAGCATCGACGCGAAGCCGTAGATGGCGTTGGTCGGCTGGCCCGTCGCGGTCGTGAAGTTCTCCGCGGGCAGCGCGAAGAACGCCCGGTACGCCAGGGAGTGCCCGTCCATGAGCATCAGGCGGGGGCGGTCCGCTGCGGTCGGCTGGTCGGTCTTCTTCGATGCTGAATCTGCCACGCCTCCGATCCTAGGCGTCCCCTGTGACAATCCCCGACGGCAGCTCTCGCCGTCCGGGATGTCGGCGGGGCGTGGCAGGATCGTGCGGACACGCGAACGCGCGCGGCCCGGCCGACGCGATGCCCGACTGCTCAAAGGGGAGCGACATGGCCACCAAGCCGCCCGCAGGTGATCCCATACAGGACGCGCCGCAGGTCGCGCCCCCCAAGCACGCCGCGGCCGGCCTGCCCGCGATCGGGCACACCCTCAAGATCGCCGGGCAGCAGATGGGCCTGACCCGCACCGCCCGCACCCTCCTCAAGGTCAACCAGAAGGGCGGCTTCGACTGCCCCGGCTGCGCCTGGCCCGAGGGCGACGAGCGGCACACCGCCGAGTTCTGCGAGAACGGCGCGAAGGCCGTCGCCGAGGAGGCGACGCTGCGCCGGGTGACCCCGGACTTCTTCGCCGCGCACCCGGTGTCCGAGCTCGCCGACCGCAGCGGCTACTGGCTCGGCCAGCAGGGCCGCATCACCGAGCCCATGTACCTGGCGGAGGGCTCCGACCACTACGAGGCCGTGTCCTGGGAGCGGGCCTTCGAGATCATCGCGGAGGAGCTGCACGCCCTCGGCTCCCCCGACGAGGCTCTCTTCTACACCTCCGGCCGCACCAGCAACGAGGCGGCCTTCCTCTTCCAGCTCTTCGCCCGCGAGTTCGGCACCAACAACCTGCCGGACTGTTCCAACATGTGCCACGAGTCCTCGGGCTCCGCACTGAACGAGACCATCGGCATCGGCAAGGGCAGCGTCTCCCTCGAAGACCTCCACCAGGCCGACCTGATCATCGTCGCGGGGCAGAACCCGGGCACCAACCACCCGCGCATGCTCTCCGCCCTGGAACGGGCCAAGTCCTCCGGCGCGAAGATCATCTCGGTGAACCCGCTGCCCGAGGCCGGCATGGAGCGGTTCAAGAACCCCCAGACCCCGCTCGGCATGCTCAAGGGCACCGCCCTGAACGACCTGTTCCTGCAGATCCGCATCGGCGGCGACCAGGCCCTCTTCCGCCTCCTGAACAAGCTCGTCATCGAGGCCGGCGGCGCCACCGACGAGGCCTTCATCCGCGAGCACACCCACGGCTACGAGGAATTCGCGGCCGCCGCCAAGGAAGCCGACTGGGCGCAGACCCTCACCGCCACGGGCCTCGCCCGCCCCGAGATCGAACGCGCCCTGGCCATGATCCTCGCCTCGCAGCGCACCATCGTCTGCTGGGCCATGGGCCTGACCCAGCACAAGCACGCCGTCGCCACCATCCGCGAGGTCGTGAACCTGCTCCTGCTGCGCGGCAACATCGGCCGGCCCGGCGCCGGCGTCTGCCCCGTCCGCGGCCACTCCAACGTCCAGGGCGACCGCACGATGGGCATCTTCGAACGGCCCGCACCGGCCTTCCTCGACGCCCTCGACGCGGAATTCGGCATCACCTCGCCCCGCCACCACGGCTACGACGTGGTCCGCTCCATCGAGGCCCTGCGCGACGGCAAGGCCAAGGTGCTCTTCGCCATGGGCGGCAACTTCGTCGGCGCCACCCCCGACACCGACGTCACCGAAGCCGCGATCCGCCGCGCCGCCCTGACCGTGCACGTCTCCACCAAGCTCAACCGCTCCCACGCCGTCACCGGCAGGCGCGCCCTGATCCTGCCCACCCTCGGCCGCACCGACAAGGACGTCCAGGCGAGCGGCAAGCAGTTCGTCACGGTCGAGGACTCCATGGGCATGGTCCACGCCTCCCGCGGCAACCTGGCCCCCGCCTCCCCCCACCTGCTCTCCGAACCCGCGATCGTCGCCCGCCTGGCCCGCGCCGTACTGGGCGGGGCCTCGCGCACCCCGTGGGAGGAGTTCGAGAAGGACTACGCAGCCATCCGCGACCGGATCTCGCGCGTCGTCCCCGGCTTCGAGGACTTCAACGCCCGTGCCGCCCGCCCGGGCGGGTTCCGCCTCCCCCACGCCCCGCGCGACGAGCGCCGCTTCCCCACCAAGACCGGCAAGGCCAACTTCACCGCCGCGCCCGTGGAATACCCGAAGGTCCCCGCGGGGCGGCTGCTGCTCCAGACCCTGCGCAGCCACGACCAGTACAACACCACCATCTACGGCCTCGACGACCGCTACCGCGGCATCACCGGCGGCCGCCGCGTCGTCATGGTCCACCCCGAGGACGCGGCCGAGCTGGGCCTGGCCGACGGCGCCTACACCGACCTCGTCGGCGAGTGGTCCGACGGCGTGGAGCGCCGCGCCCCGGGCTTCCGCGTCGTGCACTACCCGACGGCCCGCGGCTGCGCCGCCGCGTACTACCCCGAGACCAACGTGCTGGTCCCCCTGGACTCCACCGCCGACACCAGCAACACCCCCGCGAGCAAGTCCGTCGTCGTGCGCTTCGAACCGGCCTGATAGAACGACCCCAGGACAAGATGGTTAACGAACGTTGACACACGAACGGAGCCGGCCCATGGGCGAGCAGCACGCAGTGAAGTTCCCGCAGGAGGTCCTCGACGAGTACGCGGCCCTGGGCGTCGACCTGCCCGCCCTGTTCTCGGCGGGCGACCTCGGCGAGCGCATGGACATCCGCATCCTGGAGGCCTCGGCCGACCGCGTGGTGGGCACCATGCCCGTCAAGGGCAACACCCAGCCCTACGGACTCCTGCACGGCGGCGCCTCCGCCGTCCTCGCCGAAACCCTCGGCTCGGTCGGCGCGATGATGCACGGCGGCATCAACAAGATCGCCGTCGGCGTCGACCTGAACTGCACCCACCACCGCGGCGCCCGCTCCGGCCTGGTCACCGGCGTCGCCACCCCCGTCCACAAGGGCCGCTCCACCGCCACCTTCGAGATCGTCATCACCGACGACCAGGACAAGCGCGTCTGCACGGCCCGCCTCACCTGTCTCCTGCGCGACACGAACTCGTAACGCCCCTTCCCCCGGCAGCAGTTGTGCTGCCCCCGGCGCCGGTCTAGCGTTCCCCGCATGGGATCCGGACCGGCGCCGCGGCGCGCCACCGCCGCCTGCCCGGCGACCAAAGTCCTGAGCACAGCCGCCCTGAGCGCAGCCGCCCTGAGCACGGCGTACGCCGTCCCGGGCGCCCCGGCCGGCGGGTCCCGCCCGTGAGCGGCGGCATCGGGCCGGTCGAGCCCGGCGAGGGCACCTCGGACCACGACGTCCCGCGCGCGGAGCCCCGTAGACCCGTTCCGAGGTGGACCGGCTCCCGCCACGGACGCCGCCGCCGGGCGGCCATCGCCCTCGTGGCCCTGGTCTGCGCCGCGGGACTGGCCTTCGGGGTCGCCCACCGGTACGCCACACGCTCCCGGCCCGCGCCGCAGACGCAGGCGGCACCTTCCCAGACCGTCTCCCTCTCCTACGGCGAACCGGTCGATCCACCCACGGCGGACCTCGCGTTCGCCTTCACTGTGCGTGTGCGCAGCGGGTCCGCCCGGCCCGTCTCGATCGACCGGATCACCCAGCCGTCGCGGGCACTGAGCGTAGTGATCCGGCCGGCGCTGCCCCTCGTGGTGGCCGAGGGGGAGCTGCGGGAGCTCGTGATCGGGATTCGGGTCGACGACTGCGTGCATGTAGCACGGAATTCCGGGCTCCCTTTTCTGGAAGTAACCCTCAGTAATGGAATCCTGAAAGAGGACCACAGTTACATCCCCGGTGACCGTTATGCACGGGATCTTTCCGTCGCTCTGACCAGGGCCTGTCCCGAAGATCGAGACGTCGGCACCCCGACGCCGTCATGAGCAAAACGCCCCAGAGTCCTGGAAGGACAGGACTCAAACCGCCCCACGGTCCTGCCGGATCTCACCATGCGGACTGCACGAAACCGGCCGGAATTCCCCCGTTCCACCCGCAGCGGTCCGGTATGTATTACGCCGTGGCATAACAAGAGAGTCACATCATTGGCCTGAGCCCTCCATAACGTCCGAAGTCCCGCTTAGAGTCACCGCCAGTTACCGCGACCACCGGATTCCATTCAGTTCGGTTCCGCGCGTTCGACTCGACGCGTCCCAGGGGGGACGCGGCGCCAGGAAAGGACTGATCGTGCGTCATCGTCAGCTCATCGCCGTGACGGCCGCCCTCGCCGCAGGCGCTCTCACTCTCACCGCCTGTGGCTCGCGCGACGACAAGGCCGGCTCCACCGGTGACGGTGGCGGCACCACGGTCGTCATAGGCGTCGACGCCCCGCTGACCGGCGACCTCTCCGCCCTCGGCCTCGGCATCAAGAACTCCGCCGACCTCGCCGCGAAGCAGGCCAACGAGAAGAAGTACGTCAAGGGCGTCACCTTCAAGATCCAGGCCCTCGACGACCAGGCCCAGGCCTCCTCCGGTCAGCAGAACGCCACCAAGCTCACCGCCGACAAGACCGTCCTCGGCGTCGTCGGCCCGCTCAACTCCTCGGTGTCCGAGTCGATGCAGAAGGTCTTCGACGACGCCAAGCTGGCCCAGATCTCCCCGGCCAACACCAGCCCCTCCCTGACCCAGGGCCCCAAGTGGGCCGAAGGCCAGAAGGTCCGCACCTACAAGAGCTACTTCCGCACCGCGACCACGGACGCCATCCAGGGCCCCTTCGCCGCGCAGTACCTCTTCAACAAGGCGGGCAAGAAGAAGGTCTTCATCATCGATGACAAGAAGACCTACGGCGCCGGCCTCGCCGGAACCTTCAAGGGCGAGTTCACCAAGCTCGGCGGCCAGGTCGCCGGCGAAGGCCACATCGACCCGGAGTCCAAGGACTTCTCCGCGATCGTGACCCAGGTCAAGAGCTCCGGCGCCGACGTCGTCTACTACGGCGGCGAATACCCGGCAGCCGGCCCCCTCAGCAAGCAGATCAAGGCCTCCGGCACCAACATCCCCCTCGTCGGCGGCGACGGCATGAAGGACAAGAAGTACGTCGAGCTCGCCGGCGCCGAAGCCCAGGGCGACCTGTGCACCTCCGTCGGCGCACCCGTCGAGACCCTGCCCTCCGCCAAGGACTTCATCGCCAACTACAAGAAGGCCGGCTACAAGGACGACTACTCGGCCTACGGCGGCTACTCCTACGACTCCGCCTGGGCCGTCATCGAAGCCGTCAAGAAGGTCGTCGACGACAACAACGGCAAGCTCCCCTCGGACGCCCGCGCCAAGGTCCTCGAAGCCGTCCAGAACGTCAACTTCGACGGTGTGACCGGCAAGGTCTCCTTCGACGAGTTCGGTGACGCCACCAACAAGCAGCTGACCGTCTACAAGGTCGACGGCGACGACTTCAAGACCGTCGAATCCGGCACCCTCGGCAGCTGACCCTCCTCCGCTAGCTCGCTAGCAGCTCACCCCTCATCAGCCGCGCGGGGCGCGCACAGCGCCCCGCGCGGTGTCACATCCGTCGAAAGACTCGGAGGACCTGCGGTGCACGAACTGCCGCAACAGCTGGTCAACGGCCTGCTACTGGGATCCATGTACGGGCTCGTCGCCATCGGCTACACGATGGTCTATGGCATCGTCCAGCTCATCAACTTCGCGCATGGCGAGATCTTCATGACCGGAGGCTTCGGAGCCCTCACGGTCTGGCTGATGCTCCCCACCGGCACCACCATGTGGATCGCGCTGCCGCTCATGCTCATAGGCGCGGTCATCGTCGCCACCCTCATAGCCGTGGGAGCCGAACGCTTCGCCTACCGGCCGCTGCGCACAGCGCCCCGCCTCGCCCCGCTCATCACCGCCATCGGCCTCTCCATCGTCCTCCAGCAGGCGGTATGGGCCTGGTACCCCGACGCGAAGTCCTCCGTCGTCTTCCCCCAGATCCCCGGGGGCGCCTTCCACCTCGGCAGCGTCACCATCCAGACCGGTGACGTCTTCCTCCTCATCGCCGCCCCCATCTCCATGGCCTTCCTCGGCTTCTTCGTCAAGAAGACCCGCACCGGCCGCGGCATGCAGGCCACCGCCCAGGACCCGGACACCGCGAAGCTCATGGGCATCAACACCGACCGCATCATCACGGTCGCGTTCGCCCTCGGCGCCGCCTTCGCCGCCGTCGGAGCCGTCGCCTACGGCCTCAAGTACGGCGAAGTCAACTACCGCATGGGCTTCATCCTCGGCCTCAAGGCCTTCACCGCCGCCGTCCTCGGCGGCATCGGGAACATCTACGGCGCCATGATCGGCGGCCTGGTCCTCGGCCTCGCCGAGACCCTCACCACCGCCTACATCGCCGACGTCCCCGGCATGAGCCAGCTCGGCGGCCAGTCCTGGGGCAACACCTGGGCGTTCGTACTCCTCATCCTCGTGCTCCTCCTGCGGCCCCAGGGCCTGCTGGGCGAGCGCGTGGCGGACAGGGCGTGAGAACCATGACGACCATCACCGCGGACACCGCGAAGACCACCGCAGCCGACACCGGCTTCATCGCGATCCCCGAGAAGACGGCCCGCCTCCTCGCCACCGCAGGCGGCGTCCTCACCGTCCTCTCCTGCTTCCTGTCCTGGACCTGGACAGCCGCCTTCCCCGGAGACCTCACCGTCTACGGCTACCCCGGCGGCCTCCAGTGGCTCGTCCTCATCGGCGGCGCCCTCACCACCCTCTTCGGACTCGCCTCCTACGGAGTCAAGGGCCTGCGCTGGCTCGCCCCCGCAGGCGCCGACGCGGCACTCAAACTCGCCGCACTCGCCGCCTTCGCCACCGCCTGGTACACGGTCATCAGCATCACCGTCACCCTCGGCGGCGTCGTCAACCTCGAACCCGGCGGCTACCTCGTCGCCCTCGTCACCCTCCTCGCCCTGACCGGCGCGCTCGCACTCCCCTTCGAGCGCCCCGCCCTGGACGCCCCGGACCCCGACGACACCCCCTGGGAACAGCGCAAGCACCACCTCGGCAACACCTGGACGACCATCAAGGCCGCCCTCGCCACCGACACCCCGCGCCCCGCCCGGACCCTCCCGGCCTGGGCCGAGATCCTGCTGATCGCAGCCGTCCTGGCCGTCACCCTCGGAGTCTTCACCTACGGCATCACCACGCCGTACCAGGAACTCTTCCTCGGCTTCCTCATCACCGCCGGCTTCGGCTTCGCCGCCCTCAACAAGGCCGGCCTGCTCGCCCGCTTCACCGCACTCACCACCAAGCACCGCAACGTCGCACTCGTCGGCGCCTTCGCCGCCGCAGCGGCCTTCCCGCTCACCCAGACCGACGACCAGTACGCGACCCTCGGCGTCAACATCCTCATCTTCGCCACCGTCGCCCTCGGCCTGAACATCGTCGTCGGCCTCACCGGCCTCCTCGACCTCGGTTACGTCGCCTTCCTCGGCGTCGGCGCCTACACCGCCGCCCTGGTCTCCGGCTCCCCCAACTCCCCCTTCGGAGTACACCTCCCCTTCTGGGCCGCCATCCTCCTCGGCGCCGCCGCCTCCATGGTCTTCGGCGTCCTCATCGGCGCCCCGACCCTGCGCCTGCGCGGCGACTACCTCGCCATCGTGACGCTCGGCTTCGGAGAGATCTTCCGGATCTCCATGAACAACCTCGACGGCGTCTCCGGCCCCGACCTCACCAACGGCCCCAACGGCATCGCCGGCGTCCCCAACGTCGACCTCTTCGGATTCGACTTCGGCGCCAACCACACCATCGCCGGATTCACCGTCGGCCGCTTCGCCAACTACTTCCTGCTGATGCTCCTGGTCACCCTCATCGTGATCATGGTCTTCCGCCGCAGCGCGGAATCCCGCATCGGCCGCGCATGGGTCGCCATCCGCGAAGACGAAACCGCCGCCGAAGCCATGGGCATCAACGGCTTCCGCGTCAAACTCGTCGCCTTCGCCCTCGGCGCCACCCTCGCCGGCCTCGCCGGCGCCGTACAGGCCCACGTGAACTACACCGTCACCCCGGACCAGTACGTCTTCGCCAACGCCGTCCCCCCGAACTCGGCATTCCTCCTCGCCGCAGTCGTCCTCGGCGGCATGGGCACCATCTCCGGCCCCCTCGTCGGCGGCGCCCTCCTCTTCATGATCCCCAACAAGCTCCAGTTCCTGGGCGAATACCAGCTCCTCGTCTTCGGCATCGCGCTCGTCATCCTCATGCGCCTGCGCCCCGAAGGCCTCATCCCCAACCGGCGCAACCAGCTCGAACTCCACGCGGACCTCGAAGCGCCCACAGTCCTCGGCAAGACAGGGGTCTGACCCATGACGACGACCACCACGGCAACCGCCGAGACCGTCCTCGACGCCCGCGGCGTCACCATGCGATTCGGCGGCCTCACCGCCGTCAAAAACGTCGACCTCACCGTCCGCAGCGGCGAGATCGTCGGCCTCATCGGCCCCAACGGCGCCGGCAAGACCACCTTCTTCAACTGCCTCACCGGCCTCTACATCCCCACCGAGGGCGAAGTCCGGTACAAGGGCACGGTCCTGCCCCCCAAGTCGTTCAAGGTGACCGCCGCCGGCATCGCCCGCACCTTCCAGAACATCCGTCTCTTCAACAACATGACGGTCCTGGAAAACGTGCTCGTCGGCCGCCACACCCGCACCAAGGAAGGCCTCTGGGCCGCCCTCCTGCGCCTGCCCAGCTTCGGCCGCGCCGAAGAAGCCAGCCGCGAGAAGGCCATGGAACTCCTGGAGTTCATCGGCCTGGCCCACAAGGCCGAACACCTGGCGCGCAACCTGCCCTACGGCGAGCAGCGCAAGCTGGAGATCGCCCGCGCCCTCGCCAGCGACCCCGGCCTCATCCTCCTGGACGAGCCCACCGCCGGCATGAACCCGCAGGAGACCCGGACCACCGAAGAACTCATCTTCGCCATCCGGGACAAGGGCATCGCCGTCCTCGTCATCGAGCACGACATGCGCTTCATCTTCAACCTCTGCGACCGCGTCGCCTGCCTCGTCCAGGGCGAAAAGCTCATCGAAGGCACCGCCACCGAGGTCCAGAGCGACGAACGCGTCGTCGCCGCCTACCTCGGCGAACCCTTCGAAGGCGCCCCCGGCGACGAGGAGATCGCGGAAGTCGAGGCCGCCGAGGCCCCCGTCACCGCCGAGGCCCCCGTCACCGCGGAGACCACCGCGACCACGGAAACCGCCGAGACCACGGAGGCACCCGCAGCCACCGAGGCCACCGACGCTCCCGCGGCCCCCGAAGCCGCCGAGACCCCGGAGGCCACCGAGGCGCACAGCACCACCAGCACGGACGGAGAAGCCAAGTGACCGCACTCCTCGAGGTCGAGGACCTCCGCGTCGCCTACGGCAAGATCGAAGCCGTCAAAGGCATCTCCTTCAGCGTCGACGAGGGCGAGATCGTCACCCTCATCGGCACCAACGGCGCCGGCAAGACCACGACCCTGCGCACCCTCTCCGGCCTGATCAAACCGCGCGGCGGCCAGATCAAGTTCCAGGGCAAGTCACTCAAAAAAGTCCCCGCACACGACATCGTCGCGCTCGGACTCGCCCACTCCCCCGAGGGACGGCACATCTTCCCGCGCATGACCATCGAGGACAACCTCCTCCTCGGCGCCTTCCTGCGCAGCGACAAGGACGGCATCCAAAAGGACGTCCAGCGCGCCTACGACCTCTTCCCCATCCTCGGGGAACGCCGCAAGCAGGCCGCAGGAACCCTCTCGGGCGGCGAACAGCAGATGCTCGCCATGGGCCGCGCCCTCATGTCCCGGCCGAAGCTGCTCATGCTCGACGAGCCGTCCATGGGCCTCTCGCCGCTCATGATGCAGAAGATCATGGCGACGATCGCCGAACTCAAGTCCCAGGGCACGACGATCCTGCTCGTCGAACAGAACGCCCAGGCGGCGCTCTCGCTCGCCGACCAGGGCCACGTCATGGAGATCGGCAAGGTCGTCCTCTCCGGCCCCGGCCGCGAACTCCTCGTCAACGAGGACGTCCGCAAGGCCTACCTCGGCGAGGACTGACCCTTCACCGCACCACGTACGTGAGGCCCGCCACCGGTTCCCGGTGGCGGGCCTCACGCGCGTTCCACGCCCCTACTGGGCGGCGTTCTGCTTCTTCTCCTCGGCGTCCTCGATGACCGCCTCGGCGACCTGCTGCATGGACATACGACGGTCCATGGACGTCTTCTGGATCCACCGGAACGCCGCCGGCTCGCTCAGCCCGTACTGCGTCTGCAGGATGCTCTTCGCCCGGTCCACCAGCTTGCGGGTCTCCAGCCGCAGCGAGAGGTCGGCGACCTCCTTCTCCAACGCCTTGAGCTCGGCGAAACGGGAGACGGCCATCTCGATGGCCGGAACGACGTCGCTCTTGCTGAACGGCTTCACCAGGTACGCCATCGCCCCCGCGTCACGAGCCCGCTCCACCAGGTCGCGCTGCGAGAACGCGGTCAGCATCAGGACCGGCGCGATGGACTCCTCCGCGATCTTCTCGGCCGCGGAGATCCCGTCGAGGACCGGCATCTTCACATCGAGGATCACCAGGTCGGGCCGGTGCTCCCGGGCCAGCTCGACGGCGGCCTGGCCGTCCCCGGCCTCGCCGACGACGGAGTACCCCTCCTCTTCGAGCATCTCTTTCAGGTCGAGACGGATGAGCGCCTCGTCCTCGGCGATGACGACGCGGGTCGTCAGCGGCGGAACGTGCGACTGGTCGGCGTCGGGCGTGGGCGTCGACTCGTGCTCGGCGGTCACGGGGTGCTCCTCGGTGCAAGGCGATTCAGCTCCCCCGAGCCTACCTAGCTCCTGTATGTTTGTGACACGGAGGGTCTTATGTATCCTTCATTTCGAAGGGGCCCCGGTAGCCCAGCGGTAGAGGCAATGGATTCAAAACCCATTCAGCGTCGGTTCGAATCCGACCCGGGGTACTTCTCCTTCGATTCCAAGGTCGCAGTGCATGTTTGGCGATCTTCACTCGTCACGGTGAACGAAACTTCGAATTGCGGCCACCCAGCCGAATAGCGACGAGTCTCCCCTTGTGGAGCACAATCCTTCGATACGAGAAGAAGCCGTCCTCTTGTTGCGCCGAGGCGTGACCAACCGAGTGGTTGCCGAGCAGCTCGGCGTGCCCCGGGGCACCGTGGGGTGGTGGCGGCACCAGGATCGCAGACGTCGCGGGGAGACCTTCGTCCAGCCGACCGACTGCCCGAGGTGCACCGGGCGGGCACTCGACCAGCGGGCGTACTCCTACCTGCTGGGCCTGTACCTCGGAGACGGGCACATCGTCTCCAAGTACAAGCAGCACCACCTGTCCGTGTACTGCGATGCCGCAAGGCCGGGGCTGATCGAGGCCGCCAAGCAGGCCATGCACCGCGTCATGCCCCAGCCTGGAGTGGGCCTCGTCCGCCGACAGGGCTGCGTAGAGGTCAAGTCGTACTCGCAGCACTGGCCGTGCCTGTTCCCCCAGCACGGGCCCGGGAAGAAGCACGAGCGGCGGATCGCGCTCGAAGCGTGGCAGCAGGGGATCGTCGACGCCCACCCCTGGGAGTTCCTGCGGGGGCTGATCCACTCCGACGGGTGCCGGGTCACCAACTGGACCGTGCGGAACGGCAAGCGCTACGAGTACCCCCGGTACTTCTTCACCAACAAGTCCGATGACATCCGTCGGCTCTGCACGGACACCCTGACCAAGGTCGGCGTCGAGTGGACGGTCCTCGCCCGGGGCAGCGACCCGTTCAACGTGTCCATCGCGCGCAAGGCGTCCGTGGCGCTCATGGACACCCACATCGGGCCGAAGCACTAGTGGCGTACCGGGGCCGCGGGTGGGCGGCCGCGTCGGGCGGGGCGGGCCCGACGCGGTGGGTGGGGTCAGCGGACGGCGTCGCCGATGTGGTGGACGCGGACGAGGTTGGTGGAGCCGGTGACGCCGGGGGGTGAGCCGGCGGTGATGACGACGATGTCGCCGGGTACGCAGCGTCCGATCCGCAGGAGTTCTTCTTCGACCTGGTCGACCATGGCGTCGGTGGAGTCGACGTGGGGTCCGAGGAAGGTTTCGACGCCCCAGGTGAGGTTGAGCTGGGAGCGGGTGGCGGGGTCGGGGGTGAAGGCGAGGAGGGGGATGGGTGAGCGGTAGCGGGAGAGGCGGCGGACGGTGTCGCCGCTCTGGGTGAAGGCGACGAGGAATTTGGCGCCGAGGAAGTCGCCCATTTCGGCGGCGGCGCGGGCGACGGCGCCGCCTTGGGTGCGGGGTTTGTTGCGTTCGGTGAGCGGGGGGAGGCCTTTGGCGAGGATGTCTTCTTCGGCGGCTTCGACGATGCGGGCCATGGTGCGTACGGTTTCGACGGGGTGTTTGCCGACGCTGGTTTCGCCGGAGAGCATGACGGCGTCGGTTCCGTCGATGATGGCGTTGGCGACGTCGGAGGCTTCGGCGCGGGTGGGCCGGGAGTTTTCGATCATCGAGTCGAGCATTTGGGTGGCGACGATGACCGGTTTGGCGTTGCGCTTGGCGAGTTTGACGGCGCGCTTTTGCACGATCGGGACTTGTTCGAGTGGCATTTCGACGCCGAGGTCGCCGCGGGCGACCATGATCCCGTCGAAGGCGGCGACGATGTCGTCGATGTTCTCCACCGCCTGCGGCTTTTCGATCTTGGCGATGACGGGGAGCCGGCGGCCTTCTTCGTCCATGATGCGGTGGACGTCTTCGATGTCGCGGCCGCTGCGGACGAAGGAGAGGGCGATGATGTCGGCGCCTGCGCGCAGGGCCCAGCGGAGGTCGTCGATGTCCTTGCCGGAGAGGGCGGGGACGGAGACGGCGACGCCGGGGAGGTTGAGTCCCTTGTGGTCGGAGACCATGCCGCCTTCGATGACCGTGGTGTGGACGCGGGGTCCTTCGACGTCGGTGACCTGGAGGGTGACGCGGCCGTCGTCGACGAGGATGCGTTCGCCGGGGGTGACGTCTGCGGCGAGGCCTTTGTAGGTGGTGCCGCAGGTGTGGCGGTCGCCTTGGTGGTCTTCGACGGTGATGGTGAATTCGTCACCGCGTTCAAGGAGTACGGGTCCTTCGTGGAAGCGGCCGAGTCGGATCTTCGGGCCTTGAAGGTCGGCGAGGATGCCGACGCTGCGGCCGGTCTCGTCGGAGGCCTTGCGTACGCGCTGGTAGCGCTCCTCGTGTTCGGCGTAGGTGCCGTGGCTGAGGTTGAGGCGGGCGATGTCCATTCCGGCTTCGACCAGGGCTTTGATCTGGTCGTATGAGTCGGTGGCGGGTCCCAGGGTGCAAACGATTTTTGCTCGGCGCATGAGGCGAGCGTATGCCCCTACCAGGGAGTAGGAAATTGGTTCCGGGTGTCCACTCAACAACCGTTGGGCAAAAGGTTGTTGACATTTGTTGAATGTGCGTGGGGGTGCTCTGATGAGCACCCCCGGAGCACCCGCGGAGTGGGTTTCAGAGCTGGGGCGGGGTCATGGTGAAGCGGGCGTTCACCTGGGCGTAGACGGTCTGGCGTTGGGGTTCGAGGTCGAGTGGGGGTGCGCCGGCGTCTTCGGCGGGGGCGCCGTAGGCCATGGTGCGCATGCCGGCTCCGGCGGGGTGGCCGTAGGGGGTGGCGTCTTCGGCGCCGAGGTCGGCGAGTTCGACGAGGGCGGCGAGTCGTGCGCCGAGGGCTTCGGCGTATTCGCGGGCGCGCTGGACGGCTTCGAGGACGGCTTGGCGGCGGGCTTGGCCGTGGGCGGGTGAGGTGGGGCGCAGGGCCCACCAGGGGCCGTCGATGCGGGTGAGGTCGAGGTCGGCGAGGCGGGTGGTGAGTTCGCCGAGGGTGGTGAAGTCGCTCAGTTCGGCGGTGATGTTGACGCGGCCGTGGTAGGCGCGGATGCGGTCGGCGCGGCCGTGGCGGGTGAGTTCGGGGGTGATGGAGAAGGAGCCGGTTTCGAGTTTTTCGACGGGGTCGCCGTAGCTCTTGATGAGGTCGAGTACGGCGTTGTTGCGGCGGGTGAGGTCTTCGAGTGCGGTGCGGCGGTCGGTGCCGCGGGCGCCGACGGTGATGGCGATGCGGGCGATTTCGGGGTCGACTTCGAGTCGGGCTTCGCCGCGGACCGCGACGCGCGGGACTTCTGGGGTGCCGTAGGGCTGGGGCGTGGCGTCCTGGGTCATGGTTTCACTCTCGCACTGTCGCCCGTACGGGTGTGGTCATCGGATCGAAACCTGGTGGGGGTGTTGTGCCTTGTTACCCGTGGGTCAGAATCTACGCGCGTTGTATACGCCTCAGACAGGGGAGTTGGCATGGCGTTCGACCGCAGGACATTTCTGGGTACTTCGGCTGCGACGGGTGCGGCCGTGGCGTTGGCGGGGGCCGCGGGCACTCCGGCCGCGGCCGCGGCGGGCGGGGAGCAGCCGGGTCACGAGCAGGAGCCGCGTACGTATGCGTTCACGGTGATGGGGACGACCGATCTGCACGGGAACGTCTTCAACTGGGATTACTTCACGGACAAGGAGTTCGACGACAAGGCGCACAACGACGTCGGTCTCGCGAAGATCTCCACGCTGGTGGAGCGGGTGCGGGCGCAGAAGGGGCGCTGCAACACCTTGCTGATCGATGCCGGTGACACGATCCAGGGCACGCAGCTGGCGTACTACTACGCGAAGGTGGATCCGATCACGGCGCGCCGGGGTCCGGTGCATCCGATGGCACAGGCGATGAACGCGATCGGGTACGACGCGGCGGCGTTGGGCAACCACGAGTTCAATTACGGCATTCCGGTGCTGCGCAAGTTCCAGGAGCAGTGCCGTTTCCCGCTGTTGGGGGCGAATGCGCTGGATGCGAAGACGTTGCAGCCGGCGTTCCCGCCGTACAGCATGCACCGGTTGCGGACTCCGCACGGGCGGGATGTGAAGGTGGCGGTGCTGGGGCTGACGAATCCGGGTATCGCGATCTGGGACAAGGCGAACGTGCAGGGGAAAATGACGTTCCCGGGGCTGGAGGAGCAGGCGGCGAAGTTCGTGCCGCGGCTGCGTTCGATGGGCGCCGATGTGGTGGTCGTGGCGGCGCACTCGGGGTCGAGCGGTACGTCGAGCTACGGGGACCAGTTGCCGTACGTCGAGAACGCGGCCGGGCTGGTGGCGGAGCAGGTGCCGGGGATCGACGCGATCCTGGTGGGTCACGCGCACACGGAGATCCCCGAGTACCGGGTGAAGAACAAGGCGACCGGCAAGGACGTGGTGCTGTCCGAGCCGTTGAAGTGGGGGCAGCGGCTGACGCTGTTCGACTTCGAGCTGGTGTGGGAGCGGGGCCGCTGGTCGGTGGCGAGGGTCGCGGCGCAGGTGCTGGACTCGAACACGGCGGTGGAGGATCCGAAGATCACGCGGTTGTTGTCGGACGAGCACCGCAAGGTCGTCGGGTACGTGAACCAGGTGATCGGTACGTCGTTGGGGGCGATGTCTTCGGCGGAGGGTCCGGTGAAGGACGTGGCGATCATCGATCTGATCAACCATGTGCAGGCGGAGACGGTGAGGGCGGCGCTGGCGGGTACGCAGTGGGCGGCGCTGCCGGTGCTGTCGCAGGCTTCGTGTTTCTCGCGGACGGCGTCGATCCCGGCCGGCCAGGTGACGATCAAGGATGCGGCGGGGCTGTACCCGTTCGAGAACACCCTGGAGGCGCGGCTGCTGACGGGTGCGCAGGTGAAGGACTACCTGGAGTACTCGGCGCGGTACTACGTGCGTACCGCTCCGGGTGATGTGGTGGATCCGGCGAAGTTGACGAACTCCGAGAGCGTTCCGGACTACAACTATGACGCGGTGTACGGGCTGACGTACGACATCGACATCGCGCAGCCGGTGGGGTCGCGGATCACGGGGTTGTCCTTCCAGGGGAAGCCGGTGGATCCGGCGGCGCGGTTCGTGTTGGCGGTGAACAACTACCGGGCCTCGGGCGGGGGGAACTTCCCGCACGTCCCTAAGGCCGGGCAGTTGTGGTCGAACTCGGAGGAGATACGCAACACGATCATCCAGTGGGTGAAGGCGAAGGGGACGATCGATCCCGCGCAGTTCGCGTCGGTGGACTGGCGGCTGACGCGGGCCGGGGTGCCGGTCTTCGCGTAGTCGTCTGCGTCGGGCCGTTCTTCGGCCCGGCCGTTCTTCTTCCGGCCGGTGGTGGGGTGGCCGGTCGTGGCGTGGCCGGTCGCGGGGTGGCCGGTCTCGTCCCGGTCGCTGTCAGGGGTGCTCGACCAGTGGGAGCAGTTCGCTCGCGGGGTGGGGGCGGGCGTGTTCCCGCTGGTCGAGGCCGAAGGTGGTGAATGCGGTGCGGGCGGGCTGCGGGTAGGCCTCTTTGCCGGTGAGGGTGTTCAGGATGGCGGCGCTGCGCCAGGCCGCGAGGCCGAGGTCGGGGGCTCCGACGCCGTGGGTGTGGCGTTCGCCGTTCTGGACGTAGATGCTGCCGGTGATGCTGGGGTCGAGGAGCATCCGGTAGCGGTCGTCGATGCGGGGTCGGCCGCAGGAGTCCTTGCGCAGGTACGGGTCGAGGCCGGCGAGGAGGCTGGTGAGGGGGCGTTCGCGGTAGCCGGTGGCGAGGATGACGGCGTCGGTGGTGACGCGGGAGCGGGTGCCCTGCTGGGTGTGTTCGAGGTGGAGTTCGACTTTGGTGGTGGCGACGCGGCCGGCGGTGCGGACGCTGACTCCGGGGGTGAGGACGGCGTCGGGCCAGCCGCCGTGGAGGGTGCGGCGGTAGAGCTCTTCGTGGATGGCGGCGATGGTGTCGGCGTCGATGCCCTTGTGGAGTTGCCATTGGGCGGGGACGAGCTGGTCGCGGACGGGTTCGGGCAGGGCGTGGAAGTAGCGGGTGTAGTCGGGGGTGAAGTGTTCCAGGCCGAGCTTGGAGTACTCCATGGGGGCGAAGGAGGGGGTGCGGGCGAGCCAGGTGAGGCGTTCGCGGCCGGCGGGGCGGGCGCGGAGCAGGTCGAGGAAGACTTCGGCTCCGGACTGGCCCGATCCGATGACGGTGACGTGTTCGGCGCCGAGGATGCGTTCGCGGTTGTCGAGGTAGTCGCAGGAGTGGATGACGGGGACGGTGGGGGCTTCGGCGAGGGGGCGCAGGGGTTCGGGGATGTGGGGGGCGGTGCCGATGCCGAGGGCGAGGTTGCGGGTGTAGGTGCGGCCGAGGGCTTCGGCTTCGCCGTCGGCGTCGAGTTGGGTGAAGTCGACTTCGAAGAGGTCGCGTTCGGGGTTCCAGCGGACGGCGTCGACCTGGTGGCCGAAGTGGAGTCCGGGGAGGCGGCCGGCTACCCAGCGGCAGTAGGCGTCGTATTCGGCGCGTTGGATGTGGAACTGCTCGGCGAAGTAGAAGGGGAACATGCGTTCCTTGTGCCGGAGGTAGTTGAGGAAGCTCCAGGGGCTGGTGGGGTCGGCGAGGGTGACGAGGTCGGCGAGGAAGGGGACTTGGAGGGTGGCCCCGTCGATGAGGAGTCCGGGGTGCCAGCGGAAGTCGCGGCGCTGGTCGTAGAAGGCGGTGGCGAGTTCGCCGGTTCCTTGCCGGGGCAGGCCGTGGGCGAGGGCGGCGAGGGAGAGGTTGAAGGGGCCGATGCCGATTCCTACGAGGTCATGGGGTGCTTCGGGCTGCGCGGTCATCGGTGGGTGCTGCCTTCCGGGAGGGGGTCGGGGCCAGGAGGGTGAGGAGGGCTTGCAGGTCCCGCTGCGTGGTGTGGGGGTTGAGGAGGGTGGCTTTGAGCCAGAGGCGGCCGTCGGCGGTGGCGCGGCCGAGTACGGCGCTGCCGTCGAGGAGGAGGGTGCGGCGTAGCGCCGCGAGCTGGTCGTCGTCCGTGGGGGTGGGGCGGAAGAGGACCGTGCTGATGGTGGGGTGCGCGTGGAGTTCGAAGCCGGGGTGGGCGTCGAGGAGTTCGGCGAGCCGGTGGGCTGCGGCGCAGGTGAGGTCGATGAGGTGGGCGAGTCCGTCGCGGCCGAGTGAGCGCAGGGTGGTGGCGATCTTGAGGGCGTCGGGGCGGCGGGTGGTGCGCAGGGAGCGGCCGAGGAGGTCGGGGAGGCCGGCTTCGGTGTCGTCGGTGGCGTTGAGGTAGTCGGCCTGGTGGGCGAGGGGGGCCAGCAGGGCGGTGTCGGGGACGGCGAGGAGTCCTGCGGCGACGGGTTGCCAGCCGAGTTTGTGCAGGTCGAGGGTGAGGGAGTGGGCGCGGGAGAGGCCTTCGACCTTGGCGCGGTGGCGGGGGCTGAGGGCGAGGAGGCCCCCGTAGGCGGCGTCGATGTGGAGGTCGGCGCCGTGCTGGTGGCAGAGGTCGGCGAGGGGGCCGAGGGGGTCGATGAGGCCGGCGTCGGTGGTGCCCGCGGTGGCGGCGACGAGGACGGGGCCGGGGGTGCGGGTGAGGGCTTCGGCGACGCGGTCGGGGTCGAGTGTCCCGGTGGGGGTGGGCAGGGAGACGGCGGGGGGCAGGCCGAGGAGCCATGCGGAGCGGGGGATGGAGTGGTGGGCGTTGGTGCCGTGGAGGACGGTGAGGCGGGGTCCGTGGCGTTCGCGGGCCAGGAGGAGGGCGAGCTGGTTGGCTTCGGTGCCGCCGGTGGTGACGAGGGCGTCGGCGTGGGGGGTGCCGTAGAACTCGGTGGCGAGGGTGCGGGTGAGGAGCGCTTCGACGGCGGAGGCGGCGGGGGCCTGGTCCCAGGAGTCGAGGGAGGGGTTGAGGGCGCTCGCGGCGAGGTCGGCGGCTGCGGCGACGGCGAGCGGCGGGCAGTGCAGGTGGGCGGCGCACAGGGGGTCGGCGGGGTCGGCTGCGCCGGCGGTGAGGGCGTGGACGAGGGTGCGCAGGGCTTCGTGGTCGCCGGTGCCGTGGGCGGGCAGTACGTCGCCGAGTGCGGCGTGGACGCGGGCGGTGACGGTGGCGGGTCCGCCGGCGGGCAGGGGTCCGCCGCGTTCTTCGGCTCCGGTGCGCAGGGCGTCGAGGACGGTGTCGAGCAGGGGCCGCAGGGCGTCGGCGCCGCAGGGGCCGCCGGCGAGCGGGGGCGGGGGCGGCGGGGTGCCGGGCGGGCTGGTCATCGGGGCGTCCTTCGAACCGTGGCTGGGCGGGGACAGCCTGGTCCCCGCCCAGCACAACGATCAGACCCGAATGGGGTAACCGCCGGGGTTTGTCGGATTGCCCCGCACGGGTGGGGGGTACGGCCGGGTGTTCGACCGGCGGCCCTGTCGTGCGGGGCGGTGGCGGTGGTGGGTCAGCCCGCGGTGCGTACGCGCAGGGCGCGGGCGAGGTCGTCGAGCTGGTCGACGAGCTTGCGCCGCAGCAGCGGGATGAGTTCGGGGTCTTCGAGGCAGGCGCGCCCGGCCCGCAGGTTGTCCTCGTCGACGGCGTGGGCGGGGAAGGCCCAGCGGCCGGCGGCGTCGCCGATGGCGGGTCCGCGGCGGGCGGCGACGGCGACCGCCTCCGGGTAGTAGCGCGGGACGTAGTCGCGGACGAGGTCGGCCTGTTCGGGCTGCCAGAAGCCCTGGGCGGTCGCGCTGAACAGGTAGTTGGACAGGGTGTCGTCGTGGAAGAGCCGGTTCCAGGCGGCTTCCTTGGCTTGGGCGTCCGGCAGTGCGGCGCGGCAGCGGGCGGCGCCTTCCTCCCCGGTGGCGGTGGGGTCGGTGGCGAGGGCGGCGGCGATGTCGTCCTCCCCGATGGCGCCGAGTACGGCGAGCCGGGCCAGGATGCGCCAGCGCAGTTCGGGGTCGAGTTCGGGTCCGCCGGGTACGGTGCCGTCGGCCAGCCAGCCGGCGAGGGTGTCGGGCTGGGTGGCGCTGTCGATGTGGACGCGTACGGCGGCCAGGCGCAGGCCGGGGTCGGATCCGTCCTCGGTGCGGCGCAGCAGGGCGCGGGCGGTGTCGGTGAGGGTGGCGAGGGCGGCGGTGCGCCGCTCGGGGGCGACGTAGCGGGCGGCGATGTGGGTGCGGGCGAAGGCGAGTACGCCCTGGACGACGGCCAGGTCCTGCTCTTCGGGCAGGTGTGCGCGGGCGGTCTCCAGGTATGCCTCCGGTTCGAGTTCGCCGTCGCGGACCATGTCGCGCAGGGAGTTCCACACGACGGCGCGGGTGAGCGGGTCGGGGAGGGCGGACAGGCCGCGCAGGGCGGTTTCGACGGAGGCGGCGTCGAGGCGGATCTTGGCGTAGCCGAGGTCGCCGTCGTTGAGGAGGAGCAGGGCGGGGCGCGGGCCGCTGACGGAGAGGACCTCGTCGGTGGGTACGTCGATGTGGAGGCGTTCGCGCAGTTCGAGTGCGCGGCTGCCCGGTACGCGGTCGTAGAGGCCGACGCCGATGTGGTGGGGGCGGCTGCCGTGGTGGTCGACGGTGAGGGTCCAGCCGGAGGTGTTCTCCTCGATGCGGGGGGTGAGGGTGTCGACGCCGGTGGTGCGCAGCCACACCTCGGCCCAGGCGTGGACGTCGCGTTCGGTGTGGGCGGCGAGGGAATCGACGAAGTCGGCGAGGGAGGCGTTGGCGAACTTGTGGCGGGTGAAGTGGGTGTTGATGCCGGCGAGGAAGTCCTTCTCGCCGAGCCAGGCGACGAGCTGGCGCAGTGCGGAGGCGCCCTTGGCGTAGGAGATGCCGTCGAAGTTGAGGAGGGCCGAGGCGGTGTCGGGGACGGCGTCGGGGGCGACGGGGTGGGTGGAGGGCCGCTGGTCGGCGTCGTAGCCCCAGGGTTTGCGTTCCATGCCGAACTCGGTCCAGGTGCCGGTGAAGCGGGTGGCTTCGACGAGGGTCTGGTAACCCATGTACTCGGCGAAGGACTCGTTCAGCCAGATGTCGTCCCACCAGCGCAGGGTGACGAGGTCGCCGAACCACATGTGGGCCATTTCGTGGGCGATGACCATGGCGCGGCGCTGGCGTTCGGTGTCGGTGACGGCGGAGCGGAAGACGAATTCGTCGCGGAAGGTGACGAGGCCGGGGTTCTCCATGGCGCCCGCGTTGAATTCGGGGACGAAGGCCTGGTCGTAGGAGTCGAAGGGGTACGGTTCGGCGAACTTCTCGTGGTAGCGGTCGAAGCAGTCCTTGGTGACGGAGAGGATCTCCTCGGCGTCCGCGTCGAGGTAGGGGGCCAGGGAGCGCCGGCAGTGGAGGGCGAAGGGCAGTCCGGCGTGGTCGGTGCGGACGCTGTGCCAGGGGCCGGCGGCGACGGCGGCGAGGTAGGTGGAGATGACGGGGGTGGGGGCGGAGGTCCAGATGCCGGCGCCGTCGCTGTCGCGGTCGCCGGTGCGGGTGGTGATGCCGTTGGCGAGGACGTACCAGTGGGAGGGGGCGGTGACGGTGAACTCGAAGACCGCTTTGAGGTCGGGCTGGTCGAAGGCGGCGAAGACGCGCTGGACGTCGTCCATGAACATCTGGGTGTAGACGTACGTCTCCCCGTCCTCGGGGTCGGTGAAGCGGTGCAGTCCCTCGCCGGTGCGGGAGTAGCGCATGCGGGCTTCGACGCGCAGTTCGTGGGGGCCTTCGGCGAGGCCGGTCAGCGGGAGGCGGCTGCCGTCGAGGGCGGCGGGGTCGAGCGGGTGTCCGTCGAGTTCGACGGAGCGCAGTTCGTCCGGTTTCAGTTCCAGGAACGTGTCGCCGGGGGTGCGGGCGCTGAACCTGATGACGGTCGCGGAGTCGAAGGTCTCGTCGCCGGTGGTGAGGTCGAGGGTGACGGCGTAGTGGTGGACGTCGAGGAGCTGGGCTCGGAGCTGCGCTTCGTCGCGCGTCAATGCGGAGGACATGGGGCCCATGCTGCCGGATGCGGCGGCCGGGCCCCAGGGGTCTACTCTTCGCCCGCAGCGATCGTCTCGTGGTGGCGGATGACCTCGGCGATGATGAAGTTCAGCAGTTTCTCCGCGAACGCCGGGTCGAGTTTCGCGTTCTCGGCGAGCTGGCGCAGGCGGGCGATCTGGCGGGCCTCGCGGCCGGGGTCCGCGGGGGGCAGCTGGTGGCGGGCCTTGAGGTGGCCTACCTGCTGGGTGCACTTGAAGCGCTCGGCGAGCATGTGGACCACGGCCGCGTCGATGTTGTCGATGCTGTCCCTGAGGCGGGCCAGTTCGGCGGTGACGTCCTCGCCGGTCGTCTCGCCGCTCGCCTCACCGGCGCTGACGTCGGGCTCGTCGGGGTAGCTGGTGTTCATGGTCCCCGAGAATACGTGGCGTGAAGGGCTGCCGACCTGGTCGGCCGGACAGTGAGACGACCTGGCCGGCGCGGGCCCGGGGGCGTGGTGACGGTGGGGATGCGGGCGGTGACGGACGGGCGCCCCGCGCGGACGGGGGGGCGGTGCGCCGGCCTGGCGGTGCCCCGCGCGGGGTGGCGGGCGGTGCGCCGGCCCGGCGGTGCCCCGGCCTGGCGGCCCTGGCGGGCCGGGAGGCCGGGGCGGGGGTGGTCACAGGTTGGCGGCCGCGGCCCTGATGTCGGCGGCGAAGGTGGAGACCTCCGAGTAGACGCCGGGGTAGCCGGGCCGGGCGCAGCCCTCGCCCCAGCTGACTATGCCGACCTGGATCCAGGCGTTGGTGTTGTCGCGGCGGAACATCGGGCCGCCGGAGTCGCCCTGGCAGGTGTCGACGCCGCCCTGGTCGTAGCCGGCGCAGATCTCGTCGCCGGGTACGAGGTCGCTGCCGTAGGCGCTCTGGCAGGCGGCGTCGGAGACGAAGGGGACGGTGGCCTTGAGCAGGTACCGCTGTTGGCTGCCGCCTTCGCGGGCGGCGCCCCAGCCGGCGATGGTGAAGGTGCCGTTGTCGTAGGCCTTCGTGTCGGCGATCTTGAGGGTGGGCAGGTTGATGGGCTTGGCGAGCTTGATGAGCGCCCAGTCCTTGCCGGAGCCGTTGTAGCCGGGGGCCTGGAGGACCTTGGTGGACTTGACCTTGATGGCGCTTGAGCTGTTGAGGTCGACGACCCCGGCGGTGGCGGTGATGGAGGTGTTGTTGCCCGAGCCGTTGACGCAGTGGGCCGCGGTGAGGACGATCTGCTGGCTGTAGAGGGCGCCGCCGCAGCCCATGGAGAGGCGGACCATGAACGGGAACTCGCCTTGTGCGGCCCGCGTTCCACCGACGACGGGGGTCGGCGAGGCGGTGGCGGAGCCCGGCTGGAGGCTGACGGCCGCGAGGGCGACGGCGCCGACGGCCAGGGCGCGCCTCAGGAGGGTGGCAAGGGTGGACACAGTCGACACACTGCCTTTCGTGGGGGGTTGGGCCGTACGCGTCACGGGTGATGACGCGTTCATGACACTCCGCCATGACACAACGGCGCCGCCCGGGCAACAAGAACGCGTTTTCGGACAACTTCCGCGGGACGCCACCGTGACTGCGGCGAGGAGGGCGCCATGACGCAGAACGGCAGGCACAACGGCCCCGTCGCGCACGGATTTCCGCATCTGGAAACGGTGCGCAAGGCGATCACCGCGCTGTTCCGGCGGCTCTCCTACGAGGGGATCCTGGCGTACGGGGCGAGCCTCGCCCCCGCCGAGGCCGCCTTCGGCGACGACGAGGACCTGTACCTCGGCGCGCACCGCGTGGCCTCCGCCGTGGTGCGCGCGCTACGGCTGCCCGACGCCCGGATGGTCGTCAGCTTCCGCACGATGGCGGAGGCGGCCTCCGTGGAGCTGACGGCCGGGCCCGAGTACTTCGTCGAGGTGAACCAGCGCTTTCGCACCCATCGCCGCGACCTGGCCGCCGCCCTCGCGCACGAGGCCGCCCACGTCCTGCTGCACCGCCTGGACCTGGCCTTCCCCACCACCGCCGAGAACGAGATCCTCACCGACACCGCGGCCGCCTACCTCGGGGCGGGCTGGCTGCTGCTCGACGCCTACCGCGAGGACGCCCTCACCCACCAGAAGCTCGGCTACCTCACCCCCGAGGAGTTCGGGTACGTCCTCGCCAAACGCGGCCGCCTGCTCGGCGAGGACCTGTCCGCCTGGTACACCAGCCCGCAGGCCTACGAGGCCCACGTGCGCGGCCGCGCGCTCGCCGACCGGGACCACCGCCTGCCCCCGCTGGCGGCCGCGCCCTGGGCGGAGCGCCGCCGCTACGCCCACGGCCGCCGGACCGGGACGGCCGCGCCGGGAGCCCCGTACCGCTTCGAGGGGCGGGGCAGCGCCCTGCGGGTCAGTTTCCCCTGCCCGGTCTGCGCCCAGCGGCTGCGGCTGCCGGCCGGGCGCGGCCGCCTCACCGCACGGTGCGGCCTGTGCCGTACGGAACTCGATGCCGACACCTGAACGGCCCGGGGCGGCCGCCTCGGGCCGGGCCGTCAGTGGAGGAAGAAGTCGGTGGCCAGGCGCTGGAAGTCTTCGGCGGCCTCGCCCTGGACCAGGTGGCCGCAGCGGGGGAAGACGTGGAGCCGGGCGTCGGGGATCGCCTTGAGCGCCACGAACGCCCCGTCGACGGGGGTGACCCGGTCCTCCCGTCCCCAGGTCAGCAGCACCGGGCAGCTGATGCGGTGGGCCTCGCGCCACAGCAGCGAACCCTGCGGCCACTTGGCGAACGAGGCTGCCATCCGGGCGCTGCCCAGCCGGGCCCGCGGGTCGACGGCCTCGGCGTGGCGCTCCTCGACGAGTGCGTCGGTGACGCGGGACGGATCGTGCACGAGGGCGGTGAGGAAGGCCCGCATCTGCTCGCGGGTCGGCTCGGGCGAGCCGGCGAACTCGATGAGCCGCCGCAGGCCTTCGGTCGGCTCGGCGGAGAAGAGGTTCAGGGAGAGCCCGGCGGGGGCGTTCAGCAGCAGTCCCCCCACCCGGTCGGGGTGGTCGAGGGCGATCCGGGCGGCGACGCCGCCGCCGAGCGAGGTCCCGAGGAAGTGGGCCCGGGGTATGCGCAGTCCGTCCATGAGGGCGACGACGGCGTGGGCGCTGTACGAGAAGTAGTCGCGGTCGGGCTCCGGCAGGTCGGAGCGGCCGTAGCCGGGCTGGTCGATGAGCAGGGTACGGAACCGGCGGGCGAAGTGGGGCAGGTTGTCGGCGAAGTTGCCCCAGCCGCAGGCGCCCGGGCCACCGCCGTGCAGCATGACGAGTACGGGGGCGTCGGCGGGGCCGGCCTCGTGGTAGTGGAGGGTGAGCGGACCGGCCGCGGCGGTGCGGGAGGTGTTCTCGTACGTGTGAATCGGCATGATCACAGGATCGCCGACGGGAAGTCGGGGCCAGGATGGTTCAGCGCGTGGGCGTAGCGGGTAGTCATATCGCGACGCACGCGCGAAGCCTCCGGACCCGACCCCTCGCCAGGGGGCCGGGCCCGGGGCGCGTCCGCCGCCCCGGCCCCTGCGACGGGCCCCGGGAGCCGCCGCGCCCCCTCCCCCGGCCGCTTCCGCACGGCGGGCCCCGGGCAGCCGCCGCGGGCGACGCCTACTCCCCCGCCCCGTACACCGCCCCCGGGGGCTGCGCGCGCGCCAGGAGCTTCGCCGCCGCCTCGCCCGCCTCCGCCGGGGTCCAGCGCGCGGCGCGTTCGGCCGTCGGCCCGGGCCGCCAGCCCTCCATCACGGTGATCCGGCCCCCCTCCGCCTCGAAGACGCGCCCCGTCACCCCCTCCGAGGCCCCCGAGCCCAGCCACACCACCAGCGGCGACACGTTCTCGGGGGCCATCGCGTCGAAGCCGCCCGCGCCCGGCGCCGCCATGGCCTCGGCGAAGGTCCGTTCCGTCATCCGGGTCCGCGCGGCCGGCGCGACGGCGTTGACCTGGACCCCGTAGCGGCCCATCTCCGCCGCCGCGACCAGCGTCAGCGCCAGGATCCCCGCCTTGGCGGCGCTGTAGTTCCCCTGCCCGACCGAGCCCAGCAGTCCCGCCCCGGACGAGGTGTTGACCACCCGCGCCGCGACCGGCCGCCCCGCCTTCGCCTCGGCCCGCCAGTACGCCGCCGCGTGCTTGAGCGGCAGGAAGTGGCCTTTCAGGTGGACCCGGACCACCGCGTCCCAGTCGTCCTCCTCCAGGTTCACCAGCATCCGGTCGCGCAGGAACCCGGCGTTGTTGACCAGCGTGTCCAGGCGCCCGAACGCCCCGAGTGCGCACTCGACCAGGGACGCCGCGCCCTCGCCGGTGGCGATGTCCCCGCCGTGCGCGATCGCCCGTCCTCCCCCCGCCTCGATCTCGGCCACCACCCGGGCGGCCGGGCTGTCGGGGCCGGGCAGCCCGTCCAGTCCCACCCCGAGGTCGTTGACCACGACCCGCGCCCCTTCCTGCGCGAAGGCCAGCGCGTGGGCGCGGCCCAGCCCCCGGCCCGCGCCCGTCACGATGACCACGCGTCCCTCGGCAAGCCCCATCTCAGTCCTCCTTGTTGACATGTGCCGCGTCCAGAAAGGCGGGCCGCTCCCCGCCGCCGTGCACCAGCAGGCTCGCCCCACTCACGTACGCCGCCCGGTCCGAGGCCAGGAACACCGCCGCCGCCCCGATGTCGCAGGGTTCCGCCAGCCGCCCCAGCGGAACGGTTGCGGCGACCGCCCGGACGCCCGCCTCGTCCCCGTAGTGCAAGTGGGCCAGTTCGGTCCGCACCATGCCGGGGACCACCGAGTTGACCCGTACCTCGGGCGCCCACTCGACGGCCATCGAGCGGGCCAGGCTCTCCAGCCCCGCCTTCGCCGCCCCGTAGGCGGCCGTGCCCGGCGAGGGGCGGGTGCCGCTGACGCTGCCGATCATCACGACCGAGCCCCGGGACCCCCGCAGCCACGGGTAGGCGGCGAGCGAGGCCGTCATCGGGGCGAGGAGGTTCAGCTCGACGACTCGGGCATGGCGCGCCGCCTCCCCCTCCCCCAGCAGCCGGTACGGGGTTCCGCCCGCGTTGTTGACCAGGCAGTCCAGCCGCCCGTACCGCTGGGCGACCGCCTCGAACAGCTCCTGGACGGCGGGGGGTTCGCGCAGGTCGACGGCGGTGAAGGCCGCCTGCCGGCCGTCCTCCTCGACCGGCTGCCGCGGCGGGCGGCGCGCGCAGACGACCACCTGCGCGCCCGCCGCGAGGAACGCACGCGCGATGCCCGCGCCCACCCCCCGGGTTCCGCCGGTGACGACGACCACCCTCCCCTTGAGCTCCATCGGCTGCTACCTTCCTCACCTAACAAATGTTTGGTGGAAAGGTAGCTGATCCGCCCATGGGTGTCTCCACCTCCAGCCCCGACGAGGGCATCGCGCTGGTCACCGTCGACTTCCCGCCCGTCAACGCCCTCCCGGTGAGCGGCTGGTACGAACTCGCCGACGCCCTGCGCGCCGCCGGCCGCGACCGGTCCGTTAGGTGCGTCGTCCTCGCCGCCGAGGGCCGGGGCTTCAACGCCGGCGTCGACATCAAGGAGATGCAGCGCGACAGCGGCCACGGCTCCCTCATCGGCGCGAACCGCGGCTGTTACGAGACCTTCGCCGCCGTCTACGAGTGCGAGGTGCCGGTGGTGGCCGCCGTCCACGGTTTCTGCCTCGGCGGCGGGATCGGCCTGGCCGGGAACGCGGACGCGATCGTCGCCTCCGACGACGCCGCCTTCGGCCTGCCCGAGCTGGACCGGGGCGCGCTCGGCGCCGCCACCCACCTGGCCCGCCTGGTCCCCCAGCACCTGATGCGGGCCCTGTACTACACCTCCCGTACCGCGACCGCGGCAGAGCTGCACGCGCACGGCTCGGTGTGGAGGGTCGTCCCGCGCGCGGAGGTCCGCGCCGCCGCCCTGGAGCTGGCGGCGGAGATCGCCCGCAAGGACGGCTACCTGATCCGGCTGGCCAAGGCGGCCATCAACGGCATCGACCCCGTCGACGTACGGCGCAGCTACCGCTTCGAGCAGGGGTTCACCTTCGAGGCCAATCTCAGTGGGGTCGCCGACCGGGTCCGCGACTCCTTCGGCAAGGAGCGGGAAGCATGACCGACAAGTCCATGACCCCCGAGGACGTGGTGGGGCGGCTGCGCAGCGGGATGACGCTGGGCATCGGCGGCTGGGGCTCGCGGCGCAAGCCCATGGCGCTGGTGCGGGCACTGCTGCGCTCCGGGATCACCGACCTCACCGTCGTCTCGTACGGCGGCCCGGACGTCGGGCTGCTGGCCGCGGCCGGGCGGATCCGCCGGCTCGTCGCCCCCTTCGCCACCCTCGACTCGATCCCGCTGGAGCCGCACTTCCGGGCCGCCCGCGAGCGGGGCGCGTTCACGCTGACCGAGCTGGACGAGGCGATGTTCATGTGGGGCCTGCACGCCGCGGCGAACCGGCTGCCGTTCCTGCCCGTGCGCGCCGGCCTCGGCTCCGACGTGATGCGCGTCAACCCCGAGCTGCGGACCGTCACCTCCCCCTACGCCGACGCGGAGGAGTTCGTCGCCGTCCCCGCCCTGCGCATGGACGCGGCCCTGGTCCACCTGAACCGCGCCGACCGTCTCGGCAACGCCCAGTACCTGGGCCCCGACCCGTACTTCGACGACCTGTTCTGCGAGGCCGCCGACGCGGCGTACGTCTCCTGCGAGCAGCTCGTGGAGAGCGCCGACCTCGCCAAGTCCGGGCCGCCGCAGTCCCTGCTCGTCAGCCGCCACAGCGTCACCGGCGTCGTGGAGACCCCGGGCGGGGCGCACTTCACCTCCTGCGTCCCCGACTACGGCCGGGACGAGCCCTTTCAGAAGCTGTACGCGTCCACCCCCTGGCCCGAGTTCGCCGCCCGCTTCCTGTCCGGGCCGGGCGAGTCGGCCTACCAGTCGGCCGTCCAGGCCTGGCACGAGGAGCAGCGGTGACCAGTGAGCCGACCCGCGCCGAATACTGTGTGATCGCCTGCGCCGAGGCCTGGCGCGGTGACGGTGAGGTCCTCGCCAGCCCCATGGGCCTCGTCCCTTCCGTCGGCGCGCGGCTCGCGAAACGGACCTTCAGCCCCGACCTGCTGCTCACCGACGGCGAGGCGGCGCTCGTCGGGCTCGACGGCACGGTGGAGGGCTGGCTCCCGTACCGCCGTCACCTCGCCATGGTCACCGGCGGCAGGCGGCACGTGATGATGGGCGCCAGCCAGATCGACCGGTACGGCAACCAGAACATCTCCTGCATCGGGGACTGGGAGCGGCCCGCCCGCCAGCTCCTGGGGGTGCGCGGCGCACCTGTCAACACCCTCAACAATCCGGTGAGTTACTGGATCCCGCGGCACTCGGCCCGGGTCTTCGTGGAGCGCGTCGACATGGTCAGCGGCGTCGGCTACGACCGGGCGGAGGCGGCCGGGGTGACGCGCTTCCACCGTCTGCCCCGGGTGGTCAGCGATCTCGGCGTCTTCGACTTCCGGACCCCCGACCGCTCGATGCGCCTGGCTTCCCTCCACCCCGGGGTCACCGTCGACCAGGTCCGGGACGCCACCGGTTTCGACCTGGCGGTGCCCGACGACGTCCCGTACACGCGGGAGCCGAGCGCCGAGGAGCTGCGCCTGATCCGCGAGGTGATCGACCCCGAGGGCCTGCGCGAGCGGGAAGTACGGGTCTGAGGCGATGGAGACGGCATTGACGGAGCTGGTCGGGGTCCGGTACCCGATCGTGCAGACCGGCATGGGATGGGTGGCCGGCCCCCGGCTGGTGTCGGCGTCGGCGAACGCGGGCGCGCTGGGGATCCTGGCGTCGGCGACGATGACGCTGGAACAGCTGCGGGCCGCGGTGCGCGAGGTGAAGTCCCGTACGGGCGCGCCGTTCGGGGTGAACCTGCGCGCCGACGCCGGTGACGCCGCCGAGCGGGCCCGGCTGATCATCGACGAGGGGGTGCGGGTCGCGTCCTTCGCGCTCGCGCCGTCCCGGGAGCTGATCGTCCGGCTCAGGGACGCGGGGGTGGTCGTCATCCCGTCGGTCGGGGCGCGCAGGCACGCGGAGAAGGTCGCGGCGTGGGGTGCGGACGCGGTGATCGTGCAGGGCGGCGAGGGCGGCGGACACACCGGCGAGGTGGCCACGACCGTGCTGCTGCCGCAGGTCGTCGACACCGTGGACATCCCGGTGATAGCGGCGGGCGGTTTCCACGACGGCCGGGGCCTCGTGGCGGCCCTCGCCTACGGGGCGGCGGGCATCGCGATGGGTACCCGCTTCCTGCTCACCTCCGATTCGACCGTCCCGGACGCGGTCAAGGCCGAGTACCTCAGGGCGGGCGTCAAGGACGTCACCGTCACCACGGCCGTCGACGGGCTGCCGCACCGGATGCTGCGCAGCGAGCTGGTCGATTCCCTGGAGCGGGCCGGCCGCGCCCGGGCGCTGGCCCGGGCGGTGCGCCACGCGGCCGGTTTCCGCAGGCTGTCGGGCCTGTCCTGGTCGCGGATGGTGCGGGACGGGCTGGCGATGAAGCACGGCAAGGACCTGTCCTGGAGCCAGGTCCTGCTCGCCGCGAACACGCCGATGCTCCTCAAAGCGTCCATGGTCGAGGGCCGCACGGACCTCGGTGTCATGGCGTCCGGGCAGGTCGCAGGGGTGATCGAGGACCTCCCGTCCTGCGCGGAACTCGTCGGCCGGGTCATGGCCGAGGCACAGAGCGCACTCGTACGACTGCACGCCGGCGGGACCCTGCCCCCACCAGGGTGACCGTCCCTTTCCCCCTCCTCCCCTCAGGAGCCGCCCAGATGAGCCGTGTCCGTATCCGCCTGGTGACGGCGGCCCTCGCCGCCGCCCTCGCCGTCACCACCGTGTCCGCCACCGCAGCCTCCGCTGCGCGGGCGCCCGTCCGCCCCGGGCTGCACCGGACGGCAGCAGAAACGATCCGTCAGATTCCCCTCCAGGGCGCGGTCAACTTCCGCGACCTGGGCGGCTACCGCACCTACACCGGCGGGCAGGTCCGCCAGGGGCTGGTCTACCGCTCCGACGCGCTGAACAAGCTGACCGCCGCGGACCTCACCACCGTCTCCGGCCTCGGCCTCACCAAGGCCGTCGACTTCCGCGTCCCGTTGGAGGTCCGCTACGACGGCGCCGACCGGCTGCCCGCGGGGCTCACCCCCACCTCGCGCCCGGTCAGCGACCTCGGCCTGTACGCGACCCTGCTCACCGTCCTCTCCAGCGGCGACCCCGCCGAGCAGGAGCAGATGCTCGGCGGCGGCCGCGCCGAGGCCTACATGCGCGACATCTACCGCACCTTCGTGACCAGCGCAGAGAACCGGGCGCAGTTCGCGGCGACGCTGCGGGAGATCGCGGACGGCACGGGGCCGCTGCTGTACCACTGCACGTCGGGCAAGGACCGTACCGGCTGGGTGAGTTACGTGCTGCTGCGCGCGCTCGGCGTCCCCGAGAGCGGCGCCGGGCAGGACTACCTGGCCTCGAACACCTTCCGCGCGGCCTACGACGCCCAGGTGCGGGCGGGCCTCAAGCAGTCGGGCCGGATGCAGGACCCGGATCTGCTGATCCCGCTCCAGGAGGTCCGCCAGGACTACCTGGACGCCGCGACCGCCCGGATGGAGGCGGACTACGGCGGCTTCTACGGCTACCTCACCGACGGCCTCGGCCTGGACCTGCGGACCCTGGCGAAGCTGCAGACGAGGCTGGTCCGGTCGTAGAAACCGCCGTAGACGTGGATACGGCCGTGGATACGACCGTGGAAACGGCTACGCCGGGCGGCGCGCTCACTGCGCGCCGCCCGGCGTAGCGGGGTACTTCTTGCCGGATCAGGCCGACCGGCGCCGGCCCTGGCCCGCGCCACCGACGCGGCTGCGCGCAGAAGCCGCCGCCGCACCGCCGGAGGGGGCGCCACCGCTGCGCCGACCGCGTTCGCCCGAGCCGGAGCCCTGACCGGCCGCCTGTCCGCGGCGGGCCTGGCCCGTACCGGCGGCGGGAGCCTGCCCGGCGCCGGGGCCACCGGAGCGGCGGCTGCGGCCACCACCGGCGGACGGAGCCGCGCCCGCGGACGAACCCGTACGCGATCCGCCCGAGCGGCGGCCCGAGCCGGAACGCGCCTTGGGCTGCGCGGGCTGCGGCACCTCCAGCACCACCGGGATGCCGGACGGCGTCTTGGCGCCGGTCAGGCGGGACAGTTCCTCGTCGGAGGACTTGATCTGCGCGGTGCGCGGGGAGATCCCGGCGTCCGACATCAGGCGGGTCATGTCGCGCTTCTGGTCGGGCAGGACCAGGGTGACGACGCTGCCGGACTCCCCGGCGCGGGCGGTACGGCCGCCGCGGTGCAGGTAGTCCTTGTGGTCGGTGGGCGGGTCCACGTTGACGACGAGGTCCAGGTCGTCGATGTGGATGCCGCGCGCGGCCACGTTGGTGGCGACGAGCGCGGTGACCTCGCCCGTCTTGAACCAGTCCAGGGTGCGGTTGCGCTGCGGCTGGGAGCGGCCGCCGTGCAGGCCGGAGGCGCGCACGCCGTCGGCCAGCAGCTTCTTGACCATGCGGTCGACACCCCGCTTGGTGTCCACGAACATGATCACCCGGCCGTCGCGGGCGGCTATGCGCGTCGCCACGGCCTTCTTGTCGGTTTCGTCCATGACGTACAGGACGTGGTGTTCCATCGTGGTGACGGCGCCGGCCGACGGGTCGACGGAGTGGCCGACCGGGTCGGTCAGGAACATCTTGACGAGCTTGTCGATGTTCTTGTCCAGCGTCGCGGAGAACAGCATGGTCTGGCCGTCGGGCCGGACCTGCTTGAGCAGCGCGGTGACCTGCGGCATGAAGCCCATGTCGGTCATCTGGTCGGCCTCGTCGAGGACCGTGATCGCGACCTCGTCGAGGATCGCGTCGCCGCGGTCGATGAGGTCCTTGAGCCGGCCGGGGGTGGCGACGAGCACTTCGGCGCCGCGCCGCAGGGCGCCGGACTGCCGGTTGATCGACATGCCGCCGACGACGGTGGCGATGCGCAGGTTGACGGCGGTGGCGTACGGCGCCAGCGCGTCGGTGACCTGCTGCGCGAGCTCACGGGTCGGTACGAGGACCAGCGCGAGCGGCGACTTGGGCTGCGCGCGGCGGCCGGCGGTGCGGGCGAGCAGCGCCAGGCCGAAGGCCAGCGTCTTGCCGGAGCCGGTGCGGCCGCGCCCGAGCAGGTCACGGCCGGCCAGGGAGTTCGGCAGGGTCGCGGCCTGGATCGGGAAGGGTTCGGTGACGCCCTGGGCGGCGAGGGTCTTCAGCAGCGCCTCAGGCATGTCCATGTCCTCGAACGCGGCGACCGGCGGCAGCGCCGGGGTCAGCGGTTCGGGCATGGTGAATTCTAGGGGCCTGGCGGCGGGGGCGGACTTCTGCCGTCCCGCACCAGCCTTCGGACGTCCCTGGGCCGCTCCTCGGCCCCGGGCGGGACGGCGGCTGGGTCGTGCGGAGCTGGAGCTGGTCATGCGAGAAAGCCCTCCTGAAACCGGCAGGTAAAACAAAGGTCGAAACAGCAGACAAGCCGGGGCCCGCACCTCGCGGTGCGGACCCCGGCATGCTGAAAAAATTAGGCGGGGAGGATGTTCTCCGCCTGGGGGCCCTTCTGGCCCTGGGTGACGTCGAAGGACACGCGCTGGCCCTCGGTGAGCTCACGGAAGCCCTGGGTGGCGATGTTCGAGTAGTGGGCGAAGACGTCCGGGCCGCCACCGTCCTGCTCGATGAAGCCGAAGCCCTTTTCCGAGTTGAACCACTTCACGGTGCCAAGTGCCATTTTGAATCTCCTGAATAGGCGGCAAGGGCCCCATCCGGAGATCCCGGTAAAAAACAAAAGCGCCTGTCGGAGCATTCCCGTCAGGCGCACATAAGTTTCATGGGTACCACAACTGCAACGCCTCCAAAGCTAGCACACGAGCCCCGGGGACGGTCAACACCGTTGTGTGACCTGCGTCCCCGGCGTCCCCGGGCCCGTGTCCCCGGCGCCGCGGGCCCGCGTTCCGGGCGCCGCGGGCCCGTGTCCCGGGCGCCCTTACAGGCGCTCGATGATGGTGACGTTGGCCTGGCCGCCGCCCTCGCACATCGTCTGGAGGCCGTAGCGGCCGCCCGTGCGCTCCAGCTCGTGCAGGAGCGTGGTCATGAGCCGCACGCCCGTCGCCCCCAGCGGGTGGCCCAGGGCGATGGCGCCCCCGTTGACGTTGACCCGGTCCGGGTCCGCGCCCGTCTCCTTGAGCCAGGCGAGGACGACGGGGGCGAACGCCTCGTTGATCTCCACCAGGTCGATGTCGTCCAGCGACAACCCGGTCTTCCGCAGCGCGTACGCCGTCGCGGGGATCGGCGCGGACAGCATCCGGATGGGGTCCTCGCCCCGCACCGACAGGTGGTGGATGCGGGCCCGCGGGCGCAGGCCGTGCGCGGCGACCGCACGCTCGGAGGCCAGCAGCATCGCGGCGGCGCCGTCGGAGACCTGGGAGGAGACGGCCGCGGTGATGGTGCCGCCCTCCACCACGGGCCGCAGGGCCGCCATCTTCTCCAGGCTGGTGTCGCGGCGCGGGCCCTCGTCGGCGCTCAGGTCCCCGTAGGCTTCCGTCTCCCGGTCGAAGCGGCCCTCGTCGGCGGCCCGCACGGCCCGCTCGTGGGAGCGGAGGGCGAACTCCTCCATGTCCCGGCGCGAGATCCCCCACCTGGCGGCGATGAGCTCGGCGCCGTGGAACTGGTTGACCGGAGCGTCCCCGTACCGCGCGCGCCAGCCCGCCGAGCCGGCGAAGGGCCCCTGCGTGAGGCCGAGCGGTTCCGCCGCCTGCCGGGAGGCGAAGGCGATCGGGATCATCGACATGTTCTGCGTGCCGCCCGCGACGACCAGGTCCTGGGTTCCGGAGAGCACGCCCTGCGCCGCGAAGTGGACCGCCTGCTGCGAGGAGCCGCACTGCCGGTCGACGGTGACGCCGGGGACCTCCTCGGGCAGGCCGGCCGCGAGCCATGCCGTCCGGGCGATGTCGCCCGCCTGGGGGCCGACCGTGTCCAGGCAGCCGAAGACCACGTCCTCCACCGCCGCCGGGTCCACCCCGGACCGCTCCATCAGGGCCCGCAGGACGTGCGCGCCGAGGTCGGCGGGGTGGACGGCCGACAGGCCTCCCCCGCGCCGCCCCACGGGCGTGCGTACCGCGTCGACTATGTAGGCCTCGGGCATGGGGACTCCTCGGGGTCGGGTCAGGTGCGCAGGGCGATCCCGTCCAGCACCATCGACAGGTACTGGCGGGCGATCTCCTCGGGGCTGTGCTGTCCGCCGGGCCGGTACCAGGAGGCCGCCACCCACACCGTGTCGCGTACGAAGCGGTAGGTCAGGCGGATGTCCAGGTCGGCGCGGAACACCCCGTCGGCCACCCCGCGCTCCAGCGTGCCCAGCCAGGCGTCCTCGAACTTGCGCTGGGAGTCGGAGAGGTAGTGGAAGCGGGGCTGCGCCGAGAGGTGGCGGGACTCCTTCTGGTAGATCGCGACGGCGGCGCGGTGCCGGTCGATCTCGCGGAAGGATTCGGTGACGAGGGCCTCGATGGTCTCCCGTGGGCCGAGGCCGGCGGCGAGGACGGTGTCGTAGCCCTGCCACAGCTCGTTCAGGAAGGCCGAGAGGATCTCGTCCACCATCGATTCCTTGGAATCGAAGTGGTAGTAGAGGCTGCCGGCGAGCATGCCGGCGGCGTCGGCGATCTTGCGGACGGTGGTGGCGTTGTAGCCCTGTGCGGCGAAGACCTCCGCGGCGGTGTCGAGGAGTTCACGGCGCCGCTCGGGCGATGCGGTCACCTGGGTTTTCTTCTTGTTCGTTGGCACGCGCCCATTGTCGGTCCAGGCGTGGTCTAGGCGTGCTGGCTGCTGACGGAGACGGTCTCGCCCGTCATGTAGGAGGAGTAGCCGCTGGCCAGGAAGACGATGACGTTGGCGACCTCCCAGGGCTCGGCGTAGCGGCCGAAGGCCTCGCGGGCGGTGAGTTCGGCGAGGAGTTCCCCGCTCGTGACCTTCACCAGGTGCGGGTGCATGGCCAGGCTCGGGGCGACCGCGTTGACCCGTACGCCGAACTCCGCGGCCTCCAGTGCCGCGCAGCGGGTCAGGGCCATCACGCCGGCCTTGGCGGCCGCGTAGTGGGCCTGGCCGCGCTGGGCGCGCCAGCCGACGACGGAGGCGTTGTTCACGATGACGCCGCCGCTTCGGGCCGCCTTGAGGGAGCGCAGGGCGGCGCGGGTGCAGCGGAAGGTGCCGTTCAGGGTGACGTCGAGGACGCGGCCCCACTGCTCGTCTGCCATGTCGACGAGGTCGGCCGTGCCGCCGAGTCCGGCGTTGTTGACGACGACGTCGAGGCCGCCGTGGGCGTGTTCGGCGTGTGCGAACAGGGCGCGCACCTGTTCCTCGTCGGTGACGTCGCAGGGCAGGGAGGTGACCCGGTCCGCCCCGAATTCGGCGGCGAGGGCGGTCTCGGTCTCCTTGAGCCTGCGGGCGTGCGCGTCGCCGATGACGATGCGGGCGCCCTCCTCCAGGAAGCGGCGGGCGGTGGCGCCGCCGATGCCGGCGCCGGCGGCGGCGGTGATGACGGCGGCGCGGCCTTCCAGCAGCCCGTGCCCGGGTGTGTACCGGGGTGCGCGGTCGCGGGGTGTGTGGTCGGACTCCTCGACGCTGCTCATGCCGGTACGTTAACCTACCTAACACTTGTTAGGGAAGCGGGGAGGCGGGCGCCTGATGGAGCTGACGCACACAGCCGGGGTCCGGGCCTTCCGGGCCGAGGCCCGGGACTGGCTCGCCGCGCACGTGCCCGCCTCGCCCTTGCCGTCCCTGGAGACGGCGGAGGGCTTCGCCGCGCACCGCGCGTGGGAGGCGCTGCTGCACTCCGGCCGCTGGGCGGTGGTGTCCTGGCCCGCGGAGTACGGCGGCCGGGGGGTGGACCTGGAGCGCTGGCTGGTGTTCGAGGAGGAGTACTGGGCCGCGGGCGCCCCCGGACGCGTCTCGCAGAACGGCATCAGCCTGCTCGCCCCCACCCTCCTGGCCCACGGGACGCAGCAGCAGCGGGCCAGGGTGCTGCCCCCGATGGCGAGCGGCGAGGTGATCTGGGCGCAGGCCTGGTCGGAGCCGGAGGCGGGCTCGGACCTGGCCTCGCTGACCTCGCGGGCCGAGCGCACGGAGGGCGGCTGGCTGCTGTCCGGGCAGAAGACGTGGTCCTCGCGGGCGGCGTTCGCGGACCGTGCGTTCGGGATCTTCCGTTCGGACCCGGGCGCGGCCGGACCCCACCAGGGCCTGACCTACCTGATGTTCGACCTGCGGGCGCCCGGGGTGACGGTGCGGCCCATCGGCCGGCTCGACGGCAAGCCCGCCTTCGCGGAGCTCTTCCTCGACCAGGTGTTCGTCCCGGACGAGGACGTCATCGGCGAGCCGGGACAGGGGTGGCGGATCGCGATGTCCACGACCGGCAACGAACGCGGTCTCACCCTGCGCTCCCCGGGCCGCTTCCTGGCGGCGGCCCGCCGACTGGTGTCGCTGTGGGAGGCGGCCGGCGCTCCCGGGGACACGGCGGTGCGGGACCGGGTCGCGGACGCGGTGGTCGGGGCGCGCGCGTACGAGTTGTTCACCTGGGCGAACGCCGCCCGGTTCGCGGCGGGCGAGACGATCGGCGCCGAATCCAGCCTGAACAAGGTGTTCTGGTCCCAGTACGACATCGCGCTCCACGAGACGGCACTGGACCTGCTGGGCCCGGACGCGGAGCTGGCGGACGGCGCGTGGGCCGAGCCGTGGGTGTTCTCGCTGGCCGGGCCGATCTACGCGGGCACGAACGAGATCCAGCGCGACATCATCGCCGAGCGGCTGCTCGGCCTCCCGAAGGGCCGCCGCTGATGCGCTTCCTGCCGACCGACGAGCAGCGCGATTTCGCCCGTACGCTGCGCGCCCTGCTCGGCGCGGCGGACGTCCCGGCCGCGGTACGGGCCTGGGGCGCGGGCGCGCACGGGCCCGGGCGGGCGCTGTGGGCCCGGGCGGCCGGTACGGGGCTGTTCGCGCTCGCCGCCGACGAGGCGTACGACGGGCTGGGGCCGCTGCCGGTGGAGACGGCGTTCGGCTTCGTGGAATGGGGCCGGTCGGGGATGCCGGGCCCGGCGGTGGAGACGGCGGCGGTGGCGGTACTGCTGTCCCGGCTGGGTGACCGGACGCTGGCGAAGCGGTTCCTGCCGGGGCTGCTGGCGGGGGAGGTGCTCGCCACGCTGACCCTGCCGGGCGGGGGCCCGTACGCCCTGGACGCGGACGCGGCGGCGTACCGGTTCCGGGTGTCGCAGGAGGGCGGGCTGTGGCTGGCACGTGGGCCCGGGGAACCGCTGGCGTCCACGGACCCGGCGCGGCGCCTGTTCCGGCCGGACCCCGCCGGGCAGGAGCCGCTGGCGGCGGGCCCCCGGGTGGCGCGGGCGGCGCGGGCCGCGCTGGAGTGGGCGCGCCTGCTGACGGCGGCCCAGTGCCTGGGCGTGGGCGAGGCGCTGCTGGCCCGCACGGTGGAGTACGCGAAGCAGCGCACCCAGTTCGGCACGCCCATCGGCGGCTTCCAGGCGGTCAAGCACCGGCTGGCGGACACGCTCATGGCCCTGGAGTTCGCCCGGCCGTTGCTGTGGGCGGGCGCCCTGTCGCTGGAGCGGGGCGAGGTCGCGGCGGCGAAGCTCACCGCGGGCGAGGCGGCGTACGCGGCGGCCATGACGGCGCTCCAGGTCCACGGTGCGGTCGGCTACACGGAGGAACTCGACCTCTCGCTGTGGCTGCGCAAGGCGCGCCCGCTGCGGGACGCGTGGGGCACGCCGTCGCAGTGCCGCGCCGAGGTGCTGGAGGCGCTACCGCCGCTCACAGGACGCTGACGCTGAGCGTGACGACGTACCGCTCCTCGACGACGCCGTCGGGGAACACGGCCTCCAGGCGGGTGCGTTCGGCGTCCAGGAACTCCCGGGTGCGGTCCTCGCCCAGCATCAGGAACATGGAGTGGCTGGCGTGGTTGGCGAGGTGGGAGTCCAGGGGGACGCGGCGCGACCAGCGGATCTCGCGGGTGGTGAACGCCGGCTCGGGCGGCAGGCCGCGCGGGGCGACACCCGGGGCGGCGTCGAGGAAGGCCGCGATCCGTGCGTCCTGCTCGGCGATCCAGGGGACGGCGTAGTCCATGTCGTTCCACCACAGCGCGAGCGCGCCGCCGGGGCGCAGCACGCGGCGGGCCTCGGGGAGGGAACGCGCGGGGTCGGTCCAGTGCCAGGCCTGGGCGTACGTGACGAGGTCGAACCCGGCGCTCACCAGGGGCAGCCGGTCGCCGTCACCGCGCACGAGCGGGATACGGGGGTGCGCGCGGCGGAACTCGGCGGCCATCCCGTCGCCGGGCTCGACGGCGACGACGTCGGCCCCGCGCGCGCTCAGCGCCCCGGAGGCGATCCCGGTCCCGGCCCCGACGTCGGCCACCCGCGCCCCGTCCAGCGGCCGCCCGCCCAGCTCCTCCAGGGAGTCGAAAAGCTCGCCGGGGTACCCGGGCCGGTGGGCGGCGTACAGCGGGGCGGCGGCGTCGAAGGACCGCGCCCTGGTACGGGGTTTCGTCGTCATCCCCCCATTGTCCGGGCGCCGTTCGGGGCCCCGCCTCCGGGGTCGGGCGCCCGTCGGCGCAGCCCTCGTGCCGGACCGGAGGGAAGATCGGCCGCCCGTGCGGGAGCGGCTGCCGTGCCCGCCCTCCTATTGCGCGAGCCAGGCCGCGGCGGCCGTGAGGGCCGAGGAGGCCGCGGGCAGGGGCAGGCCCAGGAAGCCGTGGAAGACACCCGGGTAGAGGTGGACGGCGCAGTCGACGCCGGCCGCCCCGAGGCGTCGGGCGTAGGACAGTCCCTCGTCTCGCAGGACGTCGCAGTCCGCGAGGACCATCAGGGTGCGCGGCAGCTGCGAGACGTCGGCGGCCGCCGGCGGGGAGACGTGCGGGTGCTCCGGGTCGCCGCCGTACTGCTCCCAGTACCAGGCCATGTGCGCGGCGGTGTGGAAGTAGCCCTGCGCGTAGCGGTCGACGGATGCGGAGCACATCGAGGCGTCCAGCGGCGGGTAGACGAGCAGTTGCCCGGCGAGCAGTCCCGGTGCCCGCAGGGCGGTCACCGCCGCCAGGTTGCCGCCGCTGGAGTCGCCCGCCACCGTCACCCGGTCCGGGTCGCAGCCCAGGGGCCCGGCCTGCGCGCGGGCCCACCGCAGCACCGTCAGCGCGTCGTCCACCGCTGCCGGCCAGGGGTGTTCGGGGGCCAGGCGGTAGTCGGCGGAGACGACCACCGCGCCGGAGGCCGCCGCCAGCGCCCGGCACACGGGGTCGTGGCTGTCGAGGCCGCACATCACCCAGCCGCCCCCGTGGAAGTAGACGACCAGGGGGCGCCCGGCCGTTCCCGGCGCGGGGTCGTAGACCCGTACCGGAACACCCGCGGCGTCCGTGTCCTGGACGCGGGCCACCACCGGGCCCTCGGGACGGGCACGGCCTCCGGTGGCCGCCGCCCGCAGGGCCGCGACGTCGCCCGGCCCGGGGAAGCCCGCCGTCAGCGTGTCGCACAGCGCCCGCGCGTCCGGGGAGAGGGGGTCGCCGGTCATCCGGCCGTCATCCCGCCGTCCACCGCGAACTCGGCGCCGGTCACGTACGACGAGGCGTCCGAGCAGAGGAAGCGCACGAGTTCCCCGACCTCCTGCGCCCGCCCCATCCGCCCGAGCGGTACGTGCGACCAGTCGCGCCCCTCGACGGCCCGGGCGACCATCGGGGTGTCGACGGCCCCCGGGTGCACGGAGTTGACGCGGATCCCGTCGCCGGCCAGGTCCAGCGCCGCGGAACGGGTCAGGCCGCGCAGGGCGAACTTGGTGGAGCCGTACGCCGCGTGGCCGGGTATCCCGACCAGGCCGGCGGTGGAGGAGACGTTGACGATCGAGCCGCCCCCCGCCGCGCGCAGCAGTGGGGCCACCGCCTGGATGCCGAGGAACGGGCCCAGCAGATTGACCCTCAGCAACTCCTCGAAGCCGGCGGGGTCCTGTTGCTCGACGTGGGCGGTGCGCCACAGCGCCGCGTTGTTGACCAGCGCCGAGACCGTGCCGAAGGCCGTGACCGCCTCGTGTACGACCGTCGCCCAGCCGGCCGGGTCGGCGACGTCGTGCCGTACGTAGAGCCCCTGCTCGCCGAGCTCCTTCGCGACCGCCCGGCCCTCGTCCTCCCGTACGTCGGTGACGACGACCCGTGCCCCGGCTTCCGCGCACATCCGGGCCTCGGCCGCGCCCTGGCCGCGTGCGGCGCCGGTGATGACGACGACTTTCCCGTCCAGTGTGACCACGGAACCCCCCTGTTGGTTTCTAATAGGCATACTTCTAGCAGTCATACCCCGGGGGCGGAAGGGCCGTGACGCGTACCGGCCATAGACTGCGCTGCGTGCCAGACGAGACGAACAAGCGCGCACTGCCCGCCACCGGCTGGGCGGTGCTCGGACTGCTCTCCTTCGGCAAGGAGCTTTCCGGTTACGACGTGAAGAAGTGGGCCGACCGCTCGTTGCGCTTCTTCTACTGGAGCCCGTCGTTCAGCCAGGTCTACAGCGAGCTGAGGCGCCTGGAGGAGGCCGGTTACGCCTCCTCGCGCCGGATCGGCCAGGAGGACGGCGGCGCCCGCGACAAGCGCGTGTACGAGATCACCGAAGCCGGTCTGGCGGCCGTACGGGAATGGGCGCGCGAGGCGCCGGTCGACCCGCCGGTGCTCAAGCACGGGCCGATGCTGCGGCTGTGGCTGGGCCACCTGCTGGAGCCGGCGCAGATGCGCGAAGTGCTGGGGCGCCACAGGGAGTTCGCGGAGGAGATGCGCCGGCGCGCGGAAGCGGACGCGGCGGCGGCCGGGGGCGAGGAGGCCTGGACGTACCCGACGCTCACCCTCAAGTGGGCCGAGCGGTACTACGCCGGTGAGCGCGACCTGGCCGCCGCGATGCTGGACGACATCGAGGCGCTCACCACGGAGCGCGGCCCCGCGGGCGCGTGACACGGGGCGGTGCGCCTGAGCGACGCCCGCCCGGGGGCCGCGCTTTGATGGACGTATGACGACGAACAACTGGGCAGCGTTCGAGAAGGCGGATCCGGACTTCGCTGCGGCCGTCCGGGCCCGCTTCGCTCAGCGGCCCCACCACGTCCTGGCCACCCTGCGCCGGGACGGCTCCCCGCGCCTGAGCGGGCTCAACGTCGACATCCGCGGCGGCGAGCTGTGGCTCGGCATGATGCCCGGCTCGATGAAGGCCATGGACCTGCGCCGCGACCCGCGCTTCGCCCTGCACTCCAACCCGGGCGAGGACGAGACGATGCCCGGCGGGGACGTACGGGTCTCGGGGCGTGCGCTGGAGCTGCTGGACCCGCCGGAGCTGCACCGGTACGCGGAGGAGACGGAGACCCCCCACCCCTTCCACCTCTTCCACGCCGACCTGACGGAGGTCGTCCACATCACGGTCGAGGGCGACGACCTGGTGATCCGCACCTGGACCCCGGGCCACCCCGTGCGCACGCTGCGCCGCGGCAACGACGACGAGCCGCCGCGCGAGGGGTGAGCGCGTGGCGGCTGCGCCCTGCGCCGCTCAGGCGGTGCCCTTCGTGGTGAACGGGATCAGGTCCCGGCCGCGCCGCAGCGGGGGGAAGGCGGCCGGGTCGACGTCGAGCCGGCTGCGGTCGATGTTGATCGTGACGTCGCCGAACGTGGCGTCGTGTCCTCCGCGGAACTGGTGGGCGCGGCGCCGGCCGGGCCACTGGGCGCCTCCGGCGGGCAGGCCCATGTCGGCGTCCGTGACCGAGGCGGAGAGGTTCCAGCGGGCCACCCACAGCACGTCCGGCATGTCCTGCGGGGCCTGGTGGTAGTGGGCGCTCAGCGCCGGGACCCCGGACGCGGCGTGCACGTAGGCCGCCGCGCGGTAACCCAGTGCGTGCAGCCGTGCCGTCCAGGCGGTGAGGTAGGCGACGACCGGGGCGTCCCAGGTGTCGCGGTCGGTGTAGTGCTCCAGGTCGTTGTAGAGCACCGTGTTCGCCCCGAGGCCCAGCGAGCGGGCCGCCTCGACCGCGCCCTCTGCGGCTTCGACGCCCTCGTCGCCGGCCTCGGAGGGGTCGGTGGACAGGCCGGTGCTGGAGCTGTCCCAGGGCTGCGGGCCGACCCAGATCGGCATCAGGTGCCAGCCCGCATCGGCCTGACGGCGGATCCAGCCGGAGGTCAGCCGGGGCTGGGCGCAGGCCCGGGCGCGGCCGCCGATGTAGATGCCGACCGCGCGGAAGGGGGAGTCGGCCCGCCAGGTGTCCATGTCGCTCTGGGTGGGGGCGGTGCAGGCGTCGAAGCCGGTGCCGGTGAAGGCCGGCTGGCCGGTGAGGGGGCGCGTGGCCACGGCGGGGCTCACGGGGTCGGCCGCCGGGGGGCCGGCGGTGGCGGGGGTGACCGTACGGGCCCGGGCCAGGAGTTCCCGTACGGCGTCGGGGCTGTTCCCGTACGACAGGGTGGCCATCACCCCGGGGTACCGCAGGGCGTAGCGCACCTCACGGCTGTCGCCGGGCGGGGTCGACGGCAGCCGGGTCCCGTCGGTGCGCAGGGTGGGGATGTCGGCGCGCTCGGGGGCGCCGTCGAGGGGTTCCAGGTGCAGGGTGTCGGCGCGGCTGCGTACGGCGCGGCCGGTGCACTCGCCCTGCCCGCCGGCGTGCCCGAGGTAGAGGGTGGGGAGGTCGAGGCGCAGGCAGGCTGCGGGATTCCGGTCGAGGTCGACGACGCGCCAGTCCGCGGGGACGGTGAGGCGCATCCCGTGGTACTCGACGGTCCGCCCGTCGGCGGTGGCGGGCGGGGCGGGCGCGAGCAGGGCGGCACCCAGCAAAGTGGCCAGCATCATTCGGGACGGCATGGGGCCCACAGTTACCAGAAGCAGCCGCGCTGAACTGGGGTGTCGTCCGGTGCAGTTGGTCCGTCCGGCCTACACCCCGGCCGGGTGCGAGCAGCGCTCCGGCCGGCCGGCGCACGTCCCCCGCCACTCCCCCGGTACGGCCCGGCCTGCCTGCGCCGCGGCCCCGGCGGCCCCTTTCCGGCGGCCCTGGCGGCGGTCACCCGCACGAGCGACCCGCGTCGGCGAGCCCGCGGCCTGCGGCGCACCACTTTTGCCCGGACCGGCGCGAGTTGGACGGGCGGGTGGCTTGTTCGCACCCACAGGAGCCGTGCATATGATCGGGTTCTTGCCGACGGGGAGGCCAAAGAATGGCAGGGGATTTCGATCAGGAGTGGGGTTCGGCCACGGGTGGCGCGGACCAGCAGGTGGGCATGCGGCTGAATCACGTGCCACCGGAACCATCGGGTCCGGGGCCGTCGTCCCCGCCCGTGTACGGGCCGTTCGCCCCGGGCAAGGGACCCGCCGACTTCGCCTCGTCGCCGGCGGACAAGAAGGCGGCGGCGGGCACGATCGAGAACGAGTTGCAGCCGAACACGAAGAAGGCCGCGGAGCACGCGGACGAGGCCACCACCGCCGCGCACAAGGGATTCGACGGGTGGGAGACCGCCGCGGGCCTGAAAAAGGTGGCGGACACGTGGGACCAGCAGGTGAAGAACCTGATGGCCCGTCTGGACGGCGAGAAGGGCGCACTGCGCGGGGCGTCGGGGCTCTTCACGGGCAACGACACCGGGATCCGCAACCAGTTCACGACGCAGTCGAAGCTGAACGGTCTGTAGGGGGCTGCCGTGCTCAAATACCACGAGGTCATGTCCACGAACCTGGACCTGCTGACGACCGCCGCCGGCAAGTGGGAGGCGATGGCGGGCGAGCTCGGCAAGGTCGAGACGCGCTACGGCGACTCCGTACAGAAGATCACCATGGGCAACACCTGGAACGGTGTCAGCTCCGGTACCGCGCAGTCGGGTTTCGCGGGCACCCGCTACGAGTACTCGGCCGCGCAGATCCAGGCCAAGGCGATCGGAAGCCTGCTGCGGGACGCGCACGAGAAGTTCACCGACCTCAAGCACAAGGTCGAAAGCGCCCGCGCCGATGCGATAGCCGCCGGCATGACCGTCTCCGAACAGGGGCACGTCGCCTTCGACTGGGACAAGCTCACTGCCTCCGAGCGCAGCGCCTACCACCACGACCCCGACGGCGAGGCCTCCATCCGCACGGCCGTCACCAAGTGGCAGCAGCACATCGACGACCGGGTCAAAGCCGTCTCCGAGCTCGACCAGAACGTCAAGCTGGCCCTTGAGGCCTCCGTCGTCGACAGCAACAAGGACGCCCTGGGCAAGGGCGCCGACATGTCGCTCACCGGGTTCAACGCGGGCGCCGAGGGTGATCTGACGAAGGCCGTGAAGGCCGCGCAGGAAGCGAAGAAGGCCGAGGCCGACGCACCCGACGGCAAGAAGGACGACGACGGTCTCAAGATCACCGGCCCGGACGCGGGCTTCAAACTCACCGGCGTCAAGAACGGCAAGGAGGGCTCGTTCAAGCTGTACGGCGACCTGTTCCACCTGAGCCAGGCGGGAGAGGCCACCAAGGGCGGGGTCAAGTTCACCGACGTCTATGACGTCTACGGGGGCGCAAGGGCCACCGGGAACTACGGGTTCAGCAACTCGGGTGCGAGCGTCAAGCTCGAGGCGTCCGCCGGCATCCGCGAACTGGTCGGCGGGACCGCCGAGTACGGCCCCGTCAAAGGGTACGCGCGGACCGAGGTCTTCGCCGGCGCCGAGGGCTCGGCCGGTGCCTCGCTCGGCAAGGACGGCTTCAACGGCAAGTTCCAGGCGTTCGCCGGGGCGAAGGCGAGCGTGGCCGGGGGCGGCGAGGTCGCCGGGATCGGCGCCGGCGCGACGGCGGAGGGCTGGTACGGCGCGGCGGGTGCCGAGCTGAAGTGGGACTTCGGCAAGGGCGACGACGGCAAGTACCACTTCGGCGGCAAGGTCGGTGGCGCACTCGGCATCGGCGGTGCCGTCGGCGGCGAGTTCACGGTCGACCCCGGCAAGGTCAGCGACGCGTTCGGTGACGCGGCCGACGCGATCGGTGACACCGCCGGGTCGGTCAAGCACACCGTCGGCGGCTGGTTCGACTGATGTACGTTTCCCGTCCAGACGGAAAGAAGGCCACCGATGCCCACGACACTGCCCGTGCCGATCGAATTCAGCCTGCCGGAGGGCTGGCGGGCCGCACCGCCGGACGAGGTCGGCGCGTCGGAGGTGGCCTTCATCGCGCTGTATCCGCAGCCGGACGAAGGGTTCACCGCCAACATCACCCTTGACGGTGGCTTCCTGCGGGAAGAGACGACCATGGAGGAGCTCGCCGACGCCTCGGTGCAGCAGGTACTCGGGGCCGCCGAGTCCGTGGTGGTGGCCACCCGCCACGACGTCGGCTCCGCGGCTGCGCCGGGCCTGACGCAGCGGCTGGACGTGACGGTCGTCGTCGCCGGCGTCCGCCGCGAGCTCGTGCAGTCCCAGGTCTACATGGCCCTCACCGACGCCACGGACCCGCACAAGCGGGCGCTGGTCCGCTCGATCCTGACCGCCACCGCCGCACAGCACGACGACGTCCTCCCGGACTTCCAGGAGTTCCTGCGCACGGTGCGCCCGGACCCCGGGCCGAACGCCGGGACGGGGGCCTGACGATGGGGCTGATGGACAGGTTCACCGGCACCCTGCACCCGGACAGTGGTGCGACGCCGCTGTCCGCCCCGGAGGTACGGGAGGCGCTGCTCGCGGTCAACGGCCCGGACAAGCCGTACGTCGTGCGGAACGCGAGGCCCGCGGAGAAGGCGGACCTGGTGGCGGAGTGGCGGGTCCTGGAGCCGGCCTGGCACTCCTTCTTCCTGCGGTCCCGGCTGGACCGGACCCTCAAGACCAGGATGCGTCTGGTCCCCGGCAGGCACGAGGTGCGGGCCCTGGACGAACAGCTGGAGATCACCTGGATCGGGGACACCCCCAGGCTTGCCAAGTCGGGCGAGTACAGCCGCGGGCAGGTGACCACGGTGTCCAAGCGGTGGACGATCGAACGGGGCCCCGACGGCCGCCGCCGCATGGTCGAGGAGTTCTCCTTCGACACGCGGCAGATGAAGACCCCCCTGCAGAAGGCGGTCCTCGGCGCGGGCTGGACCTGGCGCGGAGCCCTGCTCAAACTCTGACCCGCCGCCCGCGCACGCCACAGCGCCCGCCATCCCGGTCGGGGACATGGCTGGCGCTGTGTCGAGTGCCGCACACCGTTGTACGGACCGTACGAGGGGCCGCGCCCCGGCCACCGACGGCCGGAGGCCGGCGCAGCCGGGCGAAGCCCGCAAGGCCGTCCCCGGCCGAGCGGCGCGAGCACGGCATCCGGAAGGAGCCATGGCAGGCGCTGTGTCGAGTGCCGCACACCGTTGTACGGACCGTACGAGGGGCCGCGCCCCGGCCACCGACGGCCGGAGGCCGGCGCAGCCGGGCGAAGCCCGCAAGGCCGTCCCCGGCCGAGCGGCGCGAGCACGGCATCCGGAAGGAGCCATGGCAGGCGCTGTGTCGAGTGCCGCACACCGTTGTACGGACCGTACGAGGGGCCGCGCCCCGGCCACCGACGGCCGGAGGCCGGCGTCCGCAGGGACCCGGCTGGGCTCCGGTTACACCGTCAGCGAGCGGTCCGTCGGCTTGACCGGGTACGGGAGGGTGCTGGCGCCGGTCAGGAAGCGGTCCACGCCGCGGGCGGCCGAGCGGCCTTCCGCGATGGCCCACACGATCAGCGACTGCCCGCGGCCCGCGTCGCCCGCGACGAAGACGCCGTCCACGTTGGTCGCGTACGAGGCGTCCCGGACGATGTTGCCCCGCGCGTCCAGCTCCAGGCCGAACTGGTCCACCAGGCCGTTGGCCTGGTCGGTGCCCGTGAAGCCCATCGCGAGGGTGACCAGCTGCGCCGGGAGGACGCGCTCGGTGCCCTCCTTCTGGACCAGCTTGCCGTCCACGAACTCCACCTCGATCAGGTGCAGCGCCTGGACGTTGCCCTCCTCGTCGCCCTCGAAGTGGGTGGTGGAGACGGAGTAGATCCGCTCGCCGCCCTCCTCGTGCGCAGAGGTGACCTTGTAGAGCATCGGGAACGTCGGCCAGGGCTGCCCGGCGGAGCGGTCCTCGGACGGCTTCGGCATGATCTCCAGCTGGGTGACCGACAGGGCACCCTGGCGGTGGGCGGTGCCCACGCAGTCCGCGCCCGTGTCGCCGCCGCCGATGACCACGACGTGCTTGCCCTCGGCGGTGATGGGGGGCGCCATGAAGTCGCCCTCCTGCACCTTGTTGGCGAGCGGCAGGTACTCCATCGCGAAGTGGATGCCCCCCAGCTCGCGCCCCGGCACCGGCAGGTCGCGGGAGACCGTGGCGCCCGCCGCGATGACGACCGCGTCGTAGCGCTTGCGCAGCTTCGCGGCGTCGATGTCCCGGCCGACCTCCACGCCCGTGCGGAACTTGGTGCCCTCCGCGCGCATCTGCTCGATGCGGCGGTTGATGTGCACCTTCTCCATCTTGAACTCGGGGATGCCGTAGCGCAGCAGGCCGCCGATGCGGTCCGCGCGCTCGTACACCGCCACGGTGTGGCCGGCCCGCGTCAGCTGCTGGGCGGCGGCCAGACCGGCCGGCCCGGAGCCGATGACGGCGACGGTCTTGCCGGAGAGGCGCTCGGGGGCCTGCGGGGTGACGTCGCCGTTGTCCCACGCCTGGTCGATGATCGAGACTTCGACGTTCTTGATGGTGACGGCCGGCTGGTTGATGCCGAGCACGCACGCCGACTCGCAGGGCGCCGGGCACAGCCTGCCCGTGAACTCCGGGAAGTTGTTCGTGGCGTGCAGGCGCTCGGAGGCGGCCGTCCAGTCCTCGCGGTAGGCGAAGTCGTTCCACTCGGGGATCAGGTTCCCGAGCGGGCAGCCGTTGTGGCAGAACGGGATGCCGCAGTCCATGCAGCGGCCGGCCTGCTTGCTGATGATCGGCAGCAGGGAGCCGGGGACGTAGACCTCGTTCCAGTCCTTGACGCGTTCGGCGACGGGACGGGTACAGGCGGTCTCGCGGGGGGTGGTGAGGAAGCCCTTCGGGTCAGCCATTGGTCGCCGCCTCCATCATCTTCTCAGTGGTCTCGGACTCGGAGAGTCCGGCCCGCTCAGCGGCGTCCTTGGCGGCGAGCACTGCCTTGTACGTGGTCGGGATGATCTTGCTGAAACGGTCCGCGTTCACGGACCAGTCGGCCAGGAGCTTCGCGGCCACGGTCGAGCCGGTCTCCTCCTCGTGGCGGCGCACCACATCGTGCAGCCACTGCTTGTCGGCGTCCGACAGGGCCTCGACGGCCTCCGCGTTGCCGGCGTTGACGTTGCGCGGGTCGAGGTCGACGACGTACGCGACGCCGCCCGACATGCCGGCCGCGAAGTTGCGGCCCGTCCCGCCGAGGACGACGGCCGTGCCGCCGGTCATGTACTCGCAGCCGTGGTCGCCCACGCCCTCCGAGACGACCAGGGCGCCGGAGTTGCGGACGCAGAAGCGTTCGCCGGTGCGGCCGCGCAGGAACATCTCGCCGCCGGTGGCTCCGTAGCCGATGGTGTTGCCGGCGATGGTCGAGTACTCGGCGAGGTGGTCGGCGCCGCGGTCGGGGCGGACCACGACCCGGCCGCCCGACAGGCCCTTGCCGACGTAGTCGTTGGCGTCGCCCTCCAGGCGGAGGGTGATGCCCTTGGGCAGGAAGGCGCCGAAGGACTGGCCGGCGCTGCCGGTGAAGGTCAGGTCGATGGTGTCGTCGGGCAGGCCCGCGCCACCGAACTTCTTGGTGACCTCGTGGCCGAGCATGGTGCCGACGGTCCGGTTGATGTTCCGGATGGCCACCTGCGCGCGGACCGGCTGCGCCTCCTCGGCGGTCGGCGCGTTCAGCGCCTCCGCCGCGAGTTCGATCAGCTCGTTGTCGAGGGCCTTCTCCAGCCCGTGGTCCTGTTCGACCACGGCGTGGCGGACCGCGCCCTCGGGCAGCTCGGGCACGTGGAAGAGCGGCTCCAGGTCCAGGCCCTGCGCCTTCCAGTGCGTGACGGCCTTGCTGGTGTCGAGCAGCTCGGCGTGGCCGACGGCCTCCTCGATCGAGCGGAAGCCCAGCTCGGCGAGGAGCTCGCGCACCTCCTCCGCGATGAACTCGAAGAAGTTGACGACGAACTCCGGCTTGCCGGAGAAGCGGTCGCGCAGGACCGGGTTCTGGGTGGCGATGCCGACGGGGCAGGTGTCCAGGTGGCAGACGCGCATCATGACGCAGCCGGAGACGACCAGGGGGGCGGTCGCGAAACCGAACTCCTCGGCGCCGAGCAGCGCGGCGATGATCACGTCGCGGCCGGTCTTGAGCTGGCCGTCCGTCTGGACCACGATGCGGTCGCGCAGCCCGTTGAGCAGCAGGGTCTGCTGGGTCTCGGCGAGGCCGAGCTCCCAGGGGCCGCCCGCGTGCTTGAGCGAGGTGAGCGGGGAGGCGCCCGTACCGCCGTCGTGGCCGGAGATGAGGACGACGTCCGCGTGGGCCTTGGAGACACCGGCGGCGACCGTACCCACGCCGACCTCGGACACCAGCTTCACGTGGATGCGGGCGGCCGGGTTGGCGTTCTTGAGGTCGTGGATCAGCTGGGCCAGGTCCTCGATGGAGTAGATGTCGTGGTGCGGCGGCGGGGAGATCAGGCCGACGCCCGGGGTGGAGTGCCGGGTCTTGGCGACCCACGGGTACACCTTGTGGCCGGGCAGCTGGCCGCCCTCGCCGGGCTTGGCGCCCTGCGCCATCTTGATCTGGATGTCGTCCGCGTTGACGAGGTACTCGCTCGTGACGCCGAAGCGGCCGGAGGCGACCTGCTTGATCGAGGAGCGGCGCGCCGGGTCGTACAGGCGGTCCGGGTCCTCGCCGCCCTCACCGGTGTTGGACTTGGCGCCCAGCTGGTTCATGGCGATGGCGAGGGTCTCGTGCGCCTCCTTGGAGATGGAGCCGTACGACATCGCGCCGGTGGAGAAGCGCTTGACGATGTCGGCGACCGACTCGACCTCCTCGACGGGGATCGACGCCCGGTCGGACTTGAAGCCGAAGAGGCCGCGCAGCGTCATCAGCCGCTCGGACTGCTCGTTCACCCGCTCGGTGTACTGCTTGAAGATGTCGTAGCGGCGGTTGCGGGTGGCGTGCTGGAGGCGGAAGACCGTGTCCGGGTCGAAGAGGTGCGGCTCGCCCTCGCGGCGCCACTGGTACTCGCCGCCGATCTCCAGCGCGCGGTGCGTCGCGGCGATGCCGGTGGCCGGGTACGCCTTGGCGTGGCGCGCGGCCACCTCCTGGGCGATGACGTCGAGGCCGGCGCCGCCGATCTTGGTGGCGGTGCCGTTGAAGTACGTACCGACGAACTCCTCGTTCAGGCCGACGGCCTCGAAGACCTGGGCTCCGCGGTAGGAGGCGACGGTGGAGATGCCCATCTTCGACATGACCTTCAAGACGCCCTTGCCGAGCGCGTAGATCAGGTTCTTGATGGCCTGCTCCGGCTCCAGGCCGGACAGGAAGGTACCGGCGCGCAGCAGGTCCTCGACGGACTCCATGGCGAGGTACGGGTTGACGGCGGCCGCGCCGTAGCCGATCAGGAGCGCGACGTGGTGGACCTCGCGGACGTCGCCGGCCTCGACCAGCAGGCCGACCTGGGTGCGCTGCTTGGTGGCGATGAGGTGGTGGTGCACCGCGGAGGTGAGCAGCAGCGACGGGATCGGCGCGTGCTCGGCGTCGGAGTGGCGGTCGGAGAGGACGATGAGGTGGGCGCCGCCGGCGATGGCGGCGTCGACCTCACCACGGATCTCCTCCAGGCGGGCGGCCAGCGCCTCGCCGCCGCCGGAGACCCGGTAGAGGCCCGAGAGGGTGGCGGCCTTCATGCCCGGCATGTCGCCGTCGGCGTTGACGTGGATGAGCTTGGCCAGCTCGTCGTTGTCGATCACCGGGAACGGCAGGGTCACGCTGCGGCAGGACGCGGCGGTCGGCTCCAGCAGGTTGCCCTGCGGGCCCAGCGAGGACAGCAGCGAGGTGACGAGCTCCTCGCGGATGGCGTCCAGCGGCGGGTTGGTGACCTGCGCGAACAGCTGCGTGAAGTAGTCGAAGAGCAGCCGGGGCCGCTCGGACAGCGCCGCGATCGGGGAGTCCGTGCCCATGGAGCCGAGCGGCTCGCCGCCGGTGCGGGCCATCGGCGCGAGGATGACGCGCAGCTCTTCCTCGGTGTAGCCGAAGGTCTGCTGGCGGCGGGTGACCGAGGCGTGGGTGTGCACGATGTGCTCGCGCTCGGGCAGGTCCGTCAGCTCGATCTCGCCGGCCTCCAGCCACTGCGCGTACGGCGCGGCGGCGGCGAGCCCGGCCTTGATCTCGTCGTCTTCGACGATGCGGTGCTGGGCGGTGTCGACGAGGAACATCTTGCCGGGCTGGAGGCGGCCCTTGCGGACGACCTTCGACGGGTCGATGTCGAGGACGCCGACCTCGGAGGACAGCACGACCAGGCCCTCGTCGGTGACCCAGTAGCGGCCGGGGCGCAGACCGTTGCGGTCGAGGACCGCGCCGACCTGGGTGCCGTCGGTGAAGGTAACGCAGGCCGGGCCGTCCCAGGGCTCCATCATCGTGGAGTGGTACTGGTAGAAGGCGCGCAGGGCCGGGTCCATGGAGGTGTGGTTCTCCCACGCCTCCGGGATCATCATCAGCACGCTGTGCGGCAGGGAGCGGCCGCCGAGGTGGAGCAGCTCCAGGACCTCGTCGAAGGAGGCGGAGTCGGAGGCGTCGGGCGTACAGATCGGGAAGATCCGGTCCAGGGCGCCGTCACCGAAGACGTCGGAGGCGAGCTGGGACTCGCGGGCCTTCATCCAGTTGCGGTTGCCCTTGACCGTGTTGATCTCGCCGTTGTGCGCGACGAAGCGGTACGGGTGGGCGAGCGGCCAGGAAGGGAAGGTGTTCGTCGAGAACCGGGAGTGGACCAGGGCGAGCGCCGACGCGAAGCGGCGGTCGGAGAGGTCCGGGAAGAAGGGCTCCAGCTGGCCGGTGGTCAGCATGCCCTTGTAGACGATGGTGCGGGCGGAGAGCGAGGGGAAGTAGACCCCGGCCTCGCGCTCGGCGCGCTTGCGCAGGACGAAGGCCTTGCGGTCGAGCTCGATGCCGCTCGCCCCTCCCCCGGACTCCGTCCCGGAGGTGCCCCCACTGACGAAGAGCTGGGAGAAGGCCGGCATGGTGGCGCGGGCGCCGTTGCCGAGCAGGTCCGGGGTGACCGGGACCTCGCGCCAGCCCAGGACCGTCAGGTCCTCCTCGGCGGCGATCGCCTCGATCTGCTCCATGGCGACGGCCTGTGCGGAGCCGTCGGCGGGGAGGAAGGCGATGCCGACGGCATAGGCGCCGGGCTCGGGGAGTTCGAAACCGGCCACCTCGCGCAGGAAAGCGTCGGGGACCTGGGAGAGGATTCCGGCGCCGTCGCCCGAGTCCGGCTCGGATCCGGTGGCGCCGCGGTGTTCGAGGTTCCGCAATACGGTCAGCGCCTGCTCGACCAGCGTGTGGCCGGCCTCGCCGCTGAGGTTGGCCACAAAGCCGACGCCGCAGGCGTCGTGCTCGTTGCGCGGGTCGTACATGCCCTGGGGGGCGGGGCGACCGTCCATGGGCGACCAGGCAGTGGTGCTGGGGCCGGTCGCGGAGTGCGTGGATGCGGAACGCATCGGCTCTCCCGTCGTCGTCGTGGCAAAGGTGCGTGCCGAGGGACGACGTTGGCCCTCTGCGAAATTTCGTGCAGGTTACATGATGACCGTGATCCCGCGTTGCGGATATCTCGTTCCAGCATGCGGACACTGCGCGAGGCGTGACGCAGGCAGTAAGGGGTCCCGGAGCCGGGAGGTGTGCGGGGGCTTCATTGCCCTGAAGCTCCCCGCGGCCGCAGCCATGGGGAGCCCTGGTGTGATGCCCTGCGGTGAGGTGCTCGAAACCGCCGGGTAATCATTAATTTATGCGGCGCTCTGCATAGTGTCTCACTCCTGCGCCGGTCAGCCTAGGGCGCCGCCGATCCAGGTGCCCAGGACGTACGTCACACCGGCGGCCGCACCGCCCAGGACCAGCTGGCGCGCACCGCTGTACCACCAGGAGCGCGCGGTGACCCGGGCGACGACCGCCCCGCAGGCGAAGAGACCCACCAGGGCGAGCAGCACCGCCGGCCACAGGGCGGTCGCGCCGAGCAGGTAGGGCAGTACGGGCAGCAGCGCGCCCAGCGCGAACGAGCCGAAGGACGAGACGGCGGCGACCAGGGGCGACGGCAGGTCGTCGGGGTCGATGCCCAATTCCTCGCGGGCGTGTATCTCCAGCGCCTGCTCCGGGTCGCGGGAGAGCTGCATCGCGACCTCGCGGGCGAGGGCGGGCTCGACGCCACGCGATACGTACAGCTCGGCCAGCTCCTCCATCTCGTCGACCGGATGCTTGCGCAACTGCTGGCGCTCGACGTCGAGTTCGGCGAGGACCAGCTCGCGCTGCGAGGCGACCGAGGTGTACTCGCCGGCGGCCATCGAGAAGGCGCCGGCGGCCAGTCCGGCCAGGCCGGTGATGACGATGGTCTGCGGGGCGACCGCACCGCCGGCGACGCCGGTCATGAGGGCGAGGTTGGAGACGAGCCCGTCCATGGCACCGAAAACGGCCGGTCGCAGCCATCCGCCGTTGACGTCACGGTGGGTGTGGTTGTCGCGGTGGGCGGTGTGCAGTGGTGCTTCGGTGTCAATGATGGACATGCGCCGGATCTCCCCTTTTCGAGCCTTGCCGAGCTGTTTTCCGAGCCTTTTCCGAGCCCCTTTCGGGCCTCTTCCCTGGAGCGGGTACGCGAAGGCGACGCGCAGGTCGCCACTCCCCCTGAACACCTCGAAACTACGCACGATTTCCTTCGTCCGCCAGCAAGGAAGGCCGTACTTACCTGGGGTTTCGGGGGTCGGCGACCGGGTGACGGCGGCCTTCGGGGGGTGTTTCGCGGCTCGCGACAAACGTCATCCCATGGCACAAATCCCCCAAGGGCTCATGATGAGTCCCATCAAGTGGAGAGGCGCGCGATGGAGCTGATTGCATGCGATCCGCAGATCCTCCTCGAACGGGCCAGGGGCGCGCTTCTGGGGCTGGCGGTGGGTGACGCGCTGGGCGCCCCCGCGGAGAACATGAAGCCGTCGCAGATCCGTGCGAAGTGGGGCCGGATCGAAGGCTTCGTCTCCGACGATCCGGCGGGCACCGACGACACGGAGTACGCGATCTTCTCCGGGCTGCTGCTGGCCCGCCACGGGTCGGCGCTCGCGGTCACCCACGTGGAACGGGCCTGGCACCACTGGATCGCCGACCTGGACGTCGGGCCGTTCCGCGGCGCGGGCTTCTCGGAACGCGGCACCCTGGAGAACCTCCGCCGGGGCCTGGCGGCGCCCATCTCCGCGCAGCACCGGCACGCATGGTCGGACGGGCTGGCCATGCGGGCCGCGCCGTTCGGGGTCTTCGCGGCGGGGCGGCCGGCGGAGGCGGCCCGACTGGTGGCGATCGACGGCTCGGTCAGCCACGACGGGGAGGGCATCTACGGCGGCCAGGCGGTGGCGGCGGGCGTCGCGGCGGCGATGGCGGGCGGCTCCCCGGCGTCGGTGATCTCGGCGGCGCTGTCGGTGATCCCCTCGGACTCCTGGACGGCGCGCTCGCTGCGCAGGGCGGTGACGGCGGCGCCCCGCGGGGAGCGGGCGGTGCGCTCGGCGGTGGTGATCGGCGGCTACCCGTGGACGGACCTGGCCCCGGAGGCGGTGGGCCTGGCCTTCGGGGCGTTCGCGGCGGCGCGGGGCGACTTCGCCGGGTCCGTCCTCACGGCGGTGAACATGGGGCGGGACGCGGACACCACCGCGGCGGTGGCGGGGGCGCTGGCCGGTGCGCTGTCGGGGGCCGCGGCGATCCCGGCCGCCTGGTCCTCGGTGATCGGCCCGGTCCGGGGCAGCTGCCTCCCCTCGATGCGCGGCTACCACGTCCTGGACATCGCGGACCTCCTCACCCCCGAATCCGAGCCGCCCCGATGACCCCGCCCCCTTACGACCCCGCCCCGGGCCCGGCCGCCACACCGGAGACGCACGCGGACCAGCGGGACTCCCCCGAACCCCTGACGGACGACCGACGCGAGACGGCCGCCCCGCCCCTGACGGCCGACCGGCCGCCCGGCAACGACCCGCCACCGGCCGACGAGCGGCACACCACACCGGGGCCGACCGGAGGCCAGCCGGATTCCGCCCGCACCCAGACGGACGAGCGGCCAAAGACGCCGACCCAGCAACCGGCGGACGCGCGCCACACCACGCCGGCCGCAGCCGGGCACCAGCCCGGCCCCGCCCACGCCCCCACCGGCGACCGGCCGGGAGGCCGCGACGCGGAGCACGCGAAGGAGCGGCGCGACGAGGCGGCGCAGGGGCTGTCCGGCGGGGGGTGGGTGCGCCAGAGCGGGCCGGCTTTCGGGCGGGGGGCCGGCCCGCAGCCCGCAGGGGCGGGCGCGGGCGGGGAAGGCCCCGCCGACCCCGCGCACGCGGAGGCCCCCCGTCCCGCGACCGGTACCGCCACCGCTCCGCCCGCCTCCCCGACCGCCCCCGCCGCGGTATCCCACATCGGCCGCGCGCAGGCGCGTACCGGCGCCGTGCAGGGGGGTGACGCCTCGACCGGCGGGCTCCGGCGGATCGAGGGGCTGTTGCTCGGGCTCGCGGCAGGCGATGCGGCCGGCTGGCCCGCCGCTCGACACCGGGCCAGCCGGATGCCCGAGTGGACCCGCCGCCTCACCCGCGAGCTCGACACCTTCGCCGAGCAGAACGCCACCACGACCCTCCCCGTCCCCATCGCCCTCAACCAGCCCCCCGAGCCCCTGCGCCTGGGCCCTTCCGACGACGCCGAGTGGGCCGCCTTCGCCGCCGAGTCGGTGCTCACCGCCGCCGGGGTCCTGCTCAGCGACCTCTCCCGCTCCCGCAGGATGCGTGCCGCCATCGACCTGGCCTGGAACGCCCTGGCCAGCGAGGTGGCGGCCGCCGCCGAACGGGCCCCGGAAGTCGAGTCGGCCGTCTTGCCCCTGCGCGCCCGCATCTCCGTCCGCGCCGGCCTCGGCAACCTCGCCGCCGGCCTGCGCCCGCCCGCCACCGGCCACGACAACCCCCACTACTTCGACGACGCCGCCTGCGTCCGCGCCTGCGTCCTGGCCGTCGTCCACCCCGGGGACCCCCGCGCCGCGGCGGACCTCGCCGAGTTCGACGCCCGCTACACCCAGGACGGCGACGGCGTCCACGGCGCCCGCGCCATGGCCGCCGCCATCGCCACCGCCCTCGCCGGCGCGGACACCGACGCCGCCGTCGACGCCGCCCTGGAGCAGCTCCCCGAAGCCACCGAGATCGGCCGCAACGCACGCCACGCCGTCAAGCTCGCCCGCACCGACGACGGCGGCGGCGCCTTCGCCCTCGTCCCGCTCCTGGAGCACCAGATCGTCGACCACGTCTACAGCTACGGGATCGCCGCCGCCGAAACCGTCCCCGTCGCGCTCGCCCTGGTCACGGCCGCCCGTGGGGACGTCGCCCGGGCCGTCCCCGCCGCCGCCTGCCTCTCGCGCGTCGCGGACTCCGCCCCCGCCCTCGCCGGGGCCCTGACCGGCGCGCTCGGCGGCGGCGACTGCCTGCCCGCCGCCTGGCGCGAGGCCTGCCGCACCCTCTCCGGCTGCGCCCTCCCCCGCCTCGCCGGCACCGACCTGGTCGAACTCGCCGCGCTGCTCGCCCGTACGGAACTCACCTCACCCAAAGCCCGCGCAACGCCCGCACCCCAAGGGATGATTCGGACATGACCCTCACCCCCCTCACCCTCGACGACCGGGCGGCCGGCTGTCTGGTCGGCGCGGCCGTCGGCGACGCCCTCGGCGGCCCGGTGGAGGGCTGGTCCCCGGACCGGATCGTCGAGCGGCACGGCGGCCGCGTGCACGGCATCGTCGGCCCCTGGTACGAGGACTGGCGCACCGCCCGCCCGCTCGCGCCGTACCACAAGGGCGACGGCCACGTCACCGACGACACCCTGATGACCCACGCCCTGGTACGGGTCTACGAGGCCGTACGCGACCACCTCGACGCCTACGCGATCGCCGAGCACCTGGTCCCCGACCTGATGACGAACCCCCGCTGGATCCCGGAACTCGAAGCCGAGGCCCTGCCCCTCCAGCGGATCTTCCTCGCGGAGAAGTGGATCGTGGCCCGGCTGCACTACGCGCACGCCGATCCGCGCGAGGCGGGCAACGGCAACATCGTCAACTGCGGGGCGGCGATGTACATGGCGCCGGTCGGGCTCGTCAACGCCGGCAACCCGGCGGGCGCGTACGCGGAGGCGCTGGACGTGGCCGGGGCCCACCAGTCCTCGTACGGGCGGGAAGCGGCGGGCGTGTTCGCGGCGGCGGTGGCCGCGGCGTGCGTGCCGGGGGCGACGGCGGGCTCGGTGGTGGAGACGGCCGTGTCCCTGGCGAAGGACGGCACCCGGGCGGCCATCGAAGCGGTCCGGGACGTCGCGCGCGGCTGCCGGGACTTCGAGTCGGCGCTGGTTCCGCTACGGGAGGCGGTCGCCCCGTACGACTCGGTCGGACCGGATTACCGCGAGCCGTCGCTGGGGGCCCGGCGTCCGTCGCGGCTGCACTCGATCGAGGAGCTGCCGATCGCCCTCGGCATGCTGCTGATCGCGGACGGGGCGTACGAGGGCTCGGTGCTCGGAGCGGTGAACTACGGGCGGGACTGTGATTCGACGGCCACGATGGCGGGGGCGCTGTCGGGGGCCCTGAACGGGCTCTCGGCCGTACCCGAGGCGTGGGCGAAGCAGGTCGCGGAGGCGAGCCGGCTCGACCTGCACGCCCCGGCGGCGGCGCTGACGGCGGTGGCCCGCGAGGTCTTCACCCGGGACAGGGACCGCCGCCGCGCCCACGAATCGGCGTTCACCACGATCGCGGCCCTCCAATGACGTCCCCCACCCCCGGCGGCCCCGCCCCGGCGGCACCTGCCCGAGACGGCGGGCAGGGGCCCGCCGCGGCGGGGGCCGTACGGCTGACCTGGGTCCAGCCCGAGGACCTGGTCGGTCACGAGCTGCGGCAGGCGGCGCAGGACGGGCGGGACGCGGAGCCGCTGCTGCGGGCCTGGCTCGCGGCGGGCGGGCACCCGGCCCCGGAGCGGGCCGGCGCCTCCTCGGCCCCCGCCGGCCCCGGGCTGCGCGCCCTGGCGGCCCGTCTCCTGACCGAACTCGCGGCGCTCCCCCGCCCCTCGGCCGCCGACGAACCCGAGTCCTGGCAGGCCATCACCGCCACGTGGCCCCGCGCCGCCGCCCCTGGCCCCGCTCCCCGGTCGGCGCCGCCCCCGCGCCCCCAGCCGGAACGGCCCCAGGGGCGACCCGGGCCCCGCCCCGGACCGCAGCTGCCCGGGAACCCCCCGGCCGCACGTCCCGAGCCGTATCCCGGACCCCGCCCGGCCCCGCAGGCCCACCCGGACCCGCACCCCCACCCGGACCCGCAGACCCACGCCGCGCGCGAGCCCGAGCCGCGCCCCGTCCCGCAACCCCACCCCGGCCCGCAGCCGCGCCCCCGCCCCGCCGCCGCCGGCGCCCCGCGCGGCAGCCTGGCCGCAGGGCCGGGGGACGGCCGCGCCGAGGCCGGCCTCGTCCGGCGGCTGGAGGCCGCGTGGGTGGGGCGGGCCGTCGGATGCGTGCTCGGCAAGCCCGTCGAGAAGCTCCCGCTGGACGGCATCCGCCGCCTCGCCCGCGCCGCGGGCAACTGGCCCCTGGACGACTGGTTCACCGCCCGCGGCGTCCCCGCCGCGCTGCTGGCCGCGTACCCCTGGAACCGCCGCTCCGCCCCCACCTCCCTCGCCGAGAACATCGACGGCGCCCCCGAGGACGACGACCTGAACTACCCCCTCCTCGGCCTGCTCCTCCTCCAGCGCCACGGCAAGGGCTTCACCACCGCCGACGTCGGCCGCCTCTGGCTCGACGAACTCCCGGCCGGCCGCACCTTCACCGCCGAGCGCATCGCCTACCGCAACCTCCTCCAGGGTCTGGAACCCCCCGCCACCGCCACCCACCACAACCCCTTCCGCGAATGGATCGGCGCCCTCATCCGTGCCGACGTCCACGGCTGGACCAACCCGGGCGACCCGGCCGCCGCGGCGGCCCAGGCCTACCGTGACGCCGTCCTCACCCACACCGCCAACGGCGTCTACGCGGCCCTGTTCGTCGCCGCCGCCCTCGCCGAGGCCGCCACCGGCCGGGCCGACATCCACACCGCGCTCCGCGCCGGACTGGCCGTCGTACCCCCTCGCTCACGGCTCGCCCGCGCCGTCCGCCACGCCATCGACACAGCGGCCGGGCACACCGACTTCGACCGCGTCGTGGACGTGCTGCACGCCCGCCACGGCCATTGCCACTGGGTCCACGCCGTCCCCAACACCGCTCTGATCGCCGCCGCCCTCACCCACGCCGACGGCGACTTCACCCACTCCGTCTGCCGCGCCGTCTCCGGCGGCTGGGACACCGACTCCAACGGTGCCACCGCCGGCTCCCTCGCCGCCCTCGTCGCGGGCGAGGTCCCGCACCGCTGGGCCGCGCCCCTCAAGAACCGCCTCGCCACCACCGTCGCCGGTTTCGACGGCATCGGTTTCGACACCCTCGCCCACCTCACCGCACAGGAGGCAGCCCGCTCATGACGGCCATCGCCGTGCTCGGCAGTACGAACATGGACCTCGTCGCCTACGTCCCCAAGGCTCCCCGGCTCGGCGAGACCGTCACCGGCACCGCCTTCCGTACGGTTCCGGGCGGCAAGGGGGCCAACCAGGCGGTGGCAGCGGCCCGCTGCGGCGGCGAGGTGGTGATGATCGGGGCGGTGGGGGCCGACGGGTTCGGCGTACGGCTGCGGTCCGCGCTCGCGGAGGCCGGGGTCGAGACGGCCGCCCTGCGCACCGTCGAGGGCGCCAGCGGCACCGCCCACATCACCGTCGACGGGGAGGGCGCGAACAGCATCATCGTCATCCCGGGGGCCAACGGCCTGGTCACCGGCCTCGAGGCGGGCGACGACTCACGGATCGGCGCCGCCGACTGCCTGCTCCTCCAGCTCGAACTGCCCCTGGAGGCCGTGCTCGCGGGGGCCCGCGCCGCCCGGGCCCACGGCGTACGGACCGTCCTCACCCCGGCCCCGGTCCAGCCGCTGCCGTCGGAACTGCTCGGCCTGATCGACCTGTTGGTGCCGAACGAGCACGAGGCCGCCGCCCTCACCGGGCTCACCGACCCGCACGCGGCGGTCCGGGTCCTGCTCCAGGACGTACCCGAGGTGGTGGTCACCCTCGGGGCGGCCGGAGTCCTGTACTCGGCCCGCGACCGCGAGCCGCTGACGGTGCCCGCGCCCCGCGTCCGGGCGGTGGACACCACCGCCGCCGGGGACACCTTCGTCGGCGCCCTCGCGGTGGCCCTCGGCGAGGGCCGTCCGGTGCCCGAGGCCCTGCACTGGGCGTCCGCGGCCGCCGCGCTGTCCGTACAACGGTCCGGCGCCCAGGACTCGATGCCGACCCGCGCCGAGACGGAGGCCTTCGCCCTGGCGGAACGGCGTGCGGCGACCGGGCAGACCCCCGCGCCCGGGGCCGGGGCCACCCCCGGAGCACGGGCGTGAACCCCGACGCAACCGGTCCCGACGCAACCGGTCCCGAGACGACGGACCCCGGGACGGCGGGCCGCCATATGACGGGCCCCGGCCTGCCGGGCCCCACCGCAACCGGCCCCGACCCCGCCGGTCCCCACACCGGCCCCCTCGCCGGCCTGCGCGTCCTCGACCTGGCCACCCTCTTCGCCGGGCCCCTCGCCGCCACCCTGCTCGGCGACTTCGGCGCCGAGGTCGTCAAGGTCGAGCATCCGGTGCGCCCCGACCCCTCCCGCGGCCACGGCCCCGCCAAGGACGGCGTCGGGCTCTGGTGGAAGCTGCTGGGGCGGAACAAGCGGACGATGACCCTCGACCTTTCCACCCCGGGCGGCCGGGACACCCTGCTGCGGCTGGCCGCCACCGCCGACGTGGTCATCGAGAACTTCCGCCCGGGCACCCTGGAGAGGTGGGGCCTGGGCTGGCCGGAGCTGTCCGCCGCCAACCCGCGCCTGGTCCTGGCCCGCGTGACGGCGTTCGGCCAGCACGGGCCGTACGCCCGCCGCCCCGGCTTCGGCACCCTCGCGGAGGCCATGAGCGGCTTCGCCGCGATCACCGGTGAGCCGGAGGGGCCGCCGGCCCTGCCGCCGTTCGGGCTCGCGGATTCGATCGCCGCGCTGACCACCGCGTACGCCGTGACGGCGGCTCTCGCGGACCGCGACCGGACCGGGCAGGGGCAGGTGGTGGACCTGGCCATCATCGAGCCGATCCTCACCGTGCTCGGCCCGCACCCGCTCTGGTACGACCAGCTCGGCTACGTCCAGCCCCGCACCGGCAACCGCTCCGCCAACAACGCCCCCCGCAACACCTACCGCAGCGCGGACGGCCGCTGGCTGGCGGTGTCCACCTCGGCGCAGTCCGTCGCGGAACGCGTCCTGCGCCTGGTCGACCGGCCCGAGCTGATCACCGAGCCGTGGTTCTCGACCGCCGCCGGCCGGGCCGCGCACGCGCCGCTGCTCGACGAGGCGGTCGGCGGCTGGATCGCCCGGCGCAAGGCCGACGAGGTGGTCGCCGCCTTCGAGGAGGCGGAGGCTGCGGTCGCCCCGGTCTACGACGTACGGGACGTGATGGCCGACCCGCAGTACGCGGCGCTCGGCACCATCGCCGAGGTCGACGACCCGGAGCTGGGACCCCTGCGTATGCAGAACGTCCTCTTCCGGCTTTCCCGCACGCCCGGCGCGATCCGCTGGGCGGGCCGTCCGCACGGCGCCGACACCGACGCCGTCCTCACCGAACTCGGCCTGACCGGGGCCGAGATCACCGCTCTCCGCAAGGAAGGGGCCCTATGATCCTTAGCTGGCTGTACGCACCCGGTGACCGGCCCGAAGTGGTCTGGAAGGCCCTGCACTCGGGGGCCGACGCCGTCATCGTGGACCTGGAGGACGCGGTTTCGCTCTCCCGCAAGGAGTACGCCCGCGCCGCGACCGCCGAACTGCTCACCGAGCGGCCGCCGGTACCCGTGCACGTCCGGGTCAACGCCCTGGACTCCCCCTGGGCGGGCGCCGACCTCACCGCGCTGACCGGGCTGCCCGGCCTGGCCGGCCTGCGCCTGCCCAAGGTCTGCGCCCCCGAGCAGGTCGTGGGGGTCGCCGCCCGCACCGGCGGGGTGGCCCTCTACGCCCTGCTGGAGTCCGCGCTGGGCGTGGAGCGGGCCTACGAGATCGCGCGCGCCCACCCCGCCCTGCGCGGGCTGGCCCTGGGCGAGGCGGACCTGCGGGCCGACCTGGGGATCAGCTCCGAGGCGGGGCTGGACTGGCCGCGCTCACGGGTGGTGGTCGCGGCCCGGGCCGCCGGACTGGCCCCGCCCGCGCAGTCGGTGTTCCCCGACATCCGGGACCTGGAGGCGCTGGCCGTCTCCTGCGCACGGGGCCGTTCGCTGGGTTTCCTGGGCAGGGCGGCGATCCACCCCCGCCAGCTCCCCGTGATCGAGCGGGCCTACCTCCCCGGTCCGGAAGAGGTCGCCGCCGCCGAGCAGGTCATGGCCGCGGCCCGGCTCACCCCCGGCGCGGTGGCGCTCCCCGACGGCCGTTTCGTCGACCCGGCGGTACTGGCCGGCGCGGAACGCGTGGTCGCCCTCGCCCGCCGCGACTCCCCGGTCCCCTCCTGATCCCGCCTCCGCGGGCCCCCGCCCGACACCCGGAACGGAAGGGGGCGCCGCGCGATCGCGCGGCGCCCCCTTGCCTTCCGGCAGGCCCGGATCAGAGCTTCTTGGCCCCGGGAGCGGTCCCGGGGGCCGGATCGGGAGCGCTCTTCGCCGTCGCCCCGGCGTCCTGCGACTCCTGCGGCGCCTGCGCCTTCTCCCCGGCGGAGGCGGCCGGTGCCCCGGCGCCGTCGTCCCCGGCCTCGTCCCCCGTCGCCTCGGCGCCGGGCTCCTTGGGCCCGGCGTCCCCGGCGTCGGCCACGACGTCCTCGGCACCGGCCGCGGCGTCCCCGCCCGCCGCCGGACCGCGGTCCGGCTCGACGACCTCTTCGCGACCCGGCCGCAGCTTCTGCGACAGGACCAGGTAGACCACCGCGAGCACGAAGACGATCACGGCCGTCCAGACGTTCAGCCGCACGCCCAGGATGTGGTGCGCCTCGTCGACCCGCATGTACTCGATCCAGCCGCGCCCGAGACAGTACGCGGCCACGTACAGCGCGAACGCCCGTCCGTGTCCGAGCTTGAAGCGGCGGTCGGCCCAGATCACCAGCAGGGCGACGCCGATGCACCACAGGGACTCGTAGAGGAACGTGGGGTGGTAGGTCCCCGCGACCCGGTTCGGGCCCTCGCTGATCTTGAGGGCCCAGGGCAGGTCGGTGGAGCGCCCGTACAGCTCCTGGTTGAACCAGTTGCCCCAGCGGCCGCACGCCTGCGCCAGCGCGATGCCGGGGGCCAGGGCGTCGGCCCAGGCCGGCAGCGGGATCCCGCGCAGCCTGCAGCCGATCCAGGCGCCCACCGCGCCCACCGCGATCGCACCCCAGATGCCGAGGCCGCCCTCCCAGATCTTGAAGGCGTCGACCCAGTCGCGGCCCTCGCCGAAGTAGAGCTGGTAGTCGGTGATCACGTGGTAGAGGCGGCCGCCGATCAGGCCGAACGGCACCGCCCACACGGCGATGTCCGCGACCGTACCCGGCTTACCGCCGCGTGCGATCCAGCGCTTGTTGCCGAGCCAGACGGCGACGAAGACGCCGATGATGATGCAGAACGCGTAGCCGCGAAGCGGGATCGGTCCGAGATGGATCACGCCGGTCGACGGGCTGGGGATATAGGCAAGTGTCATGGCAGGACCGACGCTACCCTGCCGGGCGGTACCCACCGCAACCCGCCCGGCAACCTGCGGTGAAATCGATACGGTCGCTCAGTCCGCCGTGGCTCCCGCCTTGGCCGGGCTCCCGCCGCCGGCCCTGCCGCCGGAAACCGAGGACGACGACGAGGACGACGACGACAGGGACGACGACGAGGAGGACGAGGAGGACGAGGACTTCCCCGAGGGTGAAGCCGACGGTGACGGCGGGGCCGACGGTGCTCCCGACCCCTTCGGGTTCGCCGCGGCGCCCCCGTTGCCCTTGGCGGCGGTCTCCACCGCCTCCTTGAGCTTCTGCGGGGTCAGCGGGTTGGCCTGGTCGGCGAAGATGTCCTTGCCGTTCAGCAGCACGCTCGGCGTCCCGCGGAACTTCCCGGCGCGGAACGCCTCGTGCGACTTCGCGACCCAGCTGTTGTGCGTACCGCTCTCCACGCAGGAGCGGAACGCGGGGGTGTCCAGCCCCTGCACCTTGCCCGCCAGCTCCAGCAGCCTGGGGTTCTTGCCGTAGGCGTCGTCGGCTTCCTGCGGCTGGTTCTGGAAGAGCACGTCGTGGTAGGCGGGGAACTTGCCGGCGTCCTGCGCGCAGGCGGCGGCGTTCGCCGCCTTGAGGGAGCCGGTGCCGCTCATGTTGCCGTCGATCAGGGTGACCAGGTGGTAGTCGACCTTGAGCAGTCCCCTGGCCTCCAGGTCGTGGACCGTGGTCCGGTAGTTGTCCTCGAACGCCTTGCAGGCCGGGCAGCGGAAGTCCTCCCACACGGTGAGGGTCGACTTGGCCTCGGGCTTGCCCGTCTGGATGGCGAGCGCGTCCTTGCCGGTGGCCCCGGAGGGGGCGGCCACCGGGCCCGCCTTGGCGGACTTGTCGCCCTTGCCGGTGTTCGCCGCGATCAGGCCGACGACCGCGGCCAGGCCGAGTACGCCGACCACCGCCGCGGACACGATGAGGGTCCGGCGGCGCTTGTCCTTCTTCTTCTGCCGCTCGCGCTCCGCGAGGAGTCGCTCTCGGGCAGATCGTTTCGTCGCATCGCGGTTCGCACCGTCGTTCTTCTCGCTCACGTGCGGCCAAACGAAGCGGGGAGGCACTCGCGTGCCTCCCCGCTCCCACTTCCACTCGATCGGGCTACAGAACCCCGGTCCCGGCCCGTCCGGCGTCAGGACCTGCGTACGCCTTCCGCAAGCTCGCCCGCCAGCGCCCGCACGCCCTCGAGCCCGGTTTCCAGGTCCGGGGCGTCCAGCAGCAGCTTCACGAAGGCGGAGCCGACGATCACACCGTCCGCGAAGCCGGCCACCTGCTCGGCCTGGGCGGCGTTGGAGACGCCGAGGCCCACGCAGACGGGCAGGTCGGTGGTGGCGCGGGTGCGTCGCACCAGGTCCTGGGCCTGGTCGCCGACCGACTCCCGGGTGCCGGTGACGCCCATCAGGGACGCGGCGTAGACGAAGCCCGAGCCGGCCGCGGTGATCGTGGCCAGGCGCGCGTCCCGGCTGCTCGGCGCGACGACGAAGACGGTGGCGAGCCCGTGCTTCGCCGCGTGTTCGCGCCACAGCGCCGACTCCTGGACCGGCAGGTCGGGCAGGATGCAGCCCGCGCCGCCCGCCGCCGCGAGTTCGGCCGTGAACCGCTCGACGCCGTAGCGGTCGATGGGGTTCCAGTAGGTCATCACCAGGATCGGGACCCCGGTGGCCTCGTACGCCTCGCGCACGGTGCGCATGACGTCGGCGATCTTCACGCCGCCGCGCAGGGCGATGTCGTCGGCGGTCTGGATGACGGGGCCGTCCAGGACCGGGTCGCTGTGCGGCAGGCCGATCTCGACCACGTCGGCGCCGCCGGCGACGACGGCCTTGACCGCCTCGATGCCGCCGTCGACGGTCGGGAAGCCGGCCGGGAGGTAGGCGACGAGGGCGGCCCGGTCCTCCGACTTCGCCTTGGCGAGGGTCGCGGACAGCAGCTCGATGTTTCCGTTGGCGCTCACTTGTCGTCCCCCTCGGCGAACTCGTTCTCGGCGACTTCCCCGTCGGTGTCGTACAGCCCGAAGTAGCGGGCGGCCGTGTCCATGTCCTTGTCGCCGCGACCGGACAGGTTGACCACGATCAGCCCGTCCGGGCCGAGTTCCCGGCCGAGGTCCAGCGCGCCCGCGAGGGCGTGCGCGGACTCGATCGCCGGGATGATGCCCTCCGTGCGGGACAGCAGGCGCAGGGCCTGCATCGCGGCGTCGTCGGTGACCGCGCGGTACTCGCCGCGGCCGGTGTCCTTGAGGTAGGAGTGCTCGGGACCGATGCCCGGGTAGTCCAGACCGGCGGAGATGGAGTAGGGCTCGGTGATCTGGCCCTCCTCGTCCTGGAGGACGTAGGAGCGCGAGCCGTGCAGGATGCCGGGCTCGCCGGCGGTCAGGGTCGCCGCGTGCTCGCCGCTCTCCACCCCGTGCCCGGCGGGCTCGAAGCCGACGAGTCGGACGTCCGCGTCGGGGATGAAGGCGTGGAAGAGGCCGATGGCGTTGGAGCCGCCGCCGACGCAGGCCGCGACGGCGTCGGGCAGGCGGCCGGCGCGCTCCAGGATCTGGCGGCGGGCTTCGACGCCGATGACGCGGTGGAAGTCGCGGACCATGGCCGGGAAGGGGTGGGGGCCGGCGACGGTGCCGAAGAGGTAGTGGGTCTGGTCCACGTTGGCGACCCAGTCGCGGAACGCCTCGTTGATGGCGTCCTTGAGGGTCCGGGAGCCGGACTTCACGGCGATGACCTCGGCGCCCAGCATGCGCATGCGGGCCACGTTCAGGGCCTGGCGCTGCGTGTCGATCTCGCCCATGTAGATGGTGCAGTCGAGGCCGAAGAGGGCGCACGCGGTGGCGGTCGCCACGCCGTGCTGTCCGGCGCCGGTCTCGGCGATGACGCGGGTCTTGCCCATGCGCTTGGTGAGCAGCGCCTGGCCCAGCACGTTGTTGATCTTGTGCGAGCCGGTGTGGTTGAGGTCCTCGCGCTTGAGGAAGATCCGTGCGCCGCCCGCGTGCTCGGCGAAGCGGGGCACCTCGGTGAGGGCGCTGGGGCGGCCCGTGTAGTTGACCATGAGCTCGTTGAGCTCGGCGGCGAAGGACGGGTCGCTCTTGGCCTTGTCGTATTCGACGGCGACCTCGTCCACGGCGGCGACGAGCGCCTCCGGGATGAACTTGCCGCCGAAGTCGCCGAAGTAGCCCTCGGCGTTGGGGACCAGACCCTGCGGGTCCGGGATGAAGAACGAGTGGGTGGACATGTCCACTACTCCTACGGGGTGCGACGGGATGGCTTCACCGTATTGCGCCGCCGGTCCGTGGCCCGCGCACCCCGCTGGGAGGGGTGGTGGGCAAACGGACGGAGCGGCCCGCGTCCGGAGCCGGCGGCTCGGGACGGCGGGCCGTACGAGGGTGCCCGGCCGGTACGTCAGGGGTACCGGGGCGGGGCAGCCGTCGTCACGGCGCGGGCGAGGGGCGCCATCGCATGCCGTTGACCTGCCCGGGCTCGGAGCCGATCACGTACCGCACCCGTCGGCCGTGCACGCGCCGGGCGGGGGCGCGGCAGCCGCGGGGGCGGCAGCCGCGCGCCAGCGGCGCGTGCGCCGTCGGCACACCGGCCGGGCCGTGGCCCGGGCGGGTGCGGACGCAGGAGCGGGAGACGGGCACGGGTGGGTCAGCTCCGCCCGTGCCGCAGGGCGGGGTGGGCGCCGGCGGCCACCAGGTCGGCCACGGCCGCCTTGGGGTCGCGTCCGGTGACCAGGGACTCCCCGACGAGGACGGCGTCGGCGCCCTCGTTGGCGTACGCGATCAGGTCGTGCGGTCCGCGGATGCCGGACTCGGCGACCTTGACGATGTGGTCGGGGATGGCCTCGACGACGCGCTCGAAGGTGGAGCGGTCGACCTTGAGGTCCTTGAGGTTGCGCGCGTTGACACCGATGATCTTGGCGCCGGCGGCGACGGCGCGCTCGACCTCGTCCTCGTCGTGGACCTCGACCAGCGGGGTCAGCCCGATGGACTGGGCCCGCTCGATGAGGGAGACGAGGGCTTCCTGCTCCAGGGCCGCGACGATCAGCAGGGCCAGGTCGGCGCCGTAGGCGCGGGCCTCCCACAGCTGGTACGCGGTGACGATGAAGTCCTTGCGCAGGATCGGGATGTCCACGCGGGCGCGGACGGCCTCCAGGTCGGCCAGCGAGCCGCCGAAACGACGCTGCTCGGTGAGGACGGAGATGACCGCCGCACCGCCCGCCTCGTAGTCGGCGGCGAGCCCGGCCGGATCGGCGATCGCGGCGAGCGCGCCCTTGGAGGGGCTGGAGCGCTTCACCTCGCAGATCACCTTGACGCTGTCGCCACGCAGGGCGGCGACACCGTCCTTGGCCTGGGGCGCCTTGGCGGCACGCTCCTTGAGCTCGTCGAGGCTCACGCGGGCCTGCCGTTCGGCAAGGTCTTCGCGGACCCCTTCGATGATCTCGTCGAGCACACTCACGCGAGCGGCCCCCTTCCGGGTCGATGACGGTCGGCCGCCTTGCAGACACGTTCCCCTGCAAGGTCAGCACTCAAATGGTATCCGCAGGTCGCCACGGCCTCCGCACGGAGCGTACGGGTGTCCCATGGACTGGACAGTCGGAATATGCGCTTCCTGCGGAATACCGGCTTCCCCCCGCGCCCCACCCGTCTCAGGGGGCCAGGGACGAGCCGAAGGGCAGGTTGCGGACGACGGCGAAGGCCAGCACGACCGCTCCCACGCCCCACCAGTACGCCGGCTTGAGGGCGATCCTCGGCGGCGGCCCGCCGCGCGCGGCCCGGACGAGCCACAGGCCCAGGAACGCGGCGAAGAGGAAGTAGCCGAGGACGGCGACGGCGTTGTCGCCGAGCGCGGTCACCAGATCGCCGTGGGCGAAGGCGTGCGCGCTGCGCAGCCCGCCGCAGCCCGGGCACAGGATCCCGGTCAGCCGCAGCAGCGGGCAGACGGGGTAGTGGCCCGGCTGGTTCGGGTCGACGGCGCCCACGTACGTGAACGCGGCGACCGTCCCGGCCAGCGTGAGCACGGGAGCGGCGAGCCTGCGGGCCCGGGAGACCGGGGGCGGCGCGCTGGGCCGTACGTGCGCGGGACCGGGGGTGTGAAAGGCGTCCACGCGGTGATTGTCTCCGCTCATGACGAAAAGGCGCAGCCCGACGGGGCCGCGCCTTTCGGAGCCGCGCCGCTCGGCCGTGCCGGACGGACCGATGGCGCGACGGCCGGCTCAGACCTTCGCGGCCAGCTTGTTGGCGGCGATGACCTGTGCGAGGTCCTCGTGCGCGGGCTTCGGGGCGCCCATGCCCGCGGCCTTCATCGCCATGCCGACGACACCGCCGAGCGCGACGACGACCAGGCCGGCCCAGAAGCCGAGCGGGTTGGCCAGCACCATGAAGGCGCCGGAGATGCAGAAACCGATGAAGGCGATGATGACACCGGTCCAGGCGGCCGGGGTGTGTCCGTGATGCGTGCCCGCCATGAGTTGCTCCTCGTTGCTCTGTCGCGCAGTGCTGTACCGAACGCGGTCTGTGTCGAACGCTCGATGACCATTGTCCCGCACCGGGCGCCGCGTGCTGTCAGTGGGTCGGGTCCTCGCCCCGGTCCAGAGCCTTCCACAGATCCTCGGGCCGCTCCGGGTCCACCACCGCGGCCTTGCGCGGCCGGGGGCTGCCGTCGCGTTCGTAGCGTCCGCCCATCGCGGGCCAGGTCCTGCCGAAGCGCAGGGCCAGCAGTCCGGCCAGCAGGATGAGGACCGCTCCGCCGGCGGTGACGTAGGGCCAGGGGGTGTGGGAGAGCTCCGCCACCCGCGCGGCGGTGTCCGCGGTCGTGGTGGCGGCCTTCTCGTCCAGCGCCCGGCGGTCGTCGGCGGCGGTGACCGCGGCCAGCGCCGCGCCCAGACCGCTCAGCGCCAGCAGCGCGGACACCAGCAGCCGGCTCTTGCCGCGTACGGCGAACACCGCGACCAGGGCGGCGAGCGCGACGATGGCCAGCGCGGCCGGCAGCCCGGTGACGGCCTGCCCGTCCGCGCTCAGCGGGAGGGAACCCCCCGCGACGACGGCGCTGCCCCGGGCCCAGACCCGGCCGGAGGCGAGCAGGACGACGGTGGCGCCGAGCGCGCCGAGCAGCAGGGCGACGGCCACGCTGCGGCGGGCGCCGCGGCTGTCGGGAGCCTCGGGCTCGGACACGGGCGCGGCATCGGATCGGGGCGGGGGTACGGCACTCACGTACCCCACTATCCCCTACCGGCTCAAGAGCCGTGGAGGCGGTTGGCCGCTCCCACCGCGCGGAGCACCGCGGCGGCCTTGTTGCGGCACTCGTTGTCCTCCAGCTCGGGCACCGAATCCGCGACGACGCCCGCGCCGGCCTGCACGTACGCGGTGCCGTCGCGCAGCAGCGCGGTACGGATGGCGATGGCCGTGTCGGAGTCCCCGGCGAAGTCGAGGTAGCCGACGCACCCGCCGTACAGGCCCCGGCGGGAGGGCTCCAGCTCCTCGATGATCTGCATGGCGCGGGGCTTGGGCGCGCCGGAGAGGGTGCCGGCCGGGAAGCAGGCGGTGAGCACGTCGAAGGCGGTCTTGCCCTCGGAGACGCGGCCGGTGACGGTCGAGACGATGTGCATGACGTGCGAGTAGCGCTCGATGCTCATGAAGTCGACGACCTCGACGGAGCCCGGCTCGCACACCCGGCCCAGGTCGTTGCGGCCGAGGTCGACGAGCATCAGGTGCTCGGCGCGCTCCTTCGGGTCGGCCAGCAGCTCGTCGGCGAGCTCGTTGTCCTCCTGCGGGGTGGCGCCGCGGTGCCGGGTACCGGCGATCGGGTGCACCATGGCCCGGCCGTCCTCGACCTTGACCAGCGCCTCGGGGCTGGACCCGACGATGTCGAAGCCGTTCTCGAAGCGGAAGAGGTACATGTACGGGGACGGGTTGGTGGCCCGCAGGACCCGGTAGACGTCCAGCGCGGACGCCTTGCACGGGGTCTCGAACCGCTGCGACGGCACGACCTGGAAGGCCTCCCCGGCCCGGATCCGCTCCTTCACGTCCTCGACGGCGGCCTGGTACTTCTCGCCGCCCCACAGGGCGGAGAACTCGGGCAGCTCGGAGGCGGGCAGCGGGGTCGGCACGTAGGGGGCGGGCCGCGCGAGGTCGGCCTCCATCGCGTCGAGCCGGGCGACGGCGTCCGCGTACGCCTCGTCCACGCCGGTGTCGAGGTCGTTGTGGTTGATGGCGTTGGCGATGAGCTGGACCGTGCCGTCCCAGTGGTCCATGACCGCCAGGTCGGAGGTGAGCAGCATGGTCAGTTCGGGCAGCCGCAGGTCGTCCGAGGCGTGTTCGCCGATGCGCTCCAGGCGGCGCACGATGTCGTAGCCGAGGTAGCCGACCATGCCCCCGGTGAAGGGGGGCGTCCCCGGTGCGTTGTCCCGGGGGGTGTGGAGGGCCTCGACGGTGGCGCGCAGCGCGTCGAGGGGGTCCCCGGTGGTGGGGACGCCGACGGGGGCGGCGCCGATCCAGTGCGCCTGGCCTTCGCGGACGGTCAAGGTGGCGTCGGAGCGCACGCCGATGAAGGAGTACCGGGACCAGGACCGGCCGTTCTCCGCCGACTCCAGCAGGAAGGTGCCGGGGCGTTCGGCGGCGAGCTTGCGGTAGAGGCCGACCGGGGTGTCCCCGTCGGCGAGCAGCTTGCGGCTGACGGGGATCACGCGGCGGTCGGCCGCGAGCTTGCGGAACGTCTCAAGATCCATGGCGTGGGACCCTACCTAGCTATTCGGCGGCCAGCGGGAGGACATCGGCGTCGAAACAGGTCCGGGCACCCGTGTGACAGGCGGCCCCGACCTGGTCGACCTTCACGAGCACGGTGTCGGCGTCGCAGTCGAGGGCGACGGACTTCACGTGCTGGAAGTGGCCGGAAGTATCCCCCTTGACCCAGTACTCCTGACGGCTGCGCGACCAGTAGGTACAGCGTCCGGTGGTCAGGGTCCGGTGCAGGGCCTCGTCGTCCATCCAGCCGAGCATGAGCACCTCACCGGTGTCGTACTGCTGGGCGATGGCCGGTACCAGACCGTCCGCGGAGCGCCTCAGGCGGGCGGCGATGGCGGGATCGAGGGAGGTCGTACTCATGGGGCCATTGTGCCGGGCGCGGGTCACGATCACCGACGACTGTCCGCCTGATGAGCAGGCACGGGGCGGGTTCCGGCCGTAGGCTGGCCACCATGTCTACCCATGCGAAGCGTGAACGACTGCTGCTGGCCGATCTGTTGGAGGCGGCGGGACCGGAGGCGCCGACGCTGTGCGACGGCTGGAGCGCACGGGAACTGGCGGCGCACGTGGTCGTGCGGGAGCGCCGCCCGGACGCGGCCGGCGGCCTGCTGCTGAACGTGCTCAAGGCCCGCCTGGACAAGGCGATGGCCGAGTACGCCGCCAAGCCCTACGAGGAACTGATCCGGCTGATCCGTACCGGGCCGCCGAAGCTGTCCCTGTACTCGGTCAAGCAGATCGACGAGGCGGCGAACGCGGTGGAGTTCTACGTCCACGCCGAGGACGTCCGGCGCGCCCAGCCCGACTGGTCGCCGCGGCAGCTGGACCCGGTGTTCTCGGACGCGCTCTGGTCCCGCCTGGAGAAGCTGGCCCGCCTGACGGGCCGCCGTTCGCCGGTCGGCCTGGTGCTGCGCCGCCCGGACGGCCGCACGGCCGTCGCCCACAAGGGGACCCCGGTGGTAACGGTCACCGGCGAGCCGGGCGAGCTGACGCTGTTCTGCTTCGGCCGCCAGGACGCGGCCGCGGTGGAACTGGACGGCCCGAAGGAGGCCATCGCCCGTCTGACGACGGCCAAGCTCGGAATCTGACGTCCTGAGCGTCCGGAGCGGGAAACCGGGACGGGGCGGGGTGGGCCGGAGCGCCCTCCCCGCCCGGACCGGGCGTCAGCGGACCGGGTGGCCGGCCTCGCGGAGGGTGTTCTTGACCTCGCCGATGCGCAGGTCGCCGAAGTGGAACACCGAGGCGGCGAGGACCGCGTCGGCGCCCGCTTCGATGGCCGGCGGGAAGTGCTCCAGCTTGCCGGCGCCGCCCGAGGCGATCACCGGGACGCGGACGTGCTCGCGGACCGCGGCGATCATCTCGGTGTCGTAGCCGTCCTTCGTGCCGTCGGCGTCCATCGAGTTCAGCAGGATCTCCCCGGCGCCCAGCTCGGCGGCCCGGTGCGCCCACTCGACGGCGTCGATGCCGGCGCTCTTGCGGCCGCCGTGCGTGGTGACCTCGAAGGCACCGGACGCGGTGCGCCGCGCGTCCACGGAGAGCACCAGGACCTGCCGGCCGAACCGCTCCGCGATCTCCCGGATCAGCTCGGGCCGCTCGATGGCGGCCGTGTTCACGCCCACCTTGTCCGCGCCCGCGCGCAGCAGCCTGTCCACGTCGTCGGCGGTGCGTACGCCGCCGCCCACGGTCAGCGGGATGAAGACCTGTTCCGCCGTCCTGCGCACCACGTCATAGGTCGTCTCGCGGTTGCCGGAGGACGCGGTGATGTCGAGGAAGGTCAGCTCGTCCGCGCCCTCGGCGTCGTAGAGCTTGGCCATCTCCACCGGGTCGCCGGCGTCCCGCAGGTTCTGGAAGTTGACGCCCTTCACGACCCGGCCGTTGTCCACGTCCAGGCAGGGGATCACCCGTACGGCCAGGGTCATGCGGCACCTCCGTACGCTTCGACCTCGACCTCGACGACCATGGACGGGTCGACGAAGCCGGAAACGATGATCATGGACGCGGCGGGGCGCACCGCGTCGAACAGCTCCTTGTGGGCGCGGCCCACGTCGTCCACGTCCCGGGCGTGCGTGAGGTACATCCGGGTGCGCACCACGTGCTCGGGGCCGAGACCGGCCTGCTCCAACGCCTTGAACGCGACGCCGAAGGCGGTGATCGCCTGCTCGTAGGGGCCGCCGCCGTCGGCCGCGGTGCAGCCGGAGACCAGGACCAGGCCGTTGGGCAGTGCGACGGCCCGGCTGTAGCCGATGACGTCCTCGTAGGGGCCGCCGGAGGAGATCCGGCGCACGGCGTCGGAGGCGCTCATGCGGACACCACCCGAAGGGCCTCTTCCAGGGTGAAGGCCTTCGCGTACAGGGCCTTGCCGACGATGGCGCCCTCGACGCCCAGCGGCACCAGCTCGGACAGCGCCCGCAGGTCGTCCAGCGAGGAGATGCCGCCGGAGGCGACGACGGGCCGGTCCGTGGCGGCGCAGACGCCCCGCAGCAGCTCCAGGTTGGGGCCGGTCAGCGTGCCGTCCTTGCCGATGTCGGTGACGACGTACCGGGCGCAGCCCTCGGAGTCCAGGCGGGCCAGGGTCTCGTACAGGTCCCCGCCCTCGCTGGTCCAGCCGCGGCCCTTGAGGGTGGTGCCGCGCACGTCGAGCCCGACGGCGATCTTGTCGCCGTGCTCGGCGATCGCCTTGGCGGCCCACTCGGGGGTCTCCAGGGCGGCGGTGCCGAGGTTGACGCGGGTGCAGCCGGTGGCGAGGGCGGCGGCGAGCGAGGCGTCGTCGCGGATGCCGCCGGACAGCTCGACCTTGATGTCCATGGCGCCGGTGATCTCGGCGACCAGGGCGCGGTTGTCGCCGGTGCCGAAGGCGGCGTCCAGGTCCACCAGGTGCAGCCATTCGGCGCCGGCGCGCTGCCAGGCGAGGGCCGCCTCCAGCGGGGAGCCGTACGAGGTCTCGCTGCCGGACACGCCGTGCACGAGGCGTACGGCCTGGCCGTCGCGGACGTCGACCGCGGGGAGCAGCTCAAGCGTGGGTGCGGGCATCACAGGGTCTCGATCCAGTTGGTGAGGAGCTGGGCGCCGGCGTCGCCGGATTTCTCGGGGTGGAACTGGGTGGCCCACAGGGCCCCGTTCTCCACCGCCGCGACGAAACGCTCGCCGTGGGTGGCCCAGGTGACCTTGGGGGCGCGGATCAGCGGGTTGGTGACCTCCAGGCTCCAGTCGTGCGCCGCGTAGGAGTGCACGAAGTAGAACCGGGCGTCGGCGTCGAGGCCGGCGAAGGCCTGGCTGTCCTCGGGGGCGTCGACGGTGTTCCAGCCCATGTGGGGCACGATCGGGGCCTTGAGCGGGCCGACCGTGCCGGGCCACTCGTCCAGGCCCTCGGTCTCCACGCCGTGCTCGATGCCGCGTTCGAAGAGGATCTGCATGCCTACGCAGATGCCCATGACGGGCCTGCCGCCGGACAGCCGGCGCCCGATGATCCAGTCGCCGCGGACGTCCTTGAGTCCCTGCATGCAGGCGGAGAAGGCCCCGACGCCGGGGACGAGCAGCCCGTCCGCGTCCATGGCCTTGTCGTAGTCGCGGGTGATCTCGACGTCCGCACCGACCCGCGCGAGCGCCCGCTCGGCGGACCGGACGTTGCCGAAGCCGTAGTCGAAGACCACGACGGTCTTGGTGGGGCGTACTGCGCTCATGCCCAGATTCCTTGGATTCGCAGGACTCCGGCGGCGAGGCACATCGCGGAGCCGATGGCGAGCAGGATGACGACCGACAGGGGCATCTTCTGCTTCTGGAAGGAGTACACGCCCCCGGCCAGGAACAGGCCGAAGACGATCAGGATGGTGTTGAGGCCGTTCACGGCTAGAGGGCGCCCTTCGTGGAGGGCAGGATGCCGGCCGCGCGGGGGTCGAACTCGGCGGCGTAGCGCAGGGCCCGGGCGAGGGCCTTGAACTGGCACTCCACGATGTGGTGGGCGTTGCGGCCGTACGGGACGTGGATGTGCAGGGCGATCTGGGCCTGCGCGACGAAGGACTCGAAGATGTGCCGGGTCATCGTGGTGTCGTACGAGCCGATCATCGGCGCCATGTTCTCGGGCTCGGTGTGCACGAGGTAGGGGCGGCCCGACAGGTCGACGGTCACCTGGGCGAGGGACTCGTCCAGCGGGACGGTGCAGTTGCCGAAGCGGTAGATGCCGACCTTGTCGCCGAGGGCCTGCTTGAAGGCGGCGCCGAGGGCGAGGGCGGTGTCCTCGATGGTGTGGTGGCTGTCGATGTGCAGGTCGCCGTCGGTCTTGACCGTGAGGTCGAAGAGGCCGTGGCGGCCGAGCTGGTCGAGCATGTGGTCGTAGAAGCCCACGCCCGTCGAGACGTCGACCTTGCCGGTTCCGTCGAGGTTTATCTCGACGACGACCGAGGTCTCCTTGGTGGTCCGTTCGACCCGTCCGATGCGGCTCATGCGTGCTGCTCCTTCTTCAGTGCGCGAACCGCTTCCAGGAACGCGTCGTTCTCTGCCGGGGTGCCCGCGGTGACCCGCAGCCATCCGGGTACGCCGTTGTCCCGGACCAGGACACCCTGGTCGAGGATCTTCTGCCAGGCGGTGTGGGAGTCCTCGAACCTGCCGAACTGGATGAAGTTCGCGTCGGACTCGGTGACCTCGTAGCCGGTGGCCCGCAGCTCGGCGACCAGGCGGTCCCGTTCGGCCTTGAGCTGTTCGACGTAGCCGAGGAGCGTGTCGGTGTGTTCCAGGGCGGCCAGCGCGGTCGCCTGGGTGACGGCCGAGAGGTGGTACGGCAGCCGTACGAGCTGGACGGCGTCGACCACGGCCGGGTGCGCGGCGAGGTAGCCCAGGCGCAGGCCGGCGGCGCCGAAGGCCTTGGACATGGTCCGGGAGACCACCAGGTTCGGGCGGCCCTCGATCAGCGGCAGGAGCGAGTCCCGGTGGCTGAACTCCACGTACGCCTCGTCCACGATCACCAGGGACGGCTTGGCCGCCTGCGCGGCCTCGTAGAGGGCCAGGACCGTCTCCGCCTCGACCGCGGTGCCCGTGGGGTTGTTGGGCGAGGTGATGAAGACGACGTCGGGCGCGTGCTCGGCGATCGCCTGCTCGGCGGCCTCCACGTCCACGCGGAAGTCCTCCCGGCGCGGGCCGGAGATCCAGCCGGTGCCGGTGCCGCGCGCGATGAGCGCGTGCATGGAGTACGAGGGCTCGAAGCCGATCGCGGTCCGCCCGGGCCCGCCGAAGGTCTGCAGCAGCTGCTGGATGACCTCGTTGGAGCCGTTGGCGGCCCAGACGTTCTCCCGGGAGACCGGGTGCTTGCCGGTGCGGGTGAGGTACTTGGCGAGCTCCGTCCGCAGCTCGACCGCGTCCCGGTCGGGGTAGCGGTTGAGGGTGCGGGCGGCGTCGGCGACGCGTTCGGCGATGCGCCGCACGAGCGGTTCGGGCAGCTCGTACGGGTTCTCGTTGGTGTTCAGCTGGACGGGCACGTCGAGCTGCGGGGCGCCGTAGGGGGACTTGCCGCGCAGTTCGTCGCGGATGGGGAGGTCGTCGATGCCGAAGGTCACTGGTTCGGCACCTTCCAGCCGAAGCGCGCCTTCAAGGCCGCGCCGTGCGCCGGCAGGTCCTCGGCCTCGGCGAGGGTCACCACGTGGTGGGCGACCTCGGCGAGGGCGTCGCGCGTGTAGTCGACGATGTGGATGCCGCGCAGGAAGGACTGCACGGACAGGCCGGAGGAGTGGCAGGCGCAGCCGCCGGTGGGCAGGACGTGGTTGGACCCGGCGCAGTAGTCGCCGAGCGAGACCGGCGCCCAGGGGCCGACGAAGATCGCGCCGGCGTTGCGCACACGGGCGGCCCAGGCGGCCGCGTCGGCGGTCTGGATCTCCAGGTGTTCGGCGCCGTACGCGTCGACGACCCTGAGGCCGTCCTCCAGGCTGTCGACCAGCACGATCGCGGACTGCTTGCCCGCGAGGGCCGGCTTGATCCGGTCCTCGACGTGCTTGGTGGCCGCGACCTGCGGTTCCAGCTCCTTCTCGACGGCCGCCGCGAGCTCCTCGGAGTCGGTGACCAGGACGGCCGCGGCCAGTGGGTCGTGCTCGGCCTGGCTGATCAGGTCGGCGGCGACGTGCACGGGGTCGGCCGTGGAGTCCGCGAGGACGGCGATCTCGGTCGGGCCGGCCTCGGTGTCGATGCCGATCTTCCCGGTGAAGTAGCGCTTGGCGGCCGCGACCCAGATGTTGCCGGGGCCGGTCACCATGTTGGCGGGCGCGCACTCCTCGGTGCCGTACGCGAACATCGCGACGGCCTGGGCTCCGCCGGCCGCGTACACCTCGTCGACGCCGAGCAGGGCGCAGGCGGCGAGGATCGTCGGGTGCGGCAGGCCGCCGAACTCGGCCTGCGGCGGGGAGGCGAGCGCGATGGACCCGACCCCGGCCTCCTGGGCGGGGACGACGTTCATCACCACGGAGGACGGGTACACCGAGCGGCCGCCCGGCGCGTACAGGCCGACGCGCTCGACGGGAACCCACTTCTCGGTCACGGTGCCGCCGGGGACCACCTGGGTGGTGTGCTCGCTGCGGCGCTGGCCCCGGTGCACGATCCGGGCGCGCCGGATGGACTCCTCCAGGGCGGCGCGGACGGCCGGATCCAGCTGTTCCAGGGCGGCCGCGACGGCCTGCGCAGGGACCCGGACCCGGGTGAGCTCGACCCCGTCGAACTTGCGCGCGTACTCGATCAGCGCCGCCGTGCCACGATGGTGCACGTCCTCGCAGATGGGCCGCACCTTCTCCAGGGCGGCTTCCACGTCGAACTCGGCACGGGGCAGCAGATCGCGCAGGGCGCCACCCTCGGGGAGGGTGTCACCGCGCAGGTCGATACGAGAGATCACGTGCCAATTCTCTCAGACCGGCTCCCGCCACCGTTCGCCCGTATCACTGGCTGATACACGCCCCGGGCGTCCCCGGATGTCACAGCGGCCGCTTAGCGTTCCCCTACACGTATGTGACTGCGGAGGGGGGCCGCCATGGCGGAGGTACGCGCGGAGACGGAGCCGGTGGATCTCACCGACGCCGAGCACCGCATGTGGGAGGCGTACCGCACGGGTCGCACTTGTGATCTCAGTGCGCGTGTCGCGGCCCAGGACGACCCGCATTCGGACCGGCCCTGGGGACCGGAGCGCAGCGTCCGCGCCGAGGTGGTGGCGCTGCTGCTGCTCCACGGGCCGCCTCCGGTGCCGGGCCGGGTGGTGGCGCTGAAACTGCGCGGCGTCCGGATCCTGGGGCGGCTGGAGCTGTCCGGGGGCAGGGTCGAGCCGTACGTCGAGTTCCAGTCGTGCCGCTTCGACAGCGAGCTCCAGCTGGCCGAGACGCGGGCCTGCACCCTGCGCCTGGTGAACTGCGCGATCCCCCGGCTGGAGGCGGCCCGGCTGCACACCGAGGGGGACCTGCACCTGCTCGCGTCCCGGGTGGCCCGCGGGATCCGGCTGACGGACGCGCAGATCGGCACCGACCTGCTGATCAGCCGCGCGGTGGTGCGGCCCGACAACAAGGGCCGGGCGATCACCGCCGACGGGATGTCGGTCGCCCAGGACTTCCAGGGCGACATGCTGGAGACCTACGGGGAGATCAGCCTGCGCGGCGCGAAGGTCGGCGTGTCGATGAACCTGCGCGGCGCCCGGCTGCGCAACCCGGTCGGGCGGCGCGCGTTGAACGCGCCGCAGCTGACCGTCGAGCGGACCCTGTACCTGACGTCGATCGCCCTGTACTCCTCCCCGGGCGATTCGGGGACGCAGACGCCGCCGTACGGGGTCGGACAGACGCCCGCGCCCGGCCAGGCCTCGCAGGCGTTCGAGTGCGAGGGCGGGATGCGCCTGGACGACGGCCGCTTCGGTGACGCGATCGACTTCTACGGGGCGCGGTTCCTGCTGTCGCCCGAGCAGGAGGTGTCGCTGCGGCGGATCAGCACGCCGGAGCTGCGCTTCGTCGGCGCGCAGCCCGAGCAGGGCCGGGTCGTGCTGTCGGGGGCGAAGGTGGTCAAGCTGGTCGACCTGTCCACCAGCTGGCCGGGGCCGGGCCGGCTGGTGATGGAGGGGTTCTCGTACGAGATCCTCGCGCCCCGCGGGCACTTCCCGCTGCCGCGCCGGCTGGCCTGGGTGGAGGCGGCCACCGTGGAGTACTCGCCGGAGCCGTACGAGCGGCTGGCGGCGGTGCTGCGGGCCAGCGGGGAGGACGCCGACGCCCGGGAGGTGCTGCTGGCCAAGCAGCGGCGGCGGCGCGCGACCCTGCCGCCCGCGGCCAAGGCCTGGGGCTACCTCCAGGACTGGACGGTGGTCTACGGGTACCGGCCGGGGCGGGCGGCGCTGTGGATGGCGGTGCTGTGGGCGGCGGGCACGCTGCTGTTCCACCGGCACCCGCCGCCGCCGATCAAGGAGGACGAGCATCCGCAGTGGAGTGCCGCCCTGTACGCCCTGGATCTGCTGCTGCCGGTGATCGATCTGGGGCACGAGGGCCAGTGGAAGCCGGGCGGGGCCTGGCAGTGGTGCGCCTCGGCGCTCGTGGTGCTGGGGTGGATCCTGGCCACCACGGTGGCGGCGGGAGCCTCCCGGCTGCTGAGGCGGGGGTGACGGCTGCGGGCCCGGGGCCACTACCCTGTGCCTCGTGACCTCCGTTCGCCTGCCCCTCTTCCCGCTGAACTCGGTGCTGTTCCCCGGCCTCGTGCTGCCGCTGAACGTCTTCGAGGAGCGTTATCGCGCCATGATGCGCGAGTTGCAGAAGACGGGCGAGGACGAGCCGCGGCGTTTCGCGGTCGTCGCGATCCGGGACGGCTGGGAGGTCGCACCGACCGCGCCGGGTCTGCCCGACCAGACGACGCTGCCGGAGCGCGGCCCGGCGGCGGGCTTCGGCGCGGACCCGATCCAGGCCTTCCACCGGGTGGGCTGCATCGCGGACGCCGCGACGATCCGGGAGCGGGAGGACGGCAGCTTCGAAGTGCTGGCCACCGGCACCTCCCGGGTGCGGCTGCTGTCGGTCGACGCCTCGGGGCCGTACCTGGTCGCCGAGCTGGAGGAGCTGACGGAGGACGCGGGCGACGGCGCGGGAGCGCTGGCCGAGGGCGTGCTGCGGGCGTTCCGGAACTACCAGAAGCGGCTGGCGGGAGCGCGGGAGCGGTCCCTGTCCACGGCGCCCGAACTGCCCGACGAGCCGTCGGTGGTCTCGTACCTGGTCGCGGCGGCGGTCGTACTGGACATCCCGGCGCGGCAGCGGCTGCTCCAGGCCCCCGACACGGCGACGCGCCTGGCGGAGGAGCTGAAACTGCTGCGTACGGAGACGGCCGTGATCCGGCACCTGCCGTCGCTGCCGGCGGTCGACCTGACGCGCGCGCCGACGAGCCTGAACTGATGGGGAAGAAGAAGGCGGGGGCGACCGGGGCGGCGACCCCGGCGATCGCGGCCCTGACGGCGGCCGGCGCCGAATTCACCACGCACGCCTACGAGCACGACCCCGCGCACCCCTCGTACGGGCAGGAGGCGGCGCAGAAGATGGGCGTCTCCCCGGCGCAGGTGTTCAAGACGCTGGTCGCGGACGTGGACGGCGTGCTGACGGTGGCGGTGGTCCCGGTGTCGGGCTCGCTCGACCTCAAGGCGCTGGCCGGGGCAGTGGGCGCGAAGCGGGCGGCGATGGCCGACCCGGCGCTGGCGGAGCGGACGACGGGGTACGTGCTGGGGGGCATCTCGCCGCTGGGGCAGCGGCGGGCGCTGCGGACGGTCGTGGACGCGTCGGCGTCCGGGCACCGCACGATCTGCGTGTCGGCGGGACGCCGGGGCCTGGAGGTCGAACTGGCGCCGGCCACCTTGACGTCGCTGACGTCGGCCGTGGTCGCGCCGATCGCCCGGTAGCCCGCGCCGGGCGCCCCACACGCCGGCGGGGCCGGCGGCACCGCCGGTCAGGGCCGCGACGGGTCCGGGGCGTGGGTGTGGGGCGAAGGGACCGGGTACGGGGGCCAGGCGGGGTCCGGCCGGGTGAAGACGGCCGTCAGGACGAGGTGGGCGGCCAGGGCCGCCAACGGCCACGCCAGCAGCGCGCCGTGCGCCAGCAGTTGCAGCGGGGCGTCGAACGCGACGCCCTGGCCCGCCTTCGCGGCCGCCGCCGGGAGGTTCGCGGACGGGCCCAGCCGCAGGCCCAGCCGCCAGCCCACCAGCGCCGCGAACAGGGAGCCCACCCCCAGGCCGATCACCAGCGGCACCCCGCCCCGGCGCCGCCACAGGAAGACCGCGACCGCGCTCAGCAGCCCGAAGCCGACCGCGAGCAGCAGAAACGTCCCGTCGGCGCCGATCCGCGCCTCGCCCTCGGAGTTCCGCAGGAACACGGCCTGCCCGTTGGAGACGTACTGGACCTTCGGCGCGAGCCACGCCCACAGCACCCCGAGCAGCACTCCGGCCACCCCCACCACCAGGGTGACGGCGGCGCCGTCCCGGACATCGCCCGGCGTGGTCTTCCGGGGCGGCGGCGCGCCCTCTTCGAAGGGGGACGGGGGCGGGGACGGCTGCGGGGTCACGGCTTCGGTCACCCGCACATCGTGCCAGGTCCCCGGGCCGGCGGTGTCAGCGGACCGCTGCCCGCCGGTAGGCCCAGGTGGCGACGGCCAGGGACAGCACGCCCACCGCACCGCACACGCCCAGGTCGAAGAGGACCGCCGCCCAGTCGGGGTCGGGAGCGAAGGTCCGCGCGAAGGCCTCCACCCCGTACGTCGAGGGCAGCAGGTCCCGCGTCCACACGATCACGTCCGGCATCCGCTCCGGCGGCAGCACCCCCAGCAGCAGCGCCGCCGACATGCCGAGCTGCCCGGCCAGCGTCGCCAGCTCCTGCCGGGGCGCCAGCAGTCCGAGCGCCGCGCCCAGGCCCGCGAGCGCGGCCCCGGCCAGCGGCACCACCGCGCCCAGGATCCACAGCCCGCCCATCGGCAGCCCGAACAGCACGCACCCGAACCCCGCGGTCACCAGCGTTCCCGGCACCGTGAAGGAGGCGTAGGCGGCGGCCGCGCCCAGCACCACGGAGGCGGGCGGCACCGGCAGGGTGGCGTAGTGGTCGAGCCCCCCGCCGGCCCGCAGCTGGCCGAAGTACTGCGCGAGCAGGTTCAGCGCGACGAAGGCGACGACCAGTACGGACGATCCGGCGACCACCGCCCGCGCCTCGGAGCCGCCGTCCACCACGCCCCGCATCAGGATCATGATCCCGACGGACTGGAAGGTGGCCACGAACAGCAGCGGGATCCGCGCCACCCGCGCCCGGGACAGCTGCGCCCGGTACACCGCGGCGAGCGCGGGGAAGAACCGGGCCCGGGGCGCCAGCGCGCCCGCGCAAGTGACGGCGGCGGTCACGACTTCACCAGCCCCTTCGAGGCGCGGCCCCCCAGGGCCAGGTAGACGTCCTCCAGGCTCGGCGTGGCCAGGGTGAAGTCGTCGAGCGCGGCGAAGGCCGGCCCGCCGGTCACCGCGGCGACGGCGGCGCGCGCCCGGTCGGGCGTCAGCCGCAGCACCCAGCGCCGCCCGGAGACCACGGCCGCGGGGGCCAGTTCCGCGACCTCCGGCACCTCCAGCGGCGCGGCGGTGCGCCACACCAGCTCCAGCCGTACCTCGCCGGACACCGTCGCCTTGAGTCCGGCCGGGGTGTCGCAGGCGATGACCCGGCCGTGGTCGATGACGGCGACCCGGTCCAGTACGGTCTCGGCCTCGATGACGTTGTGGGTGACGAGCAGGACGGTGGCCCCGTGGCTCGCGCGGCGCCGGTCGACGGCGCTCCACACGGCGCGCCGGGCCACCGGGTCCATGCCGGTGGTGGGCTCGTCGAGGACCAGGACGGGCCGCTCGCCGATCAGCGCGGCGGCGAAGCAGGCCAGCCGCCGCTGGCCGCCGGAGAGCTTCTTGAGGGGCCGTCCGGCGAGCGCGGTCAGCCCGAGTTCCTCCAGTACGGCGTCCCGCGCGGTGCGCGCCGCCCGCGCGCCGAGTCCGCGCAGCCGGCCGGTGGTCTCGGCGGCCAGGGCGACGGTGAGCTCGTCCAGGGCGGTGGATTCCTGGCCGAGGTAGGCCAGGAGGCGGGAGGCCCGCTCGGGGTGGCGTACGAGGTCGTGGCCGAGCAGCGTCACGGTTCCGGCGTCGGGCCGCATCAGGCCGGTGAGCTGGCGGACGAGAGTGGACTTGCCGGCGCCGTTGGGGCCGAGCAGGCCGAACACCTCGCCGCGCCGGACGTCCAGGCTGATCTCGTCGTTGGCGCGGGTCTCGGGCAGGGCGGGGGCCCCGCGCCGGCCGCGCACCGCCGGGTAGGTCTTGACGAGGCCGCGTACCGCGCAGACGACGTCGCGGGCACCCGCCTCGGAGGTCACAGCCGCGGCCGGTGCCGTGTCCTGTTTCGCGCTTGCTGTGCCCGTGCTCACGAGGGAGCAGCCTACGCGGCTTTCATCCCTGGTCGGCCGCCGGGGTCGCCGCCGGCCCGGGCACGGCGGCGCCCGGGCCCGTCACGTGCTCGGCGGCGGCGCGGACGTCGATCTCGCGCCAGAAGCCGGCCCGGATGGCGTACCGGTCGTGCTCGTCGATCTGGTCGTCCTTGTGGGCGAGCAGGCCGAACCGGGCGGCGTAGCGCAGCAGCTCCCCGTCGATGCGGTGCGGGATCCGCGGGTACATGGTGGCGAGTTTCTGCAGGTGGCCGACTTCGGGGAGCCGTTCCATCCAGCGCCGGGCGAACACCTGGCCGACCTCGAACGGGTCACCCCCGACGGTGGTGATGTCCTCCTCCCGGTCCGCCCAGCGCTGCTCGGCGCTGGTGAGCTGGGCGAGGGTGGGCAGGGAGGCGGTCTCGGCGGGTTCGCCGAGCGGTCCGGCCCGGTCGATCCAGCCCTTGTCGGAGGACCAGCGCAGGGCGCTGCCGGCCGGGCTGGCCGGCGCTCCGGCCGCGTTCTGCGGGGCCGCGGTGACGCCGGGCGCGCGCAGGGCGGCGAGGTCCTTCGGGGTGGGTACGGGTCTGGCGCCCTCGCCGGTCCCCTCGGCGGCGCCTTCGGCGGCGGGGGCCGGTACGGGCGCTGCGCGCTCGGCGGTGGTGGGGGCGCCCGCGGGGGTGCCGTTGCGGGCGGCTTCGGCGAGCGCCGCCTCGGGCAGCGGGGCGGAGAGGATGGCGGCGATCTCGGGGCGCGGGGCGGGCGCCGGGGAGCACAGTCCGGAGAGGTCCTTGGCGCGGACGGCCCGGGTGATCCAGACCCGGTCCAGGACACGGCGTTCGTCGGCTTCGGCGACGAGGTCCTCGGACTGGTTGTAGTCGCCGTCGGCGGCCTGGACGGCCCACAGGTGGACGGCGACCCCGTGTTCCTTGGCGGACATCAGCCCGGGCAGCAGGTCTCCGTCGCCGGTGACGAGGACGACGTCCGAGCAGGCCCGGTTGCGGGCCAGTTCGGTGAGTTCGGCGTGCATGGCGGCGTCCACGCCCTTTTGCGCCCAGCGTCCGTCGCTGCGCGTCAGGGCGCCGAGGCGGACGGTGACCCGGGGCATCACGCGCAGCCGCCGGTGCTCGGGCTGGGGCACCCGGTCGGGGGCGCCGTCGAACCAGTAGATGCGCAGCAGCGGCTGCTGGGTGTCGGCTTCCGCGCGTTCGCGCAGGCCCTGGATGAGGGCGGTGTGGTCGACGGTGATGCGGGAGCGGGAGGGCTCCCCAGCGAGAAGGCTGGCGGCGGCGCCCAGCAGGTAGCCGGCGTCCACCAGGACGACGCAGCGGTCCACGCGTTCCACCCTCTTCCCTGGGGGTCCTCGATAGGTTTTCCCCGAGTCTGCCCGACCGCAAGGGTGTTGACGGCCGGAACTCGATCATCGGCGTGGCGTATCTCACGTATCACCCGCGACGGGCCCGCGACTGCGCGGAGCAATGATCCAAAATGCGCGGTTTCCGGTGCTGTGTGAGTGTGAAGGCGGCCCTGGCCCCTACACCCCTCACGGAGGCTTCCCATGGCCAAGAACAAGAACACCCGGCAGCCCGCCAAGACCTCGGACCGCGCTCAGGCCCAGGATCAGTCGAAGAGCTCGGTGCAGACCTCTCCCGAGCCGTCGTCGGCGCCGAGCCCGATGCACATGGCGGGCAAGCGCAAGGAGAAGAAGTTCGGCCACAACTGACGGTCCCCACGACCGACGGTTCCCCGCACCTGCGGGGAGGGCGCGCCCGGAGTTCCGGGCGCGCCCTCGCGCGTGGGAGCGGCGTGCCCTAGCCGGCCAGGCAGGACGGGCCGAGGAGCACCTTGAGGTCGCCGAAGAGCGCGGGGTCGGGCTGGACGCGGTGCTTGTCGAGGCGCAGGACGGTGGTCGTGCGCGGCCCCTGGAGCTTGATCCGTACCTCGGTGTTGCCCCGGTGGTGGCGCAGGATCTCCCCCAGACGGGTCACCATCGGCGGGGTGACCTTGACGGTGGGGATGGTCAGGACCACGGGGGCGTTGGTCCCGGCGGAGGACAGGTCGGGGACCATCATCTCCATCGCGACCAGGCGGGGCACGTCCTCGCGCTTGTCGAGGCGGCCCTTGACGAAGACGACGGTGTCCTCGACCAGCTGGGTGGAGACGAGCTGGTAGGTCGCCGGGAAGAACATGCATTCGATGGAACCGGCGAGGTCCTCGACGGTGGCGATCGCCCAGGCGTTGCCCTGCTTGGTCATCTTGCGCTGGAGGCCGGAGATGATGCCGCCGATGGTGACGAGGGCGCCGTCGGAGTGCTCGCCGCCCGTGAGCTGGGAGATGCCGGCGTCCGTCTTGTCCGACAGGACGTGTTCCAGGCCGAAGAGGGGGTGGTCGGAGACGTAGAGGCCGAGCATCTCGCGCTCCTGGGCGAGCAGGTACGACTTCTCCCACTCGACGTCGGAGAACTCCACGTCGAGCCCGAAGCCGGGTTCGTCGGCGGCGCCCTCGTCACCCATTGCGCCGAACAGGTCGAACTGGCCCTCGGCCTCCTTGCGCTTGACCGCGACCACGTTGTCGATCATCGATTCGTGGTGGGCGACCAGGCCCTTGCGGGTGTGGCCCATCTCGTCGAAGGCGCCGGCCTTGATCAGCGACTCGACGGTCCGCTTGTTGCAGACGACGGCCTCGACCTTGTCCAGGAAGTCGGGGAAGGAGGAGAACTTCCCCTTGGCCTTCCTGGTCTTGATGATCGAGTCCACGACGTTCTGGCCGACGTTGCGCACCGCGGTGAGGCCGAAGAGGATCACGTCGTCGCCCTGGGCGGCGAAGTTCGGCTCGGACTCGTTGACGTTCGGCGGGAGCACCTTGATGCCCATGCGGCGGCACTCGTTCAGGTAGATCGCGGACTTGTCCTTGTCGTCCTTGACCGAGGTGAGCAGGCCGGCCATGTACTCGGCCGGGAAGTTCGCCTTGAGGTAGGCGGTCCAGTAGGAGACCAGGCCGTAGGCGGCGGAGTGCGCCTTGTTGAAGGCGTAGCCGGCGAAGGGGACCAGCACGTCCCACAGCGCCTGGATCGCCTGGTCGCTGTAGCCGTTCTTGCGGGCACCGGCCTGGAAGATGGTGAAGTTCTTCGCCAGCTCCTCGGGCTTCTTCTTGCCCATCACGCGGCGCAGGATGTCGGCCTCGCCGAGCGAGTACCCGGCGATGATCTGGGCGGCCTTCTGAACCTGCTCCTGGTAGACGATCAGGCCGTAGGTGACCGCGAGCACCTCTTCGAGCGGCTCTTCCAGCTCGGGGTGGATCGGGGTGATCTCCTGCTGCTTGTTCTTGCGCAGGGCGTAGTTGGTGTGCGAGTTCATGCCCATCGGGCCCGGCCGGTACAGGGCCGAGACGGCGGAGATGTCCTCGAAGTTGTCGGGCTTCATCAGGCGCAGCAGCGAGCGCATGGGGCCGCCGTCGAACTGGAAGACGCCGAGGGTGTCACCGCGGCCGAGGAGCTCGAAGGTCTTCGGGTCGTCGAGCGGGAGGGCCAGGAGATCGATGTCGATCCCCTTGTTGGCCTTCACCATCTTGACGGCGTCGTCCATGATCGTGAGGTTGCGCAGGCCCAGGAAGTCCATCTTGAGCAGGCCGAGCGACTCGCAGCTCGGGTAGTCCCACTGGGTGATGGTGACGCCGTCGGTGTGCCTCACCCAGACGGGTACGTGGTCGGTGATCGTCTCGCTGGACATGATCACGCCGGCTGCGTGGACGCCCATCTGGCGCACCAGGCCCTCGACGCCCATGGCGGTGTCGATGACCTTCTTGACGTCCGGTTCGTTCTCGTACATCCCGCGGATCTCGCCGGCCTCGCCGTAGCGCGGGTGCTTGGGGTCGAGGATGCCGGAGAGCGGGATGCCCTTGCCGAGGACGTCGGCGGGCATGGCCTTGGTGAGGCGGTCGCCCATCGCGTAGGGGTAGCCGAGGACGCGCGCCGAGTCCTTGATCGCGTTCTTGGCCTTGATGGTGCCGTAGGTGCCGATCATGGCGACCTTGTCGGCGCCGTACTTCTCGGTCACGTACCGGATCACCTCGACGCGCCTGCGCTCGTCGAAGTCGATGTCGACGTCGGGCATGGAGACGCGCTCGGGGTTGAGGAAGCGCTCGAAGATCAGGCCGTGGGTCAGGGGGTCGAGGTCGGTGATGCCCATGGCGTACGCGACGATCGAACCGGCCGCGGAGCCGCGGCCGGGGCCGACCGCGATGCCCTGGTTCTTGGCCCACATGATGAAGTCGGCGACGACGAGGAAGTAGCCGGGGAAGCCCATCGAGATGATCGTGTCCATCTCGTACTCGGCCTGCTTCATCCGGTCCTCCGGGATGCCTCCCGGGTAGCGGCGGTGCATGCCGCGCATGGTCTCCTCGCGGAACCAGGTGACCTCGGTGTAGCCCTCGGGGATGTCGAACTTCGGCATCAGGTTCCGGAACTGGAACATGCCTTCGGTGTCGACCTGCTCGGCGACCAGCCGGGTGTTGGCGCAGCCCTCCTGCCAGGCGTCCGAGGAGTCGATGGCGTACATCTCGTCCGTGGACTTGAGGTAGTAGCCGGTGCCGTCGAAACGGAAGCGGTCCGGGTCGGAGAGGTTCTTGCCGGTCTGGATGCACAGCAGGGCGTCGTGCGCGGTGGCCTCGTGCGCGTACGTGTAGTGCGAGTCGTTCGTGACCAGCGGCGGGATGCCGAGCTTCTTGCCGATCTCCAGCAGCCCGTCGCGGACCCGGCGCTCGATCTCGATGCCGTGGTCCATCAGCTCCAGGAAGTACCGCTCCTTGCCGAAGATGTCCTGGTATTCGGAGGCGGCCTTGAGGGCCTCGTCGAACTGGCCGAGGCGAAGGCGGGTCTGGAGTTCGCCGGAGGGGCAGCCGGTGGAGGCGATCAGCCCCTCGGACCACTTGGCGATGGTCTCCTTGTCCATGCGGGGCCACTTGGTGAGCCAGCCCTCGGCGTACGCGTCGGAGGACAGCCGGAAGAGGTTGTGCAGGCCGGTGGCGTTCGCCGCCCAGATCGTCTTGTGGGTGTAACCACCGGAGCCGGAGACGTCGTCGCGCTTCTGGTGCGGCTGGCCCCACTGGATGCGGCGCTTGTTGCGCCGGGACTCGGGCGCCACGTACGCCTCGATGCCGATGATCGGCGTGACCCCGGCCTTCTGCGCGGAGTGGAAGAAGTCGTAGGCGCCGTGCAGGTTGCCGTGGTCGGACATCGCGATGTGCGTCATGCCCATCTCGTTGCACGCGTTGAACATGTCCTTGAGCCGCGCGGCACCGTCCAGCAGCGAGTACTGGGTGTGGACGTGCAGGTGCGTGAACGGCGGCTTGGTCACGGTGGGGGTCCTCCGGCGACGGGAGTGGGGGGCGACTTCGAATCCTACGTCGGGCCGGTGACACATCCGGGGCACTGACCGGTACGGTCAGGCGTTGCACCGGCCAGGAACACCTGTCCGAAAACCGATTGGCACACGCGCCACCAGGAGGAACCCGCCATGGCGGTCCCCGAGACGACGAACGAGCAGCGCGCCGAGCAGATACTCGACGTGTTCGACACCGCTTTCGGTGAGCTGCTCGCCGCCGACCCCGCTGCCTTCCAGGTGAAATTCCGGAAGATGGCGGCCTCCGCCTTCGCCTTCTACCGCGGCACGGCCTGCCTGTTCTACGCCGATCTGGAGCGGGACCGGCACGGCGGCCCGTACCTGGACGAGCGGACGGGCCGGGTGTGGATCCACGGCGACCTGCACGCCGAGAACTTCGGCACGTACATGGATGCCAACGGCCGGCTGATCTTCAACATCAACGACTTCGACGAGGCGTACGTCGGCCCCTTCACCTGGGACCTCAAGCGCTTCGCGGCCTCCGTCGCCCTGCTCGGCTACACCAAGGCGCTCAGCGACGGCCAGATCAGCGAGCTGGTGCGGATCTACGCGGCCGCCTACCGGGAGCGGATCCACCGCCTGGCGGCCGGCGCCAAGCACGAGGAGGTCCCGTCCTTCACGCTGGACACCTCCGAGGGCCCGCTGCTGGAGGCCCTGCGCGCGGCCCGGTCCCGGACCCGGTTCGAGCTGCTGGCGTCGATGACCGAGATCAGGGACTACGAGCGCCGCTTCACCTCCGGTCCCGGCACGCTGGAGCTGGACGCGGCCACCCGCTACAAGGTGCTGGCCGCCTTCGACGGGTACCTGGAGACCCTGCCGGAGGAGTCCCTGGTGCGGCCGGATTCCTACCGGGTCAAGGACGTGGTGGGGCGGCGGGGCGTGGGCATCGGCTCGGCCGGGCTGCCCTCGTACAACATCCTGCTGGAGGGGCACAGCGACGCCCTGGAGAACGACGTCGTGATCTACCTCAAGCAGGCGCAGACCCCTGCGGTGTCCCGGCACATCACCGAGCGGGCCGTGCGGGAGTACTTCCTGCACGAGGGGCACCGCACGGTGATCTCCCAGCGGGCCCTGCAGGCGCACGCCGACCCGTGGCTGGGCTGGACGGAGCTGGACGGCGCGGGCCAGCTGGTGGCGGAGGTCTCCCCGTACGCCGTGGACCTGGACTGGTCCGACCTGGACGACCCGGAGGAGATCGCGGCCGTCGTCGCGGACCTGGGCCGGGCGACGGCGACCATGCACGCGTCGGCGGACGAGGCGGAGAGCGGCCACTCCCTGGTCCCCTTCTCCACCGAGCGGGCCATCGACGCGGCGATCGCCGCCGACGAGGAGGGCTTCGGGGAGCTGCTGGTCGACTTCGCCCACGCCTACGGGGCCCGGGCGCGCGCCGACCACCAGATCTTCGTGGACCTGTTCCGCAACGGTCGTCTCACGCCGTAGTCGGGGCCCGCCCCGCCCCCCGGCCCCGGATTCACAGGCTGTCGTGGCAGACTCGCCGGGATGGACATATCCGGGGCAGGGATCCGAGGGCTGCGGGCCGCGCTGTTCAGCGCGCTCGTCGTGCTGCTCTCGACCGGCTCGCACGTCGTGCTGTCCCGGGTGCCACTGCCCCCCGCGCTGGTGGGCGGGGCCTTCGCCGCCGTGTTCGCGCTCGCCTTCGCGCTGGCCGGCCGGGAGCGGGGCCTCGGCGCCATCGCGGGGCTGCTGGTGCCGCTGGAGCTGGCGGCCGACACCGTCTTCACCGCCGGACAGCACTTCTGCTACGGCCCTGCGGGCGGCCCGGTCGCCGGACCGCTGCACGCGCTGGGCCTGGACGAACTCTGTGGCGGCGCCCCGGTCGGGGGACCGCTGGCCGGGGTGGGGGGTCCCGCCTCCGATCCGGCGGCGCTGCTCGCGGCGGCCGGGCCGTGGACGCCCTGGCTGCTGCTGGGCGCCCACGTGTCGGCGGGGCTGCTGGCCGCCGTATGGCTGCGGTACGGGGAGCGGGCACTGGGCCGGCTGCTGCGGGCCGTCGGCGCCCTGGCGTTCCGGCCGCTGCTGTGGGCGGTGTCCGCGGTGGTGGCGGCGGGCGGGCCGGCGCGCCGGGCAGTGCGGCCGGCGCCCCGGGGTGCGGGGGCCCGTACCCGGTTCCCGGCGCATTCCGTGGGACGGCGGGGACCTCCCGTACGGCGTGGGGCGCTCGCGAGCGCCTGACCCGGTACGGCAGACCCCCATCCCTTGCACACGGAAATTCCACGGAGATCGACATGAGTGCACGCAACAGCCAGGCGAACAAGGCGGCGGCCCGCGAGCGGCTGCGCATCGAGCGCGAGAAGCAGGCCAAGAGGGCCAGGGCGCGCCGCCAGCTGTTCGTGGCCGGCGCGGTCGTCGCCGCCCTCGCGGTCGCGGGCGGCGTCGGCTACCTGGTCGTGCAGAACACCCAGCCCACCCACTGGGAGAAGGCCGCCAAGGCGGAGCTGGTGAAGCCGAAGAACACCACGGGTGACGACGGCCTGACGGTCGTCATCGGCAAGGCGGACGCGAAGAAGACCCTGGAGCTCTACGAGGACTCGCGCTGCCCGGCGTGCGCGGCCTTCGAGCAGGCGGTCGGCTCGCAGGTGCGCAAGGACGTCGACGCGGGCAAGTACAAGCTCCACTACTTCGGCGCCACCTTCATCGACAACGGCGCCAAGGGCGAGGGATCGAAGAACGCGCTGAGCGCGCTGGGCGCGGCGCTGAACGTCAGCCCGGAGGCCTTCCTCGACTACAAGGCGGCGCTGTACTCCAAGGAGCTGCACCCGGACGAGACCGTCGACAGCTTCGCCAAGGACGACTACCTGATCAAGGTGGCTGACACGGTTCCGGCGCTCAAGGGCAACGCCGAGTTCAAGAAGGCCGTCGAGGACGGCACGTACGACCGGTGGGCGATGGACATGGCGAAGGCCTTCAACAAGTCCGGGGTGACGGGCACCCCGACGCTCAAGATGGACGGCAAGAAGATCGACACCCCGTCCACGCCCGAGGCGTACACGGCGGCGATCGACAAGGCCCTGGCGGGCTGATTCCCCCTGCCGGGACGACCTGCGGGGAAACCGGCGGGCGAACGGGCGGGCAACGGGCGGGCGAACTCCCAGAGTTCGCTCGCCCGTTGCCTTACCGAGGGTATTCCGGAAGTCATACCGATCAGTAATATGATCGGCCGTGACCAGTCATCTCTCTTCTTCCGCCTCGGCGAACCCCCGCCGCCGCACGGTCGTCAAGGCCGCCGCCGCCACGGCCGCGCTCGCGCCGATCGCGGCCCTGGGCGCCGGCGCAGCCCACGCGGCGGGCTCCGCCCCCGCGTTCCTGCACGGCGTCGCCTCCGGCGACCCGCTGCCCGACGGGATCCTGCTGTGGACCCGCGTCACCCCGACCGGCGCCGCCGTGCCCGGCTCCGGCCTCGGCCCGGACACCCGGGTCGGCTGGGAGGTCGCGGAGGACAAGTCCTTCTCCCGCGTCGTCGCGAGCGGGTCCGTCACCGCGACCGCCGCCGCCGACCACACCGTCAAGGCGGACGTCCGCGGCCTGCGGCCCAAGACCGTCTACTGGTACCGGTTCACCGCCGGCGCCACCGTCTCCCCCGTCGGCCGCACCCTGACCGCCCCGGCCGCCGACTCCGGCACGGCCGGCGTGCGCTTCGGCGTGGTCTCCTGCGCCAACTGGGAGGCCGGCTACTTCTCCGCGTACCGCCACCTGGCCGCCAGGACCGACCTGGACGCGGTCCTGCACCTCGGCGACTACATCTACGAGTACCAGACCGGGGGTTACCCGGAGGCCAAGTACGTCGTACGTCAGCACGAGCCGCAGCACGAGATCGTGGACCTCGCCGACTACCGCGTCCGGCACGGCAAGTACAAGACGGACGCGGACCTCCAGGCACTGCACGCCGCGCACGCGATCGTCGCGATCTGGGACGACCACGAGTTCGCCAACGACTCCTGGTCCGGCGGGGCGGAGAACCACACCCCGGGCACCGAGGGGGACTGGGCGGCCCGCGCGGCCGCCGCCAAGCAGGCCTACTTCGAGTGGATGCCCGTACGCCCCTCCATCGCCGGTACCGTCTACCGACGGCTGCGCTTCGGCACCCTCGCCGACCTGCACCTGCTGGACCTGCGCACCTTCCGCTCGCAGCAGACCAAGATCGGCGACGGCGCGGTGGACGACCCGGAGCGCACCATCACCGGGCGCGCCCAGCTGGACTGGCTCAAGTCGGGCCTGTCGGCCTCGCACGCGACCTGGCAGCTGGTCGGCACCTCGGTGATGATCTCGCCGGTGGCCTTCGGCTCACTGCCCGCGCACCTGCTGCAGCCGCTCACCAAGCTGCTCGGGCTGCCCGAAGGGGGCATAGCGATCAATGTGGACCAGTGGGACGGCTACACCGACGATCGCAGGGAACTCCTGGGCCACTTGAAGGACCAGGGCATCAAGAACACGGTGTTCCTGACCGGCGACATCCACATGGCGTGGGCGAACGACGTCCCGGTGAACAAGGCGACGTACCCGGCCTCGGGCTCGGCGGCGACCGAGTTCGTGGTGACGTCGGTGACTTCCGACAACATCGACGACCTGCTGCACGTGCCGGCCGACACCGCCTCGCTGGTCGCCGAATCGGCCATCAAGGCCGCGAACTGGCACGTCAAGTGGCTGGACATGGACTCACACGGGTACGGCGTCCTGGACGTGACGGCCGAGCGCTCGCAGATGGACTACTACATCGTTTCCGACAAGCGGCGCCAGGACGCCACGTCGACGTGGTCCAGGTCGTACCGCACCCTCAGCGGCACGCAGAGGGTGGAACGGGCCGACCGTCCGGTTCGCTGACGGAGCGTCAAATTTGCGGTGAGGAGGGGCGTCTGGTTCATACCAGGCGCCCTTTCCGCTCCCTCGGCAACAAATCTTTAACCTACGAGATCTTGCCATTCTGCTGACATGCACACGTAAGCTGCGCGTCAGCGTGAGGACGTCCCTCACCCCCCACCACGCTTCGCGAGGAGTCAACGTGCGCGCCAACGCCCGCATATCCCCCCTGCTCCGCCGCCGTCTCATGGGTACGGCCGTCCTGGCCGGCACCCTGGCCTTCGCCCCGCTGACGGCTCCCACGACCGTCGCCGCTGCCAAGTCCCCGGAGGCGTGTACCGGCCAGTCCGCCGACGCCTCGGCCAACGCCCGTGTCGCCCGCCCCAAGGACCACCACGCGGCCGACCCGAACGAGATCTCGGACGCCCAGGTCAAGGCCATGGACGCGGACCTGAAGAAGAAGCTGTCCCAGGCCACCCCCCAGCAGCTGGACGGCATGCGCGCCGGCGCCGTCACCGCGACCACCATCCCGGTGTACGTGCACGTCATCACCTCCGGCACCGCCGGCAAGCTGACGGCGACCGACATCAGCAACCAGATCTCGGTGCTGAACGCCGCCTACAGCGGCCAGGGCACCAACAACGCGGACACCGGTTACCAGTTCAGCCTCGCCGGCACGGACTACACGGACAACGCCGCCTGGTACAACGTCTCCGACGGCACCCAGGCCGAGAAGGACATGAAGACCGCCCTGCGCAAGGGCGGCAAGAACGCGCTGAACCTGTACACCGCCAACCTCGGCGGCGGGCTGCTCGGCTGGGCCACCTTCCCCAGCTCCTACGCCTCGCAGCCGACGATGGACGGCGTGGTCATCCTCAACACCTCGCTGCCCGGCGGCTCCGCCACCAACTACAACGAGGGCGACACCGCGACCCACGAGGTCGGCCACTGGATGGGCCTGTACCACACCTTCCAGGGCGGCTGCTCGGGCAGCGGTGACTCCGTCTCCGACACCCCGGCCGAGAAGAGCGCCGCGTTCGAGTGCCCGACCGGCCGCGACAGCTGCACCACCAAGACGGGCGTCGACCCGATCCACAACTTCATGGACTACACGTACGACTCCTGCATGTACCAGTTCACGGCCGGCCAGGTGGCCCGCATGAAGAGCATGTGGACCGCCTACCGCGCCTGATCAGCGGCTACCCCGCCTGATCGGCGCCCGTCGCGGCGGCGGCGGACGGCGGCCACGTGAACAGGGGCCCGGCCCGGCGGAAGCCGGACCGGGCCCCTGCCCGTGCGCCGCACGCGTTGGCGGGGCCGACGGGGCCGACGGGGCCGACGGGGCCGACGGGGCCGCCTACAGGCTGTCGAGGAAGGCCAGCGCGACCTTCCACGTCTGCTCGGCGGCCTGCGCGTCGTAGTCGTCGAGTTCCGGATCGGTGAACAGGTGCCCGGCGCCCTGGTAGCTGTGCACCTCCACGTCCGCCCCGGCCCGCTGCATGCGCAGGTACCAGGCCGTCAGCCAGTCGTGCGGTTCGAACGGGTCCGGGTCGGCCACGTGCAGCTGCACGGGCAGCCCGTCGGCCGAGGCGCCGTCCTCCAGGTCCGAGGTGCCGTGCAGGAGCAGCAGGCCGCGCGCCTTCTCGTCATGCAGCGCCAGGTGCTGCGCCACGGAGGCGCCGAAGGAGAAGCCCGCGTAGACCAGGCCCTGGTCGGAGTAGGGCGCGGCGGCCAGCACGGCCCGCTTGAGCAGCTCGTCACGGCCGATCTCGTCCTGGTGGGCCATGCCCTCCTCGACGGTGCCGAACGTACGCCCCTCGAAGAGGTCGGGCACCTGGACCGTGTGTCCCGCCGCGCGCAGCCGGTCGGCCGCCGCGTGCACCGCGGGCCGCAGCCCGTACGTCGAATGGAAGAGCAGGATGTTCATTCCCCCATCGTGCCAGTTTCCGAAAGCGCGATCCGGTTAGGTTGCCCGCATGGAGATGGAGAACGTCCTTCGCCCCGTCGCGGTCATCGGCGGCTCGCTGGTCATCACCCTGCTCGCCGGGTGGGTGCTCGACCTGCTGCTGCGCCGTGCCGATGCCCGACACCACGAGACTCCCCTGTGGGACCAGCTGCGCCGCTGCCGGGTGCCGTTCCAGATCGTGCTGTGCACGGCGCTGCTCAGAGGCTCCTACCGCTCCGCGCGCATCCTGCCGCAGCACGCGGACGGCGTCGGCCGGACCCTGACCCTCATCCTCATCGCCTCCACCGCCTGGCTCCTCGTCCGGATCGCGACCGCGATAGTCGACTCCGGCTACGCCCGCTACGCCTCCGGCTCCCGCGACGCGGCGCGGGTCCGCCGGGTCCGCACCCAGGTCACGCTCATCCAGCGGGTGGTGACGGCCGTCGTCTCCGTCGTCGCCATCGCGGCCATGCTGCTGACGTTCCCGGCGATGCGTACGGTCGGGACCTCGATGCTGGCCTCGGCCGGTGTGCTGGGCATCGTGGCCGGTGTCGCCGCGCAGTCCTCGCTGGGCAACCTCTTCGCCGGCCTGCAGATCGCCTTCGGCGACACCGTCCGCATCGGGGACACCGTGGTGGTGGACAAGGAATGGGGCACCGTCGAGGAGATCACCCTCACGTTCCTGATGGTCCGCACCTGGGACGAACGCCGCATCACGATGCCGGTCTCGTACTTCACCAGCAAGCCGTACGAGAACTGGTCCCGCGGCGGCGCGCAGATGACGGGCACGGTCTTCCTGCACCTGGACCACTCCGCGCCGGTCGAGCAGATGCGCGAGGAGCTCGCGGTGATCCTCAAGGAGACCCCGGAGTGGGACGGGCGCGCGAGCGGCCTGGTGGTGACCGACACCACACCCAACACCATCGAGGTCCGGGCCATGGTCACGGCGAAGGACGCCGACGACCTGTGGACCGTACGGTGCGCGGTCCGCGAACGCCTCATCGCCTGGCTGGTGGCCCACCACCCGTACGCCCTCCCCCGCCTGACGACGGCCGACGCGCTCCGCCCCCCGGTTCCCCGGCGGGGTTAGCCCCTCAAGGGTTGCGCAGGCTGCGCACGTCCAAGTGGCGCAGGACCCGGTCGACGATCTCCGGATCGGCGCCGGGTTCGCTGCGCGCGGCCAGCACCTCGTGCCGGGCCGCCGACATCATCTCCCGCTGGATCCGCTGGACGTCGCGGATCCGCTCCACCCGTTTCGCGTACGCCTCGCGCCGTTCCTCGTCGACCATGTCGGGGCTGATCCTGGCGCCCACGTCGTAGGCCCTGCGGTACAGGACCTCCAGCAGGTCGTCGGGGAGGTCCTCGTTCCCCTCGATCTCCTGCAGCCGCCGCTTGGCGGCCTTCGCGGCGCGGATGGCGAGCCGCCGCTCCGTCTCGCGTTCGGCGTCCTCATCGGCCTCGACACCGAGGCGCCGCACGAGCCAGGGCAGGGTCAGTCCCTGGCAGAGCAGCGTCACCATGATCACGGCGAAGGCGATGAAGACGATCTGGTCCCGCCCCGGGAAGGGCTCACCGGCGTCGGTTCTCAGCGGGATCGCCAGCGCCAGCGCCACCGAGGCCACGCCCCGCATCCCGGCCCACCACATGACCGTGCTCTCCCGCCAGCTCACCGGGATCTCCTCGGCGTAGTCGCGCCGCTTGTGCAGCCGCTTCGCCAGCCAGCCCGCCGGGAGCAGCCAGAGCAGCCGTACGCCGACGACCACCGCCACGACGGCCGCGGCCCAGCCCGCCATCTCCAGCTCGCGGCCGCGTGCGGTTCCGAAGACGTGGTGGAGCTCCAGCCCGATCAGCCCGAACGCGACCCCGGTGACCAGCGTGTCGACGATCTCCCAGAAGGTGTGCCCGGCCAGCCGCCCCAGCACGTCGTCGGCGTCGGTCGCGTATTCGGCGAGGAACAGGGCGGTCACCAGCACGGCGAGCACGCCCGAGCCCCGGAGCTCCTCCGCCACGGTGTACGCGACGAACGGAACCAGCAGCGTCAGCCCGATCTGCAGCGTGGCGTCCCCGAGCCGGCCCATGAGCCGGTTGGTGACCCACCCGAGGGCCAGACCCACCGCCAGGGCCACCACGGCGGACAGCACGAACTCGCCGAGGGCGTCCGGCCAGGAGAAGGTGCCGCTGACGGCGGCGCCGACGGCCACGTGGTAGAGCACGATCGCGGTGACGTCGTTGAACAGGCCCTCGCCCTCCAGGATCGACACCAGTCGGCGCGGCAGTCCCAACTGCCCGGCGACGGCGGTGGCCGCCACCGGGTCGGGCGGGGCCACGAGCGCGCCGAGCGCGACGGCCGCGGCCAGCGGCAGCCCGGGCACCACGGCGTTCGCCACGGCGGCGACGGCCGCCGTGGTCACGAAGACCAGGGCCACCGCGAGCAGCAGGATCGGACGGACGTTGGCGGCGAACTGGCGCCAGGAGGTGCGTTGCGCGGAGGCGTACAGCAGCGGCGGCAACACCAGCGGCAGGATGTACTCGGGCGGGATGTCGACGTTCGGTACGACCGGCAGCAGCGCCATCACCACCCCGCCGATGGTCATCAGCACGGGCGCGGGCAGCCCCAGGCGGTCCCCGAGCGGCACGGTGACCACGGCGCCGAGCAGCAGTACGAAAAGCAGAGCGAGCTGATCCACTCCCCCACCCTGCCATTACGCTGCCGCTCGCCCTCGGGGTAGGGCCCTCCCGCCACGCCCGTGTCGGACCAACCCGGCCCCGCCGGCGTTGCGGCTGGCGCCGGGGGCAACTGTCAGCCGGGCCGGCGTTCGAGGCGCGGGTTCGGGACAACTCAGCCCCGCCGGCGGGGCTGGAAGATGCCGAGACGCCGGCGGGGCTGGTGGGGCCAGCGGGGCGGGGTTCGCGCCCGAACGCCGGTGGGGCCGGAAGATGGGCCGGCGGCGCGTTACGGCAAGGGGCGCCGCATGGAGCGGTGCGGGATGCCCGCTTCGTGGAACTCCGGGCCGTAGGCCACGTAACCGAGGCGCTCGTAGAAGCCGAGCGCATGCGTCTGCGCGCCCAGGTCCACCGCGGTCAGCCCCAGCCGGACGGCCTCCGCCTCGATGGCCCGTACCAGCGCCGCGCCCACGCCCGTCCCACGCGCGGCGGCGCTCACGGCGAGCCGCCCGAGGGAGCCGACCTCGGGGGAACCCGTCTTGCCGAGGGCCCCCGGCCCGTACAGCAGCCGGCCGGTGCCCAGCGGCTTCCCGTCCGGCCCCTCGGCCAGTACGTGCACGGCGCCCGCGTCGTAGGCGTCGTACTCGACCGACTCCGGCACGGACTGCTCGACCACGAACACCTCGGTGCGCACCGCGAAGCACGCCGCGAGGTCCGCCTCGGACTCCGCGACGCGGACGGTGTAGGACGTGAAGGACGTGAAGGACGTCACTCGCTCTCGGCCCGGATCACGTCCAGCGCGTGCTGGAGGTCCGCCGGGTAGTGGCTCTCGAACTCCACCCACTGGCCGTCCGCGGGGTGCTCGAAGCCGAGGCGCACGGCGTGCAGCCACTGCCGGGTCAGTCCGAGCCGCTTGGCGACGGTCGGGTCGGCGCCGTAGGTCAGGTCGCCGACGCAGGGGTGGCGGTGGGCGGACATGTGCACGCGGATCTGGTGCGTGCGGCCCGTTTCCAGCTTGATGTCGAGCAGCGAGGCCGCGCGGAAGGCCTCGATCAGGTCGTAGTGGGTGACGGAGGGCTTGCCCTCCTGGGTCACCGCCCACTTGTAGTCCGCGCTCGGGTGACGGCCGATCGGCGCGTCGATGGTGCCGCTCATCGGGTCCGGGTGCCCCTGCACCAGCGCGTGGTAGCGCTTGTCCACGACGCGCTCGCGGAACTGGTTCTTGAGCGAGGTGTACGCACGCTCGGACTTCGCGACCGCCATCAGGCCGGACGTGCCGACGTCGAGGCGGTGCACGATGCCCTGGCGTTCGGACGCGCCGGAGGTGGAGATCCGGTAACCGGCGGCGGCGAGGCCACCGATGACGGTGGTGCCGGTCCAGCCGGGGCTCGGGTGGGCGGCGACGCCCACCGGCTTCATGATGACGACGATGTCGTCGTCGTCGTGCACGATCTCCATGCCGGGGACCGGCTCGGCGACGAGCTCGACCGGCCGCGGCGGCGCGGGCATCTCGACTTCGAGCCAGGCGCCACCGTGCACGCGTTCGGACTTCCCGACGACGCTGCCGTCGACCGCCACCTTCCCTGCGGCCGCGAGCTCGGCCGCCTTCGTCCGGGAAAATCCGAACATACGGGCGATGGCGGCGTCGACGCGCTCGCCCTCGAGGCCATCGGGAACGGGCAGGGTGCGGATCTCGGGAATCGTACTCACCTGTCGAGTATGCAGGACTCGGCAGACGGGCAGTCCCGCGATCAGTCCTTGTGGACGGTGCCGTCCGGGTCCAGACCCTTGAAGGAGAGCAGGACGATCAGGACGCCGCCGCACACGATCGCCGAGTCCGCGAGGTTGAACACGGCGAAGTGGGTGGGCGCGATGAAGTCGACGACCGCCCCGCGGAAGACGCCCGGCGAACGGAAGATCCGGTCGGTCAGGTTGCCCAGGGCGCCGCCCAGCAGCAGGCCCAGCGCGATCGCCCACGGCAGGCTGTAGAGCTTGCGCGCCAGCCGGACGATCACCACGATCACGGTGGCCGCGATGCAGGTGAAGATGATCGTGAAGGCCTCGCCGAAGCCGAACGCGGCCCCGGGGTTGCGGATGGCCTCGAACTTGAGGAGGTCGCCGACGACCTCGATCGGCCGCTGGTGCTCCAGCTTGGCGACGACGACCATCTTGCTGCCGAGGTCGATCAGGTACGCGAGTACCGCCACCACGAGCAGCGCCGCGATCCGCCGGCGCCCCTTGGGCTCGGTCGGCTCCGGCTCCACGCCGTCTCCGACGTCGGGCGTACCGATGATGCGCTCCGCCTCTGCCACGTGAGTCCCTCGAACTAGCACGAACCAGGTTCCCGGCAGGTTCCTGGACCCTGACGAGACACGAGGGTACGTCAGGGTCCGGTGGGCCGCGCCGCCTCCCCGGGCCGGTTCAGTGCCTGCGCTCCTGCTTCTGCTTGCAGTCCACGCACAGCGTGGCCCGCGGGAAGGCCTGCATCCTGGCCTTGCCGATGGGCTTCCCGCAGTTCTCGCAGAAGCCGTACGTGCCCGCCTCCAGCCGTTCCAGGGCCCTCTCGGTCTGCTCCAGCATCAGGGTGGCGTTCGCCGCGAGGGCCAGCTCGGATTCCCGGGTGATGTTCTTGGTTCCCGTGTCGGCCTGGTCGTCGCCAGCGCCGTCGCCGGAGTCCCGCATGAGACCCGAGATGGCCTGCTCGGACGCCTCCAGCTCGGCGCGCAGCCGCAGCACCTCGCTCGACAGCTCCGACTTGGCCCCGGCGACCTCCTCGGGCGTCCAGGGGTCCTCGCCGGGGCGTACGGGCAGCTCACCGGGGGCCACGGGGGCGGAGGCCGCCTTGGGCAGGCCACTGGTGGCGGCCTCGGCCGTCTTGCGCGTCGCGCCGGTGCTCTTCTTGGCAACCACTTTGCGGGCTCCAGTCTCTGTCGCGGCCTGCGCCGCCCCCTCGGCCCCGGCCGTTTTGGCCGTGGCCCTGCTCGCCGTCGTCTTCGCGGCGGCCGTCGCCTTCTCCGTGGACGCCGTCGCGGACGCCGTCGCCGACCGCTTGGCGGGCGCCTTCTTGGCGGGCGCCTTCTTCGCGGGCGCCTTGGCCGCCGGCGCCTTGGTCGCGGGTGCCTTGGTCGCAGCCGGCTTGCCCGCTGCCGGCTTGGTAGCCGGCGTCTTGGTCGCTGCTCTCTTGGTGGCGGACGTCTTGGTGGCGGATGTCTGGGGAGCGGGCGCCTTCTGTACAGCTGTTCTTTCCACAACTGCCTTCTTCACGGGTGCCTTGGTCGCGGATGCCTTCTCGGCCGGGGCCTTTTCGGCGGGTGCCTCGTCGGCGGCTGACTTCTTCCCGGGCGCCTTCTTCGCGGGTGCCTTTGTCGCCGGTGCCTTTCTCGTGTCCTTCGCGGCGGACGCCGTCGTCTTCTCCGCCGCCCTTTTCCCGGCGGCCTCCTTCACCGCTTTGACCGCCGCCTTCTTCGTGGCGGGCCCGGTCTCGGCTGCCTTCCTGGTGGCGGCCCCTTTCCCGGCCGGTGCGTCCGTCCCGGCACGGGCCCCGGCCGCCCTTTCGGCAGCCTTCTCGGTAGTCCCGGCGGTCTTCTTCGCCACCATGGCCGCGGCCCCTTCACATACTGTGATCATTGCTCGCGAATCGTGCCGGAACGATAAATCGGCTCCAGCCCCACGGCAACGGGGCGCGCATCCGTCGTGGCCAACCTGCATCCGTTGTGCCCAGCCGGAAGCCCGGTAATCCGCCCCTCCCGTCCCGGCAGGGCTCCGACCGGCCCCGTCGGCCCATCCGGGTCACGCGCAGGCCCCGCCCGGGTCGGCCCCCGCCCCCGCCCCGCCCGGCAAAACCGGTCGGCCGGGCACCGCCCGGCCCCGTACACTGGGCCCAGCGAAAGGCATGGATGGGGACGAGTAGCGTCGGACGCAGCCAGGAGCGACCCGGGGACGGTGAGAGCCCGGGGGCGAGCGCGATGTGAAGGATCACCCCGGAGCCGCCGGAAGAAAGCCGTCACGACGGCCAGTAGAACCGGCTTCGCACCCCAATGAGGGGGCCACCGGCGCTGTCCGGCGGCCAAGGAGGGTGGTACCGCGGGAGCAGCACACGGCTCTCGTCCCTCCGGACGGAAGTCGCATCCCGCCGGAGGAAGAGTTCAGCCTCATGACCACACCGCCGCAGTACCGCCCGGTACCCGCCCAGGTCGACCTGCCTGCCCTTGAGCACGCCGTCCTCGACTTCTGGCGCGAGAACAAGACCTTCGACAAGACCCTGGCCCAGTCCGAGGGCCGCCCCGAGTGGGTCTTCTACGAGGGCCCGCCCACCGCGAACGGCATGCCCGGTGCCCACCACATCGAGGCCCGCGTCTTCAAGGACGTCTTCCCCCGCTTCCGCACCATGCGCGGCTACCACGTCGCCCGCAAGGCCGGCTGGGACTGCCACGGCCTGCCCGTCGAGCTCGCCGTCGAGAAGGAGCTCGGCTTCAACGGCAAGCAGGACATCGAGGCGTACGGGATCGCCGAGTTCAACGCCAAGTGCCGCGACTCCGTGACCCGCCACACCGACGCGTTCGCCGAGCTCACGACCCGGATGGGCTACTGGGTCGACCTGGACGACGCGTACCGGACCATGGACCCCGAGTACGTCGAGTCCGTGTGGTGGTCGCTCAAGGAGATCTTCAACAAGGGCCTGCTCACCCAGGACCACCGCGTCGCCCCCTGGTGCCCGCGCTGTGGCACCGGCCTGTCCGACCACGAGCTGGCGCAGGGCTACGAGACCGTCGTGGACCCTTCGGTCTACGTGCGCTTCCCGCTGACCTCCGGCCCGCTCGCCGGCCGGGCCTCGCTGCTGGTCTGGACGACGACGCCCTGGACCCTCGTCTCCAACACCGCCGTGGCCGCGCACCCGGACGTCACGTACGTCGTCGCGCGGCGTACCGGCGCCGAGGACTCCGAGATGCTGGTCGTCGCCCAGCCGCTGCTGGAGAAGGCCCTCGGCGAAGGCTGGGAGGCCACCGGCGAGTCCTTCACCGGCAAGGAGATGGAGCGCTGGACGTACGAGCGCCCGTTCTCCCTGGTCGAGTTCCCCGAGCCCGCCCACTACGTCGTGAACGCCGAGTACGTCACGACCGAGGACGGCACCGGTCTGGTCCACCAGTCCCCCGCCTTCGGCGCCGACGACCTCGCGGTCTGCCGCGCGTACGGCCTGCCGGTCGTGAACCCGGTCCGCCCCGACGGCACCTTCGAGGAGGACGTCCCGCTGGTCGGCGGCGTCTTCTTCAAGAAGGCCGACGAGCGGCTGACCGCCGACCTCGACGCGCGCGGCCTGCTCTTCAAGCACATCGCCTACGAGCACAGCTACCCGCACTGCTGGCGCTGCCACACCGCGCTGCTCTACTACGCGCAGCCGTCCTGGTACATCCGCACCACCGCCGTCAAGGACGCGATGCTGCGGGAGAACGAGAAGACGAACTGGTTCCCGGACTCGGTCAAGCAGGGCCGCTTCGGGGACTGGCTCAAGAACAACATCGACTGGGCGCTGTCCCGCAACCGCTACTGGGGCACCCCGCTGCCCATCTGGCGCTGCGAGGAGAACCACCTCACCTGCGTCGGCTCCCGCGCGGAGCTCTCGGAGCTGTCGGGCACGGACCAGTCGGCCCTGGACCCGCACCGCCCGTACATCGACGACGTCACCTTCACGTGCACCCACGAGGGCTGCTCCCTCGAAGCGGTCCGCGTTCCGGAGGTCATCGACGCCTGGTACGACTCGGGGTCGATGCCGTTCGCGCAGTGGGGGTACCCGTACAAGAACAAGGAGATCTTCGAGAAGCGCTACCCGGCGCAGTTCATCTCGGAGGCCATCGACCAGACGCGCGGCTGGTTCTACACGCTGATGGCGGTCGGCACGCTCGTCTTCGACAAGTCCAGTTACGAGAACGTGGTCTGCCTGGGCCACATCCTCGCCGAGGACGGCCGCAAGATGTCCAAGCACCTGGGCAACATCCTGCAGCCCATCCCGCTCATGGACCAGCACGGCGCGGACGCGGTGCGCTGGTTCATGGCGGCGGGCGGATCCCCGTGGGCGGCGCGCCGCGTGGGCCACGGCACCATCCAGGAGGTCGTCCGCAAGACGCTCCTCACGTACTGGAACACCGTCGCCTTCCAGGCCCTCTACGCCCGTACGTCGAACTGGGCGCCCTCGGCGGCCGACCCGGCGCCGGCGGACCGCACGGTCCTCGACCGCTGGCTGCTGTCGGAGCTCCACACGCTGACCGCCGAGGTCACCGCGGCGATGGAGTCCTACGACACCCAGCGCGCCGGCAAGCTGCTGTCCGCCTTCGTGGACGACCTGTCCAACTGGTACGTCCGCCGTTCGCGCCGCCGCTTCTGGCAGGGCGACGCGGCCGCGCTGCGCACGCTGCACGACGTGGTGGAGACGGTGACCCGGCTGATGGCCCCGTTGACCCCCTTCATCACGGAACGGGTCTGGCAGGACATGATCGTCCCGGTCACGCCGGACGCGCCGGAGTCGGTGCACCTGTCGTCGTGGCCGGACTCGGACGCGGCCCAGGTGGACCCGGTGCTGTCCCAGCAGATGCAGCTGGTCCGCCGCCTGGTGGAGCTGGGCCGGGCGACGCGCGCGGAGTCCGGCGTCAAGACGCGCCAGCCGCTGTCGCGGGCGCTGGTGGCGGTCTCGGGCTTCGAGTCGCTCACGCCGGAGCTGCACGCCCAGATCACCGAGGAGCTCAACGTCTCCTCGCTGGCCTCGCTCTCCGAGGTCGGCGGCTCGCTGGTGGACACCACGGCGAAGGCCAACTTCCGCGCGCTGGGCAAGCGTTTCGGCAAGGGCGTGCAGGACGTGGCGAAGGCGGTGGCCGCGGCCGACGCGGCGGTCCTGTCCCTGGCCCTGCGCTCGGGCGGGGCGACGGTGGAGGTGAACGGCGAGACGGTCACCCTCACCCCTGAGGAGGTCATCATCACGGAGACCCCGCGCGAGGGCTGGTCGGTCGCCAGCGACTCGGGTGCGACGGTGGCGCTGGACCTGGAGATCACGCCGGAGCTGCGGCTGGCGGGCCTGGCGCGTGACGCGATCCGCCTGATCCAGGAGGCCCGGAAGAACTCCGGGCTGGACGTGGCGGACCGGATCGCGCTGCGGTGGTCCGCGACGGACCCGGAGGTGACGACGGCCCTCACGGACCACGCGGCGCTGATCGCGGACGAGGTCCTGGCGACGGACTTCGCCCCGGGCGAAGCCGATGCGGGGTACGGGGACCCGTTCACGGACGAGTCCCTGGGCCTCACGTTCCGCCTCCGCAAGGCATAGCCACCCCGACCACCTGTGGCCCGGTCTCCCTCGCGGGGGCCGGGCCACACCCGTATCCCCCCGGCGCCCGACCCCCGAACCGAGCCGCCCACAACCCGCCCCGCCGGCGCCCGAGCCCCGGCCAAACCCCGCCCGCCCACAACCAGCCCCGCCGGCGATTGAGGCGCGGGGCCCGGGGCGGAGCCCCCGGCAACGGCGCCGTACCCCAAGGCCCGATGGCGCGCAGACCCCGCCCGCCCAAACCAGCCCCGCCGGCGATTGAGGCGCGGGGCCCGGGGCGGAGCCCCGGCAACGGCGCCGCACCCGAAGACACCTTCCCCCGGTGGCGGGAAACGGGCCGGGCCCGGTGCCCCCGAAGGGGAACCGGGCCCGGCCCGTGACTGCTGCTGTCGCCGAAGAGGCGTACCGCTTAGTTGTCGTCCTCGTCGATCAGGAAGCCCCGCATGGGAGACGGCGCCTGCATCGGCTGCGGCGCAGCCGGCCGCACCGGAGCCATCGGCTGCGTCATCGCCGGGGACATCTGCTGCTGACCGCCGTAGGACGGACCGCCGCCCATCGGGGAGGGACCGCCCATGGGGGACGGGCCGCCCATGGAGTGGCCCATCGCACCGGCCGGAGCCATCGAGGGGGCCGGCGACGGCGGCAGCGCCGGACCGGACGGACCGCGCGGCGGGGCGAGGGAGTCGTCGGCCTGGGTCTCCAGCTGGCGCAGCTGCGATTCCAGGTAGGACTTGAGGCGCGTACGGTACTCGCGCTCGAAGCCCCGCAGGTCCTCGACCTTGCGCTCCAGCGTGGCGCGGGCGGACTCCAGGGAGCCCATCGCGACGCGGTGCTTCTCCTGCGCGTCCCGCTCCAGCGCGTCGGCCTTGGCACGGGCGTCCCGCTCCAGGCCCTCGGCGCGGCTACGGGCCTCGCCGACGATCTTGTTGGCCTCGGAGCGGGCCTCCGCGATCGCCTGGTCGGCGGTCTGCTGCGCGAGCGACAGGACGCGGGCGGCGCTGTCGCCACCGGGGCCCTGCTGCGGGAGCTGCGGCTGCTGCTGGTGCATGGGCTGGCCCATGGGCTGCATCTGCTGCCCCATCGGCTGCATCTGCTGGCCCATCTGCTGCCCCATGGGCTGGCCGAGCGGGTTCTGGCCGCCCATGGACTGCTGCTGCATGGGCTGCTGGCCCATCTGCTGCTGCTGTCCCATCTGCTGCGGCTGACCGCCCATGCCGTGCTGCTGCATGGGGCCGCCCATCGGGCCGGGGCCCTGCGGGCCGTGGCCGCCGGGGCCGGCGGGGAGCTGCGGCTGGCCGCCCGGCAGCTGCGGCGGGCCCATCTGCGGCTGCTGCTGCGGCGGGCCGGATATGGCCGCCGGGACGGGGCCTCCGGGGCCTCGCTGGTCCTGGGGCTCGGGCTTGCGCATGCCCTGCTGCTGCTGGTTCTGCGCGGCGGCTCGCGTAGCGGCGGCCAGCTTCGCGCGCAGGTCCTCGTTCTCGCGCAGCAGGCGCGTCAGTTCGGACTCGACCTCGTCGAGGAAGGCATCGACCTCGTCCTCGTCATAGCCTTCTCGGAGGCGGACGGTCGTGAACTGCTTGTTCCGCACGTCCTCGGGAGTCAGCGGCATGTCTTCTTCACCTCTACGTAGTCGTCGGCAGTCGGCAAGACCGTATCGGGATCGTCCCCGCGCGCGCGGAGAAGCTCATCGTTCACACGCTTCTCGCAGCGGTGCTCACGAAACTGATGAGGATGTAAACGATGATCATCAGAACGAAGAAGGACAGGTCGAGTGCCACGCCCCCGAGACGCAACGGCGGGATGAAACGCCGGAGAAGCTTGAGCGGTGGATCGGTGACAGTGTAGGTGGCCTCAAGAACGACCACCATCGCCTTGCCGGGTGTCCATGAGCGTGCGAACTGGAACACGTAGTCCATGACCAGTCGGAAGATCAGCACGATAAGGAAGCACATCAGCGCGATGTAGACCACCTGCAGTGCGACGCCCATCCCGCGCTTCCCTCTCCCCTGCTCCCGCTCTGTTCCCGGCCCCGTGTCTGACGGATCGGTCTAGCTTTGGTTGAAGAACCCGCCCTCCGCGATGCGGGCCTTGTCCTCCGCCGTTACATCGACGTTAGCAGGCGACAGCAGGAACACCTTCTGTGTCACGCGTTCAATGCTGCCGTGCAGACCGAACACGAGGCCGGCGGCGAAGTCGACCAGACGCTTCGCGTCGGTGTCGTCCATCTCCGTGAGATTCATGATCACCGGAGTGCCCTCACGGAAGTGTTCCCCGATGGTACGGGCCTCGTTGTACGTCCGCGGGTGCAGCGTCGTGATGCGGTACGGCTCCCGCTCGGAGACGACCTTGGGCATGATCACGGGGGCGTTCTTCTCCATGCTGGTGCGGTCAGGTGTGATGGATGCCACGGGTGCGATTCGCGCCGGACGTCCGTTTTCCACTGGTGCCGGGGTGGGTTCCCGTTGCGCCGGAGGCTGTACCGCCCGTACCGGTTCGTCCGTTACGGGCGTTTGGTGCGCGGGTGGCTGACGCCGGCGATCCCGCTCCGGCTCCGGCTCGGGCTCGAACTCGTCATCGGGGTCGTACCCCGGATTGTCGTACCGGTCGTCCTCCACGAGGCCGAGGTAGACCGCCATCTTGCGCATCGCGCCGGCCATTCTCCGAGTCCTCCGCTCTGTGGTGGATCGCCCTGTCGCAGGTGCCGCTGTGCCAGCGAAGGCTTCGTCGGTATTGTCACCAACTGCCCGCGATCCACGTGGCCTGTCCGCTCATCGGCGGAAATGACCATATTTTCTGCTGTGGTCCGACTTTCTTCGCGACGTTACCCGAGCCGGGGTCTCGCGCCGAGTACCGCAGTGCCGACGCGCACATGTGTCGCACCGGCCGCCACGGCCTGTTCCAAGTCCGCGCTCATTCCGGCCGACACCATCGTGGCAGCCGGATGGTCGGCGCGCAGGCCGGATGACAATTCCATCAGCCGCTCGAAGGCCGCCTGTTCGCGCCCCGCGTAGGAGCCCGCCAGCGGGGCCACGGTCATGAGACCGTCGAGCCGCAGTCCCGGTGCCGCGGCCACGAGGTCCGCCAGTTCCGGGAGCAGGTCGGGCGCCGCCCCTCCCCGCGCCCCCCGTTCGCCCGACTCGGCGTCGAGGGCGATCTGTACGAGGCAGCCGAGTTCGCGCCCCGTGTGCTGCGCCGCCGCGGACAGCGCCGTGACGAGCTTGGGCCGGTCGACCGACTGCACCACGTGCGCGTAACCCGCCACGGAACGGACTTTGTTCGTCTGCAACTGGCCGACGAAGTGCCAGTCCAGCGGCAGATCCGCGCAGGCCGCAGCCTTGGGGGCGGCGTCCTGGTCGCGATTTTCGGCCACATGACGGACACCCAGGTCCGCCAGCAGTCGTACGTCGCTCGCCGGATACGTCTTGGTGACCACGATCAGCGTCACCTCATCCCGCGCACGGCCGGCCGCGGCGCAGGCGGACGAGATCCGCCCCTCCACCCGCGCCAAGTTCTGCGCGAGTTCCGACTTACGGTCCATCATATTTCAGTCCAACCAGACATATCCGGCCAGCCGGCCGGTCACCCGGTCACGGCGGTACGAGAAGTGGTCCCGCGACTCCAGTGTGCAGACCGGGGACCGCCGGCTTTCGGCCACCCCCGCCTCGGCCAACTGCGCGTGCACCCCGGCGACCACGTCCACGGAGGGCGTTCCCCAACTGGTCTCGGCCCAGGCGGCCGGAACCACCTCCGCGACCGCCGCCCGCATCTCGGCGGGCACTTCGTAGCAGCGCCCGCAGACGGCCGGTCCGGTACGGGCGATCACGCGCGCGGGATCGGCGCCCAGGGCGGTCATCGCCTCGACGACGGCCGGCACCACGCCGGCGACCAGCCCGGGCCGCCCGGCGTGGGCCGCGCCCGCGATCTTGGCGACCGGGTCGGCCAGCAGGACCGGTACGCAGTCGGCGGTGAGCACCGCGAGGGCCAGTCCCCGGCGGCCGGTCACCAGCGCGTCCACCGCCGGGACCTCCCGGTCCGGGTCCCACGGTCCGTCGACCACCGCCACGTCCCGGCCGTGCACCTGGTTCATCCAGACCACCAGCCCGGGCGCGACGCCCAGGGATTCGGCGGCGCGCGTCCGGTTCGTGCGAACGGCGGCCGGGTCGTCTCCGACCGCGCCGCCGAGATTGAGCTCCTCGTACGGAACGGCGCTCACCCCGCCCCACCTGTCGGTGAAGGCGAAGTGCGCGCCGTTCTCGCTGTGGTGTGCCAGCGTCACTTCAAGAAGTCCGGTACGTCCAGTTCCTCGGCCGGGCTGTCCGCGTAGGGACGGGCCGTGGGGACCTGCGGTGCCGGGGCGGCCGCCTCCGCGGGGACCTCGACCGGGGCCGGGGGGTCCTCACGGGGGGTGACCGTGCCGAGTCCGCCGAAAGCCGGGCGGACCGGTTCGGGGGCGGCGCGGACCGGAGCCGGGGCCGACTCCTCGCGCTTGGTGGACGCGGCGCCGATGACGTTGTCCCGGCGGGCCGGGGGCTGTCCGCCGTCGAACCCGGCCGCGATGACGGTGACCCGCACCTCGTCGCCGAGCGCGTCGTCGATGACGGCACCGAAGATGATGTTGGCTTCGGGGTGCGCCGCTTCGCTGACCAGCTGCGCGGCCTCGTTGATCTCGAAGAGACCGAGGTCCGAGCCGCCGGAGATGGAGAGCAGGACGCCCCGGGCCCCGTCGATGGAGGCCTCCAGGAGCGGCGAGGAGATCGCCATCTCCGCCGCCGCCACCGCGCGGTCGTCGCCGCGGGCCGAGCCGATGCCCATCAGGGCCGAGCCCGCCTCGGACATCACGGACTTGACGTCCGCGAAGTCGAGGTTGATCAGGCCGGGGGTGGTGATCAGGTCGGTGATGCCCTGGACGCCCGAGAGCAGGACCTGGTCGGCCGACTTGAACGCGTCGAGGACGCTGACCTGGCGGTCCGAGATCGACAGCAGGCGGTCGTTGGGGATGACGATGAGGGTGTCGACCTCTTCGCGGAGTTCGGCGATGCCGTCCTCCGCCTGGTTCGCGCGGCGCCGGCCTTCGAAGGTGAACGGCCGCGTGACCACACCGATCGTCAGGGCGCCCAGCGAACGGGCGATGTTGGCGACGACGGGTGCGCCGCCCGTGCCGGTGCCGCCGCCCTCACCGGCGGTGACGAAGACCATGTCGGCCCCCTTGAGGACCTCCTCGATCTCCTCGCGGTGGTCCTCTGCCGCCTTGCGGCCGACGGCCGGGTTGGCGCCGGCGCCGAGGCCCCGGGTGAGTTCGCGGCCGACGTCGAGCTTGACGTCGGCGTCGCTCATCAACAGCGCCTGGGCGTCCGTGTTGATGGCGATGAACTCGACACCCTTGAGACCGACCTCGATCATTCGGTTGATGGCATTGACACCACCGCCGCCGACACCGATGACCTTGATGACTGCGAGGTAGTTCTGCGGTGCTGCCACGTCGAAGGCCTCTCGCCTCGATTACGTGTCGCCGCCTCGCGGGCCTGCGGTGCGACGACTGATGCCGAAATGTGGGACGGTCCGACCGCGCCGACCCGAACCCTAACCCTGAAGTTTAGGGTTAAGCGTGTGTCTGTTCCTTGGACTCTTCCGAACAGGACACTAAGTCGACAAGTAGCGCGTGTTCAACGAACACGCCGAACCTCCCGTTTTTCTTTTCACCCTATGTGATCACCCGTATCGCTGGCCAACCAGGGTGCGTCGCCGTTCGACCGGACGTCAACTCCCGGACACGGCAGGGGCGGTGGGGACGCTCACGTCGAAGTGCCCCGCGCCCGGCGCGGCTTTGAGCAGAGCGGTCAGCGCCCGCCCCTTCGCCTCGCCCAGTTCGCCGCTCCCCCACACGACCGTCCGGCCCCGTGTCAGCTGGAGCACGACCGAGTCGTAGGACTCCACCTTGACCTGCACGGCCTCCTTGGCGACGGCTTCGGGGAGGCCTCCCGCGATGCCCACCGCCTCGCGCAGCAGCCGTTCCGCGTCGAAGCGGCGGCCGCTCGGCGAGCGTTCCGCGGCCAGTTCGAGGACGGGGACACCGGCGGGTGCTTTCGCGACCGTGTCGAATCGCACACCCGAAGCGTCCACTTCGACGAACTTCGCGTCCTTCCTGATGAGCAGGACCGGTTTGCGTTCCGCCACTTTCAGACCGATTCCGTGCGGCCAGGCGCGCACCACGTCGACCGAATCGATACGGGGCAGCCGGCGGCGGAGCCGGCCCTCGATCTCGTCGCTGTCGATGCTCACCAGGGGTGCGCCGACGGGCACGGCCGCCGCCGCCAGCACCTGCTGCTCGCTGAGCACCTCGGTGCCGGTGGCGGTGACCTTCTCGACGCGGAGCCAGGAGGATCCGTAGAGCACCCAGGTGCCGCCGGCGGCCAGGAGCACCGCGGCGACGAGCGCGGCCAGGGCGAGGACCCGGCGCGATCTGATGCCGGGGCCCCGCGGGCCGGTGCGCTTCGACTGCTTCGGCCCGCCGGGCGGCTTGGGAGCGCCGGAGCCCCCGCCCTTGGGGCGGGGCCGGCCGGAGCCCGGATTGCCTCGCTGCGCGGTCGTCGCTCCGGCCACTGCGGTGCCTCCTGGTTAGCGGTTACTGCGTGCGGCGATCGCCTCGTAGACCAGGCCGACGAGCAGGTCGTCGGCGTCCCGGCGACCGAACTCGGCGGCGGCGCGGGACATCTCGTAGAGGCGGTGCGGATCGGACAGCACCGGAAGGACCTGTCCGAGCACCCACTCGGGGGACAGTTCCGCGTCGTCGACGAGCAGGCCACCGCCGGCCTTCACCACCGGCTGGGCGTTGAGCCGCTGCTCACCGTTGCCGATCGGCAGCGGTACGTAGGCGGCCGGGAGCCCGACGGCGGAGAGTTCGGCGACGGTCATCGCGCCCGCGCGGCACAGCATCATGTCGGCGGCGGCGTACGCGAGGTCCATCCGGTCCACGTACGGTACCGGGACATAGGGCGGCATCCCGGGCATGTTGTCGACACGCGGCAGTTCGTTCTTCGGGCCGACCGCGTGCAGGATCTGGATCCCCGAGCGCTGGAGGGTCGGAGCGACCGCCTGGATGGTCTCGTTGAGGCGGCGGGCGCCCTGCGAGCCGCCGGAGACCAGCAGGGTCGGCAGGTTGGGGTCCAGCCCGAACGCGGCGCGCGCCTCGGGGCGCACGGCGGCCCGGTCCAGGGTCGAGATCGAGCGGCGCAGCGGGATGCCCACGTAGCGGGCGCCGCGCAGCTTGCTGTCCGGGGTGGACACCGCGACGGCGTGCGCGTAGCGGGAGCCGATCTTGTTGGCCAGTCCCGGCCGGGCGTTGGCCTCGTGGACGATGATCGGCACCCCGAGGCGCTTGGCCGCGAGGTAGCCGGGCAGGGCCACGTAGCCGCCGAAGCCGACGACGCAGTCGGCCTTGGTGCGCTCCAGGATCTCCTCGGCCGCCTTGATCGTGCCGCGCAGCCGTCCGGGGACGGTGATCAGCTCGGGGGTGGGCTTGCGGGGCAGCGGTACGGCGGGGATCAGCCCCAGCTCGTAGCCGCGCTCGGGCACGAGGCGGGTTTCGAGTCCGCGTTCCGTGCCGAGGGCGGTGATGCCCACGGATGGGTCCTGCCTGCGCAGGGCGTCCGCGAGGGCGAGCGCCGGCTCGATGTGGCCGGCGGTCCCCCCACCGGCGAGTACGACATGCACCGAAATTCACCGCTCTCCGGACGGACGCCTTGTGACGCGCCGTCTCATCGACTTCCATCTCAGCCCGCTCCACGGCCGGCCGTTCTTCGGCTGCCGCATCGCGAGCGCCGCGCGCGCGGCCGGCTCCTCCCGCGCGAAGGCGATGAGCAGTCCGATCGCGAACATGGTCGGCAGCAGGGCTGACCCTCCGTAGGAGAACAGCGGGAGCGGGACCCCGGCGATCGGCAGCAGACCGAGCACCGCACCGATGTTGATCACGGCCTGCGCCGTGATCCATGTGGTCACGCCTCCCGCGGCATACCGTACGAAGGGGTCCTCCGTGCGTCCGGCCACGCGGATACCCGCATAGCCTAGAGCCGCGAACAGGGCGAGCACCGACAGCGTCCCCGCGAGACCCAGTTCCTCACCGGTGATGGCAAAGATGAAGTCCGTGTGCGCTTCGGGCAGTTGCCCCCATTTTTCCACACTGGCACCCAGACCGGAACCGAACCATCCACCGGACGCGAGAGCGTAGATCCCGTGGACGGCCTGCCAGCAAAGGTCGTTCTTGCCCGGTTCTGTCGCACCGATGCAGGCCAGCCGGTCCATCCGGTGCGGACTGGTCTTGATCAGCAGTACGACGATCACACCCGCGAAGGCCAGCACTCCCGCGAACATCCGCGTGGGCGCCCCGGCGAGCCACAGCAGCCCGAACAGGATCGCCCCGAGGATCACGGCGGTCCCCATGTCCCCGCCGAGCATGATGAGGCCCAGCAGCAGGAAGGTCACCGGCACGAGGGGCACCAGCAGGTGCTTCCACTGGCTCAGCAGCCCCTTCTCGCCCTTGCGCGCCAGCAGGTCGGCGCCCCACAGGATCAGCGCCAGCTTGCCGAACTCACTGGGCTGGAGCATGAACGGGCCGCCGAGGGAGATCCAGTTCTGGTTGCCGTTGATCGACACCCCTATCCCGGGAACCTGGACCAGGACCATCAGGAAGAGGGTTCCCGCGAGCACCGGATAGGAGAGCGCCCGGTGCAGTTTGACGGGCATCCGGGAGGCGACCAGCAGCAGGCCGGCGCCGATCAGGGCGGCCAGGAACTGCTTCTTGAAGAAGTAGGCGTCACCCAGGCCCAGCTGGAGCGCCTTGATCATGGAGGCGGAGTAGACCATCACCAGTCCGAGGACGGTGATGAGCAACGAGCTGCCGAAAATCAGGTAATACGCGGTGAGCGGGCGGTCCCAGGCCTTGCGCAACTGCCACTGCGTGCGCCGGAGCCCGGCGAGCGGCCCGCGCCCCGCAGGGCCGCCGGGGCGGGCCGCCGGGCGCTTGCGGCCCTGTGCCCGGACCGATTTCACGGAGGTGGCGGCCCGGACCGCCTTGACGGCCTTCACGGCCTTCGTGGCGGACGGCCGCCGCCCCGGCAGGACTTGTCTGGCCGGCATCTGTGATCTTCCCCTCCACTCGTACGGGGCGAGCAGCCGGTCGGGGAGGGACGCCTGCCCTGGTTCGACCTAGGCGCTCTCGGCGGCCAGTTCGCGTACCGCGTCGGCGAACGCGTCCCCACGCTCGTTGTAGTTCGCGAACATGTCCATCGAGGCGCAGGCAGGTGCCAGCAGGACCGTGTCGCCGCGCTCGGCGAACCGGGCCGCTTCCCGGACCGCTGCGAGCATCGCCCCAGTGTCGGTCCGGTCGAGGTCCACGACCGGGACCTGCGGGGCGTGTCGCGCCAGCGCCTGCGCGATCAGGGCACGGTCGGCACCCATCAGCACCACCGCGCGCAGCCGCTTCGCCGACTTCTGCACGAGTTCGTCGAAGGTCGCGCCCTTGGCGAGACCGCCGGCGATCCAGACGACGGGTTCGAACGCGGCGAGGGAGGCCTCCGCGGCGTGCGTGTTGGTGGCCTTGGAGTCGTCGACGTAGGTGACCCCCTCCACCTCCGCCACGCGCGCGACCCGGTGGGCGTCGGGGCGGAAGTCGCGCAGGCCGTCGCGGACGGCACGGGGCTTGACGCCGAAGGCGCGGGCCAGGGCGGCCGCGGCGAGCGCGTTGGCGATGTTGTGCGGGGCCGGCGGGTTGACGTCCCCGACCTCGGCGAGCTCCTGGGCGTTCTTCTGCCGGTTCTCGACGAAGGCGCGGTCCACGAGGATGCCGTCGACGACGCCGAGCATGGAGGGGCCGGGGGCGCCGAGGGTGAACCCGATGGCGCGGCAGCCCTCTTCGACGTCGGCCTTCTCGACCAGTTCCTCGGTGGCCCGGTCGGCGACGTTGTAGACGCAGGCAACGGTGTTGCCCTCGTAGATGCGGCCCTTGTCGGCGGCGTACGCCTCCATGGAGCCGTGCCAGTCGAGGTGGTCGGGGGCCAGGTTGAGCACGGCCGCCGAGTGGGCGCGCACCGAGGGCGCCCAGTGCAGCTGGTAGCTGGAGAGTTCGACGGCGAGCACGTCGTACTGCTCCTCGCCGGTCACCACGTCGATGATGGGGGTGCCGATGTTGCCGACGGCCGCCGTCCGCAGGCCCGCGGCCCGCAGGATCGAGGCGAGCATCTGCGTGGTGGTGGTCTTGCCGTTGGTACCGGTGATGGCGAGCCACGGGGCCGGGTCCGGCTGCGGTTCGCCCGTGCGGGCCGCGCGAAGTTCCCGGCCGGCCTCGCGCAGCCGCCAGGCGATCTCGACGTCGCCGACGACGTCGACGCCCGCCTCGGCGGCGGCCAGGAAGAGCGGGGACTGCGGCTGCCAGCCGGGCGAGGTGACGACCAGTTCCGTGCCCTCGGGCAGGACCTCCCCGGCCCGGGCCCCGTCGGGCAGGAGGCCGAGGCGGACCTCGACGCCGAGCTCCGCGAGTTCGGCCGCCTTCGCGCGGTGCGCGTCCCCGTCGCCGTTGTCGACGACGGTCACCGTCGCGCCGAGTCCGGCCAGCGCCCGGGCGGCGCTGATGCCGCTGATGCCGAGGCCGGCCACCGTGATCCGGCCCGGCAGACCGAAGCGGCCCAAGGCGTCGGGGCCGATCAGGCCGGCCAGGTCGGTGGTGCTCACTTGTCCGCTGCCCATCCCGCGTAGAAGAGTCCGAGGCCCACGATCACGCACATGCCCTGGATGATCCAGAAGCGGACCACCACAAGGACTTCGGACCACCCCTTGAGTTCGAAGTGGTGCTGGAGCGGGGCCATCCGAAAGACGCGCTTCCCGGTCATCTTGAAGGAGCCGACCTGGATGACGACCGACATCGTGATGAGGACGAAGAGGCCGCCGAGCAGGGCGATCAGGAACTCCGTGCGGGAGCAGATCGCCAGGCCGGCGAGCGCGCCGCCGAGCGCGAGCGAACCGGTGTCGCCCATGAAGATCTTGGCGGGCGAGGTGTTCCACCACAGGAAGCCGAAGCAGGCGCCCATCAGCGCGGAGGCGACGACCGCGAGGTCCAGCGGATCACGGACCTCGAAACAGGCCGCCGGGTTGGTCAGGTCCTGCGCGTTCACACAGGACTCCTGGTGCTGCCAGACACCGATGAAGGTGTACGCACCGAAGACCATCACCGCGGCGCCCGTGGCCAGGCCGTCCAGGCCGTCCGTCAGGTTCACGCCGTTGGACATGGCCAGGATCATGAACAGGGCCCACACCACGAACAGCACCGGGCCGATCGCCCAGCCGAAGTCCGTGACGAACGACAGCTTGGTGGAGGCCGGGGTCAGCCCGCGCGAGTCCTTGAACTGGAGCGCGAGCACCGCGAAGGCGATGCCGACGATCAGCTGGCCGGCCATCTTGGCCTTGGCCCGCAGGCCGAGCGAACGCCGCTTGACGATCTTGATGTAGTCGTCGAGGTAACCGACCAGGCCCATGCCCGCCATCAGGAACAGGACCAGCAGACCCGAGAAGCTCGGCTCTTCCCCGGTGATCACCTTCGTGAGGGCGTACGCGATGAGCGTGGCCAGGATGAAGGAGATGCCGCCCATGGTGGGCGTGCCCTTCTTCCCTGCGTGGCCGCGCGGGCCGTCGTCGCGGATGAACTGGCCGTAGCCCTTGCGGGCCAGCAGCTTGATCAGCAGCGGGGTACCGATGACGGTGAGGAACATGCCGATGACACCGGCGAACAGGATCTGCCTCATCGGTCGGAGGCCTCGCCTTCGAGCAGAGCCTGTGCGACCCGCTCCAGACCGGCCGACCTGGAAGCCTTCACCAGCACGACGTCCCCCGGGCGCAGTTCACTGCGCAACAGGTCGACCGCCGCCTGTGCGTCGGACACGAGCACCGACTCCTCACCCCACGAACCCTCGTTATATGCGCCCAGTTGCAACCAGGACGCTTCCCTGCCCCCGACTGCGACGAGCTTGCTCACGTTGAGCCGGACGGCAAGCCGTCCCACCGCATCGTGTTCGGCGAGCGCGTCGTCACCGAGCTCGGCCATGGGGCCGAGCACCGCCCACGTGCGGCCCCCGTTCGCCTGTGCGGCGGAGCCCATGGCAGCGAGCGCTCGCAGAGCGGCCCGCATGGACTCGGGGTTCGCGTTGTAGGCGTCGTTGACGATCGTGACGCCGTCCGCGCGCTCGGTGACCTCCATCCGCCACCGGGACAGGGTGCCCGCCCCGGAGAGCGCGGTGGCGATCTCCTCGGCGGACATGCCCAGGACATGGGCGACCGCGGCCGCGCCGAGCGCGTTCGACACGTGGTGCTCACCGTACAGCCGCAAGGTCACGTCACTGCACCCGGTGGGTGTGTGGAGTGTGAACGAAGGACACCCCTGGGGCGTCATGCGGACGTCGGTGGCCCGTACGTCGGCGTCCTCGGCCTCGCCGAAGAGCACCGTACGGGCCTTCGTCCGGGCGGACATGGCGCGTACCAGCAGGTCGTCGGCGTTCAGGACGGCGACGCCGCCCTCGGCCTCGGACGGCAGCGCCTCGACCAGCTCGCCCTTGGCCTGGGCGATGGCCTCGCGGCCGCCGAACTCGCCGATGTGGGCGGTGCCCACGTTCAGCACGAGACCGATGCGGGGCGGGGTGAGCCCCGTGAGGTAGCGGATGTGGCCGATGCCGCGGGCGCCCATCTCCAGCACCAGGTGCCGGGTCTCCTCGGTGGCGCGCAGCGTGGTGATCGGCAGGCCGATCTCGTTGTTGAGGTTGCCCGGCGTCCACACCGTCGGCGCGTGGTGCTGGAGGACCTGGGCGATGAGGTCCTTGGTGGAGGTCTTGCCGGCCGAGCCGGTCAGGGCCACCACGTCGGTGCCGATCCGGGCGACGACGGCGCCGGCCAGCGCCCCGAGCGCCGCGACGACGTCGGGGACGACGATGGCGGGCACCGCGACGGGCCGGGTGGCGAGGACGGCGCGGGCGCCCGCCTCGATGGCCGTGGCGGCGTAGTCGTGGCCGTCGACGCGCTCGCCGACGAAGGCGGCGAACAGGCTGCCGTCCTCCACCTGGCGGGAGTCGAACACGACGGGGCCGGTGACCAGGACGGACGGATCCGGTATGTCGTGGAGCTGCCCGCCGGTGATGTCGGCGATCTCGGCGAGGGAGAGGGGGATCACGGGGTCACCTCGGCCTGGTCGGCCTGCTGTTGGCGTTCGATGGCGGCGCGGAGCACCGCGCGGTCGTCGAAGGGACGGACGACGCCTGCGGTGTCCTGGCCCTGCTCGTGGCCCTTGCCGGCCACCAGGACGGTGTCACCGGGCCGGGCGCGCGCCACTGCGGCGGCGATGGCCGCGGCCCGGTCGGCGTCGACCAGGACGGCGCCGCGTTCGGCGGGCGGTACGGAGACGGCGCCTTCGAACATCGCGGCGAGGATGGCGAGGGGGTCCTCCGAGCGCGGGTTGTCGGAGGTCAGGATCGCGGTGTCGGCGAAGCGGGCGGCCGCGGCGCCCATCGGGGCGCGCTTGGTGGTGTCGCGGTCGCCGCCGCAGCCGAGGACGATGTGCAGCTTGCCCCGGGTGACCTCGCGCAGCGCCCGCAGCACCGATTCGACGGCGTCCGTCTTGTGCGCGTAGTCCACGACGGCCAGGAACGGCTGTCCCGCTTCGACCCGTTCCAGTCGGCCCGGTACCCCGGGGACGGCGGCGACGCCGTCGGCGGCGGTCTGCGGGTCGACGCCGGCGGCGGCGAGCGTGACGATCGCGGCGACGGTGTTGGCGACGTTGAACGGGCCGGGCAGCGGGGCGGTGGCCCGTACGCGCTGTCCGCCCGGGCCCAGCAGGGTGAGCGTGGAGTCGGCGGCGCCCAGGACCACGTCCTCGGCGCGCCAGTCGGCGGCGGGGTCGCCCGAGGCGGAGAAGGTGACGACCGGGATCGTCGCCTCCTTGGCCAGGCGGCGCCCGTACTCGTCGTCGGCGTTGACCACTGCCAGGCGGGCGCGGCGCTCGGTGAAGAGCTGCGCCTTGGCCTGGAAGTAGTCCTCCATGTCGGAGTGGAACTCCATGTGCTCGGGGCTCAGGTTGTTGAAGACGGCGACGTCGAAGACGCAGCCGTCGACCCGGTCGAGCACCAGCGCGTGGCTGGAGACCTCCATGGTCACGGCCTCGACCCCGCGTTCGCGCATGACGGCGAAGAGGGCCTGGAGGTCGGTGGCTTCGGGAGTGGTGCGCTCGGACTTGATGCGTTCGTCCCCGATGCGCATCTCCACGGTGCCGACCAGGCCCGTCGAGCGTCCGGCGCCGCGCAGGCCGCCCTCGATGAGGTAGGCGGTGGTGGTCTTGCCGGAGGTGCCGGTGATGCCGAGCTGGAGCAGGGCCTCGCCGGGCCGGCCGTAGATCTCGGCGGCGAGCTCGCCCATCCGGCCGCGCGGGTCGGCGACGGCGAGCACCGGCAGTCCCGTCGCGGCGGCGCGTTCGGCGCCCGCCGGGTCGGTCAGCACGGCGACGGCGCCGAGGCCGGCCGCCTGGGCGGCGAAGTCCGCCCCGTGCAGTTTGGCTCCGGGCAGGGCCGCGTACAGGTCACCGGGGCGCACGGCACGGGAGTCGTGCGTGATGCCGGTGATCCGCGTCTTCTCCACGGTCGGGGCGGCTCCTGATGCGCGCACGCCCAGCAGCTCCGCCAGCTCGCCCAGCGGGGTCGGGCGGGCGGAGACGGGCCGGGGTGCTCCCGGCGGCGCTGCCGGGGCGTCTTTCTGGGGCGTTCTGGGCTGATCAGCGTGGGACACGGCGGTGAGCGTACCGGGCGTGGCGGGCCCCTCGCGAAGCGAGGGCCCGGCCGCGGCGTCGGCGGGCGACTGGTTCCCGGGTTTCGGGGTGATCGTTGTCACTGATGGTGCCTCACGCGTCTGGGGCTGGGCGGTCGGTTCACTGGCCGGGCTGCGGGCCCGTCCGGGGTGTGGGCTGCGGGGCCGGCGGGGGCGCGACGTCATAGGTGACGGGCAGCCCGGCGGGGGCGGTTCCGGTGGGGGCGACCTGGAGGGTCTTGAGGGCGAACTCCATGACCTTCTTGTAGATCGGTCCGCAGATCTGGCCGCCGAAATAGCTGCCCTTGGTGGGGTTCTGGATGGCGCAGTAGACGGTGATCCGCGGGTTGTCGGCGGGTGCGAAGCCGGCGAAGGAGGCGGTGTAGCCCTTGTAGCGGCCGGTGGCCGGATCCACCCGGTTGGAGGTGCCGGTCTTGCCGCCGACCCGGTAGCCGGGGATCCGCGCCTTGGTGCCGGTGCCCTCCTGGTCGTCGACCACGGATTCGAGCATCTGCGCGAGGGTCTTGGCGGTCTCCTTGCTGACGACGCGGGTCTGCCCGGGCGCCTTCGCCGGGGTGAAGCGGCCGTCGGGGCCCTTGGTGCCGCGCACCAGGGTCGGCTCGATCCGCACCCCGTCGTTGGCGATCGTGGAGTACACCGAGGCCGCTTGCATGGCGTTGAGGGAGAGGCCCTGGCCGAAGGGGATCGTGAACTGCTGCGAGGTGGACCAGTCCTCGGGCTTGGCCAGGATGCCGCGGGATTCGCCCGGGTAGTTCAGGCCGGTGGGCTGCCCGATGCCGAACTTGTTCAGGTAGGAGTAGAGGACCTTGTTGGCCTCGGTCTGGGTGCTGCCGAGCTGGCCGGTGGCCAGGATCGTGCCGATGTTCGAGGACTTGGCGAGGACCCCGTTGAGGGTCAGGTACCAGGTGGGGTGGTCGATGTCGTCCTTGAAGAGCCGGTCACCGCGGTGGAGCCGGTTGGGGACCTCGACGTGCGTCTGCGGCGTTGCCTTCTTCTCCTCCAGTACGGCGGCCATCGACATCACCTTCGCGGTGGAGCCGGGCTCGTAGACGTCCTGGAGGGCCGCGTTGCCCATGGCGGTGGAGCGGGCCTTGCTGAGGTCGTTGGGGTCGAAGCCGGGGGCGTTGGCCATGGCCAGCACCTCGCCGGTGCGGGTGTCCTGGACGATGACGTAGCCGCGGTCGGCGCCGGACTTCTCGACCTGCTCGGTGATCGCGCTCTGCGCGGCCCACTGGATGTCGCGGTCGATGGTCAGTTCGATGTCCTCGCCGGGTACGGCGGGCTTCTCGCTGGATCCGGCGGTGGGGACGCGGCGGCCGCCGGACTGGGCGTAGGTCAGTTCGCCGTCCTTGCCGGCCAGCTTCCTGTCGAGGGCGGACTCCAGACCGCCGCCGCCCTTGCCGTCGGCGTTGACGTAACCCAGTATCCCGGCGGCCAGGTCGCCGTTCGGGTACACGCGCTTGCTGCTGTCCTCCTTGAACACGCCGGCCAGGACGTTGGCGCCGGGTCCGTTGTTCTTCCGGTCGGCGGCCGCCTTGTCGGCGAAGACCTTCTGGAGGTCCTTGATCTGGTTCCAGACCTGGGGGGTCTGGCGGCGGGCGAGGACGACGTAGCGGCTGTTCTTGGTCGCCAGCCGGCCCGCGATCTCCTTGGCGTCCTTGCCCAGGATCGGCGCGAGGAGGGCGGCGGCCTGCTGCGGGGCGTCGGGGGCCTTGCTCTCCTGCGGGGTGAACATCTTCGGGTCGGCGGTGATGTCGTACGCGTCGACGCTGGTGGCCAGGGCCACGCCCTTGCGGTCGGTGATCTCCCCGCGCTCGGCGGCCAGGGTGTAGCTGGCGAAGCGGTTCTCGGAGGCCTTGGCGGAGTACGCGGAGGCGTCGACGGCCTGGACCTGGAGGAGCCGGACGACGAAGGCGAGCATCACGAGGGTCAGGGCCACGCTGACCAGGCGCAGCCGGGGCTTGGGGCTGCCGAGGCGGATGGTGTGCGGTGTGCGTGGGGCTCCGGGGCGGCCCGTGGCCCGCGCCCGCGGGAAGCCGGGCTCCCGCCGCCGCGGCACCTGCGGGCTCACGTGCCCGCCCCGTGGCGCCGGCCCGCCGCCGGGGACGTGCCCCGGGCCCCGGGCCCCCGTAGCCGGCGGGGCTGGATTCGGTTCACGACGTCACCTTCCGGAGGAGGGCGAGCCCGCCGGGCTCGGGGTGGGTGAGGCGGCCGCGGCCGGCGGGGCGGGCGATGCGGCCGGGCTCTGCGCAACCGGCGGGGCGGCGGGCGGGGGCGACGGCGGGGGCGGTGTCTCCGCCGCCGCAGGGGTTCCCGCGACCTTCCCGTCCGGACCGATGAAGACCGGGCTCCCGCCGGGCACCAGGCCCAGCTCGTGCGCCCGGCGCTGGAGGGCGTCCGGCGCCGAGTAGCCGTCGACGTCCCGCTGGAGCTCCTGCTGCTCGTCGCGCAGGACGGTGGTCTCCTTCTTGAGCTTGCTCAGCTGGAAGGAGCCCTGGTTCAGCGCCGAGTTCAACAGCAGCAGGCTGATCAGCCCGCCGCCGAGCAGGGCCACCACCAGCAGGACGAACGGCATCCGCGCCGCCTGCCCGGCCGTCCCCGGCCCGGCCCCCGTCCCGCCGCCGCCCGCGCCCCGCAGCAGCCCGCGCTTGGTCACAGTCGCGCCTCCCGGATGCGTTCGACCCCGCGGAAGCGCGCCGGGGCGGCCCGCCGGTTCTCGGCGATCTCCTCCTCCGTCGGGAGCTCCGCACCGCGCGTGAGCAGTTTCAGCTTCGGCTGGTACCGCTCCGGCACGACCGGCAGCCCCGGCGGCGCGGTGGAGGCCGCGCCCGCGGCGAAGACCTGCTTCACGAGCCGGTCCTCCAGCGAGTGGTACGACAGCACCGCGATCCGGCCGCCGACCGCGATCCGGTCCACGGCCGCGGGAATGGCCCGCTCCAGCCCGGCCAGCTCGGCGTTGACCTCGATCCGCAGGGCCTGGAAGGTCCGCTTCGCCGGGTTGCCGCCCGTACGCTTCGCCGCCTGCGGCAGCGCCTCGCGGATCACCTCGACCAGCCGGGCGCTGTTCGAGAACGGTTCCTTCCCGCGCTCGCGCACGATCGCCGAGACGATGCGCTTGGCCTGCTTCTCCTCGCCGTACTGGCGCAGGATGCGGACCAGCTCGCCGGGCGCGTACGTGTTGAGGACCTCCGCGGCGCTGATGCCCGTCGTCTGGTCCATCCGCATGTCCAGCGGCGCGTCCTGCGCGTACGCGAACCCGCGGTCGGCTTCGTCGAGCTGCATGGAGGAGACGCCGAGGTCGAAGAGGATGCCCTGGACGGCGGGGATGCCCAGGCCGTCCAGCACCTCGGCGAGGTCGGCGTAGATGGCGTGGACCAAGGTGGCCCGCTCGCCGAAGGGCGCGAGCCGCTCGCCGGAGAGCCGCAGGGCCTCCTTGTCGCGGTCCAGGCCGATCAGGTGGACTTCGGGGAACCGGGTGAGGAGGGCCTCGCTGTGGCCGCCGAGGCCGAGGGTGCAGTCGACGACCACGGCCCCGGGCCTCTCCAGTGCCGGGGCCAACAGGTCCAGGCACCGCTGGAGCATCACCGGGACATGTCGGGACTCGCTAGTCAAAGCGCCCTCTCAGATAACGGCGCGGCAGGCATACGCCGCGCCGCGCACGCGGAGTGTTACCAGGGGGCCGGGCGGCCGGTGGGGGCCGGGCTCCGGCCGGTTCGCGTCACTTTAGTGCAACGGTCGCCGCGGTCAACGAACCGCCCCGCGCGCGGTGCGCCCCGCTCGAACGGAACCCGCAAAAGCCGCCAATCACCCGGACGGCCGACCCCGCCCCACCCCTGTGGGTTAGCTCACACCAAGTCCCGTTGACCTTCTTTGTCCACCCTCGCTCAGTGCCGCGAGGGGCCGTGACCACTAACGTCGTATCCATGACGACTTCCGCATCCCTGCCCGCAGACTCCGCAGCCAAGGCATCCGGCGGCCGTTCGGTCACCGACCGGCTGGTGGAGGCGAACCGGAGGTACGCCGCCCAGTTCACGGACCCCGGTATGGACGCACGTCCGGTGCTCCACGTGGCCGTCGTGGCTTGTATGGACGCCCGCCTCGACCTGCACAAGGCCCTCGGTCTGGAACTCGGCGACTGTCACACCATCCGCAACGCCGGCGGTGTCGTCACCGACGACACCATCCGCTCGCTCACCATCAGCCAGCGAGCGCTCGGCACCCGCACGGTGATACTGATCCACCACACCGGCTGCGGCCTCGAAAGCCTGACCGAGGACTTCCGCCACGAGCTGGAGGACGAGGTGGGCCAGCGCCCCGCCTGGGCCGTGGAGGCCTTCCGGGACGTGGACCAGGACGTCCGCCAGTCCATGCAGCGGGTACGGACGAACCCCTTCCTGCCCTTCAAGGACGATGTGCGAGGCTTCGTCTTCGACGTACACACCGGGCTCCTGCGGGAGATCGATCCCGTCTCCTGAGTGACACAGCGCCGCAACGCCGTCAACAATGCGGGGTGACGCCACCCGGGAGCCGTCGGGCCCGGCGTCACCCCCGGCGCGTCCGGGGGTTTCGGGGTGGGCCGGTTCATGCGCCAAGGGGCGTCGGCCCTGGAAAAGGGCCGAGGAGAACCAGGTGACCACGTACGACGACCGAGCGAGCCTCGCGGATCTGACCAGCACGGCGGAGCGGGTGCGCGACTCGGTCGAGAGCGTCATCGAGGGCAAGCCCGAGGTCGTCCGCCTCGCGCTGACCGTGCTGCTCGCCGAAGGGCACCTGCTGATCGAGGACGTGCCGGGCGTCGGCAAGACCATGCTCGCCAAGGCGCTCGCCAAGTCCATCGACTGCTCGGTGCAGCGCATCCAGTTCACCCCGGACCTGTTGCCCTCCGACATCACCGGCGTCAGCATCTACGACCAGCAGCGCCGCGAGTTCGAGTTCAAGCCCGGCGCGATCTTCGCGCAGATCGTCATCGGCGACGAGATCAACCGCGCCTCGCCGAAGACGCAGTCGGCGCTGCTGGAGTCGATGGAGGAGCGGCAGGTCACCATCGACGGCACCACCTACGCGCTGCCCAGCCCGTTCATGGTCGTCGCCACCCAGAACCCGGTGGAGATGGAGGGCACCTACCCGCTGCCCGAGGCGCAGCGCGACCGCTTCATGGCGCGCGTCTCCGTCGGCTACCCCAGCCGTGAGGCCGAGCTCCAGATGCTCGACGTGCACGGCGGCGTCTCCCCGCTCGACGACTTCCGGGCCGTCGCCCACGCCCACGACATCACCAAGCTGATCGAGGCCGTCCGCGAGGTGTACGTGGCCGAGCCGGTCCGCCGCTACGTGGTCGACCTGGTCTCCGCCACCCGCAGCCACCCGGACCTGCGCCTGGGCGCCTCGCCCCGCGCCACCTTGCACCTGCTGCGCGCGGTCAAGGCGTCCGCGGCGCTGTCGGGGCGCGAGTACGTACTTCCCGACGACGTCCAGCAGCTCGCCGGGCACGTCCTCGCGCACCGGCTGCTGCCCACGGCGCAGGCCCAGCTGAACCGGCGCACCGCCGAGCACGTGGTCGCCGACATCCTCCAGCGCACCCCCGTCCCCGCCGCGCACGCCCGCGGCGAGATGCCGCCCGGCGCGGGCCTGCGGGGCTTCTGATGAGCGCCGGTGCCCCGCACGGCGCCGGTGCGACGGCCGAGGGCGCCGACGGGCTGCGGGCCTCCCTGTCGGGGCTGACCACCCGCGGCCGGTCCTTCCTGGCCGCCGGGGCCGCCGCCGTCTGCGCCTACGTACTGGGCCAGAGCGAACTGCTCCGGGTCGGGCTGCTGCTCGCCCTGCTGCCGCTGGTCTGCGTCGTCGCCCTGCACCGCAACCGCTCCCGGGTCCGCGGCAGCCGGCTGCTGACCCCGGCCCGCGTGCCCGCCGGGGGCGAGGCCCGGGTGCAGCTGCGCATGGAGAACGTGTCCCGCCTGCCCACCGGACTGCTGATGCTCCAGGACCGGGTGCCCTACGTGCTGGGGCCGCGGCCCCGTTTCGTGCTGGACCGGGTCGAGCCGGGCGGCCGTCGCGAGGTGTCCTACCGGGTCCGCTCCGACCTGCGCGGCCGCTACCCGCTGGGCCCGCTCCAGCTGCGCCTGACCGACCCGTTCGGGATGGTCGAGCTGACCCGTTCGTTCAGCACCTACGACACCCTGACCGTCGTCCCGCGCACCGAGGCCCTGCCCCCCGTACGGCTGGGCGGCGAGTCCTCCGGCTACGGCGACGGCAGCCGCCGCTCGCTGGCCCTGGCCGGGGACGACGACGTGATCCCGCGCACCTACCGGCGCGGCGACGACCTGCGCCGGGTGCACTGGCGCTCCACCGCCCGCTACGGCGAGCTGATGGTGCGCCGCGAGGAACAGCCCCGGCGCAGCAAGGCCACCGTCCTGCTGGACACCCGGCACGACGCGTACGAGGGCGCCGGACCCGGCTCCGCCTTCGAGTGGGCCGTGTCGGGCGCCGCCTCGACCCTGTTGCACCTGCTGGAGCACGGCTTCTCGGTACGGCTGCTGACCGACACGGGCGACTCGGTCCCCGGCGGGGCGGGCGGCGGGTTCTCCTCCGGGCCCCAGGAGTCCGCCGAGGCGGCCGGGCTGATGATGGACACCCTCGCGGTGGTCGGCCACTCCGACGGCCCGGACCTCGTCGGCGCCTACGAGGCGCTGCGCGGCGCGGGGGACGGGGGCGGCTTCGCCGGAGCCGGCTCCGACGGGCTCCTCATCGCCTTCTTCGGGGACCTGGACGACGTACAAACGGAACTGGCGGCCCGGATGCGCCAGCGCAGCGGGGGCGCGGTGGCGTTCGTCCTGGACTCCGCGGCCTGGACCGGCCTGCCCTCCCGGGTGGAGGAAACCCTGCGCCGGCTGCGCGACGCGGGCTGGACGGCGCTGGCCGCCCCGCCCGGCGCCGCCTTCGCCGACCTGTGGCGCCGGGCCGGTGCCACCGCGCTCGGCACGACTGCCTCCGGAGGCCGCCGATGAGCGGGCAAGCACGGCTGACGCTCTTCGCACTGCTGGCGACGCTGCTCACCGCGTGGTCGCTGACGCCGCTGGTGGAGTCGCCCGGCTGGCTGGTGCAGGCCGCGCTGCTGCTGGGCGTGCAGAGTCTGGTCGGCGCCGGCGCCCGCAGGGTGCCGCTGGCCCGGCCCCTGACGGTCGCCGCGCAGTTCCTGGTGTCCCTGCTGCTCCTCGCGCTGCTGTTCGCGGGGAAGGCGGAGAACCCCTCGGGCGGGGTGCTGGGCTACCTGCTCACCGACTTCGGGTCGCTGTTCGGGCAGGGCGTGCGGGACGTCGGCGAGTTCGCGATACCGGCCCCGACGACCGACGGCATCCGGCTGCTCCTGCTGGCCGGGGTGCTGCTGATCGGGCTGATGGTGGACCTGCTGGCCGTCACGATGCGGTCCGCGGCCGCGGCCGGGCTGCCGCTGCTGGCGCTGTACTCGGTGGCCGCCGGGCTGTCGGCGGGCCGCGGCGGCGCCTGGCTCTCCTTCCTGCTGGCCGGCTGCGGCTACCTGATGCTGCTGCTGTCGGAGAGCCGGGACCGGCTCGCGCAGTGGGGCCGGGTGTTCGGCGGGGCGGCCCCGGGGCACGTCGGCGGCGGGGGCGGCGCCCAGGCCGTGGCTCCCGTACGCACCGGACGGCGGATCGGCGCGGTCGCGCTGGGCCTGGCGCTGGTTGCGCCGGTGGCACTGCCGGCCATGGGCGGCGGGATGCTGGGGACCGGCGGCGACGGCGCAGGCAGCGGCCCCGGCGGCGGGACGATCTCGGCGGTGAACCCGCTGGTCTCCCTCCAGAGCAGCCTGAACGCGCAGGACAACCGGGTGGTGCTGCGCTACCGCACGGACAGCCCGCAGCTCTCCGAGCAGTACCTGCGCATCCTGGCGCTCGACGAGTTCGACGGCGTCAAGTGGGAGGCTTCCGGGCGGCCCCTGACGGACGTCCCGCCGCGGCTGCCGAACCCGCAGGGGCTGAGCAACCTGGAGGTGCGGCGCAGCGCCGCCGAGGTGCGCACCACCGTCTCGGCCGCCGAGACGTACGCCCAGCGCTACCTGCCGATGCCCTACCCGGCCACGCAGGTGGACATCGGCGGGAAGTGGCGCTTCGAACCGGTCGGCCGGACCCTGGTCGGCGACCAGCTCGGCAAGGACGGCTTCCAGAACGTGCAGGGCGCCCAGTACACGGTCCGCAGCCTGCTGCTCCAGCCCACGGCGGAGCAGCTCCAGCACGCGCCGCCGACGGACCCCCTGGTCATGAACGAGTACACGAGGCTGCCGGACAACCTGCCGGCGGTCGTCGGCGACACGGCCCGGCGGGTCACCCAGGGCGCGAAGGACGGCTACACGCGGGCCGTGATGCTCCAGGACTTCTTCGCGGTGAGCGGTGGGTTCCGCTACGACACGAGGGTGTCCTCGGGGACGGGTTCGCAGGCCATCGCCCGGTTCCTGCAGGACAAGGAGGGGTTCTGCATCCACTTCTCGTTCTCGATGGCGGCGATGGCGCGCTCGCTCGGCATCCCGGCGCGGGTCGCGGTGGGTTTCACGCCGGGCACCAAGCAGTCGGACGGCAGCGTGAACGTGACGATGCGCGACGCGCACGCCTGGCCGGAGCTGTACTTCGAGGGCGTGGGCTGGACCCGGTTCGAGCCGACGCCCCGGTCCGGGATCTCGCTGCCGGACTACGGCCGCACCGACACCCCGACGGCCCAGCCGTCCGCCCCCGCCTCACTGCCGTCGCAGAACGCGTCGGAGCCGGCGACGGCGCCTTCGCAGTCGGACGCCTGCCCGCCGGACCTCAAGAGGCTCGGCGAGTGCGGGACCCCGGCGGCCGGGCAGGACGCGGGAGCCGGCTCCGGCGGTGTGTCGGCCCTCGGAGTGCTGGGCTGGACGCTGGGAGGGCTGTTGCTGCTGTCGCTGCCGCTGCTCCCGCTGCTGTGGCGCGGGCGGCTGCGGGCGCGGCGGCTGGCCTCGGGGGACGTGCTGCTCGCCTGGCAGGAGCTGGGTGACGCGGCCTGGGACGTGAACATCCCGCCGGACGGGGCGCTGTCGCCCCGGCGGGCGGCCGGGCGCACCGTGGCACAGGGCCGGCTGGAAGGCGAGGCGGCCCGGGCGGTGCACCGGGTCGCGGACGCGGTGGAGCGTGCGCTGTACGCACCTCCGGGGGCCGGGGTCCGGCACGAGGAGCTGGCGGACGACGTGCTGCTGGCGCGGGCCGGGCTGCTGGCGGCGGTGTCCCGGGGCACCCGCCTGAGGGCACTGCTGCTGCCGCGGTCGGCGGCCCGGACGGGCTGGGCGGTCTCGGCCAGGTGGTCGGCGTTCACCTCGGCGGTGTCCGCCCGCCTGGCGGCGGTCCGGCTGCCGCTGCGGGGGCGGGGCCGAGGGGCCTGAGAGCTGGGGGCCTGAGGGCTGCGGGGCCTGAGGGCTGGGGATCGAGGGCTGGCGGACTGCGGGCCCAGGGCTTCGGGGCTTCGGGGCTTCGGGGCTTCGGGGCTTCGGGGGCCGGAACGCCGGTGCGGCGGGGCTCGATCCCCCCGAGCCCCGCCGCACCGGCCGTGCCCACCGGGTTCCCCCTCCCGGTGCTGGACGAGGACCCGGTCCCGCTCCGCGGCCCCGTGTCCGCGGTGCGGGCCGAGCGGCCCCGTCCGTCGCCCCCAGTCTGCTGTCCGCGCAGGTGGGAGCCCATCCGTACGCGTACTCATTTCGCGGCCCGGGGGCGCCTAGGTACGGATACTCAGTTCTACGCCGCGACCGCGGCCCGGCGGCACCGCCGACCGGGGGTCACCCGTCGGTGTCACCGGCTCCCGCTGACGCGGCCCCGCAGCAGCAGCGACAGCGCCGAGTGCACGTCGTCCAGCGAGCGTTCGCTCTGGAAGGACTGCCAGTCCAGCGCGGCCACCAGCACCATGCCCACCATCGCCGCGGCCGTCAGCGGCACGTCGATCTCCGCGCTGAGTTCCCCGCGCTCCACGCCCTCCCGGAGCACGGTCTCCACCACGGCCACCGCCTCCCGGCGGACCACCATCAGCGTGGACTGCCACGCCCGGTTGGTCCGCCACAGCTCGGCGACGTACAGCTGGGTGAAGGCCGGGTAGCGGTCGATGAAGACCAGGCCGGCCCGGATCATCTCGTCCAGCGCCTCGACCCGGGTACCGCCCCGCGCCTCGGTGGACTCCGCCGCTTCCCGCAGCGAGGCGGTCAGCAGCCCCACCCCGTGGCGCAACAGCTCCTCGAAGAGATCGGTCTTGCTCGCGAAGTTGTAGTAGACCGTGCCCTTGGCGACGCCCGCCCGCTCGGCGATCTCATCGACCGTCGTCGCGGAGAACCCCTGCTCCGCGATGAGGGTGACAGCCGCTTCGTAGAGCTTCTGCCGGGTCGCCCGCCGCCGGCCGCTGCCGGTACCCGTACCGGTGCTGCTGCTTTCCATGGCGCTGATTCTCACAGGTCACCGGCTCCCTACAGGCTCAGTTCGGGGTGCAGCCGGTCCATCGTCCACACCTGCTTGCCGCGTGCGGCGAGCGCGGTGAGGGCGAGCGCCCCGACCGTGAAGGCCGACAGTACGGCGCAGCCCGTCCACACCGGCGTGAGGTCGCCGCCGGTGATGAGCCGGCGCAGGCCCTCGACGACGTACGACATCGGCAGGTAGGGGTGGACCGCGTTGAAGAAGCCCGGGCTGGTCTGGACGGGGTACGTACCGCCCGCCGAGGTCAGCTGGAGCATCAGGAACGCGAGGACCAGGATCCGTCCGGCCGCGCCGAACCTGGCGTTGAGCCACTGGACGATCGCGGCGAAGCAGGCGGTCACCAGCGCCAGGAAGGCGATGGTCAGCGCCGGACGGGACATCTCCAGCCCGAGGCCCCAGTGCAGTACGGACATCAGTGCCGCGACCTGCGCGACGCCGATCCCCGCCACGGGCAGCCAGCCCGCGAAGGCGATCCGCCACGGCGAGGCGCCGGTGGCCAGCGCCCGCTTGTTGAGGGGCGCGATCAGCATGTAGGCGACCATCGCGCCGACCCAGAGGGACAGCGGGATGAAGTACGGGGCGAAGCCGGTGCCGTAGTTGGGCGCCCGGTGCAGGGACTGGTTGGCGAGCCGGACCGGGTCGGCCATGACCTGGGTACGGGCGTCGCGCGCCTGCTGGTCGTAGTCGGGGATCTTGCCGGCGCCGTCGTGCAGGCCGCCGGCCAGCTGGCCGGTGCCGTCCACCAGCTTGTACATGCCGCCGTCGAGGGTGTGGGCGCCGTCGCCGAGCTTGCCGACTCCCTCCGCCAGGGCGCCGGAGCCGCCGGTGGCGGTGCCGAGCCCGGCGTGCAGCTTGACCATGCCCGCGGCGACCTGGTGGGCGCCCGTGTTGAGCGCGTTGACCTTGGCCACGGCCGTTTCGAGGTCCGAGGAGAGGCCGGGGGCGGCCGCGGCGAGCGCGTTGGCCTTGGTCTCCAGGTCGCCGAGCTGACCGCGGAGCGTGGTCAGGTCGCCGTTGGTGTCCTTGACGACGCTGTTGACGTCTCCGGCCAGCAGGGCGCCCTCGGCCGCGTCGTCCTTGATCTGCTTGAGGTCGGGGCAGGAGGCGAGGTGCGGCTCGGCGCCCGGGGTGACGCAGTGGTCCGTGTAGTACTTGTCGGTGCGGGCGGCGACCCGCTTGGTGACGACCGCCGCGGCGGGGGCCTTCTCGGCGAACTTGCCGAGGTGGTTGTTGACCACCTTGGCGGTGTCGGCGACGAGCCGGGCCGTGTCGGCGAGGGACTTGGGGTCCTTGACGAAGGGGCGCGCCTTGGCGGCCGCGCCGTTGACCTTGTCGGCGACCGTCTGGGTGCCGGCCGCGACCTCGGACGCACCGGTCTCCAGCTGACCGGCGGCGGAGTTCAGCTTCTTGAGGCCGCCGGTGAGTTCGCCGGTCTTCTCCTCGGCCGTGTCGAGGCCGTCGGCGAGCTCCTTGGCGCCCTGCTGGGCCTTGCCCGCGCCGTCCTTGAGCTTGTCGGCGCCGTCGGCGGCCTCGGCGGTCTTGTCGTGCAGGTCGGAGAAGCTGACGAAGATCTTGTCGAGGAAGCCGCGGGAGGCGTTGGTGGACGCGGCCGCACGGACCTCGGAGAAGACGGTCTTGGAGATCGAGCCGACGATGTAGTTGTTCGCGTCGTTGGTGCGGACCTGGAGGGCGCTGGTGGCGGGGTCGGCGCCGGAACTGGAGGCGATCTTGGCGCTGAAGTCGGCGGGCATGGTGAGGGAGAGGTAGTACTTCCCGTGCTCCAGCCCCTTGGCCGCCTCGTCGGCGTCCACCTCGCGCCAGTCGAAGGTCTTGCTGGTGTGCAGCTTCTTCGTGATCTCGTCGCCCGCGGCGATGCGCTTGCCCTCGACGGTCGCGCCGCGGTCGGCGTTGACGAGGGCGACGGGGATCTTGTCGAGGCGGCTGTACGGGTCCCAGAAGGAGCAGAGGTACAGCGCGCCGTAGAGCAAGGGCAGCAGGAGCAGCGCGACGAGGGCGGCGGCGGGGAGCTTGCCCCGGCCGAACCGCTTGAGCTCAAGCGCGGCGAGTTTGGGTGAGCGCATCGTCTGCCCCCTTCGTGTCGTCGTCGGCGTCGTGGTCGGCGTCGTGGTCGGCGTGGCCGGGGCCGTCGTCGTGGCCGGGCTCGGCGTCTGCGGGCTCGGCGTCGGGCTTGGGGTCGGCAGCCACGTCGGCGGGGGCGTCGGCCCGGTCCGCCTTGTTCGCCTCGTCCGCCTCGTCCGCCTTGTTCACCTCATCCGCCTCATCCGCCTCGTCGGTGCCGGCCGTGGGACCGGCGCCCCAGGTGATCTTGGGGTCCCGGGCGGGGCGGGCGACCGGCGCCTGGGGCGGCTGGGGCCGCGCCGGCTCTTCGGCGGTGGCACCCAGGCGCAGGACCGTCGCGTCCTGGGGGGCCTCGCTGCACACCCCGAGGACGGTGGTCCCGCGCTCGGCGAGCGAGCGCAGCAGGGCCCACGCTCCGGCGCTTTCGGCGGCCGGGAGTTTGAGGTCGACGTCGTCGAGCGCGAGCAGCCGGGGTGAGGCCAGCAGGGCGATGGCCACCGACAGCCGCAGGGCCTCCAGCCGTTCGAGGTCGCGCACGGCGGTGCGCGGCCCCTTGGGCAGCGTGCCCAGGTCGAGTCCGGCGGCGGCGAGCACCTCCTCGATCCTGGCCGCGGTGGAGACGCGGCGCTCGCCGCGCGGGCGCAGCAGGGCGCGCACGGGGCCTTCGTAGCGGCGCTGGAGCAGGGCGCCCTCCCGCAGCTGTTCGGCGACAGTGAGGGCCGGGTCCAGGTCGTTGACCCCGGGTACATGGGCGAGGGCGGAGATCCGGCGGACCGCGGCCATCTTCTTCGGCAGGCGGTGGCGGCCGATCTCGGCGTGCCCCTCGGTGGGCTTCATCCGGCCGGTGAGGGCGAGCAGGAGGCAGGTGCGGCCACTGCCCGAGGGACCGACGATCGCGACGAGCGACCCGGGCTCCACGTCGATCCCCACTCCCCGGAACACCCAGCCCCGCGGGCCCTTGAGTCCGAAGCCCTCGGTCTTGACGGCCGCGCCGTGTGGGCTGTCCACGTCGCCCCCCTCCTTTTGAACTGACTGGTCAGTTCAAAAACTATCAGGCTTAGTCGTCCTTCGCCCGACGAGGGGGCCCAACCGCCCGAACCCGCAGGTCAGCGCGATTGTCAGTGGGGCCCGTCACGATGGGGACAGTCAGTCGAAGCACCACCCCGCACCACTCGGCACCACCCCCGCACCATCCAGTCGCTCCGCAGCAGTACGCATCGACAGGAGGTTCGTCATGGCCACACCGTCCCCGTCCCCTGTCCACCCCGTCCCGAGGAAGTCGGCGGCCCCACCGGCCGCCCTCGATCTGCTCGCCAAGGCCCACGACGGCCTGGCCGAGGCTGCGCTTCTGCCCCGGCCCAACGAGCGGTACGCAACCGCACACCTCGCGGCCCTGCGCGCGGCCGCGGCCGTCCTCGCCGCCCGCGCCCGGCCCGAGCCGGTGCACCCGCGCCGGCGGCCGCGGATCCGCAGCGCGTGGGAGGTACTGCCCGAGATAGCGCCGGAGCTGACGGAGTGGAGTGCCCTGTTCGCCTCGGGCGCCGCACGCCGGGCCCGGGCCGAGGCGGGCATACCGGACGCCGCGACCGGCCGGGACGCCGACGACCTGGTCCGCGAGGTCGGGATGTTCCTGCGCCTGGTCGAACGGATGCTGGCCCTCGCGCCCGGCGGCCCGGGCGGCCGGCAGGGCGTACCTCGACCCCGGCCGGAGCGTCCGCAGGCGGGATGACCTGCCCGGCTGCGGGAGGCAATAGGGTGGGGCCCTGTACCGCCCGCCCTCCCCCGGCTGCCGCCGGGAGGTGCCCCTACGCCGAGGAGTCATCAGTCGTGTCGGACACGTCCCGCCCCCGCGCCTCGCTCCGCACCGCCGTGGTGTGGGAGGTCCTCAAGGAGGTCCTCGACCGCCGGGTGAAGGCGACCGGCCGGGACGTCCTGGACGTACTGGACACCGGGGGCGGCACCGGAAAGTTCGCCGTGCCGGTGGCCCGGCTGGGCCACCGGGTCACGGTGGTCGACCCCAGCCCGAACGCGCTGTTCGGGCTGGAGCGCCGGGTCGCCGAGGCGGGCGTCGCCGAACTGGTGCGCGGGGTCCAGGGCGATGCCCAGGGCCTGCTGGACGTGGTCGAGCGGGACGCCTACGACGTGGTGCTGTGCCACGGCGTGCTGGAGTACGTGGACGACCCGGCCGAGGGCGTGGTCAACGCCGTCGCCGCCCTGCGCCCCGGCGGCGTCCTCAGCCTCCTCGCCGCCGGCCTCGGCGGAGCGGTGCTGGCCCGCGCGCTGGCCGGGCACTTCACCGAGGCCCGCACCGCCCTGACCGACCCGGCCGGCCGCTGGGGCGCGGGCGACCCCGTGCCGCGCCGCTTCACCGCCGAGCAGCTGGCCGAAGTCGTCGGTGGAGCCGGACTCGAAGTCGGCCCGGTGCACGGCGTCCGGATCTTCGCCGACCTCGTCCCCGGGGTGCTGGTGGACACCGAGCCCGGCGCCGTGGAGGCGCTGCTGCGCCTGGAGGAGGCCGCCGCAGAGCTGCCCGCGTTCCACGCGGTGGCCACGCAGTTGCACGTCCTGGGCGAGAAGCCCGCCTGATCTGCGGAGCTGCCGTGCACGGGCTTCGTCGGACACCCTCCGAACGGGCCGCCGTCCCCGTATGATCGAGCACACCGGTCGGCATGGCGGACCGGTCATTGGGGAATAAGCGCCTCACTGACCATGCCCGCGACGGTGCGGTCTGACGCTGCGCTTCTCCCAGGCGACGTTTTTCCGGCAGTGTTTTTCCAGGCGGTGCAATTTCGAACCTGGCGCAGAGGGCGGGTGTCACGGGGGCGATTCCCCGCCTATCCTGAAAGGGACCCCTGGTCGCTCCCCCCGCGACCGACGGATGAGGAGGACTCCCGTGCCGCTCTCGGAGCACGAGCAGCGAATGCTCGAGCAGATGGAGCGAGCGCTGTACGCCGAAGATCCCAAGTTCGCGACAGCGCTTGAGGGAAGCGGACTGCGCACGTACACCCGGCGACGGGTCTACCAGGCAGTCGCGGGCATTGTGGTGGGTATCGCGCTCCTCATGACCGGTGTGATCTGGCAGAGCGTGCTCTGGATCAGCGTGGTGGGCTTCCTCGTCATGCTGGCCTGCACGGTTCTCGTCGTCACTGGTTGGCGCAAGGCACCCAAGCCCGGTGAGCAGCCCGTCTCCGGAGGTGCAGGTGGTTCGGCCCGCGGGCAGAACCGGCAGCGCCGGTCCATGATGACCCGCATCGAGGAACGGTGGCAGCGCCGCCGCGACGAACACGGACAGTGATCGGCTCCTGCTCCCCGTCCGACATGACGTGACTTCGAGAGGGACGGCCGCCGTACGGCGGCCGTCCCTCTCCGCTGCGGCATGATGGCCCGATGACAGTGCTCCCCCTGGTCTTCACCAGCGGCTGGGCCAGCGGGATCAACGCCTACGCGGTGGTCCTCCTGCTCGGCGTCTTCGGCGCGACGGGGCTGAGCGACGACGTGCCCGCCGCCCTCCAGCGCCCCGACGTCCTGATCGTCGCGGGCGTGCTGTTCCTCTGCGAGGCGGTGGCCGACAAGATCCCGTACGTGGACTCGGTGTGGGATTCCGTCCACACGGTGATCCGCCCGGTCGCGGGGGCAGTGGTCGGCGCCCTGCTGGCCGGGCAGAGCGGCTCGCTCTCCGACCTCGCCGCCGCTGCCATCGGCGGCTCCACCGCGCTGGCCAGCCACCTCGTCAAGGCGGGCACCCGCATGGCGGTGAACACCTCCCCGGAGCCGTTCAGCAACATCGTGCTCAGCACCGCCGAGGACCTGGGCGTGGCCGGCCTCGTCACCTTCGCGATGTTCAACCCCCGGGCGGCGGCGTTGATCGCGGCCGTGCTGCTCGCCGCGGGCCTGGCCCTGGTGGTCTACCTCTGGACCCGGATCCGCCGCTACCTGCGCCGCCGGGCCCAGCGCCGCGAGGAGCGGCGGCTGGCCGCCGAAAGCCGCCGGGTGACGGGCACACCGCCCTACTGACCTCGGTCGATCCTGTTCCCGGCCCGCTCGGTAGGCTCCACCGCATGGCACGAATTGCGGTGATCGGCGCCGGCATGGGCGCGATGGCGACGGCGGCCCGGCTGGCCGTGGCGGGCCACCGGGTGACGGTGTACGAGCGCGGCTCCACCTACGGCGGCGCCGTGGGACGGTACGCACGCGACGGCTTCGCCTTCGACACCGGCCCCGGACTGCTGCACCTGCCCGCCGTCTACCGCGACCTGTTCGTCAAGACCGGCAAACGGCCCCTGGAGGAGTGCGTCGACCTCGTGCAGGTCGACCCCGCCGTTCGGCACGTGCTGCCCGACGGCACGGTGGTGACCCTGCCCAACGCCTCCCGCGGCGGCTCGGCCGCCGCCCTGGACCAGGCCTTCGGGGCCGGCGCCGGGGCCCGCTGGAGCGACGTGCTCGGCCGCGCCCGGGACGCCTGGGACGCGACCCGGCGCCCCCTGCTGGAGGAGCCGCTGCGCCCCGACCGGCAGGCGCTGGGCGAGGATCCGTACCCCGCGCTGCGCAGGAGCGGCCTGCTGCGGCGCCGGCCGCCCACCCTGGCCGAGGTCGCCGCGCGCGAGCTGGGCGGCCCGCTGGCGCAGTTGCTCGCCGAGCGGGTGCTCGCGTACGGGCTGGACCCGGCGACGACGCCCGCCTCCGCGGCGGTGCTGCCGTACATGGAGCAGACCTTCGGGAGCTGGTACGTGCGCGGTGGGCTGCGGGCGCTGGCCACCGCCGTCCACGAGCGGTGCCGGGAGCGGAAGGTCGACTTCGTCTTCGGCGCCGGGGTCCGGGAGGTCGTGGAGGAGGGCGGCCGGGCGGCCGGGCTGCTGCTGGCCGACGGCGGGGCGGTGGAGGCGGACGCGGTGGTGTGCGGGGTGGACCCGAGGACGCTGGCCATCCCGCTCGCGCCGGGTTCCGCGCCCGCCCGGAGCACCGGGCCGCGCGCCCGGTACACCCTGTTCCTCGCCCTGCGCGGGGCTCGCCCGGCGGACGCCGTGCACCGCACCCTGGCCGGGGGCGGCGTCACCGTGCTGCGCCCGGACGACCCGGCCGCGGTGCCCGACGCGGAGCACGAGGCCGTCACCGTGCAGGCCGTCGCGGCCCCCGGTGCGGCGCCCTCGGCCGGGGAGCTGCTGGCGGCGGCCGACCGCGCCGTGCCCGGGCTGCGGGAGCGGCTGCTGTGGCACGAGCTGCGCACCCCGGCCGACATCGCGGAAGCCACGGGCGCGGTGGACGGCGCGGTCCCGGCTCCCGCGCTGGCCGGGGCCGGCGGCCGGCTGCTGTACCCCGCGAACACCACCGCCCTGCCCGGGCTGTACCTCGCGGGCGGCTGGGCCCACCCGGGCGGCGGCCTCCCGCACGCCGGGATGACCGGCGCCCTGGTGGCCGGGCTGATCGTGGAGGGCACCGGGTTCCGCGGCTCGCGTTGACGGCCCCGCACGGCCACGGCCCCCTGAAGGGCCCTGTACGGCCCTGTAGGGGCCCCGGGCGGCTCAGTAGCGGTATTGCTCGTAGCCGCCGGGGTCGCCCTGGTACGGGTAGCCCTGCGGCTGCTGGGGCGGCTGCTGGTCCTCCGCGGGGTAGGGCTGGGCGGCGTCGCGCTGCTGCGGGACCCAGACCCCGCCGGGCGGGGTGTCCATGGAGTACTGCTGGCGTCCGTAGTCCCCGTACGCGGTGTAGTCGTACTCCTGCTGCGGGGCGACGCCGCCGGTGCCGATGTACGGGTCCGAGTAGGCGGCGTAGACCTGCTGTTCGGCGCCCGGGTAGCCGGTGGAGTAGTCGTAGCCGCCCTGGCCCTGCTGGTCGTAGTACGCCGCGAACTGGTGGGCGTCCTGCTCGGCCGTGGTGAACGGTGAGGCGAAGGCGGCGGTCTGCGCGGGGTGTTCGGAGTACGCCTGCGTCTGGGGGGCGAAACTCTGAATCCCGTAGGAGCCCGTCTCCTCGGGCACCGGCTGCGGGGTGAAGACGTCCTCGTCCCCCGCGTCCGGGTCGTTCCGGCCGGCCGCGTCCCGCCCGGACGACGCCTCGTAGTCCGGCAGTTCGCCCTCGGTCCCGTACTCCAGCGCCGTCACCTCCAGCGCGGGTTCCGTGCGCGGCGGGCGCGGGGCACCACCGCTGCGGCGCCGTCCGCCCTTGCGCACGGGTTCCCCGCCACGGCGCAGCGCCCAGCCGGCCACGAAGCCCTTGCGGAAGGAGAGCGTCACCAGGGTCTGGCCCACCGCGAACGCGGTCGCGCCGACGGCGATGACCGGCACCGACGGCAGCACCACCCCGGCGACGACGCCGACGAACCCGGCGAAGGCGAGCAGGCGCCAGCGGAGCCGGGCCTTGTACTGCATCAGGACCTCGGCAAGCAGCCACAGCGCGACGAAGCCGAACGCGATGTAGAGGACCGTCATTCCCATGCATGGCCCCTCTCGTACGGCCGACCACCGCGCGGGAAACGGGGGCCGGCCGATCAGGCCCGCTGGTGCAGACCCAGGTTTTCGTAGATCTCCAGAGTCGCCGTGGAATTGTTCAGCGTGATGAAGTGCAGCCCCGGGACACCCTCGGACAGCAGCCGCGCGCAGAACTCCGTGGCGAACTCGATGCCAATGGAGCGTACAGCGGCCGGGTCGTCCTTGACGGCGAGCATGCGGTCTTTTACTGCCTCGGGGAAGACGGCGTTGCTGAGTTGGGGCAGTCTGTCGAGCTGCTTGATCCCCACAACAGGCATGACCTCGGGGATGATCGGGGTCTCGCAGCCCGCCTTCTGGACGCTGTCGCGCAGCCTCAGATAATTCTCCGGGTCGAAGAACATCTGCGTGATGGCATAGTCTGCGCCCGCACGGCACTTGTCCACGAAGTGCCGGATGTCCGAGTCCCAGTCCTGCGAACGCGGGTGCATCTCGGGGAAGGCCGCGACGCCCACGCAGAAGTCGCCGGATTCCTTGAGGAGGCGCACCAGGTCCGCCGCGTAGTCCACGCCCTCGGGGTGCTTGACCCAGGGACCCATGGGGTCGCCCGGCGGGTCACCGCGCAGCGCGAGCATGTTGCGGATCCCGGCGTCGGCGAACTGCCCGATGACGTGGCGCAGCTCCGCGACGGAGTGGTCCACGGCGGTGAGGTGGGCGACGGGGGTCAGGGTGGTGTTCGCCGCGATCTGCTCGGTGGCGCGTACGGTGCCGCCGCGGGTGGAGCCGCCGGCCCCGTAGGTGACGGAGACGAAGCTGGGGGCCACCGCTTCGATCCGGCGCAGGGCGTTCCAGAGGTTGCGCTCGCCCTTCTCGGTCTTGGGAGCCCAGAACTCGAAGGAGTACGAGCTCCCGGACGCGAGGAGGTCGCGGACCGTGTGTGCACGATCCGACCAGGTGGAAGCGGTACCAGAGGCCATACGGGCAGGTTAGACGGGGGGTGGCCGGTCTCGTAGCCCGGTCCGCCTTTTGGACAGCCTTTTGGACGGCGCTTCGGACGGCGCTTCGGACGGCTCGTGCAGGCGGCGGGGGCCCGTCACGCGCGCTCGCGGACCCGCTTGGCCAGTTCGGCGGCGGCGGCGCCGGGGTCGGTGGCCTCGGTGAGGGCGCGTACGACCACGATCCGGGTGGCGCCGGCGTCGAGCACCTCGTCCAGGTTCGTGGCGTCGATGCCGCCGATCGCGAACCAGGGACGGTCCTGGCGCAGGGAGGCCGCGTACCGCACGAGGCCGAGGCCAGGGGCGTGGCGGCCGGGCTTGGTGGGGGTGGGCCAGCAGGGGCCGGTGCAGAAGTAGTCCACGCCGGGCTCGGCGGCGGCCGCGTCGACTTCGGATTCGGCGTGGCAGGAGCGGCCGACGAGGACGGACCCGCCGAGGATGGCGCGGGCGGCGGGGACGGGTATGTCGCCCTGGCCGAGGTGGAGCACGTCGGAGCCGATGGCGTGCGCGACGTCGGCGCGGTCGTTGACGGCGAGCAGCTTGCCGTGGCGGCGGGCGGCGTCGGCGAAGACCTGGAGGTGTTCGAGTTCCTCGCCGGCCTCCATGCCCTTGTCGCGGAGCTGGACGATGTCCACCCCGCCGGCCAGGGCGGCGTCGAGGAACTCGGGAAGGTCGCCCTGCCGCTTGCGGGCGTCCGTGCACAGGTAGAGCCGGGCGTCGGACAGCAGCATGGGTGTACCCCCGTGGTCGTGGCGGTGTACGGGCCGCGCGGGCCCGTACACCGGGTGGATCAGTACGTCACTTCGTGCGCGGGTCGGTCAGAGGGCGAGCGCCTGAGCGCGGCGCTTCACCTCCGTGCCACGATTCTCGCTCAGCGCCTGGGCGGGGGTGCCGGGGAGGGTCGGGTCGGGGGTGAACATCCACTCCAGGATCTCCTCGTCGGAGAAGCCGTCGTCGCGCAGGACGGTCAGCAGACCGGTGAGCCCCTTGACGATCTTGTCGCCGTCGATGAAGGGTGCGGGGACCTGGAGGGAGCGGTTCTCGCCGCGGCGCACCGCGAGCAGCTGACCTTCCTTGACCAGCTGGCGGACCCGGGTCACTTCGATGTCGAGCATCTCGGCGATGTCGGGGAGGTAGAGCCAGGCGGGGACAAGGGCATCGATCTTTGCGTCAATCTCGGTCACGGGCACAAGCCTGCCATCTCGGACTCGCCGCCGGTACCTGGACCACCCCGTCCGGGTCCCGCCCCCCTCGGGCGGGGCCCGTCAGGCCACCGCCGACTTGAGCGGGGTGTCGGGGTCCGAGACGCCGGCCACCGTGAGCGCCGTGCCCGCCTCGATCAGCCGGCGGCCCTGCGCCAGGTCCCGGGGCCGCCCCACCGCCAGGACCGCCACCAGCGCCCCGTCCCGCAGCCAGCACACCGACCAGGCCGCCCCCGCCGGGTCCCCGCGCCACACCATGCGGTCCGCCGCGCCGTGGTGCCCCGCGTACTGCACGAACCGCCCGAACTGCTCCGACCAGAAGTACGGAACCGGGTCGTAGGCCTCCACCGGCCCGCCGCCCACCACGTTCGCCGCGAGCACCCTGGGCCCCTGGAGCGCGTTGTCCCAGTGGTGGACCAGCAGCCGCTCCCCGTAGCGCGCCGAGGGGAAGGACGCGCAGTCGCCGACGGCGTACACCCCGGGCAGGGAGGTCCGCAGGTGGGCGTCGGCGGTGACCGACCCGTCCGGGCCCAGTTCCACCCCCGACCCCGCCAGCCAGTCCGTCGCGGGCCGGGCACCGATGCCGACGACCACCGCGTCCGCCCGGAGCGTCCGCCCGTCCGCCAGCCGGACCCGGCCCTCCTCCACGGACGCCACCCGGGCCCCCGTCAGCAGCTCCGCGCCCGCCTCGGCGTACCAGCGCCCCATCGGCTCGGCGACCTCCGCCGGCACGGCTCCCGCGAGCACCCGCTCCGCCGCCTCGACCACCGTCACCGCGCAGCCCGCCTCCCGGGCCGCCGTGGCGAACTCGGCGCCGATCCACCCGGCCCCGACCACCACCACCGGCGGCGCCGCCGCGAGCACGGGCCGCAGCCGGGCGGCGTCGTCCAGGGTGCGCAGCAGGTGCACGCCCGGGACGCCGCCGGAGCCCGGCAGGGTCAGCGGGCGCGCTCCCGTCGCCAGGACGAGGACGTCGTAGGGGACCGGGCCCGCCTCGGTGTCCACTTCGCGGGCGCCGGCCCGGAGCCCGGTGACCTCCACACCGAGCCGCAGTCCGATGCCGAGGGCCTCGAAGTCGACGTCGAACGCGGAGTCCTCGGCCTTGCCGAGCAGCACCGCCTTGGACAGCGGGGGCCGGTCGTAGGGCTGGTGGGGTTCGGCTCCCAGCAGGGTCACGGGGCCGGTGAAGCCCTGTTCCCGCAAGGCGACCGCGGTCTGCACCCCGGCCATTCCGGCACCCACGATGACGACGCCGCTCTGGGTCTTTTCCGTCTGCTCGCTCACGCCGCCCAGCCTAATCAGCTGACGTTTCATCAGGAACAGGCCCGGGGGAGGCAGCCTTACCCGGCATGCCCACCGGGGTTAGTCTGGCCACCGTACCTATCGCGGGAGTCCGGGCGCACCGGGCTGAGAGGGAGGCTGGCCGGCCTCCGACCGTACGAACCTGATCCGGGTCATGCCGGCGAAGGGAGGGGCTGGACGCCCATGCACTCATCTCTGAGGGGATCCCCGAAGGGGTCCGACGTCCTCGTCATCGGGGGCGGCATCATCGGCCTGGTCACCGCCTGGCGGGCGGCCCGGCGCGGGCTGCGCACCGTACTGGCCGATCCGGCCCCCGGGGGCGGAGCCGCCCAGGTCGCGGCCGGCATGCTCGCCGCCGTCACCGAACTGCACTACGGCGAGGAGACCCTGCTCGGGCTGAACGTCGCCTCCGCCGCCCGCTACCCGCAGTTCGCCGCAGAACTCACCGAGGCGAGCGGCGGCATGGACATCGGCTACCGCGCCTGCGGCACCCTCGCCGTCGCCCTCGACTCCGACGACCGCCTCCACCTGCGCGAGCTGCACGCCCTCCAGCGCCGCTGCGGCCTGGAGTCGCAGTGGCTGACCGGCCGCGAGTGCCGCCGTCTGGAGCCCATGCTGGCGCCCGGCGTCCGCGGCGGCCTGCGGGTCGACGGCGACCACCAGGTGGATCCGCGCCGGCTGACGGCCGCACTGCTGGCCGCCTGCGAACGCGCCGGGGTCACCGTCCACCGGGCGAGCGCGGCCCGGCTGCTCGTCACGGGCGACCGGGCGGCCGGGGCGCTGCTCGACGACGGTACGGAGCTCCGGGCCGGCCAGACGGTCCTGGCGGCGGGTTCCCTGTCCGGGCAGTTGGCCGGGGTGCCGCCGGAGGTGGAGGTTCCGGTGCGGCCGGTGAAGGGGCAGGTGCTGCGGCTGACGGTGCCGGCCCCCTACGCGCCGTTCCTGTCCCGGACCGTACGGGCGGTCGTGCGCGGCAGCCACGTCTACCTCGTGCCGCGCGAGAACGGCGAACTCGTCGTCGGCGCGACCAGCGAGGAACTGGGCTGGGACACCACGGTCACCGCCGGCGGCGTCTACGAGCTGCTGCGCGACGCCCACGAGCTGGTGCCCGGCATCACCGAACTGCCGCTGACCGAGACCGGGGCGGGGCTGCGGCCCGGCTCCCCCGACAACGCCCCGCTGCTAGGCCCGACCGCGCTGCCCGGGCTGCACCTGGCCACCGGGCACTACCGCAACGGGGTGCTGCTGACCCCGCTCACCGGCGACGTGATGGCGGAGCTGCTGGCCACCGGCACGGTGCCGGAGATCGCCCGCCCCTTCACCCCGCGCCGGTTCACCGGGGCACGTCAGGAGTCGTACGCATGACCATCTCCGTCAACGGCGAGCCGCGCGAGGTCGCGGCCGGCACCACGCTCGACGCGGTGGTCGCCACTTTGACCGCGGCCCCCAAGGGCGTCGCCGCGGCCCTCAACGAGACGGTCGTACCGCGCGGGCAGTGGCCGCACACCGTGGTCGGCGACGGCGACCGGGTCGAGGTCCTGACCGCGGTACAGGGAGGCTGACGGCCATGGCGGACGACGTTTTCACCCTCGGCGGCCGGACCTTCTCCTCCCGCCTGATCATGGGCACGGGGGGCGCCCCGAGCCTGGACGTGCTGGAGCGCGCCCTGGTCGCCTCGGGTACGGAACTCACGACCGTCGCCATGCGACGGCTGGACCCGACGGTGCAGGGCTCCGTCCTGTCGGTCCTGGACCGGCTCGGCATCGCGGTCCTGCCGAACACGGCGGGCTGCTTCACGGCCGGCGAGGCGGTGCTGACGGCGCGCCTCGCGCGGGAGGCGCTGGGCACGGACTGGATCAAGCTGGAGGTCGTCGCGGACGAACGCACCCTGCTGCCGGACGGCGTCGAGCTGCTGGACGCCGCCGAGGTCCTGGTCGACGAGGGCTTCACGGTGCTGCCGTACACGAACGACGACCCGGTGCTGGCGCGGAAGCTGGAGGACGTGGGCTGCGCGGCGATCATGCCGCTGGGCTCCCCCATCGGCTCGGGGATGGGGATCCGCAACCCGCACAACTTCGAGCTGATCACGGAGCGGGCGGGCGTGCCGGTGATCCTGGACGCGGGAGCCGGTACGGCCTCGGACGCCGCGCTGGCGATGGAGCTGGGCTGCGCCGGGGTGATGCTGGCCTCGGCGGTGACCCGTGCGCAGGCGCCGGTGCTGATGGCGGCGGCCATGCGGGACGCGGTCTCGGCGGGCCGCCTCGCGTACCGCGCGGGCCGCATCCCCCAACGCCGCTTCGCGGAAGCCTCCTCCCCGGCGGAGGGCCGCGCCACCCTCGACCCGGAACGCCCGGCGTTCTGAGGGCGCTCCTGGACCGGCCCCGATCGGCGTTCGAGGCGCGGGCCGGCGGGGCCGGGTTTCCCGGCCCGGCCGGGCGGCGGACGTCACAGCTGCGCTGCAACCCCTACGCCCCCGCCCGGCGGCACGGCGGGGGCTCGTAGAATCCCCGGGTGGACACGACCCTGGACGACCCCATCGTCGGGCAGACGCTCGACGGCCGCTACCGCATCGACGCCCGCATCGCGGCCGGCGGCATGGCCACGGTCTACCGCGCCCTCGACACCCGCCTCGACCGCGTCCTCGCGCTCAAGGTGATGCACCCGGCCCTCGCCGCGGACGCCGCCTTCGTCGACCGGTTCATCCGCGAGGCGAAGTCCGTGGCCCGCCTCGCCCACCCCAATGTCGTCGCCGTCTTCGACCAGGGCACGGACGGCCCGTACACGTACCTGGCCATGGAGTACGTCTCCGGCTGCACCCTGCGCGACGTGCTCCGCCAGCGCGGCGCCCTCCAGCCGCGGGCCGCCCTGGACATCCTCGAACCGGTCCTCGCCGCGCTCGGCGCCGCGCACCGGGCCGGGTTCGTCCACCGCGACATGAAGCCCGAGAACGTCCTGATCGGCGACGACGGCCGGGTCAAGGTCGCCGACTTCGGCCTGGTCCGCAGCGTCGACACGGTCACCAGCACCACCGGCTCCGTCCTCGGCACCGTCTCCTACCTCGCCCCGGAGCAGATCGAGAACGGCGTCACCGACACGCGCGTGGACGTCTACGCCTGCGGCGTCGTCTTCTACGAGATGCTCACCGGCTCCAAGCCCCACACCGGCGGCAGTCCCGCCCAGGTGCTCTACCAGCACCTCAACGAGGACGTCCCGCCCCCGTCGGCCGCCGTCCCCGGGCTGCCCGCCTGCCTGGACTCGCTCGTCGCCCGCGCCACCGCGCGCGACCCGCAGCTGCGGCCCTCCGACGCCGCCGCGCTGCTGGGCCTGACGCTGGAGGCACGCGCCGCGTTGAGCGAGGACGAGCTGGACGCCGTGCCGCCCCAGGCGCACCCGGGCGAACGGGGCGCGAGCGAGGACCGCACCAGCGTGATCCCCCGGCCCGTCTCCGGGACGGGTAACCAGCCCGTCCAGCACACCTCCCGCCTGGCGGCCCCGCCGCCGCCCGCGCCGCGGGCCCGCCGCCGGGCCCGGCCGCGCGGCCTGTACCTGGTCATCGCCGCGGTGCTGCTGGCCCTCGGTCTCGGCGCGGGCGTCTGGTACATCAACTCGGGCCAGTTCACCAAGGTGCCGAACCTCCTGGGCAAGACGGAGGAACAGGCCCGTTCCGAGCTGTCGGCGGCGGGTCTCGGGGTGAAGGGGGTGGACCGGAAGTTCAGCGAGGCCTTCGACCGCGGCACGGTCATGAACACCGACCCCCAGGGCGGCAAGCGCATCCGCGGCAACGGCGCCGTGACGCTGACCGTCTCCCGCGGGCCCGAGATCGTCAGCGTGCCCGCGCTCAAGGGCAAGACCCTGGACGCCGCCAAGGCGGAGCTGACGTCGGCAGGTCTCGCGCCCGGCATCGTGACCCAGGCGTTCAGCCAGGACGTCCCCCAGGGCGCGGTGATCACCACCGACCCGGAGGGCGGGCAGAAGCGGGCCCCCGACACGGCGGTGGCGATCGTCGTCAGTAAGGGCCGCCCCGTGCAGGTGCCGAACGTGACCGGTCAGCCCGTGGACCAGGCGCGCGTCGCCCTCCAGGACCTCGGCCTCAAGGTGGAGACGGCGGCCGAACAGGTCAACTCCCCCTCCCCCGCCGGTACGGTCGCCAACCAGTCGGCCGCCGCCGGCACCCAGGCCGCGGCGGGTGACACGGTGACGCTCACCGTGTCCAAGGGCCCCCGCCAGGTGCCGGTGCCGAACGTGACGGGCCAGGAGGCCGACGTGGCCCGCAGGGCGCTGGAGGCGCAGGGCTTCAAGGTGAAGGTGGAGCGGCCGTTCTTCGGTTTCAGCAACACGGTCGACGCGCAGTCGGTGCCCGGCGGCCAGAGCGCCCCCGAAGGCAGCACGATCATCATCCGCACCAAGGGGCTGTGAGTGCACACCGAAGGGAGCGCCGACGCGGGCGCCGACGAGCGGGCCGAGCAGCGCGTGGCGCGCCGCAACCCGGTGGGCGGGCACGTCCCCGTGGCCGGCGGGCTGGCCTCGGTCGGCCTGACCTACGCGCGTGAGATGGGCGCCGAGGCCGTCCAGGTCTTCGTGGCCAACCCCCGCGGATGGGCCACCCCGGCCGGCAATCCGGCGCAGGACGAACAGTTCCGGGCCCAGTGCGCGGACGGGTCCGTTCCGGCCTACGTCCACGCGCCGTACCTGATCAACTTCGGCTCGCACACCGGGGCGACCGTCGAGAGGTCGGTGGAGTCCCTGCGGCACTCGCTGCGCCGCGCCCGTGCGATCGGGGCGCTCGGGGTGGTCGTGCACACTGGCTCGGCCACCGGCGGGCGTCCGCGCGAAGTGGCGTACGCGCAGGTCAGGCAGTACATGCTGCCGCTGCTGGAGGAGCTGACGCACGACGACGACCCGTTCCTGCTGCTGGAGTCCACGGCCGGGCAGGGTTCCTCGCTGTGCTCGCGCACCTGGGACTTCGGCCCGTACTTCGAGGCCCTCGACCACCACCCGAAGCTCGGCATCTGCCTGGACACCTGCCACATCTTCGCGGCCGGGCACGACCTCGCGGAGCCCGGCGGCGTCAAGCAGACGCTGGACCTGCTGGTGGACACGGTGGGCGGGGGCCGGCTCAAGCTGATCCACGCCAACGACTCCAAGGAAGGCGTCGGCGCCCACAAGGACCGCCACGCGAACATCGGCCAGGGGCACATCGGGCGGGAGGCGTTCGGCGAGCTGTTCTCGCACCCCGCGACGGAGGGTGTGCCGCTGATCATCGAGACGCCGGGCGGCAAGGAGGGCCACGCCGCGGACGTGGCACTGTTGAAGGAGCTCCGCGGCGCCCACGCATAAGACGTTGGGGAATACCCCTGGGGGGTATACGGTTCTGCTACCCGCAGGACCGTAATCCGACGTTCACAGGGGGCCGCGATGAACCACTCGCATCACGGGCACGCCGACCACGAGGCACACGCCGGCCACGAGCACCACAGCGACCACGACAGCCACGGCGGCCATGACGGCCACAACGGCCACAACGGCCATGCAAGCCACACCAGCCACCACGACGGCACCGTCACCTGGGCCATGGCCGCCAAGGCCACCCTCCACTGCCTCACCGGCTGCGCCATCGGCGAGGTACTCGGCATGATCATCGGCACCGCGCTCGGCTGGGGCAACCTGGCCACGATGATCGCGGCCATCGTCCTCGCGTTCTTCTTCGGCTACGCGCTCACCCTGCGCGGGATCCTCGGCGCGGGCGTGGACCTGCGTACGGCCGTCCGGGTGGCGCTGGCCGCCGACACCCTCTCCATCGCCGTGATGGAACTGGTCGACAACGGTGTGATCGCACTGTGGCCGGGCGCGATGGACGCCCAGCTCCAGGACGCGCTGTTCTGGACGGCGCTCGCGCTCTCCCTCGCGCTCGCCTTCGTCATCACCACCCCGGTCAACAAGTGGATGATCGGCCGCGGCAAGGGGCACGCGGTCGTCCACCAGTACCACCACTGAGCGGGCCGCCCCGGAGGACGGCGGGGCGGCAGGACGGCAGGGCGGCAGGGCCTATATGTCGGGCCCGTCGCCCGGCTCCTCCTGGTACGAGTAGCGCTGCTCGCGCCAGGGGTCGCCGATGTTGTGGTACCCCCGCTCCTCCCAGAAGCCCCGCCGGTCGGCGGTCATGTACTCCACGCCCCGGACCCACTTGGGCCCCTTCCAGGCGTACAGGTGCGGCACCACGAGCCGCAGCGGGAAACCGTGCTCGGCGGTCAGGAGTTCGCCACCCTGATGGGTGGCGAAGACGGTCCGCTCGGAGGCGAAATCAGCCAGTCGCATGTTCGAGCTGAACCCGTACTCGGCCCACACCATCACATGCGTGACCTGCGGCGCCGGCGGGGCCAGTTCCAGGACGGTACGCGCGAGCACCCCGCCCCATTCGGCCCCCGGCATGCTGAACTTCGTCACGCAGTGCAGGTCCGCCACGACCGATTCGAACGGCAGGGCCGTGAATTCCTCGTGGTTCCAGCAGTGCTTTTCCCCGTCGGCCGTGGCCCCGAAGACGCGGAACTCCCAGCGTTCGGGCTTGAACTTGGGTACCGGCCCGTAGTGGGTGACCGGCCAGCCCCGCTGCAACCGCTGCCCCGGAGGGAGCTCGAACTGCTCTGCTCCCGGAAATTCCCGGCTCACCGGCTGACCCATGCCTCCATGGTGACAGACGTCGCGGGGTGGTCATGACCGCCCCGGCCGATTCCGACAAGTCACGGCAACTCCGACTAAGGAGGCACTTACTGGACGGCCCTGGGTGACGGTGGAAGGATGCGCGCACTGCCCAGTCACAAGCTGACATTGCTTGGAAGGAGCCTTCGCGATGCAGGGCGACCCCGAGGTCCTTGAGTTTCTCAACGAGCAGCTGACCGGTGAGCTCACGGCCATCAACCAGTACTGGCTGCACTACCGCATCCAGGACAACAAGGGCTGGACGAAGCTCGCCCACTACACCCGTGCCGAGTCCATCGACGAGATGAAGCACGCGGACAAGATCACCGAGCGCATCCTCATGCTCGACGGGCTGCCCAATTACCAGCGCCTCTTCCACGTGCGCGTCGGCCAGACCCTGACGGAGATGTTCCAGGCGGACCGGCAGGTCGAGGTCGAGGCGATCGACCGCCTGCGGCGCGGCATCGAGGTCATGCGCGGCAAGGGTGACGTCACCTCCGCCCGCCTCTTCGAGGAGATCCTGGCGGACGAGGAGCACCACATCGACTACCTCGACACGCAGCTGGAGCTCATCGAGAGCATCGGCGAGCCGCTGTACATCGCGCAGCAGATCGAGCAGCCGGAGAGCTGAGCCCCGCACGGGCCGCCCCGGGCCGTCCCGGGCCGTCAGGCAGCGTCGGCGAGCACCGGCTCGGCGGCCGGCACGGGCTCCGCAGCCAGGACGGCAGCCGTCCGGCCCGTATCCAGCAGCTCGCGCCGCGGGCACGCGCCACGGCCGAGGAGGCCCTGGATGGTGCGGACGCAGGAGCCGCAGTCGGTTCCGGCCTTGGTGGCCGAGGCGATCTGCCGGGGGGTGCAGGCCCCGGCCTCCGCGTGTTCCTTGACCTGCTTGTCGGTGATCCCGAAGCACGAGCAGACGTACACGCGGTTCACCTCCCGGGAATGGACTGGGTCGGACAGCCACTCCTATTCGGTGAGGCTTACCTAACCGTACCTAAGGTGAGGCTCCCCTAAAAGACCCGGATACGACAGTGGGGCGCGGATCACATCGATCCGCGCCCCACCGTCACGAGCCACTCACGGCCCGCTCACGAGCCTCGCACGAGCCCGCGCGAGCCGCTCACTGGTCGCGGTACATCTCCGCGACGAGGAAGGCCAGGTCCAGGGACTGGCTGCGGTTGAGCCGCGGGTCGCAGGCCGTCTCGTAGCGCTGGTGCAGGTCGTCGACGAAGATCTCGTCGCCGCCGCCCACGCACTCGGTGACGTCGTCACCGGTGAGCTCGACGTGGATGCCGCCCGGGTGGGTGCCCAGCGCCTTGTGGACCTCGAAGAAGCCCTTGACCTCGTCGAGCACGTCGTCGAAACGGCGCGTCTTGTGGCCGGAGGCCGCCTCGAAGGTGTTGCCGTGCATCGGGTCGGTGACCCAGGCGACGGTCGCGCCCGAGGCCGTGACCTTCTCGACCAGCTCGGGGAGCTTGTCGCGGACCTTGTCGGCGCCCATGCGGACGACGAAGGTCAGCCGGCCCGGCTCACGCTGGGGGTCCAGGCGGTCGATGTACGTCAGCGCCTCGTCCACGGTGGTGGTCGGGCCGAGCTTGATGCCGACCGGGTTGGCGATCTGCGAGCAGAACTCGATGTGCGCGTGGTCCAGCTGGCGGGTGCGCTCACCGATCCAGACCATGTGGCCGGAGGTGTCGTACAGCTTGCCGGTCCGCGAGTCGGTGCGGGTCAGCGCACCCTCGTAGTCCAGGAGCAGCGCCTCGTGGGAGGCGTAGAACTCCACCGCCTTGAACTCGGCCGGGTCGGTGCCGCACGCCTTCATGAAGTTCAGCGCGTTGTCGATCTCCCGCGCGAGCTGCTCGTAGCGCTGCCCGGACGGGGAGTTCCGCACGAAGTCCTGGTTCCAGGCGTGCACCTGGCGCAGGTCGGCGTAACCACCGGTGGTGAAGGCGCGCACCAGGTTCAGCGTCGACGCGGACGCGTGGTACATGCGCTTGAGCCGCTCGGGGTCCGGGATCCGGGCCTCTTCGGTGAAGGCGAAGCCGTTGACGGAGTCGCCGCGGTAGGTCGGCAGGGTGATGCCGTCGCGGGTCTCGGTGTCCTTGGAGCGCGGCTTGGAGTACTGGCCGGCGATGCGGCCGACCTTGACCACGGGCACGGAGGCCGCGTACGTGAGGACGGCGCTCATCTGGAGCAGCGTCTTGAGCTTGGCGCGGATGTGGTCGGCGGATACGGCGTCGAAGGCCTCGGCACAGTCGCCGCCCTGGAGCAGGAACGCCTCGCCCTTGGCGACGGCTCCCAGACGGGCGCGCAGCTGGTCGCATTCGCCCGCGAAGACGAGCGGCGGATACGACTCGAGGTCCGCGACGACAGCGCGCAGTGCCTCGGCATCGGGGTACGAAGGCTGCTGCGCCGCGGGAAGGTCTCGCCAGGCCGCTTTGGCGGCGGGGGCGTGGGTTTCAGCGTTCACGGTCACCTCGTACACATTACGTCGTCACACGCGACGTCCAGCCCGATGCCCATTTGGTGAGACGGGTGTCTCCGGATATGGGGGACGCGGTCCGGAGGCTGCGCCTCCGGCGGGGCGTGGGCTAGGGTCTGCGGCATGTACGCGCACGTGAACCAGAACTGGTGGTGGCCCGCTCCCGGCGGCCCACTCCTCGCGCGTACGTAAACCACACGAGCGACACGAAGGCCGCCCCGAGGGGCGGCCTTCGGCGTTTTCGGACGCGGGGCGCCCCTCCCTCCGGAAGGACGCCCACCCCCATGACCACGGACCTCAGCCGCCTGCTGGACGAGTCCTGCCCGCCGTTCGCCCTGCTGCGCCGCCGGACGCCCGGCCGCGACCACGACACCGTCGAGGTGCTGATCGGCCCGGTCCACGAGTCCGAGCGCCTCGCCGACCTGCCCGTACGGGAGCTGCCCACCCTCGCCCTGGTGCCGTTCCGGCAGATCCGCGAGCGCGGGTTCGACGTGCGCGACGACGGGACCCCGCTCGGCGTGCTGGCCGCCGAGGAGGCCTACGAGGTCCCGCTCGCCGAGGCACTGGCCGCGCTGCCGGACCACCCGGTGCGGGTCGAGGGCGGCGGCTTCGACGTCCCCGACGAGGAGTACGCCGACACCGTGGAGCGGGTGATCCGGGACGAGATCGGGCGCGGCGAGGGCGCGAACTTCGTCATCCGGCGCACCTACGAGGGCCGGATCGAGGGCTTCGGGCGCGCCGACGCCCTCGCCCTGTTCCGGCGGCTGCTGCTGGGCGAGCGGGGCGCGTACTGGACGTACGTGGTGCACACCGGGGAGCGCACGCTGGTCGGCGCCAGCCCGGAGGTGCACGTCCGGATGTCCGGCGGGACGGTCGTGATGAACCCGATCAGCGGGACGTACCGCTACCCGGCCGGGGGGCCGACCGCCGGGTCGCTCCTCGCGTTCCTCGGCGACCGCAAGGAGACCGAGGAGCTGTCGATGGTGGTCGACGAGGAGCTCAAGATGATGTGCACGGTCGGCGACATGGGCGGTGTCGTGGTCGGGCCCCGGCTCAAGGAGATGGCGCACCTCGCGCACACCGAGTACGAGCTGCGCGGGCGCTCCTCGCTGGACGTGCGGGAGGTGCTGCGGGAGACGATGTTCGCGGCGACGGTGACCGGCTCGCCCGTGCAGAACGCCTGCCGGGTGATCGAACGGTACGAGAGCGGCGGCCGCGGCTACTACGCGGGCGCCCTCGCGCTGCTGGGACGGGACGCCGCCGGGGCGCAGACGCTGGACTCCCCCATCCTGATCCGCACCGCCGACATCGCGCCGGACGGGACCCTGCGCGTGCCCGTCGGGGCGACGCTGGTGCGGCACTCCGACCCGGCGGCCGAGGTGGCGGAGACCCACGCCAAGGCGGCGGGCGTGCTGGCGGCCCTCGGGGTCCGTCCGGCGGCGCCCCGCCCGGAGCCTGCCGCGGCCGCACTCGGCTCCGATCCCCGGGTGCGGGCGGCCCTCGCCGCCCGGCGCGAGGACCTGGCGCCGTTCTGGCTGCGGATGCAGGAGCGGCCCCCGGTGAGCTCGGGCCACGCGCTGGTGGTCGACGGGGAGGACACCTTCACGGCGATGCTGGCCCACGTCCTGCGGGTGACCGGGCTGGAGGTGACGGTACGCCGCTTCGACGACCCGGGGCTGCGCGCGGCGGCCCTGGCCTGGGAGGGCCCCGTCGTCCTGGGCCCCGGCCCGGGGAACCCGGCGGATCCCGGGGACCCGAAGATGCGGGCGCTGCGCGCCCTGGCGGCGGACCTCCTGGCCGGCCACCGGGGCGGCCTGCTCGGGGTCTGCCTGGGGCACGAACTGCTGGCCGCCGAGCTGGGGCTGCCGCTGGTGCGCAAGGCGGAGCCGGCGCAGGGGGCGCAGACACGGATCGACCTGTTCGGGGCCCCGGAGGTGGTCGGGTTCTACAACACGTACACCGCGCGGTGCTCCGCCCAGGACGCGGCGCGGCTCTCGGCGCGCGGGATCGAGGTGGCCCGGGACCCCGCGAGCGGTGAGGTCCACGCCCTGCGCTCGGCGTCGGGCTTCGCGGGGGTCCAGTTCCACCCGGAGTCGGTCCTGACCCTGCGCGGCGCGCAGCTGCTGGGCGGGCTCCTGTCGTCCGTCCGCACCGGCGCCCCGGCGTAGTCCCCGCCGGAGCCGGGGGGCCCGGCTCACCCGCCGCCCCGGCCCACCGCCGCCCGGCGGTGGGCCGGGACCCCGCGGACCGCCCTCGGGGGCCGGCCACCGGTTCCCGACCGGCCGGCGGGTGAACGTGACCCGAACGGCGGGTGCGGGGCGCCGCGGCGGCGCGTCAGCCGAAGAAGACCCCCGCCTCCTCGTACAGCGCCGGGTCCACCGTCTTGAGCTTCGAGGTGGCCTCGATGATGGGGACCCGGATGATGTCGGTGCCCTTGAGGGCGACCATCTTGCCGAAGTCGCCGTCGCGCACCGCGTCGATGGCGTGCAGCCCGAAGCGGGTGGCGAGCCAGCGGTCGAAGGCGCTGGGCGTGCCACCGCGCTGGATGTGGCCGAGCACCGTCGTACGGGCCTCCTTGCCGGTCCGCGCCTCGATCTCCTTGGCCAGCCACTCGCCGACGCCCGACAGCCGGACGTGCCCGAAGGAGTCCTTCGTGGCGTCCTTGAGGACCATCTCCCCGTCCTTGGGCATGGCCCCCTCCGCGACGACCACGATCGGCGCGTAGCTCGACTTGAAGCGGGAGGTCACCCAGGCGCACACCTTGTCCATGTCGAAGCGCTGCTCGGGGATGAGGATGACGTTGGCGCCGCCCGCCAGGCCCGAGTGCAGGGCGATCCAGCCCGCGTGGCGCCCCATCACCTCGACGACCAGGACCCGCATGTGGGACTCGGCCGTGGTGTGCAACCGGTCGATGGCCTCGGTGGCGATGCCGACGGCGGTGTCGAAGCCGAAGGTGTAGTCGGTCGCCGACAGGTCGTTGTCGATGGTCTTCGGCACCCCGACGCACGGGACGCCGTACTCCTCGAACAGCCGCGCCGCCACGCCCAGGGTGTCCTCGCCGCCGATCGCCACGAGGGCCTCGACCTCGTACTTGGCGAGGTTCTCCTTGATCCGCCGGACCCCGTTCTCCTGCTTGAACGGGTTGGTGCGCGAGGAGCCGAGGATGGTCCCTCCCCGCGGCAGGATCCCGCGTACCGCGGCGATGTCGAGCGGGACGGTGTCCCCTTCGACCGGCCCGCGCCAGCCGTCCTTGAACCCGACGAACCGGTAGCCGTACTCCTGGACGCCCTTGCGCACGACGCCCCGGATGACCGCGTTGAGCCCCGGGCAGTCGCCGCCGCCCGTCAGCACTCCGACCTTCATGGAATTTCCCTTCGCCACAGGGCCCGCTGGGGGCGCGGGGCCCGCATGACGGCCACGCTAGTGGTGACCCAGGTCACAGCGAGGGGCTCGGATGCGTCAATTCCGGTGGAATCACGGGGCGTTGCGTACGCCCGTTCACTCGTACGAGGACGTAAGTACGACGTACGACCGCCCTTACGCGTCGTCCAGACCGCGCTCTATGGCGTACCGGACGAGCTCGACCCTGTTGTGCAGCTGGAGCTTGCCCAGGGTGTTCTGGACGTGGTTCTGCACCGTGCGGTGCGAGATGACCAGCCGTTCCGCGATCTGCTTGTACGACAACCCCTTGGCCACGAGCCGCAGCACCTCGGTCTCGCGCTCGGTGAGCTGGGGGGCCTTCGGCCCCTCGGCGGCGGCCGGTGCCGGGTCGGTGGCCAGGCGCCGGTACTCGCCGAGGACCAGGCCCGCGAGGCCCGGGGTGAAGACCGGGTCGCCGGCCGCGGTGCGGTGGACCGCCTCGATCAGCTCCTGCGCGCCTGCCGACTTCAACAGGTAGCCGGTCGCACCCGACTTGACGGCCTCCAGGACGTCGGCGTGCTCACCGCTGGCGGACAGGACGAGGACCCGCAGCGCCGGGTTGGCGCCGACCAGCTCCTTGCAGACCTGCACCCCCGGCATGCCCGGCAGATTGAGGTCGAGGACCAGGACGTGCGGGGCGGCGGGCACGGCCCGGCGGACCGCCTCGGGGCCGTCCCCGGCGGTGGCGACGACGTCGAAGCCGGCGGCGGCCAGGTCGCGGGCGACCGCGTCGCGCCACATCGGATGGTCGTCGACGACCATCACCTTGATCTCGTTCGGCTCGGTCACTGGGTCCTCCCCCTCGGTACTTTCAGTTCCACTTCGGTGCCCTGTCCGGGGACGGACACCAGCTCGGCGGTGCCGCCGAGGTCCCGCAGCCGGCCGCGGATCGACAGCGCCACGCCCATCCGGCCCTCGCCCTCGGCCTGGTCGAGCCGGCCGGCCGGGATGCCGGGGCCGTCGTCGCGAACGGTGACGATCACCTCGTCACCCCAGTCCTCGACCAGGATCCAGGCCCGGGCACCCTCCCCCGCGTGTCTGCGCACGTTGTCGAGGGCGGCGCCGACGGCCGCCGCCAGCTCGCGGGCGGCGGGCGCGGGCAGCGGCACGGGGCCGCCCGGTTCGGCGAAGCTCACCCGGGACCCGGCGTGCGGGGCGAGCAGGGTCCGCAGGTCCAGCTCCCCCTCGTCGGCGCCCGGCTCCTCGACCTCGTACGCGTCCACGAGCGCGCCCAGCGACTGGTCCCGGGAGATCCGGGAAGCGGGTACGAGCCCGCTGGAGACCAGGGTGCGCAGCGCCACCTCCTGCTCGCCGGCCATCCTGCCGAGTTCGGCCGCCTCGCCGCCGAGTTCGGTGCCGCGCCGCTGGACCATGGCCAGGACCTGGAGGACCCCGTCGTGGATGTCGCGGGCGAGGCGCTCGCGCTCGCGGGTCGCGGCCTCGATCTCCAGGGCGCGGGCGAGGGTGGCCTCGCTGGCGCGGGCCACCTCGACCACGTAGCCGATGGCCAGGGAGGCGACCCAGACCAGCAGTACGTTGTGCAGGGTGTCGCGGGTCGGGTCGCCGCCGTGGATGACGATGTTGGCGACGGCGACGGGCGTGGAGGCGCAACCGGCCCAGCGCCAGCCGCCCTTGAGGGCGAAGGCGAGGACCGAACCGGCCGTCCAGATGCTGGGGAGGGTGGGGCCGCCGGCCGCGATCCGCTCGTGGGTGTCGGCGAGCGGGGTGAGCAGGATGCCGGCGAGCGCGACGGTGAGGTCGGCGCCGAGGAACCGCTTGGTGCAGCGGGCGGCGCTCGCGACGTTGCGGTAGGTGGCCAGGGTCCAGACGGCGAGCACGGCGAGGTAACCCACCGCGACCGCCGGCCGCGGGAACTGCGCGTACGCGGAGACGAACAGCAGCACCGCGTAGACCATGGTGAGCAGCCGGTAGACCGTCAGGGCGCGCCACAGCGGCTGCTCGACCGACATGCGCACGACGCGCTCGCGTTTCGCCATCTCCCCCACCACCCCCGCGCGGGCGGGCGCCGGGGCCCCCGCCCGTTCCTACTCCTTGACCGCCTTGGCGGCCTTCTCCGCGTCGGCGATCTGCCGCTTCGCGGCCGTCGCGTAGATGTCCACGTATTCCTGGCCGGAGAGCTTCATGATCTCGTACATGACCTCGTCGGTCACCGAGCGGAGGATGAAGCGGTCGCTCTCCATGCCGCGGTAGCGGCTGAAATCGAGCGGCTTGCCGATCCGGATGCCCGGGCGCATCAGCTTGGGCACCACCTTGCCGGGCGGCTGGATCTTCTCGGTGTCGATCATCGCCACCGGGATCACCGGGGCACCCGTGGCGAGCGCGACCCGGGCCAGTCCGCCGGGCTTGCCGCGGTAGAGGCGGCCGTCGGGCGAACGCGTGCCCTCGGGGTAGATGCCGAACAGCTCTCCGCGCTCGATGACCTCGATGCCGCTCTTGATGGCGGCCTCGCCGGCCCCGCGCGCGCCGGAACGGTCCACCGGGAGCTGGCCGACGCCCTTGAAGAAGGCGGCCGTCAGCTTGCCCTTGACCCCGGGTGAGGTGAAGTACTCCGCCTTCGCGATGAAGGTCACCTTCCGGTCCAGAACGGCCGGCAGGAAGAAGGAGTCGGAGAAGGAAAGGTGGTTGCTCGCGAGGATCGCCGGCCCCTCCGCGGGGATGTTTTCGAGGCCCTCCACCCACGGCCTGAAAGCAAGCTTCAGTGAACCGCCGATGGAGAACTTCATTGCGCCGTAGATCAACTCGAAAGCCTTCCTGTGTCTGTCGAACAGACCTTAACCCCTGCCCGCCGCAGGAGCGGCCCGACGACCCTGGTCGGTGTCACCGCGGTCGCGTACGGTGAAGTCACACAGCGCTACGTACCCCTCGTACCCCCGCCCTTTCAAAGGAGTCCCTGGTGCCCGTCCTCCTTGGAGCAGAGCCGTTCCGCCACGAGGGCGGGCCGGTCGGCGTGCTTCTCTGCCACGGCTTCACCGGTTCCCCTCAGTCGCTCCGCCCCTGGGCCGAGTACCTGGCCGAGCGGGGGCTGACGGTCTCGCTGCCGCTGCTGCCCGGGCACGGGACGCGGTGGCAGGACATGCAGCTCACGGGCTGGCAGGACTGGTACGCCGAGGTCGACCGCGCGCTGCGGGAGCTGCTGGACCGGTGCGAGCAGGTGTTCGTGTTCGGGCTGTCGATGGGCGGGGCGCTGAGCCTGCGGCTGGCGGCGAAGCACGGGGAGTCGATCAGCGGGCTGGTGCTGGTCAACCCCGCCAACAAGGTGCACGACCCGCTGGCCTTCGCCCTGCCGGTGGCGCAGCACTTCCTGCGCTCGACGCCCGGTATCGCGAGCGACATCGCCAAGCCGGGGTCGGTGGAGGTCGGATACGACCGGGTGCCGACGCGGGCCGCGCACTCGCTGCGCCGGTTCTTCCGGCTGGTCGACACCGAACTGCCGCAGGTGACCCAGCCGGTGCTGCTGCTGCACAGCCCGCAGGACCATGTCGTACCGCCCGTGGACTCGGCGCGGATCCTCTCCCGCATCTCGTCCACGGACGTGACGGAGACCCTGCTGGAACAGAGCTACCACGTCGCGACGTTGGACCATGACGCGGAGCGGATCTTCGCGGACAGCTATGCGTTCGTCGGGCGGCTCGCGAAGAGCGTCGGCAGGGAGGGGGCGGCCAGCGGTGGCTGAGCACGAGGAGTCGTCCGGGGGCGTGCCCCCGTTGGACGAGGAGGCGGCGTGGGCGGCGATCGTCGCCGGGTACGGGCAGGAACCGCCGGACCCGCCGGGATCCAGACCGTTCCGGCCCATCGAGAACCTGATGCTGCCCGAGGAGGACGTCCAGCCGGAGCGGGAGCCCGAGCCGAAGCCGGAGGAGCCCTTGGGCGGCTCGGTGGTCTTCGCCCCGGGCGTGACCCTGTCCCCGCCCCCGGGCCCCCGCGACCACACCCCGGCGGAGCCGGAGGACGGCGACGACGACGGGGAGGGGGGCCACTTCGTCCCGCCGGAACCGGAACTCCCGCCGGCCGACACCACGGCGAAGTTCGCCTGGCTGGCGGTGGTGGGCGGCCCGGTCCTGCTGCTGCTGGCGGTGCTGCTGCAGTGGGAGATGACCTGGTGGCTGACCACCCTCGGCATCGGCGGCTTCCTCGGCGGCTTCGCCACCCTGGTGGCCCGCATGGCCCACGATGACGACGAGCCCGACGACCCGGGCCGCGGCGCGGTGGTCTGATCTCTCTGCGTCGGGGCGCCTCGACGCCTTCGCGTCGCCGTCCGACTCCGTCCGCCGCCCCGCGGCCTGCCCCCTGGACACCACGGCGCGGGCGCCGGCACACCGCAACCGGGTGTGGGGCCGAACCCGGCGCAGCCGGGGGGCGCTTGCGCGGCCCGCGCTGTACGAAATCAGCCTCGCCGGCGATTGAGGCGCGGGGTGTGGGGCGGAGCCCAGGGAGCCCGGCGCAGCCGGGGGCGCTTGCGCGGCCGCGCTGCGCATGGGCCCGATGCGCCGCCCCCGGCGGACGGAGTTCGCCGCAGCGGTGCGAAGCCGTCGAGGCGCCTGGCGCCGAGACGTGCGAGCGGCGCGTCCGAGCGGCGCGTCAAAGAGGAGTCGGACGCAGGCGCAGGGCTGCCAGGACCGGGAGGTGGTCCGTCGCCGCCCGGAGGTCGGGGTGGGTGACGCCCGGGAGGGGGAGGGGAACGCCGCAGGCCAGGACTTCCACGCCCGGCGACGCGAACACCGCGTCGATGCGGCGCGGCGCTCCGGAGCGGGAGAACGTGTGCTCCCCGCCCCACGGCGCCACCGCCCAGCCGTCCTGCATCGCCGACGCCAGCCGTCGGAACGCCGCCCCGTCCGGGGTCTCGTTCACATCGCCCGCCGCGATCGCGTACGGGGTGTCCAGCGACCGCACGCGCTCCAGCAGCGCCTCCGCCTGCGCCGCCCGCTCCCCCGCGTCCAGCGACAGGTGCGCGCTGAGCACACCCACCCGCACCGCCGTCCCGAACCGGACGACCGCCGTCGCGAAGCCCCGCCGGTGCAGGCCCGGCGTCAGCGGGAGGAGCACGTCCTCGGTGCGCTCCACGAAGGCCCGTAGCGAGCAGAGCAGGAGCGGGCCGGCGGCGCTCCCACCCCCGCTCAGCACCACCAGGTCGCACTTGGCGGCCAGCCGGGCCGCGTGCTTGCGCCACCGGAAGAACAGCGGCGCCTCCTGGACGAACACCAGGTCCGGCTCACACGCCCGGATCACCCGGACCAGCGCTTCCTCGTCGTCGCGCAGCGAGCGCACGTTGTAGCTGAGCACCCGGATCACGGCCGAACCGTCGGGCTCCGTACAGGACTTCGGCAGCGAGGCCGACAGCGAAGGCAGCTCCATGCTTCCCCACCCTACGCAGCTGCCCGCCGCTCCCCCAGGGGGCGCGGCGGGCAGCGGCGTACGCCGGTCGAGGTCAGCCCTGGCGCGCCAGGTCGGCCGCGCCCACCATTCCGGCCTTGCCGCCGAGCTGCGCGGCCAGTACCTGCGCGTGCGGGCGCCAGGCTCCGCCGACCAGCCAGCGCTTGAAGGACTTGCGGATCGGGTCGAGGACGAGGTCGCCCTCGTCGGAGACGCCGCCGCCGACGATGAACGCCGACGGGTCGAAGAGCGAGGCCAGGTCGGCCAGGCCCGCGCCCGCCCAGCGGGCCAGCTCGCGGAAGGCGTCGACGGCCACCGGGCAGCCCTGCCGGGCCGCCTGACTGATGTGCTTGCCCTCGATGCCCTCGGGGGTGCCGTCGCCGAGCGCGAGCAGGATCGTCGCGTTCTCGGGCGTGGCCTTGGCGCGCTGCTTCGCGTACCGGACCAGCGCGCGCCCGGAGGCGTACTGCTCCCAGCAGCCCTGGCTGCCGCACCCGCACAGCAGGCCGTCCGGAACGACCCGGATGTGGCCGAACTCGGCGGCGACGCCGAAGCGCCCGCGCCGCAGCTTGTTGCCGATGATGATGCCGCCGCCGAGGCCGGTGCCCAGGGTGATGCAGATGACGTCGTCGTGGCCCTGGCCGGCGCCGAAGCGGTACTCGCCCCAGGCCGCGCAGTTCGCGTCGTTCTCGACGACGACGGGGAGGCCGATGCGCTGCTCGACCTTGTCCTTGAGCGGCTCGTGCCGCCAGTCGATGTTGGGCGCGAACAGTACGGTGGCGCGCTTGTCGTCCACGTACCCGGCGGCGCCGATGCCCACGGCCTCGATGGCGTGGCTGCTGCTGACCTCGGACACTGCGGTGCAGATCGCGTCGGTCACGCCGTCCGGGGTCGGCGGGGTGGGCACCTTGTACGTCTCCAGGATGGTGCCCTCTTCGTCGACCACGCCGGCCGCGATCTTCGTGCCGCCGATGTCGACGCCGATGGTGAGTCCCATTAGTCCCTCGGTTTCCGGTCAAGCCCCGCCACGGCCAACCGTACCCGAGCCCGGCGGAGGTTCAGTCGAGATCGATGCGCTCGGCCGGCCCGGGCCCGGTGTCCCCGTCGTCGCCGTCGCGGCGCGGGTCGTCCTCGGCGTGCGGGGCCGTCGGCCGCTGCTGCGTCCAGCGCCGCTCGTGGCCCTCCACGGCGGAGCGGTAGGCGGCGAGCAGCTCGGAGCCGGCGGCCGCGAGGTGGTCGAAGACCTCGGGGTTGCGTTCGACCACGGGCTTGACGGCGGTCTTGGCCTGGTCGACGAACTGGCGTACCGCGCCCTGCGCCGCGGCGCCGAACAGGGGGTTGTTCAGGGCGGAGACCTTGTCGGCGACGGCTTCGAAGAGCTTGAACAGCTCCTCGGCGGCGGTGCCGGTCCCGCCGCGGGACCCGTCGTCCCCGGCGGCGCCCCGCTCGGCGCGGAGGCGCTCCTTCTCGGCGGCGAGGTCCTCGGCGCAGGCCCTGGCCCAGGCGTCGTCGTCGGTGGTGCGGTCGGTGGCCTCGCTCATGGCGGACACTCCTGCGGCGGCTGCGATACGTGCGGTACGGGCTACCTTCGACGGTACCCGAACGGCGGTAGGGGAATCAGCGCGCGCGGGGCCACAGCTGCGGGTCCGGGGTGAACCGGACGCGGAGCACCCCGCCGGTGAGGGCGGCTCCGGAGACGGTGCAGCGGCGCAGCGCAGACGGCAGCGGAACGATCCTGCGGTACGGGCCGGCCGCCAGGAGCAGCTCGTCCCCGCGCCGGACCAGGTCGAGGTCGGCTTTGCGGGCACCGGGCAGCGGGATCGCCCAGACGAGTACGCCGTCCTCGGCGCGCCGGTCCTCGACGGCCCAGGCGGGGCGTGGCGCGGCGGCCGCCGGGGCGAGGCCCGGGGCGGAGTCGGCGAGCAGCGCCGTGTCCTCGGGGCCCTCGGGGTCCCGTCCGAGGTGCGGGAGCGGGATGAGCGGCAGTTCGGCGGCCCACTGGGCGGCGTACTTCTCCTGCTGGGCGGCGAGCCCGGCCAGCCAGGGGTCGGCGGAGCCCTGCGGAAGGGTCCGGTTGGCGACGAGCGCCCCGGCCGGCAGCTGGTGCAGGGCCAGCCCGAGCCGGCCGGTGCGCAGCGCGGAGTCCGCCCCGGGGCCGGGCTCGGCGACGAGCCGTACCTCGGTCGTGGGGGCCTCGACGACGGCCTGCACGGCGGCCAGCTCCTCGTCCCAGCGGGCGGCGGCCTCGTAGAGCCACTGGGCGGGCATCGGCACCCCGGCCAGCTGGGCCAGTACGGGGCGCAGGGCGCGGGCGGCCTGCCGTTCGGCGGGGAGCAGCCGGCTGAGGTAGCGGCGCAGCTGGGCGGGGAGGGCGAGGGTGGTCACCGTCTGGTGCAGCGGGGGCATGTCCACGATGACCAGGTCGGTGTCGGGGGCGGCGGCGGCCCGCCGCAGGGCGCGGAGCAGCGCGAACTGCTCGGCGCCGGGCAGCTCGGTGAGTTCCTCGGCGCTCAGGGGCCGACTGCCGAGCATGCCGAGCAGGGCGGCGCCGCGTTCCTGGAGGGCGACGAGTTCGGCCCGGAACTCCTCGCCGGAGTCGATCCGTCCGACCCGCAGCCCGGGCACGTCCCGGCCGGCTTGCGCGGCGAGCGGATCGCCGGGGTCGCCGGACAGCAGCAGCACGCGCCGCCCGTCCCGGGCGGCGGCGACCGCGGTGACGGCGGCCACGGTGGTCCGTCCGGCCCCGCCGGGTCCGGTGATCAGCAGTGTGTGCATGGTGCGGGTACTCCGGGTCGTGTGCCTGTGGCTGCGCGGAGCCGGGCTCCGCCCCACACCCCCGGGCCTCGGACGAGTGCTCGGGCCGAAAGGGGCCGACGAGCGGTCAGGCGGATTCGACGCGCTTCTTGAGGCCCGCCAGGGCGCGGTCGATGATGACCTTCTCCGCCTTGCGCTTGATCATGCCCAGCATCGGGATCTTGACGTCCACGGTCAGCTGGTAGGTCACCTCGGTGCGCGTGCCGCCGTCCACCGGCGTCAGCTTGTACGAGCCGTCGAGCTGGCGCAGCATCTGTGACTTGTGCAGCGTCCAGCTGACCTCGTCCGGGCCCTTCCAGGTGTAGGCGAGCGTGTGGTCGTCCTTGATCGCTCCCGCGTCGAGCAGCAGCCGGACCTTCTCCGCGCGGCCCTGGGCGTCGGTGGCGAGCACCTCCGCCTCCTTCACCTCGCCGGTCCACTCCGGGTAGCGGGCGAAGTCGGCGATCACGGCCATGACGTCGGCCGGGGCCGCATCGATCGTGATACTCGAACTGGTGTGTTCCGCCATCGCGGTCGCTCCTCCGGGGAGTTCGACAAGTGTGTGGGGCCTCCGGCCGCCGGGTGAAGGCTACCGCGCGTGCGGACCCCGCCACTCCAGGGACCCCGGCATTCCAAGGCCCCGCCCCTGGGGGGAACCGCGCCGCTCCAACGCCCCGCCCCCGCGGGGACCCCGCCGCTGCGCGGCCCGGCCGCTCCGGGTCCGCCCCGGCACCGGCACCTGCGGGCCGCTCACCACTCCAGCGCCCACGGCGTCCCCGTCGCCGCGAAATGTCCGACGTTCACGCACTCCGTGCCGCCGATCCGCATCCGCCGGGCCAGCGGCTGGTGGACGTGCCCGAAGAGCGCGTACCTCGGCCGCATCCGCCGGATCGCCGCCAGCAGCGCCTCGCTGCCCCGCTCGAACCGCCGGGCCACCGTGTCGTAGCAGAGCTCCGGCACCTCCGGCGGGATGTGCGAGCACAGCACGTCCACCTCGCCCAGTGCCTCGACCTTGGCGGCGTACTCCTCGACGTCCACCTCGTACGGCGTCCGCATCGGCGTCGGCAGCCCGCCGCCCACGAACCCGAAGACGCGGCCGCCGATCTCCACCCGCTGGCCGTCGAGCACGGTCGTGCCGGGGCCGGCGTATTCCCTCCACAGCCCGGGGACGTCGACGTTGCCGTACGTGGCGTACGTCGGGCTCGGGAGAGCGGCGAACATGTCCGCGTACTGGCGCCGGACGGCGCCCTCGATCAGCCGCTCCCGGTCCAGCCCGGTCCACAGCTCGCGCCCGAAGTCGCGGGCCTCCGCGAACCGCCGCTGGGTGCGCAGCTCCACGATCCGGTCGGCGTTCTCGACGCCGAACAGGTCGGGGAAGATCCCGCGCGAGTGGTCGGCGTAGTCGAGGAACAGGACGAGGTCACCGAGGCAGATCAGCGCGTCGGCGCCGTCCCCGGCCCGCGCGAGCGCCTCCGTGTTGCCGTGGACGTCGCTGACGACGTGGACCCGCGTACGACTCTTCCCGCCACTCATGCGGCCACCCTAGGGGCGCCTGGGCTCCTCGGGTAGGGGCACCTCCGCAGGCGGCCGGACCTGCGGTTACTTCCGGGTCTTCGGCGGGGTCGACTACTGTCGGCAGGGGACCGCCGCGTCATGTGACGCACGGAACATCTGGCCGGTTCCCCCTATCGTGAACCCACTACCGGTGGGTAACGTCCGGTCGGTCCACACGGTGGCGATGGCGCCCAGAGGAGCAGCAGTCTTGCGCGAGTTCAGCCTTCCGGCCCTGTACGAGGTCCCGTCGGACGGGAACCTGACGGATCTCATCCGCCGCAACGCCGCCCAGCATCCCGACACCGCCGTCATGAGCCGCAAGGTCGACGGCCGGTGGCAGGACGTCACGGCCACCGAGTTCCTCGCCGAGGTCCGCGCCGCGGCCAAGGGCCTGATCGCGGCGGGTGTCACGCCCGGCGAGCGCGTCGCCCTGATCTCCCGCACCCGCTACGAGTGGGTGCTGTTCGACTTCGCCATCTGGAGCGCGGGGGCCATCACCGTCCCCGTGTACGAGACCAGCTCGCCCGAGCAGATCCAGTGGATCCTCGGGGACTCCGGCGCCGCCGCGGTGATCACCGAGAGCCCGGGGCACAGCGCCACCGTGGCCGCCCTGCGCGACCGGCTCCCGGAGCTGCGCGAGGTCTGGGAGATCGAGCAGGGCGCCTTCGAGACGCTCAAGGCGGCGGGGGCGGAGGTCTCCGACGACGAGGTCGACCGTCGCGGCTCGCTCGCCAACGCCGACGACACGGCCACCATCGTCTACACCTCCGGCACCACCGGCCGCCCCAAGGGCTGCGTGCTGACCCACCGCAACTTCTTCGCGGAGTGCGGCAACGTCGTGGAGCGCCTCAGCCCGCTGTTCCGCACCGGCGAGTGCTCCGTGCTGCTCTTCCTCCCGGCCGCCCACGTCTTCGGGCGCCTGGTGGAGGTGGCGTCCGTGCTGGCGCCGATCCGCCTGGGCTGCGTACCGGACATCAAGAACCTCACCGACGAGCTGGCGTCCTTCAAGCCGACGCTGATCCTCGGGGTGCCGCGCGTCTTCGAGAAGGTCTACAACTCGGCGCGCGCCAAGGCCCAGGCCGACGGCAAGGGCAAGATCTTCGACGCGGCGGCCGAGACGGCCATCGCCTACAGCCGCGCCCTGGACACGCCGGGCGGCCCGTCCTTCGGCCTGCGGCTCAAGCACAAGCTCTTCACCAAGCTGGTCTACAGCAAGCTCCACACGGTCCTCGGCGGCCGCGGCGAGTACGCGATCTCCGGCGGCGCCCCGCTGGGCGAGCGGCTCGGCCACTTCTTCCGCGGCATCGGCTTCACGGTCCTGGAGGGCTACGGCCTGACCGAGTCCTGCGCGGCCACCGCCTTCAACCCGTGGGACCGTACGAAGATCGGTACGGTCGGCCAGCCGCTGCCGGGCTCGGTGGTGCGCATCGCCGACGACGGCGAGGTGCTGGTGCACGGCGAGCACGTCTTCACCGGCTACTGGAAGAACGAGGCGGCGACCGCCGAGGCGCTGTCCGACGGCTGGTTCCACACCGGCGACGTCGGCACCCTCGACGAGGACGGCTACCTGGCGATCACCGGGCGCAAGAAGGAGCTCATCGTCACCGCCGGCGGCAAGAACGTGGCGCCCGCGGTGATCGAGGACCGCATCCGCGCGCACGCGCTGGTCGCCGAGTGCATGGTGGTCGGCGACGCGAGGCCGTTCGTGGCCGCCCTGGTCACCATCGACGAGGAGTTCCTCGGCCGGTGGGCCGCGGAGCACGGCAAGCCGGCCGGGGTGACGGCGGCGGAACTGCGCGAGGACGCCGACCTCATCGCCGCCGTCCAGCAGGCCGTGGACGACGGCAACGCGGCGGTCTCCAAGGCGGAATCGGTGCGGAAGTTCCGCATCCTCGCCTCCCAGTTCACGGAGGAATCGGGCCACATCACGCCGTCGCTCAAGCTCAAGCGCAACGTGGTGGCGAAGGACTTCGCCGACGAGATCGACGCCCTGTACCGGGGTTAGGTCTTGCGCCGCGGGGGGCTCAGCGCGGGTCCTCCGCCAGGATCCGCGCCATGTTCCGCTCGGCGAGGGCGGTGATGGTGACGAACGGGTTCACTCCGAGCGAGCCCGGGATCAGTGAGCCGTCGACGACGTACAGACCCCGGTAGCCCTTGGCGCGGCCGTAGTCGTCGGTCGCCTCGCCGAGGACGCAGCCGCCGAGCGGGTGGTAGGTGAAGTCGTCGGCGAAGGCCCTGTTCTGGCCGAACAGGTCGTAGCGGTAGATCGTGAAGTTGGCCCGGTTCACCCGGTCGAAGAGGTTCTTGGCGGCGGCCACGGACGGCGTGTTCTGGTCCCGGGTCCAGTTGAGCCGGGCCGCGTCGGCGGCCGCGTCGTACGTGAAGTGGCCGCGCTCGGGGTTCTTGGTGATGGCCAGGTACATCGAGATCCAGTGCTCGAACCCCATGGGCAGCGGGGCGATCTCGGCGAAGACGGGGTGGGCCGCGTTGTCCCAGTCGTCGATGCCGAGGGCCGGCATGGTGGCCTGGTTCGCGCCGACGGTGTCCCACAGGTGGTTGGCCCGGGCCGTCATGATGTTGCCGTTGTGCCCCCAGCCACGGCCGACCGCCTCCGCCAGCTCGGGCAGGGCCCCGGTCTCGCGGGCGCGCAGCAGGATCTCGGTGGTGCCGAGGCTGCCCGCGCCCAGGAAGAGCTGGGCGCAGCCGAGTTCGCGGGTCTGGGTGACACGGCCGGTGAGGTCGATGGTGCGTACGGTCAGCACGTACCCCCCGGCCGGGTCCCGGCGCACGGCGACCACGCGCTGGAGGGTTTCGATGGTGACGTTGCCGGTGCCGAGGGCGGCGGCGAGATAGGTCTTGTCGAGGCTCTTCTTGCCGTGGTTGTTGCCGTAGATGACCTCGCCCGCGAGCGCGGATCTGGTGGCGGTGCCGGCCGCTTCGCGCTGCATGTAGGCGAAGTCGTAGACGTTGGGCACGAAGGTGGTCCGGAGCCCGGTGTTGCCGGCGTGTTTGCGGGAGATCCGGGCGAAGCGGTACCACTCGGTGGACTCGAACCAGGCGGGGTCGATGTCGCCCACGCCGAGCATGGCGCGGGCGCGGGGGTAGTAGGTGCCGTACATCTCGTCGGCGTCGACGCGGGGCAGGACCTCGGTGAAGTACGACCGGCGCGGTGTGGGCGCCATGCCGCCGTTGACGAGCGAGCCGCCACCCACCCCCCGTCCCACGTACACGGACATGCCGTCGTAGTTCACCCGGTCCAGGACGCCGGGGTAGGGGCTGATGTCGCGGTTGACGACGTCGAGCCAGAGGAACTGGGCGAGCGGGGCCTCGGTGCGGGTGCGGAACCACATGGAGCGCTGGTCGGGGGCGGAGGTGGAGGGGAACACCTTGCCGTCGGGCCCGGGGGTGTTCCAGAGCCGGCCCATTTCCAGGACGACGGTCCGCACTCCGGCCTGCCCGAGGCGCAGGGCGGCGACGGCGGCCCCGTACCCGGATCCGACCACGATGGCGGGGGCGTACGGGGCGGCGGGCGGCTCGACGGCGGCGGCGGAGTCGAGCCCGATACGGGTGAAGCCGAGGACGGCGGCGGTCTGGAGGGCGCCGGCCCCCAGCAGTTGACGACGCGTCAGATGGGGTGTCATGCGCGCATCATGAGCGGATTCCGCCCAACCGGCCATAACCCGCACTGACACGCATGTGAGTAACAGTCAGACATGTCTCGACCGTATCCGCGCTGCGCCGTCGCCCGCCCTGTTCGACGGACCGCGCCCCATGACGGGCCACGGGGTGCGACAATTCCCCCTCCTGCGCGGCTCCGCGGTTACAGCAGCTCGCGCAGCCGCTCCGCGAGGAGGTCCCAGCGCCAGCGTTCCTCGACCCAGGCGCGGCCGCGCTCGCCCATGCGGCGTCGCAGTTCCGGGTCCAGGAGCAGGGTCACGATCCGGTCCGCCGCCTCGTCCGGCGCCCCGCCCCGGACCACCCAGCCGGTCTCCCCGTCCAGCACCGCGTCCGGCGCCCCGCCCGAGTCGCCCGCCACCACGGGCAGGCCGGTCGCGGAGGCTTCGAGGTAGACGATGCCGAGCCCCTCCACGTCGAGGCCGCCGCGCCGGGTCCGGCACGGCATCGCGAAGACGTCCCCGGCGCCGTAGTGGGCGGGCAGCTCGCCCCAGGGGACCGACCCGGTGAAGACCACCGAGTCCGCGACCCCCGTGGAGGCGGCCAGTGCCCGCAGGTCCGCCTCGTACGGGCCGCCGCCCACGATGAGCAGCACCGCGTCCGGCACCGCCGCCAGGATCCGCGGCATCGCCTCGATGAGGGTGTCCTGCCCCTTGCGGGGCACGAGCCGGGACACGCACACCACCACCGGCCGGTCGGTCAGGCCCAGCCGGGCCCGCACCGCCGCTCCGCCGGACCCGGGGTGGAAGGTCTTCTCGTCGACCCCGGGCGGCAGCTGCGTCATCCGCGCCGCCGCCCGCTCCGTGACCGCCGAGGCGATCCGGGTGCGGGTGTACTGGCCCAGGTAGGTCAGGGTGTCGGTGCCCTCGCCGATCCGCCGCAGCAGCTGCCGGGCGGCCGGCAGCTGTGCCCAGCCCGCTTCGTGCCCGTGCGTGGTCGCGACGATCCGCCGGGCCCCCGCCCGCCGCAGCGCCGGGGCCATCAGGCCCAGCGGGGCCGCGGCGCCGAACCAGACCGACTGGCAGCCGCGTTCGCGCAACAGCTCCACCGCACGCCGTGTCACGCGCGGCGTCGGCAGCAGCATCGTCGTACGGTCGCGCACGACCTGGAACGGCTGCTCCGCGTCGAAGGCGGCGGTCGCCGCGCGGCCCTCTTCGTCGTGCTTCCAGGTGGAGGCGTAGACGACGATCCGGTCGGGATCCAGCCGCAGCGCCATGTTGTGCAGGAAGGCCTGGATGCCGCCCGGTCGCGGCGGGAAGTCATTGGTCACGATCAGCGTCTTGTGCATCGCCAGCCAACGTACCGGACGCCCCTAACCGAGCTGCTCCCGCAGGGTCTCGCGCCAGAGCCGGGTCAGTTCGCCCCGGTCCGTCCCCAGGGTCTCGTCCAGGGCCACGGACAGGGGGGCGCCCGCCCTCTCGTACAGCCGCACCAGGGCCGCGTCGCCCCACTTCGCCGCGATGAGCCGGCAGGCGAGCCACGCCCCCTCGTACGACCGCGCGAGCGCCTGCGGGTCACCGCCGAAGGCGAAGTCCCCGTCCGCGGGCAGCGCGCCCGGGAGACCGCCCCGGCGCACCGCGCGGGCCAGCTCCGGCGCGGCCTCGGCCGGGGTGCGGTCCGTGGCGCGGTACGCGGCCCAGTCCGCGAAGCCCTCGGACAGCCACAGGGGGGTGGTGGCCGAGGTCGCGGCGCGGGTCGCCACATGGGTGACCTCGTGGGTCAGCACGATGTCCCGGCCCGCTTCCGACAGCCCCGCGTACCCCTCCGGGTTGATCACGACCCGGTCGGCCGGGGCCGGACCGGCCCCCACCCGGCCGGTGGTGACGGCGCCCATCCCCCGGTAGGCGTCGGCGGGCTGCCCGAGCAGCGCCGCCATCGCGTCGAGCGTCGCCGGGACGAGCACCACCGCCCGGCCGGCCCACGGCCGCGGCCAGGCGGCGCTCGCCGCGGGCACCGCGCGGTCGGTCTGCGCCGCGATGGCGGACAGGGTCCCCGGGCTCTGGCCGACCCCCAGCACCAGCGCGTGCGCCCCGCGTACGGCCGTCACCGCCCCCTGGTCCCACAGTTGCGGCGGCGCCCCGGGCGCGGGGCGGTCGGCCGTGACCCGCCAGCCGCCGGCGTCGTCCCGCGCGAGTTCCACCTCGCGCCGCGCGTCCGCCGCAGCGGTGTCGTAGCCGGTCAGGCGGTAGTGCAGCGCCGCCCGCGCGAAGGCCCGTACGCCGTCCCGGCGCACCGAGGTGACCTCGTACGACCACCCCTCCAGCGGGATCCCGGCGAGCCGGGCGGGCGGCGCGGCGGCCCAGTCGGCGACGGCCCGCCGGACGGCGGGGTCCCCGGCGCCGCCGCCGGGAGCGGCGCAGCCGGCCGGCAGCCCGCACAGCAGCAGCAGGGCGAGCACGAGCAGGCGTACGGGGCGGCGGGCGGGGGGCATCCGCCGATCGTACGCACCCGGTGCGTCAGGGCCGGGTCACGGAGGACACCGGCATCATCCCGACCGGGTCGTACCGCACCCGGGCGCCCGGGTAGGGGGCGTGGATCACCTGGCCGTTGCCGACGTACATGGCGACGTGGCTGGCGTCCGAGCGGTACGTCACCAGGTCCCCCGGCTGCGCCTGCGACAGCGGCACGTGCCGGCCCGCGTACCGCTGTGCCTGCGAGGTGCGCGGAAGGGAGACCCCGGCCTGGCGGTAGGACCACACCATCAGCCCGGAGCAGTCGAACCCGGACGGTCCGGTCGACCCCCACACGTACGGCCGCCCGACCGCGGCCCGGGCCGCCCGCACGGCGGCCGCCGCCCGGGAGGAGGCGGGGACGGCCGAGGGCAGGTCGGGCAGCGCGTCGGCGCGGCCCCCCGAGCGCGAGGCCCGCTCGAAGTCGGCCCGCTCCTCGGACGGCATCGCGTCGAGCAGCCGGCGGGCGGCCGCGAGCTTCGCCGTGACGGCCCGCTTGTGCTCCGCGACGTCCGAGCGCAGCGAGTCCAGCTGGGCCAGCTTGACGGAGGCCTCCTGGCGCTCCTGGGCGATCCTGCGCTGCTCCTCGCGCAGTTCGCCGAGCTGCCGGGCCTGGCGGCCGCTGAGCCGGTCGAGCACGGCGGCGTTGTCGAGGTAGCCGTCGGGGTCCTCGGACAGCATCAGCGCGAGGGCGGGGTCGAGGCCCCCGGAGCGGTACTGGGCCCCGGCGAAGGCGCCGAGTACGTTGCGCATGGTGTTGATGCGGTCCTGGCCCCGGGCCACCGCGTCCTGGGCCCGGCTGATCTCGGCGCGGAGCTTGCCTGCCTTCTCGTCGGCCTCGTTGTAGCGCTCGGTGGCCTGCTCGGCCTCCTCGAAGAGCCGGTCGACCTGGGCGCGGGCGCCGGCCGGGGGGTCCTGCGGGAGGGCCGGTGCCGCGCTCGCGACCGCTCCCGTGAGGGCGACGGCGGCGCCGGCCGCGGCGGCGGTGAAGGTGGTGAGCTTGGTGCTCCGGTCGAGGCCGGTGAGCCCGGGCCGGCGATGGGACGCCACGTGAAACCGCTCCCTTGCGCTGCGCGCAGCCCGGGTCCGCCCCCCGTGGACGGCCGTGTGCCGGGTTCCGCGCTGGCAGACAGTAGCCGCAGCCGCGGGGCACCGACGACGGCCGTACGGGGGCACACACGGCGACGCCCCGCCGCAGACGCAGGTCACCGGCGGGGCGCGGGGTCAGGGCCGAGCCGAGCAATTCGCCCGGATGGGCGGTGTACGGCGCGTCCTGGGGGTTCGGATCAGCCGACGCGGACGCCGAACTGGAACGGCATGTTGTCCATCGACTCGTACTTGACGCCGCCCTTCGGGTTGGAGGCGTGCAGCGTCATGTTGTTGCCCGCGTACAGGCCGACGTGGTGCAGGTCGTCGTAGAAGAACACCAGGTCGCCCGGCTGGAGCTGGCTGCGGCCGATGCGGGTCCCGTCGTTCACCTGGGTGTAGGTGACACGGCTGATGCTGACACCCGCCTGCGCGTAGGCCCACTGGGTGAGTCCGGAGCAGTCGAAGGAGTTGGGCCCCGTGTCGCCCATGTGGTAGCCGCTGCCCAGCTTCGTCTTGGCGGCGGCGAGCGCGGCACCGGCCCGACCCGAACCCTTGACGTTCCCGGCGCTCTGGGCGGCGCTGCTGCTGGCCTTGCCCTCCTCGTCCTGGAGCCGGGCCCGGTCCTGCGCGCTCAGGCTGTTCAACTGGGCCTGCGCCTCGGCGAGCTTGTCCTGCGTGGCCTTCTTCTGCTCGCCGAGCACCTTGCGGGTGGCGTCGAGGTCCGCGAGCTTGCCGGCGGCCTCCTGGCGCTGCTGCGCGAGGGCACGCTGCTTGGCCTGGATCCTGCCGACGGCCTCGATCTGCTTGCCGCTCAACTGCTGGAGCGTGGAGGCTTTGTCGAGGTAGCTCTGCGGGTCGTCGGAGAGGAGGAGGGTGAGGGACTGGTCGATGCCGCCGGTGCGGTACTGCGCGCTGGCCATCGAACCCAGCGTGTTGCGCATGTCGTTGAGTTCGAGCTGGCCGCGCGCCACCGAGTCCTGGAGCTGCGCGATCTCCTTCTCCAGCTTGTCCTGGCGGTCCTTGGCCCCGTTGTACTTCTCGGTGGCCTGTTCCGCCTCGTCGTAGAGGGCGTCGACCTTCGCCTTGACCTCGTCCTTGCTCGGCTGCCCCGGAGCGGCGCTCGCCGCCTGGGAGGTGAGCGCGACGGTGGCCGCGGCGAGGGCGGTGAGCACGGACACGCGCGTGCGGGTGGGCTGCTTGGGTCGACGGTGGGACGCCACGAAGGCGAGCTCCTTCTTCCTCCGGCCGCCGATGGGGCACTCACACACGGCGGCAGCACCTCCGCCGTCACCCCGAATGAGTGATCTACCGCACGAAGGTTTGAACAGACACTAGTGACCCCGCTGTGATCACTTCAAATCCCCGGGAGCAAAAAATCGCCCCTTCAACGACTTCTTCACACCCAGGCCACTGTGGGTGCCGGGGAGTTGACGGTACGTTCCCTCGATGCACCGCCAATTCCGACATCGGGGACGGCAGTTGCCAAGACGCCCGAATACGCCGCATCGACGGCGTGAACCTTACGAAACGCGCGAAAGCCGCTTGAGGAGCAAGGCGGACGTAACGGGCCGGGCTCCGGACTTCGCCACCCCGTCCGCGACCTCCCGGTCGGTGGACACCACGACCACCGGACGGCCGGGCGGCTCGGCCCGCACCAGCTGGCGGATCAGCTCGTCCGCCGTCACCCCCGCCTTGGAGAACAGCACGCGCACCCCGCGCGGCGGTGCGAGCAGCACCGGGGCGGCCAGTTCGGCGCCGTCGAAGACACAGGTCATCTCCGCACCCGTCTGGGCGGCCAGCATCGACAGCCCGCCCAGCAGCCTCAGCCGCTGCTTCTCCAGCGGCATCGTCGGGTAGCCGGTCTTCGTCACGTTGTAGCCGTCGACCACCAAGTGCGCCTGGGGCAGCGCCAACAGCTGGTCCAGCAGCGCCGGATCGGTCTCCGACAGGGCACGTGCCGCGATGTCCTTCGGCGTCATCCGGCCCGGCTCCACCGCGTCCACCGTGTCGGCCGGCCGCGTGGAGACCGGCGGCAGTGCCAGCTCGCGGCGCAGCCCGGCGGCCGCGTCGAGGACGGTGTCCAGCAGCAGCCGCAGCCGCATGTCCTCGATGCTGCGCCCCTCCCGGGTGGCCCGGCGCGAGGTCTCCAGCGCCGACTCCACCTCCGCCAGACGGGACTTGAGCCGGCGGCTCTCGCTCTCGGCGGCGGCGACCCGGGCGGCCGCGTCACCGCGGATGCCGTCGACCTCGGCGGTCAGCTTGCGCAGGGCCGCCTCGCCCCGCTTGACGTCGCTCTGGGCGCTGCGCAGCTTGCGGTGAAGCGATTCCGCTTCCTTGCGGGCGGCGTCGAGCTCGGCCCGTACCTGCTCGCCGCCCGAGCGCTGCGTCTCGCGCGCGTGGGCGAGTTCCTCGCGCAGCCGTTCCAGCTCGCGCCGGGTCTCGTCGCCGACCCGTTCGGCGTCCGCCCGCTGGACCTCCTCACCGGCGGCGGCGACGAGCTTGACCCAGCCGGAGGGGCGCAGGACGTACGCGGCCGCCGCCACGTCCAGCGGGTCGGCGGCGGCGGGCGGGGCACCGCACTCCAGTGCCCCGGCCAGCTCCGCCTGGGCGTCCCGGAGCTTCTCCGCGACGCGTCCGCGGAAGACGGCGTCCGTCTCCACCGCCGCGGCCATCGCGTTGCCGGCGAACTTGGCGCGCCGGGTCGGGGTGAACCGGGCGTACTGGCGCAGCTGCGCGGGCAGGTCCGCGACGGTCAGGCCGCCGAAGGCGTCCGAGACGAGCGCGATGACCCGGCGCCGCACGCCTTCCGGCAGCGGGCGGTCGAGCACCTCCGCGGCGTCGCCGGCCGCGTCGGCCGGCTCAGCGCCGCTTGCTGGCTCCACAATCCGTCACCCCTACCGTGATCTACTGTGGGCCCGGCTCCGTCAGGAGTCCGTGCCCGGCCTGTCCACGAGCTCGATCTGGTCCACCGCGTTGCACCAGCGGCAGCGGACCGACTCGATGGTCTCATTGACCACCTCGCGCTCCTCGACCTTGGGCTCCCCGGCGAGGTCCAGGTGGACGTACTCCACGACCTTCGACGACCGGGTGACGTCGAAGCGCGTGAGGTTGCCGCACAGGGTGCAGCGCCACCGTGTGGTGTCGGTCGGCAGGGGAACCGTCATCAGGTCGCTCTCTCCTTCGTAGCTCTTTCAATTAAAGCCGCCCGCGGGCCGTCGGGGGCCGATGGCACCTTCGACGGACCGCAGCACGTAACCCTACGGCCTGGCACCACCCGCACGGGGGCTGTGCTGCGTCATGCTCTGTCCCATGATCGTAAGGTGGCAGGCCCTCGCCGAGGCCTTGCGGGAGGCCGTGCGGGGCCCGGTGGTCACCCGCGCGCTGATCGCGGGCTGCTGTCTGGTGTTCGTCCTCGGCCCGGCCTCCGGGCTGAACCCGGAGTACGGGACGGGTGACCTGCTGCTGGAGACGGGGACGGCGTACTTCCGGCGCTGGGGCGTGGTCCCGGACGAGCTCTTCGCGGGGACGGCACGGGCCCTGCTCACGCCGCTGACGGCACTGTTCGTGCACGGGAGCTGGCTGCACCTGCTCGGCAACATGCTCTTCCTCCACGTGTTCGGCGCGATGGCGGAGGAGCGGATGGGCCGGGCGGCGTTCCTGGTCTTCTACGTCGCCTGCGGCTACCTGGCCCTTGCGGCCTACGCGGCGGCCAACGCCACCTCCGACCAGACGCTGGTCGGCGCCTCGGGGGCGATCTCGGCGGTGCTGGGGGCGTTCTTGTGCCTGTTCCCGCGGGCCCGGGTGACGAGCCTGTTCCCGTTCCTGTTCTTCCTGCCGCTGCGGTTCCCCGCGTGGATCGTGCTGATGTTCTGGTTCGTCCTGCAGTGGCTGGCGGCCCACCGGGCGGCGAGCGGGCCGGGGGTGGCGTACCTGGCCCACGTGGTGGGCTTCTCCGTCGGGTTCGCCTACGCCTGGGTGCGGTATCGGCGTGCGACTAGAGTGAAGCGACCAGCGACGGCCAGCGAGGGAGACAGCCAACCGTGATCACCGCGATCGTGCTCATCAAGACCAGCGTGGACCGCATCCCCGAGATCGCCGAGTCCATCGCGCAGCTGGACAGCGTCAGCGAGGTCTACTCCGTCACCGGCACCTACGACCTCATCGCGCTGGTCCGCGTCGCCCGCCACGAGAACCTGGCGGACATCATCCCGGGCCGCATCAGCAAGATCCCGGGCGTGGAGGCGACGGACACCCACGTGGCGTTCCGCACGTACTCCCAGCACGACCTGGAAGCCGCGTTCGCCATCGGCCTCGACGCGTAGTCCTGGCCGGGGGCAGCGGAACCCGGGCCGGCGCCCCGGGCCCGCCCCACGGCTCCGGCCGGCTCTCCCCCGGCCGGGCCGCTCGGCCGCCGGCTGCCCGTCACGGACTCCCGGGCGTGCCGTCGCCGGACAGGACGTGCGCGGGAGCGCGGCTCCCCCGCAGGCGCGTCAGGAAACGGGGACGCAGCGGCCCTCTTCGGTGCGGTACTTCCACTTGGCGCCGTCCGCGACGAGCTCGCGGACCGCGCGGACGAAGCGCTCGACGTGCTCGTCGGGGGTGCCCGCGCCGAAGCTGACGCGGATCGCGTTCAGCGACCTCCCCCGGCCTTCGGCCGGGGGGACCCCCACCTCGCTCCGCTCGCCCGCCGCCTCCGGCGCTCCGCATTCGCCCTGGGCCTGCGGCTCACTGCCGAGCAGCGTCCGCACCAGCGGGTGGGCGCAGAACAGGCCGTCGCGGACGCCGATGCCGTACTCGGCCGACAGCGCGGCGGCGAAGTGCGAGCTGTTCCAGCCCTCCACCACGAACGAGATCACGCCGACCCGCGGGGCGTCGTTGCCGAACAGGGACAGCACGCGGACCGCCGGGACCTCCGCCAGGCCGTCGCGGACCTTGCCGATCAGGTGCTGCTCCCGCTCGACCAGGCCCTCGAAGCCCGCCTCGGTCAGCGCCCGGCAGGCGGAGGCGATGGAGTAGACGCCGATGACGTTCGGGGAGCCGGCCTCGTGCCGCGCGGCCGTGGTGTGCCACTCGACGTCCACGCCCCCGTCCTCGCGCCGCGCCACCTTCCGCGAGGCTCCGCCACCGGCCAGGTAGGGCTGCGCCTCCTGGAGCCAGTCGGCCCGCCCGGCGAGCACGCCCGAGCCGAACGGCGCGTAGAGCTTGTGCCCGGAGAAGGCGATCCAGTCCACGTCCAGTTCCCGCACCGAGACGGGGTGGTGCGGCGCCAGCTGGGCGGCGTCCAGCACGATCCGCGCGCCGTGGGCGTGCGCCGCGGCGGCGAGTTCCTTCACCGGCCACAGTTCGCCGGTGACGTTGGACGCGCCGGTGACGCACACCAGCGCCGGGCCGTAAGGGTCCCGCGCGGCCAGCGCCCGCTCCAGGGTGGCGACGGCCTCGTCCGGGGTGCGCGGCGCGTCGAGGTAGGTGACCCGCGCGTCGCCCCACGGCAGCAGCGACGCGTGGTGCTCGGTCTCGAAGACGAAGACCTGGCAGCCGGCCGGGAGCACGGCGGCGAGCAGGTTCAGCGAGTCGGTCGTGGACCGGGTGAAGACCACCTGGTCGGCGGGGCGGCAGTCCAGGAACTCCGCGACCGTGACCCGGCTCTGCTCGAACAGGTCGGTGGACAGCTGCGAGAGGTACCCGGCGCCGCGGTGCACGCTGCCGTAGTACGGGGCGTACGCGGCCACGTCGTCCCACACCCGCTGCAGCGCCGGCGCGCTGGCCGCGTAGTCGAGCGCCGCGTAGGTGACCTCGCCACCGGTGACGAGCGGGACGGTGACGTCCCGGCCGAGCACGGGCAGCGGCTCGGCACACGGGGTGCGGTCGGCGGTGGTGTTCAGGGATGCGGTTGCGGATGCGTATGCGGACATGGCGGTGTCTCCCGGCGGCAGGGCGGAACGGCTTCGGGGTCTGCCCGTACGCGGGTACGGCCCTGCGGCCGTCCGGGGTACGGGGATGCCTCGGGGATGCGGGTACGCGGAAGGGACCCTGTTTCCGAGGGTGAAGAAGGGGCGGAGCCGCCCTATCGCATTCGCTTGCTCATGGAAAACGCTCCTCGACAACCAGGATCCCCGGTTTCGAGGGATCCGCGCTTGCCGTAGACCTCACTGCCTACGGCCTGGTCATCACCCGGGGCACCCCGCCACGGAAGGAGGGTTGCCGGACAGCGAGCCGGGGCCAAAACGCTGTCACTCGTGACCTGCCCAGCATCCTGCCACAAGATCCCCCACGCCGGGGACCCCGGTCCACATTCCGGACCGGGGCCCACCGCCGCGCCCGAGGACCTACGCGTTGCTGGCCGCGACCCAGCGCTCCAACGCCGCCCGCGCCGCGCCCGAGTCGATGGATTCGGCCGCACGGGCGATGCCCGCGGCGATCTGCTCCTCCAGCGAGCCCGTGCCCGGATCCAGCGCCACCAGGGCAGCCGCCGAGTTCAGCAGGACGGCGTCGCGTACGGGACCGGTCTCGCCGGCCAGCAACCGGCGGGCGACGTCCGCGTTGTACGAGGCGTCCTCGCCGCGCAGGTCCCCGGCGCCCACGATCGGGATACCGACGTCGCGCGGGTCGAACGGCAGCTCGGTGACGGTGCCCTCGCGGACCCACCAGACCCGCGAGGTGGCGGTCGTGGTCAGTTCGTCCATGCCGTCGTCGCCGCGGAAGACCAGCGCCGAGGAACCCCGCTCCGCGAGCACCCCGGCGACGATGGGCGCCACCCGGGCGTCGGCCACGCCCGTGGCCTGCGCGCGCACCTTCGCCGGGTTGGTCAGCGGGCCGAGGAAGTTGAAGGTGGTCCGGATGCCCAGCTCCTTGCGGGCCGCCGCCACGTGCCGCAGCGCGGGGTGGAACTTGACGGCGAAGCACAAGGTGATGCCGGCCTCTTCCGCGACCTCGACGACCCGGGCCGGGGTGAGGTTGAGGTTGACGCCGAGCTTCTCCAGTACGTCGGAGGAGCCGCTCGCCGAAGAGGCGGCCCGGTTCCCGTGCTTGACCACCTTGGCGCCCGTTCCGGCCACCACGAGCGCCGACATGGTGGAGATGTTGACCGTCTTCGCGCCGTCCCCGCCCGTGCCGACGATGTCCACCGTCCGGCCCGGGACCTCGATGAGGTTGGCGTGTTCGTACATGGCACGCACCATGCCGTTGATCTCCGCGACGGTCTCCCCCTTGGCCCGCAGCGCCACCACGAACCCGGCGATCTGCGCGTCCGTGGCCTCGCCCCGCATGATCCGGTCCATGGCCCAGGCGGTGTCGTCCGGGCCCAGGTCCCGGCCGGTGAGCAGGGCGTCGAGGAGACCCGGCCAGCCGCGGGCCGCCACGCTGTCGCCGCCTGCCGGGGTCACAACGTTCATGGTCCGCTCCTGCTGCTCGGGAAAGTTCCACGTCGAATGGGGTGAGGAGCCCAGCCTATCCAGCCTCGGCGGACGGCAAAGAGCCCCGTCCAGACCCTGGACGGGGCTCTCGCCGTGGCGACACGGGGATTGGCCGGAACCGATCCCTCTAACGGGTCCTCCCGGAGATCAGTGGTGGCCGTGGCCGCTCTGGATCTCCTTGTACTCCTCCACCGTGGGCTTCGGAATCTGGTTGTTCTCCGCGTAGAAGCCCTTGCTGAGCTTCGCGCGGAGCTTCTCCATGGCCTTGGGCTTGCGCTCCACGCCGTTCTCGTCGACCGTCGGGCCGAGTTCGATCGGCTGGTACTGCTCATGCGCGGTGAGCGTGTGCAGCTTGGCCTGCGGCAGCGGCTCGTGGACCTCGACGAACTCACCGTGCGGCAGGCGCTTGATGATGCCGGTCTCGCGACCGTGCAGCACCTTGTCGTGGTCCCGGCGCTGGAGGCCGAGGCAGATCCGCTTGGTGGCGATGAAGGCGAGGACCGGGACGACGAAGAAGCCGATCCGGACGAACCAGGTGATGTTGTTGATCGAGAGGTGGAAGTACTGCGCGAACATGTCGTTTCCACCGCCGATCAGGAGCACGATGTACTCCGCGATCCAGGCGACACCGAAGGCCGTACGGGTCGGGACGTTGCGCGGGCGGTCCAGCAGGTGGTGCTCACGCTTGTCCCCGGTGACCCAGGACTCGATGAACGGCCAGACGGCGATCGCGCCCAGCACCAGCGGGAAGAGCAGCAGCGGGATGAACACGCCCAGGACGAGGGTGTGGCCCCACAGGTTGATCTCCCAGCCCGGCATGGCACGGATCAGGCCTTCCGGCATACCCATGTACCAGTCGGGCTGCGCACCGGTGGACACGTGGTCCGGGCGGTACGGGCCGAGCGCCCAGATCGGGTTGATCGAGGCGAGCGCCGCGATGGCCGCGATGACACCGAAGACCAGGAAGAAGAAGCCTCCGGCCTTGGCCATGTAGACCGGCAGCAGCGGCATGCCGACGACGTTGTTGTTCGTCTTGCCGGGGCCCGCGTACTGGGTGTGCTTGTGGTAGAAGACCAGGATCAGGTGGGCCACCAGCAGGCCCATCATGATGCCGGGCAGCAGCAGGATGTGGATCGAGTAGAACCGTGCGACGAAGTCGCCGCCGGGGAACTCGCCGCCGAAGAGGAAGAACGACAGGTACGTGCCGACGATCGGCACGGACAGGATCGCGCCCTCCATGAAGCGGACACCGGTGCCCGAGAGCAGGTCGTCCGGCAGGGAGTAACCGGTGAAACCGGTGAACATGCCGAGGACCAGCAGCAGGAAGCCGAAGATCCAGTTGACCTCACGCGGCTTGCGGAACGCGCCGGTGAAGAACACGCGCATCATGTGCACGACCATGGCCGCGACGAAGATGAGCGCCGACCAGTGGTGGATCTGCCGGATGAGCAGACCGCCGCGGACGTCGAAGCTGATGTCGAGCGTCGAGGCGAAGGCCTCTGACATCGGGACGCCCTGCATCGGCACGTACGGGCCGTGGTAGACGACCTCGTTCATGCTCGGGTGGAAGAACAGCGTCAGGTACACACCCGTGAGGATGATGATGATGAAGCTGTAGAGGCAGATCTCACCGAGCATGAAGGACCAGTGGTCCGGGAAGATCTTGCGCATGTTCGACTTGGCCAGGCTGTAGATGCCCAGGCGGCCGTCGGCCCAGTCCGCTACCCGCTCGCCGGCGGGCGCTTTGCGCTGACTGTCGGTGGTGGTGGCAGTGCTCATCCGCGCTCCCAGAATGCAGGACCGACGGGCTCTTCGAAGTCGCCCTGCGCTTCGAGGAAGCCTTCGTCATTGACGCCGATCCGCAGCTGCGGAAGCGCGTGACCAGCGGGGCCGAAGATGACTCGGGCGCCGTCGGAGAGGTCGAAGGTGGACTGGTGGCACGGGCAGAGCACGTGGTGCGTCTGCTGCTCGTACAGGCTGATCGGGCAGCCGACGTGGGTACAGATCTTGGAGAACGCCACGATGCCGTCGTGGGACCACTCCAGCTCCCGCTTGTCCTTGATGTCCTGCGGCTGGAGCCGGACGATCATCAGGGCGGCCTTGGCGATCTGGTTCTGGAAGTCGTGCTGGGTCTCCTCCAGGCCTTCCGGCATGGCGAAGGTCAGCGAACCGACGACCACGTCCTCGGGACGCAGCGGCTCCATCGTGTTCTGGTTGATGAGCAGCTTGCCCTTGGCCCAGACGGTCTTGCGGAGCTTGTCCTCGGGCAGCGGGCCCAGGTCCCGCATGATCACCAGGGCGGACAGCGGCAGCATGGCCAGCGCGCCCAGCATGGTGTTGCGGATCAGCGGACGGCGGCCGATGGCCGACTCGCTCGCACCGTCGGCGAAGTCCTGGAGGACCTTGGCCTTGACCTCCGGCGGCGCCGCGATGGCGTGGCGCTCGTCGGCGACCTCCACGTCGGACATCAGGGTGCGGGCCCAGTGGACCGCGCCCGCGCCGATGCAGAAGAGGGCCGTGCCCAGGGTCAGGCCGAGGGCGAAGTTCAGGCCGCTCACCTTCCCGATGGGGAAGATGTACACGAACCTGTCGACGGGGATGGTCACGTACGCGGCGATGAAGCCGATCGTGGCCAGCATCGACAGCGTGAACAGCATCGCGACAGTGCGCTCGGACCGCTTGGCGGCCCGCTCGTCGATGTCCTGGATGCGCGGCTTGTGGACCGGCAGGCCCGGGTCGGCGAACGGGTCGTCCGCGACTGCTACGCCACCGTGGTGCGCGTCGCCCTGCTCGCTCGGCAGGTGCTTCTCTTCGGGAATGTCTTGGCTACTCATGACTTCTTGGCCTTAGCGGTGTGGGCCGCGACCCAGACGGCGACAGCGATCAGCGCACCCAGAGCGAAGATCCAGCCGAACAGACCCTCGGAGACGGGGCCGAGGCCACCGAGCTTCAGGCCGCCAGGGCTGACCGACTCGTCGCCGTTCACGTTCTGGAGGTACGCGATGATGTCCTTCTTCTGCTTCTCCGGCATCGTGCTGTCGGGGAAGGAGGGCATGTTCTGCGGGCCGGTGAGCATGGCCTCGTAGATGTGCTTCGGCGAGACGTCCGCAAGGTTGGGAGCGTACTTGCCGTGCGTCAGGGCGCCGCCCTCGCCGGTGAAGTTGTGGCACTGCGCGCAGTTGTTGCGGAACAGTTCGCCACCCTTGGCGATGTCGGCACCCGCCGGGTCGACCTGCTTCTGGGTGGGCACGGACGGGCCGGCTCCCAGGGAGGAGATGTACGCGGCCAGCTGGTCGATCTGGGCCTGCGTGTAGACCGGAGGCTTCGCCGGCACCTGGGCGCCGGGCTGCTGGGCGGGCATGCGGCCCGTGCTCACCTGGAAGTCGACGGCCGCGGAGCCGACGCCGACCAGGCTGGGGCCGTCAGTGGAACCCTGACCGCCGGTTCCGTGGCAGCTTGCGCAGCCCACGGCGTAGAGCTTCTTGCCCTCCTCGATGGCGAGGGACTGGGCGGTTTCATCGGCCTGCGCCTTGCCCGCGGGGGCGAAGGCGGCGTAAAGCCCCCCAGTGGCCGCCAGCGCGAGGAGTAGAACGACGACCGCCGCCAGCGGATGGCGTCGTCGTGCGGAGAGCTTTTTCACGGATTACCCCGGTGTCAGGATCTTCTGCGTCGGTGTTTCTGGATGGGTTGCCGGGGCCTGCCCGGCGACGTGTTCGCTACTTGATCAGGTAGATCGTCGCGAAGAGGCCGATCCAGACGACATCGACGAAGTGCCAGTAGTAGGACACGACGATGGCCGACGTGGCCTGTTCGTGGGTGAACCTCTTGGCCGCGTACGTCCGGCCGAGGACCAGCAGGAAGGCGATGAGACCGCCTGTCACGTGCAGACCGTGGAAGCCGGTGGTCAGGTAGAACACCGATCCGTACGGTCCGGACTTGAGGGAGAGTCCCTCCTCCTTGACCAGATCGGTGTACTCGAACACCTGGCCGCCAATGAAGATCGCACCCATGACGAACGTGACGATGAACCACGTCCGGAGCTTCTTCACGTCACCGCGCTCGGCGGCGAATACGCCGAGCTGGCAGGTGAGGGAGGAGAGCACCAGGATCGTGGTGTTCGTCGCCGAGAAGGGCAGGTTCAAGGCCGAAGCCTGTTCTGTCCAGTACTCGGCGCCCGTCACGGATCGCAGGGTGAAGTACATCGCGAAGAGGGCCGCGAAGAACATCAGCTCGGAACTCAACCAGATGATGGTTCCGACGCTGACGAGGTTCGGCCGGTTGACCGTCGGGTGCGCGTGCCCGGTATCTACTGTCGTTGCTGTCGCCACGACCGACATTATGTCGGTCGCTTATCCCGCCCTCACCCCGGGGGGTGCCGTTCGGAGTGTCAGAGGGGTGTGCAAGGCCCGAACGGCCCATCAGATCGGCTTACCGGCAGGTGTCCGCGGGCCCGGCCGAACCGATGTTGACAAGCGGTCGGACGGAGTAGCATCCCGCGCAACATCAACGTGATTCACGGGCACACGTGGAGGAACGAAATGCGGGCGACTGCGCGAGTTCTGGTCTACAGCGACGACGCGGGCACCCGGGAGCAGGTGCGGCTGGCCTCCGGGCGCAGGCCGGCCGCGGACCTGCCGCCGGTGGAGTTCCTGGAGTGCGCGACGCTGCCGGCGGTCCTCAAGGCGCTGGACGAGGGCGGCGTGGACGCGTGCGTGCTGGACGGCGAGGCCGTTCCGGCGGGCGGCATGGGCGTGTGCCGGCAGATCAAGGACGAGATCTTCCGTTGTCCGCCGGTGCTGTTGCTGATGGGGCGCCCGCAGGACGCCTGGCTGGCCACCTGGAGCCGCGCGGACGCGGCGGTCACCCTTCCGGTCGACCCGGTGGAGTTCCCGCAGACCCTGGCGCGCCTGCTGCGCGCCCGGCTGTCCCTGGACGCCTAGGGCCCCTCCGGGCCCTCCGGGCGCGGCTCGAGCGGAACCGGCCCGTCGGGAGCCTCAGGGGCTTCCGGGGGCCGGTTCGGGGCCGCTGGGCGTGCCTGCGGGGCCGGTTCAGACCTGGGGGCGCAGTCGGGCCTGGTCGACCGCGTTGCGGCCTTCCTGGGTGCCGCCCACCAGGGCGCTGCCCTCGCGCCAGTCCTTCCAGTCCATGTTCCAGTCGCCGAAGCCGTTGCCGAAGGTGTCCATGTCCTCGCCGATGCTGTTGATCACCTTGACGATGTCGCCCTCGGTGATGTTCTCGTAGAACCAGGCGGCGTTGCCGGTGCTCATGCCCGTGCAGCCGTGGCTGACGTTCTCGTAGCCCTGGGAGTCGACGGACCACGGCGCGGCGTGGACGTATTCACCACTCCAGGTGACGCGCGTCGCGTAGTAGACGGGCAGGTTGTAGTACTCGCTGCCGCCGATGCCGACGGTGTCCCCGCGCATCTGGACGTAGTACTGCTTGCCCAGGACCACCTTGATGCCGTTGCGCGTGGAGAAGCCGGGCTTCCCCGTGGTCACCGGAATGGTGTTGATCACTTCACCGTTGCGCTTGAAGGTGAGGTAGTGGGCCGCGGCGTCGGTGGTGACCTCGACGCGGTCCCCGATCTCCAGCTTCAGCGGCTTGCTGACGGTCCCGTAGAGATCGTCGGTGACCCTGACGCCTTCGAGGTTGCTCCGGACGGAGACCGTGGAGTGGGCGGGCCAGTACTCCTTGGGCCGGAAGTGCAGGTGCTTGTCGTCCACCCAGTGCCAGGCACCCTCGACGCCCGACGGCGCGTCCACGACCAGACCGCGCTCCACGAGGGCGCGGGCGGCCTTGTCGTGGACCGGCTCGTTCAGTTCGGCCGTGAGGGGCTGGCCGACGCCGTATTTGCCCGCGTCCGGGCCGAATTCCACCTGGAGGACCTTCTTGGCCGGGGTGGTGTCGAACGTCAGCGTGCGCTGCCCTGGGGCGCCCCGCTCGTCCTCCGTGCTCACGGTGGCGGTGTAGTGCACGCCGGCGGCCATCGGGGCGGTGCTGTGCCAGCGGTCGCCCTTGGCGGAGAGCTCGCCCGCCAGCCGGCGGCCGTGGGTGTCCACGACGGTCACGTCGGTGATCCGGGTTCCGCTGCCCTTCGAGGTGACCTCGAAGGGCCGGTTGGGGTCGACCGGACGGCCGCCCGCGGCCTGGTTGAAGGCGACGTGGTCGCCCGCGTCGTACGGGCGGGCGGACAGCGGGTTGTCGTCGGACCCCCCGCACGCGGTGGCGCCGGCCCCGAGGGACGCGACCAGCAGGGAGCAGCTGAGTACCGTCCAAAGACGCGGTGAGTGCTTCATGGAGCCAACGCTATGAAGATATGACAATTACGGCGCGCGGGGTGACTGCAAACGAGGGGCCCGGACTCCTCCGTTGGAGGTGTCCGGGCCCCAGGTGCCGTGCTCTCGGGTCCTGCTACTGGTTCTGGTTCTCACCGCGGTAGTACTCGTACACCCAGCCCCACAGGCCGATCACGATGATCGGGGCCGAGAAGTACATGAGCCACCAGCCGAAGATGACGCCCATGAACGCGAGCGCACCGCCGATGCCCAGCGAGAGCGGCTGCCAGCTGTGCGGGGAGAAGAACCCCAGCTCGCCCGCCTCGTCGGCGACGTCGGCCTCCAGGTTGTCCTGGGCCATCTCGTCCACGCGCTTGGCCGTGAAGGCCAGGTAGTAGCCGATCATGACGCTCAGGCCGAAGGCCAGGAAGAGCGCGGTGGTGCCCACGGGCTCCTTCGACCACACGCCGTAGACGATGGCCATGATCAGGATGAAGAAGGAGAGCCACAGGAACAGCTTGCCCTGGATCTTCACTTGCCCGCCTCCTTGTCGCCGGTGAGGGCCTGCGTGGCACCGGCGGCGTGGTCCTCGAGGTGGTCGAGGGCCGCGATCTCCGGGTGGTGCAGGTCGAACGCCGGGGATTCGGAACGGATCCGCGGCAGGGTGAGGAAGTTGTGCCGCGGCGGCGGGCAGGAGGTCGCCCACTCCAGCGAACGGCCGTAGCCCCACGGGTCGTCGACCTCGATCTTCTTGCCGTACTTCGCCGTCTTCCAGACGTTGTACATGAAGGGCAGCATCGACAGGCCCAGCAGGAAGGAGCTGATCGTGGAGATCGTGTTCAGGGTGGTGAAGCCGTCGGCGGCGAGGTAGTCCGCGTAACGACGCGGCATGCCCTCGGCACCGAGCCAGTGCTGCACCAGGAAGGTGCCGTGGAAGCCGATGAACAGCGTCCAGAACGTGATCTTGCCGAGGCGCTCGTCCAGCATCTTGCCCGTGAACTTCGGCCACCAGAAGTGGAAGCCGGCGAACATCGCGAAGACCACGGTGCCGAAGACGACGTAGTGGAAGTGCGCGACGACGAAGTACGAGTCGGAGACGTGGAAGTCCATCGGGGGCGAGGCCAGGATGACGCCGGTCAGACCACCGAAGGTGAAGGTGACCAGGAAGCCGATCGTCCAGAGCATCGGGGTCTCGAAGGACAGCGAGCCCTTCCACATGGTGCCGATCCAGTTGAAGAACTTCACACCGGTCGGTACCGCGATCAGGAAGGTCATGAAGGAGAAGAACGGCAGCAGCACACCGCCGGTGACGTACATGTGGTGGGCCCACACCGTCACCGAGAGGCCGGCGATGCCGATCGTCGCGGCGACCAGGCCGATGTAACCGAACATCGGCTTGCGGCTGAACACCGGGATGATCTCGGAGACGATGCCGAAGAACGGTAGCGCGATGATGTACACCTCTGGATGGCCGAAGAACCAGAAGAGGTGTTGCCACAGCAGGGCGCCGCCGTTGGACGCGTCGAACACGTGCGCACCGAACTTCCGGTCGGCCTCCAGCGCGAAGAGCGCGGCGGCCAGCACCGGGAAGGCGAGCAGGACCAGGACACCGGTCAGCAGCACGTTCCAGGTGAAGATCGGCATGCGGAACATCGTCATGCCGGGAGCGCGCATGCAGATGATCGTGGTGATGAAGTTGACCGAGCCGAGGATCGTGCCGAAGCCCGAGAAGGCCAGACCCATGATCCACATGTCGGCGCCGATGCCCGGCGAGCGGACCGCGTCCGACAGCGGGGAGTAGGCGAACCAGCCGAAGTCGGCGGCGCCGTTCGGCGTGACGAAGCCGGCCACCGCGATGGTCGAGCCGAAGAGGTACAGCCAGTACGCGAACATGTTCAGCCGCGGGAACGCCACGTCGGGCGCGCCGATCTGCAGCGGCATGATCCAGTTCGCGAATCCCGCGAACAGCGGGGTGGCGAACATCAGCAGCATGATCGTGCCATGCATGGTGAACGCCTGGTTGAACTGCTCGTTCGACATGATCTGCGAGCCCGGACGGGCCAGCTCGGCGCGCATGAAGAGCGCGAGCACGCCGCCGATCAGGAAGAACACGAACGACGTGACCAGGTACATCGTGCCGATGGTCTTGTGGTCGGTCGTGGTCATCCACTTCACGACCACGTTGCCCGGCTGCTTGCGCCGTACCGGCAGCTCGTTCTCGTACGAGTCGGCTGCGGCGGCACCCTGAGGTTCGTTGAGGATGCTCACAGTTTGTTCGTCTCCGCGTTCCGGGCCGAGTCCGTCTGGTTGATGCCGGCCGGGAGGAAGCCGGTCTGCCCCTTCTTGGCCAGCTCCTTGAGGTGCGCCTGGTATTCGGCGGGCGAGACGATCTTCACGTTGAAGAGCATCCGGGAGTGGTCGACGCCGCAGAGCTCGGCGCACTTGCCCTTGTAGGTGCCGAACTGGTCCGGGGTGACCTCGAAGACGTTGGTGTGACCGGGGATCACGTCCTGCTTGAACAGGAAGGGCACCACCCAGAAGGAGTGGATGACGTCGTTCGACGACAGGATGAAGCGGACCTTCTCGCCCTTGGGCAGGTAGAGGGTCGGCCCCGGGTTGCCGGTCTGCGGGTTCCGCTCGCCGGGGACGCCCTTGTCGTAGACGCCCTCGGCGCCCGCGGGGAAGTCCTTGGTGAAGCGGTCCGGGATGTTGGCGAGGTTCTTGGGAACCTCACCCGCCTTCGGAGTGGCCCCGTCGCCGTCGACGTCCTCGACGTAGTTGAAGCCCCAGCTCCACTGGTAGCCGATCACGTTGATCGTGTGCGCCGGCTTGGCGGAGAGGGACAGCAGCTTCGACTCGTCACGCGCGGTGAAGTAGAAGAGCACCGAGACGATGATGAGCGGGACCACGGTGTACAGCGCCTCGATGGGCATGTTGTACCGGGTCTGCGGGGGGACCTCCACCTTCGTCCGGCTGCGCCGGTGGAAGATGACGCTCCAGATGATCAGGCCCCAGACCAGGATGCCCGTGACGAGGGCGGCTGCCCACGACCCCTGCCACAGGGACAGGATGCGGGGCGCCTCCTCCGTGACCGGGGTGGGCATTCCGAGGCGGGGGAAGTCTTGCCAGTTGTACGAGCAACCAGTGGCGGTCGCCAGGACCGCGCCCGCAGTCAGCGCCTGCAGCAGCTTCCGCCGCATCGGGCGCCGCGGCGAGCGGTCGGAGCCGTAGGGACTCACGTAGCGCCTTCCCGAGAGTCTCGGCCCGCGCGGCCGGCCGCGGCCGTGTTCGGGTCGGTCGCCGGCCCTGACGCAGGCAGGGGTTTGGATGTTTATGCGGACCAAACCCTACTGGACGCTATTTGGGGTCGCGCGGGGAGGGTGCCCAACGCGCCGCTACTGCCCCCGAAGGGATGGATGCGCCGTCCGGGGGACGGGCCATCCTGCCCTGACCGGCGGGCGGGACACCCCTTCTGACGGGCCCTGACCTCGCCCGGGGCGGGGGGCCGGTTAGCGTGCCCGTATGCCGTACTTCGACTCCGCTTCCGCCGCCCCGCTGCACCCCGTGGCCAGGCAGGCCCTGCTGGCCGCCCTGGACGAGGGCTGGGCCGATCCCGTCCGGCTGTACCGCGAGGGGCGCCGCGCCCGGCTGTTGCTGGACGCGGCGCGGGAGGCGGCGGCCGAAGCGGTGGGGTGCCGCGCCGACGAGCTCGTGTTCACTCCTTCGGGGACGCACGCGGTTCACACGGGCGTGGCGGGGGCGCTGGCCGGGCGCCGGAGGGTAGGCGGCCGGCTGGTCGTGTCCGCGGTCGAACACAGCTGCGTCCTCCACGCCGCCGAGGCGCACGCGGCTTCCGGCGGCACGGTGACGGAGGTGGCGGTGGACCGGCTGGGGGCGGTGTCCCCCGACGCGTACGCGGCCGCCCTGGACCCGGCCACCGCTCTGGCCTGCCTCCAGTCGGCCAACCACGAGGTGGGCACCGTCCAGCCGGTGGCGGAGGTGGCCGAGCTGTGCGGGGCCGCCGGGGTGCCGCTGCTGGTGGACGCGGCGCAGTCCCTGGGCTGGGGTCCGGTCGAGGGGGCGTGGTCGCTGCTCACCGCGAGCGCCCACAAGTGGGGCGGGCCGCCCGGGGTGGGACTGCTCGTGGTCCGCAAGGGCGTCAGGTTCGCGCCCCAACACCCCGCGGACGAGCGGGAATCGGGCCGCTCCCCCGGCTTCGCGAACCTCCCGGCCATCGTGGCGGCGGCGGCCTCGCTGCGGGCCGTGCGGGCCGAGGCGGACGCGGAGGCGGCCCGGCTGCGGGTGCTGGTGGACCGCATCCGGCGACGGGTGGCACGGCTGGTGCCGGACGTGGAGGTGGTCGGCGACGCCGAACGGCGGCTGCCGCACCTGGTCACGTTCTCCTGCCTGTACGCCGACGGGGAGACCCTGCTGCACGAACTGGACCGGGCGGGCTACTCGGTGTCCTCGGGCTCCTCCTGCACCAGCTCCACCCTGACGGCGTCGCACGTCCTCAAGGCGATGGGCGTGCTGTCGGAGGGGAACGTACGGGTGTCACTGCCGGCCGGGACGACCGCCGATGAGGTGAACGGCTTCCTGGAGGTGCTGCCGAAGGCGGTGGCGGGCATCCGGGCCCGGCTCGGGGTGCCGCAGGTCCAGGAGACGGTCCCGGTCGCGGAGTCGGTGGAGCTGGACGCGCTGGGCCTGCGGTGCCCGCAGCCGGTCATCGAGCTGGCGCGGGCGATCGGCACGGTGCCCGTCGGCGGGACGGTGACGGTGGTGTCCGACGACGAGGTGGCCCGGCTCGACATCCCGGCGTGGTGCTCCATGCGGGGCCACGCGTACCTGGGCGAGACCCCGCGCCCGGTCGGGGCGGCGTACGCGGTCCGCCGCCTGCGGTGACGGCGACGCCCCGCGGCCGGTGCCGGGGGCGTCGCCGTCACGGGTGGCGTTACGCCAGGTGGGCCTGGACCTCGGCGGCGGCCTCTTCGCCGTAGGCCTCGGTGAAGCGCTTCATGAAGTGCGCGCGGGCCAGGGTGTACTCCTGGGTGCCCAGGGTCTCGATCACCAGCGTCGCCAGCATGCAGCCGACCTGCGCGGCCCGCTCCAGCCCGACGCCCCAGCCGAGGCCGGTCAGGAAACCGGCGCGGAACGCGTCGCCGACACCGGTCGGGTCGATCTTCGCGTTCTCCTCCGGGCAGCCGACGACGATCGGCTCTTCGCCCTCGCGCTCGATGCGCACGCCGTTCGAGCCGAGCGTGGTGACCCGGGTGCCGACCTTGGAGAGGATCTCCGCGTCCGTCCAGCCGGACTTCGACTCGATGAGGCCCTTCTCGTACTCGTTCGAGAAGAGGTACGTCGCACCCTCCATCAGGGTGCGGATGTTCTCGCCGTCCATCCGGGCGATCTGCTGCGAGAAGTCGGCCGCGAAGGGGATCTGGCGGGTGCGGCACTCCTCCGTGTGGCGCAGCATCGCCTCGGGGTCGTCGGCGCCGATGAGGACGAGGTCCAGCCCGCCCACCCGGTCGGCGACGGCCTTGAGCTCGATCAGGCGGGCCTCGCTCATGGCGCCCGTGTAGAAGGAGCCGATCTGGTTGTGGTCCGCGTCGGTGGTGCACACGAAGCGCGCCGTGTGCAGCACCTCGGAGATCCGGACGGACTCGGTGTCGACGCCGTGCCGGTCCAGCCAGGCGCGGTACTCGTCGAAGTCGTAGCCGGCCGCGCCGACCAGGATCGGGCGGCTGCCGAGCTGCCCCATGCCGAAGCAGATGTTCGGGCCGACACCGCCCCTGCGGACGTCGAGGTTGTCGACGAGGAAGGAGAGGGAGACCGTGTGGAGCTGGTCGGCGACCAGCTGGTCGGCGAAGCGGCCCGGGAAGGTCATCAGGTGGTCGGTGGCGATGGAGCCGGTGACTGCGATACGCACGGCGTGGATGCTCCTGCGGGGGACGGCGGTGGACAGTCAAAACTACCCGGTCGGCAGCTGCGGGCCGACCCGTCGAAACTACCCCGTAGTAGGTCTTTCTCCTCGCTCCGCCCGGGCTTAACGTGCCGTCCATGACCTACACCGATGGTTTCGGGTACGCCGAGCACTCCGCCGGGACGCGGCCCGGCTTCGCCCGGCTGCTGGGCGACTGCGCCCGTATGGCCCCGCACTGGGCGGTCCCGGCCGATCCGCGGCCCGCGTCCGTGGCGCCCTCCCAGATCCACGGCGTCAGCGTCCCGGCCGCGTCCGCCCGGCTCATCGCCTCCACCGCGGAGTACGGCGACTAGGACGAGCCTTCCGGATCTCGGCCCTGTCCGGGCGATCTTCTCGGGCCGGCAGGGAACCGGTTCGCGGTCCGCTCCGTCACACCCGCAACGAGACACGCGGGACAGGCGAAGGAGCGATGCGGTGACCACCGAACGACCCGACACATCACGCCCCACACGACGGCGGCCGGGCTGGGCCGTCGGCTCGGTCGCGGCGGCCGTCCTCCTGGCGGGCGGGGGCACCGCCTACTGGGCGTCCACGGCCCACGGAGACGGCTCGGGCGACCACCGTACGGGTGCCGGCGCGGCCTCCGCGCCCCGCGTCGCGCCGACCCCGCCGGGGCCGGGCATCGCGCCGGGCGAGCCGGACCCCTCGGGCGGCGCGGTGACCTACCGGGCGGACGTCAAGCTCCCCGACGGACCGGCCGGCGCCCCCACCTTCGCCGCGAAGGGCGAGGTGACCTCCGAGGAGGTGGCCCGGCTCGCCGCGGCCCTCGGGATCCCGGGCGCGCCCCGGCTGAACGGCGAGCAGTGGCTGGCCGGTGAGGCGGCCGACGGCGCCGGGCCCCGGCTCACGGTCACCCGTACGGCCCCGGGAACGTGGAACTACGCCCGCTTCCAGGCCGGGGACGGCAACGGCGCGGGCAGCGGCTCGGGCGGCGACAACTGCAAGCGCGGCCAGGACACCTGCGGCCCGGCCACCCTCCCCCAGGGCGCCGGCGACACCGCGCAGCCCGTTTCGGAGCAGGCGGCCAAGTCCGCCGCCGCCCCGGTGCTCGCGGGCGCGGGCCAGGCCGACACCAAGCTGGACGCCCGCCTGACCCAGGGCTCGGTCCGGGTGGTGACGGCGGACCCGGTGATCGGCGGCCTGCCCACGCAGGGCTGGTCCAGCAAGGTGAGCGTCGGCCCGGACGGCACGGTGGTGGCGGGCAGCGGCGAGCTGAAGGCGCCGGTCCGCGCGGCCGACGAGCCGGTGGTCGGGGCCGTCGAGGCGCTGGCCCGGCTCAATGCCCGCAGCGGCGGCTCGGACGGGACCGGCCCCGGTCCCAGCGGTTGCGCGACCTCGGTCCCGCAGACCCCGGACACGCCGACGGGGGCGACGGACACCCTGCCCTGCAACCCGGAGCCGCGTCCGATGAAGCCGCCGCGGACGGAGACCGTACGGGGGGCCGTGCTGGGGCTCGCCGCGGGAACGGTCGACAGCGGTGAGCGGGGTCTGGTCCCGGCCTGGTTCTTCGAGGTGGCGGGCAAGGACGGCGGGCCGTCCCGCACCGTGGTCGAGCCGGCTTCCTCCCGGGAGACCGTCGCGCCGGGCGCGGGGGCCTCGCGTACCGTGCCCGGGTTCTCGTACAAGGAGGCCGACCGGACGCTGACCGTGAACTTCTGGGGCGGGGTGTGCAGCACCTACGCCGTGGAGGCGCGGGAGGAGGGGACCGACGTCCTGGTGAAGATCACCGACACCCCGAACAAGCCGGGGCGGGCCTGCATCATGCTGGCGAAGGAGATGTCCCTGACGGTGACGCTCCAGAAGCCGCTGGGCGACCGGAAGGTGGTCGACGCGACGACCGGCAAGCAGCTGCCCCGCCAGTAGGACGGTCCGGCAGGACGGTGCGCACACGACGAGGGCCCGGACGGCGAACGCCGTCCGGGCCCTCGTCGCAGGACTGCCTAGCTGAACGAGTCGCCGCAGGCGCAGGAGCCGGTGGCGTTCGGGTTGTCGATCGTGAAGCCCTGCTTCTCGATGGTGTCGACGAAGTCGATGGACGCACCGTGCAGGTACGGGGAGCTCATGCGGTCGGTGACGACCTTGACCCCGTCGAAGTCCTTGACGACGTCGCCGTCGAGGGAGCGCTCGTCGAAGAAGAGCTGGTAGCGCAGGCCGGAGCAGCCACCGGGCTGGACGGCGACGCGGAGCGCCAGGTCATCGCGGCCCTCCTGCTCCAGCAGGGTCCTGACCTTCTCGGCGGCGGCGTCGGACAGGAGGATGCCGTCGCTCACGGTGGTCTTTTCGTCCTGTACGGACATCTGCATTCACTCCCGAAGTGGGCGGCTCCCCGCCGGAGGGCTGGGGAAACGTCGGACTCTTGCCGTCGGTGGCAACCAGCGCGACCGCGGATTCATTCCGGGGTCCCGCACCTTGTTCCAGTTCTTCATGCTCGCACACACCGGGGCCGGGGTGCGGACCTGACGGACGAGGAGTCACGGAGCGGGCGAATTCGTCACATCGACACAATCGGCATCGTCAAACTGACGTGAAGCGGCTATGATAGATAGCGTCAAATAGACGAGAAGTCGCTCCGAACGTCTTCCGAAGTCCCTTGTCGCAGAAGAGAAAGGGTGCGTGTCGTGACCACCGCCCAGCCTATGGACGTCCAGCCCCTGGACGTCCAGCCGACGCCGCTCGCCCTGCTGCTGCTCGGCCGCGAAGCCGACCCCAAGAGCGAGCGCGGGGTCGAGTGCCCCGGCGACCTGCCCTCGCCGTCGGACCCGGACCTGGTGGCGCGCGCCCGCGCGGCCAAGGAGAAGCTCGGGGACAAGGTCTTCATCCTCGGCCACCACTACCAGCGCGACGAGGTCATCGAGTTCGCCGATGTGACCGGTGACTCCTTCAAGCTGGCCAAGGACGCGGCCGCCAAGCCGGAGGCCGAGTACATCGTCTTCTGCGGCGTCCACTTCATGGCCGAGTCCGCCGACATCCTGACCACCGACGACCAGAAGGTCGTCCTGCCCGACCTCGCGGCGGGCTGCTCGATGGCCGACATGGCCACCGCCGAGCAGGTCGCGGAATGCTGGGACGTGCTGACCGAGGCCGGGATCGCCGGCACCACGGTGCCGGTCTCGTACATGAACTCCTCCGCCGACATCAAGGCCTTCACCGGTAAGCACGGCGGCACGATCTGCACCTCCTCCAACGCGAAGAAGGCCCTGGAGTGGGCCTTCGAGCAGGGGGAGAAGGTGCTCTTCCTCCCGGACCAGCACCTGGGCCGCAACACCGCCGTGCGCGACATGGGCATGTCGCTGGACGACTGCGTGCTCTACAACCCGCACAAGCCGAACGGCGGCCTCACCGTCGAGCAGCTGCGGGACGCCAAGATGATCCTGTGGCGCGGGCACTGCTCGGTCCACGGCCGGTTCTCGGTCGACTCCGTCAACGACGTCCGCGCCCGCATCCCCGGCGTGAACGTGCTCGTGCACCCCGAGTGCAAGCACGAGGTCGTGGCGGCAGCCGACTACGTGGGCTCGACGGAGTACATCATCAAGACGCTGGAGGCGGCCCCGGCCGGCTCCAAGTGGGCCATCGGCACCGAGCTGAACCTGGTCCAGCGCCTGGCGAATCGATTCGCCGCCGAGGACAAGGAAGTCGTCTTCCTCGACAAGACGGTCTGCTTCTGCTCGACCATGAACCGCATCGACCTCCCCCACCTGGTGTGGGCCCTGGAATCCCTGGCCGAGGGCAACCTCGTCAACCGGATCCAGGTCGACAAGGAGACCGAGAGCTTCGCGAAGCTCGCCCTGGAGCGGATGCTCGCGCTGCCGTAGGCCGGGCCCTCCCCCGCATGCCCGAAGGGGCGCCTCCCGGCCGGGAGGCGCCCCTTCGGCGTTGGTACGGTCCCTGCGGTCACACCCGCGCCGGGGTCTCCCCCTCGCTCAGGGCCGGGACCACCGTCAGGCGGGCCCGCCGCCTGGCGCGGCGGCGGTCCTTGAAGAGCTCGACCATCGTGTACAGGGTCGGCACCAGGAGCAGGGTCAGCAGGGTCGAGCTGACCAGGCCGCCGATGACGACCACCGCGAGCGGCTGCGAGATGAAGCCGCCTTCGCCGGTGACGCCGAGCGCCATCGGCAGCAGCGCGAAGACCGTCGCGAGTGCGGTCATCAGGATGGGCCGCAGGCGGTGCCGGCCGCCCTCTATGACGGCCTCGACGACGCCCAGGCCCTGGCGCCGGTATTGGTTGACGAGGTCGATCAGGACGATCGCGTTGGTCACGACGATGCCGATGAGCATCAGCATGCCGATCATCGCCGGGACGCCCATGGGGGTGCCGGTGACGATCAGCAGGCCGAGCGCGCCGGTCGCCGCGAAGGGGACGGAGACCAGCAGGATCAGCGGCTGGACCAGCGAGCGGAAGGTCGCCACCAGCAGCATGAAGACGATCGCGATGGCCGCGAGCATCGCCAGGCCCAGGGAGCCGAAGGCCTCGCTCTGGTCCTGGGAGACACCTCCGATGGAGGCGGTGGCGCCGGCGGGCAGGTCCAGCGCCTTGATGCTGCTCTGCAGTGCGCTGCTGACGGCGCCGGTGTTCTCGCCGACCGGGCGGGCGGTGATGGTGGCGGCGCGCGCGCCGTCGATCCGGGTCATCGCGACGGGGCCGGGGACCATCTTGACGTCGGCGACGTCGCCGAGCTTGGCCGTCGGCCCGACGGGGAGCGCCTGGAGTTCGGCGAGGGTGGTGGCCGGCCGGGCGGACTTGATGACGATGTCCCGCTCGGTGTCGTCCAGTACGGCCTTGCCGGCCGGGGTGCCGCGTACGGCCTGGGCGACGAGCGCGCCCAGCGCGCCTTGGTCCAGTCCCGCTTCGGCGGTCTTGGGGGTGGCGGTGACCGAGATGCGGGGCACGGACTGGGACAGGTCGCTCTGGACGTCGGTGACGTCCTTGAGCTTGGCCATCTCGGCCTGGACCTGCCCGGCGGCCTTGGCGAGCACGTCGGCGTCACCGGCCTTGACGACCACGCTCAGGTTGGAGCTGCCGAAGCCGCCGCCCGCGAGGATCCGGGTCTCGCCGACGCCGTCGAGCTTGGCCAGCTCGCTCTCGATGTGATCCTTGACGGAGCCGGCGTCGTCCGCGTTCTCCAAGGTGACCTGGTAGGACGCCTGGTTGGTGCCCGTGCCGCCGCCGAACGCCGCCATGAAGCCGGAGGAGCCGACGGTGACCTGGTAGTCCTTGACGCCGTCGACCGAGGACAGGACCTTCTCGACCTTGTGGCTCGCCTCGTCGGCCGCGGCCAGCGAGGTGCCCGGCTCCAGGGTCTGCTTGACCGTCAGGGTGTCCTGCTCGCCCTGGTCGAAGAAGTTCGTCTTGAGCAGCGGGGTCATGGCGAAGGTGGCGGCAAGGACCGCCACCGCGATGGCGACGCTGGTCAGCCTGCGGCGGGTGGCGAAGCCGAGGACGCGGACGTAGAACCGCTGGAGCCGGCTGCGCGCCTCCTTCTCCTGCGCGTCGCGCCGCGCCTTCTCCGCGTTCTTGGCGGCTTCTTCGGCCACGCCCCTGGGGGCGCGCAGGAACCAGTACGACAGCACGGGCACGACGGTCAGGGAGACGAGCAGCGACGCCAGCAGGGCGGCGGTGACGGTCAGCGAGAAGGAGCTGAACAGCCGCCCGACCATGCCGCCGACCAGACCGATCGGCAGGAAGACGGCGACGGTGGTGAGGGTGGAGGAGGTGACCGCCCCGGCCACTTCCTTCACCGCGGTGACGATGGCTTCCTCGCGCTCCTCGCCGTAGCCGAGGTGGCGCTTGATGTTCTCCAGGACCACGATCGAGTCGTCGACGACCCGGCCGATGGCGATGGTGAGCGCGCCGAGCGTCAGCATGTTGAGCGACAGGTCCCGGGTCCACAGCACGATCAGCGCGAGCACGACGGACAGCGGGATGGAGACCGCGGTGACCAGCGTCGAGCGCAGCGAGGCGAGGAAGACCAGGATCACGAGGACCGCGAAGACCAGACCGAGGGCGCCCTCGGTGGTCAGGCCCGAGATGGACTTGGCGACCGCCGGCCCCTGGTCCATGATCACGGCCAGGTCGGCGCCGGAGCCGAGGGTGGAGCGCAGCTCGGGCAGCTTGGCTTTGACCGCGTCGGAGATCGCGACGGCGCTGCCGTCCTTGTCCATGGTCACGGTGACGGCGAGGCTGGGCTTGCCGTTGGTACGGGTCAGGGAGACGGCCTTGGCGGGCTCCTGCTTGACCGTGGCGACGTCACCGAGGCGCACGGCCGGCTTGCCGGGCCCGGCGCTCAGGCGCAGGTCCTCCAGCTGGGCGAGGGAGGTGTAGCCGGCGCCGACCCGGACGGTGCGGTTCTTGCCCTGCTCGTCGAAGGAACCGGCGGGGACGCTCGCGCCGCCCGCCTGGAGGCCCTTGGCGAGCAGGGCGCCGTCGAGGCCGGCGGCCGCGAGCCTCGCCGGGTCGGGCGTGACGGTGACCTGGAGCTTCTGGACCCCGTCGACGGTGACCCGGCCGACGCCGGCGATGTCCGAGAGGACGGGCACGACGGAGCTTTCCAGCTGGTCCGCCAGGGCCTGCTGGTCCTTGCCGGAGGTGGCGGCGAGGACCACGGTCGGCATGTCGTCGGTGGAACCGGCCACCACCTGCGGGTCGACGTCGGCGGGCAGCCGGACGCGGGCGCGGCCCACGGCCTGCTGGACGTCGGCGACCAGCTGCTTCGTGCCGCTTTCGTCGTAGTCGAACTGCGCCATGATCAGGGCGTTGCCCTCATTGGCGGTCGAGGTGATGCCGGTGATGCCGTCGACGCCCTTGAGGGTGGCCTCGATCGGCTCGATGACCTGCTTCTCCACCACGTCGGGCGAGGCACCCTCGTACGGCGCGAGCACGGACACCATCGGCAGTTCGATGGAGGGCAGCAGTTGCTGCTTGAGCTGTGGGATGGCTATGGCACCGAAGACGAGCGCGACGATCGACACGAGGCCGATCAGCGCTCTCTGGGCCAGGCTGAAGCGGGACAGCCACGACATGGTTCGGGATCTCTCTGCAGGTTCAGACACGAGCGACCCCTCACCCTGACCCACGGCACGGCGGCGCCGCGTCGCTCCCAGGTGCCGTCCTCGCGTCCCGCGTACCGCGCCCGCAGTACGCCGCCCTACTGCGCGGCTCGTCCCGCCCCTCGGGCCGTGCGCCCCGCTCAGTCCGCGCGGGGCCGGACCAGGCCGGATTCGTAGGCGATGACGACCAGTTGGGCCCGGTCGCGGGCGCCGAGCTTGGCCATGGCCCTGTTGACGTGCGTCTTCACGGTGAGCGGGCTGACCTCCAGGCGGCCGGCGATGCCGTCGTTGGACAGGCCCGCCGCGACGAGTACGAGGACCTCGCGCTCCCGGCCGGTGAGCGCGGCGAGCCGTTCGGCGTGCGCGGAGCCGGGGCCGGGGGGATCGGCGTGGGCGCCCTGGGCGAGGAAGGTGGCGATCAGCCCCTTGGTGGCGGCCGGGGAGAGCAGCGCCTCGCCGGCGGCGGCGACGCGGATGGCGTTGAGCAGTTCCTCGGGCTCGGCGCCCTTGCCGAGGAAGCCGGAGGCGCCGGCCCGCAGCGCCTGGACGACGTACTCGTCGACCTCGAAGGTGGTCAGCATGACGACGCGCACCGCCGCGAGTTCCGGGTCGGCGGTGATCATCCGGGTGCCGGCGAGGCCGTCGGTGCCGGGCATGCGGATGTCCATGAGGACGACGTCGGCCCGGTGGTCGCGAGCGAGCGCGTAGGCCTGGGCGCCGTCGGAGGCCTCGCCCACGACGTGCATGTCGGGCTCGGACTCGACGAGCACCTTGAACGCGCTGCGCAGCAGCGCCTGGTCGTCGGCGAGCAGCACCCTGATGGGCGTCGGGGTCTCTTCCACGCCCCGAGCGTACGGGGGCTGCCCGGTCAGCCGAGGGCGAGGGTCAGCAGCGCGGTGGTGCCCGCGACCTCGGACAGGGCTCCGAACACGTCGCCGGTGACCCCGTCGAAGCGGCGCACGCAGCGGCGCAGCAGGAGCCCCGCCGCGCCCAGTGCGAGGAGCACCGCGGCCGCGTGCCGGGCGGCGGCGGGCAGGCCCAGCGGCAGGGCCGCTGCGGCGGCCGCCGCCACGGTGAGGGCGGCGACGGCAACGGCCGAGCCGCGCGGGACCACGCCCGCGACCGCCGCTCCCAGGCCCCCGGGCCGGGCCGCGGGGACGCCGACGCGCGAGGCCAGGGTCATCGCGAGCCGGGCGGCGACGGCGGCGGTCACCGCGGCGAGGGCACCCCGGGCCCAGCCGTCGGCGTAGGCGTCGGCCAGGGCGGCCACCTGGATCAGCAGCACGAAGAGCAGGGTGATCACCCCGAAGGGGCCGATGTCGGACTGCTTCATGATCCGCAGCGCGTCCTCGGCCGGCTTCGCGCTGCCCAGCCCGTCGGCGGTATCGGCCAGTCCGTCGAGGTGCAGGCCCCGGGTCAGCGCGGCCGGGACGGCCACGGTGACGGCCGCGGCCAGCAGCGGACCGCCGCCGAGCAGGAGCAGGGCCGTTCCGGCCGCCGCCGCGAGCGCGCCGACGACGAGGCCGACGAGCGGGGCGCACGCCATCCCGGTCCGGGCGGCCGGCCGGTCCCAGCGCGTGACGCGGGCGGGCAGCACGGTGAGCGTGCCGAACGCGAAGCGAAGCCCGTCGCCGAGCGGGGCGCGCTCCCGGGGCGGGACGGTCGGCGGATCTTCGTACGAATCTGTCATCGGCGCGAACGCTACCCGCTCGGGGCGGCCGGTAAATTGCCCAATACCTGCTAAACCGGGAGCTGTCAGGGGAAGGAGCCGGCGGTATGGGTCACTGGTGGTATCGGAACATCGTCGAACCGGGGAAGCTGCCCCTGCTGGTCGCCCTGCTGTCCTTCGTGCTGTCGTTCCTGGTCACCCGCGTGATCACCCGGCTGATCCGGGCGGGCCGGGGCCCGTTCCGCAACGTGTCGCCGGGCGGCCTGCACATCCACCACGTCGTGCCCGGGGTGGTCCTCGTGATCATCGGCGGGTTCGGCTCGATCGCCAGCGGCCGGGGCGGTTTCGGCGCGCTGGCCTCGGCCGTGCTCTTCGGGCTGGGCGCGGGCCTGGTGCTGGACGAGTTCGCGCTGATCCTGCACCTCGACGACGTCTACTGGAGCGAGCAGGGCCGCAAGAGCGTCGAGATCGTGGTCCTGACGGCCGCGCTGGTGGCGCTGGTGCTGGGCGGGTTCCTGCCCTTCGGGGTCAACGACCTCAGCCCCGACGAACGGCAGAGCCGCGGCCTGGTCGTCCTGAACATGGCCGGCAACTTCTTCCTGGCGCTGGTCGCGCTGTGGAAGGGCAAGCCGCGCACCGCGCTGTTCGGGACGGTGGTCCCCTTCGTGGCGCTGATCGGCGCGATCCGGCTGGCCCGGCCCGGTTCCCCGTACGCGAAGCGGTTCTACGCCAAGCGCCCGCGGGCCCGCGCCAGGGCCGGGCTGCGCGCCTTCCACCACGACCGGCGCTGGGCCGCGCCGCGCCGCAGGTTCGAGAACTTCATCGGCGGCACCCCGGACCCGGAGCGGATCCCCCTGCGCAAGGGCCCGCCGCACTGAGCGACGGGCCCTGCCCCGAACAGCCCCCGCGCCGCTCAGCCCGGGATCAGGCCGTCGTCGCTGAGCATCTGCCGGACCTCGTCCAGCGTGGCGTCCGGGGCGGGCAGGATGAGCTCCGACGGCTCCAGTACGTCGTCCGGCAGCGGCCGGCCGAGCCGTCGGACCGCATCGAGCAGCTCGCCGAGCGTCCTGCGGAAGCCCGACTCGTCACCGGACTCCATCTCCTCCAGGAGGGCGTCGTCCAGGGCGTTGAGCTCGGCGAAGTGGCTGTCGGCCAGCTCCACCTGGCCTTCCCCCATGATGCGGACAATCATGACGGGCCCCGTCCTACTGCTTGTCGAACCGGTGCTGGGTCTGCGACGGCTGGCCCGTGCCGGGGGCACCGCCCTCGATGGCCTGCTGCTGCGCGGACGGGCCGCCGGCCAGCTCGGCCTTCATCCGCTGGAGCTCCAGTTCCACATCGGTGCCGCCGGAGAGGCGGTCGAGCTCGGCCTGGATGTCGTCCTTGGAGCCGAGACCGCTCTGGTCGTCCAGGGCGCCGGAGGCCAGCAGTTCGTCGATCGCGCCGGCCCTGGCCTGGAGCTGGGCGGTCTTGTCCTCGGCACGCTGGATGGCGAGGCCGACGTCGCTCATCTCCTCCGAGATGCCGGAGAAGGACTCGGCGATCCGGGTCTGCGCCTGGGCGGCGGTGTAGGTGGCCTTGATGGTCTCCTTCTTCGTCCGGAAGGCGTCCACCTTGGCCTGCAGGCGCTGGGAGGCGAGGGTCAGCTTCTCCTCCTCGCCCTGGAGGGTCTGGTGCTGCACCTCCAGGTCGCTGACCTGCTGCTGGAGGGAGGCGCGGCGGGCCAGGGCCTCGCGGGCCAGGTCCTCGCGGCCGAGGGCGAGCGCCTTGCGGCCCTGGTCCTCCAGCTTGGCGGACTGGCCCTGGAGCTGGTTCAGCTGCAGCTCCAGCCGCTTGCGGGAGGTCGCCACATCGGCGACGCCCCGGCGCACCTTCTGCAGCAGTTCCAGCTGCTTCTGGTAGGAGTAGTCGAGGGTTTCGCGCGGGTCCTCGGCCCGGTCAAGGGCCTTGTTCGCCTTCGCGCGGAAGATCATCCCCATACGCTTCATGACACCGCTCATGGGCTTCGCGCGCCCCCTTCTAGACGGACTTCGCTCCAGGTCACAGCCATGGCGGTGCCCGGTCTCCCGAGACGGCCGCCATCAGGACCCACAGTACGGGCCCTGTCTCCATTACCGCACTGTTCCTGCCCGGATGCGCTCCTCCTCCAGGACGACTGACTCCCCCGCCGTATCGGGCGCGAGGAGTAGGTGATCCCAGGAGAACCCCCGAGATCCCCGGGACCCGGTGCGCTCCCGGGCCGTCCGCGCGGGAGGTGCGCCCGCCGCAAGAACCCTGCACAGGGAAGACGCCCGCCGTTGCCGGATCGTTCCCCGCGGAGGTGGGGCGGGAGCGCACGACCACGTACGCTTGGGTTTTGTGTTTGGTAGCCGTTCCTCCAAGGAAGAAAAGGACGCCGCCACCGACAAGGTGAGCGCCGGCCTTTCGCAGCCCCGTGACCCCCAGGCCCCGAAGGGCCGCCCGACGCCGAAGCGTGCTGTGGCCCAGTCGCAGCGCAAGGCAGTGGCGGCTCCGACCGGCAACCGCAAGGAGGATGCCAAGCGCGCCCGTGAGCGCCGCCGCGAAGAGATGGCGAAGCAGCGCCAGGCGCTGGCCAACGGCGACGAGCGGGCCCTGCCCGCCCGTGACAAGGGCCCGGTCCGCAGGTACGTCCGCGACTACGTGGACGCCCGCTACTCGGTCGCCGAGATGTTCCTGCCCCTCGCGGTGATCATCCTGGTGCTGAGCATGGTCCGGATCCCCTCGATCCAGAACATCGCGCTGCTGCTGTGGCTCGGCGTGATCGTCCTGATCATCCTCGACTCCATCGGCCTGTTCATCCGCCTGCGCAAGGCCTTGAACACGCGCTTCCCGAACGAGCCGAAGCGCGGCGCCGTCGCCTACGGCCTGATGCGCACGCTCCAGATGCGCCGCCTGCGTCTGCCGAAGCCGCAGGTCAAGCGCGGGGAACGGCCCTGAGCCGAGCGACGCCCCGCTCAGGGGCGTCAGGGGAGGGGAAACAGGGATTCGCCGGGGGCGCCCGGCTGTGGCTGGAGGGACTGGGCGGACTGCGCAACGCCGTCCGCCAGGAACTCGTGGGCCGCCAGGTCGACGAGCAGATCGTGCACCGCTTCCCCGTCGGGCAGCGGCTGCGCGTGCTCGACGTCGGCATGGGCCAGGGCACGCAGGCCCTGCGCCTGGCCCGCGCCGGGCACATGGTCACCGGCCTGGAGCAGGACCCCGACATGCTCGCGGTCGCGCACGCCGCACTGGCCGCGGAACCGGCCGGGATCCAGGAGCGGGTCCGGCTGATGGAGGGCGACGGCCGCGAGACGGGCGCCCACTTCGGTCCCGGCAGCTTCGACGTGGTGTTGTGCCACGGCGTGCTGATGTACGTGCCCGAGCCGGACCCGATGCTCGCCGGGCTGGCCCGCATGCTGGCGCCGGGCGGGCTGCTGTCCCTGCTCGTGCGCAACGGCGACGCCCTCGCGATGCGACCGGGGCTCGACGGGAACTGGACGGCCGCCCTGGCCGCCTTCGACACCGTCGACTACACGAACCGGCTCGGCCTCGAGGTACGGGCCGACCGGCTGGCCGATCTGACCGCGACCCTGTCCGGGATCGGCGCGCCGCTCCACGCCTGGTACGGCGTCCGCGTCTTCACCGACGGCACCGAGGCCGGCGAGACCCTGCCCCCGGACGGGGAACTGGAGCGATTGCTGGCCGCCGAGGACCGGGCCGGCCGGACCGACCCCTACCGCGGGGTGGCGGCGCTGCTGCACCTGTGCGGCGTACGGGGCTGACGCACCTGTGCGGTGTGCGGGGCCGGGCCCCGCACACCGCCGCCCGATCAGGCGCTCACGCGTCCAGCGCCTCGCGCAGGCTCATCGTGTACAGCTCGGTGCCGCCGTCGTCGGAGAGCTTGACCCGTTCGACCCCGCCCTCCAGCAGGTCCTTCCAGTACTCCCCGATCCAGGACTCCGCGTCCCCCTGCGTGGTGAACTCCTCAGGCTCCACCGACGGGTTGGTCTCGCCGCCGTCGGCCGCCTCGAACCGCCACGTCCACGCCATGTCCGCCTCCGTTGCTCGTCCGCCGCTCGTCTGTCGCTCGCGCGCGTACTCCGCCTCGAGTCTGCCCGCAGAGTAGCCGGGCGCGCAGCAGTCCCGGTGACGCGGGAGGATCATCCCGTGGAACTCACTCTCCTCGGTACCGGTACACCCGAAGGACTGCCCCGCCCCGGCTGTCCCTGCGCCACCTGCGCCCTGGCCGTCGGCCCGGGCGCCCGCGCCGCGACCGCCGTCCTCGTGGACGGCGCGCTGCTGCTGGACCTGACACCGGGGGCGGTGCTGGCCGGCGCCCGTGCGGGGCATTCGCTGTCGGGCGTACGGCAGGTCCTGCTGACCCACCCGCACGACGGCCCGGCCGTCGAGCTGCCGCCCGGGCTGCCCGCCGCCGGGCGGGTGCCGGACGGCCGGGAGCTGGCGGTGATCAGCGGGCACCGGGTGCGGGCGGTGCCGATGGACGCCCCCGGCACGGGGTACGAGGTCACCGGCCCGGACGGCGCCCGGCTGCTGTACCTGCCGCCGGGCGGGGCCCCGGCGGGCCTCGGTCCCGGCGCGGGCGGACAGCTCCCGTACGACGTGGTCCTCGCGGACGTGCTGGGCCGCCCCGAGGCGCTCGCACGGCTGCGGGCGGGCGGGGCGGTCGGCCCGGCCACCGATGTGATCGCCGTGCACCTGGACCACGGGACCCCGCCGGGGCGGGAGCTGGAGCGCCGGTGCGCGGCCGTCGGGGCGCGGACGGTCCCGGACGGCACGACGGTGGTGGCCGGCGAGTACCGCGCGCTGCCGCAGGTGCCGCGGCGGACGCTGGTGCTGGGCGGGGCCCGGTCGGGGAAGTCGTACGAGGCCGAGCGGCGACTGGCGCCGTTCCCCGAGGTGGTCTACGTCGCCACGAGCGGTTCCCGGGAGGGGGACGCGGAGTGGGCGCAGCGGGTGGGGCTGCACCGGGAGCGGCGTCCGGCGAGCTGGCGGACGGTGGAGACGTGCGAGCTGGTGCCGCTGCTGGAGGACGGGGACGGGCCGCCGCTGCTGGTGGACTGCCTGGCGCTGTGGCTGACGGACGCGATGGACCGGGCCGGGGCCTGGGACGACTCGGTGTGGGAGGCGGGCGGCCGCACCGAGCTCCGCAAGCGGACCGGTGCGCTGGCGGCGGCCGTGCGGGCGGCCCGCCGGACGGTGGTGTTCGTCAGCAACGAGGTGGGTGCGGGCGTGGTTCCCGCGACCGCGTCGGGGCGGCGCTTCCGCGACGAGCTGGGCCGGCTGAACAACGCGGTGGCGGCCGAGTGCGAGCACGTGCTGCTGGTCGTCGCGGGCCAGGCGTTGATCTTGAAGCCGTGACGCCGGCGGAGCGGTCCGCGGGGGGCCGTCGGCGGGCTGACCGAGAGGCCGGATCGGGGGCTTGGGGAAGGCCTCACCGCCTGTACGCTCTGGCAGATGACCACGCTGAATCTCGACGAGTTCTCCGATCTGATCGAACGCCCCGACGGGGGCGTCCGTCGTGATGCCGAGGATCGCCGCGAACGGCTGGCCGTGCCGCCCGGCGCGCTGGGCCGGCTCGACGAGCTCGGCGAGTGGCTGGCCGCCGCGCAGGGCCGGGTACCGGTCAGGGCGATCGAGCGGCCGCGCGTCGTGCTGTTCGCCGCCGACCACGGGATCGCCGCCGCCGGGGTCTCCGCCCGGGCCGCCGGTTCAGCCCACGAACTGGTGCGCGCCGTGCTCGACGGGACGAGCCCGGTCGCCGTCCTGGCCGGCCGCTTCGGCGCCGGCGTCCGCATCGTCGACGCGGGACTGGACTGCGACCCCGGGCTGCTCCCGTCGGACGTCACGCGCCACCGGGTCCGCAGCGGCAGCGGCCGCATCGACGTGGAGGACGCGCTGACGCCCGAGGAGGCCGAGGCTGCGCTCCGGCTCGGGATGCGCATCGCCGACGAGGAGGCCGACGCGGGGACGGACCTCGTCGTGCTCGGCGACCTCAGCGTGGGCGGCACCACGGTGGCCGCGACCCTGGTGGCGGCCCTGTGCGGCACGGACGCCTCCGTCGTCACGGGCCGCGGCGGTCTCCCCGTCGACGACCTGACCTGGATGCGCAAGTGTGCGGCGATCCGCGACGCGCTGCGCCGGGCCCGCCCCGTCCTCGGGGACCAGGTGGCCCTGCTGGCAAAGGTCGGCGGTGCGGACGTCGCCGCCATCACGGGGTTCCTGCTCCAGTGCGCGGTACGCCGCACGCCTGTCATCCTCGACGGCATCGTGTCCGCGGCGTGCGGGCTGGTGGCCCAGCGGGCCGCGTTCCGCGCCCCGGACTGGTGGCTGGCCGGCCAGGCCAGCGGAGAGCCGGGCCAGGCCAAAGCCCTGGACCGGATGGCGCTCAACCCGGTGCTCGACCACGGCGTCACAGTAGGTGGGGGAACCGGGGCGTTGCTCGCCCTCCCCCTCGTCCAAGCGGCCGCCGCACTCGCGGCGGACCTGCCCGAGCGGGCGGCGGAGGAAACGAAGGACTGAGTCGACGGGCGCCACGGGCCTGAGCAGTCCGGGGTGCTCGAACCGCCCGTGGACGGTGACGCCCCATAACATCGCATTCCATGGGAGAGGTCCGCTTGACCAGCGTAGAAACCACGACGGTTGCCAACGGCAGAAAAGAGCCCGGCGGGGAGCCCGCCGACAAGGCGGCCGGCCGCAGGGGCACCGGACCATCGCGGCGCGGGGCCGCCTTCGCGGTCTGGTACCTGCGTGCCGTCACCTTCGTGAACTTCCTCAGCGCGGTGTGGCTTTCGCTCGGGCAGGACCTGCGCCGGCACAACACCGCCGACTTCTACACCCCGTACCTGCTGACGGCCGGGTTCGCGTCCGGGCTGTTCTCGCTGATCCTCGCGGTCACCATGCGCCGCCGCAAGCGGGCCGCCTGGATCCTGAACCTGGTGATCAGCGGGATGCTGCTGTTCGCCTTCGCCACCGCGGCCTTCGCCCCGTGCACGGGCGGGGAGTTCAACTTCTGCTACCCCGAGTTCCGCGACCACGCCCAGAACTGGGTGTCGCTGGTGCTGACCGCCGCCTTCGTCGGTGCGCTGGTACTGGGCCGGCACGAGTTCTACGCCAAGGGCGACCGGTCCAACCCCAAGCTCGCCACCGCCGTCGGCGCGGTGGGCCTGCTGCTGACCTCGCTCGTCGCCGCCCTGCTGGTCGGCGCCACCAACACCGACCCCGACCGCGCCCAGGCGACGTTCCTGGCCCGCTGGCGGTACGGCGTGATGCGGCTGGTCACCCTGGAGCCGAACGACCGGGCCTACGACGGGATCGCCACCCCCAGCTGGGTGGACGTCTCCATCAACGTGATGTCGATGATGCTGCTGCTCGCCGTGCTGTTCGCGGCGTTCCGCGCGCGCCGCGCCGTCGACCCGCTGACCCCCGAGGACGAGGAGCGGCTGCGGGCCCTGCTCGCCAAGCAGGGCGACCGCGACTCCCTGGGCTACTTCGCGCTGCGCCGGGAGAAGTCCGTCATCTGGTCCCCCACCGGCAAGGCCGCCGTCACCTACCGCGTCGTCGGCGGCGTCTCACTGGCGTCCGGCGACCCGATCGGCGACCCGGAGGCGTGGCCCGGCGCCATCGAACCCTGGCTGGCCGAGGCCCGCGAACACGGCTGGATCCCGGCCGTGATGGGCGCGAGCGAGGAGGCCGGGCAGATCTACGCGCGGCACGGCCTGGACGCGCTGGAGCTCGGTGACGAGGCCATCGTCGAGACCGACGAGTTCACCCTGGAGGGCCGCGCCATGCGGACCGTCCGGCAGGCCTTCAACCGCGTCAAGCGCGCCGGGTACACCGTCCGCATCCGCCGCCACGCCGACGTGCCGGCCGACGAGATGGACAACCTCCTCAAGCGGGCCGACGACTGGCGCGACGGCGCGACCGAGCGCGGCTTCTCCATGGCGCTGGGCCGGCTGGGCGACCCGGACGACGGCCAGTGCGTGATGCTGGAGTGCTTCGACGGGCAGGGCGAGCTGCGCGCCGTGCTGTCCTTCGTGCCGTGGGGACCCAAGGGCCTGTCGCTCGACCTGATGCGCCGCGACCGGGAATCCGAGAACGGTCTGATGGAGTTCATGGTCATCGAACTCCTGGAGCGCTCGAAGGAGATCGGCGTCACACAGGTCTCACTGAACTTCGCGATGTTCCGTTCCGTCTTCGAACGGGGGTCCAAGCTCGGGGCGGGTCCGGTGCTGCGCATGTGGCGCTCGCTGCTGAGCTTCTTCTCCCGTTGGTGGCAGATCGAGTCCCTCTACCGGGCCAACGCCAAATACCGGCCGATCTGGGAGCCGCGGTTCATGCTCTTCGAGAAGAGTTCCGACCTGCTGCGGATCGGTATCGCGGCGGGCCGGGCCGAGGGCTTCCTGGAGGCACCCGGCCTGCCGAAGTGGCTGCACCGCAGACATCTGGAGACGCGTCGTTGACAGCGTGGTCGAACCCCTCACCGCGGCGGTTCGCCCGCCGCGAGTGGGGGCCCCTGTTCCGGACGATCCGGGACGCGCTCGTCCACCAGAAGTGGCGCGCGATCCCGATGACGATCGGCGCGGTCGCCCTGACCTCGCTGTTCCAGATCGTCCAGAACACCCACTGGGGTTTCCAGCCGGTGCAGGACCTCGGCTCCGTCAAGGCCGCCGACCCGCTCTGGCTGGCGCTCCTGCGGACCCCGCTCTCCCTGTTCGTGCCGGCACTCGACCTGCCGGTGTGGGGGGCACTCGCCCAGATCCTGCTGGTCTTCGGCATCTCCGAGATCTGCATCGGGTGGTGGCGCACCCTGGTGATCGGCTACGTGGCCACGCTCGCCGGGACCACGTACGCCCGGATCGGGCTCTCGCTGGGCCATGACCACCCCTTCGGCCTGCCGGTGTCCGACCGCGTCGTCAACGACACCGGGCCGTCGGCGGCGGTGGTGGGCCTGGCGATCTACGTCTGCTGGCGCTACCGGGCGTACCTGACGGGCGGTCTGGTGATCGCCGTCATGATCGGCGAGGTGCTGTTCAAGGACAACCTGGCGGGCAAGGAGCACCTCGCGGCCATCGCCGCCGTCATGGCGGTGTGCGTGGTGCGCGCGAAGTGGGGTCCGGAGCGCTCCCGGATACCGCTGGGCCGCCGGCCTCCGCCCGCGTCCCCGCCGTCCCCGCCGTCCTCGCGCAGCGACTGACCGGGACTGCGGGTGGAGGCCGTACCGTAGCTTCCCGTGACGACAGACCCCGTCCGGCAGGGACGCTTCCGTGCGGTCCGGCAGTGGCTGCGGACCCATCCGCCGGCGACCGACGCCGCACTCGCTCTCGGGGCGCTCGTCGCCATGGTGGTCGGCTCCTTCGCCAGCCCGCACGGGCCGCACGGTCCCACCTTCGGCACCCGTACCCCCGAGCCGTTCTCGCTCGTGCTGATGCTGCTGGGCTCCGCCGCCCTCGTGTTCGGGCGCCGACGGCCGCGCGCGGTGCTCGCCGCGACCGTCGCCCTTTCGCTGCTGGAGCTGTCCACCGGGGAGCCCCGGGCGCCCGTCGCGATGTGCACGGTGATCGCCCTGTACACGCTCGCCGCCCGCACCGACCGGCCCACGACCTGGAAGGTCGGTCTGCTCACCATGGCGGGGCTGACGGGCGTCGCCATGCTGGCCGGGCCGCTGCCCTGGTACGCGCAGGAGAACATCGGCGTCTTCGCCTGGACCGGCATGGCCGCGGCCGCCGGGGACGCGGTGCGCAGCCGCCGGGCCTTCATCGACGCGATCCGGGAGCGCGCCGAACGCGCCGAACGCACCCGCGAGGAAGAGGCCCGGCGCCGGGTCGCCGAGGAGCGGCTGCGGATCGCGCGGGACCTCCACGACGTGGTGGCCCACCACATCGCCCTGGTCAACGTGCAGGCGGGGGTGGCCGCGCACGTGATGGACAAGCGCCCCGACCAGGCCAAGGAGGCGCTGGCGCACGTACGGGACGCCAGCCGTTCGGCGCTGAACGAACTGCGCGCCACGGTCGGGCTGCTGCGGCAGTCCGGTGATCCGGAGGCGCCGACGGAGCCCGCGCCGGGGTTGGGGGTGCTGGAGGAGCTGACCGACACCTTCCGCAACGCCGGGCTGCCGGTGAAGGTGATGGTCGAGCTGGGCAGGGACGGGGACGCCCTTCCGGCGGCCGTGGACCTGGCCGCGTACCGGGTGATCCAGGAGGCGCTGACCAACGTGCGCAAGCACGCGGGTCCGGGCGCGACGGCCGAGGTCAGCGTGGTGCGGGTGGGGGCGTCCGTGGAGGTGACCGTGCTGGACGACGGGGGCACCTCGGCGGACTCCGCCCCCCGCCCGGCCGACCCGGGCGGCGGCCACGGCCTGCTGGGGATGCGCGAGCGGACCGGCGCCCTGGGCGGGTCCTGCTCCGCCGGGCCCCGCTACGGCGGCGGGTACCGCGTCCACGCGGTCCTGCCGGCGTGAGCGGGGGCGGGCCCGGAGGCGGGCCCCAAGGGGCGCCCGGCCTGCTCGGGTGAGGCCGGAGGCGGGCCCGGCTCAGGCGAGGCCGTAGCGCGCCTCGATGCCCTGGACCAGCAGGGCCAGGCCCTCTTCGAACCCCTCGTCGTACTCCTGGAAGAGGCCGGCGCCCGCCGCTGCGGCAAGGGGGAACTCCGCCAGCCGGGCAGCGCGTTCGGTGACGTCGTAGCCCTCCCTGCGGTCACCGGGGACGGGCTCGACGCCCTGTTCCTCGGTGACGAAGCCGATGGTGAAGGAGTAGGCGGTGGACAGGGCGCGCACCGCCCGGGGCAGTGTGAAGCCCGCGTCGACCAGCGCCCGCAGATCGGCCTCCAGCTGGACGGCGTGCCCGGTGCCCGTGAAGCGCGAGCCGCTGAAGACCTTGGCTCCGTCGCGGTAGCCGAGCAGGGCCGCGCGCAGGGAGCGGTTGCGGGCCAGGAGCCGCTCCTGCCACGCCGTGTGCGGGGCGAGCCGCACCTGGGCGGTCATCCGCCGGTACATCTCGGTGGCCATCTCGTCGAGCAGTTCCTGCTTGTCCTTGAAGTGCCAGTACAGGGCGGGCGCCTGCACGTCCAGCTCCTTGGCGATGGCCCGCAGGGTCAGTCCGTCCAGGCCCACCTCGTTCAGCAGGCGCAGCGCGGTCTCCACGACCTGCTTCTTGTCCAGTTTGGGAGTTCTCCGGGTCGTCACGCTTGACAGATTAACAGTGTTAAGGCGAATCTGTGGAGGCAACTTAACGACGTTAAGGAGATGCGCCATGAGCAGCACTGTGACCAGCGGTACGAACAAGGGCACGCACACGGACGTACTGATCGTCGGCGCGGGCCCCACCGGCCTCGCCCTCGCCGTCGACCTCGCCCGGCGGGGGATCGGCTCCCTCCTCGTGGAGCGGGCCGACGGCCTCTTCCCCGGCTCCCGCGGCAAGGGCGTCCAGCCGCGCACCCGGGAGGTCTTCGACGACCTCGGCGTGGGGGCGGCCATCGGTGCGGCCGGCGGCCCCTACCCGCTCGGGATGATCTGGCAGGACGGCCGGCGCCAGGGCGAGTACCCGATGTTCGACGAGGGTGAGCGCCGCGAGGACTCCCCGTACCACGAGCCCTGGATGGTGCCGCAGTGGCGCACCCAGGAGATCCTCTTCACCCGGCTCGCGGAGCTCGGCGGCGAGGTCGCCTTCGGCAGGGAGTTGACGGGGATCACCCAGGACCCCGACGGGGTGAACGCCCTCTTCGCCTCCGGCCAGAGCGTCCGCGCGCGCTACGCCGTGGCCGCCGACGGCGGCCGGTCCACCGTGCGCCGCGCCCTCGGCATCACGATGACCGGCGAGAGCCTGGATCCGAACCCGATGCTCGTGGCCGACGTCCGCCTCACCGGGCTCGACCGCGAGAACTGGCACATCTTCCCCGCCGCCGACGACTGCGGGGTGCTCACGCTCTGTCCGCTGGCCGGGACGCAGGACTTCCAGCTCACGGCCCGCTTCCCCGAGGGCACGGACATCGACGTCTCCCCCGCCGGGATCCGCGCGGTCGTCGCCGCCCGCACCCACCTCGCCCCCGAGGCCGTGACGGAAGTCCGCTGGGCCTCGGACTTCCGCCCCCGGGCGGCGCTCGCCGACCGGTTCCGCGAGGGCCGCGTCTTCCTCGCCGGGGACGCCGCGCACATCCACTCCCCCGCGGGCGGCCAAGGGCTGAACACCAGCGTCCAGGACGCGTACAACCTCGGCTGGAAGCTGGCCGCGGTGCTGGGCGGCCGGGCCCCCGAGTCCCTGCTCGACACCTACGAGGAGGAACGGCTGCCCGTCGCCGCCGACATGCTCGGCCTGTCCACCCGGGTCCACCGGGGCGAGACCCGGCGCGGCGAGGCCACCCGCATGCTGGGCCTGGGCTACCGCGGCTCCGCCCTCGCCGTGGAGACCCGCACCGCGCTGCCCGAGGGCGCCCTGCGCGCCGGCGACCGCGCACCGGACGGGGTGTGCGGCGGCGTACGCCTCTTCGACGCGTTCCGCGGACCGCACTGGACTCTGCTCGCCGTCGGCGCCGGGGCGGGGGCGCACCTTCCGGCGCTGCCCGACGCCCGTACGGTGCGCATCCCGTCCTACGCACCGTACGGGGACGGGGTGTTCCTCGTCCGCCCCGACGGCTACGTCGGCTGGGCGGGCCCGACGGGCGCGGGCGCCGCCGACTACGCGGTCCTGGCCGGCGTCTGAACCGGGACAGGGCCCCGGGGCCGCCGGCCCGGCCACGGCCGGCCCGGGCCGCCTAAGGCTCGCCCCTCGGCGGGCACCAGCGGCGCCAGGCGTCCAGGTCGGTCTTCTTCTGGAGCGAGCTGAGCTTCTCCCGCTGCGAGACGGGGCACCACTCGCGCAGCCGGCCCTCGTACTCGACGTGGAAGACGGCCTTCCCGGCCGCGACGAACGGCCGGTACCGCTCGCACTCCTCGTACTGGGCGCACTGCTCGTTGACGGCGAACTCGAAGTCACCGACGAGGTCGGGGATCTGGTCCAGGTCGTTCTTGAGCCCGACCGACAGTCCCCGGTCGTGCGCGAGCTTCGCGATCAGCCGGTTGTAGGCCAGCTGGTCGGCGGCGGTGAGCGGGAACCCGGACGAGTTGGCGTACCCGTCCATGTTGTCCGGCTCGATCGCGTCGAAGCCCTTGGCCTTGCACATGTCGAACCGCTTGGCCATCAGCGGTTCCAGTTCGGCCGAGCGCCGGATGTCCAGCCAGCGCTCGCCCTCCCAGCCGTTGCCCTTGCCCAGCAGTTCCTTCGGGAAGTCGGCGGCGTCGGGACGGAAGTCCTCCCAGGCTCCGGTGGAGAGGTAGCAGATCGTCTTGCGGCCGGCCTTCTTCAAGGCGGCCACCTGCTCCTTGGAGGTGTTGAAGCCGTCGACGTCGTACACGGCCGCCTTCACGGAGGCATCGAGCGCGCCGGTCAGCTGCCACTGCCAGCTCACCTGCGGCGCGGGCTGCCAGCGCTGCCCGGGCGCCGGGTCGGGCGACAGGTCGTCGGGTTCCGGCGACTCGGGCACGGACGTGCAGGAGGCCAGGAGCAGGAGCGGGCCGACGAGCAGCCAGGGCAGCGCGCGGCGCCTCATGCGGTGGCCTCCAGGGCGTACGGCAGGGTTCCCCACGGGTGCGCGCCGGTGCCGGGGACCGCGCAGTGCACGGCGGCCCCTCGCTCCAGGGCGAGTTCGGCGGCCGGGGCGCCCGGCGGGACGGCGTACACGAGGTGGCAGAACCGCTGGGCGGGGTGGTCGGCGGTCCACCCCGGGGCGGCTCCCGCGTCGCGGTACGCGTCCCAGGGACCCTCGAAGGTGACGAGCAGGTCGGCGAGCGCGGCGTACCCGGGGTGCGGGTGGACGCCGTGGTTCAGGACGAGGGTGCGGGCGCCGGCCGCCCGGGCGGCGACGGCGAGCCGGCCGTAGTGCGGCAGGAGTCCCGGCTCCGCGGAGGCCTGGTCGAGGAAGGCGCCGTCGGTGGCGTACCAGTCGCGGTGGCGCAGCAGGTCCTGGACGACGGCCGCGTGCGGGCGGCGCCCGTAGTCGGTGTCGGTGTACCCCAGGACGGGCACCCCGGCGGCCCGCAGCCGCCCGGCGACCGCGGCGAACCGTTCGTCGGGGGCCGCGCCCGGCCCGCTGTCGGGGTTGAGCACCACCGAATGCAGCCGGCCGGCCGAGGCGATGAGCAGCTCCCACGCCTCGGGCCGGTCGGCGGGGTGCTCGTAGAGGGGCACCAGCAGCATGAGGTCCTTCTTCTTGTGCGTCTCGTACGGGGGCACGTGCGTCAGCGGTGGGCCGTCGCGCGGCCCAGCAGCAGGCAGACCAGGGTGGCCAGGGCGGCCGCGGCCGCGCCCGCCACCGCCAACTGCACCAGCCGCGGCGGCCCGGAACCGGTCAGCACGGCCAGGCTCTGCACGAACGCCGCCGAGGCGCAGACCACCGCGGCGGGCCGGACCGCCCCGAAGGACTGGAGCAGCAGCCCCGTCCACATGACGGCGCCCAGCAGCAGCAGCGTCGCCGCCCGCGCCCCGGTCAGGGTGGGAGCGCCGGGCCACAGCAGGGTCCCGCTCACGCCCAGCGCCAGCAGCACCGCCAGGTACCGGGCCAGGCAGCGGGCCAGGGTGACCAGCATCCGGCGCCGGAACGCCCGGGGCGAGCGGGCGGCCCGCAGCCCGGCGAGGCTGCCGCTGCGGAACCGGTGCAGCAGCCATTCGGCGGGGCCCATGCTGAGGGTGAGGGCCACCGCCGAGGGCGCGGCGACCGCCTCGGCGGGCCCCCCGGCGAGCACCTCCCCCAGAGCCGCGTACAGCACGAGCAGCCCGGTGCCCAGGCCGAAGACGCCGTACGGCACGGAGTCCGCGAGCCGGGGCCCGCGCGGCGCGTACTCCTCCTCGGCGCCGCGCAGCATCCGCCACCGCACGGGGCCCCCGCCCGGGCGGGCCCGCGTCCGCTCCCGGACCCGCCCGGCGAGGGCCCGTACCCCCTCGGCCAGCGGCAGTTCGCGTACGGCCAGGGCGCAGGCGGCCAGCAGGGACACCACCAGCAGGGTCACCCGCACCCTGACGGGCAGGTCGGTGAAGAGGACGAGCACCGCCCCGGCGGCCATCGGGGCGAGCGCGGCGAGCAGCACCCGCTCCCGGCCGAGGACCAGCAGGACGGTGGCCGCGCCGACGTACAGCGCCTGCCCGGCGGCGAACGCGTAGGAGAACGGCGGCCCGCCGGGCACCGCCAGGGCGGCGGCGGTGCCCAGCAGTGCCCCGGCGGGGGCCCCGGCGAGCAGGGTCCGCCCGGCGGCGGCCCGGTCGCCGAGGCCGAGCCAGGAGTAGGCCCGGTGGGACAGGGTCTGGTCCCACACCCAGCCGATCAGGGCGCCGGCGAGCAGGGTGAGCGTCCCGGCGGGCAGGCCGAGCCGGTCCGGCGGCCCTTCCAGCAGGGGGGCGCCGAGCAGGTAGGCGAGGCCGGGCAGGGCGAAGATCACCCCGCGCAGGAGGCAGGCGGTGAGGGAGACCTTCCAGGGGTCGGGGGTGCTGCGGGGCTCGGGGAAGGAGCGGGGCACCCGGGCGTAGAGCTCCTCCGCGAGCGCGAAGGAGTCGTGGCGGCCGTAGGTCAGGCGGATGTACTCATCGTTCATCCCGTCGGATTCGAGGATGGCGGCGATCTCGTCGGGATGGACGGCGGCGGCGATGAACTCGTCGAAGCGTTCGACGAGTTCATCCATCGGGTCGGCGGCGGCCGTGGCCGTCCGCCGGGGGCGGGGGATGGCGGGCAGGGTGTTGCCGCCGGGCACTTTGAGCCACAGGGATCCGCTCACCACGGGTTCCCTTCGGCGGCGAGCTCCCGGTACCAGGGGTCGGCCAGGCGCTGGGTCCAGTCGTCGCCCGGGTGGACCGGCAGGACGGGCTGGCCCGCGAGTTCCCGGTAGATGTGGCGGAACCCGTCCACGGACTGGTGGAGGGTGAACTTCTCCACGACCCGTTTGCGGGACAGCCGGCCGAGTTCGGCGCGGCGCACGTCGTCGCGGAGCAGGGCGAGGGTGGCGCGTGCCATGGTCTCGGGTTCGCGGGGCGGGACGACCAGCCCGGTGTCGCCGACGGCCTCGCGCACTCCGCCGACGTCGGTGGAGACGGTGGTGCGGCCGCAGGACATGGCTTCGATGATGCTGAACGGGAAGCCCTCGCTGATGGAGGAGAGCATGACGACCGAGCCGGCCGCGTAGGCCTGGGCGACCTGCGCGATGCGGCCCTCGAAGGTGACGCCGTCGGACACCCCGATTTCGGCGGCGAGCTTCTCCAGGCGCAGCTTGTAGTCCTCGCAGCCGGCCGGGACCGGGCCGAAGAGGCGCAACCGCAGGGCGGGGATCTCCTGTCGCATGAACGCGTAGGCGCGGATGAGGGTTTCGAGGTCCTTGATGGGGTCGACGCGGCCGCACCAGCTGAGGGTGGGCACCTCGGGTTCGGGGCCGGCCTCGGGGAAGGCGTGCGGGTCGACGCCGTTGTAGACGGTGCGGATGCGGTCGGAGGCGGCGCCTCCGCGCTCTTCCCAGCGGCGGTTGTACTGGTTGCAGGGGGTGATCAGGTCGGCCTGCCGGTAGCCCTCGGTGTTCAGCTCCCGGTAGAAGCCGAGCAGGAGGGCCTTGACCGGCCAGCGTTGTTCGGCGGTGCGGTAGCCGAGGTAGCGCTCGCGCAGGTAGATGCCGTGCTCGGTGAGCAGGAAGGGCACCTGGTCGAGGTGTTTCGCGGCGAGCGCCGGCAAGGTGGCGAGGCCGCTGCTGACGGCGTGGGAGACGCTGTCGCGCGGGATGCGGACCCCGAGCGGGCGCAGCGCGTGTTCCAGCAGGTCGGTGGCGGTCAGCGCGTCGTGGATGGTGGGCTCGGCCGCGGCGGTGCCCGTGCCCGGGCGGGTCCACAGGTCCATCAGCAGCCGCAGGACGGACTCGGAGCGCAGGGCGGGGGCGAGGCGGCCGGAGCGGGCCAGCAGGGCCAGTTCGCGCAGGGCTTCGGAGAATCCGCCGCGCGCGGGGTCGAGCATCGACAGCAGGAAGGCTTCGTAGGTGTCGGTGAAGCGGCGCCGGGCCTTGCCGCGCAGGGCCGCGCGGAGCGTGCGGGGCGGCGGCGGGCCCCAGAGCGGCACGGCGGTGTGCCGGTAGACGTTGCGGGGCAGTTCCCAGGTGACCGGCTCGCGTCCGGAGCCGGTCAGGGCTATGACGTTGAAGTCGACCTCCGGCATTCCCCGGACCAGCTGGTCGCACCAGGTGCTGACGCCCCCGTGGACGTGCGGGTAGGTGCCTTCGGTGAGCATGGTGACGTGACGCCCATGGCTCATGCGGTGTGTCCCCCCAGGACGGAAAAGGGGCCGGCGCCCGTGGTTCGCGGAGCGCCGGCGCAAGGTGATGCTGCGTACGCGGGTGAGTGGAGCGGTTCCGGCCGGGCGTACGGCCGGGGCGGCCGTCAGGCCAGCTTGAGCGTGACCGCCGACTGGAGGAGCTCCGGGGACGTCCACGCGGAGCGGGTGCCGGCGTACGCGGTGCCGAAGTCCGCGGTGCCGAGCAGGAGCTGCTTCTTGGTCCCGGCGGGCGCCGTGACGGGTGCGACCACGCCCGAGGGCGCCTTGACGGTGACGTCCTTGCCGATGCGGTAGGCGGTGACCTTGTTGGCGGCGAGGGCGGCGTCCCAGGCGGCGCGGCGGCCGAGCTCGACGCCGCTGTCCTTCATGCTCTGGTTCACGAGCGGGGCGCTGGGGGCGTACAGGGTGCGGTAGGTGTCGAGGACCTGGTTGAGGACCGGGTAGAGGGTGCGGTCCTCGGCGAGGTTGGACTGGTGGACGTAGTGCGGGCGCGGGTCGTTGTTCAGGACGTGGCGCAGGGCGGTGCGGGCCTCGGCGGGGACGATGTAGTCGAGGTAGCCGGTGGCGGCGTCGAGCGGCGCGGGCAGGCAGGTGGAGGTCGCCGGGTTGTCCTCGCAGGCGCCGCTGCCGCCCTGGGCGCGGCTGGTGTAGATCCAGTTGTACTCGTCGGCCATCTCCGCGTTGGTGCCCGTGTTGTAGTACACGTTCATCGGGTAGCGGGGGACGGTCAGGGCGGCGCCGACCGCGCGCTGCCCGGGCTCGCGCGAGCTGTCGCTGCCGGCCCACTTGATCCCGTTGTCGGCGAAAGCGCCCGCCAGGTTCGGGTTGTCGACCGTCTGCTGCGGCAGGGTCTTGAGGCCGGAGTGCTCGCCGGTGACGATCTCGGAGCGGTCGGTGGTGATGCCCTTGGAGGCGGCCCAGTTGTTGTTGTCGCGGATCTGGGCGGAGATGTCGGCGCGGCTCATCCAGTTGATGGCGCCCTGGGCGTTCTTCGTGCAGGTCCAGGGGACGGTGGTGACGTCCTGGACGCAGCCGAGGAAGGGGTGGGTGTAGGTGTGGTTCATCCAGCGGAACTGGGCCCGGTCGGCGACGAGCTGTGCGGTCAGGGCGTCGGTGCCGCCGTTCTCCGTCTTCCACTCCTCCCCGGCGCCGGCGTTGAAGAGCATGTCGAGCTTGAAGTTCTTGCTCTTCTGCCACTGCACCGCGTACTGGGCGTCGGCAGCGCTCATCCGGATGGTGCTCTCCTTGCCCTCGCCGCCCGCGCAGGCGTAGTCGCCCGGCGTGCAGTTGAGGGCCCGGTCCCAGCGGGCGTCCGGGGCGAAGACGTCGTCGACGTGGACGGCGAAGTAGTTGCGCTCCTGGCCGAGGTGGACGCCCTGGGTCAGCCATTCGACGATGCCCCGGGCCAGCAGCCGGAACTGCTGCTGGTACTGGTTGTAGCCGAAGGTGACGACCAGTTCGCTGCGCCCGTCGTGGGCGTACTCGCCGAGCAGCGAGGCGCGTCCCGATCCGACGGGGGCGTCGAGGTAGCTGGTGTAGCCGGTGCGGGGCTTGGCGATGAACCCGTAGCTCTCCGGGATCAGCGGCGAGTTGTCCTCGAAGGCGACCAGTCCCCCGAGGTAGCCGAACGGGCCGGCCTTGCCCGCTGCGGTGACGGCCGCCTGGGTGCCGTCGAGGGTGCCGCCGTAGCCGCCGTTGTCGGTGTATTCCAGGCCGACTTCGGGGTGCGCCCAGGTGTAGGCGTCCACCTGGCGGATGCCGTACGCCGTCTCGTAGGCGGTGAGCGCGGCGGACTCGGCGGAACCCGCGCCGAAGGGGTTCTCGTTGGGCAGGACGACACCCTGGAACTTGGCGCGCGGCCGGCCGTCGACGGTGTCGCTCAGGAAGGCCGCGTCGATGACCGGGCGGCTGCTGCTGCCCAGGTCGACGCGGGTGTAGGGGACTCCGGTGTCCCGGAGTTCGGCGGTGATCGCCGCGACCGAGCTGCCGCCGTCGTCGACGACCAGCACCCTCAGGTCGATGCGCGGTACGACGGTGGCCGCCTGGGCGGTCGCCGCGGGCACCGCCACGGACATCAGCGCTGTCGCGGCCATCGCCGCCGCGAGCCTGTTCATCCGGTTCTTGCTCTTGCTGACCATTTCGGCCTTCCCCCCGCAGGCTCCCTCGGCGACGGCCATGGCGGACGGCCGACCGGGGAGGCTCTGTGGAAATCATGCAAAGGGACCCCACGCCCCCTTGCGAGAGTGGGTCGAGTCTCTAGGACCTCGTCAGGTCTAAAGCGCAAACCTGGAACAGAGACCACAGATGGGTGAACCTGTCAGTGGTCCCGTCGAACAACTTGCCAAACCTTCGAGTGACGTACGGACGACCGCGTACGCGTAGGCTCGTTTCCGGGTGCCGCCGCGCCCGAATACGATCGCTGCGGAGCGGCCGGCGACCCTGACGCGACCGCAGCGCACACATACACAAACGGAAGCGAGACTTCACCACCGTGACTGCTCTGACTCTCAGCACTGCCGGCGCGGCGACGCTCCGCGCCGACGCCCTCGTGGTCGGCGTGGCGAAGGGCCCGAAGGGGCCCGTCGTCGCCGCGGGCGCCGAGGCCGTGGACAAGGCGTTCGACGGAAAGCTGGCCGCCGTGCTCGACGCCATGGGCGCCTCGGGCGCCGAAGGCGAGGTCACCAAGCTGCCCGCGCCCGCCGGCGTCAAGGTCCCGGTCGTGCTGGCCGTCGGGCTCGGCTCCGTACCGGAGCAGGACGAGTCGTACGACGAGGAGGCCCTGCGCCGCGCCGCCGGCGCTGCCGCCCGCGCCCTGCACGGCACGAAGAAGGCCGCCTTCGCCCTTCCCCTGGACGACGCCTCCGCCGTCACCGCCGTCGCCGAGGGCGCGCTGCTCGGCGCGTACGCCTTCACCGCCTACCAGGGCGGCGAGGACAAGGTCGCGAAGAGCGGTGCGAAGAACGGCGGCCCGAAGCAGCCGCTGGCCGAGGTCGTCCTGCTCGGCGCCAAGCCGCGCGACAAGGAACACAAGGCCGCCGCCGAGCGCGCCACCGTCGTCGCGACCGAGGTCAACATCGCTCGCGACCTGGTCAACACCCCGCCGAACGACCTCACCCCCGAGGCCTTCGCCGCCGTCGCCACCGCGACCGCGAAGGAGAACGGCGTCAAGGTCCAGGTGCTGGACGAGAAGGCCCTGGTCAAGGGCGGCTTCGGCGGCATCATGGGCGTCGGCAAGGGCTCCGAGAACCCGCCGCGGCTGGTCAAGCTGTCCTACACCCACCCCAAGGCGGAGAAGACCCTCGCCTTCGTCGGCAAGGGCATCACCTACGACTCGGGCGGCATCTCCCTCAAGCCGGCCGGCCACAACGAGACGATGAAGTGCGACATGGCCGGCGCCGCCGCCGTCTTCGCCTCCGTCGTCGCGGCCGCCAAGCTGGGCCTCCAGGTCAACGTCACCGGCTGGCTCGCGCTCGCCGAGAACATGCCCTCCGGCTCCGCCACCAAGCCCGGTGACGTGCTGCGCATGTACAGCGGCAAGACCGTCGAGGTCCTCAACACCGACGCCGAGGGCCGCCTGGTCCTGGGTGACGCGCTGACCCGCGCCAGCGAGGAGAACCCGGACGCGATCGTCGACGTCGCGACCCTGACCGGCGCGATGGTGCTGGCGCTGGGCGACCGCACCTTCGGGATCATGGCGAACGACGACGCCTTCCGCACCTCGATCCACGAGATCGCGGAGGAGGTCGGCGAGGCCGCCTGGCCGATGCCGCTCCCCGAGGACCTGCGCAAGACCATGGACTCCCCCACCGCCGACATCGCCAACATGGGTGTCCGCATGGGCGGCGGCCTGGTGGCCGGCCTCTTCCTCCAGGAGTTCGTCGGCGAGGGCATCACCTGGGCCCACCTCGACATCGCGGGCCCCGCCTTCCACGAGGGCGCCCCGTACGGCTACACCCCCAAGGGCGGCACCGGCTCGGCCGTGCGCACCCTGGTGCGGCTGGCCGAGCGCACCGCGACGGGCGACCTCGGCTGACGCCACCGCCTCGTGCTCACGCGCCCCGGGACCCGGACGAGGTCCCGGGGCGCGTTCGCTGTGGACGTAATCTCGACGATCAGTAGTTTTCTACGCACTGGTAACCCCGATTCCGGCGGAACGGCCGTTCCCAGCCGGGGCCCGGCGTCCCGCGTTCCCCCGACAAATGCGAAGATGGGTTCTCGGCAGGACAGGGCCCCCACCACAGGGCCGAAGAAACAAGCGGCCGAATACCAGCCGCCGCCCGGTCACAGAGGACCGGTGCCCGGCGCACATGCATGGAGGACGTGACGTGGCGAACGACGCCAGCACCGTTTTCGACCTAGTGATCCTCGGCGGTGGCAGTGGCGGTTACGCCGCGGCGCTGCGCGCCTCCCAGCTGGGTCTCGACGTTGCGCTGATCGAGAAGAACAAGCTCGGTGGCACCTGCCTGCACAACGGCTGCATCCCCACGAAGGCTCTGCTGCACGCCGGTGAGATCGCGGACCAGGCGCGCGAAGCCGCTCAGTTCGGTGTCAAGGCCTCTTTCGAGGGCATCGACATCGCGGGCGTGCACAAGTACAAGGACGACGTCATCTCGGGCCTGTACAAGGGCCTGCAGGGTCTCGTCGCCTCCCGCAAGGTGACGTACATCGAGGGTGAGGGCCGTCTCTCCTCCCCGACGTCCGTCGATGTGAACGGTCAGCGCGTCCAGGGCCGTCACGTCCTGCTGGCGACCGGCTCCGTGCCGAAGTCGCTCCCGGGCCTGAACATCGACGGCAACCGCATCATCTCCTCGGACCACGCGCTGGTCCTGGACCGCGTGCCCGAGTCCGCGATCATCCTGGGCGGCGGCGTGATCGGCGTCGAGTTCGCCTCGGCGTGGAAGTCCTTCGGTACCGACGTCACCGTCATCGAGGGCCTCAAGCACCTCGTGCCGGTCGAGGACGAGAACAGCTCCAAGCTCCTGGAGCGCGCGTTCCGCAAGCGCGGCATCAAGTTCAACCTGGGCACCTTCTTCGACAAGGCCGAGTACACCGAGAACGGTGTGCGCGTCACCCTCGCCGACGGCAAGACCTTCGAGGCCGAGGTGCTGCTGGTCGCCATCGGCCGCGGCCCGGTCTCGCAGGGCCTGGGCTACGAGGAGCAGGGCGTCGCGATGGACCGCGGCTACGTCCTGGTCGACGAGTACATGCAGACCAACGTGCCGACCATCTCGGCCGTCGGTGACCTCGTCCCGACCCTCCAGCTCGCGCACGTCGGCTTCGCCGAGGGCATCCTGGTGGCGGAGCGCCTGGCCGGTCTCAAGACCGTCCCGATCGACTACGACGGCGTTCCCCGCGTCACCTACTGCCACCCCGAGGTCGCCTCCGTCGGTATCACCGAGGCCAAGGCCAAGGAGATCTACGGTGCGGACAAGGTCGTGGCCCTGAAGTACAACCTGGCCGGCAACGGCAAGAGCAAGATCCTCAAGACCGCGGGCGAGATCAAGCTGGTCCAGGTCAAGGACGGTGCCGTGGTCGGCGTCCACATGGTCGGTGACCGGATGGGCGAGCAGGTCGGCGAAGCCCAGCTGATCTACAACTGGGAGGCCCTGCCGGCCGAGGTCGCGCAGCTCATCCACGCGCACCCGACCCAGAACGAAGCGCTCGGCGAGGCCCACCTGGCCCTGGCCGGCAAGCCGCTCCACTCCCACGACTGATCGTCACGGGCGCGACGACCACTTCCGCACTTTCGTTAGGAGCAACTGAAACCATGCCGGTTTCCGTAACCCTTCCGGCGCTCGGAGAGAGCGTGTCCGAGGGCACTGTCACCCGTTGGCTCAAGGCCGAGGGCGAGCGCGTCGAGGCCGACGAGCCGCTGCTCGAAGTCTCGACCGACAAGGTCGACACCGAGATCCCGTCCCCCGTCGCCGGCATCCTGGCCTCCATCAAGGTCGCCGAGGACGAGACCGTCGAGGTCGGCGCCGAGCTGGCCGTCATCGACGACGGCTCGGGCGCGCCGGCCGAGGCTGCCGCTCCGGCCGCCGAGACCGCCGCCCCGGCCGCCGAGGCCGCCGCTCCGGCGCCGGAGGCCCCGCAGGCCGCCCCGTCGACCGAGGTCGAGACCCCGGCTCCGGCCCCGACGGCCGAGGCGGCCGCCGGTGGCGGTTCCGCCGAGGGCACCGATGTCGTGCTGCCCGCGCTGGGCGAGTCCGTCACCGAGGGCACCGTCACCCGCTGGCTCAAGCAGGTCGGCGAGTCCGTCGAGGCCGACGAGCCGCTGCTCGAGGTCTCCACGGACAAGGTCGACACCGAGATCCCCGCGCCGGTCTCCGGCACCCTGCTGGAGATCCTGGTCGGCGAGGACGAGACCGCCGAGGTCGGCGCGCGTCTGGCCGTCATCGGCGTCGCCGGTGCCGCCCCGGCCGCTGCCCCGGCTCCGGCCGCTCCGGCCCCGGCCGCTGCACCGGCTCCGGCCGCTGCTCCGGCGCCCGCCCCGGCCCCCGTGGCCGCACCGGCTCCGGCTGCCCCGGCTCCGGCTGCCCCGGCTCCGGTCGCCGCTCCGGCTCCGGCTCCGGCTCCGGTCGCCACCCCCGCCCCCGCCGCCCCGGCCCAGGCCGGTGACGAGGGCGCGTACGTGACCCCGCTGGTGCGCAAGCTCGCTTCGGAGTCCGGCGTCAACCTGTCCACGGTCTCGGGCACCGGTGTCGGTGGCCGCATCCGCAAGCAGGACGTCCTGGCCGCCGCCGAGGCCGCCAAGGCCGCCGCCGCCCCGGCCCCGGTTGCCGCCGCTGCCGCCCCGGCCGCCACCCAGGCCCCGGCCGCGGTGTCGGAGCTGCGCGGTCAGACGGTCAAGATGACCCGCATGCGCAAGGTCATCGGCGACAACATGATGAAGGCCCTGCACTCGCAGGCGCAGCTCAGCTCCGTGGTCGAGGTGGACGTCACCAAGATCATGAAGCTGCGGGAGAAGGCCAAGGCCTCCTTCCAGGCCCGTGAGGGCGTCAAGCTCTCGCCGATGCCGTTCTTCGTCAAGGCCGCCGCCCAGGCGCTCAAGGCCCACGCGGTCGTCAACGCCCGGATCAACGACGACGAGGGCACCATCACCTACTTCGACTCGGAGAACATCGGCATCGCCGTGGACTCCGAGAAGGGCCTGATGACCCCGGTCATCAAGGGTGCCGGTGACCTCAACCTGGCGGGCATCTCCAAGGCGACCGCCGACCTGGCCGCCAAGGTCCGCGGCAACAAGATCACGCCGGACGAGCTGTCGGGCGCGACCTTCACCATCAGCAACACCGGCTCGCGCGGTGCGCTGTTCGACACGGTCATCGTGCCGCCGAACCAGGTCGCCATCCTGGGCATCGGTGCCACCGTCAAGCGTCCGATGGTCATCGAGACCCCCGAGGGCACCGTCGTCGGCGTCCGCGACATGACGTACCTGACCCTGTCCTACGACCACCGCCTGGTGGACGGCGCGGACGCGGCCCGGTACCTGTCGGCCGTCAAGGCCATCCTCGAGGCCGGCGAGTTCGAGGTCGAGCTCGGCCTGTAGGGCCGGCCGCGGCGGTAGCCGCACAGCTGTCGCGCACGGCGCCCCCGTCCGGAACCTTCCGGGCGGGGGCGCCGTCGTCGGTGCGGGCGCCGCCCGTGCCCCGTGCCCGCGCTGTAACCAGCCTCACCCCGGGTCCCTGACCAGGAACGCTTCGCGTCGGCCGACACGGCCGTATTGTCTACGCATCAGCCCCGCGCGCCCCCAGGAGATGAAGCGCCGATGATCACCCCACCCGTCGTGCACTCGCTGCGCGAGCAGATCCGCGAGCACATCGTGGAGGGGATCGTCAGCGGCCGCTGGAAGCCCGGCGAGCGGATCGTCGAGCGGCGGATCGCCGTCGAGCTGGAGGTCAGCCAGACGCCCGTCCGCGAGGCCCTGCGCGAGCTGGAGACGCTGCGGCTGATCGAGTCGGCGCCGAACAAGGGCGTCCGCGTGCGCAACCTCTCCGCCGCCGACCTGGAGGAGATCTATCCGGTCCGGGCCGGCCTGGAGCAGATCGCGGCCGAGCTGGCGGCGCCGCGGCTGGCGGCGGACTGCACGGCGCTGGAGCCGCACGTGGCGGCCCTGTGGGAGGCGGACCGGGCCGAGGACGGAACGGCGCAGGTGCGGCACACGGTGGGCTTCCACCGCGAGCTGGTGCGGGCCGCCGGCAACAGCGTGCTGCTGCACACCTGGGAGAGCCTGGGCATCGAGGTCTTCACGGCCCTGTCCATCCGGTGGCTGGGTACGGTGCAGAAGTCGTACGCGGAGGAGCACGCGGCCCTCGTGGAGGCCTTCCGCAATCAGGATCCGGACATCGGCGTCCTGGTGAAGCGGCACGTCCTGGGGTGCGCGCCGCGAGCCTGACGGGTCGGCTTGTCCGGTTTTGCCCGGCACCGGGTGCCCATTTTCATGGCACCCGGTGCCGACTTTCGCCGGATCGACATTTCTTCGCCACTTTCGTTTGATCGATCATCGATCAGCGATTTACAGTCATCGCGGACCCCACCCGGGTCCGCCGACCCTGTCCTGCCCGTCAGGGATTTTCTTCACCACCTCTCCTTTGTCCGGAAGGCGGCGCACACCGATGTCCGACCCCGTAGGAAAGCTTCCGAGCGAGCTCGACCAGCTCCCGGACCGCGACACCGAGGAGACCGCCGAATGGGCGGCCTCCCTCGACGCCGTCGCCAAGGCCGCCGGTACGCGCCGCGCCGAATACCTGCTCCGCCGCACCCTCCAGCACGCCGAGGCCGCCGGCCTCGCCCTGCCGAAGCTGCTGGAGACGGACTACGTCAACACCATCCCCACCTCCGCGGAGCCCGAGTTCCCCGGTGACATGGAGATGGAAGCCAAGATCACCGCCTGGAACCGCTGGAACGCGGCCGCCATGGTGACCCGCGGCTCCAAGTACGGCGTCGGCGGCCACATCGCCACCTTCGCCTCGGCGGCCTGGCTCTACGAGACCGGCTTCCAGCACTTCTTCCGCGGGAAGGAGGCCGACGGATCGGGCGACCAGCTCTACATCCAGGGCCACGCCTCCCCCGGCATCTACGCCCGCGCCTTCCTCGACGGACGGGTCTCCGAGCAGCAGCTCGACAACTTCCGCCAGGAGTCCGGCGGCAACGGCCTGCCGTCCTACCCGCACCCGCGGCGCCTGCCCTGGCTGTGGGAGTTCCCGACGGTGTCCATGGGCCTCGGCCCGCTCTCCGCGATCTACCAGGCGCGCTTCAACCGCTACCTGCAGAACCGCAGCATCAAGGACACCGCCAACTCGCACGTCTGGGCCTTCCTCGGCGACGGCGAGATGGACGAGCCCGAGTCGACCGCCGCCCTGGCCCTGGCCTCCCGCGAGCAGCTCGACAACCTGACCTTCGTCATCAACTGCAACCTGCAGCGCCTCGACGGTCCGGTCCGCGCCAACTTCCGCGTCGTCCAGGAGCTGGAGGCCCAGTTCCGCGGCGCCGGCTGGAACGTCATCAAGTCCCTGTGGGGCTCCGCCTGGGACGAGCTCTTCCAGCTCGACACCACGGGCGCCCTGGTACGCCGCCTGCGCGAGGTACCGGACGCGCAGTTCCAGACGTACGCGACCCGCGACGTGGCCTACATCCGCCAGCACTTCTTCGGCGCCAACGCCGAGCTCGTGCAGCTGGCGGCCGTACTGACCGACGCGAAGATCGCCGAGTGCTTCCACAGCTCCCGCGGCGGCCACGAGCCCCGCAAGGTGTACGCCGCGTACAAGGCCGCCCTGGAGCACAAGGGCGCGCCGACCGTCATCCTCGCGCAGACCGTCAAGGGCTACACGCTGGGCGCCGGGTTCGAGTCGAAGAACGCGAACCACCAGATGAAGAAGCTGACGATCGACGAGTTCAAGGACATGCGAGACCTCCTCGGCCTCCCGATCCCCGACAGCGCCTTCGCCGACGGCCAGGTCCCGTACGGGCACCCGGGCGCGGACAGCCCCGAGGTCCGCTACCTGAACGAGCGCCGCGCGGCCCTCGGCGGCCCGGCCCCCGCCCGCAAGGTCCACCACGTGGCCCTGCCCGCCCCGGCCGAGCGCTCCTTCGCCCCGCTGCTCAAGGGCTCCGGCAAGCAGGAGATGGCCACCACCATGGCCTTCGTCCGGCTCGTCAAGGACCTGATGCGGGACAAGGAGACCGGCAAGCGCTGGGTGCCGATCGTCCCCGACGAGGCCCGCACCTTCGGTATGGAGTCCCTCTTCCCGTCGGCCGGCATCTACTCGCCGCTGGGCCAGACGTACGAGCCGGTCGACCGCGACCAGCTCATGTACTACAAGGAAGCCAAGGACGGCCAGATCCTCAACGAGGGGATCACCGAGGCCGGCGCCATGGCCGACTTCATCGCCGCCTGCACGTCGTACGCGACGCACGGCGAGCCGATGATCCCGTTCTACATCTTCTACTCGATGTTCGGCTGGCAGCGCACCGCCGACCAGATGTGGCAGCTCGCCGACCAGCTCGGCAAGGGCTTCATCGTCGGCGCCACCGCCGGGCGCACCACGCTGACCGGTGAGGGCCTCCAGCACGCGGACGGCCACTCGCACCTGATCGCGTCCACGAACCCGGCGTCGCTGAACTACGACCCGGCCTTCGCGTACGAGATCGCGGTGATCGTCAAGGACGGTCTGCGCCGCATGTACGGCGAGAAGCCGGAAGACGTCTTCTACTACCTGACGGTCTACAACGAGCCGAAGGTCCAGCCGGCCATGCCGGAGGGCGTCGAAGAGGGCATCCTCAAGGGCCTGTACCGCTTCAACACGGCCTCTTCGCTGGAGTCCGCCCCGGCGGCCGACGCCCCGAAGATCCAGCTGATGGCCTCGGGTACGGCGATCCACTGGGCCCTGGAGGCGCAGCAGCTGCTCGCCGCCGACTGGAACGTGGCCGCCGACGTCTGGTCCGCCACCTCCTGGGGCGAGCTGCGGCGCGACGCGCTGGAGTGCGACGAGGCGCTGCTGCGGGGCGAGATGCGCACTCCGTACGTCACCCGCGCGCTGGAGGGCGTCACCAGCCCGGTGCTGGCCGTCTCCGACTGGATGCGCCAGGTCCCGGACCAGATCAGCCAGTGGGTCGAGCAGGACTGGACCTCGCTGGGTACGGACGGCTTCGGCCTGTCCGACACCCGCGAGGGCGCCCGCCGCCACTTCGGTGTCGACGCGCAGTCGATCGTGGTGGCCGCACTGGCCCAGCTCGCCCGCCGCGGCGAGGTCCCGGCGTCCTCCATCAAGGAGGCCCGGGAGCGCTACGGCCTGTAGGCCCCGCGCGCCACGCCGGTGAGGCGGTCCGCCCCGTGGGGGGAGCGGACCGCCTCACGCCTTTTCCGTGGCCGGTTCTTGCGGCCACGCGAGGGGCGTTGACCGGCCTTTGGCCGTATGAGCGGTGGCGGCGCGGGGGTCGACCCGTGATGCTTGAGCCGTGATGGACGAGACGGAGTTCTGGGAGATCGTCGACAGTACCCGCGAGGCCGCCGAGGGCGACCCCGAGGAGCACGCCGAGCTGCTCGTGGAGCGCCTCGCGCAACTCGACCCGGACTCCGTGCTCGATTTCGCCCGGCACTTCGAGTCCCGGTACAACCGGGCGTACACCTGGGACCTGTGGGGCGCGGCCTGGGTGCTGCTCGACGGGGCCAGCGACGACGCGTTCGACTACTTCCGCTGCTGGCTGATCGGCCAGGGGCGGGAGGTCTTCGAGGGCGCGGTGCACGACCCGGACTCGCTGGCGGAGCTGCTGGGCGACTTCGACGAGGAGATCGACGGGGACGGCGAGGAGCTCGGGTACGCGGCCGACGAGGCGTACGAGCAGCTGACGGGCGCGGTGGCGCCGGACCTGGGCGTCGCGCTGCAACCGGCCGAGCCGGAGGGCGCGCCGCTGGACTTCGAGAACGAGGCCGTGCTCGCGGAGCGCTTCCCCCGGCTGTGGGACCGGTTCAGGGGCTGACGGACGGGGCTGACGGCCTAGTAGTGGGTGCCGCCGTCGATACGGATCTCCGTACCCGTGATGAAGGCGCCGTCCTGGGAACCCAGCATCGCGACGACGCCGGCCACGGTCTGCGGGCCGGCGAAGCCCTGGCCGAGGGCCGGGGCGAGCTTGGTGAACAGGCTCCAGTCGGTGTCCTCGGGCAGGCCGGGGCCGGTGCCGGTGGTCATGCCGCTCTCGATGGAGCCGGGGGCGACGGAGACGAAGCGCAGGCCCTGCTTGCTGTACTCGGCGGCGAGGGCGTGGGTCATGGACTGGATGCCGCCCTTGCTGGCCGCGTAGGCGGACATGTAGGGGTGCGCGAAGGACGCCGAGGTCGAGCTGAAGTTGACGACGACCGGCTGGTCGCCCTCCAGCAGGGCCGGGAGGGACTCGCGGATCATCAGGAAGGTGCCGGTCAGGTTGACCGCGATGACCTTGTTCCAGAAGTCGAGGGTGGTCTGGTGGGTGTGCGCGGAGCGCAGGATGCCCGCCGCGTTGACCAGGACGTCCAGCCCGCCCAGCGCGCCGACGCCGGCGGTGACACCCGTCCTGACCGACTGCTCGTCGGATATGTCCAGTACGGCGGTGGTCAGGCGGTCCGCGTGCCCGTCGGCGGCCGCCTGCTCTGCGGTGACCTTGAGGCCGGCTTCGTTGACGTCCACGGTGTGGACGCGGCCGCCCTCGGCGAGGATGCGGTGGACGGTGGCCCGGCCGATGCCGGAGCCGCCGCCGGTGATGAGGACACGACGTCCTTCGTAACGGTTCATGGGAGGCAGCGTACTCCTGCCATGACACGTTTTGCCAGACTGTCAAAATGCGTAACCCGCTCGCACCCGGGCGGTAGGCTGCACTCGTGAGATCCCCTCGTCCGTACTCCCCCCAGGCCGGCCCCGCAGCGCAGTCGCTGACCGAGCGCCGGAAGGCGGCCACCCAGCTCGACATCGCCCGCGCCGCCTGCGAACTGTTCGCCGAGCACGGCCCGGACGGCACCACCGCCGAGGACATCGCCCACCGGGCCGGTGTGGCCCTGCGCACCTTCTACCGCTACTTCCGCAACAAGCAGGAGGCCGTGGCCCCGCTGCTCGCGGGCGGCGGCGACGCCTGGCGCGCCCTCCTCGCCGAGGAGGACCCCGGCACCCCCCTCGCCGAGGCCCTGGACCGCGCGGTGACCCGCTCGCTCAGCGACCTGCAGTCCATCGAGGAGGGCCTGGAGGTCACCCGCGGCCTGCTCCGCGCGGCGGCGACCGACGAGGCCCTGCGCGCCGTCTGGTACCGCGTGAACCAGGACTCCGAGGAACGCCTGCTCCCGGTCGTCTCCCGGCTCGCCGGCCCGGACGCCGACCCCGTGGAGATCCGCCTGCTGGCCGCCGCCGCGACCGACTCCATCCGGATCGCCCTGGAACTCTGGTCGGCGACCGACGCCCCCACCTCCGGCCCCGGCTCCCCCGCCGAACTCGCCGTCCGCTGCCTCCACGCCCTCACCGGTGCCATGCCCCTCCTGCGCTGATCCCCCGCCGCGCGGGCCCGGCCCGGGAACGGCGAAGCCCCGCCCCTCTCCGGAGAGAGTGGCGGGGCTTCGCTGCGCTCGCGCTGCTTCTTAGATGTCGAAGTACATCTCGAACTCGTGCGGGTGCGGACGCAGGGCGATCGGGGCGATCTCGTGCGTGCGCTTGTAGTCGATCCAGGTCTCGATCAGGTCGGGGGTGAAGACACCGCCGGCCAGGAGGTACTCGTGGTCCTCTTCCAGGGCCTTGAGGACCGCGTCCAGGCTGGTCGGGACCTGCGGGACGCTCGCGTGCTCGTCCGGGGAGAGCTCGTAGAGGTCCTTGTCGATCGGCTCCATCGGCTCGATCTTGTTCTTGACGCCGTCGAGGCCGGCCAGCAGCAAGGCCGCGAACGCCAGGTACGGGTTCGAGGACGGGTCCGGGGCGCGGAACTCGACGCGCTTGGCCTTCGGGTTCGAGCCGGTGATCGGGATGCGCATGGCCGCGGAGCGGTTGCGCTGCGAGTACACCATGTTGACCGGGGCCTCGAAGCCGGGCACCAGGCGGTGGTAGGAGTTCACCGTCGGGTTGGTGAACGCCAGCAGCGACGGGGCGTGCTTGAGGATGCCGCCGATGTAGTAGCGGGCGGTGTCCGACAGGCCCGCGTAGCCGGCCTCGTCGTAGAACAGCGGCTCGCCGCCGTTCCACAGTGACTGGTGGACGTGCATGCCCGAACCGTTGTCACCGAAGATCGGCTTCGGCATGAAGGTCGCGGTCTTGCCGTTGCGCCAGGCGACGTTCTTCACGATGTACTTGAAGAGCATCAGGTCGTCGGCCGCGGCCAGCAGCGTGTTGAACTTGTAGTTGATCTCGGCCTGGCCACCGGTGCCGACCTCGTGGTGCTGACGCTCGACCTGGAGGCCCTGGGCGTCGAGCTCCAGGGAGATCTCGGCGCGCAGGTCCGCGAAGTGGTCGACCGGGGCGACCGGGAAGTAGCCGCCCTTGTAGCGGACCTTGTAACCGCGGTTGTTCTCCTCGGAGCCGGTGTTCCAGGCGCCGGCCTCGGAGTCGATGTGGTAGAACGACTCGTTCGCGGTGGTGGCGAAGCGGACGCTGTCGAAGACGTAGAACTCCGCCTCGGGCCCGAAGTACGCGGTGTCGGCGATGCCGGTGGAGGCGAGGTACGCCTCGGCCTTCTTCGCGATGTTGCGCGGGTCGCGGCTGTAGGCCTCACCCGTGATCGGGTCGTGGATGAAGAAGTTGATGTTGAGCGTCTTGTCCTTGCGGAACGGGTCCAGACGCGCGGTGCTGATGTCGGCACGCAGGGCCATGTCGGACTCGTGGATGGCCTGGAAGCCGCGGATCGAGGAGCCGTCGAAGGCGAGCTCCTCCGCCGGGTCGAACGCCCGCGCCGGAATGGTGAAGTGCTGCATCACACCAGGCAGGTCGCAGAAGCGGACGTCGACGAACTTGACGTCGTTCTCCTCGATGTACTGCTTCACTTCGTCGGCGTTCTGGAACATCCAACTCCTCCTACTCCCGGCCCCGGGGCAGGGACGGGCTTTATAGCTCGTGGCGCGTCAGTGCGGTGCCGCACGCTGACCCGACCATAAGCACACGGGATTTCTCAAGCATGACCCATTTGTTTCGCACAAGTTAACCAGGGCCCCGTCCAGGTCGCATGGAGCGCCACCGGTACCGTGGTCGAGTGGACAACAGGCAAGCAATCGGATCCTGGCTCTCCGGCCCCCGCGCGGCCGCCGAGGAGATGGGCGTCGACTTCGGCTACCGCGGCCAGCGCCTCGGCCTGCCCCGGTCGGGGCCCGGCTCGGTGGCCCGTTTCGGACGCCGGCTCGGCGCCGTGGCCATCGACTGGGTCGGCTGCCAGCTGATCGCCTACGGGCTGATCACCCACGGCGACATGGCCGCCACCCGCAACTGGACCCTCGCCCTCTTCGTGACCCTGTCGTTCCTGACGGTCGCCACCGTGGGCTTCACCCCCGGCAAGCGGATCCTCGGCCTCCGGGTGACCGCGGAGGACGGCGGCCGCCTCGGCGTCCTGCGCGTCCTGCTCCGCACGGTCCTGCTGGCCCTCGTCATCCCGGCCCTGGTCTGGGACCGCGACGGCCGGGGCCTCCACGACCGCCTCTCCCGCGCCGTCCAGGTGCGCATGTAAGCGGATCGCATACGAAGCGGCGCCGGAACGACAGTGGGGCGCCCCCCGAACCGACCGGTTCGGGGGGCGCCCCACTTCGCGTGCGGGAAGGACCGCGCTCAGCGCATCTTTCCGCCGCGCGGCATGCGCATGCCCTTGGGCATGGGGCCCTTCGGCACCGGCATGTTGCTCATCAGGTCGCCCATGGCCCGCAGGCGGTCGTTGACCTGGGTGATCTGCGGGCCGGTCAGGACGCGCGGGAGCTTGAGCAGCGTCGTACGGACCTTCTTGAGCGGCACCTCGCCCTCACCGGTACCGACGATGAAGTCGTGGACCGGGACGTCGGGCAGGATCCGGGCCATCTTCCTCCGCTCGGCCGCGAGCAGGCTCTTGACCCGGTTCGGGTTGCCCTCGGCGATCAGCACCACACCGGCCTTGCCGACGGCCCGGTGGACGATGTCCTGGCTGCGGTTCATCGCGACGGCCGGGGTGGTCGTCCAGCCCCGTCCCACGTTGTCCAGTACGGCCGCGGCCGCGCCCGGCTGTCCCTCCATCTGCCCGAAGGCAGCCCGCTCGGCCCGTCGCCCGAAGACGATCGCCATCGCGAGGAACGCCACCAGGAAGCCCAGGATGCCCAGGTAGACCGGGTGGTCGATCAGGAAGCCGATCGCGAGAAAGACACCGAAGGTGACGATTCCCACGCCCGCGACGATCAGACCGACCTTCGGGTCGGCCTTGCGCGTCATCTTGTACGTCAGGGCGATCTGCTTCAGTCGCCCGGGGTTCGCAGCAGTCTCTGCGTTTGACTTCCTCGCCATAAGGCGAAGTTTACGTGGCCTGCGGGGTCCGGGTCGCCGCGGCCTCCAGTACGTGCTCGGTCTCGACGCGGTCCTTGGCCCTGCGGCGGTCTTCGAGGACGGCGGTCCACGCGTTGCGGCGGGCGCCGCTCATCAGCAGCGACTCGATGCCGCGGAAGGCGTCGGAGAAGGTCGGGATGGCGATGGCGCGTACGGGCGCGGCCTGCATGATGTCGATCCCTTTCACGGTGCTCACAGTGCTCACGGGACGGTGCTCACGGGTGGAGACGGCGTGCGTAGGTGTGTGCGGTGCGTGGACCAAGCGTCACTGAACGGTGTTACCAGGGCATGACCGGCCGGTCAAATGTGACCGACACGTTGTACAAGCCGACGCGGCCCGCCGGGCTCTGCTGAAGAGCCTAGGGGCCGCGCCACTGCGGGGTTACCGGTTGGTAGCTATTTGTGCGGGACTTCACACGGTCGGCCGTCAGGCGTTCGCACGCTTCTGCATCGCCTGGCCGTAGAGGCGTCCTGCCCTGTACGACGACCTGACCAGCGGGCCGGACATCACGCCGGAGAAGCCGATCTCCTCGGCCTCCTTCGCCAGCTCCACGAACTCCGCCGGCTTCACCCAGCGCTCGACGGGGTGGTGGCGCGGCGACGGCCGCAGGTACTGGGTGATGGTGATGAGCTCGCAGCCCGCCTCGTGGAGGTCCTTGAGCGCCTGCGTGACTTCCTCGCGCTCCTCGCCCATGCCCAGGATCAGGTTCGACTTGGTGACCAGGCCGTAGGCGCGCGCCTGGGTGATCACGTCGAGCGAGCGCTCGTAGCGGAAGCCCGGGCGGATCCGCTTGAAGATCCGCGGCACCGTCTCGACGTTGTGCGCGAAGACCTCGGGGCGGGAGGCGAAGACCTCCTCGAGCAGCTCCGGCACCGCGTTGAAGTCGGGGGCCAGCAGCTCGACCTTGGTGTGGCCGCCCTCGCGGCCCGCCGTCTGCTCGTGGATCTGGCGCACGGTCTCGGCGTACAGCCACGCGCCGCCGTCGGCCAGGTCGTCGCGGGCGACGCCGGTGATCGTGGCGTAGTTCAGGTCCATCGTGACGACGGACTCGCCGACGCGGCGCGGCTCGTCGCGATCGAGGGCCTCGGGCTTGCCGGTGTCGATCTGGCAGAAGTCACAGCGCCGGGTGCACTGGTCGCCACCGATGAGGAAGGTGGCCTCGCGGTCCTCCCAGCATTCGTAGATGTTGGGACAGCCGGCTTCCTGGCAGACCGTGTGCAGTCCTTCGCCCTTCACCAGGGCCTGCATCTTGGTGTACTCGGGACCCATCTTCGCCCGGGTCTTGATCCACTCGGGCTTGCGCTCGATGGGGGTCTGGCTGTTACGGACCTCCAGGCGCAGCATCTTGCGTCCGTCGGGTGCGACTGCGGACACGACCGGCTCCCTGTGACTTCGATTCTTCGGCGCCCACCAGGGTACGCCCGTAATTTCGTACGCTCTTACGTCCGGCAACCCGGGGGCCGCCCGACCCATTCCCGAGCGTCAGCCGGCGGCCGTCTCTCGCTCCCTGGGCTTGAGCTCCGCCTGCTCCAGTACGTCCTTGAGGTGGCGTTCCACGACCGGGAGCACCTCGGTGACGGCGATCTCCCGGCCCAGTTCGTACGAGAGCGAGGTCACACCGGCGTCCCTGATTCCGCAGGGGATGATCCGGTCGAACCAGGTGCTGTCCGGGTTCACGTTGAGTGCGAAGCCGTGCATGGTGACGCCCTTGGCGACCCGGATGCCGATGGCCGCGAGCTTGCGGTCCTCACGCCGCTGGCCGGCGTTGGAGGGGGCGTACTCGGGGCCGTTCAGCCGCGGGTCGAACTCCTCGTCGTGCAGGCGCGGGTCGAAGTCGAGGGAGAGGCCGCCGATCTTCGGGCGCTGCTCGACGGGGTCGCCGAGCACCCACACGCCGCTGCGGCCTTCCACCCGGGTGGTCTCCAGGCCGAAGTCGGCGGCGGTACGGATCAGCGCGTCCTCCAGGCGGCGGACGTGGGCCACGACGTCGACCGGCCGGGGCAGCTTCATGATCGGGTAGCCGACCAGCTGGCCCGGGCCGTGCCAGGTGATCTTCCCGCCGCGGTCCACGTCGACCACGGGCGTGCCGTCCAGGGGCCGCTCGCCCTCGTCGGTGCGCCGGCCGGCGGTGTAGACGGGCCGGTGTTCCAGCAGCAGGCAGGTGTCGTCGATCTCGTCCGCGAAGCGGGCGGCGTGGACGCGGCGCTGCTCTTCCCAGGCCTCGGTGTACTCGACGTAGTCCGGCCCGAAGCCCAGATGGACAAACCGAAGGTCAGTCACCGCAGCGCCTCCTCGTTGAACCTGCTGTGTGCACGTATCGCACCAGCAAGAGTACGGCGGTCCCGGCGCGGCCCCTCAGGGCCCCGGCTTCGGCCGCCGCCTGCTCTTGGGCGGCCGGTCCGGGTCCTCGTCGGCGCGCGGCAGCCGCCGGTGCCCCTCGGAGTGGTCGTTGACCCAGCCGCACACCCCGCAGGCGTACCGCCCGTCGAGTCCGGCGATGTACGTACCGCACCGCCGGCACTCGGCCTCGGTCAGCTCGGGCGCGGGCAGCGGGGCGGCGGATTCTGCGCAGTCTCCGCGGAACGGCGCCCCGGTGGTACGGCGGGTCATGTCCGGCAGCCTATGCGGGCGCAGTGGTCCGATCCGTAAAGGGTCGTCCCGTTCGTACACACGAAGGGGTGGACGGGGCCCTGACCTGCACGCGAAACCGCGACGGGATGCTAAAGCCGGCGCACGCACCCGTGGGCCGCCGCGCGGCGCACGGCGACGCCTCGGCGACCGGGGCCGACACCGGCTGTCAGGTCATATGGGCTGCTTGGATACCTCCTGGTCACGTGGGTTTGTCCACCCCCGGGATCGTTCTGCACACGATCGGATGACTGTGGGACAGAGCGGGCGGTACGGGCGGAGTTCGCCGCTACATTCACGCCGTTCACAGGGCCGGTGACTCCGGTCCGTCACGTCAGGAACCGTGGAGCCGATGACGGAACGACCTGCCCAGCGTGTCCCCAACCGGCAGCTCGCGGCGCTGATCGCCGAAGCCGGGTTCTCCAACGCCGGGCTCGCCCGCCGCGTCGACCAGCTAGGCCTGGAGCACGGTCTCGACCTGCGGTACGACAAGACCTCCGTGACCCGCTGGCTGCGCGGGCAGCAGCCACGCGGTACCACCCCGGCGCTGATCGCGGAGGTCTTCACCCGGCGCCTGGGGCGGCGGCTGTCGGCGCAGGACCTGGGGCTGGACGCGTGCGCACCCGTCTACGCGGGGCTGGAGTTCGCCGCCACCCCCGAGGAGGCCGTGGACATCGCGAGCGGGCTGTGGCGCAAGGACTCCGGGTCCCACGCCGAACTCCGCAAGATCGCCTTCACCCCGGCCGGGCTGGTCGTCCCCAGCCGGGACTGGCTGATCGGCCGCGCCGACGAGCGGGTCGGGCGGGGCGCGGAGGCCGCCGCCGCCCGCGTCCCGATGCAGGGCCGTACGTCGGTGCCCCGGCAGCGGCAGATCGACCGCGGTCCCGGGCAGCGGGTGACGGGTGGTGACATCGCGGCGCTGCGGTCGGTGAGCGAGCTGTTCCGGGCCCTGGACCACGCCTACGGCGGCGGGCACGCCCGCCAGGCCCTGGTGCGGTACCTGGAACACGAGGCCGAGCCGATGCTCCGCGGGACCTACGGGGAGACCACCGGGCGCCGGCTGTTCTCCGCCGCCGCCGACCTGACCCGGCTCGCGGGCTGGACCTCGTACGACATCGCCGCCCACGGTCTGGCCCAGCGGTACTTCGTGCAGGCACTGCGTCTCGCGCAGGCCGCCGGGGACCGGCCGTACGGGTCGTACGTGCTGGTCACCATGAGCCGGCAGGCGGTCTACCTGGGCCACGGCCGGGAGGCGGTGCAGCTGGCCCGGGTCGCCCAGCAGGGCGTGGGCTCGGGGGCGCCGCCGGTGGTGCAGGCGCTGCTGCACTCGGCGGAGGCGCGCGGGCACGCCGTACTGGGGGAGGTCCGCGCCTCGACGGCCTCACTGGTGCGGGCCGAGCGGGCGCTGGGCGCGGCCCGCCCGGGGGACGACGTGCCGCACTGGGCGCGGGACTACGACGAGGCGCAGCTCGCCGACGAGTTCGGGCACTGCCACCGGGACCTCCAGCAGTACCGGGCCTCGGCGCAGCACGCCGAGCGCTCGCTCCAGATGCGGGCTCCCGCGTACGCGCGTTCGCGGTTGTTCTGCCGGGTGGTGCTGGCCACGGCCCGGCTGGGGCTGGGGGAGCTGGACCAGGCGTGCGCGCTCGGCGCGGAGGCGGCGCAGCAGGCGATGGAGATGCGCTCGGTGCGCGCGGTGGAGTACGTCCGGGACTTCGAGCGGCGGCTGGAGCCGTACCGGGACGCCCCGGCGGTGCGGACCTACCGGGACCGGGTCGCGGCGATGGCGTGAGCCGCGGCCCGGCCGGGAGCCGGTGGTTCCCGGGCCGCCGCCCTCAGCGGGCGGCGGTGGTTTCAGGCCGCCACCCGCATCGGGCTCCTCCCGGTGGCGGCCGGCACCGGGATGCCGAAGTCGCGCAGGACGGCGGCCGCGGCGCGGCGGGCGGAGTGCAGGGCGCCCTGGACGGTGTTGGAGTCCCGGTGGTCCCCGCACACGTACAGCCCGGCCAGTACCCGCACCGGGCGCCGCATGTCGTACGGCGGCGGCATGGCGGGCACCGCCTCCGGGGTGTGGTGGACGGCGAGCAGCTCCCAGTCCCGGGTGGAGGTCTCGTAGAGCCGGGCCAGCCGGGAGGCGACCGTCCGCAGGGGCGGCGGCGGTCCGTGCACGGTGGTGGTGACCAGGCTGCGCCCGGCCGGGGCCCGCGTCGGGTCGACCGCGCTCATCACCGTGGTGTGGGCGACGGGCCACTTCGGGTCGGCGTCCAGGAGCAGCGAGCCGTCCCACGGCAGGACGGCGGCCGTCGCGTGGTGCAGGACGGTGACTTCGTGGAAGTCGGGCACGCGCAGTCCGGGCAGCAGCCCGGCGGCGGCCCGGGCACCGGTGGCGAGGACGGCGGAACGGCAGCCGAAGTCGCCGTGCCCGTCGGTGGTGACCAGGTTGGTCGCCACCGAGCGGACGCGGACCCCGGTGCGCACGGTGCCGGGCGGCAGGCCGGCGGCGAGCAGGGCGGGCAGGGAAGCCGCGCCGCCCTCGGGGACGGCCAGCCGGCCCCGGGCGAACCCGCGCAGGGCGAGGTCGGCGACACGGCTGGAGGTGGTGAGCTCCGGGTCGCGCAGCAAGGTGGCCAGGAGCGGGCGCAGTACGCCGCTCAGGGTGCGCGGGGGCAGGCCGCGCGAGGTGAGGGCGGCGAGGGCGGTGCGCTCCGGCCGGGCGAGCAGGCGTTCCTCGGGCTGGGCGGCGAGCCGGGCGAGGGCGGCGCTGAGCCGGGCCTGGTCGAGGGAGCCGCTGGCCAGGGCGCGGGCAGGGGTGAGGGCGCCGGCGCGCTGTTGCCTTCCGTCGGCGCCGTGGACCAGGACGCCGGGCGCGAAGGTGCGCAGGGTGAGGGCCTCCAGGCCCGGGGTGCGGGCGGGTTCGGTGTACGAGGTGTTCAGGAGCTGACCGACCCGGTCGAGCCGGAATCCGTCGGCCGACTCGGTGGCCATGCGGCCGCCGGGGTCGTCGGCGGACTCCAGCACGGTGACGGTGACCCCCTGGGCGATCAGGTGGTGTGCGGCCGCGAGTCCTGAGACTCCGGCTCCTACGATGACGACGTCCGCATGGTGTGCGCTGCTGAGCACGTGCCCCTCCCCGAGGTCGGCGCGGCTGTGTGGGGTCCTCCTTCCCCACTCGGGCTACGGCAGAACCCAAGTCCTGTGGGGTATTGCGCACAACTCCGGTCGCATGACGGTCGCATGTGGGTCACGAACGGTCGCACATGGGCGGCCGGCGCTCCCCCGGACCGCCGGGACGGCACCGTCGGGCAAGATCCGGAAGAAGCGGTTCAGTCCTGCCCGGCCAGGGCCGCGCGGATCGAGGCGTCGATGCCCGGGTGGCGGAAGACGAAGCCGGACTCCAGCAGCCGGGTGGGGCGCACCCGCTGACTGCCCAGCACGTCCTGGGCGAACTCCCCGAGGACCACGCGCATCACCGGGGCCGGGACGGCGAACACCGCCGGTCGGCGCAGGACGCGGCCCATGGCGGCGGTGACCTCACGGTTCGTCAGCGGCTCGGGGGCGGTGAGGTTGACGGGACCGGTGAGGTCCGGGGTGTCGATGAGGTGGCGCAGGGCGGCGACCTCGTCGTGCATCGAGATGTGCGACCAGTACTGGCGGCCGTTGCCGAGCCGGCCGCCGAGTCCGGCCCGGAAGACCGGGAAGAGCTTGCCCCACGCCCCGCCCTGTGCGGAGACCACGAGGCCGGTACGGGCGAACACGGTCCGGATCCCGGCGGCCCGGGCGGGCGCGGCGGCGGCCTCCCACTCCACGCACACCGAGGGCAGGAACCCCTCTCCGGCCGGGGCGTCCTCGTCGACGGTGCGGTCGGCGGTGTCGCCGTAGTAGCCGACGGCGCTCCCGCTGACGAGCACCGCGGGGGGCCGCTCCAACTCCGCGACGGCCCGGGCGATCGTGGCGGTGCCGAGCACGCGGCTGTCGCGGATCTCCCGCTTGTACGCCGCCGTCCACCGGCGGTCTCCGACGCCGGCGCCGGCCAGGTGCACCACGGCCTCGCAGCCGGTGAGCCCGGCCGGGTCCACGTACCCCCGGGCGGGGTCCCACAAGGCCTCCCCGTCCCCCGCGGGGGCGCGGCGCACGAGGCGCACGACCTCGTGGCCATCGGCCCGGAGGTCCCGCACGAGGGCACTGCCGATGAGCCCGCTTGATCCGGTGACGGCGATTCGCATGGGCCCAGTGTGCGGGACCCGTCGGCGGGCGGACGCGGCGCGTCAGGCCGTGTCGCCCAGGAGGGTCCCCACCGCGTAGGTGACGGCCATGGCCAGGGCGCCGCCGAGGACGTTGCGGAGCATGGCGCGGCCCGGTGGGGCGCCGCCCAGGCGGGCGCCGACGGCTCCGCACAGCGTCAGCGCCGTCAGTACGGCCGCCACCGTGACCGGCACCCGCGCCGAAGACCCCGGCAGGACGATCGCGAGCAGCGGCAGCACCGCCCCCGCCGTGAAGGCGATCAGACTGGCCCACGCCGCGTGCCAGGGGTTCACCAGCTCGTCCGGGTCGATCCCCAGCTCCACCCGCGCGTGCGCCCGCAGCGCGTCCCGCTCCGTCAGCTGCTCGGCCGCCTCCCGGGCCAGCTCCCGGCTCAGCCCCCGCCCGGCGAGCAGCTCGGTCAGTTCCTCCAGCTCGGCGTCCGGTTCCTGCGCCAGTTCCCGCCGCTCCACCTCCAGCGCGGCCCGCTCGGAGTCCCGCTGGGAGCTGACCGACACGTACTCCCCCGCCGCCATCGACAGGGACCCGGCCAGCAGCCCGGCCACCCCCGCCGCCAGGATCGTCTCCCGCGCGGTCGTCGCCCCGGCCACCCCCACCACCAGGCCCGCCGTGGAGGTGATCCCGTCGTTGGCGCCCAGCACCCCCGCCCGCAGCCAGTTCAGCCGGGTGCTGATCGCCCCGCTGCGCGTGTCCGCCGCATCCGCCACGGGGCCACTGTGCGGTGTCGGCGCGTTCGGGGCCACCCGGCGTGCGGGGGGCGGTCGCCGGAGCCAGGGTGGAGGGGTGATGCACGGACGCGAGGAGCCCGGCTGGCTGCGGGGTGCGCCGCCACCGCGCTGGGCCCGGGCCGCGCCCCTGGTGGCCCTGGTGGTGCTGACCTGCGTCCAGTGGCTGACCCCCCACGTCGCCGAGCTCGGCTACTTCCTTGCCGCGCTGCCGGCCGTGGCGGCCTTCTCGTACGGGGCCACCGGGACGGCCGCCTTCGCGGTCGTGGTGCTGGTGCTGCTCGGCTTCCCCCAGCTGGGCGTCGGGCACGCCCGCGGGGCCGACCTGGCCACCGTGGCCACCGTCGGCCTGCTCAGCGTGGTCATCGCCTGGGTCCGGCGGCGGCGGGACGCCCAGCTGGTCAGCGTCCGTACCGTCGCCGAGGCGGCGCAACTGGCGCTGCTGCCCCCCGTGCCGGAGCGCGTGGGCCGGGTGCGCTGTGACGGCCTCTACCGGGCGGCCCAGCGCGGCACGCTGGTCGGCGGCGACCTGTTCGACGTACGGGCCGGGCCCTACGGGGTGCGGGCGTTGGTGGGCGACGTCCAGGGCCACGGGCTGGCCGCGGTCGGGACCGTCGCCGCGCTGCTGGGCGCCTTCCGGGAGGCGGTGCTGGACGACCCCGGCCTGGAGGCGGTCGCGGCCAGGCTGGACCGGCGGCTGGTGCAGGACGCCTCGAACGGCGGCGAGGAGCACCCGGAACTGTTCACGACGGCCGTACTGCTGGAGTTCCCGCCGGAACGGGACGTGGTGCGGATCGTCTCCTGCGGGCACCCGCCGGTGCTGCTGCTCCGGGACTTCGTGGCCAGCGAGCTGGCCGCGGAACCCGGCCCTCCGCTGGGACTGGGCCTCGCGGGCCCGGCGCCCACAGGGCTGACGGAGGTCCCGCTGCTGCCGGGCGACCGGCTGCTCGTGCACACCGACGGGGTGACGGAGGCGCGGGACGCCGCCGGGCACTTCTACCCGCTGGCCCAGCGGGTCCCGGTACTGGTGAAGGATCCGGAGGGGCTGCCGCGCGCGGTGTGGCGGGACCTGCTGGCCTTCACGGAGGGCGGGCCGCGCGATGACGTGGCCGTGCTGGTGCTGTCGGCGGCGGGGGCCGGTGCGCCACCGGACTAGGCCGTCCCTTCCGGATCTTGCCCGATCCGCGTCCGGGTCCTGACTGCCCCGCGCCACCGGAGCCCGGCCGGCCGGCCCCGCCGCTCACGCGCCCGGCCGCCCGGCCGTCAGCCTCCCGCTCGTCAGCCGCCGTCGCGGATGAAGGAGCGCACCATCCGGCAGGTGGTGTTGGACGGGCGGTGGATGCCCACCCGGACCGCCATGGTCCGTATCTTGCGGTTGGTGGCGCGCTTGGCGTCGTACGTCCCCGTGTCGAGCAGGGATATGGCCAGCCGCATCGCCTTGAGACGGCGGTTGTGGCTCTCGTACCACTCGCGCGGCAGCCCGGCCGGCAGTGGCTTCTTCTTGGGCATCGAAATGATCGCGGCAGCGGCCATCTACAGCCTCCCAAACGGTAGTTGGCTTCCTGTCGTGCTCCCTCGATTTTACTGGGGCCCACTGACAATCGCCCCTGGCCAGACGGCCGCCGGCCAGGCCGTCCACCGGCAGGATCCGAAAGGGACGGCCTAGGCTGGACGCCATGGAGATCTGGATCAACCCCGCCTGTTCGAAGTGCCGCAGCGCGCTGACCCTGCTGGACGCGGAGGGCGCCGAGTACACCGTGCGCCGCTACCTGGAAGACGTACCGTCCGAGGCCGAGATCCGCGAGGTGCTGGACCGTCTCGGCCTGGAGCCCTGGGACATCACCCGCACCTCGGATCCGCTGGCGAAGGAGACCGGCGTACGGGAACTGCCGCGCGAGGAGACCGAGGAGGCGCGCTCGCGCTGGATCGCCCACCTGTCGGCGCACCCGAAGCTGATCCAGCGCCCCATCATCACCGCCGAGGACGGCACCGCCGTGGTGGCCCGCTCGGAGGAAGCGGTCCGGGACGCGCTCTCCCGCCGCTGAGGGCCGTCCCCGTCGCGTTCACCCGGGGCCCCTCCGCGACCCCCTACCCTGGATCTGAACAAAGGAGTACACACCGCACCGATACGCCATAAAGGACCACTGTGACCGCATCACCGCAGGAACTCCCCCTCCCGCCGGTCCGTCGCCGGGCCGCCTGGACGTTCAGCGGGGTGTACGGGGCCCTCCTCGCCAGCGGCCTGCTGGCCGCGCTGGAGCGGACGGGCGAGCAGTACTCGCCCTTCTACGACGCCACCTGGGTCCTGGTCACCGCCCTGACGGCGGCGCTCGCCCACGGCTACGCCCACCACATGACCAGCCATCAGCCGGGCTCGCCCGGGCACCTGTGGACGGGTCTGTGGGACGCCATGTGGCAGGAATGGCCCATGGTGGCGGCCACGTTGCCCAGCGTCTCGCTGCTGCTGCTCGCGGGGCTCACGGGGTGGCCCGAGTACGAGGTGACCGGCGTCGCGCTCCTCCTGAACACCGCGCTGCTGTGGGGTTGGGGGACCTTCGCGGCCGTGCGGGTCGGCTACCGGCGGCGCAGCGCGCTGATCATCGGCCTGGCGGACGCCGCGATCGGGGTGGTGATCATCGTGGCCAACGCCCTCATCAAGTAGCCGCGCCCGCGGGCCGCCGCCCGTCACGCAGCAGCCCGGCACGGCGGCGGCCCGTCAGGCCTTGACCGCCCCCGTACGGGCGGCGGCCCGTCAGGTTCCGGCCGCCAGGTGCTCCGCCTCCGCCAGGATCTCCGTCAGCCTGGCCCCGAAGGCCGCGTCCCGCGGATCCGGCACCTTCGTCCGGGCCGCGGTGAGCAGCGCGTCCAGCGCCCGGCCGTACGCGGCGGGCACGTCGCTCCAGTCGGGCAGGCCGAAGACGCCCGCGGTACCGCGCAGCTCGAGGCCGACTCCCGCGGCGGCAGGCGGCGCGCCCAGGCTGAGCACGGCCGTGCTGACCGCGCCCGAGGCGTGGCGCAGGGCGAGTTGGACCACGTCGGAGGTCCCCCGGGTGGCGGAAACGGCGGTGACGTCGCCGAGCACCGGGATCAGTACGGACAGGGCGTGCGGCCCGACGTCCCACAAGCCGCCCTTGGCCTTGCGCCAGGGGGAGTCGGCGTACGGGCTGGGCTCACCGTCGGGCGGGAAGACCGCGCCGAGCCAGTGGGCGGAGGCGGTGAACCACCCGCTCCGCCCGGCCTGCTCCTCGACCCAGGTCGCCGTCGGCTCGGCGAAGCGAAGGGTGAGGAAGACGACGGAGGCCACACCGCCGCGCGCGGCTGCGTCCGCGACGGCGCGGGCCTGCTCCACCGTCGTCGCGACGGGCTTGTCGAGCAGCAGGTGGCATCCGGCTCCGGCCGCCCGCACGGCCAGCGGCGCCTGCACGTCGGGCGGCAGGGCGAAGGCCACCGCGTCACAGTCCGCGAACAGCGCGTCGGGGTCTTCGTACACCTTCACGCCGTGCGCGCGGGCCAGCTCGGCCGCCGCTTCGGGGCGCCGGCCCCAGACTCCGGCGAACTCGGACCCGGCGTGCGCGGCGAGGGCCGGGGCGTGGGTGCGGTGCGCCCAGGGGCCCGTACCGAGCAGGCCGACCCGGGGCCGGGGGCCTCCACCGGCCGGCGGGACGGGATCGGCGGACGAGTTCAAATCGTACGAAACGCTCACCTGACCAGTCTGCCCCACCCGAACGGGTGTCCCGTCCCCGACCCGCACAGCCACCCCCACCTGCGGTGTGAACCTCGGTAACACGGGGTTCACACACGGGCAACGGAAGAGAAATCGCCGGGGGGCACGCTGCGACGAGCAGGGCGGTACAGACGGGGTCTGCGCCGGAGCGACGTACCGAAGGATGGGGCCCGTGAGCTACAAGGCTGAGTACATCTGGATCGACGGCACCGAGCCGACGGCGAAGCTGCGCTCCAAGACGAGGATCCTCGCCGACGGGGAGGCGCTGCCGGTCTGGGGCTTCGACGGTTCGAGCACCAACCAGGCCGAAGGGCACGCCTCCGACCGCGTGCTGCAGCCGGTCTTCTCCTGCCCGGACCCGATCCGCGGCGGGACCGGCGTCCTCGTCCTGTGCGAGGTCCTGAACATCGACATGACCCCGCACGAGTCGAACACCCGCGCCCTGCTGCGCCCGGTCGCGGAGCGGTTCGCCGGGCAGGAGCCGATCTTCGGCATCGAGCAGGAATACACCTTCTTCGACGGCACCCGCCCGCTCGGCTTCCCGGTCAACGGCTTCCCGGCCGCCCAGGGCGGCTACTACTGCGGCGTCGGCTCGGACGAGATCTTCGGGCGCGAGATCGTCGAGAAGCACCTGGACCACTGCCTGGCGGCGGGTCTGAGCATCTCCGGCATCAACGCCGAGGTCATGCCGGGCCAGTGGGAGTTCCAGGTCGGCCCGGTCGGCCCGCTGGAGGTCTCCGACCAGCTGTGGATCGCCCGCTGGCTGCTGTACCGCACGGCCGAGGAGTTCAACGTCTCCGCGACGCTGAACCCGAAGCCGGTCAAGGGCGACTGGAACGGTGCGGGCGCGCACACCAACTTCTCCACGAAGGCCATGCGCGAGGACTACCGCGCGATCATCTCGGCGTGCGAGGCCCTCGGCGAGGGGTCGAAGCCGATGGACCACGTGAAGAACTACGGCGCCGGGATCGACGAGCGCCTGACGGGTCTGCACGAGACCGCCCCCTGGAACGAGTTCAGCTACGGGGTCTCCGACCGCGGCGCGTCGGTCCGCATCCCGTGGCAGGTGGAGAGGGACGGCAAGGGGTACATCGAGGACCGCCGCCCGAACGCGAACGTGGACCCGTACGTGGTGACCCGCCTGATCACCGACACCTGCTGCACCGGGCTGGAGAAGGACGGCCTGGTCTGACCGGCCCCGAACGCCGCAGCGCCCGCCGACCGCACCCGGTCCGGCGGGCGCCGTCGTCAGTGGCCGGGACGAATCCGCCCAGCATCCGGTACGGAGTACGGGAAACAGGCCGCTCGACCGGATCCGGCGCCCGGAGGTTTGTCGGGTTTGTTGGGATCTCGGCAGGGCACGGTGGCGGAATATGAGATACCGCTCCACGAAGTGAGACGCGCTCTGCCCCGGGCCCCGTACATCTGCTTGAATGACGCCCATGGCCAGCCACCCGCACACCCCGTCAGGTCGCAGCGACCTGGAGCCGTTCTGGCCGTCCCGTCAGGACCACGACTTCGATCGGGTGTGTTGCCGCGCGGAGAACGCGCCGGCCCTCTAAAGCCTCCGGGACCCCACCACCGGACCTCCCCGAGGCCTTCGGTCTGCGCGGTACGACAACGACGACGGACGACCACGTACGTACGTCTCCTGCCGACCACTCCGCGTGAAAGAGCTGACCACTCATGGCGAACACCCGCTCCGTCACTTCTGCCGCCTCCGCTGCGACCTCCGCCGCCTCCCTGACCCGTCCGCCCAGTCCGCGCCACCGGCTGCGCGCCGTGGACCGGGACGAGGTGGCCCGGGTGGCGGACCTGCTCCCGCCCGGCGCCACCTGGCTGCCCGCGCCCCAGCACACGCTGCCGGCGCTGCCCGGACACCCGCCGATGGTCGGCTACCTGGTCCTCGTACCGGCCGACCAGCAGCCGCCCGTCGCCTTCGCACCGCATTCCGTTCCCGCTCCGGGGAAGACCGCCCCCGCGACGGGGGACGTCACCGGCGACGCCCTCGTACGGATCGACTCGGCGCAGCGCACCGCCGAGGTCGACGGCCGGGTACTGGACCTCACGTACCTGGAGTTCGAGCTGCTGGCCCACCTGGTGGCGCACCCGCACCGGGTGCACAGCCGGGACCAGTTGGTCACCACGGTGTGGGGCTACGGCCACGTCGGCGACGGCCGGACGGTCGACGTCCACATCGCCCGCCTGCGCCGCAAGCTGGGCACCGCCCACCGCGACGCGATCCAGACGGTCCGCCGGGTGGGCTACAAGTACTCCCCCTGAACCGGCGGGCCGGCCGGCCGGCAGGGGCGGGCCCGTGCGCGCGAGGAGGCGCGTCCGGGCCCGCCCCGCGGACTACCGGGCCGCCGCCCGACGGCGGGCGACGAAGCCGAGCAGGACGTCGACCGCCAGGAACCCGCACAGGCTCAGGCCCAGCATCGGCACGAACCAGCCCACCACCGCCGTCACCGCGGCGAGCGGCAGCAGCAGCGTCACGGGCAGCTTGCGCCACGCCCCGCGCGGGTGGGCGCGGCCCACGGAGAACGCGCGTTGCCTGGTGGGCCGGCGCAGCCACCACATCCGGTAGCCCCAGAACACGAGGAACATCAGCGCCACGGCCAGCGCCGCCAGCGCCAGCTGGTTGACGGCCCCGAAGGTCAGGCCCATGTGCAGGTCGATGCCGAAGCGGGTCAGCTGGGCGAGCAACGGGTAGTCGGCGAAGCGCAGTTCGTCGATGACCCGGCCGTCGGCCGGGTCGACGGCGACGGAGTCAAGGTGCACGGGCACCTGCTTGTCCGCCTCCTTGACGACGTAGCCCTTGCCCTTGACGGGCAGCGTCACGCGCAGCGACTCGGTGACGCCGGCGGCCCGGGCCGAGGCCACGACCCGGTCGATGCCGACGTCCACCGTGGGCGGCGGCGGGGGCATCTCCATGCCCTCGGTCATGGGGGTCCCCCCGGACGGGGTCGGGAGGAGGTGGCCCGCGTGCTCGTCCCCGCCGTTCGCGCCGGCGCCGCCGGGCAGGGCGGCGGATACGGTCGGGGTGGCGCCGCCGAGGCCGTCCTGGAGCTGCCCGATGTTCTCACCGGCGTACTTCGACCAGGTCAGGCCGGTGGCGGAGAGGGCGACGAGTCCAGCGGCGGCCCACAGGCCGACCGCCCCGTGCCAGGACAGGGTCCGGCGGCGGCCGGTCGCGGCGCGGTCGGGCAGGACGAGAAGGGCCCTGCGGCTGCGGCGGCGGCCGGCCCACAGGGCGAGCCCGCCCAGCGCGACCACCCACAGCCAGCTGGCGGCCAGTTCGCTGTAGTTGCGGCCGAACGCGCCGAGCCGCAGGTCGGCGTGGAGCCCGCTCAGCCAGGCGCGCAGCGGCAGCGCGTCGCCGGCGGTGGTGAGCTTGCCGCGTACGTCCGCCGTGTAGGGGTCGACGAAGACGGTCAGGTTCTCGCCCTCCGCGAGGCCCGGCTTCTCCATGATCACCCGGGTGGTCGACCCGGCGTCGGGCGCGGGCCACACGGCCACGACCTCGCCCTGCGGCGCGGCTGACTTGGCCGCCTCGACCTGGTCGCCCAGCGGCAGGGTGTGGTCGCCGACGCGGGCGACGGTCAGCTCGTCGGAGTAGAGGATCTTCTCAGCCTGCCAGGAGCCTGCGTACAGCAGCCCGGTCGCGGCCGCGACGAACAGCAGCGGGGCTATGAGCAGTCCGGCGTAGAAGTGCATCCGCAGCAGCAACGGCCGCAGCGCGGCCCAGGCTCCCGGGGTGCGGGCCGCCGGTGCGCCGGCGGGCGGGTCGGAAGGTGCTTCGGCCGCCCGCGAGGGGTCGGCGTGGAGCGCGTCAAGAGACATGGGTGTCCTTGGAAGTCGGCGAAGACATGGGTGACCGGCCCCTGGCCCCGCCGCGCGCTTCGTTCAGGCGGTGGCGGGCAGGCCGGGGGCCGTGGCTCGGGTGTCCTGCCGGACGGGGGGCCCGCGCCGGACCACGGTGTGGGCGGGTACGGCACCTCGCAGTCGGCGCGGCCGTTCGTACGGGGCCCGGTGGGCGGGCGGCGCCGGTACGGGCACCACCCGGGTCCGCAGCAGTACGAGCGCGCGGGCCAGCGGCCGGGCCGCCACGAGCGCGGTGGCTCCGAGGGCTGCGGCGAGCCGGAAGACGGCCGCCTCGCCCCAGGCCAGCCAGGCCGCGCAGAACACCCCTGCCAGGACGTGGGCGGCGATCATGCCGAGGCCGCCGTGGCCGTGCCCGTCCATGCCGGGCATCGCCGTCAGGCCGGGCATCCCGGTCAGGCCGGTGGCGTCGGCGCCCATGGCGCTCATGTCCATGCCCGGCATGTGGTGCACGCCGGACATGTGGTCCATGCCGGGCATGTGGTCCATGCCCGCCGCGTGGCGGTGCGCGGGCATCGCGGCCGGGGTGGAGTCCGGGCCGCCCGCCTGGCTCGCGGTGAAGGCCAGGTGCAGCGCGCCCTGCGCGCCGAGCAGTGCGGCGGTGATCGCGAACGGGCCCCGCCGCCGCCCGGCGGCGAGCCGGGCGAGGACGCCGATCGCGCCGAAGGACCCCAGGAGCCCCGTGGCGGGAACATCCCTCCCGGACATGTACGAATGCCCCAGGGCGGCCAGAGCGACGCACACCGCCGCGAACATCGCGGCCCGCAGGGCGCGCACCGGCGCACGGGAGTCAGACATGTCCGGATCATGCTCCCATGGACCCCGCCGCCCTCCGCGAGGAGGTCGTATCCGATCATGGACAGGTGGAACAGCCGCCGTGGTCGAGGTCACCTTCGCCGTTGCCGTTTCCGTTGCCGTCGCCGTCGCCGCAACCGCCGTCCGCGTGGCCCGTGCCGCTCGGCGTCGTGTACACCGCGGGGGTGCAGCTCGGCGCCCTCGCGCTGGAGCGGATGGGCACCGACAGGCGGGACCGGCTGCTGCGCCGCTGCTCCACGAACGTCGACAACCTGGACGCGGGCCGCTGGGAGACCCTGCTGAGCAGTGCCCTCACCGTCGAGGAGCCCATGCCGCTGCCCTACGCGCTGCTGCTGGTCGCGGTGCTCGGGTACGCCGAGTACGCGTACGGCGCCTGGTGGACGGCCGCCGTCTTCCTGTTCGGGCACGCGGCGGCGTCCCTGCTCGTTTACGGGGCGCTGCGGGGCAGGGCGGACCGGGAGACCCGGCGCGCCCGGGACGTCGGCACCAGCTACGGGTTGGGCGCCGTGCTCGGCGCCCTCACCTCGGCACTGCCGCGCGGGCGGCCACGGGTCGCCGCGCGGGTGGGGCTGCTGGCCCTCGCCGCGCGACCGGTGGTCAGGCGCGGGCGCACCTTCACCGACGCCGGGCACCTGGTCGCGCTCGGGCTCGGCATCGGCCTCGCGTTGGCCGTCGATTGTCTTTCCGGAACGAATCATCAGAAAATCGGTCTCGGACGCCCCGTATGACACGCGCAACCGACCCCCGTCCCGATTCCCCCGCCTTCTCCTCCCCGCCGCCGGAGACTGGAGCCACCCGATGACCGCCACCCCGTCCACCACCGTCGCGAACCTCCGCGACCTCGGCGGTACCCCGCTCACGGGCGGCCGCACCGTCCGCCCGGGGCTGGTCCTGCGCTCCGGCGCGCTCGACCGGCTCGACCTGGACGCCGATCCGACGGTGGCCGCGCTGGGGATCCGTACCGTCATCGACTTCCGCAGCGACGCCGAGCGCGGCGACCACCCGGACCGGCTGCCGACGGGCGCGCGGCTGCTGGTCAGTGACGTACTGGCGGACAAGATGCACGCCGGGATAGGGAAGATGCCCCCGGCCGCGCAGCTCAAGGACCTGATGGCGGACCCCGTGGTGGCCGAGGAACACCTGGGCGGCGGCAAGGCGCAGGTCATCTTCGGGGAGGTCTACCGGTCCTTCGTGAGCTCGGCCTCCGCGCAGAGCGCCTACCGGTTGCTGCTCACCGAGGCGGCCGATCCGCAGGCGGGGCCGCTGCTGTTCCACTGCACGGCCGGCAAGGACCGTACGGGGTGGGGCGCGACGGTCATCCTGTCGCTGCTCGGCGCGGACGACGACACCCTGATGGACGAGTACCTGTCGGTGAACCCGGCGGTCAAGCGGGCGTTCGCGCCGATGATCGAGGGCTTCACGGCGGCCGGCGGCGACCCGGAGATCGCGCTGGCGCTGATCGGGGTGTTCCCCTCGTACCTGGAGACGGCGCTGGAGGAGGTCGCCGCCCGCTACGGCTCCATGGAGAAGTACGTACGGGAGGGCCTCGGCGTTCCCGACGGGACCGTGGACGCGCTGCGGGCCCGCCTGATCGCCTGACCGCCCCACCGACCCACCGCCCCACGCCCGAGGGCGCGCAGCCGCCGGGCCACCGGCCACCCGGTCACCCGGCCGCCGCACGGAATCGCCCGAACGGGCGTGCCGGAAGCGGGTGACCATCCGACGATTCGCTCGTTCTGCTGAACGTGACTGCGCCGGATACCGCCACCCGCCCCCAGCCTCCCCTGACGCCCGGCCTGGAGCAGGCCGAGGCCGCCATCGTCGAGCACTACCCCCGGCTGGTGCGGCTCGCCTACCTGGTGCTGCCGCCCTCGCTCGGGCGCAACCGGCGGGTGCTCACCGCCCACTCGCTGACCCAGCGCGGGCTGCCGCGCGGCCGGCGCGGCAGCGACGCCTCCGCCGTGCGCGGCGGGGTCCCCGCGCAGCGGGGCGGGCTGGAGGGCGCCGAGTCGGGGTACCCGTACGTGCGGCTGCGCGTGTTGCGCTCCGCCCTGGAGGCGGGCGTCCCGTTCACCTTCCGGGCGCTCCCGCTGCGCGGGCAGCTGCCCCGGGTGCTCCCCCAGGTGTGGGGGCTGCGGCTGTTCCCGCGTTCGGGCGGGGCCGAGGAGCTGGCGCTGGACCAGTGGCTGACCACCCTCAGCGGCCCCGGGCGCGCGGCCTGCGTGCTGCGGGCGCTGGAGGGGCTGGCGGAGCCGGACGTCCTGAGGGTGCTGGCGGACGCCGGGGTGGCCAACCCCACGGGGGCGGTCGCGGAGTCCGGTGACCCGGCACACGACGCCCTCTTCGCCTCGCCGGAGTTCGACCCGTGCGTGCTCCAGGCCCGGCCCACCGACCTGTTGCGGCGCCGCCGGTTCACGCGGGCCGGGATCGCCGCCGCGGCCGCCCTCGCGGTGTGCGGGGCACTGCTGGCGCTGCCGGGCGGCGGCTGGGGCTCGGACGGGCCCGCCGCCCCGCTCTACGCGAAGAACGCCGTGGCGGAGCAGGCGCTGGACCCCGGCCAGCTGGTCCGGGTCCCGCCGACGCTCTGGCGCACCTCCTCCCGAACGGACTTCTCCGCATGGCCGGCCCGGGGCGACCGTGCGGGCGACGCCGCGCTGTTGCGCCGGGCGCTCGCGGTGTGGGCCCGTCCCGGCCGCTCGGTGGTGGTCTCGGCCACCCCGGGCACCCCGTCGGGGCCGCCGATGGGGCCGCCGCAGCTGCTGTTCGCGGGGGCCGTGGACCAGGCGGTGGTGGTCCTGCTGTACGACGGACTGCGCGTGGTCCGGTACGCGGAGCCGCGCAGCGGGACCGCCGGAGCCGCCCTCGACTTCGCCCGCACGGACGGGGCGTCGGCGGACACCGCGACCGCGCTGGTGCTCAGCCGGGTCGACGGCAACGTCCGCTACCTGACCGCCCCCTGGGTGGTCGGCGCCTCGCTGCGGGACCTGCTCAAGCCGGGCGAATCCCCCTCGGTGCTCAAGCTCGGCCCGGACGGGATGACACCGCCGGTACCCGGCCCCGCCCCGGCGGGCAGCTGTACGAGCTGGAACGCGCTGGCCCTGACCGGCGACGGCGCGACCCGGCTGGTGACGGACCTGGGTGAACTGACCCCGGCCCGGCTGACCTCGGGTGCGCCGGGCGCCGAGCGGGACGTGACGGAGCCGGCCGAGCTGGGCGAGTGGTCCCGGACGGCGTGCCTGCTGCCGTCGGTCCGCTCGCACGGGGTCCGCAGCGTCAACGCCTGGACGTACGCGAAGCAGCCGCTGCCCGAGGGGGACGGGACGGCGACCTGGCTGTGCAGCCGGGCGGAGACCTGGCAGGGCACCGCCGACCGGGTGCAGGCCCAGTTCCTGGCTCCCGGGGCGCCGCTCGCGGCCCAGGCGGCCAAGGCGGAGGGTTCCCCGGCGTGCGGCCCCCGGGAGCCCCGGGTGCTGGCGGGCGTGCTGTGGAAGTCGAAGGCGGGCCAGTGGTACGTACTGGCCGCCGGCAGCGCCCAGTTCGGCTCCGTCACGGCGTCGGGCGGCGGAGTCGGCGGGAGCGTGAACGGCAACCGGCTCGCGCTGAAGGCGACGCAGGGCGCCCAGGTCGACCTCTCGGGCAGGCTGACGGACGGCACGAAGGCGGAAGCCCTGCGCTGACCGCAGACACGCACGGGGACCGGAAAATCCCGGCGCACAGGGGTTCTGCTCCCCGCTACCCCTCAGTACATTGACAACATGTCTAATACGCCGCACGCTCCCGCCCCCGTGGCGTCGGAAAACATAGGCTTGTACGACCACATGGGCCTCCAGCCGCGGAACGTGTCCTTCTCCTGGGAGGACACCCCGCTGCACTGGCTGCCCGGCGACCCCTTCGCCGGGCACACCATCAACGTCCTGCACCTGCTGCTGCCCGCCGGGGAGCGCTGGTTCGTCCACGTCTACAAGCAGGTGCTCCCGTACATCACGGACGAGCGGCTGCGGGCGGACGTCATCGGCTTCATCGGCCAGGAGGCCATGCACGCCGCCGCGCACGACGACGTGCTGCCGCACCTGAAACGGCTCGGCCTGGACCCGACCCCGTACACGGCGCAGGTCGACTGGTTCTTCGAGAAACTGCTCGGGGACCGGACCCTCCCGCCGGGCAGGGCCCGCAAGTGGTGGCTGATGGAGCGGGTCGCGATCATCGCGGCGGTCGAGCACTACACGGCCTTCCTCGGCAACTGGGTCCTGAACGCCGACGAACTCGACCGCCGGGGCGCCGATCCGATGATGCTGGACCTGCTGCGCTGGCACGGGGCGGAGGAGGTGGAGCACCGCTCGGTGGCCTTCGACCTGTTCATGCACGTCGACGGCGGCTACCGGCGCCGGGTGCGGACCTGGGCGACGGCCTTCGCGGCCCTGACGTTCCTCTGGCAGCGCGGCGCCCGCTTCTTCATGGACAACGATCCCGAACTCCCGGCCGCCAAGGCCTCGCTGGGCCAGCTGTTCCGGGCCGGTCGGCAGGGCGTGCTCCCTTCGACCGGCTCGATGCTCAAGTCCATCCCGACCTACCTCTCGCGCACCTACCACCCCTCGCAGGAGGGTTCGACGGCCCAGGCCGTGGCCTACCTCGCCGGGTCGCCCGGCGCGAACGGCGGGACCCGCGCAACCGGCACGACCGGCGCGAACCAGGGGGTACCGGCATGAGGCGCGCCCTGACGCTCACGGCCGCCGCGGGCGCGGCGCTCCTCACCCGGCGCGCACTTCGCCGCCGGATCCGGAGCTCCCCCCTGTGGCCGCTGCCGGCCCTGGAGGACCCGGTGTCGGGCCACTCCCCGCGCAGGCTGCTGCGGGCCACGGTCACCGCGCGGAGCGAGCCCGCCGAGGGCGTCGTCCAACTGACCCTGGAGTCACCCGAGCTGCCCGCCTGGACCCCGGGGGCGCACGTGGACGTCGTACTGCCCTCGGGGCTGGTGCGCCAGTACAGCCTGTGCGGCGACCCCGCGGACGCCGGCCGCTACACGATCGCGATCCGGCTCGTCGAGGACGGCCGCGGCGGCTCCGGTGAGGCGCACGACCGGCTGGTGGAAGGCGCCGTGCTGCGGGTGCGGGCGCCCCGCAACAGGTTCCCGCTCGTGGCCGCCCCGGCGTACGTGTTCGTGGCGGGCGGGATCGGCATCACGCCGATCCTGCCGATGCTGCGGGCGGCCACCGCGGCGGGGGCCGACTGGACGCTGCTCTACGGCGGCCGTTCCCGCGCCTCGATGCCGTTCCTCGCGGAACTCGCCGCGTACGGGGACCGGGTCACGCTCGTCCCGCAGGACGAGGCGGGCCTGCCGGACCTGGGCCCGCTCGCCGCGGTCACCGGCGTCCCGGTCTACTGCTGCGGCCCGGAGCCGCTGATGGACGCGGTGCTGGCCGCCGTCGCGGACCCCTCGGCGGTGCACCTGGAACGCTTCGCCCCCGCGGCCACCACGGACGGGGCGAAGGCCTTCACGATCGCACTGCACCGCTCCGGCCTCACGGTCGAGGTCGCCGCGGACGAGAGCGCCCTGGCCGCCGTACGCCGCGCCCTTCCCGCCACCCCGTACTCCTGCGGGCAGGGCTTCTGCGGGACCTGCCGACACCGGGTGCTGGAGGGGGAGGTGGAGCACCGCGACGAGCTCCTCACCGACGCCGAACGCGAGGACTCGATGCTCCTGTGCGTCTCCCGCGCCGTATCGCAGCGCCTGGTCCTGGACTTGTAGCGGCGCGAACACCCCCGCCGGGCGCCCTGCGGAGTGGAAGTAGGGTGTCCGCATGACAACCGGGGTGCGACGCAGGATGGGTGTCGAGGAGCGGCGGCAGCAGCTGATCGGGGTGGCCCTGGAGCTGTTCAGCCACCGGTCTCCCGACGATGTGTCGATCGACGAGATCGCGGCGGCCGCGGGCATATCGCGGCCGCTCGTCTACCACTACTTTCCCGGCAAGCTGAGCCTGTACGAGGCGGCGCTGCGCCGGGCGGCCGACGAGCTGGCGCTGCGGTTCGTGGAGCCGCAGGAGGGGCCGCTCGGTGGGCGGCTGCTGCGCGTGATGGGGCGGTTCTTCGCGTTCGTCGAGGACCACGGGCCCGGGTTCTCGGCGCTGATGCGGGGCGGTCCGGCGGTCGGCAGCAGCCGCGCCAACGCGATGATCGACGAGGTCCGCCAGGCCGCGTACGAGGAGATCCTCAAGCACCTGGGCGTCTCGCCCGAGTCCCCGCCGGCGCGGCTGGAGCTCGTCGTGCGGTCGTGGGTGTCCCTGGCCGAGTCCACGGCGCTGATCTGGCTGGACGGGCGGCGCATCCCGCGCTCCGAGCTGGAACTGCAACTGGTGCACGACTTCGCCGCGTTGGCCGCCGTGAGCGCCGCCTACGACGAGGAGATGGCCCAGATCCTGGTGCGCATCCTCTCCTCGGAACCGGCCGACGGACCGTTCGGGGTGCTCGTGGGGCGGCTGGCGGCGCTGGTACCGGGCACCCGGTGATCATGACGTGGCGCGGGCGCCGCGTGATAATGCCCGCGTGATCATTGACGACGGGATGTTGTTCCGGCAGGCCGGGGAGAAGGACGCCGGCACGCTGGTGAAGCTGTACGACCAGGCCGCCCGGTGGATGCGCAAGAACGGGATCGACCAGTGGAAGCCCGGCGAGAAGGACGTGGCGCACTTCCGCGCGCGGATGCGCGACGGTGAGGTGTGGCTGGCCGAGGACGCCGACGGCCGGGTGGTCGGCGCGTACGAGCTGTGGTGGTCCGACGAGGAGGCGTGGGGCGTGCAGCCGCCCGTGGCCGGCTACGTCCACCGGCTGATGGTGGAGCGCGAGGCCGCGCCCCCGGGCGCCGGCCGCCGCATACTCGAACACGCCGAGTGGCGGATCGCCCGGACCGGGCGGGAGCGCTCCCGGCTGGACTGCGTCTCAACCAACCCGCGGCTGCTCGGCTACTACCGGGACGCGGGCTACCGGGTCGTCGGCGAGTTCCCGTCCAAACAGGCCGCGGACGGCCGGGTGTACGGGGTGATCCTGATGGAGCGGCGCCTGGACGTGGCCTGAGGTGGTGGTGCGGCGGCGCACCACCACCTCGGGCCGGCCCGGGCCCGAGGGCCGTCAGTGGCGGCCCCGGGTGAAGACCGCGACCGTGCGGGCCGGGGCCTTGAACTCGCCCGTGGCGGCGTCGTACGTCGCCTGCTTGACCGTGCTGTCGGCGCCGGCCGCCTGCACCGGGTGCAGGGCGTACGCGGTGCCCGCGAGCGCTGCCACGCGCTGGGTCTGCGCGGTGGGGGTGGCGTTGAAGACGACCACCAGGTCCCCGGCGCTCATCGTGATCACCCCGGGTGTCTCCGCCGTCCCCGACAGCGGGAACGCCACGCCCGACTGGACCGCTTGGGCCGTGGTGAGGGCGAAGGCGGGTTCCGTCGTACGGATGCGCAGCAGGTCGCGGTAGGCGGCCGAGGCGCCGTCGATCTCGGCGCAGCCGGGGGCCGCGGTGGTCAGCAGCGGTTTCGCATAGGGCCACTTGGCCTGGTTGTCGGCGGCGGGCGGCAGGCCCCGGCCGAAGCCGTTGCCGTCGTGGCAGTCCCAGTGGATGGCGTTGAACCAGTCGCCACTGTCGAAGGAGTTGCGGTCCAGGGACTTCGAGCGGAGCAGGTCGGTGCCGGCCTGGGACAGGGACGGCCCCTGCGAGAGGGTGGTGACGGCCAGGGCCAGGACCTGCATGCGGGCCCGGTCGGCGGCCGGGGTCCCGGCGGGCAGTTTGTAGGTCAGCGCGTCGGCCAGTGTTTCGTTGTCGTGGGCGTCGGCGTACGCCAGGGCGTCGCCGGGGGCGGCCGCGTACCCGGCCGGGGCGCCGTTGTAGTCGAGCTCGGAGCCCGTGGTCCGGCGGCCGGTGGTGTCGGTGAAGGCGTAGGAGGCGAGGTTACCGGTCAGCCCGACCTTGATCAGGTCCTGGTCGTGAAGGAGCCGTGCGCGCTGCTGCTCGGGGCTCCCGTTCGCGGGGGCGGCGTTGGGGTCGGTGAACAGGCCCGAGGCGAAGCCCTGGACGCGCGGGTCCTCGTCGAAGGGGCCGCCGCCGCGGACCGCGTCGCGGGCCCGGTCGGAGAAGGTGGCGATCCCGGTGCCGGCCATGTTCTTCTGCGTCGCCTGCACGAACCGGGCGTCGTCGGCGACTTCGCCGAAGTTCCACCCCTCCCCGTAAAGGATGATCTTCTTGCCGTCGACGCCGTCCTTCTCGACGGTCAGGGCGTCGAGGGCGGCGCGCACGGCGAGGATGTTGGCCTTCGGATGGTGGCCCATCAGGTCGAAGCGGAAGCCGTCGACCTTGTACTGCTTGGCCCAGGTGACGACGGAGTCCACCACGAGACGGCCCATCATGGCGTTCTCGGGCGCCGTGTTGGAGCAGCAGCTGGAGGTGGCGACGCTGCCGTCGGCGAGCAGCCGCTGGTAGTAGCCGGGGACGATGCGGTCCAGGACCGACCCGTCGGACTGGCCCGACGCCGCCGTGTGGTTGTAGACCACGTCCATGACGGTGCGCAGCCCGGCCCCGTTCAGCGACTGCACCATGCGGCGGAACTCCACGGTGCGGGCGGTGCCGTCGGGGTCGCTGGCGTACGAGCCCTCGGGCACGGTGTAGTGCAGCGGGTCGTAGCCCCAGTTGTAGGCGTCCTTGGCGGCCGCGGCCGCGACGCAGGCCTGCTGCTGCTCCGAGTCGGGGGCGTACACCTTGAGGTCGCAGGCCGGTTCGGTGCGGTCGGAGGGCTTCTCGGGGATGGTGGCGATGTCGAAGGCCGGCAGGAGGTGCACGTAAGAGGTGCCCGCGGCGGCCAGCTCGCGCAGGTGCCGCATGCCGGCCGAGGCGGTGTCGGTGAAGGCCAGGTACTGGCCGGGGTGGGCCGAGGTGCGGTCCGCGATCGAGAAGTCCCGGATGTGGAGTTCCTGGATCTGCGCGGAGGTGGAGGGTACGGGCGCGGGCTTGCGCAGCTCGCGCCAGCCGGGCGGCGACAGCTCGGGGTCGGCGAGGTCGACGGCCAGGCTGTAAGCGGAGTCCGTGGTCAGCGCGGTGGAGTACGGGTCGGTGACGAGGTTGCGGACCACCTGGCGGACGGTCGGGGCCCAGACGGTGACGGCGTACCGGTAGCGCTTGCCGGTCCAGCTCCGCTCGCCGCGCACCGACCAGACCCCGGTGGTGTCGTCGCGGTGCATCGCGACGGTCCGGCCGTCGAGTTCGAGGGAGACCTGCTGGGCGGTGGGCGCCCACACCGACAGGGTGGGGCGGCCGTCCTTGAAGACGGGGCCGAGGGGGGTGGTGGTGGCGTACAGGTCGTCCAGGACCCCGGCGAGCTGCACTCCGGTCGCGGCCAGGACGGCTCCGTTCGCCGCGCGGGCGCTCGCGACGAGCTGGCCGCGCAGGGCGCCCCGGACGCGGTCGCGGTCGCGGGGGTCGATCGTGTAGGCGGCGTAGGAGGCGAGGTGCGGGAACTTCTGCTTCTGGGCGGCACTGAGCTCGGAGCGGTTCAGTCGCAGCCACTGCGCGCCGGCCTCGTGGAGGATGCCGTCGGCCGCGGTGACGGCGCCTTCGCGGGAGGCGAGGAGCTGTACGGAGGCGGCTGCCGCGGGCGCGTTCCAGGCGACGGTGTCGCGGTCGATCCAGACGGCCCCGGCCTTGGTGAGGTCCAGGGCGGCGGCCGATCCGGCGGGCTGCGGCAGGAGGTACTTCTCGCGGCCGCCCAGCATCCACACCTCGTGCCCGGTGGACCTCAGGTCCAGGGACTGGTCGGTGGGGAGGTCCTTCTCGTCGCCCTTGTGGAGGATGTAGCTCAGGCTGGTGGCGCCGGCGGCGAGGGGGACCTCGTAGACGGCCCCGAAGGAGTCGGTGCGGACGGGCGGGAGCGGCTTGCCCCAGTCGGTGGGGGTGGCGGCGCCGGTCCAGACGTGCAGACCCCAGCCGTCGTAGGCGCCGTCGGGGCGCTGGTAGTGCAGGACGGCTTTGGTCGTGTCCTGCGGCGGGTAGGCGGGGCGTTCGGTGCGGACGGCCTCCTGGCCCTGCTCCAGCCAGATCTCGCCGGTCCTGGTCACGTCGAGGGTGCGGTCGGCGGTGACGTCCTTGGTGCCGTCCTTGTCGATGACGAGGTAGCCGAGGGAGGAGGCGCCGGGCCTCAGCCGGACGTGGGCGAAGGCGCCGTACGCGTCGCGTCCGGTGAAGTCGTGTCCGGCGGGCCAGGGCGTCGCTTCCCCGTCCGCGAGGTCGCCCCAGGCGTACAGCCGCCAGTTCGTGTAATCGCCGTCGGGGCGGTGGTAGTGCACGACGGCGTAGTCACGCTGGGTGGCGGTGGGGACGTCCACGGGCGGGGCCTGTCCGGCGGTGGAGGCGGCCGTCGCGCTCGCGGTGCGGCCGGAGGCGTCGATGACGACGGCCTTGTAGCGCAGCGGGGTGCCGGGGGCCGCGGTGACGTGCTGGGTGACCTTGTACGGGGCGTGGTCGGCGGAGCCGAGGACCTGCCAGGGCCCGGTGCCGCTCTGCGCGGCGAAGACGACGCGGTCGAGGGCGCCGCCGGTGACGTCGGCGGTGAGCTCGACGGTGCCGGTGGCCGCCGCCGGGGCCTTGAGGGTGACGGCGGGCCGGCTGGTGGGGGCCGGCAGCGGCGTGACGCCTTGCAGGACGACGGAGCCGAGGGCGGGGACGGTGACGGTGAGCTTGCCGGCGGCATCGGCGCGCGGGGCGTCGGCGCCGCCGTACAGGGTGCGGTACCCGGCGCCGGCCGGGGCGTCGAGCGTGACGGTACGGGGCTGGTCGCCGTTGTTGGCGGCCACCAGGTACTCGGTGCGGCTGCGGGGGTCCGTGCGGGCGAAGGCGTACACGGAGCCGTCGGCGAGCCGCTCGCTCTGGATGCCGTCGCGCAGGGCGGGGTGGTCCTTGGTCAGCTTCGAGAGGGCGCTGATCTGCCGGTAGAGCGGGTGCTGGGGATCGTAGGCGTCACTCGCGTGGGTGCGGGCGGTGCCGAGCTGGTCGTCGTCCAGGTAGTCGGCGATCCGGGTCGCGAACAGCGGCTGGCGGGCGTCCTTGTCGCCGCCGGAACCGGTGAAGCCCTGCTCGTCGCCGGAGTAGACCACCGGGTTGCCGCGGGAGAGGAACATCAGTTCGTTGGCGAGGCGGTAGCGCGCGAGCAGTTCCTGCTCCGCCGCCGCGGGCCGGTCCTGCTTGAGGAAGGACCCGAAACGGCCCATGTCGTGGTTGCCGAGGAAGGTCACCTGCTCGTAGGCGTTGGCCTTGTCGGTGGTGTACCGGTAGTCGTCACCGAATACGGAGGCGAGCCGCCCGGCCGCCGCGCCCTGGGAGGCGTACGCGCGGATGGCGTCCTGGAGCGGGAAGTCGAGGGTGGCGTCGAGGCGGCCGCGGGTCACGTACGGGGAGGTGACGGCGGTGTCGGCGGAGTACACCTCGCCGAACATGAAGAAGTTCTTCCGGCCGTGCCGGGCGGCGTACGCGTCGAGCGCGGTCGCCCACTGGGTCCAGAACTCGGTGTCGACGTGCTTGACGGTGTCGATGCGGAAGCCGTCCACACCGAAGTCCGCGACCCACTTCTCGTAGATCTTCTCCATGCCGGTGACGACCTCGGGACGCTCGGTCCACAGGTCGTCCAGGCCGGAGAAGTCGCCCTGCTCGGCGGACTCGCCCGCGAAGGTCGAGTCGCCCCGGTTGTGGTACATCGACGGATCGTTGAGCCAGGCCGGCGACTTGAGGTTCTTCTTCGCCTCGGGGACGAAGGGGGTGCGCGCGAAGGTGCCGGGGCCGGTCGCGGGGAACTTCTGCTTCCCGTCAGCGTAGTCCCGGTCGTCGAAGGGCACCCCGTCCTTGGTGAGGTAGGGGAAGGCGCCCTTCGAGAGGTAGTCGTGGGAGCCCTCCCGGTAGTCCACGACGTCGGCGGTGTGGTTGGTGATGACGTCGAAGAAGACCTTCATCCCCTTCTTGTGCGCCTTGTCGATCAGGCGCCCGAGGTCGGCGTTGGTGCCGAAGTGCGGGTCGACCTGCGTGAAGTCGGTGATCCAGTAGCCGTGGTACCCGGCGGACGCGTCGTTGCCCGTGCCCTGGACCGGCTGGTTCTTGAAGATCGGCGCCATCCATATGGCGGTGGTGCCGAGCCCCTTGATGTAGTCCAGCCGGTCCGTCAGCCCCTTGAGGTCACCGCCCTGGTAGAAGCCCTTGTCCGTCGGGTCCAGGCCGGTCTGCAGCCGGGAGCCGGTCAGCCCGCCCCGGTCGTTGCGCGGGTCGCCGTTCGCGAACCGGTCGGGCAGCACGAAGTAGAACTGCTCCCGGGTCAGGTCGTGGCGGGCGGGCTCGGCCGCGAGTTTCGCGTCCGAGGGCGGGGGCGGTGGCGCCTTTGCGGCGGCCGCCGCCGGGAGGGCGGGCAGGAACGTCACGGCCAGGGCGGCCGCGAGCACTCCTGCGACGACGGGGCGTATCACTGCGGATCTCCTTGGAGGGGACGGGGAAGGTCAGCCGCGCCAGGCGTCGGTCAGCGTGACCTTGCCGTCGGCGGGCACGGTGGCGGTGCGGTTGGGACCGCTCTCCCAGGTGACGTTCCCGGCCGCGTCCTTGCGGAGGTACTTGTACGCGAAGGCGGTCCCGGCGGGGAGGGTGACGTCGAGCTTCCAGACGGGGTAGGCGGCCGGATCGAGCACCGGGGCGCTGCCGGTGTTCCAGTTGCCGAGGGCGCTCTGGTCGCCGGTGACGTAGATGCTCTGGCCGGGCACGGTGGTGGCGTTCACGGCGAACGAGGTGCCGGCCGCGACCGGCGCCGGCGCCGTGCAGGTACGGGCGCCGACGTGGAGGGCCACGGCCGTGTTCGCGCCGAGGGTGGCCGTGAACTGCCCCGACGTGCCGACGGTGACCGTCCGCCCGCTCTGCACGTCGCAGTAGGCGCCGGCCGGGAGCGAGGTCTGGAAGGTCCGGGTCAGGGCCGAGGCCTCGTGGTTGATGGCGACGTACGCCTTCGCCCCGCGCCCGAAGGCGATCTGGTCCCCGCCGTTGTCCCACCAGTCGGTGACGGCCTGGCCGCGCGCCGCGTTGCGGAAGGCGACCATGGAGGAGATCTCGCGCCAGGCGTGCTGGCACTTCCAGCCGTCGGCGTAACAGGCGTTCACGGTGCCGCCGCTGGGCGGACCGGCGTCCTTGTCGGTCCACTCGTAGCCGGAGTGCACGTCGGGCGAGCCGTAGGGCCAGGCCAGCATGAAGACGTTGGCGAGGGTGTAGTCGGCGCCGTACTTGTAGTTGAGGGTGTCGCCGCCGCGCTCGGTGTCGTGGTTGTCGACGAAGACGGCCGCCTGTCCGCCGGGCAGGTACCCCCATGCCTCGCCGAAGTTCTTGAGGTACGCCAGGTTCTCGTTCTCGAAGACCCGCTTGAGGTCACGGCCGTAGCGGAACTCCTGGACGTCGCCGGTGCCGAGGTACTCGCCGGGCTGGACGGCCTCCCCCGCCCCGTAGATCGCCTCCAGCTTCCAATAGGCGTTCGGGTTGGTCAGGCGGGACTTGATCGCGGCGAGGTCGCCGGCGGGCATGTGCTTGGCCGCGTCGATCCGGAAGCCGTCGACGCCGAGGGAGAGCAGGTCGTTGAGGTACCCGGCGATCTGCCCCCGCACGTGGTCCTCACCGGTGTCCAGGTCCGCCAGCTGTACGAGCTCGCAGTTCTGCACGTTGGCGCGGTCGGTGTAGTTCGAGATGGTCGCCCGGCAGTCGTCCATGTCGGAGCCGGAGTACAGGCCCGGGTAGTCGTACTTCGTGTACGAAGAGCCCCCCGTCCCGGTCCCGTCACCGGCCGCCATGTGGTTGATGACGGAGTCCGCGACGACCTTCACCCCGGCGGCGTGACAGGCGTCCACCATGCCTTTGAATGCGGTCCGGTCCCCGAGCCGCCCGGCGATCTTGTAGCTGACGGGCTGGTACGAGGTCCACCACTGCGCGCCCTGCACGTGCTCCTGCGGCGGCGAGACCTGCACGTACCCGTACCCGGCGGGCCCCAGGCTGTCCCGACAGGCCTTGGCCACGGAATCGAACCGCCACTCGAACATCACGGCGGTCACGTCCTTCGCCCCGGGCGGGGCGGCGACGGCGGGGACGGCCTGCGCGCTGACGCAGGCGGCGGCGAGCACGGTGGCGGCGAGCAGGGCTCTGGGGGCACGCGGAATCGTCGGCATGGGGGTTTCCTCCTGGCGGAGAGGCGCAGTACAGACGGGGGAACGGACGTCGAACAGGCGGGGATTGCAGCGACCGTAGGTCCCAGACCATCCACCTGCAAGACCTTGCGCAAGAGATTGCAGAAATGTTTCCGCGATGTGTCCCGACTTGCGCCCGGGGGGCGGGGTCCGCACCCCCGCCGCGCCATGCCGGGCAGGGCACCGCCCCCGTCCGACCGGAGGCACCCGGGGCCGCGAGGCGGCCACCGGCGCCCCGAATAGCGGGCAGAAATCCGAGGGAAAACCCTGCCCATACCTACCGCGGCAAGCACAGAATTTCGGAGCGGGCTCGGTGAACATTTCCCTCCGCGGAGGGACTCACCCGGTTTTTCCCCGACCCCCTCGGCCATACCGTGCTACTGTGATTTCAGTTGCAGTTGTGGTTCCCAAACTTTCAGCCCCACCACCGGACGAAAAATCCGGCGGAGGGCTTCTGTGTGCCGGAATTTCCCGGGCGGGCGATCATCGCGGCGACTTGAGATCCGCACAGTGCGGACTCTGGGCTCGTGCCCCGAAGGAGATTCGACATGGCTAATGGCACCGTGAAGTGGTTCAACGCCGAAAAGGGTTTCGGTTTCATCGAGCAGGAGGGCGGCGGTCCTGACGTGTTCGCCCACTACTCGAACATCGCCTCCCAGGGCTTCCGTGAGCTCCAGGAAGGGCAGAAGGTGAGCTTCGACATCGCGCAGGGCCAGAAGGGCCCGACCGCGGAGAACATCGTCACCGCCTGACACCGGCGCATCGTCACGCAGCTGGGGCCCGCACCTTGGGGTGCGGGCCCCAGCTCGTTGCGTTACCCGCGCCTCCCCTTGTCTCCGCCCGCCTCCCACGGCCCGCGCGAGCACCCACCGGGTGCTTCACTCCCCCGGTTTCCCACGACTTTTCCGTCCGAATGGCCGCCGCACTCCCGGCACCCATTACGGCGCCCACGTCACGGCACTCCGGCCGGCATTCGACGCCGCCCGTCACCACTGCCGTCGACATTCAGTCGGCTCGTTCCTGTGAATTCGCGCGGTCATTCCGATGCGCTGCTGAATTCCCTCGACGCGTGCCGTCCCCGTATCGAGGAAGGTTCAGCATGAACCGCACACGCACGAACGACCGCTCCCCCCGCACCCGCGCCGCCGGCGGCTCCACGAACCGCGGCGCCCGTTTCGGCTCCCCCAGCCCCACCCGCTCCGGCTCCCCCGCCCGCTCCGGCGGCTACGGCCGCCGTCCGGCCGCGCTCCAGGGTGAGTTCGCCCCGCCCGTCACCCTCACGCCGGCGCTGCCCGCCGTCGAGGCGTTCGCCGACCTCGACATGCCGGAGCAGCTGCTGGCCGCCCTCGGCGCCGAGGGCGTCTGCGTACCGTTCCCGATCCAGGCCGCGACGCTGCCCAACACCCTCGCCGGACGCGACGTCCTCGGCCGCGGCCGTACGGGCTCCGGCAAGACCCTGGCCTTCGGGCTCGCCATGCTGGCCCGTACGGCGGGGCAGCGCGCGGAACCGCGTCAACCGCTCGCCCTGGTCCTCGTACCCACCCGTGAGCTCGCGCAGCAGGTCACCGACGCGCTGGCGCCGTACGCCCGCTCGCTGAGGCTGCGCCTGGCCACCGTCGTCGGCGGCATGTCGATCGGCCGGCAGGCCGGCGCGCTGCGCGGCGGCGCCGAAGTCGTCGTCGCGACGCCGGGCCGGCTCGCGGACCTCATCGAGCGGGGTGACTGCCGGCTCGACCAGGTGGCCGTCACCGTGCTCGACGAGGCCGACCAGATGGCCGACATGGGCTTCATGCCGCAGGTCACGGCCCTGCTCGACCAGGTACGTCCGCAGGGCCAGCGGATGCTGTTCTCCGCGACCCTGGACCGCAACGTCGACCTCCTGGTCCGCCGCTACCTGACCGACCCCGTGGTGCACTCCGTGGACCCCTCGGCCGGCGCGGTCACGACGATGGAGCACCACGTGCTCCACGTCCACGGCGCCGACAAGCAGGCCACCACCACCGAGATCGCCGCCCGCGACGGTCGCGTGATCATGTTCCTGGACACCAAGCACGCGGTGGACCGCCTGACGCAGGACCTGCTGAACAGCGGCGTGCGCGCCGCGGCGCTGCACGGCGGCAAGTCCCAGCCCCAGCGGACCCGCACCCTCGCGCAGTTCAAGACCGGGCACGTCACGGTCCTCGTGGCGACCAACGTCGCGGCCCGCGGCATCCACGTCGACAACCTCGACCTCGTCGTCAACGTCGACCCGCCGACCGACCCGAAGGACTACCTCCACCGCGGCGGCCGCACCGCCCGCGCCGGGGAGTCGGGCAGCGTCGTCACCCTGGTCACCCCGAACCAGCGCCGTGACATGGTGCGGCTGATGGCCGCCGCCGGGATCACCCCGCGGACCACCCAGGTGCGGTCCGGCGAGGCGGAGCTGAACCGCATCACCGGTGCCCAGGCCCCCTCGGGCGTCCCGGTCACCATCACGGCGCCCGTGGCCGCGCGCAGCACCCGCGGCGGCGCCGCCCGGCGCGGCCGCCGCCCCGGCGGCAACCGCCGGTCCTTCGGCGCAGCCGCGTAGGACCGCTCACCCCCCTCCCGACAGCTCCCTCCCACCCTGTGAGGTCCCATGCGCTGCGTCATCGCCCGCTTCCCCTTCGAGCTCACCAAGAGCGGTGTGCTGGACGCGATGAAGGGCGTCAAGCCCGAACCGGTCACCGGTGACTCCGTCATCATCGGGCGGCGCCAGTACCCGGTGAAGCAGGTGGGCGAGGCCGTCACCCGACAGGACCGCCGCGATTTCAGCGCCGCGGAGGTCACCCGGGCCATGACGGCACTCGGATTCACCTGCCGGTCGGCCACCCCGCTCCGCCCGGCCGCCCCCCTGACCCCCCTGCAAACGGCCTCGGCCCTCCTGGGCCTGACCTCTCCGGGGGCGGCGTCGGACGGGTTGCAGCGGGTGTAGCGGTCCCCGCCCCGGTGCACCGCACTCGGGCGCGAGGCGGGCCGGGGCGGGGGCACTACAGCCCCCGCACCTGGCCCGTCGAGCCGCGGACGACCAGTTCCGGCTGGAAGACGTACTCCGTGCGCTGGACCGGGGTGCCGGCCACCGCTTCGAGGAGGGCTCCGACCGCTGCCGTGGCCATCGCGCGGACCGGTTGGCGGATCGTGGTCAGCGGGGGGTCCGTGAAGGCGATCAGCGGGGAGTCGTCGAAGCCGACCACCGACACGTCCTCCGGGACGCGCAGGCCCCGCTCCCGGGCCGCCCGTATCACCCCGAGCGCCATCGGGTCGCTGCCGCACACGATGCCCGTGCAGCCGCGGTCGAGCAGTGCGCCCCCCGCCGCGTGGCCGCCCTCCACCGTGAACAGCGTGCGCTGGATGAGGCCCTCCCCCTCCGCCCCCGGCACGGCGGCGGCGAACGCCGCCTCCTTGCGGGCGGAGGGGACGTAGCGCGTCGGGCCGATCGCCAGGCCGATCCGGCGGTGTCCCAGGTCCTCCAGGTGGCGTACGGCCATCTCGGCCGCAGCCCGGTCGTCCGGGGAGATGAACGGGGCGTTGACGTGCTCGTTGAAGCCGTTGATCAGGACGAACGGGACGCCCCGCGAGGAGAGGCGCTGGTAGCGCGAAGGGTCCAGCGTGGAGTCCGCGTGCAGCCCGGACAGGAAGACGATCCCCGTGACCCCCCGCTCCTCCAGCTGCTCCACCAGCTCGTCCTCGGTGGCCCCGCCCGGCGTCTGCGTACACAGCACCGGCGTGTACCCGTGCCCCGCCAGGGCCTGCTCGATGACCTGCGCGAACGCCGGGAAGATGGGGTTGGTGAGCTCGGGGATCAGCAGCCCCACCAGGCCGTTGCTGCGCCGCTTGAGCCGCACCGGCCGCTCGTAGCCCAGCAGGTCCATGGCGGCCAGCACCCTGTGCCGGGTGCCGGCCGCCACGCCCGCCTTGCCGTTGACCACACGGCTGACGGTCGCCTCGCTGACCTGGGCCTGCGCGGCGATGTCCGTCAGCCGCAGCGGGGAGGTCACCCCTGCCACCACACCGCCGTGTCGGCCTCCAGGACACCGGGGTCCGCGACGTCGCCGCTGGCGAGGAGCACCGTGCCGGGCGGGGACATCCGTACGGCCTCACCCGTCGTGTTGACCGTGCACACGAAGTCGCCCCGCCGGAAGGCCAGTACGCCGGCGGGGGCGTCCAGCCACTCCACGGCGTCGCCGGCCCCGAGCTCGGCCCGCTCGCGGCGGATCCGCAGCGCCGCCCGGTACAGCTCCAGCGTGGAGCCGGGGTCACCGGTCTGCGCCTCGACGCTCAGCGCCGCCCATTCGGCCGGCTGCGGCAGCCAGCTGCCGCCGTCGCCGAAGCCGTACGGTGCCTCGGTTCCGGACCACGGGATCGGTACGCGGCAGCCGTCGCGCAGCCCGTCCTGGCCGTTCTCCTTGAAGAAGGACGGGTCCTGGCGCACGGAGTCCGGCAGGTCCACCACCTCCGGCAGGCCGAGTTCCTCCCCCTGGTAGACGTACGCCGATCCCGGCAGCGCCAGCATCAGCAGCGCGGCCGCCCGCGCCCGCGCCAGGCTGCCGAACCGGGTCCGGTGCCGCACGACGTCGTGGTTGGACAGCACCCACGTCGTCGGCGCCCCCACCGGCCGCATCGCGTCCAGCGAGTCGTCGATGGCGCCGCGCAGTGCGGCCGCATCCCAACCGGTGTTCAGGTAGTGGAAGTTGAAGGCCTGGTGCAGCTCGTCGGGCCGCAGGTACATGGCCGTCCGCTCCGCGCTCGGGGTCCAGGCCTCGGCGACGCCGATGCGGTCGCCCGCGTACTCATCGAGCACCTTGCGCCAGGAGCGGTAGATCTCGTGGACCCCGTCCTGGTCGAAGAACGGCAGCACCTGGTTGCCGAGCAGCTTGAGCTGTTCGTCGCGGCCGAGGTCGGGCAGGCCGGGGGCCTTGACCAGGCCGTGGGCGACGTCGATGCGGAAGCCGTCGGTGCCGAGGTCGAGCCAGAAGCGCAGGATGGAGCGGAACTCGTCCTGCACCGCGGGGTGTTCCCAGTTGAAGTCGGGCTGCTCGGGGGCGAACAGGTGCAGGTACCACTGCCCGTCCGCGACCCGGGTCCAGGCCGGCCCGCCGAAGATCGACTCCCAGTCGTTCGGGGGCAGGGAGCCGTCCGGACCGCTCCCCGGGCGGAAGTGGAAGCGTTCGCGCAGCGGGCTGCCCGGCCCCTCGCGCAGCGCCTGCTTGAACCATTCGTGCTGGTCGGAGCAGTGGTTGGGGACGAGGTCGACGATGATGCGCAGGCCCAGCGCGTGGGCTTCGCGGATCACGGCGTCCGCGTCGTGCAGGGTGCCGAACATGGGGTCGATGGCCCGGTAGTCGGCGACGTCGTAGCCGGCGTCGGCCTGCGGGGAGGCGTAGAAGGGGCTGAGCCAGACGGCGTCGACGCCCAGTTCCTTCAAGTAGGGCAGCCGGCTGCGGATGCCTTCGAGGTCCCCCATGCCGTCCCCGTTGGAGTCGGCGAAGCTGCGCGGATAGACCTGGTAGATCACCGCTTCTCTCCACCAGCCGGGCCGCGTTGCGGTCGTGGCGGGGAGTGCGTCGGCGAGGTGCTGGGTCATGGTGTCCTTGGAGAGGTCGGGCCGGAGCGGGGAGGCGGGCAAGGGTGGTCAGCCCTTGGTCGCGCCCGCTGTCATACCGGCGACGAGGTGACGCTGGGCGAAGAGGAAGAAGAACGCCGCGGGGATGGCGATGAGGACGGAAGCGGCGCTCATCGCACCCCAGTTGGAGGTGTACTGGGTGACGAAGGTCTGCAGGCCACCGGCGAGGGTGAGGTGCTCGTCGCCGACCATGAACGCGGAGGCGTACGCGACCTCGCCCCAGGCGGTGATGAAGGCGTAGAAGCCGGTGACGGCGAGGCCGGGCTTGGCGAGGGGCAGGATGAGGCGCCAGAAGGTGCCGAAGGGGTTGAGCCCGTCGACGCGGCCGGATTCGTCGATCTCGACCGGGATGGTGTCGAAGAAGCCCTTCATCATCCAGGCGCAGAACGGCACGGCGATGGTGAGGTAGGTGATGACCAGGCCGACGGGCTGGTTGAGCAGTCCGAGCTGTCCCATGAGGTTGTAGAGCGGGACGATGAGGATGGCCATCGGGAACATCTGCGTGATGAGCAGGGTCCACATCAGCGGCTTCATGCCGGGGAACTTGAACCGGCTGACGGCGTATCCGGTGGTGGCGGCGATGAACACGCCGAGGACCGTGGTGATGCCGGCGACGAGGACGGAGTTGCCGAACCAGGTGAAGAAGGAGGTCGACTCCACCAGGTAGCGGTAGTTGTCGAGCGTGGGTTCCTTCACGAAGTCCGTGGAGATGGCGTGCTTCGCGGGCTTGATGGAGGTCAGCAGGACCCACAGCACCGGGAAGACGGCGATCACGGAGGCGACGATCAGGGTGGCGTGCAGGCCCGCGGAGGCGAGGGGCGAGCGCTCGCCCCGCTTGCGGACGGGAACGTCGGTCGTCACGGTCACCACACCTCTCCCTGCTTGCGCAGCGAGCGCCGGTAGACCAGCGCGAAGATCATGAGCAGGGCGAGGATCAGCACGCCCCAGGTCGCGGAGCCGGCGAAGTCGCGCGGGCTGGACACGAAGGCCTCGCGGAAGGCCTGGGTCACGAGGATCTCGGTGGAGTCGCCGGGTCCGCCCCGCGTCAGCAGGAAGATCACCGGGAACATGTTGAAGGTCCAGATGGTGGAGAGCAGGATCACGGTCATGCTCACCGTCCGCAGACCCGGCAGCGTGATGTGCCGGAACCGCTGCCAGGGGGTGGCCCCGTCCATCTCGGCGGCCTCGTACAGCTCGCCGGGGATGGACTGCAGTCCGCCGAGCAGGGCCACCATCATGAAGGGGACGCCGAGCCAGACGTTGACGGCGATGACGGAGACCTTCGCCCAGGTGGGGTCGTCGAGCCACGGGATCGCGGAGATCCCGCCGCCGTCGAGGAGCTTGTTGAGGATGCCGCTGTCGCGGTTGAAGAGGAACCGCCAGGCGAAGACGGACACGAAGCCGGGGACGGCCCACGGCAGGATGAGCGCCATGCGGTAGGCGGCGCGGCCGCGGAACTCGCGGTTGAGCATGTTGGCGAGGGCCAGTCCGAGCGCGAAGGTGATCGACACGCACAGGACGGTCCAGGTGACGGTCCACACCAGCCGCTGCAGGAACACCGGGTCGGCGAGGACGTCCGCGTAGTTGTCGAGCCCGACGAACCGGTACGTCGCCTCGATGTGGTTGGCGCCGATGGTGCGGGCGACGTTGCGTTCGTTGGCGTCGGTCAGCGAGAGGTAGACGCCCCGGACGAGCGGCCAGCCGATGATCACGCCGAGCACGAGCACCACCGGGGCGATCATGGCCCAGGCGTACCAGTGGGTGGCGAGGGCGCGCCTCGCTCCGCCGCGGTTGTCAGTCATGCGGCTCCGGCCGCGGACGGCGGGGGCCTGCGGGCCCTCGACGTCCGCGGCCTTCGCCACCGACTGGCTGGTGTGAGCAGCCATCTTCTCTTCTACTTCCAGCCCTTGAGGATCTTGCGGAACTCGACGCCCGTCGCCTTCGCCGCGTCCTCGGGGGTCGCCGCGCCGGTGATGGCCTTGGTGTACTCGACCTTGAGCGGCTCGAAGAGGGAACCGTTCTCCGGGATCCAGGCGCGCTCGACGGCCTTGTCCACGGCCGGCTTGAAGAACTGGACCATCTCGCTGGACTTGACGTCCGGCTGCTCGTAGGCGGCCGTGCGGGTCGGCAGCAGGCTCAGCTCCTTCGCGGACTGGACCTGCACCTCCTGCGAGGTCATGTAGTCGATGAAGGCGTGCGCGGCGGCGCGGTTCTTGGAACCGGCGTAGACAGCGAGGTCGTGGCCGCCCTGCGGGGCGCCGGCCTTGACGGAGCCGGCCGGGACGGGCGCGACGCCGAGGTTGGCCTTGTCCTTGAACTGGTCGCCCGCGTAGGTGTCGGCGACGGCCCACGGACCGTTGATCATCATGGCGGCTTCGCCCGACTTGAAGGCGGTCTGCATGTTGGTCCAGCCGTCGGTGGCGTTGGTGATCGCCGCGCCGGAGGTGACCAGGTCACGCGCCGTCTTGAAGGCCTTGACGCCCGCCGGGTTGTCGACGGTGACCGTCTTGGTCTTCGCGTCGACCAGGTCGCCGCCCTCGCCGTAGATCAGCGGCAGGAACCAGTAGGAGTCGTCGCCGCGCAGGTAGAGGCCGGCCTTGCCGGTCTTCGCCTTGATGGCGGCGGCGGCGGTCTTGACCTCCTCCAGCGTCTTGGGGGGCTCGACGCCGGCGTCGGCGAGCATCTTCTTGTTGTAGAAGAGGCCGAGGGTGTCGATGACCTGGGGGACGGCGTAGGTCTTGCCCTCGTACTTGCCGCTGGCGGCGGCCTGCGGCAGGAACTCGGCGTCGACCTTCTTCACCGTGTCGGCCGGGACCTCGTCCAGGTAGCCGAGCGAGGCGAAGTCGGCGACCCAGCCGACGTCGGCGCGGATCACGTCAGGGGCTTCGGAACCGCTGCTGAAGGCGTTCTTCACCTTGTTCTGGGCGTCACCGTAGGGCACGTTGACGTACTTGACGGTGACCTTCGGGTGCTTCGCGGTGAACGCCTCGGCGATCTTCTGGAAGCTGGCCTTCTCCGCGTCGTTGGAGGTGTCCCACCACGTGACGGTCCCGGAGAGTTCCCCGCCGGACTGGGTGTCGCCGCCGTTGTCCTTGGTGTCCCCACCGCAAGCCGTCGCCGCGAGTGCCAGGGTCGCGACCAGCGCGGTGGCCGCTATGCCACGCCGCATATGAACTCCTTCGATGATCCCGGCCGCTTCCTCGCGGTCCCGAGTTGCCAGGAACGTAACAAGACTGAAAGCCGACCGAAAGACCTTGCGGCAACTTTCTGCAAGTGCTGGTGATCGTTACATCCGTGTGTCCGTACGGTTGCCGCGGCTTGCTGTTAGTTCGACGTACCTTCGAGTCGTCAGGCCCGCAACCAGGGGGCGTGTGCTCGCGTTGACCCCGATATGACCCATGAGCTGACCGCGTCCCGGCTTGCAAGCGCTTCCAGCGACGGGACCGCGAACGGCGGCTGGTGGCGCGATGCCGTCATCTATCAGGTGTACGTCCGGTCCTTCGCCGACAGCGACGGCGACGGCGTGGGCGACCTGCGCGGAGTCCGCGAGCGGCTCCCGCACCTGGCCCGGCTCGGGGTCGACGCCCTCTGGCTGACCCCTTTCTACGTCTCTCCCCAGGCGGACGGCGGCTACGACGTCGCCGACTACCGCGCCGTCGACCCCCTCTTCGGCGACCTCTCCGACGCCGACGACCTCGTCCGCGCCGCCCACGCCCTGGGCCTGCGGGTCATCGTGGACGTCGTGCCGAACCACACCTCCGCCCGGCACCCCTGGTTCCGTGCGGCCCTCGCCGATCCGGCGGCGCGGGCCCGCTACCACTTCCGGCCGGGACGCGGACCGGGCGGCGCGCTGCCGCCCAACGACTGGGAGTCCGTGTTCGGCGGGCCGGCCTGGACGCGGGTGGCGGACGGGCAGTGGTACCTGCACCTTTTCGCCCCCGAGCAGCCCGACCTCAACTGGGACCACCCCGAGGTCGCGGAGGAGTTCGCCTCGGTGATGCGGTTCTGGCTGGACCTCGGGGTGGACGGGTTCCGCGTCGACGTGGCGCACGGGATGGTCAAGGCCCCCGGCATGCCCGACATCGGCCACGGCGCGCAGGCGACGCTCATCGGTACCCAGCCGCTGCCGTTCTTCGACCAGGACGGGGTCCACGAGATCCACCGCTCCTGGCGGCGGCTGCTCGATTCCTACGAGGGCGCGCGGATCGGGGTCGCGGAGGCGTGGGCGCCGACCTCGGAGCGGCTCGCGCTGTACGTGCGGCCCGACGAGATGCACCAGGCCTTCAACTTCCGGTTCCTGAACTGCCCCTGGGACGCGGCGGCGATGCGGACCGTCATCGACGAGTCGCTGGCGGCCACCGCCTCCGTGGGGGCGCCGACGACGTGGGTGCTGTCCAACCACGACGTCGTGCGGCACCGGACCCGGTTCGGCAGCCTGGCGCGGGCGCGGGCCGCCGCGCTGCTGATGCTGGCGCTGCCGGGATCGGCGTACGTCTACCAGGGGGAGGAACTCGGCCTGCCGGAGGTGGCGGACCTGCCGGACTCCGTGCGCCAGGACCCGGCGTTCCACCGCTCCGCCGGGCAGGAGGGGTTGCGCGACGGCTGCCGGATCCCGCTGCCCTGGTCGGGCCAGGAGCCCCCGTACGGTTTCGGTCCGGGCGGCAGCTGGCTGCCGCAGCCGGCCGACTGGGCGGGGCTGAGCGTCGCCGCCCAGACGGGCGATCCGCACTCCACGCTGGAGCTGTACCGCGCGGCCCTGGAGCTGCGCCGCGCGCTGCCGGGACTGGGTGCGCCCGAGGCGGGCGGGCTGACCTGGCTGCCGGCGCCCGAAGGGGTGCTCCTGTTCACCCGGCCCGGCTTCGCCTGCACCCTCAACAGCCTCCCGGCGCCGCTCGAACTGCCCTCGCCGGGGCGGCCCGTGCTCTCGAGCGCGCCGGTGGAGACGGACGGGCGCACGGTGCTGTTGCCACCGGAGTCGTGCACGTGGTGGGCATTGTGACGTGCGACCGGTACAGTCCAATGCCGTGACCGCACGGCTAGCCGACATCGCAGCCCAGGCGGGGGTCAGCGAAGCCACAGTCAGCCGCGTGCTCAACGGCAAGCCCGGTGTGGCCGCGGGCACCCGCGAGTCCGTGCTGGCCGCGCTCGACGTGCTCGGCTACGAGCGGCCCGTACGGCTGCGCCAGCGCAGCGCGGGCCTGGTGGGCCTGATAACCCCCGAGTTGGACAACCCCATCTTCCCGGCGCTCGCGCAGGTGATCGGGCAGGCGCTGACGCGGCAGGGGTACACCCCGGTGCTGGCGACCCAGACGCCCGGCGGCTCCACCGAGGACGAGCTGACGGAGATGCTCGTCGACCGCGGGGTCTCCGGGATCATCTTCGTCTCGGGGCTGCACGCGGACACCACGGCCGATATGGGCCGCTATGACCAACTTCGCGCCCAGGGTGTCCCCTTCGTACTCATCAACGGTTTCTCCGACAAGGTGCGGGCCCCGTTCGTCTCCCCGGACGACCGGGCCGCGATGCAGCTCGCCGTGACGCACCTGAGCGCCCTCGGGCACACCCGGATCGGCTTGGCGGTCGGACCGAAGCGGTTCGTACCCGTACTGCGCAAGATCGAGGGGTTCCGGCTCGGCATGAAGGAGCGGCTCGGGCTGGACGGGGCCGCGACGGAGGAGCTGATCCAGCACTCCCTGTACTCGCTGGAGGGCGGCCAGGCCGCCGCGGCCGCGCTGATCTCGCGCGGCTGCACGGCGATCGTGTGCGCGAGCGACATGATGGCGCTCGGCGCCATCCGGGCGGCGCGGCAGCAGGGGCTGCGGGTGCCGCAGGACGTGTCGGTGGTCGGCTTCGACGACTCCCCGCTCATAGCGTTCACCGATCCGCCCCTTACCACGATCCGGCAACCGGTGCAGGCGATGGGGCAGGCGGCGGTGCGCACGCTGCTGGAGGAGATCGGCGGTACGCCGGCCCCGCACAGCGAATTCGTGTTCCTGCCGGAGCTGGTGGTGCGCGGATCGACCGCTTCGGGCCCGGGACAGCGGCGGGCCACGTAAGGGTTCCGGCAGGGGTCGGTGTACTCCCCAGGGCGGAGCGGCTGCGCCCAAGACCGTCCCGAGGGATGATCGGGGTCTGGAAGCCATCTGGCAGACTCTTTCCCCATGGGTGAAGCGAGCGTGAAGACACTGGAAACCCGGACGGACGTCTCGTCACCCCAAGTGACCGAGCAGGAGACCCGCCCGGGGTCCCGGAGCACTCTCCTCGCCCGCCTGCGGATGCCGCGCCGCCCGAGGATCTGGTTCGAGGTCCTGCTCATCGCGCTCAGCTACTGGACCTACTCGCTGATCCGCAACGCCGTGCCGGAGCAGAAGGCGGCGGCGCTGGCCAACGCCGACTGGATCTGGCGCACCGAGCACTCGCTGGGCATCGCCGTGGAGCACAGCGTCAACCACGCGGTCAACTCGGTGACGTGGCTCGTCGTCGGTATGAACTACTACTACGCCACGCTGCACTTCGTCGTGACGATCGGCGTGCTGGTCTGGATCTACCGCTTCCATCCCGGGCGTTACGCGGCCACCCGCTTCGTGCTGTTCGCGACGACGGGCGTGGCGCTGCTCGGCTACTACTTCTATCCGCTGGCGCCGCCCCGGCTGATGAACGGGCAGCGCTTCGTCGACACCGTGCTGGTGCACCACACCTGGGGTTCCATGGCCTCGGGGAACCTCAAGCACATGTCGAACCAGTACGCGGCGATGCCGTCCATGCACATAGGGTGGTCGCTCTGGTGCGGGCTGACGATCTTCGCGGTCGCGTCGGCGCCGTGGGCCCGCGTGCTGGGCCTGCTGTACCCGGCGGCGACCCTGGTGGTCATCGTGGCCACCGCGAACCACTTCTGGCTGGACGCCGCGGGCGGCATGCTCTGCCTGGCGTTCGGGTACACGGTCTCGGGGCTCTGGTACGGCTCCCTCCCCCACCGCCTGCCGCGCCGCCCCCGGGCCACCGACCCGCACCCGGCGACGGCCGCGCTCGTGAACCGCTTGCGCCGCCGGCCGGCCGCGTAACGCCCGCTACGACCCGTAGAACAGGTCGTCCACGACCGCGCGGGCACGGCGGGTGGTGCGGCGGTAGTCGTCGAGCATGTCGCCGACCGTGCCCTCCGCGTAGCCGAGGTAGCGGCCCACGGCGGCCAGTTCGCGCGCCTCGGAGGGGAAGGTGTCCCCGGCGCGGCCGCGGACCAGCATCACGGCGTTGCGGACGCGGGTGGCCAGTACCCAGGCCTCGTCCAGGATCTGCGCCTCGTCGGCCGGGATGAGGCCCGCCGCGTGCGCCGCGGCCAGGGCCTCGCGGGTCCGGGTCGTGCGCAGGCCCGGTTCGTTCCAGGCGTGGCGCATCTGCATCAGCTGGACCGTCCACTCGACGTCGCTGAGCCCGCCGCGGCCGAGTTTGGTGTGCAGGGTCGGGTCCGCGCCGCGCGGCATCCGTTCGGTTTCCATCCGCGCCTTGAGCCGGCGGATCTCCCGGACCGCGTTGTCGCCGAGGCCCTCCGCCGGGTAGCGCAGCGGGTCGATCAGCTCGATGAAGCGGGCTCCCAGCTCGGCGTCCCCCGCGACCGGTTCGGCGCGCAGCAGGGCCTGGCTCTCCCAGGTCAGCGACCAGCGGCGGTAGTACGCGGCGTAGGAGGGGAGGGTGCGCACCAGCGGCCCGGAGCGTCCCTCGGGCCGCAGGTCGGCGTCGATGAGCAGCGGCGGGTCGGCGGTGGGCAGCTGGAGCAGCCTGCGCATCTCGGCGATCACGGCCTGGGCGGCCTTCGCGGCCTCCTGTTCGTCGACGCCCTCGCGGGGTTCGTGGACGAACAGGACGTCGGCGTCGGAGCCGTAGCCGAGTTCGCGCCCGCCGAAGCGGCCGACGCCGATGACGGCGAAGCGGGTGGGCAGGGTGTCGCCCCAGTGGGACTGCACGGCTGCGCGCAGGGCGCCGCCGATGGTGGCGGCGGTCAGGTCGGAGACGGCCCGGCCGACCCGGTCGACGAGGGCGCCGGGGTCGGTTTCGGCGGGGCTGTCCTCGGTGCCGTAGGAGGCGATGATGTCGGCGGCGGCGGTACGGAACAGCTCCCGCCGGCGCACCCCCCGGGCCGCGGCGACGGCGGTCTGCGGGTCCTCGGCGCGGCCGACCGCGGCCAGTACCTCCTGTTCGAGCGCCTCGTGCGTACGGGGCTGGAGGCCTTCGGGGTCCCCGAGCAGCGCGACCGCCTCCGGGGCGCGCATCAGCAGGTCGGGGGCCAGGCGTCCGGCGGACAGGACGCGGGCGAGGTTCTCGGCGGCGGCGCCTTCGTCGCGCAGCAGCCGCAGGTACCAGGGGGTGCGGCCGAGGGCGTCGGAAACCTTGCGGAAGTTGAGGAGGCCGGCGTCCGGGTCGGCGGAGTCGGCGAACCAGCCCAGCATCACGGGCAGCAGGGTCCGCTGGATGGCCGCCTTGCGGCTGACGCCGGAGGCGAGGGCTTCGAGGTGGCGCAGCGCGGTGGACGGGTCCGCGTAGCCGAGGGCTTCGAGGCGCTGTCCGGCGGCGCGCGGGGAGAGCCGGGTCTCGCCGGGGGTGAGCTGGGCGACGGCGTCGAGCAGCGGCCGGTAGAACAGCTTCTCGTGGAGGCGGCGGACGACGGAGGCGTGCCGCCGCCAGGCCTTGCCCAGTTCGGCGACGGGTTCGGTGCGCAGTCCCATGGACCGGCCGAGGCGCCGCAGGTCGTTCTCGTCCTCGGGGACGAGGTGGGTGCGGCGCAGCCGGTAGAGCTGGATGCGGTGTTCCATGGCGCGCAGGAAGCAGTACGCGTCGTGGAGCTGGGCGGCGTCGGCGCGGCCGACGTAGCCTCCGGCGGCGAGGGCGTGCAGGGCGTCGAGGGTGGTGCGGGAGTGGAGGGTGGCGTCGCTGCGGCCGTGCACGAGCTGGAGCAGCTGGACGGCGAACTCGACGTCGCGCAGGCCGCCGGGGCCGAGTTTCAGTTCGCGCTCGACCTGGGCGGCGGGGATGTTGTCGACGACTCGGCGGCGCATCTTCTGGACGTCGGCGACGAAGTTCTCGCGTTCGGCGGCCTGCCACACGAGCGGAGTTATGGCCTCGATGTACTGGGCGCCGAGCTCGGGGTCGCCGGCGACGGCGCGCGCCTTGAGCAGCGCCTGGAACTCCCAGGTCTTGGCCCAGCGCTGGTAGTAGGCGAGGTGGGAGGAGAGGGTGCGCACCAGCGGGCCGTTGCGGCCCTCGGGGCGCAGGTTGGCGTCGACGGGCCAGATGGTTCCCTCGACGGTGGTCTCGGAGCAGATCCGCATCAGGTGGGAGGCGAGGCGGGTGGCGGCCTGGACGGCCGTGCCCTCGTCGGTGCCCCTGGTGGCGTCGCCGACGAAGATGACGTCGACGTCCGAGACGTAGTTGAGCTCGTTGCCGCCGCACTTCCCCATGGCGATGACGGCGAGGCGGCAGCGGGCCGCGTCCTCGGGGGCGGCGGCGCTCGCGATGCGCAGGGCCGCGCGGAGGGTGGCGGTGGCGAGGTCGGCCAGCTCGGCGGCGGTCTCGGCGACGTCGATGGTGCCGCAGACGTCGCGGGCGGCGATGGAGAGCAGGCAGCGGCGGTAGGCGACGCGCAGGGCGACGGGGTCGTGGGCGTCGGCGAGGCCGCGTTCGAAGTCGGCGAGGCCGGGGTGGAGGTCGGCGGCTTCGTAGGTGACGAGGGTGTGCCAGTCGCGGGGGTGGCGGGCGAGGTGGTCGGCGAGGGCCTCGGAGGCGCCGAGTACGCCGAGCAGCCGGTCGCGCAGCGGCTTGGCGCCGAGCAGGGTGTCGAGGAGCACGGGCAGCTCTTGCGGCTGCTGCGCCTCGGCGAGCCGGACGAGGCCGAGGAGGGCGAGGTCGGGGTCGGCGGTGGCGCCGAGCGCGTCGAGGAGTACCGGGTCGGTGCGTACGGAGGCCAGCACCGGGCTCTCCAGCAGCCGGGCGGCGGCGGAGGGGTCGGTGAACCCGCTCCGCAGCAGCCGGATGAAGGTGCTGCTCCTGCGTCCCGGGACTGTCATCCCGCCGCCTCCCGCGTGCGTCGCTGCCGGGGTTGGCCCGGCCGGCCGGTACCCGAGCCTAGCCGGAGCGCGGGCCCGGCTCGCCGGGGCGCGGGGGCGGTGGAGTGAACAAGCTCACAGGCAGGGGTGGCGTGCGCGGCGGCAGGGCCCTGGGGGCGGGGGTGCGGCGGGCGCCCGGTGGTGCGGTGACCGGCGCAAACGTGCCGGGACGGGGCTCGTGGGCGTACGGACGAGAGCGGGCTCAAAACGACCTAAAACACTCAAACCGGCCAATTCACCTAAACAAGACTCAATAGCCCATAACCTGCCTCGACTTGGCCCACGGTACGGGACAAAGGCGTCCGCATGGCGGGCATTTACCGCGATCGGACCCGCACGAGGCACAATCACATCCGGTCGTTTTTCGGAAAGCACGAGTCATCGGCGACAACGATGAACCAAGTCGCCCGGATTGACCTCTCTTCGAGTGACCGCTTCGCGGTTCTTCCCGCCCGGAACGACCCCAAGGCGTGACCATGCCGATGACCCGCCGCCGCCTCATGCTGGCCGCCGCCCTGCTGCCCGTCCTGACGGTCGGCACCACCGGTGTACTCGCCATCGCCTCGGGCGAGCAGACCTCGGCAGAGGCCAGCCAGGACAAGCACCTCGCCGCGCCCGTCATACCGGCGAGCACCACGGCCGGCTCGGTGGTCCAGGTCGTGGCCCACCCCGACGACGACCTCTTCTTCATGAACCCGGACCTCAGCCGGTCCCTGACCGCGGGCATCCCGGTCACCACCGTCTACCTCACCTCCGGCGAGGCCGACGGCCGCAACGAGGCCGCGGGCGGCGCCGCCAAGGACCCCGAGCAGCCCGCCGACCGCGCGCACTACGCGGAGGCCAGGCAGAACGGCATACGCTGCGCGTACGCGCAGATGGCGACGGGGGACCGCACGAGCGCGTGGCAGCGCACGGTCATACCCACCGTCGGCGGCGGCCAGGCCGAAGTCGACGTCCTCCTCGCCCACCCCCAGATCAACCTGGTCTGGCTCCAGCTGCGCGAGGCCCGCAGCACCACCGCCCCGACCCCCGAGAGCCTGCGCGGCCTGTGGAACGGCCAGATACCCGCCCTGGAGGCGCAGCTCGCCTCGGGCTCCCCCGTCAAGCAGCCGTACACGTACACCAAGGACCAGGTGGTCCAGGTCATAGCCGGGGTCCTGACGAAGTACCGTCCGACGACGATACGGATGCAGGACCCGACCCCCGGCCGGGACCAGGTGACCGGCACGTACACCGACCACCAGGACCACATGTACGGCGCGCGCTTCGTCCAGGCCGGTTACGCCGCCTACGCCCGCCAGACCAGCGACCGCCCCCACTTCGCGGTCCAGAACTACCTCGGCTACCACACCGGCAGCCTCCCGCACGCGCTGGACCCGCAGACCGCCGAGACGAAGATCGGCTACCTCAAGACCTACGCCTGGCTGGACCACGAGAACTACTGCGGCAGCATCGCCGGCTGCGGCGACCGGAAGGTGGCGGGCAGCCCCACCGGCCGCAACTGGGCCCAGTCCCTGCGCTACGCCCGCGCCGACAACACCTCCTGGATGACGGAGGGGGTGCCCGGCCGGCTCTACGCCTTCGCGGCGCTCGACGGCCGGCTGGCCGTGTGGACCCGGGAACCCGCCGGCATGTGGACCGCCCCGGCCCTGATCCCCGGTGAGGGCATCGACCCCGGCGTCTTCGCCACCCGCCTCCCCGACGGCCGGGTCACGGTCGTCGCCACCCGTACCGCCTTCGGCGAAGGGGGCAAGGACTACCGCCGCGAGGTGGTCACCCTCACCCAGACGGCGCCGGGCGGTGCGTTCGGCGCCTGGCAGTCGCTCGGCACCCCCGAGGCGGCGGACGAGCCCGGCACCTCGGCGATCAGTGCCCCCGCTGCGGTCGTCGGCGCGGACGGCCGGCTGACCGTGTACCTGCGCGACGCCCACCGCACCCTGCGCGCCTCCGTCCAGCAGCCCTCGGGCGGCTTCGGCGAGTGGCTGCACCTGGGCGGCGCGGACCTGCAGAGCGACCCGGTGGTCGCGGTGGACGCCGCGGGCCGCCGCCACGTGTACGCCACCACCAGCACCTCCGTCCTCGCCTGGACCCAGGCCGCCCCGGACGCCCCCCTCCAGGGGCCCTTCCAGACGAACCTCCCCGCCACCACGGTCCCCCTCACGGCGGCTCCCGAGGGCGCGGGCGTCCGGCTCTACTTCCGCCGCCCCGACTCGGGCGTGGTCCGCAGCGCCCTGGTCACCGCGGGCCCGGGCAAGCCGCAGGTGTCCCCCGTCGCCGAGTCCGGCGGCCGGGCCGGCTACGGCGCGGTCGGGGTCGCGGGCCGCCTCCTGACGGGCCGTGCCGACACCGGCACCGTCAGCACCACCTCGGCCAGCGGCCCGCCCGCCTGGACGGAATCCGGCATGCTCTACTCCGGCGCACCGTCCGCCACCCTCGACCGCACGGGCGCCGCGACGACGGCGGTCCTCGGCCTCGACGCCGCGCTCCACACGGCCATGACCCCGCCCACCGGCACCACGGGCCCCGTCTGGCACCCGGCGGTCTTCCCGGCGCGGGCGCCCCTGACCTGACGGCCCCCGGCCCCGGCCGCCGCCCGGCCACCCGTTACGCCGAAGGCGGTGACCTCCGAGCGGTAGTGGTGCCATGGCCTCCCGCATGCGTCCCGCCGTGTTCCGGGCGCATGCTGGAAACGGAGACGCACCTGGCCGCGGCGCAGGGCTCCTGGTCCTCGGTGACCCCCAGGGCGCCGACGTCGAGCGCGCCCTTGTGACCTCGCGCCCGAGCATTCCCCGAACCCAGGACCGCCTTGAGCGTGACCACGAGGAGCGCGCGATGTCGGATCAGTTGTACGAAGCGCTTGCGGGGCAGGCCCCGACAGCGCTCGCCCAAGACGTCTCGCTCGCGACTCCAGTGGCCGCATCCCGCATCGTCGGTCGTGACGCCGTTTCGGCAGCTCTCGGTACGTACCGGCAGGCCCTGGCCGCGCCCGAGGCCACAGCCGGCCTCAAAGGAGACGAGGTGGAGGGGGTCGTCTACAGCGCGAGCCCCGGCGGTCGGGAGACGGAGATCGTGGCGCTGGCGCGGAACGACTCTGCGGGCCTGGTGGCCACCATCGACGTCTACGGCCGGCCGTGGCCGTCCATGGCCGCTCTGCGTGAAGTGATAGCGAAGACCGACCCCGCTCTCGCAGACCCGGGCCTCGGAGCCGGACCGTACGCCCCGGAAGGGCCGACGCCGGACTGGGTAGACCATCCGGCCGTCCCGCCCCTGGCGCAGGACGTCACCCTGTACTCCCCGATCCTGAGCGAAGAGCCGACGGGGAAGGCCGTCGTCGGGCCTGTCCTCGAAGCAGCGGCGAAGAGCTTCAGCGACCTCAAGGTTCGTGCCGTCCTCGACATCGAAGGCGAACCGGGATTCGCAGTGGTGATCGACGAATACGTGGACGGTCACGTCCAGCAACTCGTCGAGATGTTCACCCTCAACGATGCGGGCGAAGTCGGGGGGATCCGCATCTTCACCCGCCCCTGGCTCGTGACCGCTCACTTCCGAAAGAACATGTACGCCCTGCTCAAAGAAACCCTCGGCCCCGAATTCTGGGAGGGGCCCGACCCGCAAGGCCCCTTGCCCACCCCATGACACGAGGCACCGGCCGAGACGCAGGGACGCACTCCTGACGGCCCACAGACGGCCCAGGAAGGGTGAGACGACTCCGGGCCGACGGCTGAGTGCCGCCGGCCCGGAGTGCCGTCTGACTGGGATACCGCCGAGACCTGCGGCTACAGCACCGGCATCATCTTGCGGAGCTCGAAGGCGGTGACCTCGGAGCGGTACTCCTCCCACTCCTGCTTCTTGTTGCGCAGGAAGAAGTCGAAGACGTGCTCGCCGAGGGTCTCTGCGACCAGTTCGCTGCGTTCCATCAGGGAGATGGCCTCGCCGAGGTTCTGGGGCAGGGGTTCGATGCCCATCGCGCGGCGTTCGGCGTCGGAGAGCGCCCAGACGTCGTCGTCGGCGCCGGCCGGGAGTTCGTAGCCCTCCTCGATGCCCTTGAGGCCCGCCGCGAGGAGGACGGCGTACGTCAGGTACGGGTTGGCGCCCGAGTCGATCGAGCGGACCTCGATGCGGGAGGAGCCGGTCTTGCCCGGCTTGTACATCGGGACGCGGATCAGGGCCGAGCGGTTGTTGTGGCCCCAGCAGATGTACGAGGGGGCCTCGCCGCCCGAGCCGGCGGTGCGGGAGGAGCCGCCCCAGATGCGCTTGTAGGAGTTGACCCACTGGTTGGTGACGGCGGCGGTCTCCGCGGCGTGCCTGAGCAGGCCCGCGATGAAGGACCGGCCGACCTTCGAGAGCTGGTACTCGGCGCCCGACTCGTAGAACGCGTTGCGGTCGCCCTCGAAGAGGGAGAGGTGGGTGTGCATGCCCGAGCCCGGGTACTCCGAGAACGGCTTCGGCATGAAGGTGGCCTGCACGCCCTGCTCCAGGGCGACCTGCTTCATGACCAGGCGGAAGGTCATGATGTTGTCGGCCGTGGACAGCGCGTCGGCGTAGCGCAGGTCGATCTCCTGCTGGCCGGGGGCGCCCTCGTGGTGGCTGAACTCGACCGAGATGCCCATCGATTCGAGCATGGTGATCGCCTGGCGGCGGAAGTCCATGCCGACGTTCTGCGGCGTGTGGTCGAAGTAGCCGGAATTGTCCGCGGGCACCGGGCGGGTGCCGTCCAGCGGCTTGTCCTTGAGCAGGAAGAACTCGATCTCCGGGTGGGTGTAGAAGGTGAAGCCCAGGTCGGAGGTCTTGTTGAGGATGCGCTTGAGGACGTACCGGGGGTCCGCGTACGACGGGGAGCCGTCCGGCATCAGGATGTCGCAGAACATCCGGGCGGTGCCGGGGGCCTCGGCGCGCCACGGCAGTATCTGGAAGGTGGCCGGATCCGGCTTGGCGATCATGTCCGACTCGTAGACCCGGGCGAAGCCCTCGATCGCGGAGCCGTCGAAGCCGATGCCCTCGTCGAAGGCCTGCTCCAGTTCCGCGGGCGCGACCGCGACGGACTTGAGGAAGCCCAGTACGTCGGTGAACCACAGGCGCACGAAGCGGATGTCACGCTCCTCAAGCGTCCGGAGGACGAATTCCTGCTGCTTGTCCATGCCTTCATCCTCGCAGTTCAGACGACGTGTGCACCACCGACCCCCGGAGGGGGAGCACAGTCGGGCCGTCCCAGTATCGCCACCCGTGGTTTCCGCCACATTACGCACCCCTGAAAGGTCGTGGCACCCCCGCACTGACCCCGGGCCGGTCATGAGCATTACCATCTGCGGCCATGGGGGGCAGGAAGCACGCGCAGCTCGGGGGCCACACCGGTCCCCCGCCCCGGCGTGCCGTCCCGTCGGCCGCGCTGACGGCCCTGGCCGCCGCGCTCGCCCTCGGCGCGCTGCTGTGGGGTGCCGCGTTCCCCTGCGCGCGCTCCGTGGGGTCCCACGGAGCGCGGACGGCCGTCGCGCAGGGGCAGGGGCAGGTGCCGGCGCACGCCCGGGCGGGCGAAGCGGCCGGCGGGCGGGCTCACGGTGCCGCGGGCGAAGCCGCGTACGGGCGGCCCTACGGCCCCGCGGGCGAAGCCGCGTACGGGCGGGTGCACGCCGACTGCGTGGCCCCGTACCAGTTGCCCGGCTGCTCCCCCCGCTCCGATACGCCTCCCGCCGTACTGCCCGTGCCGCCGTCGGCCCTCGCCGCGGCGGGGGCCGGGGCCGTGGTGGCCGTGCGCCCCGCGTACGCCGGGCCCGTCCGGGCGCCCGGAACGCTCGCGCGCGCCCCCGACCTGCACGCCCTCCAGGTTTTGCGGACCTGACGCCGTCGGGCGCCGCCGCCCGGCGCGCGCCCCTGTAACGGAACCGCCTTCCACCCCCCTCAGCAGAAGGAACAGGGCACATGGCCAGCAAGTCCGGCAAGACCACCCCCGACAACACCGCGCGGCAGGCCCGCATAGCCGAGATGCGCCGCGCGGACAAGGCGCGCGACCGGCGCAACAAGATCATCGCGATCACCGCCTCGACGGCGGTCGTCGCCGCCCTCATCGGCTTCGGCTCCTGGATGCTGATGAGCCAGAAGCAGAAGGAGAAGGACGCCGCCGAGGCCCGCAAGGCGCCGGTGAGCGGCGAGCAGAGCTGGGACGCCAAGACGCTGGGCCGCAACCACGTCGACACCCCGGTCAGCTACCCGATGAACCCGCCGGTCGGCGGTGACCACAGCCCCCGCTGGATGAACTGCAACGGCGACGTCTACACCAGCCCGCTGCCCGAGGTGAACGCGGTGCACTCGCTGGAGCACGGCGCGGTCTGGGTCACGTACAACGACAAGGCCGCCAAGGCCGATGTGGACACGCTGGCCGGGAAGGTCCGCAAGACCCCGTACACGCTGATGAGCCCGGACAAGACGCAAGCCGGGGCGATCGTGCTCAGCGCCTGGGGCAAGCAGCTGACCGTGAGCAACGCGGCCGACCCCCGGGTGGCGGAGTTCTTCACCAAGTACGTGCAGGGCCCGCAGACCCCCGAGCCGGGCGCGGCCTGCACCAACGGGCTGGCCGGAAAGTGACCCCGCCGCTGGGCCGGCGGGTCTCCCGTACGTACGTGGGCGCGGGCGCGGCGGTCGTCGTCGCCGCGCTGTTCGCGGTGGGGGCCACGGTCGCCACCGCGAACGGCGGGGACGGGGACGGCGGTTCCGCCGCTTCGCGGGCGCCGGCGCTCTACTCGGCGGACGCGGGCTTCGCCCGGGACATGGCGGTGCACCACCAGCAGGCCGTGGAGATGTCCTTCATCGTCCGGGACCGCACCAAGGACGAGGCGGTCCGCAGCCTCGCCTACGACATCGCCAACACCCAGGCCAACCAGCGGGGCATGCTGCTGGGCTGGCTCGACCTGTGGGGCCTGCCGAAGGTGGTGGCGGACGAACCGCCGATGTCGTGGATGGGCAGCGGCGACGGGCACGGCATGTCCGGGCACGACATGGGCGGACAGGACATGTCCGGGCACGACATGGGCGGCGCGACCACCAAGCCGGGCGCGCTGATGCCCGGCATGGCCACCAAGGAGGAGCTGGAGCGGCTGGGCTCGGCCGAGGGCCGGGACGCGGAGGTGTTCTACCTCCAGCTCATGACCGACCACCACAAGGGCGGCGTCGCCATGGCCCAGGGCTGCGCGAGCCAGTGCGCGACCCCGGCCGAGCGGAAGCTGGCCGAGGGGATGGTGGCGGCACAGCGCTCGGAGCTCACCCTGATGGCCGACATGCTCAGGCAGCGCGGGGCCGCCCCGCGCGGCTGAGAGAAGGCGCCACCTGGGCTTTCGTCCGGTCCTCCACCCGTACGGGCGCCCACCCGTACGGGTGGGGTCGCGTGCTCCGTCCGGGCGACCGACGATGGGAACGCCGGGACGGGTGCGTCCGCGCCCGCCCGCACGGCGCGCTCAGGAGGTACTCGCGATGACGACCGCCGCAGACATCATGCACCCCGGGGCCCAGTGGATCCCGGCCGAAGAAACCCTGGACCGGGCGGCTCAGCTGATGGCCCGGCTCAATGTGGGCGCCCTGCCCGTCAGCGACGAGAACGAACGCCTCTGCGGCATCATCACGGACCGCGACATCGTGGTGTCGTGCGTGGCCAAGGGGCACGACCCGTCGGTGGTCACCTGCCGTGACCTCTGTCAGGGAACTCCGCGCTGGATCGACGCCGGGGCGGACGTCTCCGACGTCCTGGACGAGATGGAGAGCCACCGGATCAAGCGGCTGCCGGTGATCCAGGACAAGAGGCTGGTCGGCATGATCAGCGAGGCGGACCTGGCCCAGCACCTCTCGGAGGAGCAGATAGCCGGCTTCGTCGAGAGGGTCTACGCCCGGCGCTGACCGGCATATTGCGCTTCGAGGACCGCCCGCGCCACCTGGCGCGGGTGGTCCTCGCACGACCAGGTGCGTGGTCCGGGCCCCGAGGGCCTCGGCGGCCCACACGGCGCGGCCGTTGCACACGGGCGGCGCCCGGTGTGCAGGCCCGCGCCCGGCACCGTCCGGGGGCCGGGCGGCGGTGGAGTCGACCAGGACGAGGGCGGCGGTGCGGACGGGCGCCGAAAGCGGTTGGAGGGGGTCGGGGGCCGTGGCAGGGTAGGTGATCACCGCTCCCCGTTCCGAAGGACGCCCCAGGTATGAGTACGCCCCCGAACCCGCCGAGCAGCAGCCCGAGCGACCCGCCGACGGGGCCTTCGGGGAACCCCATACCCGAGGACGCCGCCCCACCGGCCCCCCAGCCCGCGCCCGAGGACGCGCCGGCCCCGGCGCCGTCGCCGCTGTCCCTGGACAAAACCCCGTCCGAGGACGCGGCACCCCCCGCCGAGCCGCTGTCCCTGACCAAGGAAACGCAGCCGGCCCCCGAGGACGCCGCACCGCAGGCCGCGCCCGACGTGCCGAAGCCGGCCGCGGCACCGCTGTCCCTGACCAAGGAACCGCAGCCGGCCCCCCAGCCGGCCCCCGGAGACGCCGCACCGACGGCCCCGCAGCCCGCGCCCGAAGACGCCGTACCGCAGGGCGGGCCCGGCGCCGCCCACTTCGCGCCGCTCACCCCGCCTCCCGCCGCGCCGCAGGCGACACCGCCCGGGGCCGCGCCGTACGGCTGGCCGGGCCGGCCCGGCCCCGGCGCATACCCCGGCCAGCCCGGCCCCGGCGCGTACACGGGCCAGCCCGGGCCGGGCCCGTACCCCGGTACCGGCGCCGGACCCGGCCAGCCCGGCTTCCCCGGGTACCCGGGTTACCCCGGCTACCCCGGCTATCCCGGCCACCCCGCCGCGCCCGCCAACAACATGGCCATCGCCGCCCTCGTGCTCGGGCTGCTCGCGATCGCCTTCGGTGTCATCCCGTTCGTCTTCTGGGTCGGCGCCCTCCTCGGCCTGACCGGCGCCGGCATAGGCATCGCCGCCATCGTCAGCGCCTCCCGCGGCGCCCCCCGCAAGACGATGGCCGTGATCGGCACGATCCTCGGCGTCCTCGGCCTCGTCTCCTCCGTCGGCGGCTTCTACCTCAGCGTCGCCGTCGTCCACAAGGCCGAGGACGCGGCGGACCGCCGCCTCGACCGCGACTGGGACCTGCCGGACGACCCGGCCGATCCGGACTACCCCGACTACCCCGACTACCCGTCGAAGCCCACCGCCCCGGACCACGGCCAGGGCTTCGACTCCGCCGTCCCCTTCGGCAGCACCGTCAGTTACGCGAACGGCCTCCGCGTGAGCCTGTCGACGCCGGAGAAGTACGTCACGAAGCGCAAGTACATCGAGGTCGGCAACGCGGTCCGGATCGACATCAAGATCACTAACAGCTCCGACAAGCCCGTCAACGTCATCTACGCGGTTCCCTCCGTCCACGACGCACAGGGCCACCGCGCCAAGCTCGTCTTCGACGTCGACACCCCGAAGATGATCACCGGCACCATCCAGCCCGGCGCCACCGCCACCGGAACGGCCGCCTACGAGGTCCCCGAGGGCACCGCGTACGTCACCGCGGAGGTCTCCCCGGTGATCCCCGCCCCCGCCGCCCGGTTCAGCGGTCCGATCAGCTGACCGGCCCCGGCCGCGGGCACCGTACGGGATGCGGAAACCGATCGACACCACGCCCCCCAGGACATTGCGTCAGTCAGACGATTACACTGTCCCCGTGCCTCAACTACGCCTCGCTCTGAATCAGATCGACTCGCACGTCGGCAACATCGCCGCCAACGCCGACTCGGTCGTCCACTGGACCCGGCACTCCGCCGAGCAGGGCGCCCACCTGGTGGCGTTCCCGGAGATGATGCTGACCGGGTACCCCGTCGAGGACCTCGCCCTGCGCGGCTCCTTCGTCGAGGCCTCCCGCCAGGCGCTGCGCGACCTCGCGCAGCGCTTGGCGGCCGAGGGCCTCGGCGAGCTGCCGGTCATCGTCGGCTACCTCGACCGCGCCGAGCGGGCCGCGCAACGGCTCGGCCTGCCGCCCGGCTCTCCGGAGAACGCGGCCGCCGTCCTGCACCGCGGCGAGGTCGTGCTGCGCTTCGCCAAGCACCACCTGCCCAACTACGGCGTCTTCGACGAGTTCCGCTACTTCGTGCCGGGCGACACCCAGCCGGTCATCCGGGTCCGCGGCGTCGACGTGGCGCTGGCCATCTGCGAGGACCTGTGGCAGGAGGGCGGGCGCGTCCCGGCCACCCGCTCCGCCGGGGCCGGTCTGCTGGTGTCGATCAACGCCTCGCCGTACGAGCGCAACAAGGACGACCTGCGCCTGGAGCTGGTCCAAAAGCGCGCCCAGGAAGCCGGCTGCACGCTGGCGTACCTGGCGATGATCGGCGGCCAGGACGAGTTGGTCTTCGACGGCGACTCGATCGTCGTCGGCGCCGACGGCGAGGTCATCGCGCGCGCCCCGCAGTTCTCCGAGGGCTGCGTGCTGGTCGACCTCGACCTGCCCGCCGCCCGCGCGGACGCCCCGGAGGGCGTGGTCGAGGACGGTCTGCGGATCGACCGGGTGATCTTGTCCGAGGAGCCGGTGGAGCCGTACGAGCCGGTCGTGGCGGGCGGCTACGCCGAGCGTCTCGACGACGACGAGGAGGTGTACGACGCGCTGGTCGTGGGCCTGCGCGCGTACGTCAAGAAGAACGGTTTCCGTTCCGTGCTGATCGGCCTGTCCGGCGGCATCGACTCCGCGCTCGTCGCCGCCATCGCCTGCGACGCCATCGGCGCGCAGAACGTGTACGGCATCTCGATGCCCTCGAAGTACTCCTCGGACCACTCCAAGGGCGACGCGGCCGAGCTGGCCCGGCGTACCGGCCTCAACCTCCGTACCGTGCCGATCGAGTCGATGTTCGACGCGTACATGGGGTCGCTGGGCCTGTCGGGCCTGGCCGAGGAGAACCTGCAGTCCCGGCTGCGCGGCACCATGTTGATGGCGGTGTCCAACCAGGAGGGCCACATCGTGCTGGCCCCCGGCAACAAGTCGGAACTGGCCGTCGGTTACTCGACCCTCTACGGGGACTCCGTCGGCGCCTACGGCCCGATCAAGGACGTCTACAAGACGGTGATCTTCCGCCTTGCGGAGTACCGCAACCGGGCCGCCGCCGCGCGCGGCGAGACCCCGCCGATCCCGGAGAACTCGATCGTCAAGCCGCCGAGCGCCGAGCTGCGCCCGGGCCAGGTGGACACGGACTCGCTGCCGGACTACCCGGTGCTGGACGCGATCCTGGAGCTCTACGTGGACCGCGACCGGGGGCTGGAGGAGATCGTCGCGGCCGGCTACGACCGCGAGCTGGTCGCCAAGACCCTCCGGATGGTGGACACGGCCGAGTACAAGCGCCGCCAGTACCCGCCGGGCACCAAGATCTCCGCGAAGGGCTTCGGCAAGGACCGCCGCCTGCCCATCACCAACGGCTGGCGCGAGCACGCGTAGGGCCGGCGGCACGCGCCGGACGAGCCGTACGTGCACCAGGGGCCCCGGCCGCCGTGAAAGGCGACCGGGGCCCCGGTACGTGAACACCTGCGCAAGGGGACTGCGGGACTACGGCGTGAGCGTGACCCGCGCCGCGACGGGCAGGTGGTCGCTGCCGGTGCGCGGCAGGGTCCAGGAGGCCTTCGGGGTGACGCCCCGGACCAGGATCTGGTCGATGCGGGCCATCGGGAACCGGGCCGGCCAGGTGAACCCGAACCCGTCGCCCGCCGCGCCCTGGGTGGAGCGCATCTGCGAGGTGATCTCGGACAGCGACCGGTCGTTGACGGTGCCGTTGAGGTCGCCGAGGAGCACGACCCGCTTGAGCGGTTCCGCGGCGAGCGCGGCGCCCAGCGCGTCGGCGCTGTTGTCGCGCTGGTTCGCGGTGAACCCGGCGTTCAGCTTGACCCGGACGGACGGCAGGTGGGCGACGAAGGCGGCCACGTCCCCGGACGGGGTCTTCACGGTGACGCGCATCGCCCGCGTCCAGCCCATCTTGATGTCGACGGGCCGGCTGGAGGTGAGCGGGTACTTGCTCCACACGCCGACCGTCCCCTCGACGGCGTGGTACTTGTACGTGGGCTCCAGCGCCTTCTCGTAGGCCGGGACGGCGCCCGCCTTGAGCTCCGTCAGGGCCAGCACGTCGGCCCCGGCCTTCGCGACCGACTCGGCGGTGCGGCGCGGGTCCGGGTTGGCGGCGTCCACGTTGTGGGTGGCGACCGTCAGGTCGCCGCCGGTCCCGGACTTGTCGGTGACCAGGCCGCCGAAGAGGTTCACCCAGACGGCGGCGGTCAGCGCTATCGAGATCAGCGCGGTCGCCGACTTCCGGATCACGGCCGCGACGAGCAGCAGCGGCACGGCCAGCCCGAGCCAGGGCAGGAAGGTCTCGGTGAGGCTGCCGAGGTTGCCGACGTCGTTCGGCAGCTCGGCATGGAAGATCGTCACCAGCGAGACGAGCGCGGCCAGGGCCGCCGTCACGATCCCGCGCCGCCAGATGCCCCGGTCCCTGCGCCATTCGGCGAGTCGGCGCCGCAGGCCGGATCCGGAGGGCCCCGGCTCCGAGCCGCCGCCGTTCCCCGTCTCCGTCATGTACGCCTGTGCCATGTAACTGCCCTCGCTGCCGTGCTTGCGCTCCGTCCCCGCCCCTTGACCCTAGGCGATGGACGCAGCCATCCGTGCCGTCCGTTCCGGCCGTACGACCGGGAGGACGAACAGCTGTCCGCCCGTAGTTCCGGTTGTCACGAAACGCGCACATTCGATCCGGAGCGGCTGGAGTGGGGCTCGTAGCGCGGCCGGGAGTGTGACGGACCGGTCATCGCGCCACTTCCTCCCCGGGCCCGGAGAGTGCCACCATGGTGGATGAGTCCGGGGACGTCGTCAGGACGCCTCGAGATGACACAAGGAGCAGCAGCAATGACGCATGCCGTTTCGCCTGCCCGCGAAGCTTCCGGCCCCACGCTGTACGGGGGCACGGGCACCCGCCGCCTCACCATCCGCGACCTGGCCCTGGCCAAGGAGCGCGGGGAGAAGTGGCCCATGCTCACGGCGTACGACGCGATGACCGCGTCCGTGTTCGACGAGGCCGGGATCCCGGTGATCCTCGTCGGCGACTCGATGGGCAACTGCCACCTGGGCTACGAGACCACCGTCCCCGTGACGATGGACGAGATGACCCTGCTGTCGGCGGCCGTCGTACGGGGCACCCGCCGCGCCCTGGTCATCGGCGACCTGCCGTTCGGTTCGTACCAGGAAGGCGCCGTACAGGCGCTGCGGAGCGCGACCCGGCTGGTCAAGGAGGCGGGCGTCGGAGCGGTCAAGCTGGAGGGCGGCGAGCGCTCGCTGGCCCAGACCGAGCTGATCGTGCAGTCCGGCATCCCGGTCATGTCCCACCTGGGCCTGACCCCGCAGTCCGTGAACGCCATGGGCTACCGGGTGCAGGGCCGCGGCGACGAGGCCGCGCACCAGCTGCTGCGCGACGCGAAGGCGGCGCAGGACGCGGGTGCGTTCGCGGTGGTGCTGGAGCTGGTCCCGGCCGAGCTGGCCGCGGAGGTCACCCGGTCGCTGCACATCCCGACGGTCGGCATCGGCGCGGGTGCGGAGTGCGACGCGCAGGTGCTGGTGTGGACCGACATGATGGGCCTGACCGGGGGCAAGATGCCCAAGTTCGTCAAGCAGTACGCGAACCTCCGTCAGACCATGGGTGACGCGGCGAAGGCCTTCGCCGAGGACGTGACCGGCGGATCGTTCCCGCAGCCGGAGCACGCCTTCCACTGAGGGATCCTGCCCGCCTTCCACCGGGGGCTCCACCGGCCCCTCCGATCCCGTCTGACAGCCCGTCGGCTCCGGTGCCGGCGGGCTGTCGCCCCTCCCGGGGGCGCGGCAGGGGGAGCCGGGGGAGCCGCCGCAGGGGCCGCCGGACGCGCGTGGTCTCGGCCCGTCGGCCGCCCGTCGGTTCGCTGTCGGTCCTCTGTCGGCGGTTTGTCAGTGGTCGATGGTCCCATGGTGGACATGACGCGAAACGACAAGAATCCCCTGAACGGCTCGCACGCCGTAGAGGTGCGGGGGCTGGTCAAGCACTACGGCGAGACCAAGGCCCTCGACGGCGTGGACCTCGACGTGCGCGAGGGAACCGTCCTCGGGGTCCTCGGCCCCAACGGCGCCGGCAAGACCACCCTGGTCCGCATCCTGTCCACCCTGATCACCCCGGATGCCGGGACGGCGACGGTCGCCGGCTTCGACGTGGTCCGCCAGCCGCGGCAACTGCGCCGCACCATAGGCCTGACCGGCCAGTACGCCTCGGTCGACGAGAAGCTCTCCGGCTGGGAGAACCTCTACATGATCGGCCGGCTGCTGGACCTGCCCCGCAAGGAGGCCCGGTCCCGCGCCGACGAGCTGCTGGAGCGGTTCTCGCTCACCGAGGCCGCCAAGAAGGCCGCGATGCACTATTCCGGCGGCATGCGGCGCCGGCTCGACCTGGCGGCGTCGATGATCGGCCGCCCGGCCGTCCTCTACTTGGACGAGCCGACCACCGGCCTCGACCCCCGTACCCGCAACGAGGTGTGGGACGAGGTGCAGCGGATGGTCGCGGAGGGCGCGACCGTCCTGCTGACCACCCAGTACATGGAGGAGGCCGAGCAGCTCGCCAACGAGCTGACGGTCATCGACCGGGGCAAGGTCATCGCCAAGGGCAAGGTCGACGAGCTGAAGGCCCGGGTCGGCGGCCGCACCCTGCGCATCCGGCCCGTCGCCTCCGCCGAGCTGCCGGGCATGGCCCGGGCGTTGGCCGAGGCGGGGCTGGACGGGGTGGCCGGCTCCCAGGCCGTGCCCGACGAGGGCGTGCTGCTGGTGCCGATCCTCAGCGACGAGCAGCTGACCGCGGTGGTCGGCCTGCTGGCAGCCCGCGGGTACGCGATCGCCGACCTCGGCACCTACCTCCCCAGCCTCGACGAGGTGTTCCTTTCCATCACCGGCCAGAAGCCCTCTTCCGAGGACTCCGCCCAGCAGACCGAGGAGGTCGCGGCATGAGCACCGTCACCACGTCCAAGCCCAGTACCCCCGCGGCCGCCCCGGCGGCCACGGCCGCCGGACCGGCCGGCGAGGGCCGGATCGGCCTGCGGGGCAACCTGCGGCACATCGGCGCCCTGGTGCGCCGCAACACCCTGCAGATCAAGCAGGATCCCGAGTCGATGTTCGACGTCGTGTTCATGCCGATCATCTTCACCCTGCTGTTCGTGTTCGTCTTCGGCGGCGCGATCTCCGGCAAGGGCCAGCAGGAGGCGTACGTCAACTACGTCGTCCCGGGCCTGATGGCCATGATGGGCATGAACATCGCCATGGGCGTCGGTACGGGGGTCAACGACGACTTCAAGAAGGGCGTGATGGACCGCTTCCGGTCCATGCCCATCGCCCGGTCCTCCGTGCTGATAGCCAAGATCGTGGTCGAACTCGGCCGCATGATGGTCGCCATCGCGATCCTGCTCGCCGTCGGCTTCATGCTGGGCCTGTCGATCAAGACCTCCGTACTGGACCTGTTCCTGTCCATCGGGCTGTCCGCCGTGTTCGGCGCCTCTCTGATGTGGATCTTCATCCTGCTCGGTCTGACCATGAAGACCGCGCAGGCCGTCCAGGGCATGGCCATGCTGGTCCTGATGCCGCTCCAGTTCGGCAGCTCGATCTTCGCCCCGCCGTCGACCATGCCGGGCTGGCTGCAGACCTTCACCGACTACAACCCGCTCTCCAACCTGGCCGACGCGGCGCGCGGCCTGATCAACGGCGGCGCGGTCGCCCACCCGGTCTGGGTGACCCTGGCCTGGTCCGTGGCCATCACGCTCGTCACCATGCCGCTCGCGGTGCGCAAGTTCCGCCAGAAGACCTGATCCGGGGGGCCGGTCCGTTTCGGATCGCGTCCCGGGACGGACCTGCCCCGTACGGGGGGCGGATCAGAAGAGGGCGGTGGCCTCCTCCAGGGTGAGGCCGCCGCCTTCGGCGCGAGCCGCCTCGAAGACGGCGTCGCCCAGTACCGCACGCGCCCCTTCCTCGGCGCGGGCGGCGTCGGCGCGTTCGGTGGAGACCGGGACGTGCCCGGGCGGCAGCAGGGCCCGGTAGGCCCCGACCAGCCGGGCCGCGTCGTAGGCGCGCTCGCGGCCGCCCAGTCCGACGAGGGAGACGGCCGCCGTGATCATGAAGACAGCTGGCATCTGCGGCGCGACCATCGTGGCGAGCGGGTCCTGGGCGGCGGCCATGGCCTGCCGGTTCAACGCGAGTGCCTCGCGGTACCTGCCCTCCTGGTTGTCGAGCCAGGCCAGCATCGCCAGCAGGAAGCAGTCGAAGATCGCGTAAGCGCCGGAGGCGAACTCCTCGCGCAGCGAGAGGAGCAGCTCGCGGGCCTGGGGGATGCGGCCGGTGCGGCCGTACACGCCGGCGAGGAACATCCGGGCGGCCGGCATGGCCTCGTTGTTGAACTGCTGGACGATCCCGATGAGCTCGTCGAGGATCGCCTCGGCCTCCTCCACCTGATCGTTCTCGATGAGGCTCCCGGCCCGCCGCACCCGCAGGACGGTGACCTGCGCCTGGGCGCCGAGGCGTTCGGCGTAGTCGACGGCGGCCCGGAAGTCGGCTGCCGCCAGGGCGAATTCACCGCGCTTCTCCAGGGATTCCGCGCGGGCCGACAGGGCTTCGGCGCAGCCCCAGGCGTCGCCGAGCTCCCGGAAGACGGCCAGGCTCTCCTCCGCGTCGCGGGCGGCGTCGCCGCTCCAGTCGGCATGGTTGGCGAGGACGTTGGCGCGCAGCTGGAGGGCGTTGGCGTACGCCCAGCGGTAGCCGAGTTCGCGTGAGGTGTCGACGGTCGCGTCGAGGATGCGCCGGAGCAGGCCCACGTCCCCGTTGATCATGACGGCGAAGATCCAGAAGGTGCCGGGGAACCGGCAGGTCTGCGGGAGACCGGGCTGGTAGACCTGCACGATCGCCTCGACCTGCGTCCGTATCTCGGGACTGCTCCAGTCGGTGCTGGTCTGGTCGCGGGAGGCCATGCACATCATCTGCACGCCTCGCCAGGCTTCGGTGAGCACTTCGCCCGTGTACGGCGGCGGGGAGTCGACGATCAGTTCCAGGACGGGCTCGGCGGGGACGAGGGGCGGGGCGAAGGGGTCGGGGCCGAGGGCGGCGGCGAGGGCGGACCAGTGGCGGCTCTCGGCGCGCAGGTCGTGCATGTGCCAGTACCAGCCCAGGGAGTGCACGAGGCAGAGCACTTCGCCCACGTCCTTGGTGGCGACGGCGCGGCGCAGGGCGGTACGGATGTTCTCGTACTCGACCGCCAGCCGCTCGCCGGCCTCGCGCTGGCCGTGGCCGCGCAGCAGCGGCTCGGTGGTGCGGGCGAGTTCGCGGTAGTGGGTGAGGTGGCGGCGCTCGGTGGCGGCGCGGTCGCCGGGCATGTCGTGGAGGCGCTCGGCCGCGTACTCGGCGACGGTCTCCAGCAGCCGGTAGCGCATGCCGCCGTCCGGGCCCGGGGCGGCGACGACGAGGGACTTGTCCACGAGCGAACCGAGCAGGAAGAGCACGTCGGCGCCGTCCCGCGGGCCGGAGCCGTCCCGGGCGCCGGAGCCGTCCCGGGCGGCAGCCCGGGAGCCGGCGGGCCCGGTCTCACCGGCCCCGGTCTCACCGGCCCCGCCGCAGACGGCTTCGGCGGCGGCCAGGTCGCAGCCGCCCGCGAAGACCGACAGCCTGCGCAGCACGGCCCGTTCGGGGGCGTCGAGCAGGTCCCAGGACCAGTCCACGACGGCGCGCAGCGTCTGCTGGCGCGGCAGGACGGTTCGGGAGCCACTGGTGAGCAGGCGGAACCGGTCGTCCAGCCGGTCGGCGATCTGCCGGGCGGTCAGCAGCCGCAGCCGGGCGGCGGCGAGTTCGATGGCGAGCGGCAGTCCGTCGAGGCGGCGGCAGATCTCGGCGGCGGCCTCCGGGTCGTCCTCCGTCCGGAACCCGGGGCGGGCGGCGGCCCCCCGGTCGGCGAGCAGCCGTAGCGCGACCGGGTCGGGCAGCGGTTCCACCGGACGCAGCGTCTCCCCCGGCACCCCGAGGGGTTCGCGGCTGGTGGCCAGGATGCGTACGCCGGGGCAGCGGGCGAGGAGTTCCTCGGCGAGGGCGGCGGCGGCCTTGACGACGTGTTCGCAGTTGTCCAGGAGCAGCAGGAGCCGCCGTCGTGCGCAGTGGTCGACGAGCCGTTCGAGGGGGTCGTCGCCGTTGCGGTCGGTCAGCGCCCGCAGTTCCTCGGCGGCGGCGCCGCGCAGCTTGGTCTCGCGGGCTCCGAGCGCGGCGAGTACCGCCTCGGGCACGTCTTCGGGGTCGTCCACGGGTGCCAGCTCCACCAGCCACACCCCGTCGGGCAGGCCGTCGGGGGCCTGGGCCTCGGCGGCCTCCTGCGAGAGCCGGGTCTTGCCCGCCCCGCCGGGACCGAGCAGCGTGACGAGGCGGGCGCGGGCGAGGTCGTCGCCGATGACCCGGATGTCCTCCTCGCGGCCGACGAAGGTGGTGAGCCGGGCCCTCAGGTTGCCCCGTACCGGCGCCGGCTCGGGCGGTGCGGGGGCCGGCGCAGGTACGGGGACCGGCGTCGGTACGGGGACCGGCGCGGGGGTCAGCAGTTCGGCGTGCAGGGCACGCAGGGCGGGGCCCGGGTCGGCGCCCAGGCGGTCTGCGAGGTCCCGCCGGACCTGCTCGTAGGCGGCCAGTGCCTCCGCCGGCCGGCCCGCGTCGCGCAGGGCGCGGATCCGCAGCGCCTGCGACGGCTCGTCCAGCGGCTGCTCGGCGCACAGCGCGCCCAGCTCCGGCAGGACCCGCTCCGCCTGCCCCAGCGCGAGGGCCGCCGCCAGCCGGCCCCGGCGCGCGTCCGTCCGTACGGCCTCCCAGCGCGCGGACTCGGCCGCGGGGTCGGGCAGGGAGGCCAGCGCCGGTCCGCGCCACAGGGCGAGGGCCTCGTCGTACAGGGCGGCGGCCCGGGCCGGGTCCGGCTCCGCAGCGGCGCAGCCGGCCAGCCGCTCGAAGCGGTAGAGGTCGATGTCGTCCCGGTCGGCGGCCAGCAGGTAGCCGCCCCCGGCGGAGCGCACGGCCTCGTGCCCCAGAGTGCGCCGCAGCCGGGCCACGAGGGCCTGGAGCGCGGCGATGCCGTCGGCGGGCGGGTCCCCGTCCCAGACCTGGTCGACCAGCAGGTCCGCCGGCACCGTGCGGCCGGGCCGCAGCGCCAGCGCGGTCAGCAGGGCCCGCAGGCGCGCTCCGCCGACGGCGACGGGGGTCCCGTCGTCGCGAGTGGCCTGGGCGGTGCCGAGAATCGCGTAACGCACCGGCCCATTGTCGCTGCCCGGGCCCCCGGGCCCGACCGATTTACCGGCCGGGATAGGTTTCGCCGCATGAGTCACCAGGGGAGCCGCTCCGAGCGGCGGGTCAGTTCCGTGTTTCTGGGCATCGTCGCCGTCATGGCGGTCACCGGCTGGGCCGTGTGGACCGGCTACGCGACGAGCCCCGGGCTCGCCGTGTTCCTCTTCGTGACGTCCGCGTGGGTGGTCTCCCTGTGCCTGCACGAGTACGCGCACGCCCGTACCGCCCTGCACGGCGGTGACATCTCGGTGGGGGCCAAGGGCTACCTGACGCTGAATCCGCTCAAGTACACGCACGCGCTCCTCAGCATCGTGCTGCCGGTGGTGTTCGTGATCCTGGGCGGTCTGGGCCTGCCCGGCGGCGCCGTGTACATCGAGCGGGACAGGATCCGCGGCCGTTGGAAGCACAGCCTCGTCTCGGCGGCGGGCCCGCTGACCAACGTGCTGTTCGCGGCCGTGTGCACGGCGCCGTTCTGGCTGCACGCCCTCGACGGCGTGCCCCTCGTCTTCCGCTTCGCCCTGGCCTTCCTCGCGCTGCTCCAGGTCTCGGCGGCGATCTTGAACTTCCTGCCGGTCCCGGGGCTGGACGGCTACGGGGTCATCGAGCCCTGGCTGTCCCAGCGGGTGCGCCGCGAGGTGGCGCCGCTCGCACCTTTCGCCCTGATCGGCGTGTTCGCGCTGCTGTGGATCCCCGAGGTGAACGTGTTCTTCTTCGACCGGGTCACCGATGTCCTCGGCGCGCTGGGCGTGTCCGACCTGGAGACGTACTGCGGCCACAACCTCTACCGCTTCTGGCAGGAGACCGACGGCTACTGCACGCTCCCGTAGCGCCGGGCCGCTTCACTGCGATTACAGTCCATGACCATGATCAATGGGGAGCAGGAGTCGCCGGAGCCGTCGGTGCGGGACACGGTGGAGCTCCGGGCAGCGGACGTGGACCGGGAAGCGGTGGCCGAGCAGCTGCGGGTCGCCGCCGGTGAGGGCCGGCTCGGCCTCGCCGAGTTGGAGGAGCGGCTCGATCGCGCGTACGCCGCGAAGACCTACGGCGAACTGGACGTGCTGGTGGCCGACTTGCCGCAGGGGCGGGGTTCGGGGGTACGTCCCGGGACCGAAGCGGACACGCTCGTCCTCAAGACCGGTATGAGCAGCATCAAGCAGCACGGCCGGTGGACGGTCCCGCGCAGGATCGTCGCCGAGTGCAAGATGCTGAGCATCGTGATCGACTTCACCGAGGCGATCTGCCTGCACGGTGAGGTCACCGTCGAGGCGCGGTGCGGATCGGGCAGCATCCAGCTGGTCGTCCCGCAGGGCTGGGCGGTGCGCATCGACGGGTCGAGCACCAATACGGCGCACATCGCCAACCAGGTCTCGGCGCCCGCGGACCCGGCCGCCCCGGTGCTCACGGTCGTCGGGCACCCACGGACCGGCCGCATCAAGATCAAGCAGCCCCGCCGCAAGGGCTAGCGGGCGTCCGGCGGCCGGTCAGGCCTGCTTCTCCGCCTTGGCCTTGCGGACGTAGTACCAGGCCATGTTGGAGGTCAGACCGGCCAGCAGGACCCAGACGATCCCGAGGAAGCTGCCCTCCACGAAGGCGACCACGGCCGCGGCCACGGACATGAGGCAGACGACAACGGCGAACACGGCAAGGCGGGGCATGCGGCAGAGCTCCTCGGCGGCACAGAAGGGGTCGAGCCCCTCCAGTGTCCCCCATCCCCACCCACCCGCCGCCCTCACCCGTCCCACCGCTGACCGCCGGGTGCATATCATCGCATTTTCCTCTTCAGCCGCTCTTTCGCCCGGCACCCCGTTACGGTTCGCCGGGGGCTGTGTCCACAGGGGCGAAGCCGGCGAACGGGGGGACACATGCAGGAGATCTCCAAGGGCGCGAACGTCAGTCTGACCGCTCTCAGCGAGGACGCCGGAGCGGTTGTCGTGAGCCTTGGCTGGACGAGTGCATCGGGAGCCGGAGACGCTGACGTCTCCGTTCTGCTGCTGGACGCGAGTGGCAAGATCCGCAGCGAGAACGACTTCTACTTCTACAACCACCCGGCCGCCGCCGACGGCAGCGTGCGGCTGCTCGGCAAGGCTCCGACCGAGAGCGGTGACGAGGACCGCATCAGCCTGGATCTGACGGCGGTGCCGGAGGACGTCACACGGATCGTCGTTGCGGCCAGCCAGTACGGCGGCGCGCGCTTCGGGGACCTCGACGATCTGCGGATGACGGTCGCGGACCGGTCCGGGGAGGCGCTGGTCGGATTCTCCATCGACGACGCGGGCCCCGAGACGGCGTTCATCTTCGGTGAGCTGTACCGGCGAGGCGACGAATGGAAGTTCCGGGCCGTGGGCCAGGGGTACGAAACCGGTCTGGCCGGTCTCGCCACCGACTTCGGCATCGTGGTGCTCGACGACAGCGAGGAGCCCGAACAGACCGGAGCCACCGAACACGCCGAAGGCACCACGGCCATCGAGGGACCCGAGGACGCCGACGGAGCGAAAGCGCCCGGCCCCTTGACGAGCAAGGAAGCGGAAGCGCCGCAAGCACCGGTTGGTTCGGCGGCCCCGGAAGGCGCCGGGGCCGAAGCCGCGAGCATCCCCGCGCAGCGTTCCAAGGGGCCCCGGACCACCAAGAAGAAGGTCACGCTCCCCAAGGACCAGAAGTCGCTCGCCGAGAGCGACGCTTGGCAGATGGCGCGTCTGTTTCCGGTCCCCTCGCTCAAGAGCGACCGTGAACGGGAGGTCCGCGCCACCTCCGTGCTGCTGTCCGTCATGGCCCAGGTGCCCGAACTGGGGCGTCGGCTCACGGCCGCGTTCGGCGCCCCGACGGGCCGCATGCAGACCTTCACCGAGGTGTCCCTCCCCCACGGCGACACCCCGCGCCGGCCGGACGGTGTGATCCGGGTGGAACGTGCCGGGAAGCTGTGGACGGCCCTGGTGGAGACGAAGACCAACGGGAACCCGCTCAAGCCCGAGCAGGTGCAGCAGTACGTGGACATCGCGGCTCGGCGCGGCTACGAGGCCGTGATCACCCTCTCCAACGACGTGGCCCTCGAAGGCTCGGACGTCGTCGACATCAAGATCGACGGACGACGGAAGCACAAGGTCGGTCTCTGGCACCTTTCCTGGGCCGAGGTGGCCCACCAGGCCCAGATGCTGATCCGGCACGAGGGCGTGGGGAACGCAGCACATGCGTGGCTCGTCCAGGAGTTCTTGCAGTACCTCCAGCACGAGAACTCCGGCTGCCACGGCTTCCAGAACATGGGCCCCTCCTGGGTGGCCGTTCGTAACGGCATCGAGGACGAGACGCTCTGCGTCGATGACAGCCGGGCGGTGGACGTCGTGGAGAGCTGGGAGCGGCTCATCCGCCAGACGTGCCTGCGCCTCGGTGGTGAACTGGGCCAGAAGGCGCTGCCGGTGCAGCGGGCCCGGCGCGGTAGCGACCCGAAGGAACGGCGGCTCGCCGCGGCCGAGAGGCTCTGCGCGGACGGGCGACTGACGGCGGAATTCCGGATCGACGGGACGAACAGTGTCGTCGCGGTCACCGCCGACCTGCGGACGGCCAGGATCCGCACGTCAGTGGAAATCCCCGCGCCTGCGGGTTCGTACCCCCTGGCCATGGCGAAGAAGCTGCTGCGGACGCTGGCCGAGGCACCGGCCGATCTTCACGTGGAGACACTGATGGAGGGTGGGAACGGCCCGCGCGGCACGCTGGAACGGCTGCGTCCCGAACCGGGCAATCTACTGCCCAAGGGCGGGGCGCCGGCCACCGGGTTCCGGCTGTCCCTGGTCAAGGGAATGGGGAGTTCCCGGGGCAACACGGATTCGGGCTTCATCCGCAGCGTGGATGACGCCGTGGACCGCTTCTATCACGGCGTCATCGCACAGCTGGGCGTGCTGGACGGGCGTTCCGCGCGACGCGGCTGACCGCCGGGCAGGGTGGGTCCGGGGTCAGACGTCCGTGATGCGCAGGGCCGCGTGGGACTTGTAGCGGCGGTTCGTGGAGATGAGGTTGGCGACCAGGGCTTCGACCTGGTGGGCGTTGCGCAGGCGGCCCGCGAAGACGCCGCGCATGCCCGGGACGCGGGCCGTGAGGGCCTGGACCACGTCGGTGTCGGCGCGGGATTCGCCGAGGACCATCACGTCGGTGTCGATCTCCTCGACCGACTCGTCCTGGAGCAGCACCGCCGAGAGGTGGTGGAAGGCCGCCGTGACCCGGGAGTCGGGGAGCAGGGCCGCGGCCTGCTGGGCGGCGCTGCCCTCGGGGACCTGGAGGGCGTACGCGCCCTGCTTGTCGAAGCCGAGCGGGTTGACGCAGTCCACCACCAGCTTGCCCGCGAGGTCCTCGCGCAGCGCTTCGAGGGTCTTCGCGTGGCCTTCCCACGGCACCGCGATGATCACGATGTCGCTGCGCCGCGCGCACTCGGCGTTGTCCGCGCCCTCCACGCCCAGGCCCAGTTCCCCGGCGGCGGCCCGCGCGCGGTCGGCGGCGCGGGAGCCGATGATCACCTTCTGGCCGGCCCGGGCGAAGCGGTAGGCCAGGCCGCGGCCCTGGTCACCGGTGCCGCCGAGGACGCCGACGACGAGGCCCGAGACGTCCGGCAGGTCCCAGGGGTCCTTGGCCGGCGGCTTCTGCGTGCTGTCTGAGGTAGTCATGGGGGCAAAGGTACTGCCGAGTACCGTCCCCCCCACCCGTCGGGAGGCATCCCGGGGAAGTGCCCACCGTACCGACCGCGTCTGCGGCAGGATGCCGCCATGGACGCCGTGAGGGTCGCGCTGCTGCGCGAGGTGCTCGCCGGTACGCAGTGGCCCGGCGCCGCGCGCCGGTTCGCCGGTGCGCTTCGCCGCTCGGTCGTACCGGCCGGAGGGAACCTGCTGCTGGTGGGCACCGAGCGGTACGAGCCCTGGCACCTGGCCGCCCACCTGGTGGACGAGGCCGCCTGGTCGGGACTGCCCCAGCTGGCGCCGACCCTCGTACGCCACCTGGTGCGGCCGGGTGAACCGCCGCACCTGTCGGTGGGGCTGAGCCGGCTGGAGGCGGCCCGGCGCGGGCACACCCTGCTGGTGGTCGCCCCGGAACAGCCGGGCGGGGGTCTGCTGGAGCGCGTCCACGACGCCCGCCGGGCCGGGGCGACCGTACTGTCCCTGGACGGCGGGGACCCCGACCTGGGCACGCTGGCCCACGAGGCGCTGTCGGTGCCGGACGCCACCGCCGAGCTGGACCTGGACACCGTGCAGCACCTGGTGAGCGCGGCGGCCGGGGAGAACCACCTGCCCGGGCCGCGCGGCGGGCCGCGCCGGCTGCGGGACCGGCTGGCGCGGCTGGCCGACCAGCTCACCGCGCCGCCACCCAGCCGCTGGTAGGCCGCGCGGCGGGGCGCCGGTCCGGGCCTAGGGAGAGGGCGCGCTCCCGTCCGGTCCGTCCGGTCCGCCGCCGTCGCCGGTCTTGTCGTTCCACTTGGGGTCGTTCTGCCACTCCAGGTTCCGCTCCTCGGCGGTCTCCATGGCGTGGGCCGCCTCCTCGGGGCTGGAGTACGGGCCGAACCGGTCCTTGGCCGGGCACTCGGGGCCTTCCTCGACCTTGTGGTGGACCAGGCAGTAGTACCACTCGCCCGGTTTGCCCGTCTGGCGCTTCTTGAACAGGGCCATCGTCCGCCGGCTCCTCTCGTTGCGGCTCCCGCCGCTCTCTGTCGCCATGCTGCCCCATCCCCGCTGGATACACTCGCTTGCATGTCTGGCCAGTCGCTGCTCGTACCCGGCGAGCTCTCCCCCGCCCGTTCCGTTCCCGGCAACATCCGCCGGCCCGAGTACGTGGGCAAACCCGGGCCCACGCCCTACACCGGACCGGAGGTGCAGACGCCCGAGACCATCGAGGCGATGCGCACCGCCGGCCGGATCGCCGCCCGGGCGATGGAAGAGGCCGCCAAGCACATCGCGCCGGGCGTGACCACCGACGAGCTGGACCGGGTCGCGCACGAGTTCATGTGCGACCACGGTGCCTACCCCTCGACGCTCGGCTACCGCGGCTTCCCGAAGTCCCTGTGCGCCTCGGTCAACGAGGTCATCTGTCACGGGATCCCCGACTCGACCGTCCTGCGGGACGGCGACATCGTGAACCTCGACGTGACCGCGTACATCGGCGGCGTCCACGGCGACAACAACGCCACCTACCTGTGCGGCGAGGTGGACGAGGAGTCGCGCCTGCTGGTGGAGCGCACCCGCGAGTCCCTGAACCGGGCCATCAAGGCGGTCAAGCCGGGCCGCCAGATCAACGTCATCGGCCGGGTCATCGAGTCGTACGCGAAGCGTTTCGGCTACGGCGTGGTCCGGGACTTCACGGGGCACGGCATCAACACGTCGTTCCACTCGGGCCTGATCATCCCGCACTACGACAGCCCGCACGCGACCACCGTCATCGAGCCCGGCATGACCTTCACCATCGAGCCGATGCTGACGCTGGGCACGCACGAGTACGACATGTGGGCCGACGGCTGGACGGTCGTCACCAAGGACCGCAAGCGCACCGCGCAGTTCGAGCACACGCTGGTCGTGACCGACTCCGGGGCGGAGATCCTGACCCTGCCGTAGCGGAGCGGGCGGCAGCAGGCGGCGCGGCGGCATGAGCGGCAGCGGGCGGCAGCGGGCGGCGGACGAGGTTTTTGCCGACACGGCGTCGGGAAGACTGGTGGGGAGACCGGGCGGGGCGGCGGGGCCGCCGTGCCCGCGCCCGCCGACGCCCGTCCTCGTGACGCCCGCTCCTCCTACGCGAACCCTCGGAGGTCCGCCTTGGACGCCTTCTCCACGGCCATCCGTGTCGCCTCGCACGAGCAGCACACCGAGGCCGAGACCTCGACGTTCATGAGCGACCTGCTGGGCGGCCGGCTCGGCGTGGCCGCGTACGCCCGCTACACCGAGCAGCTGTGGTTCGTGTACCGGGCGCTGGAGGACGCGGCCGAGGCGCTCGAGGGCGATCCGGTCGCGGGGCCGTTCATCCGGCCGGAGCTGATGCGCGTCGCGCAGATCGAGCGGGATCTGGCGCACCTGCGCGGCCCGGGGTGGCGCGAGACCGTCACCGCCCTGCCCGCGACGCGGGCGTACGCGGACCGGGTGGCCCGGTGCGCGGCGACCTGGCCCGGCGGGTACGTCGCCCACCACTACACCCGCTACCTGGGCGACCTCTCGGGCGGCCAGATCATCCGGGACAGGGCGGAGCGGACCTGGGGCTTCGAGCGCCGGGGCGACGGGGTGCGGTTCTACGTCTTCGCGGACATCGCCAACCCGGCGGCGTTCAAGCGGGGCTACCGGGAGCTGCTCGACGCGATCGCCGCCGACGACCTGGAGAAGCAGCGCATCATCGACGAGTGCAAGCTCGCTTTCGAGCTCAACGGCGCGGTGTTCCGCGAGCTGGGCGAGCAGTTCCCCCTCAGCGCGTAGCCGGCCGCGCGACACGCGTGAGCCGCGGGAGACGCGTGAGCCGCGGGAGACGCACTCACGGCTCCCGGGGCGCGAAGCGGACGCGGCCGCCCAGTTCGACCGTTCCGTCCGGGCCGGGGGCGGTGAGGATCTGGGAGCCCGCGCCCTGGGTGATGTTCAGTGCCCGGTTCAGCTCGGCCGTCAGCAGGACCGCCGCCGAGCCGGTGGCCTCGTCCTCGGTGATCGCCCCGTCCGGGCGGCGGGGGAAGCCGCGGGCCCGGATCCGTCCGGCGGCCTCGTCCTCCCAGGCCCAGGCGTACAGCCAGCCCTCCCCCGGCGGCGGGGAGGGCAGCGCCTCCACCTCCGCGGCGCTCGCGTACTGCTCGGTGCGCTTGCCCTCGACCCATTCGGGGCGGGCGGTGATCCAGGTGAACTCCCCGTCGTCGCGGGCCCACACGGAGCCGGCCGGCGGCTGGAGTTCCTCGATGTCGAGCAGCCAGGCGACCCCGACCAGCGGGTGGCCCGCGAAGGCCATCCGGGTGCCGGGCGTGCGGATGTCCACGACCCCGCGTTCGGGGTCGTCGACGAAGACCGTCTCGCTGTATCCGAGCTCCGCCGCAAGGGCCTGCCGGGAGGCGTCGTCGGGGCAGCTGCGGCCGTCGCGCACGACTCCGAGCAGGTTGCCGTGACGGCCGTCGCCCGCGCAGAAGACGGCGAGCACGTCGAGATCATTCACCCCGGCATTCAAGCACGGGCTCCCTCCTTTGCCTCCGCTTGACCTTCCCGTGGCTCGCCCGTGAGGGCTCCGTGACGGCCCCGTGTCCGGCGGGGGGCGGTGTGCGCCGAATCACTGGACGCGCGGCGCGGGGTCAGGTAAGCCTCGGTTAAGTTAGGTCCGCCTCACCCGGCCGCCCCCCATCCGACGGGGCGGCCGTCTGCCGAACGCCAGACCCGCCAGGAGCCCCTATGCGCCCCGCCCGCTTCACCGTCGTCACCGCGGCTGCCGCAGTGGCCGCGCTCACCGCCGTGACCGGCTGCGCCGAGAAGAGCGCGGCGGGTGGCGAGGGCACGCTCCAGGTGGCCGCCTCCGACAGCGCCTGCGGCGTCTCCAAGACGGAGTTCCCCGCGGGCAAGGTCACCATCGAGGTCGACAACAAGGGCTCCAAGGTCACCGAGGTCTACGTCCTCTTCCCGGACGACCGCATCGTCGCCGAGCGCGAGAACATCGGCCCCGGCACCAAGGCCACCATCACCGCCGAGATCAAGGCGGGCGACTACGAGATCGCCTGCAAGCCCGGCATGAAGGGCGACGGCATCCGCCAGAAGGTCAAGGCCACCGGCGGCACCGCGGCCAAACGCAGCCCCGAGCTGGACGCCGCGGTCGCCGACTACCGCAAGTACGTGCAGGCGCAGGCCGACGAGTCCCTGCCCACCACCAATGCCTTCGTGGACGCGGTGAAGGCCGGTGACGTCGAGGCCGCGAAGAAGGCCTACGCCGTCTCCCGCATCGGCTGGGAGCGCACCGAGCCGGTCGCGGAGTCCTTCGGCGACATCGACCCGAAGGTCGACGTCCGCGAGGACGGCCTGGAGGCGGGCCAGGACCCGGCGAAGGACTGGACCGGCTGGCACCGCCTGGAGAAGGCGCTGTGGGCCGACAACAAGATCGGCGACGACGAGAAGAAGCTCGCCGACACCCTGATGACCGACGTGACCGACTGGCAGAAGAAGATCGGCACGGCGGAGATCACCCCCACCTCGATGGCCAACGGCGCCAAGGAGCTCCTCGACGAGGTCGCCACCGGCAAGGTGACGGGTGAGGAAGAGCGCTACAGCCACACCGACCTGGTGGACTTCAAGGCGAACGTCGAGGGTGCGCAGAAGGCGTACGAGCTGCTCAAGCCGGTCGCCGCGAAGAACGACCCGGAGCTCGCCAAGACGCTCGACACCCAGTTCGCCGCGCTGGACGCGCTGCTCGACAAGCACCGCGCGGACAAGAACGGTTACGACTTCACCTCCTACGACAAGGTCGGCGACCCGGAGCGCAAGGAGCTCTCGGACGCCGTGAACGCGCTGGCCGAGCCGCTCTCCAAGCTGGCCGCAGCGGTCACGAAGTAACGGTCGGGAACAGCGGAGCAGGCGGGAGGACCGGGATGACTGGCACGGAGCCGGTAGCGGCGGAGCACGACGGCGACGACACCCCCGAGGGGGCGACCGCGCCCTCGCGGCGTGCCGTACTCGGCTGGGGCGGGGCCGGGCTGGCGCTGGGCGCCGCCGCGGCCGGCGGTGCGGTCGCGGCGTTCGGCGGCACGTCGGACGTGGTGCCGGCGGCCTCGGCCGGGGCGGCCGTGCCCTTCCACGGCGAGCACCAGGCCGGCATCGCGAGCGCCGTCCAGGACCGCCTGCACTTCGCGGCCTTCGACGTGAAGACGAAGGACCGCGAGGAGCTGATCAAGCTCCTCAAGGACTGGACGGAGGCGGCCCGGCTGATGACCGCCGGGCACCCCGTCGGCGAGGGCGGCTTCGGCGGCCTCCCGGAGGCCCCGCCGGACGACACGGGTGAGGCGCTGGGCCTCAAGGCGTCCCGGCTGACCCTGACGATCGGTTTCGGGCCGGGCCTGTTCGCCAAGGACCGCTTCGGGCTGGAGGACAAGCGCCCCGAGGCCCTGGTGGACCTGGAGCAGTTCCCCGGCGACAACCTGGACCCGGCCCGCTCCGGCGGCGACCTCTGCGTCCAGGCCTGCGCGGACGACCCGCAGGTCGCGGTGCACGCCATCCGCCAGCTGGCCCGCATCGGCTTCGGCAAGACGGCGGTCCGCTGGTCGCAGCTCGGCTTCGGCAAGACCTCGTCCACCACCCCGGACGCGCAGACCCCGCGCAACATGATGGGCTTCAAGGACGGCACCCGGAACATCTCGGGCACCGACCGGGCGGCACTCGACCAGCACGTCTGGGCGGCCGCGTCCGACGGCAGCCCGTGGATGGCCGGAGGCTCGTACCTGGTCGCCCGCCGCATCCGGATGCACATCGAGACCTGGGACCGCACCTCCCTCCAGGAGCAGGAGGACGTCTTCGGCCGCGACAAGGGCGAGGGCGCCCCCGTCGGCAAGTCGAAGGAGCGCGACGAGCCCTTCCTCAAGGCCATGAAGCCCGAGGCGCACGTCCGCCTCGCCCACCCGGACAGCAACAACGGTGCGAGGATCCTGCGCCGCGGCTACTCCTTCACGGACGGCACGGACGGGCTGGGCCGCCTGGAGGCGGGTCTGTTCTTCCTCGCCTACCAGCGGGACGTCCGCAAGGGCTTCATCCCGGTCCAGCGCAACCTGTCGAAGAACGACGCGCTCAACGAATACATCCAGCACGTGGGTTCGGCCGTCTTCGCCGTCCCGCCGGGCGTCCGCGACAAGGACGACTGGTGGGGCCGGACGCTGTTCGCGTAGACCTGTAGACGCGTAGGAGGAACCACGTGTTCAGCAATTACCTGATCGGCCTGCGCGAGGGGCTGGAGGCCAGCCTCGTCGTCTGCATCCTCATCGCCTACCTGGTGAAGACCGGCCACAAGGACAAGCTCGGGCCGCTGTGGCTGGGCGTCGGCCTCGCGGCCGCCCTCAGCCTCGGTTTCGGCGCAGCGCTCGAGTTCGGCACGGAGCAGCTGACGTTCGAGGCGCAGGAGGCGATCGGCGGGTCTCTGTCGGTCGTCGCGGTGGGCCTGGTGACCTGGATGGTCTTCTGGATGAAGCGCACCGCGCGCCACTTGAAGGCGGAGCTCCACGAGAAGCTCGACTCGGCGCTCGCCATGGGCACCGGTGCGCTGGTGACGACGGCGTTCCTGGCCGTGGGCCGCGAGGGCCTGGAGACGTCGCTGTTCGTGTGGCGCTCGGTGAAGGCGGCCGGTGACGGCGCGGGCCCGCTGGCCGGTGTGCTGCTGGGCATCGGCACCTCGGTGCTGCTCGGCTGGCTGTTCTACCGCGGGGCCCTGCGGATCAACCTCGCCAAGTTCTTCACCTGGACCGGCGGCATGCTGGTCGTGGTCGCGGCGGGCGTTCTGGCGTACGGGATCCACGACCTCCAGGAGGCCGGGTTCCTGCCCGGCATCCTGACCAAGGCGTTCGACATCAGCGCGACGATCCCGCCGGACAGCTGGTACGGGACCCTGCTCAAGGGGACGTTCAACTTCCAGCCGGACCCGACCGTGGTCCAGCTCGTGGTGTGGGTGGTGTACCTGCTGACGGTGCTGGGCCTGTTCCTGGCGCCGTCGGCCGTCAAGGGCCGGAGCGGGCAGGGCGAGCCCGCGGACCGGCGGCCGGCGCGGGCGCAGGGCTAGGCCGGGCCGGGCCGGGCCTAAGGAACGGGAAAAGAGCGCGGGCCGGACGACAGCAGTCGTCCGGCCCGTCGCCTTTCGCGGGGTCAGCGGCCGAGGGGCCAGGCCACGGCCGCGGGGGTCTGCTCGGAGGTTCCCGCGTACTGGGCGCAGGCGTCGGTCAGGGTTTCGAGCAGCGTCAGCGGGTCCGGGAGCGGGTGTTCCACTCCGCGCAGCCATGCGACGCGCTGCTCGCCCGGGAGGGCGGCCGGCGGCAGGAGGACGTAGCTGCCGCGGCAGTGCCAGCGCAGGCCGGGGTGTTCGTCCATCGTCTCGGGGTGGCAGTCCAGCTCGCAGGGCCACCACTCGTCCTCGTCCTCCGGCGTCCCCCGGGTCGCCGTGAAGAACAGCATGCGGGCCTGGTCGCCCGTACCGCCGGACTCGGCCACCGGGCCGACCTCCACGCCGGCAGCCAGCAGCCGGGTCAGGGCGTCGCGTCCGGCTTCCAGCGGGACGTCCAGGACGTCGTGGACCATGCCGGTCGCGGTGATGAAGTTGGCCTGGGGGTGGTTGCGCGCCCATCGTTCGATCTGCGCGCGGTCGGTGGTCGCCTGGGTCTGCCAGGCGAACGAGACGGGGTGTCGCGCGGGCGTCGGACAGCCGATGCGGTCGCAGGAACACCGGTAGCCGGCCGGGTGGGCGGCGGGGGCGATCGGGAGGCCGGCGGCGGCGACGGCCAGGAGGAGGGCCTCGCGTTCCCTGCCGGGGTCTTCGGGAGCCGGTTTCGAGCGGCGGCGCAGCCACTGGGAAATCCTGCTCTGCTCGCCGCGTTGGACGCGGCCGGACTCAGACCCCATCTATCCCCTCACCTCACCGTTGCCCCCGGCGGACCTTCCCATGGTCCCACCCTCCGGGGTGCCGGGTGACCGCACCCCCGCACCGGGCCCGCCCATAAAGGCAGAATTCGGCCATATGTTCTCGGTCACGCGGGACTGCGTGACGCGGCCCCGGGTCTTTACGCGGTGCCCAGCACGGCGTCCACCAGCGCGTCCGCGAACGCGTGCGTCAGGGGAGCCGTCCGCAACAACCAGCGGTACGTCAGCGGGCCGAGCAGCATCTCCGTCATCAGTCGCAGATCCGCTCCCCCCGCCAGCTGCCCCGCCACCCGCGCGCTGCGCAACCGGTCCTCGTACAGGGCGAGCTGGGGGGCCAGCAGCCGCTCGGTGAAGCGCGCCCCGAGCTCCGGGTCGGTCGCCCCGGCGGCGGTCAGGGCGCGCAGCGGGGCGTCGTACGACGGGTCGTTGAACTCGTCCACCGTGGCCCGCAGCACCCGCTTCAAGTCGGCGGCCAGGTCGCCGGTGTCCGGGAGGCCGGTCCTGCCGTCCGCCGTCGCGGCGTCCCCGGCCAGCGCCAGGGAGGCGTCGAGCAGAACGGCCGCCTTCGAGGGCCACCAGCGGTAGATGGTCTGCTTGCCGACCCCCGCGCGGGCGGCGATGGCCTCGATGGTCAGCTTGTTGTAGCCGACCTCCCCGACGAGGGCGAGCGCGGCGTCCAGGATGGCCCGGCGGGACCGGTCGCTGCGGCGGGTGGGATCGGGGGCCTTGGTTCCGGGCGCCGTGGCTTCGGGCCTCGTGCCTCCGGTGGGTGCGGCCCCGGGGGTCTTGGTGTGGGGAGTCCTGCTCATGCCCTCAACGTACCAACGCGAGACGGACCGTCTTCCGGTTCCGGTCATTCCGATAAACCACCCAATCAGTTCACTGCGCGGTCCACGTCGAGGAGAGACGATTCTCTGCACACGCACAGCACACGCACCGCGAGTCAGTCGTGAGGAGCCTTCTTTGCGCAGAGACGCCACACCCCGGCGCTACCTGATGTGCCCACCCGCGCACTTCAAGGTCACGTACTCCATCAACCCGTGGATGGACCCCGCGAAACCGGTGGACCTGCCCCTCGCACAAGCCCAGTGGGAAGACCTGAGGGACCGCTACCGCGCCCTGGGCCACACCGTCGAGACCCTGGTTCCGGACCCCGCACTGCCCGACATGGTCTACGCGGCCAACGGCGCCCTGGTCATCGACGGCCGCGTGCTGGGGGCCCGGTTCGCCTACGCGGAACGCTCCGCCGAGGCGGAGATCCACCTGGAGTGGTTCCGGACCCACGGCTTCCGGGACATCCACGAGCCGTCCCACATCAACGAGGGCGAGGGCGACTTCGCCGTCACCGCCACCTACATCCTGGCGGGCCGGGGCTACCGTTCCAGTCCGCTCTCGCACGACGAGGCGCAGGAGTTCTTCGGCCGCCCCGTCATCGGCCTCGACCTGGTGGACCCGCGCTTCTACCACCTGGACACCGCCCTGTGCGTCCTGGACGGCGACGAGATCATGTACCACCCGCCGGCCTTCTCGCCCGGCAGCCAGGCCGTCTTGCGGCGGCTGTTCCCCGACGCCCTGATCGTGGACGACGAGGACGCGGCGGCCTTCGGCCTGAACTCCGTCTCCGACGGCCTGCACGTCCTGCTCCCCCAGGCCGCGGCGGGTCTGCTCACACCCCTGCGCGAGCGGGGCTTCGAGCCGATCCCGATGGATCTGGGCGAGCTGCTCAAGGGCGGTGGCAGCATCAAGTGCTGCACGCAGGAGCTGCGGCCGTGACGGCGCCCTGACCCCGGGGGGTCAGCGCGGCTCGGGGGCGGGCGGCCAGTCCTGTCCCCAGTCCGCGTCCCGCGCCGCCTTGTAGAGGTCACCGTGGCGCTTGGTCACGGTGGCCCGGGTCAAGCCCTCCTGCGGCGGACCGCACAGGTCCAGCAGGACCAGCCCCTTCCGGATCTGCGGCCTGCGCGTGATCCGGGAGGCGGCCGGCTCCACGGGGAAGCGCGTCGCGGCCACGTAGCTGAACTTCTCGTCCTCGTACGGGAGGGAGCCGCCCTTGACCTGCCGGTGCAGCGAGGACCGGCTGACCCGCGCCGAGAAGTGGCACCAGTCCTGGCCGACCTCGATCGGGCAGGTCCCGTCGTGCGGGCAGGGCGCGGCCACCGTCATCCCGGCGTCGATCAGCTGCCCGCGGGCCTCGCGGATGCGCAGGTAGCCCTCGGGGGTGCCCGGCTCGATCAGCACCACCGCCCGGCCGGCGCGCGCCGCCTCGGCGACGACCGCCCGGCGGGCCTCCACGGTGAGTTCGCCGAGCACGTACGACACGGTCACGAGGTCCGCCTCCGGGATCGTGGTCCCGGCGCCGATGACGGCCCGGCGCCACTCGGCCGCGCGCAGCACGGGCGACGAGGAGCGCGAGGCCAGTTCCCGGCCCAGGGCAAGCGCCGGCTCCGCCCAGTCCAGCACCGTGGTGGCGCGCGGGCCGTCCCAGGTGGCGTCCGCCGCCCAGGTCGCGGCGCCGGTGCCGCCGCCCACGTCGACGTGCGAGCCCGGCGACCACTCGGGCGCGGCCTCCGCCAGGGCGTCCAGGGCGGAACGTACGGCTTCGAAGGTGGCCGGCATCCGGTACGCCGCGTACGCCGCCACGTCCGAACGGTCGCGCAGCACGGGCACGTCGGTGGGGATCGTGCCGCGGTAGTTGGCGATCAGCCGCTCGACGGCCGCCGAGGCCTGCTTCGGCGGCAGCCCGTCGAGCAGCCCGCCGAGCGCGGAGCGCAGGGTCTCGGCGGTGGTGGGACCGGAAGCGGGAAGGGCGGCGGAGGCGTTCACCCGGGAAGTTTACGGCGCCCGGCGCGGGCCGCGCCCCGGCCGCGGCCGGCGGCCGCCCGAGGCCGCCTACTGACCCGCGGCCACCAGCGGCTCCCGGTTCTGCCACGGGCGGCACAGCCCGAGGAAGCAGGCCGCCGACAGCAGCGCGCAGACGAGCTGGACGAGCGCCATCGGCACCGCCGTGTCCTCGCCCGCGATGCCGACCAGCGGCGAGGCGACCGCCCCGACCAGGAACGAGGAGGTGCCGAGCAGCGCGGACGCGGACCCCGCGGCATGCGGCGTACGCATCAGCGCCTGCGCGTTGGTGTTCGGCATCAGCACGCCCATCGCCGACATCAGCACGAAGAGCCCGGCCGCCATCGGCGCCAGCCCCACCTTCCCGAACGCGCCGCCCGCCATCAGCAGCAGGGCGACCGCGTCCACGGTGACGACGGCGAGCCCGCAGGCCAGGACCTTGTCCAGGCTGACCCGGCCCACCAGCAGCTTGCCGTTGATCTGGCCGACCGCTATCAGGCCGACCGAGTTCAGGCCGAACAGCAGGCTGAACTGCTGCGGCGAAGCCCCGTAGATCTCCTGGACCACGAACGGCGAGGCGGAGATGTACGAGAAGAGCACCGCGAACGCGAAGCCGCCGGCCAGGGTGTACCCGGCGAAGACCCGGTCGCCGAGCAGCCCGCGCATGGTGCGCAGGGCGGCACCCACGCCTCCGGTGTGGCGCCGCTCGGGCGGCAGCGTCTCGTCGAGCGCCCGCCACACCACCAGCGTCAGTGCCGTGCCGACGGCGGTGAGGACGACGAAGACCCCGCGCCAGTCGGCGAAGCGCAGCACCTGGCCGCCGATGAGCGGGGCGATGATCGGGGCGGCGCCGGAGATCAGCATCAGCGTGGAGAAGAACCGGGCCATCTCGACCCCGTCGTACAGGTCGCGCACGATGGCGCGGGCGATGACGATGGCCGCCGCGCCGGCCAGGCCCTGGGCCAGCCGGAAGCCGACGAGGAGTTCGGTGGTGGGGGCGAGCGCGCAGACGGCGGTGGCCAGCACGTAGACGATCATGCCGGTCAGCAGGGGCCTGCGGCGCCCCCACTTGTCGCTCATCGGGCCGATGACGAGCTGGCCCAGTGCCATGCCGGCGAGGCAGGAGGTCAAGGTCAGCTGGACCGTGGCGGCGGGGCTGTGCAGGGCGGAGGTGACCTGCGGCAGCGCCGGCAGGTACATGTCCATGGACAGCGGCGGCAGAGCGGTCAGCCCGCCGAGTATGAAGGTGACGAGCAGGCCGGTTCGGCGCGCCGCCGGAGAGGGGTGCGGGAGGGCGGACGACGGCTTGCGGCCGCGGGCCGTCCCAGGGACTCTCTCCGGCATGCGCAACTCCACTCTCGTCGTCGGCTCGTCGTGTCTCGTCGGGTCTCGTCGTACGTTTTCGCACCTTTGACCGACCCATGCTCTCAGCTGTCGGAACGTCCGCGGGCGAATGTCCGCTGTGACGTACCCTGCGGCCCCATGAACGCACCTGGGAAGAAGATCGCTGTGGTGACCGGGGCCGGCTCCGGCATCGGCCGCTCCGTCGCCCTCGCCCTGGCGGCCGCGGGCTGGTCGGTGGCGGTGGCCGGGCGCCGTGCGCAGCCGCTGGAGGACACCGCCGAGGCGGCCGGGGACGGCGCCGACATGCTGTGCGTACGGGCGGACGTGAGCGATCCGGACGAGGTGGACGCCCTCTTCCGAACCGTCCGGGAGCGGTACGGGCGGCTCGACCTGCTCTTCAACAACGCCGGCACCTTCGGCCCCGGCGGGGTCCCGCTGGAGGACATCACGTACGAGGCCTGGCGCTCGGTCGTGGATGTCAACCTGACCGGTTCCTTCCTGTGCGCGCAGGCGGCGTTCCGGCAGATGAAGGCGCAGGACCCGCAGGGCGGCCGGCTCATCAACAACGGCTCCATCTCGGCGCACGTGCCGCGCCCGCACTCCATCGCCTACACCGCGACCAAGCACGCCATGACGGGTCTGACGAAGTCGCTGTCGCTGGACGGGCGGCCGTACCGGATCGCGTGCGGGCAGATCGACATCGGCAACGCGGCGACCGAGATGACGCAGCGCATGCAGAGCGGCATCCTCCAGGCCAACGGGCAGCTGGCCGTGGAGCCCGTGATGGACGCGGCTGACGTGGCGCGCACGGTGGTGCACATGGCGGAGCTGCCGCTGGAGGCGAACGTGCAGTTCGCGACGGTGATGGCGACTGCCATGCCGTACATCGGGCGGGGCTGAGCGGACGGGAATGACGGCCGGTGTCCCGGGAGTTGGGCTGATCATGACTGATACGACGGAACCGACCCGGGTGCTGCGCTACACCGCCTTCTCCACCGACCCGGCCGGCGGCAACCCCGCCGGGGTCGTGCTCGACGCGAGCGCGCTGGACGACGAGCGGATGCTCGAGATCGCGGCGGAGCTGGGGTACAGCGAGACCGCGTTCCTGACTCCCCCGCCGCAGGACCTGGACGCCGAGCCCGGACGGGGCTTCACGCTGCGGTTCTTCAGCCCGAAGGCGGAGGTCTCCTTCTGCGGGCACGCCACCGTCGCCACCGCCGTCGCGCTGGGCGAGCGGATCGGTCCGGGCGCACTCGTCTTCGCGACTCCGGCGGGCACCGTGCCGGTATCGGTGACCGAGGCCGACGGGGGCCTGCGGGCGGTGCTGACCAGCGTCGAGCCGCACACCGAGGCCGTGTCCCCCGAGGACCTCGCCGAGGCACTGGCCGCGCTGGACTGGCCGGCCGCCGACCTCGACCCGGCCTTCCCGCCGTGCATCGCCTACGCCGGGGCCCGCCACCTCGTGCTCGGCGCCGCGACCCGCGCCCGCTTGGGCCGCCTGGACTACGACTTCGCCCGGCTGGAGGCGCTGATGCGCCGCCTGGACCTCACCACGGTCCAGCTGGTGTACCGCGAGGGCCCGGAGCTGTTCCACGTCCGGGACCCGTTCCCGGTCGGCGGCGTCGTCGAGGACCCCGCCACGGGGGCGGCGGCGGCCGCGTTCGGGGCGTACGCGCGCGAGCTCGGGCTGGTCCCGGAGGGGGCGACGCTGACGCTGCGCCAGGGAGAGGACATGGGCCGGCCCGGGGTCCTGACGGTGGAACTGCGGCCGGGTGACGCCCGGGTGCGGGTGGGCGGCGCCGCGGTGGCCCTCGCGTGACGGGCGCGGCCGCGTGATCGAGGTGTACGAGGTGCTCCCGGCCGGGGTCGCCGCGCAGGTCGGGGCGCTGGAGGCGGTGACCTGGCCCGGGGCGGGGTCCGGCCACGACCCGGCGCTGGCCCCGCGCACCGTGGTGCTGTGGGACGGGGACGGGGAGGGGGCCGGGGAAGGGGCCGGGGTGGTGGCCGCCTGCCTGACCCTGCTGCGCAAGGAGATCCGGTTCGCGGGCGGCACGTACCGCGCGTCCGGGCTCAGCGCGGTGGTGACCCGGCCGGAGCTGCGCGGGCGGGGCCTCGGCGGCCGCCTGGTGAGGGCGGCCCGTGAGCTGCTGGCCGCCGACCCGGAGGTGGACGTGGCCCTGTTCAGCTGCGACCGGGAGCTGACCCCGTTCTACGAGGCGGCCGGCTTCGCGCACCTGCCCGGCACGGTCCTGCTCGGCGGCACCCCGGCCGATCCGCTGCCGAGCGACCGGCCGGGCTTCGACAAGTCCGTCCTGGCGGCCTTCTTCACCCCGGACCCGGCGGCCACCCGCGCGGTGTTCACGGCCGCGCGGATCCCGTTGTACCCGGGGCCGGTCGACCGCCTCTGGTAGCAGCGGCCGCCCGGTCCCGGCTCAGTGGATCTGCGTCACCACGACGTCCAGCGACCACGGCTTCGCCGGCTTGCCCGGCTCCTGCGCCTCCACCGCGTAGCCCAGCTCCCGCAGCGCCTCCACCAGCTCCGCGGGGCTGCCCGGTACCGCGCCCGCCAGCAGCAGGTCCCGTACCAGCCGGCCCTTCGTCGCCTTGTTGAAGTGGCTCACCACCGACCGCTTCTCCACCCCGTCGACCACCTGGGAGTGCAGCACCCGCACGGTCGCCGTCCGCCCCGCGACCTCCCCCTTCGGCTTCCAGGCCGACGCGTACGCGGAGGAGCGCAGGTCCAGCACGAGGCCCTCCCCCGCCGCCTGTGGCATGGCCTCCGCCATCGGCGTCCGCCAGTACGCGCCCAGCGCGCCGAGCCCGGGCAGCTTCACGCCCATCGAGCACCGGTAGGTGGGGATCCGGTCCGTCATCCGCACCGCGCCCCACAGCCCGGAGAACACCAGCAGCGACCGCTCGGCCCGGGCCCGCGCCGGCTCCGGGAGGCCGGCCAGGCCGAGGGCGTCGTACAGCACCCCGGTGTAGATCTCCCCGGCGGGCCGCGCGACGGCCGACCGCAGCTCCGCGTTCTTGGCGACCTCGCCCCGCAGGCCCTCGCTCAGGCCCAGCACCTCGCGCGCCTTGGTCTCGTCGGCCGCGCACAGTTCGACGAGCTCGTCCAGCACGGCCGCCCGTGCCCCGGCCAGCCCGGGCAGCGACAGCGATCCCAGGTCCAGTGGTGCGCCGGAACCCCCGGCGGCCTTTCCCTCGGAGGGCGGCAGCAGCACGAGCACGGTGGTTCTCCTTCGGTACGACACGGCGCAGGGGGTGCGGCCCCCGGCGCCCAGCGTAAACGGCGCGGCGCGGGCGGACCGACGCGTCCGCCCGGCGGGATTCGACGGGCAGTACGGGGCCGCCCCCCATAGGCTCGGTCCATGCCACGCCGTCACCTGCACATGACCGGCGCGGACGGGGCCGCGCTGCGGGCCGCGCTGCGCGCACTGCGGACGAGGCTGGGCGCGCCCAAGCAGTTCCCCGCCGCCGTGATCGCCGAGGCCGAGTCGGCCGCCGCGCACCCCCGCCTCCCGTCGACCGACGTGACCGGCATCCCCTTCTTCACCATCGACCCGCCCGGCTCCGTCGACCTCGACCAGGCCATGCACCTGGCGAAACGTCCCTCCGGCGGCTACCGCGTGCACTACGCGATCGCCGATGTCGCCGCCTTCGTCACCCCCGGCGGCGCCCTCGACGCCGAAGCCCACCGGCGGGTCACCACCCTCTACTTCCCCGACGGGAAGGTCCCGCTGCACCCGGCCGTGCTCTCGGAGGGTGCGGCCAGCCTGCTGCCCGGCCAGAGCCGCCCCGCGCTGGTGTGGCGGCTCGACCTGGACGCCGACGGCCGGGTGGAGAGCGCGGAGGTGCGCCGGGCCCTGGTCCGCAGCCGGGCGAAACTCGACTACGCCACCGTCCAGGAGGCCATCGACTCCGGGACGGCGGATGAGGCCCTCGCTCTGCTCAAGACCGTCGGGACGCTCCGCGAGGCCCTGGAGGTGGAGCGCGGCGGGATCTCCCTGAACGTGCCCGAGCAGGAGGTGGTGGAGCAGGCCGGCTCCTACGCGCTCGCCTTCCGGGTGCCGCTCCCGGCGGACGCCTGGAACGCCCAGATCTCCCTGATGACGGGCATGGCCGCCGCCGACATGATGCTCGCCGCCGGGACCGGGATCCTGCGCACCCTGCCCAGCGCCCCCGACGGCGCGGTCGGCCGGCTGCGGCGAGCGGCGAAGGCCCTGCGGATCGACTGGCCCCACCACGTCCCGTACGCGGAACTCGTCCGCTCCCTCGACCCGCACCTGCCCGCCCACGCCGCCTTCCTCCAGGAGTGCACGACCTTGCTGCGCGGCGCCGGGTACACGGCCTTCGCCCCCGGTCAGACCCCCGTCCCGCTGCTGCATGCCGCGGTGGCGGCCCCGTACGCGCACTGCACCGCACCGCTGCGCCGGCTGGTCGACCGGTACGCCGGTGAACTGTGCGTGGCGGCGTCCGCCGGGGCCGAGCCGCCGGAGTGGGCCGTCGCCGCACTGTCGGCGCTGCCGCACGAGATGGCGGAGGGCACCCGGCTGGCGAACACCGCGGAGCGGGAGTGCGTGGACCTGGTCGAGGCGGCCGTGCTCAAGGACCGGGTCGGCGAGACCTTCGAGGCGACGGTGATCGACGTGAAGGAACACGAACCGCAGATCGGAACGGTCCAGCTGGAGGACCCGGCGGTGGTCGGCCGCATCGAGTCCCCCACGGCGCAGCTGCCCCTCGGCGAACGCATCCGCGTCCGTCTCACCCGGTCCGACCCGGGCACGTCCAAGATCCTCTTCGCCCCTGCCTAGGCCGTCTGGTCCGCGGGTCCGCGCCTCAGGGCGGCGACCACCGCGCGGGGGTCGTCGGCGTGGAAGCGGACCGTACGGGCCCGCGCGCGGGCCCCGAGCGGCCGGACGAAGTCCAGCGGCCGGGCCAGCTCCAGGGTCACCGTGGTCTGACCGCCGACCACCAGGTCGAGCACCCCGTCCTCGGACACCGTGACGAGCCGCCCCTGGGGGTAGCGGCGCTCCACCCGGACCGAGGCCACCGCGTCCGGCGGGACGGTGAGGCCGAAGAGGACCCCGTAGCGGATCCGCAGCGAGCCGTCGGCGCGCACGACGTGCGGCCGCTGCACGCAGGCGGCGTGCAGGGCGAGCACCGCCAGGACGCCGTACCCGTCGAGGACCAGCAGCACCCGGGCCACGACGGGCCAGGGGACGAGGAGTTCCAGGGCGACCGTCTCCACCAGGGCCACGAACAGCAGCCCGTACATCATGGCCGTCTGCGGTCCGGTGTACCCGGCGGCGACATCGCCCCCGCCGACCCCCTGCGGCGGCTTGCGCAGCACCCACCGCCCGAGCGCGGCTGCGGCCCGCACTTCGTTGCCCACCAGCCGCCGCACAGCCCCTACGCCCCTCATCCCCGGACCCGTTCCGCGAAGGCGTCCATGACCCGGCGTACGACTTCCGCCTGCGCGGGGGCGTACTCGGCGAGCAGGGCCTCCTTGAACCCGGGGAGGTCGAGGCCCGTGCCGGGCGCGATCGCCGCGAACGCCTCGTCGGGGACTGCCGCCACCAGGTCGGCGGCGAGCGCCGGGATGCGGGGGTCGTCGGCCGCGGCGTCGGCGAGCGCGTCCAGCCTCTCGTACAGGGCGAGTACCGCCGGGTCGGCGGCCAGCAGGGCCAGTGCGGCGTACAGCTCCCGGGTCCCGGCACCGGTCGCGTCGAGCAGCGTCAGGTGCTCCCGGTCGAGCACGGCGCTGGGCGAGGACGTCGGCGGCGCCTCGTCGAGCAGCCGGGCGAGCGCGGGCGGGGCGTCCCCGCCGGACAGTTCCGCGAGCCGCCGCCGGCGTGCGGCCAGTTCGTCCTGTTGCCGGGCCAGGTCCGCGTCGAGCTCCGCCAGGATCTCGGCGAGCTCGCGCCCCGCGTCGTCGGCCAGGACGTCCCGCACCTCGTCCAGGCCCAGCCCGAGTTCGGTCAGCCTGCGCACGCGGGCCAGCAGGACGGCGTCCCGGACGGTGTACGTCCGGTACCCGTTGGTCAGCCGCGCCGGTTCCGGGAGCAGGCCTATGTGGTGGTAGTGGCGTACCGCCCTGGTCGTGACTCCCGCCAGGGCGGCGATTTCTCCGATCCGCATGGCGCCCAGTAGAAACCCTGCCGCTGCGGCAAGGTCAAGCCGTGACGGCCGAGCCGGTAGCATGGTCGGCACGACAGACGAGTCGGCCGGGCGGCCGCGTCGGGGTCCTCGGATCCCGCCGAGGAACGTCCGGGCTCCACAGGGCAGGGTGGTGGGTAACGCCCACCCGGGGTGACCCGCGGGACAGTGCCACAGAAAACAGACCGCCAGGGGCTTCGGCCCTCGGTAAGGGTGAAACGGTGGTGTAAGAGACCACCAGCGCCTGAGGTGACTCAGGCGGCTAGGTAAACCCCACCCGGAGCAAGGTCAAGAGGGGTCGTCTCCGGACGGCCCTGCGCGGACGATCGAGGGCTGCCCGCCCGAGTCCGCGGGTAGACCGCACGAGGCCGGCGGCAACGCCGGTCCTAGATGGATGGCCGTCTCCCCGGCGACCGCGAGGTCTCCGGGCGACAGAACCCGGCGTACAGGCCGGCTCGTCTGTCCTCCGTCGCAACGGCCCGGAGCCCCCGCCACAGTGTGGCGGGGGCTCCGGCGCGTGTGCCTAGCGCAGGTGCGAGGTGTCGTTCAGGAGGCGGACCGAGGCGTTGCCGTCGGCGTAGTAGGCCACCGCCGACAGCGAGGCGGCCGACAGTTCCATCTTGAACAGGGACTCCGGGGGCGCGCCGAGCGCGAGGCGGACCAGCGTCTTGACCGGGGTCACGTGCGTGACCAGCAGTACCGTGCGTCCCGCGTACGCCTCCAGCAGGCGGTCGCGGGCGGCGGACACCCTGCGGGTGACGGCGGTGAAGCTCTCGCCACCGCCCGAGGGGGCCGCCTTCGGGGAGTCCAGCCATGCCTGGAGGTCGTCCGGGAAGCGCTCCCCCACCTCGGCGAAGGTCAGGCCCTCCCACGCACCGAAGTCCGTTTCGCGCAGGCCCTCTTCGATGACGACCGGCAGTCCGAGCCGGTCCGCCACCGCCTGCGCGGTCTCCCGGCAGCGGCGCAGCGGGGAGCTGACGACGGCCTCCACGGTGCCCCGCGCGGCCAGCGCCCCCGCCACCGCGGCGGCCTGGCGGCGGCCGGCCGGGGACAGTTCGGGGTCGGAGCCGCCGCTGCCGGAGAAGCGCTTCTGCGGGGTCAGCGCCGTCTCGCCGTGGCGCAGCAGCACGAAGGTGGCCGGGGTACCCAGGTCGGGACCCCATCCCGGCGCCGGCGCCGGCGTGGCGGGGCCGGGCTCCGCGAACAGGGTGTCCGCCGCCTGCTCGGCCCCCGCGGCGGGTGCCGGCGTAACGGATGGGGCGGCGAGGGCCGCGCGGACCGCGGCCGCCCCTGCCGTGGCGTCGCCGGGAGGGCCCGACGGCGGCGGGGTCGCCAGGGCGCGCGCCACCGAGTGGTCCAGGGCGGCGGAGGAGGCCGACGGCTCCCACTGCCGGCCGTTGCGGCCCGCGTCCATGGCCTCGTTGGCGAGCCGGTCCGCGTGCTTGTTGCGCTCCCGCGGGATCCACTCGTACGTCACCTGCGCGCGTGGCAGGATCGCCGCCGCCTCGGTGGCCAGCGGCTTCATGTCCGGGTGCTTGATCTTCCAGCGGCCCGACATCTGCTCGACGACGAGCTTGGAGTCCATGCGTACGAGGACCAGCGCGTCGGGGGCCAGCTCGCGGGCGGCTTTCAGCCCGGCGATCAGCCCCTTGTACTCGGCCACGTTGTTCGTCGCGACGCCGATGTACTCGGCGCGCTCGGCCAACGTCTCGCCCGTGGCCGGGTCGAGGACCACCGCGCCGTAGCCGGCGGGCCCCGGGTTGCCCCGGGATCCGCCGTCCGCCTCCACGACGAACCGGACGAGCCTCGGCATCAGATCCCCGAGTCCGCCGTACGGACCAGGATGCGGCCGCAGTTGTCGTGGCGTACGACCTGGTCGCGGGCGGCGGCCTTGATCTCGTTGACCTCGGCCATGTCGAGCTCCAGGCGGCAGCCCTCGCAGCGGCGCTGGTACAGGCGCGCGGCGCCCACGCCGCCCTGCTTGACGCGGATCTTCTCGTACAGCGCCATCAGCGCCTGCGGCATGGAGGCGACGATGACCTCGCGGTCCTTGGTGATGCCCGCGGCCTCGGCGTCGAGTTCGGCGGTGGCGGCGTCGCGGCGCGCGGTGGCGTCCGCGAGCTTGGCCTCCAGGCCGGAGACCCGCTCGGTCAGCTCGGTGACGCGCGCCTGCGCGGCCTCCAGGCGTTCCATGACCTCCAGGACCACGTCCTCCAGGTCGCCCTGACGCTTGGCGAGGGAGACGACCTCGCTCTGCAGGTTCGCCAGGTCCCGGGCCGAGATGCCCGCGCCGGAGTCCAGTCGCGCCTGGTCGCGGGCCGCGCGCTGGCGGACCTGGTCGACGTCCTGCTCGGCCTTGGTCTGCTCCCGGGCGGCGTCGCTGGCCTGCGTCTGGGCGGCGACGAGCAGGTCGCGCTGCTGGGTGAGGTCCTTGGTCAGGGAGTCGACCTCGGCGTGCTCGGGCAGCGACTTGCGCTTGTGGGCGAGCTGAGACAGCCGGACGTCCAGGGCCTGGACATCGAGAAGTCGGATCTGGTCGGCGGGCTCGGCGTTCAGTTGGGGGCTCCAGGGTTGGTAGGGGAGGTGACGGACGGCGCGTGCGCCGTCCACGGGTCGGTGACCGTGCGCGAGACGTGGGTGCGAAGACCCCAGCCGTGGCGCTCGGAGATCGCGTCGAGCTGCGCGGCGGCCTGCTCGCACCAGGGCCACTCGGTGGCCCAGTGGGCGGCGTCGACGAGCGCGAGCGGGCTCTGCTCGCGGGCCTCGGACGCGGGGTGGTGGCGCAGGTCGGCGGTGAGGAAGGCGTCCACGCCGGCGGCGCGGACCTGCGCGAACAGGCTGTCTCCGGAGCCGCCGCTGACGGCGACGGTGCGGATCAGCGCGTCCGGGTCGCCGGCGGCGCGGATGCCCTGCGCGGTGTGCGGCAGGCGGGCGGCGGCGCGGGCGGCGAAGGCGCGCAGGGTCTCGGGGTGGTCGAGTTCGCAGATCCGGCCGAGGCCGCGGCGGCCCGCGGGGTCGGTCGGGTCGGGCACGAGGGGGCCGGTGACGCGCAGGTCCAGGGCGCCGGCGAGGGCGTCCGAGACGCCGGGGTCGGCGGTGTCGGCGTTGGTGTGGGCGACGTGCAGCGCGATGTCGTTCTTGATCAGCGTGTGCACGACGCGGCCCTTGAAGGTGCCCGCTTCGACGGTGGTGGTGCCGCGCAGGTAGAGGGGGTGGTGGGTGACGACGAGGTCGGCGCCGAGCCGCACGGCTTCGTCGACGATCTCCTGCACCGGGTCGACCGCGAACAGGACCCGGGTGATCTCGGCGTCGGGGTCACCGCAGACGGTGCCGACGGCGTCCCACTGCTCGGCCCGCGCGGGGGGCCAGAGAGCGTCGAGGGCGGCGATGACTTCGCAGAGACGGGGCACGGGCCAAGGCTACCGTCCGTGGCGGCCGCTGGTGGCGGTGCCGGGGGACCCCGGCACCGCGCAGCACAGCCACCCCCCGCGCCACATCCGAATCGCCGGGCCGCCACCCGTATGTGTGAAGCGGGTGAGGTGGTGCTGTCCGTCAGGAAGTGCGAAAACTAGCTTCCTCACCGGAGGTGACGCACGGATGACTGTCTGTGCCATCGAGATGACGACGGCTGCCGCGTTCACGATCGCGGCGGACGGGGCGTACGCCGCGCGGCTGGCCGGGGAGGGCCAGGCGCGGTACCCGGAGCGCTGGACTCTGGCCGGGCCCGAGCCGTACGCGGTGCCGCTGCCGCTCGGGCAGCCGGAGGAGGCGGACAGCGAGGTGCTGCCGCTGACCGACGGGCGGGTCCTGATCCACCGCCGGGTCGCGGACCGGCACGCCTTCGCGCTGCTGTACCCGACGGGCGGCGCCGGGGCCGGGCCGCGCACCGGGGAGCTGCCGCTCGGCGCCGTCGTCCCGGCTTCGCAGGAGGTACGGGTCTTCCTGCTGCCGCCGTCCCCGGACGGGCACGGCGCCTACGCCCTGGCGGTGGCCGCCGAGGAGACGGTCCTGTGGCAGGTGGCCGGGGCTCCGGGCGGGCCCCGGCGGGCGGCGATCCTCGCGGGCCGCTGCTCGGGCGGCGTCTGGCTGGACCGGGCGGGCCGGCTGCTGTCGCTGGACCGGGAGCTGGAAGGCCGCACCAAGGCGGTGGTGGTGGACCTGGCCCGGGGCGGGGAGGTGACCCCGCTGCTGCAGATCGCCGAGCACAGCGACGACCGGCTGCTGCTGGCCGAGCCGGACAGCGGGCTGCTGCTGATCCGCTCCGACGCGCCCGGCGAGCCGCGCCTGGCCTGGGGGGTGCTGGGCAGCGAGCGCCCGGTCCGCTTCCCGGAGTGCCTGCGGTCGGCGGACGCGGTGCCGTTCGCGGTGCAGCCGGGGCAGGCGCTGATGCCCGAGAGCTGTGGGGTCGCGCTGCGGGTGCCCGAGGGCATCGCCCTGTGGCGCCCGGCCGACCGGCAGGTCTTCCGGATCTCCGCCCCGATGGGCTGGCTGGGTGCGGGGCTCTGGACGCCGCAGGGGGTGCTGCGCCTCCCCTGCGCCACGCCGGAGGTGCCGTGCGCGGTCGTCACCCTGGCCCAGCCGGTGCCCCCGCCGCCGCCGGTCCGGATCACGCCGCCCGTGGCACCCCGCCCGGTCCCCCTCCAGCAGGCCCCGCTGAACTGAGGCGGAGCGTTTCGTGACGCACGCGCCCTTTCGTGACGGTGCTCAGGCCGGGGCGGCGTCTTCGGGCCGCGCGGACCGGTGCTTCACCCGGGCCCGGTAGGCCCGCGACCGGCAGGGGGGCGAGCAGTACCGCGCGGGCCGGCCGGCCGGCCGGTCCCCACCACTGCCGGGTCCGGACAGCGGCCCGCCACAACCGGCGCAACGGGCCACGGCCCCGGCCTCGGGGGCGGGCCCGTTACCGGGCTCCGGCTCCCGTTGCGGGCCGGGGGCCGAAGCCGCGGCGGGGCAGCCGGTCAGGCCCTGCCGCTCGGCGATGACCCCGGCCTGGAAGCGGCTGCGGGCGTCGAGGCCGTCCAGGATCTCGGAGACGTGACGGCGGCAGGTGCGCAGGGAGATGCCGAGGCGGCGCGCGATGGAGTCGTCCTTGAGCCCCTTGGCCAGCAGGACCAGGATGCTCTGCTTCATGGTCTCGGAGATGTCGTGAGCGGCACGCGGACCGGTGGCGAACGGGGTCGCCTGCTGCCAGTCGCGTTCGAAGACGTCCAGCAGGTAGGCGAGCAGGTCGGGTTCGCGGATGATCAGGGCCCCACCGGACCGGGCGGGGAGCAGCGCCAGCGCCGAGTCCACCACGATCATCTGCGGCAGGACCTCGGGAAGGGTGCGGATCTCCGCACCGGCTTCGATGAGCTGCGCGGCGTGGCCGCGCGTGGCCTGGTCGAAGCGGGTGGCGTGCTGGTAGAGGCTGCGCATGCGGATGCCGCGGCCGAGCAGCGCCACGTCCCGGGGCAGCGCCTCGCGCAGCGCGGCGGCCGGGAACGCACCGCCGTGTTTGGAGACGAGCACCTCGCTGCGGCAGGAGTCGATGACGTCGGACAGCAGCGCCCGGACGGCGAACTTGTCCGGCAGGTGGTCGATGGTGCCCTGCGGGAAGGCGTGCTGGCGCGCCTGGAGGTAGACGGGCAGGAGCGCGGCCAGCCCTTCGCGCTGGTCCTGGATGCGCTGGCGCTGTTCCCGCAGGGCCTGCTCGTGCGCGCGCAGCGCGGCGTCACTGTCGGACAGCAGCCGCGCGGCGGCGGCCTGGGGACTCACCGGCTGCCAGCCCGCGGGCTCCTGCCCCCCGCCGCCGGGCAACGGCTGGAAGAGGCAGGCTCCGGTGAGCGTCCGCACCGCCTCGCGGCACTCCTGCTCGCTCAGCCCGGTCTCGGCGGCCGCCTGCGCCAGGGCGGCGGGCAGGAGGAGCTCGTGCACGATCGTCCAGCGGTAGAGCGTGACCGCCGCACTGTCGAGACCGGGGATTCCGGTCACGGGGTCCGCCCCTGCCTTCGGCTCCATGGCGTTGCCTCCTAAAGATGCATGACACACAGATGATCCTCTGCGGAGCTGTCGGCAGGCGGGACCGACTGCCGGGCTGGTGGCATCGGCCGGGATGTTCGGCCGAAACCCTCCCTCATGGCCAGGAGTTGACGTGATGCGTTTGGTCGCCGTACGAGCACTGGTCGCACTGGTACTGGGCACGGGTCTCGGCTGGTCCGCCGCGGCCGCGTACGGCGACGGCGGCGCCCCCGACCATGCATCGGTCGCCGCCGCCTCCGGGGAGGGTCGGCCCGGCAAGCACTGTGTCGTGACGACGGCCTGGGGCGACGCGTGGTGCCCCGGCAAGCCGCTCGACTGAGCCGCCCGGGAGACCGGGTGAGGGGGCGGCGGACGCCATCCGCTGCCGGTTGGGTGGTGTGGGCCCGACCCCGCTCTTCGATTGATGAACGCCCGCCGTTTGACGAGCAAGCCCATCCGAGCGGAAAGAAACATCGTCACCCACAACGGATGCGGCAGCAGTGGCCGTCGTCTGCTGGTGGCCGGCCTGTGCGCGGCGAGCGCCGTCGCGGTGCTGGGCGCCGGCGCCGGGAGCGCGCAGGCCGCCGGCTACCGGGTGTCTGGCGGCACGTACGCGGATTCCACGCAGTGCATACAGGCCGGTTCGCTCAGCATCGGGCTCGGGCTGTACAGCCGCTACGAGTGCAACCCCAACTGGGGGTTCCCGGGTTCGAGGTGCTGTTGGCCCGGTAGCGGAAGCGTGCCGCCTCAACGAGGGCCGGGTCTACGTCGCCATGCTCCTCAACCCGGCGGCGAAGGACGTCAGGTAACGCCGGGTACACCGACGGGTGTGGTGCAGCCGGAACCCCTGGTCCCGGCCGCACCACACCCGCTCCGAATACCGGCTCCGGGGGCCTAGTCGTGCTTGAGGCCCAGGACCTCCGCCGCCGCGAAGGTCTCGTTCGGCGGGCGGGAGTCGTAGTGGGAGGTGAGGAGCCCGTCGAGTTCCTCGAAGGTGAACGCCTCCTTGGAGGTGTCGAACTTCGCGGCGACCTTGGGGCGTTCCATCACCGCCACGATCCCGCCGTGCACCACGAACAGCTGCCCGTTGACCTTCGCGGCCGCCGGCGAGGCGAGGTAGCCGACCAGTGGGGAGACGTGCTCGGGGGCGAGGGCGTCCAGCTTGCCCTCCTCCGGTTCCTGGAAGCCCGTGAACACGTCCTCGGTCATCCGGGTACGGGCGCGCGGGCAGATGGCGTTGGCGGTGACCCCGTACTTGGCCAGGGCCAGGGCGGTCGAGGTGGTCAGGCCCACGATTCCGCCCTTGGCCGCCGCGTAGTTCGGCTGGCCGGCGCTGCCGCCGAGGAAGGCCTCGGAGGAGGTGTTGACGATCCGGCCGTACACCGGGCCGCCGGCCGCCTTCGACCGCTCCCGCCAGTGCACGGAGGCGAAGTGGGTGGTGTTGAAGTGGCCCTTGAGGTGGACCCGTATCACCGAGTCCCACTCCTCCTCCGACATGGAGAAGACCATCCGGTCCCGCAGGATGCCCGCGTTGTTGACCAGGACGTCGAGCTTTCCGAAGCTGGCGACCGCCAGTTCCACCAGCTCGCGCGCCTGCTCGAAGTCGGCCACGTCACCGAGGTGGGCCACCGCCTGTCCGCCCGCGGCCCGGATCTCCTCGGCCACCTCCTGCGCCGGGGCCGCCGACGCCTCCCCGGAACCGTCGCGGCCGGGCTGGCCGAAGTCGTTGACGACCACGCTCGCCCCGAGCCGCGCCAGTTCGATCGCCTCGGCCCGGCCGAGCCCGCGGCCCGCGCCCGTGACGAGGGCGCTGAGCCCCTCGAGCGGCCGCTCATGTGGCAGTGACATCTCCCGCGTTCCTCTCGTCCGGCTCAGAGTTCGATGCAGGTGCGCAGGGCCACGCCCGTACGCATCTGGTCGAGGGCGTCGTTGATCTCCCCGAGCCGCACCCGGTGCGTGATCAGGCTCGCCAGGTCCACCCGGCCGGCCCGCCACAGCGCGATGGTGCGCTCGTAGGAGCGGAGCACGTCACCGCCCCCGTACATCGAGGGCAGGATCTTCTTCTCGTCGAAGAAGAGCGAGAACATGTTGACCGAGTAGTCGTCGTCCAGCGCTCCCGCGCCGACGACCACGACGGAGCCGCCGCGCCGGGTCATCTCGTACGCGGTCCGGGTCGTCGCCGACTTGCCTACCACCTCGAAGACGTAGTCGAAGCCCTCCCCGGCGGTGATCCGGTTCTTGGCGTCGCCGAAGGCGTCCGGCGCGACCGCCTCCGTCGCCCCGAACCGGAGCGCCGCCTCGCGGCGCGAGGCGACCGGGTCGACGGCGACGACCTGCGCCGCGCCCTGCACCTTGGCGCCCTGGATGACGGAGATGCCGACGCCGCCGCAGCCGATGACCGCGACCGAGGAACCCGCCTCGACCTTCGCGGTGTTGATCGCCGCGCCGAGCCCGGTGGTCACGCCGCAGCCGATCAGGGCGGCGATGTCGTAGGGCAGGTCGTCGGGTATCGGCACGGCGCACGCGGCGGGCACCACCATCTCCTCGGCGAAGGTGCCGGTGCCGGCGAAGCCGAAGACGTCACTGTCCGCGCGGCGGAAGTTGGGCGTCGCCACGTTCCCGAAGGACTCCAGGCACAGGTGGCCCTGGCCGCGCTTGCAGGCGGGGCAGTGTCCGCACGGTGGCAGCCAGCAGACGAGGACCCGGTCGCCGATCTCGTGGGTGGTCACCCCGTCGCCGACGTCGACGACGTCGCCCGAGCCCTCGTGGCCGGGGATGAAGGGGGCGGGCTGCGGCAGTACGCCGCTCATCGCGGACAGGTCGGAGTGGCACAGGCCGGTGGCCTTGATGCGGATCCTGACCTTGCCGGGGCCGAAGCCCACGGCCTCCATGTCCTCGACGACCTCCAGCTTGTCCTGGCCGATCTCGCTCTGCAGCGCTGCGCGCACGGTGCGGCTCCTTCGGTTCGTTCGTCGGCGGGGGTTACGCGTGTTCCACGACGGTGTCGGCGAGGACCGGCGCGTCGTCGCGGTCCACGGCGCTCACCGCCACCCGCACCCGACCGGGCTCCTCCCACATCCGGATGCGCAGCGTCTCGCCCGGGAAGACGATCCCGGCGAAGCGGGTGCGGTAGGCGCGGACGCGGGACACGTCCCCCGCCAGGGCGGTGCCGACGACGGCCTTGAGGGTCATCCCGTAGGAGCACAGGCCGTGCAGGATCGGCCGGTCGAAGCCGGCGAGCTTGGCGAACTCCGGGTCGGCGTGCAGCGGGTTCCAGTCGCCGGAGAGCCGGTACAGCAGCGCCTGGTCCTCGCGGATCTGCCGTTCGACGGTACGGTCGGGCGCCCGCTCGGGCGCCTCCTCCCGGGCGGAGGGCCCCCGCTCGCCGCCGAACCCGCCCTCGCCGCGTACGAAGATCTGCGCGTCGGAGGTCCACAGCGGCCCGTCGGCGTCCTCGACCTCGGTGCGCAGCACGATCACGGCGGCCTTGCCCTTGTCGTAGAGCGCGGCGACCTTGGCGGAGGAGGTGGCGCTGCCCTTGACGGGGATCGGCCGGTGCAGCTCGATGGACTGGCCGCCGTGCAGGACGTGGGCGAGGTTGACGTCGATCCCGGGGGCGGCGAGGCCGCCCATCATGGCCATGCCGGCGCCGGCGACGGTCGCGAAGCTGGGCAGTACGTGGAGCTTGGACTCCAGGGTGTAGCGCAGCTCGTCGGGGTCGGTGGCGGGCCGGCCGGCGCCGACGCCGAGGTGGTAGAGCTGGATGTCCTTGTGGTCCCAGGCGATGTGCCCCTGGCGGGGTTCGGCGGCCAGGGCCTTGGCGGCATCGATCGGCATTCGGATGCTGCTCCTTGCTGCGTGGGTGCTCCGTGAGTGGAAGACCTCGGCGCGGTCGTCCGCACCGTCGGCCGCACCGAGGTCGTCTGCGGGGCCGCCACGGGTAGAACGCGTTCTAGGCGGCCGGTGAGGCCATGTATAACGCACCCCCACCGAGTTGTGAAGACTGCTGACCCGACGTCAGATGATCTGCATGCGGCATGTTTTCCGGGTGCGCGCGGGGCCGGGACCCTACCCTGGCGGCATGAACGAAACCGGCCGGCCCCTGCGGGTGCTGCTGTGGCCCGCGAACCCGGCGCTGGCGGTACGGCTGGGGCTGGAGCGGGACATCGAGGTGGTGGCCTCGCCGCTGGGCCGGCCGGCGGTGGCGCTGGTGGAGTCGGTGGAGGGGGTCCGGGAGGTACGGGAGGAAGCCCCGGAGTGCGCGGTCCTGCTGGCCGTGGGCTCCGCCCGCCCGGGCCTGCGCGAAGCCGCCCTCTCGGCGGGCGCGTCGGGCCTGGTCCTGCACGACGCCCCCCTCCCGGACCTCGCCCGCTCCCTCCACGCCGCCTCCCGCGGCGAACGGGTCACGGACCCGTCCCTTGACGTCCCGTAACACCCACCGCCCGCCGGGGGCCCACCCGGGCGGGGAGCCAAAGCCGATCGGCGGGCAACTCCATCCTCTCCGGCGCTTGATGGGGGGGCCGGGGTATGGCCCCACCTAGCCGGGGAACCAACCCAGCCGGGCGGCCAAGCCCAGCCTCGCCGGCGTTTGAGGCGCGGGGCTCGGGGCGGAGCCCCGGAAGGCCCGGCGCAGCCGGCCGCAACAAACCCAGCCCCGCCGATGGTTGATGCGCGGGGCCCGGAGGGGCCCACCGCAACCAGGCGGCCGGCAAATCCAGCCTCGCCGGCGATTGAGGCGCGGGGTCCGGAGGACAGGCCAACCCAGCCGGGTAACCAAATCCAGCCGGGTAACCCAACCCAGCCTCGCCGACGATAAAGGCGCGGGGCTCAGGGCGGAGCCACGGAAGGCCCGGCGCAGCCGGCCTGCCCTTGATGTCCGGCCCCGGCCGGTCCGGGCCGGTGCGGCGCCGTTGCGCAAGCGGCCCCGGCTGCGCCGGGCTTTCGGGGCTCCGCCCCGTACCCCGCGCCTCAAACGCCGGCGAGGCTGGATGGCCGCCCCGTCGAGGCGGGCGTTGACCGGCCCCGGGTATAAACCCCGGGCGGGCCGGAGTTGGGCGGCCCGGGCACAAACCCCGGCTGGAGATGGCCGCCCCGGGCCCCGGCGGGGTCGGCGTTGACCGGCCCGGGGGCGGGAGTTGACCGGCCCGGGGAGGAAGCCGGCGTTGGCCGGGGCGGGTTATCGGCGGGCGTCGGGCGCGCCGAGCGTTCGGCACTCGCTCAGGGACACCGTCACCGGCCGCTTCCGCAGGATCTCCCGGGCCCGGTACTCCCCGAGGCTCGTCGCGTACCACCGCGCCCCGCCCCGCCCCCCGTCCCGCAGCTCGTCCCGGATCCCGATCAGCGCACACGACCGCTGCGGCTCCGGCAACCGGTCCAACGCCGGCGCCGCATCCGCCGACAGGTCACGGGCGTAGGCCAGGTCGATCTTGCCCTCCTCCTGGTACCGCGTCACGTTGCTCCGCGCGATCACCCCGTCCGGGGACACCAGCCCGAACGCCAGCACCGTCACCGCCGCGCTCCCGACCACCGCCCGGGCCAGCCAGCGACCGCCCGCCACCCCGGCCGCCATCAGCAACACGATCACCAGCCCGAGCCACAGCTCCATCGTGACCACCGACAGCCGCAGCCGGGTCAGCCCGTACGCGTCCACGTACAGGTCCATCCGCCGCACGGCGGAGGCGACCACCACCAGCGTCAGCAGGCACAGCACACCCAGCACCACCCGCACGAAGCGCCGGTCGCCGGCCGTCCCCCGCGGCGCCCACCGCAGGGCGAGCGCGATGACGCCGAGCACGAACACCGTGGCCCACAGCAGCTGCCAGAACCCCTGGCGCGCATACTCGGAGTAGGTGAGCCCGGTGCTCTCCAGCACCTTGTCGTAGCCCCCGAACAGCACCGCCAACTGCACCGCGATGAAGCCCGCGAACAACAGGTTCAGCACGATCAGCGGCAGCCCCCACTCCACCCTCGACCGCGCCTTCCCCGGCGCCACCTCGATGCGGTCCCAGCGGTGCGGGGCCGCGGCCGTACGGGCGGCCGCCAGCGCGAGGACCGCGCCGAAGAGGAAGAGCAGGATCCGGAACGGCCCCTCCCCCACCGAGACGTCCGGAGCCAGCTCCCCCAGCAGGTCGGCGAACGCCGCGTCGGCGGAGGCGAACAGCGCCCCGAACACCAGCAGCAGCCCGACCGCCACCACGCTCGCCTTGGCGACGGGCAGCCAGCGCTCACGCCCGGCCCCGCCGCCCCGCTCCCGCACTCCCGCCCAGGCCCAACCGACCCCGGAGACGGCGGTGCTCAGGAATCCGAGCGGGCTCAACAGCACGCCGGGCCACCGCCGGCTCCCGTGCAGGGCCAGCGCGGCCAGCAGCACGGCGGCCAGGACGGCCAGAGTCGAGGGCCAGGCGGAGTCGCGCAGAGCGGGGACCCCGAGCAGCGCCACGCAGCCGAGGGCCCACAGCACGGACCAGGGGCGGGCGGTGCGGCCGGCCGCCCGGGCCGAGACGTAGGCGGCCACCATGGCCGGCAGGGCCGCGAGCAGCAGGCCGGGGCCCATGCCGTCGCCGAGGAAGACGGCGGTGGCCAGCCCCGCGACGAGGACGGCCACCAGGGTGGCGGTACGGATCGGCGCGGCCTGGGCGGTGCGGACGCGCCCGCCGATCGAGGCGGCCGCCTTCGCCACCGCATCGGCGTGGGCCTGCTGCCGGCGCAGCTCGTGCTGGTACATCAGCCAGCCGTGCCACGCCGCGGGATCGTGCCCGGGCATCCCGGGCGCGGCCGGGGGCGGAGCAGCGGCCGGCGGCACCGCGGCCGGGGGCGGCACCGCGCCGGGCGACGGCGCCCCCTGCGCGGCGGCGCTCCCACCCCCGGCCGCATCGCGTTCGGCCTGGTCGGCGTTGTCGGACATCAGGTTCCTCCCCTGTCGGCCGCCCCGGAACACCGGAACTGGAGGGCGGCGATGCGACAGGGTAGGCACGGCCCACAGGGTTTTGAACATATTCAAGAAACCCTTGTGTCGTGACCGTGACAAACAAGAGGGGCGGCTTCCGCTAAGGCCTCCCTACGGCTCCGGCTCCCATTACGGCCTCCGCTGCCGCTACCGCCGCAGCAGCGTCACCACCGCCGCCCCGCCCAGCCCGATGTTGTGCGCCAGCCCCACCCCCGCCCCCGGAACCTGCCGGCCGCCCGCCTCGCCCCGCAGCTGCCACACCAGCTCCGCCGCCTGCGCCAGCCCCGTCGCCCCCAGCGGGTGCCCCTTGGAGATCAGGCCTCCGGACGGGTTGACCACCCACCGTCCCCCGTACGTCGTGGCCCCGCTCTCCACCAGTTCCCCGGCCCCGCCCTCGCCGCACATCCCGAGCGCCTCGTACGTCAGCAACTCGTTGATGGAGAAGCAGTCGTGCAGCTCGATCACGTCCACGTCCCCGACGCCCAGCCCCGACGCCTCGAACACCGCCCGCCCCGCCGCCGCCGACATCGGCTTCCCGACCACGTCGATGCACGAGCCCGACGCGAACGACGCCTCCGTGTCCGTCGCCATCGCCTGCGCCACGATCTCCACCGCCTTGCCGTGCAGCCCGTGCGCGACCATGAACCGCTCCGACACCACCACCGCCGCCGCGGCGCCGTCCGAGGTCGGCGAGCACTGCAACTTCGTCAGCGGATCGTGGATGGTCTTCGCCGCGAGGATCTCCTCGACCTCGTACACGTCCCGGAACTGCGCGTTCGGGTTGTTCGCCGAATGCCGGTGGTTCTTCGCCGCCACCGCCGCCAGTTGCGCGGCCGTCGTCCCGTACCGCTCCATGTGCTCGCGCGCCGCGTTCCCGAAGATCTGCGCGGTCGGCGGCGACATCTCGAAGCCGTGCCCGGCGGCCATGATCCCGTAGTGCCGGGCGACCGGCGAGACCTTGAAGTCACCGCCGTCCGCGCCGCCGCCCAGCGCGCCCCTCTTCATCTTCTCGAAGCCCAGCGCCAGCACGCAGTCGCTCAGGCCGCCCTCCACGAACTGCCGCGCCATCATCAACGCCGTCGAGCCGGTCGCGCAGTTGTTGTTCACGTTGTAGACCGGCACCCCGCTCAGCCCGAGCTCGTACACCGCCCGCTGACCGGCCGTCGACGCCTGGAAGCAGTACCCCACCGGCACCTGCTCCACCAGCTCGTACCCGATCCCCGCGTCCGCCAGCGCCGCGCCGCCCGCCTCCTTCGCCATGTCCCAGTACTGCCACTCCCGCGACTCCGGCTTCTCGAACTTCGTCATGCCGACGCCCACGATGTACGACTTCATCCGTGCCACTGCCACTCCTCATTCAGTCCCTGGGAAGGCCGAGGATCCGCTCGGCGACGACGTTCAGCTGGACCTGTGTGGTGCCGCCGGCGATGGTCAGGCAGCGCGACATGAGCATCCCGTGCACCGCCCGCTCGCCCGCCCCCTCCCGCACCGCGCCCACCGGCCCCAGCAGTTCCAGCGCCAGCTCCGCCAGCCGCTGCTGGTGCGGGGTCTGGAGGAGTTTGCGTACGGAGGCACCCGCGCCCGGCTCCAGCCCCGACACCTGCCGCAGCGTGGTGCGCAGGCCGATGCAGGCCAGTGCGTGCGCCTCGGCGGCCAGCGCGCCGACCCGCGCCCGGTACGTGTCGTCCGGCCCGGCGGCGCAGGCCGCGATCAGCGCTTCGAGCCCCGTGTCGAAGGCCATCTGGTCGGCCATGTGCACGCGCTCGTTGCCGAGGGTGTTGCGGGCCACCTTCCAGCCCTCGTCGGCCGCCCCGACCAGCGCGTCGGCGGGCAGCGCGACCTCGTCGAAGTAGACCTCGTTGAACAGTGACTCCCCGGTGATCTCCTTCAGCGGCCGGATGTCGATGCCGGGCGTGCGCATGTCGACCACGAAGTAGCCGAGGCCCTTGTGCTTGGGCGCCTGCGGGTCGGTCCGGGCGAGGAGGATCCCGAAGTCGGCGTGGTGTGCGGAACTCGTCCACACCTTCTGTCCGTTGACGATCCAGCCGCCCCCCTCCGCCGCCGGCTCCGCCTTCGTCCGCAGCGAGGCCAGGTCGGAGCCCGCGCCCGGCTCCGAGAAGAGCTGGCACCAGGTGACGTCCCCGCGCAGGGTCGGCATCAGGTACCTCTCCTGCTGCCGCGGGGTCCCGTGGGCGAGCAGCGAGGGCACGACCCAGGTGGCGATCCCGAGGTCGGCGAGCTTGACCCCGGCCGCCGCCAGTTCCTGCTGCACCACCAGCTGTTCGACGGGCCCGGCGCCCCGCCCGTACGGCGGCGGCAGGTACGGGGCCGCGTAGCCGGTCGGCGCCAGGACCTTGCGTGCGGCGGCCGGATCGAGACCCCTCGCCTCCCGGATCGCGCCGCGGGCCTTGGTGCGGTACGCGTCCGCCTCCGCCGGGAGCTCCAGGTGCAGCTCCCGCCGCGCGCCGGCCGCCGCGTACCCCGCGGCCCGTATCCGGTGCGCGTCGCCGGGGCCGAGCAACTGGCGGGCCACGACCGCCCGGCGCAGGAAGACGTGCGCGTCGTGCTCCCAGGTGAAGCCGATCCCGCCGAGCACCTGGATGCAGTCCTTGGCGCAGGAGTAGGCGGCGTCCATGGCGGTCGCGGCCGCGAGGGCGGTCACCAGCGAGCGCACCCCGTCCGGTTCCTCCAGCACCTGGGCGGCGTCCCAGGCCAGCGCCCGCGCCTGTTCCAGCCGGACCAGCATGTCGGCGCACAGGTGCTTGACGCCCTGGAACCGCCCGATGGGCCGGCCGAACTGCTCGCGCACCTTCGCGTACTCGGCGGCGGTGTGCACGGCCCAGGCGGCGGTTCCGCAGGCGTCGGCGGCGAACAGCGCGCAGGCCGCGTCCCGCACCAGATCGGAGTCCAGCTCCAGCAGCCGCCCGGCGGGAACGGCGACCGCGCGCGCCCGCACCTCGGCGCTGGGCCGGGTCGGGTCGGCGCTGTCATGGGTGCGCACGTCCAGGGAGGCGGCGTCGACCGCGAACCAGAGCGTCCCCGGGTCGGCCTCGGCGGCCAGCAGCACCAGCTCCGCCTCCCCGGCGCCGAGCACGGGCGGAGCGAGACCCTCCAGCAGGTGGCCGCCCCCCTCGACGGCGACGGCGGTCATGGTCCCGGGCCCGAGCGCGACGGCCCCCACCCGCCCGCCGAGCGGCTGCGCCCCGGCCCGCGCCAGGAGTACGGAGGCCAGCGCGCTCGGCAGGTAGGCCCCGGGCAGCGCAGCCCGGGCGGCCTCCTCCACGACGACGGCGAGGTCGAGCAGGGTCCCGCCCTCCAGGAGCGGGAACAGCAGCCCCGAATCGGCGAGGTCGTCCCAGTACGCGGGCCGCGCGCCGGTCTGCGGCGGGGTGTCGAGCAGCTTGCGCACTTCCTCGGCCGGCACGGCCCGCGCGAGCCGGCCGCGCACGGCGTCGGCCAACTCCCTTTGCTCTTGCGTGATTCCGATGCCCATGCGCGGCAGGCTAGAACACGTTCCATTCTGACGGAAGGTCAGATCGCCATCCGTTCCGCCCGGACCCGCCGTCCGGCGCCGGACACGACGAAGGCCCGCCTCCACCGCCCGGGCCTCCCCCCGTGCGAGCCGTACCGCGGGCCGAGGCCCCCCGGGCGTGGTGCCCTCCCGGGCGGTAGGGCACCATGGGCCGCCCACGCGCACCCCGCTCAGCAGGAGGAACCACCATGGCCAGCCCCAAGCCGGAGACCCTCGCCGCCTTCGAGGCCGCCAAGGGGTTCATGCCCGTGGGCGAGGGGCTCGCCCTGTACGCCGCCGCGGCCGAGGCGGCCGCGCTCGGTCTGCCGCTGCTGGAGGTCGGCACGTACTGCGGCCGCTCCACCCTCCTGCTGGCGGACGCCGCCCGTGAGGCGGGCGTGGCCGTCCTGACCGTCGACCACCACCGGGGCAGCGAGGAGCAGCAGCCCGGATGGGAGTACCACGACCCGACGGTGGTGGACCCCGAGATCGGGCTGATGGACACGCTGCCGACCTTCCGCCGCACCCTGCACCAGGCCGGTCTGGAGGAGTACGTGATCGCGATCGTCGGCCGGTCCCCGCAGGTGGCGGCGGCCTGGGGCGGCCCGCTGGGCTTCGTCTTCATCGACGGCGGCCACACCGACGAGCACGCGAACGGTGACTACGAGGGCTGGGCCCCGCACCTGGCCGTGGGCGGCACCCTGGTGATCCACGACGTGTTCCCGGACCCGGCCGACGGCGGCCAGGCCCCGTACCGGATCTACCTGCGCGCGCTCGCCTCCGGCGCCTTCGAGGAGGTCTCGGTGACGGACTCGCTGCGCGTCCTGCGGCGTACCGGCGAAGGCGTCTGACGGCAGCCGCGCCGAGGATTCACACATGCCTTAACCAATGGCCCGGCAGCCCGCATCCTGGCGATCATCCCCGACATGACCACGTACACGAACACGGACACCAACCCGGACGGCGTCGCGGCGGCTGCCGCCGGCACCTGGACCCTCGGCGGCGACACCGAGATCAGGCGGATCGGCTTCGGCGCCATGCGCTTGCCGCAGAGCGGCGAGGCGCTGGCGGCGGACGCCGTTCCCCGCGACCGGGAGCAGGCCGTCACCGTGCTGCGCCGGGCCGTTGAACTCGGGGTGAACCACATCGACACCGCCGCGTTCTACTTCTCACCGCTGCGCTCCGCCAACGAACTCATCAACCGGGCCCTGGCCCCCTACCCGGACGACCTCGTCATCGCCACCAAGGTCGGACCCGGCCGGGACCCGTCGGGCGAGTGGCTCCCCCATGCCACCGCGCGACAGCTGCGCGGCCAGGTCGAGGAGAACCTGCGCCAGCTCGGCCGCGACCACCTCGACGTGGTCAACCTGCGCATCGTCGGCGACGATCCGATCGCCGAGCGCTTCGGCGCACTGGCCGACCTGCGCGAGGCCGGGCTCATCCGCCACCTGGGCATCTCCAACGTCCGCCCCCACCACCTCGCGGAGGCCAGCGCCATCGCGCCCGTGGTGTGCGTGCAGAACATGTACGGCCTCGGAGTACGCCCCGAGGACGAGGAGTTCGTCCGGGAGTGCGGGCAGCAGGGGGTCGCGTTCGTGCCGTTCTACTCGATCGCCGGGCCCGGGCGCACGGCCGGTGCGATCGGCGGGACCGGGGTGGAGGAGGACGCCGCGGTGGCCGCCGTCGCGCGCGCCCACCGCGCGAGCCCGGCACAGGTCCGGCTGGCCTGGACCCTGCACCAAGGGGCGCACGTCCTGGCCATTCCCGGCACCGGCGACCCGCACCACCTCGACGCCAACGTGGCCGCCGGCGCCCTGCGCCTGTCCGGCGACGACCTCGCCGCCCTGAACTCCGTGCACCGTTCCTGAGCGTGCGGGCGGCGCCCCGTCCGGCTCCGCTAGCGCCCGGCGGTGTGGTTGGCTGTGCCGTATGGGTTCAGGGGAGGGCGTCCGGCGCGGCAGCGTCCCGGCCACGGGTGAGCGCCGCCGTGGGCCGGCGCCGCGGGCCGCGCCGCCCCTCGACCCCGAACTGGGCGCCGCACTGGCGGCGAACGGGTCGCGGGCGCCGGAGCCACTCACCCCGGCGAACCTTGCGGACCGGCAGCGGCGGGATGCCGCACGGCGGCCCAGGCCGACGGTCGAGGAGCTGGGCGCAGACGGGCGTTTCGAGGTGGCGGAACTCCGGGTGCCAGGACCGCCGGACGGCCCGGAGGTCACGCTCGTCAGCGCGCGGCCGGCCGGGCTCGCCGGGCGGCCGCTGCCGCTGCTGTACTACATGCACGGGGGCGGCCTGGTCATGGGCAACGCCTGGTCCGTGCTGCCGCGGATCCTGCGCGAGTGGGTCCTCCCCCTGGAACTGGCCGTCATCTCGGTCGAGTACCGGCTGGCGCCCCGGACGCAGTACCCGGGACCGCTGGAGGACTGCTACGCCGGGCTCGTCTGGGCGGCCGGCCACGCCGGCGTACTGGGCATCGACGCGGACCGCATCGTCATCGGCGGCAAGAGCGCCGGCGCCGGGCTCGCCGCGGCCCTCGCCCTGCTGGTCCGCGACCGGGGCGGTGCCGGGCCCCGCCCGTTGGGGCAACTGCTGCTGTCCCCGATGCTGGACGACCGCGGCAGCACCTTCTCCGGTCACCGGCCGGCCGGCCACGACGTGTGGGACCCCGCCTCCAACGAGACGGTGTGGAAGGCGGCGCTGGGCGACCGCTACGGCGCCGCGGACCTGCCGCCCTATGCGGCCCCGGCCCGTGCCACGGACCTTTCCCGGCTTCCCGCGGCCTACGTCGAGGTCGGATCGGCGGAGGTCTTGCGGGACGAGGGCGTGGCCTACGCGAACGCGATATGGCAGGCCGGCGGCCGGGCCGAGCTGCACGTGTGGCCCGGTGCCTGCCACGGCTTCGACTCCTTGGCACCGCGAGCGGCCCTCACCCGGGACGCCCGCGACGCCCGCACCCGCTGGCTCCGCCGCCTGCTCGCCCCGCCCCGGGCGTGATGCGGCGCCTTGCACCTCGGGCCGTTGCGGCCCTCGGGCATACAACTCCTCGGGCATACAACTCTCGGGCATATAAACAGACCACGCCCTCGGATGGCCCAGCTCCGGCCTCCCGGGGCGGGGCCGGTCTAGCATCGCGACGTGCGCTACGACGACAGTCCCCCGCCCCCGGAATCCGCCTCTTCGATCAGTCCGGACCGGCGCTGGTTCATGCGCCGGTCCGCCCTCACCATCGCGGCCGCGTCCCTCGTCCCGGCCGCCCTGGCGGCCTGGGTGCTGACCCAGGCGCTGACCGGGTCCGGGCACGACGGGCAGCCGCCCCCGGCCGCCGCCCCGCTGCCCGCCTCCCACGCCACCGGCCTGGACGGCAAACCGAACACCGCTGCCGGCGCCACCCCCACCGGTGCCGGCCGCTCCGGCACGGCCTCCTCCGCGCAGCCGCCCGCGGGGAGCCCACTGGCCGGCCGGACCGTGGTCGTCGACCCCGGCCACAACACCGGCAACTTCGACCACACCACCGAGATCGACCGCGAGGTGGACATCGGCACCAACCGCAAGGAGTGCGACACCACCGGCACCACCACCAACTCGGGCTACATGGAAGCCGACTTCACCATGGACGTGTCCCGTCGGCTGCGCACCCTCCTGGAGGCCAAGGGCCTCAAGGTGGTGTTCACGCACGAGACGGACCGCGCCTGGGGTCCCTGCATCGACGAGCGGGCCCGCATCGGCAACGAGGCGAAGGCCGACGCCGTAGTCTCGGTCCACGCGGACGGCGTCTCCGAGGGCAACCGCGGCTACCACGTGATCCTCCCCGCCGAGGTCAAGGGCGGGAAGGCGGACACCGCCAAGATCGTGGAACCCTCCCGGCTCCTCGGCGAACGCATCGCGAGGAACTTCGCCCGTACGACGGGATCGAGCCCGGCCAACTACCTCGGCGGCGGCACCGGTTTGGTGATCCGTGACGATCTGGGCGGACTGAACCTCTCAACCCGGCCCAAGGTGTTCATCGAATGCGGCAACATGCGTGACAGCAAGGACGCGGCGCAGTTGACGAATCCGCAGTGGCGCCAGAAAGCAGCGCAGGGCATCGCGGACGGTATCGTCGGCTTCCTGGGCGGGTAGTCCCCCTCCGGGGCCACCCGCCGCCCCGGCCCTCTCGGCCACGGGAAACCTCCGTACCATGGTGCCGCCCGCCCCGCTCCAGCTCTGATCTGCGACCGCGGCACCACGAGACGACCGAGACCGAGAAGGACACCTAAGACGTGAACATCCGCTCCCTCACTCGAGGCGACGGCGTGGTGATCGGAGCAGCGGTGCTGCTGTTCATCGCCTCGTTCCTCGATTTCTACTCCGTCACCGGCGCCGACATGCCGAGCGTGTGGAACACCGACTACAGCGGCCTGGCCCTGCCCGCGATCTTCCTGCTCGGCTTCGTCGCGGCGGGGCTGCTCATCTCCGCCCGCTTCCAGCCGGAGTCCCGCAAGGTCCTCGGTCTGCCCCTGGCCGCCTGGGGTACGGTGCTCGCCGTCGCGGCCGCCTGGAACGCCCTGTGGTCGCTGATCGTCTGCCCGGCCAGGGCGGACCTCGGCGCCGGCTGCATCCTGTCCTTCCTCGCGGCCCTCGCGCTGGCCGGTGTGGCCGTCGCCGGGCCGAAGATCCCCGCGCTGGCCGGTCAGCTCGTCCCCGAGCCGCGTCCGGCCGCCGTCCCGCCCTTCGGCGGTCAGCCCGGCGCCGGGTACGGCTACCCGGGCGCCCAGCAGCAGCCGTACGGGTCCACGCCGCAGCCCGTCCCGCCGTACGGCGGCACTCCGACGCCCGCCCCCGGCCCGCAGGACGCGGCCCAGACCCCGGCCCCCGGCCCGGCGGCGGACTTCTCCCCGTTCTGGTTCGCCGTCCCGGTGGCCCGGCCGCTCTTCCCGGAGGACGGCTCGCACACCCCGATCGCCGAACTCGCGCCCGGCACCTGGTACCTGGCCGTCGAGCAGCGCGGCGAAGCCACCCTGATCGCCCAGACCCAGGACGGCCGTCGCGGCGTCCTGAACGACACCTCCGGCATCCAGCGCGGATAGCCTCCGGTCGCCTCCCGACGGCCCCTCGCCCTTCCGGGCGGGGGGCCGTTGGCCTACAGTCTCCTGACGCAGCGTCAGGTGCGCGCCCGCCGGGGGCCCACCGGGGACTCACGGGGGGCCGCACATGCGCCTGGGACTCGCACTCGGCTACTGGGGCCGCGGCCCCGGCCCGGACCACCTCGCCCTCGCGACGGAGGCCGAGCGGCTCGGGTACGACTCGGTGTGGACGGCCGAGGCCTGGGGGTCGGACGCCTTTACCCCGCTGACCTGGATCGCCGCGCACACCTCCCGCATCCGGCTCGGTACCGCCCTGGCGCAGATGGCCGCCCGCAGCCCCACCGCCACCGCCATGCACGCCCTGACCCTGGACCACCTCTCGGGCGGCCGGATGATGCTGGGGCTCGGCCTGTCGGGGCCGCAGGTGGTGGAGGGCTGGTACGGGCGCCCGTTCCCCGCGAGCCCGCTCACCGCCACCCGGGAGTACGTGAACGTCGTCCGCCAGGTGCTGCGCCGCGAGGCGCCCGTCGCCCTCGACGGCCGCTTCCACAGCCACCCGTACCGCGGGCCCGACGGCACGGGCACCGGCAAGGCCCTCAAGCCGATCACCCACCCGCTGCGCGCGGACCTGCCCGTCCTGCTCGGTGCGGAGGGTCCGAAAAACATCGCCCAGACGACCCGGATCGCGGACGGCTGGCTCCCCCTGTACTGGTCGCCGACCCGCACCGACGTCTACCGGGCTTCCCTGACGGCGCTCCCCGAGAGCTTCATGATCGCGCCGATGGCCCGCGCCAAGGTCTGCGACGACGTCGCGGAAGGGCTGCTCCCGGTGAAGGCGATGCTCGGCTTCTACATCGGGGGCATGGGCCACGCGGCCCGCAATTTCCACGCCGACCTGATGGCCCGGATGGGCTACGAGGAGGAAGCCCGCCGCATCCAGGACCTGTTCCTCGCCGGGCGCAAGGAGGAGGCGGTGCTCGCGGTCCCCGACGCGTTCGCGGACGAGATCTCCCTGATCGGGCCGCGCGAGCGGATCGCGGAGCGCCTCGACCTCTGGCGCAAGGGCCCGGTCACCGACCTCCTCCTCACCGCCCCCGACCCACACACCCTGCGCGTCCTCGCGGAACTCAACACCTAGGCCTCCGGTACCGCGGCCAGCAGCTCCCGAAGGTCCAGCGGCATCACGGCGATCTCGATGGCCGGGCCGGCCGCGGGGGTGCAGGTGACGATGCGGGAGCCGGGGTTGATGGACAGGCCCTCCCGTACCGAGGGCGGCCGCACGGCGGTGGCGCGGGCACCGGTCAGGTCGACGGCCGGACCCCGGCGCGGGCGCCAGCGCGCCGCGCCCTGGTCGACGTACACCCGGCCGGACCGCCAGCGTCCCCGGCCGGCCGGGTGGCGGGCCATGCAGGGGAGGCCGGCGGGGGAGCCGGCCACCGCCCGCCGGCGCTGCGCGCGCCGGACCAGCCACCCGGTCACGGCGGCGACGACGGCAAGGAAGAGGAATCCGAACATCCGCTCATCCTAAGAGCGGTCCGGCCGCGTGGCTCCCGTCCGCAACGGGTCCCCTCCGCGAGCGGCTCGCGGGACCGCCGGGCGGGAGGCGCGGCGCGGCCCCGGACAGGGCCTACGCGGGCACCCCGGCGTCGGGGATGGTCTCTATCCGTTCCCGGTTGAGCAGGCAGGCCGGCAAGTACGGCTGCTTCGGATCGACCGGGAACCCCCGGTCGTAGGCGAGGCTCGCCATCGCGAGCGGCCCCAGCGCCAGCCGGGCGCGCGGCGCCCCCGACCCACCCCAGTAGCCGCCGTGCTCCGAGAGGGCCTCGGCCAGCGCCGCGGCGAAGGCCTCCGGGTCACCCGCGACGAGGCGGTGGAAGAGGGCGACCGGCTGGTAGTCCACCCGGTTCACGAAGTCCTTCGGCGCGTGCGCCAGCGCTTCGGGCAGGGACGCCTCCATCGTGGCGAGCAGCTTGTCCACGACGTCGTCCATGGGCCCTCGGGAGAAGTAGGTCCGCAGCGTGTCCGCCCAGTGCAGGACGTACTCGTCCACCGAGTCGTCCTCGCGCAGCCTCGCCATGGGCACCTGGCACAGCCGGCCGATCCGCTCGTGCTGGCGGCACACGATCGCGAGGTACAGGGCGTCGAGCCAGGCGCGGACGTCCGCGGGCGGTTCGGCGGGCGTCTCGGGCAGCTCCCTGACGAGGTCCTCGCCCAGCCGGCACTCCTGCGGCTGCGCGCCGGCGAACAGCGCCGAGCCGAGCTGCACGGCGGTGGCCCAGGCGTCCCAGGTGTCGATCCACGACGCGTCGGGATCGGCGGCGCAGTGGGCGTGGGCGAGCGCGAGGGCGGAGCCGAAGGCGTCGCCCAGCCCTGCCGGGTCCTCGGCGAGACGGCCCAACGACTCGGCGGTGGCGCAAGTGAGTTGGTCGACGTCGGGGGCGTCGGCCGTGGCGGGGGTGGCGAGCCGGCCCGCGCGGTCCAGACGGACCAGGCCCTTCATCAGGCCCAGCAGTCGCGGCGGCGGCTGGACGGAGAGGGTGCGGGTGTCCTCGTCGATGACGGTGAGCGACGTGAGTCCGCCCTCGTGCCACCAGTAGACCCGCGGCGACAGCTCGCCCGGCCCGTCGGCGTGGGCCCCCCACGCGTACTCGGCGAGGGTGTTGAGCGCGTCGACCACCGATCCGTCGCCGATCGGGTGGTACACGAGGTTGTGCCGGCTGGGCAGGACGACGAGGGCGCCGGCGTCCGGGAGTGGCTCGCCGGTGACCTGCCGGGCCACTTCGGACAGGAACAGCGCCTTGCTGGCGACGAAGTGGGAGTCTCCGTACACGGAGTGCAGCCGGGCCCCTTCCCGTCCGGGCACTTGCGCGTACTCGACGGGTACGCGCATCAGGTTGGCGTACCCCGCCCGCCCCAGCTCCTGGAGACCGACGCGCTCCACGTCGTGGTCGGTGAGGATCCGCACGCTGGTGGGACCGTCCAGGGCGTACGCGAAGACGAGCCCGTCGGCGACCACGCGCGCGTAGCGCATGGCCCCGGCGAGCTCGGGGGTGAACGCGTCCACGGGGAGCAGCCGGGCGTGTACGTCCCGGAGCAGTCCGGTTGCGTCCGTCGGGTGGGGGGCGTCGTCTCGGTTCACCCTCCCGACTCTACGAGGGGGGTGTGACAGAGCGACGCCGGGGCGGGCCGGGGCTGTTGCCCCCGCCCGCCGGGGCGCCGCCTACGGCGGGATCCGGAAGGGACGCCCTAGCCGCGCAGCTGGGACAGGCTCGGGACCTGGTCCTGGACGGGGGCTCCGGCGCTCTGGCCCGCGTCCTTGACGCCGCCGATCACGTTCTGGAAGTTGGTGACGTCCGCGTCGTTCGCGTCGCCCTTGCGGAGCTTGGAACCGAGGCCCTTGAGGGACTCGATGCCCGCGGTGAGCGGGGCCACCGCCTTCGACAGCAGCGGGTCGCCCTTGGCGTTGTTGACGGCCGCCTTGAGCCGGTTGTAGGCGAAGGCACCGGCCAGGCCGGCCTTGACGAGCGCGAACGTGCGCCCCTTGGCGCCCTTCTTGAACTTGCCCGCCTTGTAGGGCTTGATGATCCACTGGTAGGTCGCCCCGGCCGCGAGACCGGCGTTGGCGACGAAGCGGGTCTTGGCGAACTTCTGCCGCTCGGCGGAGGTACTGGGCGTCGGCTCGGCGGCGGCGGCCCGGGCGTCGGCTGCCGCGGCTGCTCCCTCGGCCTCCGCGAAGGCGGCCACGGCGACCGAGACGTCGTCGTTCTGGCTCGCGGTGACCGTGCCGGAGCCACCGCCGGAACCACAGGCGGTCGCACCGGCCAAGAGCGCGCAGGACAGCAGGGCCGCCGTCAGGGCGCGGCGGATTCGGACGGAAGTGGTGGGGTGGGACACGGTTGCCTCCGGGGACTGAGGTGTCCTCCGCAGCCTCGCCCGGACCGCGCGACTGCGCTACTCGGGGGACCCGTTCGGGGTTTGTCGCGCCCCGCGGCGGCAAGACGCGGGACATGCGGACATACACCAGAGCACCTGCCCGAGGTAGCGGCCTGGGCCGGGCCGTCGCCGTCCTGGCCGACGTGCTGGCTTTCGTGATCGGCCTGTGGATCCTGCTCTACCTGCTGGACGCCAACCGGGGTAACGCGTTCGTCGACTTCGTCCACGACGCCGCGACCTGGCTCGCCGGCTGGTCGTACGACCTGTTCACCTTCGACCGCGAGTGGGTCCAGGTGGTGGTCGGCTACGGCCTGGCGGCGGTGGTCTACCTCTTCATCGGTCACGTCGTCTCGGGCTGGCTCTACCGCCGCTGACCCCGGGACCCTCCCCCGGCCGCCGCCACGTCCGAAGTGGCGGCCGCCGGCGTTCCGGCGCCCGTGTCGAACCACAGCTCCGGGCGCTCCCAGCCGATCCTCGGCGGCGTCGGTGGCACCACGCCCACCCGCCGCGCCCCCAGGCGCCGGTAGAACTCCTCCGCCGGGGGATGCGCCACGACCCGCACGCCGGACAGACCGGCCTCCCGGGCACGTCCCTTCATGTGCTGCACCAGGAGCCGTCCGACGCCCGCGCCCTGCGCCTCGTCCGCCACGAACGCCAGGTCCAGCTCCGGCGGGTCCAGGACGAGGGCGTAGAAGCCGAGCACCCGCCCGTCCGGGCCGACGGCCACGAAGACCTCGTGCCGGGCGATGTAGTCGGCCGTGACCCGGTAGCCGGAGATGATCGAGGCGTACGCACCCGAGTAGGCCCCGGACTCCTGGACCAGCGCGGTGAGGCGCTCCGCGTCCTGGGCGAGGGCGCGTCTGATCGTCACGGACTGCATGCGCCGAAGTATAAGGACCCGGGCGTATAGGGGCGCAGCTGCTACCCGGCCCTTACCACCCGGCCCTTACCTGCCCGAGGCCCCTCAGCCGGCCGGGGTCTGGTCCTGTTCCCGGCCGCAGCAGTCCGGTTCGAGACCGGCGGGCAGCGAGAGGCCGCCGAAGACCTCGCCCGTCGCCTCGTCGCCGCCGAGCGCGGCGACGGCCAGCAGCAGCGAGCCCGCCGTCCAGGTCGTCTGCTCGACCGGCCAGACCGCCTCGTCCTGGAACACGTAGCCCGTCCAGTACATGCCGTTGTCGGCGCGCAGGTGCCCGATCGAGCGCAGGATCTCCAGCGCCCGGTCCGACTCCCCGATCGCCCACAGCGCGAGCGCCAGCTCGCAGGACTCCCCGCCCGTCACCCACGGGTTCGGCAGCACGCACCGCACGCCCAGCCCGGGGACCACGAACTCGTCCCACCGCTCCTCGATGCGCGCCCTCGCCTCGGCGCCGGTGACGGCGCCGCCCAGTACCGGGTAGTACCAGTCCATCGAGTACTGCGACTTGTCCAGGAACCGCTCCGGGTGCCGCCGTATCGCGTGCCCCAGCGCGCCCGCCGCCAGCTCCCAGTCCGGCTGCGGGTCCCCGCGGTGGTCGGCGATGGCCAGCGCGCACCGCAGCGCCTGGTGGATGGAGGAGGAACCCGTCAGCAGCGCGTCACCGACGGGCGTGCCGTCCGCCTCCCGCTTCCAGCCGATCTCGCCGCCCGGCTGCTGCAGCGCCAGTACGAACTCCACGGCCGAGTACACCGCCGGCCACATGCGGTCCAGGAACGGGTCGTCGCCCGTGGCCAGGTAGTGGTGCCAGACCCCGACCGCTATGTACGCGACGAAGTTGGTCTCCCGGCTCGCGTCCTGCGGCTCGGCGGTGTCCACCCCGTCCGGCCGGTCGGCGTAGGCCGCGTACCAGGAGCCGTCCTCGTTCTGGTGCCGCGCCAGCCACTCGTACGCCCGCTCCGCGGCCCGGTGCTCCCCGGCCGCGTCCAGCGCCATCGCGGCCTCGGTGTGGTCCCACGGGTCCAGGTGGTGGCCGCGGAACCACGGGATCGCCCCGTCGGCGCGCTGCGCCGCGAGGATCCCCGCCACCGTGCCCGCCGCCTGCTCGGCGGTCAGCACGCCGTCCAGGACCAGGTGTTCGGTGCGTCCGGGAGTGCTCACTGCGCCGCGCCGAGGGGGAGGTGCGGCTTGGTCGCGTACGCCACGAAGCTCTTGCCGATGACCGGGTTGAGGGCCTGCTCGGCGAGGCGCGTCGCCAGCGGCTTCTTCATGATGTCCCAGACCAGGAGCTTGTGGTACGCCTTCACCGGCAGCGCCTTGTCGTTGTCGACGCCGAACGCGCACTTGAGCCACCAGTACGGGGAGTGCAGGCCGTGCGCGTGGTGCGTGCCGTACGGCTTGAGGCCCGCGGCCTCCATCTTCCCGAGCAGCTCGTCCGCCTTGTAGATGCGGATGTGGCCGCCCTCGACCTCGTGGTAGGCGTCGGAGAGCGCCCAGCAGATCTTCTCGGGGCCGTAGCGCGGCACGGTGACCGCGATGCGGCCGCCGGGCTTGAGCACGCGCACCATCTCGGCGAGGACGCCCTTGTCGTCGGGGATGTGCTCCATCACCTCGGAGATGATGACGACGTCGAAGGACTCGTCCGGGAAGGGCAGGGCCAGCGCGTCGCCCTCCATGGCGGTGGCGGTGGCGCCCGCGGGCGCCTCGCCGGCCTCCTTCATGGCGGCGAACCACTTGGCGACTTCGCGGATCTCTTCGCCGTTGCGGTCCACGGCGACCACCTGGGCGCCGCGCCGGTAGCACTCGAAGGCGTGCCGGCCTGCGCCGCAGCCCAGGTCGAGCACACGGTCGCCTGCGGCGAGCGGGAACCGGGAGAAATCGACGGTCAGCACGGGGTCCTGCCTTCGCGGGTCGCGGGGGTGTACGGGTGGTGGGTCGAAACGGTGTCAGCGCGAGCGACGGGAACGGGCCTGCTCGATGGCGGCCCGGTAGTGGACCACGGTCCCCTCGGCGGCCTTCGCCCAGGTGAACCGGGCCAGGACTCTCTCGCGTCCGGCGGCGCCGAGGCGGGCGCGCAGCCGCTCGTCACCCAGCAGCCGGCCCAGCGCGGCGGCCAGTGCCCCCGCGTCGCCGGGCGGCACGGCGAGGCAGGTCTCCCCATCGGGGCCGGCGACCTCGGGGATCGCCCCGCCGGTGGTGGCGACGAGCGGCGTACCGGTGGCCATGGCCTCGGCGGCCGGCAGCGAGAAGCCCTCGTAGAGGGAGGGCACGCAGGCGACCTGCGCACTGCGCACCAGGTCCACGAGTTCGGCGTCGGTGATGCCCTTCACGAACCGCACGGCGTCCTGGAGCCCGTACGTCTCGATCGCGCGGGCGACCGGGCCCTTCTCGGCGCGTTTGCCGACGACGACCAGGTGGGCGTCGGGTCGTTCGGTGCGCAGCTTGGCGAGCGCCTCGACGAGGTGGACGAGCCCCTTGAGCGGCACGTCGGCGCTGGAGGTCGTCACGATCCGCCCGGGCACCTCCGCCACCGAGGCGTCGGGCGACCACAGGTCGGTGTCGGCGCCGATGTGGACGACGTGGATGCGCTCGTCGCGCACACCGAGGTGCTCTGCGATCTCCTGCCGGGAGGAGCCGGAGACGGTCAGCACCGACGGCAGGCGGCGGGCCACGCGGCCCTGCATGCGGGTGAAGCCGTACCAGCGGCGGACGGAAAGGCGCTTCTTGCGGTCCTTGGCGGCGGCCAGGTCCAGCTTCCGGTCCACGGTGATGGGGTGGTGGATCGTGGTGACGAGAGGAGCGCCCAGCTCGCCCAACAGGCCGTAGCCGAGGGTCTGGTTGTCGTGGATGACGTCGAAGTCCCCGGCGCGCGCGGCGAGATGGCGGCGGGCCCGCAGGGAGAACGTCAGGGGCTCGGGGAAGCCGCCGGTCCACATGGTGGCGACCTCAAGGGCGTCGATCCAGTCCCGGTACTCCTCGCGTCCCGGAGTGCGGAACGGGTCGGGGCTGCGGTAGAGGTCCAGGCTCGGCAGCTCGGTGAGGGTGGCGCCGGTGTCGAGCACCGGGTAGGGCTGCGCGCCGATGACTTCCACCGAATGGCCCAGCCGTACGAGCTCGCGCGAAAGGTGCCGGACGTAGACGCCCTGGCCACCGCAGAACGGGTTCCCCTTGTAGGTGAGGAGTGCGATGCGCAACGGGCGGTCGCCGTCGGCGACGGAACCCGCGAAAGGGCTCGTCACCATGGCCTCTGCGGTCACTCTCGGCCCCCTTCTCCCTGCACTTTCGCCGGAGCGTAACCGCTCGCATAATGTAGAACAAGTTTCAGACTTGATCCGTCGAAGAGCATTGAATCTACCGGCCGGAAACCACACCGTAAGAGGCGGAGCAGGTGATTCACGCCACGGCTCCGGCGGCTGACATGCTGACGGGCGAACCCGGCGCGAGCAGCCCCGCCAACGACACGGAACGCCTTGGAACAGGACAGATGACAGTGGAAGCGAAGGCCGTGACCACACCGGCGTCCCCGCCCCTGACGGAGCGCCAGGAGGCGCGCCGCCGGCGGATCCTGCACGCCAGCGCGCAGCTGGCCGGCCGGGGCGGGTTCGACGCGGTCCAGATGCGCGAGGTCGCGGAGGCGGCGGGCGTGGCGCTGGGCACCCTGTACCGGTACTTCCCCTCCAAGGTCCACCTGCTGGTGGCCACCATGCAGGACCAGCTCCAGCACATGCACACGACGCTGCGCAAACGGCCCCCGGCGGCCGAGGACCCGGCGGCCCGCGTCGCGGAGACCCTCATGCGCGCGTTCCGGGCCCTGCAGCGGGAGCCGCACTTGGCGGACGCGATGGTGCGCGCCCTGACGTTCGCGGACCGCAGCGTGAGCCCGGAGGTCGACACGGTCTCGCGACTGACGACGGCGATCATCCTGGACGCGATGGGCCTGGAGTCCGCGCCGACGGCGGAACAGCTCTCGGCGGTCCGGGTGATCGAGCACACCTGGCACTCGGCTCTGATCACCTGGCTCTCGGGCCGCGCCTCGATCGCCCAGGTCAAGATCGACATCGAGACGGTCTGCCGCCTGATCGACCTGACGGCGCCGGAAAGGGCCTGAACGCGTCGTAGGCGGGGGGCGGGAGCGGGGTTTCGGCCGGGGTGCTCGCCCCGCCGGGCGGGGTTGCGGGGGCGGGGTGTTCACCGGACCGGCTCAGAGACGGCATGGGGGTTTCCCGTCAGTCCGATCGTCTCTCCGCGTCGGCCCGGTCCCTCAAGGGCGCTCGCTGCGCTCGCGTCGCTTCGCGATGGCCTTCGGCCACCCTTGACCGACCGGCCCGCCACGGATCAACGAAGACTGACGGGAAACCCCCAGAGGAACGGGCCGGTGCCTGCTTTCTGCCCATCCCCCTCACAGCTGCAGGGGCCCCACTCCTGGATACCGCGCCAGATCGCTACGCGCTCCCCCCGTCCCAGCGTCTCCGGACCGTCTTGGGCTGGACATAGGCCGCCCACGGCCCCCTCCAGCCGCCCCGGACTGCGACTGCGGGCCGCCCGGCCTCCTGTCGGAGCCTGAGGTGGAGAAATCCGGCATCAGACTCCGACAAGAGCCCTTCACCGCCCGCAGACGCCCACCGCCCGCACCACATGCCCGAATTGGCGGCCTATGTCCAGCCCCAGACGGTCTGCGGACGCCGGGACGGGAGGAGCGCGTAGCGATCTGATGCGCGGGGACCCCGCCTCGGATCGCTGACGTGGCCGCTCCTCCGGGTCTCTGCCCGGTGATCGTTCTCTTGGGGGGTTCCCGGCAGTCTTCGTTGATCCGTGGCGGGCCGGTCGGTCAAGGGTGGCCGAAGGCCATCGCGAAGCGACGCGACGAAGGAGCGCCCTTGAGGGACCGGCCCGACGCGGAGAGACGATCGGACTGACGGGAACCCCCCATGCCCTCTCTGATCCCGTCCGGTGTACACCCCGCCCCCGCAACCCCGCCCGGCAGGCCGAGCACCCCGGCCGAAACCCCGCCCCCGCAACCCCCGCCCAGCGGGCCGAGCACCCCGGCCGACACCCCGCCCCCCGGCCCCGCCCAGCGGGCCGAGCACCCCGGCCGACACCCCGCCCCCCGAAACCCCGCCCCCCGAAGCCCCGCCCCTACTCCTCCGGCGGGAACACCGCCTCCCCCGTGGTCAGCAGCGTGATCGTGATGGCCTCCACCGGGCAGCCTTCGGCCGCCGTCAGGAGCAGCTCGTTCGCGTCGGTTTCCGGCTCGCGGGGGTGGGACTGGCGTGCCGAGTCGAGGGTGAAGCCCGCCGGGGCGTGGTTCACGCACATGCCCGAGCCGATGCACACCCCGCGGTCGACCTCCACCTGCCAGCGGTCACCCATCAGGCACCGGTCCCCGGGGCCTGGTACCCCGCCGGAAGGTGGATCATCTTGTGCTCCAGGTACTCGCTCAGCCCCTCGGGCCCGAACTCCCGGCCCACGCCGCTGTTCTTGTAGCCGCCGAACGGCCCCAGCATGTCCAGGCTGAAGGTGTTCACGTTGAAGGTGCCGGTGCGGACGGCGCGGGCGAAGTCGAGGCCGTGTTCCACGTCGCCGGTCCAGACGCTGCCGCTGAGGCCGAACTCCGAGTCGTTGGCGACCCGTACCGCCTCGGCCTCGTCCCCGTAGGGGATCAGGCACACCACCGGGCCGAAGATCTCCTCCTGGGCGATCCGCATCGAGTTGTCGACGTCCCCGAAGAGGGTGGGTTCGACGTACCAGCCCCGCTCCAGGCCCGCCGGGCGGCCGCCGCCGGTGAGGACCTTGGCGCCTTCCTCCTGCCCGATCCGGATGTAGTCCAGCGAGCGCTGCTGCTGCCGCTGCGCCACGAGCGGCCCGAGCTGCGTCGCCGGGTCCAGCGGGTCTCCGACGACCAGCGCGGCCGCGGCGGCGGCGAGGGCCTCGGCCACCTCCCCGTAGCGGCTGCGCGGCGCGAGGACCCGGGTCTGGGCCACGCAGGCCTGCCCGTTGTTCATCCAGGCGGCCGGGACGATCCCGGCGATGGTGGACTCCAGGTCGGCGTCCGGAAGGATCACGGCGGCGGACTTGCCGCCGAGTTCGAGGGTGACCCGGGTCAGGTTGCGCGCGGCGACCTCCATGACGCGCCTGCCGGCCGCCACCGAACCGGTGAAGGCGACCTTGTCCACGCCGGGGTGCCCGACGAGGTACTCGCTGACCTCCCGGTCGGCGGGCAGGATCGACAGCACGCCCTCCGGCAGGCCGGCCTCCCGCGCGATGTCGGCCAGGATGTAGGAGTCGAGCGGCGACTCCGGCGAGGGCTTGAGGATCACCGCCGAGCCGGTGAGCAGCGCGGGCGCCAGCTTGGCGGCGGCCACGAACTGCGGGACGTTCCACGGGATGACGGCGGCGACGACCCCCACCGGCTCGCGCCGCACCAGGATCGGCCCGAGCACGCCCTGGCGGTGTTCCTCGTACCGGTAGTCGCGCGCGACGGTGATCGCGGCGTCGTAGACCATCATCGGGCCCAGCGCCTGGGCGAGGACGCTCCAGGAGTACGGGGACCCGTTCTGGGAGCTGATCGAGCGCGCGATCTCCTCGTGCCGGACGGCGATGGCGTCCTTGATCCGGGAGACGACGGCTATCCGCTCCTCCAGGGTCATCCGGGGCCAGGGCCCCTCGTCGAAGGCCTTGCGGGCGGCGGCGACGGCGCGGTCCACGTCCGCCGCGCTCGCGTGCGGGACGCTGCCGATGACCTGTTCGGTGTGGGGTGAGACGACGGAGATGGTGGCGTCGCCCAGCGGATCCGTCCACTGCCCGCCGATGAACAGCTGTCCGTGTTCCACGAGCTCGGTCATGGCAAGGCCTCCTGCGGCTACCAGCGGGCTGGGCGTCCCAGAACTGATACCAGTTCTAGTTGCAGGAGTCCACGGCGCGCACGCAACAGCCGGGGCGCGGATCCGACGACTAGTCAGAACCCGTACCCGGATGGTGGACTGGGGCGACCAATGCAACACGTTCTCGTTCCGTGCTCCCGTTCCGCACCCGTTCCACGTTCTCGTCCCCTGGAGTCCGCATGACGCCCCTCGCCCCACCTCAGGTCACCGACCACGGCGGAGGCGTGCGGAGCATCAAGGTCCCCATCCCCGACAACCCGCTCGGGCACACGCTCGTCCACGTCCTCGACACCGACCGCGGGCCCGTCCTGATCGACACCGGCTGGGACGACCCCGACTCCTGGGACACCCTGGTGGCCGGCCTCGCCGCGTTCGGCATCCCCGTCACCGGCCTCCACGGCGTGGTCATCACCCACCACCACCCCGACCACCACGGCCTGTCGGGGCGGGTCCGGGAGGCGTCGGGCGCCTGGATCGCGATGCACGCCGCCGACACCGAAGTCGTCGTACGGACCCGGTCCGCCGAACCGGGCGTCTGGTTCGACTACATGAGCGAGAAGCTGGTCACCGCCGGCGCCCCCGAGGAGCACATCGCCCCGCTGCGGGCGGCCCGGGCGAGCGGCCGGATGCGGACCCTGCCCGGGCTGCGGGCCGCCGTCCCCGACCGGGAGATCGTCCCCGGCGAGCTGCTGCCCCTCGCCGGGCGGAGGCTGCGCGCGATCTGGACCCCCGGCCACACCCCCGGCCACGTCTGCCTGCACCTGGAGGAGGCCCACCCGGCGGACCTCCCCGGCAACGGCCGCCTCTTCTCCGGGGACCACCTCCTGCCCGGCATCTCCCCGCACATCGGGCTGTACGAGAACCCGCAGGACGAGCGGGTCACCGATCCGCTCGGGGACTACCTCGACTCCCTCGAACGCGTCGGCCGCCTCCGCCCGGCCGAGGTGCTCCCCGCCCACCAGCACCCCTTCACCGACGCCCCGGCCCGGGTGCGGGAGCTGCTGGCACACCACGAGGAACGGCTGGACGGGCTCCGGGAGCTGCTCGCCGAGCCGCTGACCCCGTGGGGGCTCGCCGAGCGGATGCAGTGGAACCGGCCCTGGGAGCAGATCCCGTACGGGTCCCGGAACATCGCGGTCTCCGAAGCCGAAGCGCACCTGCGGCGGCTGGTGAAACAGGGCAGGGCGGAAGCGGTGCCGGGCACGGACCCGGTGACGTACCGGGCGGTGTGACGTACCGGCCGGTGTGTGCCGCCCAGGGCGCGGCACCCGGGCGGTGCGCCGCCCCGGGCCCCGGCGCCGGGTAAGGGGCGCTCCTCAGTTGCACCCCGGGCAGGCGGCCCCCGGGGGGCCGGACCCGGGCCGGTACAGTAAGGCCGTCGTCCACACTTCCGTACGGGGGCAAGCCGGTGCGAATCCGGCGCTGACCCGCAACCGTGACCCGCACCGGCGCCGCCGGGGGCGGGAAGCCGGGATGCCCCGCCGGGAGTGCGCGGCTCGTGCCGCCGGGCCCCCGGCGGCCGGCACCGTCGAGGAATACGGAGCCGGAGCCCGGTACCCGCGTGTGCCTGCCCCCGCTCCCCCAGCACGAGAGGCACCCGCCCCGCCATGAACGTCCGCCGCAGCGCAGCCGCGCTCGCCGCCTCCGCCGTGCTCTGCCTGGGCGCCGCTCCCGCCGCACTCGCCGCCCCCTCCCCCTCCCCGGCGCCGGTGATCCCCTCCGGTCTGTTCGGCCAGGCCGACCCCACCTACGACGGTGTCTGGCGCCAGTCGTTCGCCCTGCTCGCCCAGCACACGGTCGGTCTGCGCCCCGCCCCGCAGGCCATCGCCTGGCTCAGCGGCCAGCAGTGCGCCGACGGCGGCTTCGCCTCCTTCCGCGCGGACGCGACGAAGGCGTGCGACCCGGCGACGCCGCTGGACACCAACGCCACCGCGGTGGCCGTGCAGGCACTCAAGGCGCTCGGCGGCCACGACGCCCAGGTCAAGAAGGGCGTGGACTGGCTCAAGTCCGTCCAGAACGAGGACGGCGGCTGGGCGTACGTCCCGGGCTCCCCGAGCGAGGCGAGTTCCACCTCCGTCGTCATCAGCGCGCTGGCCGTGGCGGGCGAGAAGCCGGCCGACGTCACGTCGAAGGCGGGCAAGTCCGCGTACGACGGCCTGCTTTCCTTCCGGCTGGGCTGCGACGCCGAACCGGCCTCCGACCGGGGTGCCTTCGGGTACCAGCCGACCGACGGCAAGCTCCCCGCCAACGCCGACGCGACGGCCGCCGCGACCCTGGCCGGCCTCGGCAAGGGCGCCGTCGTCGCCCCGGCCTCCACGGACACCCCCGCGGCCGCCCCGGCCTGCCCGGCGGGCGCACCCGACCCCGCGGCCGCCGCCGAGGGCGCGGCCGGGTACCTGGCCGAAGCCCTCAAGAAGGACGGCCACTTGACGGCCGCCACCCCGGGCGCCGACCAGCCCACCCCCGACACCGGCAACACCGCCGACGCCGTCATCGCCCTGGCCGCGGCCGGCCACAAGCAGTCGGCGGCGGGCGCGCTGGAGTGGCTCAAGGGCAACTCGGCGCAGTGGGCCAAGGGCAACCCGGCGGCGCTGGGCACCCTGGTCCTCACCGCACACGCGACGGGCACCGACCCGCGGGCCTTCGGCGGCACCGACCTGATCGCGGCGCTGAACGCGACGGGCCCGGCCCCGCAGACGCCGGCGACGGGCGCCATGCCCGCACGTGACAAGGACGAGGACGGCTCCGGCAACATCGGCTGGATGATCGGCGCGGGCGCCGCGGCGGGCGTCGGCATCGGCTTCCTGCTGAGCGGCCGCCGGAAGAAGAACCAGGTCTGATGCGCCGGCTGCCCGTTTTCGCCGCCGCCCTCGGCGTCCTCCTCACCCTCCTGGCCGCGTCCCCGGCGCTGGCGTCGAGCTACCGCTACTGGTCGTTCTGGGACGGCGGCGCGAAGGGCCCCTGGACGTACGCCACCCAGGGGACGGCGGCCCGTCCGGCGGACGGAACCGTCGAGGGCTTCCGCTTCGCGGTGAGCAAGGACGCCGGGGACCGGGCGTCCCGGCCGCGGGCCGACGCCGACTTCGCGGCGGTCTGCGCGGGCACCCCGGCGGTGGAGGGCAAGAAGCGGGTGGCCCTGGTCATCGACTTCGGGCTCCCGCAGGACTCGCCCTCCGGTGAGACCCCGCCGCAGGCCGGACCGCGCACCGCCTGCGCGCAGGTGGCCCCGGACGCCACGACCGCCGAGGCGCTGGCTTCGGTGGCGAAGCCGCTGCGCTACAACAGCGCGGCGCTGCTGTGCGCGATCTCCGGCTACCCGGGGCAGGGCTGCGGGGAGCCGCTCGCGGAGGGCGCGCGGCAGGAGCCGAAGGCCGCCCCGGGCGGTGACGGCGGTCCCTCGGCGGGCCTGCTCGCGGGTACCGCGGCGGTAGCCGCCCTCGCGGCGGCCGGCGTCTGGCAGTCCCGCCGCCGCTCCCGATGACGCCGCTCCCGCGGGCCCCGCGCACGGACACCCCGCACGGCGCCGCACCCGGCCACCTGGCCCCGGCCGGGGACGGTCCGGGCGGGGCCGGTGAGGGGTCGCGCGTGCCGGCGTACGACGCAAGGGGCTTGGGCAGGGCTCCCGAGGCACGTCGGGGCAACGCCCTGCACGCAGGGGCCTGGTGGGTGTGGGCGCTCGGGCTCGCGACCGCCGCCTCGCGCACCACCAACCCGCTCCTGCTCGGGCTGATCGTCGCCGTCGCCGGTTACGTCGTCGCCGCCCGCCGCACCGCCGCGCCCTGGGCGCGCTCCTACGGCGCGTTCCTGCGGCTCGGGCTCGTCGTCATCGGCCTGCGCCTGGTCTTCTCCACCCTGCTCGGCTCGCCCGTCCCCGGCGCGCACACCCTCGTGACCCTCCCGGAGGTCGCCCTGCCCGCATGGGCGCAGGGCATCCGTCTCGGCGGTCGCGTCAGCGCCGAGCAGCTGGTCTTCGCCTTTTACGACGGCGCGAAGCTCGCCACCCTGCTGGTGTGCGTCGGCGCCGCGAACGCGCTCGCGAACCCGGCCCGGCTGCTCAAGTCGCTGCCCGCCGCCCTGTACGAGGCGGGCGTGGCCGTGGTCGTCGCGATGACCTTCGCGCCCAACATGGTGGCCGACGTGGCCCGCCTGCGCACCGCCCGCCGGCTGCGCGGGCGCCCCACCGGCGGGGTGAAGGCCGTCCTGCAGATCGGCCTGCCGGTACTGGAGGGCGCCCTGGAGCGCTCGGTGGCGGTGGCCGCCTCCATGGACGCGCGGGGGTACGGCCGCACCGCGCAGGTCCCGCCCGCCGTGCGCCGCACCACCAGCGCGCTCACCCTCGGCGGACTCCTCGGCATGTGCGCCGGAACGTACGGGCTGCTCGCGGCGGAGGGCGCCGTGTTCGGCCTGCCCGTCCTCCTGATGGGCCTCGCCCTGGCCCTGGCCGGACTGCGCCTGGGCGGCCGGCGCAGCGTCCGCACCCGGTACCGGCCCGACCGGTGGGGCGGCCGGGCCTGGCTGGTCGCCGGGTCGGGCGCGGCGGTGGCGGCCCTGCTCGCCTACGCCGGGGCGGCGGACCCGCAGGGCCTGCGCCCGGGGGTGGTGCCGCTGGTCGCCCCGGCGCTGCCGCTGTGGCCCGCGGCGGCGATCCTCATCGGGCTGCTCCCCGCCCTCGTGGCACCCGTACCGCCGAAGGAGGCGTCGTCGCTGTGATCCGGTTCGAGCAGGTCTCGGTCACCTACGAGGGCGCCCGCGCCCCCGCGCTGCGGGACGCGGACTTCACCGTGCCGGAGGGCGAGCTGACGTTGCTGGTCGGCCCGTCGGGAGTCGGCAAGTCGACGCTGCTGGGTGCCGTCTGCGGGTTGGTCCCGCACTTCACGGGCGGCCGGCTGCGGGGGCGGGTCACCGTTGCGGGACGGGACACGCGCACGCACCGGCCGCGGGAGCTCGCGGACGTGGTGGGCACGGTCGGGCAGGACCCGGCGGCCCACTTCGTGACGGACGTGGTGGAGGACGAGCTGGCCTACGGGATGGAGTCGCTGGGGCTGCCACCTGCGGTGATGCGGCGTCGGGTGGAGGAGACGCTGGACCTGCTGGGCCTGAACGAGCTGCGGGACCGGCCCTTGGCCACCCTGTCGGGCGGTCAGCGGCAGCGGGTCGCGATCGGGTCGGTGCTCACCCCGCACCCGCGCGTGCTGGTGCTGGACGAGCCGACGTCCGCGCTGGACCCGGGGGCGGCGGAGGAGGTGCTGGCGGTCCTGCAGCGCCTGGTGCACGACCTCGGCACGACGGTGCTGATGGCGGAGCACCGCCTGGAGCGGGTGGTGCAGTACGCCGACCGCGTGCTGCTCCTCGCCGCACCGGGCGCGGCCCCCGTCCTCGGCAGCCCGGCCGAGATCATGGCGGTCTCCCCGGTCCACCCCCCGGTCGTCTCCCTCGGCCGTCTCGCGGGCTGGTCCCCGCTCCCGCTCTCCGTCCGCGACGCCCGCCGCCTCGCCGCCCCCCTCAAAGCCCGCCTCGCAGCGGCACCGCCCCCTACCCCGGCCGCACCTACGCTTCACCCGGCCCTCGTGACCGGTTTTCCGGCCCCGCGGACGCCCGAGGCCGGTTCTCCCACCCCGCCGATGCCCGGGGCGCAGCTTCCGACCCACCCCCACCCGGCCCCGCCGGCGCGCGACACCGGTTCCCCCACCCCGCCGACACCCGAAGCCGGTTCTCCCACCCCGCCGGCGCCCGAAGCCGGTTCTCCCACCCCGCCGGCGCGCGAGGCCGGTTTTCCAGCCCCGCCGGCGCGCGAGGCCGGTTCTCCCACCCCGCCGGCGCGCGAAGCCGGTTTTCCAGCCCCGCCGGCGCGCGAGGCCGGTTTTCCAGCCCCGCCGGCGTTTGAGGCGCGGGGCGCGGGGCGGAGCCCCGCACAGCCCGGCGCAGCCGGGGCCGCTCGCGCGACGGCGCCGCACACCTCCCTCTGGGCCCGCCTCCGCCGACGCGACCCCGCCACGAAACCCGCGGAGCAACCGGCGGAGCAACCGGCGGAGCAACCGGCCCGGGTCACCCACCTCACCCTGCGCCGCGCCCGCGCCGAGGTCCTCCACGACATCACCCTCACCGTCACCCCCGGCGAAACCATCGCCCTCATGGGCCGCAACGGCGCCGGCAAGTCCACCCTCCTCGCCGCCCTCGCCGGCACCCTCGCCCCCACCACCGGCGAGGTGCTCGTCGGCGGCCTCACCCCCCACCGCACGCCACCCCCGCAGATGATCCGCCGTGTCGCGCTCGTCCCGCAGGACCCCCGTGACCTCCTGTACGCCGACACCGTCGCCGCCGAGTGCGCCGCCGCCGACTCGGACGCGGGCGCCGCCCCCGGCACCTGCCGCGCCCTCGTCACCTCCCTCCTCCCCGGCGTCGCCGACGACACCCACCCCCGCGACCTGTCCGAGGGCCAGCGCCTGGTCCTGGCCCTCGCCTTGGTCCTGACCGGCGAACCGGCCCTGCTGCTGCTCGACGAGCCGACCCGCGGCCTCGACTACGCCGCCAAGGCGCGACTGGTCGAGCTCCTGCGCGCCCTGGCCGCCGACGGCCGCGCCATCATCCTGGCCACCCATGACGTCGAGCTCGCCGCCGAGCTGGCCCACCGCGTGGTGGTCCTGGCCGGCGGGGAGGTCGTCGCCGACGGCCCGACCGCCGAGGTGGTCGTCTCCTCCCCCGCCTTCGCCCCGCAGGTGGCCAAGGTCCTGGCGCCCGGCCACTGGCTCACGGTGTCCCAGGTCGCCGCCGCCCTGTCCCCGCCGCCGGAGCCTTCGGCAAAGGCCTCCACGGCCCCGGAGGGCCGCCCCTCATGACCGCCGCCCGCCCCCTGCCCCTCGGGCCCCGCGCCGCCGCCGCGCTGACCCTCGTCACCCTCATCGGCATCGCCGCCTTCGGCTGGCCCCTGCTCGCCGACGGCCGCTCCGGCCTCTCCCACTCCCAGGACGCCCCCTGGCTCTTCGCGGCGCTCCTGCCGCTGCTGGTTGCGGTGGTCGTCGCCACGATCGCCGACCAGGGGATGGACTCCAAGGCCGTCGCCATGCTGGGCGTGCTGGCCGCGGTGGGCGCCGCGCTGCGACCGCTGGGCGCCGGTACGGCCGGCCTGGAGCCCATGTTCTTCCTGATGGTGCTCAGCGGCCGCGTCCTGGGTCCCGGTTTCGGTTTCGTCCTCGGCTCCGTGACGATGTTCGCGTCCGCGCTGCTCACGGGCGGTGTGGGGCCGTGGATGCCGTTCCAGATGCTGGCGCTGGGCTGGTTCTCGCTGGGCGCCGGGCTGCTTCCGGGGCCCGGCCGGATCCGGGGGCGGGCCGAGGTGTGGATGCTCGCGGCGTACGGGTGCGTGGGCTCGTTCGCCTACGGCACGGTCATGAACCTGCAGGGCTGGGTGCTGCTCCAGGGCATGGGCCAGGGCATCTCCTTCCACCCGGGCGACCCGGTGCCGGCGAACCTGGCCCGTTTCCTCGCGTACTGCCTCGCCACCTCGGTCGGCTGGGACCTCGGCCGGGCCGCCCTGACCGTCGTACTGACGCTCGCGCTCGGCACGACCCTGCTGAAAGCGCTCCGCCGGGCGACGCGGAAAGCAGCGTTCGATGCCCCGATTTGCTTCGATATGCGTTGAAAGTGGCCCCGACCACACCCTATTTCGTTGCACGCCCGGTCACACAGCGTGAGATCCGGGCCCTTTCGGGGTGAGGCGGCCCACAGGACCCACGTCACATACGGCGCTCTTTAGTAGCCTCCCGGGCCCCCGTTCGACCCCCGCAAAACCCGCCCTGACCTGCGCGGACCCCTGCCGGAGCGCACCCGGGTCACAGGGGGCCCGCTATGAAAGTGCCTAGTAACAGGGGTCGTTGCCAGGGCTGCCCGGACCTGGCTAACTGGGTGATGTCGCCACGGCGGCAGGGGTTCCCACCCCCCGCCTGACGAACCCCTCTCCTTTGCGTGAGTGGCTCACGCATGTCTTCGGCATGCAGCGACCGCCCTTGTCCCCTTCGGAAGGTTCCCTCCGTGTCCAACGCCGTCATCCGCCGCATCGCCGCCACCAAGAAGACCCTCGCGGGCTCCGTCCTCGCCCTGGGCGTCGCCGGCTCCATGCTCGCCACGGTTCCCGCCCAGGCGGCCCCGATGGACGCCAAGGCCATCGCGCGCCAGATGATCAAGGACCCGGCGCAGTTCGCGGCCTTCAACCAGATCGTGTCCCGCGAGAGTGGCTGGAACCACACCGCCACGAACGCCTCTTCCGGCGCGTACGGCCTGGTCCAGGCCCTGCCGGCCTCGAAGATGGCTTCCGCGGGCTCCGACTGGAAGACGAACCCGGCCACCCAGATCAAGTGGGGCCTGGACTACATGAACTCCCGCTACGGCAGCCCCGTGGGCGCCTGGAACTTCTGGCAGTCGCACCACTGGTACTAAGCCGCCAGTGGCAGCGGACGCCGCACGACGCACCTGAGTGGTGCGTGTGCGAAGGCCCCGGTGGCCGGCCTCCCCAGGCCGGCCACCGGGGCCTTCGGCTTTCCCCATCCCAATGGGTTCAGTGGCGGTACGCCCCTCGGCGACCGCCGTCACAGCCGCTGGATGATCGTCCCGGTCGCCAGCGCGCCGCCCGCGCACATCGTGATCAGCGCGAACTCCTTGTCCCGCCGTTCCAGCTCGTGCAGCGCGGTGGTGATCAGCCGGGCGCCGGTCGCGCCGACGGGGTGCCCGATCGCGATGCCGCCCCCGTTGACGTTGACCTTCTCCAGGTCCTGGTCGAAGACCTGCGCCCAGCTGAGGACGACCGAGGCGAACGCCTCGTTGATCTCGACGAGGTCGATGTCCCTCAGGGACATCCCGGCCTTGCCGAGCACGGCCCGCGTCGCGTCGATCGGCCCGTCCAGGTGGTAGTGCGGATCCGCACCGACCAGCGTCTGGGCGACGATCCTGGCCCGCGGCTTGAGCTTGAGGGCGCGGGCCATCTTGCGCGAGGCCCACATCACGGCCGCGGCGCCGTCGGAGATCTGGGAGGAGTTCCCGGCGGTGTGCACGGCGGTCGGCATGACCGGCTTGAGCCGGGCCAGCGCCTCCATGGAGGTGTCCCGCAGCCCCTCGTCCCGGTCGACCAGTCGCCACATGCCCTGGCCGGCCGCCTGCTCCGCCTCGGTGGTCGGCACCTGCACGGCGAAGGTCTCGCGCTTGAAGCGCTCCTCGGCCCAGGCGGCCGCGGCCCGCTCCTGGGACAGCAGGCCGAGCCGGTCGACGTCCTCGCGGGTCAGGCCCCGGCGGCGGGCGATCCGCTCGGCGGCCTCGAACTGGTTGGGGAGGTCGACGTTCCACTCGTCCGGGAAGGGCTTGCCGGGGCCGTGCTTGGAGCCCGAGCCGAGCGGGACGCGGCTCATGGCCTCGACGCCGCACGCGATGCCGATGTCCATGACCCCGCCGGAGATCATGTTGGCGACCATGTGGTTGGCCTGCTGTGAGCTGCCGCACTGGCAGTCGACGGTGGTGGCGGCGGTCTCGTAGGGCAGGCCCATGGCCAGCCAGGCGTTGCGGGCCGGGTTCATCGACTGCTCGCCGGCGTGGGTGACGGTGCCGCCGACGATCTGTTCGACGCAGTCGGGCTGGATTCCGGTCCGGGCGAGCAGTTCGCGGTACGTCTCGCCGAGCAGGTAGGCGGGGTGGAGGTTGGCGAGCGAGCCCCCGCGCTTTCCGATGGGGGTGCGTACGGCTTCGACGATGACGGGTTCCGCGGCCATGAGCTCGTCCTCTCCTGCACGGTGCCGGCGCGGCGGGCCGTCCCGGCGCCCCGCCTGAACTAGTACGCGTTCTACTTCTCTGCGCAGTCTTATGACCCGCAGGCCCGGCACGCAAGGGTCTTGCACGCGGCTTACACGGATTCCACACGCAACAGCCGACGCCGCGGCCCTTGTCACTTCTAGAACTCGTTACTACCTTCGAGCCATCTTCTGATGGGCTGTCAGACCTTGGAGTCGCCCGATGTCGTGTCCCGCGCTGCCCGAAGGCTTCGACGCCACCGACCCCGACCTCCTCCACGCCCGCGTCCCCTTCCCGGAGTTCGCGCAGCTGCGGCGGACGGCGCCCGTGTGGTGGTGCGCCCAGCGGCGGGGCGTGACCGGCTTCGACGACGAGGGGTACTGGGCCGTCACCCGGCACGCGGACGTCAAGTACGTCTCCACGCACCCGGAGCTGTTCTCCTCCACCCTCAACACGGCGATCATCCGCTTCAACGAGCACATCCGGCGTGATGCCATTGATGCCCAGCGCCTCATCATGCTGAACATGGACCCGCCGGAACACACGCGCGTGCGCCAGATCGTGCAGCGCGGCTTCACCCCCCGGGCGATCCGCGGACTGGAGCAGGCACTGCGCGACCGCGCGCGGAAGATCGTCGAAGAGGCGCTGTCCGCCTCTGCCGACGGCAGCTTCGACTTCGTCACCCAGGTCGCCTGCGAACTCCCCCTCCAGGCCATCGCCGAGCTGATCGGCGTGCCGCAGGAGGACCGCGCGCGCATCTTCGACTGGTCGAACAAGATGATCGCCTACGACGACCCGGAGTACGCGATCACCGAGGAGGTCGGCGCCGATGCGGCGATGGAACTCATCGGTTACGCCATGAACCTGTCCGCTGCGCGCAAGGAGTGCCCGGCCAAGGACATCGTGACGCAGCTGGTGGCCGCCGAGGGCCAGGGCAACCTGGGCTCCGACGAGTTCGGCTTCTTCGTGCTGCTGCTGGCGGTCGCCGGCAACGAGACCACCCGCAACGCCATCAGCCACGGCATGCACGCCTTCCTCACCCACCTCGAGCAGTGGGAGCTGTACAAGGACAGGCGCCCGTCGACGACGGCGGAGGAGATCGTGCGCTGGGCCACGCCGGTGGTGTCCTTCCAGCGCACCGCCACCCAGGACACCGAGCTCGGCGGGCAGAAGATCAAGGCGGGCGACCGGGTGGGGCTGTTCTACTCCTCCGCCAACCACGACCCCGAGGTGTTCGAGGACCCGGACGTCTTCGACATCACCCGCGACCCCAACCCCCACCTCGGGTTCGGTGGCGGCGGGCCGCACTTCTGCCTCGGCAAGTCCCTGGCCGTGATGGAGATCGACCTGATCTTCAACGCGCTCGCCGATTCCCTGCCCGACCTGCGCCTCGCCGGGGACGGCCCGCGGCGGCTGCGCGCGGCCTGGCTCAACGGGATCAAGGAGCTCCGGGTCAGCCACGGCCGCGGCTGACCCGTGATCCAGGGCGGCAGGGGCCGCTCCCGCCCACGCCCCGGCCCCTGCCGTCCGCTGGTCTACCGGTTCGTGACCTGCGAAACCGTTGTCCTTGCGGCGTCGGGGCAGCACACTTCGCGGATGAACCTTCAGGAGGAACGCGGGGCCACCGACGCGGTGGAAGCCCGCTGGCAGCGCATGCCCTTGACGTGGCGGCTGGTGCGGGACCGGGCCGAGTCCAAGACGCTGAGCCAGGGCGTTCTGGCGCTGCTGGCGGCGGCCTCCGCCGAACCGCGGCTGCGCCGGCTGTACCCGTTCACGAAGCAGTGGACCCTGTGGTTCAGCTCCCGTACGAGCCCGCCGTTCAACGTCGACGTGCCGGCGGCCGAACCGCTGCCCGACGGCCGGTTCCGGGTGCGCGGCCCGCGTGGGGAGCAGGTCGTCGGCGAGACCGACACCGCCGAGGCCGCGATCGCACTCGTGGTGGCGCAGCTGCCCGCGGACGGGCAGGCGTAGGACGTCGAGCGGTGTCCCGGGTGGCGGGGGCGGTGCTGCGGCCCCATCCTGGACGGACGCGGCGATCCATCTAAGGGGTGCCGGAGCGGGCTCGATGCCGTGCTCCGGCACCCCTTCGGCCTGCGCGGGGGCCGCGTGGGGAACGCCTGGGGCCGCGCGCGCCTGCACGGGCCGCATGTGCACGCCCTGCGCGGGCCGCATGTACGCGCCCTGCGCTGCGCCCGTGTGCGGGTCAGGCGCTGGTGCGCTCCCCGGACGGGTTGGCGCTGCCCATCCGCTCCGGCGTGCGCGGGCGCGGCATGCTGAGGCTGACGTCGGCCGGCGCGAGCGCGCCGCGCGGCCCGGAGAGCACGTAGACCAGCCCGAACCCGGCGGCGACGACGAGGGCGCCGCCGACCGCGTCGAGCACCCAGTGGTTGGCGGTGGCGACGATCGCGCACACCGTGATCAGCGGGTGCAGCGCCCCCAGCAGCTTCTGCCAGGTCTTGGGCGCCAGCACGATGATGACGATCCCGCACCACAGCGACCAGCCGAAGTGCAGCGAGGGCATCGCCGCGTACTGGTTGGAGATGGCGGTCATCGCCCCGTACTGGGGGTGCGCCAGGTCCTGCACCCCGTGCACCGTGTCGACGAACCCGAGGTCGGGCATCAGGCGCGGCGGCGCGAGCGGGAACAGCCAAAAACCGACGAGCGCGAGGACCGTGGCCAGGCCCAGCGAGGCCCGCGCCCAGCGGTAGTCACCGGGGCGGCGCCAGTACAGGACGGCCAGGATGGTCAGCGGGACCACGAAGTGGAAGGAGGTGTAGTAGAAGTTGAAGAACGCCTTCACCGGGGGCGCGTTGACCACCGCGTGGTTCACAGCGTGCTCGATGTCGAGGCCGAGCGCCTTCTCCATGCCGTGGATGAGCCTGCCGTTGCTCTCGGCGAGGCTGCGGCTGGTGGGTGCGGCGGCCCGGATGTGCGAGTAGAGCGAGTACCCCACCCGTATCAGCAGCAGCTCCAGCAACAGGTTGGGGCGCGACAGTACGCGTCGCCAGAACGGCATCAGCGGCACGCGTGACCAGCGGGCGGCGGCCGGCCGCCCGTAGGCCGTGGGTACGGGCTCGCGCCAGTACGGGGACGAGCGGGGCAGGAACGGTACGGCGCAGGCCGCGGCCAGCGCCGTCAGGAGCAGCACGTTGTCGCGTACGGGGGCCAGCGCGGCCAGGTTCGGCAGCAGCACGTCCGCGGACAGGGTCATGGCCAGGACCACGGCCACCGGCCACACGGTGCGGTCGGCGGCGCGCCTGCCCACCTTCCCGGCGACCGCGAGCAGGACCCACAGCAGCTGGTGGCGCCAGCCGGCCGGGGAGACGGCGACGGCCACGCAGCCGGTGATCGCGGCGGCGAGCAGCAGTTGCCCGTCGCGGGCGTAGCGGGCCGCGCGGCGCAGGCCGGTCCAGACGACTGCGGCGGCCAGGGCGACGTAGAGGACGATCTCGCCCGGGCCGCTCAGGCCGATCCGCAGCAGGGCGCCGTGCAGGGACTGGTTGGCGAGGCTGTCGGGGGCTCCGCCGAGGCCGGTGCCGGCGACGTTGTGCACCCAGTACGTCCACGAGTCGCGCGGCAGCGACGCCCAGGACAGCGCGGTGGCACCGGCGAAGGTCACGGCGGCGGCCCTGGCCCCGGCGCGGCGCCCGGTCAGCCACAGCAGCGGCGCGAAGAGCAGCAGCCCGGGCTGCAGCGCGGCGGCGAGGCCGACGAGGAACCCGGCCGGCCGCTCGGCGGGCACCCGGAAGGCGGCGAGCAGCACCAGCAGGACGGGGAGTACGGCGGTCTGCCCGGGCGAGGCGGCCTCGCGGACGGGCAGCGACACCATCATCAGCGCGACCAGCACGGGCGCGGCCAGCAGCGCGGTGCGGCGCGGCACCGGGTCGGGCAGCGCCCGGGCGGCCACCAGCCCGATCGCGGCGACGAACAGGAGCGTGACGCAGGTCCACGCCACCTCCAGCGAGGGCGCGGCGAACCCGACGAACGGCTTGAGGACCAGGCCGGCGAAGGGTGTGCCGGTGAACTGGCCGGAACCGCTGTCGTAGAGCGAGCCGGGCAGGCTGCCCGGGAGGTGGAAGGCGCTGAGCCACTGCCCCGGTGGGACGCGCAGTACGACGGCGGCCTGTCTGACGGCGAGTACCGCCGCCAGCGCCCACAGCAGGAGGCGCGCCGCCCCGAGCCTTCCGCCATCGCCTATGACCCCGGCATGTCCGGGTCCACCCCTGTGCTCCGCCGCGTTAGCCACGCCTCGCCGGCCTCCCGCCCTGTTGACCGCAACCCTGACTTCGCCTGGCTGCCGCGCTTCATGCACCACTTGATTACCTGGGGACGACGATATCCCGCGCGGGATCCCTAGGATGGCGGGCATGAGCATCGTGAAGATCAACGCGCTGACCGTGCCCGCCGAGCAGCGGGAGGTGCTGGAGCAGCGGTTCGCCTCGCGGGCGGGGGCCGTGGAGGGTTCGGACGGGTTCGAGTGGTTCGAGCTGCTGCGTCCGGTGGAGGGCACGGACCAGTACCTCGTGTACACGCGGTGGCGTTCCGAGGAGGACTTCCAGGCGTGGATGGAGGGCCCGATGAAGGCGGCGCACCAGGGTGGCGGTGGTGCGGGTGGCGGTGAGCGGCCGAAGCCGGCCGCGTCGGGTTCGTCGGTGTGGTCGTTCGAGGTCGTGCAGCAGGCGGCGCCCAAGCCCCAGGGCTGAGGCCCGGGCCCCAGGGGCTGGGGGCCGGGGCCGGTCGGCGGCCGCCGTCCGTTGTTCTTGGCGCGCGGCGGCTGTCCGTTGTTCTTGGCGGGCGGCCGCCGTCTCCTTGCGGTTCTTGCCCGGCCCTCAGCCCCAGAAGGTGTTCTCCTCGTCGATGTCCTGGGTGCACTGGTCGATGTCGCTGATCTTGCCGCCGACGATGGTGAAGAAGAGGCCCTGGTGGATCTCGATCCCGCGGTCGGCGCGGTCGGCGCGGGTGTTGTAAAAGGCCATGGCGTGGCCGCGTCCGTCCACGAGCACCGACAGCAGCTCGACCCGCATGGTGCCGCCGGTCTCCTCGCCGAAGGCGCGGTAGAGGTCCAGGACGGCTTGGCGGCCCTTGTGGTGCCCGGAGAGCATGTTGTCGCCGGGTACGTGGTGGATGACGTCGGCCGTCATGAGGGAGCCGAGCGTCTCCAAGTCGCCGCTGTTGAAGGCCTCGTAGCCACGGCGGACCAAGGCGGCGTCAGGGTGTTCGGACATGGCGCCCACATCCTCTGATCGAACTCTGGCCGGCATTCCGACCTCAGTGATTTACCCCTTTTCACATCATCGGGCCGCCCCTGTGGATATTCCAGCGCAGCCATCCGCCGACCGCCCCAGAATGACGCCATGACCAGCGAACAGAGCACGGAACAGCACACGGAACAAAGCAACGCACAGGCCGGCGAGCAGATCACCGCAACGGGCACCTGGCAGGTCGCCCCCGAACCGTTCACCACCACCGACGCCACCGCCCTGCGCCGCGCGTACTACGCCGAAGTCGCCGGCCGGTACTGGCGCAGGTCCGTCACCGAGGACGAGATCGACCAGGGGCTGCGCGACGACCCGGCCGACGGGCTCGCTCCGCCGACGGGCCGTTTCGTGGTCGGCCGGTACGACGGCCGTCCGATGTCCTGCGGCGGCATACGCCTCCTCGATGCGACCACCGCCGAACTCACGAGGGTGTACGTCGACCCGCGCGCCCGCGGCACCGGCGGCGGGGCGGCCCTGCTGAGGGCTCTTGAGGACGCGGGCCGGGAACTGGGCGCCGAGCGGGTCCGCCTGGACACGCGGTCCGATCTCGTGGAGGCGCGGCGCCTGTACGCGCGGCAGGGGTATGTGGAGATACCCGCCTACAACACCGGCCCGTATGCGGAGCACTGGTTCGAGAAGCCGATATCCGCGACGGACGTCCCCGAAGGGGCGTGAGCGACGCCGGGACCTGGCCGTACTTCGGCGCAGTTGAGGGCGTGGGCAGCTGACGGACGTGCGCAGCTGACGGCGTCCACAGCTGCGGCTCGCCCTGCCGACCCCGCGGGTCAGTGGCTGGAGTGGTCGCGGCGCGAGAAGGTGTCGTAGGGCTCCTCGGCGTCGGATCCGCACAGCTCGTCGTTGAGCTCCTTGAGCAGGTCGGCCAGGTCGGTCGGCCGCTCAGGACCCCACCAATCACCGAGCAGCTGGGCGAGCGACTCCTCCCTCGCCCGGGCCAGCCGGGCCGCGACCTCGCGGCCGCGGTCGGTCAGGATCAACGGCAGCCCGTCGCGGACGGCGAGCCCGCGCTCCTCGACCTGGCGGGCGGCATCCGTGATGGTCTTGAGCGGCACGGTGGTGCGTTCCGCCAGCACCGCCGGCTCCGCCGATCCGTACTTGTTGATCCGCAGCAGCATCCAGCTGGCGGCGGGCAGCAGATCGAAGCCGGCCTTCTCGGTGATCTTCTCGTAGACGTGGCGGCGGCCCTCACGGGTGCCGAGCACCGACAGCGCCCGGGCCACCTCGTCCCGGGAGGAACGCTGGACGGGGTTGGTGGCCAGGGTCTCGCTCCCGTCGGGTGCGGTGACCGAGCCGCGCAGCTTGTCCTCCTTGAGGAACCAGGCGACGACGAAAGCGACGAGGACCAGCGGCACGGCGTAGAGGAACACGTCGGTGATGGAGGACGCGTAGGCGTCGAGCACGGGCGGCCGAAGAGCAGGCGGCAGCATCGCGACTGCCCGCGGGTCTGCCTCCAGACCGTTGACGCTCACCCCGGGAGGCAACGGCACCCCGGCGAGGGCGGCGGACAGCTCGTCACCCAGACGGTTGTTGAAGATCGTGCCGAAGATGGCGACGCCGAAGGAGGCGCCGATGGAACGGAAGAAGGTCGCGCCCGAAGTGGCGACGCCCAGGTCCTCGTAGCGGACTGCGTTTTGCACCACGAGGACCAGCACCTGCATGACCAGGCCCAGACCGGCGCCGAAGACGAAGAAGTAGACGCTCATGACCAGATCGGAACTGGTGCGCTGCAACTGGTGCAGGAGCAGCAGGCCGACCGCGGTGACGGCGGTGCCGACGATCGGGAAGACCTTCCAGCGGCCGGTCCGGCTGACGATCTGACCGGAGCCGGTGGAGGAGATCAACAGGCCGAGGACCATCGGCAGCATGTGGACACCGGACATCGTCGGTGAGACGCCCCGGACCACCTGGAGGAAGGTGGGCAGGTAGACCATCGCGCCGAACATCGCGAACCCGATGACGAAGCTGATCACCGAGCAGAGGGTGAAGGTGCGGATCTTGAACAGGCTCAGCGGCAGGACGGGTTCCGCGGCCCGCCGTTCGACGGCGATGAAGGCGACGAGCAGCACGGCGGCCAGCACGACGAGGCTGATGACCTGCGCCGACCCCCAGGGCCAGGTGGTGCCGCCCAGGGAGGCGACGAGCACGAGGCAGGTGGCGACGGAGGCGATGAGGAACGTGCCGAGGTAGTCGATGGTGTGTTTCGAGGGGCGCCCCGGAATGTGCAGGGCGGCCGCGATGACGAGGAGGGCGACGAGACCGATGGGGAGGTTGATGTAGAAGACCCAGCGCCAGGACAGGTGGTCCACGAACAGGCCGCCCAGCAGAGGGCCGAGGACGCTGGTGGCGCCGAAGACCGCACCGAAGAGGCCCTGGTACTTGCCGCGTTCGCGGGGCGGGACGAGGTCTCCGACGATCGCCATGGACAGCACGATCAGGCCGCCGCCGCCCAGACCCTGCAGGGCGCGGTACCCGATGAGCTGCGGCATGTTCTGTGCCAGCCCGCACAGTGCCGAACCGATGAGGAAGATGACGATGGCGGCCTGGAACAGCTTCTTGCGTCCGTACTGGTCACCCAGCTTGCCCCACAGCGGTGTCGCGGCCGTGGAGGCGAGGATGTAGGCGGTGACGACCCAGGACAGGTGTTCCATGCCGCCGAGGTCGCTGACGATCGTGGGCAGCGCGGTGGAGACGATGGTCTGGTCGAGTGCCGCAATGAGCAGTCCGAGCAGCAGCGCGCCGATGGCGACGAGCGCCTCACGGGAGGTGTGCTCCGAGCGTGGACGGGGGTCCACCGCCGATGTGGTCACTTCCTGTGCCATCGGCTCCTCCGTAAATGTCTGGGCCTCGGGCAGGACAACATCTCCATCCTGAGCGGTGTGTCCGGTTATGGCCTGTCGGGAGGTTGGGTGCGGCCCGGTGGGTCTGCATAATCGCTGGCATCGGCCCAGGGAGGGTTTTCCAGTGAGCGCTGAGCGCTGTCCAGAATGCGACGCCCCGGGCGCCGGCTGCGGGTGTGCTCCGGTAGCGGGTTTCGACCCCCTGCGCATACGTCCGTACGTCAACCTGTCCGAAACCGGCCGGTCGGGTGACGCCGGACCGTCCCCGCAGCCGGTCCTGGGCGCGATGGCCGGGCCCGGCGCGCCCGCCGACGCCGACGCCGACGCCGACGCGACGGAGCTCCTGCCCACGGTGCCGCCCGCGCCGCCCCACGAGCACGCCCCGGCGTACGGAGCCCCCGTACCGCCCCGCCAGGACACCCCGGCGTACGGGACCCCCGTACCGTCGCCGCAGCCCTGGCCGGACCACACGGTCCCGCTCCGTGCGGTCCCCCGGGCACCGGGAACCACGAACGTGACAGCGGGAGGGGAGGGTGGGGGCGGGGGGCCCGAGAAGCGGCGCAAGTTCCCCCTGCTGCTGGCCGGCGCCGCCGCCCTCGTCGCCGTCGGTGGCGTGGCCGTGGCCCTCGGCGCGTCCGGCGGTTCCGGGTCGGGCGGTACGACGCTGCTCGACGCGAAGCCGTCCGCGCCGGTGATGGGCTTGACCCCGGGCGTCCCGTCGCAGGGATCGCCCAGCGCCTCGGCCGGCCCGTCGGCTTCGGCGTCCGCCTCGGCTTCGCCGTCGCCGAGCGCCTCGCGTTCGGCGTCGCCCTCCGCATCACCGAGCCCGTCCCGCACCTCGGCGGCGCCGTCCCGCACCCCTTCCCCCACCCCGAGCCGTACCTCCGCCGCCCCACCGCCGCCCCCGGCCGCGCAGGGTCCGACCCTGCGCTACGGCGACTCGGGCGCGGAGGTGAAGAAGCTCCAGCAGCTCTTGGCCGGGCAGGGCCTGTACCGCGGTCGGCCTGACGGCAAGTACGGCAAGTCCACGGAGGACGCGGTGTCGGAGTTCCAGTGGTACAACGACATCACCGAGGACCCCTGGGGCGTCTACGGCCCCGCGACCCGCAAGGCCCTGGAGGGCTAGGCCGCCTCTTTCCCCGACAACGCGGCGAGGTGCCGGTGTCGGGCGGCGCGGGTCAGGCAGGATCCGGAAGAGACGGCCCAGCGCCCGGGGCGCCGGGCCCCGTGGCTCTGCTCACCACTCCCGGGTGGCGATGAGTTCCTCGACGTCCGCGTCCGTGAACCCGTAGGCCGCGGCCACGAACCAGAAGTCCTCGGCGATGGCCTCCCGCGCAACGGTCTCGATCCCGCTCCCGGCCGCCTCGAAGTCGGCCTCCAGCAGATTGAACGCGTCCGTCGCCGCGTGGGTGAGCACGTACAGCGCCGCCAGGTCGGCCGGCTGCTCCGCCTCCACCCGCTCACACAGCCGCACGAGGACCGCCCTGCCCTTGTCGACGACGTGGTCGGGAAAGTACGGGTCGGCGTACAGCTGCCGCAGGAAGCCGTACCGCGCGACCTGCTCACTCGTGATCGGCATGACGCCTCCCGTCTCCTGTCGAGGACCGCTGCGCCGATCATGCCTCCCCTCACTGACAGCCGGTGGCGCGAACGGCGTCAGATTTTGTATAGTGGAGGAACAAAGTGGTTCCGTCCTCACTCCCTGACCGGGGGACGGAACCACTTGTTCTCTTTTGTCCCCCGTCTGGAGCCCCGCCGATGTCGGCCAGCACCACCAACAACGCCGCCCGCACCACCGTCGCCCTCTCCGCCAAGGCCCTGCTCCTGGACATGGACGGCACACTCGTCAACTCCGACGCGGTGGTCGAACGGTGCTGGCGGGACTGGGCAGTGGCCCACGGGCTCGACCCGCAGGAAGCGCTCGAGGTCGTGCACGGCCGCCAGGGCTACGCCACGATGGCGATCCTGTTGCCCGGGCGTCCGATGGAGCTCAACCACGCGGAGAACGCCGAGATGCTCGCCCGCGAGACGGCCGACACCGACGGCGTGGTCCCGATCGCCGGCGCCCCGGAGTTCATGGCGTCGATCGCCGACCTGCCGCACGCCCTGGTCACCTCCGCCGACGCCGCCCTGGCCCGGACCCGGATGGCGGCGGCCGCACTGCCGATGCCGCGGGTGCGGGTGACCGCCGAGTCGGTCGGCGCCAGCAAGCCCCACCCCGAGGGGTTCCTCAAAGGCGCGGCCGAGCTGGGCGTGGACCCGGCCGACTGCATCGTGTTCGAGGACTCGGCCGCCGGTATCGCCGCAGGCCAGGCGGCCGGCATGCGCGTGATCGGCATCGGGCCCCGCGCCGCCGCACACGCCCCGACCGCCCACGTCCCCGACCTGACACGGGTACGTGTCACTTCCACCCCGGACGGCACCCTCACCCTCACCCTCACCCTCACCCCCGCCTGACCGGCCCGGCGGGTCTACGGATCCCACCCGGCGGGCCGGCCCGCGGCCGACTCCCGTACCTCCGGGAGCGGCGCCCGACGGCCGGTGGCGTACGCCCCGCTGCGGCATCAGTGCCCGCAGGGGGCTCAGGGCTGTCCGGTAACCCCGGGCGCGCGGGCGCCGGCTACGGCATCTCGCCGTGCTGTCGGATCGCCCGCGTACGCCCAGTGTGAGGACGCCCCCAGCCCCGCCCAGGAACGCCGCGCTCACCCTCCCTGCACCTACACCGCCGGCATCGGCCAGTACGACGAGCCCGACATCGGGTCGCACCCTTGTCGCGCATCCACGCGACGGCGACCGACATGTCGAGACCGCCTGAGGAGGCAATGGCCCCTGGGCCGTGCGATGCACCGCGCCCCGACGCCCCGCGCTCACCCACCGCGGATCACGGGACAGCCCTTGGGGCCCCGGCAGAACGACCCGCGAACGGGCAGCGGCCGAGGCCGGTGCCGGTGCCCGGGTGGCTCGTACCGTGCGTCGGCGCGTGCCTGTCGGGCTCCCGCGGTCGGCACCAGGCTCGGCCGGCCTTGTGCGCCGCTGTGGCACGCGGCCAAACGCCTCACCCTGGGCGGGACCGCCGGGGACGGCACCACTCCGCGGCCACACTGCGAGCCACCCACACCGGCCCTCTAGAGCGGCCCGTCACCCGCCCCCGTCCCGCCTGCTCAGAGGAGACCCCCTGGCGCCCTACGGCGACACCAGCCTCGGCCAGCCCTACGCCCCGCGCCCACTTCGCTGTGGCACGCGACCGAACGCCTCACCCTGGGAGGGACCAGGGCCGGGGAGGAATCACGCTGTGGCCGCAGCGCGAGCCACCCACACCGGCCCTCCGGAGCGGCCCGTCACCCGCCCCCGTCCGGCCTGCTCAGAGGGGACCCCCCTGGTTACCTACGGCGGCACCAGGCTCGGCCGCACTGTGGACCACTCCGCACGCTGACGAACGGCCGCGCCAAGGAGCACGCCGCCCGTCGGCACATGCGCAGGGCGGCCGCCGGGAGCAGTCAACGGGGAGACCCGCAGAGCGGCCTCACCACCCCGGGGGCCGGGCGGCCCCGGCCCGTCCGGGCCTTCCGGGCCCAGGCCGTCCGATGACGGGCCGACAGAGCACCATCACGGCCGGCAGGGCACCGCCCCGGCCAGGGCGGCGGGTCAGCGCCCGGGTTCAGCTCCGCCCCGCAGGGGCATTCCAGCCCCTCCCGGGGCTTGAAGGCCGCCCGGGGCGCGACCCGAGTGCCCACCCGGCCAAAGCGGTGGATCAGGCTCCGTGCCGCCCCGCGGGGCAGCGGGACGGCCCCGCGCGGGGCGCCGCAACCCGCGCGGGGCGCCGCAACCCGCGCGGGCGCACGAGCTGCGCACCGTCCGCGGCGCCCGCAGCGACCCCGCACCCGACACCCCGCACCCGACACCCCGCACCCGGCACCCGGCACCCGGCACCCGGCATCACCACCCCGCCGGGACGGACCTCAGCCCGTGATCGCCTCGTACAGCGAGAACCCGGCCAGCGCCGCCATCACCGCGGCCGCGACCTTGGTGATCAGCCGCAGCGGCACGTACTTCATCAGCGTGCGCCCGCCCAGGATGCCGATGCCGGCGACCGCCCACAGGGCCAGCACCGCCCCGACGCCGACAGAGACGGCGTTGTCGTACCGCGCGGCGAGGTTGGCGGTCATGATCTGGGTCAGGTCACCGAACTCCGCCACCAGGATCAGCATGAAACCGGCCCCCGACACCTTCCAGAAGGACTGGTCGGCGGGCGGCTTGACCTCCTCCTCGTCATCGCTCTTCTTGAGCAGCAGCACGGCCGCCCCCGCGAGGAAGAGCACGCCCACGACGGCTTGTACCAGCCGGTGCGGAAGCAGCGTGAGCACGCTTCCCGCCGCGATGGCGAGGCCGACGTGCAGGGCGAAGGCGGCGGCGACGCCCACGAAGACGTAGGACGCGCGGTAGCGGGTGCCGAGCATCAGTCCGGCCAGGGCCGTCTTGTCGGGGAGTTCGGCGAGGAAGACGACGCCGAAGGCGATCGCCGTGACGGTGAAGCTGAACACGGGGGCTGAACCTCAATCGGTCGGGCAGGACGCCGTCGTACCGAGAGACCTGGGTGGATCGGGGGTCGCTTCGGCACGGCGGCACCCCGGTACGTCGCCACGCGGAATGCGCGGCTCCAGGACACTGCGGCCGAAGGTCTCGCTGGCCGGCCGCTGACGCGGTCTGCCTCCGGGCGCCGGCTGGTGTGACCCAGCAGTATGTCGACGGTCCGGCGTAGAGCTACTCCCCTTCGCTCCTCCAGGGTACGCGATGCCCGCCGCCACTCAGGGGCGTCCGGAATGTGACGTTGACCCCAGCTCGCCCGGCCACTTCCCCCTCCCCCTCAACTCCTTTACCACTCGGGACCGTTGAACTCCTTGATGTGACGTGCCCATGTCGGCACCCTGTCACCTGGCGCCCACCCGTCGGACACCTGGCGCCGCCACCATGGCCGCGACCCGCCGGGGTCGCACGGCCATCACCCCCACGCATCAAGGGAGCCCCCATGGCGTTCATACCCTCCGTCTACGCGCGTCGAGCCGGCCGGATCGGCGTCCTCGCCCCGGCCGCCGCGCTCGCCGCCCTGACCTCCCTCGTCAGCGCGCCCACCGCCCAGGCGTCCCCGCCCGCCCCGATCAGTGCCGCGGCGGCCCGTTCGTACCTGGCCACGGTGACCCCGGTGGCGGAAGGTTCCCTCTCCGGCTACAGCCGCACCCTCTTCCCGCACTGGAGCACGGTCTCCGGCTCCTGCGACACCCGCGAGACCGTCCTCAAGCGCGACGGCTCCGGCGTGACCGTCAACTCCTCCTGCTCGGCAGTCAGCGGAAGCTGGTACTCCGAGTACGACGGCGCCACCTGGACCGCCGCCTCGGACGTCGACATCGACCACGTGGTACCGCTCGCCGAGGCCTGGCGCTCGGGCGCCGCCTCCTGGACCACCGCCAAGCGCGAGCAGTTCGCGAACGACCTCACCCGGCCGCAGCTCATCGCGGTCACCGACAACGTCAACCAGTCCAAGGGCGACCAGGACCCCGGCACGTGGCTGCCGCCCCGGACCGCCTACCGCTGTACGTACGCCCGGATGTGGGTGAACGTGAAGCAGTACTGGGGCCTCAGCATGAACTCCGGCGAGAAGACGGCCCTGGTCAACGTCCTCAACGGCTGCTGACACCGCTTCGGCGCCCGCTCCGGCCCCGGTCCCCCGCCCCGCGGAAACGGACTGCGCTCACGGGAAACGGACTGCGATCTTTCTCCCCCGTCAGGGGGAGGCCAGGCTCCCCCTCCACCCCGTACCGTGATCGAAGGGGATGAGAAGGAGGGGGAGTCGGATGGCCGGACTGCGTCTGGGGCCGCTGCTGCGCTACGTCGACTGGGACGACGGCGGCTCCGCCACGGTGTGGATCGAGGCGGACCGCCCGTGCACCGCCGAGGTGCGGTGCACGGACGGCGCCGCCGGGAGCGTGCGCACCTTCCAGATAGCCGGCCACCACTACGCGTTGGTCCCGATAACGGGCCTGACCCCCGGTGCGACCACGGCGTACGAGGTGCTGCTCGACGGCGTCCGCGTGTGGCCCCTGCCCGACAGCGGTTTCCCGCCGAGCACCATCACCACGCCCGCCGTCGCCGGACCCGGCCGGACGGCGCCGGAGCTGCGGATGACGTTCGGGTCCTGCCGGCAGGCGGCGCCGCCCGCCGGCCGGCGCGGGCCGCACGGTCCCGACGCGCTGGACACCCTCGCGGCCCGGATGGCCGCCGAGCCGGACGCGGTCCGGCCGGATGTCCTTCTCCTCCTGGGCGACCAGGTGTACGCCGACCAGTTGTCGCGGGAGACCCGCCGGTGGCTGGCGGCCCGGCGGGACCTGCGGGAGCCTCCGGGCGCCCAGGTCGCGGACTTCGAGGAGTACACCCGGCTCTACTACGAGTCCTGGCTCGACCCGGAGATCCGCTGGCTGTTGTCGACCGTGCCCAGTCTGCAGATGTTCGACGACCACGACGTCGTGGACGACTGGAACACCAGCGAGGCCTGGCTGGCGGGGATGCGGGCGACGCCCTGGTGGCAGGAGAGGGTGCTCAGCGGGCTGATGTCGTACTGGGTGTACCAGCACCTCGGCAATCTTTCCCCGGCCGAGCTCGCCGCCGACGAGCTGTACGGGGCGGTACGGGCCTGCCCGGACGGTACGGACGCGCTGCGCGCCTTCGCGGCCCGGGCGGACGCCGATCCGGGTTCGGAGCGGTGGAGCTACCGGCGGGACTTCGGCCGCTCGCGGCTGCTGATGGTGGACACCCGTGCGGCGCGGGTCCTCGCCGAGGACGGCCGGGCGATGCTGGACCCGGCGGAACACCAGTGGCTCCGGGACAACGCCCTGGCCGGGCAAGGTGGTTACGACCACCTGCTGATCGGGTCCTCCCTGCCGTGGCTGATGCCGCCGCTGATACACGACGCGGAGGTGTGGAACGCGGCGCTGTGCCGCGGGGAGCGCGGGCCGCGGTGGGCGCGGATCGGGGAGGATCTGCGCCGGCGCGCCGACCTGGAACATTGGGCGGCGTTCCCGGCCTCGTTCGCGGCGTTGAGTGATCTGATCGAGGAGGTGGCCACGGGCCCGCGGGCTCCGGCGACCGTCATGGTCCTGTCCGGGGACGTGCACCACGCGTATGTGGCCGAGCCCCGAATACCCAGCACGGCCCGGGTGTTCCAGCTGACCTGCTCACCGGTCCACAACTCGATCCACTTCGCGGTGAAGCTCGGCTTCCGGCTGGGCTGGTCGCGGCTGGGGCGGTGGCTGGGGCGCGGCTTCTCCCGCCACGGCCGTACCGGCCGGCCGCCGCTGAGCTGGCGGCGTACGGGCGGACCCTGGTTCGGCAACCAGCTGATGACGCTGGCGTTGGCGGGGCGGACGGCCAGGTTGTGGCTGGACCAGGCCCGTTCGGGCGGCTCGGGGGCCCGGCTGGTGACGGTGCTGGACCGGCGGCTCACCGAACCGGAGTAACGCGCACGGCCGAGCGGCGCGGGGCGGCCGACGGAGGTCCGGCCCGAGTGCGGCCGGGGGGCGGGCCCGGGGGCGGGCGGCTGCTGCCGGGGACCGCGGGCGGTGGGCTGCGCAGGGAGGCTGACGGACCGACGGCCCCGGGGCTCGGGGGCTACGGCGTCGGGCGTACGCTGTATGGCTGTCAAGCCGCCCCTGCCGCTCCCCGCGACGACGCGGCGCTTCGGACTGGGGAGTCCCGCTTTGCTTGAGGCTCTGGGTTCGCTGACTTCGAGCCCCTGGATCTACGCCGTGGTGGCGGTGTCCGTCGTGCTCGACGTGTTCCTGCCGGTGTTGCCGAGCGGGGTCCTGGTGATCACCTCGGCGGCCGCAGCGGCGGCGGCCGGGGCCGCGGGTTCGGCGGCGCCGGTGCACGCGCGGGTGCCGGACGTCATGGCGCTGCTGGTGATCGCGACGACGGCCTCCGTGCTGGGCGACATGGCCGCGTTCCGGCTGGCGCGGCGCGGCGGTGCCCGCCTGGACCGGGTCATCGCCCGTTCGCGCCGGCTGACCCGGGCCCATGAGCGGCTGGGCGTGGCTCTGGCCCGTGGGGGCGGCGCGCTGGTGGTGATCGCCCGCTTCGCCCCGGCGGGCCGCTCGGTGGTGTCCCTGGGTGCGGGCAAGACGCAGCGCGAGGTGCGCGAGTTCCTCCCGTGGTCGGTGCTGGCGGGCATGGCGTGGGCCGGTTACAGCGTGGCGCTCGGTTACTTCGGGACGCAGTGGCTGGGCGCGGCGTGGCTGGGTACGGCGGTCTCCGTGATCGCCCTGTTCGCGGCGGGCTCCCTCGCGGTGTTCCTGCTGCGCCGCCCGTTGCCGTCGGCGGCACCGGCCGCGTAGGCCGTCTGGTCGGGACGGTGTCCGGACGCCGGGCTCCGGACGCGGTGCGCAGGCGCCGGGCCCGGCTCCGGCTCCGGCAGCACCAGACGGGCCGGTTGTAGGCCGGCCGGGGCAGCGGGTCACCCGTTCACCCGGCTGCGATCGCCGGTTCGGGGCCGGGCTTCTAGCGTCCTGAACACGGAGCGCGACCGAATCCGCGTCCCACCCGTGTCCTGGCCGCGCCGTTTCGAGCAGCCCGAGGAGTTCCCATGCCCGCTACCCGCAAGCGGTACCGCCTGATGGGAGCCGCTGCCGCGACGCTCGCCGTCACCGCCGTCACACCCGCCACCGTCGCCCACGCCAACGCCTCCGCGTCCGTCTCGCCCGGGGTCGTCGCCCCCGGCAGCCGCGTCAACCTCAGCGTCACGGGCTGTAGCAGCCGGACCGCCAGGGCGTCCTCACCCGCGTTCGGGGACGTCCAGCTCGCGCCCGGCAACGCTCAGGCCACCCGGCTGTCCGGCAGTGCCATCGTCTTCGGCGGCGCCACGACCGGCTCCCACCCCGTCACCTTCCAGTGCGGCGGCACCGGCGGTGAACGCGTCACGGTGACGTTGACCGTCAGCCTCGGCGCCGCCCGCGGCGGGCTCGGCGGCAGCGTGGATACGGTGAGTACGGGTCCGGTCGCCATCGGCGGCGCGCTCGTCGCGAGTGCGCTGGGCGCCGGCCTGTGGGTGCTGCGCCGACGCCGCGAACCGCACGCCTGACGACCTCCCGTCACCCGGTCTGGGCGACCGGCTCCCGGCCCCGTACGTGCACACCGTCGAGGAGCGCTGCCGTCGCTTCGGCGATGGCGTCCACGGCGGCGTCGAACACTTCCCGGTTGTGTGCGGCGGGCGCCCGGAACCCGGAGACCTTCCGCACGTACTGGAGGGCGGCTGCGCGGATCTCCTCCTCCGTGGCCTTTTCCGGGATGGCGGGCGGGCGCAGGGTCTTAATGGAACGGCACATACCTCCACTATGGCTCCGCTACCCCGCGGCCGGGCCCTGCTCCGGCAGCTCGGCCCCGGACAGCTTCATGATCAGGCCGGCTTGGAGCCGTCCCCGTAGCTCCGGATCGGCGACCTCGTCCAGCAGCCGGACCGCCTGCGCCATCGACTCCGCCGAGCGCCGGTCGTCCCGCAGCGAGGCCGTCTGCCCGGCCATGTAGCGCAGGGCGACGTCGGCCCTGCGGTGGAAGAGCTGCCCGATGACGGTGACGACCAGTCCGACGGAGCTGGTGACGATGCCGAGGTACAGGTCGCCGCTGCTCTCCGCCTTCCACACCGCCAGCGCCACCCCGCCGAGCAGGATCACCGCCCCGGCCCCGGCGAAGCGCTGGCTGGTCACGAAGCTGCTGCGCGCCTGGGTGAGCCCGTAGGCGTAGTACTCGACGAGCAGCGGGGTGAAATCGTCGCCCCGGGCCGCGGTCCTGACCGGTATCCCACCGACGTCCGCGTACTTCGGATCGCCCGCCTCCGCCCGGGGTGCCGGTAGCAGCGCGAGCAACCGCTCCCGCTCGGCCTCCCGCCTCCGCTCGAACCCCTGCCGGGCCCGCCGCTCCAGTACGAGGTATCCCGCCCCGCCCACGAGCGCGGCCGCCCACGCCACCCACTCCCCCATCCCCCGACGATCGCACGGCCCACCCCCGCCGCCAAGACCGCCGTCATGCCCTTCTGTCCGACCTCACGACGCCTGCGTGCCGGCGCAGGCGCGCAGGCGTCGTGGGTGCGCGTGGCCGGCTAGGGGACCTCGGCGCGCACAGCCTCGCCGATGAGCCCGTCCGTATAGGTCACCGTCTTCGCGCTGAACGCGCCCTTGCCGGTGACGGCACCGGTGATGTTCTCGCCCGGCGCGAGTTCGACGGTGTCGATCTGGTTCTCGTCCACCGCGAGCTGGGAGGCGTGCTTGGTGCCGTTGGTGTCCGTGAGGGTGAAGTAGAGCGGGTTGACGTTGATCGGCTTCGTCGAGTTGTTGGTGACGGTGACGGACACGCTGGTGTAACCGTCGCCCTGCGCGAGGACGCTCGCCTTGAAGGCCGTCTTCTGGGCGGTGACGGTGACCGACTGCTTCTTCTCCGGCGCCTTGGAAGGCTGGACCTCCGGGGCCTTGACGGGCTGTGAGGCCACGGCCTCGACGGGTCGCGAAGGGCTCTTCTGGTCGTCGCCACCAGTGACCAGGGCGCCGACGACGCCGAGCAGGACGACTACGCCGACGACACCCAGGCACGAGAATCCGACGATCTTGCCGGCGTTGGACTTCTTCGGCGCCGGCGGGGGCGGGTAGCCGTATCCGGGCTGGGGCGGGCCGGACGGCGGAAACTGATGGGACATGAGACCCCCACGGGACGAGTGCGAATCCGGCCACCGTAGGGGGGCGTGGGCGCGCCCGTGGCGCTATGCCCGAACCGTGACCTTCCGTGGGGATCCCGCTCGGCGGGTCCGGCGTTGCGACCGGCACGCGACCACCGGGAGGCAGCCTGGCGACCGCGCGCTCCCAGGATGTGAGGTCAGGTCGTCGAGGCGGAAGGCGCACGGCTTCCCCGGCCCCGACGGACGTCATACGAGTGGTTCGGTGAAGGGAGGCGACGGCCCCCTCGCATCGTCCCCATCCGCGACCGGCAACACGTCGGCGCTGGCCGCCTCCCCCAGGTACTGCGGCAGGCGCAAGCCGACGGACGAAGGTCCGCGCACTGGCCCCGATCCGGGCGCCCAACGGCGCTCAGCCCAGCCACGACTGACGCCCCGCCGCCTCCCTCTGCGGCTGAGCCACCACCAGCTGTCGTGGACCCCGTGTAGCCGTCCCAGGCCGCCCGACCCGGGTCAGCGCTCCAGGGACTGCCGTCACTTTTAGCCGTCAAAGGCCCCCAACCATGATCGGTTGGGGGCCTTTGTGCTGGTGGGCGCGGACGGTTTCGAACCGCCGACATCTGCTTTGTAAGAGCAGCGCTCTACCCCTGAGCTACGCACCCGCGAGGGCTTGGCCGTGGCCGCCTGGTGAGGGGACAGCCCACGTGCCCCTGGTCTGAGGACCAGGGGTGCCCGGTGCCCGAAGGCAGGACGACAGCCTACATGGCGGGTGCACCCCCGGCGCAAACGCGTTGGCGTAGGGGAGAATGGAGCGGGGCATGGCGGACGCGGCACGGGAGAGGGATTGTGACAACGGCATCCCGGCGGTGGTTCGGTGGGCGGGACGAGGGCCGGCGGGCCGATGCGCAGGCGGCGAAGGATGCCGCCGCGGCCGCGTTCTACGAGCTGGATACGGCGCAGCGGGACCTGCGGATCTCGATGGAGACCATCGCCGCGGCGGACGGGTCGCCCGCAGCGCGGCAGGCGGCGCAGGGGTTCGTCGCGCTCGGGCAGCGCATCGACCAGGCCAGCCAGGTGTACATCGAGGCCGTCGACGCGCACGACCTGGACCGGCCCGAGCTGGAGGGTTCGGTCGCCGCGCGGGCGCGGGAGCAGTTGACGCGGGCGCGGGACGACCTCGTACGGGTCAAGGCGGAGCTGGACCGCTTCGCGCAGGGGTTGCAGCCGCTGCTGGACAAGGCCGAGACGCAGCTGGCCCGGGTCGCGCCCGCCCGGGAGCGGGCGAAGGCGGCGCTGCTGGCGGCGAGCAACGCGCTGGACGAGGTCCGGGCGAAGGGGATGCGGGCCGACGACCTGGCGGCGCGCCTCGCCGCGCTGGGGCCGGAGCTGACCAAGCTGAACCAGGGCGCGGCCCAGCACGGGGTGCAGGAGACGGTGCAGCGCGCCGACCGGATCCTGCGCGACGCGGAGGCGATACGGGCCGAGGCGGCCAGGCTGCCGGAGCGGGCGGCGGAGGTCGACCGGCGGCTGGTGAGCCTGCGGACCCGCGCGCAGGCGTTGCGCAACCGGGCGGACCGGGTGGATCCGGTGCTGAGCGAGCTGCGCCGGCGGTTCAGCGCGGCCTGCTGGCAGGACCTCCAGCACGTCCCCGAACAGGCGGTACGGGAGGTCGCGCGGGCGGAGGAGAAGCTGGCGGAGGCCGGCCGGGCACGTGACGCCCAGCGGTGGACCGAGGTGGGGGCGCTGATCGAGGAGGTCCGCACCTGCCTGGACGCGACCGACGAGGCGGTGTCGGCGGCGCAGGACCGGCTGGCGCGGCTGGAGGCCGTGGCGCGGGACCCCCAGGACGAGGTCCGCCGGACCCGCTTCGCGATCCGCGACGCGCAACGGCTGGCGATGGAGGGCCGTACCGTGCCCGATCCGCGCCACGCCCGGCCGCTGGACGAGTCGGTGGCGCGGGTGGAGCGGGCGCTGTCGGGGCTGGAGGGGCGCCACCCCGACTACTGGCAGTTCCTCCAGGAGATGGAGGGCGTCCGGGCGTCCGTGAACCGGGTGGTGAACGAGATCCGGGCCGAGCGCGGACACGCGTAGGCCGTCTCCGGGGCCGCGCGCCTGATGGCCGAACTTGTCCGGGCACTGCCCGCGGCGGATGCTGGGAAGGACCTCAGCAGACCTCGGCAGAGGAGGCCGCCATGGTCACTCACGCGGCTCCGCACATGCGGCGGCCGGTCAGTGCCCGGCTCGACGAGCACTTGCCGGTCGATCACAAGCTCAGCAAGGTGTACCGGGTGGGCGCGGGCCTGACCGGGCTGCTGCTGGTCGTGTTCGGCGTCCTGGGGCTGGTGCACCGGATCGGGTTCTTCGACACCGGCGGGGACACCGTGATGGCGCTGAACACGAACGGGGCGTTGAGCGTGCTGTCGATCTGCATCGGCGCGCTGCTGTTCTACGGGATGGTGGTCGGCGGGAACTTCGCCTCGACCCTGAACATCGCGCTGGGTCTGCTGTTCATCGCGAGCGGGTTCGTGAACCTCGCGCTGCTGGACACCGGGCTCAACTTCCTGGCGTTCCACCTCCCGAACGTGCTGTTCAGCTTCGTCGTCGGCGTGATGCTGATGTGGTTCGGCATGTACGGGCGGGTCGGGGGCGGCCTGTCGCACGACAACCCGTACTGGCGCGCCCGCCACCCCGAGGAGGCCGCCCGGGAGGACCGCGCCGCGGCCCGGCGCGCACTCGGCACCCGTCGCACGCCGCCCCACCCCTGAGGCATGCCCCACCCCCTGAGGCACGCCCCCCCTGAGGCACGCCCCGCCCGCCAGAGCACTACGGCTGCGGGGCCGGTGCCGCTAGCCTGTGCCCATGCCCCGTTACGAATACCGCTGCCGGACCTGTGACGACACCTTCGAGGTGAGCCGTCCGATGGCCGAGTCCTCGGCGCCCGCCGACTGCCCCGCCGGTCACGCCGACACCGTCAAGCTGCTCTCCGCGGTCGCGGTCGGCGGTGCGGCCCGCAGCGGGCCGGCTTCCGCCCCCGCCCCCGCCATGGGCGGCGGCTGCTGCGGTGGGGGCGGCTGCGGCTGAAACCGCGGCGACGGCTGAAACGGCGGCTGCGCCTGAAATGGCGGCGGCTGCCGTTACCGCTTGCGCGACAGGGTCAGGCCGTCCGAGATGGCGAGCAGCACCGACTCCATGCGGTCGTCGGCCAGCACGTGGTCGTTGAAGGCGCGCATGGCGGCCGCCGCGCCCGTCGCCGCCTCGTCCACCACCCGGCCGTGGTAGAGGGTGTTGTCGCTGACGATCAGCCCTCCCGGCCGCATGCGCGGCACGAGCTCCTCCCAGTAGGCGATCTGGTTCTCCTTGTCGGCGTCCACGTAGGCCATGTCGATGTGCGGCTCCCCCGGCATGGCGCGCAGCGTCTCCAGCGCCGGGGCGATCCGCAGGTCGATGCGGTCCGCGACGCCCGCCTCCTCCCAGGCCTGCCTGCCGTACGCCGTCCACTCCTCGGAGATGTCGCAGGCGATCAGCGCGCCGTCCGCGGGCAGCGCCTGCGCCATGGACAGGGTCGAGAAGCCGGTGAAGGTGCCGATCTCCACGATGCGGCGGGCGCCCGTCAGCCGGACCAGGAAGGCCAGCAGCGGGCCCTGCTCGTGCGCCGACTGCATGCCCGCAGCATCGGGGAACTTCTCGTACGTGGTCGTCACGAGACCCCGCTGGACGGCGTCCAGCGGCGGGTTGTGGTCGAGCATGTACTGGTAGAGCTCGTCGGTGATCTTGGTGCTGTTGCCCTTGGTCATGCGCCCAGTGTGCCGAGTTCCCCGACCGCTCGCCGGAACGCGCGCACGATCTCCTCACCCGCCAGGACGCCGGCCTGCGCCAGCGCCGTGACCGACCCGGCGGTCCAGCCCGCGTCCGCGAGTTCGCCGTGGCCCGGCCGCCATCCCCGGTCCGCCGCCAGCAGCAGATCGGCGTCCAGCAGCGAGTCACCGGCGGCCAGGGTCGTGGCGGCCCCGGTGCGGCGGGCCAGCTCCCGCATGGCGGCGCTCTTGGTCAGCGGGCCCGGGACGGCGTAGATCTTGCGGCCCTGCAGGGACACCGTCCAGCCGCGGGGCTCCGCCCAGGAGACCAGCGCCTTGAGCCACTCGTCGGGGACCAGCGCCCGCTCCACCACCAGGTACGCGAACAGGTCCTCCGCCACCCGCGCCTTGCGCAGCCACGCCGGGTCGGCGGTCGCCAGCAGGTGTGCGTACACCTCGGCGAGCGGGGCGCACTCCTCGGCCAGCCGCGCCGCGACCTGACGCCGCCAGTCCCGGTCCGGTACGCCGTCCACGAGCAGCTGCCCGCCGTTGGCGCAGATGGCGTACTTCGCGGGGCGTCCGGGGAAGCGGATGCGCTGGTACTGCTTGCGCGTGCGGGTGGTGGTCGGGACCCAGACGACGCCCGGGTCGGCGGTCAGCTCCGCCAGCAGGGCCGCCGCGGTCTCGGTCATGTACGACAGCGGCTTGCTCTCGTGGACCTCCACGCACAGCAGCCTGGGCGCCACCGGGTCGGGCATGGTCAGGCCGAGGGCTGCCGCCGAGTAGATGAGCGTGCGGTCGAGGTCACTGGCTACGAGGACGGTCACTTGGAGGCCACGGCCTTTCCGTCGGCGCCGGTGGCGCCGCGCGTGAAGCGGGGGTGGATGAGTCCCACGCAGGTGTAGGGCAGCCCGTCGACCTCTTCGACCGGCACCCCGCGCTGCTGCGCGAGGAGGCGTACGTGGTCCAGGTCGGCGCCGGCGCCGCGCTTGGCGAGGATCTTCCACGGCACCCGGCGCAGCAGTACGCGCGTGGTCTCGCCGACGCCGGGCTTGACCAGGTTCACGTCGTGGATCCCGTACTCCTCGCTGATCCGCTCGACCGCCGCCCAGCCCTCCCAGGTGGGGGTCCGGTCGGCCGCGAGCAGTTCCTTGACCTCGGCGTCCACGGCATCGGCCACCTCGTCGAAGCGGGCGGCGACGGCGTCGACGAACGCGACCGACACGTCGGCGGGGGCGAGCTCGCGGTAGTACTTCGCGCCGTGGAAGTCGGCGGGCCCGACCAGGTCGGACCTGAGCACCGTACGCGAGACGAGTCCGGAGACGGTGGAATTGAGGCAGGCGGAGGGGATCAAGAAGTCCTCGCGGGTGCCGTACGTCGCCACGCACGAGCCGGGATCGGCGAGGACGACGATCTCCGGGTCGAACCCGTCGAATTCCGCCAGGGCGTCGCGCAGCTCCCGGGTGATGGCCCCCTTGCCCGTCCAGCCGTCGACGAAGACGACGTCGGCGGGGTCGTGGTGGGCGGCCAGCCAGCGCAGCGCGTTGGCGTCGATCCCGCGCCCGCGCACGATGGAGACGGCGTAGTGCGGCAGGTGCAGTCCGTGCCGGGCCTGCGCCCAGCGCCGCATCAGCACACCGACGGGGGTTCCCGCGCGGGCGAGGGAGACGAGCACGGGCGAGGGTGACCGTTCGGCGAGCACCGTCTCGGTGACGGTGCCCACGGCGCGGGCTATTCGGGCGGCGGAGGCGGTCAGCGCGCTCTGGTACAGCCGCTGGTACTCGGGGGACGGCTGGTACTCCACGGGCAGCGACTCGGCGTAGTGCGCGCCGCCCGCCTGGATGGCCTCCTCGCGCTCCTCGGTCGGGGCCTCCAGTTCCACGGCCGAGAAGTCCTGGAGCAGCCAGCCGACGTCCTCGGCCGCGTAGGAGGAGAAGGCGGGCCCGCGCAGGGGCTCGGTCATGATCGGCTCCTGCCGGTCGTAGGGCTCGGTGGGGACCGCCGCGGGGGCTTGCGACGGTGTCCCCGGTACGTACGACGGCACCACCACCAGCAGCACCTGGCCGGTGTGCGCGGCGAGCCGGGCGAGGAGCCCGTCGGGGGCGTGCAGCGCGTCGGTGTCGCCGTGGGAGTCCACCACGGCGACGACGGCGTCGAAGCCGGCGCCCGCGACGTTGTACGCGTACCGCTCCCCCGGCCCGTCGGCGGGATCGTCGTGGGCCGGGAAGGTCAGCCGCGTCCGGATGGCGTAGCCGGGGTCGTCCACGGCGAGGACCGGCGAGCGGGTGGTGGTGGAGAAGCGGACTTCGCGTCCCGCGGGCGCCCCGGACTCCTCCAGGGCCCGCGCGAGGCGCAGCGGCGCGTACATCAGCTCCTCGTTGCCCAGGACCAGGACCCGCCGGGGCCGCCCAGCCGCCGTCCCCGCCCCCGGCCCGGCGTCGGCCCCGCCCCCCGGCCCGGCGGCGAGTTCTGCGTCGATCCGGGCAGCCAGCGCGGGCAGCGCCGCCTCCAGCCGGGCCCGGTGGGCGGGGGTGAAGCCGTGCCGGCCCCCGTCGGGCAGCCCGGCGGGCCAGTCCAGGCCGATGCGCCGGACGGGGGCCGCCGGGCCGGCCTCGGCCGGGGCACCCCGGGTCTCGTGCTCCTCGACCAGCGCCTGCCCCTTGGCCAGCACGTCCTCGGGCAGCCGGACCGTCCCGCAGGCGAGGGCGACGAGGTCTATCCGGGCCCCGAGCCCGGCGGCGAAGGCGTCGAGCCGCTCGCGGTCGGCCGGGGAGCGCATGTCGACCAGGGCGACCACGACGTAGCGGGGCCGGGGGTGGCGGGCGTGCAGGTCGCTGATGGTGTTCAGGATGGTGTTGCCGGTGGAGAACTCGTCATCGACCAGTACCAGGGGCCCGCTGCCGGTCAGCAGCTTCGGGTCCTCGGGCAGCAGCAGGTGCGAGGTGGCGTGCGAGTGGGCCTCCTCGAAGCCGCCCGCGGGCTCGACACCGGGCACGGGGCGGCGGGTGGAGTGCAGGTAGGGGGCGTCACGGAGGCCGTCGGCGACACTGTGGCCGAGGCCGGTGGCGGTCTCCGCGTACCCGAGGACGACGGCGTCGGCGGCTTCCCCGCCCAGCAGGCCCCGGACGCGTTCGCCGAGCCCGTATCCGGCGGCGTGCACGGCCGCCGGGGACTGCGGGACGTGCTTGCCGAGGATCCGGGAGACCAGCAGGTGGGCGCGCTTGGGGTTGCGGCGCAGGGCGAGGCCCAGGAGCTCACGCAGCGGCGGCCCCCCGGGCGCAGCCTGCCCCGGCACCATCGTCCGCCCCGGCGCCGCGCCCTGTTCCAGGCGCACGCCCAGCCGGTCCGCGACCCAGGTTCCCGACCACACCTCTTCGATCGTCTTGCCCTTCTCCGTGGAAAGCCCCCACCACCGGAAACGATCGGGGAGCGCTGAAAAATCCGTGTCCGACGGCCGTCTCACACCTGGAGCCCGGCGGTGAGCAGGTCGACGAAGCCGACCTCCTCCCTGGCCACACCGAAGACCTCCGCGCGCAGCATGGTGCGCTCGGCCCAGGCCCGGTGGGGCTTCACCTCGTTCATCTTGTTCGTGTAGGCGGAGCGCATGACCCCGCCGCCGCCGCGCTCGGGGCGCAGGATGTCCTGGGCGTCACTGAACTCCTCGTGGGAGACCACCGACAGCGCGTGGACGGGCGTGACGTGGGCGGGGTGGATGCAGGTCTTGCCCAGCAGTCCGTTGGCCCGGTCGAGTTCGATCTCGCGCAGCAGCCCGTCGAGGTCGTGCTCGATGAGGGCGGTGCGCAGCTCTTCGACGCCCTCTGCCAGGAACGGGCTGCGGCGCAGCTGCGGCTTGAAGAGGCGCTGCTGGCTGCGGAAGTACTCCCAGACGGGACCGGTGACGGTGAAGCCGGTGCCGTCGGCGCGGCTGAGGACGTTCACGACGTCGGCGATGACACCCGCGACGATCTTGACGTCGTAGGCGGTCATGTCGGGGGTGCGGCGCAGTCCGTACACGGAGCAGAAGTCGGTCACGCCGAGGCGCAGGGCCAGGACGCGCTCGCGGTAGCGGTTGACCGTCCGGGAGATCCCGGCGAGGGCTTCGACCCGGGTTTCCAGGTGGAGCAGGTCGGGGGTCTCCAGGACGGGCATTGCGTACAGGGGGGCGACGGCGGAGACCTGTTCCGCCTGGGTGACGGCGTCGAGGAAGGCGGTTCCGCGACTCTCCGTGAACTTCGGCAGTACGAATCCGGCCAGGTGGCGTCCGGAGCCGCCGAGGCGGCGCACGAGGTCGGGGATCTGCTCGGGGGTGCGTACCCGGATGAACAGGAGCGGGAGCTGTTCGTGGTCCTCTTCGAGTGCGGCGAACTGACGGATCAGGTTGGCCTCGCCGGCCGTCACCTCGCCGTCGCTGATGGAATCCTCCAGGCAGAGCACCATGGAGACCACTCCGCGGGCCGCCTGCTTGCGGATGTCGTCGGCGAGGTGGGGGCGGACCGCCGGGCTGTAGAGGGTGGCGCCGAGGCCGGCGGCGAGCGTACGGGCGGGCGAGGCGGCGGTGAATTCGGCCGGCTCCTGGTGGAAGAGGTCCTTGCGGACGCTGGGCGAAATGTGCCCGAAGTGACGCATGCGCTTCCCCCGTACTGCCTCGGCGGCCCAACTGGCGTGGCCGGTAATAGTACGTACGAATGAGAGTCGAGAGTTCCGCAAGCACATGAAGTTCAGGTAACCCTCTTGCACCATGCCCACGTCTCGCGTTCCGTACAAGTGGCTACCGGCACGTGACTACGGGGGGCCGCATTGTCCAGGTCATGGCCGGGAGGGCAGGATGACCGGCATGACGCACGCGATGCAGAAGGGCTCGAACATCCCGGTGTCCGCCGTGGCGGTCCGGGCGGTGCTGCGCTGGACCACCGGGGCCGAGGTACCGGATGTGGACGCGTCCGCGCTCCTGGTGGGGGCGGACGGGCGCGTGCGCTCCGACGAGGACTTCGTCTTCTACAACCAGCCCAGGCACCCCTCGGGGGCGGTGTGGCGCCTGGGCAAGAAACAGATCGGCGAGGCGATCACCGACGCCGTCCAGGCGGACCTGCGGGCGGTGCCCACCGCGGTGGACCGCGTCCTGGTGGTGGCCTCCGCCGAGGACGTGCCGTTCCAGCGGGTCCATGACCTGCGGATCCTTCTGTACGACGCCACCTCCACCGGCGGCTCCGAACCGCTGGCTTACTTCGACGTGCACCCGGAGACGGGCGCCGAGACGGCGCTGATCTGCGGCGAGCTCTACCGCCGCGCTGAGGGGTGGAAGTTCCGCGCCCTGGGCGAGGGGTACTCGGACGGGCTGGTCGGGCTGGCCACGGACCACGGGATCTCCGTGGACGAGAACGCCCCGGACCAGGCGGCGAGCCCCGCCCCCGGAACCACCGACGAGCAGACGGCCGCGATGGCGGCGCCTGCCCCGGCCACGCCCCCGATGCCGGCGGCGCCCCCGGTGCCCGCTCCCCCGACGCAGGCCCCGCCGGCCGTCGAGCCCGCCTACGGCTACCCGCAGCCGGTGTCACCGGTTCCCGGGCCGGGCGGCGACTCCGCCTTCCGGCTGCCGGTGCAGGGTCCCCAGTTCATCCGCCGCTGACCCGCCCCGCGCGGGCCGGGGCCTGACCTGCGGCCCCGCGCACCAGGGCCTGACCGGTGCCGGTCAGGCCTTGGTGCTCTTGTAGCCCCGCCCCCACTGGAGCCCCCACCCGTACAGCCGGTCGAGCTCGGCCTGGAACCCGTAGACGAACTTCACCTCGCGGCGCACCGTCAGCTCGCCCTTGACGGTCTCCAGCGACACCACGGCGCAGGACCGGGCCTGCGGGTGGCGCTCCTCCAGCTGGATCTCGATCCGCGGCCCGGTGCTGGGGTACAAGGTGACCAGGGCGTGGGTGCGGTCGAAGGCCGGGGTCTGGTCGTAGATGTAGACGAAGACCAGCAGCCTCTTGATCTCGTCGGCGTGGTCGAGGTTGACGAAGATCGTCTCTCCCGAGGGCGCGCCGAACCGGTCGTCGCCGCTGAGCTTCACGTACGGCGGGTTGTTGATGTCGCCGTGCAGGTTCCCCAGCGGCTGGACCACTCCCCTCGTGCCGTCGGTCAGCTCGTACAGGCAGCCGATGTCGAGGTCGACGTTGACCATGCCCTGGGTGTGCGCCTGCACCATGTCGGGTTTGAAGAGCTTGAACGGGTGCCGCAGGAGCCGGCCGCTCTGGCCGGAGCGGCCGCCGATGTCGGAGCTGCGCATCCGCCAGGAGAGGTTGACGCGCAGGTTGCCGTGGACGGCCCCCTGTTTGGTGAGCGACACCGTCGGGTGCCGCCTGGTCAGCTCGATCGCGTTGGACGAGGCGCTGCCCGAGTCGAACTGCATGGCGCGGGCGCCCCTGATGCCGTCGAAGAGGCCGCCGTCGAAGAAGCTGCCGAAGAAACCCATGTCCCCTACCCCCCTGAAGCCCACTGACGTACGGAAGCGGGGCGGCCCGGGGGTCCGTGGACCCCCAGGCCGCCCCGCACTTGGAGCGTTCCGCATTCCCGCCGGGCTCATGCCTCGACGGGCACCCCTTCCAGTTCCGCCAGGCGCTTGTTGCGGCGCACGGAGGACCAGAAGGACCAGGCGATCAGCACGACGCCGACGAGGCCGGTGATGACCTCGTTGATCTCGTACTGGATGGTGACGAGCAGGATCACGGCGAGCGCGCCGATGGCGTAGTGCGCGCCGTGCTCCAGGTACACGTAGTCGTCCAGGGTGCCCTGGCGGACCAGGTAGACCGTCAGCGACCGGACGTACATGGCACCGATGCCGAGGCCGAGGGCCATGAGCACGATGTCGTTGGTGATGGCGAAGGCGCCGATGACCCCGTCGAAGGAGAAGGAGGCGTCGAGGACTTCGAGGTAGAGGAACATGAAGAAGGCGGCCTTGCCGGCCATGACGACGGCGGGGACGGGGCTGCCGCTCTTCTTCGCCGCTTCCTCCGCCTCGTGCTCGGCCTCCTCGTCCTCTTCGAGCTTGTTCTCGAAGTAGCCGGAGAGACCGCCGACGATCATGTAGGTGATCAGACCGGCGATGCCGGACACCAGGACGGTCTGCGCCTTGTCGACGTGTGCGCCGCCGTGCTGGTGGGCCTGGGTGGCGAAGGTCGCCGAGGTGATGACCAGGACGATCAGCGCGATGCACGCGGACAGCATGTCGATCTTGCCGAGCTTGGCCAGCGGACGCTCCAGCCAGGCGAGCCACTTGATGTCCCGGTCCTCGAAGATGAAGTCGAGGAAGATCATCAGCAGGAACATTCCGCCGAAGGCCGCGATCGCCGGGTGGGCGTCGGTGACCAGCTGCTGGTAACGGTCCTTGTCGGTCAAAGCCAGATTGACGGCTTCGATCGGGCCCAAGCTGGCGGTGATCGCGACGATGACGACGGGGAACACCAGCCGCATGCCGAAGACCGCGATCAGAACGCCGACCGTGAGGAAGATCTTCTGCCAGAAGGCATTCATCTTCTTCAAGATGCCGGCGTTGACCACCGCGTTGTCGAAGGACAGCGAGATTTCGAGGATCGACAGGATCGCCACGATCCCAAAAGCGGTCCACCCCCCGTAGAACACCGCTGCGGCCAGACCGAGCGCAGTGATTGCGAACGACCAGCCGAAGGTTTTGAGAACCACTGGCACCCCATCGTCTTGTACGGCTTTACGAAACGTTGACCCCGAAGTCTAGAGCGATGCCCCTCAGCCCCGACGCGTACCCCTGTCCCACCGCCCTGAACTTCCATTCGCCGCCGTACCGGTAGACCTCACCGAAGATCATCGCGGTTTCGCTGGAGGCGTCCTCGGTGAGGTCGTAGCGGGCCAGTTCCTGGCCGTCGGCCTGGTTCACCACGCGGATGAACGCGTTGCTGACCTGGCCGAAGCTCTGCCGGCGGGCCTCCGCCTCGTGGATGGAGACGGGGAAGACGATCTTGTCGACCTCCACCGGCACCTTGGTGAGGTCGATGATGATCGACTCGTCGTCGCCCTCACCCTCGCCGGTGAGGTTGTCCCCCGTGTGTTCGACGGAGCCCTCGGGGCTCTTGAGGTTGTTGTAGAAGACGAAGTACGCATCGCCGAGCACCCGGCCGTCGCGGCACAGCAGCGCGCTGGCGTCGAGGTCGAAGTCGGCGCCCGTGGTCGAGCGCGCGTCCCATCCGAGACCGACCAGGACCCGGGTCAGGTTCGGTGCGGCCTTGGACAGGGAGACATTGCCCCCCTTGGCGAGTGTGACGCCCATGTTGTGGTCCTCCCCGGACGACGTGGTGATGGTGGTGCGGTGGTGCCGGTGTTGCGGTGGTGCCGGTGTTGCGGTGCCGTACTGCGGTGGTGCCGGTGTTGCGGTGGTGCTGCCGTGCCGCCGGTAGAACCGGTGGTTCCGGTGGTGCGGGTAAAGCCGGTCCGGCGCCGTACACACAGTGCACGGCGCCGGACAGGAAACGGCTGTGGGGTCACAGCCGGCTGGCTGGGGCCAGGACTCAGACGTTGACGCCGAAGTCCTGGGCGATGCCACGCAGGCCCGAGGCGTAGCCCTGGCCGATCGCGCGGAACTTCCACTCCGCGCCGTTGCGGTACAGCTCGCCGAAGACCATGGCGGTCTCCGTCGAGGCGTCCTCGGAGAGGTCGTAGCGGGCGAGCTCGCTGTTGTCCGCCTGGTTCACGACGCGGATGTACGCGTTGCGCACCTGGCCGAAGCTCTGCTGACGGGTCTCGGCCTCGTAGATCGAGACCGGGAAGACGATCTTGGCGACATCGGACGGGACGCCGGCCAGGTTGACCTTGATGGCCTCGTCGTCGCCCTCGCCCTCACCGGTGGTGTTGTCGCCGGTGTGCTCGACCGAGCCGTCCGGGCTCTTCAGGTTGTTGAAGAACACGAAGTTCGAGTCGTTGGCGACCTTGCCCTGGTCGTTGGTCAGGATCGCGCTGGCGTCGAGGTCGAAGTCGACACCGGTGGTGGTGCGAGCGTCCCAGCCCAGACCGACGATGACCGCCGTCAGGTTAGGCGCGGCCTTGGTCAGCGAGACGTTGCCGCCCTTGCTGAGGCTGACTCCCACGGGTCCTCCATTGGGTTTCGGTGTGGGGCTGCGCCCCTTCGTGCGGTTGCTGTCGGATCAACGTCCCGATCCTAGTGACGGGTTCCCGCCCGTCACCGGATTTCCCGCGGATCGGACGGCGTACCCGTTCAGAGGCTTTCGAGAGCCTTGATGTACTCGTTCAGGTCGCGTGCGTCGGGCAGCCCGTTGACGACGGTCCAGCGCACGATGCCGTCCTTGTCGATGATGAAGGTGCCGCGGACCGCGCAGCCCTTGTCCTCGTCGAAGACGCCGTAGGCGCGGGAGGTCTCGCCGTGCGGCCAGAAGTCGGAGAGCAGCGGGTAATCCAGGTCCTCCTGCTCGCCGAAGACCCGGAGGGTGGGCACCGAGTCGTTGGAGACCGCGAGGAGCTGGACCTCGTCGTTCTGGAAGCGGGGGAGCTGGTCGCGCAGCTCGCACAGCTCACCGGTGCACACGCCGGTGAAGGCGAACGGGTAGAAGAGCAGCACGACGGCCTTCTCCCCCCGGAAGTCGGAGAGCCGCACGGTGGCGCCGTGGTTGTCCTTGAGCTCGAATTCCGGGGCCTTGCTGCCGACCTCGATCGCCATCTGTCGCATCCCTTCGTTCCTGCATGCCTGCGTTGGGCTGTTCGGGTGCGGCCAGCCTATGGGGTACCGCCTCCGGGAGGGGAACGGGCGTGCGCCCGGGGAAAGCGCGCACCCCGCCGACCGGGGTGATTCCGGTCGGCGGGGTGCGTCCCGCTCGGCTGCGGGGGCGCGGCTCAGCGCTTGGCCTTGGCGGCCTTCGGCGTCACCAGCTTGGTGGAGGTCCACTCCTTGCCGACGGGCAGGCCCTTGGCAAGGGAGAGGCCGGCCGTCTCGGCTGCCTCGCTGATGTCGCTGGCCTCGACGTAGCCGTCACGGCCCGTCTTGGGGGTCAGCAGCAGGATCAGTGCGCCGTCCTCGACCAGCTCGGTCGCATCGACCAGGGCGTCCGTCAGATCGCCGTCCTCGTCGCGGAACCACAACAGCACCGCGTCGGCGACGTCGTCGTAGTCCTCGTCGGCGAGCTCGCTGACGAGCTTCTCGACGGCGTCACGGAATTCCTGATCGACGTCGTCGTCGTAGCCGATCTCCTGGACCACCTGTTCGGACTGGAAACCCAGCCGGGCGGCCAGGCTCTCCGCGTGGTCCGCGGTCGCGCTCACGGGGTGCCTCCTGCTCATGTTCGGTGAATGTCTTTCGGCGGCGCGCGTACGCGCAGCATTGGGCGTAGTCCACACGGGCGCGGCGGATCGCGCAAGTACCCGGCCGCCGAGACCGTCGAAACGGTGACGATTGCGGCCGTCTCGCCGCAACTTTGAGCCTGCCCGTACGGGCCTGTGGTGATTCATCCCACACCATTCCGCCTCATTCGGCATCGCTCGGGACTTCCCACCTGTTTGAGGGACGAACGGCTTTACGAAGGGGTTGATCCACAGGGGCGTAAGGTGGCGGTCCGGCCGGACCCGCTCGGACGTCCCTTCTCCCCGCTCCACCCGCGGTGCCCAGACTTTCCAGGGGTTACCCAGTGGTAGAGGTGAAGATTTCGGCCGAGCGTAAGACCATGGGAGGCGGCGACCCCAAGGCACGACTCCCCCGACAGCGAAGGAACAGCGTGGCTTCCGCATCCGATCGCAATCCGATCATTATTGGCGGCCTGCCGAGCCAGGTCCCGGACTTCGATCCGGAAGAGACGCAGGAGTGGCTCGACTCCCTTGACGCGGCCGTTGACGAGCGCGGCCGTGAACGTGCCCGTTACCTCATGCTGCGACTGATCGAGCGGGCCCGCGAGAAGCGCGTGGCCGTGCCCGAGATGCGCAGCACGGACTACGTCAACACGATCGCCACCAAGGACGAGCCCTTCTTCCCCGGGAACGAGGAGATCGAGCGCAAGGTCCTCAACGCGACCCGGTGGAACGCTGCCGTCATGGTCTCGCGCGCCCAGCGTCCCGGGATCGGCGTCGGCGGTCACATCGCGACCTTCGCCTCCTCCGCCTCCCTCTACGACGTGGGCTTCAACCACTTCTTCCGCGGCAAGGACGAGGGCGACGGCGGCGACCAGATCTTCTTCCAGGGTCACGCCTCCCCCGGCATCTACGCCCGCGCCTACCTCCTGGACCGGCTCTCCGAGCAGCAGCTCGACGCGTTCCGCCAGGAGAAGTCGAAGGCCCCGTACGGGCTGTCCAGCTACCCGCACCCGCGGCTGATGCCGGACTTCTGGGAATTCCCGACCGTCTCGATGGGCCTGGGCCCGCTGGGTGCGATCTACCAGGCGCGGATGAACCGGTACATGGAGGCGCGCGGGATCGCGGACACCTCCAAGTCCCACGTTTGGGCGTACCTCGGTGACGGCGAGATGGACGAACCGGAGTCGCTGGGCCAGCTGTCCATCGCGGCGCGCGAGGGTCTGGACAACCTGACGTTCGTCGTGAACTGCAACCTCCAGCGCCTCGACGGCCCGGTCCGCGGCAACGGCAAGATCATCCAGGAGCTGGAGTCGATCTTCCGGGGCGCCGGCTGGAACGTCATCAAGCTGATCTGGGACCGCTCCTGGGACCCGCTGCTGGCCCAGGACCGCGACGGCATCCTGGTCAACAAGATGAACTCCACCCCCGACGGGCAGTTCCAGACGTACGCCACCGAGTCCGGCGCGTACATCCGTGAGCACTTCTTCGGCGGCGACCAGCGGCTGCGCGCGATGGTCGAGAACATGTCCGACCAGCAGATCCAGCACCTGGGGCGCGGCGGCCACGACCACAAGAAGGTGTACGCGGCGTACGCGGCAGCCAAGGCCCACAAGGGCCAGCCGACGGTGATCCTGGCGCAGACGGTCAAGGGCTGGACGCTGGGCCCGAACTTCGAGGGCCGCAACGCGACGCACCAGATGAAGAAGCTGACGGTCGACGACCTCAAGCGCTTCCGCGACCGCCTGCACATCCCGATCACGGACGCGCAGCTCGAGAGCGGCGCCCCGCCGTACTACCACCCGGGCCGCAACTCCCCCGAGATCCAGTACATGCACGACCAGCGCAACGCCCACGGCGGCTACGTGCCGACCCGGGTGGTGCGCGCCAAGCCGCTCCAGCTGCCCGACGACTCGGCGTACGCGGCGGCCAAGAAGGGCTCGGGACACCAGTCGATCGCGACGACGATGGCGTTCGTGCGCATCTTGAAGGACCTGATGCGCGACAAGGAGATCGGCAAGCGGTTCGTGCTGATCGCCCCCGACGAGTACCGCACCTTCGGCATGGACGCCTTCTTCCCGAGCGCCAAGATCTACAACCCGCTGGGGCAGCAGTACGAGGCGGTCGACCGCGAGCTGCTGCTCGCCTACAAGGAGTCGCCGACCGGCCAGATGCTGCACGACGGCATCTCCGAGGCGGGCTGCACGGCCTCGCTGATCGCGGCGGGTTCGGCGTACGCGACGCACGGCGAGCCGCTGATCCCGGTCTACGTCTTCTACTCGATGTTCGGTTTCCAGCGCACCGGTGACCAGTTCTGGCAGATGGCCGACCAGCTGGCGCGCGGTTTCGTCCTCGGCGCGACGGCGGGGCGGACCACCCTCACGGGTGAGGGTCTCCAGCACGCCGACGGTCACTCCCAGCTGCTGGCGTCGACCAACCCGGGCTGCGTGGCCTACGACCCGGCGTACGGGTACGAGATCGCGCACATCGTCAAGGACGGTCTGCGGCGCATGTACGGCGCCGACTCCGAGGACGTCTTCTACTACCTCACCGTCTACAACGAGCCGATCCAGCACCCGGCCGAGCCGGCCGACGTCGACGTCGACGGCATCCTCAAGGGCATCCACCGGGTGTCGGCGGGCACCGAGGGCAGCGTCGGGGCGCAGATCATGGCCTCCGGCGTAGCCGTGCCGTGGGCGCTGGAGGCGCAGCGGATCCTGGCCGCGGAGTGGAACGTGAAGGCGGACGTCTGGTCGGCGACCTCCTGGAACGAGCTGCGCCGCGAGGCCGTGGAGGTGGAGGAGCACAACCTGCTCCACCCGGAGGAGGAGCAGCGCGTCCCGTACGTGACGCGCAAGCTCTCGGGCTCCGAGGGGCCGTTCGTGGCGGTCTCGGACTGGATGCGGTCGGTGCCGGACCAGATCTCGCGCTGGATCCCCGGCCCGTACACCTCGCTCGGCGCCGACGGCTTCGGTTTCGCGGACACCCGTGGCGCGGCCCGCCGGTTCTTCCACATCGACGCGCAGTCGGTGGTGCTGGCCGTGCTGACCGAGCTCGCCAAGGCGGGCCGGATCGACCGTTCGGTGCTCAAGCAGGCGATCGACCGGTACCAGCTGCTGGACGTCGCGGCGGCCGATCCGGGCGCGGCGGGCGGCGACGCGTAGGGGTCACTCGTGCGAGGGGGCGTTGGGACGGTTGTCCCAGCGCCCCTTACTCGTTCTTTACCATGCTGGCATGAAGGAACCCTCCCGCCAGGCCCGGTGGGAGCGGCGGAGCCAGACCCCGCTGCTCGTGCTCGCCGTGGCGTTCGCCGTCGCGTACGCCGTGCCGATCGTGGCCCCGGACGCCAGCCCCGCGGTGCACCGGGCGTGCACGCACGCCGAGTGGGTGGTGTGGGGCGCCTTCGCCGCCGACTACCTGGTGCGGCTGGGCCTGTCGCCGTCGCGGAAGGCGTTCGTACGGGGCCACTGGCTGGACCTGGCGGCGGTACTGGTGCCGATGATCCAGCCGCTGCGGCTGCTGCGGCTGGTGTCGACGCTGCTGCTGGTGGGCCGGCGCGCCCGGATGGCGCCGCAGGTCCGGCTGACCACGTACGTGGCGGGCGCGGTGGTGGGGCTGCTGATGTTCGGCTCGCTGGCGGTGCTGAGCGTGGAGCGGGACGCGCCCGGCGGCAACATCAAGAGCCTCGGGGACGCGCTGTGGTGGTCGGTGACCACCATGACGACGGTCGGGTACGGGGACCACTCCCCCACCACCGGGCTGGGGCGGCTGCTGGCGGTCGGGCTGATGCTGTCGGGCATCGCGCTGCTGGGTGTGGTCACCGCCAACATCGCCGCCTGGTTCATCTCCCGGTTCGAACGCGACGACCAGGTGGAGCGGGCGCAGACCGCCGCGATCGCCGAACTGGCGCGGGAGGTACGGGCGCTGCGCGCCGAAGTCGCCCGCCTCGGCGGCGCGGCCGGCCCGGGGCCGGAGCCGGGTCCGGGTCCGGGTCCGGGCCCGGGCGCCGCCCCGGCGCGGGAGGACCGCGCCGGGGCGGCGGACGGGGCGGCGGACGGGGAACTTCTCCCCGGGGAGCCCGTCAGCGCTCCCAGACCTTGAACGCCCGCACCTGGTAGGGCGACTGCGGGAGCCAGACGCCGTCGCCCGGGTACGTCTGGAACTCTCCCGTCTCCTGGCACTCGGCCGACTGGTACGTGGTCACCGGGCGGCCGGTCCGGTTGGTGAGGGCCTGGGCTCTGGTCCCGGCGGGCAGCGCGGTGCAGCTGTTGATGTCGAGGGTGCTGAGCTCGTAGGTGTGCCGGGTGCCCTTGAAGTCGGGCTTCGCCCACAGGCACAGCTGTCCGGTGGCGCAGACCCCGAGCGTCGGTGGCCCGGCGGCGTGTGCGGGGCCGGCGGTACCCGGGATGAGGGCGGCCGCGGCCAGGGCGACGGCGGCCAGGAACGTGCTGGGCTGCACGGGGGTACTCGTACGCATGACGGGTCAACTCCTTGTGGACGACTCGGGCCCCGGACCGTTTCCGAAGCTCCGACGACCCCACGCTGACCTGCGGTGACGTGCGTACGGAAGGGGCCGCGGACGGGTCCACCCTGATAGGCGACGGCCCCGCCGGAACCGTCCGGCGGGGCTGTCGTGCGTGCGGGGTTGACGCCTGCGCGGCGCGCGGGCGGGCGGCTCAGACGTGGGCCGCGCCCGCCCCCGCGGCGGCGTTCTCGCCGCGCTTGGTGAAGCCGGCCACGATCGCGGCGAGCACCGCGACCACGCCCGCGACGGTGAAGGCCGTACTCATGCCCGAGACGAACGTGTCGTGGGCGACCGTGGTGATCGCCTGCGCGATCTGGGGCGGGGCGCCCGGCGGGACGGGCGCGATGCCGACCTGCACGCCCTTCTCGGCGAGGTCGAGCTGCTCGGGGCTGAGCGGCGGCAGCTGCGCGCGCTGCCAGTTGTCCCCGAACGAGTCACGGACGGTGCCCGCCATGACGGCGCCGAGCACGGCGGTGCCGAGGCTGCCGCCGACCTGCATGGCCGCCTGCTGGAGCCCGCCGGCCACCCCGGACAGCTCCAGCGGGGCGTTGCCGACGATGACCTCGGTGGCGCCGACCATGACGGGTGCGAGGCCGAGGCCCAGGAGGGCGAACCAGAGCGACATGACGAGCGTGCCGGTGCCCGGGGTCAGCCGAGCCATCCCGAAGCAGGCGACGGCGGTGGCGACCATGCCGGCGACGAGGGGGATCCGCGGGCCGATCTTGGTGATCGCGGCGCCCGCCAGCGGCGAGCCGATGATCATCATTCCGGTGAGCGGCAGCAGGTGCAGGCCGCTGTCGACCGGGCTCATGCCGTGGACGTTCTGCAGGTAGAAGGTGACGAAGAACAGGCCGCCCATGAACGCGAAGGCCATCAGCACCATCAGCACGGTGCCCGCGGACAGCGGCAGCGAACGGAACATCCCGAGCGGGATGAGCGGTTCGGCGACCCGTGTCTCCCAGAAGGCGAAGAGCGCGAAGCAGACGACCGAGGCGCCGAGGAACACCAGGGTCTTGGTGTCCCCCCAGCCCCACTCGGCGGCCTTGATCAGGGCCCAGATCAGGGAGAACATCGCACCGGACAGCAGCACGATGCCGATCAGGTCGAAGGAGCGCGGGGCGTTCTCGGCCCGGTGGTCGAGCAGGATGAACAGGCCGAAGCCGAGCGCGACGATCCCGACGGGCACGTTGATGAAGAAGACGGACTGCCAGCTGACGTGCTCGACCAGCAGGCCGCCGACGATGGGACCGGCGGCGGTCGAGGCGCCGATCACCATGCCCCAGATGCCGATGGCCATGTTCAGCTTCTCTGCGGGGAAGGTGGCGCGCAGCAGTCCGAGCGCGGCCGGCATCAGCAGCGCGCCGAAGAGGCCCTGGGCGACGCGGAACGCGATGACGAGCTCGACGCCGTCGGACAGCCCGATGACGGCCGAGGACAGCGCGAAGCCCGCGATGCCTATGAGGAAGGTCTGCCGGTGACCGAAGCGGTCACCGAGCTTGCCCGCGGTGATGAGGGAGACGGCCAGGGCCAGGAGGTAGCCGTTGGTGATCCACTGCACCTCGGCGAGGGTGGCGCCGAGGTCCTTTTGGATGGCGGGGTTGGCGACCGCGACGATCGTGCCGTCCAGGGTCACCATCATCACGCCGATCGCAACGGCGAAGAGGGTGAGCCATGGATGGCCGCGCAGTCCTGAACGCGACGGCGCCGGGCCGGATTTGTCCAGGGTCACCCGGCCGTCGGCGGTGATCTGACTAGTCATGCGAACAGGCTAGTGACAGCGACTGACACTTCACAAACGGCTTAACGGGGCAGTCGCTGTCAGGTGGGTCACAGGTAACCTGACCGCTCACTCAGCGTCAGAACAGACCAACGGCGGCCCGGCACCACGGACCGGCAGCGGCACCGGAAGGGGACCCCGCGGTGATGACCGAACACCGGCCCGCGCCGGCCGTCCCGGCGGGCGGACTGCGCGAGCGCAAGAAGCAGCGCACCAGGGACGCGCTGCTGCGCGCGGCCCTCCTGCTGTTCCTTTCGCAGGGCTACGACAAGACGACGGTCGACGAGATCACCGATGTCGTGCAGGTCTCCCAGCGCACCTTCTTCCGCTATTTCGCCAACAAGGAAGAGGTCGCCTTCGCCGTCCAGGACCTGGTCGAGTCGCACTTCGTGGCGGCGCTGCGGGCGCGGCCGGCCGCCGAGGGACCCCTGACGGCGATGCGGAACGCGGTGCTCGTCGCCTGGGACACCGTCGACGAGGCCATCTCCGACGTGGTGCCCGTGGACCTCTACATGCGCGGCTACCAGCTCATCGAGTCGACCCCGGCACTGCTCGCCGTACACCTGCGGCGCTCCGCCGAGCTGGAGGAGCGCATCGCCCGGCTCGTCGCCGACCGCGAGGGCCTGGACGTGGACGCCGATCCGCGGCCGCGGGTGGCGGTGGCCGCCTTCTCCGGCGTCATGCGGGTCACCGGACGGCTGTGGGGGCAGGGCCAGGACACCAGCGTGGCGGCGATCCGGCGGATGACCGAGTCCTACCTCGACCAGATCGGCCCGGCGCTGGCCGCGGACTGGCGCTGAGCGGGGCGTTGCCGCGGGCGGCGGCGCCGGTCCGCGGCGCGAACGGCGGCGTGGCGGGCGGCGGTGACGGCGCCGGTCCCCGCCGCGGCCGCGGCGGGGCAGTGCCGTGGCCGACGGTGGCGGGGTGACTGCGTGTGACACGGTCGGCGGTGAGACCCGTCACCCCGCGCGCCAGGTACTCGAGCGGTCTCCTAGGCTGGTTCCAGTGAAACTGCCCGGCTCCGTCCACCACACCGCCGGCGCCACAGCGCCCCCCGCCGCAATGCGCACCCTGCTCGCGCTCGCGGTCGTCCTCGTCATGCTGGTGATCACCGGCTGGACCTCCGTGCACCGGCCCGAGGCGGGCATCTCGCCCCGGGCGGCCGCCCTCTCCGCCTGGTCGCTGGCCCGGATCGACGGACGGGCCCTGCCCGCGGCCGACGCCCCCGTGGCCGCGGTCTCGCGCTTCTTCGCCGGGCTCGACGGAGCCCAGCGGGCCCGGCTCGCGGACGGCTACCCGCTCGTCGTCGGCAACCTCGACGGGGTGCCCGCCACCACCCGCTACCGGGCCAACCTGCGCTCCCTGGAGCAGGCGCGGCGCGTGGAGGAGGCCCGCAGCCGGGACGTCGCCCTGACCCCGGCCGACCGCGCCACCGCGCTGCGGCGCGCCCACCGCCTGGAGTCCCTCGCCGAACCGGGACGCCAGATCCTCCTGTTCGATCCCACCGGCGACGGACTCGTCGCGGAGGTCTTCGGCGACCTCGACCGGGCCGGCCGGGTCTCGGTGGTCGTGCCCGGCGTCGACACCGACCTGCTCACCTTCGAGCGGACGCAGCGCAGCCTGACCGCGCCCGCCGGCATGGCGCACTCCCTCTACGAGGCCGAACGCGTGACGGCGCCGGACAGCAGGACCGCGGTCATCGCCTGGGCCGGCTACACGGCGCCGACCGGGGTCGGCATGGACGCCGCCACCGGCAAGCTCGCGGTGGAGGGCTCCGTACGGCTGCGGGCGCTGACCACCGCCCTGCCGGGTCAGTCCAGCGTCGCGTTGTTCTGCCACAGCTACGGGTCGGTGGTGTGCGGGGTCGCGGCCCGCGAGCTGCCGCCGCGGGTGACCGACGTGGTGGTGGCGGGCAGCCCCGGGATGCGCGTGTCGAACGCCGCCGAGCTGCACACGCCGGCCCGGGTCTGGGCGATGCGCGACTCCGGTGACTGGATCGCCGATGTGCCGCACCTCGAACTGGGCGGCCTGGGCCACGGGGCGGACCCCGTCTCGCCGGGCTTCGGCGCGCGACTGCTGTCCTCGGCGGGGGCCCGCACCCACACCGGCTATTTCGAGCCAGGGACCGCTTCGCTGGACAACTTCGCGAAGATCGGAACCGGGGCCTTCGGTTCCGTTGTGTGCGTGACCGGGGCCGACACCTGCCGACATGGGGTTTCCGAGGACTGACGGGATCTCAGGGCTCCCGCAGGGACCGAAGAACCGTCTCTGCGGTGAAGGGGACGAGCGGGGGTGCGTCCCTTTACCATGAGCCGTATGGGGGACGTACTGGCCGGAAACCATGCTGTCTGGGAGCTCGACTCCGACTCGGTGATCATTCGGTTCGCGCGGGGGCTGCGGACACCACGGCTCTGGCACGCCCTGAGGGAGCGCCGGATCCCGTTGGAGGCACTGTCGGAGGTGACGGTGACCGGAGGCAAACGGGACACCGTGGTGCTGCGCGCCGTGCCGCGGGCCGGGGCGGATCCCTTGATGGAGGCCGCCGCCGGGCAGCTCAAGGAGAGCTGCGACCCGTACCGCCTGGTGCTTCCCGCCGAGGCGGGCGCGCGGGCCGCGGCGCTGGCGGACGAGGTACGGGGCCGGCTCGGACCGGCGACGGCGGCGGAACGTTTCCTGGTCGGCGTCCCCGAGGTGACGGCTCCCCTCAAGGCGTACGACGCGCGCGTCGGCTTCGACGGGACGGCCGTCACCTTCCACTGGTCGCGCACGGGGGCGAGCAGCGCCAAGTGGAAGGCGGGCGACCAGCGGTATCCGCTGGCGGCGGTGACCGCGGTGGCGTGGCGCTCGCCGGAGGGGCCGGAGGGGCATCTGCGGCTGCGGCTGCGGGACGCCCCCGGCGGTGACGCCCGGCCCGACCACGACCTGGCCGCGGCCGTGTTCGGGGTGGGGTACGGGGCGGTGCACGAGTCACTGCCGTTCGCGGCGGCCGTCTTGGCGGCGGTGCGGGGGCGGCGGTTGACGGTGGCGACGGCCGCGCCGAAGGGTTCCGGCGGGGACCGTCTGCACCACCTGCGGGAGCTGCACAGCGCGGGGCTGCTCACGGACGCCGAGTACTCGGCCCTGCGGGACCGGCTGGGCTGAGCCGCCGCGGCGCGGCCCTGCGGGAGCGGCCCCGGGCCGGGGGGACTACCCCTCGCGGGCTGCCGAGGTGGAGGACATGTCCGGGTAGCGGTCACCGCTGACCTGGGCGGCGATCGGCTCCAGCCGGTCGAGCTCCGCCTGCGTCAGGGTGATCCGCGTCGCCGCCGTGTTCTCGGCGAGGCGCCCGGGCTTGCGGGTTCCGGGGATCGGCACCACGGTCAGCCCGTGCACCTGCGCCCGCTGATGCACCCACGCCAGCGCGATCTGCGCCGGCGTCGCCCCGTGCGCGGCCGCGATCTCCCGCACCGGGGCCAGCAGCTCCGCGTTCGCCTTCGCGTTGTCGCCGGTGAACCGCGGCTGGAACCGTCGGAAGTCCCCCTCGGACAGGTCCGCCGCCGCGTCCGCGAACGCGCCCGTCAGGAACCCGCGCCCCAGCGGGGAGTACGGCACGAACGCCACCCCCAGCTCCGCCGCCGCGCCCACCGCGCTGCGCTCCACGTCCCGGCTGAACAGCGACCACTCCGACTGGAGCGCCGCGATCGGGTGCACCGCGTGCGCCTCGCGCAGCTCCGCGCCGGTGACCTCGCTCAGGCCGAGGTGGCGCACCTTGCCCTCCTGTACGAGTTCGGCCATCGCGCCCACCGACTCGGCGAACGGCACGGCCGGGTCGCGCCGGTGCATGTAGTAGAGGTCGATCACGTCGGTGCCGAGCCGCCGCAGGCTGCCCTCGACCGCCTGCCTGATGTAGGCGCGGTCGTTGCGGACCCCGCGGTAGTGCGGGTCGTCGGTTCGCTCTATGGCGAACTTCGTCGCGAGGGTGATCTCGTCCCGGTGCGCCGCCACGAACGACGCGAGGAACTCCTCGTTCGCCCCGCGCCCGTACACGTCCGCGGTGTCGAAGAGGGTGACCCCGGCGGCCAGCGCCGCGTTCAGGGTCTGGCGGGCCGCCGCCACGTCGGTGTCCCCGTAGAACTCGCTCATGCCCATGCAGCCGAGGCCCTGGACACCGACCAGGGGGCCGCCCTTGCCGAGTTCGACCTGCTTGATCTTCGCCGTGCTCTGCGTCATCGACGTACAGCCTTCCCCGCGTAGTGTTCGATCTTGTAGTCCAGTACGGCCAGCGCGTCCGTCATCTCCGAGATCCGCGCCCGCACCTCGCGGCGCGTCCGCTCCAGCAGCTCCCGCCGCTGGTCGACGGTGTGCTCCCCCTCCCGGACGAGCTCCGCGTACCGCACCATGTCCGCCACCGACATCCCGGTGGTGCGCAGCTTGCCCACGAAGGCCAGCCAGTCGAGGTCCTTGCCGCTGAACCGCCGCTGCCCCGAGTGGGAACGGTCCACGTGCGGCATCAGGCCGATCCGTTCGTACCAGCGCAGCGTGTGCTGGGTCAGACCGGTCAGGGCCTCGACTTCGCTGATCGTGTACCGCGTCTGCGTCAGGCTCATGACCACCACGCTAAAACCTTGGAGTGCACTCCAAGCAAGTAGGCTCGGGCGCATGGAGAGCCCGGAGACCTTGCAGACCCTGCGGACCATCGAGAGCTGGCCGGTACCGACCGCCGCGGCGGCCGTCGTGCGCGCCGACGGGAGCGTGGCCGGCTCCCACGGGCCCGTGGACCACCGTTTCCCCCTGGCCTCGGTCACCAAGCCGCTCACCGCGTACGCCGCTCTCGTCGCGTACGAGGAAGGCGCGGTCGAACTGGACGAGCCGGCCGGACCGGAGGGTTCGACGGTCCGTCACCTGCTCGCCCACACCAGCGGTCTCGCCTTCGACGAGCACCGGGTGATGGGCCCGCCCGGCCGGCGCCGGCTGTACTCCAACGCGGGTTTCGAGGTGCTCGGCGACCACATCGCCAAGGCCACCGGGATCCCCTTCGCCGAGTACCTGCACCAGGCCGTCTTCGAGCCGCTGGGCATGGCGTCGAGCTCCCTGGACGGTTCCCCGGCCAAGGACGGCGTCTCGACCGTCTCCGACCTGGTGCGCTTCGCCGCGGAGCTCCAGGCGCCGAGGCTGCTCGACGTCCGGACCGTCGCCGAGGCCACCTCGGTCGTGCACCCGGGCCTCAAGGGCGTCCTGCCGGGCTACGGGCACCAGTCCCCCAACGACTGGGGGCTCGGCCTGGAGATCCGCGACGGCAAGTCCCCGCACTGGACGGGCACCACTTCCTCGCCCCGCACCTTCGGGCACTTCGGCCAGTCCGGCACCTTCCTGTGGGTGGACCCGGACGCCCGCGCGGCGTGCGTGGCGCTGACCGACCGCGCCTTCGGCCCGTGGGCCGTGGAGGCCTGGACCCCGTTCACCGACGCGGTCCTCGCAGAACTGCGCGGGCGCTAGGCAGTCTCTTTCGCATCTTGCCGGACGCCGCGTCGCCCGGCGCCGCACGGGTTCAGGGCAGTTCCCAGATCAGCAGCTCGCCCGGGGAGCCGGCGACGATCTGCAGCTCCGGCTCGCCGGTGATGCGCGCCGAGTCGCCGGGGCCGAGTTCCTCGCCGTCCAGACGCAGGTCGCCCCGTACGACGTGCAGGTAGACGCGGGGCGCCGCCGGCACGGTGATCCGCTCGCCCGCCCCGGGCCGCCGCACGCGCAGGACGGCCCCGGCGGCCGGGATCTCGCAGGCCTCGCCGTCCGCGAGGCCCCGGACGAGCCGGTAGGAGGGCTCACCGCCCGCCGTGAGCGGGGCGAGCCAGGTCTGGACGAAGCGCAGCGGGACGGGCCCGTCGTTGCGTTCGATGTGCCGCGCGCCCGAGCCGGCGCAGAAGTGCTGCACGTCGCCGGCACCGACCTGGCCGGTGTGGCCGGTGGTGCTGTCCTTGTGCGTGAGCTCGCCCTCCACCACCCAGGTGACGATCTCGGTCTGGCTGTGGGGGTGCTCGTCGAAACCGGAGCCGGGCCGGAGCAACTCCTCGTTGCAGGCCAGCAGGGGCCCGAAGCGGATGTTGTCCGGGTCGTAGAAGGACCCGAAGGAGAAGGCGTGCCGGGTGGTGATCCCGGCGGCCGGGTTCCCGCCCTCGTACCGGTCTGCGGCGCGGCGTACGTCAATCATGGTGGCCACCGTAGACCTCTGTGCGCGTCCTTCCGGGACGGGTGCGGCGGGCGCGGCGGGGGCGGGTGCCGGTGACCCGGCTCCGCGCCCCGTCACCGATAAGGCAGTCTTGTCCCGTGCCCCAACCCGAACGTGAGCATTCCCCCGAGACCGGCCCGGCGCGTCCCGCGCACGCCGCGCATCCCGCCCACCCGCATTCGGCGACGCTGCGCCGGCTGGAGAAGTCCGCCGGCCGGCTCGCCGCGAACGCGATCGCGCGCATGGACGAGACCCTGCCGTGGTACCGGGCGATGCCGCCGGAGAACCGGTCGTGGATCGGCCTGGTCGCCCAGGCCGGCATCGCCGCGTTCACGGAGTGGTTCCGGCACCCGGAGACCCCGCAGGCGATCTCCACGGACGTGTTCGGGACGGCTCCGCGCGAGCTGACCCGGGCGATCACCTTGCGCCAGACGGTGGAGATGGTCCGTACGACGATCGAGGTCATGGAGACCGCGATCGACGAGGTGGCGGCCCCGGGCGACGAGTCGGTGCTGCGCGAGGCGCTGCTCGTGTACGCGCGGGAGATCGCCTTCGCGACCGCCCAGGTGTACGCCCAGGCGGCCGAGGCGCGTGGTGCGTGGGACGCCCGCCTGGAGTCCCTCGTCGTCAATGCGGTGCTGTCGGGCGAGGCGGACGAGGGCGCGCTGTCGCGGGCGGCGGCGCTGGGCTGGAACTCGCCGGAGCACGTGTGCGTCGTCCTGGGCACCGCCCCGGACGGGGACAGCGAGCTGACGGTCGAGGCGATCCGGCGTGCCGCCCGGCACCACAAGCTCCAGGTGCTGACGGGCGTGCTGGGCGACCGCCTCGTGGTCATCGCGGGCGGCAGCGACAACCCGTTGCAGGTGGCGAAGTCGCTGATCGGCCCGTTCGCGGCCGGTCCGGTGGTGGCCGGGCCGGTGGTCCCGGACCTGCTGAACGCGACGAAGTCCGCGCAGGCCGCGGCGGCCGGGCTCAAGGCGTGCACGGCCTGGCAGGACGCGCCGCGTCCGGTGCTGGCGGACGATCTTCTTCCGGAGCGCGCCATCGCGGCGGATCCCTCGGCGAGGGAGCAGCTGGTGGAGGAGATCTACAGACCGCTGGAGGAGGCGGGCTCGGCGCTGCTGGAGACGCTGAGCGTCTACCTGGAGCAGGCGAGCAGCCTGGAGGGGGCGGCGCGGATGCTGTTCGTGCACCCCAACACGGTGCGCTACCGGCTGCGACGTGTGACCGACGTCACCGGCTGGTCACCCTCCGATGTCCGTTCCGCGTTCACGCTCCGGATCGCCCTGATCCTGGGGCGTCTGGCCGACGGCGATCTCCAGTCCTAGACTTTTGTCGGACATCAACAATTACCCCGACGGTTCTTCGTCCCTGTCCCCACGGGCGGCGCGGGCCGAATACAAGAGAGAGTGTGAGGGTGCTCGTACTCGTCGCTCCAGGCCAAGGCGCTCAGACGCCCGGCTTCCTGACTCCCTGGCTCGAACTCCCCGGCGCCGCCGAGCGCGTGGCGGGGTGGTCCGACGCTCTCGGGCTCGACCTCGCCCACTACGGCACGAAGGCCGACGCGGACGAGATCCGCGACACGGCGGTGGCCCAGCCGCTGCTGGTCGCGGCGGGTCTGCTGTCCGCTTCTGCGCTGGGTTCCCCCTCCGCTTTCGGTGCGGTCGCCGGTCACAGCGTCGGTGAGATCACCGCCGCCGCGTACGCCGGTGTGCTGAGCGAGGCCGACGCGCTGTCGTTCGTACGGACCCGGGGCCTGGCCATGGCCGAGGCCGCGGCCGTCACCCCCACGGGCATGGCCGCGGTGCTGGGCGGCGACCGCGACGTGGTCGTGGCGCACCTGGAGAAGCTGGGGCTCGCCCCGGCCAACATCAACGGCGCGGGCCAGATCGTGGCGGCCGGCACCCTGGAGCAGATCGCCGCTCTGGAGGCCGACAAGCCCGAAGGCTCCATGAAGGTCGTCGCCCTCAAGGTCGCGGGCGCCTTCCACACGCATCACATGGCCCCGGCGGTCGCCACCCTGGAGGAGGCCGCGCAGGCCCTCTCCCCGGCGGACCCGGCGCTGACGTACGTGTCGAACAAGGACGGCGGGGTCGTCACCTCGGGCGCCGATGTCGTCGCCCGCCTGGTCGGCCAGGTCGCCCATCCGGTCCGCTGGGACCTGTGCATGGAGACGTTCGCCGAGCTGGGCGTCACCGGGATCATCGAGCTGTGCCCCGGCGGGACCCTCACCGGTCTGGCCAAGCGCGCTCTCAAGGGCGTTCCGAGCGTCGCCCTCAAGACCCCGGACGATCTCCAGAAGGCCGCGGAGCTCCTCGCCGAGCACGCGGCCTGAGAGAAGGAGCCCCCCTCAGCATGTCGAAGATCAAGCCTGCCAAGGGCTCCCCGTACGCCCGCATCCTCGGTGTCGGCGGCTACCGCCCGACCCGTGTGGTGCCCAACGAGGTGATCCTGGAGACGATCGACTCGTCCGACGAGTGGATCCGCTCGCGCTCGGGCATCGCGACCCGGCACTGGGCCTCGCCCGAGGAGACCGTCGCCGCGATGTCGGTGGAGGCCTCGGGCAAGGCGCTGGCCGATGCCGGTGTCTCGCCCGAGCAGATCGGCGCCGTGATCGTCTCCACGGTCTCGCACTTCAAGCAGACGCCGGCCGTGGCGACGGAGATCGCGCACCGGGTCGGGGCGGTCAAGCCGGCCGCGTTCGACATCTCCGCTGGCTGCGCCGGGTTCGGTTACGGCCTGACGCTGGCCAAGGGCATGGTCGTCGAGGGGTCCGCGCAGTACGTCCTCGTCATCGGTGTCGAGCGCCTGTCGGACCTGACCGACCTGGAGGACCGGGCGACGGCCTTCCTGTTCGGCGACGGCGCCGGCGCGGTGGTCGTCGGTCCTTCGGACGAACCGGCCATCGGCCCCACGGTGTGGGGTTCGGAGGGCGACAAGTCCGAGACGATCAAGCAGACCGTGCCGTGGGACGAGTACCTCGGCAAGGGCGGCGGGGAGAAGTTCCCGGCCATCACCCAGGAGGGCCAGGCGGTCTTCCGCTGGGCCGTCTTCGAGATGGCCAAGGTGGCCCAGCAGGCGCTCGACGCGGCCGGGATCACCGCGGATGACCTGGACGTCTTCATTCCGCACCAGGCCAACATGCGGATCATCGACTCGATGGTGAAGACTCTCAAGCTGCCGGACCACGTCACGGTCGCCCGTGACGTGGAAACCACCGGCAATACGTCGGCCGCCTCGATTCCGCTCGCTATGGAGCGGCTCCTGGCGACCGGAGCGGCGAAGAGCGGCGACACCGCGCTCGTCATCGGCTTCGGGGCGGGGCTCGTCTACGCCGCGACGGTCGTTACCCTCCCCTAGGGCCGGGATCGTTTTTTCCCTCCCTGATCATTCAATTAGCTAAAGAAGGAGCGCCTCATGGCCGCCACCCAGGAAGAGATCGTCGAGGGTCTCGCCGAGATCGTCAACGAGATCGCCGGTATCCCGACCGAGGACGTCCAGGTCGACAAGTCCTTCACCGACGACCTGGACGTCGACTCCCTGTCCATGGTCGAGGTCGTCGTCGCCGCCGAAGAGCGCTTCGACGTCAAGATCCCGGACGAGGACGTCAAGAACCTCAAGACGGTCGGCGACGCCGCTGAGTACATCCTGAAGAACCAGGCCTAAGAGCCTGCCGAGCGTTTGTCGCCACCCCGCGGTGGCGCCGTGACAATTCAGCACCCCCTGAGACGTGGAGAAAGAATTCCTGTGAGCCCGACCAATCGCACCGTGGTCGTCACCGGTATCGGCGCAACCACTCCGCTGGGTGGCGACAGCGCTTCGACCTGGGAAGGTCTGCTTGCCGGCCGTTCCGGCGTCAAGCCCCTGGAGGGCGAACGTTTCGCCGAACTCCCGGTCCGCATCGCCGCTCAGGCCGCCGTGGACCCCGGCGAAGTCCTGCCCAAGCCGCTGGCCCGCAAGCTCGACCGTTCGGCGCAGTTCGCGCTGATCGCGGCCCGTGAGGCCTGGGCCGACGCGGGCTACACCGCCCCGGCCGGCGAGGACGTCTCCGTCCTCCCCGAGCGCCTGGGCACCGTGATCGCCTCCGGCATCGGCGGCGTCACCACTCTGCTCGACCAGTACGACGTACTGAAGGAAAAGGGCGTGCGCCGGGTCTCCCCGCACACCGTCCCCATGCTCATGCCGAACGGCCCGTCGGCCAACGTCGGCCTCGAGGTCAACGCCCGCGCCGGTGTGCACACCCCGGTCAGCGCGTGCGCGTCGGGCGCCGAGGCCATCGGCTACGCCGTCGAGATGATCCGTACCGGCCGCGCCGACGTGGTCGTCGCCGGCGGGACCGAGGCGGCGATCCACCCGCTGCCGATCGCCGCGTTCGCCAACATGATGGCGATGTCCAAGAACAACGAGAACCCCGAGCAGGCCTCGCGTCCGTACGACAAGGCCCGTGACGGCTTCGTCCTCGGCGAGGGCGCCGGCGTCGTGGTGCTGGAGTCCGCCGAGCACGCCGCCGCGCGCGGCGCCCGGGTCTACTGCGAGGTGCTGGGCCAGGGCCTGTCCGCGGACAGCCACCACATCGCGCAGCCGGAGCCGACGGGCCGCGGTGTCGCGGCCGCCGTGCAGAACCTGCTCGACAACACGGACCTGGACCCGTCCGAACTGGTGCACCTGAACGCGCACGCCACGTCCACCCCGCAGGGTGACACGGCCGAGCTGAAGGCCCTGCGCAAGGTCCTGGGCGACGACCTCGACCACATCGCGATCTCCGCGACCAAGTCGATGACCGGTCACCTGCTGGGCGGTGCCGGCGGTATCGAGACCGTCGCGACGGTGCTGGCCCTGTACCACCGGATCGCCCCGCCGACGATCAACGTCGACGAGCTGGACGACGACATCGACGCGGACATCGTGCGCGGTGAGCCGCGCAAGCTGCCGGTGGACGGTCCGATCTCGGCGATCAACAACTCGTTCGGTTTCGGCGGCCACAACGTGACGCTGGCGTTCCGCACGGTCTGATACCCCGTTCGACGTCGAAGGCCCCGCCCGGCTGTGCCGGGCGGGGCCTTCCGCCTGACCGGGAGCGGCTCAGACCACCTGGTGGAGCCAGCGGACCGGGGCGCCCTCGCCCGCGTGGCGGAAGGGCTCCAGCTCGTCGTCCCAGGGCTTGCCGAGCAGCGTGGAGATCTCCGTCTCCAGGTGGCTCTCGCCGCGCGCGGAGCGGGCGAGGGCGGCGCGCAGCCGGTCCTCGGGGATCAGGATGTCGCCGTGCAGTCCGGTGACGGCGTGGAAGATGCCGAGGTCGGGGGTCGAGCTGTAGCGCTCCCCCTCGGCCGTCGGGCAGGGCTCGGCCGTCACTTCGAAGCGCAGCAGGTGCCAGCCGCGCAGCGCGGAGGCGAGTTTCGAGGCGGTGCCCGCCTCGGCCTGCCAGGAGAACTCGGATCTCCAGGTGCCGGGGGAGGCCGGCTGCCTGATCCAGTCGAGGTTCACCCGCACCCCGAGAACACCCGCAACAGCCCATTCCACGTGCGGGCAGAGCGCGCGCGGCGCGGAATGCACGTACAGAACTCCACGTGTCGTCACCGGGACCTCCAGTGTGGGACGAGGTCGGGAATAAACTCCAGAAAACGGACAGTATGTGACGAGATGTAATGTAACGGAAATGATCTGACATTGCGTCGCGGGACCTGCGGCCGAAACGCCACGGGAAAAAGCTACCGTGCGCCAGGGGTCCCGGTGTGACGTACGGTCGCTCAGAACCCCCGTGGACACAGAGCATTCACTCAGCAGGACGCCCCCGCAGGACGGGGGGCGACGAGGGAGGGACCACCCCGATGGGCACCACCGCTCCGCGCCGACGCACCCGCCGGACCCTCGCGGCGGCGGTCGCGACGGCCGCCCTGCTGGCAGGGGGCACGACGGCCTGTGAGGGCGGCGGGCCGGGCAGCGAGAGCGGCCGGGGGGCGCAGGCCGGACCACGCTGGAACACCGCCCCGAAGTCCATCGCCGCCGTGGGTGACTCCATCACCCGGGGGTTCGACGCCTGTTCGGTGCTGGCGGACTGCCCGGAGGTCTCGTGGGCCACCGGGGCCGACCCCGAGGTCGACTCCCTCGCCACCCGGCTGCTCGGGCAGGCCGATGCACCCGCGAACAGCTGGAACTACGCGGTGACCGGGTCCCGGATGGCGGACCTGGCGGGCCAGCTGGCCTCGGCCGCCGAGCACAAGCCCGACCTGGTCACGGTGATGGTCGGCTCGAACGACGCCTGCCGGCCCACGACTTCCTCCATGACCTCGGTCGCCGCCTTCAAGGACGGCTTCGAGAAGGCCCTCGCCGTCCTGCGGGCCGCGTCCCCCTCGACCCAGGTGTACGTGTCCTCCGTGCCGGACTTGCAGCGGCTGTGGGAGCAGGGCAAGGACGCCCCGATGGTCCGGCAGGTGTGGAAGCTCGGCATCTGCCAGTCGATGCTGGCCGAGCCGCTGTCGTCCACTGAGGAGGCGACGGCCCGGCGGGAACGCGTCCGGGCGCGCGTGGTCGAGTACAACGAGGTGCTGCGCAGCGTCTGCGCGAAGGACCCGCTCTGCCGCTACGACGGCGGCGCCGTGTTCCAGTACCCCTTCGGGGCCGAGCAGTTGAGCCGCTGGGACTGGTTCCACCCGGGCAAGGCCGGTCAGGCCCGGCTCGCGGAACTCGCGCACCGGCAGGTGACGGCGCCCGAGCTGCCGCGCTGAGTTCCGGCGGCATCGGCGGCAGGGCCGGGGCGAGAGGACCGGCGGGGGCCGTCAGGGGCCTCCACCGGTCCGGTTCAGGGGTGATTTCCGGCCATTAGACGTGGAGAGTGGCCGTCAGCCGCGTGTCGCCGTGCGCACGGCTCGCCCGGACCTCGTATCCGCCGCCGACGCGGCGCCAGGAGCCGGCGCTCTCGTCCCAGACCTCGAAGGACCGGTCCGGCAGGGTGATCTCCAGCTCGACGCTCTCACCGGGGCCCGCGGCGACCGGTGCGAACCCCGCCAGCCAGCTCGCCGGGCGCCCCGCGTCGTCGGCGAGCGGCGCCAGGTAGAGCTGGACGATCTCCCGCCCGGGCCGGGCGCCCGTGTTGGTGAGCCGCACCCGCGCCACCGACCCGGTGACCTCCAGCGCCTCGTACGCCCATTCGGTGTAGCCGAGGCCGTGCCCGAACGGGTAGGCGGGCTTCACCCCCCGGGCCTCGTACGCCCGGTGCCCGATGAGGAGCCCCTCGCGGTACTCCAGCCGCCCCTCGCGGGGGACGACCTCGGTGACGGGTGCGTCGGCGAGCGCGGCGGGCCAGGTGGTGGGCAGCCGGCCGCCCGGCTCGGTCTCCCCGAGGAGTACGTCGGCCAGCGCGGCGCCGCCCTCCTGCCCGGGGAACCAGGTGAGCAGCACGGCGGCCACGTCCGCGCGCCAGGGCAGTTCCACGGGGGAACCGGCGTTGACGACGACCACGGTGTTCCGGTTCACGGCGGCGACGGCACGGACCAGGTCGTCCTGGCGCCCCGGCAGCCTCAGGTCCTTGCGGTCGAAGCCCTCGGACTCGACGCGCTCGGTGGTGGCGACGACGACCACGGCGGTATCGGCGGCCCGGGCGGCCTCCACGGCCTCCGCGATCAGCTCGTCCGCGTCCCGCCGGGGCCCCAGGTGGAGCAGCGAGAACATGATCGCCTTGAGCGGCAGGGCGCTCACGTCGGGCACCTGGAAGGTCAAGGACACCTCGACGGGCTCCCCCGCGGTCAAGGTGGTGCGGGTGCGTTCGCTGGGGGCGCCGAAGAAGGCCTCGAACGGGTCGGCCTCCTCGCCCATCCGCTGGACGCCCTCCCAGAGCGTGCGCCCGTCCACGGCGAGGGCGAAGACGCCGAGCCCCCGGGTGCCGAAGGCGTGCTCGCCGCTCTCGCGCGGCACGAACGTGCCGGTGACCTCGATGCTCGCCATCGTCTCGTACGTGGCGCCGGCCGGGAGGTCCTCGCCGATCCACTGCACCTGGCCGGACGGCAGGCTGCCTTCGCCGAGGACGGCGCCCGAGGCGTCGCGGCAGATCGCGCGGAGCTCGAAGCCCTTGTCGGCCGGGACGAGCTCCTCGCTGGGGTCGGCGCCGACACTGAACGTGAGCGACCCGGCGGGAAGCGCGGCTCCCAGACCGTCGAGCGGGGAGACGACCCGCTCGGGGAAGACCGTCGCCGAGCCGCCGCCGAGGACCCGGGCGTCGCGGGCTGCGGCGCCGACCAGGGCCACCGTGCGGCCGGGCGCGGTGTCGAGCGGCAGGGCGCGCCGCCCGCCGGACGCGGGCTCGTTGCGGACGAGCACGAAGCCCCGGGCCGCGATCTCCCGGGCCAGCGCCTGACCGTCGATCCCGGCCGGAGGTTCGGTGACGGCGGCGGGCGCGCCTTCCAGGGCGCCGACGCGGGCGGCGAGGCGCAGGACGTTGCGCACGGCGCCGTCCACCGCCTCCGGCGGGACCTCCCCGGCGCGGGCGGCTCCGGCGAGGGCGCTGCCGTAGACGGTGCGGGGGCCGGGCATGGCCACGTCGAGGCCGCCGAGGAGGGCGCCGGTGGTGGAGCGTGCGGCCATCCAGTCCGAGACGTTGCACCCGTCGAAGCCCCACTCGGCGCGCAGCACCTCGTTGACGAGGTGCCGGTGCTCGGTCATGGACGAGCCGTTGACCTGGTTGTAGGCGGTCATGATGCCCCAGGGGCGGGCGTTCTTGACGATGGCCTCGAAGGGCGCGAGGTACAGCTCGCGCAGGGTGCGCGGTGCGATCACGTCGTCCACGGTGAAGCGGTCGGTCTCGGCGTCGTTGCCGACGAAGTGCTTGACGGTGGTGGCCACCCCGCCGTCCTGCACTCCGCTGACGTAGCCGGAGCCGATGGCGCCGGTGAGGTACGGGTCCTCGGAGTAGCACTCGAAGTGCCGGCCTCCGAGTGGGGACCGGTGCAGGTTGACGGTCGGGGCGAGGAGTACGTGGACGCCCTTGCGGCGCGCTTCCTGGGCGAGGAGCCGGCCGGCCCGGCGGGCGAGCGCGGGGTCCCAGGCCGCGGCGAGCGCGGTCGGGGAGGGCAGCGCGACGGACGGGTCGTCGGCGGTCCAGCGCACGCCGCGCACGCCGACGGGACCGTCGGACATGACCAGGGACGCCAGCCCGATCTCGGGGACGGCGGGCAGGGACCACATGTCCTGACCTGCCAGCAGACGGGTCTTGGTGTCGAGATCCAGCTTGTCGAGCGCGGCCTCTACGGCGTCTTCACGGGCCTGATCGGCATCGGTCACGGCCGTGCCTCCTCGTCGGGTGGGTGCGGTGGGCGGCGCGGTGCGGTGCGGTGCGGTGCGGTGTGCCCATCGTGGACCCGTTCCCTGTAGAGCGGTAGGTCTCGTGATGTTCTTGTGATATCAGCATGCCGTACGGTCCTGCTGGCGGGGCAGGGTGCGGACGGGAAGGGGTGCCGGGGCGATGGCCAGGACGAGGAGCGAGGAGCGGCGCGGCGAGATCGTGCGCGCCGCGGTCGAGGTGATCGCCGAGCGCGGCTACCGGGGCGCGTCCCTGGGCGCGGTCGCCGAACGCGTCGGCCTGACCCAGCAGGGGCTGCTGCACTACTTCCCCACCAAGGAGGCACTGCTGGTCGCGGTGCTGGAGGAGCGCGACCGCTGGGACACCGGCGGCGGCTCGCGCGCCTCGGCGGACACCTGGCGGCTCGACCTGCTGGCCTCCCTCGTCGACTACAACGCGATGCGCCCGGGCATCGTGCAGACCTTCTCGGCGCTGCTGGGCGAGAGCGTCACCGACGGCCACCCGGCCCGGGAGTTCTTCACCGACCGCTACGCGCAGGTCCGCGCCGAGATGGCCGCGGTGCTGCGCGCCGAGTTCGGCGACCGCCTCCCCTCCGGCCTCACCCCCGAGGAGGCGGCCCCGCTGCTGACGGCGGTGATGGACGGCCTCCAGTACCAGTGGCTCCTCGCCCCGCAGTCGGTGGACATGCCCGCCGCGTTCCGCTCCTTCCTGACCCTGCTCCGCGGCCCGCAGGCGGCCCCTTAGCCGTGCCGCCCGGGCCGGGCAGCGGCTCGCGGACCGCCGCGAGCGGGGGGCGACGGCGACGGCCGGACGGCCCGGCGCCGCGCCACCCCCAGGTCGGCCCCGCGGACGGGGCTGACATCCTGGGGCGCGTGAAGATCGCCGCAGCCCAGCTCACCTGTGTACCCGCCGATGTCGCGGCCAACGTCGCCGCGGCCGCCGCACTGGCCGCCGCCGCGCGGGAGCAGGGAGCCGAGCTCGTGGTGTTCCCCGAACTCACCCTGACCGGCTACGAACTGGACGCCCTGGCCGGGGATCCGGGTCTGTGGCTGGCGGACTCCGACGACCCCCGGCTGGACCCGCTGCGCTCCGCCGGGACCGCCACCGCCGTCAACGTCGCCCTGCGCACCACGGGCCCGCTGCCCGCCCTCGCCACGCTGGTCCACGACACGGACGGCGCGCACGTGACGACGTACGCGAAGCAGCACCTCTACCGTCACGAACGGGGCGCCTTCGCACCGGGCACCGCCGACGGCCGCTTCACCCTCGGCGGGATCCGCTTCAGCCTCGGCGTCTGCTACGACAACCACTTCCCGGACCTGGCCGCCAGGGCCGCGGCGGACGGCTGCCGGGTGCACCTGGCGAGCTCGCTGTACGGGACGGGCGAGGGCGTCCGGGAGCGGGCCACCGTCCACCCGGGCATCGCCGGGGCCCACGGTATGTACGTGGTGCTGGCCAACCACGTCGGCCCGGCGGGCCCGTGGACCGGCTGCGGCGGCGCCGCCGTGTGGGCGCCGGACGGCAGCCTCGTGGCCGAGGCGGACGACCGTACGCCGTCCGTGGTGACGGCCACGATCGAGGCCTGACCGGCCGGCGCGCGGCCCCCTACCAGGACGGCGGCGGACCGAACTCCCCGGCGGGAGCCGCCTCGGGGGCCGTCTGCGAGGCCGTCTCGGCGTCCCCGGCGTCCTCCGCCTCGGCATCCGCCCCCATCAGGTGCCGCGCCATCAGCGTCGCCCCCGCCACCGCGCCCGGCATCAGGAACACCGCCACCAGCGGCACCAGGAACGCCAGGACCAGCGGCACGCCGAACCCGAGCGCCAGCGCCCGCCTCGCCCGCAGCAGTGCCAACTGCCCGCCGAGGTCAACACGGCGCCGCTGGAGGGCGACGGAGGTGAGCTCCTGGGTGAGGAAGTAGCCGGACACGCAGAACCCGATCGCCGGGACCACGGTCTGCCCGACCACCGGGACGAACCCGAGGGCGAAGAGCAGGATCCCGTAGAGCGCCACCCGCAGCAGCAGCCGCAGGCTGTCCCGGCCGGAGATCCACAGGTCCTCCCACAGCCCCCGCCCGGACTCCGGCACCTCGCCGCCTTCGGTCCTGTCGACCTGCTCGGAGAGGGACTCGTAGAACGGCTGGCCGATCAGCAGGGTCACGGCGGTGAAGGTGATCACCGCGAGGAAGAGCCCGAGGGCGAACACGAGGGCCGTCAGGAAGCCGCGGAACAGCCCGAGCCACGGGGAGGACCAGTCGTCGGCGAAGGGGGTGGCCCAGGCCGTCAGGTCGTCGGCGCCGAACCCGAGCCCGACGAGCGCGCCGGCGTACAGCACCAGCGAGACCAGCCCCGGCAGCAGGCCGAAGCCCAGCCAGCGGCCGTTGGCGAAGACCCACCGCTGTCCGGCGAGCAGGTACCGGAAACCCCCCACAAGATCACCCATGCGGCCCAGTTTACGGGCGAAGGCCGCACCCCCGGGGGAGTGCGGCCTTCGCTTCGGCTCCGCGGTGCGGACCGGACGGTCAGCCGGTCAGCCGGTCAGCCGGTCAGCCAGTCAGCCAGTCAGCCGGACGGTCAGCCGGCCCGTCGGTCAGACGGCCAGCTCGACCGTGATGTTGCCGCGGGTCGCCTTGGAGTACGGGCAGACCTGGTGGGCCTTCTCGATGAGGTCCTTGGCGGTGGCGGCGTCCACGTTCGGGATCGAGGCGGAGATCTTGACGATCAGGCCGAAACCGTCGTCGTTCTTGCCGATGCCCACCTCGGCGGTGACGGTGGAGCCGGAGACGTCGGCGTTCTCGTTCCTGGCGACGACCGCGAGGGCGCCCTGGAAGCAGGCGCTGTAGCCGGCGGCGAACAGCTGCTCCGGGTTGGTGCCCTCGCCGCTGCCGCCGAGCTCCTTCGGCGGGTTCACGACGACGTCGAGCTTGCCGTCGTGGGTGGCGACGCGACCGTCACGGCCGTTCTCGGCGGTGGCCACGGCGGTGTACGCGACGTCGGACTGCGTGATGGACATGAAAGTGGATCCTCCATATGAATCGCCGTGACTCGCGCCCACGATCACGACGGTGTGGAGTGAGCCTAACGGGTGAAGGAAACGATCATCTTTCCGGTGTTCTCGCCGCGCAGCATCCCGAGGAAGGCGTCGGCGGCGTTCTCCACGCCCTCGTGGACCGTCTCGTCGTAGCGCAGCTCACCGGAGCGCAGCCAGCCGGCCACGTCCTGGACGAACTGCTGCTGGATCCCCGCGTGGTCGCCGACGAGGATGCCCTGGAGTCGCAGCCGCTTGCCGATGACCTGCACGAGGTTGCGCGGGCCGGGCGCCGGCTCGGTGTCGTTGTACTGGGCGATCGCACCGCACAGGGTGGCGCGGCCGTGCACCTTGAGGGAGGAGATCGCGGCTTCCAGGTGGTCGCCGCCGACGTTGTCGAAGTAGACGTCGATGCCCTCGGGCGCGGCTTCCTTGAGCTGCTCGGCGACGGGGCCGTTCTTGTAGTTGAAGGCGGCGTCGAAGCCGTACTTCTCCGTGAGGAGCGTCACCTTTTCGTCCGAGCCGGCCGAGCCGATCACCCGGGACGCGCCCTTGATCTTCGCGAACTGGCCGACGAGGCTGCCGACCGCTCCCGCGGCGCCGGAGACGAACACGGCGTCGCCCTCCTTGAAGGAGGCGACCTCGAAGAGACCGGCGTAGGCGGTCAGGCCCGGCATGCCGAGCACGCCCAGGTAGGCGGAGAGCGGGGCGAGGGAGGCGTCGACCTTGGTGGCGTGCTTGGCGTCCAGCTCGGCGTACTCGCGCCAGCCGAGGCCGTGCAGCACGTGGTCGCCGACCGCGATGCCCTCGGCGGCGGAGGCGACGACCTCGCCGACCGCGCCGCCGTCCATCGGCTCGTCCAGCCGGAACGGCGGGACGTAGGACTTCACGTCGTTCATCCGGCCGCGCATGTAGGGGTCGACGGACATGTGGAGGTTGCGCACCAGGATCCGGCCCGGGGCGGGCTCGGCGTTCACCGGTACCTCGCGCAGGGCGAAGTCTTCGGCGACGGGCCAGCCCTGCGGGCGGCGGACGAGGTGCCACTCGCGGCTCACGGCGGGAATCTGGGACATGGGGTGCTCCTGAGGCATGAGGGAAAACGGAACCCGGCGGCAAATGCTTCACTACCTGAAACAACCATGCTCCTGGATATTTCATGTTGTCAAGTAAATGGGTACTCTAGATCCATGCCCAGTCGTCGCACAGACCCACTGACCCTTGAGGTCGTCGAGCTCATCGGCGACGTCGTGGCCCGCTACCACCAGGAGTACGAGCACGCGGCCGCCGGCCACCAGCTCACCGGCGCCCAGGCCCGCGTACTGAACCTGCTGTCCCTGGAACCGATGCCCATGCGCCGGATCGCGCAGAAGCTCAGGTGCGAGCCCTCCAACATCACCGGCATCGTGGACCGGCTGGAGTCCCGCGGCCTGGTCGAACGCCGGCCGGACCCGGCGGACCGCCGGGTGAAGCTGGCCGCCCCCACCGAGGAGGGGCTGCTGACCGCGGACCGGCTGCGCGAGTCGCTCGACTTCGCGCGCGAACCGCTGGCGGGGCTGTCCGACGCCGAGCGGGGGATGCTGCGGGACCTGCTCAGGCGGATGCTGGGCTGAGCCTCAGCGGCCGGGCCCCGCTAGCAGAAGATGAACCAGCACGTGGGCTTGGGCTTCTTCGTCGGGGTGGGCGTGGGCACCGGCGCGGGGGGCTTCGTCGTACCGGAGGTGCTGGGCGCGGGCTGTCCCGGCTTGGTGGGTCGTACGGATGACCCCGACCCGGAGGCGGTGGGCGTCGGCCCCGGTTCCCCGGAGGCGGAGGCGCTCGCCCCGGCGCCCGGCTGCGCGGACCCGCTCGGGGACCCGCTCGGCCCGGCGGAATTCTTGGCACTCGCGGGGGCCTTCGCGCCCCCGGCGCCCTTGCCGGTACCCGTCGCCCCGGAGTGCGGCCCGCCGCTCGGCGCGTCCGGTGCCGGCTCCGGCGTCTCGGGACCGACCTCGTCGGTCAGCTCGACCTTGGCGGCCCGGCCGCCACCCTCGTTGTCGGTCGTCATCCGGGCCAGGGCCACCGAACCGCCCGTGGCCAGCAGCAGCCCGAGCCCGACGCTGATCAGGGTCCGGCTGCCACCCCGGGCCGCGGCCCGGCCGCGCGTCCGGGACCGGCCGTCCACCGGCCCGGACAGCACCACGAGCGAATCGGCGTCGAGGTCGTCGGACTCGGGAGCGGAGCCGGGGGGCACGTCCTGGTGCTGCGGGTAGGCGGGGTAGGCAGGGTAGGCGGGCCCGGCATACCCGGCGTTCGAGCCGTACCCGGGATCGGCGTACGCGGGGTCGGCGTACGCGGTGTTCCCGGGGTCGGCGTACGCGGGGTCGGCGTACGCGGTGTTCCCGGGGTCGGCGTAGCCGCCGTGTCCCGCGTGCCCGGGGTCGTCGCCGCCCCCGTATCCCGGCGGGGCGTAGCCGGCGTCCTGCGTCCGGTGGTCCCGCATCGGCGCGAACCCCGGCTGCGCATGGCCGTGCTGCTCATGGCCTGGCGCCGCGGCGGATGCCGGCGGGGCGGGTATGAGGTACTCGGCCGGGGTCCCGCATCCGGCACACGCGAGCGCGCCGTTGAGGTACCTCTGGCAGGCGGGGCAGTAATTCATAGGGCCCGCAGGCTACGTGGTCGGCGGCAACAGCGGGATTCCGGGAACGTAAGGATCCTGTGTGGAATCGTGTCTTCCATGACCGCGACCCCGCCGGACCCGCACCCGGCCGCCGCCCCGGGGGCCTTCGGCCCGGCCGCCTTCCAACTGGTGCTGCTGCGAAGGATGGCGGACTTCCAGCCCGGCCTCGCCGAGCAGGCACGGCTGCGCCTGGGCGCCTCGCTCGCGGAGCAGCGTCAGGCGAACAAGCGCTGGCAGGCCATGGTCCGATCACCCCGGTCCCGCGGGGCGCTGGCCCGCTACCGCTCGGTGCTCGGTCCACCGGAGTCCACCGCACACCGGCGGATCGGCGACCTGGAGTGCGAGGCGCTGCTGTGGCCGGTGCCGCTCTGGCCCGACCTGCGCTTCGAGGTGTTGGCCGGCCCCGACGGCGCGGTGTGGAACGAGTGGCTCGTGCGGGCCCCGGGCGCGCGGGGGCCCGTACTGGAGACGGCGCGGGACCTGTCTGCCTGGTCGGCGACGGTGGACGAGGTGGCGCGGGCCTTCGCGCCGGTCCGCCCGATGGAGGGCACGGCCCCGACGCGGTGGCGGCTGGCCTTCGCCGCGTCGGGGGAGCCTCTGGTGGCGGAGTTCACCTACGGCCTCCTCCAGGAGGTCCGGCCGGGGACGGCCTGAGGCCCCGCCGGGCGGGGGCGGCCGCGGCCCCGCGAGGTTCGCGCCCCGCGCGGTTCAGGCCCCGTGAGGTTCAGGCCCTGCGCGGTTCGTGCCCCGCCCGGTTCAGGCCCCCGGTTCAGGACGCGAGGAAGGCCCGCACCCCGGCCGAGGTGGCGTCGTCGCCGAGCAGGTCGTTGTGTTTCAGGCAGCCCACCGCCACGTTGGTGGCCCCGGCCAGCGGGACGCTGGCGTCCGGGTTGACCACCTCGTCGCAGTCCGACCAGAAGGTGGCGTACGCGACCGCCCCCGGCGTCTCGTCCCCGGCGGCCAGGTTCTTCACCACGTACGACCCCGGCGTCATGTCCCGGCAGGCCTGGTCCCACAGGGCGCAGGCCCAGGCGGTGGAGGTGCCGTGGTTCGGGCCGGCGAGCGAGACCCAGTGGGCGACGGCGGCCGTACCGCCGCCGTACTTCACGTACCAGCGGCTGACGAGCGAGCCGAAGGAGTGCCCGACGATGTCCACCCTGGCCGCGCCGGTCCGCCCGCGGACCTGGTCGACGTAGGCACCGAGCTGCCCGGCGAGGACCTCGTTCACCGACTGGTGGGTGTCGTAACCGAAGGAGAAGAGGTCCGCGTCGGCGTACCCGTCGGCGCGCAGGTCCTCGCGCAGCGACCCCCACACCCCGGGATCGGCGTTGTAGCCGTGCACGAAGACGACCGGATTGCGGACGGCCGCCCCGGAGGCCGCCCGGGCCGGTGACGGCGCGAGGAAGGTGACGCAGAGGGTCAGGCAGAGCGTCAGGAGGGCCGGCAGTCCCTGGCGGGGCGTCAGCATCGGTTCCCCTTTACCTCGTTACGCGCCGGTAGCGCGGACAGTGCGCGCATCGTGGCGCCTGTCGGTACAGAAGACCACCCCTGTGCAGCACCGCCTGGCACACGTGACCCACCTCGGCCGGAGCATCCCAACAGGCGCGTGACCCTATTGACCCGAGAAGATATGAGTTGTCCGACCGGCAGTCGCCGGTCTTCTTGCGTCAGCGCTCTCGGAGGAATCTGCCGTGACCGTCAGTCTTGAGCAGTTGCGCCGCTGCCACGTCGCTGTCGACCTGGGGGCGGCCAGGACCCGCGTCTACGTGAAGGGCGCCGGCCTGGTCGTCGACGAGCCCAGCGTCGCCGCGGTGAACACCCGTACGGGGGCCCTCATCGCCGTCGGCACCTTCGCCGAACGGATGACGGGCCGTACGCCCGACTACATCCGGGTGGTGCGCCCCGTCTCCGGCGGCACCGTCGTCGACATCGAGATGGCGCAGCGGATGCTGCGTCACCTGCTCGGCGAGAAGCTGCGCCGCGCCCTGCGGCGCAAGCCCCGGCTGCGGGCCGCCGCCTGCACCCCGCACGACGCCGATCCGCTCGCGCAGCGGGCTGCGGTGGAGACGCTGGTCGGCCTCGGCGCCCGGCGCGTCGAGCTGGTCGACACCCTGATCGCGGCGGCCGTCGGCTGCGGCCTGCCCGTGGAGCAGCCGACCGCGACCATGATCATGGTGTGCGGGGCGGCGGCCACCCAGGTGGCGGTGCTGTCCCTGGGCTCCATCGTCACCGCCGAGCGGATCCCCGTCGGTGGGGAGGCCATCGACCACGCCGTGGTGCAACACCTGCGGCACGCGCACGAGCTGATGCTCCCCAGCCAGGCCGTCCGGCCGCTCCAGCTGGCGCTGCACGGCAACGGCATCACCGCCGAGGGCCCGGCCTCCACCCTCATCCACGGCCGGGACGTGGCCACGGGGCTGGCCCGCTCCGTGCAGGTGGACACCGCGGCGGTGCGCGACGCCATCCACACCCCGCTGACGGCGGTGCTCGACGGCATCGGCAAGGTGCTGCGGGACTGCCCGCCGGACCTGGTGGCCGACCTGACGGACCGGGGCATCATGATGGTCGGCGGCAGCGCCCTGCTGCCGGGCCTGGACCAGATGCTGCGCGACGCGACGGGGATGCCCGTCGCCATCGCGGAACGCCCCGACGTGTGCGCGGTGATGGGTCTGGGCGCGATGCTGGAAGGAAAGATCGCCCCGATGGTCCTCAACCCCTTGACCGAATGACGCCGCACGTATCCGACGACCCGGAACGCCGGTCCGGCCAGGACTCCGGCGCAGAGGTCCCGGCGAGCCTGCCCGTGCTGCTGGAGGCGGTGCTCGCCGTCGGGTCGCAGCTGGAGCTGCGCAGCACCCTCCAGCACCTCGTGGACTCGGCCGCCGACCTGTGCGCGGCACGCTACGCCGCGCTCGGGGTCGTCGACCCCGAGCGCGGCCTGCTGACCGAGCTGTTCACCTCCGGCCTGACCGCCGACCAGCGGGCCGCGATCCCCCGGCTGCCCGACGGCCGCACCGGGGTGCTCGGCGCGCTCGTCAGCGACCCCCGCCCGCTGCTGCTCGACGACCTGGCCCTGGATCCCCGTGCGGTCGGCTTGCCGCCCGGGCACCCCCCGGTGCGCGGGTTCCTCGGCGTACCCATCCGGGTGCACACGGAGGTCTTCGGGAACCTCTACCTCACGCAGAAGCGCGGCGGCGGCCGCTTCACCGACGAGGACCTGTCCCTGCTGCGCGTACTGGCCTCCCAGGCCGGGATAGCGATCGGCAACGCCCGCCTCTACGAGACCGCCCGCCGCCGGGAGCGCTGGATCGAGGGCGCCGCCGCGGTGACCACCACCCTGCTGGCGGGCCGCCCGGCGGCCGACGCGCTGATGTGCGTGGCGGACCGGGCCCGGCTGCTGGCGGACGCGATGGCCGGTGTGGTGCTCCAGCCCACCCCCGAGGGCGGCATGGAGATCGTCGCCGCCTCCACGCACGGCGACCCCGGTGACCTCGTCGGCACCACCATCGCCCCCGGCTCGGCGGTCCTGGAACAACTGCTCGGCGGGGAGGCGGTCTTCATAGAGGACTCGGCGACCGACCCCCGGATGACCACCCACGTACGGGAACGGTTCGGCCCGAGCATGATGCTCCCGCTGCAGAGCGGCGGCCGGCTGATCGGCACCCTCGCCCTGCCGCGGGCGCGCGGCGGACGCCCGTACGACGCCGTGGACCGGCTGCTGGCCTCCCAGTTCGCCTCCCAGGCCGCGCTGGCCCTCGTACTGGCGGACGCACAGCACGACCGCGAGCAGCTGGCCGTCTACGAGGACCGCGACCGGATCGCGCGCGACCTGCACGACCTGGTGGTCCAGCGGCTGTTCGCGACGGAGATGATGCTGGAGAGCACGAAGAAGCGCTCGGCGTCCGCCGCGACCGGGGACACGGTCGGCGCCGAACTCGGGCGGGCCGTGGACGAACTGGACTCCACCATCCAGGAGGTCCGCACCACGATCTTCGCGCTCCAGCAGCCCCCGACGGACGCCCCGACGACGTTCCGGGGCCGGGTGCTGCGCGAGACGGGCGGCGCGGCGGTGCTGCTGGGCTTCCAGCCGTCGGTGCACTTCACGGGGGCGGTGGACGCCCTGGTGCCCGAGCCGGTGGCGGGCGACCTGCTCTCCGCCCTGCGCGGCGCCCTGGCGGCGGCCCACCGTCGTTCCGGGGTCACCGCCATCGAGGTGAAGGTCGACGCGGTCCCCTCCCGGGTCCGGCTGACGGTCTGCGACGACGGACGGACGGAGTCGGGGACGCGGGGGACGAAGGTGACGTGGGTGTCGGAGCTCTAGCCGTCTCTCCGGCCCGGCGCCTCGCCACGACGGCGCGGCGACGGCTGGCGGCGCGGACCGCCTTCGTACCGAGGACGGCCCCTGCGCCGCCAGGGCGCACACGGCGGCGCCGAACCGCCCGAAGGCGAGCGCGCCCAGCAGCACCACACCGAGCAGGGACTCGGCGGCGTCGAGCGCGGCGCCCGTGCGGCCGGGGCCGCCCGGGGCCGCCGTACGGTACCCGCGCAGGGCCGCGTGGGCACCGAGCAGGCCGAGCACGCCGATCCCAGGAGGACCCAGCGGGCCCAGAGGGGTATCTCCACACCGCTGAACCTGGATCACCGGTCCGGCCGGGCGAACGCCGGGCCCGTGAACACCGGCCCGACTCTGGGCCCCGTGCGGATCAGGCCGTGCCGGGCCGGGTGGCGGCGCGCAGCGCGATCCGGGTGCTGGACTGGGCCACCCCGGCATCCCGCTTGAGCCGGCGCAGCAGCCCGTCGAGGGCGGCGGGGTCGGCGGCCCGGGCCCGTACGAGGTAGTCGTACTCCCCCGTCACGTGTACCACCTCGGTGATCCCGGGAAGCTTCGCGACCCGCTGCTCGAACTGCTCGTTGGTGGTGTCCTGGCGGAGCGTGAGGTCGATGAAGACGACCAGCCCTCCCCGGGTGTCGGCGGCCGGGTCGACGACGACGGTGAACGCGCGGATCACCCCGTCCCGCCGCATCCGGCGCACCCGGTCGGCGGTGGCGTTGGCGCTGAGGCCGACCCGGACGCCGAGGTCCCGGTACGAGATCCGCGCATCCTCCCGGAGGATCCCGAGGATTTCCCTGTCGAGGCGGTCCATCCCGCGATTCTCGCAGCCGGAGCCGATATTCGCGCCCTTCCGCCGGGTCGGGGCCCGAACCCTCTCCTCCATGAGCGAACTGATGACTCCGGCCTTCGCCGGAGCCGCCGCAGGCCTGGGCGTGGCGATGCCGATGGGCGCGATGAGCGTGCTGCTGATCCAGGAGGCGATGCGCCGCCGCCGGGTGGCGGTGGCCGCGGCCGCGGGCATCGCGGCGGTCGACCTCGGCTACGCCGCCGTCGCCACCGCCGTCGGCCCCTGGGCGGCTTCCCACATCTCCCCCGTCGAGGCCTGGGTCCGCCTGACCTCGGCCCTGATCCTCCTGGCCATCGCCGCCCACGGCCTCACCACATCCCGCCCCTCCCGACGCCGCACCTCCCCCCGGCCACCCTCCGAAACGCGGGACGACCCCCCGGCCTTGACGGCGATCGAGGCGCCGGGGCCCCACTCAACCCCGCCGGCGATCGAGGCGCGGGACCCCGGGACAGCGGCAGCGACAAGGGCGTTCGGACGGTACGTGGGACTCACCGCGCTCAACCCCACCACCGCCCTCTACTTCGCCGCCCTCACCACCGCCCAGGGCGCCACCCTCCGGACCGGCGCGGCCGGAGCCGCCTTCCTCGCCGGCGTCGCCGCCGCCTCGCTCCTCTGGCAGCAGACCCTCGTCGCCCTCGCCGCCCTCGCGGGCAGCCGGATCTCCGACACCACCCGCGCATGGACCTTCCGCCTCGGCTACGGACTCGTCGCCGCCTACGCGGTGAAGATCGCCCTCCCGCTCCCCTGAGCCCACCCGCCCGCCCCCCGGGGGCGTCCCCGATCCGCCTCTCCGGGGGAGCATCGTCGAAGCAACGCCGGCCGGGCGGGACCTTGACGCCACGACCTAGGCTGGCCGCGTGACGACGACCCGGCTCTCGGCCCGCGCGGCCATCGCCTCCGTGACCGACCCCGGCAGCTTCGCCGAACTCCCCGCCCCGCTGCGGGAGTCACCGCCCGACGGCCCCCTCGGCTGGACCGGCTACGACGACTCGCGCGCCCGCGCCGCCGAGCGGACCGGAGAGCAGGAGTCCGTCGTCACCGGCACCGCCCGCATCGGCGGTCACGAAGCGGCCGTGATCTCCTTCGAGTTCGGCTTCCTCGGCGGGTCCCTCGGCGAACGCACCGGAGACCGGCTCGAAGCCACGTACGCGTACGCCCGCGAGCACCGCCTCCCCCTCGTCTCCCTCATCGCCACCGGCGGCTCCCGCATGCAGGAGGGGATGCTCGCGCTGACCCAACTCCAGCGCGTGGCCCGCCAGTGCGTACTGACCCGGGCCGCGGGGCTCCCCCAGCTCGCCGTCCTGCGCGACCCCACCACCGGCGGCGGGTGGGCCACCCTGGGGGCCGGGGCCGACGTGGTCCTCGCGCTGCCGGGGGCGCAGGTCGGCTTCGCGGGCTCCCGGGTGCGCCCGGCGGACGCCGATCCGGCGGCCTACTCCGCGGAGGGGCAGTACGCCGCCGGTCACGTGGACGCCGTGGTGCCCGCCCCCGAGCTGCCCGGCGCCCTGGCGGACTGGCTCCGCGTGCTGACCGCGCCCCGCCCCGCCGGGCCCGTCGCACCCCCGGCCGCGCTGGCCGGCGTGGAGGAGCCGCAGACCGGCTGGGACGCCGTCCGGCAGGCCCGGCACCCCGGCCGCCCGCGCGCCGAGGCGTACCTGGACGCGTACTTCACCCTCCGCCTGCCCCTCTCCGGGGACCGCGCGGGCGGCACCGACCCCGGCATGCTGTGCGGGTTCGGGCTGCGCGAGGGACGGCCCGTCGCGTACGCAGCCCAGTGCGGCACCGCGACCCGCCCGGCGGGCTACCGTACGGCCGCCCGCGTCATCCGCCTGGCCGACCGGCTCGGCATTCCGGTGCTCACCCTGGTCGACACCCCCGGCGCGGCCAACGACGCCGCCGCCGAACACGCGGGCGCCGGCGCAGCCATCGCGGACACCTTCGCGGCGCTGGCCGGCGCCACCGTCCCCGTCACCACCCTCCTCATCGGCGAGGGCGGCTCGGGCGGCGCCCTCGCCCTGGCGGCGCCGGGGAACACCTGGGTCACCCCGGACAGCTACTTCTCCGTGATCGCCCCGGAACTGGCGGCGGCCATCCTCAAGCGCCCCCCGACCGCCGCCCCCGCCACGGCCGACCAACTGCGCATCCGCCCCCAGGACCTGGTGGCCCTGGGGGTGGCCCGGGGCGTGGTCGCCCCGGCGTCGCGCCCTTAGAAGCGCCTCGCGCCCTCAGGAGCGGCGCGGCAGCTTCACGTCCGCCGTGTACAGACGGGTGATCTGCTCGGGAACTCGTTGTCGTCGCCGGCCGGCAGCAGCCGGATCCGGCCGGTGCCGTCGTGGTGGGTGACGACCATGGCCTCGACGCCGGCGACCAGCGTGTGGCCGCCCGGCAGCAGGGTCAGCGACTCGCAGGTCGTGGTGAAGGCGGCTCGCCCCTGCGGCTCGAGGCGGAAGGCGTCCGGGACACCCCCTGCGCGACGGAGACGGGGTCCTCGGCCAAGGCGAGCTGTACGTCGTCCCGCACGAGGTGGAGCACTGGCCGGCCGCCGACGAGGAGACCGCGAGCCTCAGGTTCGAGCTCGGCGGTCAGGCCTGCGGGGACCGCGCGTCGTAGCGGGCGAAGCAGCGCCACCGCAGTGCGAGGAGCCCCAGCACCAGCACGCACGCGAGTCCTCCGCCCGTGACCGCCACGGCGGGGGAGGTCAGGTCGGCCACGGTGCCCGCGATGAAGTCCCCGAGCCGGGGGCCGCCCGCGACGACCACGATGAAGACGCCCTGGAGGCGGCCCCGCATCTCGTCCGGGGTGGCGGCCTGCATCATGGTGCTGCGGAACACCATCGAGACGGTGTCGGCGCAACCGGCCAGGGCCAGGAAGAGCAGCCCGAGCCACAGGTTCCGGGTCAGCCCGAAGACCGCGACGGCCAGCCCCCAGCCGGCCACGGAGATCAGGATCGCCAGCCCGTGCCGCCGCACGCGCCCCTGCCAGCCCGAGAACAGCCCGCCCAGCAGCGCCCCCACGGCGGGCGCGGCCACCAGCAGGCCGACCGTCTTGGCGTCGCCGCCGTACCAGAGCCCGGCGATGGCCGGGAACAGCGCCCGGGGCTGCGCCAGCACCATGGCGGCCATGTCGGAGAAGAAGGTCATCCGGATGTTGGGCCGGGTCCCGAGGAAGCGCAGGCCGTCGAGGACGGAGGCCCGGCCCCGGGTGCCCTCGGCGCGGTCGGGCTTCATCGAGGGCAGCCGCCACATCGCGTAGAGCGCGGCGAGGAAGGTGACGGCGTCGATCAGGTACGCGGCCTGGTAGCCCCACCAGCCGACGATCAGCCCGCCCAGCATCGGGCCGACCATCATCCCGGAGGTCATGGTCACGGAGTTCAGCGCATTGGCGGCGGGCAGCTGCTCCGCCGGCAGGAGCCTGGGGATCATGGCGGACCGCGCCGGCCCGGCGAGTGCCCCGCACACGGCCTGGAGCGCGACGACGGCGTACAGGAACCAGACCCGGTGGTAGCCGAGCAGCGCGGCCGCGGTGAGCGCGACGGACAGCCCGGCGGAGCCGAGGGAGCTGTGGAGGCCGAGCTTGCGCCGGTCCAGGGTGTCGGCGATGGCGCCGGCGTAGAGCCCGAAGGCGACGAGCGGGAGGAGCGCGAAGAGTCCGACGAGCCCGACGGCGAAGTTCGACCCGGTGATCTCGTAGACCTGGAGCGAGATCGCGAGGGCGGTCATCGCCTGCCCGAGCCACGAGATGGTGCCGCCGACCCACAGCCGCCGGTAGTGCACGGAGGTGCGCAGCGGGGTCAGGTCGGCGAATATGCGCCGCCGGGGGCGCGTGGGCGTGGGCGTGGTCGTATGGGGCACAGCGGATGATAACCACCGGCCCGCCGGCTCCCTCCGGCCCGTCCACGGCGTTCACACACCGGCAACAGTCGCCCCGCTCGCCCCCCGCTTCCCCGCGGCCCCGGTGCGGCTGGTTGTTTGCCGGTAACCCGCCATCCTCACTGGACATTTGACCGAATCGCCGTGCGCTACCCCCCGCGTGTTCAGCTCATGATGAAAAGACTCGTATGTCCAGGGAGGCGTAGTGATCGAACCTGGCAACAGCACCACGAGCACCGGCACCGAGCAGAACGCGGTGCGCACCACCGGCCCCCTCACCGTCGGAGTCGAGGAGGAGTTCCTCCTCGTCGACGCCCGTACCTTCCGGGTGGTCCCGGCCGCCCCGCTCGTCCTCGCGACGGCCGACGGGCTGCCCGGCGAACTTCACGCCGAGGGCACCCGCTACCAGGTCGAGATCTCCACCCCGATCGCCCGTTCGGCGGATTCGCTGCGCACGGAACTCGCCGCGCTGCGGCGCACCCTCGGCCGTGCGGCCCGCACCCACGGCTGCCGGCTGCTGGCCGCGCCCTCGCCGGTCGTGGCCGTGGAGAGTCCGCTGCACCTGACCGACGACGAGCCGCGCCAGCGCGAGCAGCACCGCCGGTTCGGCGCGCTCACCGACACCTTGGTCAGCTGCGGCCGCCACATCCACATAGGCACCCTCGACGTGGACACGGCGGTCGCGGTGTCCAACCGGGTCAGACCCTGGCTGCCGACGCTGATCGCGCTGGCCGCCAACTCGCCGTTCTGGGGCGGCCGTGACACGGGTCACGCCAGCTGGCGGGCGATGGCCTGGTCGGGCTGGCCCTCGGCGGGCCTGCCCCCGCACTTCGCGTCCACGGCCCACTTCCGGCGCTCGGTACAGACCCTGCTCGGCTCCGGGGCGGCGCTGGACACCAAGATGGTCTATTGGGACATGCGCCCCTCGGGGCACTGGCCGACGCTCGAATTCCGGGCGCCCGACATGTCCCCGGACATCGACGGAGCCGTCCTGCAGGCCGTGCTGGCGCGCGCGCTGGTGGCGACGGCCCTGCAGGAGGTCGCGGAGCAGCGCCCCGATCCACCCGTACGGGACGACGTACTGCGCCTGGCCCGCTGGCGGGCGGCCCACGACGGCCTGGAGGGCTTCGGTCTGGACCCGTACACGGGCACGGAACTCCCCGCAGCCGACCTGGCGGAGGCCCTGCTCGACCTGGTCGCCCCCGAACTGGCCGCCGCCGGCGACCTCGACCACGCGGCCAAGACCATGGCGTCCCTCCTGCGCGACGGCTCGGGCGCCCAACGCCAGCGCACGGTCTTCGCGCGCCGCCGGGATCTGACGGACGTACTGCGCCATCTCACGGACGAAACGGAGGATTTCTAGCCGGGCACCCCGTGCCCCGGGGAACACCGAAGCCGCAGGTGCACCAGGTCCTGCACCTGCGGCTCGCAGTGGGACGGCAGCCCAGCACCTGCCGGGCGGGCGGGGCGGTCTCGGACCGGGGCACGGCGCCCGCCCCGCGTCGCGCCCGTCCGGTCGACTGCGCGGCGGGTCGGCCCCTTCGGGCCCGTACGCGGCTGGAACCATGCGTCCATGGCATCCCAGGCAGGCACGGCCGAGAGTTCGGAGTCGGCGAGGTCGCGAATCGTCCTGCTGACGCTCGCGTCCGGTCAGTTCCTGATGGCGCTCGACAGCTCCGTCATGAACGTCTCCATCGCCACGGTGGCCGAGGACGTGGGCACCACGGTGACGGGCATCCAGGGCGCGATCACCGCCTACACCCTCGTGATGGCGATGTTCATGATCCCCGGCGGCAAGGCCGGTGCGCTGATCGGACGCAAACGCTCGTTCATGATCGGCTGCTGCATCTACGGGGTCGGCTCCCTCACCACGGCGCTCGCTCCGAACCTGCCCGTGCTGCTGCTGGGCTGGTCGTTCCTGGAGGGAATCGGGGCGTCCCTGATCCTGCCCGCGATCGTGGCGCTCGTCGCCGGCAACTTCGCCGTCGAACGCCGTCCCGCCGCCTACGGACTCGTCGTGGCGGCGGGGGCCGTGGCGATCGCGGTCGGGCCACTCATCGGCGGTCTCGCGACGACGTACTTCTCCTGGCGGTGGGTCTTCGCCGGGGAGGTCCTGGTGGTGCTCGGCATCCTCGTGCTCGCGCGCCGCATCGCGGACGCCCCGCTCGGTGAACGCCGGAGCATCGACTACGTGGGCGCCGTCCTCTCCGCGCTCGGGCTCGGGATCTTCGTCTACGGCGTGCTCCGGTCCGACGAGTGGGGCTGGTTCCAGCCGAAGCCCGACGCCCCCGCGTGGCTCGGGGTCTCCCTGACGACCTGGCTGATGCTGGCGGGTCTGGCGCTGGTCCGGCTCTTCCTCCGCTGGGAGGCCAAGGTCGTCGAGCGGGGGCGGGATCCCCTCATCGATCCCGGCATGCTGCAGAACAGGCAGCTCACGGGCGGCCTGACGATGTTCTTCTTCCAGTTCCTCGTGCAGATGGGCGTGTTCTTCGTCGTCCCGCTCTACCTGTCCGTCGCCCTGGGGCTGTCGGCGCTGCAGACCGGCGCCCGCCTCCTGCCGCTCTCGGTGAGCCTGCTTGCGGCCGCGACCCTGATCCCGCGCCTCCTCCCGGACGTCTCGCCGCGGCGCGTGGTGCGGCTCGGGATCCTCGCGCTGCTCGCGGGAGCGGTGGTCCTGATGGCCGCGCTCGACGCGGACGCCGGCGCGGAGGTCGTCACCATCCCCCTCCTGCTGGTCGGGCTCGGCATGGGCGCGCTGGCGTCCCAGCTCGGGTCGGTCACCGTGTCCGCGGTGCCGCAGGCGCAGAGCGCGGAGGTCGGCGGCGTGCAGAACGCCGTCACCAACCTCGGCGCCTCGATCGGTACGGCACTGGCCGGATCGATCATGATCGCCGCACTCACCACTTCCTTCCTGACCAACGTCGAGGCGAATCCGGCGGTCCCCGACAGCGTCACGAGCCGGGCGACCGTCCAGCTCCAGAGCGGCGCACCGTTCCTGTCCGACGCCCAGCTGAAGACCGCCCTCGATCAAGCCGGCGCGAGCGGGGAAGTGTCCAAGGCCGTGCTGGACGCGAACGCCGACGCCCGGCTCGACGGCCTTCGCGCGGCACTCGCCGTCCTGGCCTTCGCCGCGCTGATCGCCCTCTTCTTCACCCGGCGGATCCCGTCGGTCCAGCCGCGCTCGACGGAGCCGTAACCGCTGCCCGCGCGTGTGCGGGGTCCGTTCGGGGCGCGCAGCATGGAGGTATGGCTGTCATCCCGCCGGCACGGGCCCGCTCCGCGGCTGTCGCAGCCGTCCTGGCAGCTGCCCTGAGCGCCGTGCCGGGCGGCCCCGCCCATGCCTTCACCGGCGCCAACCACGAGGACATCACCCGGGCCGCACTGCCCTTCGAGCCCCTCACGCTGACCGCGATGGCCGACGCCCGCGACGGGGCGGTCAACGCCAACGACCACCGCCCCTACTTCGACGTCGGCCCCCTGCACTGCGACAACGCCGACTACCTCGCCCCCCGCCACGCCCCCGGCTACCCCCGCACCCGGGACGAGGCCACCACCGAGCTCCTCGCCTGCATCCGTACCTCCGTGGCCCGCTTCCGGAACGCCGTACGGGCCGCCGACGGCCTCGTCGACGCCGACGGCACGGTGCGCGCCGACCAGAGCGACCTCTCCTCCCCCTGCACGTGGGAGGAGAAGGCCGGGCGGGCCAAATGTGCCGTCCTCGAACAGCTCGGCCGAGGCTGGCACCAGATCGAGGACTTCTACTCCCACTCCAACTGGAGTGACCGGGCCGCCCCCGGCCCGATCGGCCTCGACAACCCGCCCGGCCTGGAGCGTACGGGCCTCGCACCGTTCCTCGACATCCGCCGCTACAGCGCCATGAAGGACGCCGACTGGACCCGGGAGGCACGGGAGCGCATCCCTGCGGACCTCGCCACCGGCTGCTACCCCGACTTCGACTCCACCGGTGTCAAACCCGCCGACTGCGACGGCCGCGTCTCCCACAACCGCGCCCTGAACAAGGACACGCCCGCATCCGCCCGTTCGAGGACCGGCGACAACTTCCACCGCGCGACGGCCGGGGCCACCGCCGAGATCACCCGCCAGTGGGACGACTTCAAGGCCGAGCTGCTCACGGCGTACCCCGGTCACGGGCGCGGCGAACGGATGGTCTGCGCGCTCGTCCACGACCACCCGGCCACCGCCTGCTCCTGACCGCCCGGAAATTCACCGCCCGGGAGTTCAGGCGGTGAGTTCGTAGAGGCTCCGGGCCACGGTCCACAGGCCGAGGAGGAGGCACGTGACGACGATCGCCTGTTCCGTGTGCAGTTCCAGCCATGCGCGCAGGCCCGTCAGGGCCTGCTGCGCCCGCTGCGGCGCGAACACCACGTACAGCTCCATGGTCAGCAGGGTGGAAGTGGCCAGGACGCAGAAGCCCAGGAGCGCCAGGTACGACTCCCCGTGGGAGAGGTCGGCCGCCACCACCGTGGTGGCGGCGAGGCCGACCATGCCCCAGGGCTGGAGGAGGACGGCGAGCGAGGCGGCGGACCACACCGTGACCTGGTCCATCCTGGAGGTCTTCGGCCTCTTGGACGCCACCGGCCGCCCCTCGTCCGCCGCGCCGTCGCGGGCAGCGGCCGTACGCCGTCGACGCCGCTTGCGCTCGCTGTACACGATCAGTCCGAGCCCGAGGACCACCTTGACCACGAGTGCGGCGGTGGAGGGCGGGGAGCGCGGCGGGGGCGGCTCCCCGTCGGTGAGGAGCAGCACGACGGCGATCACGGCCACCAGGCACGCGAGCCAGGCGAGGATGAACGCCAGCCCCTTCCGCACCCCGCGGGGGGCGGACACGACCACGACGAACGCCGCGATCGGCAGTGGGTAGAGCGTGATGACCAGGCCGATGACGAGCAGGTCAAGCACCATGGCAACGCATCCGGCTCATGCCGGGCACCATGGCGGCTCGTCCGCCTTATGCCGCGAGGATCTTGGCCTTGGCCCGCTCGAACTCGGCAGCCGTGATGTCGCCCTTGTTCTTGAGCTCGGCGAGCCGAGCGAGCTCCTCCGCCTGACTGGCACCTCCGGCGGTCTGCTGTACGTAGGAGCGGAACTCCTGCTCGCTGCGCTGGGCCCGGGCCAGCTCGCGTTCGCCCATCCCGCGACCCCGGGCGATCAGGTACACGAACACACCGAGGAAGGGAAGGACGATGACGAAGACGGTCCACCCCGCCTTGCCCCAGCCTCCCAGGTCGTCGTCGCGGAAGATGTCGCCGATGACCCGGAAGAGCAGCATGAACCAGAGGACCCACAGGAAGATCATCATCATGGTCCAGAACATGTTCAGCAGCGGGTAGTCCACGGCCAGGTCCAGCATCGACTCGTTCATGGCACGCCTCCGTTTTGACTGCGGGCACAGGCATCGCTCGCGGCGTCAGGCCGCTTGAGGAGCAAAGGGGAGCAGCTCGTCCCCTCCCGGCTGTACGACGCCGTAGCTGCTCTCCGGCACCTGGTTCCAGGCGCCGGGCAGATCACCGAGGGGCTCGGACACGATGAGGCGGGTCTCGTCGGACACGTCCTGCAAGAACGTCACGTCAGGGTGCAGCCTGCGCAGGGGCTCCACCCGGCTGCTGTAGAACAGTGACCTGGATTCGCCCTTGCTGGAGTAGCGGAAGGCCCAGACGCGCTCGCCGTCGGTCACGGCGACCGTCATCTGGAGGGGGAACTCCACACCCTGCTCGCGCCCGATGCGTTCCACGACCCCCGCCATCCGCGCCACGGCGCCGGGCGGGTCCTCGTCCAGGCCGAAGGTGACCGCGAGGTAGAACATCATCTCGGAGTCCGTCGTTCCCTCGATGTCGTTGAACAGCGCGGGGTCGACGAGCAGGAAGAGTTCCCGGCGCATGAGGTGGAAACCGGCGATGGAACCGTTGTGCATCCACAGCCAGCGGCCGTGCCGGAAGGGATGGCAGTTCGTCTGCTGGACCGCCGTTCCGGTCGACGCCCGGATGTGGGCGAAGAACAACGGGGATTGGACGTGGTCCGCGATCTCCCGCAGGTTGCGGTTGTTCCAGGCGGGCCCGATGTCCCGCAGGACCGCCGGTGTGCCGCCGTTCTCCGGGTACCACCCGACGCCGAACCCGTCGCCGTTCGTGGTCTCCACACCCAGTTTGGAGTGCAGGCTCTGGTCGATCAGCGAGTGCGCCGGCTTGTACAGGATGGTGTCGAGCAGGAGAGGCGTCCCCGAGTAAGCGAGCCATCGGCACATGGATGATCACCCGTTCCTCGTTGTCCCGCTGGGTCCGAAGGCCGTTCCCCGGCGAGAGCCGAGGAGGAAGCCGGCCGGACCCACCGGCATTCCCATGGTCTGCCCATCCCCTGGTGATCGCCACGCGGACGGGAGCGGGCCCGCAGGCGTACGGGATTCGGTCGCGCTGAGCGGGAAGTCGCAGGCGGCCCTCCGGGAACGGCCGGCCGACCGTGGCCGGCCGTGCGGACCACACGATCGGCCAAGTCCCGTGCGTGCTCCGGCCATAGGCCGTCTCCGGTTCCACGACCGACCGGCAGCAAGAAAAAAGCCACAGATCAGAACGTTTCTTCTGACCTGTGGCACGGTGGGGCGGGTGGGACTCGAACCCACGGCCGACGGATTATGAGTCCGCTGCTCTAACCGGCTGAGCTACCGCCCCTCTACGGCGTGGCGCGTACACGTGTGCGCGCCGTCTGCCGCAGCATAGCCGCTCATACGATCTGCTGCCTCGCATGATCGGCTTCGCCTGCCCAAGAAGACCGTGCCGAGCGCTGCCCGGTTCCGGCTCGGGGCAAAAAAGAAGAGGACCCGCCGGGGGCCCTCGTCTTCCGTGCTCCCCCGACTGGACTCGAACCAGTAACCTGCCGGTTAACAGCCGGCTGCTCTGCCAATTGAGCTACAGGGGATCGCGCTCCCCCGACTGGACTCGAACCAGTAACCTGCCGGTTAACAGCCGGCTGCTCTGCCAATTGAGCTACAGGGGATTGCTGCGGTGCGCCGAACAGCCCACCTCCGGCCTTGCCGGGGGGCGAGCGCCCGTTGCGAGTCATAGATTAGCGCAAGCAGGGGGGTGCTCCGCCAATCGGTATCGGCAGTGGGCCGGGCACCACACGACGAAGGGTGGCAAGCATGCGGTACAAGGTCACGTTCGTGATCGGACTGGCCGTCGGGTACGTGCTCGGGACCCGGGCCGGGCGCGAGCGGTACGAGCAGCTGAAGAAGTCCGCACGGGAGGTCGCGCAGACCCCGGCGGTGCGCAACGCCGCCGAAACCGCCGGGCAGGCCGGGCGCACCTACGCGGGCAAGGCCTTCGCCGTCGTGGGCGGCAAGGTCGGCGACAAGCTGCCGGAATCCCTCGTGTCACGGGTGCGTACGCTGCGCGGCCGGGGCGGCTCCGGCGGCGAGGACGAGTGGGGTACGAGCAACACCTGACGGTGACGCGAACGCCGCGGGCCCGGCACTTTGCGGGGCCCGCGGCGTTCGCGTGCCTACTCGGCGGTCACGACCGCCACGCGGTGCGGCAGAATTCTCCGCATGGGGATAGTCGCCGGGCTGGACAGCTCTTCCGCCTTCACTCGCATCGTCGTCTGCGACACCGATACGGGGGCCGTGCTGCGCCAGGGCTACGCGCCCCATCCGCAGCCGACCGGCGAGGCCGCCGGGGCGAACAAGCACGAGACCGACCCGCAGGCGTGGCTGCTCTCGCTCGGCGAGGCCGCCGGCAACGGGCTCCTCGAAGGGGTCCAGGCCATCGGCGTCTCCGCGCAGCAGCACGGCCTGCTCCCGCTCGACGCGCAGGGCGGCCTGGTCCGGCCGGCCCTGGTCGGCAACGACAAGCGGGGCCAGGTCGCGGCGGCCGACCTGATCGAGGCGCTGGGCGGCCGGCAGGCCTGGGCGGAGGCCGTGGGTTCGGTGCCGCACTCGGCGCAGCCGCTGGCGAAGCTCGCCTGGCTGGCCCGGACCGAGCCCGAGGCGGCCCGGCGGGTGGCCGTACTGATGTCCCCGCACGACTGGCTCGTCTGGCAGTTGCTCGGCCGGCCCGCGCGCCGCACCACCGACCGGGGCGGCGCTTCCGGGACCGGCTACTGGTCCCCGGCCACCGGTTCCTACCGGCCCGACCTGGTCGAGCTGGCGCTCGGGCACCGGGCGCTGCTGCCCGAGGTGCTCGGCCCGGCCGATGCCGCCGGGACGACCCCCGAGGGGCTGCTGATCTCGGCCGGTACCGGGGAGACCATGGCCGCCGCGCTCGGGCTGGGCCTGGTCCCCGGCGACGCGGTGGTCTCGCTGGGCGCCTCGGGGTCGGTGATGGCCGTGCACCCCCACGCCGTCTCCGATCCGGGCGGCCTGATCACCTCGCTCGCCGACGCCAGCGGCATGCACCTGCCGGTGGTGAACACCTCCAACGCCGTACGGGCCCTGCGCGGCACCGCCGAGTTGCTGGGCACCGACCTGGAGGGGCTGAGCGCACTCGCGCTGAAGTCGACGCCGGGCGCGCACGGCCTCGTACTCCTGCCGTATTTGGAGGGGGAGCGGACCCCGGACCTGCCGCTCAGCGCGGGCACCCTCTCCGGTCTGCGCCGGGACTCGATGAAGCCGGAGCACCTGGCGCGGGCCGCGTTCGAGGGCATGCTCTGCGGGCTGGTCGACGCCCTCGACGTGCTGCGGCACCGGGGGGTGGAGATCCGCCGGGTGTTCCTCCTGGGGGCGGCGGCCGAGCTGCCCGCCGTACAGGCCGCGGCGCCGGGGCTGTTCGGCACGCAGGTCGTGGTGCCGGCTCCCGCCGACTACGCCGCGCTGGGCTCCGCGCGCCAGGCGGCGTGGGCCCTCGGTGTGGCGCAGGGCACGCTCGCCCCGCACAGCCCGCCGGTCTGGCCGGCCCCGGCCGCCCAGACGTTCGAGCCGGGCGAGGAGTTCCCGGCGTGGCAGGCGGTGCGCCAGCAGTACGTGGCCACGCGCGAGCAGATCCACCCCGGGGCGTTCCAGGGCGGGGCGTTCCAGGGCGGGACGGCGTAGGACCCCCGTCGGGAGGAGTACTCCTTTTGACCGGGCTTTGCGAAAACCGTTGGGGTTGTGGCCTCCGGTTGGCCGAAGATGGGGTGAACCCCCCTCGATCATGCCGACCGGAGCCTGCGCGTGCTCATACGACTTCTGCGGACACACCTGCGTCCGTACAGGAAACCCATCGCCCTCCTGGTGCTGCTGCAACTGCTGCAGACCAGTGCGAGCCTCTACCTGCCCACGCTCAACGCGGACATCATCGACAACGGTGTCGTCAGCGGTGACACGGGGTACATCCTGCGTTTCGGCGCCCTGATGCTGGGCGTGTCGCTCGTCCAGCTCACCTGCAACATCGGCGCCGTCTACTTCGGCGCCCGCACCGCCGCCGCGGTCGGGAGGGACATCCGCGGCGCCGTCTTCGACCGGGTGCAGAGCTTCTCCGCCAGGGAGCTCGGCCAGTTCGGCGCCCCGTCGCTGATCACCCGTACGACGAACGACGTACAGCAGGTCCAGATGCTGGTCCTGATGACCTTCACGCTGATGGTGTCGGCGCCGATCATGTGCATCGGCGGTATCGCCATGGCGCTGTCGCTGGACGTGAAGCTGTCCGGGGTGCTGCTCGCCGTCGTCCCCGTCCTCGGCCTGTCCGTCGGCACGATCGTCTTCAAGACGCGCCCGCTGTTCCGCACGATGCAGACACGGCTGGACATCGTGAACCGGGTGCTGCGCGAGCAGATCACCGGCAACCGCGTGATCCGCGCCTTCGTCCGCGACTCCTACGAGAAGGAGCGCTTCCGGGAGGCGAACGCGGAGCTGACCGGGGTGTCGCTGGCCTCCGGCAAGCTGCTCGCGCTGATGTTCCCGGTCGTCATCGTCGTCGTGAACATCTCCAGCGTCGCCGTCATCTGGTTCGGCGCGATGCGCGTGGACGGCAACGGCATGGAGATCGGCCAGCTGACGGCGTTCCTCGCCTACCTGATGCAGATCGTCATGTCCGTGATGATGGCCACCTTCATGTTCATGATGGTGCCGCGCGCCGAGGTGTGCGCCGAGCGCATCCAGGAGGTCCTGGACACCGACTCCAGCGTCATCCCGCCGGCCGACCCGGTACGCAAGCTGCTGCGGCACGGGCAGCTGGAGCTGCGCGGCGCCGACTTCCGCTACCCGGGCGCCGAGGCGCCGGTGCTGCGCGGGGTGGACCTGCTGGCCCGCCCGGGCGAGACGACCGCCGTCATCGGCTCGACGGGCAGCGGCAAGTCCACGCTGCTCGGCCTGGTGCCGCGGCTGTTCGACGCGACCGGCGGCGAGGTGCTCGTCGACGGGGAGGACGTACGCCGGCTCGACCCGGAGCTGCTGGCCAAGACGGTCGGCATGGTTCCGCAGAAGCCGTACCTGTTCTCCGGGACCGTGGCCTCCAACCTGCGCTACGGGCGCCCCGAGGCGACGGACGAAGAGCTGTGGCACGCCCTGGAGGTGGCCCAGGCCCGCGGGTTCGTCTCCGCACTCGAAGGGGGACTGGACGCGCCGATCACCCAGGGCGGCACCAACGTCTCCGGCGGGCAGCGCCAACGGCTGGCGATCGCCCGCACGCTGGTGCAGCGTCCGGAGATCTATCTGTTCGACGACTCCTTCTCGGCCCTGGACTACGCGACGGACGCGGCGCTGCGCGCCGCGCTGGCCCTGGAGACGCAGAACGCGACCGTCGTCATCGTGGCCCAGCGGGTGTCCACGATCCGTGACGCCGACCGGATCATCGTCCTGGACGAGGGCCAGGTGGTGGGCGAGGGGCGCCATCACGAACTGATGGCCGGCAATGAGACCTACCGGGAGATCGTGCTCTCCCAGCTGACGGAGGCGGAGGCCGCATGAGCGGGCCCGGAGGACGGATGATGATGGGGCCGGTCCAGCGGTCCATGGACTTCAAGGGATCGGGCAAGCGGCTGCTGGGCCAGCTCGCGCAGGACCGGGCCAGGATCTGGGGCATGGTCGCGGCCGTCGTCGGCAGCGTCGCCTGCTCGGTGGTGGGGCCGAAGATCCTCGGCAACGCCACCGACCTGGTGTTCGCCGGGATCGTCGGGCGGCAGATGCCGGCCGGGATCACCAAGGCGCAGGCGCTGGACGGCCTGCGCGCCAGGGGGCAGGGCGGCATGGCGGACATGCTGTCCGGCACCGACTTCACCCCGGGCCGGGGCATCGACTTCTCCGCGGTCGGGTCCGTCGCGGTCTGGGCGCTGGTGGTCTTCACCCTCGCCGGACTGCTGATGCTGGTCGCGACGCGGCTGTCGAACCACATCATGAACGGCACCGTGTTCCGGCTGCGCGAGGAGCTGCGGGGGAAGCTGTCGCGGCTGCCGCTGTCGTACTTCGACCAGCAGAAGCGCGGTGAGGTCCTCAGCCGCGCCACGAACGACATCGACAACATCGGGCAGACGCTCCAGCAGACGATGGGCCAGCTGCTCAACTCGCTGCTGACGATCGTCGGCGTGCTGGCGATGATGTTCTGGATCTCGCCGCTGCTGGCGCTGGTCGCCCTGGTGACGATCCCCGTGTCGGTGTTCGTCGCGGCGAAGATCGGCAAGAAGTCGCAGCCGCAGTTCGTGGCGCAGTGGAAGTCCACGGGCGCGCTCAACGCGCACGTGGAGGAGATGTACTCGGGCCACACGCTGGTCAAGGTGTTCGGCCGGCAGAAGGAGTCCGCGGCCGTCTTCGCCGAGCAGAACGAGGCGCTGTACCGGGCCTCGTTCAAGGCACAGCTGGTCAGCGGGATCATGCAGCCGGTGATGTTCTTCATCTCGAACATCAACTACGTGCTGGTGGCGGTGGTCGGCGGTCTGCGGGTGGCCTCGGGTTCCCTGTCGATCGGTGACGTGCAGGCCTTCATCCAGTACTCGCGCCAGTTCTCGATGCCGCTGACGCAGGTCGCCTCGATGGCGAACCTGGTGCAGTCCGGAGTCGCCTCGGCGGAGCGCGTGTACGAGCTGCTGGACGCGCGGGAGCAAGAGCCGGACGCGGAGGTTCCCGAGCGGCCGGAGCGGCTGCGGGGCCAGGTCACCCTCGACAAGGTGGCGTTCCGCTACGAGCCGGACAAGCCGCTCATCGAGGGCCTCTCGCTGAGCGTCGAGCCGGGGCAGACGGTCGCGATCGTCGGCCCGACGGGCGCCGGCAAGACCACGCTCGTCAACCTGCTGATGCGGTTCTACGAGGTCACCGGCGGCCGGATCGCCCTGGACGGGGTGGACGTCGCGAAGATGACCCGCGAGGAACTGCGCACGGGCATCGGCATGGTGCTCCAGGACACCTGGCTGTTCGGCGGCACCATCGCGGAGAACATCGCCTACGGGGCTTCGCGCGAGGTCACGCGCGAGGAGATCGAGGAGGCGGCGCGGGCCGCGCACGCGGACCGGTTCATCCGCACCCTGCCGGACGGCTACGACACGGTGCTGGACGACGAGGGCGCGGGCGTCAGCGCGGGTGAGAAGCAGCTCATCACGATCGCCCGGGCGTTCCTGTCGGATCCGGTGATCCTGGTGCTCGACGAGGCGACGAGCTCAGTGGACACCCGTACCGAGGTGCTGATCCAGAAGGCGATGGCGCGCCTCGCGCACGGCCGTACGTCCTTCGTGATCGCGCACCGGCTCTCCACCATCCGCGACGCGGACGTGATCCTGGTGATGGAGAATGGCTCGATCGTGGAGCAGGGCACGCACGAGGAACTGCTCGAGTCGGACGGCGCCTACGCGCGGCTGTACGCGGCGCAGTTCGCGCAGGCGGTGGCCGAGGTCGACTAGCCGGACCTCGCCGTCGGCCGGGGGTGCCCTCGTACGGGGGCACCCCTTTCGTGCGCAGCGGGTCTCCCGGGGGGGGCCGCTCAGTCGAGGTAGCCGCGCAGTTGGTCGGCGAAGGCGTGGTCGCGCAGTTTGTTGAGCGTCTTGGACTCGATCTGGCGGATCCGCTCGCGGGTCACGCCGAAGATCCGTCCGATCTCCTCCAGGGTGCGCGGGCGGCCGTCGGCGAGGCCGTAGCGGAGCTGGACGACCTTGCGTTCGCGTTCGCCGAGGGTCGACAGCACGGCTTCGAGGTGCTCGCGCAGCAGGAAGAACGCGGCGGACTCGACGGGTGAGGCGGCGTCCCCGTCCTCGATGAGGTCGCCGAGGGCGACGTCGTCCTCCTCGCCGACCGGCGCGTGCAGGGAGACCGGCTCCTGGGCGAGGCGGAGCACCTCCAGCACCCGTTCGGGGGTCAGTTCCAGGTGGGCGGCGACCTCTTCGGCGGTGGGCTCGTACCCCCGCTCCTGGAGCATGCGGCGCTGCACGCGCACCACGCGGTTGATCAGTTCCACGACGTGTACGGGCACGCGGATGGTCCGGGCCTGGTCGGCGAGGGCCCGGGACATCGCCTGCCGGATCCACCAGGTGGCGTAGGTGGAGAACTTGTAGCCGCGGGCGTAGTCGAACTTCTCAACGGCCCGGATGAGCCCGAGGTTCCCCTCCTGGACGAGGTCGAGCATGGTGAGCCCGCGGCCCACGTAGCGCTTGGCCACGGAGACGACGAGCCGCAGGTTGGACTCGATGAGGCGGCGTTTGGCCATGCGGCCCATGACGACGAGCTTGTCCAGGTCGAGGGTGAGCTGGAGGTCGAGCCCGGTGGCGGCGGCGAGTTTCTCCTCGGCGAACAGTCCCGCTTCGACGCGCCGGGCGAGTTCGACCTCCTCGACCGCGGTCAGGAGCGGGATCCTGCCTATCTCGCGCAGGTACTGCCGGAACAGGTCCGCGGAGGGGCCCGCCCCGCCCGTACCGGCCGTCCGGCCCGTCCCGCCCGTCTCACCCGTCCCGCCCGTCTCACCCGTCCCGCCTTCATGGTCGCCGTCGCGCCCGCGCTGCTCGGGCACCTCCCCGGTCAGGTCGAGGACCTCCGGTTCCTCGGGCTCGACGTCCACGACTTCGGCCTCCGCATCGGCGGGTTCGTCGGCCTGGGCGGGGTGGCTCACGTTCGCGGTCAGGGTCTGGGTCTGCACGGGGGCGACCTCCAGGGCTCCGAGGACGGGGGCACCGGATTTCAGTGTGGGGTACGACACATCGCAGCCACGAGGGGCGTGCGAGCACTTTCTGAGTCCGGTGCGTGACCGGATGGTTACCCCCCGCCGGGACGCCCGAAGCCGCCCGGACGCATGTCCGAGCGGGCCCGCGGCTCAGGCCGGCTCGACCCGCACCGCGCAGGTCTTGAACTCCGGCATGCGGGAAACCGGGTCCAGGGCCGGGTTGGTGAGGGTGTTCGCGCGCCCCTCCCCCGGCCAGTGGAACGGCATGAACACCGTGTCCGCCCGGATCGCGTCGGTGATGCGGGCCGGGGCGACCGCGCGCCCGCGCCGGGAGACGACCGCCAGCGGGGCCCCTTCGGTGACGCCCAGGCGGGAGGCGAGGCGGGGGTGGAGTTCCACGAACGGGCCGGGGGCGGCCGCGTTGAGCTCCGCGACCCGTCGGGTCTGGGCGCCGGACTGGTACTGGGCCACGACCCGGCCGGTGGTGAGCAGCAGCGGGTACTCGGCGTCGGGGACCTCGGCCGCGTCCCGGTGCACGACGGGCACGAAGCGGGCCCGGCCGTCGTCGGTGGCGAAGCGGTCCAGGAACAGCCGGGGTGTTCCGGGCGAGCCCTCGGGGCAGGGCCAGAAGACGCCCTGCTCTGCTTCGACGCGGGCGTAGGAGATCCCCGAGTAGTCGGCCGGGCCGCCCGCCGAGGCGCGGCGGAGTTCCTCGAACACCTCCTCGGGGACGGTGGGGAAGCCCTTCTCGACGCCGAGCCGGGTGGCGAGGCCGTGCAGGACCTCCAGGTCGGTGCGGACGCCCGACGGCGGGGTCAGGGCCCGGCGGCGCAACAGGACGCGGCCTTCCAGGCTGGTGGTGGTGCCGTCCTCCTCCGCCCACTGGGTGACGGGGAGCACCACGTCGGCCAGTTCGGCGGTCTCGGAGAGGACGACGTCGGCGACGGCGAGGAAGTCCAGGGAGCGGATCCGGCCCTCGATGTGGGCGGCGCGGGGCGCGGAGACCACCGGGTTGGAGCCCATCAGCAGGAGCGCCTTCACCTCGGTGCCGAGGGCGTCGAGGAGTTCGTAGGCGCTGCGGCCGGGGCCGGGCAGGCTGTCCGGGTCGACGCCCCAGACGCCGGCGACGTGGGCCCGGGCCGCCGGGTCGGTCAGCTTGCGGTACCCGGGGAGCTGGTCGGCCTTCTGGCCGTGCTCACGCCCGCCCTGGCCGTTGCCCTGCCCGGTGAGGCAGCCGTAACCGGACAGCGGGCGCCCGGCGTGGCCCGTGGCCAGGCAGAGGTTGATCCACGCGCCGACGGTGTCGGTGCCCTTGGACTGCTGCTCCGGGCCGCGGGCGGTCAGCACCATGGCGGACTCGGGGGCGCAGAACATCCCCACCGCCTCGCGCAGTCGGGGCACGGGGACCCCGGTGATCCGCTCCACCAGCTCCGGCCAGTGCGCCATCGCTGCGGCCCGCGCCTCGGGCCAGCCGCTGGTGCGCCCGGCGATGAACGCCTCGTCGGTGCGCCCTTCGGCGACGACGAGGTGGAGCAGGCCCAGGGCGAGGGCGAGGTCCGTCCCGGGGCGGGGGGCGAGGTGCAGGTCGGCCTGTTCGGCGGTGCGGGTGCGGCGCGGGTCCACCACGATCAACGTGCCGCCGTTGTCCTTGAGTTCCCGCAGGAAGCGCAGGGCCGGCGGCATGGTCTCGGCCAGGTTGGAGCCGACGAGGATCACGCAGCCGGTGCGGGGGACGTCCTCCAGCGGGAACGGCAGGCCGCGGTCCAGCCCGAAGGCGCGCTGGTGGGCGGCGGCCGCGGAGGACATGCAGAAGCGGCCGTTGTAGTCGATCTGGGAGGTGCGCAGGGCGACGCGGGCGAACTTGCCCAGCGCGTAGGCCTTCTCGTTGGTCAGCCCGCCGCCGCCGAAGACGCCGACGGCGTCCGGCCCGTACGAGCGCCCCGTGCGGGCGAGGCCCTCGGCGACGGCGTCCAGTGCCTCGTCCCAGCCGGCCGGCTCCAGTCGCCCGGTACGGCCGCGCACCAGCGGCTGCGTCAGGCGCACCCGCGAGGACAGGACGGCGGGGGCGGTACGTCCCTTGCCGCACAGGGCGCCCCGGTTGACGGGGAAGTCGGGCCGCTCCTCCACCTCGACGCCGCCGTCCGTCCCGGCGCGCAGGTTCATGCCGCACTGCAGGGCGCAGTACGGGCAGTGCGTGGCGGTGACGGGTCCGGCGGTGCCTTCGGTGTGCATACCGACCACGGTGCGCCGCGGGTGTTACACGGACCGCCCCCTCGCGTTACGGCCGGGGGTTCTCCCCCTCAGCGCTCCCGCCGGCCCCCGGTGAGGCGCGGCGTCGGCGCCGGTGCGGGCGGCACGCGCTGTTGCGGCCCGGCAGGGGTGAGCTCAGTGGCCCGTCAGGTGCTTCACCGTCAGGCCCGCCGTCCAGCCGCCGTCGACCGCGAGTTCGGCGCCCGTCATGTAGGCGGCGGAGTCGGAAAGGAGGAAGGCGACGGCCGCGGCGATCTCCTCGGGGGTGCCGACGCGGCCCAGCGGGGCGCCGGGGTAGTTGCCCTCGCCGGCCCGGATGCCGACCGGGGCGGTCATCGGGGTGAGCGTCATGCCCGGGTGGACGGAGTTGACGCGGATCCGGGCCTCGGCGAGCTCGACCGCGCCGATCTTCGACAGACCGCGCACGCCCCACTTGGAGGCGCCGTACCCGGCGGTCAGCGCGAGTCCGGTCAGGCCGGCGGCGGAGGAGATGTTGACGATGGAGCCGCCGCCGTTCGCGCGCAGCAGCGGGATGGCCGCCTTGATGCCGATGAAGGTGCCGACCAGGTTGGTCTCGACGACCCGGCGGAAGTGTTCGACGCTCTCGTGCTCCAGCAACTGCCCCGTGGCTATGCCCGCGTTGTTGACGAGGCCGTCGAGGCGGCCGAACTCGGCGACCGCGTACTCCAGCGCCGCCGCCCAGTCGTCCTCGCTCGTCACGTCGTGCCGCAGGAAGCGGGCCGCGCCGCCCAGTCGGGCCGCCGTCGCGGCGCCCTCGGCCTCCAGCACGTCGGTGACCAGCACCCGGCCGCCGCCGTCCACGACGGCCCGCGCGGCGGCCGCGCCCAGCCCCCGGGCCCCTCCGGTGATGACGACGGCCTTGCCGCTCAGATCCGGCACGGTGCCCACGATGCCCCCCTACGTCTGACAATCCGTGCCAGTCTGTCAGAGCGCCAGGGCGCGCGACACCCCGTCCTCCTTGGGCCCCAGGAACGTCGGCCGCGGCTTGAACACCGCGTCCAGCGCCGCCTTCCCGGCCGCGAAGACCTCGCGGGCGCCGCCGTAGTACCAGGTCGCGTCGTGTACGTCCTGCACCCCGACCCCGTACGACTCCACCCCCGCCGCCTGACACAGGGCCACGGCCCGCCGGATGTGGAAGCCCTGGCTGATCAGCACCGCGCGGTCCACGCCGAAGATCCGCCGGGCCCGCACGCAGGAGTCCCAGGTGTCGAACCCGGCGAAGTCGCTGACGATCCGGTCGTCCGGGACCCCGTGGCGGGTCAGGTAGGCGCGCATCACGTCCGGCTCCGAGTACTCGGTACGGCTGTTGTCCCCGGTGACCAGGACGACCTTGACCTTTCCGGCGCGGTACAGCTCGGCGGCCGCGTCGAGCCGGTCGGCCAGGTACGGGGTGGGCCGCGCGCCCAGCAGGCCCGCGCCGAACACCACGGCCACCGGGGCGGAGGGTGCCTGGGCCGTGCTGCCGAGCCGGTCGGCGGCCACCGCGTGCGTCCACGCCGAGGGCAGCAGCGCCAGCACGCACAGCACCATCACGGCCCGGACGGCGCGCCGCCTGGCCCGCACCGTGCGCGGCAGCAGCCCCCGCACCCCGCCCGCGATCCGGCTCAGGCGCGCTCCGCGCATGACGTTCCCCCTGGTTGTCGCTGGTTGTCACCCGGTCTCCGCTGGTCAGGACGCGGCCGGGGCCGGTCCGGTTTCACCCGCCGCCGGGCCGCGTCCCGCCCCGCCCACTGTGAGCAGCCGGAAAAGACCCGTCACGGCGGCGCAACGCGGCGGCAATCTGCGCCCCGCAGGATCGGTTCATGACGGAGCCCGCGCACCCTCCGGAAATCCCCGCCCTTCCCGTCTCCCCCCGCCACCGCCGTCGAGCCGCCGACCCGGATCACCGTCCGTCCCGGTGCTCAGCCGGACACCGCGCGTCCCCCGGGGCCCGGACCAACGGAGTGCCCGCATGCAGCCCGCCCTCGTCGCCGTCGCCCACGGCAGCCGTGACCCGCGCGCCCTCCACAGCGTCCGGGCCCTGCTGGAGCGGGTCCGCCTGCTCCGCCCCCGCCTCGACGTCCGCCTCGGGCACATCGAGCTGAACCGGCCGCTGCTCGGCGAGACGCTCGACGCCCTCGCCGGGGAGGCCGTCCTCGTACCGCTGCTGCTGAGCCGCGGACACCACGTCAAGCGCGACCTCCCCGCGGCGGCCGCCCGCGCTGCGCACCTGCGCACCCGGGTCGCGGCCCCGCTCGGGCCGCACCCGCTGCTGGTCGAGGCCCTGTACGAGCGGCTCCTGGAGGCCTCCTGGGCGCCGGGGACGGCGGTGGTACTGGCCGCCGCCGGCTCCCGCGACCCGGACGCCGCCGAGGACACCCGCCGCACCGCCGCCCTGCTGTCCGAGCGGCTCGGCGGGGTGCCCGTCGTGGCCGCCCACGCCTCCGCCGCGACCCCGTCCGTGGCCGGCGCCCTGCGCACCCTCGCGGCCCGCGGGCACCACCGGATCGCCGTGGCCTCGTACTTCACCGCCCCCGGCCGCTTCGCCGCCCAGAGCGCCGCTGCCGCGACCGGTCCGGCCGCGGCGCCGCTCGGCGACCACCCGGCCCTCGCCCGTCTCGTCCTGCTGCGCTACGACCAGGCCCTCGCCCGGCGCCGGACACCTCTGGAGCCGGCCACCGCGTAGGTCCGGGCCGCCCCGGATCACCCGCATTGTCGGCTCTTCCGGTTAACGTCTGAGCATGGAAGGCATGGAGAGCACCACCCGCACCGACCCCTACGAGCCTGCCGACACCGAGCGCTGGGCCGCCGAGCCCGACAAACGGCCCGGCCGCACCGCCTTCCAACGGGACCGCGCCCGCGTACTGCACTCCGCCGCCCTGCGCCGCCTCGCCGGCAAGACGCAGGTCGTCACCCCCGGAACCCGCTCCTACGACTGGGACGCGAGCCCCCGCACCCGCCTGACCCACTCCCTGGAATGCGCGCAGGTGGGCCGCGAGCTGGGGGCGGCCCTCGGCTGTGATCCCGATCTGGTCGAGGCCGCCTGCCTCTCCCACGACATGGGCCACCCGCCCTTCGGACACAACGGCGAGGAAGCCCTCAACGAGTTCGCCAAGGACTGCGGCGGTTTCGAGGGCAACGCGCAGTCGCTGCGCCTGCTGACCCGGCTGGAGCCGAAGCGGTTCGTGCCCGATCCGGTGACGGGCGAACTCGTCAGCGTCGGTCTCAACCTGACCCGGGCCGCGCTGGACGCCGCCACCAAATACCCCTGGCCGCGCGGCGGGCACCCCACCGACCCCGACTCGGTGAAGTTCGGCGCGTACGAGGACGACCTGCCGGTCTTCGGCTGGCTGCGCCGGGGCGCGCCCGCCGACCGCAAGTGCTTCGAGGCGCAGGTCATGGACTGGGCGGACGACGTGGCGTACTCGGTCCACGACTTCGAAGACGGTCTGCACGCCGGGCACCTCGACCCGAACATGCTCTTCGCCGAACCGGAGCGCGATGCCATCTGGCAGGTCGCGATCGGCCGGTACGTGCCCGCCGACACGGCGCCGGAGGAGCTGCGGGAGGCCCTGGACCGGCTGATGGGGGAGGAGTGGTGGCCGCACGGCTACGACGGCTCGGCCGTCGCCCAGGCCCGGCTCAAGGACGCCACCAGCCAGCTGATCGGCCGCTTCTGCCTGGCCGCGGAGGCGGCGACCCGGGAGGCGTACGGATCGGGCCGCCTCACCCGCTACGCCGCCGAGCTGGTCGTTCCCCGGGAGGCGCGCAACGAGTGCGCCGTCCTCAAGGCGGTCGCCGACCTGTACGTGATGCAGCGCGACGAGCAGGAGCGGCTGCGCGCGGACCAGCGCATCGTCCTGGCCGAACTCGCCGAGGCGCTCAGCGCCCGCGCACCCGAGGGCCTCGACCCCCAGTTCCGGGCGATCTTCGAGGACGCGCCCGACGACAAGGCGAGGAAACGGGCGGTCATCGACCAGATCGCCGCCCTCACCGACGCCTCGGCCCGCTCGTTGCACGCCCGTCTCACCCGACGCCCGCGACGCGCCGAAGGGTGAGCCGATCGGGCCACTCCCCCTTCACGGGGCAGGCTCGGTGCGGGACGCTCGCATGTGGCCGCATGTGGCGCAGAGGTTATGAGGAGGCATCAGGTGGTCGACGCACACAGGACGTTCGTCATCGTCGGCGCGGGTCTCGCCGGGGCGAAAGCGGCCGAGACCCTGAGGTCCGAGGGGTTCACGGGCAGGGTGATCCTGATCGGGGACGAGCGTGAGCATCCCTACGAACGCCCTCCCCTGTCCAAGGGGTACCTGACGGGCAAGGAGGAGCGCGAGAGCGTCTTCGTCCACGAGCCGTCCTGGTACGCGGGTGCCGACATCGAGCTGCACCTGGGCCAGCCCGCCGTCCAGCTGGACCGGTCCGCGAAGAAGGTCGTCCTCGGTGACGGCACGGCCCTGCACTACGACAAGCTGCTGCTGGCCACCGGCGCCGAGCCGCGCCGCCTCGACGTCCCCGGCACCGGTCTGGTGGGGGTGCACCACCTGCGGCGCCTCGCACACGCGGAGCGGCTCAAGCAGGTCCTGGCCGGGCTGGGCCGGGACAACGGCCACCTGCTGATCGCGGGCGCCGGCTGGATCGGTCTGGAGGTCGCCGCGGCGGCCCGCGGGTACGGCGCCGAGGTGACCGTGGTCGAGCCGCTGGCCACACCGCTGCACGCGGTGCTGGGGCCGGAGATCGGCCGGCTCTTCGGCGACCTGCACGCCGAGCACGGGGTCCGCTTCCACTTCGGCGCGCGGCTGACCGAGATCGTCGGGCAGGACGGGATGGTGCTGGCCGCCCGGACCGACGACGGCGAGGAGCACCCGGCGCACGCGGTGCTCGCCGCGATCGGTGCCGCGCCCCGCACGGCGCTCGCGGAGAGCTCGGGGCTGGCCCTGGTGGACCGGGAGCACGGCGGCGGGATCGCCGTCGACGCGTCGCTGCGCACGTCCGATCCGGACGTGTTCGCCGTCGGGGACGTGGCGGCCGCCCACCACCCGGTGCTCGGGACCCGGCTGCGCGTCGAGCACTGGGCGAACGCGCTCAACGGCGGCCCGGCGGCCGCCCGGGCGATGCTGGGGCAGGAGGTCGCGTACGACAGGGTGCCCTACTTCTTCTCGGACCAGTACGACGTGGGCCTGGAGTACTCCGGGTACGCGCCGGTGGGCGGCTACGACCAGGTGCTGATCCGCGGCGACGTGGGCAAGCGGGAGTTCATCGCGTTCTGGCTGTCGCAGGGCCGGGTGCTCGCCGGGATGAACGTCAACGTGTGGGACGTCACCGGGCACATCCAGGCCCTGATCCGCTCCCACGCGCCGGTGGACCGGGAGAAACTGGCGGACCCGTCGGTTCCGCTCTCTTCCCTGGTGGCGGCGGAGGGGGCCTGACGGGTTTGTCGGCGCCCGGCCGTAGACTTCACGCGTGGCAGGACGGATCAACGACGACGACGTGAAGGCGGTACGGGACGCGGTCCCGATCGACGCCGTGGTCTCCGACTACCTCCAGCTGCGCAACGCCGGCGGCGGAAACCTCAAGGGCCTGTGCCCCTTCCATGACGAGAAGTCCCCGTCCTTCCAGGTCAGTCCGAGCAAGGGGCTGTACCACTGCTTCGGCTGCCAGGCGGGCGGGGACACCCTCGACTTCATCATGAAGATCGACCACCTCTCCTTCTCGGAGGCGGTCGAGCGCCTCGCCGGCCAGGCGGGCATCACCCTGCGCTACGAGGAGGGCGGCTACACCGCCGGTACCAGCGGCCGCGGCGAGCGGATCCGGCTGGTCGAGGCGCACAAGGCCGCCGCGCAGTTCTACGCCGACCAGCTGGGCGGCGCCGAGGCGGAGATCGGCCGCAAGTTCCTGGCGGAGCGCGGCTTCGACCAGGCCGCGGCCGCGCACTTCGGCGTGGGCTACAGCCCGGCCGGCTGGGACCACCTGACCCGCTTCCTGCGCGGCAAGGGGTTCAGCGACAAGGAGCTGATCACCTCCGGCCTGGCCCAGGACAGCCGCAGCGGGAAGCCGATCGACCGGTTCCGCGGGCGGCTGATGTGGCCGATCCGCGACATCAGCGGCGAGGTCGTCGGCTTCGGCGCGCGCAAGCTGCGCGACGACGACAACGGCCCCAAGTACCTGAACACCCCCGAGACCGCGATCTACAAGAAGTCCCAGGTGCTCTACGGCATCGACCTGGCCAAGAAGGAGATCGCGAAGACCTCGCGGGCCGTCGTGGTGGAGGGCTACACCGATGTGATGGCCTGCCATCTGGCGGGGGTCACCACCGCGATCGCGACCTGTGGCACGGCCTTCGGCGGGGACCACATCAAGATCCTGCGCCGGCTGCTGATGGACAACGCCACGGCCGAGGTGATCTTCACCTTCGACGGGGACGCGGCGGGCCAGAAAGCCGCGCTGCGCGCCTTCGAGGACGACCAGAAGTTCGCCGCAGAGACCTCGATCGCGATCACCCCGGGCGGGATGGACCCCTGTGACCTGCGGCTCGCGCAGGGCGACGCCGCCGTCTCGGGACTGGTGGAGTCACGGACCCCGCTGTTCGAGTTCGCCCTGCGGCACATCGTGGCCCGGCACAACCTGGAGAACCCGGCGGGCCGGGCGGCCGCGCTGGACGAGGCGGCCCCCGTCGTCGCCCACATCAAGAACATCGCGATCCAGCACGAGTCGGCGGTACAGCTGGCCGGAATGCTGGGCATCCGCGACGAACAGTTCGTGGTCAAGCGGGTCGCGCAGCTCGCCCGCTGGGCGCGCGAGCGGGGGGGCCAGCCGCAGCACGGCGGCCGCGGCCGGTCGTACGAGGCCGCCCCCGCGCCCGCCCCCGTGGCGGCGGGCGGCCCGGCGCTGAACCTGCGCAGCCCCGCCCACCGCACCGAACGCGAGCTGCTCAAGCTGGCGCTGCAGAGACCGGCCCTGGTCTCCCCCGCCTTCGACGCGTACGGGATCGACGAGTTCACCGCGCCGCCCTACGCGGCGGTCCGCCAGGCCATCCAGGATGCGGGCGGCGCCTCGCTGGGCACCGAGGACTACCTGACGCGGGTCCGTGAGGCCGCGCCCAACGACACCGTGCGCGCGCTGGTCACGGAACTCGCGGTCGAAGCCATCCACGCGAAGACGGTGGACGAGGTCTACGCGGGGGTCCAGCTGGTGCAGGTGCGGCTGCGCGCCGTGGACCGCCGGGTGCAGGAGATCCAGGGCACGCTCTCGCGGCTGGGGCCGCAGGCCCCGCCGGAGCAGCTGGCGGCGGTCCAGGAGGAGCTGTGGGTCCTCCAGCAGTACGGGCAGCGGCTGCGCAACCGCGGGGCCGAGGGGCTGTAGCCGCCGGTCGTCACCCGGACCGGCCGGGGACGAGCCAGTCGCCGCCCGGGATCTCGGTCCCGGAGCGGGCGAGGGCGCGGGCCAGCGGTGCGGCGGCCAGGTACACCCAGGCCAGGACCCGGATGCCGTCGGGGCGCAGGGCCTCGCGGGCGACCCGGTCGTAAACGTTCCCCGGGAGGCCCGGGCCCCGGTACTCCTCCAGCAGGTCGAGCGCGACCAGCAGCTCCGCGTAGGCCTCGGGCTCGGGGGTGACCAGCTCGCCGCGAATCGCGGCTCCGGGGCGCGCGACGGCGTACGGGTACCCGGGGCCCTCGTACAGCGCGGCGTCCGGCAGCAGGGCCGGTTCCTCCGCCGCCGTACGGCCCCTCAGGAACATGTCGTGGTTGACCTCGCCGGGCCGCAGGGTCCCGTACACGAAGAACGGCAGTGCGGGCGCGGCGGTTCCCGGCCGGTCGAGCGGTGTCACGAGGCCCTCCCAGGACGTGGCCGCGCGGCGGGTCGCTCCGTCCGCGCGGGCCTCCACCGTACGCACCGCTCGGGGCCGGCGTAAGCCCGTGCCGTACCTCCTGCGCCCGGCCGGTGCGGGCCCCGGGCGGGCACGCGACGGGACGGGACAAGACGGCGACGGACGGCACGGACCGGCGACGGACGGCACGGACCGGCACCGGGCGATGGCCGGTGTCACCCGGACGGGCAGGGTCCCCCGGACGGCCCAAGCGGGCCCGTCTGAGCTGCGCGGACACCCGCCCGCACGGCGTACCTGACACCGCATCAGGAGGCGGCGCGCGGCCGGGGCGGGTTATCTCGGAACACGACCCCGCGTTCCCAGGAGCCCCCATGCGCCGCCGCACCGCACACGTGCTGACCGCCACCGCGCTGACCGCCGTCGCCTTCGCCGGCCCGGTCGCGGGCGCGGTCGCCGCCGCGGAACTCGGCATGCCGGGCTTCGCCCCGGGCGACTTCGCCCCGCTGGAGGTCTGGCCGAAGTCCGCCTCCCCGGGTGTGACCGTCACGGTGAACACCAGCGCCTGCGGCCCCTCCGGCCACGCCGAGGGCGATGCGACCACCGTCGGCGGGGGACGCTTCAAGCTGATGCCGGGCACCCGCAAGGAAGTGGTCACGGGGCAGTTCCAGGTCGCCCGCGACCTCCGGCCCGGCACCTACGACATCGGCGCGACCTGCGCGAACGGCAAGTTCGCCACCGGCGACCTGGTCGTCACCGATCGTGGCCCGCAAGGCCACGTACGGACCGGGGTCGGTGGTGGCACGACCACCACCACCGACCCCGCCAAGATCACGGCGGGAGCGGCCGTGCTGGCCGCGGTCGCCGTCGGCGGTACCTGGCTCCTGCGTCGCCGGGCGAGCGGCACGCGGAGCTGACGGACCCCGCGGCCGTGGCCGCGGTCCGAGCGGTACCGTCCCCCCGTCGCCCGCCCCGCGAGGTCCCCCCCGTTCGCGGGGCCGGGCGACGGCCAGTCATACGCACGGGAAGCGAGCACGAGGGGGCAGGCATGGTGGGCACCTCCGGCATCGCCGGCCGCGGCGGGCTCCTGGCCCTCGCCGCCTGCGTGGGCATCTGGCTCGTGAGCAGCGGCTCGGGGGAGAGCGTCGGGCCGCCGCTGCCGTCCCCCGCCGAGGCGCTGAGCGCGCTCAGCGGCCAGGCCTCGTACGCCGGGAGCATCGCCCCGCTGCCCGGCTCCCCGCCCACCCGGATCCGGATCCCGTCGATCCGCGTGGACGCCCCGCTCACCGGGCTGGGGCTACAGGCCGACGGCAGCCTCGAAGTCCCGCCGCCCGCCCGGCGCGACCTCGCGGGCTGGTACCGCGACGGCACCACTCCCGGCGCCACCGGCACCGCCCTGATCGCGGGCCACGTCGACCACGCCACCGGCCCGGCCGTCTTCTACCACCTGGGCGCGCTGCGCCGCGGGGCCACGATCGAGGTGGCGCGCGCGGACGGACGCACGGCCGTGTTCACCGTCCACGCCGTCGAGGTGTACGACGCCAGGGCCTTCCCCGACTCCCGGGTGTACGGGCCCTCGCCGCGCGCCGAGCTGCGCGTGATCACCTGCGGGGGCGCCTTCTCACCCCGCACCGGCTACGAGGGGAACGTCGTCGTCTTCGCCCACCTGACGGGGACGTACTAGGACAGGACAGGGCGGCCCTGGCGGCCGGTACGCCTCAGCCCCACTGCTCGATGCCGAGCTTGACCACCAGCGCGCCGACCACCGTCAGCAGCACCGTCCGGACGAACGCGCTGCCCTTGGTGAGCGCCATCCGGGCCCCGATCATGCCGCCGGCCAGGTTGAAAGCCGCCATCAGGGCCGCCAGTTGCCACAGCACCATCCCCTGGTACGCGAACATCGCGAGCGCCCCGGCGTTCGTGCAGCAGTTGACGATCTTGGCGGTGGCGGAGGCGGTCACCAGGTCGAGGTGGAGCAGCGCGGTGAGGGCGAGGACCAGGAAGGTGCCGGTGCCGGGCCCGATGAGTCCGTCGTAGAAGCCGATGCCCAGTCCCGCCAGGCCGATGGCGAGCAGCACGCGGCGTCGGCTGACGGGCGCGGTGGACGCGGCCGCGCCGAAACCGGGCTTGAAGATCACCACCGCGGCGACGACCACCAGTACCGCCATGATCAGCGGGCGCATGGCGTCCTTGCTGATCCCCCCGGCCAGCGCGGCGCCGCCCATCGAACCGGCGAGCGCGGCCAGGCCGATGCGGACGGCGAGCTTCACGTCCACCGGTGCCTTGCGGACGTACGTCACGGCCGCCCCGGTGGTGCCGACGATGGCCACCGCCTTGTTGGTGCCGAGGACGGCGGCGGGGGGCGTGTGCGGAAGACCGAGCAGCAGGGCGGGCAGGAGCAGCAGTCCGCCGCCCCCGACCACCGCGTCGATCCAGCCGGCCGCCGCGGCGGCCACGCAGAGCACGATGATCATCGTGGTTGATATGTCAGGCACGGCTCCGACCCTATGGAGCGGTTGGCTGCAATGACCACGGATCCCGGGAAACTTGCGCAAAGGTTGAGGTTCGAGAGCCTCACGGGCCGCCCGGCTCCGTGCTGAGGTGCGCGTTCCGTCCGGGTAACAGCGGCGATGCGGCGGGGAAACAGCGGCCCCGCACGCTCGTTCCATGACTTCGGATCGGCGTGTGGTGGTGATCGGCGGCGGCCTGGCCGGCCTGCGGTGCGCGGCGCGGCTGACCGCCGGCGGTGCCGCGGCGGTCACGGTGCTCGGCGAGGAGCCGCACGTCCCGTACAACCGCGTGCTGCTGGCCGAGATCCTGGCCGGCCGGTACGCCCCCGAGGTGATCGGGCTCCCGGACCCGGGCCCGGCGCTGCGCCGGGGCGTGCGCGCGGTCCGCGTCGACCGCGCCGACCGGACGGTGCACTGCGACGACGGGGCGGTGCTCGGGTACGACACCCTCGTCCTGGCCACCGGCTCGAACCCGGTCCTTCCGCCGCTGCGCGGCCTGTTCGAGCCGGACGGCCGGGAACTGCCCGAGGGCGTGCACGCGTTCCGCACCATGGACGACTGCCTGGCCCTTTCCGCGGCCGTACGCCCCGGCCTGCGCGCCGTGGTGATCGGCGGCGGTCTCCTCGGGGTCTCGGCGGCCCGCGCACTCGCCGCCCGGGGCGCCCAGGTGGTGCTCGCACAGCAGGCCGAGCGACTGATGGAACGCCAGCTGGACGCGGCTGCCTCGGCCCTGCTGGGCGCCCACCTCACGGCTCTCGGCATCGAGATCCACACCGAGTGCCGGGTGCGCGGCCTGACCAAGGCCGCGGCCCCCCGCCCCGGGGCCGGAACCCGGGTCACCGGCGTGGAACTCGCCGACGGCTACCGGCTCGACGCCGAGCTCGTGGTGCTCGCCTGCGGGGTGCGCCCGCGCACCGGACTGGCGCGGGCCGCCGGGCTGGAGGTGCGGGGCGGCATCGTCGTGGACGACGGCCTGCGCACCAGCGACCCCCGCATCCACGCCATCGGCGACTGCGCCGAGCACGACGGCCGGGTGTACGGGCTGGCCGGGGCCGCACTGGAGCAGGCCGACGCCCTGGCGGCCGCCCTGACCGGGACCGGCGGCCCCGCCGGCACCTACACCGGCACCCGCGCGCTGACCCGGCTCACCCTCACCCCCGGCGACGGCGCCGGCGGCCTCCCCGGCGGCAGCGCGCCCCTGGACCTCGCCGCCTTCGGGGAGCCGACCCCGCTGCCCGGTGACGACGTCATCCGCCTCGCCGACGCCACCCGCCGGACCTACCGACAGGTCGTCGTCCGCGGCGACCGCCTGGTCGGCGGGGTCCTCCTCGGCGAACTGTCCACCGTGGGCGCCCTGGCCCGCTCATGGGAGGACGGGGCCGCCCTGACCGACTTCTCGCACCTGCTCACCGACGACGGAGGCTCCTGATCATGGCCGCAGTCCCGCCCACCCCCGGACCCGCCCCCGCGGCCGGCCCCGCCCTCGTGCTCGTCGGCCACGGCATGGTCGGCCAGCGCTACCTGGAGGCCCTCGCCGAGCGCGGGATCACCTCCACGCACCGCGTCACCGTCCTGTGCGAGGAGCCCCGGCCCGCCTACGACCGGGTCCACCTGACCTCCTACTTCTCCGGCAGCACCCCCGAGGACCTGTCGCTGACCCCGGACGGGTTCATGGCCCGGCACGGGATCGACCTGCACCTGGGCGACCCCGCGGAGACCATCGACCGCGGCGCCCGCACCGTCACCTCCCGCTCCGGGCGGGTGTTCCCGTACGACGTCCTCGTGCTGGCGACCGGCAGCTACCCCTTCGTGCCGCCCGTGCCCGGCAAGGAGGCCCCCGGCTGCTTCGTGTACCGCACCATCGAGGACCTCCTCGCGATCGAGGCGTACGGGAAGGGCCGCAGCAGCGGGGCCGTCGTGGGCGGCGGACTCCTCGGGCTGGAGGCCGCGGGCGCCCTGCAAGGGCTGGGGCTGGCCACCCGGGTCGTGGAGTTCGCCCCCCGGCTGATGCCCGTCCAGGTCGACGACGGGGGCGGCGCCGCGCTGCTGCGGACCATCGAGGCCATGGGCCTGAGCGTCCACACCGGCGTCGGCACCCAGGAGGTCCTCACCGGCGAGGACGGCTCGGTGAGCGGGATGCGCCTTTCCGACGGCTCGACCGTCCCCGCCGACCTGGTCGTCTTCTCCGCCGGTGTCCGCCCCCGCGACCAGCTCGCCCGCGACGCCGGCCTCACCGTCGGCGAACGGGGCGGGATCGCCGTCGACGCCCGCTGCCGCACCTCCGACCCCCGCGTGTACGCCATCGGCGAATGCGCGATGGCCGTCGACGGCCGGGTCTACGGCCTGGTCGCCCCCGGCTACGAGATGGCCGAGACGGCCGCCGACGACCTGCTGGGCCGCGAGCGGGAGTTCACCGGAGCCGACCTGTCCACCAAGCTCAAGCTGCTCGGCGTGGACGTGGCGTCCTTCGGCGATGCCCACGGAGCCACCCCCGACTGCCTCGACGTCGTCTACTCCGACTCCCGTTCCGGCGTCTACAAGAAGCTGGTCGTCTCCCCCGACGGCGTACTGCTCGGCGGTGTCCTCGTCGGTGACGCCGATGCCTACGGGCTGCTGCGGCCGCTCACCGGCAGCGTTCCGCCGGTCCTGCCCGAGCAGCTGGTGCTGCCCGCGGGCATCGGGCCGGCCGCACAGCTCGGCCCGTCCGCGCTGCCCGACACGGCGGTGATCTGCTCCTGCCACAACGTCACCAAGAAGGAGATCACCGCCTTCACCTCCCTCCCCGAGGTCAAGAAGTGCACCAAGGCCGGCACCGGCTGCGGCGGCTGCCTCAAGGTGATCGGGCAGTTGCTGCCCGCCGCCGCCGACAAGGGGCTGTGCGGCTGCTTCCCGTACACCCGCGCCGAGCTGTACGAGATCGTCCACACCCGCCGCCTGACCTCGTACCGGGAGATCCTCGACGGCCACGGGCGCGACGAGGCCCGCGGCGGCGAGGGCTGCGAGGTCTGCAAGCCCGCGGTCGCCTCGATCATCGCCTCGCTCGCCGCGACGCTGGGCGCGAGCGGATACGTCCTGGACGGGGAGCAGGCCGCCCTCCAGGACACCAACGACCACTTCCTGGCGAACATGCAGCGCAACGGCTCGTACTCGGTCGTCCCCCGGATCCCGGGCGGCGAGATCACCCCCGACAAGCTCATCGTGATCGGCGAGGTGGCCCGCGACTTCGGCCTCTACACGAAGATCACCGGGGGGCAGCGGATCGACCTCTTCGGGGCCGCGGTCGACCAGCTCCCGCGCATCTGGGCACGGCTGGTGGACGCCGGGTTCGAGTCCGGGCACGCCTACGGGAAGGCGCTGCGCACGGTGAAGTCCTGCGTGGGCCAGACGTGGTGCCGCTACGGCGTGCAGGACAGCGTGCGCATGGCCATCGACCTGGAGCTGCGCTACCGGGGCCTGCGCGCCCCGCACAAGCTGAAGTCGGCGGTGTCCGGCTGCACCCGCGAATGCGCGGAGGCGCAGAGCAAGGACTTCGGCGTCATCGCCACGGCGAACGGCTGGAACCTGTACGTCGGCGGCAACGGCGGGGCCAGCCCGCGCCACGCCGACCTGCTCGCCCAGGACCTGTCGGACGCCGAACTGGTCCGTCTCATCGACCGGTTCCTCATGTTCTACATCCGCACCGCCGACCGGCTGGAGCGGACCTCGACCTGGCTGGAGCGGCTGGAGGGCGGGCTGGACCACCTGCGGGACGTGATCGTGCACGACTCGCTCGGCCTGTGCGCGGAGCTGGAGTCGCTGATGGCCGACCACGTCGCCCACTACCGCGACGAGTGGGCCGAAACCCTCCAGGACCCCGAGCGGCTGCGCCGGTTCGTGTCCTTCGTCAACGCGCCCGGCGCCCCGGACCCCAGCGTGCGGTTCGTGCCGGAACGCGACCAGGTCAAGCCCGACCTGACCGTACTGACCCTTGAGCCCGTGGGAGGCAACCGGTGACCATCGAGCTGGAAGTGAACGGCGGCTGGCTGACGGTGTGCGAGCTTTCGGAACTGACCCCCGGGCGCGGGGTCGCGGCCCTGCTGCCCGACGGGAGCCAAGCCGCGGTGTTCGTGGACCGCGGGGGACGCCCGTACGCCATCGGCAACCGGGACCCCTTCACCGGCGCGCAGGTACTCGCCCGGGGACTGGTGGGCGCGGTGACGGGGCGCCCGTTCGTGGCCTCGCCGCTGCTCAAGCAGCGGTTCGACCTGGAATCGGGGCGCTGCCTGGACGACGAGGCGGTGGCGGTCCGGACCTACCCGGTGCGGACCGCCGTGCCCGCGCCCGTATAGGCCGCCGGGGGATCACTGTGCCTGGATCGCCGCCGGGTCCATCCACATGATCTCCCAGGTGTGGCCGTCGAGGTCCTCGAAGGCCCGCCCGTACATGAAGCCGTGGTCCTGCGCGGGGCGGGGCTCGGTGCCGCCCGCGCCGACGGCCGCGTCGACCAGCGCGTCCACCGCCTCGCGGCTCTCGGCGCTCAGGCACAGCAGGGCCTCGGTGGTGGTGGAGGTGTCCGCGATGGCCTTGTGGGTGAAGTCCTTGAAGCGGGCCTCGGTCAGCAGCATCGCGTAGATGGTGTCGCTGATGACCAGGGAGGCGCCGTTCTCGTCGCTGAACTGGGCGTTGAAGGAGTAACCGAGCCCGCCCCAGAAGGCCTTGCTCGCCTCCAGGTCCTTGACCGGCAGGTTGACGAAGATCATGGTGGCGGACATCTCGGTCCCTCTTCTCTCGCGTGGGTGCGTTCGAAGGGGTAGACCGGGCGGCCCCGGGAAACTCATCGGCGCGGGGAGGGTTTTTTTTCCGCGGGCCCGCCCCTGCGCCTCCGTCGCCTCTCTTACGGGGCACCCGGCCACCGCCGTCGCCTCTCCTACGGGGCACCCGGCACCGCCGTCGCCTCTCCTACGGGAAGCCCGGCCACCGCCGTCAGGACGCCACCGCGCCGCCCTTGAGCAGTGCCGCCCCCAGCGGGGTCACGGTGTGCAGCACGGCGTTGCCCCGGCGCAGCGTCGTGACCAGGCCCGCTTCCCGCATCACACAGGCGTGCTGGCTCGCGGAGGCCAGCGACACCCCCGCCCGGCGGGCCAGTTCGCTGGTGGTGGCTCCGTCGCCGATGGCCCGCAGCACCACCGAGCGGGTGTGCCCGACCAGCTTGCCCAAGGTCCGCTGGCGCTGCTCCTCCGCGGGCCGGGCGGCCTCCCCCTGGGCGGGGGCCGAGGCGAGCTGCGCCGCCGCCGGGTACACCAGGACCGGCGGCAGCTCCGGGTCGTGCAGGGTGACGGCCGTGCGGCGGCAGAAGAAGGACGGCTGGAGCAGCAGCCCGCGCCCCCGCAACCGGACGTCCCGGTCCACCGGGTAGTCGCACTCCAGGACCGGCGCCCGCCAGCGCAGCATCGGCGGCAGCGACGCGAGCAGCTCGTCCGCGCCGCCGTCCAGCAGTGCGCGGCCCCTGGCTGCCCGCTCGGCCTCGATCTGGGCCTGGATGTGGGTCCAGTAGGGCTCCACGGCCACCCGGTGGTACGCGCGCAGCTCGCCCAGCAGCCTCGGCATGTGCCCCGGCGCGTCGTCCATGAACTCCCGCAGCCGGCGCGGGACGAGGGTGTCGCCCGCGCCACCCGCGCCCGGCGGCATGCCGAAGGCCGCGCCGACGCGCGCTCCCGCGCCCATCAGCGACAGCTCTCGGCGTATTCGCTCGGGGCGTATGCCACGCAGCGCGTCGAGGCCGAGGTCCCACCCGTACTGCCCCTCCACGGGGGTCAGGAAATCGGGGAAATAGCCGCGCCCCGGTATCAGCGCACCGAGGAGTCTTGTTTCACTATTCAACCTGCTCCGGGTTTCCGTACGCCATTCACCGAACAACCGGGCGTCACGCCGGTCCCTTAAGCGGTGAAAGCTGAGAATCGTTTCCCACAACGCATCGGGACGTCCCGCCATCCGTACGCGTGCGAGGTCCACTCCCGTGAAATGGATACGAAGCACCGAACCCCCACCTGTGCAACCGCAATCCCCCCGCCCCATGAGTATGCACGCCGTCACACGTGGTCACCACGCCCTTTCAGCCACAGTTGAAACCCCTTTCGGCAGGAGCGTGACAACCGAAATCCTGTACTCCGCCGGGCACACTCCAGTGCGACCGAAACGCTCCGTGAAGGCCGTGGGGGGCTTTGCGGGGCCTGGCGGTCGGTCGCACAGGGAAGCGCCGACGTGCCCGGCGATAGGCGGCAGGCGGTGGACGGGTGGGGATCCGTCCACCGCCTGGTGCCGTAAAGGCGACTTGGTTGAATACGGTCCTTGAACGCAAAGCAGGCTGCGCCCGCTTCCGGGGGTCAGGGAAACCGGAAGCAGGCGCAGCCTCAGGAACCGGTGCCGCCCGGCCGGGTTCGTGCCCGGCTGAGCCGCGCCGGAACCCGGCACGGGGGGGCTCAGCGGCTGTCGGAGCCCTTCGACTCGGCGGCCGCACGGCCGGCCTCCAGGCGCGCCACCGGAATCCGGAACGGCGAGCAGGAGACGTAGTCGAGACCGACCTCGTGGAAGAAGTGCACCGACTCGGGGTCGCCGCCGTGCTCGCCGCAGACGCCGAGCTTGAGGTCGGGGCGGGTGGCCCGGCCGGCCTCGACCGCGCTGCGGACCAGCGAGCCGACGCCGTCCTTGTCGATGGTCTCGAAGGGCGAGACCCCGAAGATGCCCTTCTCCAGGTACGCGGTGAAGAAGCTGGCCTCGACGTCGTCGCGGGAGAAGCCCCACACCGTCTGGGTCAGGTCGTTCGTACCGAAGGAGAAGAACTGCGCGGCCTCGGCGATCTGGCCGGCGGTCAGCGCGGCGCGCGGCAGCTCGATCATCGTGCCGATGGTCAGCTTGAGGTTGGTGCCGGTGGCGGCCTCGACCTCGGCGATGACCTGGTCGGCCTCGTCGCGGACGATCTCCAGCTCCTGGACGGTGCCCACGAGCGGGATCATGATCTCGGCGCGCGGGTCGCCCTTGGCGTTCTTGCGCTCGGCCGCGGCCTCGGCGATCGCCCGGACCTGCATGGCGAACAGGCCGGGGATGACCAGGCCGAGGCGGACGCCGCGCAGACCCAGCATCGGGTTCTGCTCGTGCAGCTTGTGCACGGCCTGGAGCAGGCGCAGGTCGTTCTCGTTGGCGTCCTTGCGGGACTCGGCGAGGGCGACGCGCACCGACAGCTCGGTGATGTCGGGCAGGAACTCGTGCAGCGGCGGGTCGAGGAGGCGGACGGTGACGGGCAGCCCGTCCATCGCCTCGAACAGCTCGACGAAGTCCTTCTTCTGCAGCGGCAGGAGGGCACTGAGTGCCGCTTCGCGCTCGTCGTCGGTGTCGGCCAGGATCAGGCGCTCGACCATCTCGCGGCGCTCACCGAGGAACATGTGCTCGGTGCGGCACAGGCCGATGCCCTGGGCGCCGAAACGGCGGGCGCGCGAGGCGTCCTCGGCGTTGTCGGCGTTGGCGCGCACCCGCAGCCGGCGGACGCGGTCCGCGTACGCCATGATCCGGTGCACGGCGGCGACCAGCTCGTCGGCGTCGTCGGCGCCGGCGTGCATGCGGCCCTCGAAGTACTCGACCACGGGGGACGGTACGACGGGTACCTCGCCGAGGTAGACCTTGCCGGTGGAGCCGTCGATGGAGACGACGTCGCCCTCTTCGACGACCGTCCCGCCGACCGTCATGCGGCGGCGCTTGGTGTCGACTTCGAGGTCCTCCGCGCCGCAGACGCAGGTCTTGCCCATGCCGCGGGCGACGACGGCGGCGTGCGAGGTCTTGCCGCCGCGGGAGGTCAGGATGCCCTCGGCGGCGATCATGCCGTCCAGGTCGTCCGGGTTGGTCTCGCGGCGGATCAGGATGACCTTCTCGCCGGAGCGGGACCACTTGACGGCCGTGTACGAGTCGAAGACGGCCTTGCCGACCGCCGCGCCCGGGGAGGCGGCGATGCCGCGGCCGAGCATGGTCGTCTTGGCGCCCTCGTCGAAGCGCGGGAACATCAGCTGCGCCAGCTGGGCGCCGTTGACGCGCTGGAGGGCCTCGGCCTCGTCGATCAGGCCCTGGTCCACGAGCTGGGTGGCGATGCGGAAGGCGGCGCCGGCGGTGCGCTTGCCGACGCGGGTCTGGAGCATCCACAGCTGGCCGCGCTCGATCGTGAACTCGATGTCGCAGAGGTCCTTGTAGTGGGTCTCCAGCGTCTCCATGATCGTCATGAGCTGGTCGTAGGAGGCCTTGTCGATGCTCTCCAGGTCCGCCAGCGGGACGGTGTTGCGGATGCCCGCGACGACGTCCTCGCCCTGGGCGTTCTGCAGGTAGTCGCCGTAGACGCCCTGGTGGCCGGTGGCGGGGTCACGGGTGAAGGCGACGCCGGTGCCGGAGTCCGGGCCGAGGTTGCCGAAGACCATGGAGCAGATGTTGACGGCGGTGCCCAGGTCGCCGGGGATGCGCTCCTGGCGGCGGTAGAGCTTGGCGCGGTCGGTGTTCCAGGAGTTGAAGACCGCCTCGACGGCGAGGTCCATCTGGTCGCGGGCGTCCTGCGGGAACTCCCGGCCGGCCTCCTTCGCGACGATCTTCTTGAAGGCCTTGACCAGCTTCTTGAGGTCGGCGGCGTCGAGGTCGGTGTCGACGGTGACCTTCTTGGCGGCCTTGGCCTCGTCGAGGGCGTCCTCGAAGAGCTCGCCGTCCACGCCGAGGACGGTCTTGCCGAACATCTGGATCAGGCGGCGGTAGGAGTCCCACGCGAACCGCTCGTCGCCGGCCTGGGCGGCGAGGCCGACCACGGACTCGTCGGAGAGGCCGATGTTGAGGACGGTGTCCATCATGCCGGGCATCGAGAACTTGGCGCCGGAACGCACGGAGACCAGCAGCGGGTCGTCCGACTGGCCGAGCTTCTTGCCCATCTTCGCTTCGAGGGCCGCCAGGTGCGCGCTGACCTCGTCGCGCAGCGCGGCCGGGGCCTCGCCGCTTTCGAGGTAGACCTTGCAGGCCTCGGTGGTGATGGTGAAGCCGGGAGGCACCGGGAGACCAAGGTTGGTCATCTCGGCGAGGTTGGCTCCCTTGCCGCCGAGAAGGTCCTTGAGGTCGCGGTTTCCCTCGGTGAAGTCGTAGACGAACTTCTGATCTTTGTTTTCCGACACGGGTCTCGACTCCTCGAGGACTCGGGTGGCTGCCCTGACGGCCAGGAACATACCCAGATCGAAGGCGTCTGGGTATGTCCACTTAGGCGTCATGCGGCTGTAACCACCCGTGTGCCAGCCAATCGAAAGTAACCGATAAGTAATGCCGACGGGCGAAGAGCGTTCACATCCCGAACGGTGAGGTGGCCCTTGAGGCCTGTTTGCGCTCGGATGAGCGATCATCGATACATTTGCGTTCAAGTGTTGAACGAACAAAGGGTGGCACCCAGTGCCACCCTTTGAAAGTCTTACCCGTGACTTAACTGCTCATCTGAGCGAAACCTCTCCCATGCGTGGCGTATATCACGCTACACCGAGGGCGATTTGTCGGCTGCTGTCAGCCTCCGGAGGTGTCCAGCTCGGCGTCCTCGCTGACGCCTGCGCAGTCGTACGGATCCTTCAACCAGCCCTCCGGCAGGACAACCCGGTTGTTTCCGGACGTCCGGCCGCGCGGACCGTCGGCGCTGTCGGGCCAGGGCTGGTCCAGATCGAGCTCGCTCAGATGAGCGTCCAGTTCGGCGAGGGAAGAGGTCACCGCCAGCTTCTGGCGCATCTCCGATCCCACGGAGAAGCCCTTGAGGTACCAAGCCACGTGCTTACGGAAGTCGATCACCCCCCGCGCTTCGTCGCCGATCCACTCCCCCAGCAGCTGGGCGTGCCGGTGCATGGTGGCCGCGACCTCGCGCAGCGTCGGCTTGTGGAAGTCCTCCGGGCGCCCCTCGAAGGCCGCGACCAGGTCGTTGAACAGCCACGGCCGCCCCAGGCAGCCGCGGCCCACGACCACTCCGTCACAGCCGGTCTCGCGGACCATGCGCAGCGCGTCCTCGGCGCACCAGATGTCGCCGTTGCCGAGCACCGGGATCTCCGGCACGTGCTCCTTGAGCCGCGCGATGGCGTCCCAGTCGGCGGTGCCGCCGTAGTGCTGGGCAGTGGTGCGCCCGTGCAGGGCGATGGCCGTGACGCCCTCCTCGACCGCGATCCGGCCGGCGTCGAGGTAGGTGAGGTGCTCGTCGTTGATGCCCTTGCGCATCTTCATGGTGACGGGCAGGTCACCGGCGCCGGCCACGGCCTCGCGCAGGATCGCGCGCAGCAGGTTCCTCTTGTAGGGCAGGGCCGAGCCGCCGCCCTTGCGGGTGACCTTGGGGACGGGGCAGCCGAAGTTGAGGTCGATGTGGTCGGCACGGTCCTCCTCGACGATCATGCGGACCGCCTTGCCGACCGTCGTGGGGTCGACTCCGTACAGCTGTATCGAGCGGGGCTTCTCGGTCTCGTCGAAGTGGATCAGCTGCATGGTCTTCTCGTTGCGCTCGACCAGGGCGCGCGTCGTGATCATCTCGCTGACGAACAGCCCCTTGCCGCCGCTGAACTCGCGGCACAGGGTGCGGAACGGGGCATTGGTGATACCGGCCATGGGTGCGAGCACCACCGGGGGCTGCACGGTGTGCGGGCCGATCGCGAGGGGCGGGGGGAGCGTGGTCATCCCCCCATTGTCGCCCAGCCGGGCCACACCCCTGTAATTCGTTAGTTAGGCGTACTATCTGAGTCATGCGAACCCTGAGCCCCAGGCGACGCAGCCTCGTGCTGGCGATCTGCTGCATGAGCCTGCTGATCGTGAGCCTGGACACCACCGTTCTGAACGTCGCGCTCCCCTCCATGCGGCGGGAGTTCAACGCCTCGGTGGCCGGTATGCAGTGGACGATCGACGCCTACACGCTGGTCCTGGCCTCGCTGCTGATGCTGGCGGGGTCCACCGGCGACCGGATCGGGCGGCGGAAGGTGTTCAGCACCGGCCTCGTCGTCTTCACGGCGGGCTCCGTGCTGTGTTCGCTGGCGCCGAGCCTGGAGTGGCTGATCGCGTTCCGGATGATCCAGGCCGTGGGCGGCTCGATGCTCAACCCGGTGGCCATGTCGATCATCACCAACACGTTCACGGATCCCAAGGAGCGCGCCCGGGCCATCGGCGTCTGGGGCGGGGTCGTCGGCATCTCGATGGCCGCCGGGCCGCTGATCGGCGGCCTGCTGGTGGACTCCGTCGGCTGGCGGTCCATCTTCTGGGTCAACCTCCCCGTCGGGCTGGCCGCCCTGGCCCTGACCCTGCGCTACATCCCCGAGTCGCGGGCCGAGCACCCGCGCCGCCCGGACCCGGTCGGGCAGCTGCTGGTCGTGGCGCTGCTGGGGTCGGTGACGTACGGGATCATCGAGGCCCCGTCGGCCGGCTGGAGTTCACCGACCGTGCTGGGCTGCGCGGCGCTCGCGGTGGCGGCCCTGGTGGGGCTGCTGGTGTACGAGCCGCGGCGGGCGGAGCCGCTGATCGACCCGCGGTTCTTCCGCAGCGCGCCGTTCAGCGGGGCGACGGTGATCGCGGTGAGCGCCTTCGCCGCGCTGTCGGGGTTCCTGTTCCTGAACACCCTCTACCTCCAGGAGGTACGGGGGCTGGACGCACTGCACGCCGGGCTGTACATGCTGCCGATGGCGGCGCTGGCCTTCCTTTGCGCGCCGCTTTCGGGACGGCTGGTCGGCGCGGTGGGGCCGCGGCTGCCCCTGGTGATCGCGGGGGTGGCGATGGGTGGCAGCGGGCTGCTGTTCGCGGCGTTCGAGGCGGAGGGGTCGGACCCGCTGATGTTCGCCGCGTACGTGCTGTTCGGGCTGGGCTTCGGGATGGTCAACGCGCCGATCACCAACACGGCGGTGTCCGGGATGCCGCGGGCCCAGGCGGGGGTGGCGGCGGCGGTGGCGTCGACCAGCCGGCAGACCGGGGGGACGCTGGGCGTGGCGGTGATCGGCGCGGTGCTCGCGGCCGGGCTGTCCCAGGGCGGCGGCTTCGTCGCCGCGGCGCGGCCGGCCTGGTGGATCATCACGGTGTGCGCTGTCCTGGTCCTGGCGACGGGCATCGCCACGACGGGCCGCTGGGCCCGGCAGACGGCCACCCGCACGGCCGGCGCCCTGAACGCGGCCCTGACACCGAAGTAGCGCCGCAACCGTTCGCCGGCACCACCACGACGACCAGGCCGCGCCGCCGAGCACGACGGCGCGAGCCGGACCGCCTGTCCCTCCCGGACGGCTCGTCGCCGACGGTGCCGAGCCCGGCCTGCCTGCCGGTCCGTGGGCCCGGCTTCCGGCTTTCGGCTTCCGGCTTCCGGCTTCCGGCTTCCGGCTTCCGGCTTCCGGCTTCCGGCTTCCGGCTTCCGGCTTCCGGCTTCCGGCACACGCCTAAGCCCGGCAGCGGGGATCCGACGCCGCACGCGGGGGACCGTGCCAGCGGCAGCTCGGGACGGGCGCCGTCGGACCAGGCCTGGCGCTCGGGCCCTGACGAGGGGCCGAGCCGCCAGAGACCCGCCCCCGGACACTGTCCGGCCCGGCCGAAGCCCGGCAGCAGGTACCCGGCACCTCGCAGTGGCAGCCGGGGAGGGGGCGCGCCACGCAGACCACTCCGGGCGCGCGGGCTTTGAGCGGTGGCCGAGCCCCCCAGAGCCGAGGGCCGTCCTCCCGAACACTGTCCGGCCCGGCCGAAGCCCGGCAGCGGGGACCCGACGCCAACGCGGGAACAGCCGGGAACGCGTGCCGCACCGGGCCACGTCGACTACGCGGGCTCTGACGAGGGGCCGAGCCCCCAGACACCCCCCCGGGCAATGTCCGGACCTGCAGCCAGTACTGGGCACTGCCGCCCCAGGAGAACCTCCCAGCGGCATCTCGGGACGGGGTGCCGCATCGGACCACACAGAGCTCGCGGACTCTGACGACAGGTCGAGCAGCCGGGCACCGGCCCTCCGGACACCGTCCGGCCGGGCCGAAGCCCCGCAGCGGGTACTCGGCACCTCTCCCAGCTGCTGCCGAGGACGAGTGCCGCATTGGACCAGGCATGGCTTTGACGGCGGGCTCGAATTCCGCAACGGCCGCCGCGTCCGGTGCCGCCGAAGCCCCGGCAGAGCGCAGGACGGCCTGCGACGTCAGTCGGGGGCCACCGCATATGAGCCCAACAACGCTGAGGTGCAGCGCCGGTAGCGGATAGCGGAGCGCTCCCGGCGGCAGCCCGGCAGCGCTGCTCTGCCGGCAGCGTGAGGCTCTGCTGACAGGCCCCGAGTCTCCGGGCGTCCTCCTTGTCCACAGCCGCCGCATTCCGTGCAGTCGCAGTCGGGGCGTGCGGGGCGGCGCGGACGGCGTCCGGCGCATCCTGCTCGCCGGGTGAACGGTGCGGACCGGACCGCCGGGCCGGCGCGGTGGCCCCTCACCCTCCCGCCCGAGGAGGCTGCTGACCAACCCCGGCCGCTCGGGCGAGGTCGTAGGGAGTGACCGGGCACCCGCAGCGGCCTCCGCCGCCAGGAACGTGGGCCTTCGGCGGCCGGGCACCTGCCGCCCGCGCGGCGGCCGCGCCCGGACCGGTGGCCGAGCCCGCCCGACCCCGCAGCCCGCGACCCTCCGGGGTTCCTCCGCGGCGCGGCGGGCGGGCGAGCGGTGCCGTCACCGTCCCTCGATCACGCGCCGTGGCGCCAGGCCTGCGCGCACTCCCCTACGCCCCACGCAGGCGCCCGAGCCGGTACCACCACGCTGACGGGTGACAGATATTGAAATCTGTCACCCGTCATGTCATTCTCGTTGCATGACGACGAACGAGACCATCCGACCGACCACCACCACCACCACGACCCTCGGCGCCACCGGCCCCGCCGTCTTTCCGATCGGGCTCGGCTGCATGGGCATGTCCGCGCTGTACGGAGAGAGCGACCGGTCCGAGTCGATCGCGACCATCCACGCCTACCTCGACGCCGTCCCCGACGGCATGGACGCCCTGCTCGACACCGGCGACTTCTACGGCATGGGGCACAACGAGCTGTTGATCAACGAAGCCCTGCGCAGCGCGCCCGTCGCGCTGCGGGAGCGGGCGCTGACCAGCGTGAAGTTCGGCGCCCTGCGGACGGTAGACGGCGGATTCACCGGGATCGACGGCCGGCCCGAGGCCGTGAAGAACTTCCTCGCCTACTCGCTCCAGCGCCTCGGCCGGGACCACGTCGACATCTACCGCATCTCCCGCCTGGACCCGGCCGTGCCGATCGAGGAGACGGTCGGCGCGATCGCCGAGGCGGTCCAGGCGGGGCACGTGCGGCACATCGGGCTCTCAGAGGTCGGCGCGGACACCCTGCGCCGAGCCGCCGCCGTGGCTCCGATCGCGGACCTCCAGATCGAGTACTCGCTGATGTCGCGCGGGATCGAAGCCGAGATCCTGCCGACCGCGCGCGAGCTCGGCATAGGCATCACCGCGTACGGGGTACTGGCCCGCGGCCTGATCAGCGGCCACTTCGGCCGCGACCGGCAGCTGTCCGCCGACGACTTCCGCGGGATGAGCCCGCGCTTCCAAGGCGAGAACCTCCACCGGAACCTCGATCTGGTGGACGCCCTTGGCAAGGTGGCACAGGAGAAGGCAGTGAGCGTCGCCCAGACCGCCATAGCGTGGGTGCTCGCTCAGGGCCGGCGGCACCAGGTCGACATCGTGCCGCTGGTGGGCGCCCGGCGCCGGGACCGGCTGGAGGAGGCACTGGGTGCCCTGGGGATGGAGCTGAGCCCCGCCGATGTGGCCGCCATCGAGGCGGCGATACCCGCGGGGGCCGCAGCCGGCGAGCGTTACCCGGCGGCGCAGATGGCCCATCTGGACAGCGAGCGCTGACCTGGCGGTACGGTCGTACTCATGCCCTCCGCTGCTGCCGAACCCCTGACCCCCGAGCGCATCCTCGAGACCACCGAGGAAGTGCTGCGCCGCTTCGGCCCGACCAAGGCGACCGTGGTGGACGTGGCGCGCGCGCTGGGTGTCAGTCACGGCAGCGTGTACCGGCACTTCCCGTCGAAGGCGGCGCTGCGCGAAGCCGTCACGGACCGCTGGCTCGCCAAGAGCGTCGTACAGCTGGAGGAGATCGCCTCGGCGCCGGCCGAGTCGGCCCCCTCCAAGCTGGAGACCTGGCTGGAGGCGCTCTTCGAAGCCAAGCGGCACAAGGCGGGCGACGACCCGGAACTGTTCGCTACGTACACGGTGCTGCTGGCCGAGAGCAGCGGGGTGGTGGATCACCATCTGAGCGAACTCATCGGACAGTTGACCCGGATCATCGCCCAGGGCGTCGCGGACGGGACACTGGCCGCGCAGGACGTACCGGCTGCCGCCCGCGCGGTGTTCGACGCCACCGGACGCTTCCATGATCCGCAGTACGCGGCCGACTGGCGCTCGCCCACGATCATCGCGGAGTTCGAGGCGGTCACCTCGCTGATCGTCCGCGGCCTGCGGGCCTGACCAACAGCCCTGCCCCGCACACCTGCCCCGTCCGCTGCGCCGGGCTGGCCGTCTGCGCCGGACTGGCTCATTCCGCGTTCACTTGGTGATCATTTGAGCCGGGGGGCCCTGTCGCGGGCCCGCATACCTGGCCTAGGTTCCCCCCGAACACTCCATCAGGTACGTCTCAGGGGGAAGCATGTCCACAACGCAGCCACAGGTCGGCCGCCCGGCGCCACCCGCGCGGTCGGGCGGGGCGGCCGCGGTCGGCTGGATCGTGACCATCGGTCTCAACGTGGTCGCACCGGTCATCACGTACAACCAGCTCCACGATCACGGCTGGAGCGAGTTCGGCGCGCTGCTGATCAGCAGCGCCTGGCCGGTGCTCGACAGCGCGATCAGCCTGGCCTGGCGCCGCAAGCTCGACGAGTTCGCCATCGTCACGCTGGTGTTCCTCGTCATCACGGCCGTGGTCTCGCTGATCGGCGCGCACTCGGCCCGCGCGCTGCTGATCAAGGACTCGTGCGTCACCGGGCTGTTCGGGCTGCTGTGCCTGGCCACCCTGCTCGCCCCGCGCCCGCTGATGTTCTACTTCGGCCGCAAGTTCGCCACCGACGGCACTCCCGAGAGCACCGGCTGGTGGAACGGCCTGTGGCAGTACGAGGGATTCCGCCGGACGCTGACCGTCATGACCACGGTCTGGGGTGTGGCGTACCTGGTCGAGGCCGCGGTGCGGGTGGCACTGACGTACGTGCTCGACACCGGCACGATGGTCACCGTCAGCCCGATCATGATCTACACGGTGCTCGGCCTGCTGGCCGTCTGGACCGCGCGTTACGGCAAGCGTTCCCAGGCCGAGGGCGAACGCCGCGCCGCGGCGGCGGCCGCCGCGCAGGCAGCGGCCGCCTGACAGGCAGGCGGCAGGACGGAAAAACGGCGGTGGCCCGGTGCGCAGTGCGCACCGGGCCACCGCCCGTTCCCGCGGGAAGCGGGACCGACGGGCCTAGCAGCCGAGCAGGCGGCTGCCGAGGTAGCTCTGGATCTGGTCCAGGGAGACGCGCTCCTGCTTCATGGTGTCGCGCTCGCGCACGGTCACCGCGTTGTCGTCCAGGGTGTCGAAGTCGACGGTCACGCAGAACGGCGTGCCGATCTCGTCCTGGCGGCGGTAGCGGCGGCCGATGGCGCCCGCGTCGTCGAACTCGATGTTCCAGTTCTTGCGCAGGTCGGCGGCGAGACCCTTGGCCTTCGGCGACAGCTGCGGGTTGCGGGACAGCGGCAGGACGGCGACCTTGATCGGCGCCAGGCGCGGGTCGAGGCGCATGACGGTGCGCTTCTCCATGACGCCCTTGGCGTTGGGGGCCTCGTCCTCGTTGTACGCGTCGAGCATGAAGGCGAGCATGGCGCGGTTGACACCGGCCGCCGGCTCGATGACGTACGGGGTGTAACGCTCGCCGGCCTCCTGGTCGAAGTACGACAGGTCCTGGCCGGAGGCGGCGGAGTGGGCCTTGAGGTCGAAGTCCGTGCGGTTGGCCACGCCCTCCAGCTCGGAGAACTCGTTGCCACCGAAGTTGAAGCGGTACTCGATGTCGGCGGTGCGCTTCGAGTAGTGGGACAGCTTCTCCTTCGGGTGCTCGTACCAGCGGATGTTCTCCTCGCGGATGCCGAGGTCGCGGTACCAGTTCCACCGCTCGGCCATCCAGTACTCCTGCCACTGCTCGTCCTCGCCCGGCTTGACGAAGAACTCCATCTCCATCTGCTCGAACTCGCGGGTGCGGAAGATGAAGTTGCCGGGCGTGATCTCGTTGCGGAAGGACTTGCCCATCTGCGCGATGCCGAAGGGGGGCTTCTTGCGCGAGGTGGTCTGCACCTGGGCGAAGTTGGTGAAGATGCCCTGGGCCGTCTCGGGGCGCAGGTACGCCTTGGAGCCGGTGTCCTGGGTCGGGCCGAGGTGGGTCTCCAGCATGCCGGAGAACTGCTTCGGCTCGGTGAACTGGCCCTTCACACCACAGTTGGGGCAGTTGATGTCGGCGAGACCGTTGGCCGGCGGACGGCCGTGCTTGGCCTCGTACGCCTCTTCCAGGTGGTCCGCGCGGTGCCGCTTGTGGCAGGAGGTGCACTCGGTGAGCGGGTCGGAGAAGGTGGCGACGTGGCCGGAGGCCTGCCACACCTCGGGGGCCAGGATCACGGAGGAGTCGAGTCCGACGATGTCCTCGCGGCCGGTGACCATGGCCTTCCACCACTGGCGCTTGATGTTTTCCTTGAGCTCGACGCCGAGCGGACCGTAGTCCCAGGCAGCCCTGGAGCCGCCGTAGATCTCACTGCACGGGAAAACGAAGCCACGGCGCTTGCTCAGGCTGACGATGGTTTCGATCTTGTCGGCGGCCACGGTGCTCTCTTCATTACGAGGACGAACGGCGAAGCCTTTAGGTTACCGGCGCCCGCACCCCCGCTATCAAATCGGGACCCCTTCAACGGCCCTGCCCGGGCTGCCCCACCAGGGTTTTTGACAACCGTTTCCATCTTTGATGAAAATGGATGTCATGAACGTACGACGCCTCATACCCACGGCCGCCCTCGCCGGAGCCGTGGCCCTCGCCGCGACGGCCCTCACCGCCTGTTCCGGCGCCGGTGCCTCCGGAGCCGCCGAGGACGGCAGGCTCGACGTGATGGCGTCGTTCTACCCGCTGCAGTACCTCGCCGAACAGATCGGCAAGGACCACGTGCAGGTCACCAGCCTGACCAAGCCGGGCGTCGAACCGCACGACCTGGAGATCACCCCCAAGCAGACCGCCCGGCTCACCGAGTCCGATGTCGTGCTCTACCTCAAGAACCTCCAGCCCGCCGTCGACAAGGCGGTGGCCCAGGCCGGCGTGAAGAACACCGTCGACGCCGCCACCCTCACCAAGCTGGAGCAGCACGCCGCCTCCGGCCACCACGACCACGCGACCGAGGGCGAAGAGGAGGGTCACGCGCACGGCGAGGCCGGCGCGGACCCCCACGTCTGGCTCGACCCCCACAAGTACGCGGAGATCGCCAAGGGTGTCGGCGCCGCCCTGGAGAAGGCCGATCCCGCCCACGCGGCCGAGTACAAGAAGAACACCGACGACCTGCTGGCCAGGCTGACCGCCCTGGACACCGAGTACAAGAACGGCCTGGGCGGCACCGCCTCCAAGACCTTCATCACCACCCACGCCGCCTTCGGCTACCTCGCCGAGCGCTACGGCCTGGACCAGGAGGGCATCTCCGGCGTCGACCCCGAGTCCGAGCCCAGCCCGGCCCGGATGAAGGACCTCCAGGCCGTCGCGAAGAAGGACAATGTGTCCACCGTGTTCTTCGAGACGCTGGCCAGCGACAAGACCGCCAAGACCCTCGCCGCCGACACGGGCCTCAAGACCGACGTCCTCGATCCCCTCGAGGGGATCACCGACAAGTCCCAGGGCGCCGACTACTTCGAGGTCATGCGGTCCAACCTCAAGAACCTGCAGAAGGCGCTCGGCACCAAGTGATGACAGCAGCAGCAACGGAGGCGCGAGCCATGGCCATGGAATCCGGTACGGCCGCATCGGCGGCCGAGCAGCCCGTCATATCCCTGCGCGGGGCCACCGCCTCGCTCGGCTCGCGCCCCGTGCTGCGCGGGGTCGACCTCACCGTCCGCCGCGGCGAGGTCGTCGCGCTCCTCGGCGCCAACGGCTCGGGCAAGTCCACCGCCGTCCGCGCCGTGGTCGGCCAGGTCCCGCTGAGCGACGGCACGCTGTCCCTCTTCGGCACCGACTTCAAGCGCTTCCGGCAGTGGTCGCGGATCGGCTACGTCCCCCAGCGCACCACCGCCGCCAGCGGCGTCCCCGCCACCGTCCGGGAGGTCGTCTCCGCCGGCCGGCTGGCCCGCTCCCGCTTCGGCGTCCTGCGCAAGACCGACCGGATCGCCGTCGAGCGCGCGCTGGACCTCGTGGACATGAACGCGCACGCCGACGCCTCCGTCAACGCCCTCTCCGGCGGGCAGCACCAGCGCGTGCTCATCGCCCGGGCGCTCGCCGTCGAGCCCGAACTCCTGATCATGGACGAACCCATGGCCGGCGTCGACCTGGCCAACCAGGAGGTCCTGGCCAAGGCCGTACGGCGCCAGGTGGCCGCCGGTACGACCGTCCTGCTCGTCCTGCACGAGCTGGGCCCCCTGGAGCCGCTGATCGACCGGGCCGTCGTCCTGCGCGACGGCTGCGTCGTGCACGACGGCCCGCCCCCGCAGGCCGTCGGCCAGCACGCCCTGCCCGGCCACGACCACGTACACCCCCACGCGGCGCACGACGCCGAGCCCCTGCGGACGGGACTGCTGAGCTGATGGACCTCCTCCACTACCCCTTCATGGTGCGGGCCCTGATCGCCGCCGCCCTGGTCGGCATCACCGCCCCCGCGATCGGCACCTACCTCGTCCAGCGCCGCCAGGCCGTCATGGGGGACGGCCTCGGCCACGTCGCCATGACCGGTGTCGCCCTCGGCTTCCTGCTCAACACCAGCCCGGTGTGGATGGCGACGCTCGTCGCCGTCCTCGGTGCCGTCGTCATGGAGATGATCCGCTCCCGCGGCAGGACCAGCGGCGACGTCGCGCTCGCGATGCTCTTCTACGGCGGCCTCGCAGGCGGCGTCATGATCATCAACATGGCTCCCGGCGGCTCCACCACCAACCTGCTCAGCGCCATGTTCGGGTCGATCACCACCGTCTCGACCCAGGACGTGACCGCCGTCGTGATCCTGGCCGCGTTCGTCATCGCGGTGACCATCGGCCTGCGCCGGCAGCTCTTCGCCGTCTGCCAGGACGAGGAGTTCGCCCGCGTCACCGGCCTGCCGGTGCGCGCGCTGAACCTGCTGATCGCGGTCACCGCCGCGATCACCGTGACCGTCGCCATGCGCATCGTCGGCCTGCTGCTGGTCAGCGCAATGATGGTGATCCCGGTCGCCGCCGCGCAGCGCCTGACGCGCGGTTTCGCGGCCACGCTGGGCCTGGCCATCGCGATCAGCCTGACGGTGTCCCTGACCGGGACGGCGGCCACGTACTACATCGACGTGCCCTCGGGCGCCACGATCGTGCTGCTCGCCATCGGTGTCTTCATGGTCATGACGGCCCTGTCCACCCCGCTGGCGCGGCGCCGGGCCAAGGCGGCCCGGGTGGCCGAAGAGGTCTGCACACGCGACGACGTAAAGGTTTGACCCGTCGGCAGCCTGGCACAATGGGGCGAGGCCGATACGAGGAGGAACCGGTGGCGACTGCGCCTGGCGAGACCGCGCCAGTACGAGGACGATCCACCCGGCAGCGCGCCGCCGTGGCCGCGGCGCTGGACGAGGTGGACGAGTTCCGCAGTGCCCAGGAGCTGCACGACATGCTCAAGCACCGCGGCGACTCCGTGGGCCTGACCACGGTCTACCGCACCCTCCAGTCCCTCGCCGACGCCGGCGAGGTGGACGTGCTGCGCACCAGCGACGGCGAATCCGTCTACCGGCGCTGCTCCACCGGCGAACACCACCACCACCTCGTGTGCCGCAAGTGCGGCAAGGCCGTCGAGGTCGAGGGCCCGGCGGTGGAGAAGTGGGCGGAGGCGATCGCGGCCGAGCACGGCTACGTGAACGTCGCCCACACGGTGGAGATCTTCGGGACCTGCGCGGACTGCGCCGCCGGCGCTTCCTGAGGGCGGTCCGGGCAGGGGCCGTCCCCCCGCCCGGAAGCCTCGGACGGGGTCAGCGGGACGCGCCCGGCTCCGGCTGGTTGGGGACCGCGCCGCCGAAGCGGCGGTCGCGCTGGGCGTACTCCAGGCAGGCGCGCCACAGGTCGCGGCGGTCGAAGTCCGGCCACAGGACGTCCTGGAAGACCATCTCGGCGTACGCGCTCTGCCAGATCAGGTAGTTGGACGTGCGCTGCTCGCCGCTCGGCCGCAGGAACAGGTCCACGTCCGGCATGTCCGGGTAGTAGATGTACTTCGCGAAGGTCTTCTCGTTGACCTTCGACGGGTCCAGCTTGCCGGCGGCCACGTCCCGGGCGATCGCCTGCGCCGCGTCCGCGATCTCGGCGCGGCCGCCGTAGTTGACGCAGAAGTACAGGGTCATCGCGTCGTTGCCGACGGTCTGCTCCTGCGCGATCTGGAGCTCCTGGACGACCGACTTCCACATCTTCGGCATCCGGCCGACCCAGCGGATGCGGATGCCCAGCTCGTTCATCTCGTCCCGGCGGCGCCGGATGACGTCCCGGTTGAAGTTCATCAGGAAGCGGACCTCGTCGGGCGAGCGCTTCCAGTTCTCCGTCGAGAAGGCGTACAGGGACAGGTTCTTGACGCCCATCTCCAGGCAGCCCTTGAGCACGTCGAGCACGACGCCCTCGCCCACCTTGTGGCCCTCGGTGCGCGGCAGCCCGCGCTCCTTGGCCCAGCGGCCGTTGCCGTCCATGACGACCGCGACGTGGTTCGGGACGAGCTCGCCGGGGATCTTCGGCGGGCGCTCACCGGACGGGTGCGGCTCGGGAACCTTGTACTCCCGGCGAGAGCGTCCCAGAATCCCGCGTCGTGCCATGTGCCCAGCTCCTATTTCTCGACGTATCGCAGGGAGCGTAGCCCGCGCTCCAGATGCCAGTGCAAATAGGCCGAGACCAGCCCGCTGCCCTCCCGCACGTGACGCGCCTCGCAGGCGTCCGCGTGACCCCAGTCGCCCGTCAGCAGCGCGCTGAGCAGGGCGATGGCCTCCGACGAGGGTACGACGCTGCCCGGCACCCGGCAGTCGCCGCATATGACCCCGCCCGCGGCGACGGAGAAGTGCCGGTTGGGGCCGTGGATGCCGCACTTCGCGCAGTCCTCGAAGCTCGGCGCGTAGCCGTTGACGGCCAGCGAGCGCAGCAGGAAGGCGTCCAGGATGAGGTGCGGCTCGTGTTCACCGCGCGAGAGCGTGCGCAGGGCGCCGACGAGCAGCAGGTACTGCTGGACGGCCGGTTCGCCCTCGTTCTCGGTGAAGCGTTCGGCGGTCTCCAGCATCGCGGTGCCGGCGGTGTAGCGGGCGTAGTCGGTGACGATGCCGTTGCCGTACGGGGCGATGATCTCGGTCTGGGTGCACAGGGGCAGGCTGCGGCCGACGAGGTCGCTGCCGCGCGCGAAGAACTGCACGTCGGCGTGGGAGAAAGGTTCCAGCCGGGCGCCGAACTTGGACTTCGTGCGCCGTACCCCGCGGGCGACGGCCCGCACCCGGCCGTGGCCCCGGGTGAGGAGCGTGATGATGCGGTCCGCCTCACCCAGCTTCTGGGTGCGCAGCACGATGCCGTCGTCGCGGAACAGACTCATGGGCCCATTGTCCCCTGCGCGGGGACCGGCGCGGGGCCGTCGTGCGGCGGACCGTCGTCGCGCGGGACCGACGTCGCGCGGGACCGACGTCGCGGGCCGTCGTGCGGCGGACCGCTACGGGGCGCGGACCGCCGACAGCAGCCGGGCGACCTCGTCCGCTCCCATCCGCAGCGCCGCGCCCACGGTGGCCAGCACCTCCCGCTCGGCCGGGATGTACGGCCCGTCGGCGAGGGCGATCCGGGCGCCCTGGAGCAGGAGCGACGCCCGACCCGGTCCGGCCAGGTGCGGCGCGAGGGGTTCCAGCGCCTCGTGGAGCTCTATCGAGAGCGCGGCCCCGCAGCACTCCGGGCCGTCGTACAGCCCCAGCCGCCCCTCGTCGGTCGCCAGGGCGTCCACCACGGCCTCCAGCTGCTCCTGCGTGCAGTCCTGGAACCCGGCGCCCCGTACGGCCGCCACGGCCGCCTCCAGGGCGCTGCGCGAGGTGGTCCCGCCGGCGGCGAGGACGGCCAGCGTCACGGTGTGCACGGCGTCGCGCAGCATCGCCGAGAAGCGGGTGGTGGTCAGGTGGTCCAGCACGTCGGTGCCGAAGCGCTCCTTGCAGGCCTGGCACTCGACCACCGGCCCGGCGGATCCGCGCGGCAGCAGCGGCACGCCGAGGACCGCGAAGCGGCGTCGGCCGGTGCGCCTGCGGTAGTTGCGGTCACCGCCGCAGCCGGGGCAGAAGAACTCCCCGTCGGCCACGGTGCTCCAGGTGGTACGGATGCCCCATACGGTCAGTTTCCGGCCGTCCCCACCCCGAACTGGCAGCACGTCGCACCTCCGTATGCGGACCCCACGGCACCATCGCCGGGTGGGCGTGATGTTAGCCACATCCGTGAGTGTGTGTCAGGCGTGTGACGAGACAACCTGGCCCGGGAACCGGAGTTGGCCGATCTGCGCCCCCACCGCGAGGCGCGGCGCCGCCCGGAAAAAGCGGAACCCCGCGCCTCCGGGGGAGGTGCGGGGTTCGCTCGCGCGGCCGGTGGGACCGGGTGGGATCAGCGGCCCGCGCGGTTGACGGCGGAGATGACCGCCTTCAGGGAGGCGCGGGTGGTGTTGGCGTCGATGCCGATGCCCCACAGGACGCGGCCGTCGATCGCGCACTCGATGTACGAGGCGGCCACGGCGGAGGCGCCCTCGCTCATCGTGTGCTCGGTGTAGTCCAGCAGGCGGGCGTCGATGCCGATGCCGGCCAGCGCGTCGAAGAAGGCCGAGATCGGACCGTTGCCGGTGCCGGTCAGGACGGTCTCGGCCCCGTCCACGACCGCCTCGACGGTCAGCGTGTCGGTGCCGTCCTTGTCCGTTGCCGTCGAGCCGGAGCGCAGCTGGATGCGGCCCCACGGGTTCTCGGGGTTGGGCAGGTACTCGTCCTGGAAGACCGACCAGATCGCCTTCGGCGTGACCTCGCCGCCCTCGGCGTCGGTCTTGGCCTGGATGATCCGCGAGAACTCGATCTGCATGCGGCGCGGCAGGTCCAGCTTGTGGTCGTTCTTGAGGACGTAGGCGATGCCGCCCTTGCCGGACTGGGAGTTGACCCGGATGACGGCCTCGTAGGAGCGGCCCACGTCCTTCGGGTCGATGGGCAGGTACGGCACGGCCCACTCGATCTCGTCCACGGTCTTGCCGGCGGCGGCCGCGTCGGCCTCCATCGCGTCGAAGCCCTTCTTGATGGCGTCCTGGTGGGAGCCGGAGAAGGCGGTGTAGACCAGGTCGCCCGCGTAGGGGTGGCGCGGGTGGACCTCCATCTGGTTGCAGTACTCGCTGGTGCGGCGGATCTCGTCGATCTGCGAGAAGTCGATCTGCGGGTCGATGCCCTGGGAGAACAGGTTCATGCCCAGGGTGATCAGGTCGACGTTGCCGGTGCGCTCGCCCTGCCCGAACAGGCAGCCCTCGATGCGGTCGGCGCCGGCCATCAGGGCCAGCTCGGCGGCCGCCACGGCGGTGCCGCGGTCGTTGTGGGGGTGGACGGAGATGCAGATGTGCTCGCGGCGGGTCAGGTTGCGGGCCATCCACTCGAAGCGGTCCGCGTGGGTGGAGGGCGTGGAACGCTCCACGGTGGCGGGCAGGTTCAGGATGATCTCGCGGCCCTCGGCCGGCTGCCAGACGTCACAGACGGCCTCGCAGACCTCCAGGGCGAAGTCCAGCTCGGTGTCGGTGAAGATCTCCGGGCTGTACTGGTAGCCGAAGGTGGTCTCCGGGCCCAGCAGCTTCTCCGCGTACTCCATGACCAGGCGGGTGCCGTCGACGGCGATCTGCTTGATCTGCTCCTTGGAGCCGCGGAAGACGACCCGGCGGAAGGTCGGGGCGGTCGCGTTGTACAGGTGCACGGTGGCGCGCTTGGCGCCGACCAGCGACTCCACGGTCCGCTCGATCAGGTCCTCGCGGGCCTGGGTCAGTACGGAGATGGTGACGTCGTCCGGGATCGCGCCCTCTTCGATGATGGAGCGGACGAAGGCGAAGTCCGTTTCACCGGAGGAGGGGAAGCCGACCTCGATCTCCTTGTAGCCCATGCGCACCAGCAGGTCGAACATCTCGCGCTTGCGGGCGGGGGTCATCGGGTCGATCAGCGACTGGTTGCCGTCGCGCAGGTCGGTGGACAGCCAGCGGGGGGCCTTGGTGACGCGGGCGTTCGGCCAGGTGCGGTCCGGGATGTCGACCTGCTCGTAGAAGCCGTACTTGTGGACGGGCATCCCGGAGGGCTTCTGCATGTGGGTCGCGTTCGTGATGGGCGTGGGGCGACCTGCGAAAGTGTGCTGACTCATGGCGTGGGGCTCCTCGCGTGTCCGCGTGTAGTTCGCTGGGACGGCCGACGGCGGTCGTAAATCCGCAACACCAAACTCCGCGGGGAGGGGGCCGGCCTACGACTACAGACCCTCGCCGCGGCAGCTAAGGAGAAGCAGCCCGAAACGCATGATGGGCCGAGCCTAGCCGAGCCGCGCCGTAACGCGAGGACCTGTTTCAGTATGCAAGACCCCCTGGTCCGTTTTGTACCCCTTTGTGAGTTAAGACTCGTTATGCACCGTCGCAGCCACGGGATGTCCGGTCGATCCGTCAACGCGACGCGACGGCTTTCAGACAACCGAATGAATCATGGTCGCGATTAGTGACAGGATCGTCACGCACTGCCACATTGCGCACATGGATGCCACTCTGCGCCCCTCACTCCCCGTCTTCTGCACGGTCGTGCCTCCCCACCTCCTCGACCGGATCGCCCGCTCCGGGCACGCCCGCCGCGCCGACACCGCCCAGCGGACCCTGGAACACGACGCCGCCCTGCGCACCCGCCGCCGGATCACCACCGTCCGGGGCATCGCCCCGCCGCTCGCCGCACCCGTCTCCGACGAGCCGCAGCGGACGGTCTACGACGCCGGGCACCGCACCCGGCTGCCGGGCACGAAGGTGCGCGGCGAGGGCGGGGAGGCGACCGGCGACGCCAGCGTCAACCGCGCGTACGCGGGGCTGGGAGCCACGTACGACCTGTTCCTCAAGGGGTTCGGGCGCCACTCCATCGACGACGCCGGCCTGCCGCTGGACGCGAGCGTCCACTACGGCGAGGACTACGACAACGCCTTCTGGGACGGCCGCCAGATGGTCTTCGGCGACGGGGACGGCGACCTCTTCCTCGACTTCACGGTGTCCGTGGACGTGATCGGGCACGAGCTGACCCACGGCGTCACCCAGTACACGGCCAACCTCGAATACCGGGGCCAGTCGGGCGCGCTGAACGAGTCGATGTCGGACGTGTTCGGCTCCCTGATCAAGCAGTACTCGCTGGGGCAGACGGCCGACCAGGCGGACTGGCTGATCGGCGCCGGCCTGCTCGGACCGGCCGTCACCGGGGTGGCGCTGCGCTCGATGAAGGCGCCGGGGACGGCGTACGACGACGACGAGCTCGGCAAGGACCCGCAGCCCGCGACGATGGACGGCTACGTCACCACGCACAGCGACAACGGCGGCGTACACATCAACTCCGGCATTCCCAACCACGCGTTCTACATCGTGGCGAGCGAGCTGGGCGGCAAGGCCTGGGAGCGGGCCGGGCGGATCTGGTACGACACGCTGACCGGCGGCGCACTGGCCTCCGACGCCGACTTCGCCGACTTCGCCCGGCTCTCCACGGCGGCGGCCGTCGCCCGGTACGGGGAAGGCGGCGCGGAACACCAGGCGATGCAGAAGGCGTGGTCGGCGGTCGGCCTGGGGTAAGAGGGCCGACATGCGGATTCTGGTGGTACGGACGGGCGGCTTCGCGGGCATCGAGCGCCGGGTCGAGGTGGACACCTCGGGCCGGCCGGACGAGAACGAGTGGCGGGCTCTGGCGCTGCTGGCGCTGCGGCCCGGTCCGCCGGGGCACGGGGCGGACCGGGTGCGGGACGGGTTCTCGTACCGGATCACGGTGGACGGCAGGACCGTGTCCTGCGCCGAGCCGTACCTGTCGGAGGCCCAGCGGAGCCTGATCATGCGCGTGCTCAAGGAGGGCGCGTAGCGGCGCCCGCCCGGGAATTCGGATGCCCGGCAGCGGCGGCTTTGTTTGGATGACCAGATGGCCACTCAAACGATCTTGATTTCGCTGGAGCAGTATTACGACGCCGTGCCGCGCGGGGGCGGCGCCCGCGCGGAGGACTTCGGGCCGCTGACGCTCTTCGTGCAGGAGGGCGACGGCTGGGCGTACTACGCGCGGCCCACGCTCGGCGGCGCCGAGGCCTCGGTCGCGGACGTCGAGCGGGTCCTGGCCCGCCAGCGGGAGCTCGAAGTGCCCGAGGCATTCGAATGGGTGGCCGAAAACAACCCCTCCCTGCGCGCGTCGGTGGAGGCCGCGGGGCTCCACGTCCACGCCCACCCGCTCATGGTGCTGGACACGGCCGAACCGCTCCCGCCGCAGCCCGGGGCCGCCCACGTGCTCGGCGCCGACGACCCCCGGCTGGCGGCGGCCCTGACGGTGCCGATGCTCGCCTTCGCGGCCCGGGGGACGGAAGTGGGCGAGGCCGGCCCGGCGGAACTCGCCGCGGCGACCGCGGATCCGGCGGTGGAGGTACGCCGCGCCTCGATCGCGGCGATGATCGCGTCGGGCCGCACCGTGATGGCCGCCGCCGAGCGGGACGGGGTGGTGCTGTGCTCGGGCCAGTACAACCCGGTCGGCGACGTGGCCGAGATCGTCGGCGTCGGCACCCTCCCGGCGGCCCGCCGCCAGGGGCTGGCCCTCGCGGTGACGGCGGCGCTGGTCACGGAGGCGCTCGCGCGGGGCGTCCGTACGGTGTTCCTGTCCGCGGGCGACGAGGACGTGGCCCGGATCTACGGGCGGGCCGGCTTCCGCCGGGTCGCAACGGCACTGATCGCGGAACCCCCGGCGGCGGACGGCGCCTGAGTACGGCATTTGCCGGAACGGCAAGGATGTTTGCCCGCCCGCCCCGGCCGGGCGGACCATCGGCGTAGCGCAACCGCACGTGTCCACGTACCCCGGGAAGAGAGACGCCGATGCCCGAAGAACCCGACCGCACCACGCACGCCGCACACACCGGACCCGCCGGAAACACCCCCGACCCCGCCGCCGAGGGTGGTGAGGAGTACTGGGACTCCCGCTACCGCGAGAGCGACCGGGTGTGGAGCGGCAACCCCAACGCCGTCCTGGTCCGGGAGACCGGGGGACTCACCCCCGGCCGCGCCCTGGACCTCGGCTGCGGCGAGGGCGCCGACGCGGTGTGGCTGGCCCGGCAGGGCTGGCGGGTCACCGCGACCGACATCTCCGGCGTCGCGCTGGAACGGGCGGAGGCCCACGCGAAGGAGGCCGGGGTCGGCGACCGGGTCGACTGGCAGCGCCACGACTTCGCGGTCTCGTTCCCGGACGGGGAGTTCGACCTCGTCTCCGCCTGCTTCCTGCACTCCTACGGGGACTTCCCGCGCGAGCGGATCCTGCGCAGGGCCGCCGCGGCCGTCGCCCCGGGCGGCATCCTGCTGATCGCCGGCCACGCGGGCTGGCCGGCCTGGCACGAGCACCCAGACCACCGCGTGCACTTCCCGGCCCCGGACGAGGTGGTGGCTTCGCTGGAGCTGCCGCAGGGCGAGTGGGAGGTGCTGCTCGCGGCGGAACACGAGCGCGTCCAGACCCGCCCCGACGGCAACCCCGGCACGCGCACCGACAACGCGGTCAAGGTCCGGCGACTGCCGTAGGCGGGCCGATCCCCGGCCGTGCGCATCGGCCCGCTGCGCCGGCGGGTCGCGCCTCGGAGATCAGAAGCCCAGCTTGCGCAGCTGCTTCGGGTCCCGCTGCCAGTCCTTCGCCACCTTCACGTGCAGGTCGAGGAAGACGGGCGTGCCGAGCAGCGCCTCGATGTGCTTGCGCGACTTCATCCCGACCTCCTTGAGGCGGGAGCCCTTCGGGCCGATGATGATGCCCTTCTGGCTGGGCCGCTCGATGTAGACGTTCGCGTGGATGTCGAGCAGCGGGCGGTCCGCCGGACGGTTCTCCCGGGGGATCATCTCCTCCACGACCACCGCGATCGAGTGCGGGAGCTCGTCGCGCACGCCCTCCAGCGCGGCCTCGCGGATGAGTTCCGCGACCATCACCATCTCGGGTTCGTCGGTGAGGTCGCCCTCGGGGTACAGCGGCGGGCTCTCCGGCAGCAGCGGCGCGATGAGGTCCGCGAGCAGCTGGACCTGGCTGTCGCCGACCGCCGACACGGGGACGATCTCGGCCCACTCGAAGCCGAGCTCCGCGCCCAGCTGGTGGATGGCCAGGAGCTGCTCGGCCAGCTGCTTGGATTCGACCAGGTCGGTCTTGGTCACGATGGCGATCTTGGGGGTCTTCTTGATCCCCGCGAGTTCCTTCGCGATGAACTTGTCGCCGGGGCCCAGCTTCTGGTCGGCCGGCAGGCAGAAGCCGATGACGTCGACCTCGGCCCACGTGGTCCGGACGACGTCGTTGAGGCGCTCGCCGAGCAGGGTGCGCGGCTTGTGGAGGCCGGGGGTGTCGACCAGCACCAGCTGGGCGTCGGGCCGGTGCACGATGCCGCGAACGGTGTGGCGGGTGGTCTGCGGCCGGTTCGAGGTGATCGCGACCTTGGTGCCCACGAGCGCGTTGGTCAGGGTCGACTTGCCCGCGTTGGGGCGGCCGACGAAGCAGGCGAAGCCCGCGCGGTGCGGGGCGGTGGGCTCGGGGGAACGATCGCTCATACGGGCCATTCTCCCCGATGCCGCTCCCAGCGCCGACCAGGCCACGGCCGCGAGGGCCAGAGCGGCGGCCAGAGCGGCCGTGAGCCGGGGGTGGCGCGCGTAGTCGGCGGTGCCTTCGGCGCTCGCTCCGGCGTCGTCGGCCCGCACGGTCAGCCGGGCCCATTCCAGGGCGGGCGGATCGGCCCACCGGCTGCGCAGCCGCACCTCCTGGCCGGGCAGCAGCTCCGCCGGCGGGCCGCCGAGCGGGAGGGCCGCCGGGGTTCGGCCTGCCGTGCCGGTGGCGGTGAGGGTGATGCGGGGCCGGAGGGTGACGTTGCCGAGGTTGCGGAGGGCGTACGTGATCTCCGCGCCGTCGCCGTCGGCGCGGACCCGGACGTCCCGGACGGCGAGTGCGGGGGCGGTGGGTCCGGTGACCCGGAGGTAGAGGCGGGCGGCGACGGCCCGTCGCACCCCGATGCCGGGGTCGGAGGTGGTCGCGGCCGGCTCGTCCTCCAGGGCGACGACGGCGCCGGGGTGGTCCCCGGGCTCGGCCCGCTCCGGGACGGTGACGGTCAGGGCGACGCCTGCCGAGCCCCGGGCCGGGACGGTCACCCGGTCCCGGGCGAGTGCGGTCCAGGCGGCGGTGGCGCGGCGCGGCTCGTCGGGGCCGCGCACGGCGAAGCCGCCGTCGCGGGCGGTGTTGTAGGCGTCGGCGGCGTAGAGGCGGAAGGTGCGGGGCCGGCCGGTCCGGTTGGTGACGGTGACGACGTCCCGGACGGTGGTTCCGGGGGCGGCGGCGAGGTAGAAGTACGGGCGCTGCCCGACGGCGTTGGCGGCGGGCAGTACGGACCACTCCCCGTTGTCGGCGCCCCACGCCGTCCCGGCGGCGCCCGCCAGCAGCGCCCCGAGCAGGGCCAGGGCGCCGGCCACCCACCGCGCGGCGGCGCCGTTCACGACAGGGTCAGCGTCAGGACCGCCGTGTACGCCCCGGGCGGGGTGTACGGCGGTACCCGGAGCTCCACTCCCGCGTCGACGGTGAACGTGCCGCCCACCACCGCCGCGTCGGGGGCCGAGGCGAGGACGGCGCCCTCGGCGCCCACCACCCCGGGGCTGCCCGCCAAGCACCGGCTGGGGCTGCCCGGAGCCGCCGTGCAGCTCGGCGTCCACGACAGGGACGCCCCCGGGATGCGCACACCGCCCGGCCCCGTGAAGTCGGTGACCTTGCCGACCAGCGACCACCCCGCGGGGCCGCCCCGGGCGTCCTTGACGGTGACGGTGCCGATCCGGCCGGGCGCCGCGCCCCCGTCGCCGTAGGGGACTCCGCCCAGGGTGACGGAATCCCCGGCCTGCGTCATCGCCAGCGCGCCCGGCTCCACCACCGCCGTCACCTCCTGCGCCCCGGGCGGCACGGCGACGGCGGCGATGACCGTGTACGCCGCGACGCCGGAGCCCCGCTGCGCCGACCACCCGGTGCCTTCGTACGCCACCACGCCCGTCGTCGCCCTGTCCCTGACGGGCAGCTCCGCCCGGACCTCGCCCGCCCCATCGGCCGTGGCGGCCACCCGGTCGGCGGTCTCGGCGACTCCCGCGCGGCCCGCCACGGTGACGGCCGCGCCCGGGGCGAAGCCGGTGCCGGAGACTTCGACCGCCGCACCGGGTTTCCCGTGGGCGGACCCCAGCGTCAGGGCGCGCAGGTTGGCCCTCGGCAGCGGGGTGGCGGTCAGGCGTTCCGATACGGGCGCGGGCGCGGCCGGGGTGCAGACGGTGTCCAGGTCGCCCAGGTGCCGGGTGTGCAGGGTGTAGCCGCCCGGGGCGAGGGTGATCGCGCCGGGTGCGGTGACGGTGAAGGTGCCGGTCATGGTCACCCCGGGCAGCTCCTCCCCCGCCGGTACGGGGTCGTTGCGCGGGGCGCCGACGACGGTGAGCTCGCCCTGCTGCGCGCCCCCGAGCACGACCCGCCCCGGTGGGGGTGAGTACGTCGGCGGGCAGCGCGCCGGGGACGGGGTTGACGGCCGGGGTCGCGGCCAGCTGGTAGGTCACGGTGACGGTGTCGCCGACCTTCGGCGCCGGATCGTCGGCGGTGATCCGGGCCGCGGTGGGCCCCTCGGCGGGCGGCAGCCCGGCTTCCTGGGGCGGCAGGCAGTGCGTGGGGAACTCGACCCGCCCCGGGGCCGTTCCCTCTTCGGCGGCGGCCGGGGCACCCAGCGCTCCCCCTGTGACGGCCGCGAGGACGGCCAGGCCGGCGAGCGCCACCGGCCCTCTCGTGCTGCGCGCCGCTGTCCCCACTGCCCGCCCCCTGGGTTGGTCCGGCCCGGGGGCCATTCAGGGGCGGTGGGCGGGAGAAGTCAATGTGCGGCCCCCACATCGACTGATGGGCCATCAGAAGATGGCAGCAAGTCGCAGTCGGCGTCGGCCCGGAACGTCCTGCGGTAGGCCGTCGGGCTGACCCCCAGGGCGGCCCGTACGTGCTTGCGCAGCGACTGCGCCGTACCGAACCCCGTCTCCCGCGCCACCTGTTCCATCGGCAGCTCCGTCCGCTCCAGCAACCGCCGGGCCCGCTCCACCCGTTGCGCGACGATCCACTCGCCGGGGCTCACCCCGGCCTCCTCGCGGAACCGGCGCGTGAACGTCCGTACCGACACGGCCTCCTGCCGGGCCAGGTCGCTCAGCCGGACCGGCTCGTGCAGCCGCTCCAGCACCCAGGCCCGCGCGGCGGTGGTGCTGGCCAGCTGCGGCTCGGGCACCGGGCGCTCCGTGAACTGGGCCTGCCCGCCGTCCCGGTGGGGCGGCACCACCGTCCGCCGGGCCACCTCGTTGGCGACGGCCGCGCCGTGGTCGCGGCGCACGATGTGCAGGCACAGGTCGATGCCGGCGGCGACCCCGGCGGAGGTGAGGACGTCCCCGTCGTCGGTGTAGAGCACGTCGGCGTCGACGAGCACCTCGGGGAACAGCCGCTGGAAGTGCGTGGCGGACGCCCAGTGCGTCGTGGCGCGCCGGCCGTCCAGGTACCCGGCGGCGGCCAGGACGTAGCCGCCCGTACAGATGGAGACGAGCCGGGTTCCGGGCCGGATGTGGGCCAGCGCGGCGGCGAGTTCGTCCGTGAGCCTGCCGTGCTCGTACACCGGCCCGAGCTCGTACGAGGCCGGCACCACGACCGTGTCGGCCGTGGCGAGCAGCTCCGGTCCGTGCTCGACGTGGACCGCGAAGTCGGCGTCGGTGGGCACCTGTCCCGCGGACAGGCCGCAGGTGAGGATCTCGTACAGCGGACGTCCGGCCGGATCCTTGGCGCGGCCGAAGATCCGGTGCGGGATGCCGAGCTCGAAGGGCAGCAGTCCGGCGAGGGCGAGGACGACGACGCGGTGCGTGCGGGGCTCCATGGCCCGATCATAGCGAAGCGTGTCGTTCAGGCCACTGTCGTGCGGATCCCCCTGGTCGGAAGCTGTGCTGGTGACTCAGACAGCGCCCGTACCCGCCCCCTCCGCCGATCCCCCCTTCGCTCCCCGCCGGCCCGGACGCGTCCACCGCGCCTGGTTCGTCGCGGCCGTCGCCTTCGTGACGATCGTCGGCGCCGCCGCGTTCGCGTCCCTGCCCGGACTGCTCATCGAGCCGCTGCACGAGGAGTTCGACTGGTCGCGCGGCACCGTCGGCTTCGCCGTCTCCGTCAACCTCGCCCTGTACGGGCTCACCGCACCGTTCGCGGCCGCGCTGATGGACCGCTTCGGCATCCGCCGGGTCGTGGCGCTGGCCCTGCTCGTCATATCCGGCGGGGCGCTCGCCACGGTCTGGATGACCGAGGCCTGGCAACTGGTCCTGCTGTGGGGCGTGGTGGTCGGCCTCGGCAGTGGCTCGATGGCCATGGCGTTCGCCGCGACCGTGACCAACCGCTGGTTCACCGCCCGCCGGGGGCTCGTCACCGGGATCCTGACCGCGGCCGGGGCCTCCGGGCAGCTGCTCTTCCTGCCGCTGCTGTCATGGCTGGTGGAACGGCACGGCTGGCGCCCGGGCGCGGTGACGGTGTCGCTGGCCGCGGCGGTCGTGGTGCCGTTCGTATGGCTGCTGCTGCGCGACCACCCCGCCGATGTGGGGCTCGCACCGTACGGGGGGACCTACGCGGCCAAGCCCGAGCCGGTGCGGGGTGCGGCGGGGCGAGCGCTGTCAGTGCTGTTCAAGGCGGTCCGGACCGGCCCCTTCTGGCTCCTGGCCGGCACCTTCGCGATCTGCGGCGCCACGACGAACGGGCTGGTGCGCACCCACTTCGTGCCCGCGGCCCACGACCACGGCATGCCGGTGACGGCGGCGGCCGGGCTGCTCGCGGTGGTCGGCGTGTTCGACGTGGTCGGCACCATCGCCTCCGGCTGGTTCACGGACCGCTTCCAGCCGCGCCGGCTGCTGGCGGTGTACTACGCCCTGCGCGGGGTCTCGCTCCTGTTCCTGCCGATGCTGATGGCGCCGTCCGTGCACCCGCCGATGGTGTTCTTCATCGTCTTCTACGGCCTGGACTGGGTCGCGACCGTGCCGCCCACCATCGCGCTGTGCCGGGAGCAGTACGGGGAGGACAGCGCCATCGTCTTCGGCTGGGTCCTGGCGTCGCACCAGGTCGGCGCGGCCCTGGTGGCCTTCCTGAGCGGCCTGGCCCGCGACGCCTTCGGCTCGTACGACCTGGTCTGGTACGCGGCGGGCGCCCTCTGCGCGATGGCCGCCCTGATGGCGATGGTCATCCGCCGCCGGTCCGGTGCCCCGGCCGCGGCCTGACGGGTCTGCCGCGGCCGGCTGCCACACCGCACGGCCCCGGGCCCCGCAACGGCGCTCGGCGCGGGCACCGCACCTCCGGGCCCTTGGGGGCGCAGGATCCTACGGCAGCGTGGCCGAACGCCGGCTGGGGCGGTGGCCACCTGGCCGGCCGGGCCGATGGGGCGGTCGGGCCTGCCCGGGCCCGTACGGCGTCATCATCTGCGCCGCCGCGCTCCACCCCCGCCCCTCCCGTCGGCGAGGCCGACCGTCCGGGCGGCGGCCGGCACCAGGGGGGCCGTGCGCAGCGGTGCACGGCTCGGCTGCCGGCACCGGGCGGCGCCCTGGTGGTCGTCGAGGTCGCCCTTGGCCGACAGCCCGGGCGGCCTGCCTGCTCGCCGCCGCCGCGATCGCGCCGATGCCGCCTTCCGGTGGTTCAAGATCCGGTCCCGTCCCTCGGTCAGGGGTTTCACCGGCAGCTGTTCGGGCGCCCCGGCCCCTGCGGCACGGCCCGTCCGGGGAGCCCGTCCTGCCGGACGGTGCACCTGGAGCCGCCGCTCTGCCCGCCCGGTCCGCGCCGGTCCCGCCCGGTCCGCGCCGGACGGCGGGGGGCGTCAGCCCGCCGGGGTGGTGGACTTGAGGGTGCCGTCCGGGGCGGCCAGGAGCACCGGGGTGTCCGGGCCGCCGAGGTCGCGGACCGCCGCCCGGTCGGCGTCGGCCGGGGCGTCGGCCGCGCTCACCACGGCGGCCGCCTCCAGCGACCGGGCCCCGCTCGCCACCGCCATCGCGACCGCCGTCTGGAGGGCGCTGAGCCTGAGGGAGTCCAGCTCCACGGTCCCGGCCACGTACGTGCGGCCCGTCTCGTCGCGCACCGCCGCCCCTTCCGGCACCCCGTTACGGGCCCGGGCGCTGCGCGCCAGCGTGATGATCTTGCTGTCCTCGGGGTCGATCCCGGTGTTCTCGCTCATGGGCGAAAGCATAGGGACCGCGCCCCGCCCGACCGCTCGCACCCACCCTCAGGGCCGGTCCAGCCGCAGCCGCTCCGCCCTCGGCAGCCCGGCGACGACCAGGTCGTACGAGTCCTCCACCAGCTCCCGCACCAGTTCGTCCGGCAGCCCGCCGACCGTCACGGTGTTCCAGTGCCGCTTGTTCATGTGCCAGCCCGGCACGATCGCCTCGTGCTCCGCCCGCAGCCGTACCGCCGCCTCCGGCTCGCACTTGAGGTTGACCTTCAACGGTTCGGCGTCCAGCGCCGTCAGCGCGAACACCTTCCCCAGCACCTTGAACACCGACGTCTCGGGCGTGAACGGGAACTCCTCCACCGCCGCGTTGAACCCGAGGCAGAACGCGCGCAGCTCCCCCGGCGTCACGGCGACACCTCCGCGTCCTCGTCGGGCTCCTCCACCACCGGCTCCACCAGCACCGTCACGATCTTGTTCCGGCGCCCGGCCGGCGATTCGGCGGTCAGCCGCAGCGGCCGCCCGTCGGGCAGCTCCACCACCGCGGACGCGCCCGCGATCGGAACCCGGCCCAGCGCCTTGGCGAGCAGTCCGCCGACCGTCTCCACGTCCTCGTCGTCGAACGCCTCGACCTTGAACAGTTCCCCGAGGTCGGTGATGTCCAGGCGCGCGGTGACCCGGTAGCGGTCGTCGCCCAGCTCCTCGACCGGCGGGAGTTCCCGGTCGTACTCGTCCGTGATCTCGCCGACGATCTCCTCCAGGATGTCCTCGATCGTCACGATGCCCGCCGTGCCGCCGTACTCGTCGATGACGACGGCCACGTGGTTGCGCACCGACTGCATCTCGCGGAGCAGGTCACCGGCGTTCTTGGTGTCGGGTACGAAGACGGCCGGCCGTATCGCCGTCGAGACAAGGTCGGACTCCGCCTCCCGGCTGATGTGCGTCTTGCGGACGAGGTCCTTCAAGTAGACGATCCCGACGATGTCGTCCTCGTTCTCCCCGGTCACCGGGATGCGCGAGAAGCCCGAGCGCAGCGCGAGCGTCGTCGCCTGGCGCACCGTCTTGTACCGCTCGATGCAGACCAGGTCGGTACGGGGCACCATCACCTCGCGCACGAGGGTGTCGCCGAGTTCGAAGACCTGGTGCACCATCCGGCGCTCGTCGTCCTCGATCAGCGATTCCGCCTCCGCCAGGTCCACCATCGCCCGCAGCTCCGCCTCGGAGGCGAACGGCCCCTTGCGGAAACCCTTGCCCGGGGTGAGCGCGTTGCCGAGGAGGATCAGCAGCTGCGGGACCGGCCCCATGATCCGCGCGAGCGGAACGAGGACGTACGCGGCCGCGGTCGCCGTGTTCAGCGGGTGCTGGCGGCCGATGGTGCGCGGGGAGACCCCGACCGCCACGTACGAGACCAGCACCATCACGGCGATGGCCACGAGCAGCGCGGTCCAGTTCTCGCCGAACTCGTTCAGGCACACGTACGTGACGAGCACGCCCGCCGCCATCTCGCAGGTGACCCGGACCAGCAGCGCCACGTTCACGTAGCGGGTCGGGTCCCCGGTGACCTGCGCCAGCTTGGCGCTGCCGCGCCGGCCCTCCCGTACGGCCTGGGCGGCGCGGAAGCTGGAGACGCGGGCGATCCCGGACTCCGCGCAGGCCGCGAACCACGCCACGACGACCAGCAGCACCGCGCCGCTGATCAGCTGCGGTGCGCCGGTCACGAGACGGTGGGGGCGGGGGACGGGCCGGTCAGGCCGCGCTCACCGCGCCAGCCGTCGACGATGGCCGCCTGGAGGCCGAACATCTCGGCCTTCTCGTCCGGCTCCTCGTGGTCGTACCCGAGCAGGTGCAGCACCCCGTGGACGGTCAGGAGCTGGAGCTCCTCGTCCATGGAGTGCTGCGTCGGAGCTTCCTCGCCCTGCCGCTTCGCCACCTCGGGGCAGAGCACGATGTCGCCGAGGAGCCCCTGCGGGGGCTCCTCGTCGTCCTTCGCCGGGGGGCGCAGCTCGTCCATCGGGAAGGACATGACGTCGGTGGGACCGGGCAGGTCCATCCACTGGATGTGGAGCTGCTCCATCGCCTCCTCGTCGACGACGATGACGGACAGCTCGGACAGCGGGTGGATCCGCATCCGGGTGAGCGCGTAGCGGGCGATGTCGAGGACCGCCTGCTCGTCGACCTCGATCCCGGACTCGTTGTTGACGTCGATCGACATGGTGCGCTGAGTTCTACTTCCGCTGGTAGCCGTTCCGGGACTGCGGGGAGTCCTGGCTGTCGTCGTACTTCTCGTACGCGTCGACGATACGGCCGACCAGCTTGTGCCGGACGACATCCTCGGAGGTGAGCCGCGAGAAGTGGATGTCCGGCACCCCGTCGAGGATCTCCTGCACCTGGCGCAGGCCGCTCTTGGCCCCGCCCGGCAGGTCGATCTGCGTGATGTCACCGGTGACGACGATCTTCGAATCGAAGCCCAGGCGGGTCAGGAACATCTTCATCTGCTCGGCGGTCGTGTTCTGCGCCTCGTCCAGGACGACGAAGGCGTCGTTGAGGGTGCGCCCGCGCATGTACGCGAGCGGCGCGACCTCGATGGTGCCGGCGGCCATCAGGCGGGGGATCGAGTCCGGGTCGAGCATGTCGTGCAGGGCGTCGTACAGCGGACGCAGGTACGGGTCGATCTTGTCGAACAGGGTGCCCGGCAGGAACCCGAGCCGTTCGCCCGCCTCGACGGCGGGGCGGGTCAGGATGATCCGGCTGACCTGCTTGGACTGCAGGGCCTGGACCGCCTTGGCCATGGCGAGGTAGGTCTTGCCGGTACCGGCGGGGCCGATGCCGAAGACGATGGTGTTCTTGTCGATGGCGTCGACGTAGCGCTTCTGGTTGAGCGTCTTGGGACGGATGGTCCGGCCGCGACTGGAGAGGATGTTCTGGGTGAGCACCTCGGCGGGGGTCTCGTCGTGGCCGCTGTCGCCGCCGTTGCCCTTGCCGTTCGCCTTGAGCATGGCGATCGAGCGTTCCACTGCGTCCTCCGTCATCGACTGCCCGGTGCGGAGCACCAGCATCATCTCGTCGAACAGGCGCTGGATCAGGGCGACTTCCACCGCGTCGCCGATCGCGCTGACCTGATTGCCCCGAACATGGATGTCGGCCTTCGGGAAGGCATTCTCGATGACGCGCAGCAGGGCGTCACCAGAGCCCAGTACGGTCACCATCGGATGCGTGGCCGGTACGGTGAAGTGGGCTCGCGCCTGCCCCGGCGCTGGGGTACGGGCTGTCGGTGTCTGAGTCATGGGCCGGCACTGTGGCCTGCGCATACCTCCCACTGAGGGGTCGCGCCGATCGTCGACCTCCGGACTACCAAGGGTACGACTCCCCGGCGCCATCCCCGAGGGCTTTTCCCGGCGGTCCGCTCGCCGCCGGGCCCGCGGCTCAGGGGGTGGGCCGGAAGCCGATGGTGGGGACGGCGCGGCGGCGGGGGCCCGGCGGCGCGCCGGGGGGCACCAGGGCGTCCAGGAAGGCGTAGCGGCCCCGCAGGTCGGCCGGGGCCGCGCGCCACCAGTGGGAGACCTCCGGCCAGCCTGGGGCCGACAGGGAGCCGCCGAACTCCTGCACCGACAGGGCGGCCGTGAGCCCGGCGAAGGCCAGCCGGTCCGCCAGCGGCCAGCCCGCCAGGGTGCCCGTCACGAAGCCGGCCACGAACACGTCGCCGGCTCCGGTGGGGTCCAGGGCGTCCACCATGATCCCGGGGACCTCCGCCGTCTCCCCCGTGCGGCCGTCCACCGCGCAGGAGCCGTCCGCGCCCATGGTCACCACCGCCACCGGGACCTTGTCCGCCAGGGCCCGGGCCGCCGCGCGGGGGCACTCGGTCCGGGTGTAGCGCATGGCTTCGCCCGCGTTCGGCAGGAACGCCTCGCAGTGCTCCAGGTCGGCCAGGGCCCCGAGGTCCCAGCGGCCGCTCTCGTCCCACCCCACGTCGGCGAAGACCCGCGAACCCTGCCGGGCCGCCTGGGCGATCCACTCCTCGCCCCCGCCCGGGCCCAGCGAGGCCACGGCCGCCCGGGTGCGGGGCGGGCACTGCGGGAAGCGGCCGGGGCCCGTCGGGAGCGGGGCCTCGTGGCCGTGGGAGACCATCGTGCGCTCGCCCTCGTACGCCATGGAGACGGTGACGGGGCTGTGCCAGCCGGGGATCCTGCGGGACATCGACAGGTCGATGCCCTCGCCCTGCTCCAGCGCGTCCCAGCAGTACTCGCCGTAGTGGTCGTCGCCGAAGGCCGCGGCCAGCGAGGTGCGCAGGCCGAGCCGGGCCAGTGCGGCGGCCATGTTGGCTACCCCGCCGGGACTGGAGCCCATGCCGCGCGCCCAGGACTCCGTGCCGCGGACGGGAGCCGAGTCCAGGCCGGTGAAGATGATGTCGAGGAAGACGGTGCCCGTGAGGAAGACGTCGCAGCCCGGTTCCTGGGGATCGCGCACCGGCCCGAGCGGGTCCAGTCTCGCTTCGGGGCTGGTACGGCTTTCCCGAGTGGTCACGATGCGCTCCCCGTTCCGTGCGTGTGCGGCCGATGTGGACGGCTCGCGCCCGGGCCTGCGGCGGACAGTCGTCGTCGGTGCCCGAGCGCGGACGAACCAGAACCCAGTGTGACGCACATCACCACATGAGCGCTCGGATCCGGCCGGATCCGAAGGCCCCCGGCTCCCCGCTACGCGCGCTTGGGCAGTGCGACCCGTACGAGGTCCGCGGCGATCGTCAGCTCGCCCTCGAAGCCGGCCGCGCGCGCCTGCCGCTCGAACTCGGCGGGGTCGGAGTACCGCTGGGAGAAGTGCGTCAGCACCAGGTGCCGGACCCCCGCGTCCCTGGCCACCCGGGCCGCCTGTCCGGCGGTGAGGTGGCCGTGGTCGGTGGCCAGTGCCACGTCCTCGTCCAGGAACGTCGACTCGATCACCAGCATGTCGCAGCCCTCGGCGAGCGCGTCGACGCCCGCGCACAGCCGGGTGTCCATCACGAAGGCGAAACGCTGCCCCCGCCGGTGCTCGCTGACCTCGTCCAGGGTGACGCCGCCCAGGTTCCCCTCGCGCTGGAGCCGGCCCACGTCCGGCCCCTTGATCCCGTGCCGCGCCAGCAGCTCCGGCACCATCCGGCGCCCGTCGGGCTCCGTGATCCGGTAGCCGAAGGACTCCACGGGGTGCGAGAGCCGCCGGGCCTCCAGCGTGTACGGGGGCCCCTGCGCCAGCGTCCCGTCCGCGGCCACCGGCTCCTCGCGCAGCGCCACCGTCTCCCGGTAGGCGGTGGCGTAGCGGAGCCGGTCGAAGAACTTCTGCCCCGAGGCCGGGTAGTGCGCGGTGACGGGGTGCGGCACCTGGTCGAGGTTGATCCGCTGGATCACCCCGGCGAGGCCGAGGCTGTGGTCACCGTGGAAGTGGGTGACACAGATCCGGTTGATGTCGTGCGCGGCGACCCCGGCGCGCAGCATCTGGCGCTGGGTGCCCTCGCCCGGGTCGAAGAGGATGCCCTCGCCGTCCCAGCGCAGCAGGTAGCCGTTGTGGTTACGGGCCCGGGTGGGGACCTGGCTGGCGGTCCCCAGGACCACGAACTCGCGTACGGACACCGGTTATCCGGGGGGCCACTGGAGGCCGCGGCCGCCGAGGACGTGCGCGTGGGCGTGCCAGACGGTCTGGCCCGCCCCGGCGCCGGTGTTGAACACGATCCGGTAGCCGTGGTCGGCGATCTTCTCGTCGGCGGCGATCTGCCCGGCCTCGCGGAGCACGTCGGCGGCGATCGCCGGCTCGGCGGCGGCGAGCGACGCGGCGTCGGGGTAGTGCGCCTTGGGGATCACGAGCACGTGCGTGGGCGCCTGCGGGTTTATGTCCCGGAAGGCGACGGTCGTCTCCGACTCGCGGACGATCGTCGCCGGGATCTTCCCCTCCACGATCTTGCAGAACAGGCAGTCCGCCTGCGGTTCCCCGGCCATTGCTGCGCCTCTCGTGACGTTGATCGGTCGGGGCATCGTAACCGGCGGCGTGATCCCCCGGCTCGTGACCTGCTCGGCCACCTCGGGGCGGACGGCCTCAGGACCAGCGGCCCGTCCGTGCCAGCAGGACCGCCGTCGCGGCCGTTCCGGCGGTGGAGGTGCGCAGGACCGAGGCGCCCAGGCGGTACGGGTGGGCCCCGGCCGCCGCGAAGGCGGCCAGTTCCTCCGGGGAGACCCCGCCCTCCGGGCCGACCACCAGGACGATGGAGCCCGCGGTGGGCAGCTCGGCGGTGGCCAGCGCCTCCGAGGGGGTGTCGCGGTCCTCGTGCAGGACCACGGCCAGGTCGGCTTCGGCGAGCAGCGCCGCGACCTGCTTCGTGGACAGGGCCTCCGCGACCTCCGGGAACCGCACCCTGCGGGACTGCTTGCCCGCCTCCCGCGCGGTGGCCCGCCACTTGGCCAGGGACTTGGCGCCCCGCTCTCCGCGCCACTGGGTGATGCAGCGCGAGGCCTGCCAGGGGACGATGGCGTCCACACCGGTCTCGGTCATGGTCTCGACGGCGAGCTCGCCGCGGTCGCCCTTGGGCAGGGCCTGCACGACGGTGATCCGGACGGCCGGCTCCGGCTCCTCCTGGACGGACTCGAGGTCCATGACGACGAGGCGGTCCTTGCCCTCGGCGGCCTTGACGACGCCCTCCGCCCAGTGGCCGCGCCCGTCGGTGAGGACCACGTCCTCACCGGGGTTCAGCCTTTTCACGGAGACCGCGTGACGGCCTTCCGGGCCGTCCAGCACGAACTCCGGCCCCGCGGGGACCTCCTCGACCACGAACACCGGGGCCGTCATGACGCTCTCCTCATCTGCATGACCTTCAACGCACTCTGTGCCAGGGCGAGTTCCGCCACCAGCACCTCCACCAGTTCCCCCGCCGGCAGCGGCCGCGCCAGCCGGTGGCCCTGCCCCGCCCACAGCGCCATGCCCTGCGGATCCCCGGCGGCGGCCGCCGCCTTGCGCAGTCCCGAGGTCAGGTGGTGGACCTGCGGGTAGGCCGCCGGGGCGTACGGGCCGTGCTCGCGCATGAAGCGGTTGACCAGTCCCCGGGCGGGTCTGCCGGAGAAGGCCCGGGTGAGTTCCGTGTGCGGGAACAGCGGGTTGGTCAGCGCCCTCTTGTGCAGGGGGTCGGCGCCGGATTCCGGGCAGGGCAGGAAGGCCGTGCCGAGCTGGGCGGCCGCGGCGCCCGCCGCGAGCAGCGCCGCGATCTGCGCGCCGCGCATCACCCCGCCCGCCGCGATGATCGGCAGGGCCACCGCCTCCCGTACCGCCGCGACGAGCACGAGCAGGCCGACGCCCGCCGTGCCGTCGTTCTCCGGGTCGTCGCGGTGGGTGCCCTGGTGGCCGCCCGCCTCGACGCCCTGGACGCAGACCGCGTCGGCGCCCGCGGCCTCGGCGGTGCGGGCCTCCTCGACACCGGTCACGGTGACGACGGTGTACGTACCCGCCTCCCGCAGCCGGGCCAGGACGGCCGCGGGGGGGCAGCCGAAGGTGAAGGACACCACCGGGACGGGGTCTTCCAGCAGGATGGCGAGTTTGGCGTCGTAGCCGTCGTCGCAGGTGCCGACGATGTCGTCCGCCGCCAGGGACACCTCGTACCAGGTCGCCTCGCCGGCCAGCTGCCCCCGGTACGTCTCGACGGCCGCGGGGTCGACGTAGCCGGTCTGCGGCATGAGGAGGTTGACGCCGAAGGGGCGCCGGGTGAGCGCCCGCAGCCGCTTGATCTCCTGGTACATCCCGTCGGCGGTCTTGTAGCCGCCGGCCAGGAAACCGAGTCCGCCGGCCTCGCACACGGCGGCGGCGAGCGGCGGGCAGGCGACACCGCCCGCCATGGGGGCCTGCACGATCGGGTACGGGGAGAGACCGTTCGGCGCGGTGGACATGCCCTGCATCGTGCCACGTCCGGCGCACCCGGCCGAATCACCGCATTCGCCTGGCATAGTCCGCTTCCCGGCGCGGGTCCGGGAACGCCGCGAGCCCGGCCCGGGGCGTTCCCCGGGGCGGGCTCGCAGGAGGTGAGGCGGGCCGGTCAGCGGCCGTTGAACGCGTCCTTGAGGCGGCTGAACAGACCCTGCTGGCCCGGCGCGAACTGGCCCGTCGGCCGCTCCTCGCCGCGCAGCTTCGCCAGCTGGCGCAGCAGTTCCTCCTGCTGGGCGTCCAGCTTGCCCGGGGTGGTGACCTCGACGTGCACGATCAGGTCGCCCCGGCCGCCGCCGCGCAGGTGCGTGACGCCGCGCCCGTGCAGCGGGATCGCCTGGCCGGATCCGGTGCCGGGCCGGATGTCGATCTCCTCCAGCCCGTCCAACGTCTCCAGTGGGCACTTGGTGCCCAGGGCCGCGGCCGTCATGGGGATGGTGACCGTGCAGTGCAGGTCGTCCCCTCGCCGCTGGAAGGTCGGGTGCGCCAGCTCGTGGATCTCCACGTACAGGTCACCGGCGGGGCCGCCGCCGGGGCCGACCTCGCCCTCGCCCGCCAGCTGGATCCGGGTGCCGTTCTCGACGCCGGCCGGGATCTTGACGGTGAGGCTGCGGCGGGAGCGCACCCGGCCGTCGCCCGCGCACTCGGGGCACGGGGTCGGGACGACGGTGCCGAAGCCCTGGCACTGCGGACAGGGCCGCGAGGTCATGACCTGGCCCAGGAACGACCGGGTGACCTGCGAGACCTCGCCCCGGCCGCGGCACATGTCACACGTCTGCGCGGAGGTGCCGGGGGCGGCGCCCTCACCGGAGCAGGTGGTGCAGACGACGGCCGTGTCGACCTGGATGTCCTTGGTCGTCCCGAAGGCCGCCTCGTCCAGTTCCAGGTCGAGGCGGATCATGGCGTCCTGGCCGCGGCGCGTGCGCGAGCGCGGGCCGCGCTGCGAGGCCTGGCCGAAGAAGGCGTCCATGATGTCGGAGAAGTTGCCGAAGCCGCTCGCTCCGAAGCCGCCCGCGCCGCCGCCACCGCCCGAGGAGGACAGCGGGTCGCCGCCGAGGTCGTAGACCTGCTTCTTCTGCGGGTCCGAGAGGACCTCGTAGGCCGCGTTGATCTCCTTGAAGCGCTCCTGCGTCTTCGGGTCCGGATTCACATCCGGGTGGAGTTCACGCGCGAGGCGACGGAAGGCCTTCTTGATCTCGTCCTGCGATGCGTCGCGGCGCACGCCGAGAACGGCGTAGTAGTCCGTGGCCACTTACGACTCCGCCAGGATCTGTCCGACGTAACGTGCCACTGCGCGTACCGCTCCCATCGTTCCGGGGTAGTCCATGCGGGTCGGTCCGACCACGCCGAGTTTGGCGACTGCTTCGCCGCCCGAACCGTAACCGACCGAGACGACGGACGTGGAGTTCAGTCCCTCGTAGGCATTCTCATGCCCGATCTTCACGGCGACCCCCGACTCACTGGCCTCGCCCAGCAGCTTGAGGAGCACGACCTGCTCCTCCAGCGCTTCCAGCACCGGCCTGATCGTCAGGGGAAAGTCATGTCCGAACCGCGTGAGGTTGGCGGTACCGCCGATCATCAGCCGTTCCTCCGCCTCCTCCACCAGCGTCTCCCGCAGGGTGGCGAGGACGGCCTTGACCGTCGCCCGGTCCTCGGCCTCGAAAGACTCCGGGAGGTCCTGCACCAGCGGCGGTACGTCGGTGAAACGGCGGCCGACGACCCGGCTGTTCAGGCGCGCCCGCAGGTCGGCGAGCGAGGTCTCCGCGAACGGGGTTTGGCAGTCGACGAGCCGCTGCTCGACCCGCCCGGTGTCGGTGATCAGTACGAGCATCAGGCGCGCGGGCGCCAGGGAGAGCAGCTCCACGTGCCGGACGGTGGAGCGGGTCAGGCTCGGGTACTGGACGACGGCGACCTGCCGGGTGAGCTGCGCGAGCAGCCGCACGGTGCGCCCCACGACGTCGTCGAGGTCGACGGCGCCGTCGAGGAAGTTCTGGATGGCCCGGCGCTCGGGCGTCGACAGCGGCTTGACCCCCGCCAGCTTGTCGACGAAGAGCCGGTAGCCCTTGTCGGTGGGGATGCGGCCGGCGCTGGTGTGGGGCTGGGCGATGTAGCCCTCCTCCTCCAGCAAGGCCATGTCGTTGCGGACCGTCGCCGGGGAGACGCCGAGCCGGTGGCGCTCGGTGAGCGCCTTGGAGCCGACCGGCTCCTCCGTCCCCACGTAGTCCTGGACGATGGCGCGCAATACTTCGAGCCTGCGTTCGCTGAGCACTCGTGCACACCTCCAGTGCGGTGGGTCGTCGCTGCGGTCGTTTTCGGCCGGCCCGGGACGGGCCACTGGCACTCTGCGCATCCGAGTGCCAGACATCCCCCGGTCAGTGTACGGCCGGGTAGTACGCCGCGGGCAAGGGCGGCCCGCCAGGGTAGCGTCCCCGCATGGACGTGCGTTGGGAAGAGGCGGGCTGGGAACGGCTGACCGGGCGGTCCGGAAGACGCCGACTGCCGGTGTGGGACTGCACGGTGGGGCTGGTGGTGGGCGATGAGTCGGTGCTTCTGATCGACCCCGGATCCTGCGTCCGCGAAGGCCTGGGGCTGCGGGCGGAGGCGGAGCGGCTGACCGGCCGCCACGTGACCCATATCGCATTCACACACGGACATTTCGACCACGTGCTCGGCGGCTCCGCCTTCCCGGAGGCGGAGTTTTACGGTGCGGTCGGGCTGGACGCGCACCTCGCGCTGGACCGGGACGACCTGCGGGAGGACGCGGTCCGGCAGGGACTGGACCCGGCGGAGGCCGCCGAAGCGGCACGGGCGCTCCCGCTGCCCCGGCACCTGGTGTCGGGCGAGTGGACGCTGGAGCTGGGCGGGGTGCAGGTCCTGCTGGCGAACGTCGGGCCGGGGCACACGCGGCACGACCTGGCGGTCTTCGTGCCGGGCGAGCGGGAGGCCGTCTTCTGCGGGGACCTGGTGGAGGAGTCGGGCGAACCCCAGGCGGGCCCGGACGCGGTCCCGGCGCGGTGGCCGGCGGCGCTCGACCGGCTGCTCTCGCTCGGCGGGGACGACGCGCTGTACGTGCCCGGTCACGGAGCGGTGGTCGACGCGGGCTTCGTGCGTGCGCAACGCGCCACACTGGCGGGCCGGTTCGGCGTGTCGGGCGCGTGAGCGCGGGCTCTCTCGTACCGTCGGCCGGATGCGTGAGTACTCCCCCGATCTGACCCCGCAGTGGAAGCGCGCCAAGGCCGTGCCCGAGGTGCCGGCCGACCCGGGCCTCGTGGTGGAGGTGGCGGGCACCGACTTCTGCGGGGCGGTGGTGGGCTGCGAGGCGGGCACGGTGACCTTGGAGGACCGCTTCGGCAAGCGCCGCGCCTTCCCGCTGGAGCCGCGCGGGTTCCTCCTGGACGGCGCGGTGGTCACCCTGACCCGCCCGGTGCGTGCGGCGGTGGTGCCCACGCGGACGGCCTCGGGCTCGGTGGCCGTCCCCGGGGCGCGGGCGCGGGTGGCGCGGGCGGGGCGGATCTACGTCGAGGGCCGCCACGACGCGGAGCTGGTGGAGCGGGTGTGGGGCGACGACCTGCGGATCGAGGGGGTGGTCGTGGAGTACCTGGAGGGCATCGACGACCTCCCCGCCATCGTGGCGGACTTCGCCCCGGCGCCGGACGCCCGCCTGGGCGTGCTGGTCGACCACCTGGTGCCGGGTACGAAGGAGTCCCGCATCGCGGCGTCGGTGACGTCCCCGCACGTCCTGGTGGTGGGCCACCCGTACGTGGACGTCTGGCAGGCGGTGAAGCCTTCGGCCCTGGGCATCCCGGCCTGGCCGGTGATCCCCCCGGGCCAGGACTGGAAGACGGGCATCTGCCGCGCCCTCGGCTGGCCCCCGAACACGGGCGCGGCCTGGCAGCACATCCTGTCCCGCGTCACGTCCTACAAGGACCTCGACCCCACCCTCCTGCGCGCGGTGGAACACCTCATCGACCACGTCACGACCCCGGCCGACGCCTGATCCCCGGGCAATCCACCCCCGCCGGCGTTTGAGGCGCGGGAAACCCAGCCCCGCCGGCGCTTGAGGCGCGGGGCGAGGAAACCCAGCCCCGCCGGCGTTTGAGGCGCGGGGCCCGGGGCGGAGCCCCGGAAAGCCCGGCACAGCCGGGGCCGCGCAGCGCAACGGCGCCGCACCCGGCACACCCGCACCGGCACCGGCACCGGCACACCCGCACCCGCACCCGCCGCCCCGCGTCAGTCGACCCGCGTCAGTCGACCAGGTCCCGGATCACCGCGTCGGCCAGCAACCGCCCCCGCAGCGTCAACACGGCCCGCCCCGCCCCGTACGGCCCCGGCTCCAGCAGCCCGTCCGCCAGGGCCCGACCGGCCGCGGCCAGCCCGGCCGGAGCCAGCAGGGCCAACGGCACGCCGTCCACCAGCCGCAGCTCCAGCAGGATCCGCTCCACCCGCCGGTCCTCCTCCGACAGGACCTCCCGCCCGGCCCCGGGGGAACGGCCCTCGGCCAGCGCGGCGGCGTACGCCCCCGGGTGCTTCACGTTCCACCACCGCACCCCGCCCACGTGCGAGTGCGCCCCCGGCCCCGCGCCCCACCAGTCCGCGCCGCGCCAGTACAGCTCGTTGTGCAGGCACCGCCCGGCCTCCGAGGTGGCCCAGTTCGACACCTCGTACCAGTGGTACCCGGCCTCCGCCATCACCGCGTCCGCGATCAGGTACCGGTCGGCGTGCACGTCGTCGTCCGTCATCGGGACCTCGCCGCGCCGGATCCGCCGGGCCAGCTGCGTGCCCTCCTCCACGATCAGCGCGTACGCGCTGATGTGGTCCGGACCGGCCCCCAGCGCCGCCGAGAGCGACGCCCGCCAGTCCTCGTCCGTCTCGCCGGGCGTGCCGTAGATCAGGTCCAGGTTCACGTGCTCGAAGCCCGCCGCCCGTGCCTCGGCGACGCACGCCTCCGGCCGCCCGGGGGTGTGCGTACGGTCCAGCACCTTGAGGACGTGCTGCTTGGCGCTCTGCATGCCGAAGGAGATCCGGTTGAACCCGCCCGCCCGCAGCTGCGCGAGGTACGCGGGGTCCACGGACTCCGGGTTGGCCTCCGTCGTGATCTCCGCGTCCGGTGCCAGACCGAATTCGTCCCGGATCGCCGCGAGCATCCGTACGAGGTCGGCGGCCGGCAGCAGTGTCGGCGTGCCGCCGCCCACGAACACGGTCCGCACGGCCCTGGGGTCGTCCCCGAGCACCTTGCGGGCGAGGCGGACCTCGTCGATCAGGGTGTCGGCGTAGTTCTCGCGGGAGGCGAGCACGCCTCCGGTACCCCGCAGCTCGGTCGCCGTGTAGGTGTTGAAGTCGCAGTAGCCGCAGCGCGTGGCGCAGTACGGGACGTGCAGGTAGAACCCGAGCGGCCGGTCCCCGGCACCCGCCAGGGCGTGGGACGGCAGCGAGCCGTCTTCGGGCATGGGGTCACCGTCGGGCAGTGCGGAAGGCATGTGCCCATTGTCCCGCACTGCCCCAAGGTCGTTTACGCCTCGTTCGAGCCCGCGTACATCTCGTCGATGAGGTGCTTGAACTCGCGCTCGACGACCGGACGCTTGAGTTTCAGGCTCGGCGTGAGGTCACCGTGCTCGACGTCCAGGTCGCGCGGCAGCAGCCGGAACTGCTTGATCGTCTGCCAGCGCTGGAGGCCCTCGTTGAGGGTCTGTACGTACGTCTCGATCAGCCGGTTGGTCTCCGGCGCGGCCGCGACCTCGGCGTACGTCTTGCCCTCCAGGCCGTGCTCGGCCGCCCAGCCCAGGATCGCCGGGCCGTCGAGCGCGATCAGCGCCGAGCAGAAGTTCCGGTCCGCGCCGTGCACGACGATGCTGGAGACGTACGGGCAGATGGCCTTGAACTGGCCTTCGACCTCCGCCGGGGCCACGTACTTGCCGCCCGAGGTCTTGATCAGGTCCTTCTTGCGGTCGGTGATGCGCAGGTAGCCGTCGGGCGAGAGCTCGCCGATGTCGCCCGTGTGCAGCCAGCCGTCCGCTTCCAGCACCTCGGCGGTCTTGTCGGGCAGCCGGTGGTAGCCCTGCATGATGCCGGGGCTGCGCAGCAGGATCTCGCCGTCGTCGGCGATGCGGACCTCGGTGCCGGGGAGCGGCTTGCCGACCGTGCCGGTGCGGTAGGCCTCGCCGGGGTTGACGAAGGAGGCGGCGCTGGACTCGGTGAGCCCGTAACCCTCCAGGATGTGGATGCCGGCGCCGGCGAAGAAGTAGCCGATGTCGGGCGCGAGCGCGGCGGAACCGGAGACGGCGGCGCGCAGCTTGCCGCCGAAGGCCTCGCGGAGCTTGGAGTAGACGAGCGCGTCGGCGACCTTGTGCTTGGCGGCGAGGCCGAGGGGGACCTTCGTGCTTCCGGTGCGCCGGTGGTTGTCCTGGCTGGTCCTGGCGTATTCGCGGGCCACCTCGGCGGCCCACTTGAAGATCTTGTACTTGGCGCCGCCCGCGACCCGGGCCTTGCCCGCGGCACCGTTGTAGACCTTCTCGAAGATGCGCGGGACGGCCGCCATGTAGGTCGGCTGCACCACCGGCAGGTTCTCGATGATCTTGTCGATACGGCCGTCGACGGCGGTGACGTGCCCGACCTCGATCTGGCCGGAGGTGAGCACCTTGCCGAAGACGTGGGCCAGCGGCAGCCACAGGTACTGGACGTCGTCCGCGTTGATCATGCCGGTGGCCACGGTCGCCTTGGCCATGTACGACCAGTTGTCGTGGGGCAGGCGCACGCCCTTGGGGCGGCCGGTGGTGCCGGAGGTGTAGATCAGCGTGGCGAGCTGGTCCGCGCTGATGGACCCGATCCGCTCCTTGACCGCCTCGGGGTGCTTGGCGAGGTACTCCCTGCCGCGCGCCTCCAGGGCGTCGAGGGAGAGGACCCAGCCCTCGGGGTCGCCTTCCGCCTCCAGGGCGTCGTCGGCGTCCAGGACGACCACGTGGGCCAGGCGCGGCAGGTCGGCGCGGTGCGCGCGGGCCTTGGCCAGCTGCTTCGCGTCCTCGGCGATCAGGACCCGGCTCTCGGAGTCGGCGAGGATGAAGGCCGACTCCTCCGCGTTGGTGCTGGGGTAGATGGTGGTGGTCGCGGCGCCGGCGCACATCACGCCGAGGTCGGCGAGGATCCACTCGACCCGGGTGTTGGAGGCCAGCGCGACCCGGTCCTCGGAGCCGAGGCCGAGGTCGACGAGACCGGCGGCGATGGCGAACACCCGGTCGGCGGCCTGGCCCCAGCTGAGTGACTTCCAGTCGTCGGGCCCGCCGTTCGCCGAGGGGACCGGGTACCGGTAGGCCTCCCCGTCCGGCGTGGCGGCGACACGCTCAAGGAAGAGGGCCGCCACGGTGGGCGGGCGGTTCTCGATCAAGGTCTGTGTGTCGCTCACGACATCCTCCGGACCGGTCCACGCAGCAGCGTGGGCGTGGGGCGCTTGGGGCTGGCGGGGTGGGGACCTGCGCACGTGCTGTTGGCGAGTTTGTGACTGGCGAGTAACCATCGAGCAGTGATCAGACTAAAGGCCGCCCGGCCCGCGCGTAAGGGGCGGCGAGCGGCCGGTTCATAACGAAACGGGCCCACATGCGTCCACATGTGGGCCCGTTTGTCGCGAGTGGGGTCACCCGTCGGCTACTTCTTCTTGCCGCCGGACTCGTCGCTGGAGAGGACGGCGATGAAGGCCTCCTGCGGGACCTCCACGGAGCCGACCATCTTCATCCGCTTCTTGCCTTCCTTCTGCTTCTCCAGCAGCTTCCGCTTACGGGAGATGTCACCGCCGTAGCACTTCGCGAGGACGTCCTTGCGGATGGCACGGATGGTCTCGCGGGCGATGACGCGCGAGCCGACGGCCGCCTGGATCGGCACCTCGAAGGCCTGGCGCGGGATGAGCTCGCGCAGCTTGGCGACGAGCCGCACGCCGTACGCGTAGGCGGCGTCCTTGTGGCAGACGGCCGAGAAGGCGTCGACCTTGTCGCCGTGCAGCAGGATGTCGACCTTGACCAGGCTGGAGGACTGCTCGCCGGTGGGCTCGTAGTCCAGGGAGGCGTAACCGCGCGTCTTGGACTTCAACTGGTCGAAGAAGTCGAACACGATCTCGGCCAGAGGGAGCGTGTAGCGGATCTCGACCCGGTCCTCGGAGAGGTAGTCCATGCCGAGCAGGGTGCCGCGGCGGGTCTGGCACAGCTCCATGATCGCGCCGATGAACTCGCTGGGAGCGAGGATCGTGGCCCGCACGACCGGCTCGAACACGTCCGAGATCTTGCCCTCGGGGAACTCGCTCGGGTTGGTGACGGTGACCTCCTTGCCGTCCTCCAGGACGACGCGGTAGACCACGTTCGGGGCGGTGGCGATCAGGTCGAGGCCGAACTCGCGCTCCAGGCGCTCGCGGACCACGTCCAGGTGCAGCAGGCCGAGGAAGCCGACGCGGAAGCCGAAGCCGAGCGCCGCCGAGGTCTCCGGCTCGTAGACGAGCGCGGCGTCGTTGAGCTGGAGCTTGTCCAGGGCCTCGCGCAGGTCCGGGTAGTCCGAGCCGTCGAGCGGGTACAGGCCCGAGAAGACCATCGGCTTCGGGTCCTTGTAGCCGCCGAGGGCCTCGGTCGCGCCGTTGTGCAGGCTGGTGATCGTGTCACCGACCTTGGACTGACGGACGTCCTTCACGCCGGTGATGATGTAGCCCACCTCGCCGACGCCGATGCCGTCGGCCGGGGTCATCTCCGGGGAGGAGACGCCGATCTCCAGCAGCTCGTGCGTGGCGCCGGTGGACATCATCCGGATGCGCTCGCGCTTGTTGAGCTGGCCGTCGACGACACGGACGTAGGTCACCACGCCGCGGTACGAGTCGTAGACCGAGTCGAAGATCATCGCGCGGGCGGGGGCGTCCTTGACGCCGACCGGCGCCGGGACGGTGGCGACGACCTTGTCCAGCAGCGCGTCCACGCCCAGGCCGGTCTTCGCCGAGACGCGCAGCACGTCCTCGGGCTGGCAGCCGACCAGGTTCGCGAGCTCCTCGGCGAACTTCTCCGGCTGGGCGGCCGGCAGGTCGATCTTGTTGAGGACCGGGACGATCGCGAGGTCGTTCTCCATCGCCAGGTACAGGTTGGCGAGGGTCTGCGCCTCGATGCCCTGGGCGGCGTCGACGAGGAGGACCGTGCCCTCGCACGCGGCGAGGGAGCGCGAGACCTCGTACGTGAAGTCGACGTGACCGGGGGTGTCGATCATGTTCAGGATGTGCGTGTCGCCCTTGCCCGGGCCCTCGGTGGGCGCCCAGGGCAGACGGACCGCCTGCGACTTGATCGTGATGCCGCGCTCACGCTCGATGTCCATGCGGTCGAGATACTGGGCGCGCATCTGCCGCTGGTCGACGACGCCGGTCAGCTGGAGCATCCGGTCGGCGAGGGTCGACTTGCCGTGGTCGATGTGCGCGATGATGCAGAAATTGCGGATCAGCGCCGGGTCGGTACGGCTCGGCTCGGGCACGTGGCTGGGGATCGCGGGCACGCAGTGTCCTGATTCTCGGGTCGTATATCTCGTAGATGCAGAGTCCCATGGTCCCATGGACGGCGTAGTGCGCTCGGTTTGGGCCGTCCGGAGCGTGCCTGGTAGCCTGGGCAGCTGTGTCTCGTATGGCCTCTCACCGTCCGGGACACAATCCGAAGATCAAACTCTGAACCTGAAAAGGCTCTTTCGTGGCGAACATCAAGTCCCAGATCAAGCGGAACAAGACGAACGAGAAGGCGCGCCTGCGCAACAAGGCCGTCAAGTCTTCGCTCAAGACCGCGATCCGCAAGGCCCGTGAGGCCGTGGCCGCCGGTGACGTCGAGAAGGCCACCGTGGCTTCCCGCGCCGCCGCGCGTGCGCTCGACAAGGCTGTCTCGAAGGGTGTCATCCACAAGAACGCCGCCGCCAACAAGAAGTCGGCGCTGGCCACCAAGGTTGCCACCCTCCAGGGCTGAGCTCCTGATGTGATCGCCGGGTAGGGACCCAGCGGGCCCTCTCTCCCGCTCCTGACCGGCAACCGCGCCGCACGCGAAGCGTTCGCCACGCGGGTGCGGCGCACCCAGAAGTACCGAAGGCCCCGACCGCCACCCTTCCCCAGGGCCGGCCGGGGCCTTCGTCCTACCCGGACGGCAGCGAGGACGCCGCCGACACGCCCCCGGCACGCCGATGGCGCCGGAGGCAGCCGCTCGGCGCCGGGCGGCGCGGGTCAAGCAAGATCCGGAAGAGGCGGCCTAGCGCTGGTGGGGGCGGGCTGCGCGGGAGACCGCCACTACCGCCTTCTCCAGGGCGTACTCCGGATCGTCGCCGCCGCCCTTCACTCCCGCGTCGGCCAGCGCCACCGCGCGCAACGCCTCCGAGACGCCGTCCGCCGACCAGCCCCGCATCTGCTGCCGGACCCGGTCGATCTTCCACGGCGGCATGCCCAGGTCCCGCGCGAGGTCGCCCGGGCGGGCTCCGCGCGGGGCCGAGGCCAGTTTCCCGATGGCCCGTACGGCCTGGGCCAGGGCACTGGTGATCAGCACCGGCGCCACACCGGTGGACAGTGACCAGCGCAGGGCTTCGAGGGCCTCCGCCGCCCGCCCTTCGACCGCCCGGTCCGCGACGGTGAAGCTGGAGGCTTCCGCCCGGCCCGTGTAGTACCGCCCGACCACGGCCTCGTCGATGGTCCCCTCGACGTCCGCGCACAGCTGCGCCGCCGCGCTCGCGAGCTCCCGCAGGTCGCTGCCGATCGCATCGACCAGGCTCTGGCACGCCTCGGGGGTGGCCGAACGCCCCAGCGTGCGGAACTCCCCCCGCACGAACGACAGCCGGTCCGCGGCCTTCGTCATCTTCGGGCAGGCGACCTCCCGGGCCCCGGCCTTGCGCGCCGCGTCCAGCAGGCCCTTGCCCTTGACGCCACCGGCGTGCAGGAGCACGAGGACGATCTCCTCGTAGGGCGCCGCGAGGTACGCCTTGACCTCCTTCACCGCATCGGCGGACAGGTCCTGCGCGTTGCGCACGATCAGGACCTTGCGCTCGGAGAACAGCGAGGGACTGGTCAGCTCGGCCAGCGTGCCGGGCTGGAGTTGCTCGGAGGCGAGGTCGCGCACGTCCGTGTCGGCGTCGGCGGCACGCGCCGCCGTCACCACTTCCCGTACGGCGCGGTCGAGCAGCAGGTCCTCCTGCCCCACCGCGAGGGTGAGCGGGGCGAGCGGATCGTCGGTGGGGTTCTTCCTGGTGGCCATCGCCTCCAGCATCCCACGCCCCACCGACAGTCCCCCTCCCCCGATCCGCGGCCACCGCCCCGTCCCGGAGAATGGCCGGGTGAACGTGCGACATGTACTGGTCCTGCCCGACCGCGACGCCGCCGAGGAGGTGGCGACCGAGGCCGTCGACCGCTTCGGCCTGCCCGAGGAGCCCCAACTGGTCCGCGACGCCCTGGCCGGCGAGGACGACGCGGAGGACGCCCAGTGGCTGGTCGTCATCGAGGACCCGCAGGAGAAGCTCGATTCCGCTTCCCTGGACGACCTCGCCGGCGCCTACGACGGGTGGTTGGAGGCTCCCTGAGCCCCGCCCCGGCCCCCTCAGGCCTTGTGGACGATCTGGACGTCCAGCTCGACCTCGACGCTCGCACCGATCGCCGCGACCCCGTGGGCCAGCAGTGACTGCCAGTTGAGCGCGAAGTCCTCGCGGTTCAGTGCGGCAGTCGCCCGGCAAGCGGCCCGGGGTTCGCCCTGGAGGCCCGTGCCGTGGCCCAGGTACTGGGTGTCCAGGGTCACGGAGCGGCTGACGCCGTGGAGGGTCAGTGCGCCCGCGACGGCCCAGCGGCTGCCACTGCGGTGGATGAAACGCTCGCTGTAGAACTCGACCGTGGGATGGCGCGCCGCGTCCAGGAAGTCGGCGGAGCGCAGGTGGTCGTCCCGCATCCGCAGCCCGGTGTCGATGCTGCCCGCGTCGATGATCACGCGCATGGAGGAGTCCTCCATCCGCTCGGCTATCCGTACCGCTCCGGCGAACGTGGTGAACCGTCCGTGGATCCGGGCGAAGCCGATGTGCCGTGCGGTGAAGCCGATCGAGGAGTGGGTCGGGTCGAGTTCCCAGTGTCCGGGCGCGGGCAGCAGCGGCGGCTCCACCGCGTCGAGGACGATCTCCGCGGTGCCGTGCTGCGCCGGGTCGCCGACCAGCGTCGCCCCGTGGAAGGGCGCGTAGCCCTCGGCGGTGACGGAGAGCCGGTACTCCCCCTCCGGCACGGCTGCGTTGAACCCGCCGTACGGGTCGGTCTCCCCGCTGACGACCCGGCGGCCTATCGGGTCGGTGACTTCGAACTTCGCTTGGCGGACCGGCTGGTGGACCGTGTCGAGCACCCGGCAGCTGAGCAACCGGGCCGTTGGCGGCAACGTCAGCGTCGCGGCCGTATGGGACGCGGCGCTGCCGCCCGTATCCGTCCCCCGTCGGCGTCCGAACATGGTTGATGCACCCCCGTGCAGTGTGGACTTGGACCGTGTTGGCGAAAACGCATTCGATCATGCTGTCGGGTTGGGGGCAAACAGAAGGGTCGACCCCGGTATGCCCGCGCCGTCCGCGCCGTCGCCCGGCCGGAAACGCCCGTAGCCCGGGGCCGCTTCCCGCGACGGCCACGCTGCCGTCGGTGTCGGTGCGCAGGACGGCCGTGCCCATCGCCCGCAGCCTGGCGAGCGTAGCGGGTGCGGGATGTCCGTACCGGTTGCCGGCGCCGACCGGGACGAGGGCGATCCGTGGCCTGACCCGCGCCTGGAGCACGGGGTCCTGGTGCGCGGAGCCGTGGTGCGCCACTTTCAGCACGTCCACGGGCCCCAGTTCCGGATGATCCCTCAACAGGGCCTGCTGGGCGAGTGGTTCGAGGTCACCGAGGAGGAGCAGGGTCAGGCCGGAGGTTCGCACCAGCAGGGCGACGCTCGCGTCGTTCGGTCCCTGCGCCGGCGGGCCGGCGGGTGGCGGCCACAGCACCCGCCACTCCAGCGGTCCGGTCCGGCGCCGCTCTCCCGCGACGGCGGCCATGACGGGAACCCCGGCGCCGGCGGCCGTGCGCCGGACGAACTCGGCCTGCCCGGCCGGCTCCTCCAGCGTCGTCGTCTGGATGGCGCCCACGGCCCGGCCCCGCAGCACCCCGGCGAGCCCGCCCACGTGATCGGCGTGGAAGTGCGTGAGCACGAGCAACGGGATCCTCCGCACCCCCAGGCTCCGCAGGCACGCGTCCACCGGTTCGGCCTCCGGTCCCGCGTCCACGACCACCGCCGTACCAGGGCCCACGGCGAGCACGGCCGCGTCCCCCTGCCCCACCGCGCACTGGACGTAACTCCAGCCGGGCGGCGGCCATCCTTTGAATGTACGAACGAGCAGCGGCGGCCTGAGTACGGCGGCGAGCAGCGCCACGGCCAGGGCGGAGCAGAACCACCACCTGCGCCCCCACCGGACGCACAGACCGGCCACGCCGACCGTGGCGGCGGCCAGCAGCGCACCCCCCGCCCACCCGTCGGGCCACGCCAGCTCCGCCCCTGGCAGCCCCGCCCCGGCGCGGGCCACCCCCGCGATCCACCCGGCCGGCACCCCCGCGCACCGGGCGAGGAGTTCCGCCGCGGGCATCCACAGCGGAGCCACGGCGAGCGTCGCGAACCCGAGCACCGTCGCGGGACCCGCCGCGAGTTCGGCCAGCAGGTTGCACGGCACCGCCACCAGGCTGACCCGGGCGGACAGCACCGCGACCACCGGCGCGCACACCGCCTGGGCGGCCGCGGCGGCCCCCAGCGCATCGGCGAGCCCCGGCCGCACGCCCCGCCGCCGCAGGGCCTCGCCCCACCGCGGCGCCAGCGTGAGCAGCGCCCCGGTGGCCAGCACGGACAGCAGGAACCCGGTGCTGCGGGCCAGCCACGGGTCGTACAGCACCAGCAGCAGAACCGCCGCGGCCAGTGCGGGCACCAGGGACCTGCGCCGGCCGGTGGCCAGGGCCAGCAGGGTGACCGCCCCGCAGGCGGCGGCCCGCAGCACGCTCGGTTCGGGCCGGCACACCACCACGAAGGCGAGCGTCAGCGCCGCCCCGCACAGGGCAGTGGCCCGGAGCGAGAGCCCCAGGCGCGGTGCCAGGCCGCGCCGTTCGGCGTGCTGCGCGGCGGCCGGAGGCCCGATCAGCAGGAACAGCACCACCGTCAGGTTGGAGCCGGACACGGCCAGCAGGTGCAGCAGGTCGGTGGCGCGGAACGCCTCGTGCAGGTCGGGCGGGACCCGGGACACGTCGCCGACGACCAGGCCCGGCAGCAGCGCCCGGGCGTCGGGCGCGAGCCCCCGCGTCGCCTCGCGCAGCCCGGCCCGCAGGGTTCCCGCGAGGCGCTGTACCCGGTCCGGGCCACGAATCACCCTCGGCGGCGCGTCCCCGGCCGGGCGGAGCAACGCCACGGCCCGCTCACCGCCCCGGCCGGGGGACAGCCGCCCCACCACCTCGACCCGCGTCGAGGGCTGGAGCCCCGCCCACGCCGGGTGCCCGGCCAGCACCCGTACCGGCGTCTCGACCCTGGTCCGCGCGCCGTCGGGGCCGGTCACCCGGGTCACCACCGCGTCCAGCGTCACCATCGGCGGCCCGCCCCCGCCCCCGACGCCGCGGGGATCGGAGCCGACGGTGAGCTCCGCCCAGACCCGGGCGTGCTTCCCGGCCAGCCCGAGCACGGGACCGGCCCGCGCCTCGGCCCGCTGGAGCCCGGCCACCCCGGCACCGGCGCCCGCGCAGAGCAACGCGGCGGCAGCGGCCGCGCCCACCCTCCACAGCGGACCCGGCCCATGGTGGCCGACCAGCAGCAACAGCCCCGCCGCGGCGACCGCCAGGCCCACCCCGGCGACGGTCCACGCGGCCGGCACGTCGAGGCAGACGGCGGCCGCCGCCCACGCGCCCAGGGCCGGGCCGGCGAGCCGCAGGTCCATCGGCCCGGACCCCTCGGGGCGATTCACGGCCGCACCAGCTTGCGCAGGTCGGAGAACCGGCGTTCGCCGATGCCGTTGACCTGCCGGAGTTCCTCCACGGAACGGAACCCGCCCCGCGCGGTCCGGAAGTCGACGATGTGCTGCGCGAGCACCGGACCCACCCCGGGCAGCCCGTCGAGCTGCGCGACGGTGGCGCTGCCCAGGCTCAGCGGGCCGCCACCGGACCCGGACCCGGAACCCGGGCCGCCACCCCCCGCCGGGGGCTGCGCGGGTGCGCCCACCACCACCTGTTCGCCGTCCACCAGCACCCGGGCCCGGTTCAGCCCGGTCATGTCGGTGCCCGGCCGCACTCCCCCGGCGGCGGCCAGGGCGTCCTCCACCCGCGCTCCGGCGGGCAGCGTCCGCACCCCCGGCTCCCGGACCTTGCCACTGACGTCCACCACGACCCGGTTGCCTCCCGTGGGGGCCGGGGCCGACGGCCCCGGGGCCGGGGCGGGTACCGAAGCAGGGGCGACCACCGCCGGCGCGGTCACCGGCCCCGGCCGCGCCGACCAGTACTGCTGGGCGGCGAAACCCACCCCCGCAACCAGCACCACCGCGAGCGCCGCCACCGTCCGCGGCTCCACCCCGCACCGCGCCTGGACCCAGACCGGCAGCCGCTCCCGCACTGCGAGCCACCGCGAGCCCCGGCCGTCCGGCGGGGCCGCTTCGGCCCCGACCACCGGCTCGGGGCCGGCCACGGCGTCGGGGACGCGAACGCGGACCCCGGGCGGCGGGTCGGACAGGGGGTCGGGCGGCGGCTCGGGCGGCGGTGCCGTGAGGATGGCCTCGGCCCGGCGCCGCACGGTCGCGGGATCGGGGTACGGCTGCCGCCGGCGGTCACGCAGCCGTCCGTCGGACCGGCGCGGACGACCGGGGCCACTGGTGCCGCCGGCTCGGGAAGGGGACGAAGTACGCGTGCGCAGAGTCATGCCACGACGGTAGGGGCCTTCCCCGATCCTCGTTCGGAGGCATCAATTCCGGTGGATGACCTGACCGTTGTGGATAACCCGGCCACCCGTTCCGGTGACCCGCCGGGCCGTTCCGTGCGCCGGACGCCGCCCGAAAGCACCCGACCGTGCCCCGCCGACGACCAGCCCGGGCTGTCCCCCCGCCGCCGAACAACCCCGGCCGTGCACCCGCCAACGATCAGCGTGGCGAGACGACGGCCGCCAGCAGACCCGGCCCGGTGTGTGCGCCGATGACCGCGCCGACCTCGCTGACGTGCAGCTCGACCAGCCCGGGGACCCGCTCCCGGAGCCGTTGCGCAAGCTTGTCGGCCCGCTCCGGCGCCGCGAGGTGGTGCACCGCGATGTCGACACTGCCCGAGCCGGCGCGTTCGACGGCGAGTTCTTCGAGGCGGGCGATGGCCTTGGACGCCGTCCGCACCTTCTCCAGCATCTCGATCCGACCGCCGTCCAGCGTGAGCAGCGGCTTGACGGCGAGCGCCGAGCCGAGGAGGGCCTGCGCGGCCCCGATGCGGCCTCCGCGTCGGAGGTAGTCGAGGGTGTCGACGTAGAAGTACGCCGACATGTCGGCGGCCCTCTTCTCCGCGGCGGCCACGGCCTCGTCCACCGAACCACCGGTCTCCACCACCTCGGCGGCGGCGAGCGCGCAGAAGCCGAGGGCCATGGCCACCATGCCGGTGTCCACGACCCGGACCGGGACGGGGGCGGTCTTGGCGGCGACCACGGCCGCGTCCCAGGTGCCGGAGAACTCGGCAGAGAGGTGGAGGCTGACGATGCCAGCCGCGCCGGCGTCGGCGGCGGCCCGGTAGGCCCGTGCGAAGTCGTCCGGGCTGGGGCGGGAGGTGGTGACCGAGCGGCGCTTCTGCAGGGCGAGGGCGAGGCTGCGGGCCGAGATTTCGGTGCCTTCTTCGAGCGCCTCGTCGCCGAGCACCACGGTCAGGGGGACAGCGGTGATCCGATGCCGCGCCATCGCCGGTGGGGGCAGGTAGGCCGTGGAATCGGTGACGATCGCGACATGGCGGGACATGAGCGGGAGGTTACCGCCAGCGACCCCCCTCCGGCAGCACGAGCCCCTCACCAGGGCCTTCGCACACGGGCCGGACCCTTCCGAGCGGACTCCACGCCGGACCACCGAGCGGGCTCCCCGCCAAACCGCCGGCCGGCCAAGCCACCCCCTCACGCCCGAGCGGCCTCCACCCCGGGCCGCTGGCCAAGCCACCCCCTCACGCCCGAGCGGCCTCAACTCAAGCAGCACACCCGAAGAGCAGCGCACCCGAACGCTCCGGACCCACCCCGTCGACCCACCCTCAGGCCGTCGTCTCCGGCCTCGGAGTCTTCCTCGGCGCCTTCTCCCAGGGGTGACGAGGAGTCCGGGAGGCCGGGTTCAGGGCCGCGGGGCCCGGCTCCGCCGGGGCATCGGCCCGGCGCTCCGGCCCGGTCGTCGCGTCCCAGGAGGCGGCGGCGGCCGTGAGGTCGTCCACCGACTCCCGCGACCAGTCGCGCAGCGCGCCCGACTCCACCTCGATCTGCGCAGACAGCGTGGACAGGTCGTCCTCCGCGAAGCGCCGCGCGCGTTCCCGCGCCGCCCACCGCAAGGAGTCCGCCGACTCCGTGATCTTGCGCGTGCGTTCCCGCAGGTCGGGCAGGCTCGCGGCGATCCGCTTGCGGTCCGGCTCCTGCTCCAGCCGCTTCAGCTCGGCGTCCAGGTCGTGCCCGTGTTCGCTCAGCCGCTCGAAGAGGCCGATCGACTCCCTCAGCGAGGCGTCCGTCTGCACGCCCTGGTACAGGGCCTGCTGCGTGGCCCGCATGGATGTCCGCAGGTCGAGCCTCAGCTGCGCCAGCCCCGCCGTGACCCCCACCTGGCCGAGGCTCCTGGCCCTGAGGGTCGTGTCCTCCACGGTCCGCCGGGCCTGCGTCAGCGTCCGGTCCACGCCGCGCTTGGCCGCGCCGACCGCCTTCACCGTGACCCACGCACCCAGCCCCAAGAAGGCGAACAGCACCAACAGGGCAAAGATGACCAACGCGCCCGCCTCCATGAGGCTCCCTTCCCCTGCCTATTCCGTCCCCTCCACCGTAAACGCAACGGGCAGGCCGGGGGTTCCCTTCGAACCCCCAACCTGCCCGTACGGGAAGACCCCTAGATCAGGCCGCCGCCCCTCAGATGACGATGTTCACGAGCTTCGGCGCGCGCACGATCACCTTGCGGATCTCCGCACCGCCCAGCGCCGCCACGACCGCCTCGTCGGCCAGCGCCAGCTGCTCCAGGTCGCCCTCGGAGACCGTGGGCGGCACTTCCAGGCGCGCCTTGACCTTGCCCTTGACCTGGACGACGCACGTCACGCTCTCGTCCACCACGTACGCCGGGTCCGCGACGGGGAAGTCCTGGTGGACCACCGAGTCGCTGTGCCCCAGCCGGTGCCACAGCTCCTCCGCGATGTGCGGAGCCAGCGGGGCGACGAGCAGCACCAGCCGCTCGGCGACCGAGCGCTCCAGCGGCCGGCCGGCCTTCGTCAGGAAGTTGTTCAGCTCGGTGATCTTCGCGATGGCGGTGTTGAAGCGCAGCCCCGCCAGGTCCGCGCCGGCCCCGTCGATGGCCTTGTGCAGCGCGCGCAGGGTGTCCTCGGCGGGCTCGGCGTCGACGACCGTCACCGCGCCCGTCTCCTCGTCCACGATGTTGCGCCACAGGCGCTGGAGCAGCCGGTACTGGCCGACCACGGCCCGCGTGTCCCACGGGCGCGACACGTCCAGCGGGCCCATCGCCATCTCGTACAGGCGCAGCGTGTCGGCGCCGTACTCCTCGCAGATCTCGTCCGGCGTGACGGCGTTCTTGAGGGACTTGCCCATCTTGCCGTGCTCGCGCTTGACCGGCTCGCCCTGGTAGAAGTAGCCGCCGTCGCGCTCCTCGACCTCGGCCGCGGGCACGTACACGCCGCGCGCGTCGGTGTAGGCGTAGGCCTGGATCATGCCCTGGTTGAACAGCTTGTGGAACGGCTCGGCGGAGGAGACGTGACCCAAGTCGAACAGCACCTTGGACCAGAAGCGCGCGTACAGCAGGTGCAGCACCGCGTGCTCGGCGCCGCCCACGTACAGGTCGACGCCGCCGTGCGGGGCGCCTTCGCGCGGGCCCATCCAGTACTGCTCGATCGCCGGGTCGACCAGCGCCGAGTCGTTGTGCGGGTCCAGGTAGCGCAGCTCGTACCAGCAGGAGCCGGCCCAGTTGGGCATGGTGTTGGTCTCGCGGCGGTAGCGCTTGACGCCCTCGCCCCGGCCCAGGTCCAGCTCCACGTAGACCCAGTCCTCGTTGCGCGACAGGGGGGTCTCGGGCTTCGAGGCGGCGTCGTCGGGCGCGAAGGTGCGCGGCGAGTAGTCCTCGACCTCCGGCAGCTCCAGCGGCAGCATCGACTCGGGCAGCGGGTGCGCGACGCCGTCCTCGTCGTAGACGATCGGGAACGGCTCGCCCCAGTAGCGCTGGCGGCTGAACAGCCAGTCGCGCAGACGGAAGTTGACGGTGCCTTCACCGATGCCGCGCTCGGCCAGCCAGTCGGTGATGCGGGCCTTCGCCTCGACGACGCCCAGGCCGTCCAGCGAGATGCCCTCGCCGGTGGAGTTGACGATCGTGCCGTCGTAGGAGGAGAACGCGTCGTCCCACTCCGCCGGGTCGGCGTCGCGGTCGTCGGAGGGCTCCACCACGCAGCGCATCGGCAGTTCGAAGGCGCGGGCGAACTCGAAGTCGCGGCTGTCGTGCGCCGGGACGGCCATGATCGCGCCGGTGCCGTAGCCCATCAGGACGTAGTCGGCGATGAAGACGGGGACCTGGGCGCCGCTGACCGGGTTGGTGGCGTACGCGCCGGTGAAGACGCCGGTCTTGTCCTTGGCCTCGGCCTGCCGCTCGACGTCCGACTTGGCCGCGGCCTGCTTGCGGTACGCGTCCACCGCTTCGCGGGGGGTCGCGGCGCCGCCGGTCCACACCTGGTGGGTGCCCTCGGGCCAGGCGGCCTGGACGATCTTCTCGACCAGCTCGTGCTCGGGCGCCAGCACCATGTAGGTGGCACCGAACAGGGTGTCGGGACGGGTGGTGAAGACGGTGATCGCGTCGGCGCCGACGGGGAAGTCCACGCGGGCGCCTTCGCTGCGACCGATCCAGTTGCGCTGCTGGAGCTTGATGGCCTCGGGCCAGTCCAGCGCGTCCAGGTCGTCCAGCAGGCGGTCGGCGTAGGCCGTGATCCGCATGTTCCACTGGCTCAGCTTCGCCTTGAAGACGGGGAAGTTGCCGCGCTCGGACCGGCCGTCGGCGGTGACCTCCTCGTTGGCCAGTACGGTGCCCAGTCCCGGGCACCAGTTCACGGGCGCGTCCGAGGCGTAGGCCAGCCGGTACTCGTTCAGCACGCCGGCCCGCTCACCCGCACCCAGCTCCGCCCAGGCACGGCCTCCGGGGACCTCGCGGGAGCCGTCCTCGAAGGAGGCGACCAGCTCGGCGATCGGGCGGGCCTTCTTCGCGTCGGCGTCGTACCAGGAGTTGTAGATCTGCAGGAAGATCCACTGCGTCCACTTGTAGTAGTCCGGGTCGATCGTCGCGAACGAGCGGCGCTTGTCGTGGCCCAGACCCAGCCGGCGCAGCTGGACCTTCATGTTCTCGATGTTGGCCTCGGTGGACACGCGCGGGTGCGTGCCGGTCTGTACGGCGTACTGCTCGGCCGGCAGGCCGAAGGCGTCGAAGCCCAGGGTGTGCAGGACGTTGTGGCCGGTCATCCGCTGGTGGCGGGCGAAGACGTCCGTGGCGATGTACCCGAGCGGGTGACCGACGTGCAGGCCCGCACCCGAGGGGTACGGGAACATGTCCATGATGAACTTGCTGGGCCGCGCGACGAGCGCCGCCGTCTTCGCGGAGTCGGCCCCGGCCAGGTCACCGGTCGGGTTGGGAGCCTCGTAGGTGCCCTCCGCGTCCCATACGTCCTGCCAGCGTGCCTCGATGTCGGCGGCCATGGCAGCCGTGTAGCGGTGCGCCTCGGCCGCCTCGGGGGCCGGGGTGTTCGTCTCGCTCATGATTTCTGAAGCTCCATCGATCGTCTCTGCCGTCTCTGCCTGCCCAAACGAAAAAACCCCTCGCACAGGAGGGGACGCCGCGCCGATGCCGACCGTCTCGAAGGGTCGGTACTGATCAGCGCGGCTCGGTAAGCAGAAGGCGTACGGCACGCATGGCGTCAGGGTACCGCAGCGGCCCCGACGCCCGCTCGGGCGTTCCGCACAACGAGAAGCGGGCCACCCGATCCGGGTGACCCGCTTCCTCACTGTGGAGCTAAGGAGAATTGAACTCCTGACCTCCTGCATGCCATGCAGGCGCTCTACCAACTGAGCTATAGCCCCTCGTACTGCTTGGTACTGCTTGCCGTTCCGGTTTCCCTTGGCGGTTCCCCTTGGCGACGTCCCAAACATTACACGGTCATGGCCCTGGTCCAAAAATCGGTTTCCGCACCGCCGGAGCCATGACGGACATGGACCACTACGTCCGTTTCCTCACGCCTTCGCGAACTGGTAGAAGCGCTTGAGCGTGCAGTGCTCGTCGAGCAGTCGGCCGTAGATCGGCTCGCCCTCCAGCTCGCGGTACGTCTCGATGGGGTCGCCTTTTATGATCAGCGCCCGCGCGCATTCCTCGCACCAGTACTGGTAGTCGGGGTTGACCGGCTCCATGTCCCGCACGATCGGCGTGCCGTTGTTGCACCAGTCGCACCGCCGCCGGTGTGCACCCATCCGTCAGCGACTCCCTCCCGCGTCGGGCCGTCGTGTCCCCCTCCGGCGGTCCGATTCTGCCATGCCGGTACGCGCCGGGTCAGCAAGCACAAAAAGGAACAAACGCAAGTATCCCGCCCCCTGTTGGGGACGGGATACCGATTGTGGAGCTAAGGAGAATTGAACTCCTGACCTCCTGCATGCCATGCAGGCGCTCTACCAACTGAGCTATAGCCCCGCTCTCCGCGGCGCTCCCCCCGTTTCCGGCGTTCCGCGCTGCGAACAAGAAGAACTCTAGCCTGCGACCAGCCGGAAAGTGAAATCCGGCCGTGCGCCCGCACCGACCTGCGCCGCGGGCAGCGCCGACGTGCTCAGTCGTCGTCGCCGAGCACCGGCTCCGGCAGCGTGCCGGCGTTGTGCTCCATGAGGCGCCAGCCGCGCGCGCCCTCGCCGAGGACGGACCAGCAGCAGTTGGTGAGCCCGCCGAGGCTCTCCCAGGAGGACGGGTCCAGCTCCAGCAGACGGCCGATGGTCGTACGGATCGTCCCGCCGTGGCTGACCACCACCAGCGTGCCGCCCTCGGGCAGCAGGTCGACGTGACGCAGGACCACCGGCGCGGCCCGGTCGGCGACCTCGGTCTCCAGCTCGCCGCCACCGCGCCGTACGGGCTCGCCGCGCTTCCACGCCGCGTACTGCTCGCCGTACTTGTGGAGGATCTCCTCGTGCGTGAGCCCCTGCCACTCGCCCGCGTACGTCTCGCGCAGCGCCTCGTCGTGCTCCACCGCGAGGCCGGTGAGCGCGGCCAGCTCGGCGGCCGTGTCGGAGGCGCGCCGCAGGTCCGAGGCGACGATGGCGTCCGGCTTCATCGAGGCGAGCAGCCGGGCGGCGCGGCGCGCCTGCGCCACACCGGTCTCGGTCAGCTCTATGTCCGTGGAGCCCTGGAAGCGGCGCTCCAGGTTCCACGAGGTCTGCCCGTGCCGCCAAAGGACGATCTTCCGACCGGTGCGACCGCCCTTGCCGTCCGAAGCGGCCGGTGCGGTGGAGGCGGCCGTACCGGTCGTACCCGTGTCGGTCGTGCTCAGAACAGATCACCGTCCAGTTCGTCGTCGCCCTGCGCCTCGCGCAGCTTCGCGTGCTCCTCGGCCTTGCCGATGGTGAGCTTGGCGTCCTCGGGGAGCTCGATCTCGGGGCAGTCCTTCCACAGGCGCTCCAGCGCGTAGAAGACCCGCTCCTCGCTGTGCTGGACGTGCACGACGATGTCGACGTAGTCGAGCAGGATCCAGCGGGCGTCGCGGTCGCCCTCGCGGCGCACCGGCTTGGCGCCGAGTTCCTTGAGCAGGCGCTCTTCGATCTCGTCCACGATCGACTTGACCTGGCGGTCGTTGGGCGCGGAGGCGAGGAGGAAGGCGTCGGTGATCGACAGCACGTCGCTGACGTCGTACGCGATGATGTCGTGCGCGAGCCGGTCGGCCGCGGCCTGGGCGGCGGCGGTGATGAGCTCGATGGAGCGGTCCGTGGCGGTCACTGGCCATGCTTTCGGGTTGGCGGGCAGATCCTCTCAAGGGTCTCATGTACCGCCGACACCGCCCGCGCGGAACGTTCCGCGCGGACGAAATCACAGCTCAGGGGCCCGGCGAGGCCGCCCGCAGCGGCTCAGGACGCCTTGTAGTCCTTGCCCAGGACCACCACGACGTCCGCGTTCACCGCGCTCTCGGCCTTCTTGACGGCCGTCTCCGGCAGCCCCAGCGTCTTGGCCACCTCGACCGCCTTGGCCCGCTGCGCCTCGTCCCGGTAGGTGATCTGCGAGAGCGCCGCGCTCTTGTCGGCCTTGCCGCCCTCGACGAGCGTGTAGCCGCCGTTCAGCAGCGCCGCCTTCGCCGCGAGCTGCGCCTTCTCGTCTCCGGTGGCGTCCTTGAGGCCGATCCGGGGAGCGGCGCCGGGGACCGCCGCGGCGGAGCCGCCGAGGATCTCGTCGACGGCCTTCTTGCCGGCGTCGTCGCCGAGGCCGCCGTCCGGCTTCACCGGGAGCACCTCGGTGCGGTAGGCGCCCACCTTGGCGTGCTCCCCGATCCGCGACAGCAGCGCGCCCAGGTTCTGCGCGTTCAGCGCCGGGTCCAGGATCTGGCCCATGCTCTCGACGGTCACCGCCGCCGCCTTCGGGTCGGCGGGGATCTTGCGCAGGACGGCGTACAGCACCTTGCCGAGCCGCTCCAGCTGCTTGGTCTCCGGCTCGCCCTGGGCGCGGTGGGTGGCGTAGGCGACGGCCATCGCACCGGTCAGGCTCTGCTTGGCGCCCTGGGACACGGCCGGGGTCTTCGCCTGGTCGTCGGCCGGGACGGCGGTGTCGGTATCGACCTCGATGCCGCCGACCAGCTCGACGAGCCGCTCCAGGAAGGGGGTGTCCAGGCGCCAGGTGCCGCCGATGCGGGTGCCGAGGACCGAGTCGAGGGACTCGCGGGTGCCGATGCCGCCGTCCTCGACCGACTTGGACAGCGGCTGGCCGGTGCCGTCCTCCTTGGGGACGTTCAGGGTGTTCGGCAGCAGGACGGTGGCGCCCTGCTTCGTGGTCACGTTGTCGACGAGCAGCAGCGTGGAGGAGCCGCCCTTCTTCGTGTTGAGCACGTGGACGACGATCATGTCCCGCTTCTGTGCCCCGGTCGCGGCCGCGGGCTTCTTCTGACCACCGGGCCCGTCGAGGAAGGGGAGCTTGCCCGCGTACCAGAGGTAGCCGGCGCCGCCGACGACGATCAAGGCGAGGACGACGATCAGCGCGACGGTCCGGTTGCGGCCCCGGCGGCGGGCCTCCTCGCGGCGTTCGGTGCGGCTCTCGGTGAAGGCGAGCCAGTCGATGACGTCCTCGGACTCCTCGTCCGGCTGGTCGATGAAGGCGAACATCTCGGTGCGGTAGTCCCGGCCGGCTTCGGGCTCGGTCCCGGGTCCGGGGGCGGCCCGGCGCGGCTGGGGGACCTGGGGGGCCGGCCGGGGGTCCGGGGCGGGCTGCTGCCGGGGCGCCTGCTGCCCGGGAGCCTGCTCCTGCGGGGCATGCTGCTGCGGGATCCACTGCTGGGCCTGCTGGGTGTCGTACCCGTAGCCGGGGCCGGGCGCGTACTGCTCCTGGCCGTACGCCCCGCCCTGAGTGCCGTGGTCCTGGGCGGGCTGCTGCTGCTGCGGGTAGGGCTGCTGGGGGGCGTAGCCCTGGTGGTCGTAGCCGTACGGCTGCTCGTACGCGGGGGCGGGGGCCTGGGCGGGCGCAGGGCCGTACACCGGCCGGCCGTACGGGTCGTAGCCGATGAGCTGCTGCTCCTGGGCGGCGTACGGGTCGTACGGATCCTGGCGGTCGTTCACCGCGGGCCCCTCTCTGCTGAACCGGAAGCTCAGGCTCCCCGGTACAGCTCACGCTTGTCGATGTAGCGCACGACACCGTCCGGCACCAAATACCAAACGGGGTCGCCCTGCGCGACGCGCGCCCGGCAGTCGGTGGACGAGATCGCCAGCGCGGGCACCTCGACCAGGGAGACACCGCCCTCGGGCAGCCCGTCGTCGGTCAGCACGTGGCCCGGCCGGGTCACTCCGATGAAGTGCGCGAGGGAGAACAGCTCCTCGGCGTTGCGCCAGGTCAGGATCTGGGCGAGGGCATCCGCCCCGGTGATGAAGAACAGGTCGGAGTCGTGGTTGAGGGCGCTCAGGTCCCGCAGGGTGTCGATGGTGTACGTCGGGCCGCCGCGGTCGATGTCGATGCGGCTCACCGAGAACTGCGGGTTCGAGGCCGTCGCGATGACGGTCATGAGGTAGCGGTCCTCGGCCGGGGAGACGACGCTGTGCGACTTCTGCCACGGCTGGCCGGTCGGTACGAACACCACCTCGTCGAGGTGGAAGAGGGCGGCCACCTCACTGGCGGCCACCAGGTGTCCGTGGTGGATCGGATCGAATGTCCCGCCCATCACGCCGAGGCGGCGCTTGACCGGGCCGGTAGGCGTTCCCTGCTCTCCCATGAGCGCAGAGCCTACTGGCCCGGCGGCCCGTCCCGGACCCGCATTCGAGCGTGCGCCCGGGGGCTCGGGCAGCCGGGCGGTGCGCTCGGACAACGGGTCTAGCGGTCGCGGTTGAGGCGCGTGGTCACCCACAGCAGGAGCAGCAGCACGCAGAAGGCGCCGCCACCGGTCAGGTAGGGGCTCAGGCTGTCGTGGTTGCCGCCGTGCTGCTCGGCACCCTCCGAGGCGAGAACGACCAGGTTGTGGGTGGTGGTGGAGAGGCTCATCAGGCAGGTACCTATCGAGTCGGGAGGGAGCGGAGACTTCCCTCACATCGTATGCGGGGGCCCCGGGCACCCTCACGCCGACTCAGGCGTTGGAGAGGATGGACGCGAGCACACAGGTCTATCCAGGGGGAGGGCGTCATGACGAACACCGGATCCGAGAAGGTACCGGCCCGGAACCGCAGGAGGTTCCCCGGCATCTCGTCGCGGGCCTACGAGCATCCGGCGGACCGCTCGGCGCTGGTCGCGCTGCGCAAACTCAGCGGGTTCGACACGGTGTTCAAGGCCCTCAGCGGGCTGCTGCCGGAGCGGAGCCTGCGCCTGCTGTTCCTGTCGGATTCGGTCCGGGTGGGCGAGACGCAGTTCCCCCACCTGCACGGGATGCTGCTCGACGCCTGCTACGTCCTGGACCTGGAGCAGGTCCCGCAGATGTACGTGCAGCAGGATCCGAAGCCGAACGCGATGTGCATCGGGCTGGACGAGCCGATCATCGTGGTGACGACGGGCCTGGTCGAACTGCTCGACGAGGAGGAGATGCGGGCGGTCGTCGGCCACGAGGTGGGCCACGCACTGTCCGGGCACGCCGTGTACCGCACGGTCCTGCTGTTCCTGACGAACCTGGCGCTCAAGGTGGCGTGGATCCCGCTGGGCAATGTGGCGATCATGGCGATCGTCACCGCGCTGCGGGAGTGGTTCCGCAAGTCGGAGCTGTCGGCGGACCGGGCCGGGCTGCTGGCGGGGCAGGACGTGCACGCCTCTATGCGCGGGCTGATGAAGCTGGCCGGCGGCCACCACCTGCACGAGATGAACGTGGACGCCTTCCTTGCGCAGGCCGAGGAGTACGAGGAGAGCGGTGACCTGCGGGACTCCGTCCTCAAGATCCTCAACATGCTGCCGCGCACGCATCCCTTCACCACGGTGCGAGCGGCCGAGCTCAAGAAGTGGTCGCAGAGCCGGGACTACCAGCGGATCATGGACGGCCACTACCCGCGGCGGGACGAGGACAAGGACACCTCGGTGGGCGACTCCTTCCGGGAGTCCGCCTCGCACTACGCGGACTCCGTGCGCAGCAGCAAGGATCCGCTGATGAAGCTGGTCGGCGACATAGCCGGCGGTGCGGGCGACCTCGGCGGCAAGCTCCGCGACGTGTTCACCGGCTCGGGTTCCGGCGCGGGCGGCGGTACGGGGGCGGGCGGAGCCGGCCACGGCGGGGACGGCAAGGGCGGGGCTACGGAGCAGTAGCCGCACCGTCCGGCGGGACCTGGCTCTCCGGCAGGGTCCGGCCTTCCGGCTCGGTCGCGCCGGGGGCGTCCGGGGGTGCGGGCGTCGCCAGGACGCCGCACAGCCCGGCCGTGCGCCTCGGGTGGCCGCTGGCGTACGGGTCGCTGGCCGGCGGCCCGACGGTGGTGGGCGCGGCTCCCGCGAGCAGCGGGCGGAAGCCGGCTGCCGGGTCGGTGGCGCAGTCCTGCGGTCCGGCCGTCACGTAGGCCGAGAGCAGCTCGGCACGCCGGGCCGTGAGGTCCGCGCGGTCGAAGCGCAGCAGCAGCTCGCGCCGGACGGTGAAGAGCGACGCGCCGTCGACGGCGGTCGGGGATCCGGTGGCGGGGCGGACCGCGTAGACGAAGGTGTGGTCGGTGGTCACCTCCAGCGCGTCGGGGGTGACCTCCTCGAAGCCGAGGGTGCCGTTCACCCGCACGCGTGAATCGGCGATCGCGGCGGTGCCCGGGTCGAAGCGGACCAGCCACCCGGTGGCGGCGTGCCGGCCGTCCCCGGAGGGCGAGGTCATGCTCTGGTCGAACTGCGACTGCTGGGCCGGGTCGAGCAGGACGCGTACGGGCCGGGAGGCGGTGCCGGCCAGGACGTCCGGGTCGAGCGAGGACTGCACCAGGTAGTCCTTGGCGATGGACAGCGCCGCGAGGATCTGGCTGTCGCTGAAATGCGGGGTGCGGCGCACGGCGGGCAGGCTGATCCCGGCCGCCCCGACGGCGTAGTGGGCCGCGGGGCTGTTCGCGTAGAGGTCAGCCGGGCTTCCGCCGGGGACGGGAACGGCCGGCGCGAGCGGGACGACGACACTGCCGAGCGGCTGGGCTTCGCCCTGGGGCGTGGGCACGTACGGGTTGCGCAGGCCCATGTACACCGCGGCCGCGAAGGCCGTGGCGATGAGCAGGACGAGCAGCATGCCCTGCCGGGCGCCCCTGCCGGGAGTGCCGGTGCGGTGCCCGGTCCCGCCGGCCGACCAGAGTGAGCGGCTGCGTACGGCCCGGGCGTGCTCGCCCATGCGTTCCTCGGCGGAGTACTCCTGGAGCCGGGCGGCGCGCACGAAGTCCTCGTCGAAGACGACGGACCGGTACTCGTCCGCCCGGAAGTCGTCGTCGCCCCCGCCGGTGCCTTCGGGGGTGCCGTTGGGTGGATCTCCTGGAACGGCCATCGCTTCTCCCCGCTGTCCCCGCTGTAGAGAAGCCCCCTGCTCCGGTCACGCGAGTGGGGTCGTGCTCAAGGGGTCGTACTTTCAGGGTTGGCGGCCGACGGGGTACGTAAACGCACCCGCGCCGGTGACTTCGCGCAGCGGGGTACTGGCCGGGGCCGGGGCGGGGTCCGAGTCGGCTTCGGCGCTCCGGTACACCGCGCTGAACGCCAGGGCGACCATGCCGAGTCCCATGACGACGGCCAGCACCCAGGCGACCGGACGGAGCCACGGGGAGCGTCCGCGGTAGGGCCGCAGGCGGCCTCCGTAGACGCCGTAGGGGCCGTCCGGGTACCCGTGGCCGTAGCCGCCGTGCTCCCAGCCGGGCTCGTCGAGGTCGTAGGCGTCGGCAGAGCCGTACCCGTAGCCGTCGTAGCCCTCGTAGTCGTCTTCGCCGGTCCGGCCACCGGCGACGCGCGCGGCCTCGGCGGCCTCGGCGCGGGCCCGGTCGGCGGCGCGCTGGCGCTCGGCCGCGCTCGGTTCGTGAATCTCGGCGTTCCGGACGAAGGCCTCGTCGAACACCACGGAGGCGAAGTCCTGATCCGCGCCTCCGCGGTCGTCGTCGGGCTCACCGTCGTCCGGGAACGGCTTGCCCCCCACGTCGTCCGGCACGGGGACAGCGTAGACCTGGGGGGCTGCTTTGGGCAGGGTGTGAGCGGAAATCCGGCCACACCGCGTGCGCCGTTCGGCTACCGGACGTGACCGTCGCCGGTGACGATGTACTTGGTGGAGGTCAGCTCGGGAAGGCCCATCGGGCCGCGGGCGTGCAGCTTCTGGGTGGAGATGCCGATCTCCGCGCCGAAGCCGAACTGACCACCGTCGGTGAACCGGGTGGAGGCGTTCACGGCGACCGTGGTCGAGTCGACCAGCTGGGTGAAGCGGCGGGCGGCGGCCTGGGAGGTGGTGACGATCGCCTCGGTGTGCCCGGAGGTCCAGCGGCGGATGTGGGTGACGGCCTCGTCGAGGGAGTCCACGACGGCGGCCGCGATGTCGTAGGAGAGGTACTCGGCGGCCCAGTCCTCGTCGGTGGCGGGCAGCGCGGTCACCTTGGTGCCTTCGGCGTACGAGAGCACCTCGCCGTCCCCGTGCACGGTGACGCCGGCGTCCGCGAGGGCGTCCAGCGCCAGGGGCAGGAAGGCGGCGGCGATGTCCCGGTGGACCAGGAGCGTCTCGGCGGAGTTGCAGACGGAGGGCCGCTGGGCCTTGGAGTTGACGAGGATGTCCACGGCCATGGCGAGGTCGGCCTGGGCGTCGACGTAGACGTGGCAGTTGCCGGTACCGGTCTCGATGACCGGGACGATGGACTCCTCGACCACGGTCTTGATGAGCGAGGCGCCGCCGCGCGGGATGAGGACGTCGACCAGGCCGCGGGCGCGCATCAGCTCGCGGACGGAGTCGCGGGACTCGCCGGGCACGAGCTGGATCGCGTCCGCGGGCAGGCCGGCGGAGACGATGGCGTCGCGGAGGATCCCGACCAGGGCGGTGTTCGAGGCGTAGGCGGAGGAACTGCCCCGCAGGAGGACGGCGTTGCCGGACTTGAGGCAGAGCGCGGCGGCGTCGACGGTGACGTTGGGGCGGGCCTCGTAGATGACGCCGACGACGCCGAGCGGGACGCGGATCTGGCGCAGGTCGATGCCGTTGGGGAGGGTCGAGCCGCGGACGACCTCACCGACGGGGTCGGGCAGGGCGGCGACGTCGCGCACGTCGGAGGCGATGGCGCGGACGCGCTCGGGGGTGAGGGTGAGGCGGTCGATGACGGTCTCACTGGTGCCGGCCGCGGCGGCCTTGGCGGTGTCGACCGCGTTGGCCTCGACGATCTCGGCCGTACGGGCCTCCAGCGCGTCCGCGATGGCCAGGAGGGCGGCGTCCTTGGCGGACCGCGGGAGCGGGGCGATGGCTGCGGCGGCGGCCTTGGCGGCTTGCGCGGTGGCGGTGACGGGGCTGGGGGCGTCGTACGAGGTCATGCGGCCCAGGGTAATCCCCGGGCGATCGGCGGCCGCCGGGATTCCACCCCCCGAGACGCCCCACCGTGAGGCTCCGCCGGGGGGCTCCGCCGGGGGGCTGCGGCGGGGGGTTGCGGCGGGCAGCGAGGGGGCCGGCCTGCTCCCCTCCGGGTCGTCCGGGGGCCGGCCCACAGCCCTGTCCGGGCGGAGCAGGGACCCGAGCCGCTGCCGCCGGCCGGGAGGGTGCCCGGCTCCGCCCGGGGGCGCTGCGCGGGCTTGCTCTCCGCCCCGCCCTTTCACCGTTTCCCGGGACTCCGCCCCGCACCCCGCGCCTCACCCGTAGGCGGCCGAATACCCCGGCGAAGCCGTACCCGGCGCCAAGCCACCGCGCCCTGCCGGGCGGCTATCCGGGCTCTGCCCGGACCCGCGCCTCAAACGCCGGCGGGGCTGGAAGTCCCCGGGCATGGGCCGCAAGTCCCGGACCCGCGCCTCAAACGCCGGCGGGGCTGGAGATGCCCGGGCCACAAGTCCCGGACCCGCGCCTCAAACGCCGGCGGGGCTGGAAGTGCCCGGCCCCGGGCCGCAAGCGGCAAGGGGTGCAGCCGTGGGCGAGAACGGGGCCGCGTCTAGTAAGGGTGCACGCCGACCGGGTGGGCCGGGGGTGGGCCGTAGCCCTCCGCGACGCGCTGGTGGTAGGTCGAGCGGTCGATGACCTCCAGGCCGACGATCTCCCACGGTGGCAGCCGCGCCGACGAGCGGTGCTCGCCCCACAGCCGCAGGGCGACGGCCGCCGCGTCGTGGAGGTCGCGGGCCTCCTCCCAGTACCGGATCTCCGCATGGTCGTCGGCATACCGGCTGGTCAGCAGAAACGGGTGATCATGCGCGAGCTGCTCCAGCCCGCGCCGCACCTCGCACAGCGGGGCCGGCTTGCCGGAGACGCTCAGGGTCACGTGCCAGAGACGGGAGGTGTCGCCCTGGTCCCCGCCTCCGCCGCCGTCACCGTCCCCGGTGCCGACGCTGGTCAGCGCTCGCCTCACCAGCCGCCTCCTGTCTGCTCCGCCACACCCCGCGTGTCCGTCTGCCTCTCACAGTTGACCAGTCCTTGGCCTGCCGTGCGGCGGTTTTGCCGAACCTCAGCCCTCCAGCAGCACCAGATCGTCCCGGTGGACGACCTCCCGCTCGTACGCGGGTCCGAGCTCTCGCGCGAGCTCGCGGGTGGATCGTCCCAGCAGCCTCGGGAGTTCCTTGGCATCGAAGTTGACCAGGCCCCTCGCCACCGCCCGGCCGTCCGCGGAGCGCAGCTCCACGGGGTCCCCGGCGACGAACTCCCCTTCCACCGCCGCGATTCCGGCGGGCAGCAGGGAGCTGCCGCGCTCGGTGACCGCGCGCACCGCCCCGTCGTCGAGTACGAGGTGTCCCTGGGGGGTCGAGGCGTGCTGGAGCCACAGCAGCCGGTCCGCCGAACGGCGGCCCGTCGCGTGGAAGAGGGTGCCCGTGCCGCGCCCGGCCAGGGCGTCCGCCGCCTGGCTCGCGGAGGTCAGGACGACCGGGATCCCGGCCGCCGCCGCGATCCGGGCGGCCTCGACCTTGGTGACCATGCCGCCGGTGCCGACGCCCGCCTTGCCGGCGCTGCCGATCGAGACGTGGGCGATGTCCTCGGGGCCGCGCACTTCCTCGACGCGGGTGGTGCCGGGCAGGGACGGGTCCCCGTCGTAGAGGCCGTCGACGTCGGAGAGCAGGACCAGCAGGTCGGCGCGGACGAGGTGGGCGACGAGGGCCGCCAGCCGGTCGTTGTCGCCGAAGCGGATCTCGTCCGTGGCCACGGTGTCGTTCTCGTTGACGACGGGCAGCGCCCCCATCACCAGGAGCTGGTCCAGGGTCCGGTAGGCGTTTCGGTAGTGCGCCCGCCGGCTGGTGTCGTCGCTGGTGAGGAGCACTTGGCCGACGCGGATGCCGTAGCGGGCGAAGGAGGCGGTGTACCGGGCGACGAGCAGGCCCTGTCCGACGCTCGCGGCGGCCTGCTGGCGGGCCAGGTCCTTGGGGCGGCGGCGCAGTCCGAGGGGGGAGAGTCCGGCGGCGATGGCGCCGGAGGAGACGAGCACTATCTCCTTCTCGCCGCCGCTGCGGGCCTTGGCCAGTACGTCGACCAGCGCGTCCACCCGGTCCGCGTCGAGACCGCCCGCCGCGGTGGTCAGCGAGGAGGATCCGACCTTGACCACGATCCTGCGCGCGTCGACGACGCTCTGCCTAGCCGCTGACACGTCTTCCCCTTGCCCCTCGCCTGCCTGATCCTTGCGCCCTCAATCTACGGGGTGGCCGGAGCGGGCCGCGCGGCGGTTTCAGAGCGTGGACCGGCTCCGGGCGGGCTCCTGCCCGGCCGCGGGGACCGCTCCGGGGACGAGGATCTTGCGGGAGAGGAGGAAGGTGAACGGGATCGCCACGACGGCCGCGACCAGCGGCGCGATCCGCGTGTCCATCCCGGCCCAGGTGACCAGGGCGTAGAGCCCGACCGACTGGATCACGTAGTTGGTGGCGTTGGTGAGCGGGAAGAGCGCGAACTTCTTCCAGGTCGGCCGGGTCCGGTAGGTGAAGTAGGTGTTCATGAAGAACGAGCCGACCATCGAGAGCAGGAAGGCCAGGGTGTAGGCGGCGAAGTACGGCATCCAGGGGTGCAGGAGCAGGTAGATGCCGAAGAAGGTGCCGGTGTTCACCCCGCCCACGAGGCCGAAGCGCAGGAGCTGCCCGAACTGCTCGCGCCGCGCACTGCGGCCGGGGCCGGGGCCGGCGTCTCCAACGCTGACGCCGCCGTTGCCGTCGCCATTGCCGTTGCCGCTGCCGTCGCCGTTGCCGGGGGTGCCGTCGGCCGTCATCCGCGGCTGCGCTCGACGATCACGGCCTCCGCGGCAGCGCCCCCGCGCTCCGCCTGCGCCCGCCCCGCGCCGTGCGCCTCCTTGACCAGGAAGTGGGGCCTGCGCTTGGTCTCGTAGTAGATGCGTCCGATGTACTCGCCGATCAGCCCGAGCATGATCATCTGCACGCCGCCGAGGCCCGTGATGAGCGCGACCAGGGTGACGTAACCGGGTGAGTCGACACCGTGGGTCATCGCCATCACCGTGATCCACAGCGCGTAGAGCCCGGTGAGGCCCACGAGCGACACGCCGAGCCAGATCCCGATCCGCAGCGGCCGGTTGTTGAAGGAGATCAGACCGTCCATCGCGTAGTTCAGCAGCGAGCCGAACTTCCACTTCGTCTCGCCGGCCTCGCGCTGGGCGTTGCGGTAGTCGAAGTGGACGGTGTCGAAGCCGATCCAGGAGAAGAGCCCCTTGGAGAAGCGGTTGTACTCCGGCAGCGCCAGCAGGGCGTCCACGGCCTGGCGGGAGAGCATCCGGAAGTCCCCGACACCGTCGGTGAGCTCGACGTCGACCCAGCGGTTGACGCCGCGGTAGTAGAGCCGGCTGAGCGCGGAGCGGACCTTCTTGTCCCCTTCGCGCGTGCGTCGGGCGATGATCTGGTCGTGCCCCTGGCGGTGGTAGTCGAGCATGGTGGCGATCAGCTCGGGCGGGTGCTGGAGGTCGGCGTCCATGATCACCACAGCGTCACCGGTGGCCTCGCGCAGGCCGGCGAGCATGCCGGCCTCCTTGCCGAAGTTCCGGCTGAACGAGACGTAGCGCGTCTGCTCGCCGTGCTCCGTGGCGATCTTGCGGAGCTTCTCCAGGGTGCCGTCCCGGCTCCCGTCGTCGACGTAACACACCTCATAGGTGACGGGCAGTGCGTCCAGGACCCTGCGGATCTCGACGTCGAAGCTGTCGATGACGGCTTCTTCGTTGTAGCAAGGGACAACTACCGACAGCTTGGTCATGAACACTTCCTGCTGGGTCCGAACGGGTGATTGTCGGCGACCGGACCCGCCACACACCTTTTCCTCAGAAGTATGCACGGCGGGGGCGGCCTGCCGGAGTCGGGCGTGACACACGGTAGCTTTGACGGGCGGGGGGTCCCCTCGGACGGAGTCCGGGGGCGGAATGGAACAAAGGGATCGAGGTGCACGTGCCTGACGTCTCCGTGGTCGTCATCGTCTATAACGACGCAGAGCGTCTGTCGACAGCCGTCCAGTCGGTTTTGGACCAGACCCTGCACGGGGTCGAAGTCGTGATCGTGGACGACTGCAGCAAGGACCGGTCCTACGCGGTCGCCCAGGAACTGGAGGCGGCGCACCCGGGCAGGGTCCGCGCCTTCCGGCTGCCGGAGAACAGCGGCGGCTGCGGCGCGCCCCGCAACCACGGCGTCCAGCAGGCCACCGGCACCTACGTCATGTTCCTGGACAGCGACGACGTGCTGGAACGCAACGCCTGCCGCAACATGGTCGCCGCGGCCGAACGGACCGGATCCGACCTCGTCTCGGGCATGTGCGTGCGCGTGCACCTGGACAACCGGTGGGGCAAGACCACCGAGTGGTACCCCTGGATCTACTCGCGCACCCGCACGCTGGAGTCGATCACCGAGTACCCGGACCTGCTGGTCTACGACACCCTCTCCACGAACAAGTGCTACCGGCGCGCGTTCCTGCTGGAGCAGGGCCTGGAGTTCCCGGTCCGCATCCACTACGAGGACCTGCTGTTCTCCGCGCAGGCGTACGTCGCCGCGCGCCGCATCACGCTGATCCCCAACCACGTCTACTTCTGGAACGTGGTGGAGAAGGCGGCGGCGAAGTCGATCAGCAACCGGCGCCACGAGATCGCGAACTTCGTCCACCGGATGGAGATCCACCGCCGCGTCGACGAGCTGCTGGCCGCCAAGGGCCACACCGACATCAAGACCGCCAAGGACGCCAAGTTCCTCAAGCACGACCTGGTGCTGCACCTGCGTGACCTGCCCCTGCTGGGCGACGCGTACCGCCAGGAGTTCGCCCGCCTGGCCAACGGCTACCTGGCCGGCATCGACCCGGCCGCGTACGACAGCGTCAACCACCTCCAGGCCATCTGCGCCTACCTGCTCGGCAAGGAGGACTGGGACAACCTGCTGCCGGCCGCCGACGCGATGACCAACAAGGGCCGCCTCACGTCGCCGCTGGCCGAGCGCGACGGCCGGATCTACTGGTGTGCCCGGCACCTCGACGACGCCGAGGGCCGCCGGATACTGGACGTCACCGAGCAGGGATTCCACACGACCCCGCTCCCCTCGCTGTCCCTCGGCAACCGCCTCACCTCGTACGAGGACGACGGGCGCGGCACCGTCACGCTGTCCGGCGCCGTCGTCAACCCGCTCGGCCGCATCGCGGAGGGGCAGGAGCTCAAGGCCACCCTCGAGTTCCGCGCCCGGCGCCAGATCGGCGTGCGCTCGTTCAGCTTCCCGGCGACAACCGTGCGCCACGCCGGTGACACGATCGAGTGGACCGCGACCGCCGACGTCGCGAGCACCGTCCGCCCGCTCGGCATCATCGACGCCGTCTGGGACGTCCGCCTCAAGTTGACGGCCGGCGGCGACCGGATCACCACCCGCGTCTCGGTCGGCGGGGTCGACCTGGAGTCGGCGGCCCGGCTGCGCGTGCGGCCCCGGCTGACCCGGCTGGTCTCCGACCGGTTCGAGCCGGAGGTGACCAAGAAGGGCAACCTCTCCTACGTCCTGACCGCCGAGGGCGCCGCCGCGCAGCGCACCCGGACGCTGATCGACAGCGCCATGCACGGCAAGGCCGCGGGCGTGGTCAAGCGCGGTCTGCGCAAGGCGCTGCGGGCCCGCCGCAACATCGGTTCGGGCGAGCAGAAGGTGAAGGTCTACCACGAGGTCTTCTCGAAGCTGCCGCTCAAGAAGGGCACCGTCGTCTTCGAGAGCCACATGGGCAAGCAGTACAGCGACAGCCCGAAGGCGATCTACGAGGAGATGGTGCGCCAGGGCGTGCCGTTCGAGGCGATCTGGTCGTACGCGGGTGCCAAGCCCACCGGCTTCCCCAAGGAGGCCACCCTGGTCCGCCGCTGGAGCTGGCCGTACCTGCGTGCGCTCGCGCAGGCCGAGTTCTGGGTCGACAACCAGGGCTTCCCACTGGCGCTGACCAAGCGCGCGGGCACCACCTACATCCAGACCTGGCACGGCTCCGCGCTCAAGCGGATGGGCTTCCACGAGCCCCGCACCAAGGCCCAGGGCAAGGCCGGACAGGACCGCTTCCAGGCGGCCGTGGACCGCTTCGACCACTTCCTGATCCGCTCCGAGCACGACGCCCGGACCCTCGCCAAGGGCTTCCGGCTGCGGGACGAGGTGCTGGAGCGCACCGGCTACCCGCGCAACGACGCCCTGGTCGAGGCGCACCGCGCCGAGGTGCAGAGCGGGGAGCGGGTGCGCGGGCCGCTCGCCGCCGAGCTGGGCATCGACCCCGACAAGCGGGTGCTGCTGTACGCGCCGACCTTCCGGGCGGGCGTCGACGGCGCGGTGGAGAACTTCGCCTTCCCCTTCGACGTGGAGGAGTTCGCGGACCGGCTGGGCGAGCGCTTCGTCCTGCTGGTGCGGACGCACTACCTCAACAGCGTCTCGCTGCCGCCGTCGGTCGCGGGCCGGGTGATCGACGTCTCCCGGCACCACGACATCACCCCGCTGCTGGCCCTCGCCGACGGCCTGATCACCGACTATTCGTCGGTGATGTTCGACTACGCGGTGCTGGACCGGCCGATGCTGTTCTTCGCCTACGACTACGAGGCGTACTCGACGGACATCCGCGGCACCTACTTCGACCTCAAGGAGAAGGCTCCGGGGCCGGTCGTGGCCACCGCCGACGAGCTGATGCAGGCCGTCTCCGCCTTCGACGAGGCCGACGCCAAGTACGCGGAGGCGCGCCAGCGCTTCCTCACCGAGTTCGGCGAGTACGACCGCGGGGACGCCGCCCGCCAGATCGTCGAGAAGTTCTTCACCAGGAGCGGCAAGTGAGCCAGCAGACCGCCGCCGGACCGTCCGACGCGTCCGCGCCGGACGGCCGTGACATCTTCCTCGTCTCCAACAGCGTGGACGAGCTCGGCGGTGTGACCACCTGGTCGCACCAGATGGCCCGGCTGTTCACCGACCGCGGCCACCGGGTCCACCTCATCGGGATCGCGCCGGTCGAGGAGGAGCTGCGGCAGAAGTTCCCGCAGGACCTGCCGTACGGGACGACGACGCTGTACGCGGCCCGTCCGCCGTCCGCCCGCCGGCTGACCGGCCTCAAGGGCCGGCTCAACGCCCCCGAGCGGCGCCGCCAGGCGGCCCGCCGCGCGGGGATGCGGGCCAAGGCCGAGACGCTGAACTCCCTGTTCCGCGCCGCCCGCCCGGGCGCCGTGGTCATCGTCACGCAGGTGTGGGCGATGGAGTGGGTGGCGCTCGCCGACACCAAGGGGCTCACCGTCATCGGTATGAGCCACGAGTCCTTCGAGGCCAGTCAGAAGTCCTCGCGCGGCGACCGGGTACGCCGCTTCTTCCAGGACGTCGACCGGCTGCTGGTGCTGACGCCCGAGGACGCGGACCTCTGGATCCGCGCGGGCGTGCAGAACGTGGACAGCATGCCGAACCCGCTGCCGTTCATGCCGGACTCCCCCGCGCCGCGCACGGAGAAGGTCGTCGCGAGCGTCGGCCGCCTCGCGTTCGAGAAGGGCATGGACCTGCTGCTCGACGCCTGGGCGGACGCCGCGCCGCGCCACCCCGACTGGGTCCTGCGGATCTACGGGGCGGGCGTGGAGGAGCCGAAGCTGCGGGCGCACGCCGCCGAGCTCGGCATCGAGGAGTCCGTGCAGTGGATGGGCAGCACCGACGACGTGCTGGGCGCGCTGCGCGGCGCTTCGGTCTTCGCGCAGGCCTCGCGGGCCGAGGGGTTCCCCATCACGCTGCTGGAGGCGATGGCCGCGGGCCTGCCGGTGGTCGCCTTCGACTGCGCGCCGGGCGTGCGGGAGATCGTGCGGCACGGTGAGGACGGGCTGCTGGCCAGGCTCGGCAACACGATGGAGCTGGCGGGGCACCTGGACGTGCTGATGTCCGACGGCGGTCTGCGCGACCGGCTGGGCGACACCGCGTTCCGCGAGGTCCGCCGGTACTCCAGTGCCGAGATCACCGACCGCTGGGAGGCGCTGTTCTCCTTCCTGGAGCGCTGACCTCCCCGCCCGCCGCATACGAAAGCCGCCCGCCCCGGACCGGATCCGGGGCGGGCGGCTTCGTACGTACCGGCTTCGTACGTACCGGCTAGCGGCCGGCGGGGTCGAGGGCGCCCTCGCGGTTGGCCTCCCAGCCCGCCCACGCGGAGGTGATCATCTCGCGGACGTCGTGCTTGGCCTTCCAGCCCAGCTCGGCTGCGATCTTGTCGGCCGAGGCCACGACCTTCGCCGGGTCGCCGGGGCGGCGCGGGGTGACCACGGGGGCGAGGTCGTGCCCGGTGTGGGCGTTCATCAGCTCGACCATCTCGCGGACGGAGACGCCCTCGCCGCGGCCGATGTTGACGGTGAGGTCCTGGTACTGGCCCTGCGCGCCCCACTCGGCGAGCTTGCGCGCGGCCACCACGTGGGCGTCCGCCAGGTCCTCGACGTGGATGTAGTCGCGGATGCAGGTGCCGTCCGGGGTCGGGTAGTCGTCGCCGAAGATCCGCGCGCCCTCACCGGCGCTGTAGCGCTCGAAGACCATCGGCACGAGGTTGAAGACGCCGGTGTCGGCGAGCTCGGGCGTGGCGGCGCCCGCCACGTTGAAGTAGCGCAGGCAGGCCGTGGAGATGCCGTGGGCCTTGCCGGCGGCGCGGACCAGCCATTCGCCGGCCAGCTTGGTCTCGCCGTACGGGCTCAGCGGCAGGCAGGGGGTGTCCTCGGTGACCAGGTCGACGTCCGGCATGCCGTAGACGGAGGCGGAGGAGGAGAACAGGAAGTTGCGGATGCCGGCGGCGGCCACCGCCTGGAGCAGGACCGTCAGGCCCTGCACGTTCTCGTTGTAGTAGTACAGCGGCTTCTCGACGGACTCGCCGACCTGCTTCTTGCCCGCGAGGTGCACCACGCCGGTGATCTCGTGCTGCGCGATGGTCTCGTCGAGGATCAGCCGGTCCAGGACCGAGCCGATCACCAGCGGCACGCCCTCCGGCACACGGCTCTCGTCGCCCGTGGAGAGGTCGTCGATGACGACGACCTGCTCTCCCGCGAGCAGCATCGCGCGGACGACGTGCGCGCCGATGTACCCGGCGCCACCGGTGATCAGAAATGTCATGCCTAGTCTCCCGAGTCCTGTCTGTCCTGTGGTCTTGCCGTGCCGTGCCGTGCCGGCCCTGCCCGGGCCGGCCGCGTCCTGCGCCTGTGCCTGGCGCGCCGGTCAGCCCGGCTTCGGCGCGGCCTTGGCCTTCATCTTGGCCGTGGCCCTGCCGAGCCGGTTGCGTACGAAGCTCAGCGCACCCGCCGCGCCCGGCGCGAGCCGGACCGCCAGCGAGCCGCCGGCCGTGCGGTACGGCTGCGCCAGCAGAACACCGTACCGGCTGCTGGGCAGGGCGCGTCTGCGGAGCAGGCCGTCGAGGGGGCGCGGGGAGGTCGTCAGGGAGCTCCCGTCGGCACACTCCACACCGATCTGCACGCCCCAGGCCTGCATCCCGCGCCGGCCCTGGCGCCGCCCGGCGTCCGCCAGCGGGGTGAGACGGAACGGCACGTCGCAGACCCAGCCGTCGCCGTCCTCGGCCGGGCGCAGCTCCACCGGCAGCCCTCGTACGGGTTCCCCGCCCGAGCGCGGCAGGAACACCGGCCGGACGGTGCGCGGCCCGGCCGCGGCGAGGCGCCCGTACAGGTCGTGCACCCGCAGGTGAAGCCCCGAGACGCCGGCCGCCCGGGCGTCGATGGTGACGGGCAGGTCTTGCGTCGGCAGTTCCGCCAGGCGGTCCAGCTCCACGGGCAGCTCCTGGCTCCACACCGGCAGCCCCTCGGCGGAGGTCGCGTACGGGGGCTCCAGGCGCGGTGGTTCCGCGGCGAAGCGGGCGAGCCGCGCGAGGTCGGCGGGCGGGGTCGCGGTCGCCCGCAGCACCCGCACGATCCAGCGGGCGTGCGCCCCCGCGGCCTCGATGTCGGCCTCGGCGAAACCGGCCAGGTACTCCCGCGTCAGGGTCCACCAGGCTGCCTGGTACTGCGGGTCCGGGCCGATCTCGCGCAGGTACATGCGCAGGTCGTACTCCAGGAACTTGACCTGGCAGGCGTGGCCCAGCTCCGGCGAGGACTCGGCGAGGATCCGGGACGCGGTGCGGTGGGCTTCGATCCGCGAACGCCAGTTGCCGACGTCCTTGCGGTCGAGGGAGATCGACACCTGCGCGGCGTCGCGGCGCACGTGCCAGACGTAGACGAGATCGCCGATCACCGCGATGCGCGGCTCCGCGGCCAGCACGCGCGCGGTGAAGACGAAGTCCTCGTAGCGGAAGCGGCCGTCGGGGAACCGGATGGCGTGCTCGTCCAGGAAGGCGCGCTCGTAGAGCTTGTTGACGCAGAGGGTGTCGCGGACCAGCTCGGTCCGCTGCGCGGGCCGCTCGATCACGTCACCGGCGGTGTACAGCTTCGGCACCCACGGCACGTCGAGGTGCTGCGGCAGCTCGCGCCGCACGCACGCGCCCACGGTGACCGGCGTCTTGTGTTCCCGCGCGGCGCCGACCAGGGCGTCGGCCGCACCCGGCGGCAGAACGTCGTCGCTGTCGAGGAACAGGACGTAGGGGGCGGTCGCCGCCGCGATCCCGTCGTTGCGAGGGGTCCCGCAGCCACCGCTGTTCTCGGTGCGGTGCAGGACCCTCACCCGTGGGTGCCGGGCGGCCAGGTCGTCCAGCACCCTCGCGGTGTCGTCGGAGGAGGCGTCGTTCACGGCGACGACCTCGGCGACCACCGGGCCCTGGGCGAGAGCCGAGGTAACGGCTTCGCCCACGAGCCCGGCGTCGTTGTACGCGATCACCACGACGGAAACGGTGGCGGCATTGGAGCTGGTCACCCAGTGGATCCTAGGCGACCCGGATAAAGGTCACCTCAACAGGACCGGTCACCACTCAGAAGGGGCGGAACTCGTCGTACTCCTGCTGCACGGAGTCGCTGCGCTTGGCGTCCCGCTCCTTGCGGCGCTGCGTGGCCGGGCGCGGGGCCTCCATGCGGTGGTCCTCGCCACGGCGGCCCAGCATCTCGGCGCCGGCCATCATGGTCGGCTCCCAGTCGAAGACCACGGCGTTCTCGTCGGAGCCGATGGCCACGCCGTCACCGGCGCGGGCGCCCGCCTTCTTGAGGGCGTCCTCGACACCGAGGCGGTTGAGGCGGTCGGCGAGGTAACCGACGGCCTCGTCGTTGTTGAAGTCGGTCTGGCGGACCCAGCGTTCGGGCTTCTCGCCGCGCACGTTGTAGACGTCCTCGACCTCGTCGTAGGTGACGGTGAAGCCGGCGTCGTCCACGGCCTTCGGGCGGATGACGATGCGGGTCGCCTCCTCCTTCGGCTTGCGGGCGCGCGCCTTCGCGACGACCTCGGCGAGGAAGTAGGAGAGCTCCTTGAGGCCCGTACGGGCGACGGCGGAGACCTCGAAGACCTTGTAGCCGCGGGCCTCCAGGTCGGGGCGGACCATGTCGGCGAGGTCCTGGCCGTCCGGGATGTCGACCTTGTTGAGGACGACGAGCCGCGGGCGCTTCTCCAGGCCGCCGCCGTAGATCTTGAGCTCTTCCTCGATGACGTCGAGGTCGGCCACCGGGTCGCGGTCGGACTCCAGGGTGGCGGTGTCCAGTACGTGCACCAGCACCGAGCAGCGCTCGACGTGGCGCAGGAACTCCAGGCCCAGGCCCTTGCCCTGGCTGGCTCCCGGGATCAGACCCGGGACGTCGGCGATCGTGTAGACGGTCGAGCCGGCCGTGACGACACCCAGGTTCGGGACGAGGGTGGTGAAGGGGTAGTCCGCGATCTTCGGCTTGGCGGCGGAGAGCACCGAGATCAGCGAGGACTTGCCGGCGCTCGGGAAGCCGACCAGCGCCACGTCGGCGACGGTCTTGAGCTCCAGGACGATGTCACCGGTGGTGCCGGGGACGCCGAGGAGCGCGAAGCCGGGCGCCTTGCGGCGCGCGGAGGACAGTGCGGCGTTGCCGAGACCGCCGCGGCCGCCCTCCGCGGCGACGTACGTGGTGCCCTGGCCGACGAGGTCGGCGAGGACGTTGCCCTCCTTGTCGAGGACGACGGTGCCGTCCGGCACGGGCAGGACCAGGTCCTGGCCGTCCTTGCCGGAGCGGTTGCCGCCCTCGCCGGGCTTGCCGTTGGTGGCCTTGCGGTGGGGGCTGTGGTGGTAGTCGAGCAGGGTCGTGATCGCCTGCTCCACCACGAGGATGACGTCGCCGCCACGGCCGCCGTTGCCGCCGTCGGGGCCGCCGAGCGGCTTGAACTTCTCCCGGTGAACGGAGGCGCAGCCGTGGCCCCCGTTACCCGCGGCGACGTGCAGCTCGACGCGGTCCACGAAGGTGGTCATGGGTGTTCCTCCAGATACATACGGGAATGTCCCGGGCAGGCCTTGCTGCCCATTAAAACGTGGTCTATATGACAACGCGCCGAGGGCGGACCTCTCTTCCCGGCTCGCGCCGGGAAGAGCTGAGATCCGCCCTCGGGAAGTTACGTACCGCTGATCAGCAGGAGCTGGATCAGGCGGCCGGAACGATGTTGACGACCTTGCGGCCACGGTGCGTGCCGAACTCGACCGAACCGGCCTGCAGCGCGAACAGCGTGTCGTCGCCACCACGACCGACACCCGAACCCGGGTGGAAGTGGGTGCCGCGCTGGCGGACGAGGATCTCGCCGGCGGAAACGACCTGACCGCCGAAGCGCTTCACGCCGAGCCGCTGGGCATTGGAGTCGCGCCCGTTCCGGGTGGACGATGCGCCCTTCTTGTGTGCCATGTCTCAGTCCCTCTTACTTCGCAGCCGTGGGGATACCGGTGACCTTGATCGCCGTGTACTGCTGACGGTGACCCTGGCGACGGCGGTAGCCGGTCTTGTTCTTGTAGCGCAGGATGTCGATCTTGGCGCCCTTGTGGTGGTCCACGATCTCGGCCTGGACCTTGATCCCGGCCAGCACCCACGGGTCGCTGGTCACGGCGTCGCCGTCGACAACGAGCAGGGTCGAGAGCTCGACCGTGTCGCCAACCTTGGCAGTGGAAATCTTGTCAACCTCAACGATGTCGCCGACAGCAACCTTGTGCTGGCGACCACCGCTGCGCACGATGGCGTACACGCGGATCTCTCTCTCACTCGGGACGGATGCTCCTGAAGCCAGCCGCTCACATGGGCCGGGGCCCACGGTGATCCGGAATGGACGAGCGGCCTCTCCCGCACGTGGTGCTCAGCGGGAGGAAGGTGCTCAGGAGCGCGACGCGCACTAGACGTCAATCGTCTAGGACATGCCGACGGTCTAGGTTACGGGGCTGGTTCCGGGGGGTCAAACCGGCTCCCGCAAGGCCGTGGGCCCCGCCGCTCGGCGGGGCCCACGGGCGTTGCGCGGATCAGGCTTCGGCGGGAGCCGAGACCGACGGGGGCGTCTGCTGCTCGGCCGCCGCCGTCTTCTTCGTCGCCCGCTTGGCCGGAGCCTTCTTGGCCGCCGTGGTGGCCGTGGTGGCCTTCTTGGCGGCCGTCTTCTTCGCGGTGGCGGTCTTGGTGGCCGCCGCCTTCTTCGCCGGGGCCTTCTTGGCCGGGGCCTTCTTCGCCGCGGTGGTGGTCGCCTTCTTGGCGGCCGTCTTGCGGACGGCCTTCTTGGCGACCGGAGCGGCTTCCTCGGCCGGCTCCGCTTCCACCGGCGCCTCGGCCGGGGCCTGCGGCTCCGCCGACGCCGTCTCCACGACCAGCACGGCCGCCTCGGCCGCGCCCGCCGGGGAACCGGCCGGGGCGGTGGCCTTGCGGGTCGCACGGCGGCGCGGACGGGCCGGAGCGGCCTCGGCGACGGGCTCCGCCGGGGCCTGCGCGGCGACCGGCTCGGGCTCGGGTACCGCGACCGGCTCCGCCACGGGGGCGGCCTCGGGCGCGACCACGGCCTCGACCACGACCTCCGGCTCGGCCGGAGCCGCCGGGGCACCCGCCGGAGCGGTGGCCTTGCGGGTCGCACGGCGACGCGTGCGGCCCTTCGGGGCCTCCTCCACCGGCGCGGCCACGACCGTCTCGGAGGCCTCCACGGCCTCGGCGACGACCTCGGCGGCCGGCTCCAGGACGGTGTCGGCCGGCTCCAGCGCCGGCTCGTCCTCGATGACCGGGGTCACCGGGGCGGCCACCTCGGCCGGGGCCTGCACCGCAGCGGCGGCCGCACCGCGCGGGGCGCCGGCCGGAGCGGTCGCCTTGCGGGTGGCACGGCGACGGTTGCGCCGGCCGCTGATGCCCGCGGCGGCCTCCGCCTCGGCCGGGCTGCTGTACAGCTCCTCGCCCGCGACGAACTCCGGCTCGGGCAGCGCCCGCGGAGCCGCGACCTCGGCCGCGACCTCCGCCTCCGTCTCGGCCTCGTACTCGTCGGCGTCGACCGTCACGGCCGTGCTGACGGCCTCGACCTCGTGGTCGTGCTCGTGACCGCGGCCACCACGGCGCTTGGCGCGCTTGCCGTTGCCACCGCCGCCGGCCGCCGTCGGGATGTCCATGTGCACGATGACACCGCGTCCGTTGCAGTGGACACAGGTCTCGGAGAAGGACTCCAGCAGACCCTGGCCGACCCGCTTGCGGGTCATCTGCACCAGACCGAGGGAGGTGACCTCCGCCACCTGGTGCTTGGTCCGGTCACGGCCCAGGCACTCCAGCATGCGGCGCAGCACCAGGTCCCGGTTCGACTCCAGCACCATGTCGATGAAGTCGATGACGACGATGCCGCCCAGGTCGCGCAGCCGCAGCTGGCGCACGATCTCCTCGGCCGCCTCCAGGTTGTTCCTGGTGACGGTCTCCTCCAGGTTGCCGCCCTGACCGGTGAACTTGCCGGTGTTGACGTCGATGACGATCATCGCCTCGGTCTTGTCGATCACGAGGGAACCGCCCGAGGGCAGCCACACCTTGCGGTCGAGCGCCTTGGCGAGCTGCTCGTCGATCCGGTACGTCGCGAAGACGTCCACCTCGGAGGTCCAGCGCGACAGCCGGTCCGCGAGGTCCGGCGCCACGTGGGACACGTAGCCGTGGATGGTCTCCCACGCCTGGTCACCGCTGACGATGACCTTCGAGAAGTCCTCGTTGAAGATGTCGCGCACGACGCGGACGGTCATGTCCGGCTCGCCGTACAGCAGGCTCGGCGAAGACGTCGTGATCTGCTTCGACTTCTTCTGGATGTCTTCCCACTGGGCCTGCAGACGCTCGACGTCACGGCGCAGCTCGTCCTCGCTCGCACCCTCGGCGGCGGTGCGCACGATGACGCCCGCGTCCTCGGGGACGATCTTCTTGAGGATGGTCTTGAGGCGGGCGCGCTCGGTGTCGGGCAGCTTGCGGCTGATGCCGGTCATCGAGCCCTCGGGCACGTAGACCAGGTACCGGCCGGGCAGTGAGACCTGGCTGGTCAGGCGGGCGCCCTTGTGGCCGATCGGGTCCTTGGTGACCTGCACCAGGACCGACTGGCCCGACTTGAGGGCGGACTCGATGCGGCGCGGGCCGTTGGCCATGCCCAGCGCCTCGAAGTTGACCTCACCGGCGTACAGGACGGCGTTGCGGCCCTTGCCGATGTCGATGAAGGCGGCCTCCATCGACGGCAGCACGTTCTGGACCTTGCCCAGGTAGACGTTGCCGACGTACGAGGTGGCCTCTTCCTTGTTGACGTAGTGCTCGACGAGCACGTTGTCCTCGAGGACGCCGATCTGCGTGCGCTCGCCCGCCTGGCGGACGACCATCACGCGCTCGACGGCTTCACGGCGGGCCAGGAACTCGGCCTCCGTGATGATCGGGACGCGGCGGCGGCCCTGCTCGCGGCCCTCTCGGCGGCGCTGCTTCTTCGCCTCCAGACGGGTCGAGCCCTTGATGGACTGGACCTCGTCGGACGGCTCGGCCTTCTCGCGGGCCGGACGCGGCTCGCGGACCTTGACGACGGTGCGGACCCCGTCCTCCTCGGCCGCCTCGACGTCCGTGCCGCTGTCACCGCTGCGGCGGCGACGACGACGGCGGCGCCGGCTGGAGCTGGAGCCGAGGGCGCCGCTCTCCTCGTCATCGCCCTCGCCCGCGTCCTCGTCCTCTTCCGCCTCCTGCTCGGCGGCCTCGGTCTCGGCCTCGTCCTCGGCGGACTCGTCCAGGTCGGCGGCCTCACCGCGGCGACGGCGGCGGCCACCGCGACGGCGGCGACGCGACGGACGCTCGCCGTCGGTCTCCTCGTCGTCGAGGTCGGCGGCCTCGGCCTCCACCTCGGCCTCCTCGGCCTCGTGCAGTTCTACGTCGGCCAGCGAGACGGGCGCCGATTCGGCGGCCGGAGCGGCCTCGACGGCGCCACGGCCACGGCGGCGGCGACGGCCGGCCGGCTGCGGGGCGGGGGCCGCGGCGGCTTCGACCTCGGCCTCGGGCTCCTCTTCCTCCTCGGCTTCCTCGGCCCGGGAGGCGGCGGCAGCGGCCGCGGCGGCCATGGCGGCGGTCTCCGGGGTCTGGAACATCGGCTCGGCGAACACCGGGGCCTGGAACACGGCCACGGCGGGGCGCGCGGCGCGGCGGGCGCCACGGGACGCCGGGGCCGGGGCGGCGGGCGCCTCGGGCTCGGCGGCGGGAGCGGCCGCCGCGGGCTGCGCGGGGGCGGCCGGGGAGGCGGAGCGGGTGGCACGGCGGCGTCCGCCGCGCTTCGGGGAGTCGACGGCGTCGGCGACGGTGACGGTGGCCTTGGCGGCGACCGGCTCCTCGGCGGCGGCCGCGGGGGCCTCGGCGGCCGGGGTCTCGGGAGCCGTCACGGCGCGGGTGGCGCGGCGGCGGGCACGCGGCGCGGCCGCAGCGGCGGGCTCCTCCACGGCGGGCGCGGCTTCTTCGGCGGCCGGCGCGGCGGCGGCCGGGGACTCTGCGGTCGGGGCCGCGGCGGCCGTCACGGCGCGGGTGGCACGGCGGCGGGCACGCGGCGCGGCCGCAGCGGCGGGCTCCTCCACGGCGGGCACGGCCTCGGCGGCCGGCGCGGCGGCGGCCGGGGACTCTGCGGTCGGGGCCGCGGCGGCCGTCACGGCGCGGGTGGCACGGCGACGGGCACGCGGCGCGGCCGCAGCGGCGGGCTCCTCCACGGCGGGCACGGCTTCGGCGACGGGAGCGGGGGCCGCGGCCGGAGCCTCGACCACCACCTCGGCCACGGCGTCGGCAGCCGGAGCGGCCACGGCGCGGGTCGCGCGGCGGCGGGCACGGGCCGGGGCGGCGGCCGCAGCGGCCTCCTCGGCGGGGGCCGCGACGGGCGCGGCGGCGGCCGGAGCGGCCTCGGCGGCAGCGGCACCGGGGGGCCCGGCGGGCCGGGACGCGGCACGACGACGCCTGCGCGGCGGCAGGCTGTCGCTCGGGGTCCCGCTGTCGGCGTTGCCGGCGGCGGTGGGGTTGGTGTTCTCGGTTTCGTTGTCGAGCATGCGGGCGGTTCTCCCGTCACGCTCCCGGGCGCCGCGGCTGACATCCGGTCCGGCACGGCTCCGCGCACAGGGCGCGGAACCGGCCTCCGGGGCGCGTTCGCCACACGGGAGCTCAGTTCGTGGCCGCCGGTTCCGTACGCGTTGTCGGTACGGCCTGGCGGAAGTCTTCAGGTCTGTGCGCTGCCCGACCCGGTTGGCTCCCGGGTGCCAGGGCGGCGCGACGATGACGATCCTTACGCGGCGGGACCTTCCGGCGCCTTCGCGTCGGCTGCTACGGCGGCCGTGGGTGGGGCGGCCGTGACAGCCTCGCGGTCGGGCGCGAGCGGGTCGGTCACCGTGCCGGACTCCTCGTCGAAGAGCCCCTGCGCCAGCCTGGTCACCGCTGCGGGGACCGGCGGCGCCAGGTCGGCCACAGCGTGGAGACCGGACAGGACGTCGTCGGGTCGCACGGCAGGTGTCAGATGCCGAACAACCAGCCGCAGTATCGCACAGGCATTGTCCAGTGGCCTATCAACCGGAGCGGGATGCGCTTCGAGGCTGACCACCGCACTTCGGGTGTCGAAGGTCCGCATGCCGTTCTTGGTGCGGCGCTGGACCTCGACGTTCCCGGCCTCGAGGAAGGCGGTCACGGCCCGCTCGGCGTCCGCGAGCTCCACGCCGTCCAGGCGCAGCTCCCACACGGAGGCCGTGAGCCGCTCGGCCAGCCCGGAGGTCCGGGCCTCGACGGCGTCGACGATGTCGAGCCCGACCGGCATCGACTCGTCGAGCAGCTCGCGGAGCATCGCGGGGTCGCGGGGCTCGGCGAGGGCGATCTCCAGGTACTCGGCCTCACTGCCGGTGCCGGTGGGCGCGGCGTTCGCGTACGAGACCCGGGGGTGGGGGGTGAAGCCGGCCGAGTAGGCCATCGGCACCTCGGAGCGGCGCAGGGCCCGCTCGAAGGCGCGCTGGAAATCCCGGTGGCTGGTGAACCGGAGGCGTCCGCGCTTGGTGTAGCGCAGTCGGATGCGCTGCACCACCGGTGCGGGGGGCGGGCCTTCGGGCTGTCGCTTGCCCAGTGGTTCTTCTCCTTGTGCGGGGCTCCGCGGCTCGCGCGTCGCCCTGAGGTCTTCTCGACCCGCTCCGGCTCACCCCTGCCGTTGGCGCAGGGAGATCTCGTCAGCGGGTGCCGCGTCGGCGGCTGTCGTACTACCCAGAGTACGCGCCCGTGACCTCGCCGGTTCCCGGGGAGGAGTACCGAACAACGCCCTGCGCACCTCGGCGCGGGCCTCCCGGACGGTGTCGCGGACCGTCCGCCACACGGCGCGCAGGAGGTGCCAGGCGGGCGTCAGCACGTACCGGTACACCTGCGAGAGGGGCCACCCGACGAGGACCCACCCGACCCACTTGGCCGCCCGCCACAGCGCACCGGTGATCCGCCCGGCCACGTGCCAGGCCCAGGCGAGGGCCTGCCCGACCGGGGTGAGCACGTACCGGTAGAGGGGCAGCAGCAGGTACCGGTACGCGGTCACGGCCAGCCACACCAGGGCCCGCCCGACGGGCACGAGCACGTACTGCCAGGTCAGCACCGCCAAGGGCCGCAGCAGGAAGGCGTAGAGCAGCCGGCCGGCGGGGGCGAGGAGGTAGGCGTACACCCAGGCCCCCACCGGCCGCAGCACGTAGCGCCACAGGGCTGCCCACGGCCAGACGAAGACCAGCTTGAGCAGGGTGGCCACCACCCACCCGACGGCGCGCGCCACCGGTTCCAGCACGTACGTCCACAGCGGCGCGAGCACGTACCGCACGAGCCCGCGGCCGAGGGCGGCGAGCAGTTCGCAGACCACCCGTACGGGCAGCACGATCAGCACCGCCACGATCTTCACGGGGATGCGCAGGGCCCCGACCAGGCAGCCTTCTCCCTGCGCCGGGTGCGGATTGTCTTGTTCCATGAACATACGGACACACGAGAGGCCCCCCGCCGTTGCGGCGGGGGGCCTCTCGATACCCAGGCGTTACTTGACGACCGACAGCGGGAGCAGCTTCTTGCCCGTCGGGCCGATCTGGATCTGGGTGTCCATCTGGGGGCACACGCCGCAGTCGAAGCACGGGGTCCAGCGGCAGTCGTCGACCTCGGTTTCGTCGAGGGCGTCCTGCCAGTCCTCCCAGAGCCAGTCCTTGTCGAGGCCCGAGTCGAGGTGGTCCCAGGGGAGGACCTCTTCGTACGTGCGCTCGCGGGTGGTGTACCAGGCCACGTCCACGCCGTAGGCGGGCAGGGTCTTCTCCGCCGCCTGCATCCAGCGGTCGTAGGAGAAGTGCTCGCGCCAGCCGTCGAAGCGGCCGCCGGACTCGTAGACCGCGCGGATCACGTCGCCGATGCGGCGGTCGCCGCGGGAGAGGAGGCCTTCCACGATGCCGGGCTTGCCGTCGTGGTAGCGGAAGCCGATGGAGCGGCCGTACTTCTTGTCGCCGCGGATCTTGTCGCGCAGCTTCGTCAGGCGCGCGTCCGTCTCCTCCGCCGACAGCTGCGGGGCCCACTGGAAGGGGGTGTGCGGCTTCGGCACGAACCCGCCGATCGACACCGTGCAGCGGATGTCGTTCTGGCCGGAGACCTCGCGGCCCTTGGCGATGACGTTGACGGCCATGTCGCCGATCTGGAGGACGTCCTCGTCGGTCTCCGTCGGCAGCCCGCACATGAAGTACAGCTTCACCTGGCGCCAGCCGTTGCCGTACGCGGTGGCGACGGTGCGGATGAGGTCCTCTTCCGAGACCATCTTGTTGATGACCTTGCGCATCCGCTCGGAGCCGCCCTCGGGGGCGAAGGTGAGGCCGGAGCGGCGCCCGTTGCGGGTCAGTTCGTTGGCCAGGTCCACGTTGAACGCGTCCACGCGGGTCGACGGGAGGGACAGGCCCACCTTGTCGTCCGAGTAGCGGTCGGCCAGGCCCTTGGCGATGTCCGCGATCTCGGTGTGGTCCGCGGAGGACAGCGACAGGAGGCCGACCTCCTCGAAGCCGGTGGCCTTGAGGCCCTTCTCGACCATCTCGCCGATGCCGGTGATGCTTCGCTCCCGCACGGGGCGCGTGATCATGCCGGCCTGGCAGAAACGGCAGCCGCGGGTGCAGCCGCGGAAGATCTCGACGGACATCCGCTCGTGGACGGTCTCGGCCAGCGGGACCAGCGGCTGCTTGGGGTACGGCCACTCGTCGAGGTCCATGACCGTGTGCTTGGAGACCCGGTACGGGACGCCCGACCGGTTCGGGGCGACGCGCGCGATGCGGCCGTCCGGCAGGTAGTCGACGTCGTAGAAGCCGGGGACGTAGACCTGGCCGGTCTTGGCCAGCCGCAGGAGGACCTCCTCGCGCCCGCCCGGGCGGCCCTCGGCCTTCCAGGTCCGGATGATCTCGGTCATGTCCAGGACGGCCTGCTCGCCGTCGCCGATGATCGCGCAGTCGATGAACTCCGCGATCGGCTCGGGGTTGAAGGCGGCGTGGCCGCCGGCGAGCACGATGGGGTGGTCGACCGTACGGTTGCGGGCCTCCAGCGGGATGCCCGCGAGGTCCAGCGCCGTCAGCATGTTGGTGTAGCCGAGCTCGGTGGAGAAGGAGAGCCCGAACACGTCGAAGGCACCGACGGGGCGGTGGGAGTCGACGGTGAACTGCGGGACCTGGTGCTCGCGCATCAGCGCTTCGAGGTCCGGCCACACGCTGTAGGTGCGCTCGGCGAGCACGCCCTCCCGCTCGTTGAGCACTTCGTAGAGGATCATGACGCCCTGGTTGGGCAGCCCGACCTCGTACGCGTCCGGGTACATCAGCGCCCAGCGGACGTCGCACTCGTCCCAGGCCTTGACGGTGGAGTTGAGCTCACCACCGACGTACTGGATGGGCTTCTGCACATGCGGGAGCAGAGCTTCGAGCTGTGGGAAGACCGACTCGGACATCACGCGACTTTCGTGAAGCGGGCAGGGGGCGACTCTCTAGCGTACCGCGCGTCCCGGCCGCCCCCCGCCGCAGTGATCAACGCTCCGGTCAGCGGCCGCGGGCGAAGGCGGCGCCCCGGGCGGAGGCCTTCTTCCACACCTTCGGCAGCTGCCGTTCGTACCGCTCGGCGAGGGTTTCCTCGCGGCCGTACAGCAGGCCCCAGGTGAAGGCGGACTCCCCGGCCCCGGCCGCCTGGGCGGCGAGGCCCCGCAGTGCCTCGCGGGCGACGACGCCGTCCTGGTGGTCGCCGAGCAGGGTCTGCACCTTCTTGGTGGCTTCGGCGAGGCGCTCGGCGGGCTTGCCGAGCGCGGGGGCGGCGGCGTCCGCCGCGTAGCGGGCGCGTTTGGCGGCCTTGCGGGCTTCGTGCAGGGCGAGGTCGCGCTCGTGGCCGGCGCCCTGGGCGAGGGCGCGCTTCACCTTGCGGGCGAGCCGGTCGTGGTCGCGCCGTACCGCCTTGGCCAGGACTTTCGCGGCAGGGTGGGTCGCGGCTTTGCGCAGCGGCGGGTCGGCGAGCAGGGCGTCGACGGAGTCGAGGAGGGCCAGGTACCGCTCGCTGTCGAGGGCGGCGAGGGCGCGCAGGCGCGATTCGGTGCGCCGGACGGTGTCCCAGATGCGCAGGCGGGCGCGGACGGGGCCCAGGAGCAGGGTGACGTCGAGTTCACCCAGCCGGGTGTGCAGCCGTTCCTGGAGGACTTCCTGGTCGCGGTCGACGCCGAGTTCGGCGGCGAGCCAGCGCAGTTCGGCGCGCAGTGGGTCGGTGGCCGTGCGGTCGAGGACGTTGCGGTAGGTGGCGAGGGCGCTGCGCATGCGGCGGGTGGCGACGCGCATCTGGTGGACGGAGTCGGGCAGGCCGCGGCGTACGGCGGGGTCATGGGTGATCAGGGCCTCGCGCTGCTCTCGCAGGTACGTGAGGACGCGCGCGCCGGCGGTGTCGTCGGCGGGGCCGGGTGCGGGCCGGGCGGGCGGGGCGGCGCCGGTCTCGGCGAGGGCCCGGGCCAGTTTGGAGGGGGCGTCGCTGACCTTGAGGCCGGCTTTGCGGAAGGCCTTCTCCACGGCGTCGAGGAGGAGGGGGTCGGCGCCGTCGGCGAGCTCGACCTCGACTTCGGTCCAGGCGGCGGTGGCGGGGCCCCGTTCGGCGGTGACGGTGTCGGTGCTCAGTTCGGCGAGCAGGGTTCCGTCGGCATCGAGGAGGTGCGTGACCTTGCGCTTGGACAGGAGCCGGACCTGGGGGGCGAGTTCGGCTTCGCGGGTGCGGGAGCGCAGGAGGGAGGCGAGGGGGCGGGGGACGGTGTCGTCACCGAGCGGGGCCGCGATCTCGTCGCGGACGCCCGGGGAGACGGGGAGTTTGAGGTGCCAGCCTTCGTCAGCGCCGCCGGTGCGGCGGCGCAGGGTGAGGCCGTCGGCGGCGAGCCTCAGGTCGGGGGTGTCGTAGTAGACGGCGTCGAGGCGGGTGGTGCCCTGCCGGCGCACGGCCGTGATCCCGGCCGTGCCCGTCAGGTCCGGCAGCCTCTTCGTCGCGGCCGAAGTGAACTCGAATTTCCGTTCGATCTCTCGTTTCGTGTCCGCCATGCTTCGAACGTAGCTCTGAACGGATCACGACGTGAAAAGAAACGGAAGGTTGCCCGCCGATCGGCCGGATCAGGCCGACAGCGGCCGCTGCACCTTGATCGACTGGAGCAGCCCCACCGCCACCCACACGGCGAACATCGACGATCCTCCGTAGGAGACGAACGGCAGCGGCAGCCCCGCCACCGGCATGATGCCCAGGGTCATCCCGATGTTCTCGAAGGCCTGGAAGGCGAACCAGGCGATGATCCCGGCGCAGACGATCGTCCCGTACAGCTCGGTGGTCTCCCGGGCGATCATGCAGGCGCGCCACAGCACCACGCCGAGCAGGACCAGTATCAGCCCGGCCCCGATGAAGCCCAGCTCCTCCCCCGCCACCGTGAAGACGAAGTCGGTCTGCTGCTCCGGCACGAACTGCCCGGTGGTCTGGGAGCCCTTGAACAGTCCCGAGCCGGTCAGGCCGCCGGAGCCGATCGCGATCCGCGCCTGGTTGGTGTTGTAGCCGACGCCCGCCGGGTCGAGTTCGGGGTTGGCGAAGGCGGCGAAGCGGTTGATCTGGTACTCGTCCAGGATCCCGAGCTGCCAGACGAGGACGGCCCCGGCCGCGCCCGCGCCCATCAACCCCAGCACCCAGCGGTTGGAGGCGCCGGAGGCGAGCAGCACACCGAGCACGATGACGACCATCACCATGACCGAACCGAGGTCGGGCATCAGCATGACGATGCCCATCGGGGCGGCGGCAAGGCACAGCGCCTTCACCACCGTGCGGTGGTCGGGATGGTCGAGGTCACCGGCGTCGACCCGGGTCGCCAGCAGCATCGCCATGCCCAGGATGATCGTGATCTTCACGAACTCGGAGGGCTGGAGGGAGAACCCGCCGCCGATCACGATCCAGGCGTGCGCGCCGTTGATGGTCGCGCCGAGCGGGGTGAGGACGGCGAGGACGAGCACGAGCGAGAGCCCGTACAGGATCGGCACCGCGCCCCGCAGGGTGCGGTGGCCCAGCCACACGGTCCCGATCATCAGCACCAGGCCGATCCCGGTGTTCAGGACGTGCCGCTCCAGGAAGTAGTACGGGTCGCCCTGGTTCAGGTTGGTCCGGTTGCGGGTCGCCGACCACACCAGCAGCGAGCCGATGAAGGACAGCGCGATCGCGGAGAGGAGTATCGGCCAGTCGAGCCGGCGCAGCACCGAGTCGCGCGCGGTGAGCCTGGCCAGCGCCCCGCGCTGCTCGGGCGCGTACCGGGAGACGGAGAACTTGTTGGCGGTCTGCATCGGGTCCTCAGTCCTGCCTGGCAACGGGCGGCGCGGGCGGTCCCGCGAGTGGCGGCGGCACGTCCTCGGGGGACGGCGGCACGTACGGCTTGATCTCGGGGGCTTCGATGGAGCCGTCCGCCTGGATGGCGGGCAGCTGCGCCTGCGGCTTGGGGAGCAGGGCCTTGGCCAGGTCCTGCTTGCCGGTCATGTCGAGACCGTAGATGGCGTTGTAGACGTTGCGCACGGCGGGGCCGGAGGCGCCGGAGCCGGTGCCGCCCTGGGAGATCGTCATCACGATCGTGTAGTCGTCGGTGAACGTGGCGAACCAGGAGGTCGTCTGCTTGCCGTAGACCTCGGCGGTACCGGTCTTGGCGTGCATCGGGATCTGCTTCTGCGGCCAGCCGCCGAAGCGCCAGGCGGCGGTGCCCCGGGTGGCGACGCCCTCCAGCGCTCCCACCATCTGCCGCCGGGTCTTCTCGTCCATGGGCAGCCTGCCGTGCGCCTTGGGCCGGATCTGCTGGACGCTCTTGCCGTCGGCGCTGACGATGGCCTTGCCGATGGTCGGGTTCCACATGGTGCCGCCGTTGGAGATGGCTGCGTAGATGGTGGCCATCTGGATGGGCGTGACGAGCGTGTCGCCCTGGCCGATCGAGTAGTTGACGGCGTCACCGGCGCGCAGGAGGTTGCCTTCGAGGCAGTTCTCGTAGTTGAGCAGCTCGACGTAGGTGCCGCCCTTCTTGCCGGTCTTGCACCAGTCGTCCTTGTTGGCCGCCCAGAACCGCTGCTTCCACTGGCGGTCGGGGACGCGGCCCTTCACCTCGCCCGGCAGGTCCACGCCGGTCTCGGCGCCGAGGCCGAACTTGTGGGCGGTCTTGAAGAAGATGTCGCCGGGGTGCTTGACGGGCTTGAGCCCGCCGTCTTTGAGCCACTGCTGGTGGGCGAGGCCGTAGAAGACGGTGTCGCAGGAGACTTCGAGGGCCTTGCCGAGGGTGATCGAACCGTGGCCCTGGGACTCGAAGTTCCGGAAGACCTGGCCGCCGATGGAGTACGAGCTGGGGCAGGGGTAGCTGCCGTCGAACTTGTAGCCGGCGTTGACGGCGGCGGTGGTCGGGATGACCTTGAAGATGGAGCCGGGGGCGGCCTGGCCCTGGATCGCCCGGTTCATCAGCGGGACGTTGGACTCCTTGGCGGTGAGCCTGGCGTAGTCCTTGCCGGAGATCCCGCCGACCCAGACGTTGGGGTCGTAGGTGGGGTTGGAGGCCATGGCCACGACGCGGCCCGTCTTGGATTCCAGGACGACGATGGCTCCGGCGTCGGCCTTGTAGGGGACGCCGGTGTTGCGGTCGATCTGCTTGCGCGCCTCGACCATCGCGGCGTTCAGCTCGTACTCGGCGACCGCCTGCACGCGGGCGTCGATGCTGGTGACGACGTGGGCGCCGGGGACGGCCGGGTCGTTCTTCGCCTCGCCGATGACCCGGCCGAGGTTGTCGACCTCGTAGCGGGTGACGCCGGACTTGCCGCGCAGCTCCTTGTCGTACGTGCGCTCCAGGCCGAAGCGGCCGACCTGGTCGGAGCGCAGGAACGGCGAGTTGGTGTTCTTGGCCTTCTGGATCTCGTCGTCGGTGACCGGGGAGAGGTAGCCGAGCACCTGGCCGGTGTTGGCGCCGCCCGGCGCCGGGTAGCGGCGTACGGCGGTGGGCTCGGCGGTGATGGCGGGGAAGTCCTCGGGGCGTTCGCGGATCTGGAGGGCCTGCTGGGTGGTGGCCCCCAGGGTGACCGGGATCGGCTGGTAGGGGGAACCGTTCCAGCAGGGCTGGGGGGTCTTGGAGTCGCAGAGGCGGACCTTGTCCATGACGGCCTGCGGCTTCATGTCCAGTACGGCGGCGAGCCGGGCGAGGACGCCTTTGCCCTTGTCCTTTATCTTCATCAGCTCGGTGCGGCTGGCGGAGACGACCAGGCGCGTCTCGTTGTCGGCGAGCGGCACCCCGCGGTCGTCGAGGATCGAGCCGCGCACGGCGGGCTGGACGACCTGCTGGACGTGGTTGTTCTTGGCCTCGTCGGCGTACTCGGAGCCGTTGCGGATCTGGAGGTACCAAAGGCGTCCGCCGAGTGTGAACAGCAGCGAGAAGACGAGCACCTGGATGATGACGAGCCGGATCTGCACCCGGGGGGTGCGGCCGGTCTCCGGGATGTTGGTCACGTCCGCTCCCCCCTCACAGCTTCCTGACGCTCTTCACACCTTTGACGCCCTTTATGCGGCCGGCCCTGTTGGCGCGGCCGCGCGCCGTCTTGAGCCGCAGTCCGCCGCGCTGGCTGCCGATCCGCAGCCCTGTTCCACCGGCCAGCCAGCCGGAGGACACGGCCTTGCCCTGGGGCGGTCCGCCGCCCGCTTCGACGGCCAGCGGGTCGTTCTCGGCGCGGCGGGCGAGGGCCATGACGAGCGGCACGGTGAAGGGCGCGAGGAGCAGGTCGTACAGCGTGGCGGTGAACAGCAGTTCGGTGAGGCCCACGTGCCGGGCGGCCGTGTCGCCGACGAGGGCGCCGACGCCCGCGTACAGCAGCGTGGAGCCGATCGCGGCGGCGACGACGGTCGTCAGCGGCCCCCACGCGGAGCGGAACCGCCCGTTGTCGGGGCGGACCAGGCCGACGAGGTAACCGACGATGCAGAGCACCAGGGCGTACCGTCCGGCGGCGTGGTCGGCGGGCGGCGCGAGGTCCGCGAGGAGACCCGCGCCGAAGCCGACGAAGGCGCCGCTGAGGTGTCCGTAGACCAGGGCGAGGGCGACGACGGTGAGCAGCAGCAGGTCGGGCACGGCGCCGGGGAGTTGCAGCCGGCCGAGGACGGTCACCTGGATGACGAGGGCGACCACGATCAGCGTGGCCGAGAGCAGGATCCGGTTGAAGCGCATGATCGGTCAGCTCCTACTCGTCGGCCGGCTTGGCGGGGGCACTGGCGGACGCCGACGGGGCCACGGTGACGGTGACGGTCGGGGTGGGCTTCACTTCCGGCTTGGGCGGCAGGACGGTGTCGCGCGGGTCCTCGCGCGGCGGCATCACGACGACGCCGACGATGTCCAGGCGGGAGAAGCCGACGAACGGCCGCACCCACACGGTGCGGGTCAGGTCGCCGCGCGAGGGGTCGACCTTGACCACCTCGCCGAGCGGGACGCCCGGCACGAAGGGCTTGTTGCCGCGCGAGCCGAAGGTGACGAGCCGGTCGCCGGGGGCGATCTTGGCCTTGCCGTTCAGCATCTGGACCGACAGGGCGCGGTCGCCCTGGCCGGTGGCGAAGCCGAGTTCGCCGGTCTTCTCCAGGCGGGTGCCGACCGTGAAGTCGGGGTCGTTGGCGAGGACCACGGTGGCGGTGTCGGGGCCGACGGTCGCGACGCGCCCGACGAGGCCGTCGCCGTTGAGGACGGTCATGTCGCGTTCGATGCCGTCCTTGCTGCCGGCGTCGATCGTGACGGTCCAGGAGAAGCCCTGGGCCGCTCCTATCCCGATGACTTCGGCGCCCTTGATCCCGTACTGCCCGGCGCCCGCCCGCTTGAGCATCTCGTCCAGTTCGTGGATCCGGCTGTGGGTCTGCGCGTCGCTGCCGAGCTTCGCCTTCAGCGCGGTGTTCTCGCGTTCGAGCGTCTTGATGCGGTTGTGGCGTTCGCCGGAGTCCCGTACGGCGCCTATGGCGTGGGCGACGGGGTTGACCGCGGTCGCGACGCCCTTCTCCACGGGGCCGAAGACCGCCGCGGCGGCCTGCCGGGCGCCGTCGACCGGTGACTCCTCGCCCGCCCTGATGTCCACCGTGATCAAAGCGAACGCGATGGCGATCAGAAGCACCAGGAGCAGCCGGCTCTCTCGTGTGTCCCTCACGTGCGGCGGCGTGCCTTCCTCGTAGGTATTCGCGGTGCCGGAGCCGCTCCGACGGAGCGGGGGTTCGCACCGGACTGTGCCTGTATATCAACGATCCGCCGCACAGGCGCGCTAGCACCCGTACGGCGGATCCTTGTGTTCCACATGCCCCGTTACGGGGATTTGCGTCAACGCCGGGGCTGGGCGTCCAGGACCTGCTGGAGTGCTTCGAACTCCTCGACGCACTTGCCGGAGCCGAGGGCCACGGAGTCGAGGGGGTCCTCGGCGATGTGGATCGGCATGCCCGTCTCGCGGCGCAGCCGCTCGTCGAGTCCGCGCAGCAGGGCGCCGCCGCCCGTGAGGACGATGCCGCGGTCCATGATGTCGCCGGAGAGTTCCGGCGGGCACTTGTCGAGGGTGGTCTTCACCGCGTCCACGATGGCGTTGACCGGTTCCTCGATGGCCTTGCGGACCTCGGCGGCGGAGATGACCACCGTCTTCGGCAGACCGGAGACGAGGTCGCGGCCCCGGATCTCGGTGTGCTCGTCCTTGTCGAGGTCGTACGCCGACCCGATGGTGATCTTGATCTGCTCGGCGGTGCGCTCGCCGAGGAGGAGCGAGTACTCCTTCTTGATGTGCTGGATGATCGCGTTGTCCAGCTCGTCGCCGGCCACCCGGATGGACTGCGCCGTGACGATTCCGCCGAGGGAGATGACGGCGACCTCGGTGGTGCCGCCGCCGATGTCCACGACCATGTTGCCGGTGGCCTCGTGGACGGGCAGGCCCGAGCCGATGGCGGCGGCCATCGGCTCCTCGATGATGTGTACCTGACGGGCGCCGGCCTGGGTGGACGCCTCGATCACGGCGCGGCGCTCCACTCCGGTGATACCGGAGGGGACGCAGACCACGACGCGCGGGCGGGCCAGGTAGCGGCGCTTGTGGATCTTGAGGATGAAGTACCGGAGCATGCGCTCGGTGATCTCGAAGTCGGCGATCACGCCGTCCTTGAGGGGTCGTACGGCGACGATGTTGCCGGGCGTCCGGCCGATCATCTTCTTCGCCTCGGAGCCGACCGCCAGGATTCCACCGGTGTTCGTGTTGATGGCGACCACGGACGGCTCGTTCAGGACGATCCCCCGGCCCCTCACGTACACCAGCGTGTTGGCGGTCCCGAGGTCGATCGCCATGTCACGGCCGATGAACGACATGTTGTTCCCCTTGTTCCCCATGAGGAGCGTCTGGCCTTCCAGTTGATAGCGGCTGCTGTCAGGTCGGCGAGGTGGGTGTGTGGGTGGAGGCCCCATCGTAGTGCCGCGGGTACGGACATCGCGCGACGGGACTCCGGTAATCCCGCCGGAACGGATACCCGCCCCCTAAGTGGTGACGTCGTGTCCTGCACATGCGTTCCCGCTCGCCGCCCGTCATACCGAAGGGCGACCGAAATTACTTCGGTCGCCCCAGGTCATGAGCGCTATTTGGCTGATCTCGCGTCAGGGGCGACCGGCGCGCCGACGCCCCGGTGCGGATTCCGGATCGGCTCAGAGAGCGGGGAAGAACAGCTTGAGCTCGCGCTCCGCCGACTCCTCGGAATCCGAGGCGTGGATGAGGTTCTCCCGGGTGATGGAACCGAAGTCACCCCGAATGGAGCCGGGCGCGGCGGCGATCGGGTCGGTGGGCCCCGCCAACTGGCGGACGCCCTCGATCACGCGTTCGCCCTCGACGACGAGGACGACGACCGGACCGCTCGCCATGAAGCCCATGAGGGGCTCGTAGAAGGGCTTGCCCTTGTGCTCGCCGTAGTGCGTCTCCAGGGTCCCCTGGTCCAGCGTGCGCAGCTCCAGCGCGGGAATGGTCCAGCCGGCCTTCCGCTCGATGCGGCCGATGATCTCGCCGATCAGGCCACGACGGACGGCGTCGGGCTTGAGGATGACGAGGGTGCGCTGGGTCATGTGGTAACTCCTTGCGGCATACGGGTGCGGTCCGACGAGGCTACAGGGGGCCCGGGGGCGCCCTACGCCTCGGCCTGCGCCTCGCTCTGCGCCGCCCAGCGGGCCTTGGCGGCGTCCACCTTGCGGCCGTAGTGCACCGAGCACCACCACAGGCCGGCGAAGACCGCTCCCAGGAAGAACATCGTCGGGACGACGAACCCGCTGAGGACGAGCCCGGTCTGCAGGGCCCAGCCGAGCTGGACCGCGCCGGGGCGCGAGAGCATCCCGCACAGCAGCACGGACAGCAGCATCGCGATCCCGCACACCGTCCACACGGCCGCCTGGGTCAGGTCCGGGTCCTTCATGGCCACCAGACCCGCGAACCCGATCACGAAGAACTCGCCGATCAGCGTCGAAGCACACAGCGTGCGCATTCCTCAGCCCCTCTTCAACAGCAGGCGGGCCTCGCCCACCGTGATCACGGACCCGGTCACCAGGACCCCGGCCCCACCGTATTCGGCCTCTTCCTCCGCCAGGGTGACGGCCGCCTCCAGCGCGTCGTCCAGCCGGGGCTCCACCTGCACCCGGTCCGGCCCGAAGACCTCGACCGCGATGGCCGCCAGCTCGTCGGCCGGCATCGCACGGTGGCTGGAGTTCTGGGTGACGACGACCTCCGCGAAGATCGGCTCGAAGGCCTCGAAGACCCCCTTCACGTCCTTGTCGTCGCTCGCGCCCACCACGCCGATCAGCCGGCTGAACCCGAAGGCCTCGGTGACCGCCTCCGCGGTGACCTGCGCCCCCGCCGGGTTGTGCGCGGCGTCCAGGACTACGGTGGGGCTGCGCCGGACGACCTCCATGCGGCCCGGCGAGGTCACCGAGGCGAAGGCCCGGCGGACGGTGTCCGCGTCCAGCTCACGGGCGTGCTCGCCGCCGACGCCGAAGAACGCCTCGACCGCGGCCAGGGCCACCGCCGCGTTGTGCGCCATGTGGGCGCCGTACAGCGGCAGGAAGATGCCGTCGTACTCGCCGCCCATGCCGCGCAGGGTCAGCATCTGGCCGCCGACCGCCACCTCGCGGGAGACGACGCCGAACTCCATGCCCTCGCGGGCGACGGTCGCATCGGCCTCGACGGCCTTCTTGAGCAGCACCTGCGCCGCGTCCACCGGCTGCTGCGCCAGGATGACGGTGGCGCCCTGCTTGATGACGCCGCCCTTCTCCTGGGCGATCTCGGCCGGAGTGGATCCGAGCCGGTCCGTGTGGTCCAGGCTGATCGGGGTGATCACCGCGACCGCGCCGTCGATCACGTTGGTCGCGTCCCACGAGCCGCCCATGCCGACCTCGACCACCGCCGCGTCGACGGGCGCGTCCGCGAAGGCCGCGTACGCCATCCCGGTGAGCACCTCGAAGAACGACAGCCGGTACTCCTCGGCGGCGTCGACCATCTCCACGTACGGCTTGATGTCGTGATAGGTCTCGACGAACCGCTCGGCGCTGATCGGCGCCCCGTCCAGGCTGATCCGCTCGGTGACCGACTGCACGTGCGGGCTGGTGTAGCGGCCGGTCCGCAGGTCGAAGGCGTTCAGCAGGGCCTCGATCATGCGGGCGGTGCTGGTCTTGCCGTTGGTGCCGGTGATGTGGAGGGAGGGGTACGCGCGCTGCGGCTCGCCCAGGACGTCCATCAGCGCGGCGATCCGCGAGACGGACGGCTCCAGCTTCGTCTCGCCCCAGCGGGTGGACAGCTCCTGCTCCACCTCCTGGAGCGCCTTCGCGACCTCCGGGTCGGCGGGCGCGGCGGGCACCTGCTCGCCCTGCGGCGCTCCGCCGTGTGCGCGCAAGGTGCGGCTCCCGGCCTCGATCACCGCCAGGTCGGGGTCGCGGTCGGACTCTTCCGCGACGATCCGGTCGAACTCGTCGATCGCTTCGAAGGGCCGGCCGAGGTCGTCGGGGCCGTGGCTGTCGGGCTGCTGCTCACTCACGGGGACCAGTCTACGGACGAGGACCCGGGGGACCTTCGGCCCGGCCGTTTCGGGACCTTCGGCTGCCTTCGCGACCGTTTCGTTATGCAAGCCTTGCGGCAGCAGAGAGGGGAACGAATGCCGCAGGCCAGCACGGACGCCAGCAGGGAAAAGACGGCTTCCAGCCGTGACATAGCGATCGACCTGGGGACCGCGAACACCCTCGTCTACGCCCGGGGGCACGGGATCGTCCTCAATGAGCCGTCCGTGGTCGCGGTCAAGGCCGGTACGACGACGGCCCTGGCGGTGGGGACGGAAGCCAAGGAGACCATCGGCCGCACACCGGGCTCCATCACCGCGATCCGCCCGCTGAGGGGCGGGGTGATCTGCGACTACGAGGCCGCCGAGGAGATGATCCGGCACTTCGTGCGCAAGGCGGTCCCCGGCCGCCGGCCTCGCACCCGGATGGTGATCTGCGTGCCGTCGGGGGTGACCCCCGTCGAACGGCGGGCCATCATCCACGCCTCCACCCGCGCCGGGGCCAAGTCCGTACACCTGATCGAGGAACCGATGGCGGCGGCGATCGGCGCGGGGCTGCCGGTGTCGGAGCCCCGCGGCTCGATGGTGGTGGACATCGGCGGCGGCACCTCGGAGGTGGCCGTCATCTCGCTGGGCGGCATCGTCACCTCGCAGTCGCTGCGGGTCGGCGGCGACCGGATGGACGCCGCGATCACCGACCACGTGCGCAAGGAGCACGCGCTGCTCATCGGGGAACGCACCGCCGAGGACGTCAAGGTCGCCATCGGCTCGGCCTGGCCGGTCCCGGGCCTGCCCGAGCTGGAGAGCCGCACCCACACCGTGCGCGGGCGGGAGAAGGCCGGCGGCATGCCGAGGACGCTGGAGCTGACGGCGCTCGACGTGCGGGCCGCCCTCGACGAGCCGGTCGAGGCGATCATCGCCGCCGTGCGCACCACCTTGGAGGAGTGCCCGCCGGAGCTGTCCGGTGACGTGATGGAGCGCGGCATCGTCCTGACGGGCGGCGGGGCGCTGCTGCCGGGCCTGGACCTGCGCATCGCCTCCGCGACCGGCATCCCGGTGTTCGTGGCCGACGCGCCGCTGGACTGCGTGGCCCTCGGCTCCGGCCGCTGCGTGGAGGACATGGACACCCTCGCCGGCCTGCTGGCCCCCGCGAAGGCGTAGGACCCGCCTCAGCCGTGCGGCAGGGTCGCTTCGACGACGTACGCGTCCTCGGTACGGGTCGCCGTGAGGGTTCCGCCCAGGCTGTGGACGCGCTCGGCCATGCTCGCCGTACCGGAGCCGGCCGAGACGGGGGCGCGGGCCGGGTTCCGGTCGGCGAGGCCGTTGGTGACGCGTATGCGCAGGCACCGGGCGCCGGCCGTGACCGACACCTCGATGGTCTCGCCGCGGGCGTGCTTGGCGGCGTTGGTCAGGCACTCCTGCACCACCCGGTAGACCGCCGCCTGACGCAGCGGCGACAGCTCCCGCGCCTGAGGGTCCATCACCAGCCGTACGGGCGAGCCCGCACGCCCGCTCTCCCGCGCGAGCGCTTCGAGCCCGTCCACGCCCGGGGTCGCGGCCCGCTCCCCGCGCTGCACGATGATGTCGTTCAGCACCAGGTGCGCGCGGCGGGCCGTGTCGGCGAGCTCCTCGAAGTCCTTCGCGTAGGCGCTCTCGCGGGCCCGCACCGACAGCACCTCCGAGCGCACCGTCAGCATGGTCAGCTCCCGCCCGACGAAGTCGTGGACGTCGCGGGCCACGGAGGTCCGCTCGTCCTGGACGGCCTGGAGGACGGCGGACTCGGCGCGGCGGGTGTCGAGTTCCCGCACGAGGTCGTGCCGGTAGGCGGCGATGCCGACCGCGGAGGCGAGCACCCCGATCGGCACGACCAGGCTCAGGAAGGCGCTGAGGGTCTCCGCCCTCGGCTCGGGCCAGCCCGGCAGGCTGAACACCGCGAGCGAGAAGACCACGTACCCGGCGGTGGCGAGGATCCCGGCCCGGCGGCCCCGGTAGCGGCCGACGGAGTACAGGGCGAACTGGATCAGCGTCAGCTCGTGCAGCCAGCCGATGAACAGCAGCGCGGTGAGGTACCCGGCCCAGGGCAGCCGCCTGCGTACCAGCAGGCTCGCGCAGCCCGCGGTCAAGACGGCGGCGGCAGCCGGACCGTTCAGGGAGTTGTCGGCGGCGGCGAGTCCCGGCAGGTCCAGTGCCATCAGGGCGAGGCAGCTCAGCGCCGTCAGGACGTCCAGCGCACGCGGCGACCCGGCCCAGCTCTCGGTGACCCTGCGGCCGACGGCCACGACCCGGTGGAGCGCCGAGGCGACGGGCTTGACGTGCATGCCCTCCATCATGCGGGAGCGGCGGGGGCGATCGGACCCGGGCCGCGGGGCCCCGGGGTGATGTCCCGCACTCGGCAGGGGGCGGGGTACGGCGAAGGCGCCCCCACCACCGGCCGGTGGTGGGGGCGCCTTCGCGTGCCGCCCGGACAGGGCCCGGGGGCGGCCGCTACGCCTGCGGGAGCCCCTCCAGCTGGGCCTGGATGCGGGCGATGTCCGCCTCCGCCTTGGCGAGACGGCCCTTGATCTTGTCCACGACGTTGTCGGGCGCCTTGGCCAGGAAGGCCTCGTTCCCGAGCTTCGCCTCGGCCTGCTGCTTCTCCTTCTCGGCGGCGCCGAGGTCCTTCGTCAGGCGCTTGCGCTCGGCGGCCACGTCGATGGTCCCGGACAGGTCCAGGGCGACGGTGGCGCCGGCCACCGGCAGGGTGGCGGTGGCCTGGAAGGCCTCGCCCTCCGGCTGGAGGCGCAGCAGCTGGCGGATGGCGCCCTCGTGCGCGGCCAGCGCGGTGGCAGACAGGTCCAGGCGGGCCGGAACCTTCTGCTTGTCGTCGAGGCCCTGCTCCTTGCGGAACCGGCGGACCTCCCGGACCAGGGCCTGGACGCCCTCGATCTCGGCCTCGGCGGCCGCGTCGCGGAAGCCGCTGTCCTTCGGCCAGTCGGCGATCACGAGGGACTCGCCGCCGGTCAGCGTGGTCCACAGCGTCTCGGTGACGAAGGGGACCACCGGGTGCAGCAGCCGCAGCATGACGTCGAGGACCTCGCCGAGGACCCGGGCGGACGCCTTGGCCGGCTCGCCACCCGCGAAGAAGGTCGTCTTCGACAGCTCGACGTACCAGTCGAAGACCTCGTCCCACGCGAAGTGGTAGAGGGCGTCCGACAGCTTCGAGAACTGGTAGTCCTCGTAGAAGGCGTCGATCTCGGCGACGGTCTTGTTGAGCCGCGACAGGATCCAGCGGTCGGTCGCCGACATCTGCTCGGCGCTCGGCAGCTCGCCCTCGATCGTGGCGCCGTTCATCAGCGCGAAGCGCGTGGCGTTCCAGATCTTGTTGGCGAACTTGCTGGAAGCCTGGACCCAGTCCTCACCGATCGGGACGTCGACACCCGGGTTGGCGCCGCGCGCCAGCGTGAAGCGGACCGCGTCGGAGCCGTACCTGTCCATCCAGTCCAGCGGGTTGACCGCGTTGCCGAAGGACTTCGACATCTTCTTGCCGAACTGGTCGCGGACCATGCCGTGCAGGGCGATGGTATGGAACGGCGGGGTGCCGTCCATCGCGTACAGGCCGAACATCATCATCCGGGCGACCCAGAAGAAGAGGATGTCGTAGCCGGTGACCAGGACGGAGTTCGGGTAGAACTTCGCCAGGCTCTCGGTCTGGCGCGGCCACCCCAGCGTGGAGAAGGGCCACAGGCCGGAGGAGAACCAGGTGTCGAGGACGTCGGTGTCCTGGGTCCAGCCCTCGCCGGCGGGCGGCTGCTCGTCCGGACCGACGCAGACGACCTCGCCGTTCGGGCCGTACCAGACCGGGATGCGGTGGCCCCACCACAGCTGGCGCGAGATGCACCAGTCGTGGAGGTTGTCGACCCAGTCGAAGTAGCGCTTCTCCATCTCCTGCGGGTGGATCTTGACCTTGCCGTCGCGGACGGCGTCACCGGCGGCCTTGGCGAGCGGGCCGACCTTGACCCACCACTGCATCGAAAGGCGGGGCTCGATGGTGGTCTTGCAGCGCGAGCAGTGGCCGACGGAGTGGCTGTACGGACGCTTCTCGGCGACGATCCGTCCGTCGGCGCGGAGCGCGGCGACGATGGCGGAGCGGGCTTCCAGCCGGTCCAGACCCTGGAAGGGGCCGTGGACGGTGATGACCGCGTGCTCGTCCATGACGGCGAGGTTCGGCAGACCGTGGCGCTGGCCGATCTCGAAGTCGTTGGGGTCGTGCGCAGGGGTCACCTTGACGGCGCCGGTGCCGAACTCCGGGTCGACGTGCTCGTCGGCGACGACCGGGATCCGGCGTCCGGTGAGCGGCAGTTCGATCTCCGTGCCGACGAGGTGCGCGTAGCGCTCGTCGTCGGGGTGGACGGCGACGGCCGTGTCACCGAGCATCGTCTCGGCGCGGGTCGTCGCGACGACGATGGAGGCGTCGCCGTCGCCGTAGCGGATGGAGACGAGCTCGCCGTCGTCGTCCTGGTACTCGACCTCGATGTCGGAGATCGCCGTCAGGCAGCGCGGGCACCAGTTGATGATCCGCTCGGCGCGGTAGATCAGCTCGTCGTCGTAGAGCTTCTTGAAGATCGTCTGGACGGCCTCCGACAGGCCCTCGTCCATCGTGAAGCGCTCTCGCGACCAGTCGACCCCGTCGCCCAGGCGGCGCATCTGGCCGGAGATCTGGCCGCCGGACTCGCCCTTCCACTGCCAGACGCGCTCGACGAACGCCTCGCGGCCGAGGTCGTGGCGGGACTTGCCCTCCTTGGCGAGCTCGCGCTCGACGACGTTCTGGGTGGCGATGCCCGCGTGGTCCATGCCGGGCTGCCACAGCGTCTCGTAGCCCTGCATGCGCTTGCGGCGGGTGAGGGCGTCGATCAGCGTGTGCTCGAAGGCGTGCCCCAGGTGGAGGGAGCCGGTGACGTTGGGCGGCGGGATGACGATCGTGTACGGGGGCTTCTCGCTCTTCTCGTCCGCCTCGAAGTACCCACGCTCTACCCAGCGCTCGTAGAGCTTCCCCTCTACCTCGGCCGGCGCGTACTGGGTCGGCAGTTCGGAGTCGGGGCTGCTGGGTGTCTGCGTGTTCTCGGTCACGCACCACAGGATACGGGCGGCCCCACCCCGGTTACGAATCCGTTCCGCCCTCCGGTCCGCCTTGACCGGGTCATGACCGATCGGTCTGACTGTGCGCATGAACGAGATCACCGGGCAGCCCGCGGCCGCCCCTTCGGTACACCCCTACGCTTCCGTCCCGAACGTCCCGTCGAAGAAGCGGGTGCTCGTGAAGGTCGGAGTGGCGCTCGGGGCCCTCGTGGGCGTGGCCGCCGGCAAGGCGGCCGTGACCGCGGTCCTCGACGGCGGCCCGTCCGACGCCGGACGGTACCGGCTGGTGCCGCCCCCCTCCTTCCAGGGCCTGACGCTCCAGGACTCCGGCCCGCGCGTCGACGCGATCAAGCTGGGGCAGGGCCCGCGGAAGCCGGGCACCGAGCAGGTCGCCGTGGTCTACGCCGACGGATCGGGCACCGCGCGGCTGGTGGTCAGCGGGGCGGCCGGCCGGTTCGACGACAGGGACCCGGGCTCGGCGCTGGTCCGCGGCCTGCACGAGAGGGGGGCGGCGGACGCGGTCACGGAGCGGGCCGGGACGCCGGAGGGCGCCGCCATGTCGTGCGGCACGGTCCACGTCGACGCCGGTGCGCTCCCGGTGTGCATGTGGGCTGACCACAGCTCGCTCGTCACGGTCACGGTCCCCGTGGAGAACGAGCCGGTCGCGATCGCCGCGCTCGCGGAGCAGACCCGGGCACTTCGGGGCGTGATGGAGGTGCGGGCGTCGTAGTTCGGTAACGCCTGGGGCCCCGGGGCCGGGACCTGCGGGGACTTCGGCCAAGATATGACCAACATAAGAAGTTCCTAAAGGGGGACGCGGGTCATGAGTTACAACCAGCCGGGGCCGTACGGGCATCAGCCGCAGCAGCCGGGACCGTACGGCGGCCCGCAGCCGCCGCAGCAGCAGCAGCCCGGCCCGTACGGGCAGCCCGGCTACGGCTACCCGCAGCAGCCCCCGCAGCCGGGCTACCCCCAGCAGCCCCCGCAGCAGCCCTACGGCTACCAGCAGCAGCCGGGCATGCCCCCGCAGCCCCCGTACGGCGGGATGCCGCCGCAGCAGCCGCCGAAGAAGTCCAAGGCGGGCGCGGTGATCGCGGTGGTGGTCGTCCTCGGCGTGCTCGCGGGCGCCGGCTGGTACTTCACGAAGGGCGGCGGCGCCTCGGGCAAGGTGGCGGCGGACACGAAGGGCTACAAGCTGGTCCCGCCGCCGTCGGTGGACGACTTCAAGCAGGACCCGAAGTACCAGCAGAAGCCCTTCAGCGACAAGGACAGGAAAGAGGCCGAAACGGCGGGCATCAAGAACGCCAGCCAGGTGGGCATGGAATACCTGGCGGGTGACCCGAAGAACCCGTTGTCGATGAAGGGCCTCAACTTCCAGGGGGTCTTCGGCCAGATCGCCGACCCGGAGAAGGCCGTGGACGGGTACTTCGCCATGGCCAAACTGAAGGCCGCCGAGGACAAGAAGGACGCGACCGCCGAGCTCATCGGGAGCCCCAAGGAGATCAACCCCGCCGGATTCAAGGGGGCCGTGCTGAAGTGCCAGGAGATGAAGGTGACCTTCAAGGACACCGCCTCCAAGGGCCCCAAGGAGATGACCCTCCCCATCTGCATCTGGGGTGACTACAGCACGCTGAGTGTCGTCAGCGCCTCGGACGTGGCCTCCATCCTCGCGGGCAGGCCGGGCTACACCATGGAGCAGACCGCGGACCTCACCGCGAAGCTCTACAAGACCGCCCGCGTCAAGGTCTGACCCGGCGCACACGCGAAGGGGCGCCCCGGTCCTCCGGGGCGCCCCTTCGCGTATGTCCGTTGCGGCTAGGCCGACTTCTCCTGCGGGCCCTGGTCCTTCGGGACGATGCGGGGGACCAGCGTCGGGTTGACGTTGGAGCGGACCACATCGGCGGTGATGACCACGCGGGCCACGTCCTTGCGGGACGGGACCTCGTACATCACCGACATCAGGACCTCTTCCATGATGGCGCGCAGGCCGCGCGCGCCGGTCTGGCGGAGGATCGCCTGGTCCGCGATCGCCTCCAGCGCCTCGCGCTCGAAGTCCAGCTCGACGCCGTCGAGTTCGAACAGCCGCTGGTACTGCTTCACCAGCGCGTTGCGCGGCTCGATGAGGATCTGGAGCAGCGCCTCGCGGTCCAGGTTGTGGACCGAGGTGATCACGGGGAGGCGGCCGATGAACTCGGGGATCATCCCGAACTTCACCAGGTCCTCCGGCATGACCTCCTGGAACTGGTTGCTCGCCTCGATCTCCCGCTTCGAGCGGATGGTCGCCGCGAAGCCGATGCCCTTGGCGCCCGCACGCGACTCGATGATCTTCTCCAGGCCGGCGAAGGCGCCGCCCACGATGAAGAGCACGTTCGTCGTGTCGATCTGGATGAACTCCTGGTGCGGGTGCTTGCGGCCGCCCTGCGGCGGGACGGAGGCCGTCGTGCCCTCCAGGATCTTGAGGAGCGCCTGCTGGACGCCCTCGCCGCTCACGTCGCGCGTGATCGACGGGTTCTCGCTCTTGCGGGCGACCTTGTCGATCTCGTCGATGTAGATGATCCCGGTCTCGGCCTTCTTGACGTCGTAGTCGGCCGCCTGGATCAGCTTGAGCAGGATGTTCTCGACGTCCTCGCCGACGTACCCCGCCTCCGTCAGCGCCGTCGCGTCGGCGATGGCGAACGGGACGTTCAGCATGCGGGCCAGGGTCTGGGCCAGCAGCGTCTTGCCGGAGCCTGTGGGGCCGAGCAGCAGGATGTTGGACTTCGCGAGTTCGATCGCGTCGTCCCGGCCCTGCGCGCCGCCGTTCTCGCCGGCCTGGACCCGCTTGTAGTGGTTGTAGACCGCCACGGAGAGCGCCTTCTTCGCCGGCTCCTGGCCGACGACGTAGCTCTCCAGGAACTCGTAGATCTCACGGGGCTTGGGGAGTTCCTCCCACCGGACCTCGGAGGTCTCCGCGAGTTCCTCTTCGATGATCTCGTTGCAGAGGTCGATGCACTCGTCGCAGATGTAGACACCGGGTCCTGCGATGAGCTTCTTCACCTGCTTCTGGCTCTTTCCGCAGAACGAGCACTTGAGCAGATCGCCGCCGTCACCGATGCGTGCCACGAGGTGCTTCCCCTTCGCCTGGGAGACGCCTGGTTCAGCGCTCCTGGTGCCTCATATCCGACGGTACCTTGCCGGGGGCCCCGAACGGGGCCCCCTTGACGTGGTTCACATTGCCCAATGCGACAGCGCGACCACGCCAACTGGCGGCAAGGATCAGACCGCGGTGCTCTTGCGGGTGGAGACGACCTGGTCGATCAGGCCGTACGCCAGTGCGTCCTCGGCAGTGAGGATCTTGTCGCGCTCGATGTCGTCGCGGATCTTCTCGATCGGCGTCGTCGAGTGCTTGGCCAGCATGGTCTCCAGCTGGTCGCGCATGCGCAGGATCTCGTTGGCCGCGATCTCCAGGTCGGAGAGCTGCTCACGGCCGGTACCGCCGGACGGCTGGTGGATCAGGACACGGGCGTTCGGCAGGGCCAGACGCTTGCCGGGGGTACCGGCGGCGAGCAGCACGGCGGCGGCGGAGGCCGCCTGGCCCATGCAGACCGTCGAGATGTCCGGCTTCACGAACTGCATCGTGTCGTAGATCGCCGTCAGCGCGGTGAAGGAGCCGCCGGGGCTGTTGATGTAGATGGAGATGTCACGGTCCGGGTCCATCGACTCCAGGCACAGCAGCTGCGCCATGACGTCGTTGGCGGACGCGTCGTCAATCTGCACGCCGAGGAAGATGATGCGCTCCTCGAAGAGCTTCGCGTACGGGTCGTACTCGCGCACACCCTGCGAGGTGCGCTCGACGAAACGCGGGATCACGTACCGGTTGTCCACCTGAGCGCCGGTGTAGAGGCCGCTCGCGGGAGAAAGGTTGTTCATGTGCATCTGGGTGTTCACCATCCTGGTGGCGTTCTGCGGGCTGAGGCTTGCCTGGTGCGGTGCCGGGGATCAGGCCCCGGTGCCGCCACCGCCGGGGACCAGGGACGCGGCGGAGATGATCTCGTCGATGAGGCCGTACTCCTTGGCCTCCTCCGCCGTGAACCAGCGGTCGCGGTCGCCGTCGCGGATGATGGCCTCCACGGTCTGGCCGGAGTGGTGAGCGGTGATCTCGGCCATCCGCTGCTTGGTGCGCAGCAGGTACTGGGCCTGGATCTTGATGTCGGAAGCGGTGCCGCCGATGCCGGCGGAGCCCTGGTGCATCAGGATGTCGGTGTTCGGGAGCGCGAAGCGCTTGCCGGCCGTACCACCGGTGAGCAGGAACTGGCCCATGGAGGCCGCCATGCCCATACCGATGGTGACGACGTCGTTCGGGATGTACTGCATGGTGTCGTAGACCGCCATGCCCGCCGTCACCGAGCCGCCGGGGCTGTTGATGTACAGGTAGATGTCCTTCTCCGGCTCCGCGGCCAGGAGGAGGAGCTGCGCCGTGATCTTGTTCGCGATCTCGTCGTCGACCTGCTGGCCGAGGAAGATGATGCGCTCGCCGAGCAGCCGGTTGTAGACATGGTCGCCGAGGCCACCACCGATGGACGGCTCACCCGCGGCGTAAGGCTTCAGATTCGTCACGTATCCACCTGCTCGTCTCCGACGGCCACATGCCGTCTCAGCGTCTCGTTCTGGGGCGCGGACCAGCCGGTGCGGACGATGTCCGCCGGCGTCGGGTAATCCCGTGCCCTCGTATTCATGGACCCTAACGCGCAGGTCGGACAACGCCATCCCGCTTCCCGAACTGTTCGCTCGGAGCGCAAGGTCCCGGGGCCCCCGCGCGGGACGACGAGGGGCCCGGACGCGGTCGCGTCCGGGCCCCTCGGGGCACTGCCGGGTGGGCGGGGCGTGCGGCCCGCCCGGGGGTGTTACTTGGCCTCGTCGCCCTCGGTCTCGGCGTCGGCCTCGACGGCCGCCTCGACCGTCTCGGCGGCCGTCTCGACCTCGTCCTCGTCGTCGGAGAGGTCGACGACCTCACCGTTGGTGTCGACGACCTTGGCGGCCTCGACGACGACCGCGAGGGCCTTGCCGCGGGCGACCTCGCCGACCAGCATCGGGACCTGGCCGCCCTCGACGACCGCCTGGGCGAACTGGTCGGGGGACATGCCGGAGGACTGCGCGCGGCGCATGAGGTGCTCGGTGAGCTCCTCCTGGTTGACGCCCAGCTTCTCCTTGTTGACCAGGGCGTCCAGCAGGAACTGGGTCTTGATGCCCTTGACGGCCTGCTCGGAGGTCTCGGCGTCGAACTCCTCGACCGTCTTGCCCTGGATCTCCAGGAACTTCTCCAGGTTCAGGCCCATCTGGCCGAGCTGGTGGTGCTCCAGGTTGTGCTTGCGGGTCTGGACCTCGTCCGCGAGCAGCTTCTCGGGGACGGGGATCTCCGCGAGCTCCAGGAACTTCTCCAGGACGCGCTCCTGGGCCTGGGTGGCCTGGTCGTACTGCTTCATGTTCTCGAGGCGCTTGCGGCTGTCCGCCTTGAGCTCTTCGAGGGTGTCGAACTCGCTCGCCATCTGCGCGAACTCGTCGTCCAGCTCCGGCAGCTCGCGGGCGGAGACCTTGGTGACCTTGACGGTGACCTCGGCGTCCTTGCCCTCGGCGGAGCCACCCTTGAGCTGGGAGGTGAAGGTGGCCTCGCCACCGGCCTCCAGGCCCTTGACGGCCTCGTCGATGCCGTCGAGGAGCTCGCCCGAGCCGATGGTGTAGGAGACGTCCTGGGCGACACCGTCCTCCAGCACCTCGCCCTCGACCTTGGCCTCCAGGTCGAGGGTGACGACGTCGCCGTCCTGGGCGGCGCGCTCGACGTCCTTGGTGGACGCGAAACGGCCGCGCAGCTGCTCGACCGACTTCTCGACGTCCTCCTCGGTGACCTCGACGGCGTCCACGGTGACCTCGATGCCGGAGTAGTCCGGGATCTCGATCTCGGGGCGGACGTCCACCTCGGCGGTGAAGGCCAGCAGCTCGCCGTCCTTCAGCTCCGTGATGTCGACCTCGGGCTGGCCCAGCGGGTTCAGGTCGGCCTCGTTGACCGCCTCGGTGTAGAACTTCGGGAGGGCGTCGTTGACGGCCTCCTCCAGCACCGCACCGCGGCCGAAGCGCTGGTCGATGACGCGGGCCGGGATCTTGCCCTTGCGGAAGCCCTTCACCGTGACCTGCTGGTTGATCTTCTTGTAGGCCGCGTCGAGGCTGTCCTTGAGCTCCTCGAAGGGCACCTCAACAGTGAGCCGAACCCGAGTCGGGTTCAGGGTCTCCACGGCGCTCTTCACGGTTCGGTCTCCTTGTGGCTGACTGCTGGGGGTTCTGCCGTCGCGCTGCGATTCAGCGGTTCGGCGGATTCGGCCCGGCATCAGACACACGGGCACGCAGCTTGCATAGTAACCGCAAGCGGCAATCAGCCCACAACGCGATCACCGCGGCGATCTTCGGTGGGGCGTGCCCGGGGACACTGTGTGGAGAAGGTGCTACTAGTCGGGGTGGCCGGATTCGAACCGACGACCTTCCGCTCCCAAAGCGGACGCGCTACCAAGCTGCGCCACACCCCGTCGGTGCGACACGTAGGGTACATGCCCGAAGACGGTCCGACACGCCGCTTTCCCAGGGAACGCGCCCCGCCCGGGCCCCGCCGGCGAACGCGACCACGACGGCGGCCACGAAGGGCGGACCGAAATGCGGTGTGCGATCCCCCCGCCCGACCCGCTAGTATGCTGTCCGTGCCGCGGTCCCGAGGACCTGCGGCGCACGCATTGCGGGTGTAGCTCAATGGTAGAGCCCTAGTCTTCCAAACTAGCTACGCGGGTTCGATTCCCGTCACCCGCTCTCCACAGTTCAGGGCCAGGTCAGAGGACATTTCCTCCGCCTGGCCCTGAGTCGTTCCCGGGGGCTGTGATCAGCCGTCCGTGTCCCCCGCGTGCCCCTTGCGCTCGTCCGTGTCTTTCCTGCCCCTCTCCACGAGCCCGCTCAGCGCGTCGGCGATCAGCCGGTCCCGGTCCGCACTGGCGTGCTGGTAGATCAGCGCGGCGCGGGCCGTGCTGTGGCCCATCCGCGCCATCAGCTCCCGCGTGCTGGCTCCCGTGGACGCGGCCAGGGTGTTTCCCGTGTGCCGAAGATCATGGAAGTGAAGCCCCTTGATCCCAGCCTCGCGACATGCCTTGTGCCACAGCCGGTTGAAGTGGTTCCGGCGCGGCGTGGCCTTCTTGGCCCCGATGAAGACACGCCCGTCAGCGCCCGGTTCGGCGTACAGACTCAGGTGGACGCGGATGTCCTGGATGATCACGCCCGGGATGGAGACCGTCCGTTTGCCCGCGGCGCTCTTGGGGGCCTTGATCTCTCGTTGCCCGTTCCCCAGCTCGGCGACGGACCGCCGGACGCGCACGGTGCCGCGCTCCAGGTCGATGTCCCGCCGGTGCAGGCCGATCAGCTCGCCCCAGCGCAAGCCGAGGAATCCGGCCATGAGCACGAGGGTGCGGTACCGCGGCTGGATCACATCGGCCAGCGCATACACCTCCTGCACGGTGGCGGTCGGCCGCTCCGGCGTGTGGACGGTGCTGGCTCCCTTGACCTGGCACGGGTTCCGCCGGATCAGCTGGTCCGACACGGCGGTGCCGAGGATGGCGCGCAGGAGGGCGTACGCCTTGGCCACGGTGGTGGGCCCGGTGCCGGCGGCGAGCTTGTCGGCGCGCCAGCGCCGCACGAGGGGCGGCGAGATCTCCGCCAGGTTGACGTAGCCGAGGACCGGCTCCAAGTGGTGCTTGAGGAGGGACCCGTAGAGCTGCCGGGTGGTGCTGGTCAGCTCGCGCTCTTTGATCCAGGCATGGGCGTAGGGACCGAAGGCGACCTTGCCGGCGTCCGGGTCGTGCCAGTCCCCCCGCCGCATCTCGGTCTGCTTGTCGGCGAGCCAGTCATCCGCGTCCCTCTTGGTACGGAACGTCTCCGGAGCGGGACGCAGCTGCCCGTCCGGGCCGACGTACCGAGCCTGGTACCGACCTGAGGGCAGCTTCCGCACCCGCCCGAACTGCCGGCGCTTCGTGGCCATCAGGCAGCCACCCCCATCCGGCGGCGGCGCGGCTCGACGGTGTGGGCGGCGATGTACTCCCGCAGGGCGCTTTCCGGGATGCGGACGTGCCTGCCGACCTTCACATAGGTGATCCGTCGTTCCTCGATCAGGCGGCGGGGGAACCGCACAGTGGTGCCGAGCAGTTCGGCGACCTGGACGACGCTGAGGTAGCGCTCATTCATGCTGCTCTCCTTGCAGGGCTTCGCGGGCGGTCTGGCGGTTGAGCTGGATGTCACGGGCGATGGTGGCGGCGAGGACGGACTCCCCCGGGCTGTGGCCGCGGCCGGCGTACTGCCAGGAGGCGAGGACGAGCACGGTGTCCGGCTCGACGTCTCCGAGGCCGCGGGCTTCGCGTTCCTGGGCGGCTCGGTAGTCGGCGCGGGTCTGACGGAGGGCGCCGAGGGTGGTCGAGTACTGGCGGGATTTGGTGGAGAAGTGCCCGCGGAAGCCGAGCATGTGGGCCCAGCGGGTGAGCGGGCGGTCCGGGTAGAGGGGTTGCAGGGCGGCGCAGGCCCCCATAAGACGGCGGGCGTGGTCCGAGACGGACATCTGGGCGAGGTCCTCACCCAGCCCGGTGCCGTGGCAGCGGGCACAGCGACTCAGCGGGGAAGCAGAGCTGCTGTACCGGCTGGAGCGGCCCGATCCCCCGCACATGCGGCAGTGCACGGCTGTGTCGGAGGCTCCGGTGGCCTCGGCGGCCTTCGTCGCGTATTTGGCGACGTAGGAGGCTACGGCCTGCTCCGTGACGTCGGAGTGATCGCCGAAGGCCTTGATCGGGCGGACGTCAAGCTGGGTGCCCCAACGGAACGTACGGGCGGGCTGGTCGGCTGCGGCCGGAACCGATGCCGAGGTGTAGGGGTGGGCGATAGCCGCCCGGATGGAGCGGTCCAGGAGGTTAGTGCTGGCCCACGAGGGCGGCGGGCTGGAGGGGCCGGTGGGCCCGTCGATACGGATCACGGCGTGGAAGTGGATGGCACCGCGCCTCTGGAACTCGGCGACCTTGCCGTAGGAGATCCGGGCGGTGTCGTGCAGCTCCCGCTGGGTCAGTCCGGCGGAAGCGGCGATCTCGCGGCGCAGTCGGGTCGTGAAGCGCTGCCAGAGCTGCCCGGCATGGTTGTTGAAGAGGACGGCCGCGGCGTAGTCGTAGGTGGTCGGGTCGAGGGCGGTACCGAGTTCGGCGGCGTCCTCCTGGTGGTGCCGGCCGCAGCGGCAGGGGCGGCCGGCCGGGCGGTTGTGGACCCGGCCGAAAGATGGGGCGGTGAGGGTCGCGAAGACGCGAGGGTGTTCGCGGACCGTGACGGGGATGTCGCGTCGTTTGTCCCCGGCGAGTCCGGCGCGGATGAGGTGGTACGTGTCGCCCGCGTAGGTCCACGCGCAGGCGGGACAGCGGGATGCGCGCCGGTTGCCGCAGGCGATGCGCAGGCGGGCCCCGGGTTCGGTCTCGGTGGAGTAGCGGTGGAGGATCTCGCCGCTGGTCTTGTCCTTGGCGACGGTCCAACCGGTGATGTGGATGGGGTCGGAGCACCCGCCGGTGCGGTGGATCTGGTCGGCCCAGCGCTGGTGGTCGGGGGCGGAGGCCACCCTCAGCATGTCGCCGAGGGTGGCCGGGTCCTGGAGCAGGTCGGTCACGCGGTCACCCTCCGGCGGGGGCGGCGGATGGAGCGCGTGCCGGTGCCGTGGCAAGCCGGGCAGTGGGCGGTGATGGTGCGCAGGGCGCCGGTGCGGTCGCGGCCGCCGAGGGTGATGTGGACGGTGGGGAAGCCGCCGCAGTCGGGGCAGGGCTCGGCGGGCAAGGCCATGGGCTGGGCCATGATGTGGGTTCCTTCCGGTTCGTTGGATCGGGCAGGAGCACGGCGCCGGGACGGCGGAGACTTGGCGGTTGAGGCCGTTCCGGGGCCGGTCAGTGGCCCTTGAACTCCTGGCGCAGGGCGCGGACGAGGAAGAGCAGGACGACGGCGCTGACGGACAGGGCGACAGCGGTGACGGCGACCGCCAGGAGCAGCGAGACGGCGACGGAGGCCAGGGCGAGGACTCCGGCGACTCCGCCGGCGGCGAGAGCGAGCGCGGTGCCGGGCGACTGCTGGACCAAACCGCCCAGGGCGGTCGGGTGCTTCGCGGGAACCGGGGACGGTGCCGGCTGCTCAACGGGTGTGGGGGTGGGGCGGATGGTCGCCGGGGCGTAGGTGTCGGGCCGGGGGTACTGGGGCTTGAACACGGCTGTTCTCCTTCCGGGGCGGGCTACTTGTTGATCGCGGTGTCGATGGCCGGGGCGAGGAAGCTGTCTGCGAGGAGGAAGCCGCCGAGGAGGACCACGGCGACGAGCCAGAGCGGCGGGCGGATGAGCTTGTAGCCGAGGACACCGACGACGAGGAGGGCGAACCAGAGCGGTACGTCCATGGCGTTGGCCTTTCGGGTCAGCTGACGCGGCAGCGGTGGGAGCGGGCGGCGAGCTGGGCGGTGGTCGAGGAGCTGTAGTCAGAGGACCAGCCGCAGCCGTCGATGGTGCAGACGGCGGTGTCCTTGCTGCGGCCACGGCGGTCGCGGTAGGTGCCGATCTGGACGGGGCCGATCTTCAGGAGCGAGCGGAAGTTGATCCGGGCGGGCATGGCGGTCTCCTGTCAGGCGAGCTGGGCGGCAATGGCCTCCGCCATCTGGGGCGGGACGCCGAGCCGGGTACGCAGGGCGTCGGCGTCGATGTCCGAGCCGGTCCGGGCGCGGTGGTCGACCGCGATCTTCTGGGCGTGGGCGACGAGGGCGGGCGGAGCGGTGACCGCCGGCGCCGGGGCAGGCAGGGCGGGACCCGAGGAAGCGGCCTGTACGCCGGGTTCTGTCGCCCGGCTGGCCACGGGCGGGGGCGCGTGGACAGGCTCCGAGTCCGGTTCAGGAGGCGACGTTGGCCGGTGGACCAGGAGGGTTCCGCCGAGGAAGGCGAGGGCGGGCCATCCGGCGACGAGGATGCGGAGCCAGCTCGGGACGTGGCCGAGGTCGAGAAGGCCGGCGGTCGCAACGTTCGCGCCGAGCGAGGCGACGAGAGCGACGGCGAACCAGGACCAGGCCGAGCCCGAGGGCTCTCCCGCATCCCGCAGGGTGCGAAGGCGGTGCCAGGCGGCGACGAGGAGCAGGTCCACGCTGATGGGGTAGGCCCAGGCTTTCCAGCCGTCCTGTCCGGCGGCCGCGGCGAGGTCGTGAAGGTGGGCGAAGGAGAGGGCTCCGGCGATGACGGCCTGGACGAGGACGGCGTCCGGGCGGACCAGGCGGGTCATGGTCTTCACCTCCGTTTCGGGCATGGGGTGGGTAGGGACCTGGCGCGTTGAGGTCGCGCCGACCGGGGGTGGGCCAGGTGCTTAGAAGGCACCTGCTGTATTGGGCTTCGGCTGCACTTTGCCGACGAGCACGCGGGCCGGGAGCACGGGCCGGAAGGGATCCAGCTCCGGAATCGCCGGGGTGCGGTGGGCGTGGGCATTGCAGATGTCCACGGCCTGGCGCAGCGTCGTGTGCGGGGCCCGGATGCGGGACCAGCCGCCGGAGGAGTCGCCTGCCACGGCGGTGCCGGGGCGGTCCTTGCCGATCTGGACGGCGGCGAGGACGGCGTCCGGGGAGATGTCGCCGAAGGCCATGTTCGCTGAGGTCTCGTCGTTGACGCGATGGGCGGTACGGCCGGTGAGCTGGGCGCGGAGCATGGTGATGCCCTTGCCGAGTTCGGAGCCGAAGCGCTGGCCGCAGACTTCCAAGTAGATGCCGGCGGCGCGGCCGAGCTGGGCGAGTCGGACCAGGTTGGTGATGATCTGGTCGCGCCGTACTTCTTCGACCTTGTTGGCTGCGAGGGCCAGCTCCGCGACTTCGTCCACCAGGAGTACGACGGGTACGGGGCGAAGGTGCGCGGGCAGATCCCAGAGGTCGGCGGTGATCTCCGTATCCGGCAGGTCTGCGCTGATGCGCTGTTCGGCTCGGATGACCTCGTAGACCCGGGCCATGTACTGAACGAGTGCGCCCAGCAGATCAGCCGCGGCAGCAGGGTTGTCCGCGAGGGCGGTGAAGCGCCGTGCCAGCGGGGAGAGTTCCACACCGTTCTTGCAGTCGATGCCGACGAGCGCGACGTTCTGTGAAGCCAGCCCTGCGACCAGCGTGCGCTGGTAGACGGACTTACCTGACTGGGTCGCCCCGACGTTCAGGGCATGCGGGACTGCTCGGTAGTCCCGGTAGTGAATCTCCCCGTCCTCCCGCAGCGCTACGGGTATCCGCAGCACTTCGGTAGATCGGGTGACTGGCATCCGCACCCGCTTGAGTACGTCGTATCCGGTCATCCGCAGCTCCACGACGCCGGAGCGGATCTCCCGGGAGACGACGTTGTGCAAGACGAAGGAATGCCGGAGCCTGTCGGACGAGGCGGAGAAATCGAACGCGTCCTGACCGGGACGGAGTTTCAGCCGCAGGACGAGGCCGGTCGCGGTGGGCCGCAGCCGCAGAATGCGGGGCGAGCGGGACTCGGGGACGGGGCGGTTGGCCACTCGGGCCAGGGTGAGCCGCCAGCGGGAGGGCGGGATGGTGAGCCCGCAGGCGTCCATCACCGCGCGGTAGCGGACCAGGACCCGGATCACCGCGAAGGTGACGCCGAAGGTCATCCAGTACCAGGTGGGCCGCTGCCAGCGCAGGACGAGCGCCAGCACGAGGACCACCAGCAGCGTGACCCATAAGGCGGTCATGCTCAGCTCGCCTTGGCCAGCAAGGTGACGGCGACGGCACGGAAGCTGATCCCGTGGCGCTTCTGGCCGTTGAACTCATTCTCCCAGGGCCGGGCGACCAGGCCGGTCAGGGCAACGGGGGTGCCCATGGCCAGCTCACCGGAGATGTCGGGCTCCGCCACGATCACGGAGATGACCTCGGCGTTGCCGTTCATCACGAACAACACGTCCACGTTCATCAGGTTGTTGCCGCTCTCGTTGTCGACGGCGACCTGACCGGTCTTCTTGTCACGCATCTTGAGCTGCGGGGGCTGGGCGACCATCACGGTCGCGCCGTTGGTGTCGACGGGAATTTGACGCACAACAGATCACTCCTCTACAGATGCCGAACTCCGTCACTCATGTACATGAGAGACATGAAGAAGAGTGCCCGACTCCTGTACATGAGTCAACCCGCTACGCGAGGAATCGCAGCGGGCTGTAGAGAGTTGAGCGTGCGTCAGTCGCGCGCGGGGATCCGGTACTCGAAGACGAACTGGTCAGCGGCCATGAGGGTGTCGCAGACCTCCACCACCCGACCGTCCTCCGTGATGGCGTCGCGTAGGAGATGTACGACCGGGGCGCCGGGACTCAGGGCCAGCTCGGTCGCCTCCGCCTTGGCGGCCGGCCTTGCCTGGAGGGTTTCGACGAACTCAGCGAAGACGTGGCCTTGATCCTCAAGCCGTGCGTAGATGCCGCCTGGACCGGGGTTCTCGGCGAACAGCTCCGGGATGTCCTTGACCACGTCCCAGGGCAGGTACGAGGTAGCCGTCTCCACGGGCGTCCCGTTCCGGAAGTACAGGCGTCGCCGAGCCAGGACCTGAGTTCCCGCAGTGACTCCGAGCCGCTCCGCGATCTCCTCCGGAGCCTCCATCGGCCCGATGAACAGCACGCTCACCTTGGCCTCGGCCCCGGACTGCGCGGACTCGGCGAGGTACGCCGCCCTGCCCTCTTGCCGATGCGTACGCCGGAAGCGGTCCGAGGACCGGTGCCGTACCGGTGGCCGGGCCTTCACCAGCGACCCCTTGCCGTGCCGGGTCTCCACCAGGCCACTCGCGCGGACCTCCACCATGGCCTTGCGGATCGTTCCGCCGGAGACGCCGTAGCGCTCCACCAGTTCGGACTCACTCGGCACCATGTCGCCGGCACTGAGTACCCCGGCGCGGATCTGCTGGACGATGTCGTCGGCGATCTGCACGTACCGAGGTACGGCCCTGCCACCTCCCACTGCGGTTCCCATAGTCCTTCTCTTCCTCCTATGCTCCTGTACATGAGTACGGGTTCCCCGCAGGACAAGTCAACGCCACTGCACTCCGTGTCCGTCGCCGGGGCAGTGCTCCGCGAGGACGGCCGGCTCCTGGCGATCCGCCGAGCGGACAACGGGACGTGGGAACTGCCGGGCGGCGTACTCGAACTCACCGAGGCCCCGGAGGCCGGCGTCCGCCGCGAGGTCTTGGAGGAGACGGGCATCGAGGTCGAGGTAGACGAACTCACCGGCGTCTACAAGAACACGACCCGAGGCATCGTCGCCCTGGTCTTCCGCTGCAAGCCGTCCGGTGGCACCGAGCGCACCTCGGAAGAATCGACCGCGGTTGCCTGGCTCACCCCGGACGAGGTCGCAGCCCAGATGTCCGAGGTTTACGCGATCCGCCTCCTGGACGCCCTGGACGACGCGGGCCCCCACGTCCGCAGCCACGACGGCCGCCAGCTGCTCACAGCGTGACCCGCGACGAAGCGGTACGACTCGTCGCACGGCTCATGGACGGCAGCATCACCGATGAGGCCGAAGTTGACGCGACCGTTGACGCCCTGAGGCTGGCACCGCGATGCCCGCACATCAGCGACTACATCTACTGGGACTTCGATCCCAACCTGAGCCCCGAGAAGATCGTGGCCCGAGCCATGGCATACGAGCCCTTCGCGCTCTGAGCCCGGCGACGCGGTAAGAGTTTCCCTACTTCATCAAGGCACCCGCCGCGCACAGCGCGGCGCGCGCGGCCCGTCGCCCGGGCCTGCGCTCCTGTCTCCGCCCCGCTCCAGCCCGACCGCCGGCCGCCCGCCAGACGGCACGGGTTCGATGGAGGGACAACCGCTGTACGGCTGACGCGACCGAGCCCACGACTCCAGCCCAGCCCCACCAACGGCGCCGAGCGAAGGCACGACTTCGGCCAACACCACCAGGCGCAGCCCCTGACGCAGGCCCCAGCGGAACGCACCGAGCCGCCGAGAGCCGAGCACCAGGATCCCGAGGTCCGACATCACCAGCCGCTCAAAGACATGCCTCCGGCGGGGGAGCTCAGGCTCCGGGATGAGTGGGGCCGGCCGTGCGGCTGCGGGCCGGTTTGCGGTGGGGGTGGGGAGCTGTCATCCCGTCTGCCGTCGCCCCAGGCAAGCCATAGCAGACCAGGCTTCTGGGTCCCAGGTCGTTCGTCCAGCAGGGCGCTCCACCTGGGCCCCAGAAGCCTGGTCTGCTATCACTCCGTGTGGGTCGACGGCAGACGGGATGACAGCGAGGGTGTGCTGCGGCTGACGCGAGTTGCAATACGGGAAAGCGTGGTACCGGCTAGTTACCTCACGGGCCCCCAACCAACTGAACCCCGATGAGAAGCGCGACCATATCGGCTCTACTCACCCTCAAGTATTCTGCGGCATTGCCGATCAAGGACAGTCAACTGCCGCAGTATGAATCCCGGTATCACATGCAGGACTATCAGGACGGAAGCCGTGCATTGGATTATGACGGACCCGCATGCCATGGCCATCACGGCGGAAATTACCGAAGCGATCACAATGACGGAGAACAGAGGGATCATGTAGTAGTTGTCGATGTTCCACGCTACATTTCGCATCCTTGCGGCGCCCATGGCCTCATCATTCCTAACAAACTCCTCCCATTTCCAATGAATCGACTCCTTAGCTTGCCCTATAGGCGCATTTGAGGTGTGAGTGAGGATGAACAAGCCGCGCTTCAGCACGGCAAATAGGCAAGCACATGCGAGTGTCACGTAGACTAGATTAAGGAGCAGGATCACCACGGCTGCCAGGCCTGACAGAGGTATCCCAGTTGCCTGAACGATCGAAGTCATAACGTCGCTCTTAGAGACCGCAAAGAAGGCGGCGACTCCGGCAAAATATACGAAGGAGATCTGAAAAGCTTTCTCCATGAAGAAGGCGATCTCGGACCTCTGGGCCTCGAAACTCTCCCCACGACTGGCCTCCTCCCTTCTCTTGCTTCGGAATATAGCCATCTCAGGTCGCTTCCTGTTCGCGTATGAAGTCGACGTAGAGCGCGCGCTCCCTGCTGCCCAATCCGGATGGGTAGGTTTTCCAGGTGTACCGCCCTGCCAGGAAGTGAGCCTGAACCAGCCGCAAGAGTGCCCAACCGCAAGTCTTGAGCATGAAAATTAGCGGGTTCTCAAGATGGAAGCGGCGGGTTGAGGTGCCTACCAGCGCCGACCTTTCGTACCGCACTCTTCCCTGGCGGCTTACCCTCCTCAGGAAATCCGCGTCTTCGCCAGGTCCTATGGATTCATCAAAACCACGCGCTGCGTGGAAAGCATCCTTTCTTACTGCCAAGAATGTCCCCGTGCCTTGCGCTATTCCGAAGATCGAAAGCGTTCTCACATAGGCGTTCATGAGAAAGTAGCAAACTTTGAAAAAGGAGGAGGAGCTGTCAATGGGTGCCAACGGGAAGTGCACGGCGACGTTCTGGTCATCAGCGAATGCTTCGGCGGCCTTTTTGAGTACTGGGGCACTTACGGCCGCATCGGCGTCTATGAATAGAATGTAATCGCTAGTCGCGTACTTGCTTCCTTCGTTTCTGGCCGCGGCGGGGTACCCTCCGGCAACTACGCGAGCGCCATGAAGCCGGGCTATCCTGCGGGTTTGATCGCCTGAATCATTGTCGGCAACGATGATTTCCGTAATCTGTGAGAACCGTCGGAGATTCGACAGCAGTCCGGGAAGCCATTCCTCTTCATTCCATGTTGGAATCACGGCGCTGAATCTCACATCGCGCTTCTCCTCCGGGTTGTCCACGGGCCTCTCCTACGGTTCCGTCACGCATCTCCGGCCAGGTTAGAACGGTGTTCTGTGTGGCGCATCGTTATAGACCCATTAGAGTGATTTCCGTCGGTGGTCGATGGGGTGCCCACCTGTGCTTCCCGGCAGAGCGCGGCGCGGCGGCTGACATCTGTTGGTGACATCAACAACGTAGGGCGACAGCATGCTTGAGTACCCTGATGTGGACGGCGTGACCATACGGCCGTAGGGTCAAGCCGTGCGGTGATCGAGCTTACAAAGCAGCTGTCGCTGACCGTGCGGCACAGTTTCGTTGCTCGCGGCCTATTCGTGGACTGGCAAAGCGGGTAGCAATGCACCCAGCCCCTTGGCCAGCTGAAACGCGTGAGGCGCACAGGGCCTCCGGAGCCGTGTGTCGGCCTCAATGGACGCGAAGCAGCCATGTCCCAGACGAGGTCTGGGACATGGCTGTCGCAACTGGGGTGGCGTTAGGCCAGCAGCGGGTGGTCGGTGTTGTCGTGTTCCTCCTGCGACAAGGGGGCTGGTGTCGGTAGCCGGTGGCCGCGGCTGGTTGCTACCCGGACGGCATCTCGTAGGGCTCGGGTCAGGTCGGTGGCCAGGGTGCGCAGTTCGTCCGGCTCCGCCTCTTCGTCGGCGAGTAGATCGAGGGCGTGTTCCAGGAGCTCGGTCCCCAGGTCGAGCTGAGCCGCTTCTGAGATGTCAGCCAGACGCGACAGGTAGCCGTCGTTGGCCCCGGCGCTCAGGAAGCAGGGCTTGCCGTCTGGGCCCGACCATGGGAGGAGTCGCAGTTCGTTGTGCGGCGTCATGCGTTCGAACCCCTCTCTTCCCTCGTGTGGCGGGCGGTGAAGTGGGCGTCTGCTCGGTCCCCGGGGAGCAGCAGAAGGGCTGCTTCGACTACGCGACCGGTGGTGTCGGTCGCCACGCGCCTGATCGAGAGGACAGCCAGGGATGTGCTGATCCGAAGGGCCGCTGCGTCTTCCGGGGTGGGGAGGCCGGCGCTGACTGTCTCCTGGACCTCGGCCAGGGGTGGACGCAGCGCTGCCAGCTTCGCCGCTATGTCCTCGGGGTCAGACAACGCACCGGAGAGGTCAGCCGGCGCCAGGTCGCGAGGGACGTAGATGCGGGTCAGGCTGTGCGCCGACTTCCCCTCGTGGCTGAGGCAGAGGAACTCCGTTAGAGGGCTGCCAGGCGGAACATTGAGCAGGGCAGCCAGGTGGGCTTGCGCGCGGAGGTGTGTGGCCTCAACCCTGACGCGCAGCGTCCGATCAGTTGCGAGCTGCACGGCTGAGGCACGACTCCCGCCGACGTAGGTGATTCTGAGGCGGGCGCGACGGACGAAGTTCCCGCTTCCGTGGAACTTCTCCACCAGCCCTTCGCCCTGGAGCAGTGCGAGGGCGCTCCGCAGCGTTGGCGTGCTGACCGCGTACCGGGCGGCGAGTTGCGCCTCGGAAGGGAGACGCGCGCCAGCCTCGATGCGGCCCGAAAGGATCTGGTTCCGCAGGTCATCGGCGATGACGTGACGACGAGAGGACATGAGCCGGCTCACCACTTCCTCTGCATCCGAAGGGCGATGAGGCGGGTCCGGGCGTGCATGGTCAGCAGTTCACCCGATTCGAAGAAAAGCCTCTTTGCTCCGGCTGGTAGCTGGATGAGGTCCGCGACGCGACATGGCTGACCGCCTATCTGGATGACGTCGCCACGCCGGACGGTGGTTGAGGTGATCTCGATGTTCGCGGCCAGGGCACCGCTCGGTGTCCATCCGCTCACCGGGTCACCCGCCGCGGTTCGGATTGCCCGTCGGCGGGATGGCAGGAGCAGACGCATGCCTCGTAGATCACAGGTACACCGACCGGTGCCGTGGCGGGAGACGACTGCGCGCACTCCCGATGAGTGCCGATCACACAGGAGCTCGACAGATAGGGGGTGGCTGGGGCGTAAGCCGCTGAGCGCTGCTGAGGAGGCATCAGACGGTCTCCGCCTCTGTGGGGAGGGTCTGGGTGGGGAGAGGGTGGGAGATGGCGGTAGAGGCCTTTTCTGGGCGCTCCTTGCCGTCAAGCGGGTTGGGTGGCGGTCCCGTTAAGGCAAGGCGACGCCAGCCCTCAGACGGGTAGCGCCCCCTGGTGTGGGTGGCGGTGGGGCCCATAGGGTTGGACACGCTGATCAGCTCCTATCGCTGATGGCCAGGTCCCCGGACGTCGCCCGTCGCGGGGACCTCTTTGTGTACGGCGGCCCAGAGGGTGCGGCCGGTCAAACTGCTGGCGAGAAGCCCGAATCGATCGGCCTCCGCCATCACTGCCAGGACGTCCCGCCACGCATCGGCGGGCAGCGCTTCCGGCACCTCCGCTTCGATCGACGCGTAACGGGCGTGTTCCTCCACGCGGGTGGTCAGTCCGAGGTCGGACAACCGAGCTGCGATGCCTTCGGCCCTTCCTTCCGAAGCGGGCACAGGGGCCTCCGGTCGCCATACGATTACGTGGAGTAAAGCTAGTTAACTAGGTTAGAGCTAGTGGACTAGATTTTCTACATGCCTGAGCAGCCGCCTTATCTCCGCATCGCCGACGTACTGCGGCAGCGGGTCGCGGATCACGAGTGGACACCTGGCGACCGGCTCCCCTCACGAGCCCAGATCGCCCAGGAGTGCGGTGTCGGCGAGAACGTGGTCCGCCGGGCGCAGGAACTGCTGATTTCGCAAGGTGTGCTGGAAGGCCGCGCAGGCTCAGGTACGTACGTCGCGGAGCCCCGTCAGCGCGTCCGGGTGGTGCGCTCCTCTGCCCGCGAGCAGCTCAGCAGCTCCCCGTTCCGCGCGGACATGCAGGCCCTGGGCAAGCAGGGGAACTGGGAGAGCCGGACCGAGGCGAAAGTGCCCGCACCGGCCGAGATCGCAGTGCGGCTCGGGATCGCCGAGGGCGAGCTGTGCGTGCGGACGGTGTACGAGTTCCTCGCGGACGGCAGGCCGGTGCAGTTGTCGACGAGTTGGGAGCCGTACGAACTCACCGCGGGGACGCTCGTCGTACTGCCGGAAGGCGGGCCGCACGCTGGGGTGGGGGTGGTGAACCGGATGGCCGAGATCGGGATCACCGTCAGTCATGCCGTGGAGCAGCCGGAGCCGCGGCAGGCGAGTGCCGAAGAGGCGTCTCTTCTGGGCATCCAGAAGGCGGCCCTGGTGACTCATATCCGACGGACCTACTACAGCGACCAGGGACAGCCCGTGGAGACCGCGGACATCGTCATTCCCGTCGCACTGTGCGAGATCGTGTACGAGGTTCCGATCAGCCGCTGACCCCCGATGCGCAGGTCCCCTTCCCGGCGCAGGTGACCTCGGACATCCCAGCGCCCGAGACCCGGCTCAAGGCACAGGGTCGCTTCCTCGGCCGCACATTAGTGTGACGACATGGATGAACCGCGGATCAAGGTGCAGAGCTCGAAAGGCGAGGCTCTCATAACGGCCAACGCAGAAGGGCTGCGCGCCCTCGCGGCGAGGCTGCTGGAGCTTGCCGACCCCGACCTCAGGAACGGATACCACCTTCACCTCGATGCGAACGTCGACCTTGAGGCAGGCTCGGCCGACCTTGTCCTGGAGCGTGACGACGCGCTCTAGGCGTGCCCCTCACGTGCCCGGTGAAGGGGCCGCGAGCGGGGAACTGCGGGCAGCACGGGTGAGGGAGCGGGAAAGCGCCAGGTCAGCGTCTTGGCTCGCCAGGGGCGATGCGGGTACGCGATCTTCCAAACTAGCTACGCGGGTTCGATTCCCGTCACCCGCTCTTATGGCCGAGGGCCGGGCAGAGGATGACTCCTCCGTCCGGCCCTCGGTCGTTCTTGCGGGGGGTGCGGCCCGGGGTCCGGGGCCGGGTCAGAGCTTGATGCCGGCGATGGTGTCCGCCAGGGAGTTCAGGAAGCGGTTCACGTCCGGGGCGATGGAGCTGGACGCGAGGAAGAAGCCGAAGAGGACCGCGACGATCGCCGGGCCGGCCTTGATGTGGCTGCCGCGGATCAGCACCACCAGAATGATCGCCAACAGAACCACCACTGACAGCGAAATGGCCACTACTGATCACACCTTCGGTCGTCCCCTGGTCGGCCCGGGGCACTTGCCCCCACAAGGACCATCCTCCCACCAACCGGGCCCGGCTATCCGTCCCGTGACGAACCGCCATCGCGGGTTTTCGCTCAACCGCAGGTGTCGGCCGCATATTTCGGGCGCGGGGCGGGGGTCAAGGGGTGGGCAGGCCGAGGAGCGAGCGGACATACGCGTACTTCGCGGACAGCCGGTCGCGGGTGGGGCGGTCCAGGACGGCGAGGCGGGCGGGGTCGGCGTTGTGCGCCAGGTCCGCCTCCTTGACCAGCAGGGCGCCCTCGGTGGCGAGGATGCGGGCCGTGTACTCCTCGACCGGCTCGCCCGGGATCTTCGTCAGCGCGAGGACCATGGCCTTGACCCCCTCGGGGAGGGCGGCCGTTTCCAGCCAGGCGGGGGTGAGGGCGTGGTCCTCGATCGCGTCGTGGAGCCAGGCGGCGGCCTGCTGCTCGGGCGTGCCGCCGCGCATGCGCACGCCCTCGGCGACGGCGGCGAGGTGCTCGGCGTAGGGACGGCCGGCCTTGTCGGTCTGCCCCTCGTGCGCCGCGCGGGCGAGGGCCTCCACTTCGAGGAGGGTCAGGACCCCGTCCGTCATGTGAGCTCCCTTGCTGCCGTACGGAGGGCCTGGGCGGCCCGGCGCACATCCGCCCCGGTGGTGCGCCAGTTGGAGAACGCGGCGCGCAGCGCGGGGGTTCCCGCGTAGACGGTGGGGGTGACGAACACCTCCGGCTGCACGGCCTCGCGGAGGGCGGTGAGACGGGCGGGGGTGGGGGCGTCGGCGAGGGTGAAGCAGACGACGTTGAGGCGGACGGGGGCGAGGAGGGTGAGGGCCGGGTCCGCGGAGAGCTCGGCGCCGAGGGCGCGGGCGCAGGCGATGTCGCGCTCGACGATTTCCCGGTGGCCCTCGCGGCCGTACGCGCGGAGCGTGAACCAGGCGGCGAGGGCGCGCAGCCGGTGGGAGTTCTCGGGGGTCAGGTGGACCAGGTCCGGGTGGTCGCCGAGGGGCCCGAGGTAGGCGGCGGCGTTCTGGAAGACGCGGGCCTGGAGGTCGCGGCGACGGGTGAACTGGACGGCGCTGTCGTAGGGGACGTTGAGCCACTTGTGCAGGTCGACGCAGACGGAGTCGGCGGCGTCGAGGCCGTCGGTGAGGTGGGCGTGGTCCGGGGAGAGCGCGGCGAAGGCGCCGAAGGCGGCGTCGGTGTGGAGCCAGAAGTCGTGCCGGGTCTTGAGGGCGGCGAGGGCGCGCAGGTCGTCGAAGTCGACGGTGTTGACGGTGCCGGCGTTGGCGACGACGACGGCGGGGCCGGGCGTGTCGGCCAGGGCCCGGTCGAGGGCGGCGGGGTCGACGGCCTCCCGGCCGGGGAGGGTCGGGACGGGGACCAGGGCGCTCCGGCCGAGGCCGAGGAGGGAGAGGGCCTTGGCGATGGAGGAGTGCGGGGCGCCGGAGAGGACGCGGACGGGGCCGAGGGCTGCCGCGCCGTCGTCGGAGGGGGAGACGCCGAGGCGTTCGCCGAGCCACTCGCGGGCGATGGCGAGGCCGGTGGTGTTGGACATGGTGGCGCCGCTGACGAAGGTGCCGGTGTGGGCGGGACCGAGGCCGAAGAGGTCGCGGAGCCAGGTGACGGTCTCGCGTTCGAGGTCTTGACCGGCGCCGTCGAGGGCGGAGTTGCTGTTCTGGTCGTGGGCGGCGGTGAGCCAGTCGCCGGCGAGGGCGGCGGGGGTGGCGCCGCCGGTGACGAAGCCGAGGTAGCGGGGGCCGGCGGAGGCGGAGAGGCGGGGGGCCCAGCGGGTGCGGAAGGCGGTGAGGGTGGCTTCGGTGCCGGTGGGGGTGTCGGGGAGGGGCTCGGGGGTGAGGGGCGGCTCCGCCGGTGTCCCGGCGCCGGGGAGGACGGGGCGGGTGTCGAGGGTGGCGAGGGCCTCGGCGGCGGCGTGGCGGGTGGCGTCGAGGAGGGCGGGGAGGCGGGCGAGGTCGGCGGCGAGGGTGGGATGCATTCGGGCACGTTATGCGGGGGGTGGGGGCCGGGGGGCGGGCCAATCGGCGGTGGGTGGCCCCCTGCCTCGCCGGGGGGCGCCGGATCCCGTGCGGCGCCGCGGCGCGAGCGGCCCCGGCTGCGCCGGGCATTGCGGGGCTCCGCCCGGCTGCGGACCGCGCCTCAAACGCCGGCGGGGCTGGATCATGCCGGCAGCGTCCCCCTTACGGGGAGCGGCGGATGAGGAGGAGGGCGCGGTCGTCGTTGACGTCCTTGGCCACCTTCTCGATGAGGTGCCAGGTCGCGCCGTCCCAGCCGGCGGCGACGTAGCGGTCGGCTTCGCCCGTCAGGCGGTCGATGCCCTCGCTGATGTCGCGGTCCGCGGTCTCGACCAGGCCGTCCGTGAAGAGCATCAGGACGTCCCCGCGGCGGAGGTTCCCGCGGGCCGGGGTGAATTCCGCGCCGTCGTAGACGCCGAGCAGCGGGCCCTCGCCGGAGACCTCCCGCCAGCGGCCGGTGCCCGCGGAGAGCTGGAGGGCGGGGAGGTGGCCGGCGGAGAGGAGTTCGTAGTCCCCGGTCTCCAGGTCCAGGACGAGGTGGATGGAGGTGGCGAAGCCCTCCTCCCAGTCCTGGCGCAGCAGGTAGCCGTTGGCGGCGGGCAGGAACCCGTGCGGGGGCAGGGCCCCGAGCAGGCCGCCGAAGGCCCCGGAGAGGAGGAGGGCGCGGGAGCCGGCCTCCATGCCCTTGCCGGAGACGTCGGTGAGGACGACCTCCAGGGTCCGGCCGCCGTTCGTGCGGGCGGCCACCACGAAGTCCCCGGAGAAGGACTGGCCGCCGGCCGGTCGCAGGGCCATCTCCCGGTGCCACCCGGACGGCAGGGACGGCAGCTTGCTCTGCACCCGGATCCGTTCGCGCAGGTCGAACAGCATGGTGCCGCCGCGCCGCCACGGCACTCCGACCCGGCTGCGGAACTGGGCGATGACCAGCCCGAAGAACCCGCAGGCCGCCACCACCAGCACCGTGCCGGGCGTGACCCTGGCCGGCCCCTCGGTGTACGGGCCCAGTACGAGCGCCTCCACGATCAGGGCGACGGCCGAGGCGGCGTACAGGGCGAGCAGGCTGGCCGGCCGCAGCAGCAGGCCGCCCGCCACGATCGGCAGGACGAGCGCGGACGGCGAGAACCAGACGGGCATCATCAGTGTGCCGAAGGCGATCGCGGGCACGGTGAGGAGCAGGCCCCCGAAGGCGAGCCAGTCGGAGGCGTCCCCACGGAAGTAGTCGACCGCGGATTTGCGCAGCCCGGTGCGTGCCCGGTGCGACAGCATGCGCGTCCGGGCCATGAGCGTCTCCACACCTGCTCCGGCCATTGCTTCGGGACCCTATCCATCCTGGCTGTGCGCGCGCAGGGGTACCCCCGGACCTGGGGCCCGCCGAGGGGCGAAAACGCGACTGGACGGGATTGCCCTGATAAGGATGCGCATATGGCTCTTGAGACGCGGGTATTGCAGGCTGATGAGTGGGATGTCTGGTACGACCACCTTGAACTGGCGTTCGGCGGTGTGCCCGAGTCCCCCGAGGAGCGTGAACTCTACAAGTCCCTCACGGAGTTGGAACGTTCGCTCGCGGTGTGGGACGGCGAGGACTGCGTGGGTTCGGCGAGCGCGTTCAGCTTCCGGCTGTCGGTGCCGGGCGGGGTTCTGGTGCCCGCCGCGGGCGTCACGATGGTGGGCGTCGCGCCGACCCACCGCCGGCGCGGGGTGCTGACGTCGCTGATGCGCCGCCAATTGGACGACATCCGGGCGGGTGGTGAACCACTCGCCGTGCTGACGGCCTCGGAGCCCGCGATCTACGGACGGTTCGGCTACGGAACCGGCACCTACGCGCTGGCCCTGGAGATCGACACCAGCCGCGTACGGCTCTGCGCGCCTCCGGGGACCGACGCGATCAGGCTGCGCCTCGTGGACCCGGAGAAGGCCCTGGCCGACTGTGAGCGGGTCTACGCCGCCCTGACGGCGCTGCGGCCGGGGATGCCCGCCCGGCAGCCGGGCTGGGAGCGGCAGGCGCTGCTGGACCCGGAGTCCGTGCGGGCGGGCGCCTCGCCGCTCAAGTGCGTGGTCGCCGAGGGGCCGGACGGGCAGGTGGCGGGGTACGCCCGCTACCGGGTGAAGCCCGAGTGGGAGCCCACCGGCGCGGCGGGGAAGGTGGAGGTGTGCGACCTCGACGCGCTGGACCCGGCGGTGTACGCGGCGCTGTGGCGCTACCTCTGCGGGATCGACCTGACGTCGACCGTGCGGGCCACCGGGCGCCCGGCGGACGATCCGGTGCTGCACCTGGTGAGCGACGTGCGGCGGTCGAGGCCGAACCCGCGCGACGCGCTGTACGTGCGGCTCGTGGATCTCGGAGCGGCGCTGGAGGCGCGCAGGTACGGGACGCCGCTGGACGTGGTCCTGGAGGTGGAGGACGCGTTCTGTCCGTGGAACGAGGGGCGGTGGCGGCTGCGCGTCGGGCCGGACGGGACGGCGTCCTGCGTGCGCAGCGCCGACCCGGTGGACCTGGAGCTGTCGGTGCGGGACCTGGGCTCGGCGTACCTGGGCGGGATCACGCTGACCTCGCTGGCCGGCGCCGGGCGCGTGCGCGAGCTGCGCCCTGGCGCACTGGTGCGGGCCTCACGGGCCTTCGCCGGTGACGTGGCGCCCTGGCTCCCCCACGGGTTCTGAGGCGCACGCCTGGGCCGTCTCTTGCGGATCGGGCCTGACCCGCGCCGCCCGGCAAGATCCGAAAGAGACGGCGCCTAGCGGATCTGGCAGCCCGGGCACCAGAAGAGGTTGCGGGCGGCGAGGCCGGCGGTGCGGATCTCGCCCCCGCAGATGTGGCAGGGCATGTTCGCCCTGCGGTAGACGTACACCTCGCCGCCGTGGTCGTCGACCCTGGGCGGGCGGCCCATGGCCTGCGGCATGTGCTCGTCGCGGACGGTGTCGATCCGGTTGTTCCGTACGCCCTCGCGCATGAGGGCCACCAGGTCGGCCCAGACGGCGTCCCACTCCGCCCGCGTCAGGTCCTTGCCGAGCCGGTACGGGTCGATGCCGTGCCGGAAGAGCACCTCGGCCCGGTAGACGTTGCCCACGCCCGCGATCACCTTCTGGTCCATGAGCAGCGCGGCGACGGTGCTACGGGAGCGGGAGATCCGCTTCCACGCCCGGTCGGGGTCGTCGCCCGGGCGCAGCGGGTCGGGGCCGAGACGCTCGTGTATCGCCTTCTTCTCGCCCTCGCCGAGCAGCGCGCAGGCGGTCGGCCCGCGCAGATCGGCCCAGTGGTCCTCGTTGGCCAGGCGCAGGCGGACCGTGTCGGTGGCGGGCGGGGCCGGCGCGGGGCCGAAGCCGAGCTTGCCGAAGAGGCCGAGGTGGATGTGGATCCAGGCGTCGCCGAGTTCCAGGAAGAGGTGCTTGCCGTGCGCCTCGGCGCTCTCCAGGGTGCGGCCGTCGAGCAGGGCGGCGCTCTCGGCGAACCGGCCCTGCGGGCTGCTCACCCGTACCGGACGCCCGGCGAAGCGTGCGGTGTGGTCCTGGGCGAGGCGGTGGATCGTATGCCCCTCGGGCACGGCGGGGCTCCTCACGGCGACGAGCGGGAAGGCGGGCGGGACGACGGGCGGGCAAACGAGCGTGGCGCCGGGCGGGGCGACGGGCGCGAGGCCGGGCGGAAAGACGCGCGGCTCGCCGCGGGCGCCCGGAGCGGCGGGAACAGCCGTGCCGCTCGCCCGGAGCGGCGGGAACAGCCGTGCCGCCGGTGTCCGGCGGCACGGCCCACAAGATCGTGCGGATCAGCCCTGGGGGTGGTGGGCCGGGATCGGGGGGAGCTCGCCGGTGGTCTCGTACGCGGTGAGCATGTCGATGCGGCGGGTGTGGCGTTCCTCGCCGGAGTACGGGGTCGCCAGGAAGGCCTCGATGAAGGCGACGGCCTCGTCCTGGGTGTGCATCCGGCCGCCGACGGAGATCACGTTGGCGTTGTTGTGCTCACGGCCGAGCTTCGCGGTCTCGACGCTCCAGGCCAGGATGGCGCGGACGCCCTTGACCTTGTTCGCGGCGATCTGCTCGCCGTTGCCGGAGCCGCCGATGACGATGCCGAGGCTGTCAGCGTCCGCCGCGGTCTTCTCCGCGGCGCGCAGGCAGAACGGCGGGTAGTCGTCGACCGCGTCGTAGATGTGGGGCCCGCAGTCGACGGGCTCGTGGCCGTTGTTCTTGAGCCAGTCCACGAGGTGGTTCTTCAGCTCAAAGCCGGCATGGTCAGATCCGAGGTACACGCGCATGGGTCGAGTGTGGCACGGCCTGCCTGGACTACGGCTGGAGGGTGGCGACGGGGGTGTGGCATGAGTCACCCGCCAAGCTCAAATTATGCCCAACAACCCAGACGGGACGGGGTGGGACGAAGGTCCCGGACTTTAGCCCGGGGCAACCTTCCGGAACGAGGTCTTCCGTCTGGCGTTCATCTCAGGTTTCAATGCCGGGACTCGCAACCCGAGAACCTAAGGAATCGTCCATGAGCTCCACGACGACCCTTCAGAAGGCAGGCGACCCCTCCGGCACCCCCGGCGACGCCAAGCCCTCCGATGGTCTGAAGGCCGGTCTCAAGAACCGCCACCTGTCCATGATCGCCATCGGCGGTGTCATCGGAGCAGGACTCTTCGTCGGCTCCGGCGGCGGCATCGCCAAGACCGGTCCCGCCATCCTCGTGTCGTACGCACTCGTCGGCGCGATGGTCGTCTTCGTGATGCGCATGCTCGGCGAGATGGCCGCCGCGAGCCCGAACTCGGGCTCCTTCTCCGCTTACGCCGACCGCGCGCTCGGCCGCTGGGCCGGTTTCTCCATCGGCTGGCTGTACTGGTTCTTCTGGGTCGTCGTCCTGGCGGTGGAGGCCACCGCCGGCGCGAAGATCCTCGAAGGCTGGATACCGGCCGTCCCCCAGTGGGGATGGGCGCTGATCGTGATGGCGGTCCTGACCGTCACCAACCTCGGCTCGGTCGCCTCCTACGGCGAGTTCGAGTTCTGGTTCGCGGGCATCAAGGTCGTCGCCATCGGCGCGTTCGTGATCGTCGGCATGCTCGCCGTCTTCGGCGTCCTGCCGGGCTCGGACAACCCCGGCGCGGGCTTCGCCCACCTCACGGACGCCGGCGGGTTCATGCCCAACGGCTGGGGCTCGATCCTCACCGGTGTGCTGATGGTCGTCTTCTCGTTCATGGGCAGTGAGATCGTCACCCTCGCCGCCGGCGAGTCCGAGGACCCGCGCCGCGCGGTCACCAAGGCCACCAACTCGGTGATCTGGCGCATCGGCGTCTTCTACCTCGGCTCGATCTTCATCGTGCTGACGCTGCTGCCGTGGAACGACAAGTCGATCGTCGACAAGGGCTCGTACGTAGCCGCCCTCGACTCGATCGGCATCGCGCACGCCGGTCAGATCATGAACGTGATCGTCCTGACGGCCGTGCTGTCCTGCCTGAACTCGGGCCTGTACACCGCTTCGCGCATGGCGTTCTCGCTGGGCGAGCGCGGTGACGCCCCGAAGGCGTTCGCCAAGGTCAGCAAGAACGGTGTGCCGACCGCCGCGATCCTGGGGTCCGTGGTCTTCGGCTTCCTCGCCGTGTACTTCAACTACGCGTTCCCGGACACGATCTTCGACTTCCTGCTGAACTCCTCGGGTGCGATCGCGCTCTTCGTGTGGCTGGTCATCTGCCTGACCCAGCTGCGGATGCGCAGGATCCTCGAACGCGAGGCGCCGGAGAAGCTCACCGTCAAGATGTGGCTCTTCCCGGGCCTGACCTGGATCACCGCCGGCATGATCGCCTTCGTCCTGGCCTACATGGTCTACGACAAGGACAACCGCGAGACCGTGATGCTGTCGCTGCTGGTCGCGGCGGTCGTCCTGGTGATCGGCGCGGTCCGCGACTGGCGCCGCAAGGCCGCCGGGGCCGTCACGTCCGCGTAGTCCCGGGGTACTCCCCGCGCAACAGCCCCGGACCACGCTCGTGGTCCGGGGCTGCTTCGTTTCGCGTACGGGCCGCTCAGCGGCGGTCGAGCAGCTTCCACGTCGCGGGCAGCAGGCCCATCGCCAGGGCCGCCTTGACGGCGTCGCCGATCAGGAACGGGGTCAGGCCGCCCGCCACCGCCGCGGCGAAGGTCATCCCGGTGGACAGGGCCAGGTACGGGACGCCCACCGCGTAGACGAGGGCCGAGCCGAGCACCATCGTGCCCGCCGTACGCAGGACGGAGCGGTCGCCGCCGCGCCGGGCGAGGGCGCCGACGACGGTGGAGGCGAGCAGCATGCCGAGCACGTAGCCGAAGGTGGCGCCGCCCGCGCCCGAGGCGCCGTGCGCGAACCACGGCACTCCGGCCATGCCGACGAGCGTGTACAGCGCCATGGAGAGGAAGGAGCGGCCGGCGCCGAGCGCGGCGCCGACGAGCAGTGCGGCGAAGGTCTGGCCGGTGATCGGCACGATCAGGCCCGGGACCTTGACGGAGATCTGGGCGGCGACGCCCATGAGCGCGGCTCCGCCGACGACGAGCGCGACGTCACGTACGCGGCTCGCGGGCAGCAGGTCGGCGAGGACGGCGCCGGGCCGGGAGGAGACGGAAGCAGTGCTCATGAGGGGACTCCGCGTGGGGGTGATCGGATGACGGGACGATCATCGACGTTAGTCCGGGGCCGGTCGCCGCCCCACCGCCGCCAGGAACAAGCCGTACTGCGCGGTTTCGTGGAGAGTGGACAAAAACCCTTCCCCGCACCAGAGTTGCAGTGATCCCCATCACGACCCACTAGAGACTTCACGTCCGTTTTGCGCAGACGAACGCCCTCCGGCGAGACTGTAGGGTCCCTCCAATCTGCGCGAATCCCCTTCGCCACCAGGCCGAACGAGAGTACGAGCCCACCCTCATGCGCGACCGCCTGACCGACAAGCCCGCCCCCGCGGACGGGCTTTCCCCCGAACCCCTGAGCCACAGCCTCAAGCAGCGCCACCTGACCATGCTGGGCCTCGGCGGAGTGATCGGCGCCGGGCTCTTCGTCGGCTCCGGCGCCGGCATCTCGATCGCCGGACCGGCGATCATCTGCTCGTACCTGCTGGCGGGCGCCCTCGCCATGCTGGTGATGCGCGCGCTCGGCGAGATGTCGGCGGCCATGCCCGCCTCCGGTTCCTTCTCCGTGTACGCGGAGCGGGCCCTGGGGCGCTGGGCCGGGTTCTCGGCGGGCTGGCTCTACTGGTTCCTGCTGGTCGTGGTGCTCGCGGTGGAGGCCACCGGCGCGGCGAAGATCGCGAACGGCTGGCTGCCCTCGGTGGACCAGTGGGTCTGGGTGCTGATCTTCATGGTGGTCTTCACCGTCACCAACCTGGCCGCCGTGAAGAACTTCGGCGAGTTCGAGTTCTGGTTCGCGGCCCTGAAGGTCGGCGCGATCGTCCTCTTCCTGATCCTCGGCACGCTCGCGATCTTCGGCCTGCTCCCGGACACCGATCCCATCGGCATGGCCAACCTGACCGGCCAGGGCGGGTTCTTCCCCGAGGGGTTCGGCGGGGTGGTCGCGGGCATGCTCGCGGTCATCTTCGCCTTCGGCGGCCTGGAGGTCGTCACCATCGCGGCCGCGGAGTCCGACAACCCGGCGAAGTCCGTGGCCCGGGCGGTGCGCAGCGCCGTGTGGCGCATCCTCTTCTTCTACGTCGGCTCGATGGTGGTCATCGTGACCCTGCTGCCGTGGGACTCGCTGGAGCCGGGGCAGAGCCCGTACGTCGCCGTCCTGGACTCCATCGGGATCCCCGCGGCCGGCCAGATCATGAACATCGTGGTGTTCGTGGCGCTGCTCTCGGCGCTCAACGCCAATCTGTACGGCTCCTCGCGCATGGTGTTCTCGCTGGCCGAGCGCGGCGAGGCGCCCAAGGCACTGCTGAAGGTGTCGGGCGGCGGGGTGCCGCGCCGGGCCGTGTTCGCCTCGGTGGCCTTCGGCTTCGTGTCGGTGGTGCTGAACCTGCTGTGGCCGGACACGGTCTTCCTCTACATGCTGAACGCGGTCGGCGCGGTGCTGCTGTTCGTGTGGGCGCTGATCGCGGTCTCGGAGCTGAAGCTGCGCCGCATGCTGGAGCGGGACATGCCCGAGCGCCTCACGCTGCGGATGTGGTGCTTCCCGTACCTGACGTGGGCGGCGCTGCTGGGCATGGCGGCGGTGCTGGTGCTGATGCTGTTCGACGACTCGGCGCGGCCGCAGCTGCTGTGGTCCTCGGGTGCGGCGGCGGCCGTCCTCGTGGTGGCGTGGGTGCGCGAGCTCAGGGCGCGCCGGGCCTGAGGGCACGGGAGCGGTGAAGGAACGGGCCCCTGCCGGAAGGCGGGGGCCCGCTCGGCGTTCGGGGGCCGTCAGGTCCGCAGGTACGAGGCGCCGTTGACGTCGAGGACGGTGCCCGAGCTCCAGGCCGCCGCGGGCGAGGCGAGGTGGAGGACCGCGGCGGCGACCTCCTCCGGGGTGCCGACCCGGCCGAAGGGGCTCTGGGCGCGGATGCGCATCCCCTCCTCCCCGTCGAGCCGGCCGGCGACCCGCTCGGTGGCCACGAAGCCGGGCGCGACGGCCGCGACCGCGATGCCGTGCGGGGCCAGGGAGACGGCGAGGGACTGGCCGAGGGCGTGCAGGGCCGCCTTCGTGGCGCCGTACGCCGGGTGGTCGGGCTCGCCCCGGAAGGCGCCGCGCGAGCCGATGTTGACGACGCGGCCCGCCCGGCCGCCGTCGATCATGCGGCGGGGCGACGCAGTGCACGAGGTGGCGGCGCCGAACAGGTTGACGGCGGCGGTGTGCTGCCAGGCCGCCTGCCAGTCGGCGTACGAGGTGGTGGGGAGCGGGTGCGCGACCATGACAGCGGCGTTGTTGACCAGTACGTCCACACCGTCCAGCGCGTCCTCGGCCGCGGCGGCCAGGTCCGCCACCTGCGCGGGGTCGGCGAGGTCGGCGGTGAGCAGGACGTGGCCCTCCCCGGGCAGCTCGGCGAGCGTGCGTTCGGCGTCGGCCCGGCGGGCGGTGCAGTGCACGGCAACCCGGTCGCCCCGGCGGGCGAAGGCGGTGGCGACGGCCCGTCCGATGCCCCGGGAGGCTCCGGTGACCAGGACGCCCCGGCCCGTCGCCGCCAATTCCCTTATGCCGTGGTCCATTCGGCCCCCTGCCGCGTCGTGGGTGTCTTGTCGCGAGCGTACGGGGGCGATCACCGATGGTCATCCCGTTGTCCGAATAACGGACGCGAAGTGTCCGATGATCGGACAATGGTGAGACTGGGGCACTTCCTCCCGTCCACCCGCACACCGGACAGGCAACACCTTCATGAGCCAGACAGCCACCGCACCCCGAGCCGAGGAGGCGCCCCCCTCGGGCGGCGCCGGATCGCCCCTCGCCGGCGGCCTCAAGCAACGCCACCTGTCCATGATCGCGCTCGGCGGGGTCATCGGCGCCGGCCTCTTCGTCGGCTCCGGCGCCGGCATCGCGGCCGCGGGTCCCTCGATCGTCCTCGCGTACGCCGTGTCCGGGCTGCTGGTGATGTGCGTGATGCGGATGCTCGGCGAGATGTCCGCCGCGAACCCCGCCTCGGGTTCGTTCTCCGTCCACGCGGAGCGCGCGATCGGCCCGTGGGCCGGGTTCACGGCCGGCTGGATGTTCTGGACGCTGCTGTGCGTCGGCGTCGCCATCGAGGGGATCGGCGCGGCGCACATCATGACTGGCTGGTTCCCGGGCACCCCGTCGTGGATGTGGGTGCTGCTCTTCATGGTGCTGTTCACCGTCGGCAACCTGACCGCCGTGAAGAACTTCGGCGAGTTCGAGTTCTGGTTCGCCGCCCTCAAGATCGGGGCGATCGCGCTGTTCCTGGGCCTCGGGGTGCTGGCCGTCCTGGGACTGCTGCCCGGGACCGCCTCCCCCGGCGCCGCGAACCTGGTCCACGAGGGCGGCTTCCTGCCCAAGGGGACGGACGGGCTGCTGGTCGGCCTGCTCGCGTCGGTGGTCGCGTACGGCGGACTGGAGACGGTGACGATCGCGGCCGCCGAGTCCGAGGACCCGGTCAGGGGCGTGGCCCGGGCCGTGCGGACCACCATGTGGCGGATCGCGATCGTCTACGTCGGCTCGATGCTGGTCATCGTCACGCTGCTGCCGTGGAACGACCCGGCGGTGGTCGAGGACGGCCCGTACGCCGCCGCCCTGGACCACCTCGGCATCCCGGCCGCGGGCCAGATCATGAACGTCGTCATCCTGATCGCCCTGATGTCCGCGATGAACGCCAACATCTACGGCTCCTCGCGCATGGCCCACTCGCTGGTGTCCCGGGGTCAGGGCCCGAGGGCGCTGGGCAAGGTCAGCGGCGGTGTGCCGCGCCGGGCGGTGCTGGCCTCCTCCGGCTTCGGGTTCGTCACCGTGCTGCTGTCCTACTGGTACTCGGACACCTTGTTCGCCTGGCTGCTGAACATGGTGGGCGGGGTGATCCTCGTCGTCTGGGGCTTCATCGGCGTCTCCCAGCTGGTGCTGCGCCGCCGCCTGGAGCGGGAGGCGCCGGGGAAGCTGGTGGTACGGATGTGGGGCTTCCCGTACCTGACGTGGGTCGCGCTGGCCGGGGTCGCCGGTGTGCTGGTCCTGATGGCGCTGGGCGGGGACACCCGGGTCCAGGTCGTCTTCACCGCCGGACTGACGGCCGTCCTCGCGGTGGTCGGCCGGGTACGCGGGCGGCGGACCGCGGCCGCCTGAGGGACCGGCGGCGCAGAAGGCGCGTTCCGTGCGACGGCACGGGGCGCGCCTTTGTCGTGTGTCCCCTCGTCCTGGTCGTAGTCGTGGTCGTGGTCGTGGTCGCTGTCGTGGCCCCTTGGCCCGGTGCTTCGGCGAGGGCGGCGAAGGCATACGAAGGCAGGCGACCCTTACGTGTGTTCGGCCATAGATACTGTTAGCGTTCAGTTGCGCATTGATTGCAATAAGCAGTTGGCACGCCGAGGGGACCGGAATACACGCATGGCCATCTACACGCTTCCTGAGCTTCCGTACGACTACGCGGCACTCGAGCCGGTGATCAACCCGCAGATCATCGAGCTGCACCACGACAAGCACCACGCGGCCTACGTCGCCGGCGCCAACACCACGCTGGAGCAGCTGGAGGAGGCGCGCGAGAAGGAGAACTGGGGCGCGCTGAACGGCCTGGAGAAGAACCTGGCCTTCCACCTCTCCGGCCACATCCTGCACAGCATCTACTGGCACAACATGGCCAGCCCGAAGACCGGCGAGGGCGGTGGCGAGCCGACCGCCGCGGACGGCGTCGGCGACCTCGCGGACGCGATCACCGAGTCCTTCGGCTCCTTCGCGAAGTTCAAGAAGCAGCTGACCTTCGCGGCCTCCGCCACGCAGGGCTCGGGCTGGGGCGTGCTCGCGTACGAGCCGATCAGCGGCCGTCTTATCGTCGAGCAGGTCTACGACCACCAGGGCAACGTCGGCCAGGCCTCGGTGCCGGTCCTGGTCTTCGACGCCTGGGAGCACGCCTTCTACCTGCAGTACAAGAACCAGAAGGTGGACTTCATCGAGGCGATGTGGAACGTCGTCAACTGGCACGACGTCGCCAGGCGCTACGCCGACGCCAAGGCCAACACCCCGCTGCTGATCCCCGTCAAGGGCTGATCGGCGCCACGGCCCGGCCGCCTCGTGATCGTCTTCTCAACCTTCACCGGCGGGCGTGTACAGCGGAAGACCCCCGTGAGGACGTGACTCACGGGGGTCTTCCGTGCTCGGATCCCGGGGCGCCTACTCGAAGACGGGCCCCTGGGTGCGGGTGCGCTTGATCTCGTAGAAGCCGGGGGTGGACGCGACCATCAGCGTGCCGTCCCACAGCCGGGCGGCGGCCTCGCCGCGCGGGGCCGGCGTCACGACCGGCCCGAAGAACGCCACCTCGCCGCCGTCGGCGCCCGGTACGGAGATCACCGGGGTGCCGACCTCCTGGCCGACGCGCTCGATGCCGTTGTTGTGGGAGGCGCGCAGCACCTCGTCGTACTCGTCGGAGTCGGCGTAGGCGAGCAGCTCGGCCGGGAGGCCGACCTCCTCCAGCGCCTCCGCGATGACCTCGCGGGTCGCGCCCTTGTCCTCGTTGTGGATGCGGGTGCCGAGGGCCGTGTAGAGCTTGCCGGTGTACTCGTCACCGTGCTTCTGCTGGGCGGCTATGACCACGCGCACCGGCGCCCAGCCCTTGGGGCCGAGGATCTCGCGGTAACGCTCGGGCAGCTCTTCGAGCTTGTTCTCGTTGAGGACGGCGAGGCTCATCACGTGCCAGCGGACCTCGACGTCGCGCACCTTCTCGACTTCGAGCATCCAGCGCGAGGTCATCCACGCCCACGGGCAGAGCGGGTCGAACCAGAAATCGACCGGGGTCTTCCCGCGCACCTGCGTGTCGGCCATGTCTCTCCTCAAGTCGTTCACCCGAATCCGGTCACGTTGCCCCCTGCCCAACCAGCTCCGGGCCGCTCCCATTCCCCCCGTGCGAGGATTCGACCAAAACCGCGATCACGCACGAAGGAGTGCAGGTGCCCGGAGAGAATCTGTCCCGTGACGAGGCCCGCGAACGGGCCGAGCTGCTGTCCGTCGACGCGTACGAGGTGTCCCTCGACCTGAGGTCGGCGGTGGACGAGGCCGAACCGGCGGACGCCCCGCGGACCTTCCGGTCGGTGACGACGATCCGCTTCCGGGCCGCGACCGCGGACGGCTCGACGTTCGCCGACCTGATCGCCCCGTCGGTGAACAGGATCACCCTGAACGGGCGCGAACTGGACCCGGCCGCCGTCTTCGACGGCTCGCGGATCGCCCTGGACGGCCTCGCCGCCGAGAACGTCCTGGTGGTCGACGCGAACTGCGCCTACAGCCGCACCGGCGAGGGCATGCACCGCTTCGTGGACCCGGAGGACGGCGAGGTCTACCTGTACACCCAGTACGAGCCGGCCGACGCCCGGCGGGTGTACGCCAACTTCGAGCAGCCGGACTTGAAGGCGCCCTACCGCTTCGAGGTCACCGCGCCCGAGGGCTGGCAGGTGTGGAGCAACGGGGTCGAGGAGTCCCGGGAGGGGCAGACCCGCCGCTTCGCCGAGACCGAGCCGATCTCCACGTACATCACCTGCGTGGTGGCGGGCCCGTACCACTACGTCACGGACACCTACACGCGCGGGGACCTGACGATCCCGCTCGGCGCGATGTGCCGCAAGGGCCTGGCGAAGCACTTCGACGCGGACGACGTCTTCCTCGTCACGAAGCAGGGCTTCGACCTGTTCCACGAGCTGTTCGACTACCCGTACCCGTTCGGCAAGTACGACCAGGCCTTCGTGCCGGAGTACAACCTGGGCGCGATGGAGAACCCGGGCATGGTGACCTTCCGGGAGGAGTACATCTTCCGCGGGAAGGTCACGCAGGCCTCCTACGAGCGGCGCGCGAACGTCATCCTGCACGAGATGGCGCACATGTGGTTCGGCGACCTGGTCACCATGAAGTGGTGGGACGACCTGTGGCTCAAGGAGTCCTTCGCCGACTTCATGGGCTCGTTCGGGCTGGTCGAGGCGACCCGGTTCGACCAGGCATGGGTGACCTTCGCCAACAACCGCAAGGCGTGGGCCTACCGGGCCGACCAGCTGCCCTCCACCCACCCGATCACGGCCGACATCCCCGACCTGGAGGCCGCGAAGCTGAACTTCGACGGCATCACCTACGCCAAGGGCGCGGCGGTGCTCAAGCAGCTCGTCGCGTACGTCGGGCGGGAGGCGTTCCTGGAGGGCGCGCGGCGCTACTTCAAGGCGAACGCCTACGGGAACACCACCCTCGGCGACCTGCTGTCGGTGCTCGGGGAGGTCTCGGGCCGGGACATGGCCGAGTGGTCGCGGGCGTGGCTGCAGACGGCCGGCGTGAACGCGCTGGCGCCGGTGGTGACCTACGGCCCGGACGGCCGGATCGACGAGCTCGCGGTGGTCCAGGAGGGGGACGAGCTGCGCCCGCACCGCGTCGCGGTGGGCCTGTACCGGCTGGAGGACGGCGCCCTGGTGCGGTACGCGCGGACCGAGGCGGACGTCGCCGGGGCGCGGACGACGGTGGCCGAACTGGCCGGGCAGGAGCGGCCCGACCTGATCCTGGTCAACGACGACGACCTCACCTACTGCAAGATCCGCTTCGACGAGGGGTCGCTGGCGACGCTGCGCACCCACCTGGGCGGCGTACGGGACCCCCTCGCCCGGGCGCTGTGCTGGTCGGCGCTGTGGAACCTGACGCGCGACGCCCTGATGCCGGCCCGCGACTTCGTCTCGCTGGTCCTGGCCCACTCGGGCCGGGAGAGCGACCTGGGGGTGCTCCAGATGCTGCACCACCAGGCGTTGACGGCCGTCACCCACTACGCGGCGCCCGAGTGGCGCGAGCAGGGCGGGCGGGTGCTGTCGGCGGTCGCGTTGCAGGAGCTGCGCTTCTCGGAGCCCGCGTCCGAGCACCAGCTGATCTGGGCCCGGTTCTTCGCGGCGGGTGCCACCACCGAGGGCGACTTCCAGCTGCTGCTGGGGCTGCTCGACGGTTCGGCGCAGATCGACGGGCTGGAGGTCGACCAGGAGCTGCGCTGGGACTTCCTGCTGCCGCTGACCGCGCACGGGGCGGTGGACGAGGGCCTCCTGGCCGCGGAGCTGGCGCGTGACGACACGGCGTCGGGCCGCCGCCACCACGTGCGGTGCCTGGCGGCCCGGCCGTCGGCGGCGGTGAAGGACCAGGCGTGGGCGGCGGTGGTGGAATCGGACGCGCTGTCGAACGCGCTGGTCGAGGCCACGATCGCGGGGATGCAGCAGTCTTCGCAGCGGGCCCTGCTGGCGCCTTACACCGAGCGGTACTTCGAGGCGATCGAGCGGGTGTGGGCACAGCGGTCGATCCAGATCGGCATGGACGTGGTGAAGGGCCTCTACCCTGCCCTCCAGGACTCGCGGGCCACGCTGGAGGCCACGGACGCGTGGCTGGCCGCGCACGAGTCGGCGCCGCCGGCGCTGCGGCGGCTGGTGGTGGAGTCTCGTGACGACCTGGCCCGCGCGCTGCGCGCCCAGGCGTGTGACGCGGGCGCCGCCGACGGCGCTGCGACCGCCGGATAGTCGCCCCAAGCGCTTCTCGCCCGGCTGCGCCAGGCCCGGCCCAGGCGTCGGACACCGGACGTCGGCGCCGGTGACCAGGCGGTCCGGGCGAGAAGCGAACGGCGGTATCGGCTTTCGAACGGCCGTACTTTAGTGCGGGCTTGTCCCGATTTGTCGACGGGAACGTAACAGGGGTTAGCGGGCCCCCGCCGTGCGGGAATCTCCGCCGCATGAACCACAACGCGCCCCTCCCCCTCACCCACCTCACCGGCAGCCGGCCCCGCGTGCTCACCCTCGCGCAGCTCCGCGAGCACGGCGTCAGCGCCTCCGACGCCGCCGGCCGGGCCTGGCAGCAGATCCTGCCGGGGGTGTTCCTGCTCCACCCCGGCCCCCCGACCAGCGAGGAGCGGCTGCACGCCGCCCTGCTGTACGCCGGGCGCCGCACCGCCGACGAAACCATGATCACCGGGCTCGCCGCCCTCGCCCTGTACCGGTTCGGCGCGGCCCCCGCGCTCACGGCGCTCGCGCACATCGACGTACTCGTCTCGAACACCCGTCGGCTGCGCTCCACCGGCGGCGTCCGCATCATCCGCACGCACACCCCGCCCCGGCCGACGCAGGTGACCGGCCTGCCCGTCGCGCCGGTCGCCCGCGCCGTCGCCGACGCCGTCGCCCGGCTCTCCGACGCGGGTACCGTACGCCGCCTGCTGAGCGAGGCCGTCCGCGCGGGGCACTGCGAACCGGCGGCCGTCGTGCGGGAGCTGACGGTGGCCCGGCTGCTGGACCGGCCGCACGTGGTCGACGCCGTCGAGTCCCTGCTCGCCGAGGGCCGGGCCATCGCCGAGGACCGGCTGTACCAGCTCGTACGGGGGTACGAGCTCCCGGAGCCGGTCTGGAACGTGGACCTGCGGCTGCCCGGTGGCCCCCACCTCGGCGGGGTCGACGCATACTGGCCCGAGCAAGCCGTCGCCGTCGAGATCGACACCCGCGCTCCCCGCCAGGGCGAGGACGAGCAGTGGTCGGAGACCGTCCGCAAGCGGGACGCCCTGGAGCGGCTCGGGGTGACCGTCATCCACATCACCCCGCGCAAGCTGCGCGACTGGCCCGAGCAGCAGGCCGCGGTCGTCCGGACCGCGTTGACGGCTTCGGTCGACCGGGAGCCCGCCGCCTACCTGGTGGTCCTGCCCCGGTGAGGGGCGCCCGGGAGGCCCGGGTTCGCCGGGGAGTACTCCGGGGCGCTCCAGCGCAGCCGCCCCGGATGCAGGCTCTGCACCACCGCCTCCACCCGGAACCGGACCTCGCGGCCCCCGTCGGCTCCGAACTCGGTCCGGGCCCGCCCGCTCAGCTGGAGCAGCCCGCCGCCCTCCCAGTCGGGGAAGAGGAGTCCGGCCCGCTCGTCGAGCGCGAGGTTGCCCAGGGTCAGGAACATCGCGTTGCCCGGATAGTCCGGCCAGCGCAGTTCGGTGGGCGAGAGCACCTCCACGAAGCCCGGCATCCCGCCCCGGTGGCTCGCGTCGGCCCCGCCCGCCTCCGCCGTGGTGGAGATGAAGAAGGTGTCGGCGCCGCGCACGGCCCGCTCCTGGTCCGGGGTGAGCGACGCGGAGCGCCGTACGGTTCCGGGACCCTCGGCGACCAGCTCCAGCGGCTGCCGCTTCTGCAGGTACTTCGGGCAGTTGGAGAAGACCTCCTCCGCCGCCACCGCGAAGCCGCCGGGCGTCACGGCGAGGGTGCCGTTGAGCCGCATCCGGCGCCGGGTGCGCGGGTCGAGGGCGATGGTGCCGACCCGGGTGCCGGCGGCGGCCAGCGCCCCGGCGAGCGGGTCCCCGTCCGGCAGGCCCCCGCGGACCGCGATCCGGTCCGGCCCGGTGGCCCGGACGAAGCCCGGCGGACCGGTGAGCAGCGAGGCCCACAGCCGTCCCGCGCCGTCGGCGGCGCCGACGACGAGGTGGGGCTGGAGGGCGAGGAAGGCGGCCGCCACGTCCCGGATGCCGGGTCCGATCGAGCGGCCGACGTGCTCGGCGAGCGTACGGACGCCGACCCGCTCCTGGATGGCCAGGGAGCCCTGGTGGTACCGGTCCATGACGGCCCTCACTTCCCCGTTCCTTAGAAGAAACCGCAGGTGGGAGCGGATTCGACGGGTGCGGGAGCACCCTCGGCGCCGGTCGGCACGGAGATCTCCAGGCGGGTGCCGTCCGGGTCGTGGAAGAAGATCCCGCCCGAGGCCGCGCCCTCGCGGTGGGCGACGACGCCCTCGTAGGCGAAGTCGACGCCCAGGCCGCGCAGCCGCTCCTCGTACGCCCGCACTTCCTCGATCGCTCCGGCGGAGAAGGCGAGGTGGTGCAGTCCGGCCGCCCGCGGGGCGTACGGGTCGTCCGCCTGCTGCCAGAGGGTGAGGACGAGCTCGCCGTCCCGGCCCAGGAAGGCGAAGCGGCGCCCGTCCTCCTTGCCCTCGCCGAGCAGACCGAAGCCCAGGGCGTCGCGGTAGAAGGCGAGCGAGCGCTCCAGGTCGGTGACGTTGAGGCCCACGTGCCCGGTGCGGAGGGCGGCGGTGGTGGTGGTCATGAGGGTTCCCTTCCCGAGGATGTCCGACGTTCGGATCTAACCTCCTAGGGCGACGTTAGGGGTTAGATCCCGGTGCGTCAACCGGTCACGTACCCTTGAGGGGTTAGCGGTGCGAGGAGGCGGACATGACGGCAGTACCGACGACGGACCCCCGTCCGCTCACCGGGGAGCCGCTCGCCCTCGACCTGGTGAACACGCGCTGGATGCCGAACGGGGAGCCCGCCGACCTCTTCGCCGGGGCCTTCGGGCTGAGCCGCCTCGAAGGGCTGGGCCTCTGGCTCGAGAGCACGGGCCTGGCCCCCCGCTTCCGCGCCGACAAGTCGACCCTGGTCCACCTGCTGACCGCGCGCGAGGCGCTGGCCCGCGCCGTCGCGGACCCGGCCGACGCCGACGCCCGCGAACTGATCGACGCCGTACTGGAGCACGGCCGCATCCGGGCCACGCTCACCGCCGAAGGACCGGGCGAGCGGGCCGAGTTCGACGACCCGGCCTGGGGGCCGGCCTGGCTCGCGGCCCGCGACTACCTGGGCCTGCTGGGGTCCGCGCCGGACCGGATCCGCAAGTGCGCCTCACAGACGTGCGTGCTGCACTTCCACGACACCTCGCGCAACGGCACCCGGCGCTGGTGCTCGATGGCCGTCTGCGGCAACCGCGCCAAGGCCTCGCGCCACTACGCGCGCACGCGCGAGCGCTGAACGGTCGGAATCTGTCACACCTCGGGTGAGACCAGACCCTGACAGACCCCTGCCACACGGCCTGTAAGTCGATAAATCCACTACCTGACCGGCACAAGTCGCCCCGGCTTGCCCCGAGTTGTTCCCGATGGCGGAAACCCCACCCTGGCGGGTGTCCGCCATGTCAGGTCTCGGTCAATGACATGTCTCCCCAAACAGTGGTCACTTGCGCAAGGCTGACCGGTCATCCGGCACCGAAATCCGGACCGTATCTTTCACTTAGCCAGGGATGCTGATGACCCTCGAATCCCCCAGCTCCACAACCGGGGCAATACCGGCCTCCAGGCGCGTCGCCCGCGTCGCGGCGGCCGCAGGCCTGGTGGCCGCGCTCTGCGCGTCCGGGGCGATGCCCGTCTTCGCCGCGACGGGAGCCACTGACCCCGGCGCCCCGACGGCGGTCAAGTCCGCGGACCAGAAGCTCGGTTCGTCCGACGCCGAACTGCTCCAGGACGCCAAGGCCAAGGGTGACGCGACCGTCACCGTCATGGTGGCCACCGCGCCGGGTCAGACCAAGCAGGTCGCCGACCAGCTGGGTGCCGTACAGGGCGCTTCGGTGGGCCAGACGAACGACAAGCTCGGCTACGTGCGCGCCACGATCCCCACCGGCAAGGCCGAGGCCGCGCTGAAGGAAGCCGGCAAGCTGTCCTCCGTCCACGCCATGGACCTCAAGCACGAGATCCAGCTGTCGGACCCGAGGCCGGACTCGGGCAAGGACGCCGGCGCGAGCAAGAAGACCGCGGCCGAGACCTACCCGGGGCCGGGCAAGGACACGCCGGCGAAGAACCCGTACAACCCGTCCTTCGAGACGGGCGCGGTCGACTTCGTCGCCAAGAACCCGCAGGCCGACGGCCGCGGCGTGACCATCGGCATCCTGGACTCCGGCGTCGACCTCGGCCACCCCGCGCTCCAGAAGACCACCACCGGCGAGCGCAAGATCGTCGACTGGGTCACCGCGACCGACCCGATCACGGACAACGACGCCACCTGGCGCGCCCAGATCACCCCGGTCACGGCCACGGGCGGGACCTTCACCGCGGGCGGCCAGAGCTGGAAGGCCCCGGAGGGCTCGTACCAGTGGAGCCGCTTCAGCGAGTCGATCACCGCCACCGGTGACGAGAAGGGCGACGTCAACCGGGACGGTGACACCACCGACCGGTTCGGCATGCTCTACGACGCCGCCGCCGGCACCGTCCGCGTCGACACCGACCAGGACGGCGACTTCACGAACAACGAGCCGATGAAGCCGTACAAGGACGGCTACCAGATCGGTTACTTCGGCACGGACAACCCGGCGACCGACGTCGCCGAGCGGATCCCGTTCGTGATCCAGATCCGCAAGGACGTCCCGATGGACCCGCTGGGTGGTGACTGGGTCGGCAAGAAGGCCGACTTCGTCAACATCGGCATCATCGAGTCCGAGCACGGCACGCACGTCGCGGGCATCACCGCCGCCAACAGCCTCTTCGGCGGCAAGATGAACGGCGAGGCGCCCGGCGCCAAGATCGTCTCCTCGCGCGCCTGCTCCTGGTCCGGCGGCTGCACCAACGTCGCGCTGACCGAGGGCATGATCGACCTGGTCGCCAACCGCGGCGTGGACATCGTCAACATGTCCATCGGCGGTCTGCCGGCGCTCAACGACGGCAACAACGCGCGCGCCGAGCTCTACAAGAACCTGATCGACACCTACGGCGTCCAGCTGGTCATCTCGGCCGGCAACGAGGGCCCGGGCGTCAACACGATCGGCGACCCCGGTCTCGCGGACAAGGTCATCTCCGTGGGCGCCGCGGTCTCCAAGGAGACCTGGGCCGCCAACTACGGCTCCGGCGTGACCAAGAAGTACAACATGTTCCCCTTCTCCTCGCGCGGTCCGCGTGAGGACGGCGGCATGACGCCGACCCTCACCGCCCCCGGTGCGGCCATCAACACCACGCAGACCTGGCTGCCCGGCTCCCCGGTGAAGGAGGCCGGCTACACCCTGCCGGCCGGTTACTCCATGCTCCAGGGCACCTCGATGTCCTCGCCGCAGGCGACGGGCGCCAGCGCCCTGCTCCTCTCAGCGGCCAAGCAGCAGCACGTCGCGGTGACCCCGGCGAGCCTGCGCGTGGCGCTCACCAGCACCGCGAAGAAGATCGACGACGTCCCGGCGCACGCCCAGGGCGCGGGTCTGATCAACATCGTCGACGCGTGGGAGTCCCTCCAGCGCGGCGCGAAGGCCAACGAGTTCAGCGTCAAGGCCCCGGTCGACACCGCGATCGACCAGTTCCTCAAGACCCCGGGCTTCGGCACCGGCCTCTACGACCGCGAGGGCGGCCTGAAGGTCGGCCAGAAGAAGGTCTACGACGTCGTCGTCACCCGCACCACGGGCGTCAAGTACGGCACCCGGCACAACCTGAGCTGGCGCAACAACGACGGGACCTTCAAGGTCGTCGGCGGCTACGACTACGTCACCCTGCCGCTGAACAAGCCCGTCACCATCAAGGTCGAGGCCAACGTCAAGTCGGCCGGCGTGCACAGCGGCATCCTGCAGCTGGACGACGAGACCACCGAGGGCATCGACAAGCAGATCATGACCACGGTCGTGGCCTCGGCCCCGCTGGCGAAGCCGTCGTTCGCGCTGTCGGACACCTCCTCGGTGCAGCGCAACAGCCACAAGTCGTACTTCGTGACCGTCCCGCAGGGCGCCAAGACCCTCGAGGTCGCCCTCGGCGGCCTCGCGGCCGGCAGCCAGACGCGCTTCATCTCGATCCACCCGTACGGCACGGGCGTCGAGGACAGCGCGACGACGCAGTGTTACCCGAACTACGACAACCCGGCGAACAAGTGCCGCCCCGACCTGCGCTCCTACGCCGACCCGACCCCGGGCGTCTGGGAGATCGAGGTCGAGTCGCGCCGTACGTCGCCGCTGCTCGACAACCCGTACAAGCTGGACGTCTCGGTCCTCGGCGCCACCTTCGACCCCGCGGTCAAGGTGCTCCCCGAGGTCAAGCAGGGCACCCCGGCGCCCGTCCAGTGGAGCATCAAGAACGACGCCGCGGCCATCAGCGGCGGCAAGCTCCAGGGCGGCCCGCTCGGCTCCGCGAAGGTCGCCAAGCCGACCATCGCCGCCGGTGAGACCCAGACCACCGAGGTCACCGTCGGCGAGGGCGTCTCGCGCCTCGACGTCGCGATCGGCAAGGTCTCCGACGCCGCCGCCGACCTCGACCTCGAGGTCTACAAGGACGGCGTCAAGGTCGGCTCCTCCGCCGACGGCGACTCCGAGGAGGCCGTGAGCCTGCTCAACCCGGCCGCGGGCACCTACAGCATCAAGGTGATCGGCTACGCCGTCCCGTCCGGCAGCACCACGTACGACTACCGCGACGTGTACTTCTCGACCGCCCTGGGCTCCGTCCAGGTCGACGAGGCCGCCGCGGTGAACCTCGCCAACGGCGCCAGCGCGCAGGTCTCGGCGAACGTCCTGGTCAGCAGCGCGGCCCCCGAGGGCCGGCAGTTCTTCGGCCAGGTCCAGCTGCTGAACGGCCGCGGTACCGCCGCGGGCACCGGCAGCGTGCAGATCGACAAGGTCCTGCCGTAGTACGTACGACACCGGAGGGGCGGCGCTCGACCGAGCGCCGCCCCTTCGGGCGTTCCCGGCGCCGATACCGCCGCTGACCAGGTGAAACGGGGTCCAGGGCGAGCCGGCGGCGGGGTTGTGACGGATCCGGCACGGTGTTCACACGCGGGAGATCGTCCGCACCTCGGACAATGGATTGGACAAGGCTCGTAGGACCGAACGCATGATGGCCTTACGCGCGCCCGCGTCGAACGCAACACATGAGGGAGTCACCGTGAGGGTCGGAATCGTCGGAGCCACCGGACAGGTCGGCGGAGTCATGCGCGGCATCCTCGCCGAGCGGAAGTTCCCGGTGGACGAGCTGCGGCTGTTCGCCTCGGCCCGTTCGGCCGGTTCGACCCTGGAGTGGGAGGGCCGCGAGATCACCATCGAGGACGCCTCCACGGCCGACTACTCCGGCCTGGACATCGTGCTCTTCTCCGCTGGTGGCGCCACCTCCAAGGCCCTCGCGGAGAAGGTCGCCTCGCAGGGCGCCGTCGTGATCGACAACTCCTCGGCCTGGCGTCGTGACCCCGAGGTCCCGCTGGTCGTCTCCGAGGTGAACCCGCACGCGATCAAGAACCGCCCCAAGGGCATCATCGCCAACCCGAACTGCACCACCATGGCCGCCATGCCGGTCCTGCGCCCGCTGCACGACGAGGCCGGCCTGAAGGCGATGGTCGCCACCACCTACCAGGCCGTGTCGGGCTCGGGCCTGGCCGGTGTCGCCGAGCTCAAGGGCCAGGCCTGCGCGGTCTCCGAGGCCGCCGACCAGCTGACCTTCGACGGCGGCGCGGTGGACTTCCCGGAGCCGGCCGTCTACAAGCGGCCGATCGCGTACAACGTGGTCCCGCTCGCGGGCAACCTGGTCGACGACGGCTCCTTCGAGACCGACGAGGAGCAGAAGCTCCGCAACGAGTCCCGCAAGATCCTGGAGATCCCGGAGCTCAAGGTCTCCGGCACCTGTGTGCGCGTGCCGGTCTTCTCGGGCCACTCGCTCCAGGTCAACGTCCGCTTCGAGCGTCCGCTGAGTGTGGAGCGCGCCTACGAGCTGCTCGCGGACGCCCCGGGCGTCGAGCTCTCCGAGATCCCGACCCCCCTCCAGGCGGCGGGCAAGGACGCCTCGTACGTCGGCCGCATCCGCGTCGACGAGACGACGGAGAACGGCCTCGCGCTGTTCCTCTCCAACGACAACCTCCGCAAGGGCGCCGCGCTGAACGCGGTCCAGATCGCGGAGCTCGTCGCCGACGAACTGCGTCAGGGCTGATCACGCCGATCGCCGGTCGGCCCGACCCGCAACCGCCGAAGGGGCGGCGCCCGCGCCGGCGCCGCCCCTTCGGCGTGCGAAGACGTCCGGGGCGGTGGCCGGGAGGGCGCCCGGGGGGCGGCGGTGCCCGACCCTGTTCGCCCGTGGATTACTCGGGCGCGCCGGCGCGGGGCCGCGTGGAAGGATGGGGCGGCAACGTCACCATCAAAGGAGATGACCGCGTGCCTGGCACGAATCTCACCCGTGAAGAGGCTCAGCAGCGGGCGAAGCTGCTCACCGTCGACTCGTACGAGATCGAACTCGATCTCGGCGGTGCGCAGGAGGGGGGCACCTACCGGTCCGTGACCACCGTGCGCTTCCAGTCGGCCGAGGCGGGCGCCGCGACCTTCATCGACCTCGTCGCGCCGTCCGTGCACGAGGTCGTCCTGAACGGCGAGACCCTCGACGTGGCCGCCGTCTTCCGGGATTCCCGGATCGCGCTGGAGCACCTGGCCGCGGGGGACAACGAGCTCCGCGTCGTCGCGGACTGCGCCTACACCAACACCGGCGAGGGCCTGCACCGGTTCGTCGACCCGGTCGACGAGCAGGCGTACCTGTACACCCAGTTCGAGGTGCCGGACGCGCGGCGGGTCTTCGCCAGCTTCGAGCAGCCCGACTTGAAGGCCACCTTCCGGTTCACGGTGACGGCCCCCGAGGGCTGGACGGTCATCTCGAACTCCCCGACGCCCGCTCCCGAGGACGTCAAGGACAACGTCTGGCGCTTCGAGCCGACCCCGCGCATCTCGACGTACATCACCGCGCTGATCGCCGGCCCGTACCACGCGGTGCACAGCTCCTACGAGGGCAAGGACGGGCAGTCCGTGCCGCTCGGCATCTACTGCCGGCCCTCCCTCGCGGAGTTCCTCGACGCCGACGCGATCTTCGAGGTGACGCGGCAGGGCTTCGACTGGTTCCAGGAGAAGTTCGCGTACGACTACCCGTTCGCCAAGTACGACCAGCTCTTCGTGCCCGAGTTCAACGCGGGTGCGATGGAGAACGCGGGCGCCGTCACCATCCGCGACCAGTACGTCTTCCGCTCGAAGGTGACGGACGCGGCGTACGAGGTGCGCGCGGAGACGATCCTGCACGAGCTGGCGCACATGTGGTTCGGCGACCTGGTCACCATGGAGTGGTGGAACGACCTGTGGCTGAACGAGTCGTTCGCCACCTACACCTCGATCGCCTGCCAGGCCTACGCCGAGGGCTCGAAGTGGCCGCACGCCTGGACCACCTTCGCCAACTCGATGAAGACCTGGGCGTACCGGCAGGACCAGCTGCCGTCCACGCACCCGATCATGGCCGACATCCGTGACCTGGACGACGTCCTCGTCAACTTCGACGGGATCACGTACGCCAAGGGCGCCTCGGTGCTCAAGCAGCTCGTCGCCTACGTCGGCATGGACGCCTTCTTCAAGGGCGTGCAGGCGTACTTCAAGGCGCACGCCTTCGGCAACACGCGCCTGTCCGATCTGCTGGGCGCCCTGGAGGAGACCTCGGGCCGCGACCTGACCGCCTGGTCGAAGGCGTGGCTGGAGACCGCCGGCATCAACGTCCTGCGCCCGGAGATCGAGACGGACGCGCAGGGCGTCATCACGGCCTTCGGCGTCCGCCAGGAGGCCCCGGCACTGCCGGCGGGCGCCAAGGGCGAGCCCGTGCTGCGCCCGCACCGCATCGCGATCGGCCTGTACGACCTGCGGGACGGTCTGCTGACCCGCACGGACCGGATCGAACTGGACATCGACGGCGGTCTGACGCAGGTACCCGAGCTGGTGGGCCGCGCCCGTCCGGCCGTGGTGCTGCTGAACGACGACGACCTCTCGTACGCGAAGGTCCGCCTGGACGAGGTGTCCCTCGCCAACGTCACCGCCCACCTGGGCGACTTCACCGAGTCGCTGCCGCGCGCGCTGTGCTGGGCCTCGGCCTGGGACATGACCCGCGACGGCGAGCTGGCGACCCGCGACTACCTCTCCCTCGTCCTGTCGGGCATCGGCAAGGAGTCGGACATCGGCGTCGTGCAGTCGCTGCACCGCCAGGTGAAGCTGGCACTCGACCTCTACGCCGACCCGGCGTGGCGCGAGCAGGGCCTCGCCACCTGGACCGAGGCGACGCTGGAGCACCTGCGGGCGGCGGCGCCGGGCAGCGACCACCAGCTGGCGTGGGCCCGTGCATTCGCGGCGACGGCCCGGACCGAGGGGCAGCTGACGTACCTGTCGGCGCTGCTGGACGGCTCGGCGGAGATCGAGGGCCTGGTGGTCGACACCGAGCTGCGCTGGGCGTTCCTGGAGCGGCTGGTGGCGACGGGCGTGGCCGGCGAGGCGGCGATCGAGGCCGAGCTGGAGCGGGACGCCACGGCGGCGGGCCAGCGCCACGCGGCCACCGCCCGGGCGGCGCGCCCCACGGCGGAGGCCAAGGCGCAGGCCTGGGCATCGGTCGTGGAGTCGGGCGACCTGCCGAACGCCGTGCAGGAGGCGGTGATCGGCGGCTTCGTCCAGTCCGACCAGGCCGAGCTGCTGGCCCCGTACACGGAGAAGTACTTCGCGTCGGTCAAGGAGGTCTGGGACACCCGGAGCCACGAGATCGCGCAGCAGGTCGCGGTGGGGCTGTACCCGTCCCTCCAGGTCTCGCGCGCGACGCTGGACGCGACGGACGCGTGGCTGGCCTCGGCCGAGCCGAACGCGGGTCTGCGCCGTCTGGTGTCGGAGGCGCGCGCGGGTGTCGAGCGTGCCCTCAAGGCCCGGGCGGCGGACGCGGCAGCCGCGTCCTGAGCCCCGTGTGCCCCGGCCCGCTCCGGCGGCCGGGGCACACCTGCGTCTGCTCAAGCGGTGGCGCGCGCCGCGGCCGCGTCGCGCAGTGCCTCCAGGACGGGGGCCAGCGCCGGGGCCGACTCGGCTCCGCTGCGGGTGGCCGCGATGACGTGGCGGGCCGGGCGGTCGTGGGCCAGCACCCGTACGGCGGTGCCCGAGGCGCGTCCGGTCACCATGCGGGGTACGAGGGCCACCCCCATGCCCGCTTCGACCATGGCCAGGATCGCGCTCCAGCCGGACGCCGAGTGGGCCTGCTCCGGGACGAACCCGGCCGCCTCGCAGGCGGAACGGGTGATCTGCGACCAGGGGCCGCTGCCCCCGTAGATCCACCGGTCCCCCGACAGGTCGGCGAGCCGCACGGTCACGGCGGCGGCCAGGGGGTGGTCCGGCGGGAGCGCCACGTCCAGCGGGTCCTCCAGCAGCGTGACCCGGGTGAAGCGGGGGTCGCGGGCGGTCGGCGCGTGGGCCGCGAGGGACAGCGCGAGGTCGACGACCCCGGCGGAGAGCAGCTCGTAGGATTCGGCGGCCTCGGTCTCCCGCACCCGCACCTCCACCCCGGGCCGGGTCCGGCGCAGGGCGGCGACGGCCGGCACCACCAGGGCGGGCACGGCGGTGGAGAAGGCGCCGATCCGTACCTCGCCCACCTCCCCGGACAGGTACCCGGCGAGTTCGGCGTCGGCCCGTTCCAGCTGGGCGAAGACGGCCTCGGCGTGCCGCAGGACCAGGTGGGCGGCGTCCGTGAGCCGTACCCGCCGCCCCTGGGCCTCCAGCAGCACCACCCCCAGCTGCCGGCCCAGGTTCGTCAGCTGCTGCGAAACGGCCGAGGGCGTCATGTGCAGCGCCCCGGCCGTCGCGGTCACGGTTCCCCGGTCGGCCAGCGTCCGCAGGATCCGCAGCTTCTTGATGTCCCACTCGGTCATGGGCCCGAACCTACCGGCGGGCACTCCCCAGCCCCACGCCCACGAGGATCAGCGCCATGCACAGCAGTTGCGCCGGGCCGGTCCGTTCGCCCAGCAGCAGCAGTCCGAGGCCGGCGACGCAGACCGGCTGGAGGTAGTAGACGACTCCGGCGCGGGCCGCGCCGATGAGGGAGATCGCCTTGTTCCAGGCGAAGAAGGCGACGGCGGAGGACATCACGCCGACGTAGAGCAGCATGCCGCCGGCGGCCGGGGTGAGCCGGAAGCCGCCCTGGACGGTGAGGGACACGGCGTAGACGGGCGCCAGCATGAGGGCGCCGAGCACGAAGGTGGTGAGCAGGAAGGCCAGGCCGCCCAGTTCGGCGGGCTTGCGCTTGAGCAGGGCGCTGTAGGTGGCGAAGGACAGGGCGGCGGCGAACATCCACAGGTCGCCTGCGGTGAAGTCGAAGCCGAGCGAGCCGTCCCCGACCAGGAGCAGTACCCCGAAGGCGGCGAGCAGCATCCCGAAGACGCGGCGGGCCCCGAGCCGTTCGCCGCCGAGGCGGGCGTAGAGGGCCATGACGACCGGCGAGGCCGCCATGATCATGCCCATGTTGGAGGCGGAGGTGGTCAGGCCCGCCTGGTGCACGAGGGTGTTGTAGAGGGTGACGCCGAAGAGGGTGGCGAGGGCGATGTAGCGCAGGTGGCGCCGGATCAGTGCCCGCTGCTGCCAGGCCTGGCGGGCGGCGAGGGGGGTGACCGCGAGGGCGGCTATGACCCAGCGCCAGAAGACGGCCTGGACGGGCGGTACGGTCTCGGCCATTCCGCGGGTGGCGACGAAGCTGCCGGACCAGACGACCGTCGCGACCAGGGCCAGGAGCACGCCGAGGCCGGCGGCTCCCTTCCTCCCCGTGCCGGTGGACTGCGGTGCTGCTGGTGCGACGGTGCGGTTGCGGTCCAGGACGGCCACTGGGTGTCTCCCCCTCGGGATTCGGTCGACGGTTCGTGGGGCTACGGTCGCACCGGTTCAGCTGTCAGGTCCATCGAAATGTTCCGATCGGTCTTTTCAGCAGAAGTGAACGGTTCCGGAGTGCGGGCGGCCTGGGCGGCGGCGGCCCGGGCGGCGAACAGCTGGCCCGCCACGGTGGCCCCGAAGGCGATCGCCATGCCGACGAGCTGGACCGGGGAGAGCGCCTGTCCGAGGACCGCCCAGCCGATGACGGCCGCGGTGAGCGGGGAGAGCGGGCCGAGCAGGGTGACGGAGGTGGCGGAGAGCTTGCCGATGCCGCGGAACCAGAGCCAGTACGCGGTGCCGGTGTTGATGAGCATCATGTAGCCGTAGCCGAGGAAGGCCTTGCCGTCGAGCGCGGGCGGGGCGCCTTCCACGAGGGCCGCGATGGGGATGATGATCAGGCCGCCGGCGGTGAGCTGCCAGCCGGTCATGGCCAGTGGTCCGACGCCGTCCGGGCGGCCCCAGCGCTTGGTCATCACGGTGCCCGCGGCCATGGAGGCGGAGGAGACCACACCGGCGATGATGCCGATGAGGTCGAGCTTCGCGGCGGCGGTCAGCACCACCATGCTGACGCCGAGGGCTCCGGTGACGGCGGCGAGTACGGTGCGCAGGCTCGCCCGCTCGCCCAGGACCAGGGCGGCGAGCCCCACGACGAACAGCGGGCCGGCGCTGCCGAGGACGGCCGCGACGCCGCCGGGCAGCCGGTAGGCGGCGAGGAAGAGGAGCGGGAAGAACGCGCCGATGTTGAGCGCCCCGAGGACCGCGGACTTCCACCACCACTCGCCCTTGGGGAGGCGGCGGGACAGGAGGGTCAGCAGCAGTCCGGCGGGCAGTGCGCGCATGACGCCGGTGAACAGCGGCCGGTCGGGTGGCAGCAGTTCGGTGGCGACGGCGTAGGTGGAGCCCCAGGAGATGGGGGCCAGGGCGGTCAGGGCGACGGTGGCGAGGCGGTTCACGGCTACTCCTCGGGGAGAGGGACGGCTACGAGGTCGGCGGCGCCCTCGTTAGGTTGCTTGTAAGTAGCTTAGCGCTAAGCTACTTTTCGTCAAGCGACTTTGGTGATCGAAGAAGGAGAGGCCGGATACTGTGCTCATGACCGAGGCCAACAAGGACGCCGTCGACGCGATCACCGACCAGTGGTACGCGGTGCGACCGGACCTGAACACCGTCCCGATGGCCGTGTTCGGCCGTATCAACCGGATCGCCCGGGCCGTCAGCGACGAGATGGAACGCACCTACAACCGCTACGGGGTCTCCCTCGGCGAGTTCGACGTGGTCGCCACCCTGCGCCGCTCCGGGGCCCCGTACACCCTCTCGCCGCGCCAGCTTTCGGCCACGCTGATGCTCACCAGCGGCGGTATGACCGGACGGCTGGACAAGCTGGAGAAGGCCGGGCTGCTGTGCCGCAACCCCGACCCGAACGACCGGCGCGGGCTCCAGGTGACGATCACCGAGCGCGGGCTCGAGCTCATCGACGAGGCCGTCGCCGCGGGCCTGGAGGTGCAGCGCGCCGCACTGTCGGGGCTGGACGGCGAAGAGGTGGAAGCCCTCAGCGGGCTGCTGCGCAAGCTGATGGCGGGCGTGGGCTGAGCCTCACCACCGCGGCCCCTTCACCGGGGAGGCGGTCACCGGCGCCGGGCACGACGGAGCGCCGGGGGTCCCGCGACCACCGACCACATGTCGGAGTGCGGACCCCCGGCGCCCCGGAAGTCATGGAGGACCGCCCGTGGGAGGGCGGCCGGATCAGTCGGTCGGACGCTGCTTGCGCGACTTGTCGCCGACCATCACCAGACCGGCGATGACCAGGAACAGCACGATCGGCGTGGCCACGTACAGGCCGAGCGTCTCGCCGATGCTCAGGCCCGGGCCCGGGTCATCGCCGTCGTCGCGGATCACCGCGAGGGCGGGAGACGTCATCAGCAGCATCATCAGCGTCGTTCCGGCCGTGACGGCGCCGGCGCGCAGAGCGTTCTTCTTGTCCACGGTGCAAACGTAGCGAACACCTAAAGGGGGCGCGCGCCCGGGGGTGCCGTACGGGTGCGCGCACCCTCCCGCACGGCGCTCAGCAGGGCGTTCGCGCGGGGCGAGGCCATCAGCGCCTCCAGCGTCACCGGCCGGCCGGCCTCGTCCGCGACCGGGAGCCGCCAGTTGGGGTACTGGTCCCAGGTGCCCGGCAGGTTCTGCGGCCGCCGGTCCCCCACCGCGTCGGGCAGCCACACGCCGACCAAGTGGGCGGGCGTGCGCAGCAGGAAGGCGTACAGGCCGCGTACGGCGGCCTCCTCGCCCTTGGCCTCCAGGCCCAGCCGGTCCAGCACGGCCAGCCACTCGGCGGTGTCGGCGGCGTCCTCGGCCCGCTCGGTGTCGACGGGCCGGGTCAGCAGGCCGAGCCGGTCGCGCAGTTCGACGTGGCTGCCGGCCAGCTTGGCGGCGGTGGGCGGCAGGTCGTGGGTGGTGGCGGTGGCCAGGCAGTCGGCCCGCCAGTCGGCCGGCTCCAGCGGCTGCCCCTCGCCCTGCCAGTCCCGCTCGAACCACAGCACCGAAGTACCGAGCACCCCGCGCCGGGCGAGCGCCCGCCGCACCCCGTGCTCGACCGTGCCGAGGTCCTCGCCGATGACCGGGGCCCCGGCCCGGTGGGCCTCCAGCACGAGCACGGCCAGCATCGCCTCGCCGTCGTAGGAGACGTACGTGCCCTCGGCGGGCGGGGTGCCCTCGGGGATCCACCAGAGCCGGAACAGGCCCATCACGTGGTCGATGCGCAGCGCGCCCGCGTACCGGAACACCCCGCGCAGCAGGGCCCGGAAGGGGGCGTAGCCGCTCGCGGCGAGCGCGTCGGGGCGCCAGGGCGGCAGCCCCCAGTCCTGGCCGCGCGCGTTGAAGGCGTCCGGCGGGGCGCCCACGGTGGCCGCAGCGGCGTACGCGTCCGGCGCGGCCCAGACGTCCGCGCCCTCCGGGTGCACGCCGACGGCCAGGTCGTGGACCAGGCCGACCGTCATACCCGCGTCCCGGGCGGCGCGCTGGGCGGCGGTGAGCTGAGCATCGGTCAGCCAGGCCAGCCAGCAGTGGAACTCGGCTCCCCGGGCGGTCTCCGGCGCGTCCTCGGCGCCTTCGGGCCAGCGTGCCCGGTCGGTGCCGTACCGCTCGGCCAGCGCGAACCAGGTGGCGTGCCGGGCCAGTGCGGAGCCGCCCGCCTCCCGGAAGGCGCGGAACGCGGCGTCCCGGGCGGGCTCCCGCGGAACCGCGTACAGCAGTTCGAGGGCGGCGCGCTTGAGCCCCCACACCGCGTCCCGGTCGATGAGGGCGCCCTTCTCCAGCACCGCGCGCCTGAGCTCCCCGGCCCGGGCGGCCAGTTCGGCCAGCGCCTCCCGGTCGGGGCTGGCGGCGTACTCGGGGACGTCCTCGATGCGCAGGTAGACCGGGTCGGGGAAGCGGCGCGAGGACGGCCGGTAGGGGGAGGGGTCGGTCGGGCTCCCGGGGACGGCCGCGTGCAGCGGGTTGACCTGGAGGAACCCGGCGCCGTGCGTGCGGGCCGCCCAGCCGGCCAGGGCGGCCAGGTCCCCGAGGTCGCCCATGCCCCAGGAGCGTGCGGAGAGCAGGGAGTAGAGCTGGACGAGCAGGCCGTGCGTGCGGCCGGGCGCGGCCGGGGCCCGGTCCGGGGCCAGGATCAAGGTGGCGGTGGCGGTGCGGCCGTCGGGGGCCTGGGCGGTCAGGCGGTGCACGCCCAGGGGCAGTCCGGGTCCCCAGGGCAGTTCGCCGCCCTCCTCCAGGGCCACGCGGAGCGCGGTGCCGGGCGGGAGTCCGGCCAGCTCGTCCGGGGCGGCTCCGGCCCAGCCGACGAGGACCGGGGGCAGCAGCCGGTCCGCCGCGGCCCGGTCCGCCGACGCCAACTCGGCCCGTACGGCCTCCGGGTCCCCGGCGGCCACCCCCAGCCGGCCCAGCACGGCGACGACGGTGGCCCGCGGGACCCGCAGCGTGACGTCCTCGGCGGGCTGGTAGGAGGTGGCGACACCGTGCAGGGCCGCGAGCCGGTCGAGGTCGTCCATGTGAGTCCCTGTCTGATCGCTGGGTCGTGGTCAGTCGGCCGCGCGGGCGGGTACCGAGGGCTCGCTCGTCAGTGCGGCCTCGCAGGTGAGCGGCGGTTCGCTGGTCAGGGGGGCGTACGCGGTGCAGGTGAGCGGGGGTTCGCTGGTGAGGGGGGCGCAGGGGACGTCCGCCGGACCGCTCTGGGCGCGGAGGTGGCGGAGGGGGGCGCGGCTGGCCGGGGGGTGGACGGTGGAGGTGCGGACGGGTCCGGCTTTCATGGAAGCACTCCTTCGCGCGGGTTCGTGGGACCGATGTAACACGCCCGGCGAACACCGCAGCACTACCCCGCCGGGCGCCCGGCATTCCTGGCGTATCCGTCCAAGATCACCGCCGGGCGCGGCGTCCCCGCCGCACGCGCTGCCGGCCCGGCGGCCGGGTACGGCGGCGGACGGCTCGGGACGGGGTGGCTCCGTGCAGCTCAGGGGTGCAGAGCGGCCACCGCGGCGGCGGTCGCGGTGACCGGGAACGCTGTTCGGCCGCTCTGCCCCCACCGGTCCGCCGGGCGTCTTCGCGTGCCGCGCGGCCCCCCGCACCCGGCCCGGAGGGAGCCGGGGACGGCCCTCGTCCGGACCGGTCCTGGACCCGCCCTCAGATGCTCCGCGAGCCGCTGTAGAGGGGCCGCGGGCCCCGCTCGCGGTGGACCGGGCCGGCGGCCGGCTCCTGCGGACGGGCGGGGCCTGCGGACCGGCGGCCGACTCCTGCGGACGGGCCGGCTCCGGCGGCCGGGCGGGCCCGCGGACGGGCGGCTCTGCGGGAACAGCGCCCGGCCCGGCCCGACTTCACGGGCGCACCGCGGACGCACCGGACAGCACCGGCCGCTGCCGACGCCCGGGCGAGGGGGGGGAGCCCTATGAACCCCGTGACGCCCGCGCTATGACGCCGCCACCCCGATCCGGTCCAGCGCCGCCTCGGCCCCGTACGGCTCCAGGTACGGCATCCAGCGGGGATCGCGGTGGCCCGTGCCGATGATGCGCCAGGCCAGGCCGGACGGCGGGGCCGGCTGGTGGCGCAGCCGCCAGCCGAGTTCGAGCAGGTGCCGGTCGGCCTTGACGTGGTTGCACCGGCGGCACGCGGCGACCACGTTGTCCCAGGCGTGCTGGCCGCCCCGGCTGCGCGGGACGACGTGGTCGACGCTCGTCGCGACGGCCCCGCAGTACATGCAGCGGCCGCCGTCGCGGGCGAAGAGCGCGCGCCGGGTGAGTGGAACGGGCCCCCGGTAGGGGACCCGCACGAAGCGCTTGAGCCTGACCACGCTGGGCGCGGGGACGGCTCTGGTCGCGCTGTGCAGGAAGGCGCCGGATTCCTCCAGGGAGACCGCTTTGTTCTCCAGGACGAGGACGAGCGCGCGGCGGAGCGGTACGACGCCGAGGGGCTCGTACGACGCGTTGAGGACCAGGACGTGCGGCACGGACTGCCTCCTTGTACGCCGGCGGCGCGTGGCTCGCGCCGGGACGATCTGCTCTCCAGTCTCCCCTTACGGCTGGTGGAAGCGCCACCACGCGCTCGTAACGGGTCGGAGGTGTTTTCCGACACACCCGCTTCCTCCCCACGTGAGTCCGGTCTCTCCCTCGAACACGGCAGCGGGGTCGGGGCGGCCGCCCCGTTAGTGTGGACGGGTCGTCCGCTTTTCTCCCGCGGTCGGCCCGCTATGCCTGGAGGTTCCCCGCCGTGCCCTCGCCCGCCACCCTGCTACCGCTGGCAGCGACCACAGACGACGCGACCGAGAGCGTGACGAACGCCGCGGACTTCATCGAGAAGAACTGGGCCGATTGGCTGGCCATGGGCCTGCGGATCCTGCTGATCCTGGTCATCGCCTTCGCCATGCGCTCGGTCATCCGCAAGTCGCTGACCAAGCTGATCAGCCGGATGAACCGGGGCGCGGAGGCCGTCGAGGGAACGGCGCTGGGCGGGCTGCTCGTCAACGCGGAGCGGCGGCGCCAGCGCTCGGAGGCGATCGGTTCGGTGCTGCGCTCGGTGGCCTCGTTCCTGATCCTCGGCACGGCCGTGCTGATGGTGCTCTCCCAGCTCCGGATAGACCTGGCGCCCCTGCTGGCGAGTGCGGGTGTGGCCGGTGTGGCGATCGGTTTCGGTGCCCGGAACCTGGTGACGGACTTCCTGTCCGGCGTGTTCATGATCCTGGAGGACCAGTACGGCGTCGGTGACAAGATCGACGCCGGGGTGGCCTCCGGCGAGGTCGTCGAGGTCGGACTGCGCGTGACGAAGCTGCGCGGGGACAACGGCGAGATCTGGTACGTGCGCAACGGCGAGATCAAGCGCATCGGCAACCTCAGCCAGGGCTGGGCCACGGCCGGCGTGGCCGTGCAGGTCAAGCCGACGGAGAGCCTCTCCCGCCTCCGCGAGGTGGTCCAGCAGGTCGCCGACGGCATGGCGAAGGAGTCGCCGTGGGACGAGCGGCTGTGGGGCCCGGTGGAGGTGCTGGGTCTCGATGAGGTGCTGCTGGCCTCGATGACGGTGAAGGTGTCGGCGAAGACCATGCCGGGCCAGCAGTTCGCCGTGGAGCGCGAGCTGCGCTGGCGCATCAAGGAGGCCTTCGACGCCGCGGGCATCGGCATCATCGGCGGTCTGCCGGCCGCCGACGAGGCCGAGGAGGGCGCCGACCCGGCGGCCGCCGTCGCCCCGCCGTCGGCGCTCGCCAACCCGGCCTCGGTGCAGTCCCTGGCCACCAGCCCGATCCCGCCCCCGGCCTCGCCGGGGAGCCCCCGTATCACCAAGTAGTCCCCCGGCACCGCCACCTCACCGCTGCCCCGCAGGTCACAACCTGCGGGGCAGCGCCATTGACACGGCTCGGACGGCAATAGGAAACTTACCTAACAGTTCGCCTCGGTGAGGGAGAGTCCCGCCCCATGCCCGCCGCCACCCCCGGAACGCCCAGCCTGCTGCGCGCCATGAACGACCGCGCCGCGCTGGAGCTCCTGCTGACGCACGGACCGCTGTCCCGGACCCGGATCGGGCACCTGACCGGCCTGTCCAAGCCCACCGCCTCCCAGCTGCTGGCCCGGCTGGAGGCCGCCGGGCTGGTCGTGGCCACCGGCACCGACGGCGGCCGGCCCGGGCCCAACGCCCAGCTCTACGCCCTCAACGCCCGCGCCGCCCACGTGGGTGGACTCGACGTCACCCCCGACCGGGTCGCGGCGGCCGTCGCCGACCTCACCGGCGAGGTGGTCGGCAGCTTCGAACACCCCTACCGGGAGGGCAGCGACGCCGTCGCACAGGTGACCGAGGCGCTCGGCGAGGCCGTCGAGGCCGCCGGGCTCCGGCGCACCGACGTGCACCGGCTGGTCATCGCGACCCCCGGCGCCTTCGACCCGCAGACCGGCCAGCTGCGCTACGCCAGCCACCTGCCCGGCTGGCACTCCCCCACCCTCCTCGACGAACTGGCGGCGGCCCTGCCGATGCCGGTCGAGTACGAGAACGACGTGAACCTCGCCGCGATCGCCGAACAGCGGCTCGGCGCGGCCCGCGGCCACGAGGACTTCGTCCTGCTGTGGAACGAGGAGGGGCTCGGCGCCGCGCTGGTGCTCGGCGGCCGGCTCCACCGCGGCTGGACCGGCGGCGCGGGCGAGGTCGGCTTCCTGCCCGTGCCCGGCCACCCCCTCGTGCGGCAGGTCACCCGCGCCAACACCGGCGGCTACCAGGAACTGGCGGGTGTACAGGTGCTGCCCCGCCTCGCGCGCGAGCTGGGGATCGAGCCCCTCGAAGGGATCGCGGCTGCGGGGACGCCCGGGACGGCCGACGGGAACGCGGCCGCGGACGGTCCGCAGGTCGCCGCCGGGGTCGCCCTGCTGGAGCGGGCCGCCGCCCGGCCGGAGGGCGCGCACCTGCGCTTCCTCCAGTCGTACGCCACCGTCCTCGCGACCGGTCTGGCCTCCCTGGTCGCCGTACTCGACCCGGAGATCGTGGTGCTGTCCGGGGCCGCGATCGCCGCGGGCGGCGAACCGCTGCGCGCGCTGCTGGAGGCCGAGCTCGCCGAACTGGCGCCGTCCCGGCCCCGCCTGGTCCCCGGCGCAGTGCGCGAGCGGCCCGTCCTGCGCGGCGCGCTGGAGAGCGCCCTGATCACCACCCGTGAAGAGGTCTTCGACACCTCCCGCCGACGCTGACACCCCCACCCCCCTCCACACCCCCGCCCCTCAGCCCCCCAGGCCCACCCCCACCCCGTCCACGGCACCCCCCACGGAAGTTCCTCACCCCAGAGAGCGAGCCCCGCCATGCCCAGATCCGGACGCCCCACTACCGCCGTCGCCGTCCTCGCGGCGCTGACCGCCCTCGCCACCGCCTGTACGGGCCAGAGCGGCGCCTCCGCCGACGACGACCCGAACGCGCAGGTCACGCTCACCTTCTGGCACGGCTGGTCCGCGCCGGGAGAGGTCAGGGCGATCGAGGAGAACATCGCCCGGTTCGAGCAGGCCCACCCGAACATCAAGGTCCGCGTCACCGCCAACATGACCGACGACAAGATCAACCAGGCGTTGCGCGCGGGCGGCGACAAGGCCCCCGACGTGGTCTCCTCCTTCACCACCGACAGCGTCGGCAAGTTCTGCAACTCGGGCGCCTTCGCGGACCTGAACCCCTTCCTCGAGAAGTCCGGCGTCGACAAGGCGAAGGTGTTCCCCAGGACGCTGCTGGAGTACACCCAGTACCGCGGCAACCAGTGCACCCTGCCGCTGCTCAGCGACGCCTACGGACTCGTCTACGACAAGAGCGCCTTCGCGGCGGCGGGGATCACCGAACCGCCCAAGACGTGGAGCCAGTTCACCGAGGACGCGCAGAAGCTCACGGTGGCGCGCGGCGACACCTACGACCGGCTCGGGGTGATGCCCACCTTCCACGGCTACGAGACGAAACCGACCCGGCTGGCCGCCCAGTGGGGCGGGACCTACTTCGACGCCCGGGGCAAGTCGAACCTGGCCGGGGACCCGGCCTTCGCGAAGATGCTGACCGCGCAGAAGGACCTCGTGGCCAAGCTCGGCGGCTACGAGAAGCTGGAGAAGTACCGCGCCACCTTCGGTGACGAGTGGAGCGCGGAACACCCCTTGCACACCGGCAAGGTCGCCATGCAGATCGACGGCGAGTGGCGTCCCGCGATGGCGAAGGAGGCCGGTGTCGCGTTCGAGATCGGCACCGCGCCGCTGCCCGTACCGGACGACCAGGTGGCCGACTACGGCAAGGGCTACGTCTCCGGCACGGTCATGGGCATCTCGGCGGCGAGCCGCAAACAGAACGCCGCCTGGGAACTGGTGAGGTACATGACCACCGACACCGACACGGTGGTGGCCTTCGCCAACGCCATCCACAACGTCCCCTCCACGCTGGAGGCACTGGCGTCGCCGAAGCTCCAGGTCACCCCGGAGTTCAAGACGTTCATCGACATCGCACGGCACCCCAAGTCCGCCACCACCCCGGCCCAGGCGGACGGCGGCACCTACCAGCTGACCTTCGAGGACTTCGCGTACGGCGTCGAGAAGGGCGACGTGGCCGACATCGGGGCCGGGCTCGCCCGCACCGACAAGCAGATAGACACCGACATCGCGAAGGCCGAGTAACCCCGGTGGCCTCCCCGTACACCGCGCGGGCGAAGCGGCGCCGTTCGGCGCTGCGCACCGCCGCCTTCATGTCGCCGTGGCTGATCGGGTTCGCGCTCTTCTTCGCCTACCCGCTGCTGTCCACCGTGTACTTCTCCTTCACCAAGTACGACGGCTTCCGCCCGCCCGTCCCGAGCGGCCTGCACAACTGGACGTACCTGTTCACCGACTATCCGCTGTTCTGGCCGGCGATGCGCAACACCCTGTGGCTGGTCGTGGTGATGGTCGGCTGCCGGGTCGTCTTCGGTCTCGGCACCGGGCTGCTCATCACGAAGATCAAGACGGCGCCCGGCCTCTTCCGGACCCTGTTCTACCTTCCCTACCTCGCTCCGCCGGTGGCCGCGACGCTGGCGTTCGTCTTCCTGCTCAACCCGGGCACGGGGCCGGCCGGGGTCCTGCTGGAAGGCGTCGGACTGCACTCGCCCGGCTGGTTCACCGACGCCGACTGGTCCAAGCCGGCGCTGACCGTGCTCGCGGTATGGGGCGTCGGCGACCTGATGGTCATCTTCATGGCCGCGCTGCTCGACGTACCGAAGGAGCAGTACGAGGCCGCCGAACTGGACGGGGCCGGTGCGTGGGCGCGGTTTCGCCACATCACCCTCCCGAACATCTCCCCGATCATCCTGTTCGCCGTGGTCACCGGGGTCATCCAGGCCATGCAGTACTACACGCAGCCGCTGGTCGCCGGGAAGGTGGCGGCCGGGGTGATCGGCGGCTCGGGCGAGCAGTTCGAGCCGGGCTACCCCGACAAGTCCACGCTGACCCTGCCGCAGGTCGTCTACAACCTGGGCTTCCAGCGCTTCGACTACGGCGCCGCGTGCGCGGCCGCCCTCGTCCTCTTCGCCCTCTCCATGGCGTTCACCGCGCTGCTGATGCGCCGCCGTGGCGGACTGATCGGATCAGGTGACTGACATGGCCGTGACCACGACGGCGACGGGCACCGCCCCCGCGCGGACCGCCCCCGCACCGCCTCGGCGCGCCCGGGGCGCGCTCGTGCACTGGGTGGCCGTGCACAGCCTGGGGGTGGCCGCCGCCCTGTTCTTCGTCCTCCCCTTCGTCTTCCTCTTCCTGACCTCCGTGATGGACGACCGGCAGGCGCTGACCCGCGACCTGTGGCCCCACACCTGGCAGTGGGGCAACTACTCCCGGGTGTGGCACACCCCCGGCTTCCTGACCTGGTGGCGCAACACGTTGCTGTACGCGGGAGTCGGCACACTGCTGACCGTGGTCTCCTCCGTGCCCGTCGCCTACGCGCTCGCCAAGTTCCGCTTCCGCGGGCGGCGGCTGTCGCTCCTGCTGGTGATCGCGATGATGATGCTGCCGCCGCAGGTGGTGGTCATCCCGATGTACCTGTTCTGGGCCGGGCAGCTGGACCTGTCCGGCACGCTGTGGCCGCTGATCATCCCCATGGCGTTCGGCGACGCGTTCTCGGTCTTCCTGCTGCGCCAGTTCCTGCTGACGATCCCCGACGAGTACCTGGACGCGGCCCGTGTCGACGGCTGCGGCGAGCTGCGCACGCTGCTGCGCGTCGTACTGCCGATGGCCAGGCCCGGGATCGCCGCCGTCGCGCTGTTCCAGTTCTTCTACGCCTGGAACGACTACTTCGGCCCGCAGATCTACGCCTCCGACAACCCCGCCGCCTGGACGCTCAGTTACGGCCTGGAGTCCTTCAAGGGGGCGCACCACACCAACTGGAACCTGACCATGGCGGCGACCGTGCTCGTCATGGCGCCGGTGATCGTCCTCTTCTTCTTCGCCCAGAAGGCGTTCGTCGAGGGAGTCACACTGACCGGAGTGAAAGGCTAGCGACGATGAAACTCGCAGTGGTGGGCGGCGGTTCCACCTACACCCCCGAGCTGATCGACGGCTTCGCGCGGTTGCGCGACACCCTGCCCGTCAGCGAACTGGTGCTGATCGATCCGGCCGAGGACCGGCTGGAGCTGGTCGGCGGCCTGGCCCGGCGGATCTTCGCCAGGCAGGACCATCCCGGCAAGATCACCACCACCGCCGATCTGGACGCGGGCGTCGCCGGCGCCGATGCGGTCCTCCTCCAGCTGCGGATCGGCGGACAGGCGGCCCGGCTCCGGGACGAGACGTGGCCGCTGGAGTGCGGCTGCCTCGGCCAGGAGACCACCGGTGCGGGCGGGCTCGCCAAGGCCCTGCGCACCGTCCCGGTCGTCCTCGACATCGCCGAACGGGTCCGGCGGGCCAGTCCCGACGCCTGGATCATCGACTTCACCAACCCGGTCGGGATCGTCACGCGGGCGCTGCTGGGGGCCGGGCACCGGGCGGTGGGGCTGTGCAACGTCGCCATCGGCCTGCAGAGGAAGTTCGCGGCGCTGCTGGGGGTCGACCCGTCCGGCATCCACCTCGACCACGTCGGCCTCAACCACCTCACGTGGGAGCTGGGCGTGCGCAAGGGCGGCCCCGACGGCGAGGACCTGCTGCCCGGGCTGCTCGCCGAGCACGGCGGGGCCATCGCCGCCGACCTGCGGCTGCCGCGGGCCGTGCTGGACCGGCTCGGCGTGGTGCCGTCGTACTACCTGCGCTACTTCTACGCGCACGACGAGGTGGTCCGGGAGCTCGGTGCGAAGCCCTCGCGGGCCGCCGAAGTCGCGGCGATGGAGCGGGAGCTGCTCGCCCTGTACGCCGACCCCGCACTGGACGAGAAGCCCGCCCTGCTGGCCCGGCGGGGCGGGGCGTTCTACTCGGAGGCGGCCGTGGACCTCGCGGCGGCCCTGCTGGGCGACGGCCGCGGCGCGTCCCCGGTGCAGGTCGTCAACACCCGCAACGCCGGGACCCTGCCGTTCCTGCCGGACGACGCCGTCATCGAGGTGCAGGCGCGCATCGACGGCGCGGGCGGATCGGGCGGCGCGGGCGGTTCCGGCGGCGCGGGCGGTTCGGGGCCGGTCCCGCTGGCGGTGCCCCGGCTGGACCCCCTGTACGCCGGGCTGATCTCCCACGTCACCGCGTACGAGGACCTCGCGCTGGACGCGGCGCTGCGCGGCGGCCGCGAGCGGGTCTTCCGGGCGCTGCTGGCGCACCCGCTGGTCGGGCAGTTCGACCTCGCCGAGGGCCTGACGGACCGGCTGCTCGCGCACAACAAGGAGTACCTGGCATGGGCCTGAACCCGGCCGCGCCGCGCGCCGCCCCGCTCGCGGCGCCGCCCGCTGCCGGCCCGCCCCCGGCCGCCGTGCTGGCCGTCGACGCCGGGAACAGCAAGACCGACGCGGCCCTCGTCAGCGCCGACGGCACGGTGCTCGGCACCGGCCGCTCCGGGGGCTTCCAGCCGCCCCGCACCGGGGTCGAGGCGGCCGTGGACGTGCTCGGGCAAGCCGTCGTGGAGGCGGCGGAGGCGGCCGGACTGCGTCCCGACGGCCCGTACGCGCAGCAGGTGTCGGCCTGCCTGGCCAACGCCGACCTGCCGGTGGAGGAACGGCGGCTCGCGGACGCGATCGGCGCCCGCGGCTGGGGCACGGCGACCGAGGTGCGCAACGACACCTTCGCCGTCCTGCGGGCCGGACTGACGGCGCCGGGAGCCCCGTACGGGGTCGCCGTGGTGTGCGGGGCCGGGATCAACTGCGTGGGAGTGGCCCCCGACGGCCGGACCGCACGGTTCCCGGCGCTCGGGCGGATCTCCGGCGACTGGGGCGGCGGTTCGGGTCTGGCCGCGGAGGTCCTGTGGTGGGCGGCGCGGGCCGAGGACGGACGCGGCGGCCCGACCGAGCTGGCCTCGGCGGTGCCGGGTCACTTCGGGTTCGCGAGGATGGCCGGCCTGATCGAGGCGTTGCACCTGGGCGCGGTGGCGTACGAGCGCACCCACGAGCTGGTGCCGGTGCTGTTCGCGGTGGCCGCGGCCGGCGATCCGGTGGCTTCGGCGATCGTGGAGCGCCAGGCCGGGGAGGTGGTGGCCATGGCGTCGGTGGCGCTGGCGCGGCTCGGGATGCTCGGCGAGGAGGTTCCCGTCCTGCTGGGCGGCGGGGTGCTCGCCGCCGGACATCCACAGCTGAACGGGGCGATCGAGTCGGGGCTGGCGGAAGCGGCCCCGCGGGCCCGGATCTCGGTGGTGGTGGCCCCGCCGGTACTGGGCGCGGGGCTGCTGGGGCTGGACGCGGTGGGGGCGCCGCCCGAGGCGTACGGCAAACTCCGTGCCCATTTCGGGTGAACCTGCCCACGGGGGCGGGCGGTGTGGAACCGTGACGGACGCCCGGACGTATTGACGGTGAAGGGGAGACGCGAGCGGCGGCGCAAGCGGTGACGGACGCGGCGGCGGCGCCGGACCGGGGGAAGGATCGTCAAGATCCGGTACCTCGTGCTGTAGTTGTCCGCCGATGCGGCCATACTGCTGCGACGGGTACTCCCGCGGTGACCGGACCGGGGGGCGCCCCGCCCGGCAGCCGGGGGGAAGTCATGACCGAGGGGGAGGTCACGGTGGCCATCACATCACGCGCGCCCGCGCCCGGCGGCGGTGTCTCCACGACGCCCGCCGCCGGACCGCCCGCGCAGCAGCCCGCACCGCCCGGGCCGCGCACCGCCTGGGCCGAGGGCGTCGAGCGGCTGCGCGCGGCCGCGACCACGGAGCCGGGCCGGCTGCGCATCATCGGGGCGGTACTCGCCGCCCTGGTGCTGCTGTTCGGCACGTCGGCGGTGTGGGAGGTCTCGGACCGGGTGACCGCCGCCGAGGACGTGGTGGGGCACAGCCAGCCGCTGAGCGCGGACGCGGCGAGCATCTACCGTTCCCTCGCGGACGCGGACACCGCGTCCTCCAGCGGTTTCCTCGCGGGCGCCCAGGAGCCGCGCGAAGTCCGCGAACGGTACGAGAAGGACATCGCGAACGCCTCCCGCCTGCTGGTGAACGCGGCCGCCAACACCGACGCCGGCGGGGACTCCCGCAAGGAGATAGCGCTGCTGGGTCAGCAGCTGCCGCGCTACACGGGCCTGATCGAGCAGGCGCGGGCCACCAACCGGCAGGGTCTGCCGCTCGGCGGCGCGTACCTGCGGTACGCCAACGAGCAGATGAGCACGGTGCTGCTGCCGGCCGCCCAGCGGCTCTACGAGGCGGAGACGGGCCGGCTCTACAAGGACTACGACGACGCCCGTTCCTGGCCGCCCGTCGCGACGCTCACCGGCCTGCTCGCGCTCGGCGCCCTGGTGTGGGCGCAGCGGCGCAACTACCGCCGGACCAACCGTGTCTTCAACCACGGCCTCGTCGCGGCGACGGCCGCCGCGGCGGTGGTGCTGCTGTGGCTGACCGTCGGACAGACACTGGCCCGGTCGGGGCTGAGTGAGGCCCGTTCCGGCGGGCAGGAGTCGCTCAAGGTGCTGAACGACGCGCGGATCGCCTCGCTCCAGGCGCGGGCCGGCGAGAACCTGACGCTGATCGCGCGCGGCGCCGTACTGGCCGAGGACAAGACGTCCGACAAGTACGACGTGGAGTTCACGAAGAACATGAAGGAGCTGGACTCGGGGCTGGCGACGGCACTGCGGCTGGCCGACGACAGCAGTGGCCGCCGGCCCGTCCAGCAGGCCCTCGACGGCGTGGCGCAGTGGAAGCAGCGGCACGCGGCGGCCCGGGAGACCGATATGCGCGGCGACTACGAGCTCGCGCTGCCGCAGGTCATCGGCGACAAGGACCACAAGGACAGCAGCGGGGCCTCCTTCGACACGGTGGACGCCTCCCTGGAGCAGGCCGTGGCCCACGAGCAGAAGCAGTTCACTCAGGCGGCCCGGGGCGGACTCGGGGCGCTGGGCGGTCTGGTGACGGGCTCGGCGGCCCTGGCGGTCGTCGGTGCGGCGGCCGCACTGCTCGGCATCGGTCGCAGGCTTTCGGAGTACAGGTGAGATCGATGCGGATACGCGCGGGACGGGACCAGGGGTACGGCGCCGACGGCAGCCCGGCCGGGGAGCCGGCGGGCTCCGCGGCCGGCCGGTCCGGGGCCGCCCCCGGGGCCGGCCGGTCCGGGGGCTCCGCGGCGCGGTGGCCCGTGCGCCGGCTGCGCGGCTGGGGCGGTGTCGGCGCGATGGCGGTCGCCTGTGCGCTGACCGCGGCGGCCGTGCTGCTGCCGCTGGCCCAGGCCGCTCCGGACGGCGTCGGGCCCGGCGCGGTCCGGCCGCCCGCCACGATGGCGTTGGCTCCGGCGACCCCGGCCGACACCTGCCAGGACCCCGAGGCCAGCCTGCGGCCGGGCGGGGTGGACGGCCCGGCGATCGAGCGGATCCGCAAGGCGGGCAAACTCGTCGCGGGCGTGGACCAGAACAGCTTCAAGTGGGGCTACCGCAAGCCGGACGGCCACCTCGACGGCTTCGACATCGCGCTGGTCAAGGCCATCGCCAAGGACATCCTGGGTGATGAGAACGCCGTCATCTACCGGGCCATCCCCACCAGCCAGCGCGTCCCCGCGCTCAAGGAGAACCGCGTCGACATCGTGGTGCGCACCATGACCATCAACTGCAAGCGGCTGGAGGACGTCGCCTTCTCCACGGCGTACTTCGAGGCCGGGCAGCAGGTCCTGGCGCCGAAGGGCTCCCCGATCACCGGCTACGACCCCTCGCTGAACGGCCGCAAGATCTGCACCGCCGCCGGTTCCACCGCGGAGACGGCCCTCAGGTCCCAGTCGTACGGCGCGGTCCCGGTCTCCGTGGCCAACCAGCTGGACTGCCTGGTCCGGCTCCAGCTGGGCGAGGTGGACGGCATCATCACCGACAACGCCCTCGCGGCGGGCCAGGCGGCGCAGGACCCGTCCGTGCAGCTGGTCGGCTCGCCCTTCACCCGCGAGTTCTACGGCGTCGCGATGAACAAGGACGCGGGCGACCTGGTGCGCCGCGTGAACAAGGTGCTGGAGAACTACCGCGCGGGCGGCAACGACAGTCCCTGGATGCAGGCCTACCGCACCCACCTGGAGGCCGTGCTGCCGAACGTCACCGCACCGCCCGCGCCCAAGTACCGGGACGGCTGAGGCCGTGGCCGGATCGGGATACGGATCGGGACCGCAGCCGTACGCGGGCGAGGAGAACGGGGAGAGCCGGGTGCGCCTTCCGCAGACGGGGCCGGCAGTGATGGACCGGGACGAGGTCGACTGCGCGCTGGCCCGCCTGGGCGCGGAGCACGAGGCCGTGGAGACCTCCCTGCTCGCGCTCCAGGACCACGCCGGGCGGCGGCTGCTGGAGGGCGCCGGGCTGACCGGGACCACCAAGGAGCGGTGGACGGCCGCCGACGCGGCCATCACCCGGCTGTGGACGTACTTCGACGCCTACAGCGGCGCTCTGGCCGCCGCCCGGCAGATCCGCGAACGGCGGCGCTGGCCCAGCCGCGAGGACCTCGCGGAACTGACCGACCGGCTGCGCGGGCCCGGTGTGGTGGTCGCCGGGGCAGGGGCCGAGGGGGCCGGGATCGCGGAGCGGTTCTCCCTCGCGGAGCTGGTGGTGCGGATGAACGAGCTGTACGCCGGCTCCCTGGACGTGGTGGTGGCCGCCGACGCGGTCTGGTCGGCGCTGCCCGCCCGGATCGACCTGCTCGCCGCCGAACTGCACCGGACCCGTTCGCTGGCGCGTTCGGTCGGCGTGCGCCCCGGTGAACATCCTTCGGGGGACGACCTGGAGGACATCACCGCAGAGCTGGCGCAGCTGCGGGAGCAGGTGATCGCGGACCCGCTGGCGTTCTGGGTCAGGGTGGCGGGGAGCTCCGCCCCGGGCGGCGGCCGTCCGGACACCACCCGGTACGACCGGGCTGCGCGCGCGCTGGACGACGTACGCCGTGAGATCGAGGCGGTGCTGGCGGTACGGCAGGACGCCGAGCAGCGGCTGATGGGCGTGCGGGACGTCCTCTCGCGGGCCGACCGGACCCTCGCGGAGGCGCGGACTGCGCGCGGCGAGGTGCTGGCGAAGATCGCCGCGTCGGAGGTTCCGGCGGTCAGCGGTCCGCCGACGGCGTTGCAGGAGCAGCTCGCGGCGGCGGCCGAGTACCGCCGTCAGGCGCAGTGGCACCGGCTGTCACCGCTGCTGGAGTCCCTGGAGGAACGCGCCGAGGACGAACTGCGCCGCGCCCGCGAGTCGCTGACGGCGGTGACGGCGCCGCTCGCGGTGCGGGCGGAGCTGCGGGGCCGGCTCGACGCGTACAAGGCGAAGGTCGCCCGGCACGGCATGGCGGAGGACCCGCTGCTGATGGAGCGCTACGACACGGCCCGGCGGATGCTGTGGAGCGCGCCGTGCGACCTGCGGGCCGCCGAGCAGGCCGTGCTGCGCTACCAGCGGGCGACGGCCGAGGCGCTGGCGCCGCAGTCGCAGCCCCAGCCGCAGGAGACGCCCCCCGCCGACGGCGGGGCGGAAAGGGAAGACGGATGAGCCTGATCGGAACCGCGTGCGTGCGCCCCGGCTGCCCGGGGTCGTACGAGGACATGGGGGGCGGGGAGGTCTACTGCGGCACCTGCGGGCTGGCGCCGGTCGGCGCCGTGTCGGCGGGTGCGGAGGAACTGGTGTCGCCGCCCACCGGCATGACCAGCGCCGCGCGGCACGGTGATTCCCGGGGCTCGGGGCGCTCCTCGTCCGCGTCGGCCGGCTCCTCCCGGTCGGCGCGTTCCTCGCGTTCGTCCTCGTCGCGGCGTTCGGTGTCGGGGCGGCTGTCGCGTTCGCTGCCGGGGACGGCGTCCAGCCGTTCGGTGTCGGTGCGCAGTTCGGGTTCGGCCGGCTCGTCTTCGGGGCGCGGCCGTCTGGGGGCCGGTCTGGTCGACGTGCCGCAGGTGCCCCGGCCGGACCCGTCGGCGGCGGTACTGGAGAACCCCGAGGTCCCCGAGCGCAAGCGGTTCTGCTCCCGCTCGGACTGCGGGGCCCCGGTGGGGCGGGCGCGCGGCGACCGGCCGGGCAGGACGGAGGGGTTCTGCACCAAGTGCGGGCACCCGTACTCCTTCGTGCCCAAGCTGAACGCGGGCGACGTGGTGCGCGGGCAGTACGAGGTGGCGGGCTGCCTGGCCCACGGCGGCCTCGGCTGGGTGTACCTGGCGGTGGACAAGGCGGTCTCGGACCGCTGGGTGGTGCTCAAGGGCCTGCTGGACACCGGGGACCAGGACGCGATGGAGGCGGCGATCTCCGAGCGGCGCTTCCTCGCGGAGATCGAGCACTCCAACATCGTGCGGATCTACAACTTCGTGGAGCACCTGGACCAGCGGACCGGTTCGCTGGACGGGTACATCGTCATGGAGTACGTCGGCGGCAAGTCGCTCAAGGAGATCGCCAACGAGCGGCGTCGGCCGGACGGCAGGCGCGACCCGCTGCCGGTCGAGCAGGCGTGCGCGTACGGCATCGAGGCGCTGGAGGCGCTCGGTCACCTGCACAGCAGGAACCTGCTGTACTGCGACTTCAAGGTCGACAACGCGATCCAGCAGCAGGACCAGCTCAAGCTCATCGACATGGGCGCGGTGCGGCGGATGGACGACGAGGAGTCGGCCATCTACGGCACGGTGGGCTACCAGGCGCCGGAGGTGGCGGAACTGGGTCCCTCGGTGGCGTCGGACCTGTACACGGTGGCGCGCACCCTGGCGGTGCTGACCTTCGACTTCCAGGGCTACACGAACGTGTTCGTGGATTCGCTGCCGGACCCCGAGCACATCGAGGTGTTCCGGCGGTACGAGTCGTTCTACCGGCTGCTGGTACGGGCCACGGACCCGGATCCCGGCCGCAGGTTCGCGTCCGCGCAGGAGATGGCGGACCAGTTGACGGGCGTGCTGCGGGAGGTCGTGGCGCTCCAGACGGGGCGGCCGCGCCCCCAGCTTTCGACGCTGTTCGGGCCGGAACTGCGGGTGCCGGACACCCGGTTGTACGCAGACGAGGCGGGTACCGCCGCCGGGGCCGGCGCGGTGGTCCCGGCGCAGCGGCGGAGCGGGGCGGTGAACCGGGCCGTCCCGGCCGGCCCCGCTCCGCGCGGCGGGCCGGCGGAGCCGGACGCCCGGGGTACGGCGCTGGCGCTCCCGGTTCCGCTGGTGGATGCGGCCGACGCCAACGCCGGGTTCCTCGCCGGACTGCTCACCGCCGCGCCCACCGACCTCCTCGGGGCGCTGGGCTCGGCGCCGGCCGACTCCGCCGAACTGCGGCTGCGGGAGCTGCGGGCCCGGCTGGAGCTGGGCGAACTCGCGGTGGCGGGGGCGGCGCTGGCCGAGCTGGAGGCCCGGCACCCCGACGACTGGCGGGTGGTGTGGGCGCGCGGCATCGCCTCCCTGGCCACCGGGGACGACGAGGTGGCCGCCCTGTCCTTCGACGCCGTCTACGACGCCTTCCCCGGCGAGCCCGCGCCGAAGCTGGCGCTGGGGCTGTGCGCGGAGGTCCTGGGGCAGTTGGACAACGCCGCCGAGTACTACCGGCTCGTCTGGATCACCGATCCCGGCTTCGTGAGCGCGGCGTTCGGGCTGGCGCGGGTGCAGCTCGCGTCCGGCGACCGGGCGGGGGCGGTGCGGACGCTGGAGTCGGTCCCGGAGGTGTCGATCCACTACACCGCCGCCCGGGTGGCGGCCGTACGGGCACGCCTGCGCGACCGGTCACCGGAAGAGCCGTTGCTGCCCGACCTGGTGGCGGCTGCCGCGCAGGTGGAGGCGCTGGGGCGGTTCGGGCTGGACTCGGTGCGCAGGGAACGGCTGTCGGTGGAGGTTCTGGGCTCGGCCCTGGACTGGGTACTGTCGGGTAGCCGGGGTGCCGACCCCGGCCGGACCTCGCTGCTCGGCAGTCAACTGGACGAGCGGGGGCTGCGCTTCGGCCTGGAGCGCTCGTACCGCGTCCTCGCTCGGCTGGCGCAGCGGGGCGAGGAGAGGATCGAACTGGTGGAGCGGGCTAACCGTTTCCGTCCCCGGACGTGGGTGTGATTGATGTCGATGCATCGGCTGTCGGGCTGCCCCGGCTGTGCGGAGCCCCTGGAAGAGGCTGACCGTTTCTGCGGCGTCTGCGGCCACCCGGTCCCCGCCGGCCCCGACGCAGGGCCGCCCGGCGGGGCGGCGCCCTCCGGGGCGGACGGGGACGCCTCCCCGGCCCCGGGCCCGTCCGGCGCCGAGTCCCCCCGCGCCCCGGCGCCTTGGGACCCCGGCGCTCCGGACGCCTACCAGACCCCCGCCCCGGCCGGCCCCGGTGGGCCGGACGCCGCCCCGGGCGGCGGTCCCGGATACCCCGGGGACGACCGGGAGCGGAGCGAGTACGGGTCCGCCGGGGAGTACGCCGCCCGGGCGGTACCGTCGCCGCCCACCGGCAGGGGCCGGCCCTACGACCCCGAACCGGCCGCGCCCGCAGGCGGGTACGGCTCCGGTGTGCCCGCGCCCGGATGGGGCAGTGTGACCAGCGCCGCCCCGACGCTGGTCGACGACGCCGGCGACTGGTCCGCCGCCCCGGCCGACCCGGCCCCGGCCGCCGCCTGGCAATCGGGCCCCGCCCAGGAGCACCCGTACGGCAACCCACAGGGCACCGGCCCCGCACAGGAACCCCCGTACGGCACAGCCCACGAACCCCCGTACGGCACCGCGCAGGGGTCACCGCACGGTGACACGGCCTCCGGGCCCGGCGAGGGCGGCCCCTGGCAGTCAGGCCCCGCCCAAGAACCCCCGTACAGCACCCCGCAGGAGCCACCGCAGGAGGCCGGGGCCGCACCGGGCGACGGGAAGACCTGCGTCGCGTGCCGGGCCGGGCGGGTGGACACCGACGGGTACTGCGAGCACTGCGGGCACGCGCAACCGCGGGAGCGGGACCACCTCGAAGAGGAGCTCGGGAGCGTCGCCGCCGTCAGCGACCGGGGGCTGCGCCACCACCGCAACGAGGACTCCTTCGCGGTGGCCGCCACCGCCCTCCCCGACGGCTCCGCCGCCACCGTGGCCATCGTCTGCGACGGCGTCTCCTCCGCCAGCCGCCCCGACGAGGCCTCCGCCGCGGCCGCCGGCGCCGCCAACGAGGCGCTGCTCGAAGCCCTCCCCCGCGGCGCCCACCCGCAGGAGGCCATGCACGACGCGATCCTCGCCGCCGCGGCCGCCGTGAACGCGCTCGCGCCGGAGGTACCCGGCGCCCAGAACGCCCCCGCCTGCACCCTCGTCGGCGCCGTCGTCAGCGGCGGCGTGCTCACCATCGGCTGGGTCGGTGACAGCCGCGCCTACTGGGTGCCCGACGACCGTGCGGCACTCCCCCGCCGCCTCACCGAGGACGACTCCTGGGCCGCCCAGATGGTCGCGGCCGGCCTGATGGGCGAGGCCGAGGCGTACGCGGACGTCCGCGCCCACGCCATCACCGGCTGGCTCGGCGCCGACGCGTACGACCTCGAACCGCACACCGCCAGCTTCAAGCCGGACCACCCCGGCGTCGTCGTCGTCTGCACGGACGGCCTGTGGAACTACGCCGAGTCCGCACGGGAGATGGCCGAGGTCCTTCCCCCCGACGCGGCGTTCCGCCCCCTGCACAGCGCGCAGGTCCTGGTGGGGCACGCCCTCGACGGGGGCGGCCACGACAACATCACCGTGGCCGTCGTCCCCTTCGCCGCCGCCCCGCCGCGGCCCCCCGTCCACGCCGAAACGGAACCGGAAACGGAACCGACCTCCTAGGAGTCCACCGATGGCGAACTTCGCCAAGCCGAGCGCCCCGCGCTTCAGCGTGGAGGTGTACCAGAACGAGTTCCTGCCCGAGGGCGGCCGCGACGTCCACGCCATCGTCACGGTCACCTCCACCGGGGGCGCCACCGCCGCCCGCCCCGCCGCCCTCGCGCCCGGCGGCGCGGCCGTCGTGATCATGCTCGACTGCTCGGGATCGATGGACCACCCGCCGGCCAAGATGCGCGGCGCCCGCGAGGCCACGGCCGCCGCCATCGACACGCTGCGCGACGGCACCTCGTTCGCGGTGATCGCCGGTACCCACGTGGCCCGCGAGGTCTACCCGGGCCAAGGCCGTCTCGCCACCGCCGACCCCGCCACCCGCGCCCAGGCCAAGGAGGCGCTGCGCGGCCTCGGTGCCGGCGGCGGCACCGCCATCGGCACCTGGCTGCGCCTCGCCGACGGCCTGCTGCGCGGGTCGACGGCCACCATCCGGCACGGGATCCTGCTCACCGACGGCCGCAACGAGCACGAGGAGCCCGCCGTGCTGCGCGCCACGCTCGACGCCTGCGCGGGCCGCTTCACCTGCGACGCGCGCGGTGTCGGCACCGACTGGGAGGTGAAGGACGTCACGGACATCGCGGGCGCGCTGCTCGGCTCCGCCGACATCGTGGCCGATCCCGCCCACCTGAGCGAGGACTTCACGCGCATGATGGAGAACGTCATGGGCAAGGAGGTGGCGGACGTCTCGCTGCGCCTGTGGACGCCGGTCGGCGCGGAGATCCAGTACGTCAAGCAGGTCGCGCCCGCCGTCCAGGACCTCACCGGCCGCCGCACCGAAGCCGGTCCGCGCGCGGGCGACTACCCGACCGGTTCGTGGGGCGACGAGTCCCGCGAGTACCACGTGTGCGTACGGGTGCCGGGTGCGTCCGTCGGCCAGGAGATGCTGGCCGCGCGGGCCATGCTGGTGATGCCCCAGGGCGCCGGTGAGCCGCCGGCCACGCTCGCCCAGGGCCTGGTCCGGGCGGTGTGGACGGACGACCTCGCCTCCTCCACCGCCATCAGCCCGCAGGTGGCGCACTACACGGGACAGGCGGAGCTGGCGCAGGCCATCCAGCAGGGGCTGGAGGCCCGCAAACTGGGCGATGTCGACGGCGCGACCGCCAAGCTGGGGCGCGCCGTGCAGCTGGCGAGCGCCTCCGGGAACGCCGACACCGCCAGGCTTCTGGCGAAGGTGGTGGATGTCGTGGATGCGGCGGCGGGTACTGTGCGGCTGAAAGCGAAGGTCGCCGATGCCGACGAGATGACCCTTGAAACGCGTTCGACGCAGACCGTCCGAGTGAAGAAGACCTGAGAAGAACCTGACGCGATGACGCAGGGAGAAGGGGGAAGCGTCGCCATGCCGACCTGCCCGAACGGACACCAGTCCGCCTCCGACGACTGGTGCGAGGTCTGCGGCCACCGCATGGCTGCCGCTACGAGCGCTCCCGAGGCGCCCTCCTACGGCTACGGCTACCCTCCCACGGCCGGCGAGCCGACCGCCCAGGCCGAGCTGTGCCCGCAGTGCCGCACGCCGCGCGAGGCGATGGCGCCGTTCTGCGAGGAGTGCCGGTTCAACTTCCTGACCCGTACGCCGACCCCGCCCTCCTTCGCGCCCGACGGGCCGGCGGGCCCGGGCCGCGCGCCCGTGCCCCCGCCGCCGGTACCGGCGCCGCCGACCTTCTCCCAGGACCACTTCGAGTACCAGGGCTCCCGCCCGTCGCGGGTCAACCGGCCGGCCGAGCCGCTCCAGCGCGAGGACGACTGGCTGCTCCCGCCGCCGGCGCACGAGCAGCAGCCGCTCCGGCAGGAGTACGCACCGCCGCAGCAACAGCACTACCAGCAGCAGGCGCCGCAGGAGTACCAGCAGCCCCAGCACCACCAGGAGTACGCGCCGCAGCAGCAGCCCGGGCAACAGCCCCAGCAGCCCTTCCCCTCCCAGGGCGGCGGCGGTTCCTGGAGCGCGACGATCGGCCCGGACCGTTCGTACTTCATGGCGATGATGCAGCGCAGCGGCCCCGAGGCTGCGGGGCTCAACCTCCCCGCCTACTCCCCCGAGCAGCACCTGCCGCTCTCCGGCGGCCAGGTCACCATCGGCCGCCGCCGTGCCTCCACGGGCGAGTCCCCCGACATCGACCTGTCGGTCCCCCCGGAGGACCCGGGCGTCTCCCACCAGCACGCCGTCCTCGTCCAGCAGCCCGACGGCAGCTGGGCGGTGGTGGACCAGAACTCCACCAACGGCACCACGATCAACGGCGGCGAGGAGCCGATCCAGCCCTACGTCCCCATCCCCCTCGCCGACGGCGACCGCGTCCACGTGGGCGCCTGGACGACGATCACCGTCCGGCGCGGCTGAGCCCCGCGCGACTCAGACCGACGCGGCTTCCCCCAGCGGCCACACGTACGGGCCCTGGGGGTCGTCCAGCCAGGACCACTGCCCCTCGGGGGTGACCGTCACGCCGAACCGCTCACGGCCGGGACGGCCTTCCCGGCGCCACAGGTCCAGCCCCTCCCGCGGGTGCAGCGCGCCCGCGCTGAGGATCAGCATGAACTGGAAGCGCTCGTTCTCCACCAGCTCGTACGGGAGCGCCTCCTGAGCGGCCGCGGAGGGCGGCGCCGCCGCGGTGGCCCCGCGCAGGGGGACGAAGTAGGCAGGGGTGTGCAGGAAGCGGCCCTCGGCGAAGTCGGCGTCGCGGACGGTGAGCGCGATCAGGCCCGTCGACAGGGGGGCCAGGATGCGCGCGCCGGGCCTGCACTGGCCGAGCCAGGCCGGCGGGATCAGCGGGAGCGTGCAGGTCACCAGGATCCGGTCGAAGGGGGCGCGGGAAGGACAGCCGCGCGCCCCGTCGCCGGTGACCACGGTCGGCCGGTAGCCGAGCCGGACCAGGTGGGCCCGGGCGGACTCGGTGATCTCCTCGTCGAGGTCCACGGTGGTGACGTGCTCGTCGCCGAGCCGGTGGCAGAGCAACGCCGCGTTGTAGCCGGTGCCCGCGCCGATCTCCAGTACGTCGTCCCCGTCCCGCACCTCCAGCGACTCCAGCATCTTGGCCATCAGGGAGGGCTGACTGCTGGAGGACAGCAGCTCGCCGTCGCGCAGCCGGGTCGCGAGGGGCGCGTCCGTGTACACCCCCCGCAGCCAGCGGGCCCGCCGCTCGGGGTCCGGGTCCTCGCCCCACAGCCGCTCGTGCCCGGCGCCGCGGCCGGTCCAGAAGTACGGCACGAAGACGTGGCGGGGCACGGCCGTGAAGGCCGCCCGCCAGTGCGGGTCCTGCAGGACCCCGGCGGCGGTCAGCTCCCGCACCTGGGCGGCGTGCGCGAGTTCGCGCACGTCCCGTCCTGTGGTGTGTGCTCCCATGCCTCCACTGTCCTGCCGGTCGGCGGCGAAGGCGAGCGGTGGTCGTCGGCCCGGCCACGGGTGGTGGTCCTAGGACCCCGGTCCTCCGTCCGGGTGTCTGAGACGATGGTCGGGTGAATGACAATCCGCAGGGCACGGTCCAGGAGCAGACCTTCTACGAGCTGGTGGGCGGCGAGGCCACCTTCCGCCGGCTCGTCCACCGCTTCTACCAGGGCGTCGCCGAAGACCCGCTGCTGCGCCCGATGTACCCGGAGGGCGACCTCGGTCCGGCCGAGGAGCGGTTCGCGCTCTTCCTGATGCAGTACTGGGGCGGGCCGTCCACGTACAGCGAGAACCGCGGGCACCCCCGCCTGCGCATGCGGCACGCGCCGTTCCAGGTGGACGCGGCCGCGCACGACGCGTGGCTGGGCCACATGCGGGTGGCGGTGGACGAGCTGGGGCTGGCGCCGGAGCACGAGGCCCAGCTGTGGCGGTACCTGACCTACGCGGCCGCCTCGATGATCAACACTGCCTGACGAGCACTGGCTGACGAACACTGCCCGACGAGCACTGCCCGACGAACACTGGCTGACGAACCCTGGCTGATCAACGGGCTTTGGCCGACGGAGCTCGGGCCGAGGGGCCTCAGACCGGCCGGACCAGCAGGGCCCCGAGTCCCCCGGTCCGCCCGGGACGCCGCATGGCGACGGATCCGTACGGGGTGCGCAGCCTGAGCCAGCCGCCGGAGGTGAACAGCGCCACCGGCTCGGGGCGCCCCGCGGCCGCCGCCTGAGCCGGGACCGTGGTGCGGACCGGCCGCAGGAAGCCGAGGGACTGCGCCGCGTGGACGGCGCGCAGCGGCAGTTCGGTGTCACCGAGGGTGCGGGACCAGATGTCGCGGCCGATCCGGTCGCGCTCGGACCGGGTCCGGTGCTGCGGGGGCAGGGCCTCGTCCCGGGCGCGGAACTCCGCGACGGCCCCCGCCACGGCGGCCCGCATGGCGTCGGTGCCCGGCAGCCCGGGCACCTGCTCCCAGCCTCCCCGGGGCGGCAGCACACCGGCCCACGGCGGCCCGGTGACCGGCTGCGGGACGACGGCACCTGCGGCGTCCTCGTCCACGGACTCCAGCAGCTCACCGGCGGACACCGTCAGGTCCAGCGGCCGCCCGACGGGTACGGCGAGCCGCACCGTACGGATGGCCAGGACGTCGAAGGACGGCGGCCGCCCGAAGACGGCGAGCGCGCCGCCCTCCGCCCGGGCCTGCAGGCGGACGGCGGCGGCGCGGTCGTAGTGCACCAGCCGGCCCAGGAAGGCGGCGAGGTCCGCCGCCTCCCCGGAATCGGCGAAGCGCAACTGCCCGTTCATGCCGCGATGCGCCCTTCACGGTGCTTCGGGGCGCCCGCCGCCACGGGCTCGTCGAGGTACTCCTCCAGGAAGCGCCTCTCCTCGGCCGTGATGCGGCGGGGCCGCCCCTCGGCGAGGTTGAACGGCACGACCACGGTTTCGGCACGCACGTAGACCGTCTCCGGTGCGTCCTCGGTCGCCTCGTCCTTGACCTCGTAGCGGATGGTCAGGGACGCGGCGCCGATCCGGGTCACCCAGCTCTCGATGAGGACCGGCTCGTGCCGGTGCACGAGGGGCAGCTTGTAGTCGATCTCGTGCCGGGCGACGACGGAGCCGCCCGTGAAGGACTCACTGCCCTCCCCCGGCGCCAAGCGGAACATGAAGTCGATGCGCGCCTCCTCCAGGTAGCGGAGGAAGACGACGTTGTTGACGTGCCCGAAGGCATCCATGTCCGCCCAGCGCAGCGGGCACCGGTAGTGGTGTCTGGCCATGACCTCCGACCTCAGCCTCGGGTCAGCTTCTTGTAGGTGGCACGGTGCGGACGCGTGGCGTCCGGGCCGAGCCGCTCGACCTTGTTCTTCTCGTACGACTCGAAGTTGCCCTCGAACCAGAACCACTTGGATTCGCCCTCGTACGCCAGGATGTGCGTGGCGACGCGGTCCAGGAACCAGCGGTCGTGGGAGACGACCACGGCCGCACCGGGGAATTCGAGGAGTGCGTTCTCCAGCGAGCCCAGGGTCTCGACGTCGAGGTCGTTGGTGGGCTCGTCGAGGAGCAGCAGGTTGCCGCCCTGCTTGAGGGTGAGCGCGAGGTTCAGGCGGTTGCGCTCACCGCCGGAGAGCACGCCAGCCGGCTTCTGCTGGTCCGGGCCCTTGAAACCGAAGGCGCTGACGTACGCACGGGACGGCATCTCGACGTTGCCGACGTTGATGTAGTCCAGCTCGTCCGACACGACCGCCCAGAGGGTCTTCTTGGGGTCGATGTTGGCGCGGCCCTGGTCCACGTACGAGATCTTGACGGTCTCGCCGACCTTGATCTCACCGGAGTCCGGGGCCTCCAGGCCCTGGATCATCTTGAAGAGCGTGGTCTTGCCGGCGCCGTTCGGGCCGATGATGCCGACGATGCCGTTGCGCGGCAGCGTGAAGGACAGGTCGTCGATGAGGACCTTGTCGCCGAACGCCTTCGAGAGGTTGTTGACCTCGACCACGATCGAGCCCAGGCGCGGGCCCGGCGGGATCTGGATCTCCTCGAAGTCGAGCTTGCGCATCTTGTCGGCCTCGGCCGCCATCTCCTCGTAGCGGGCGAGGCGGGCCTTGGACTTGGCCTGGCGGCCCTTGGCGTTGGAGCGGACCCACTCCAGCTCTTCCTTGAGGCGCTTGGCGCGCTTCTCGTCCTTCTTGCCCTCGACCTTGAGGCGCTCGGCCTTCTTCTCCAGGTAGGTGGAGTAGTTGCCCTCGTAGGGGTGGGCGCGGCCGCGGTCGAGCTCGAGGATCCACTCGGCGACGTTGTCGAGGAAGTAGCGGTCGTGGGTGACGGCCACGACGGCGCCCTTGTACTGGGCCAGGTGCTGCTCCAGCCAGTTCACCGACTCGGCGTCGAGGTGGTTGGTGGGCTCGTCGAGGAGCAGCAGGTCGGGGGCCTCCAGCAGCAGCTTGCAGAGGGCCACGCGGCGCTTCTCACCACCGGAGAGGTTGGTGACGGGCCAGTCGCCGGGCGGGCAGCCCAGGGCGTCCATGGCCTGCTCCAGCTGGGCGTCGAGGTCCCACGCGTTGGCGTGGTCCAGGTCGTCCTGGAGCTTGCCCATCTCCTCCATCAGCTCGTCGGTGTAGTTCGTCGCCATTTCCTCGGCGATCGCGTTGAACCGGTTGAGCTTGCCCTTGATCTCGCCGACACCGTCCTCGACGTTCTCCAGGACGGTCTTGGACTCGTCGAGCTTCGGCTCCTGCATGAGGATGCCGACGGAGTAGCCGGGGGAGAGGTAGGCCTCACCGTTGGACGGCTGCTCCAGGCCCGCCATGATCTTCAGAACGGTGGACTTGCCGGCGCCGTTCGGGCCGACCACACCGATCTTGGCGCCGGGCAGGAAGTTCAAGAAGACATCATCGAGAATCACCTTGTCGCCGTGCGCCTTGCGCGTCTTGCGCATGGTGTAGATGAACTCAGCCAAGAGAAACCGTCCGGCAGATCGATGGTGGGCAGATACACCCCATCTTGCCTGACGTCCATACCCACGGGCGAATGGGTAGGTCAGAGCCCCCTGAGCTGGGGCGGGGGGAGGACGGATGGACAACGCCCTGCTGGCGCTCGCCGGCACGACCATCGCGGTGGCGGGCACGCTCCTCGCGCCCGTCCTGTCCCAGCGGCTCGTCGCGCGCACCGAATCGCACCGCTTCGAGCGCCAGGAACGCGCGGCGGACGCCCAGTGGGCCCGCGAGCAGCGGGCAGCCGAGCTGGACAAACGGCGCGCCTGCTACGTGACCTCGAACTCCGGCTACCGCCGTTACCGCATCGAGCTCATGAAGTACCTGTGGCTGGTCCACAGGGCGGAGGTCACCGTGGAAGCGCGGACGGTCCTGGAGGAGGCCCGTCATGCAATGCACGCGGCCTTCGCCGAGGCGCAGATGGCAGCCTCCGACGCGGTACTGGCGGAGCTGGACTCCATGTCGCGGACCCTCGCGGCGATCTACGACGGGGTGCTGCGCCTGGAGGAGGCCGACAGCGCACCCGAGGGCGCGTTCGAGGAGATGCGGACCGCTCTCCTGCAGGCCAACGAGCAGTGGATGGTCATGCGCGGCGCCATGCGGGCCGACCTGGGAGTCGCCCCGCCGCCGGGGTGAGACGGGCTCCCCCGGCCGGGGGTGCGGGGCGCGGGCGGGCGCAGGCGGCCGGGGGCGGGGCGCAGGTCCTCAGTGGGGGCGGTAGACGGTGAGGGCGTGGGGCAGCGCGTCGAGGACGAGGGCGGAGGGGGCGTGGGCGTACTCCCCGTCGTAGGCCAGGGGCGTGCCCTCGGGGATGTCGGCGATGCGCAAGCTGCGGAGCTTGGTCGCGGTGTGGACGGGGGACCGGCTCAGGGGGCCGGCGAAGGCGGCGGCGAGGAGGCGGGGGCCGGGGCGGCCGCCGCCGTAGACCATGCGTACGTCGAGCAGGCCCTCGCCGATGCTGTCGCGACGGCGGGGGGTGGGGCCGGTGCCGTGGTAGGTGCCGTTGCCCGCGAAGAGCAGCCAGACCTTCCGGGGGCGGCCGGCGAGCCGCAGCGCCACGGGGTGCTCGGCGCGCAGCACCCGCCAGGCCGCCAGCAGGGCGGCGGGGCCGCCGCCGATCCGGGGCGCCCAGCGCAGCCGGTGCCGTAGCAGTTCGGGGTAGGCGCCGACGCTGAAGGTGTTCAGGAAGTAGCCGGACTCCGCGTGCCGCCCCTCGCCGGACCCTTCCCCCGAGCCGGCGTCCCGCGGGGCGGGGCGGGGGCCGGGGCTGAAGCGGCCGACGGCGACGCGGACCGCGTGCCCGGCGGCCAGGGCGCGGCAGGTGTCCTCGGCCCCGGCGAGCCCGAGGTCGAGGGCGAAGTGGTTGAGGGTGCCGCCGGGGAACACCGCGAGGGGGATCCCGGCGCGCAGGGCGGCCGTGGCGGCGGCGTTGATGGTGCCGTCTCCGCCGCAGATGCCGAGCACCTTGGAGCGGGAGGCCGCCGCGGCCAGTTCCGCGGGCAGGTCGGGGCCCGCGCATTCGACGAGTTCCGCCTTGGGCAGCCGGTCCAGTACGGAGTCCAGGCCGGCCCGGGCAGCGGTCCCCGAGTCGGTGTTCACCACGACGGTCAGCCCGGCCCCGTCGGGCAGCGCGGGCGCCCCGACCACCCTGCGTTCGTCGCCCGGCACGACCCGCGCGTCCTCCACGCCCCGCGCGAGCCGGCGCACGACGAGCCCGGCGGCCACGCCGAGGGCGGCGCCCGCCGCCACGTCGGAGGGGTAGTGCACCCCGGTGTACACCCGGGAGAACGCCACCGAGGCGGCCACGGGTGCGAGGGCCAGGCCCCACCCCGGGGCCTCCAGCGCGAGCCCGGTGGTGAACGCGAAGGCGGAGGCGGAGTGGCCCGAAGGGAACGAGGTGGTCCAGGGCTGGGTGGTCAGCCGGCGCACGGTGGGCACCCCGTCCAGCAGCGGGCGGGCGCGGCGCACCGACCACTTGCCGACGGTGTTGATGGTGGCCGAAGCCAGCGCGAGCGAGGCCGCGCCGCGCAGGGCTGCCTTCCTGGAGCGGGTCGAGCCGAACACGCCGATCGCGACGGCGGCCCCGCCCCACAGGACGCCGTGGTTGGCGGCCCGCCCGAGGCGCGGCAGCACCCGGTCGGCCCCCGGCCAGTGCCGTTGCGCCACCGCGTCGAACAGCCGCCGGTCCCACCGCGCGAGCGCGCCTTGCCAGGTCAGCTTCTGATCACCCATTGCCACCGCCTACCCGGCAACCCTGATCCGAATCACCCCCTACACGCGTCCCCTACGCCCGGACCCCCACCCGGCCGAGCGGTCTGGAGCCCCGGGCCCCGTCGAGGCCGTGGCCCGTCCCCCCGCGGGCGTCCGGGCCGCCCAGCAGCAGCCGGCCCATCCCCGCTCGCCCGGCACCCGGCACCCGGCGTCCACACGGCGGCCCCTCTGTTGCGCCGCCGCACACACCGGGGCGCCCGCCACCGGGCGAGCGCGCCGTTCGGCGGGGCCCGCCTCCCCGCCGTACGGACCGAGCACCGCACACCCCCGGGCCCTGCCCGAAATGCGGCGGCGCGCCGCCTCCGGCCCGCCCGGGCCGCCGCATCCACACCCCGGGCGGGCCCGCCCGGCGCTCCGGGGCACCCCCGCAACCCAGGCGGCGATCCACGGCACGGGCGCCACCGGCGCGCGGGCGGGAGCCGGGCACCTCCCGGCCACACCGCCCCCTCTCCCGGGGCCACGCCGCCGGATCCGGCCGCACACCGCGCGCCGTGGCCGACCCCCGACCGCGGGCCGCTGCTCCGCGGGGCGGCCGCCGCCCCGGCTCCACGTCAGGCCGCCGCCCTGCGTGCCGCGCCCTAAGCCCCTTCGCGCGGGTCCTCCTCGCCCTCCAGGGGGCGCTTGCGCAGGAGCAGGACCACCATGCCGCCCAGGACCACGAGGCCGACGGCCAGGGCCGCGATCACCGGGGTCGCCGCCGAGCTGCCGCTGGTGGCCAGGCGCTCCCCGTCGGCGGAGTCCTGCGGCACGGACAGCGTCACCGCCGCCGCCCCACCCATCGGGGTCGCCCCGGGCGAGGGCCACAGTGCCGTCGCCGTGGCGGCCGTCGCGGCGGCGCTGGAGCCGGCCACGATCTGCGCCTGCCCCGGGATCCCGTTGGCGAAGACCCGCCCGACCGGGACCCGGGTGGAGCCCTGGACGGTGACCGAGGCGTGCCCGTCCGGCGTGCCCGCAGGCACCTCGAAGTAGAGCCGGGTCCCGTTGCCGGCGGTGGTCAGCGGCCGCCCCTCGGCGTCCACCACCCGCACCCCCATCGCCACGGCCGCCGCGTCGGGGGTGACCGTCACGCTCTGCGCGCCCGTCCGCACCGTGACCGGCCCCAGCCGGGCGCCCGTGGGCCCCGATACCGGACCGGACACCTCACCGGGGTCCAGCCCCAGCGACGCCGGCGGCTCCGGCAGCCGGCCCGCCTCCCGCTGGAGGTAGCCGGCCAGCTTCTCCGCCGCCGGGTCCGCCGCCTCGACCTGCGCACCGTCGGCCAGCCGCCAGATCGCCACCTGGGTCCCGGCCGCCGCGCTCTCGGCGGTCAGCGAGCCGGCCCCGGCCGCCTTCGCGAGCCCGGCCAGGTCGTTGAGCTGCGGGTAGGAGTGCTCCAGCACCCAGCGGATCCGGCCCGCGTCCTGGTTGGCGGCGAGCGGGGTCCCGCCCCACCCGCTCTCGGTGTACCGGGCCTCGGGCTGCGCGAAGCCCGCCACCCCGACTCCGTACGTCTGGAGCATCCCGCCGCCGTCGACGCGCATCTCGTACAGTCCGGCCGGGATCTGCCGGACCGATCCGTCCCCGCCGCGCAGCACCGCCTGCCCGAACGTCTTCAACCCGTCCAGCACGGCGCTCGCGCCCCCCGGGGCCCGCTCCGACGCCGAACCGGAATCCGCCGCGGCCGCCGCTCCCGGCGCGGCGCTGAGGGCCGCGGCCAGCAGGGCCACCGCCAGCGGCCGCCGCGCGGAGGCCCGTACGGAAGCACGCCCGACGACAGGAACCGGAACACCGGCCGACGGAACCGGAACACCCGCCGCCGACGGGGCGGGCGGAGCCGGCGGCTCGCCGGTGACAGGGTCAGGCGCAGGAACAACGGCGGGAGCAGGAACGGAGGATGCGGGAACAGCGATCGACACAGTCTTCCCCTTCGGGCCGAAGGCCCAGGTGCCCGTGAGTACCGGGTGATCTTAGCCCCCTCGAACATTCAGACCACCGCCGCCTTCTGAGGATCCATCAGGGACACGTCCGTTCTCACGACCCGGCGGAACGCCGCCGTACCGCGGTTGAGGTCGTGTCCGATGGCGACGGCGTCGATGTCCGCCGAGAACCACCGCACGCCGTCCCCGTCCGGCGGGTCGTCCCGGACCCGCAGCCGCCCGTGCACCACCAGCGGCTCCCCGACCGAAACGGAACTGGCCAGGTTCAGCGCCAGCGTCCGTCGCGCCCACACCGTGTAGAAGCTGGTGGAGCCGTCGGCCCACGCCTCCTTGCGCCGGTCGAAATACCGCGGCGTCACCGCGAACCGGAACCTCGCCGACGGACCCGCCGGCGTCTCCTTGAAGTCGATCTGGGTCGCCACGTGGCCCACCAGCGTCACCAGGGTGTCGTTCATCCCCGCTTCCCTTCCCCGCATCCCGCTCCCCCGCCCGGACCATCCGCACGAGGTACGACCATGCTGGCCCGCCGCCCCCGGTCCCGCTCGGGCCTGTGGATTACTGGTGGGTTGTGGACAACCGCGCCACCGTCGCGTACTGCTCGCGCACCTCCCGGTACCGCAGCAGCTCCGCCGCGACCGGCTCCAGCACCCGCGCCCGCCCGCACCCGGCCGCCGCCTGCCGCAGCCGCTGCTCCGCGTCCTGCCCGTACCGGCGCGCCGGTCCCCGCGCCGCCATCGAGCAGGCCCACTCGACCAGCGGCCCGCCGACGATGCCCGCCACCATCAGCAGCACCGGCGGCAACAGGCGCGGCTCCAGGACCCCGATGATCTGCCCGGTGAGCCACGCACCGCCGAAGATCTGGAGCAGCGTCATGGCCGCCTGCGTCAGTACCGCCGCCGGCCACCACTTGGGCCGCGGCGGCTTGGCCCTGGGGACGGCGACGGCCGCGCCGAGGGTCACCGCGATCTCGTCCAGCGCCTCCGGCAGCCGCTCGGCCCCGCGCACCGCCGTCTCCCGTACGGCCTGTGCCCACGGCTCGGGCAGCCCGATGGCCGCCTCGTCCGCGACGGTCCGTACGGCCTGCTCCACCCGCTGCCGGGCCGTGACCTCCTCCTCGGCCGGCGCCGGCCCGGCCCCCGGGGAGCGCCCGATCGCCGCGAGGGCGGCCAGCCCCGTCAGGGAGCGCGGGGCGCGCCTGCTCTCGTACCAGCGCCACAGCCGCAGCCACGGCGTCCCGCAGGCCTTCCCGGCGTTGCGCCGCCAGGCCCGCTCGGCGGCGAGCCCGGCGGCGTACGCCCCGACCGCCTCCGCGAGCCGGTCCTCGAAGGCGGCGCGCGCCGCCTCCCCGATCTCGGGGCCGGAATGCCCGTCGGCCACGTAGAGCGGATACAGGTGCGTCGCGGCCCGGTCGACGTCGGCGGAGATCCGCCGGGTCGCGGCGCCCTTCTCCTGGGTGAACTGGGCGAGGAGTTCGCGCAGTTCCCCGACCCCCTCGCCGGTCAGCGCGGACAGGCCGAGGACGGTGGCGCCGGGTTCGCCGTGCTCGCCGAGCGCCATGCCGTCCTCGTCGAGCAGCCGCCGCAGGTCGTCCAGGACCAGGTCGACGGCGTCCGCGGGCAGCCGGTCCACCTGGTTCAGCACGACGAACGTCACCTCCGCGTGGCCGGCCAGCGGTCTCAGGTACCGCTCGTGCAGCACCGCGTCGGCGTACTTCTCCGGGTCCACCACCCACACCACCGCGTCGACCAGCGCCAGGACCCGGTCGACGTGTTCGCGGTGCGCGACGACCGCCGAGTCCAGGTCGGGCAGGTCCACCAGGACCATCCCGCGCAGCGCCTCGGCCTCCGGGGTCTCCCGGGGCCGTCGCCGCAGCCTTCCCGGGATCTCCAGCCGGTCGAGCAGTCCGGCGGCCCCGTCCGACCAGCTGCAGGCGATCGGCGCGGCGGTGGTCGGGCGGCGCAGTCCCGTCTCGGAGATCTGTACGCCGGCCAGGGCGTTGAAGAGCGTGGACTTCCCGCTCCCGGTGGCTCCGGCGATCGCGACGACCGTGTGCTGGGTGGAGAGTCCGCGCCGCGCGGCCGCCTCGTCGAGCACGCGGCCGGCCTCGGCGAGGCTCTTGCCGTCGAGGATGCGGGTGCGGGAGAGCCCGACGAGCTGGCGCAGCGCGTCCAGGCGGGTCCGCAGGGCCTGAGCCTCGGGGCTGGGCGGGGGCGCGGGCGCCTTGCCGCCGTCGTTGCCGGCTCCGGAGACGGCCCGGACGAGGGCGTCGTCGCCGTCGTCGCCGTCCGGGCCCTCGCCGGTGGGCTTGGGGCGCGAGCGTGCGATGAACCCGTCGTCCCAGCGTTCCTCGCTGCGGTCGGTCAAGGCGCCCACCGTGTCACCTCTCCTTCTGCAGTACGGACAAGGCGGCGATCAGCTCGGCCTGTGGTTCGGGGGTCACTTCGAGGGCTTCCAGCGGGGCGAGCCGGCGGTCGCGTTCGGCGCGCAGGACCTGGTCGAGGTGGTCGCCGACGAGTTCCGCGCCCCGGTCTCGCAGGCGCAGGGCGGCCTGTGCGCCGATCCGTTCGGCGAGTTTCTCCCCGGCCGGCCGGGCCCGTTTGCCGCCGAGGAGGGCGGAGACGAGGAGGGCTGCGACGCCGTCGGGGTCGGGCGCGGGCTGCCGGTCGAGCTGTGCCACCTCGTCCTCCGCGAGTTCCTCCAGCACGCGCCGCCAGCGGCGTACGGCCATGCCGATACGTTCCGCCGCTTCGCGGTCGGGGGTGGGCAGGGGCAGGGCCGCGGCGGCGGGTTCGCGCCGCCAGGCGTCGGCGATCCGCTCGTCGGCAGCGGCGACGGCGCACTGGAGCAGTGCGGCGAGGGATTCGGCCAGCGAGTCGAGCAGTTCGTCGGCGCTCGTGTCCAGGGGGTAGCCGCGCCAGCGGGTCAGGGCGTCACCGGCGAGGACGGCCCCCCGGTCGAGCCGGTTGCGCACCCGCCTGCCCTCGCGCTTGTACGCGTCCTCCACGGCCGCCGTCAGCCGTACGGCGGCGGCGTGCTGGGCGGCGACGGCGGAGGCGAGTTCCGGCATGCGCCGGCCCAGGGAGTCGAGCGCGCCGAGCGCGGTGCGCCCGACGGCGTACTGGCGGGCCGCCGGGTCGGTGGCGTGGTGGCTGAGCCACTCGAACAGCGGCGCGACGGCACTGGCCGGCAGCAGCCCGCCCCCGCCGGCGGACTCGGGCAGTTCCGGGACCGTGAACCGCGGTACGTCGCCCAGCCCGGCCCGGGTGAGCAGGGCCCCGTACTGCCGTGAGACGTCGGCGAGCACCTGGTGCGGGACCCGGTCGAGGACGGTGACGAGGGTGGCCTTGTACTGCTTGGCGGTCCGCAGGAGGTGCCAGGGGACGGCGTCGGCGTAGCGGGAGGCGGTGGTGACCATGACCCAGACGTCGGCGGCGCAGATGAGTTCGGCGGCGAGTGTCCGGTTCTCGACGACGAGGGAGTCGATGTCGGGGGCGTCGAGGAGGGCGAGGCCCCGGGGGAGGGTGGAGACGGTCTCGATGCGCAGTTCGCGGGTGGCGTGGTGATGTCCGCGCGGATTCGTCCTTCTGGGTGTGGGGCGTACGTCCTCCTCGTCCGGCGGCGCCCATACGCGGGTCAGGTCGGGCAGGACCCGCATACCGGCGAACCAGTGGTGGTCGTCGGGGTGGCAGACGAGCACGGGGATGCGCGTCGTGGGGCGCAGGACACCGGCTTCACTCACCTGGCGGCCCACGAGGGAATTGACGAGGGTGGACTTACCGGCCCCGGTGGACCCGCCGACGACGGCGAGCAGCGGCGCCTCGGGCGCCTTGAGCCGGGGTACGAGGTAGTCGTCGAGCTGCGCGAGCAGCTCGGCTCTCGTCTGGCGGGCGCGCGGGGCGCCGGGCAGGGGCAGCGGCAGACGCACGGACGCGACCCGGTCGCGCAGGGCGGACAGGGCATCGAGCAGCTGAGGCCGAACATCCAAGGTCACCACATGCGAAGAATGCCCAATTTAAGGCCATTTTTGAAGCTTATACGCCCTCTGCGCGCCGACCGCGACTCCGGCGGGACATCATGGACACGGCGGACGAGTGGGACGCAGGCATAACGAGTGCACAACACCCAGGGGCGGCGCGGCGCAAAAGCGATGCGAGAATCGCACCTGCCTGCGATTATCGGACCGCTTCACCGAACCTCCACATCGTGGCACGCGGGTGAAGCAACCGGGACAAGGCGACCGGAGCCCTATCCTTGACCCGGCACGGACCACAGTCCCACCCCCACCCAGGGGCTCCAGGCCACCACGGCCACCTTCCGGCCCCCGTAGCTCAGTGGATAGAGCAGGTGCCTTCTAAGCACTTGGCCGCAGGTTCGAGTCCTGCCGGGGGCACTCTTTCCACACGGTCGAAGCCCTCCCACCGCGGAGGGCTTCCGTGCAAGCCGTGGGCACGCCCGCCGGCGGGCCCGGCGCGCCGGGGCGCGGCACGCCGGTCCGTACCCGGCGTGTGTCATTTACAGCCACTGCACAGGCGCTGGACACCCGCCGCACCGGCACTACAGGCCCGGTCGGCCCGGTCCGGCGGCCCCCGGCCGGCCCCGCCGGGCGGCGGGGGTCACGACCTCGCCGCGGTTGGTTCGGGGAGCGGGGCGAGTCGGCGGACGGCGAACTCGCGGTTGGTGAGCGTCTGCTCGCGGTGGGCCTCGGGGAGGTCGGGCAGTTCCAGCAGGCGGTCGCAGGCTTCGAGGGAAGCGGCGTACTCGCCCACCCAGTAGGCCGTGATCGAGTACTCGAACAGCAGCCCCCAGCGGTACACCCACGGCTGGATGAAGAGCAGGTCGTCCGGGCGCGGCTTCCCCAGCGCGAGCCGGACGAAGGCGTGCGCCGCGTGGTACCGGCCCATCCGGCGCAGTCGGCTGACCAGTTCGTAGCATGCTTCGAGGCGCTGCGGGCGCGACTCCCAGGCGCGGGAGAGGGCGTCCATGGCGGACGGCCAGTCGCCGGATTCGGCGCGCAGGATCCCGGACTGGAGGAGGGCGAAGTACACCTCTTCGGCCCATCCGCCCATCTGCGCGCGCCGCTCGTACAGGGCGATCGCCTCGTCGGTGCGGCGCATGTCGCGCAGGGTCTGCGCCAGGTAGAAGACCGTTCGCGCGTTGGTGGGGTCGCGTTCCATCTCGGCGCTCAGCAGCCGCTCGTCGCGTTCGAACTTGTCGTGCTTGGAGCCGCCGTCGCCGTAGTCCTCGATGACGAGCGCGTCCATGTTCTCCTGCGAGTGGTCCTGGTCGGCGGTCAGGTACTCGTGGGTGACGCCCTCGTAGCGCCAGGGCAGGTCGCCGCGGACCAGGCGCTTGATGCGGTACTCGGTCGGGCCCTCGTGGCGGAGCATGTAGGAGTCGGCCGTCAGTGGGGGCAGCGGGCCGTCGCGCCGGATGACCAGGTCGGCGTCGAGCAGGAGCAGGTAGTCCGCGCGGCCGCGGGCGTAGGCGATGTTCAGGCTCCGGTTGTGGCCGAAGTCGCGGAAGGGCTCCTCGTGGAGTTCTCCCGGGATGCCGTGGAGCGCCGTGCGGATGAGCTGCTGGGTTCCGTCGGTCGAGCCGGTGTCGGAGATGACCCAGGTGTCGACGAGGTCGCGGACGGAGGCGAGGCACCGTTCGATGACCTTCGACTCGTTCTTGACGATCATGCAGAGGCAGATGGACGGCTTCTTCACGGCATCACCATTTCGTGCGGGTCGGGCCGGGCGACCTGGCGACATGCGACCTTAGGCACCGGTCCGGGACGACCGTGGGCGGCACGCCGGGGCGCACGGGCGGGTTGCCGGGGGCGTGCGGCCGTTGGAGGTGGGCTTGTAGGCCAATCCGTTAATCGACCGACAAAAGCCTCAAGTCACCGCATCAGGACTCCGAAGACGGCAGGGGGAGCGGGAACCCGTCTCCCCCACACCACTTGATCCTGCTCGACAAGGAGCACACGAATGAGTCCTGGGCCCACGAACCGGTCCTGTCTCGGACCGCTTCCCCAACGCGGCACCTGGCTGAAAGGCGGCGTCGTCGCGTCGCTCGCCCTGCTGCTGACGGGAATCGCGAGTCCCGCGATCGCCATGGCGCCGCACGCCACGACCGCAGCCGGCATCCGTCTGTCGGGTGCGATGGCCGCGAACGACGACCACTGCCAGGGGCGGCCGCCGCACCACCACGAGGACGGCCCGCCGCCGGGGCAGGACCAGCAGACGCGGCTCGGACAGCCGGGCGCCGAGAAGATGATGCCCGGTCAGCCGGCGGCCAAGAAGGCGGCCCACGACGACAGGTGTGAGGGCCCGACGGGACCGACCGGCCCCGAGGGTCCCCCCGGACCGACGGGCGACACCGGGCCGACGGGTGACACCGGCCCTGCGGGCGAAACCGGCCCGACGGGACCCACGGGTGACACGGGTCCGGCAGGGGCCACCGGGGACACGGGTCCGGCAGGGACCCCGGGTGCCGCCGGCCCGGCGGGACCGGCGGGTGCGGCCGGACCGGCCGGCCCCCAGGGAGTGGCAGGACCCGGCGGACCCGCGGGGCCTGCGGGCGTGGCCGGACCGGCCGGCCCCCAGGGAGTCGCCGGACCGGCCGGGCCGGCGGGTGCCACCGGGCCGTGCGCCGACATCGACGCCCTCGCAGCACGGGACGCGGTGGACTTCCAGGCCGTGCTCACCGGCGGCAAGACGTACGTGGGCAGGGGGACCCCGCTGGGCGGACCGATCGTCTGGCAGGACCTCACCAACGCCACGGCCACCATGAACGACCCCGCGAACCCGAACTACCCCGCGGGTGTCTGCGGCATCGCCATCGAGGTGCGGGACGGCAATGCCTGGGTCAAGGCGGTGACGGTGAACGGGACCGTGTGGCAGACACACGGCGACGTCCAAGGCACCACGTTCCTCTGGGACGAGGCCTGGACCCAGCAGACGACCCCGACGCCGGTGGTGCTCCGGAGCAAGAAGTTCGCGACGGCCGTGAAACCCGCCGCCGGCCCCAAGGGCGCCGCGAGCCCCATGGTCGCCGCGAACGGCATGAAGCGCCCCTGACCCTCCGGCCCGTGGCGCAGGAGAAGTACAGAGGTACAGAAGCAGTGCGGTGACGTGTGCTGTGTCCGCCTGGTCGCGGGGCACAGCACACTGGCGCGTCCGGGGGATTCAGGGGGCAGGGGTGACGGCGTCCTCGGCGACGGCGGTGCCCGGGTCGCCGACACCGAAGGCCTTGACGGCCTGGTAGTAGGTCCAGGCGGTGCTCAGGCAGGACGCCCTGCGCGCCCCCGCGTAGTGGCCGCACACGCGCTTCATGTCGGCGTGGAAGGCGTCGTCCAGGCGCGGTTTGTGCGCGCGGAAGCGGCCCGTGGCCCCGTAGTTGCGGTAGCCGAAGTCGTGGCGGGCGCAGGCCATCCGGAACGGGAAGCCGAACGGGTTGTCCGGCGAGGTGGTGCAGTAGTCCGTCGTCCAGTCGAAGTCGTACGCGGCCCAGTCGCGCCGGTTCGCGCGCGCGTCGGCCCAGGCGTCGTAGCTCGCGGCGCCGGGCTGGGTCCAGTCACTGAGGACCTGCGGCTTGTCGACGGGGGGCGTGAGGGCGAGCAGACCGGCGGCCGCGGAGACGAGGAGGGGGGTGACGAGGCGCAAGGCGGTTCTCCGGGGGGTCGCTGCGGGCGGTGCGCGCGGAACGGGCGGCCGCTACGGCTGTTCTAACGCGGCACTCCGTCCCGGGTATGGGGGGCGTCGCCGGCCGTGTACGCCTCAGGTATGACTTCGTGTCACTCGGCGGGGCGGCCCGTCAGCGGCCGCCGGCCGGTCGGGGACTGCGGGCCCCAAGGCGGTGACCGGGGCCGTTCTTATCGCGCGGGCATCGCGAAGACGCCGGGGAGGGGCAGGAGGTGAGCGCATCGCGTAGGGGCGGGCGGCGCTCGGGGGGCGGCCACCGCTCTCAGGTATGAGCCCCGTCAGACTTCCGGCAGATTTCTGGTTCGTTCTGCGGAGGGACGCGCGAGCGGGTCCTGCGAGCGAACACTTGTGGATATGAACCGCCGTCCGCTCGTCCTCGTCGCCGCCACAGCGGGAGTCCTGACCACCGCCGCCCTCGCCCTGCCGCATCTGCCGCCCAACCCGGTGTCCGAGTCCTTCAACGAGAGCCTGTTCAAGGAGAAGGGGAAGCACTTCGCGACCGCCGCCGAGGCGCACACGCGCGGTGACCGGGCTTTCGCCCTGCCGAGCTGGGTGCCGAAGGACGCCACCGACATACGGGTTCGGGCGCGCACCGACGGCCAGGCCCGGCTGATCCGGTTCACGCTCGGCGCGACCCCGCTGGACGGCCCGCAGTGCGCTGCGGGGACGCCGCACAAGGTGCGGGGGCCGCAGCTGAACGCCCGGTGGTGGCCGGGCGACACCCGGGCCGATGCGCGCCCCGAGTGCCGGGACCACTACCAGTACCAGGTCGCGGTGCGCGGCAAGCGGGTCTACGCCTGGACCGACGGCACGCCGTCCCCGGGCGGCCTCATATCCCAGGGGACGACGCCCCCGGTGGTGCGGGCGTCCGCCCCGCGGTAGCCCCTGCCGGTCCGCCGGCGGCCGCCGAGGCGGGGAAGCCACCGGCCCGTCAGGCAGCGTCCGGTGCGCCGGGGTCTGCGACGCCAGGCAGGGCGCAGTGCCTCGGCGGTGGCGCGGGCGAAGCCTCGGTTCCGGGGAGGGGGTGGCGCGTAGCCAGCACGCTGGCCACGGCACCGCCCATGCTGGGGGCGATCACCTCGGCGCCGCCGCGAAGTAGGCGGGCGAGGTGGAGCCGAGGCCGTGGAGGTACACGCGCGCAGGTTCCTCCCCGGGCAGTTCGACCCAGCGGATGCGGTCGTCCTGCGGTGTCACGGTGGCACTGTGCACGGTGTTTCCCCCTGGAACGGCGGTGCGGCGGAGGAGGCACGAGGGCAACCGGGGCGCGGAGGGCGGCGGCGGCCTCGTCTACCCTCGTCAGGTGACGGTGTACGTGAACCAACTCGGCGGTGACCTACCGCGCGTCGGCCCGCCGCCCGAGGGCGAGGCCGTGATCGTGTGGGCCTTGGACACGGGCCGCAGCGTGGTGGCCGGGCACCCGGTGGAAGAGGCCGCGGCGGTACTCGACGCGGCGGAGCGGGAGCGGGCCGGACGGCTGGTGCGGGCCACTGACCGGCACGCCTACCTGGCCTCCCACCTGGGGCTGCGGGCGCTGCTCGGCGGTTACCTCGGGCAGGCACCGGAGGCGGTACCGCTGATGCGCGAGGAGTGCCCCTGCTGCGGCGGTCCGCACGGCCGCCCCGCGGTGGCGGGCGGCGGGCTGCACTTCTCGCTGTCGCACACCGCGGGGGTGGCGTACCTGGCGTTCGCCGCGGTACCGGTGGGGGTGGACGTGGAGGGCACTCCGGGCCCTGCGGTGGTGACGGACGTGATGAGCACCCTGCACCCGGCGGAAACGGCGGAACTCACGGCGCTGGCCGAGGCGGACCGCCCGGAGGCGCTGGGCCGGCTGTGGGCCCGCAAGGAGGCCGTCCTCAAGGCGACGGGCGCGGGCCTCGCGCGTGGCGTGGCCGAACCGTACGTCGGCTCGGGCGCCATCCCGGCCCAGGTGACGGGCTGGACCCTGCGCGACCTGACGGCCCCACCCGGCTACGCCGCCGCCGTTGCCCTGGCCGGGCCCTGACCGGCCCCTGACGAAGCGCGCCCGCCCCGCCCGCGCCCCGGACCGGTGCGGGGCCGGACGGAACATCCCGTTCAGCAGCACCGGGGCCGACCCGACGGGCCCCCGGCCCGGCGGTTCCGGGGGCGGCGGCAGACCGTGCCGGGCGCGGCCACGTCACCGCGCCGGTGCAGCCGCCGGCGCGACACGAGCGCCGTACGGCACAGCGGCGGCCCACCCCGGCGGGGCGGTGGCCCGCCCGGCCGTCCGGACCACGCCACTGCGGGGGGGGTCGACGCCTGCCGCCCGGGCGGTCGGCACGCTGGGGGTGGGGCGACTCGGCGGGCGGCAGAGCCGTCCCACGGCCAGGCCGCTCCACTGCTCCCTCGCCGGGCCGTCCCAGCGCCGAGCGACCGAGCCGCCGGGCCGCCGTGGGCCAACGTAGCGGGGCCCGCCCGCCGGGGCTGCGGCGGGGCCGTGACGGCCTATCATCGTCCGCATGGAGATCCGTCAGGCGCGGACCGTCGCCGAGTTGGTCGCCGCCGAAGGGCTGTTCGACGGGCCCGTGCGGGAAGAGTGGGCGCTGCGGTTCCTGGACGCGCCCGGACATCTGATGCTGATCGCCTACGTCGATGGCGTCCCGGCCGGCATGGTCTCCGGCGTCGAGATGAGCCACCCCGACAAGGGCACGGAGATGTGCCTGTACGAGCTCTCGGTGGACGAGGGCTACCGGCGCCGCGGCATCGGCCGGCAGCTGGCCCTGGCACTCGCCGACGAGGCCCGGATGCGCGGCTGTTACGGCATGTGGGTGGGGGTCGACACCGACAACGAAGCCGCCCTGGCCACGTACGCCTCCGCCGGCGCCCGCGACGAGGGCGTCTTCGCCATGCGCGGCTGGCCCCTGTCTGACACCCCGTAACCCCTGCGGCGGCGTGTCGGGGGCCACTCGGCGCACCCCCCGCGCGGCCGCCCCCCACCCGGCCGAACATCGCGGCATGACCGCACTCACCGCGCTGCTCCCGGCCGCCGCCCTGCTGACGACGGCCGCCCTGTCCACCGCTCCGGCCCCCGAAGCCCCCACCGCCCCCTACGTCGTGGTCCTCAAGGAGGGCGCCACACGCGTGCCGGCCGCCGCGGCCCGCGCCATGGCCGCGGGGGCGGCCGCGTCCGGCGACGAGGTCGTGGCCGTCTACGACACCGCCCTGAGCGGCTTCGCCGTCCGCACCACCGCCGCCCGCGCCTCCGAGCTCGCCGCCGACCCGCGGGTGGCGTACGTCGAGCCGGACACGGAGTTCCGGACCAGTGACACCCAGCAGCCCGCGCCCTGGGCCCTGGACCGGATCGACCAGCGCGAGCTCCCGCTCGACGGTTCGTACACGTACGCCACGAAGGGCGAGGGCGTCACCGTGTACGTCGTCGACACCGGGATCAACACGCTGCACCAGGAGTTCGGGGGCCGCGCGCGGGCCGGCGTCAACGCCGTGTGGCTGGAGGGCTCCGACGACTGCAACGGCCACGGGACCCACGTGGCGGGGACGATCGGCGGGGCGACGTACGGGGTGGCGAAGGGGGTCTCCCTCGTCTCGGTGAAGGTGGCGAACTGCCGGGGCAGCGGGCGGCTGTCGTCCCTCGTGAACGGCATCGACTGGATGGTGAGGGACGCCCTCAAGGCCGCGAAGGCGGCGAAGGCGGCGGCGGGCACCGGCACCGCGCCCGGTGCCGCCGGCGGCACCGCCGCCACCCCCGCCGACGGCACCGCGCCGCTCACCGCCACCGCCGCCGCGCCCGCCGTCGCCAACATGAGCATGGGCGGCACCCGCAGCCGCGCCCTCGACGCCGCCGTCACCCGGGCCATCGCCGCCGGGATCACCTTCACCGTGGCCGCCGGCAACTCCGGCAGGGACGCCTGCACCGGCTCCCCCGCCCGCGTCCCCGACGCCGTCACCGTCGCCGCCACCGACACCGCCGACCACCGCGCGGCCTTCTCCGCGTACGGTGCCTGCGTCGACCTCTCCGCCCCCGGCGTCGGCATCACCTCCGCCTGGAAGGGCTCCGCCACCGCCCTCGCCCGGGCCACCGGCACCTCCATGGCCGCCCCGCACGCGGCGGGCGTCGCCGCGCTGATCCTGGCGGACGGAGTCCGCAGGACGCCCGCCCAGGTCACCCGGACCCTGCTGCGCAGCGCCGTCCCCGACCGGATCACCGGCCTCCCCGCCGGCACCCCGAACCTCCTCTTGCACACCCCCACCGCCGAATAGACCCCGCCCTCACCGACCCTGATGGGACATCAATGTGTGTGCGCTTCCCCGGAAGCCAAGTCATTGACTTCTCATCACCGCGACGCGTCAATGTCGGCCTCCGCACCGGCTCGTCCTCCCCCACACAGCGGGTGGGGGGAGGGTTCGTCTGACGAAGGAGTCGCGACCCAGTGAGTACAACGTTCCGACGAAGAGTGCTGGCCGGGGCGGGCGCGTTGTCCCTGGCCCTGACGGGTAGTGTCGTCGCCATGACGGGGACGGCCCAGGCCGCGACCAAGACGACCCCGGTGCCGGTGAAGTGTGTCGCCCCCGCTCCCCAGCCGGGTGCCAACGGCACCCAGGACTACACGATCACGGTGCCGGACACGGCGAAGGCCGGTCAGAGCGTGCCCATCACCATCGACCCGGGCGAGACCCCGGTCGTCCCGATGTTCACCATCGACACGGTCAACACCATCAAGGCGAAGCTGCTCGTCGGCGGGGTGGCCCAGACGGTCACCAGCCCCGCGGTCCCCAGCCACCAGGAAGCCGGCAAGAAGTCCGACCCGCCCGCGTTCAGCGGGACCCTCACCATCCCGGACGGCAGCGAGGGCACGACGCTGCAGATCACCATCGACCAGGTGGTCACGGACGCCGACCTCGGCGGCACCGTCTACACCACCACCTGCACGCCGGACCCGCGTCCCAGCGCCTCCGTCGCCTCGATCGCGGTCGAGGCCCTGCCCAAGGACCCGGTGACGACCAAGGTCACGCCCAACAGCGGTAAGGCGGGCACCGCCGTCTCCGTGACGGGCGCCAACTTCCCGGCCGGCCCGGTCACCTGCTCCGCGCTCCTCGCGGGTGCGGCCACCGGTGACACCGGCAGCGGCACGGCGGACGCGTCCGGCGCCGCCACCTGCGGCCTGACGGTGACGAAGAAGGCCGACGCGATCAGGATCGACGGCTCGGTCACCCCGTACAAGTCGTTCGTGTTCGTCGAGGACCAGGCGGGCGTCAAGAACCCCGTCGACGTCGAGGTGCTGCCCGGGGCGCTGGCCCTGGGCCCGAAGGACGGTCAGCCGGCCGTCAGTTTCGGCGCGGTCACCATCAACGGCAAGGCGCAGTCGGTGTTCGGCGCGTTCAACGCCGCCACCGTGCAGGACTTCCGCGGCGGTTCGCTCGGCTGGGACGTCACGGCGACCCGTACTCCGTTCCTGAACTCTTCCACGGGCCACTCCCTGGCCAAGGCGCAGATCGGCATCCAGCCGTCCTGCACGGTGACCAACCCGGACAGCCCGAGCGCCTGCACCGCCGGTGCGCCCGGGGCCATCACGGACACCCCGATGAAGATCGCCTCACAGGCGGCCGGCGGTGACGAGCTGACGGGCGGCGAGTTCGCGGTGGGCGGCGCGGCGATGCTCCAGCTGCCGCCGTTCATGTTCGCCGACACCTACCAGTCGGTCGTGACCTTCTCGATCGCCTGATCCCGGCCGGGAGGGTGGTGCGGCCGGGCGCCGCGCCACCCTTCCGTTCCTCGAACCCTCCGAGAGCTTCCGGTCCGAGAACGAGGCGCCCGCCCAGAGCTGGAGAACCGACATGCGCCCCCGCACCCCTTCGCCCTGCGCCCCTTCCCCCTGCGCGCGGCTCCTCGCCCTGCTCCTCGCCCTGCTGCTGCCCGTCGCCCCGCTCCTGCTCGGCGTGCCCGCCGCGAGCGCGGCCGACAACGGCACCTGGGGGGTCTTCCCGACGCCGCCGCCCGGGGCTGCGATGACGGAGCGGGCGTACTTCTTCCACCAGGGCGCCGCCGGGTCCACGCTCAGCGACAGCGTGACCATCCTGAACTCCTCCGACAAGGAGCTGACCTTCCGGGTCTTCGCCGCCGACGCCGTGAACACGCCGGTCGGCGGCGCCTTCGCATTGCTGCCGGTCGAGACGGAGCCCAAGGACGTCGGCGCCTGGACCACCCTGCCGCCCGGGACGGCGCCCACGGTCACCGTCCCGCCCAAGGGCCGCAAGGACGTCCCCTTCACGGTGAAGGTCCCCGAGGACGCCGCTCCGGGTGACCACGTCGGCGGGATCGTGGCGCTGAACACCGCGGTGGAGGGGATCCGGCAGGACGGCAAGGTCCAGGTCGGGGTGAAGCGTTCGGTCGGCGCCCGCCTGTACGTGCGCGTCGCGGGGCCGGTCGCCGCGGGCCTGTCCGTGGAGGACGTGCGGGTCAGCCGGGACGCGCCGCTGCTGCCCTGGGTGCACAGCGCCTCCGCGAAGGTCTCGTACAGCCTGGTCAACCGGGGCAACGTGGTGGTCGGGCCGCGGGTGACGCTGTCCGCCCAGGGGCTGTTCGGGCGGACCGTGCTGGACCGGCCGGCCCGCGACCTCAAACTGACGCTGCTCCCGGGCCAGCGGATCGAGCTCACCGAGGCGTGGCCGGACGCCCCGCAAGCGGACCGGGTGCGCGTCCGGGTCGAGGCGGGCGCGTCCGCCTACCCGGACCTGCGTTCCCGGGCCGGTACGGACTTCATCGCCGTGCCCTGGCCCGCGGTCGGCGCCCTCCTGCTCCTGTCGGCGGCCGCCCTCACCGTGCGGGTCCTGCGCCGGCGCCGGGCCGGGCCCCGGCCGGAACGGGGCTCGCCCCCCGCGTGAGGGTGCGGAGGGCGAGCGGTCGGACGACGGGGCGGCGTCAGTGGTTGCGCGGGAAGCCGAGGTCGATGCCCACCGGCGCCTCGGACGGGTCCGGCCAGCGGGTGGTGACGACCTTGCCGCGGGTGTAGAAGTGGATGCCGTCGTTGCCGTAGATGTGGTGGTCGCCGAAGAGGGAGTCCTTCCAGCCGCCGAAGGAGTGGTAGCCCACCGGCACCGGGATGGGCACGTTCACGCCGACCATGCCGGCCTGGATCTCCAGCTGGAAGCGGCGGGCGGCGCCGCCGTCGCGGGTGAAGATCGCGGTGCCGTTGCCGAACGGCGAGGCGTTGATGAGCGCCACGCCCTCCTCGTAGGTCTCGGCGCGCAGCACGCACAGCACCGGCCCGAAGATCTCGTCGCGGTAGGCGTCGGAGTCGGTCTTGACGTTGTCCAGCAGCGAGAGGCCGATCCAGTGGCCCTTCTCGAAGCCGTCGACCGTGTACCCCGTACCGTCCAGGACCACGTCGGCGCCCTGGTCGGCGGCGCCCTTCACGTACGAGGCGACCTTGTCGCGGTGTGCGGCGGTGATCAGCGGGCCCATCTCGGAGGACGGGTCGTTGCCGGGGCCGATCTTGATCTTCTCGGCGCGCTCGCGGATCTTGTCCACCAGCTCGTCGGCGATCGAACCCACCGCGACGACCGCGGAGATGGCCATGCAGCGCTCGCCCGCCGAGCCGTAGGCGGCGGAGACCGCCGCGTCGGCGGCGGCGTCCAGGTCGGCGTCCGGCAGCACCAGCATGTGGTTCTTGGCGCCGCCCAGGGCCTGGACCCGCTTGCCGTTGGCGGAGGCGGTGGTGTGGATGTGGCGGGCGATCGGCGTGGAGCCGACGAAGGAGACGGCCGCGACGCCCGGGTGGGCGAGCAGCGCGTCGACGGCGACCTTGTCGCCGTGGACGACGTTCAGGACGCCCGCCGGGAGACCGGCCTCGCCCGCCAGCTCGGCCAGCTTGTTGGCGGCCGAGGGGTCCTTCTCGCTCGGCTTGAGGATGAAGGTGTTGCCGCAGGCGACGGCCAGCGGGAACATCCACATCGGCACCATCGCCGGGAAGTTGAAGGGGGTGATGCCGGCGACCACGCCCAGCGGCTGGCGGATGGAGGAGACGTCGACGCGGTTGGAGACCGAGGTCGACAGCTCCCCCTTGAGCTGCGTGGTGATCCCGCAGGCCAGTTCGACGATCTCCAGGCCGCGCGCGACCTCGCCCAGCGCGTCCGAGTGCACCTTGCCGTGCTCGGCGGTGATCAGCTCGGCGATCGCGTCGCGGTTGGCGTCCAGCAGGGCGCGGTAGGCGAACAGCACCTTCGTACGGGCGGCGAGCGAGGACTGGCCCCAGCTCTGGAAGGCCTCGGTGGCGACCTGTACGGCCGCGTCGACCTCCTCGGCGGAGGCGAGCGCGACCTGCGTGGTGACCTCTCCGGTCGCGGGGTCGGTGACCGGGCCGTAGTTGCCCGACGCGCCCTCGACGGTCTTGCCACCGATCCAGTGGTTGACGGTCTTCATTTGCCTTGCTCCTTCACAGATGGCGACGTCGCTGCGCGGCTTGCCGGTCGTACTCTTCGCGGGCCGAGGCCGCCGCCGCACGGGTCGCGGTCTCGGCCACGGGAACATCCCACCACGCCTGTGCCGGGGGTGGGCCCGACACTGTGTCGGGTGTTCGGGTCCGCGTGTAGACACATGTGGGACGGTCCGACGCCCGCGCCTCCACCAGGGCTTTTCGCAGGTCACGGACGGTCTCGGCGCGGAGGACGGCCATCCCGAGGGAGGCCGCGTTCGCCGCGAGGTCCACCGGGAGCGGCGCGCCGGTGTACGCCCCGTCGGCCGCCCGGAAGCGGTACGCCGTCCCGAAACCCTCGCCGCCCACCGCCCCCGACAGGCCGCCGATCGAGGCGTAGCCGTGGTTGTCGAGGAGGACGACCTTGAGCGGGACGCCCTCCTGTACGGCGGTGACGATCTCGGTGGGGTTCATCAGGTAGGTGCCGTCGCCGACCAGCGCCCACACGGGCCGTCCGGGCGCGGCCAGCGCCGTCCCGATGGCAGCGGGGATCTCGTAGCCCATGCAGGAGTAGCCGTACTCGACGTGGTACTGGTCGGCGGACCGGGGGCGCCACAGCTTGTGGAGGTCGCCGGGCAGCGAGCCGGCCGCGTTGATCAGGATGTCGGAAGCGTCGACGATGCCGTCGAGCAGGCCGAGCACCTGCGCCTGCGTCGGGGCGGCGTCCTCGTCGGGACTCGCGAAGGCCTGCTCGACCAGCCGTTCCCAGCCGCGCTTGCCCTCTTCGTACGTCGCCTCGTACGCGGGGTCCACGCGGTACCCCGCGACCGCGACCCGGAGTTCTTCCAGGCCCACCCGCGCATCGCAGACCACCGGCCGGGCGGCGAGCTTGTGGGCGTCGTACGGGTCGAGGTTCAGCCCCAGGAAGCGGACGGCCGGGTTCTGGAACAGGGTCGCGGAGGCGGTGGTGAAGTCGGTCAGCCGGGTACCCGCCGCGATCACGAGGTCGGCGTCGCGGGCGAGGGCGTCGGCTGTGGCCGTGCCGGTGTGTCCGATGCCGCCCACCTCGGCGGGGTGCCCGAACGGGAGCGCGCCCTTGCCCGCCTGGGTGACCGCGACCGGGATCCCGGTGGCCCCCGCGAACTCCGCGAGGGCGGCCTGGGCGGCGCTGTGCCGGATGCCGCCCCCGGCGATGATCAGGGGGCGCGCACAGGACCGTACCGCTTCGGCGGCGGCGGCCAGTTCGTCCCGGTCGGGCCAGGGCCGGCGCACCCGCCACACCCGTTCGGCGAAGAACTCCTCGGGCCACTCGTGGGCCTCGGCCTGTACGTCCTGCGGGAGCGCGAGCGTCACCGCACCGGTCTGGACGGGATCGGTCAGCACCCGCACCGCCTGGAGGGCGGCGGGGATCAGCGCCTCCGGGCGGGTGACCCGGTCGAAGAAGCGGGACACGGGCCGCAGGGTGTCGTTGACGGAGACGTCGCCGGCGTAGGGCACCTCCAGCTGCTGGAGCACCGGATCGGCGGGCCGGGTGGCGAAGGTGTCCCCCGGAAGCAGCAGCACCGGCAGCCGGTTGACCGTCGCGAGGGCGGCCCCGGTGACGAGGTTGGTCGCGCCGGGCCCGATGGAGGTGGTCACGGCGTGCGCCGACAGCCGCCCCGACTGGCGGGCGTACCCGACGGCCGCGTGGACCATGGCCTGCTCGTTGCGCCCCTGGAGGAAGGGCATCTCCTGCGGGCCGCTCTCCAGCAGTGCCTGCCCGATCCCGGCGACGTTGCCGTGCCCGAAGATCCCCCAGGTCGCGGCGACCAGCCGCCGACGGCTGCCGTCGCGCTCGGTGTACTGGCGGGCGAGGAAGCGTACGAGGGCCTGCGCCACGGTGAGCCTGATCGTGGTCATGGGCGGTGGTCCTCCGCTCGGTAGAAGGGCAGCCGGGGGTCGACCTCCGCGCCGGCCCAGGTGGACCGGATCCAGCCGTGGTCGGGATGGTCGCGGATCAGCCACTCCCGCGGGCCTTCGGGGCCGGCCATCACGTTGAGGTAGTACATGTCGTGCCCGGGGGTGGCGATGGACGGCCCGTGCCAGCCGTCCGGGATGAGCACGGCGTCCCCGGTCCTCACCTCGGTGAGGATGTCGGTCTTCCCGGCCGGGGAGGGGGTGACACGCTGGTAGCCGCAGCCGGGCGTGCCCTCGTGCGGGGCGATCTCGAAGTAGTAGATCTCCTCCAGCCGGGACTCCTCACCGGGGCGGTGCTCGTCGTGCTTGTGCGGCGGGTACGAGGACCAGTTGCCGCCCGGGGTCAGCACCTCGACCGCGATGAGCCGGTCGCACGCGAAGGCGTCGGCGGCGGCGAAGTTGTTGACCTGGCGGGAGCACTGCCCGGCGCCGCGCAGCTCGACCGGTACCCGTTCCGCCGGCCCGTACCGGGCCGGCAGCGCCCGCTCGCAGCGTGCCCCGGCGAGCGCGAACCGGCCCCCGCCCGGAGAGGTGATCGAGGCGCGGCCGTCGCGCGGGAGGTAGGCGAAATCGGTCACCGAAGCGAACACGCCCTCGCGGCCCCGGAGTTCGATCACCTGCGGATCGGGGGCACGGCAGGTGACGGCGCAGGCGCCCGCCAGCGGCAGGACGATCCACTCGTGGTCGCCGCAGGAGTGCTCGTGACTCTCGCCGGGGGCGAGGTCCAGGACCCGCAGGGCCGTGGAGGCCATCGTGTGGGAGGCGGTCACCGTCACCGTTCCAGCACCTCCTCGACCTCCTTCGCGTACGGCATCGCCGTCGAACAGGCCAGGCGGGAGGCGACGATCGCACCCGCCGCGTTGGCGAAGCGCAGCACGCGCGCCGTGTCCCAGCCGGCGAGCAGCCCGTGGCACAGCGCGCCGCCGAAGGCGTCGCCCGCGCCGAGGCCGTTGACGACCTCCACCGGCACCGGCGGCACCTCGACCGCCGTCCCGTCGCGGTGGACGGCGAGGACACCGGCCGGGCCGCGTTTGACGACGGCCAGATCCACCCCGGCGTCCAGCAGGGCCCGCGCCGCCGCGTACGGCTCCCGCTCGCCCGTGGCGATCGCGCACTCCTCGGCGTTGCCCACGGCGACGGTGGCGTGCGCGAGCGCCCGCTCGTACCAGCGCTCCGGCGCCTCGTCCCACAGCATGGGCCGCCAGTCGAGGTCGAAGACGGTGGTCCCGGACTTCGAGCGGGCTTCGAGCGCGGCCAGGGTGGCGCTCCGGCTCGGCTCCGCGCTCAGACCCGTACCCGTCATCCAGAACACCCGGGCGGCCCGCACCGCGTCGGCGTCGATCTCATCGGCGGCGATCTCCAGATCGGGTGCCTTGGGGAAGCGGTAGAAATACAGCGGGAAGTCGTCCGGCGGGAAGATCTCGCAGAAGGTGACGGGCGTCGGGTAGGCGGCCACCTCGCGCACCCACCGGTCGTCGACGCCGAAGGCCCGCAGCTCCGCGCGCAGGTACGCGCCGAAGGGGTCGGCTCCGGTCCGGGTGATCACGGCCACGCGCCGGCCGAGGCGGGCCGCCGCCACCGCGACGTTCGTCGGGGAGCCGCCGAGGAACTTGCCGAAGGTATCCGCTTCGGCGAGCGGTACGCCGGTTCTCAGCGGGTAGAGATCCACACCGATGCGCCCCATCGTGATCAGGTCGAACACGTCCCCGTCCCCGGTGGTCCGCGCCGCGTCGGACGCGTCCCCGTCCCCGCTGTCCGGTGCCACTGCTCCCACTTCCTCTCCCACTGCTCTTCCCCGTCCCCTTTCGAGCCTCGCACCCTAAGGTGGCCGCCATGACGTCCTCGCCGTCCTCCGCTCCCCCGCCTTCCACTCCCCCGTCCTCCCCACCCGCGCTGACCCGTATCCGCATCGGTTCGGCTCCGGACTCGTGGGGTGTCTGGTTTCCCGACGATCCCCGCCAGACGCCCTGGGAGCGCTTCCTGGACGAGGTCGCGGACGCCGGGTACGAGTGGATCGAGCTCGGTCCGTACGGCTACCTGCCCACCGATGCGGACCGCCTCGCCGACGAGACCGGCAAGCGCGGCCTGCGCGTGTCCGCGGGCACCGTCTTCACCGGACTCCATCACGGGCCGGGCGTGTGGGAGCAGACCTGGGAGCACGTGTCGCGGATCGCGGAACTCACCCGGGCCATGGGCGCGGCGCACCTCGTGGTCATCCCCTCGTTCTGGCGCGACGACAAGACCGGCGAGGTGCTGGAGGACCGGACCCTCACCGCGTCGGGCTGGCGAGAACTGACCACGCAGACCGAGCGGCTGGGCCGGGAGGTGCGCGAGCGGTACGGGCTGCGGATCGTGGTCCACCCGCACGCGGACACCCACATCGACACCCCGGAGAACGTCGCCCGCTTCCTCGACGCCACCGACCCGGACCTGGTCTCGCTCTGCCTGGACACCGGGCACTACGCGTACTGCGGCGGGGACAGCGTCCGGGCCGTCGAGACCTTCGGCGAGCGGATCGGCTACCTGCACCTCAAGCAGGTGGACCCGCGGATCCTGGCCGAAGTCGTCGCCGGGCAGGTGCCGTTCGGGCCGGCCGTGGCACGCGGGGTGATGTGCGAGCCGCCGTCGGGGGTACCCGCGCTGGAGCCCGTACTGGCCGCCGCGCAGGCGCTCGGCGTGGACCTGTTCGCCATCGTCGAGCAGGACATGTACCCGTGCCCGCCGGACCGGCCGCTGCCGATCGCCCGCCGGACCCGTTCCTACCTGCGCTCCTGCGGCGCCCGCTGACCAGTCGACACCCGAGGGGGACTTCCACATGACCAGCACGCTCGGCATCGCCGTCATCGGAGCCGGCAGGATGGGCGCCGACCACGTCCGGCGGATCGGCCGGACGGTCGGCGGGGCGCGGGTGGTGGCCGTGGCGGATCCGGACGGCGACCGCGCCAAGGAGGCCGTGGCGGGCCTGGACGGCGTGAGCGCGCACAGCGACGCCGCGGCGGCGATCGCCGCGCCCGGGGTGGACGCCGTCCTGGTGGCCTCGCCCGGGGCCGCCCACGAGGAGGCGCTCCTGCACGCCCTCGCACGGGAGCTGCCGGTGTTGTGCGAGAAGCCGCTGACCCCGGATCCGGCGGGGGCCCTGCGGGTGCTGGAGGCGGAGCGCAGGCTCGGCCGCAGGCTGGTCCAGGTGGGCTTCATGCGGCGCTTCGACGCCGAGTACGAGCGGCTGAAAGAGCTGCTGGACGAGGGAGGGATCGGGCGGCCGCTGTTCCTGCACTGCCGTCACCGCAACGCGTCCTCCCCCTCCTTCTTCACCGGCGACATGCTGATCAGCGATTCCGTGGTGCACGAGGTCGACGCCGCCCGCTGGCTGCTGGGGCAGGAGATCACCGCGGTGACGGTCCTGTCCCCCACCCCTTCCGCCGCTGCGCCCGAGGGGCTGGGCGATCCCCGTTTCGTAGTGCTGGAGACCTCGGGCGGGGCCATCGTCGACGTGGAGATCTTCGTCAACTGCGGTTTCGGCTACCAGGTGCAGTGCGAGGCGGTCGGCGAGTCGGGCAGCGCCCGGATCGGGGACGCCCGGGCGATGGTCGTGCAGTCGGGGGGCCGGTGGGGCGGGGAGATCGCCCAGGACTTCCTCGTCCGGTTCGCCGATGCCTACGACCGCCAGGTGCGGCGGTGGGTGGCGGCGGCCGCGCGGGGGCGGATCGACGGACCCGACGTGTGGGACGGCTACGCGGCCGCAGCCGTCTCCGAGGCGGGGCTGGCCGCCGCGCGCAGCGGGGCCCGCACGCCCGTGGAGCTGGTGGAACGGCCCGCGCTCTACCGCTGAGGCCCGCCGACCGGCGTGCACGGCATGCCACTTCCGTCACGGAAGTCGCTGCCGTGTCACGCATGTCCGCGTTACGCGGGTCTTGCGTCACAGACAGTCGACAGGCGCTGCCCTCAGGTCACCGCGGGTCGTTCCCCGGGCACAACCCGAGTGATCGTCCGTCCACGCCCCGGCTCCCCCGACGGCCTCCCGGCCGGCCCCAGCGGCGTGGACAAGGAGGTGCCGTTCATGAGCGACCGACAGCTGTGGTCGTACAAGGAGATCGCCGCCCACATTCGCGTCCAGCCGGATACGGTGCGCTCCTACCGCAAGCACGGACTGCTGCCGGCTCCCGACCACGTGGAGCACGGGAAGCCCTATTGGTACGACGATACGATCCGCGCCTGGGTGGCCCGGCGCCCGGGGAACCGGGCCCGCCGCGACGCCTGAACCGGGTTCGGCCCTCGTCATACCCCCTGGGGGTACACTTGGGGGGAATCGGGGAGGATGGTGTGAAGACGCCACCGGCCCGCGACCGACCCGCCCCCGCAGAGGAGAACGACATGAGCGCCGAGACGGACACGCAGACCACCACCGTCTACCGGGTGACCGGCATGACCTGCGGGCACTGCGAGGGCGCGGTGACCGCCGAGATCTCGGCGCTGGCGGGCGTGAGCTCCGTCAAGGCCGTCGCCGCGACCGGCGAGGTCACCGTGGTCTCCGCCGCCCCGCTCCAGGACGACGACGTGCGCGCCGCCGTGGACGAGGCCGGGTACGAGCTGGCGGGCCGGGCCTGAGGCCCGTAGGACAGCCGAAGGACCCGCCGGGTCGTACGGGGGCCGCCCTTGCGGGCCGCGTACGGCCCGGCCTTTCCCTTGAAGCCGGAGACGAGCCGGAGATGAGCCGGAAATGAGCGGCAACGCAGTGCACGAAGGACCGGTGGCGGTGGCCGGCGCCGCGGAAGTCGAGCTGGTCATCGGCGGGATGACGTGCGCCTCCTGCGCCGCCCGCATCGAGAAGAAGCTGAACCGGATGGACGGGGTCAGCGCCACGGTGAACTACGCCACCGAGAAGGCGAAGGTCTCGTACTCGGGTGACGTGCGGGTGGCCGACCTGATCGCGACGGTCGTCAAGACCGGCTACACCGCCGAGCAGCCCCCGCCGCCCCCGCCACCGCCCGTACCGGAGCCCGCCGCCGGCGCCGGTACGGACACCGCCGCCGCCGCCGCCGCGACGGCCGCCTTCCCGGCCGACCCGGAGCTCGCCGCGCTACGCCAACGGCTGCTGGTCAGCGCCGTACTGGCGCTGCCGGTCGTGGTGCTGGCCATGGTCCCGGCCCTCCAGTTCGACAACTGGCAGTGGCTGTCGCTGACCCTGGCCGCGCCCGTCGCCGTGTGGGGCGCACTGCCCTTCCACCGGGCCGCCTGGACCAACGTGAAGCACGGCGCGGCCACCATGGACACCCTGGTCTCGCTGGGCACGCTCGCCGCGTTCGGCTGGTCACTGTGGGCGCTGTTCTTCGGCCACGCCGGCATGACCGGGATGAGGCACGACTTCGCCCTCACCGCCTCCACGACGGGCGACGCCCTGTACCTGGAGGTCGCCTCCGGCGTCGTCACTTTCATCCTGCTGGGCCGCTACCTGGAGGCCCGCTCCAAGCGGAAGGCGGGCGCGGCCCTCAAGGCGCTGCTGGAGCTGGGCGCCAAGGACGTCGCCGTCCTGCGCGCCGGCCGCGAGGTGCGGATCCCGGTGGGCGCGCTGGCCGTCGGGGACCGGTTCGTGGTCCGGCCCGGCGAGAAGATCGCCACCGACGGCACGGTGGCCGAGGGCAGCTCCGCCGTGGACGTCTCCTTGCTGACCGGGGAGTCCGTCCCGCTCGACGTGGGCGTCGGCGACGCCGTGACCGGAGCGACCGTCAACACGTCCGGGCGGCTGGTCGTCGAGGCGACCCGGGTCGGCGCGGACACCCAGCTGGCCCGGATCGCACGGCTGGTCGAGGAGGCGCAGAACGGCAAGGCCCGGGTGCAGCGCCTCGCCGACCGGATCTCCGCCGTCTTCGTGCCCGTCGTCCTGCTGCTCTCCGTCGGGACCTGGGTGACCTGGCTGCTGATCACCGACGACCCGACGGCGGCGTTCACCGCCGCGGTGGCCGTCCTGATCATCGCCTGCCCCTGCGCCCTGGGACTGGCCACGCCGACCGCGCTGATGGTCGGCACCGGCCGGGGCGCCCAGCTCGGCATCCTGATCAAGGGACCGGAGGTGCTGGAGTCGACCCGCCGGGTGGACACCGTCGTCCTGGACAAGACCGGCACCGTCACCACCGGCAGGATGACCCTGTCGGGGGTGCACCCCGCCCCGGGCGTGGACGCGTCGGAGCTGCTGCGCCTGGCCGGTTCCCTGGAGCACGCCTCCGAGCACCCCATCGCCCGGGCCGTCGCGGTGGGCGCCGCCGAGCGGGTGGGGGCCCTGCCGGTCCCCGAGGCCTTCGAGAACCTCGCCGGGCTGGGCGTACGGGGCGTGGTGGAGGGGCGCTCCGTCGTGGTGGGCCGGGAGCGACTGCTGGCGGAGCGGGGCGTCGCGGCCGCGCCGGCCGCCCTGGCGGGAGCCAAGGCGGCCGCCGAGGCCGCGGGGGGCACGGCGGTACTGGTGGCCTGGGACGGGGAGGTGCGCGGGGTGCTGGGCGTGGCCGACGCGGTGAAGGGGACCAGCGCCGAGGCGGTCGCGCGGCTGCGGGCGCTCGGCCTCACGCCGGTGCTGCTGACCGGCGACAACCGGGCCGCGGCCGAGGCGGTGGCCCGCGAGGTGGGCATCGACGAGGTGATCGCCGAGGTGCTTCCGCAGGAGAAGGTGGAGGTCGTACGCCGCCTGCAGGGCGAGGGTCGTACGGTCGCCATGGTCGGGGACGGTGTCAACGACGCGGCCGCCCTCGCCCAGGCGGACCTGGGCCTGGCGCTGGGCACCGGCACGGACGCGGCCATCGAGGCGGGCGACCTGACGCTGGTGCGGGGCGACCTGCGGGTGGCGGCGGACGCGATCCGGCTCTCCCGCCGGACCCTGGCCACGATCAAGGGCAACCTCTTCTGGGCCTTCGGGTACAACCTGGCCGCGTTGCCGCTCGCGGCCTCCGGCCTGCTCAACCCGATGATCGCCGGTGCGGCGATGGCCTTTTCTTCGGTGTTCGTGGTGACCAACAGCCTGCGGTTGCGGTCCTTCCGCTAGAGGATCCCCTTCGCACCGCACGCACAACTCCTTCACAGGAGACGCAGATCACAGTGATTCGAACGTAACCATCGGGCTGATGCCCGGGTCTAATGGGGTGATGCCAGGAACGTCTTGGGGGACGTTCGCGGGAGGTCTTGGGGGACGTCCCGGGCATCAGCCGGCCGGGACACGTGCACCCCGGGGAGCTTTGAGCGGCCCTCCCGACCCGTGCGGGTCCCGGCAAAAACCCCGTTGGAGTGCATCAGGACCGCACTCCTCGCCGACACCCCGGCTCGGGTCCCGTGGGGGGAATCCGTTCCGGGGAAAGGAAAGCGCCCCGACCGTCGACCCGTGGGGGGATCGACGGCGGGGCGCTTTTCGTGTGCGCGCGGGCCCTTGCGGGTCCGGGAGAGCCTCGGGTCAGCGGGCCTCGACCGGGACGAAGTCGCGCAGGACCTCGCCGGTGTAGATCTGGCGCGGTCGGCCGATGCGGGAGCCGGGCTCCTTGATCATCTCGTGCCACTGGGCGATCCAGCCGGGAAGGCGGCCGAGCGCGAAGAGCACGGTGAACATCTCGGTCGGGAAGCCCATGGCCCGGTAGATGAGACCGGTGTAGAAGTCCACGTTCGGGTAGAGGTTGCGCGAGACGAAGTACTCGTCGGCCAGCGCGTGCTCTTCCAGCTTGAGCGCGATGTCGAGCAGCTCGTCGCTCTTGCCGAGCGCCGAGAGGACGTCGTGGGCCGCCGCCTTGATGATCTTCGCCCGGGGGTCGAAGCTCTTGTAGACGCGGTGCCCGAAGCCCATGAGGCGGACGCCGTCTTCCTTGTTCTTCACCTTGCGGATGAAGGCGTCGACGTCACCGCCGTCGTTCTTGATGCCTTCCAGCATCTCCAGCACCGACTGGTTGGCGCCACCGTGCAGGGGGCCCCACAGGGCCGAGATGCCGGCGGAGATCGAGGCGAACATGTTCGCCTGCGAGGAGCCGACCAGACGCACGGTGGAGGTCGAGCAGTTCTGCTCGTGGTCCGCGTGCAGGATCAGCAGCTTGTCGAGCGCGGAGACCACGACCGGGTCCAGGTCGTACTCCTGGGCCGGCACGGAGAAGGTCATGCGCAGGAAGTTCTCGACGTAGCCGAGGTCGTTGCGCGGGTAGACCACCGGGTGGCCGACGGACTTCTTGTACGCGTACGCCGCGATCGTCGGGAGCTTGGCCAGCAGCCGGATCGTCGAGAGGTGGCGCTGCTTCTCGTCGAAGGGGTTGTGGCTGTCCTGGTAGAACGTCGACAGCGCGCTGACCACGGAGGACAGCATCGCCATCGGGTGCGCGTCACGCGGGAAGCCGTCGTAGAACCGCTTGACGTCCTCGTGCAGCAGCGTGTGCTGGGTGATCTCGTTGCGGAACGACGCGAGCTGGTCGACGGTCGGCAGCTCCCCGTTGATCAGCAGGTAGGCGACCTCGATGAAGGTCGAACGCTCGGCCAGCTGCTCGATCGGGTATCCGCGGTAGCGCAGGATCCCCTGCTCGCCGTCGAGGTAGGTAATCGCGGACTTGTAGGCGGCGGTGTTGCCGTAGCCGCTGTCCAAGGTGACGAGCCCGGTCTGGGCCCGCAGCTTCGAGATGTCGAAGCCCTGGTCACCGACGGTGCTGTCGACCACCGGGTAGGTGTATTCACCGTCCGCGTACCGGAGTACTACAGAGTTGTCGCTCACGTCATCCCTCACCGACGTAGTGCCTCTTCTTCGAGGTGCCCTGACTGCCTCTACCTTCCCCCATTTGGCGCAGGAGAGTGCACTCGGGGTCGGCCTTTGGTGCTTTCGACGGCACTGAGTGCCGCCAACCTGAACATCCTGCCCCCTGGGCGCACCAGGCGGAACCCAAAATGATCGATCATTTAGGTGATGTTTCCCACCGGTATCCGGCCGGACAGTCTGGGGGCGACCGCCGTGTACCTCCTGCCTGCGGAAACGGTACGCACCGCCTGGCCGAGCGCCCTGCGTGACCCGACCAGAACGACCAGTTTCTTCGCCCTGGTCACGGCCGTGTAGAGCAGGTTCCGCTGGAGCATCATCCAGGCGCCGGTCGTGACGGGGATCACGACGGCCGGGTATTCGCTGCCCTGGGACCGGTGGATGGTGACGGCGTACGCGTGGGCCAGCTCATCGAGCTCGGAGAACTCGTAGGCGACCTCCTCGTCCTCCTCCGTCCGCACCGTCAGCCGCTGTTCGTCCAGGTCAAGGCCGGTGACCACGCCGACCGTGCCGTTGAAGACACCGTTGGCGCCCTTCTCGTAGTTGTTCCGGATCTGGGTCACCTTGTCACCCACCCGGAAGACCCGGCCGCCGAACCGCTTCTCGGGCAGGCCGGGCCGGGCGGGGGTGACCGCCTGCTGGAGCAGGCCGTTGAGGTTGCCCGCTCCGGCGGGGCCCCGGTGCATCGGCGCGAGCACCTGGATGTCACGGCGCGGATCCAGGCCGAATCTGGCCGGAATTCGCCGTGCGGCCACGTCCACGGCGAGCCGGCCGGCCTCCTCGGTGTCCTCCTCGGGGAAGAGGAAGAAGTCCGGCAGCCCGTCGGTGATGGGCGGCACCCCGGTGTTGATCCGGTGGGCGTTGGTGACCACGCCCGACTGCTGTGCCTGGCGGAAGATCCTGGTCAGCCGCACGGCGGGCACCGGCCCGTCCTCGGCGAGCAGGTCCCGCAGCACCTCGCCCGCGCCCACCGACGGCAGCTGGTCCACGTCCCCCACCAGGAGCAGGTGCGCGCCCGGGGCCACCGCCTTCACCAGTTTGTTCGCGAGCAGCAGATCGAGCATCGAGGCTTCGTCCACCACGACGAGATCCGCTTCCAAGGGCCGCTCCCGGTCGTAGGCCGCGTCCCCGCCCGGTTTGAGCTCCAGCAGCCGGTGCACGGTGGAGGCGTCGGCCCCGGTCAGCTCCGAGAGCCGCTTCGCGGCCCGGCCGGTGGGCGCTGCCAGCACCACCTTGGCCTTCTTGGCCCGGGCGAGTTCCACGATCGAGCGCACGGTGAAGGACTTGCCGCAGCCGGGGCCGCCGGTGAGGACGGCGACCCGGCGGGTGAGGGCCAGCCGGACGGCGTCCCGCTGCTCCGGGGCGAGCTTGGCCCCGGTGCGGCCGGCCAGCCAGTCGAGCGCCTTGTCCCAGTCCACGTCCTGGAAGCCGGGCATCCGGTCCTCCTCGGCGTTCAGCAGCCGCCGGACCTGGCCGACCAGCGACAGCTCGGCCCGGTGGAAGGGGACCAGGTACACGGCGGTGAGCGGTGGGCCGCCCTGTGGATCGGGCACGGCCTCGCGGACCACCCCTTCCGGGTCGGCGGCCAGCTCGGCCAGGCACTCGATGACCAGACCGGTGTCCACCTGGAGCAGCTTGACCCCGTCGGCGATCAGGCGTTCCTCCGGGAGGAAGCAGTGGCCCTGGTCGGTGGACTGGGACAGGGCGTACTGGAGCCCGGCCTTGACCCGTTCCGGACTGTCGTGCGGGATCCCGACGGCCTGGGCGATGCGGTCGGCGGTGAGGAAGCCGATGCCCCAGACGTCGGCGGCGAGCCGGTAGGGCTGGTTGCGGACCACGGAGATGGAGGCGTCCCCGTACTTCTTGTAGATGCGGACCGCGATGGAGGTGGAGACGCCGACGCCCTGGAGGAAGACCATGACCTCCTTGATGGCCTTCTGCTCCTCCCAGGCGGCGCCGATCAGCTTGGTCCGCTTGGGTCCGAGGCCGGGGACCTCGATCAGCCGCTCCGGTTCGTCCTCGATCACATCGAGGGTGTCGGTGCCGAAGTGGTCGACGATGCGCTCGGCGATCTTCGGGCCGATGCCCTTGATGAGGCCGGAGCCGAGGTAGCGCCGGATGCCCTGGATGGTGGCGGGCAGGATGGTGGAGTAGTTCTCGACGCTGAACTGCTTGCCGTACTGGGGGTGGGAGCCCCAGCGGCCCTCCATGCGCAGCGACTCGCCGGGCTGCGCGCCGAGCAGGGACCCGACGACGGTCAGCAGGTCGCCGGCGCCCCGGCCGGTGTCGACCCGGGCGACGGTGTAGCCGCTCTCCTCGTTGGCGTAGGTGATGCGTTCCAGCACCCCCTCCACCACGGCAAGTTGCACTGCCCCGTTGCTCGTCATGCCAAGAAAGTACCGGCCGCCGCCGACAGGCCGCCGCGCCTGTGGACAAACCGAAGGGGGTCCGGCCTTCCGGCCGGACCCCCTCACGGTTACCCCTCCCGTGCCGGACTTCCCGATCCCCCCAGATCCCCTCCCGGAAGCGCCGACGCTCCTTACGACCCGCCTGCGCCGCCGGCGGTTGCACCCGGGGGCAGGTCTTTACTCCACCATTACTCAAGGGCGGTGTGCTGCACGAAGACGACGGCGTGCCGCACGAACCGTCAGGGGGCGGGGGCGGGAGCGGCGGCGGTCGCCGCGGGCGGGGCCGCCGGGCCGGCCGCCGTCGTACGGGGCTTCACGCGCCCGGGGGCCAGCGAGGTCAGGCCCACCCCGCCGACGAGCAGGGCGGCGGCCAGCCAGCGCATGCCCGAGACGCCCTCGCCGAGCACCAGCGCGGCCGACGACATGCCGAACACGGGAACCAGCAGCGAGAACGGGGCCACCGCGGAGGCCGGGTAGCGGCGCAGCAGGTAGCCCCAGGCGCCGAAGCCGAACACCGTCGAGATCCAGGCGACGTACCCGATGACGGCCACCCCCGACCAGTCCAGGGCGCGCAGCGCCGCCGCGTCCCGCCCGGGGCCCTCCAGCAGCAGCGACAGCCCGATCAGCGGCAGCACCGGGACCGTGCACACCCACACCATGAAGTTCAGCGCGTCGGGTGGGGCGGCCCTGCGGGTCAGCACGTTGGACACGCCCCAGCAGGCGGCGGCCGCCACGACGAGCGGGAAACCGGCGACCGGCCCGGAGGTGCCCTCGTCCACGGCGGCGACCGCGATCCCGGCGAGCGCCACGCCCATGCCGAGCACCCGCACCGCCCCGGGCCGCTCGCGCAGGACGAGCGAGGCGAGCACGGCGGTGAAGACGGCCTGGATCTGCAGGACGAGGGAGGACAGACCGGCGGGCATCCCGGCGGCCATTCCCGTGAACAACAGGCCGAACTTGGCGATGCCGAGGGCCACTCCGACGCCGACGACCCACTTCCAGGCCACCTTGGGCCTGCCGACGAAGAACACGGCGGGCAAGGCGGCCACCAGGAACCGCAGGGCGGACAGGAGCAGCGGCGGGAAGTGGCCGAGGCCGATCTCGATGACGACGAAGTTGAAACCCCAGACGGCGGTGACGAGCACGGCGAGCGCGGTGTGTACAGGACGCATGCACCGAGCATCGACGGCCGGACCATGTAGCACCAGCGCGGATCTCTTCCGCGATGGATGAAGCAATGCTTACGTGTCGGGGCCACCCGGGGCTACCATCGCGGCATGCTCGACCTGTCCCGGCTGCGCGCCCTGCACGCCGTCTCCGTCCACGGTTCCGTCGCGGGCGCGGCGGCCGCCCTCGGCTACACCCCCTCGGCCGTCTCGCAGCAGATCGCCAAGCTGGAGCGCGAGACCCGCACCACGCTGCTGGAGCGGCGCGGGCGGGGGGTCGCCCTCACCGAGGAGGCCCGCCACCTCGCCGACACCGCACGGGAGTTGCTGGCGATCGTGGAGCGGGCCGAGACGACGCTGGAGGAGCGGCGCGGGCAGCCGAGCGGGCTGCTGGCCGTGGCCGCCTTCGCCTCGGCGGCGCGCGGGCTGCTGCCCGGCGTTCTGGCCGAACTGGCCGCCCGGCACCCGGCACTGGACGTGCGCCTGACGGAGGTGGACCCGCACCTGTCGGTGGACCTCGTGGCGCGCGGGGTCACCGACCTGGCGGTGGCGCACGACTGGGACATCGCCCCGCTCCCGGCCCCCGAGGGCATCGAGCAGGCGGTGATCGGGGACGACCACTGCGACCTGGTCGTCCCGGCCGGGCACCCGTTCACCGCCCGCCCCGTGATCCGCCGGGCGGACCTGGGCGGCGAGCGGTGGGTGTGCCAGCCCCCGGGCTGGGTCTGCCACGACTGGCTGGTGCGGACCCTGCGCACGGCGGGGTTCGAGCCCGACATCGCGCACGTCGCCGAGGAGAACCACACCATCGTCGCCCTGGTCGCGGCGGGGCTCGGGGTCGCGGTCGTACCGCGCCTGGGCACGGGCCCTCTGCCCGAGGGGGCGGTGGCCGTACCGCTGGAACCGGGGCCGGTCCGGCGGCTGTACGCGCTGTGGCGGGTGGGCGCGGCCCGCCGCCCGGCCATCACCGCGGCCGTGCGCACCCTCCGGGCGCACTGGACGGCCCGGGCCGATGCTGCCGCCGCCACTGCTCCCGAAGGGCCACTTCCGGGGGACGCCGAGAGTGTCCGCAGCCCCGGGGACGCAGCCCGGCAGTAGGGTCCGGCGCGTGCCGAACCACGCCTCCCGCAGGACCCTGCTCACCGCGGCCGCCCTGGCTGCCGTCACGGCCACCGCACCGGTCTCCTCCGCCTCGGACGTCCGCAGCGCCCCGGAGGGCGCCTCCGCCTCCGACGGCGCCCCCGACGACCCGCACCCCCCGGACTCCGGGCCCGGCGGCCGGCCGGGGCGCTACCCGGACCGGGCGGAGCTGCGCCGGCTGATGGAGGGGATGAGCCTCGCCGAGAAGGTCGGGCAGCTGTTCGTGTCCCGGGCGTACGGGCATTCCGCGAGCGAGCCCGACGCGGCGGACGCGGAGGTGAACCTCGCGCAGTTCGGGGTGCGCACCGCCGCCGAACTCGTCGCCCGCTACCACCTGGGCGGGGTCATCTACTTCGCGTGGGCCCACAACACCCGTGGCCCGCAGCAGATCGCCGCCCTCTCGCAGGGCCTCCAGCAGGCGGCGACCGGCTCGGGCGCCGGCATCCCGCTGCTGCTGTCCACGGACCAGGAGCACGGCGCGGTCGCCCGCATCGGCAAGCCCGCGACCCTGCTGCCGGGGGCGATGGCGCTCGGCGCCGCCCACCGCGGCACGGGTTCCACCGCCGAGGCCCGGCGGGCCGCGCGGATCGCCGGTGCGGAACTGGCCGCCATGGGCATCCGGCAGGACTACGCGCCGGTCGCCGACGTGAACGTGAACCCGGCCAACCCGGTGATCGGCGTACGGTCCTTCGGCGCCGACCCGGAGGCGGTGGCGGCGCTGGTCGCCGCCCAGGTCCGCGGGTACCAGGGCGCGGGGGTGGCCGCCACCGCCAAGCACTTCCCCGGACACGGCGACACCGAGACCGACAGCCACGTGGGACTCCCCGTGATGCGGCACACCCGTGCCCAGTGGGAGGAGCTGGACGAGCCGCCGTTCCGGGCGGCCGTCGCGGCGGGCGTGGACGCGGTCATGACGGCGCACATCGTCTTCCCCGCGCTCGATCCCTCCGGGGACCCGGCGACCCTCTCACGGCCCATCGTGACGGGCATCCTGCGCGAACGCCTGGGCTTCGCGGGGGTGGTGGTCACCGACGCGCTGGACATGGCCGGCGTCCGCCAGAAGTACGGCAACGACCGGGTACCCGTCCTGGCCCTCAAGGCGGGCTGCGACCAGCTGCTGAACCCGCCGGACCTGGCGCTGGCGTACCGGAGCGTGCTGGCGGCCGTGGAGTCGGGCGAGCTGACCGTGGCCCGGATCGAGGAATCGGTGCTGCGGATCCTGGAACTCAAGGCGCGCCGGGGCCTGTTCGCCGCCGCCGCCACCGCCGGGCCGGAGCCGGCGGACGTGGTGGGGGTGTCCGGGCACCTGGCGGCCGCCGACGAGATCGCGGCCGGTACGACGACCCTGCTGGCCAACCCCGCGAAGGTGTTGCCGCTGGACGCCGCGGCCGCGCCCCGGGTGCTGGTGACGGGCGCCGCCCCGCCCTCCCCCAGCGGTACCACCGGACCCCCTACGGAGGTACTGGCGCGGGAGCTGACGGCCCTGGGCTGCCGGGCCTCGGCCGTGGCGGCCGAGGGGGCGGTGGCGGCGGCGCCCGGCCACGCGGCGGTGGTGGTGTGCACGTACAACGTCCCCGAGGGCGACAGCCCGCAGCGGAAGCTGGTGGCGGACCTGCTGGCCACCGGAGTGCCGGTGGTGGCGGTCGCGATCCGCAACCCCTACGACGGCGCCCGCCTGCCGGAGTGCGCCGCGGAACTGGCGACGTACTCCTGGACGGACGTGGAGATGCGGGCGGCGGCCCGGATGATCACCGGTGCGCGGCGGCCCGTGGGCCGCCTCCCGGTCGCGGTGCCGGGACGCTACCCGCTGGGCCACGGGCTGACGTACGACTGAGCGCGCACGCCGGGCCCGCGGCCCCTGTCACCCGGGAGCTACGGGCGCAGCTGCGCCTCGCGCGGGAGGTCCTGCCGGTCGAGCTGCGGGTCCGGCTTCGCCAGCGGCGTCGCCCGCCCCGCGTCGGTGAGGGCGGCGGCCGGCGCCACCCCGGCCCACTGGAGGATCCTCGCGGTCGCGAGGGCCCGCTCGCCGTCCTGGAGCTTGGCGACGTTCGCCCCGTGGTTGGCGCCCGGCGCGATCATCACGTAGCTGTCCTTGACCCCGTAGCCGAGGTGGAACGGTTCTGCGCCCCACGGGTCGTTCTGCCCGTACACGAACAGCATCCGGTCGGCGTGCGTGCGCACCCAGGCGTCGACGTCCGCCATGACCCCCGGCTTGAAGGTCATCGGGATGTCGCGCGGCACGAAGTCGCGCGGCGGCTGGTAGCCGTAGCGGCTCAGCCCCTTGAGGTGCGGCTGCTTGATGTCGGGCGAACCGAGCTGCGTACCCGCCTGGTAGTAGTAGGGCGTGTACGTCTCCAGGCCCTGGTCGGTGTAGGCCGAGAAGCCGGAGATGGTGTCGACGGTGTCCCAGATCTCCTGGTCGGAGGCGGTGGCCGCGACCGGGATGCCGGCGCAGTCCGCGAGCAGGCTGTACTGCCAGAAGGCCCAGGTGTAGTCGAGCACCACGGCCTCGTAGGCCTTGTCGAGGGTGCCGACGGTGGTGAAGGTCCAGCCGTTCTCGGCGGCGGCGGCCGCGTACTTGGCCTCCAGCGGCTCGCGGCGGACGAGCGCCTCGCGCTGGACGGCGTTCAGCTTGTCGCGGCACTCCTTGGTGCCGACCTTGGCGAGGAACCGGTCGTAGGCCGAGTCCTCCTTGTTGTTGACGTCGTTCGGCGCGACGTAGGCGACGACGCCGTCCATGTCGCGCGGGTAGAAGCGCTCGTAGTACGTCGCCGTCATGCCGCCCTTGCTGCCGCCGGTGGCGATCCAGTTCTTGCTGTAGATCTTCTTGAGGGCGGTGAACAGGCGGTGCTGGTCACTGGCGGCCTGCCAGATGTCCAAGTCCGACCAGTTGGCGGGGTCGGGCCGGGAAGGCGTGAAGAATCGATACTCCAGAGACACCTGGTTGCCGTCGACGATGGTCGTCGGCTCGCTGCGGCGCGGGCTGGTGTTGACGTTGTAACCGGAGGTGTAGAAGACCGTGGGCCGCGAGGTGTCCTTGTGCAGCAGGGTCAGGCGCTGCTTGAAGGTCCCCTTCGAGGGCTGACGGTGGTCGACCGGCTGCTCGTAGGCGAGCACGAAGAAGCGGTATCCGGGATACGGCTTCTCCTCGATCAGGCTCATCCCCGGGATGCCGAGGATCTGGTCCTTGATGTCCGCGGCGGCGGCCGGCCGTGCGGCGGTGGCCGCTGGTTCCGTGGCTTCGGCCGCTTGTGCCGTGGCGCCGGCCGCACCCGTGGTGCCGATGAGCACCACGAGCGACAGCAGCCATCCGAGCGTCTTGCGCATTCGCCCTCCCCTTGCGTTCACTTCGGTCGCCGTGAACCTAGCGGGGCCAACGCGCCTCTGAACAGACCAAGTTGGGCCGCGGGGAAGTCGTCAGCACAGGATCCAGCCGGAATCGGCCGATCCGGCCGCTACGTTCCCCCTTACATACACGCAGCGGCTGATCGCGCCGACGGTGACGGGGCCCGCGTAACGGGTGAAGCGCCCCGCATCGGCGACCGGGACACCGCCACGCGGCTGAACGCTCACCGCCATCCGGCGGCGCTCGCCCGGGTGGGAGGCGAGGGTCACGGCGCACACCCGGGCGCGGCTCTTGTACACGCGGAGCTCGCCCTCGCCGGACGGGAACGGCACCACCTTGGCCAGCCGGCCCGTGCAGCGGTCGCCGTCGGTGGCGGCGGCGGCCCGCGCCGGGGGCGCGGTGAACAGCGCGCCCCCGACGAGCCACAGCGCCGCCGCGAACACCCCCGGGGTGAGCGGCCGCGGCCGGCGGGGCGCCGGCCGCCCCGGCTTCACCCCCCGCTTGCGCCCCGCCCCCGGTCCCCGCCCGCACCCCTGCGCCACCATCCCGGCCCCCCGCTCAGTCGTACGCGGCCCGTACGTCCGTACGACGCCCCGGTCCTGCGGAAGGTTGCACCGCGCGAGCGCGGCTCAGGCCACGGCCCGCTCGTCCTCTCCCGCGAAGGTCCGCCACAGCTCGGCGTACCGGCCACCGCGCGCCAGCAGTTCGGCGTGCGTACCGTCCTCCACGACCTCGCCGCGGTCGAGGACCACCACGCGGTCGGCGCGGGCGGCGGTCGTCAGGCGGTGGGCGACGACGAGGGTGGTGCGCTTGCCCGCGAGCCGGTCGGTGGCCAGGTTGACCTGCGCCTCGGTGGCCAGGTCCAGTGCGGCCGTCGCCTCGTCCAGCAGCAGGACGTCCGGGTCCACGAGTTCGGCCCGGGCCAGCGCGATCAGCTGGCGCTGACCGGCCGACAGGTTGCGCCCCCGCTCGGCGACGGTGTGCAGGTAACCGCCGTCCAGGGTGGCGACCATGTCGTGGGCGCCGACCGCGCGGGCGGCGGCCTCCACTTCGGCGTCGCTCGCCTCGGGCCGCCCGTAGGCGATGGCGTCGCGGACCGTCCCCGGGAAGAGGTAGGCCTCCTGGGGGACGACGCCCAGCCTGTGGCGGTACGCCGTCAGGTCCAGCTCCCGCAGGTCGGCGCCGTCGGCGGTGACCCGGCCGGAGGTCGGGTCGTAGAACCGGGCCACCATCTTGACCAGCGTGGACTTCCCGGCGCCGGTCTCGCCGACGAACGCGACGGTCTGCCCGGCCGGTATGCGCAGGCGTATTCCGGCCAGCGCCTCGCCCTTCTCGCCGCGCTCCTCGGCGGTGCCGTAGGCGAAGCGCACGTCCTCGAAGGCGATCTCGCCGCGCAGTTGCGCCACCGGGCGCGGATCGGCGGGACGGGGGGTGGTGGTCGGCTCGCGCAGCAGGTCCTGGATCCGGCCGAGGGAGACGGTGGCCTGCTGGTACCCGTCGAAGACCTGGGAGAGCTGCTGGACGGGCGCGAAGAACAGGTCGATGTAGAGCAGGTAGGCGACGAGCGCGCCCGTGGTGAGCGTCATGGCCTCCACCCGCCCCGCGCCGACGATCAGCACGGCGGCCGCGGCGCCCGAGGACAGCAGCTGCACGAAGGGGAAGTAGACGGATATCAGCCACTGGCCGCGGACCCGGGCCTCGCGGTAGGAGTCGCTGCGCCCGGCGAAGCGGACGGCGCCGTCGCCCTCGCGGCGGAAGGCCTGGACGATGCGCAGTCCGGCCACGGACTCCTGGAGGTCGGCGTTGACCCCGCTGACCCGGTCGCGGGCGAGTTCGTACGCGGCGACCGACTTGCGACGGAACACGACGGTGCCGATGACCAGCAGCGGGAGCGTGGCGAAGACGATCAGCGCCAGTTCCACGTCGAGGACGAGCAGGGCGATCAGGATGCCGAAGAAGGTGAAGACGGAGACGACGGCGGTGACCAGACCGGTCTGGAGGAAGCTGGAGAGCGCGTCCACGTCGGTGGTCATCCGGGTCATGATCTTGCCGGTCAGCTCGCGCTCGTAGTAGTCGAGTCCGAGGCGCTGGAGCTGGGCGAAGATCTTCACGCGCAGCGCGTACAGCACGCGCTCGCCGGTCCTGCCGGTCATCCGGGTCTCGGCGAACTGCGCGGCCCACTGCCCGATGACAACGGCCAGGGCCAGCCCCGCCGCCACCCAGACCGCTCCGAGCGCGGCCTGTTCGACGCCCTTGTCGATGCCGTGCCGGATCAGGATCGGCAGCAGCAGCCCGGAGCCCGCGTCGACGGCGACGAGGCCGAGGCTGATGGCGAGCGGCGCCCAGAACCCGTGGAGCAGCCGGCGCAGGCCATAACTGTCCTCGGGGGCCGCGGCCCGGTCCTCGTCGACGTCGGGAAGGTCGTCGGCGGGCGGCAGGGCGGCGACCTGCGCGAGCAGCTCGGGGGTGGCGGGGCTGCCGGCGACGTGGGCGGGGTCGTCGCCCTCCGCCTCGTCCTGGCGGCGCCAGAGCTCGGGGGTGATCCCGCCGGAGACCCGGCGCTTGGCGTTGACCGGCTCGGAGTCGATCTCCGCCTCGATCTCGATGTCCCGCTCCAGGTCGCGCTCGAACTCGGCCATCGCGGCGGCCTCGGGGACGCGCGGCGAGGCGGCGCCGAGGGCTTCGGGGTCGGTCAGCAGCCTGCGGTACAGGGCTGAGCGGGCTTCGAGCTCTTCGTGGGTGCCGATGTCGGAGAGCCGCCCGTGGTCGAGTACGGCGATCCGGTCGGCCAGCGCGAGCGTGGAGCGGCGGTGTGCGATGAGGAGCGTGGTGCGGCCGGCCATGACGGCGCGCAGGGCCTCGTGGATCTCGTGCTCGACGCGGGCGTCGACGGCGGAGGTGGCATCGTCCAGGAGGAGCAGCCGGGGGTCGGTCAGGAGGGCGCGGGCGAGCGCGATGCGCTGGCGCTGGCCGCCGGACAGGGTCAGGCCCTGCTCGCCGACCTTGGTGTCGTACCCGGCGGGCAGGGCTTCGATGAACCCCTCGGCCTGGGCGGCGCGGGCGGCGGCCCGGATCTGCTCCTCGTCCGCGTCGGGGCGTCCGTAGGCGAGGTTGGCGCGGATCGAGTCGGAGAAGAGGAACGAGTCCTCGGGCACCAGGCCGATCGCGCCGCGCAGGGAGGCGTACGTCAGCTCGCGCACGTCGTGGCCGCCGACGCGGACGGCGCCGCTGTCGGCGTCGTAGAAGCGGGGCAGGAGCAGCGAGACGGTGGACTTGCCGCTGCCGGAGGAGCCGACGAGGGCGACGGTCTCGCCCTCCTCGATCCGCAGCGAGAACCCGTCCAGGACGGGCCGCTCGGGGTCGTAGCCGAAGCGGACGTCCTCGAACTCGACGGTGGCGGGCGCGTCGGCGGGCAGCGCGGTCGTGCCCTCCTCGATCACCGGCTCGGTGTCGATCAGCTCGAAGACGCGCTCGACGCCCGCGCGGGCCTGCTGGCCGACGGTGAGGACCATCGCGAGCATGCGGACGGGGCCGACGAGCTGGGCGAGGTAGGTGGAGAAGGCGACGAAGGTTCCGAGGGTGACCTGGCCGCGGGTGGCCATCCAGCCGCCGAGGGCCAGCATCGCGACCTGCCCGAGCGCGGGCACGGCCTGGAGGGCGGGGGTGTACTTCGAGTTGAGCCGGATGGCCCGCAGCCGCCCGCCGAACAGACGGCGGCCGGCTGCGCGGAGCTTTCCGGTCTCCTGCTCCTCCTGCCCGAAGCCCTTCACGACGCGGACGCCGGTCACGGCCCCGTCGACGACGCCGGCGACGGCGGCGGCCTGGCTCTGGGCGTACCAGGTGGCGGGGAACAGCTTCTTGCGGCTGCGCTTGGCGATGTACCAGAGGGCGGGGGCCATGAGGAGGGCGACGAGGGTCAGCAGCGGCGACAGCGCCAGCATGATGCCGAGGGATATCCCGAAGAGGAGGAAGTTCCCGATGGTCATCGGGAGCATGAAGAGCAGGCCCTGGATCAGCTGGAGGTCGCTGGTGGCCCGGCCGACGACCTGGCCGGTGGACAGCTCGTCCTGGCGGCGGCCGTCGAGGCGGGTGATGGCGCCGTACATGTCGGTGCGCAGGTCGTGCTGGACGTCGAGGGCGAGGCGGCCGCCGTAGTACCTGCGTATGTAGGTGAGTACGTACACCAGCAGGGCCGCGCCTATGAGCATGGCGGCCCAGGGGCCCATCGGCTTGCTCTCGTCGCCGATGACGTCGTCGATGATCGTGCGGGTGACGAGCGGTACGAGGGCCATGACGGCCATACCGGCCAGCGAGGACCCGAGCGCGAGCAGCACGTTCGCCTTGTACCGCCAGGTGTACGCGGCCAGCCGCCTGCCCCAGCCCTGTTTTCCGCCTGCTTCCGTCTCCGCCGCCGCCACGTCGAGCCTCCCCGTCGATCCTGTCCTGCCGCAGGCGCCAACGCCCCGACCGGCGGATTTCATCCCGCAGCAACAATCGAACGGCTTTGCGCGACGGCGGGCGACCCCGAGGGGCCGTCCGGGTCAGGGCGCGTCGAACTCGTACTCCAGGACGTAGGCGGAGGCGTCGAGCACCATCTCGTTGACCTCCACCACCCTCCCGTCGGCGGCGAAGGCGGTACGGCGGACCAGTACGACGGGGGCCGCGGCCCCGAGACCGAGCCGCGCGGCCCCGTCCGGACCCGGCATCCGTGAACGGACCTCCTCGCGGAACCGGACGGGGCCGACGCCGAGCTCGGCGAGGCGGGCGTAGATCCCTCCCGGGCCGGTGTCGGGCTCGGTGACGGGGGTGCCGGCGACGAGGGCGGCGTCCAGGTACGAGGTCGCGAGCATGACGGCCTTCCCGTCGAGCAGGAACCTGCGCCGCCGCACGCATGCCGCCGTGCCCTCCATGAGCCCGAGCACCAGGGCGACGGCCTCGGGCGCCGCCTCTTCGGTGACCCCGAGGAGTTCGACCTCCGGTTCACGGTCCTCGGTGTCGGCCGCCCAGATCGACCGACCGTGACCCCACACGTCGGCGCCCAGCCGTTGGATACCGCGCCGCCGGATGAGCCGGTCTTCGGGCTGCCGTCCTGTGACGTCCTCGGCCATGCGTCCTCCTGGGGTCATCCGGCAGCGTAGAGCGCACGCCGGGTCAGGGAATGCGATTGCCACCGCCGACGCCCCGCGGCAGGGCGACCGGGGCGTCAGAGGTGGGTCGGGGCGAACATCTTCAAGGTGGTGGGGAGGACCAGGACCGAGGGGCCCGGGGAGGCGAGGGCCGTGGCGAGGTCTTCGCGGAGGGTGGGGGCCGAGGTGACGGCGGCCGGGACGCCGAAGGAGGCCGCCAGGGCGACGAAGTCGGGGCCGGTGAGGTCCGTACCCGTCGCGCAGCCGTACTCGCGCAGGATGCCGTAGCCGCCGTCGTCGACGATCAGCCAGGTCACGTCCAGCTCGTGCTGCTTGGCCGTGGCCAGCTCCGCGATCGAGTACATCGCGCCGCCGTCGCCCGAGACGGCCAGCACCGGGGTGCCCGGTTCCGCGACGCACGCGCCGAGGGCCGCCGGGAAGGCGTAGCCGAGGCCGCCCGCGCCCTGCGCCGAGTGCATGGTGTTCGGGTGCTTGGCGTCGAAGGCCGACCAGGCCCAGTAGGACAGGATCGTCATGTCCCAGAACGACGGGGAGCGCGGCGGCAGGGCCGACCTGATGGAGGCCAGCAACTCCTGTTCCAGCGCCACGTCCTGCTCGGCGAGGCGGGCGCCGATCTCGTCCAGCACCATCCGGACGCGGGTGGGGGCCGAGGGGTCCTCGCGTGCGGACACCGTCTCCAGCAGGGCCTGCAGCGCCAGCCGGGCGTCCGCGTGGATGCCCAGGCCCGGGTGGTTGGACTCCAGCTTCCCGAGGTCCGCCTCGATCTGGACGACGCGGCCCCCGGGGAAGAACGTGTGGTAGTTCGAGGACAGCTCGCCGAGGCCGGAGCCGACGATCAGGAGGACGTCCGCGTCCTCCAGGAAGTCCGTCATGTGGCGGTCCTCCAGCCAGGACTGGAGGGACAGCGGATGGGTCCAGGGGAAGGCGCCCTTCCCGCCGAAGGTGGTGACCACGGGCGCGTCCAGGCGTTCCGCGAGCTGCCTGAGCTTGCCGGCCGCGTCCGCGCGGATCACACCGCCGCCCGCGATGATCACCGGACGGGAGGCGTTCGAGAGCCAGTGGGCGGCGACGGCCGTCAGCTCGGGGCGGGGCGCCAACTCGTGCGGAGCCGCGTCCATGCCGGTGACCTGCGGGACCATCGTCTCCGCACGGAGGACGTCCTCCGGGATCTCCACCCAGACCGGGCCGTGCGGGGTGGTGAGCGCCGACTCCCAGGCCTCCGCGATGACGGACGGGATCTGCGACGGGGTGCGGGCGGTGTGGACCGACTTGACCACCTCGCGGAAGGAGGCGGACTGGTCGCGCAGCTCGTGCAGGTGGCCCCGACGGCCGCCGCCCAGGCCCGGGGAGGGGACCTGGGAGGAGATCGCGAGGACCGGTGCGGAGGCCGCCGCGGCCTCGGCCAGCGCCGGCAGGGCCATCAGGGCGCCCGGTCCGGTGGACAGCAGCAGCGGTACGGCCTCGCCGGTGAGGCGGCCGTACGCGTCGGCCGCGAATCCCGCGTTGTTCTCCGTGCGCAGGGCCACCAGCCGCAGGTCGGCGCGGCCCACCGCGTCGAAGACGGCCAGCGCGTGCTGCCCGGGCAGGCCGAACACGGTGGTGGCGCCGAGGGAGCGCAGCGTTTCCACGACCAGGTCCCCGCCCGTCCGCCCGGGCGGCGGCGCGAGGGCGGCCGCCGTCTGGGCTTCGGTGGGACGGAGTACCAGGTCGTGGTCGTGCGTCACGTCGGTTACTTGCCCTTCGCCTGCGCGATCTGTCGCGACATGATCGTGGTCAGCTCGTACGCGGTGTGCGAGGCCGCGACCGAGGTGATCTCGGCGTGATCGTACGCCGGGGCGACCTCGACCACGTCGGCGGAGACCAGGTTGCAGGACGACAGGCCGCGGATGATCTCCAGCAGCTCGCGGGAGGTCATGCCGCCCGCCTCCGGCGTGCCGGTGCCGGGCGCGTGCGCCGGGTCCAGGACGTCGATGTCGATGGAGATGTACAGCGGGCGGTCGCCGATGCGCTGGCGCAGCTGGTCCGCGACCTCGTCGGCGCCGCGCCGGTAGACGTCGGCCGAGGTGACGATGCCGAAGCCCATCTTGGCGTCGTCGTCCAGGTCCTGCTTGCCGTAGAGCGGGCCGCGCGTGCCGACGTGGCTGAGCGCCTCGGTGTCGAGGATGCCCTCCTCCACGGCGCGCCGGAACGGGGTGCCGTGCGTGTACTCGGCGCCGAAGTAGGTGTCCCAGGTGTCCAGGTGGGCGTCGAAGTGCAGCAGCGCGACCGGGCCGTGCTTCTTGGCGACCGAGCGCAGCAGCGGCAGCGCGATGGTGTGGTCGCCGCCGAGGGTCATCAGGCGGGAGCCGGCGCCGAGCAGCTCGTCGGCGGCGGCCTCGACCGTCTCGACGGCCTCGTTGATGTTGAAGGGGTTCACCGCGATGTCACCGGCGTCCGCGACCTGGGCGAGCGCGAACGGGGAGGCGTCCTGCGCCGGGTTGTACGGGCGCAGCAGGCGCGAGGCCTCGCGGATGGCGTTGCCGCCGAAGCGGGCGCCGGGGCGGTAGGAGACACCCGAGTCGAACGGGACGCCGACGACGGCCACGTCGGCCGAGCCGACCTCGTCCAGGCGCGGCAGGCGGGCGAAGGTCGCCGGGCCCGCGTAGCGCGGGATGCGGGAGGAGTCGACGGGTCCGCGCGGCTGCGTGCTCATGGGGGGTGCCTTCCGGAAGAGGTGTGCGGTCCTTCGAGCGTAAGGGGACACCTCGGAGCCGCGAAGTGTACGTTTCATCCACCAGACCGCTCTCATGTGTACGGAGCATCCATGCCGGACCAGCCGCCGACCACGGGTGTCGCACTCTCCGCCCTGCTCGCCGACCGGGAGCTGGGCCTGCGCGGGCTGTACGCGGCCGAGGACGTCGCGGGGCCCGCCACCGTGCACGCCGTGCACGCCTCGGAGATGGCCGACCCGTCGCCTTACCTGCTGGGCGGGGAGCTGCTGCTCACCGCCGGGGCGCACCTGGGGCCGGACGCCGACGGGTACGTGGCCCGGCTCGTCGCGGCGGGCGCGGCGGCGCTCGGCTTCGGGGTGGCGCCCGTGTACGAGGTGGTACCGCCGGAGCTGGTGGCGGCGTGCGCCCGGCACGGGCTGCCCCTGCTGGAGGTCCCGCCGGGGACCCCGTTCACCGCGGTCGCCCGCACCGTGTGGCGGCTGATGGCGGAGGCCCGGACGCGCGAGCTGCGCCGGGTCACCGAGGCGCAGCAGGCGCTGGCCGCGGCCGCCGCCCGGCCGGATCCGGTCCCGGCGGTGCTGCGCCGGCTGGCGGCGGCGCTGGGCGGCCGGGTCGTGCTGCTGCGGGGCGGCCCGGGCGGCGGCGCCGGCTCCGGGGAAGCGGGCCGCGAGGTGCCCCCCGGGGCGGAGGCCGCGCTGGAGGCGCTGCTCGGGCGGGTCGCCGCGCCGGGCGGCCCGGCGACGGCGACGGACTCCGCCGCGGGGTGGCAGCTGTCGGCGTACGCCCTGGGCGGCGGCGCGGCTCCCGCCGGCCCCGGCCCGGGCGCAGCCGCGCCCCCGCACCCCGCCCCCGTCCCCGGTGTCGCCGTCCTCGGGGTCGCCGTCCCGGAGCGCACCCCCGGGGACCACGCCATCACGGCCATCGCCGCCGTCCTGCTGGGCCTGCTCACCACGCACCGCCCCGCCGGGGCCGAGGCCGCCGCGCTGACCCGGCTGCTGCTGGACGGGGACCCGGCCGCCGCCCTGGCCCCCGGGCCCTGGCAGGTGGTCCATGCCCGGGGTGCGGGGGATCCGCAGGCCCTCGCGGGCGCGCTGGGCACCGTACTCCTGGACGCGCTCGGCCCGGAGCTGCGCCTCGTGACCGACCGGGACCCGGTCCCGCAGCCGGGGTGGCGCCTGGGCGTCAGCGCCCCCGCCCGACCCGGGGCCCTGCCGACGGCCGACACCCAGGCCCGCCGCGCCCTGGAACGCGCCGAAGCGGCCCGCACCGCGCTGGTCCGGCACTCCGACGCCGGCCTGCCCGGCCTCCTGGACCCGGCGCGGGCCCGCGCGCACGCCGAGGCCCTGCTCGCACCGCTCACCGCGGTCCAGGCGGCGACCCTGCGCGGCTGGCTGGCCCACCACGGCAGCTGGGACCGCAGCGCCGCCGTGCTCGGCGTCCACCGCAACACGGTCCGCCAGCGCATCGCCCGCTGCTCGGTCCTCCTCGGGCGCGACCTCGACGACCCGGACACGCGCATGGAACTGTGGTTCGCGCTACGTACCCTGGACAGCGGTGGCAACTCGCCGGTAACTTAATCTGAGCAAGCGCTTAGACGTAAGCCATCAATCGAGCAACCACGACGGCGCGCGACCACCTCCGCGACAGCGGCGGCGGGTAGCCGCAGAGGGAGGCCGGCCGTGCGCCGCACCGTTTTCAACGAGGACCACGAAGCGTTCCGCGAGACCATCCGCGCCTTCATCGAGGCCGAGGTCGTCCCCGTCTACGACGAGTGGTTCGCCGCCGGCCAGGCCCCCCGCGAGTTCTACTACAAGCTCGGTGAGCTGGGCCTCTTCGGCATCAACGTCCCCGAGGAGTTCGGCGGCGCGGGCCTGGACACCCACAAGTTCGAGGCCGTCCTCTACGAGGAGACCTCGCGCGCGGGCGTCAACTTCGGCGGCTCCGGCGTGCACGTGCTGCTCGCCCTCCCCTACCTCAAGATGCTGGCCGGCGACGAGCAGAAGAAGCGCTTCCTGCCGAAGTTCGTCACCGGCGAGGAGATGTGGGCCCTCGCGATGACCGAGCCGGGCACCGGCTCCGACGTCGCGGGCATGAAGACCACCGCGAAGCTCTCCGAGGACGGCACCCACTACGTCCTCAACGGCGCCAAGACCTTCATCACCGGTGGCGTCCACGCCGACCGCGTGATCGTCTGCGCCCGCACCTCCGCCCCGCGCGAAGACGACCGCCGCTTCGGCATCTCCCTCTTCGCCGTGGACACCAGGTCCGAGGGCTACTCCGTCGGCCGCAAGCTGGACAAGCTGGGCCTGCGCACCTCCGACACCGCCGAGCTCGCGTTCGTCGACGTCAAGGTGCCCGTCGAGGACCTGCTCGGCGAGGAGAACAAGGGCTTCTACTACCTCGGTGCGAACCTGCCCTCCGAGCGTTGGGGCATCGCCTTCGGCGCCTACGCGCAGGCCAAGGCCGCCATACGCTTCGCCCAGCAGTACGTGAGCGAGCGCACCGTCTTCGGCAAGCCGGTCGCGCACTTCCAGAACACCAAGTTCGAGCTGGCCGCCTGCCAGGCCGAGGTCGACGCGGCCGAGGCCGTCGCCGACCGCGCGCTGGAGGCCCTGGACGCCGGCGAGCTGACGGCCGCCGAGGCCGCCTCCGCGAAGCTGTTCTGCACCGAGGTCGCGCACCGCGTCATCGACAAGTGCCTCCAGCTGCACGGCGGGTACGGCTACATGAACGAGTACCCGATCGCCCGTCTGTACGCCGACAACCGCGTGAACCGCATCTACGGCGGCACCAGCGAGGTCATGAAGTCCATCATCGCGAAGTCGATGGGCCTCTGAGGAACAGTTGAGGACCGGGGGAACCCCAGTCCCAGCCCCATGAACGAGGCACTGACGACGCTCCTCGACCTGCTCGACCTGGAGCAGATCGAGGAGAACATCTTCCGCGGTACCAGCCGTACGTCGCTGGTACCGCGGGTCTTCGGCGGGCAGGTCGCGGCCCAGGCACTGGTGGCGGCCGGCCGGACCGTGCCCGCGGACCGCACCGCGCACTCGCTGCACTCCTACTTCCTGCGCGCCGGTGATCCCGGCGCGCCCATCGTGTACTCCGTCGACCGGATCCGCGACGGGCGCTCCTTCACCACGCGCCGGGTCGTCGCCGTCCAGCACGGGCAGCCGATCTTCCACCTCTCCGCGTCCTTCCAGACGTACGAGGAGGGGCTCGACCACCAGGCCGTGATGCCTCACGCGCCCGACCCGGAGACCCTGCCGACGGCCGCCGAGTCGCTCCCGCTCTACCGGGAGGTCTTCCGCGACCCGGGCACGGTGGAGCGGCTGATGGAGGCCCGTGGCGCGGTGGACCTGCGGTACGCGACGACTCCCCCGTGGGGCTCGGTCGGGCAGCCGCGGGAGCCGCACTCGCAGGTGTGGTTCCGTACGGCCGGCAAGCTCGACTCCGACGACCCGCTGCTGCACACCTGCCTGGCCACGTACGTGTCCGACATGACGCTCCTGGACTCGGTGCTGCTCGCGCACGGCCGGGGCGGCTGGGCCGTCGGTGACGTGGTCGGCGCCTCCCTGGACCACGCGATGTGGTTCCACCGGCCCTTCCGCGCCGACGAGTGGCTGCTGTACGACCAGGAGTCGCCCTCGGCGGCGGCCGGGCGGGGCCTGGGCCAGGCCCGCATCTGGACGCAGGACGGCCGGCTGGCCGTGACGGTCATCCAGGAGGGTGTCGTACGCGTCCCGCGCGGATAGTCGCGCCTACCGTCGCTGCATGGCCTCACAACCACCGGGACCACCGGAAGCGACCGGAGCGGCGGAGTCCGAGAGCGTCGGGACGGTCGTCGTCGCGGTCGTCACCAACCTCGGCATCGCCGCCGCCAAGGCGGTCGGCGGGATCATCAGCGGGTCGAGCGCGATGCTGTCGGAGGCCGCGCACTCGGTGGCCGACACCGTCACCGAGGTCATGCTGCTGGCGGCGCTCAAACGCAGCGCACGGCCGGCCGACGAGGCGCACCCGCTGGGCTACGGGCCGGAGCGCTACATCTGGGCGCTGCTCGCCTCGATCGCGACCTTCGTCGGCGGCGCGGTCTTCGCGGTGTACGACGGCATCCACACGCTGCTGCACGGCGAGGATCCGGGCGACCCGACGGTGTCGTACGTCATCCTCGCGGTCGCCTTCCTGCTGGAGGGCTACTCGCTGCTCGTGGCCTGGCGGCAGGTGCGCGGCGAGGCGGCGCGGCTGCGCGCCCCGCTGGTGCGGTACGTGAAGCACACCCCGGACACGGCGGTGAAGGCCGTCCTGCTGGAGAACGTGGCCGCGCTGATCGGCCTGGTCCTGGCGGCCGGCGGGCTGCTGGGGGCGCAGCTGACGGGTTCGGGGGCGTACGACGGCGTCGCATCGCTGCTGATCGGGCTGCTGCTGGTGTGGGTGGCGTGGGAGCTCGGCCGCTCGAACGCGCAGTACCTGATCGGGCGGAGCCTGCCGGCGGCGACCCGCGCGGAGGTACGGGAGGAACTGCTCTCGGTGCCGCACATCGAGGGGGTGCTGGAGCTGACCACGCTGGTGCAGGGGCCGGACGAGGTGCTGATCGCGGCGAAGATCGACTTCCATGACCTGGCGTCGGCCCGGCAGGTGGAGGCGGCGTGCGAGGACGCGGAGTCGCAGCTGCGCGAGCGCTGGCCGTCGATCCGCCGCGTGTACCTGGACCCGACGCCGACATCCGGAGGCGGTCCGTAGGCTGGGGCACCATGCGTGGACACGTGCAGCAGATCGTCGTGGACTGTCACGAGCCGAAGGAGCTGGTCCGCTTCTGGGCCCGGCTCCTCGGCGGGGAACCGGTCGACCGCGGGCGCGGCTGGTCGCACGTCGAGCTGTCCGGCTCCACGCGGCTCGCCTTCCAGCCGGTCCCCGAGACCAAGGCCGTGAAGAACCGCCTGCACCTCGACATAGCGGTCGAGGACGTCGAGGCCGCCGCCCGCGAGGCGGTGGGGCTGGGCGCACGCCGCCTGGGCGCAGCGGTGACCGACGACCAGGGTCGTTTCCAGGCGATGCTCGACCCGGAGGGCAACGAGTTCTGCTTCGTCAGCCCTTGAGCGGCCCGCGGGCGGCCGGCCGGGCCTTGAGCTTGGCCCAGATGCCGGTCAGCGCGGAGATGTCGGCGTCGTCCAGGAGGTCGTCGAAGACCTCGGCGAGGACCTCGCGACGGGTGGCGTCCGCCTCCTCGAAGGCGCGGTGGCCCGCCGGGGTGAGGGCGATCCGGACCGAGCGGGCGTCGGTCGGGGACGGTATCCGCTCGATCAGGCCGCGGGCCTGGAGGGAGTCCGCGACCCGGGACACCTGGCTGCGGCTGAGCAGGGTCACGGCGCCCAGCTCGGAGGCGGCGACCGGTTCCTTCTGCGCGCGCAGCCACAGCATCACCTCGAACCACGACAGCGGCAGGTCGTGGCGGCGCGCGAGCGCCTGGTCCACCCGGGCACTGAGCGTGGAGCCCGCCCAGACGAGGCCGTAGAAAGCGTGGTCGCGGGGGGTGAATTCGCCCGGGGTGAGGTTGTTCTGCGCCATGGGGACAAGCCTACCGGGAGAGAGGTTGCGTGCACACGCACACAACGATAATGTGTGTGCACACGCACTTACGGTTCTACGAGGAGCTCCCCATGACCAAGACCGTTCTCATCACCGGCACCTCCTCCGGCATCGGCCTGGCCGCCGCCGTCGGCGCCGCCCGGGCCGGCTGGCACGCCGTGGCGACGATGCGCGACACGGGCCGGGCGGACGCGCTGCTGGCGGCCGCCCGCGCGGCCGGTGTCGCCGACCGGGTCCAGGTCAAGCGGCTGGACGTGACCGACGCCGATTCGGCGGCCGCCTGCGTGGCGGAGGTCGTCGCCGAACACGGGCGCCTCGACGCGGTCGTGAACAACGCGGGCGCCGGCTTCGTCGGCACCATCGAGCAGCACGACATGGAGCAGGTCCGGTCGGTGATGGAGGTCAACTTCTTCGGGGTGGTCGAGCTCACCCGCATCGCGCTGCCCCACCTGCGCGCGTCGGGCGGCCGGGTCATCACGGTGACGAGCGTGGGCGGGGTGGTCGGCCAGCCCTTCAACGAGTCCTACTGCGCGGCCAAGTTCGCCGTCGAGGGTTTCATGGAGTCGCTCGCCCCGGTCGCCGCGAGCACGGGGGTCCAGGTGGCCGTCGTCGAACCGGGCGCCGTCGCGAGCGAGTTCGTGAACAACGTACGGCTCGACGTACCGGCCATGCTCGCGCAGGCGGGGCCGTACGCCCCGGCGCTCCAGGGTTACGTCGACCACGCCCTCAAGACCTTCGGCAGCGACACCGCCCAGACCCCGGAGCAGGCTGCGGCGCCGGTCGTCGCCGCCCTGACCGCCGAGAAGATGCCGTTCCGGATCCAGACCTCGGACTGGGCCCGCGACTTCGTCGCCGCCAAGCTCGCGGACCTCGACGGCTCGGCCGTCCAGACGGAGGTGAAGGGCTGGCTGGGCTAGGCCCCCGGCCCTGGGGCCGGGGCCCGCGTCCCGTCAGCGCAGGCCCGCCGCCGCCAGCAGGTACGCCACCATCGGGTCGTAGTAGCGCGGGTCGCGGACGTGGTCGTCCAGCGGTACCGCCACCTGGAGGGTGCCCTCCGCCTCGCCGAGGAACAGCGCGGGGTCGTTGCAGTCCGCGTAGCCCACCGCGTCCAGCCCCCGCTGCGCCGCGCAGCCCGCCCAGCCGTGGTCGGCCACGACCAGGTCCGGCAGGGGGCGCCCCGCGGCGTCCAGGCCGTCCAGGATCGCCGCCATCGGGGCCGGGGAGTGGGTGTGCCACAGCGTGGCCCCGCGCTCCAGTACGGCCACGTCGGCGAACTGCCACACCGAGCCCTCGTCGGCCGTCAGCCCCGGCGGGACCACCACGATCTCGCAGCCCGCGTCGCGCAGGGCGGCCGCCGTCGCGCGGTGGACGTCCAGGAGGCCGCCCGGGTGCCCGGTGGCCAGCAGGACCCGCTGGCGGTCCAGCGCCGCCTTGCGCAGCCGCGCCGCCATCCGGTCCAGGGCGGCGACGGTCAGTTCCGGGTCGATGGTGTCCTGCCCGTACCGGTGCTCCGCGTCGTCCACGACCCCGCACCGCTCGGCCATGACGGCCAGGACGTCCTGTTCGTCCGTCCAGCGGTCGCCGAGTTCCAGTCCGAGCCAGTAGTGCCGGTCGCCGTTGGCGAGCTTGCGGTAGTGGGAGAGGTTGTTCTCGCGCGCCGTCGCCACCTCGCCCGCGATCCGCGTACGGACCAGGTGGTCGATGAGTTCGGTACGGTTCGGTGTTCCCACGGGCTGGGCGGGCGTCTCTATCGGCTTCGGCATACGGTTCATTGTGCCGCCGCCCCGCCGGAGCCGTCTGTTCCATTCCGACCAGCGGACACGGGGTGTCACCCCGACAGCGCCCCGAACGCCCCGTTGGCCAGCCGCCGCAGCAGTGACTCGGTCGCCTCCCGGCCCAGGGCCGCCAGGTGCGGGGTGGAGTTCAGCAGGCCGAACACCGCGTGCACGGAGACGCGTACCTCCGACTCGCCCACCTCCGGGTGGAGCCGGCGGACGACCTCCACCCACAGCTCGACGTACTGCCGCTGGAGCTGGCGCACGAGCTTGCGGTCGGCGTCGCGCAGCCGGTCCAGCTCGCGGTCGTGGAGGGTGATCAGCGCGCGGTCGTCCAGCGCGAAGTCGATGTGGCCCTCCACGAGGGAGGCCAGCACCGCCTCCGGGTCCCCGGCCGCCTCCTCCACCCGGCGCCGGCCGCCGGTCAGGAGGCGTTCACTGATCCCGACGAGCAGCTCGGCGAGCATGGCGTCCTTGCCCGCGAAATGGCGGTACAGGCCGGGTCCGCTGATGCCCACCGCGGCCCCTATCTCGTCCACGCCGACGCCGTGGAAACCGCGCTCGGCGAAAAGGCGGGCGGCCTCACTGAGGATCTGCTCGCGACGGGTGGGGGCGGCCGCTCTGGTGCTCATGGGAATCCATTCTAGACAGGGCCGTTAGCGCTCGTTAACCTAGGCCCCACAGGCGTTAACGCTCATTAACAGCGTGACCGGTTTCCATGGACCGAGCAAGGGAGCTCGACCGATGCAGCAGGCACCAGTGCTGACGAGCGCCGCGGACCCGGCGTCCGAGGCCTGGCGGACCAACGAGGCCGCCCACCGCGAACTCGCCGAGGGCCTGCGCGCCCGGCTGGAAGCGGCCCGCCTCGGCGGCGGGGAGAGGGCCCGCGCCCGCCACACCGCCCGGGGCAAGCTGCTCCCGCGCGAGCGCGTGGACACCCTCCTCGATGCGGGGTCCCCGTTCCTGGAGCTGGCCCCGCTGGCCGCCGAGGGCATGTACGGGGGTGCGGCCCCCGCCGCCGGGGTCATCGCGGGCATCGGCCGGGTCAGCGGCCGCGAGTGCGTCATCGTGGCCAACGACGCCACCGTCAAGGGCGGCACGTACTACCCGATGACCGTCAAGAAGCACCTGCGCGCCCAGGAGGTGGCGCTGGAGAACCGTCTCCCCTGCCTCTACCTGGTCGACTCGGGCGGCGCCTTCCTCCCCATGCAGGACGAGGTCTTCCCCGACCGGGACCACTTCGGCCGCATCTTCTACAACCAGGCCCGCATGTCCGGCGCCGGCATCCCGCAGATCGCCGCCGTCCTCGGTTCCTGCACCGCGGGCGGTGCCTACGTACCGGCCATGAGCGACGAGGCCGTCATCGTCCGCGGCCAGGGCACGATCTTCCTGGGCGGGCCGCCGCTGGTGAAGGCCGCCACCGGCGAGGTCGTCACGGCGGAGGAGCTCGGCGGCGGCGAGGTGCACTCCCGCACCTCCGGCGTCACCGACCACCTCGCGGAGGACGACGCGCACGCGCTGCGGATCGTGCGCAACATCGTGGCGACCCTCCCCGAGCGCGGAGCCCTGCCCTGGTCCGTCGAGGCGCCGGAAGAGCCGAAGGTGGACCCGTACGGGCTGTACGGCGCGGTCCCCGTCGACTCCCGCACCCCCTACGACGCCCGCGAGGTCATCGCCCGGATCGTGGACGGCTCCCGCTTCCAGGAGTTCAAGGCGGAGTTCGGGCAGACGCTGGTCACCGGCTTCGCCCGGATCCACGGCCACCCCGTCGGGATCGTCGCCAACAACGGCATCCTCTTCTCCGAATCCGCCCAGAAGGGCGCCCACTTCATCGAGCTGTGCGACCAGCGCGGCATCCCGCTCCTGTTCCTCCAGAACATCTCGGGCTTCATGGTCGGCCGCGACTACGAGGCCGGCGGCATCGCCAAGCACGGCGCGAAGATGGTCACGGCGGTCGCCTGCACCCGGGTCCCGAAGCTGACCGTGGTCGTCGGCGGCTCGTACGGGGCCGGCAACTACTCGATGTGCGGCCGGGCCTACTCGCCGCGCTTCCTGTGGATGTGGCCCAACGCCAAGATCTCCGTGATGGGCGGCGAACAGGCCGCGTCCGTCCTCGCGACCGTCAAGCGCGACCAGATCGAGGGCGCGGGCCAGGAGTGGCCGGCCGAGGACGAGGAGGCCTTCAAGGCCCCGGTCCGCGCGCAGTACGAGGAGCAGGGCAACGCCTACTACGCCACGGCCCGGCTGTGGGACGACGGGGTCATCGACCCCCTGGAGACCCGGCAGGTGCTGGGGCTGGCCCTGACCGCGTGCGCGAACGCTCCGCTGGGCGATCGCGGCTTCGGCATCTTCCGTATGTGACGTGAGGACCTCACTGATGTTCAGCACTGTTCTGGTCGCCAACCGGGGTGAGATCGCGGTACGGGTCATCCGCACGCTGCGGCAGCTCGGGATCCGCTCCGTGGCCGTCTTCAGCGACGCGGACGCGGACGCGCGGCACGTCCGGGAGGCCGACACGGCCGTCCGGATCGGCCCGGCGGCGGCCGCCGAAAGCTACCTGTCGGTGGAGCGGCTGCTCGACGCGGCCCGCCGCACCGGCGCCGAGGCGGTCCACCCGGGGTACGGCTTCCTCGCGGAGAACGCGGGGTTCGCGGCGGCCTGCGAGGAGGCGGGCCTCGCGTTCATCGGGCCGCCCGCGAGCGCGATCTCGCTGATGGGCGACAAGATCCGGGCGAAGGAGACGGTGAAGGCGGCCGGCGTCCCGGTCGTCCCCGGCTCCTCCGGGAGCGGCCTGAGCGACGCCGAACTGGTCTCCGCCGCCGAGAAGATCGGCATGCCGGTGCTGCTCAAGCCCTCGGCGGGCGGCGGCGGCAAGGGCATGCGCCTGGTGCGGGACGCGGACCTGCTCGGCGAGGAGATCGCGGCGGCCCGCCGCGAGGCCCGGTCCTCCTTCGGCGACGACACGCTGCTCGTGGAGCGGTGGGTGGACCGGCCGCGGCACATCGAGATCCAGGTGCTGGCGGACGCGCACGGCAACGTGGTGCACCTGGGCGAGCGCGAGTGCTCGCTCCAGCGGCGCCACCAGAAAGTCATCGAGGAGGCCCCCTCGGTGCTGCTGACGCCGCAGCTGCGGGCGTCGATGGGGGCGGCGGCGGTGGAGGCGGCCCGCTCCTGCGGGTACGTCGGCGCGGGCACGGTGGAGTTCATCGTGCCGGGCGGGGACCCGTCCTCGTACTACTTCATGGAGATGAACACCCGGCTCCAGGTGGAGCACCCGGTGACGGAGCTGATCACCGGGCTGGACCTGGTGGAGCAGCAGTTGCGGGTGGCCGCCGGCGAGCCGCTCGGCTTCGGCCAGGCCGATGTCACCCTGACGGGCCACGCGATCGAGGCCCGCGTCTGCGCGGAGGACCCGGCGCGCGGGTTCCTGCCGTCGGGGGGCACGGTGCTGGCGCTGTCGGAGCCGTCCGGTGGTGCGGTGCGCACGGACTCCGGGCTGCTGGCCGGGGTGGACACGGGCTCCACGTACGACCCGATGCTGTCGAAGGTCATCGTCCACGGCCCCGACCGGGCGACGGCCCTGCGCATGCTGCGGGGCGCCCTCGCGGACACCGTGATCCTCGGCGTCCAGACCAACGCCGGCTTCCTGCGGAGGCTGCTGGCCCATCCGGACGTGGTGTCGGGCGACCTCGACACCGGCCTTGTCGAGCGGGATCTCGCGTCCCTCCTCCCGGATTCGGTGCCGTCCGAGGTGTACGCGGCGGCCGCGCTGCTGGACGTCCCCCGCCCCGCCCCTTCCCGAAACCCTGCCGGGGGCCCGGGTGACCCGGGTTGGGTGGACCCCTTCGGGGCGGCCGACGGCTGGCGCCTCGGCGGAACCCCGGCATGGACGGTCCGCCACTTCCGCCTCCCGGGTCAGGACCCGGTCGAGGTCCGTACCCGGCAGCGGGGCACGGAGCAGGAGATCCTGCTCGCCGGCCAGGACGCCGCGGCCGCCGACGGCGCCGCGCCGGACGCGGCCCCGGCTGCGTCCGGGGCGCGGAGTCCGGGGCAGGGCCCCGGGACGCCGGCCCGCGGCCGCGTCATCAGCCGCGATCACGACCGCCTCACCATCGAACTGGACGGCGTCACGCACCGGTTCAGCCACACCGCCTCTGCGGAAGGGGTCTGGCTCGGCCGGGACGGCGACTCCTGGCACGTCCAGGCGTACGACCCCGTCACGGCGAAGGGCGCGGCCGCCGCAGGGGCCGACGCCCTGGCCGCTCCCATGCCCGGCACCGTCACCGTCGTCAAGGTCGCCGTCGGCGACCACGTCACCGCCGGTCAGAGCCTGCTCGTCGTCGAGGCGATGAAGATGGAGCACGTCATCTCCGCCCCCCACTCCGGCACGGTCACCGAGCTGGACGTCTCCCCCGGCACGACGGTCGCCATGGACCAGGTCCTGGCCGTCGTCACCCCGGACGAGGAAGAGAAGGAGGAGACGTCGTGAACGGACTGCCCATGACCGTCCCGGTTCCCGAGCTGCCGGCCCGCGTCCGCATCCACGAGGTCGGCGCCCGTGACGGGCTGCAGAACGAGCAGACGGCCGTCCCGACCGCCGTCAAGGCCGAGTTCGTCCGCCGCCTGGCCGCTGCCGGGCTGACCACCATCGAGGCCACCAGCTTCGTCCACCCCAAGTGGGTGCCCCAGCTGGCCGACGCGGAGGAGCTGTTCCCCCTCCTCACCGACGTCGACGCGGCCCTGCCCGTCCTCGTCCCCAACGAGCGCGGTCTCGACCGGGCGCTGGCCCTGGGCGCCACCCGCATCGCCGTCTTCGGTTCGGCCACCGAGACCTTCGCCGCCCGCAACCTCAACCGCACCGTCGCCGAGTCCCTCGCCATGTTCGAGCCCGTCGTGGCCCGCGCCAAGGAACACCGGGCCCACGTACGCGGCTACCTGTCCATGTGCTTCGGCGACCCCTGGGAGGGAGCGGTCCCGCTCCCCCAGGTCGTCCGCACCGCCAAGGCGCTGCTCGACCTCGGCTGCGACGAGCTCAGCCTCGGCGACACCATCGGCGTCGCCACCCCGGGCCACGTCCGGGCGCTGCTGTCCGCGCTGAACGCGGAAGGCGTCGCCACCGAGCGGATCGGCGTGCACTTCCACGACACCTACGGCCAGGCCCTCTCCAACACCCTCGCGGCGCTCCAGCACGGCGTGACCACGGTCGACGCCTCCGCGGGCGGCCTCGGCGGCTGTCCGTACGCGAAGAGCGCCACCGGCAACCTCGCCACCGAGGACCTGGTGTGGATGCTCGACGGTCTCGGCATCGAGACCGGGGTCGATCTGGCCGCCCTCACCGCCACGAGCGTGTGGATGGCCGAGCAGTTGGGCCGGCCCAGCCCCTCCCGTACCGTCCGCGCCCTCTCCCACAAGGAGTAACGAAGACATGTCCCTCGACCACCGGCTCACCCCCGAGCACGAGGAACTCCGCCGCACCGTCGAGGAGTTCGCCCACGACGTCATCGCGCCCAAGATCGGCGACCTGTACGAGCGGCACGAGTTCCCGTACGAGATCGTCCGCGAGATGGGCCGGATGGGCCTGTTCGGCCTGCCCTTCCCCGAGGAGTACGGCGGCATGGGCGGTGACTACCTCGCCCTCGGCATCGCCCTGGAGGAGCTGGCCCGCGTCGACTCCTCGGTCGCCATCACCCTGGAGGCCGGGGTCTCCCTCGGCGCCATGCCGATCTACCTCTTCGGCACCGAGGAGCAGAAGCGGGAGTGGCTGCCGCGGATGTGCTCCGGTGAGATCCTCGGCGCCTTCGGCCTGACGGAGCCGGGCGCGGGCTCGGACGCGGGCGGCAGCCGCACCACCGCCGTGAGGGACGGCGACGAGTGGGTGATCAACGGCTCGAAGTGCTTCATCACCAACTCCGGTACGGACATCACCGGTCTGGTCACGGTCACCGCCGTCACCGGGCGCAAGGCGGACGGCCGCCCGGAGATCTCCTCGATCATCGTCCCGTCCGGCACCCCGGGCTTCACGGTCGCGGCGCCGTACTCGAAGGTCGGCTGGAACTCCTCGGACACCCGTGAGCTTGCCTTCGACAACGTACGGGTGCCGCTCGCCAACCTGGTGGGCGAGGAGGGCCGCGGCTACGCCCAGTTCCTGCGCATCCTGGACGAGGGGCGCGTGGCCATCTCGGCGCTCGCCACCGGCCTCGCGCAGGGCTGTGTGGACGAGTCGGTGAAGTACGCGAAGGAGCGGCAGGCCTTCGGCCGGCCGATCGGGGACAACCAGGCCATCCAGTTCAAGCTGGCCGACATGGAGATGCGTGCCCACATGGCCCGCGTCGGCTGGCGGGACGCGGCCTCGCGGCTGGTGGCGGGCGAGCCGTTCAAGAAGGAGGCGGCGATCGCGAAGCTGTACTCCTCCACCGTCGCCGTCGACAACGCCCGGGAGGCCACCCAGATCCACGGCGGCTACGGGTTCATGAACGAGTATCCGGTCGCACGGATGTGGCGTGACTCCAAGATCCTGGAGATCGGCGAGGGCACGAGCGAGGTGCAGCGCATGCTCATCGCGCGCGAACTGGGCTTCGGGGGCTGAGAGTCGGTCCGTCCGCGTAGGCGTGCAGGTGAGGGGCCCCGACGGAAGTTAGGGCCCCCTTACCTTTCCAAGCGAGGTTAGGCTAACCTTCCTTCGAACGGCCCCAGCGGTCGCCCGGCACGCTCCACGCACGAAAGCGGACATCGACATGCCCAAGTCCCGGACCTCCCCCTTCACCCGCCGCGGCCTCATCGCCGCAGGCGGCGCCCTCGGCCTCGTCGCGGCGCTCTCCGCCTGCGGCGGCGCCGACAAGGCCAAGGACGGGGCGGGCGAATCGGACAAGGGCGCCGCGGCCTCCGGGGCCTGGAGCTTCAAGGACGACCTGGGCAAGGACGTCACCGCCAAGTCGACGCCGAAGAACATCGTCGCCTTCACCGGCACCGCGGCCGCGCTGTCCGACTACGGCGTCAAGGTGAAGGGCGTGTTCGGCCCCACCAAGACCGCCGACGGCAAGCCCGACGTCCAGGCCGGCACGATGGACATCTCCAAGGTCGAGATCCTGGGCAACGTCTACGACGAGTTCAACGTCGAGAAGTACGCGGCCCTGCGGCCCGACCTGCTCGTCACCAACACCTGGGACGGCACGTACTGGTACGTCCCCGAGGCCTCCAAGGAAAAGATCCTCAAGCTGGCCCCGGCGGCCGCGATCTCGGTGGGCGGGGACGCCACCCTCGACAAGTCGCTGGAGCGCACGGCCGACCTCGCCAAGTCGCTGGGCGCCGACCTGAACTCCAAGGCCGCCGTCGACGCGAAGGCCCGCTTCGAAGCGGCCTCCGCCAAGGTCCGCGAGGCCACGAAGGCCAACCCGGGCATCAAGGTGCTCGTCGGTTCCGGCGCCGCCGACCTGTTCTACGTCTCCACCCCGAAGACCTCCGCCGACCTGAAGTACTTCGAGTCCCTCGGCGTCGAGTTCGTCGTCCCCGAGAAGCTGGACCAGGGTGGCTTCTTCGAGAGCCTGAGCTGGGAGAACGCCGGCAAGTACAAGGCCGACGTCGTCCTGCTCGACAACCGCACCGGCACCCTCCAGCCCGAGGAGCTCAAGGCCAAGCCGACCTGGGCCGAGCTGCCCGCCGTCAAGGCCGGCCAGGTCACCCCGCGCGTGACCGAGCCGATCTACTCGTACGACAAGTGCGCCAAGATCCTTGAAGACCTCGCGAAGGCGATCCAGAGCGCCAAGAAGGTCAGCTGACCACGCTCGGTTCCGGCGCCGTCGACCAACTCCCTGGGGGACCCACCGCATGACCGCCACCACCTCCGCCGCCGAAGGAACGGACAGCGGCCCGGACACCGCCGGGGCCGTCGCGGACTTCCGCTTCTTCGCGCTCGAAGTGCTCCGCACGCGCCGCCTCGGCCACTCGTTCCTGCGGGTCACCTTCGGCGGTGAGTCGCTCGCCGGCTTCCGCTCGGGCGGCTACGACCAGAGCCTCTCGCTCTTCCTGCCGCCCCCGCACCGGGAGCACACCGTGCTCCCGTCCACCGACGAGGACACCTGGTTCGGCGCCTGGCGCGCCATGCCGGAGGGCGAGCGCCCGGTGATGCGTTCGTACACCGTGCGCGAGCAGCGGCGTACCCCACAGGGCGTGGACGAGATCGACATCGACTTCGTCCTCCACGGGGACACGAGCCCCGCCTCCGCGTGGGCCGGGCGGGCGGTCACCGGCCGCCGGATCCTCGCGATCGGGCCGGCCGTCGCCCGGAACAAGTCCGTGCGGTTCCAGCCCCCGGCGGACAGCGACCTCATCCTGATGTACGCGGACGAGACCGCCCTGCCCGCGGCGGCCGCGATCTTGGACCGGCTCCCCCCGGGCAGCCGCGTCAAGGCCTGGTTCGAGGTCCCGCACGAGGACGACCGCCTCACCCTGCCCACCCTCGCGGACGCGGACATCACCTGGGTGGTGCGGGGCGCGGGCGCCGGCCGGGCGCGGACCGAGCACCTGCTGGAGGTCGTCCGGGCGGACGGAGCGCCCGCCTGCGAGGCCCCGTACGGCTGGATCGCCGGGGAGTCCGCGACGATCCGCGCCGTACGCCGCCTCCTGGTACAGGAGCGCGGGGTCGACCGGCGGCGGGTGCGTTTCACCGGCTACTGGCGGCTCGGCGTGAGCGAGGAGGAGCTCCTCGCGGAGGCTTATTCGGGCCGGGCTCCCAGCGAGGACCCCGCCGCGGATCTGTAAGCCCCAACTCCCCTTGCACCGACCCCCGTTCAGAGGGCCCCGGCCGTTTCGGCCGGGGCCCTCTCTGTTGGGCAAAATGGTTAGGTTAGGCTAACCTAAGCAAGCATTTCGGAGCACCACCGTCCACCCCCACTGCCCCCTGTCCGGAGGAAAGTTGATGCGTTCGCATCTGCTCAATGAGACGACCGCGGACCTCTACCGGCGTTCCGTGACCGAAGGCGTCGACCGTGTCGCCGCCAAACTGGCCACCACGGAACGGCCCCACACCGGTATTTCCGTCGACGCACTCGCCCCGGTCATCAACGGGATCGACCTCGACAAGCCCCTCGAAGACCCCGCCGCCGCCCTCGACGAGCTCGAAGAGGTCTACCTGCGGGACGCGGTGTACTTCCACCACCCCCGCTACCTCGGGCACCTCAACTGCCCCGTCGTCATCCCCGCCGTGCTCGGCGAGGCGATCCTCTCCGCCGTCAACTCCTCGATGGACACCTGGGACCAGTCGATCGGCGGCACCCTCATCGAGCGCCGCCTGATCGACTGGACCGCCGGCCGCATCGGCCTGGGCCCGCGCGCCGACGGCGTGTTCACCTCCGGCGGCAGCCAGTCCAACTTCCACGCCCTGCTACTGGCCCGGGACGAGGCCTGCCGCATCGCCCTCCAGCGGGCCCGTGCCGAGGGCCGGGAACTCACCAAGGCCGAACTCCTGCCGCGACTGCGCATCCTGGCCTCCGAGGCGAGCCACTTCAGCGTCCGCAAGTCCGCCGCCATGCTGGGCATGGGCTACGAGGCCGTGATCTCCGTCCCCGTCGACCTGGGCCGCCGTATGGACACCTCCGCGCTGGCCCTGGAACTGGAGAGCTGCGCCCGCGAGGGCCTCGTGCCGATGGCCGTCGTCGCCACCGCCGGCACCACCGACTTCGGGTCCATCGACCCGCTCCCCGAGATCGCCCGCCTCGCCGCCGAGCACTCCACGTGGATGCACGTGGACGCCGCGTACGGCTGCGGACTGCTGGTCTCCCCCACCCGCCGGCACCTCCTCGACGGCATCGAGCACGCCGACTCGGTCACCGTCGACTACCACAAGTCCTTCTTCCAGCCCGTCAGTTCCAGCGCCGTCCTGGTCCGCGAACGCGACACCCTCCGGCACGCCACGTACCACGCGGACTACCTCAACCCGCGGCGCATGGCCGAGGAGCGGATCCCGAACCAGGTCGACAAGTCCCTCCAGACGACGCGCCGCTTCGACGCCCTCAAGCTCTGGATGACCCTGCGCGTGATGGGCGCCGACGGCATCGGCTCGCTCTTCGACGAGGTCATCGACCTGGCGGCGGCAGGCTGGGAACTCCTCGACGCCGACCCCCGCTTCGAGGTCGTCGTACGCCCCACGATCTCCACCCTCGTCTTCCGCTACGTCCCCGCGGGCGACCTGCGGCCGGACCTGGTCGACGAGGCCAACCTCCACGCCCGCAAGGCCCTGTTCGCCTCCGGCGAGGCCGTCGTCGCCGGCACCAAGGTCGACGGCAGGCAGTACCTCAAGTTCACCCTCCTCAACCCGCAGACCACGGCGTCCGACATCTCGGCCGTCCTCGACCTCCTCGCCGTACACGCCGAGCAGTACCTGGGAGCATCCCTTGCCGTCCACTCGTGAACCCCGTGACTTCATCGGTATCGGCCTCGGTCCCTTCAACCTGGGACTCGCCTGCCTGACCGCACCGATCGACGGGCTCGACGGGCTCTTCATCGAGTCGAAGCCGCACTTCGAGTGGCACGCCGGGATGTTCCTGGACGGCGCGCACCTGCAGACGCCGTTCATGTCGGACCTCGTCACCCTCGCCGACCCGACCTCGCCCTTCTCCTTTCTGAACTACCTCAAGGACAAGGACCGGCTGTACTCCTTCTACATCCGGGAGAACTTCTACCCGCTGCGCGCCGAGTACAACGACTACTGCCGCTGGGCCGCGGACCGCCTCGACAACGTCCTGTACTCGACCTCCGTCACCGAGGTCACCTACGACGAACGGGCCGGGCTGTACGAGGTCCACACCGACCGCGGGGAGACCCACCTCGCCCGCCGCCTGGTCCTGGGCACCGGCACCCCGCCGTTCGTGCCGTCCGCCTGCGAGGGCCTGGGCGGCGACTTCACCCACAACAGCGCCTACATGGACCGCAAGGCGCAGCTCCAGCAGAAGAAGTCGATCACCCTGGTCGGCTCCGGGCAGAGCGCCGCCGAGATCTACTACGACCTCCTCAGCGAGATCGACGTACACGGCTACCGGCTCAACTGGGTCACCCGCTCCCCCCGCTTCTTCCCGCTGGAGTACACGAAGCTGACGCTGGAGATGACGTCCCCCGAGTACGTGGACTACTTCCACGCGCTGCCCGAGGAGACCCGCTACCGGCTGGAGTCGCAGCAGAAGAACCTGTTCAAGGGCATCGACGGCGAGCTGATCAACGCCATCTTCGACCTGCTCTACCAGAAGAAGATCAGCAGCCCCGGCCCGGTACCGACCACCCTGCTGACCAACACCTCGCTGAACTCGGCCGCGTACGACACCACGACGGGCACGTACACCCTCGGCCTGCGCCAGGAGGAGCAGGAACGTGACTTCTCCCTCGCCACCGAGGGCCTGGTCCTCGCCACCGGCTACCGCTACACCCTGCCGGAGTTCCTGGCACCCGTACGCGACCGGCTGCGCTTCGACGGCCACGGCCGGCCCGACGCGGCCCGCAACTACAGCATCGACGTGACGGGCCGCGGGATCTTCCTGCAGAACGGCACCGTCCACAACCACTCCGTCACCTCCCCCGACTTGGGCATGGCCGCGTACCGCAACGCGTACATCATCGGAGAGCTCCTCGGCCGCGAGCACTACAAGGTCGAGAAGTCCATCGCGTTCCAGCAGTTCACGGCCCCGGAAGGCACCCTCGTATGAGCACCACCGAACTCCTGTTCACCCGGACCGATCCGGCCCTCGGCGACTTCGCCCTGCGCCCCCTGGACCCCTTCTCCGACGCGGAGCTGCTGCACGGCTGGGTCACGCACCCCAAAGCGGCCTTCTGGATGATGGGCGACGCCTCCTTGCCGGACGTGGAGCGCGAGTACATGCGGATCGCCGCCGCCGAGCACCACGAGGCCTTCATCGGCCTCCACGACGGCCGCCCCGCGTTCCTGATGGAGAAGTACGACCCGAGCCGGCTGGAGCTGGTCGGCCTGTACGACGCCCGGCCGGGCGACGTCGGCATGCACTTCCTGGTGGCCCCCAGCGACACTCCCGTCCACGGCTTCACCCGCGCGGTCATCACCACCGTCATGGCGGCCCTCTTCGCGGACCCCGCCACCCGGCGCGTGGTGGTCGAGCCGGACGTCCGCAACACCGCCGTGCACGCCCTCAACGCGGCCGTCGGCTTCACGGCGCAGGGCCCCGTGCGCAAGCCGGAGAAGGAAGCGCTGCTGAGCTTCTGCACCCGCGAGCAGTTCGAAGCGGCCACCCGGGAGGGATCCATATGAGCCTCGCCGACGCCGTCTCCCACCTCTCCCCCGAGCTGTGGGCGCGGGCCAACCGCGCCCTGGTGCGCAAGGCCCTCGCGGAGTTCTCGCACGAGCGCCTGCTGACCCCCGAGCCGATCGGCGACGAGCGGTACGCGGTCTCCAGCGACGACGGCACCGTGGAGTACCGGTTCCGCGCCGCCCTGTACGCGCTGGACCACTGGGCGGTGGACGAGTCCTCGATCACCCGCCACCGGGACGGGGCCGAGCTCCCCCTCGACGCCCTGGACTTCCACATCGAGCTGCGCGAGACGCTCGGCCTGAGCGCGGAGGTCCTGCCGGTGTACCTGGAGGAGATCTCCTCCACCCTGGCGGGTTCCGGGTTCAAGTACACGAAGCCGCAGGTCTCCTCCTCCGTCCTGGCCAAGTCCTCCTTCCAGGACATCGAGACCGGCATGACCGAGGGCCATCCCTGCTTCGTGGCGAACAACGGCCGCCTCGGTTTCGGCGTGCACGAGTACCTCGCGTACGCCCCGGAGGCGGCGAGCCCGGTCCACCTGGTGTGGGTGGCGACCCACAAGGACGTCTCCACCTTCACGGCGGGCGCGGGCCTGGACCACGACTCGTTCATGCGCGAGGAGCTGGGCGAGGAGACCGTCGCGGCCTTCGCCGCCCGCCTCGTCTCGCTGGGCCTCGACCCGGCGGACTACCACCTCTTCCCCGTCCACCCCTGGCAGTGGTGGAACAAGACGACGGTCACCTTCGCGGCGGAGATCGCGAACCGCCGTCTCGTCCTGCTGGGCGAGGGCTCGGACGACTACCTGGCGCAGCAGTCCATCCGTACGTTCTTCAACGCCAGCGCCCCCGGGAAGCACTACGTGAAGACCGCCATCTCGGTGCTCAACATGGGCTTCATGCGGGGCCTGTCGGCGGCGTACATGGAAGCCACCCCGGCGATCAACGACTGGCTCCACCAGCTGATCGTGTCCGACGCCGTCCTGCGGTCGGTGGACTTCTCGATCATCCGCGAGCGGGCGGCGATCGGCTACCACCACCGCCAGTACGAGCGCGCGACGGACCGGTACTCGCCGTACCGCAAGATGCTGGCGGCCCTGTGGCGCGAATCGCCGGTCGCCTCGCTGCGGGAGGGCGAGCGCCTCGCCACGATGGCGTCCCTCCTCCACGTCGACTCCGAGGGCAAGTCCTTCGTGGGCGCCCTGATCGAGGAGTCGAAGCTGCCGGCCGAGGAGTGGCTGGCCTCGTACCTGCGCGCCTACCTGGTCCCGCTCCTGCACTGCTTCTACGCCTACGACCTGGCGTACATGCCGCACGGCGAGAACACGATCCTCGTCATCGAGGGCGGTGCGGTGAGGCGGGCGATCTTCAAGGACATCGCCGAGGAGATCGTGGTCATGGACCCGGACGCGGTCCTGCCGCCGGCGGTCGAGCGGATCCGGGCGGACGTCCCGGAGGACATGAAGCTCCTGTCGGTCTTCACGGACGTCTTCGACTGCTTCTTCCGCTTCCTGGCCCCGATCCTGGCGGCGGAGGGCATCTGCGAGGAGGAGACCTTCTGGCGGGCGGTGGCCGACTGCGCCCACGCCTACCAGGAGTCGATGCCGGAGCTGGCGGACCGCTTCGCCCGCTACGACCTGTTCGCGCCGGAGTTCCAGCTGTCCTGCCTCAACCGGCTCCAGCTGCGCGACAACCAGCAGATGGTCGACCTCACCGACCCGTCTGCGGCCCTCCAGCTGATCGGCACCCTCAAGAACCCCGTCGCCCCCTTCGCGCGACGGTGAACCGGGGCGGGCGGGTGTCGACACGGTCCCTCGACACCCGTCCGGCCCGGAGTTCGGGCCGGCGGGCGGGCCGCTACGGCCAGGGAACCTCCGCCGCCCGGTAGTAGGTGATGTCCTGCGCGTCCAGGCGCGGGCCCTGCGCCCCGAGGCGGCGGCTGTAGCCCGCCCAGTTCCGCGCCCCCGCCGGGGACCAGCCCAGCTCCGCCAGGCCCAGCATCCGCGGGAAGGCCATGAACTCCCAGTCGGCGCGGGTCGCGATGGTCTCCGTCCACAGCGGCGCCTCGACCCCCAGGACGGCCGACTCCGCGACCCCCGGGAGGAAGGCCCCCGGGTCCCAGTCGTAGGACCGCTTGACCGGGACGTAGCCCGCCCACGCCAGGCCGGGCTTCGTCGTGGTGTCGTACTTCATGTCCAGGTACAGCCGGTCCGCGGGCGACAGGATCAACGGGTGGCCCGCCTGCACCACCTGCGCGAGGTGCTCCTTCTCCTTCGCCGGGGTCCCCCCGTGGCCCCAGTACTGGAGCACCGCCCCCGGCGCCGGCCGGGCCGCCGCCAGCTGGTGCCAGGCCACCACCGTCTTGCCGTGGCGGCCCACCACCTCCTGCGCCCGGTCCATGAACGCCGCGTACTCCGCCGCCGGGGTGGAGTGCGCCTCGTCGCCGCCGATGTGGAGGTAGCGGCCGGGAGTCAGCTCGGCGAGTTCACCGAGCACGTCGTCGATGAACTCGTACGTCCGCTCCTTGCCGACGCACAGCGAGCTGAACCCGACCTTCGTCCCCGTGTACCGCTCCCGCGCCTTGCCGTCGCAGTTCAGTTCCGCGTACGAGGCCAGCGCCGCGTTCACGTGGCCCGGCATGTCGATCTCGGGCACCACGTCCACGTACCGCTCGCCCGCGTACGCCACCAGGTCCCGGTACTCGTCCTTCGTCCAGTGGCCGCCCGGCCCGCCGCCCACCTCCCCGGCGCCGCCGTACTGCGCGAGCCTGGGCCAGGACGCGGACTCCAGCCGCCAGCCCTGGTCGTCGGTGAGGTGGACGTGCAGGGTGTTCACCTTGTACTGGGCGAGCTGGTCCACGTACCGCTTGACCTGCTCGACCGTGAAGTAGTGCCGCGCGACGTCGATCATCGCGCCCCGGTACGCGAACCTCGGCGCGTCCGTGACCGTCCCGCCCGGCACCGTCCCCGCTCCGCGCACCGGCAGCAGCTGGCGCAGCGTCTGCCCCGCGTGGAACAGCCCGGCGGGGGTCCGGGCGGTGAGCGTGACCCCGTCCGCCCGGGTCTCCAGCCGGTAACCCTCGGCCCCCAGCCCGGGCGCCGCCGCGTCCAGGCGCAGCCGCACCCCGTCCCCGGTCGCCGCGTCGACCACCGGCAGCCGCAGCCCGCTCGATGCGCGCAGTTGCTCCGCCAGCAGCTCCCCGACCCGCCGGACCTCCTCGGACGGGCCGGAGGCACGGATCACCGTGCCCGCCCCGAAGCGGTACCCGGCGCCCGCCACCCGCACGGAGGCCGGCGCGGGCAGCAGCCGTTCGTACGGGGTCAGCGCGGCGGCGGGGCGGGCGGCCGGGCGGCCGTCGGCCGGCCCGGCGTCGACGCCGTGGGCGGCGGCGCAGGACAGGGCCGCGCCGCCGAGGACGAGGAGGGTACCGAGCGTGCGTCGCAGGACTCTCATGAGCCCAGGTATAGGCCACCGCGGCCGTCAACACCGGTGGCAGAATCGCAAGATGGCGGAAATCATCCAGAAGGACGGCACATGGACCTTCGACGGCGACGCGGTACGCATCGTGCCGGGCCGGGACAAGGACGTCGGCCCGCTGCGCCAGGCCCTCGGGGAACTTTCGGTACCGCTCCACGCGATCGCCGGCGTCTCCTTTGAGCCGGGCCGCAAGTCGGGCCGGCTGCGCCTTCGGCTACGGGACGGCGCCGACCCGCTGACGCAGGGCACGGGCGGCCGGCTGCCCGACGCCGCCGACCCGTACAAGCTGACCGTGGACGCGGCCAGGGCCGCGGTCGCGGAGTACTTCGTGGACGAGGTGCGCAACGCGCTGCTGCTCGACCAGGTCGATCCCGGCCCGGCCGACGCGTACCTGCTGCCCGGGCCGCCGGTGCCGGTCACGGCCGAGGCGGGCGACTCGACGGTGTCCTTCGACGGCGACGCGCTCACGCTGGACTGGAACTGGACGGCGGAGGACGCCAAGCACTCGGCCGGCCCGAGCCGGTTCCGCATGGCGGACGTACGGGCGGTGGACTGGGTCCCGGCGAAGGGCCTCTCGAATGGCTGGCTCCGGTTCACTCTGACGGGTGCGCAGGCGGCGCCCGCGCCCAAGTACGACCCGTACGCGGCGGAACTCTTCGGCTTCGGCAAGAAGGAGCTGCTGACCGCGCTGGTCGCGGCGGCCGTGACGGTACGCCTCCCCCACCCGTCCGCAGAACGCGCGACCCGGGCGCGGGAGGCCGGAACGCCCGAAGCCGGGGCGGGCCGGGCCGTCCCCGCCCCCGCCCCCGCCGCGGACCACGACGTGCTCCTGCGCCGGCTGCGCGAGCTCGGCGAGCTGCACAAGGAGGGCGTCCTCACCCCTGAGGAGTTCCTGACCGCAAAAGCCGCCATTTTGGGACATTTCTAAGCGAGTCCCACCGGAAGCAGACATTCCTTGGTCCAGACCAGCCCGATCCTGCCCGTTTTCGGGCAGGATCTTTGCGTTCCAGCCTGCGGGCCGTCAGTATCTACGGGTGCTCGACCGCCGCCCGTCGCATGACGACCTCGTCGACCACCTGGTGCGCAGTACCTCGCTGCAGCGAGGCGAAGCCGCCCGGGTGGTGCTCGACGTGCTCGCCTACTTCGACGAGACGACCGAGGCGTTCGTCCGCCGCCGCCACCGCGAACTGCAGTCCGGCGGCTCCGTCAACGCGGAGATCTTCGAACGCATCGCGGCCGAACTGCCGCACCGCGCCGTGGCGCCCCCGGAGCTCTCGCTCCGGCAGCTGCGCCGCATCGTCTACGGGTGAGCCCCGGCCCCGCGGGGCCGGGCGGCCGACGGCCGGACACGAGCACGATCCACCGAACCTCAGGAGGGGCAAGACCGTATGTGCGGAATTGTGGGATACATCGGCAAGCGTGACGTCGCACCGCTGCTGCTGGAGGGGCTCCAGCGCCTGGAGTACCGCGGTTACGACTCCGCGGGCATCGTCGTCAACAGCCCGAAGTCCTCGGCCCTCAAGGTCGTCAAGGCCAAGGGCCGGGTCCGCGAGCTCGAGTCCCGCGTGCCCAAGCGGTTCGCCGGCACCACCGGCATCGCCCACACCCGCTGGGCCACCCACGGCGCCCCGAGTGACATCAACTCCCACCCGCACCTCGACGCCGAGAACAAGGTCGCGGTCGTCCACAACGGCATCGTGGACAACGCCTCCGAGCTGCGCGCCAAGCTGGAGGCCGACGGCGTCGTCTTCGTCTCCGAGACCGACACCGAGGTGCTCGTCCACCTGATCGCCCGCTCGCAGGCCGACTCCCTGGAGGAGAAGGTCCGCGAGGCGCTCAAGGTCGTCGAGGGCACCTACGGCATCGCCGTCATGCACGCCGACTTCCCCGACCGCATCGTGGTCGCCCGCAACGGCTCCCCGGTCGTCCTCGGCATCGGCGAGAAGGAGATGTTCGTCGCCTCGGACGTCGCCGCGCTCGTCGCCCACACCCGCCAGATCGTCACCCTGGACGACGGCGAGATGGCCACCCTCAAGGCCGACGACTTCCGTACCTACACCACCTCCGGTACGACGACCACCGCCACGCCGGAGACCGTGGAGTGGGAGGCCGCCTCCTACGACATGGGCGGCCACGACACGTACATGCACAAGGAGATCTCCGAGCAGGCGGAGGCCGTCGACCGCGTGCTGCGCGGCCGCATCGACGACCGCTTCTCCACCGTCCACCTGGGCGGCCTGAACCTGGACCCGCGCGAGGCGCGCGGCATCCGCCGGGTCAAGATCCTGGGCTGCGGCACCTCGTACCACGCGGGCCTGATCGGTGCCGGCCTCATCGAGGGCATGGCGCGCATCCCCGCCGACGCCGAGCCTGCCTCCGAGTTCCGCTACCGCAACGCGGTCGTGGACCCGGACACCCTGTACATCGCGGTCTCCCAGTCGGGTGAGACCTACGACGTCCTCGCGGCCGTCCAGGAGCTCAAGCGCAAGGGCGCCCGCGTCCTCGGCGTGGTCAACGTGGTCGGCTCCGCCATCGCCCGCGAGGCCGACGGCGGCGTGTACGTGCACGCCGGTCCCGAGGTCTGCGTCGTGTCCACCAAGTGCTTCACCAACACGGTCGTGGCGTTCGCGCTGCTCGCCGTGCACCTGGGGCGGATCCGGGACCTGTCGGTGACCGACGGCAAGCGGATCATCGAGGGCCTGCGCAAGCTGCCCGCCCAGATCCAGGAGATCCTGGAGGGCGAGGAGGACATCAAGAAGCTGGCGGCCGAGTACGCCGAGGCCAAGTCGATGATGTTCATCGGCCGGGTGCGCGGCTACCCCGTTGCCCTGGAGGCCTCCCTCAAGCTCAAGGAGATCTCCTACATCCACGCCGAGGCCTACCCCGCCTCCGAGCTCAAGCACGGTCCGCTCGCGCTCATCGAGCCGGCGATGCCGACGGTCGCGATCGTCCCCGACGACGACCTGCTGGACAAGAACCGCGCGGCGCTGGAGGAGATCAAGGCCCGCAGCGGCCGGATCCTCGCGGTCGCCCACCGCGAGCAGGAGAAGGCCGACCACACGATCATCGTCCCCAAGAACGAGGACGAGCTGGACCCGATCCTGATGGGCATCCCGCTCCAGCTGCTGGCGTACCACACCGCCCTGGCCCTGGGCCGGGACATCGACAAGCCGCGCAACCTGGCGAAGTCGGTCACGGTCGAGTAGGCACGCACCGCACGGAACGGGCCCCGGGGGGACTTCCCCCGGGGCCCGTTCCCCTGTGCGCGTCCGTCACCCGGCCGCTACCGCGCCGCGCCGCGAGCCCCGGCCGACCGCCATCGGCCAGTGGGCCAGTGCGGCCGTCGCCCCGTACCAGGCCAGCAGTCCGCCGACCGCCGCCACCCAGCCGGCGACCTTGCCCAGTCCGCCGCTGCCCGCGAAGGCGCCCACCGCGAGGAGCACCAGGGAGAGGGTGAGCAGGCCGTAGACGCCCTGCCCGAACGGTCCGGCGGCCGCACCCAGCGTCAGGGTGAGGGCCAGGAGGGCGAAGAGGACCAGGAACAGGCCGGCCGCGTGCGCCGACACCTTGGCGTCGGCTCCGCCGGCCCAGGTGAACCAGAAGGCCCCGAGCCCCGCGAACGCGGTGCCGTTGAAGCCGTTGCCGCCGCGGAACTCCAGGAGTCCGAGGACGAAGAGGGCGAGACCGCCCACGTACATCGCGAGGGATACGGAGTCTGCCGCGCTCACGCCGCTGATGATGCCGGTGTGGCCGATACCGAATGCGAGAAGGGTGAGACCCAGGGCTATGTGCCCGAGGGTCGAAGTCGAGGCCGTGCTTCCCGCAGAGACACCATTGTCCACGGCGGGCTCCCTTCGATCTGCAGTTGTTTGCTGCGTCCCAGCAGCATTTATCTACCCCTTACAAAGGGGTTCACAACCGCACAACCGGCGAACGGAGTGTTACGGAATGACAACAACGGGTCGTTGTGCCCGTTTGGCCAGGCGTCCCGCCACCGAGCCGAAGATCCGGCCGACGATGCCGTGCGTGGAGCCGACCACGATGGCGTCCGCCGAGTACTCCCGGCCGACCTCCTCCAGTTCGTGGCAGATGTCGCCGCCCCGCTCGACCAGGATCCACGGCACCTCGGCCAGGTAGTCCGCGCAGGCGAGTTCCAGCCCGAGCACTTCCGTGCGGTGGTCCGGGACGTCCACGAAGACGGGCGGCTCGCAGCCCGCCCACACGGTGGTGGGCAGCCGGTTGGCCACATGGACGATGATCAGGCCGGATCCGGAGCGGCGGGCCATCCCGATGGCGTACGCGAGGGCGCGCTCGCTGGATGTGGAGCCGTCGAAGCCGACCACGACGCCGTGCCGGAAGGCAGGGTCGCAAGGGTGGCGCGTCTGTTCCACCGCGCGCAGGTCGGCCGACGCGGGGTCGGCGAGGCGCTTGCGCTTGCGGTCCGCGGGTTCGGAGTATTCGTGACCGGCCATGGGTGTCTCGGCGAAGGGTCCTCGGGGGAAGCGACGGGGGAGATTTCGGCGACGCACTGTGACGGAGCTCTGTCCGGGAAGCATCTTCCCAAGCCCTTACCCCCCAGGGTACGGCGACACCCTTGTCCTGCACAGGGCTTGCCGCCCTTGAGGAGCGTCCCAGGGAGCATGCCCGAGGGGCGGCGCGTTGGCAATGGCGACTGTCCCCTACAGCCAGTGACGAGAGCGCGGTGCGCCACCCGTGTGCGCAGTGACCGAGTCCCGCCGGCCGCCGTTGGACACGGGTCCGACCGTCCAGGAAGAGCCGCAGGGAGTACGCCGTGCCCGGCCATCGGGATCGCCCCGTCCAGCCCGCTCCGCCGACGCAGTCCGCCCGGTCCGCCGGACCGGGCCGCCGTTTCGTCCCCTCCACCGTTCACCCGTCCGTGCGCGCCGCGCGGCACTCGCACGACGACCCGGCGGGTGAAGTGGTGCGCTGGGCCGCGTTCAGCTGTCTGCTGGTCCCCGTGGTCCTCGTCGTCTACGGGACCTCCTTCGGCGGGGCCGCCGTCGCGACGCTCGGTCTGGCGGCCGTCACCGCCGCCTGCCGGGCGCTGCTGCGGCACTCGGAGAAGGCGGAGCGGGCCGCGGCCCGGATCCGCTCCGAGGAAGCGTTCCCGTCCGCCCACCGCGGGCGGCACTCGCGCAGCGGGGCCGGTTCACACCGCGGCTGCCACTCCCCCGGACCGCTGTCCCCGCACGACTGACCGGTTCGCACGTACACACCCGGCTGTTTTCGGCCAACTTCCCGGCAGGGTCCGTTCCTTGCCGGAATGTCCCCCCAACCCCCCTACCACCAGCGACGACGGAGCACCGGTGCGCCGTCGACCCCATGAGTACTGGCCATGGCCGGACCGAGCGCTTCCTGAACGGGTAGCGGAGTGGAACCCTTACTGATCGAATGCTTTTCGCCAAGTTGCCAAGTCGACATAGCGCTGCGTGCTGAACTTGTCACGCCGACACCACGGGACGCAGTAGATTCGATCATGTATTTACGGCGGGGGATCCACGTGCAAGGCCGAGGGGAAACGTGCAGGTGCGACCAGACCAAGGAGTCGCGACACCCAAGGGGGGCTTAGCGCCATGAGCCAGGATTCCACCGCAGTCGTCGCGGACGCGGGCCGGAAGCTCGCGGGGCGTCGCCGCAGGGAGATCGTCGCGGTGCTGCTGTTCAGCGGCGGACCGATCTTCGAGAGTTCCATTCCACTTTCCGTGTTCGGCATCGACCGGCAGGACGCGGGAGTTCCACGCTACCGACTACTCGTGTGCGCAGGTGAGGACGGTCCGCTGCGGACCACCGGCGGACTCGAACTGACCGCGCCGTACGGGCTGGAGGCGATCGCCCGGGCGGGCACGGTCGTCGTTCCGGCCTGGCGGTCCATCACTTCACCGCCGCCGCCCGAGGCGCTCGACGCACTGCGTCTGGCGCACGAGGAGGGGGCCCGGATCGTCGGACTGTGCACGGGGGCCTTCGTGCTCGCCGCCGCCGGTCTGCTCGACGGCCGGCCCGCGACGACGCACTGGATGTACGCGCCGACGCTGGCCAAGCGGTACCCGTCCGTCCACGTCGACCCGCGCGAGCTGTTCGTCGACGACGGCGACGTACTGACCTCCGCGGGCACCGCGGCCGGAATCGACCTGTGCCTGCACATCGTGCGCACGGACCACGGCAGCGAGGCGGCCGGGGCACTGGCCCGCCGGCTCGTCGTCCCGCCGCGCCGCACCGGCGGCCAGGAGCGCTACCTCGACCGGTCGCTGCCGGAGGAGATCGGCGCCGACCCGCTGGCCGAGGTCGTCGCCTGGGCGCTGGAGCACCTCCACGAGCAGTTCGACGTGGAGACCCTGGCCGCCCGCGCCTACATGAGCAGGCGCACCTTCGACCGCCGGTTCCGCTCGCTCACCGGCAGCGCGCCGCTGCAGTGGCTGATCACCCAGCGCGTGCTCCAGGCGCAGCGGCTGCTGGAGACCTCCGACTACTCGGTCGACGAGGTCGCCGGGCGCTGCGGGTTCCGTTCGCCCGTCGCGCTGCGCGGTCACTTCCGGCGCCAGCTGGGGTCCTCCCCGGCCGCCTACCGCTCCGCCTACCGGGCGCGCCGGCCGCAGGCCGACGTGCCGCACGTGGCCGAGCTCTCGGGTGGTCCGGTGCCGCACCAGCGCACTCCGCAGCGGGCGGCGGCGGCCCTGGCCGCGGCCGGTCCGACGGTCACCGAGCTGTACTCACCGGGCCGGGTCCTGCGCGAGCACGCGTAGCCCCTGCCACGGGCGTGTGACGAAGGTCCCCCACATCGGCGTCCCCGATGTGGGGGACCTTCGCGTCGCGGGACCCCCTAAGGTGGGGTTCATGAACGATCGCATGGTGTGGATCGACTGCGAGATGACCGGGCTCTCGTTGACGGACGACGCACTTATCGAGGTGGCCGCACTGGTCACCGACTCGGAGCTGAACGTGCTCGGCGAAGGCGTGGACATCGTGATCCGCCCGCCGGACGCGGCCCTGGAGACCATGCCCGACGTGGTGCGCCAGATGCACACCGCCTCCGGCCTGCTCGACGAGCTGCCCGGCGGAACCACCCTCGCGGACGCCGAGGCGCAGGTCCTGGCGTACGTACGGGAGCACGTGAAGGAGCCCGGCAAGGCCCCGCTGTGCGGGAACTCGGTCGGCACCGACCGCGGCTTCCTGCTGCGGGACATGGCCGCGCTGGAGTCGTACCTGCACTACCGGATCGTTGACGTGTCCTCGGTCAAGGAGCTGGCGCGCCGCTGGTACCCGCGGGCGTACTTCAACAGTCCGCCGAAGAACGGCAACCACCGGGCGCTCGCGGACATCAAGGAGTCCATCGCCGAGCTGCGCTACTACCGCGAGGCGGTGTTCGTCCCGCAGCCCGGGCCCGACTCGGACACGGCGCGCACCATCGCCGCGAAGTACGTCGTCGCCGACGAGTAGGAGCCGGCCGGGCGGCCGGGCGGAGGGAGCGCGGCGAAAGGGGGGAGCGAGCACCCTCCCGGACCCTGTACCCTTTTCTTCGGCCGGTCGCTCACACGACCGGACATGGTGGGTGTAGCTCAGTTGGTAGAGCACCTGGTTGTGGTCCAGGTGGCCGCGGGTTCAAGTCCCGTCACTCACCCTGTGGGAAGGCCCCGGTACGCGGAAGCGGCCGGGGCCTTCCGCATGTCCGGGCACCTCAGGAGGACTCCCGGACCACCAGCTCGGTCGGCAGCACGACGGCGGCGTCCGCCGGCCCGCCCGCGATCCGCTCCAGCAGCAGCCGCGCCATGGTCCTGCCCATCTCCTCGATCGGCTGGCGCACGCTGGTCAGCGGCGGGTCCATGTGCCGGGCCACCACCGAGTCGTCGAAACCCACCAGCGCCACGTCCTGCGGTATCCGGCGGCCCGCCGCGCGCAGCTCCAGGCGGGCGCCCGCCGCCATGACGTCCGAGGCGGCGAAGACGGCGTCCAGGGCGGGGCGCCGCTCCAGCAGCTCCCGCATGGCCCTGCGGCCGCCCTCCTCGGTGAAGTCGCCCGCCGCGATCAGCTGCTCGTCCACGGCGTGCCCGGCCGCGGCGAGGGCCTGCCGGTAGCCGTCGAGCCGGCACTGCGCCCCGTACACGTCCCGCGGCCCGGTGATGGTGGCCACCGACCGGCGGCCCCGTCCCAGCAGGTGGGCCACGGCCCCGGCGGCGCCCGCCAGGTTGTCGGAGTCCACGCAGGGCAGGGCCTCGTCGGCCGAGCGGCGCCCGCTGATCACGGTCGGGATGCCCAGCTCGGCCAAGAGCTCCGGCAGCGGGTCCCCGGCGTGCACGGAGACCAGCAGGACCCCGTCGACGCGGTGCCCGGACAGGTACTGGGCGAGGCGCCGGCGCTCCCGTTCCCCGCCGGCCAGGGTGAGCACCAGCTGGACGTCGGTCTCGGCGAGGGTGGCCCCGACGCCGCGCACCACGTCGGAGAAGTAGGGCTCGGCGAAGAAACGGGCCTCGGGTTCGGGGATGACGAGGGCGACGGCGTCCGTACGGTTGGCGGCCAGCGCCCGGGCGGCGCGGTTGGGTACGTACCCCAGTTCGGCGACGGCGGCCTCCACGACGGCCCTGGTGTGCTCGCTGACCTTGGAGGACCCGTTGATCACCCGGGAGACGGTGCCGCGTCCCACACCGGCACGGACCGCGACCTCCTCCAGGGTCGGCCGTCCCCCGCTGCGCCCTTGCCCGCTCATGGCTTCCTCCCGGCTGCGAATCTACCTCTTGACCGCCTCTTGACGGCGGTGGGAGCGCTCCCACACTGTGGCACACGACACCCGGCACGTCCCGTCCTTCCAGGAGGATCCCGATGCGAGCCCGATCCCGTCCCCACTCCCGCGCGCCCCTCGGGGCGCTCGCCGTCGCCGCCGCCGCGGCCCTGCTCCTCGCGGGCTGCTCCCAGGACCCCGCCGATCCCCCGGGCCAGGACGCCCCACGGGCGGGCGGGGCGACGACGACCCTGACCGTCGGGGTGTTCGGCGCGTTCGGGCTCAAGGAGGCCGGCCTGTACGACGAGTACATGGCGCAGAACCCGGGTGTGCGGATCGAGCAGACCTCCATCGAGCGCAACGAGAACTACTACCCGCAGCTGCTGACCCACCTGGGCACGGGCAGCGGCCTCGCCGACGTCCAGGCCGTCGAGGTCAACAACATCGCGGAGATCACCGCGACGCAGGCCGACAAGCTGGTCGACCTCGGCAAGGCGCCGGGCGTGGACAAGGCGGCGTACCTGCCGTGGAAGTGGGCGCAGGGCACCGCGAAGAACGGTGCGACCGTCGGGCTCGGCACCGACATCGGCCCGCAGGGCATCTGCTACCGCAAGGACCTCTTCGCGGCGGCCGGGCTGCCCACCGACCGGGCGGCGGTCGGCGCGCTCTGGGCGGGCGACTGGGACAAGTACCTGGAGACGGGCAAGGCCTACAAGGCGAAGGCGGGCGACGGCAAGGCGTTCGTGGACTCGGCGTCCGGCGTGATGGCGGCCGTCACCGCCGGCAGCGCCCAGCGGTTCTACGACGACCAGGGCAAGGTCGTCTACAAGACCAACCCGGCGGTGCGCGGGGCCTTCGACCTGGCGGCCCGGTTCGCCTCCGAGGGGCTGAGCGCCAAGCTCCAGCAGTTCACCCCGGCCTGGGACCAGGGCTTCTCCAACGGCAGCTTCGCCACCGTCTCCTGCCCGGCCTGGATGCTCGGCTACATCCAGGACAAGGCGGGTCCGGCGGGCAAGGACAAGTGGGACGTGGCCGCCGCCCCCAAGCCGAGCAACTGGGGCGGCTCGTTCCTGGTGGTGCCCAAGGCGGGCAGGCACGCCCAGGAGGCGGCGAAGCTGGCCGCCTGGCTGACGGCCCCCGCCCAGCAGGCGAAGCTGTTCGAAAAGCGCGGGAGTTTCCCGAGCGCGAGCGCCGCGTACAAGCTCCCCGCGGTGGCGGGCGCGCACCACCCCTACTTCGGCGACGCCCCGATCGGGGAGATCTTCGCCCGGGCGGCCGAGGGCGTCCCGGTGACGGTGGTCGGCCCGAAGGACCTGGTGATCGCACAGAACCTGGCGGACGTCGGGATGCTCCAGGTCGACCAGAAGGGCCGGTCGGCGCAGGAGGGCTGGGACGCCGCGGTGGCGGCGATCGACAACGCCCTGGACCAGTGAGGCGGCGGTGAGCGACGAGACCGTCCTCCTGTCGTCCGCGTCCTCCCCCGCCGCGGGGCGGGACGCGGGCGGCCGGGGCCAGGTGTGGCGCTCGCGCCGCTACCGGTGGGACCTGCGCCTGAGTCCGTACGCCTTCGTGGCGCCCTTCTTCCTCTTCTTCGCCGCCTTCGGGCTGTTCCCGCTGCTGTACACGGGGTGGGCGGCGCTGCACCAGGTGGAGCTGACCGACCCGGACGCCATGACGTGGGTGGGCCTGCGGAACTTCACCCGGCTGTGGGACGACGCGTTCTTCTGGAACGCGCTGCGCAACACCCTCACCATCGGGCTGCTCTCCACGGTGCCGCAGCTGCTGATCGCGCTGGGTCTGGCGCACCTGCTCAACTACCGGCTGCGGGGCTCGGCGTTCTTCCGGGTCGCGGTGCTGACCCCGTACGCGACCTCGGTGGCCGCCGCCACGCTCGTCTTCGTGCTGCTCTTCGGCCGGGACTACGGCATGGTCAACTGGGCTCTGTCCGCAGTCGGGTTCGGGCCGGTCGACTGGCAGAACGGCACCCTGGCCTCCCAGGTGGCGGTGTCCACGATCGTGGTGTGGCGGTGGACCGGCTACAACGCGCTGATCTACCTGGCGGCCATGCAGGCCGTCCCCGGGGACCTGTACGAGTCCGCCGCGCTGGACGGCGCCTCGCGGTGGCAGCAGTTCCGGCACGTGACGGTGCCCTCGCTACGCCCGACGATCTTCTTCACCTGTGTGGTGTCCACGATCGGCGCCACCCAGCTGTTCGGTGAACCGCTGCTGTTCAACGGCGGTTCGGGTGCCACGGGCGGATCGGACCACCAGTTCCAGACGCTGGGCCTGTACCTGTACGAGCAGGGCTGGGTGAACCTGCACCTGGGGCGGGCGTCGGCGATCGCGTGGGCGATGTTCCTGATGCTGCTGCTGGTCGCGGGCGTGGCCCGGCTGGTGCGGGGAGGCCCGCGGTGAAGGTCCTGCGCGCGGGCAAGCCCACGTACGTCGTCCTGGCGTTGTTCACCGCCGGTTCCCTCTTCCCCCTGGTGTGGACGGCGATCGCGGCCTCCCGCACCAACACCCGCCTCGCGCAGACCCCGCCGCCGTTCTGGTTCGGCGGGAACCTGGGCCGCAACCTGTCGATCGCCTGGACCGACGCCCACATGGGCACCGCCCTGCTGAACACGCTGGTGGTCGCGGGCACGGTCGCGGCGGGCACCGTCGTGCTGTCCACCCTGGCGGGCTTCGCGTTCGCGCGGCTGCGGTTCCGGGGCAGCCGGGGGCTGCTGGCGCTGGTGGTGTCGACGATGCTGATCCCGCCGCAGCTGAGCGTCGTACCGCTGTACATGCTGATCGCCGAGCTGTCGTGGACGGACCGGCTCCAGGCGGTGGTCCTGCCGGCGCTGGTGTCCGCCTTCGGGGTGTTCTTCATGCGGCAGTACCTGGCGCAGGCGCTGCCGGTGGAGCTGGTGGAGGCCGCGCGCACGGACGGGGCGAGTTCGCTGCGGATCGTGTGGCACGTGGTCTTCCCCGCCGCCCGCCCGGCGATGGCGGTACTGGGGATGCTGACGTTCGTGATGACCTGGAACGACTTCTTCTGGCCGGTCATCGCGCTGACGCAGAACGGCAGCCCCACGGTGCAGGTGGCCCTGACGGGACTGGGACGCGGCTACATACCCGACCAGTCCGTGATCATGGCGGGTGCGCTGCTGGGCACGCTCCCGCTGCTGCTGGTGTTCCTGGTCTTCGGCCGCCAGATCGTCGGCGGCATCATGCAGGGGGCGGTGAAGGGTTGAGCGCGATGGAGTTCCCCGAGGGGTTCTTGTGGGGCGCGGCCACGGCGGCGTTCCAGATCGAGGGCGGCGCCGAGCTGCGCGGCCCCTGCATCTGGGACACGTTCTGCCGCACACCGGGCAAGGTGCGCGGCGGTGACACCGGCGACGTGGCGACGGACCACCTGCGGCTGTGGCGCGAGGACGTGGCGCTGATGGCCGAACTGGGGCTCGGGGCCTACCGGTTCTCGGTGTCGTGGCCGCGGGTGCGCTCCGGCGGGATCGGTTTCTACGACGCGCTCGTGGACGAGCTGCTCTCGTACGGCATCCAGCCCTGCCCGACCCTCTACCACTGGGACCTGCCGCAGGAACTGGAGGACGCGGGCGGCTGGCCCGAGCGCGGGACCGCCTACGCCTTCGCCGCGTACGCCGAGCAGGTCGGGCGGGCGCTGGGGGACCGGGTCGGGCTGTGGACGACGCTCAACGAGCCCTGGTGCAGCGCCTTCCTGGGCTACGCCTCCGGGGTCCACGCGCCCGGCCGCACCTGTCCCGCCGACTCCCTGCGGGCCGCGCACCACCTGAACCTGGCCCACGGCCTGGCGGCGACCGTGCTGCCCTCCTCCGCGAGGGTCGGCATCGCGCTCAACCCGAGTGCGGTGAGGCCGCTGACCGGCTCGGCGGCCGACGCGGACGCGGCGCGCCGGATCGACGCCCTCGCGAACCGGATCTTCACCGGGCCGCTGCTGCACGGCGCCTACCCGCAGGACCTGCTGGAGGACACCGCCCCGGTGAGCGACTGGGCGTTCGTGCGGCCCGGCGACGAGGCGGTGATCCGGCAGCCGCTGGGCTTCCTCGGGGTCAACTACTACACCCCGGCGGTGGTCTCCGCGTCCGCCGCCCCGGGCGGCCCCCGCGCCGACGGCCACGGCTCCAGTGGCCACTCCCCCTGGCCGGGGGCGGATTCGGTCGCCTTCCACCAGCCGCCGGGCGAGCTGACCGACATGGACTGGTCCGTCGACCCGAGCGGCCTGCACGAGCTGCTGACCCGCTTCTCCCGCGAGGCACCGGGCCTGCCGCTGCTGGTCACCGAGAACGGCGCGGCCTACGCCCCCGACCTGCACGACCCCCAGCGCATCCGGTACGTGCGCGAGCACCTCGCGGCGGTCCACCGGGCCCTCGCGGACGGCGCCCCGGTCGAGGGCTACTTCCTGTGGTCCCTGATGGACAACTTCGAGTGGGCCTACGGGTACGGCAAGCGGTTCGGCATCGTCCACGTCGACTACGAGACCCAGGTCCGCACGCCGCGCTCCAGCGCCCGCTGGTACGCCGGTCTGGCCCGCAGCGGCCGGCTCGACTGAACAGCGCCGCGCGACGGAGGTCCCGCCGCCCGCCTGCGGCGGCGGGACCGGTTCAGCGCCCGATGGCCTGGAGGCCCTTGGTCAGGTCCTCGGCGGTCATGACGGGACAGATCTCCAGCTCGGCGCCCAGCTGGCTGAACAGCTCGTCACCGATCACCGGAAGCTGTGAGCTGTCCTGCATGTCGAAGACGATCCAGCACGAGCGGACGCCCTCGGAGAGGCCGAAGTAGGCGGACTCGGGCTTGAGCATCTCCAGCAGTTTGCGCATGGCCTGGGGGAGAGCGCCGCTCTTGATCGATTCGTTGGTCGCGGCGGTGTCCATGTGGGCGCGGAGCATGACGCGCATCGGGGCCCCTTCGGTGGTGGTGGCGGTTCGGTCCTTCACGGCCACACTCGGGGCGGCCGGTGGGGGCGGCAACCCGGCCGCAGCCGTCCGGGCGGCGCCCGCGCCGGGGGCCGAGTCGCCACCGGGTACCGCCGGGTGCCGAGTCGCTGTCGCTACCGGTCCCGCGGCCCTGCCGGGTGCTGCGGCCCTATCCGGCGCCCCGGCCCTTGCGGCGGCTGCGGCGGTCCCCGCCCCGCGTCCTGCCGTCCAGGGCGATCCACATCCGGACCTCGGTGCCGCCCAGCACCGAGCGCCCCAGCCGGACGTCGCCGCCCGTCGACTCCGCGACCCGCCGCACGATGTCCAGGCCGAGCCCCGTCGAGCCGTCCCGGCCGCCGTCGTTCCCGCGCCGCAGGGCCTCCTCCGGGTCGGCGATCCCGTACCCCGCGTCCGATACGAGGACGATGACGGCGTCCCCCGCGTCGTGCACGTCCACCGCGAAGGGGGTCCCCTCGGGGGTGTGCCGGAACACGTTGCCCAGCAGCGCGTCCAGCGCCGCCGCCAGCTCGGGCCGGGCCACCGGGATCCGTACGGGCCGGTCCACCCCCGCGAGACGGACCTCGCGGCCCTCGTCCTCCGCGAGCGCCGACCAGAACGCCATCCGGTCGCGGATCACCTCCGAGGCGTCGCAGCCCGCGCCGGGACCGCCGACGACGGCCGGGGCGCGCTGCTCACGTGCGGTACGGATGATCGTGTCGACCTCCCGCTCCAGCTGCTCCACGGCCTCCCGGGTCTGTTCGGCGGCCGGGCCGTCCCCGAGCGAGGCCGCGTTGAGCCGCAGCACCGTCAGCGGGGTCCGCAGCCGGTGCGAGAGGTCGGCGGCCAGCTCCCGCTCGTTGGCCAGGAGTTCCACCACCCGGTCCGCCATCGCGTTGAACGCGACGGCCGCCGAGCGCAGCTCCTTCGGCCCCTGCTCCGGCACCCGCACCCCGAGCCGCCCCTGGCCCAGCCCGTGCGCGGCGTCCGCGAGCCGCTCGGCCGGCCGTACCAGGCGGGCGCCGAGCCGGTCCGCGACCGCCACCGAGCCCACGATCAGGGCGAGCCCGACGCCGGCGAGGACCAGCCAGGCGGTGGTGACCCCGTTGCTGACCTCGCTCTCCGGTACGTAGATCTCGATCACCGCGATGTCGCCGGAGCCGAGCGCGGTCGGCTGGAGCAGCGCCGATCCGCCGCCGGCCACCGAGGCGGTCGTGGCCCGGCCCATGCGCCGGGTCTCCTCCACGGCGTGGGGGCCCGCCCAGCCCGCACCGATGTCGACCGCCAACCGGCCGCCGACCGACGGGACGTGGACGGCCATCCGCTGGGCGGCGCCCATCTGCGTGGACTCGACCGCCTTGCGCAGCTGCACGGGATCGGTGGTGATGGACAGCGTCGGCGCCATGCTCGCCGCCTGCCGTTCGGCGTTGGAGAACGCGCGGTCGCTGGCCATCTCCCGGACCACCAGCCCGAGCGGCACGGCGAAGGCGATGACCACCATCGCGGTGACGGCGAGGCACACCTTGACCAGCGCCCACCTCACGGCCGCCGCCTCACCGCGGTGGCTCCAGCTTGACCCCGACCCCGCGCAGCGTGTGCAGGTAGCGGGGGTTGGCGGCGGTCTCGCCCAGCTTGCGGCGCAGCCATGACAGGTGGACGTCGATGGTCTGGTCGTCGCCGTACGCCTGCTGCCACACCTCGGCGAGCAGTTCGCGCCGGGCCACGACGACGCCGGGACGTCCGGCGAGGAAGGCCAGTAGGTCGAACTCCCGGCGGGTCAGGTCCAGTACCGCCCCGTCCAGCTCGGCCTGGCGGCGCAGCGGGTCGATGGCGAGCCCGCCCACCCGCAGGACGCGCGAGGGCGGTTCGGCGCCCGCGGCGCGGGAGCGGCGCAGGACGGCGGCCATCCGGGCGGAGAGGTGCTCCACGGAGAAGGGTTTGGTGAGGTAGTCGTCGGCGCCGTCGTTGAGCAGGCGCACGATCTCCGCCTCGTCGTCCCGGGCGGTCGCGATGATGACCGGTACGTCGGTGATGCCGCGCAGCATCTTGAGCGCCTCGGACCCGTCGAGGTCGGGCAGGCCGAGGTCGAGGATGACCACGTCGAAGCGGTGGTGGGCGACTTCGCGCAGCGCCTCCAGGGCGGTGCCGACGCTGCGCACGGCGTGGGAGGCGTCGGTCAGGTGCCGGATGAGGGCGGAACGTACGAACTGGTCGTCCTCGACCACGAGCACACTTGCCATGGCGGCACCGTAGTCCATTCGGGCGACCGGGCGGGGTGTCGGTCCACCCTTGGGGCGAGTGGTGCAGTATGTGCCCCGATGCACCGGGGACTTCTGCACGCGTTCGCCTGGACGCTCGCCACGGGGGCAGCGGTGACGCTGTCCTGGTGGGGCGTCCACACCGTCATGTCCGGAACGGCCTACGATCCGCCGCGCGCCGTTCCGCTGGCCGCACTGCCGCCGGCCCCCTCCGCACAGGGCGCGCAGGCGTCCCCGGCCGCGCCGTCGGACACGGCGACGCCCGCGCCCGACTCCTCTGCGCCGTCCGCGTCCGCGCCGCAGTCCGTTCCGGTGCCGTCCTCGCCGCCCGCCGGGAAGCCGAAGTCCTCGCCGCCGCCCCGCAGGGTGGCCGGGGACGAGGAGCCGGGGGACGTCAAGGGGTACACGGTCGACGGCGGCCGGGTGGTCTTCGACCTCGGCGCCTCCTCGGCCGAGCTGGTCTCCGCGACCCCGGCGGGCGGCTGGCGCATGCAGGTGTGGAAGCAGGACTACTGGATCCGCGTCACCTTCACCCTGGACGGCCGTGAGGTGTCGGTGTTCTGCACCTGGTACAACGAGGCGCCGCGCGTGCAGATCGACGACCGGTAGGGATACGGTCGTCGGGGCGAGGCGGGGAGCTGGGCATGGGCGTGGGAGCGCGGTACGTCACGGAGCTGGTGGCGGCGTGCGAGCGGTACGGTGACCGGCCCGCGATCGGCGCCGGTCCGGTACTGCTGACCTACGCCGACGTGCTGGCGTGGGCGTACCGGCTGGCGGGCGCCCTGGAGGAGCTCGGCGTGCGGCGCGGGGCCGGGCTGGCCTGCGTGACGGCCGGGAACCGGCACGAGGCGCTGCTGGTGCGGCTGGCCGCACACGTGCTGGGGGCGCGGCTGACCCAGGTGAGCGCGGGGCCCGCCACCCACGGCCTGGACTTCCTCCTGCGGGACTGCGAGCCCGTCCTGGTGGTCCACGACACCCCGGTGCCGGAGACCGGCGCCGCGCGGATCGCCCTCGCGGCGCTGCTGGAGCGGGCCGCCGCCCGCGAGGCGCGTCCGGTGCCGGTGCGGGCGGCCGAGGGGGACGTGGCCCGGGTGACGTACACGGGCGGTACGACGGGCCGGCCCAAGGGCGTCGCGTCCACGTTCGCGGCGATGGCCGCCCGTGACGCCGCCCGGAGCGCGGAGACGGTGTACCTGTCGGTGACCTCGCTGGCCCAGCGTTCCGGGGGCCGTTGCCTGGAGCAGCTGCGGGCGGGCGGCCGGTCGGAGGTCCTGGGCGGCCCGTTCGTCCCGCGGGAGTTCGCCGCGGCGTGCCGGCGGCTCGGGCCCGTGTCCACGTACCTGACGACCTCCATGGTGTACCGGCTGCTGGACGACCCGGTGACCGCCGGCGGCGTGCCCGGGCTGGAGCGCGTCTCGTACGGCGACTCCCCCATCGCCCCCGAACGGCTGCGGCAGGCCCTGACCCGCTGGGGTCCGGGCGTGCGCTGGCGCCAGGGGTACGGGATGAACGAGGCCGGGGTCGTCTGCCGCCTCTCGGAGGCGGACCACGACGCCGCACGCGCCGCGCGCCCCGCCCTGCTGGCCTCGGTCGGTCGGCCCGCCCCCGGGGTGCAGGTGCAGGTCCGCGCGGCGGCCGGGGCCACCGGCGAGGTGTGGGTGCGCTCCGGCACGGTGATGGCCGGCTACTGGAAGCAGCCCGGGCTGACGGCCGAGGTGCTGCGCGACGGCTGGCTGCGGACGGGCGACCTCGGCCACTTCGACGCGGACGGCTACCTGTACCTCGACGACCGGGTCGAGGACGTGGTGATGGTGGACGGGGACAACATCTACTGCGCCCCCGTCGAGGCGGCCCTGACCCGCCACCCGGCGGTGTCCGGGGCGGCGGTGGTCGGCCGCCCGCACCCGGTCACCGGCGAACAGCTCTGCGCCTTCCTCGTCCCGGCCCCGGGCCACGCCCCGAGCGGGGCGATCGCCGCCTCCGCCTGCGCCCTGGCGACGGCAGCCCTGTCCCCCGCCCACAGCCCCACGGCCGTCTTCTGGCTCCCGTCCCTCCCCCTGACCGACCGCGGCAAACCGGACAAGACCCGCCTGCGCGCGACAGCCGCCGCACATCGGGACCACCCGGAAGGGACGGCCTAGTCGAACACCGACGGCGGGGGCTGCGGGGAGGGGACGGCCGAGGCGTCCGCCACGGGGGTGGCGCCGCCGGCGAAGTCCGAGAGGGAGCGGCCGTGTTCCACGCGGCCCGGGTGCGGGTCGCTCGCGACCCTGCGGGTGAACTCCGCCACCGGCAGCTCCCGGTCGGCGGCGACGAGGACCGCGTTGCCGAATCGTTTGCCCCGCCACACCACCGGGTCGGCCGCCAGGGCCACTTCGGCGAAGCGGGAGGCGGCGGTGGCGATCTGGCCCCGCAGGTGGGTCAGCGGCGGGCCGTCCGTCAGGTTCGCCACGTACCACCCGGTGGGCGCGAGGGCCCGGCGCACGTCGTCCAGGAACTCGGTGCTGGTCAGGTGCGCGGGGGTGCGGGAGCCGCTGAACACGTCCGCGATGACCAGGTCCGCCCAGCCGTCGGGAACCTTGGCCAGCCCGGCCCGCGCGTCCACCGCCCGGATGCGGACCCGCGTCTGCGGGTCCAGCGGCAGGTGTTCCCGTACGAAGGCCACCAGGGCGGCGTCGATCTCCACCACCTGCTGGGTGGAGCGGGGGCGGCTCGCCGCGGTGTAGCGGGCCAGGGTCAGGGCCCCGCCGCCCAGGTGCACCACGTTCAGGGGGCGGCGGGCGGGCGCGACGAGGTCGATGAGGTGGCCGATGCGCCGCTGGTAGGCGAAGTCGAGGTGGAGGGGGTCGGCCAGGTCGACGTGCGACTGCGGGGCCCCGTCGATGAGCAGGGTCCACGCCCGGGCGCGCTCACGGTCGGGGGCCAGCTCCGCGTGGCCGCCGTCCACCTGTCCGACGACCGGCTCACCGGTCCCGCGCCGCTTGCCCTTGCTCTTGCCAGCCATGGCCCCAGTATGCCGGGCGGGCCGGTCCCGAGGTGCGTCTGGGCTGGTCAGGGCCTCAGCGGCAGTTGTCCGCCGCCTCGATCAGCCGGGCAGCCTCCCCGAGCGCGGCGCGCAGCACGTCGGGGTCGGTGACCGGCCCCACCGCCTCCGGCGGCAGCAGCCAGGCGGTGTCCCCGGCCGCCGGCGGGACCGTGTCGGGGTCGCCCACGGCGAGGTCACCGCCGATGAGGTCACCGAAGCGCATGCCGCGCCCGTTGGTGTGCGTACAGGCGCTGCCCGGCAGGTCCCAGGCGTCGGCGGTGCCGGGCGGCACGAGGAAGCCCAGGGTGTCGCCGGAGCCGTCGTGCAGGACGGGGCCGACCCCGGGGGCGGTGTGGCCGGTGGCCCGGCGGATGATGTCGACCGCCTCCAGGCCCTGGCGGGTGGGGACGGTCACCAGGTCGGGCGCGCCGGCCGGTCCGCCCGCGGTCAGGAACGCACCCGCGGTCAGGGATGCGCCCGGCCGGGGCGCGGTGTTCGTTCCACTGCTCTCCATGCCGCCCTCCATCAAGGGAACCCCTCCTCGATCCGCGTACGAGCCACTCCGCATGGGTTCAACGCGGCGGAACGTCAACGGGTGCGGCGCAACGTTGCCGCAAAGGATGGCAGTTCATGGCAGATCACGGGTGAGATATCCGTTTTGTAGGCAAACATCGCATGAACGGTCCTCCGGCGGCGGTACGTTCGTGCCCGCCGGGCACGAGCGTGTACAAAGCCCGAAGTCCAGAGAGGCCACGTCCATGGCGGCGTCCCCCCACTCACCCAATACCGCCTTCCGGCGGTTGCGCGGCGCCCACTCCCCCGCGGAGTTCGCGGCGTTGGTGCGCCGCGCGGCACGCGAGATCGGCGAAACGGTTTCCTGCGACGCCCGTTACATCGGCCGGGTCGAATCGGGGGAGATCCGCTGCCCCAACTACGCCTACGAGCGGGTGTTCCTGCACATGTTCCCCGGCCGCACGACGGCCGATCTCGGGTTCTTCCCGCGCGAGTCGGTGCGCGGCCGTTCGGGGCGGCGCGCCACGGCCGCGCCGCCCGCCCCCTCCCCACCCGCCCCCCGTCCCAAGGAGAGTGACGTGCTGCGTCGCGCGTTCATGGCCGGCGGCTCCGCGACCGTGGCGGCCGCGACGCTCGGCCTCACCCCACTGCTCGGCGACTCGCGCCGGCCGCCGTCCCGGGCGGGGGCGGCGGAGGCCGCCGCCGTCGAGGACGCCGTACGCCAGATCCGGCTGCTGGACGACCGGCACGGCGCCGACGCCCTGTACCGGCGGGCGGCCGAACCGCTGCGCGCCGCCTACGCGTTGCTCGACGCGGGGGCCACCCGCCAGTCGACCGAGGACCGCCTGCACGCGGGCGCCGGGGAACTGGCCGTCTCGGTGGGCTGGCTGGCCCACGACTCGGGCCGCTTCGAGGACGCCCGCTCGCACTACGCGGAAGCCCTCGCCACGGCCCGGGTGGCGGGCAACCCGGCCCTGGAGGCGCACGCGTTCAGCAACATGGCGTTCCTGGCCCGGGACTGCGGGCGGGCCCGCGAGTCGGTACGGGCCGCCCAGGCCGGTTTCCGCGCCGCCCGTGCGCTGGACTCCCCGCGGCTGCTCGCGCTCCTCGCGCTGCGGGAGGCGGGCGGCTGGGCGGGGCTGGGCGACCGCAAGTCCTGCGAGGAGGCGCTGGCACGGGCGCACACGGAGTTCGCGCGGGGCGAGACGGACGCCGACCCCGAGTGGATGAGCTTCTTCGGCGAGGCCGAACTGGAATCCCTGGAGTCCCGCTGCTGGGCGGCGCTCGGGGAACACGCGCGGGCGGCCCGGCACGCCCGGCGCGCGGCGGACCTCCAGGACCCGCACTTCGCCCGGAACGTGGCCTTCTACACCGCCGAACTCGCCGGTGACCTGGCCAACGCGGGGGCTCCCGACGAGGCGGCCTGGGCGGGGGGACGGGTGCTGGACCTGCTCGCCGCGGTGCAGTCGACGCGGATCAGCTCCATGCTCGCGACGACGGCCCGCGCCCTGCTCCCCCACCAGCGCTCCCCGCACGTGGCCGCGTTCCTGTACCGCCGGGCGGCGCTGGTGACGTGAGGGCGCCCGGTCAGCCGCCGACGTACTCGTACACCGCCCCGTCGGGGTGGCGCAGGACGGCCCGACGCCCGTTGGGGGTGTCCGTCGGCGCCCCCACCAGCTCCGCCCCGGCCCCCACCCCGGCCGCCACCACCGCGTCGAGGTCGGCGACGGCGAGGGTGGCCGAGACACCGGCGAACCGCGCCGCGACCTCCGGCGGCCCCGTGAACAGCAGGAACGGTCCGACGCTCGCCAGCTCCAGCCCGGCGAAGGCGAACCGGGCCGGCGCCTCGCCCGTCAGCTTCTCGTAGAAGGGCAGAGCCCCTTCGAGGTCGTCCACTCGGCGCCGCAGCACCACGGAGGTGATCGTCATGCGCCGATCTTCACACCAGACGTCCAACAGCGGTATGGCACACGCCACTTGACCGGACAGGGCCCGGCGGCTGTCCCGGCAGCCCTCAGCCGTCCAGGTGACCCGTGTCGTTCCAGCGTTCCAGTGCCGGGGCTCCGTACGCCCAGCCCAGGACCGACAGGGAGGTGGGGTCCAGGCGGATGCGGGCGCCGAAGGAGGCCTCGAAGCCGAGCCAGCGGGCGGCGAGGGTCCGCAGGATGTGGCCGTGCGCGAAGACGAGGACGTCCCGCTCCGCGGAGCGGGCCCAGGCGACGACCTCGTCCGCGCGGGCCGCGACATCGGCGACGGACTCACCGCCCGGCACCCCGTCGCGCCAGATGAGCCAGCCCGGACGAACCGCCTGGATCTCGGCCGGGGTCATGCCCTCGTAGTCGCCGTAGTCCCACTCCATCAGCGCGTCCCACGCCTCGGCCTGCGCCCCGAAGCCGGCCAGGTCGCAGCTCTCACTGGCCCGCACCAGCGGGCTCGTGCGCACCTCCAGGCCGCGCAGGCCCGCCCACGGGTCCCGGGCCAGCCGCTCGCCGAGCAGCTTCGCGCCCCGCCGGCCCTCCTCCAGCATCGGAACGTCCGTGCGTCCGGTGTGCTTGCCGAGCCGGGACCACGCCGTCTGGCCGTGGCGGGCCAGCAGGATGCGGGGGGCCATGTGCGTTTCTCCCGGTCGGGGTGGAGGGACGTACCGATGGACATGAGGCCCGTACCGGTACGGATGCGCCCTTCGCGCCCGTCCATCATCCCCGACGCGTCCACGGGCCACCTCGCCGGGCGCCGCGGCACACCGGCCGCACACCGGCAGCCGCGCCCGGCACACCGCGCTCCACCGCCGCGCCCCGGACCGCCCGCTCACCGCCGACGCAGCCGGATTTCGGGCGTAGGGCCACGATTGTCAGTGGCGGATGGGACACTTCCGCCCGTGAGCTCCTACCCGCCCAGCGTCCCTCCGCAGACGACACCGCAGACGACCCCCCTGCGGCAGCGGCTCGCCGACCTGCGCGGCCCCGCCGTGCCGCCCCGTCCGCTCGACGCCCGCGCGCTCGCCGCCCTCGCCGCCAACCCCGGCTGCGGCAGACGGGCCCTGCTCGACGGGGCGGGCGTGGACAAGACCGCCCTCGCCACGGCCCTCGGGTCGCCCTCCGCCTTCGGGCAGTCGCAGTTCGCGATCGTCCGGGGCAACTCCTTCGAGGCCAAGGTCAAGGGCGACGGCGGAGCGGAGCTGCTAGGCCTGGTGCACGAACACCTCGGCGCCGGGGCCGAGCCGCCCGGCCCGGCCGCCCCGGTCTCCGACCTCACCGCCGCCGGCCCCCAGGGACGCGCCGCCCGCACCGCCCTCGCACTGCGCGAGGCGAGCGCCGCCGGCACCTGGACGCTGCTGGACCACCCGATGCTGGCCCTGGAGGTGGCGGGCTCCCCCGCGTACCTGGAGCCGGACGCCGTCGTGGTGCACCCCGACGGCCGCTGGACCGTGGTGGAGATCAAGTCGTTCCCGATGATCGACGGGAGCGCCGACCCGGCGAAGGTCGGCGCCGCCGCCCGGCAGGCGGCCGTGTACGTACTGGCCCTGGAGGACACCGCCCGGAAGCTGCCCGGCGCCACCGTGGGCCACGAGGTGCTGCTGGTCTGCCCGAAGGACTTCTCCAACCTGCCCACCGCCGCACCCGTCGACGTCCGCCGGGAGCGCTCCGTCACCCGTCGCCAGCTGGAGCGGCTGACCCGGGTCGAGGAGCTGGCCGCCCTGCTGCCCGAGGGCCTGTGCTTCGACCCCGCCCGCCCGGCCGAGGAGCTCGACCGGGCCGTCTCGGCGGTCCCCGCGGCCTACGCCCCCGAATGCCTGGCCGCCTGCGAGCTGGCCTTCCACTGCCGCCAGCGGGCCCGCGCCGCCGACGAGGTGGGGGCGCTGGGCCGGTCGCTGCGGGCCGAGCTGGGCGGGCTGGGCACCGTCGGGGAGGCCCTGGCCGCCGCCGCGGGAGCCGGGCCCGCCGAGGACCCGACCGGGGCTGCGCTGCGCCAGGCCGCCCGGCTGCGGGCCGAGGCGCTGGCGCTCGCCCCCGCCCGCACCCCGTCGGAGGACTCCGCATGCCCCTGCTGAACACCCTCGCGCGGCTGGAGGCGGTCCGCTCGGGCCGGGCCCGGGCCCTGGCGACCGTACGGCACCGCCATCTGAGCGGGCGCCCGCTGGTCTTCGTACCGCTGACGACCTCCGGCGAGGCCGGGGCGCCGCTCGGCGCGCTGGTGGGCACCGACCGGGACGACCCGTGCCTGCTGGTCATACCGCAGCCGCGCGACCGGGACCTGCGCTGGGAGTTCCTGGCGGAGCTGGCGCGTCAGGTGATGCCGTACATCGACGCGTACGCCGATGCCGTCGAGCCGGCCGAGCGCACCGAGACCGACCCGGAGACCGGCAAGCGGGTCAAGGTGGAGACCGAGCTGTGCGTGGACGCGCCGCAGCTGATCGTGCCGAGCCGGGCGGGCGTGGAGTACGTGCGGCTGCTCGGGCGGTCGATGCGGTTCCGGCGCACCGCGGAGGAGGACCCCGAGAACCCGTATCCGGTGCCCACCCAAGTGCCGCTGCTGGGGCGCTGGTTCACGCACCTCGCCGAACGCTCCCGGGTCCCCGGCTCCTCCCTCCTGCTGTCGGCGACCGAACTGCTGGCCCGGCACTGGGCGACCGGGCAGAGCAGCGTCGAGGACCAGCACCTGGGCGCCCTGCTGGCCTGGATCGCCCCGCCGGGCGGCGAGAACGGCGCGGAGGCCGCCCTGCGCGCGGAGCTGGCCCGCGACCGGGACGGCCTCCTGCTGGTCCCGCCCGCCGGGCCCGCCACGGACCCGGCCTTCGACAACAAGCTGCTGGCCCCCGCGATGGCCCGCTACGACGCCGCGCGCGCCGCCGGTGACCGGGACGCCGCCGACCGGGCCGAGGGGGCGCTGCGCGAGCTGGTCGGCGGACAGCTGCGGCCGACGTGGGACGCGGTGTGGCGCTCCCTGGACCTGCTGCGCGCCCTGCCCGCCGGGGAGCGGACCGGGGAACGCTGGACCCGTGACCGCTGGTCGTACACCGCCCACCGCGACCGCGTACGGGCGGGCGAGCCCCCGCAGCCGCGCCGCGACGACGCGGTGACGGCCGCGCAGAAGCTGGCCACGCGGGAGACGGAGCAGGTACGGCTCGACGCCCAGGAGGCGCTCGACGACCCCCTGGTGATGGCGGGCCGGCGCCTGGCGGGCGAGGCGTTCGCCGGCGAGGTCACCGAAGTGGTCATGGAGTGGACCGGGTCGGCGCGCCCGCGCCCGAGGCCGCTGGTGACGGTGGTCACCGAGGACCGGCCACAGCTGACCGACGGGGCCGGCGGGAAGGTGTTCCGTTCGCTGGACGGTCGCCCGCAGGCCGCCGAGTTCGTACGCTTCGAGGGGGCCGGCGCGATCGTGCTGCGGCTGCTCGACAAGATGGGCTCGGGCCGGGAACCGGCGCCGGGCACGGTGCCCGAGAAGGGCGACCGGCTCTGCTGGACGCTGTTCGAGCACGACGCGCGCGGCGGCCCGAAGCTGCCGGACCCGGAGCACACCCCGTGGACCCACGGCGGCCCGCCGGGATCGGCGACCGCCGCGCTCCCCCTCCCCGACCCCGTCACCGACGGAGACATCCTTTGACCGCCTTCGACCCGGGGGCCGCGGCCGCCCAGGCGACCGCCGCCATCCTGCACGACACCCTGCACGGCACCGACCGGGGTGTCGTCGTGGATTCCCCGCCCGGGGCCGGGAAGTCCACGCTGGTGGTGCGGGCCGCCCGGGAACTCGCCGCCGCGGGGCGCCGGCTGATGGTGGTCGCGCAGACCAACGCCCAGGTGGACGACCTGGTGCTGCGGCTGCACGAGAAGGACCCGGGATTGAGGGTCGGCCGGTTGCACAGCAGCGAGGGCGACGCCTACGACCCCGCCCTGCGCGAGCTGCCCTCGGTCACCCTCTCGGCCAAGCCGGGGGAGCTCGCGGAGCTGCCGATCACCGTGTCCACGGCGGCGAAGTGGGCGTACGTGAAGGACGCCGAGCCGTGGGAGCACGCCATCGTGGACGAGGCGTACCAGATGCGCTCGGACGCGCTGCTGGCGGTGGCCGGGCTGTTCGAGCGGGCGCTGTTCGTGGGCGACCCGGGGCAGTTGGACCCGTTCAGCGTGGTCGGCGCCGAGCAGTGGGCGGGGCTGTCCTACGACCCTTCGGCGTCGGCGGTGTCCACCTTGCTGGCACACAACCCCGGGCTGCCGCAGCACCGGCTGCCGGTGTCGTGGCGGCTCCCGGCGTCGGCGGCCCCGCTGGTCTCGCGCGCCTTCTACCCGTACAGCCGGTTCCGCAGCGGTACGGGCCCCGGTGAGCGGCGGCTGTCGTACGGGGTCGCCTCCGACGGGTCGGGCCCGGACCGGGTGCTGGACGAGGCCGCCGAGTCGGGCTGGGGCCTGCTGGAGCTGCCCGCGCGGCACACCCCGCGCACGGATCCGGAGGCGGTCGCGGCGGTGGCGCTGGTGGTCCGCCGGGCCCTGGACCGGGGCGCGGTGACGCAGGACGAGCACCCCGGCGGGCCGACCCCGCTGACGGCGGACCGGATCGCCGTGGGCACCGCCCACCGTGACCAGGCGGCCGCCGTGCGTACGGCCCTGGCGGGCCTCGGCGTCACGGGCGTCACCGTCGACACCGCGAATCGCCTCCAGGGCCGCGAGTACGACCTGACGGTGGTCCTGCACCCCCTGTCGGGCCGGCCCGACGCCACGGCCTTCCACCTGGAGACGGGCCGCCTGTGCGTCCTGGCGTCCCGGCACCGGCACGCCTGTGTGGTCGTGGCCCGCGCGGGCGTCGCGGCCCTCCTGGACGACCATCCGTCCACGGAGCCGGTCCAGCTGGGCGTGACGGTCAAGTTCCCCGACGGCTGGGAGGCGATGATGTCCACCTGGGACTTCTGGTCCGACCACCGCATCCCCTGGCGCCCCTGAGCCGCGGACCGCCCGCCCGGACGGATCCCCAACGGGCCCCGTGCGGGCGGGGCCTGACATACCGCGCGGGTGCGGCTTCCTCCGGGGCGCGGCAACGACCAGACTGTCGCCGACACAGCACACACGTTCTACGGGAGTTCACCGCACATGACCCGCCTGCACGTCATCTCCGCCGCCACCCGCCCCACCTCCTCGGGCCGCCCGCTCGCCGCGTGGGTCGGCGAACAGGCCCGCGCACACGGCGGCTTCGAGGTCACCTCCGTCGACCTCGCCGAGATCGCCCTGCCCTTCCTCGACGAGCCCGAGTACGCCTCCAGCGGTGTGTACGCCAACGCGCACACCCTGGAGTGGAGCGCCCTCGTCGACTCCGCCGACGCGTTCGTCTTCGTCATGCCGATGTACAACGGCGGCTTCACCGCGCCCTTCAAGAACGCCATCGACTTCCTCTACAACGAGTGGCGCGGCAAGCCGGTGGCCCTGCTCAGCTACAGCGCCGGCCCCACGGGCGGCGCCCCGGCCGCCGAGATGCTGCTGCCGGTGCTGACCCGCCTCGGCATGCTCCCCACCGAGCGCCGGGTGGCGGTGCCCGGCATCAACGCCCTGGTCGGCCCGGACGGTTTCCAGGCCCCGGAGGGCCTCGCCGAAGAGCTGACCGGCATGCTGGACGAGGTCGCGGCCCTGGCGTCGGAGCCCGTCTCCGCCTGAGGCGCGCGCGGAGGCGAGTGCGCCCTTGCGGGGCGTTGGACAATGGAGGGTGGCCCGGAAGGATTCGCGCGCAGCACACAGGAGGACAGGCATGGCAGAGCCCGAGCGGACCGAACGGAGGCTGCGGCCCGCGCCGCTGCTCTTCGAGCCCTCGGAGGCGGCCTCGGACCCCGAGCACTTCTTCGACCTGGAGTCGATGGAGGACCCGCGGGAGCTGCTGGCCCGCGCCACCGAGCTGACGCTGGCCTTCCGGGCGGCGCAGGACCGGGCCGTCGAGTTCCAGGCGCTCGCGGCGGCCCAGCTGGCCGACCCGCGGCGGTTCGACCGGCTGCCCGCCCGTGAGATCGCGGAACAGGCGGACTGGACCGAGGACTACGCCGTCAAGATGATCGAGTTCGGCGAGAGCCTCCGGCGCGGCGGCGGTCCGGACGAGGCGTAGGCCCTGCCGTCCGGGGCCCCTGGCATATGCGGCGCGCACCATACTCCGGGCGACCCGGCCCTGTCCCGGAATTCGGTAACTCCGAGGAGTTGCTCCACTACCGGCGGTACACCTGGGGCATGACGACCTCGACCGGCTGCCCCGCCCTCGCCGTCCGCCCCGCACCCGCCACCCGGGTCACCCACGAGGGCGCCGCCTGGCTCGCCTCCGCGTGCGCCCACCCGCGCAGCGCCCTCGCGGCGTGGGAGGGCCGGCCCGCCGCCCCGGCGGTGCTGCCCTGCGGGGTCGCGTTCGACGTCGTCAACGTCCCGCTCGTGCTCGGCCGGCGGATGCTCGACCTGCTCTGGGCCGAGGGCCCCGGCTGCGGGCCCGCCGCCGTGCACCGGGGCCGGATGCTGCTCTTCGCCGCCCCCGGCACGGCCCACCGGCTGCCGGCCCTGCTCGCCTGGGAGGAGTGGGGTGCGCAGACGGCGGCCCCGATCTGTCACGGCCTGGGCGACGCCGTCACCGTTCCACCGCTCGCCGCCGGGTCCGGACCGTCGCGCTGGCTGGTCGCCCCGGACTCCCGGCGGCCCCGGCTGCCCGGGCCCGACACGCTGCTGTGGGCGTTCCTGCACGCCGCCCGCCTGCAGGTATCGATTTTTCGATCCGCCGACCGGGATGCTAATGTCTACGACGTCAGCAGGCGCCGCTAGCTCAGTTGGTTAGAGCAGCTGACTCTTAATCAGCGGGTCCGGGGTTCGAGTCCCTGGCGGCGCACAGACGGAAGAAGGCCCCCACGCGAGTGGGGGTCTTCTTCGTGTGCCCGGACGGTCCCTACGTCGTGATCTTGACCGTGTAGGCGCCCGAGGGGGTCCGGTCCGCCACCTCGATCCGGATCCTCTCCCCCGGCACCGTGAACGCCTCGCCCACTTCCAGGGGGGCGTCCGCCAGCGGCGGGTAGACCGAGCGGTCCCAGCACGCCTCCGAGCGCGGGTGACCGTCCAGCACCTCGATCGGGCCGCCGCCCGAGGCCGCCTCGTTGCGGACGCGGTAGACCAGCACGCCCTCGGTGCAGGTGTCCCCGTCGTTGCCGGCGGAGCCGCGGGCCTCGACGGCGATGGCGCTGCCCGGGCCGGTGCGCACCACCGCGAGCCGGGTGCCACCGGAACCGCCCCTGGGGACGCCCTCGGCGATCGGCTGGAGGGTGTGCAGGGAGGTGCCCGACGGCACGCAGTCCACCTGGGAGGCGTCGAGCCAGCCCAGCTTCCACTTGTGCCAGGCGAACAGGTCCGGGGCCATCCCGAACTGGCTGCCCATGACGTCCCAGTCCCCGACGAACGTGTCCCAGTCGCCCTTGCCGTCCGTGGGGCGGTGGTAGAGGTCGGGCAGGTCGAAGACGTGCCCGGTCTCGTGCGCGAGGACGTTGCGGTCCGGGGGGTGCCGCTCGAAGACGGTCACGATCCGCCGCAGCTCCGTGCCGTCGGCGACGAGGGGCCGGTCGAAGTTGACGACCTTGGTGGCGTCCGAGTCCACCCCGGGCGCGTTGGGGTCGGCGACGAAGTACACGACGTCGTACTGGCTGAAATCCACCGCGGGGTCGGCGGCCGCGACCGCGTCGCGCAGGTAGGCCGCACGGGCCTCGGGCGCCCAGTCGCGCTGTATCCCGTACGCGGTGGAGGGCCTGGGCATCGCGATCCACTGCTTCTGCGGGTGCGGGACGAGCCGGAAGCGTCCGTAGGAGGCGCGCTCGAAGAACTCGCTGGTGGCGGGGAAGTAGTCGCCGGTCAGCTGGTCGGGGGTGACGGTGGCGCGGTGGTCGGGGAAGGAGAGGAAGACCATGACCGCGTTCAGGGTGCGGACGGGTTTGGGGTAGGCGCGGTTCCAGGTGTCCAGGCCGAGGGAGTGGTGGGCGGCCGTGCGGGTCAGGGCGCAGGGGCCGGCGCCGGACGCGGCGGCCGCCGGGGTGGCGACGAGCGACATGGCGGCGACCGCCGCCATGGAGGTGAGAACCGCCGCGGCACTTCGGATGCCGGGATGGTCCACTCCCCCGGGTGTCTGCTGGGGCGGCACATCGACCTCCGGTGGTGGATTAGTACCATCTCGTCCACCTTGAGGCGATTGTCTTACTTATGCCCTGTTCCGGTGCCCCACATGAGTGAGCAGTAGGGCAAGTCGGTGACCCCCCGGCTTCACGACCCCGCCTACGGACCGTCACGAGCGGTCACCTGAGATCAATGACGGGCTCCGCATGCTCACAGCCGCGCAGAAACGATCACCCGTGGTCAGGCCGACGAACCGTCATCACGGCGTCATCCCGCCGAAGTACGTCCCTCCACCCGGCGACGCCGCTGGATAGGGCCGTCCGGCAGCCTCTATGATCGGCACACTTTCCTGCACGGACACTCACGAGCAATGCGGGAGCCAACGGTGAGCGGAACCTCAGAGGGAACCGGTTCGGCGGCCGACCGCATCCGATCGGCCATTACGGAGCGTCACCCAGCAGTGCCGGCCCTGCCGGGCATGTCGAGCGAGCCGGAGGTTCCGTCGATGCCGGCCACGCCCACCCGGCCCGCGCCGGGAGCACGCGACTTCCGGGCCGCCTTCGACGCGGCCCACCTCGCGATGGCCGTGGTCGACCGCGAGGGCTACGTCGTCGCCGCCAACCGGGCCCTGGCCGCACTGCTGGGCGCCGAACCGCACGAACTCGTCGAGCGGGCCGCGGCGGAGCTGGTCGACCTGGCGGCGGAGGCCCGTACCTGGCAGGCGTACCAGGAGGTGCTCCGCGGGCGCCAGGCGCGGCTGCGCTGCACCCGCCGGCTCAAGCACCCCGACGGGCACTCGCTGTGGACCGAGGTGACGCTGGGGCCGGTACCGGGAACCCGGGACGTCCTGCTGTCCGTTGCCGACATCAGCGACCGGCGCGACCTCCAGGCCCGGCTGCGCCACCTCCAGATGCACGACCCCGTGACCCGGCTGCCCAACCGGGCGCTGTTCTTCGAGCGGCTGTCCGCCGCCCTGGAGGCGTCCTCGTACGAGGACGGCGGCACGGGCCGGATCGGCCTGTGCTACCTGGACCTCGACGGATTCAAGGCGGTCAACGACACCCTCGGGCACCGCGTCGGCGACCGGCTGCTGACCGCGGTCGCCGCCCGGCTGACCCAGTGCGCCGACCAGTCCGGATACGGGCGCACCAGCGGGCACCTGGTGGCACGGCTCGGCGGCGACGAGTTCGCCCTGCTGGTCGAGGACTCCACCGGCACCGAGCAGCTCGCGGAGCTCGCGCGCAGCGTACTGACCGCCGTACAGGAGCCGTTCGACCTGGCCGGGCAACGGCTGTCGGTGTCGGCGTCCATCGGCGTGGTGGAACGGGCCGCCGCCGGGACCTCGGCGACCGGCCTGATGCAGGCCGCCGACACGACCCTGTACTGGGCGAAGGCCGACGGCAAGGCCCGCTGGACCCTGTTCGACCCGGAGCGCAACGCCCACCGGATGACCCGCCAGGCCCTGTCGTCCACGCTGCGCCCGGCCGTGGAGCGGGGTGAGTTCGCGCTGGAGTACCAGCCGCTGGTGGACCTGGAGAGCGGTGCGGTGCGCGGGGTGGAGGCGCTGGTGCGCTGGAACCACCCGCAGTTCGGCACGTTGACGCCGAATCGGTTCATCGGAATTGCAGAAGAGGACGGCTCCATCGTCCAGCTGGGCCAGTGGGTACTGCGGACCGCCTGCCGGCAGGCGCGGCGCTGGCAGATCGAGCAGCCCAGCGACGCACCGGTGTTCGTGTCGGTGAACGTCGCGGTGCGGCAGGTGTGGGACTCCGACCTGGTGGGTGACGTCGCGGAGATCCTCGCCGAGACGGGCCTCGCGCCGCAGCTGCTCCAATTGGAGCTGACGGAGTCGGCGGTCATGGGTTCGGCGGGACGGCCCCTGCAGGCGCTCCAGGCGCTGAGCGACATGGGGGTACGGATCGCGATCGACGACTTCGGCACCGGGTACTCCAACCTCGCCTACCTCAGCCGGCTGCCGGTGTCGGTGCTCAAGCTGGACGGTTCCTTCGTGCGCGGCTTCCGCTACGAGGAGGGCGCCCACCCCAACCCGGCCGACGAGACGATCGTGGAGGCTCTGGTCCAGCTGGCGCACCGGCTGGGCCTGACGGTGACGGCGGAGTGCGTGGAGACGGCCGGGCAGGCGGCCCGGCTGCGCCGCGTCGGCTGCGACACCGGCCAGGGCTGGCTCTACTCCCGCGCGGTCGCCCCGGAACGCATCGCGGAGATGATCGGCACCCGCCCGCGGGGCACCGGCCTCTAGGTGTATTGATCACGAGCGTTGTTAACAGAGCCGGGTCTTGATCATGGCGAAGACCTCCGGTGTGGTGGAGGTGTCTAGGCTCCACACCACACACGGAGGTCTTCGTGTCCCACCGTAATGCCCGGCTGACGGTTCACGGCAGGCGGATCCTGGTCGAGCGGGTTCTGGCCGGGCGGCCGGTCGCCCACGTGGCCGCCGAGATGGGCATATCCCGGCCCACCGCCCACAAATGGGTCCGCCGCTGGCGGGCCGAAGGCGAGGGCGGCCTGCACGACCGTTCCAGCAGGCCGCGTACGACCCCGCACCGCACCCCCGCGACGATCGAGGCCCGCGTCTGTGACCTGCGCCGAAGCCGCAAGCTCGGGCCGGCCCGCATCGGCCCGGTCCTGGGCCTGCCCGCCTCCACCGTCCACCGGATCCTGGCCCGCCACGGCCTGAACCGGCTGGCCTGGCTGGACCGGCCCACCGGCCAGCCGATCCGCCGCTACGAACGGGCCCGACCGGGCGAACTGGTCCACGTCGACATCAAGAAGCTCGGGAACATCCCCGAAGGCGGCGGATGGCGCGTGGTGGGCCGGGCGGCAGGCGACCGCAACCGCCAAGCCACCACCGACCAGCGCAAAAGCTCCACGCCGGTCATCGGCTACAGCTACATCCACTCCGCCGTCGACGACCACTCCCGCCTGGCCTACAGCGAGGTCCTCACCGACGAACGCAAGCAGACGGCCGTCGCCTTCTGGCAGCGAGCCCAGGCGTTCTTCACCGCCCACGGGATCACCGTTGAACGCGTCCTGACCGACAACGGCTCCTGCTACAAGTCCAAGCAGTTCACCCAGACCCTGGCCGCGGCCGGCATCACCCACAAGAAGACCAGGCCCTACCGGCCGCAGACCAACGGCAAAGTCGAACGCTTCAACCGCACCCTCCTCGACGAATGGGCCTACCTACGGCCCTACCAATCGAACAACGAGCGGACAGCGGCCCTGGCAGACTTCCTCCACACCTACAACCACCACCGCTGCCACACCGCACTGGACGGCAAGCCGCCCATCAGCCGAGTGAACAACGCTGCGGGTCAATACATCTAGGCCGTCTCTTTCGGCCTGGCGGACCGGGCGCCGGGCACGCCTGCGCCCCGCACCCCTGGCTGGGGTCGGGGCGCAGGGTCGCTCGGCGCGGGGTGGGGGGATCAGCAGGCGCCGAGGTCCTTCCAGACACCCCATTCACCGGTGGTGCCGGGCTCCTCGTTCTGCGTCCACCACTGGGCCTTCCACTTGTGGCCCTTGTGCGAGACCTCGCTGCCGCCGGTGTAGACCGTGCCCGCGACGTAGGCGGGGGCGGCGCAGCCCGTCGTGGGCGTGGCGGTGGGAGTCGCCGTCGGGGTGGGGGTGGAGGTGGGCGTGGGGGTCGCCGTCGGGGTGGCCGGGGGCTGGGTGGAGCCGCCGAGGGCGGTGGAGATCTGGTTCAGCAGCGTGGTCTTGTCGTCCAGGCCGAGCAGGGAGTACATCATCGCGCCGGCCAGGCCGCGCTGCTTGCCGTAGTCGACGCGGGCCTGGACGGACTTCTGGTCGAGTCCGGTGAAGAACTCGCCGTCCTTGTAGAAGTACGAGGCCTTCGCCTGGTCGTCCCAGAAGGTGACCGCCGGGTTGTCGACGATCCCGCCGAGCTCCTTGTAGTTGGCGATGCCCGCCTGCTGGCTGGTGGGCCGGGCGCCGGACGGACCGGTCGCCGTCTGGGCGAGGCCGTGGGTGGTGCCGGCGGGGACGCCCTTCCAGCCGCGGTAGTAGAACTCGTAGCCGAGCGTCAGCTTGCCGGCGGGGAACCCGCCCGCGATGCCGTAGGCCGCGTTGCCGTCGAGCCAGGAGTCGATGGCGTTCTTGATGCTGTACTTCTCGGTGCCCGGCGCGATGGGGTCGGTCGGGTCGGCCGCCGAGGGGTAGAGCGGGGACTGGTGGTACGTCGGCCCGTCGCCGTCCCAGGCGCCGTGCATGTCGTAGGTCATGATGTTCGCGTAGTCGAGGTACGCGCCGATCTTGTCCGTCTCGATGTACTTGATCTTGTCCTGGCCCGCCGGGAGCGCCGAGGTCAACAGGTACTTCTTGCCGCCGTTGGCCTGGCCGTACGCGTCGAGCTGGGTACGGAACTCCTTGAGCAGCAGCGTGAAGTTCTGCTTGTCCTCGGGGGCGTAGTGGTTGCCGAGGTGGCCGCCCGCCGAGCCGGGGTACTCCCAGTCGATGTCGATGCCGTCGAAGATCCCGGCCGCGCTGCCCGGGCCGCCGTAGCCGCCCTCGACCGGCAGGTTGCCCTTGATGTACTGGTCGATGCAGGAGGAGACGAGCTTCTTGCGGGAGGCGTCGGTCTTCGCCGCGTCGCTGAAGTACTTCGAGTACGTCCAGCCGCCGATCGAAATGTTGATCTTGAGGTGGGGGTACTTCGCCTTGAGCTGCTTGAACTGGTTGAAGACGCCCACGATCGGCTGGTCCCACTTGTCGGCGACCCCGCTGACGCTGTCCGCCGCGCCGAACGACTTCTGGTAGTCGGCGTAGGAGTCGCCCGCTCCGTCGCCGGCGCTGGCGTTGTTGTCGTCGCCCGCCGCCTTGTTGGCCTCGAAGCAGGTGAGGTCGGTGGGGTGGATGTTGCCGAACGAGTAGTTGATGACGTCCAGCTTGCCCGCTATGCCACGGGTGTCGAGCTGCTTGGGGTAGAAGGCGTTCCCGTACACGCTCCACTGGTCGTAATAGGCGATCTTGACGTTGCCCGCGGCCGCCGCGGTGGTGGCGGTGGCGGCGCCCGCGGCCTGTGCGGTGCCGAGTCCCGCGAAGGTGGCCAGCGCTCCGGCTGCCAGCGCGGCCGTGGCGGCGGCCGCGATGAGGGGTTTACGGATGTGCATGAACTGACTCCGTGGGGGTGGGAGGGGATGCGTCAGCTTCGGGTGAGAGAAGTGATAGCGATCACGCCGAGCCCCAGTCAATGGTTTGGACCAAAGAAGGACTAGACCACTCGGGGCTCAAATCCGCTCGTCAGAGGGCTGGACGCGCAGGAAAAACCGCCCGCCACCCCCGGTGACGAGCGGTTTAAGGCTTCCCTAAGCCACGTTCCGGCAAGGTTTCGGCAAAGAACCAGCCGCACCCCGTTCTTGTGCGCTCAAGCCGGAAGCGAGCCCTCCACGGGCATCCCGTACGCATCTGCTACGAGAGCGTACGAGCGCAACCGGGCCGCTCCGCCATGGGCGTTGGCCGTCAGCATCAGCTCGTCCGCCCCCGTCCGGGCGACCAGCGCGTCGAGCCCGGAACGCACCTCGTCGGGCGTGCCGTGCACGATGTTGGCCAGCCAGCCGTCCACGAACTCCCGCTCCGGCGGCGAGAACGGGTACGCGGCCGCCTCCTCGGGCGTCGGGACCAGACCGGGCCGGCCGGAGCGCAGCCGCAGCATCGACAGCGCGCCCGTCAGCACCTGGGCCCGCGCCTGCTCCTCGGTGTCCGCGGCCAGCGCGGAGACCCCGATGACGGCGTACGGGGCGTCCAGCACCGCCGAGGGGCGGAAGCTCTGCCGGTACAGGTCCAGCGCGGGCAGCGTCCCGGCCGCCGAGAAGTGGTGGGCGTACGCGAACGGCAGGCCCAGCTCGCCGGCCAGGCGGGCGCTGAATCCGGAGGAGCCGAGCAGCCACACCGGGGGCCGCCCGACGGGACCCTGGACCGGACCGGGTACGGCATGGACCCGGGCGTACGGGTGCCCGTCGGGGAAGCTGTCGTCGAGGAAGCGGATCAGCTCCCCGAGGCGGCGCGGGAACTCGTCGTGGGCCTCCTCCGCCCGCGCGGGCCCGCGCAGCGCGGCCGCCGTGCCGGGGTCGGTCCCCGGGGCGCGGCCGAGACCGAGGTCGATCCGGCCCGGGGCGAAGGCCTCCAGGGTCCCGAACTGCTCGGCGACGGCCAGCGGGGCGTGGTTGGGCAGCATGACGCCGCCCGATCCGAGCCGGATCCGGGAGGTGTGGGCAGCGAGGTGGGCGAGGATCACCGCCGGGGAGGAGCTGGCCACGCCGGGCATGGAGTGGTGCTCGGCGACCCAGTGGCGGTGGTAGCCGCGGGACTCCGCCAGCCGGGAGATCGCCACGCTGGTGCGCAGGGACTCCCGTGCGCTGCCGCCCGACCCGACGGTGACGAGGTCCAGCACCGACAGCGGCACCGGCGCCCGGCCCCGCACCTGCCCACGGATGGGGTCCGTACGGTCCGTGCGGTCCGTGGGGGCCCCGTCGGCTTCCGCTCCCGCGCCTGCCCGCGCGCCCGGGTCCGCCCCCGTACTCACGTGCGGGTCCTCGGCCGCTGCCGCGCTCGTCCCGGTGTCCCCCGCGTCCCCTGCGTCACTCATCGTCGCTCCCGTCCCATTCCGCACTCCTTCACGTCCGTACGAAGAACTCGAACCGTGGGCCGGGGCCGGGCATTCCCGGCAGACCGGGAAGATGGTCTTGCCAGGGGCATATGCCATTCGGATACCTGCTGAACAAGCGACTTGATTGAGCCATCAATCTCCCCAACAGGCGCTCCGGATGGGCCGCTTGATGGCTATCGTGGTAGGGCAAGCGGTAACAACCTGGTAGGGGGAAACCGTGGCGCTGAAGCCCGAGCCGACCGCGCCGTTCCACTCGGTGCAGTACGCGCTTCGCGTACTCGAAACGATCGCGCGCCACACCGGTGGCGTGACGGACGCACAGATCGGGCGTGAGACCGGCCTGCCCGCGGCCCATCTCGCGCCCATGCTCCTCATGCTGCGCCGGGAGGGATACGTCCTGCAGGTGTCCGACGGCGCCTACGCCATAGGGGACTCCCTGGTCCTGCTCGGCTCGGGGAGCGACCGGAAACAGGCGCTGCAGGAGAAGCTCCAGGAGACCCTGGACCGGCTGCGCGACTCGGTCGGCGCGGCGGTCTACATCAGCCGGTACGTGGACGGCGAGGTCCGCATCACGCAGTTCGCGGACAGTCCGCGCACCCCGAAGGTCCACGAGTGGGTCGACTTCCGCTCGGCGGCGCACGCCAGCGCGGTCGGCAAGTGCCTGCTCACCCAGCTCGACCAGAACGGGCGCCGCGACCACCTGGCCCGGCACAAGATCGCCCGGCTCACGTCGAAGACGATCGTGAACGAGCGGATCCTGTTCTCGAAGCTCGACAGCCAGCCGGCCACCGTCCCCGTGCTCGACCTGCAGGAGTACGCCGTCGGCACGGTCTGCGCGGCGGTCCCCATCACCGCCGGGGCCTCCGTCGGCTGCCTGGCCCTGTCGATGCCGGTCGAGCACGCGCACCGGCTGCGGGCCGCAGCGGACGCGCTGAACCGGAAGGCCGCGCCGCTGCTGCTGTCGCTCACGCTGTGAGCCGGGCCCGGGCGGTGACCCGGGGAGGAAGTCCGGGCCGGAAAACACTTCGGGCGGTTCCCGGTGAACCGGGAACCGCCCGAAGTACAGGTGCGCCGCCAGGGACTCGAACCCCGGACCCGCTGATTAAGAGTCAGCTGCTCTAACCAACTGAGCTAGCGGCGCCTGACAGAGAAAATACTACCTGGTCCCGGGGGGTGCTCAAAACCAATACCGGGGCCGCCGGCGATCACGCCGGATCACAGCGGATCACAGCGGATCGCACACCCGATCACGGCGGCGATCACCAGGTCGTGGTGACCTTGACGTCGCGCCCGGTCCGTACCCCGACCGTGCCCCGGTCCCCGAAGACCTCGTGGCGCCAGGCGCCGAAGACCGTGGCGACGCGGCGGGCGTCCTCGCCCTCACCCTTGCCGACCGCCCCGGTGGAGAACGTGATCCACGCCTCGGTGTTGCGGGCCGTCTTGCGGATCCGTACCAGGGTGACGCTGCCCGTCGGCATGAACTCGTCCTCGTCGGTGCGGTGGCGGGCGTAGTACTCGTTGAAGTCGCGGGTCATGTCGTACCAGCCGTCGACCACCTGGCAGGCCGGCGCACCGTCCGTGGGCGGCCCGGGAGTCCCGTCCCCCTGGTCGGTCGGCGGGTTCGGCGGAGCTCCCGTGTCCTCCTCGGTGGGGATGTTCGGGGTGCTGCCCGTCTCCTCCTCGGTGGGGATGTTCGGGGTGGTCCCCGTCTCCTCCTCCGTGGGGATGTTCGGGGTGGTCCCCGTCTCCTCCTCGGTCGGGATGTTCGGGGTGGTCCCCGTCTCCTCCTCCGTGGGGAGGTTGGGTGCGCAGGTCGGCGGGGCCGGGGCCGCGGACGGGGAGGCGGTGCCCGCCACGTGCGTGCCGCAGGCCGCGAGCAGGGCGCACAGCGCCCCCGCCGCCACCGACCGGCCGACCGCGGCCGTTGTCGTCTTCGCCTTCATCGCGCCACCCCCCTCGCCCCTTGCCGCCTTTGCCTTCAAGACGGGCGGCCGTCCCGGTCGGTTGCCTCAGCGGTCCAGGAGGTCCCGGCGGCCCTGGTCCTCGTACGCCGCCAGCAGCGCGCGCAGGCCCTCCCCGTCCAGGCGGCGGTAGCCGTCGGCGCCGGGCGGGCGCCACCAGACGGGTTCGGGGACGAGGAAACCCGCCCGTCGCAAGGCCACCCGGTGGATCTTGTTCGTCGCCGTCACCGGCAGTGCGTCGAGGACGCGGACGTAGCGCGGGGCCATCTTCGTACCGAGGTCGGGCTGGGCCGCGAGGAACGCCTCGAACGCGCGCGGGTCGAACGCCGCGCCCTCGCGCAGGGCCACGGCGGCCATCACCTGGTCCCCCGCCACCTCGTCCGGGACCGCGTACACGGCGGCCGCCGAGGCCTCGGACCAGCGGGCCAGGATGTTCTCGATCACCGCCGCCGCCAGGTTCTCGCTGTCGACCCGCAGCCGGTCGTCCGTGCGGCCGGCGAAGTAGAGGAACCCGTCCGGGTCGCGGAAGAAGAGGTCCCCGGTCCAGTACCAGCCCTCGCGGGTGCGGGCCGCCTCCGCCTCGGGGTTGCGCCAGTAGCCCTCGAAGAGGCTGCGGCCCCGGTTGACCAGCTCGCCGATGGCCTCCTCCCCGTTGAGGAGGCGGCCCCGTCCGTCCAGTCGGGCCGGCGGGCACTCCTTGCCCGTCTCCGGGTCGACGACGGCGAGGTCGTCCCCGGGCGCGGCCCGGCCCAGGGCGCCGGCCGGGGTGCCGGGGGTCCGCTGCACGGAGGCGCCGCCCTCGGTGGCCCCGTAGCCCTCCACCAGCCGGACCCCGAACCGCTCGGCGAAGCGGGCCGCGTCGACCGCGCCGGCCTCGGTGCCGAAGCCAAGGCGGAGGGTGTGCTCGCGGTCGTCGGGGCGGGGCTCGGTGGCGAGGAGGTACTGGACGGCCCGGCCGACGTAGGTGAAGTACGTCGCCCCGTGGGCCCGTACGTCGTCCAGGAACGCGGTGGCCGAAAACCGGCGGCGCAGCGCGACCGAGGCGCCGCCGGCCAGGGCGGGCAGCCAGGCGGCGATGACGGCGTTGCCGTGGAAGAGCGGCATGCAGATGTAGTGGACGTCGTCCGGGGTGACCCGGAAGGTGCGGGCCAGGGAGGCTCCGGCGGCGGCCAGGCGGCCCTGGCTGCACACGGCCGCCTTGGGGGCGCCGGTGGAGCCGGAGGTGAAGTAGAGCAGGAGGCGGGAGCCGGGGCCCGGACCGCCGCCGAGGACCGCCTCCCCGGGGGTGACGGCGGCGAAGGGGGCGAGGAGGGCGGCGTACTCCTCGCTCCCGGTCACCAGGATCCGTACGCCGGGCAGGTCGAGGCCGCGCAGCAGCGGCAGGTGGGCGGGCTCGGTGACCAGGATCCGGCAGTCGGTGTGCAGGATGTCGCGGGCCAGTTCGGGTCCGCGCCGGGTGGGGTTGATCCCGGCGACGGCGGCCCCCGCGAGGGCCGCCGCGCCGAGCCAGTGGGGGAACTCCGGGGTGTTGTCGAGCAGCACCCCGATGTGCGGCTCCGCACCCGGCGGCAGGAGGTCGACGAGCAGCGCGGCGCGCGCGGCGGCCTGCTGGGCGCTCTGGTGATGGGTGAGGACGGTGTTCTCGTACCTCAGCCCGGGCCGGTGGTCGCCCCATTGGCGCGCTATGAGCTCCGCGACGGTTCCGTGTGTCGTCCGCATGCCGCCGGAGGTTATCTGACGATGCGTCAGAATTGAACGTCGGAGCAGGCGTAGAAGGCCATCGGGGTGTCGTTGACCGTCCAGACCGCGAGGATCATGTGACGGCCGGTCTTCCCGCTCGGCATCGTGCCCTGGTGGACGGTGGTCATGGCGGGGCGGGCGCCGTTGTAGGCGACGGTGAGGAAGGGCTGGGGGTCGAGCGAGGCCCGGGTGAGCGGCTTCTTCGGGTCCCATCCGTTTTTGGTGACGTAGTACTTGAAGTCGGTGGTCGAGTGGTTGGCGGTGAATTGCCACCGGAAGGAGTAGCTCTGGCCGCTGGTCACGCCGGTGGCGGGCCAGGCGCCGCCGCGCGGGTCGTCGAGCTGGGCGAACTCGCTGTGGCCGCCGGAGCAGATCTGGCCGTCGGCGGGGCCGGCGGCGGGGAAGCCCTTGTAGCCCTCTACGCTCTGCGGCTCCCACTGGATGGGGCCGCAGTCGGGGACGGTCTTGTTGGCGCAGAGCTTCTGGCGGCTGATGGGGGTGTCGGTGTAGCCGTGGCCGCTGGCGGTGGGGGCGCCGGCGAGGGTGACGGTGGCCAGGACGCCGAGACCGAGCGCGGCGGCGGACCGTTTGGGCATGCGGAGGTGACGCATGATGCTCCTTGGACGTGGGGGGAGACAGGCGGGAGGGCGTGCGCACGCGGTGGGGATCGCGTTCGGGCCGATCGGATCGCTGGAGTGCAGGTCTAGACCAAGTTCCAGATTATTGACGGGAGTTGGCCATGTCCATACCAAAGGGGGAACGGGTGGTCCGGTCGTGACCGGCCACCCGTTCCGTGGTGGTGTTCCCCGTCGTTACTGGTCGGCGCGCCCGGTGTAGAAGGCGACGGTCAGGTCCTTCACCAGGGCCTTGCGCTCGTAGTCGTCCAGCTCGACGATCCCGCGCGAGGTGAGCCGGTGGACGGTGTCGTCGACGGCGTCCACGACCGAGCTCAGGACGGTGTCCCGGTGCTTGGCGTCGATCGCCGCGACCCGGCGGCGGCGCATCGCCTCGGCGACCTCGGGGGCGTACTCGATGCGGGTGGGCTGGGCGGAGAACACCTCGATCCCGACGGCCTCCGTCTCGGCCGCCACCATCCGGGTCAGCGCGTCGCCGACCGCCTCGGCGTCGCGCAGGGTGGGGGCGTCCTCGTGGAAGGCGTCGGCGGGGAGCTGGGACAGGACCCGGGCCATGGCCGATTCCACCTGTTCGGCGAGGTACGCGGTGTGGTCCGCCACGGCGAGGGTGGCCCGGGCGGTGTCCTTGACCTGCCAGACCACCTGGACGACGACCTGGAGCGCGAGGCCGCCGGCGTCGACGGCGGGCATGGGCTCGCTGCGCCAGTGCCGCAGCCGTACGTCGACGCGGCGGCGGAGCAGGAGCGGGCTGACCCAGGTGAGACCGGTCCGCCGGACGGTGCCGCGGTAGCGGCCGAACAGGGTCAGCACCCAGGCGTGACCCGCCTTGGCGCGGCCGAGTCCGCCGAGGGCGAGCAGGGCCACGACGCCGAGGAAGGCGAGCGGGGGCCAGGAGGTGGCGGGCAGCCCGTGGTAGGCGCGGGGGGCCGCGCCGAAGGCCACGGCGAGGAGGTCGGGGGTGGCGCCGGCCCGCCAGAGCACCGCGGCGCAGCCGGTGAGGGCGAGGGCGCCGATGCCGACGGCACACCAGCCGGGCAGGACGGGGCCGCGGTGCTCGCGGAGGCCGTCGTCGCCCCGGGGGACGCGGCGGCCGGCGGGGGCCGGTCGGACGGCCGGGGGCGCGGGGGGCTGCCGGCGGGGGTGCGGGGCCGGGAGGGCCGGGCGGGGGTGGCCGAGGAACGGCAGGTGTACGGGGACCTCGGTGACGGCGGTCCCGCGGACGGGCTCGGGGTCGGGGCGGGGGCCGGGCTCGGGTTCGGGGCGGGGGCCGGGGGCGGGGTCGTCCCGGACCCCGGGGTCCATCACCCGGGCGACGGCCCGGGCCACGAGGTCGACGACGGACCTCTGCCGCTGCCCGGCGGCCCGGTACGCGCCGCCCTCCGCCTGCCCCCGCGCGGCCGGGATCGCCTCGGGGTGCGTCCTCGCCTCCTCGCCCGCCGGGTCGCGCGGCCCCTCGACGACCCCGGACCGGTCATGCCGCTCGGGGGCGGTGGCGGCCGGGTGCGGGTGCGGGTCGGCCGCCACGTCGGGGGCCGACGCCGGGTGCGGGTGCGGGTCGGCCGCCACGTCGGGGGCCGACGCCGGGTGCGGGTGACGGGCCGCCGCCGGAGCGGGGTTCGCCGCCACGTCGGGGGCCTGCGCCGGGGCCTGCACCCGGGCCCGGTCGGGGGCCGCAGCAGCCTGCGGCGCCGGGGCCGACTCCGCGGCCGGTACCCCGGTCGTTGCCGCCGGATCCCGGGGCGGGGCCGGGGGCATGGCCGGCTCCGGGTAACGGACCCCCGCCGGAACGGGGTTCACCGCCACGTCGGGGGCCGACGCCGGGGCCTGCGCCCGGGCCCGGTCGGGGGCCGCAGCCGCCCGCGGCGCCGGGGCCGACTCCGCGGCCGGTACCCCGGTCGTTGCCGCCGGATCCCGGGGCGGGGCCGGGGGCATGGCCGGCTCCGGGTAACGGACCCCCGCCGGAACGGGGTTCACCGCCACGTCGGGGGCCTGCGCCCGGCCCGGGGCGGGCGCCGCTGCCGCCGAAGCCGCGGCCGGGGCCTGCGGCGAAGCCGTTGCCGCCTCAGGCTCCTCCGCCCGCGCCGGAAACGCGGACATGGCCGGCGTCTCCGTACGAGCCCGGGACACCGCCGAAGCCGTGCCCGGCCCCGGGAACGGGGGCGGTGCCACCGCCGGGGTGGACGCCCGGGCGGCCGTGCCGGCAGCCGACGAGCCTGACGCGCGGGACGGGTTCGGGTACCCGGCCGCAGCTTCTGCCGACGCCTCCCTCCGGGCGGGCGCGGGCCAGGCCGGCACCGCCGACGCGCCCGTCGTGTCGGCCGGGGCCGGGGCCTGAGGCGAAGCCACCGCCGGGACACCGGCCGAGCCCGTCCCCCGGGCAGGGGAAGCACTCCGCCCCTGGTACGGGCTCACGGGCACGGCCGAGAACGAGGCGGCCGTCCCGACAAGAGGCCGGCTCGATTGCGAGGCCGCACGCAGGGCGGCCAGAGCCGGGGCCTGGTACGGAGCGTCCGTCGGCGCCGACGTCCAGGCGGCCGCCCCGGCAGGGGAACGACCCGGCTCCCGGAGCGGCTCCAGAGGCGCGGCCGCGGCCGAAGGCACCGCCGGGACCGCGGCAGTCGTCACGGCACAGGACACGCTCACGGGCGCCGCCGGAGTCGGGCCCGGGGCGTCCGTCCTGGCCGCAGGTGCGGACCGGACCGGAGCGGGGGCGGCGGCCGGTGCCACGGCCCGGGCGGGAGCCTGGCTCAGGCCCGGGCGTCCACCCGGCCCCGGAGCGGGAACTGCAGTGCCGCCCAAGTCCTCCGCCCGGGCGGGGGACTGAGGCGAAGCCATCGGGGCCGGGGCCGGGCTCAGGCCCGCACCTTCCCCCGGGTCCTGGACCGGGACCGGAGCCACCACCGGTGCCTCCGTCCGGGCCGGGGTGTGCGGCGGAGCCACCGCCGGGAACGGGGTCACCGTCCGGTCAGCGGCAGCCGTCCCGGCAGCGGACATGCTCCGCTCCACGGACGGGTTCACGGGCGCGGCCGTCGGTGCCTCCGTCCGGAACGGGGACGGGGGCCAGACCGGGGCCGGCACCTCCCTCTGGGCCGCAGCCGCTGGAGCCGCCATCCAGCCGGAGGCCTCCGTCCGGGCGGCCGGATCCGGGGCCTGGGGCGGAGTCACCGCCGAGGCCCCCGCCCGGGCAGGGGCCAGGCTCGGACCCGGGCTTCCAGCCGGCACGGGGGCCGGTTCCGCCATGCGCGCCGCATCCGGCGCCTGGGTCCGGGCCGGTGGTGCGGGCCACACCGGGGCCGGAGTCCCCGTCCGGGCCGGCCCCGCCGCCGAGGCCCCCGCCAGGGCCGGGGCCGGAGCCGCCCCGGGAGTCGGGATCACAGCGGGGGCCGGGGTCACGGCCGGAGCTACCCCCGGGGCCGGAACCGGAGCCCCCGCAGCCGGGACCACAGCCGGGGCCGGGGTCACGCCCGGGGCCGGGGTCACTCCCGCAGCCGGGGCCGCGCCCGGGGCCTGGACCGGGCCCACCGCCTCCGGGGGCGGGGCGGGTGTCGGGCGGTGGGTGGTCCAGCGGCCCGGGCGCGGGGGCCGGCCGGCGGTGGGGGGTCGCTCCGCCGCGGGGACGGGGAACGTGCCCGTGGTGGTCGTGGTGCGCGTGGGGTACATCGTTGCCTCCGTCATGCGAACAGCCGGCGCCAGGTTTCCGGGCCCGGATAACCGTTGGCCAACGCCCCGCGCCAGCCCTGCGCGCGCTGGAAGGCCTCGACGTTGCGCCGGTCCTCCTCGCCCCATACGGAGCCCGGGCCGGACGTGTAGTGCTTGCCGAACCCCTTGGCCATCAACTGCCGCCCGAGCGCGGCGACCGCCGGGCCCGACCGCCCCGGCCGGAAGGCCCCCGGCCCCGGGTAGGCGGGCGCGCCCGCCGCCGGGCCGGACGCACCCGGGGACGGGTGCGCGGGGTGGCCGCCGGGGCCCGGGGCGGCGTCCGGCGTCGGGATGATGTCGTTGCCCTGGCCCTCCACCAGCAGCCGCCACGTGTGCGCCCCCGGGATGCCGTCGGCTTCGGCGCCCGTCCAGCCCTGGGCCTGCTGGAAGGCCTGCGTGGCGAGCCGGTCCGACTCGCTCCACTTCGTGCTCGGTCCCTTGGGGTAGAAGCGCCGCCCGCCCCGGTCGATCAGCATCCGGCCCAGGCGCGCCACGTACTCGTTGTTCGCGCCCGGCCCGAACATCTTCGCGCCGGGGAACGCGGACGGAGCAGCCGGCTTCGGGTCGGTCCCCGGGGCGTCCGGCAGGAGCCCGCCGGTCACGCCCGTGAAGCGGTACGGGAGGTATTTCGTCGCGTTGTTCCAGTACCCGTACGGCGTAGCGAGCTTGCGCGTCGTCGGGCGGGTCTGCTCGTAGGCGACGTAGCTCGTGCGCGTCTCGTCGACCCAGCCGCCGAAGAGGGTGACGTGCGAGCCGTTGTTGGGGTCGGAGGGGTTGTGGAAGAGGAGCATGTCCCCCGGCAGCAGTTCCTCCTTGGTGATCTTCTTGGCGAACTTGTCGAGGCTGCCGGTCCATTCGTTCGTGCCGAGGTTCCAGGCCATCGAGACGAAGCCCGAGCAGTCCTGCCGGTAGCCGTCCGACCAGTAGTCGGACATGCTGTACGGAACCTGCTGCTCCAGCCACACCTTGGCCCGGTTGATGATCGTCGAGCGGTCGATCCGTCTCACCGTCGCGGGCGCACCCGGCCGGCCCGGCGGCTTGGCGGGCGATCCCTTCGGCCCGTGCAGCGGCGCCGGTACGCCCTGCGGAGACCCGGGCCCGTCCGCCGGGGGCCTCGGCGGTGTCGGCGCCACCGGGACCGGGCTCGGGCCGGGTGCCGGGCGGGCCGTGGCCAGTGCGGTCGCGCCGCCACCGCTCAGCACCACACCCGCCGCGGTGGCCACCACCAGCGCGCGTCGGGCGCCGCGCGCGCCCGGGGGCCCGCCGTCCCGGAGCGCTGTGGCCCGCCCGCGGGCGAGGGTGCGGCGCCGGTGCACACAGCCCAGGCAGACACAGTCGCCCGCGGGCTCGTACTCCTCGAAGACCGGCATCGGCATCGGCATCGGCATCGATGGCGCCGTCTGCACATGCACCGGAGGCTGCGTCGTCATGCGTTCCGTCCACTCCCCTTGCTCGTCCACTCGTCCGGCCGGGCACGCATCTGGCGGGGCATCAGATGCGGCTCGACCCAGACATATCGTGCACGACAAACCCCCCAAACATGGGTTAATCGGACAACGCGGGCGCGGCTGGTCATGAGCACCCCCGCAGGTGGGGTAGAGTTTTCCCTGTCAGCAGGCGCCGCTAGCTCAGTTGGTTAGAGCAGCTGACTCTTAATCAGCGGGTCCGGGGTTCGAGTCCCTGGCGGCGCACAGACGGGAGAAACCCCCGCAGCGAAAGCTGCGGGGGTTTCTTCGTTCCGTCCCGCGCGGCGTCGCCGAGCACGGGACGAAGCCGCCTCACACCGCCGTACCCGGCCCGGCCTTCACGCCCGTCAGGTACGCGGCGACCACCACGTTCGCCGAGTACTCCTTGGCCTTCTTGTCGTACGTCCCGCCGCAGGTCACCAGCCGAAGCTCGGCGCGGCCCGCCACCTTGGGGCCGTACGCCTTCTGCGGGTCGAAGCCCGCGCGCTCGTAGACCCGTACCTCCTCGATCGTGAACTCGGCCACCGAGCCGTCCGCCCGCACCACGCCCACCTTCTCGCCCGGCTGCGCCGTGCTCAGCCCGTAGAACACCGCCGGCTTCGTGCGCGTGTCCACGTGGCCGACCAGCAGGGCGGTCCCTGCCCGGCCCGGCTGGGTGCCGCCGCTCCACCAGCCGACGGTGCCCGGGTTCTCGTACGGGGGCGGCTCGATCGCCCCCTCGCGGTCGAGGCCGCGGGAGATCACCGGCGCCTGGATGCCCAGGGACGGTACGTCGAGCCGCGCCGGCGGGGCCGCCGCCAGCGGGGAGTGCGCGGTGGGCAGACCGGGGACCGCGGCCCCGGCGCCCCCGGCCCGTCCCGCGGGCGGTACGGGAACTCCGGTGATCTCCCGCCCCCACAACCACAGTCCGAGCACCAGCACCGTCCACGCGGCGAACGTCAGCAGGCGGGAGCCGCCGGAGCCGCGGGGCTCCTCGTTCACCGGTGGGCCCTCACTCGCCGCTGCGACGGCGGCGCAGCGCCAGCGCCCTGCCCGCGACGGCCAGGGTGGCCACGGCGGCGAGGACGGCGCCGATCACCGTCTGGGGCATCCCGGGGCCGTCGCCTTCGTGGTTCTTCTTCGCGGGCGCGGCCGCCAGTTCCGAGGACCTGGCCGCCACGTCGGCGGCCATCGCGCCGCCGCCCGCGTGCACCGGCCAGACCGGCGAGTGGTGCGGATCGGGGTGGTGGCGCCGCTCCCTGATCCGGATCGAGCCGCTGACCCGGCCGTCGTGCCCGTCGCACTTGACGTGGATCTCGTGGGAGCCGGCCTGGGCGTGCCCGGCGATGAGCGCGTCGCCCCACAGGACGCGGCGGTCGTCGTGGCCGGAGGACAGGTGGACCTCCGAGACGAACACGGAGGATCTCGCGGACGCCCAGCCGCCGTCGCAGCCGCGCACCTCCAGCTTGACCAGGTCCCCGGGTTCGGCGGGGTCCGGCCTGACCGAGACACCGCTGCGGCCCCAGTCCTCGGCGACGGTCGCGGGCGCGGTGACGGCGGTGAGGGCCGTCAGGGCGACGGCCACCCCGGTGGCACGGAGAGCGATCAGAGCACTGCGCATGGTGAACCTCCTCAACAAGGAGATTCACGCGCGGCGCGCCGCTCCGCATCCGGAGCGGCGCACCCTTGGACCGTACGAGTCAGCCGTACGCACGAAGGGGGCGCCGACCGAGGGGCCGGCCGAGGGCCGGCACGGCAGCGTTCTACACCAGGTCGATCAGGTCGGCGATGGAGTCGACCGTCTTGGTGGGGCGGTAGGGGAACCTCTCGGTGTCCTCGATCGAGGTCAGGCCGGTCAGCACGAGGAAGGTCTGCATGCCCGCCTCAAGGCCGGCCAGTACGTCGGTGTCCATCCGGTCGCCGATCATGGCGCTGCTCTCGGAGTGCGCGCCGATCGCGTTCAGGCCGGTCCGCATCATCAGCGGGTTGGGCTTGCCCGCGAAGTACGGCTGCTTGCCGGTCGCCTTGGTGATCAGCGCGGCGACGGCGCCGGTGGCGGGCAGCGGACCCTCGATGGAGGGGCCGGTCTCGTCCGGGTTGGTGCAGATGAAGCGGGCGCCGCCGTTGATCAGGCGGACGGCCTTGGTCATCGCCTCGAAGCTGTACGTACGGGTCTCGCCGAGGACCACGTAGTCGGGCTCGTGGTCGGTGAGGATGTAGCCGATGTCGTGCAGGGCGGTGGTCAGACCGGCCTCGCCGATGACGTACGCCGTGCCGCCCGGGCGCTGGTCGTCGAGGAACTGGGCGGTCGCGAGCGCCGAGGTCCAGATGTTCTCGACGGGAACGTGCAGACCCATCCGGTTGAGGCGCGCGTGCAGGTCACGGGGGGTGTAAATGGAGTTGTTGGTAAGGACCAGGAAGGGCTTGCCGGATTCGCGCAGCCGCTTGATGAAGGTGTCGGCGCCCGGGATCGGGGTTCCCTCGTGGATGAGGACGCCGTCCATGTCGGTGAGCCAGGATTCGATCGGCTTGCGCTCTGCCACGGGACTGTTCTCCGCTCTGCGGGGCCTGTGCCCTCCGGGGTCTCTGACCTGGGGCCTCTGGTCTTTACCACCCTATCCGGCACGGGCCGTGGACGTGGGGGGCGTCCACGGCCCGGACGCCTCCTCCGCCGCGTGACCGGCGGGCGGCCGGTCAGCTGCCGGTGGCCGACTTCCACGCGTCGACGTAGGCGGGGAGGTTCTTCCCGACGTCCGCCCAGTCCGGCTCGAAGACCTCGACCCCCGTCATGATCTTGGCGAGTTCGACGGCGTTGGCATCGGTGGGCCTGACGTCGGTGCGGGCCGGGAAGCCGCCACCGACCTCGCTTACCAGCTTCTGGGCGTCCTCGCCGAGCAGGTGGTCGAGGAGCTTCTTGCCGTTCTCGGTGTGCGGGGCCCCTTCGACCAGACCGGCGGCGTACGGCAGGCCGAAGGTGGTGGGCTTGCCGCCGTCCTTGGCCGGGAACCAGATGCCGAGGTTCGGCATGGACTTGGACTGCGCGTAGTTCATCTGCACGTCGCCGTTGGCGACGAGCAGCTCGCCCTTGTCCGTCTTGGGCGCCAGCTTGCTGGTCGAGGAGGACGGGCCGACGTTGTTGGCCTGGAGCTTCTTCAAGTACTCCATCGCCGGCTCCTTGCCGCCGAAGTCGTGCACCGCCTTGACGAGGACGGCCGTGCCGTCGCCCGCGACGCCCGGGGTGGAGTACTGGATCTTGCCCTTGTACGTGGCGTCGAGCAGTTCCTCCCACGTCCTGGGGGCCTGCGCCAGCTCCTTCTTGTCGTAGACGAAGCCGAAGTAGTTGTTCACCACCGAGGTCCACTTGCCGTCGGCGTCCTTGGCACCGCCGTTGACCTTGTCGGAGCCCTGCGGCCGGTACGCCCGGAGCAGGCCCTTGCCGTCGGCCTGCTGGATGAAGGGCGGCAGGGTGACGAGGACGTCCGCCTGGGTGTTGGTCTTCTCGCGGAGCGCGCGCTGGACCATCTCGCCCGAGCCGCCTTCGACGTACTTGACCTCGATGCCGGTCTTCTTGGTGAAGTCGGCGAAGACCTTGTCGTACCAGCCGTCGCCCCCGTCGCTCTTGAGGCCGTCGGCGCTGTAGACGGTGACGGTCTTCCCGCCGCCGTCGGAGCCGGCGGGGGAGGCGGACCCGCCGCAGGCGGTGAGGGAGGCGGTGAGGGCCAGGCTGCCGGTGAGGGCGGCGGCGGTGCGCAGGGGCATGCGGGAGCTGGGCATGGAACTTCCTTACCGGGAAAGGGAGTCAGCGGGTCGGGGGGTGGCGAGGAGGGGCTCAGCGGTAGGAGGCCCTGGTGCGGACGCGGGAGACGGCCAGCAGGACCAGCAGGGTGGCGGCCATGAGGACCACCGCGATCGCGGAGCCGCGGAACAGCGAACCCCGGTCGGTGGCCGTGAAGATCCGGACCGGGAGGGGCGTCCAGTCCGGCGGGTAGAGCATCATCGTGGCGCTCAACTCGCCCATGGACAGCGCGAAGCAGAGCCCGGCGGCCGCCGTCAGGGACGGCAGCAGCAGCGGGAGCTTGACCCGCCACAGGACGTACGAGGGACGGGCGCCCAGGGAGGCCGCCGCCTGCTCGTACGCGGGATCGAGACGGACGAGGGCGGCCGAGACCGACTGGTGGGCGAACGCCGTGACGAGGACCGTGTGCGCGAGGACGACGATGGAGCTCGTGCCGTTGAGCAGCAGCGGCGGCTTGCTGAACGCGACGAGCACGGCCAGGCCCACGACGACGGACGGCACGGCGACCGGCAGCATGAACAACGCGTCCAGGAACCGCTTCCCGCGCTTGCCCAGCCCGGCGGCGGCCAGCGCGGCCCAGGTGCCGACGGTGAGCGCGATCAGGCTCGCGAGGAGAGCGGTGACCAGGGAGGTCGTCAGTGCCCGCAGCGATTCGCCCTGGACGGCGGAGGCGTAATGCTGGGTGGTCGGGCCGGAGGGGAAGGCGCCGGACCAGTGGGTCGCGAAGGAAGCGGCCACCACGACGAGGAGGGGCAGCGCGAAGAGGGGGAGGAAGAGGACGCCGAACAGCGCCCAGGCGGCCCAACGGCCCGCTCTGCTATGCACCAGCACGCTTGCCCACCATCCGGTAGAGACCGAAGAGACCGACGGAGACCGTGATGTTGACGACGGCCACCACGCAGGCGCCCGCGTAGTCGGATTCGAGGATCGCCTTGCCGTAGATGAGCATCGGGAGCGTGGTGACGTCCTTGGCGCCGGTGAACAGGACGATCCCGAACTCGTTGAGGCACATGACGAGGACGAGGCTGCCGCCCGCGGCGAGGGCCGGCAGGGCCTCGGGGAGGATGACCTGCCGGATGATCCGGGCGGGCCGCGCGCCGAGCGAGGAGGCCACTTCCAGCTGCGCGGTGTCCAGTTGGGAGAAGGCGGCGAGCAGCGGGCGCATCACGAACGGCGTGAAGTAGGTGATCTCGGCCAGCAGGACGCCCCAGGCGGTGGTGAGGAAGTGGAACGGGCCGTCCGGGGTGGAGAAGGCGTCGCGCCACAGTCCGTTGGCCATGCCGGCGGTGCCGTAGACGAAGAGGAGGGCGAGGGTGATGAGGAACGAGGGGAAGGAGAGGAAGACGTCGATGGACTTGGCGACCGCCTTGGCCCCGGGGAAGGGCACGAACGCGATGACCAGCGCGAGGGCGAAGCCGAGGACGAGGCAGCCGATGGTGGCGCCGGCGGCGAGCCGGACGGTGGTGCCGAGCGCTTCGCGGAAGGCGGTGGAGGCGAAGACGGAGGCGTAGGCGCCCAGCGCGCCGCCGCCGCCCTCGGGGGTGAAGACTGCCGGACCACCAGGGCGAGGGGATACAGGAAGGCCGGCGCGAGCGCGGCGAGCGGCGGCGACGACCACACCCAGGCGGGCACGGCGCGCACCTTCCGGGGCCGGGACCCGGGGCCCCCGGCCCCCACCGCCGCCCGGCGCGGGCCGGGCAACGGGGAGGGGGCGGGGGCGAACGTCGCCGGGGCGTCCTCGGGGGCCGGCTGGGCGGACGCGGGCGCCGGCTGGGGGCGGCTTTCCGTGGCCTCAGGCACCGGACACCCCCGCCGAGAGCAGCACCGCGTCCCGGGGCTCGAAGTGCAGGGTCACCTCGTCGCCCAGCGCCGGGGTCTCCCGCAGCTCCGGCAGGTCCGCCTTGACGCGGTGGCCGTCGACGTCGACGTACAGCCGGTGCGTCGAACCCCTCCACTGCACCTCGGTGATCTTGCCGCGCAGCGCGTTCGGCCCCTCGCCCAGGGCGAGCAGGTGCGGTCGCACGCACAAGGTGGCCCCCGCGCCGGGCACGGCCCGGCCCCGGTCCAGCTCCAGCGCGTGCCCCGCGAAGACCGCCCCGCGGTCGGACACGGTCACCGGCAGCAGGTTGGCGTTGCCGACGAACGCGGCGGTGAACTCCGTACCCGGCGCCCGGTACAGCTGCTGCGGGGTGCCGCAGTCCTGGAGACGGGCCCGGTCCATGACCGCGATCCGGTCGGCGAGGGTCAGCGCCTCGACCTGGTCGTGGGTGACGTAGAGGATAGAGACGTCCGGCAACTCGCGGTGCAGCCGCGCCAGTTCGGCCAGCATCCCGGAACGCAGCTGCGCGTCGAGCGCGGACAGCGGCTCGTCCAGCAGCAGGACGCCGGGGCGGATGGCGAGGGCGCGGGCGATGGCCACGCGCTGCTGCTGACCGCCGGAGAGCTCGCGCGGGTAGCGGGCGGCATAGGCGGCCATCCCCGTCATCTCCAGGGCCTCGGCGACCCGCCCGGGTATGCCGGCCTTGGACGCCTTCTGCGCCTTGAGGCCGAAGGCGACGTTCTCCTCGACCCGCATGTGCGGGAACAGCGCGTACTGCTGGACGACCATGCCGATCCCGCGCTTGTGCGGCGGCAGGCCGGTGACGTCCCGGCCGCCGATCAGCACCCGCCCGGCGACGGGCCGTACGAAACCGGCGACCGCGCGCAGGGCTGTGGTCTTGCCCGAGCCAGAGGGGCCGAGCAGCGCCATCACCTCGCCCGGCTCGACGGTGAGGTCGAGCCGGTCCAGGACGGTCGTGCCGTGGTAGGCGACCGAGACCGAGTCGAAGCGGATGCCGCTCACGCCGGCTCCGCCAGCAGGGCGGGCAGTTCGGCGACGGAGCCGAGGACGTGGGTCGCGCCGTGGGCGGTCAGCGCCTCGCGGCCGTGGGCGCCGGTGAGGACGCCGGCCACGATCCCGGCGCCGGCGCGGACACCGCTGAGCATGTCGTACGCCGTGTCTCCCGCGACCACGCAGTCCCGTACGTCGGCCACCGCGCGCGTGCGCAGGAAGGCGGCCAGCACCATGTCGGGGTAGGGGCGGCCGCGGCCGCCGGCGTCGGCCGGGCAGAGGGTGAGGTCGGCGAGGTCGCGCCAGCCGAGGGCGTCGAGGATGGCGTCCTGGGTGACGCGGGCGAAGCCGGTGGTCAGGACGACGGTTCGGCCCTCGGCGCGCAGTTCCTCGACGGCTTCGCGGGCGCCGGGGACCGGGGCGATCAGGCCGTCGTCGACGAGTTCCCCGTAGGCCTGCTCGAAGGCGGAGTTGGCGCGCCGGGCGAGGTCCTCGGTACCGAAGAGGTGGCGGAAGACGGAGATCTTCGACTCGCCCATGGTGTCGCGGACGTACTGGAGCTTGGCCGCGTGGTCGGCGCTGCCCGGCTCGACGCCGAGGCGTTCGGCGGCGCGCTCGAAGGCGCGCTCGACGAGGCCGCCGTCGGAGACGGTGGTTCCGGCCATGTCGAGGACGACCAGGCCGTGGGCCCGGGTGGCGGCGTTCGTGTCTGTCATATCGGTTACCAGCCCAGTTCGTTCGCGGTGGTCTCGGCTATCGCGGGCGAGCACGTCATGCCGCGCCCGCCGGGTCCGGTCACCAGCCAGACGCCGTCGGCGACCTGCTGGCGGTGGACGACGCGGGTGGTGTCGGTGCACTGCGCGTATACGCCCGCCCACCGGCGCCGGATCCTGGGCAGCGGGCGGCCCAGGAAGGACTCGGCCACCCCGGTGAGGTGCTCGTAGGGGTCCTCGTCGGTGTCGAACGCGAACGGGTGCTCGTACGCGTGGGTGTCGCCGATGGTCAGGCCGCCGTCCCGGCGCTGGACCATGAGCAGCTGCATCTTGTGCGCGGCGGCGACCGGCGCCTGCTCCTGCCCGGCGTTCAGGTCGTCGAGGGCCTGTGACCGGTACGCGGGGTAGTAGCGGAAGCTGTCCGCGTCCGCGACGGAGGTGGTCAGCGGTTCGCCGAGCGGGGCGGTCTGCATCATCTGGAGCCGGACGCGGCGTACGGGCAGGTCGGGGACCAGCTCGCGGACCAGGCCGGACAGCCAGGCGCCGGTGGCGAGGACGACGGCGTCACCGCGGTGGACGTCCCCGTGGTCGTCGCGGACCGCGCCGGCGCCGACGACCTCGCGCACCTCCCGTCCGGGAAGGAAGGTGTACCGGCCGGTGGCGCGCAGGGCGTCGCGCAGGTGGAGCTGCGCGGTGCGCGGCTCCACGGCCGCGTCCCGCTCGCACCACAGGGCGGCCTCGAAGGAGCCGCGCAGCGCCGGGTTGATCGCCCGGGCCTCCTCGGCGGTGACGAGCTCGTAGCCGCGGGCGGCGGCGTCGGGGCGGGCGACGGCCGCTTCGGCGACCGCGAGTTCGCGGGGGGTGCGGACCGGGGTGAGGGAGCCGATGGCGCGGAAGCCCAGGCCGGGCACCCGTGCGCCGATCCGCTCCCAGAGCTCGCGGGCGCGCAGGGCGGCGTCGAGCTCCTCGCCCCCGGCCCGGCCGCTGATCCAGATTTGGCCGAAATTGCGCAGGGACGCGCCACGGGCCTCCGCTTCCCGTTCGATCTGGACGACCTCGTGGCCGCGTTCGACTGCTTGCCAGGCGTGCATGGTGCCGACCACGCCGCCTCCGACGACTATGACTCTCACGCGGTCCACGGTGGGCGCGGGCCGTGGCACGGAGGGGGCGGTGCGGTGGCGGGCCGGTGAACAACCCCCGACGCTTGGACTAGACCCGTTATCTTTCTGTGACAAGACGGCGTCCCTTTCGCTCGCTCTGGTGGGGGAATGCCGAGGCTACTCGGAACGCAGGCGGGTCGTGAAGCTGAACCGGTCGCCCCGGTAGAGCGAACGCACCCGCTCCAGCGGGCGGCCGTCCTGGTCCCGGGAGAAACGGTGGATGAGCAGCATCGGCAGCGCGGGCGGGGTGCCGATCAGCAACGCCTCGCGGGGGGTGGCGAGGACCGTCTCCAGCTTCTCGTCGGCGTCGCCGAACGAGATGCCGAGGCGGTCGCGGAGGTACCCGTAGAAGGAGGAGTCCGGCTGGAAATCGCTGTCGAGGCGGGGCGCGCGGGCGACGCGCAGGTACGTGCTCTCCAGACCGACGCGCTCGTCGTCGGCGAGCAGGACCCGCTCCAGGTGCCAGACCGGCTCACCGGTCTCGGCGCCGATGCCGCGGGACAGCTCGGGCGGGCAGGGGAAACGCTCCAGGCCGATGAGGTGACGGCCCGGACGGCGGCCCTGGCGGCGCACGCCCTCGGTGTAGCTCGCGAGGGACAGCGGCTGCTCCAGCTTGGGCCCGGCGACGACGGTCCCCCGGCCGGAGCGGCGCAGCCGGCCCTCCAGCAGCAGCTCGCGCAGGGCCTGGCGGACGGTCTCGCGGGAGACCTCGTACTGCTCGGCAAGATCACGCTCGGTGGGCAGCAGGCCGCCCTCCCCGAGTTCCTCGACCAGGACGGAGATACGGGCCTTGACCGCGTAGTACTTGGGGATGCGCCCGTGCTCGGGGATGCCGGACCGCACGGCCTGTCCGGGGCGGTGGGGCTGGCTCTGACTGGGATGTTCCACCCTCGGACTGTACGCGGGCCGGGTGACCGTCAGTCCTCGGTGTGTACGTCAGTCCTCGGTGTGTACGTCAGTCTTCGGCGCGGGCCCGCAGCCGACGTGCGCCGAGCAGCAGCGCGCCGCCGGTGGCGAGGGTGGCGACGGCGGCAGCGGCGGACACCCAGGGGCGGGGGCCGGTGTGCGCGAGCGCGCCCGCCTCGCCGGCTTCGTCCTCGGGCCCCTCGACGGAGAAGCGGTAGCCGCCCGCCTCGCCGACCCAGTCGCCGTCGTCACCCTTGCGCTGGACGACGGCGGCGTCGGCGAGGACCTCGCCGTGGGGGGCGTCGGGGGCGAAGGCGAGGGAGACGCGGACGGTACGGGAGCCGCCGGCGCCGATGGCGAACCCGGGGAAGTCCTCGCCCGCGCCGTCGAAGACGGCGATGATCTCGTCCCGGTCGCTGCGCTCCAGGGTGACGGGGCGGGGGCCGCCGGACGTCTCGAAGTCCATCCGGAGGTGGGCGGGGCGCAGGGTGCGGGCCTTGTCGGTGAAGACGACGACGGGGTGGATGGCGGTGCACTCGCCGGAGGTGGTGTTGGTCAGGTCCAGGTACCAGGTCTGGGGACCGTCGCCGGTGCGGTACACGGCCGGGCCGCCACGGATGCGGGCGCCGATGGGGAAGGCGCTGCTCTTGGCGTCCCCGCAGGTCGCCTTCGCGCGCGAGGGCAGCGCGGGGGCGGGGCGGGCACCGCCGCCGTTGCCGATGTCGGCGAAGGCCGTGCCGGGCGCGAGGAGCGAGAGGAACGCGGCGGCCAGCAGGGCGGGAGGGGCAAGGGCTTCGCGTAGTCGCATGGAGGACCTTCGCAGCTCGCCGGACGGAAACAGTGAGGAAGACGATGATCGGACGAGGCGACAATCACCCCGCCGCCCGCACTCTCCCATGCCCCACCCCCGCCCCCACCCATCCGCGCGCACGGCCCCCGCCATTACGCCTGATCGGACGCGGCCCACCGAGCCCTGCCCCGGCGGCCACACCCAGCGCCACGCCAGCCACCTCCAGCCCCGCCGGCGCTTGAGGCGCGGGGCAATATCAGCCCCGCCGGCGCTTGAGGCGCAGGGCAATATCAGCCCCGCCGGCGTTTGAGGCGCGGGGCGTGGGGCGGAGCCCCACGAAGCCCGGCGCAGCCGGGGCCGCTCCGCGCAACGGCGCCGCACCGAACCGGGCCACGGCGGCCACCTCCAGCCCCGCGGCCATCGAGGCGCAGGGCCGCACCTCCAGCCCGCCGACGATTGAGGCGCAGGGCCGCACCACCAGCCCCGCCGGCGCTTGAGGCGCAGGCCCCGGGGCGGAGCCCCGGAAACCTCAGACCCCCCGCCCGAACACCGGGCCCAGCACCAACTCCGCCGCCCCCTCCGCCACCCCCGCCCCGGCGACGGCAACCGCCACCCCCGCCCCCGCCCGCCTCACCAGCACCGCCCCGACCCCCTCCGCGAACACCCCCGGCTCCGCCTCCACCACCCTCCCGCCCAGCACCACCCGCTCCACGTCCAACAGCGCGACCACGTTCGCCGCCCCCTCCCCCAGTACCCGCGCCGCACCCGCCAGATCCCCCCGCGCGAGCGCCGAAAGGCACAGCGCCTCCACGCACCCCCGCCCCCCGCACCGGCACGGCGGCCCGTCCAGCTCCAGCACCTGGTGCCCGAACTCCCCCGCCAGCGAGCGCGGCCCCCGGAACACCGCGCCGTCCAGCCGCAGCCCCGCCCCCACCCCCGTCCCGACGTGCACGTAGACACAGTTCGCGCCCCGCCCGTCCGCCTCCGCGGTCGCCGCCATCGCCGTCGCCGCGACCCCCGCGTTGGTGTCCTTGTCCACCACCACCGGCACCCCCGCCCCCAGCCGCCCCGCCAGCACCTCCCGCAACGGGAACCCCTCCCACTCCGGGAACCCCGTCACCCGCCCCAGTACCCCGTCCCGCCAGTCCAGCGGACCCGGCGCCGCGACCCCCACCCCGAGCAGCGGCGCCCCCGACCCGCCCGCCTCGCGAACCCGCACGACCGCCCGTAGCACCGCCTCGACCGCCGCCGCCGGTCCCGCCGCGAAGTCCAGCGGCCCGCTCCACCGCGCGACGACGCGCCCCGCCAGGTCCACCCGTACGGCCGTCAGCTCGTCCCGGTCCAGCTGCACCCCCACCGCGGACCGCGCCTCCGGCACCAGCCGCAGCAGGGTCCGCGGCTTGCCGCCCGTCGACGCGCCCCGGCCGGCCTCGGCGACCAGCCCCTCCGCCGTGAGCCGCGCCGTGATCTTGCTGACGGCCTGCGGGGTGAGCCCCGTACGGCCGGCGAGGTCGGCCCGGCCCAGCCCGCCGGGTCCCGCGTCCCGCAACAGCCCGAGCAGCAGCGCCTCGTTGTGCCCCCGCACCACGGGCAGGTTGACCCCATTGCCCCGATTCACCCCGCCGCCTCTCCTTGCACTTACGCAACACTGTTGCCAAAGTATGGCCCATGCCCCTGAACGCCACCTCCCCCCTCCGCGTCGGACTCGTCGGCTACGGACTGGCCGGCTCCGTCTTCCACGCCCCCCTCGTCACCGCCACCGAAGGGCTCGTCCTCGATGCGGTCGTCACCTCCGACCCCGGCCGCCAGGCCCGGGCGCGCGAGGAGTACCCCGGCATCCGGATCGCCGGCTCCGCCGCCGCGCTCTGGGACGGCTCGGACGGAGCCGACCCCGTCGACCTCGTCGTCATCGCCTCCCCCAACAAGACGCACGTCCCGCTGGCCAAGGCCGCCCTCACCGCCGGCGTCCCCGTCGTCGTGGACAAGCCGCTGGCCGCCACCGCCGCCGAGGCGGACGAGCTCGCCGCGCTCGCCGAGCGGACCGGCACCTTCCTGTCCGTCTTCCAGAACCGCCGCTGGGACAACGACTTCCTCACCCTGCGCCGGCTCCTCGCCGACGGCGAACTCGGCGACGTCCAGCGCTTCGAGTCCCGCTTCGAGCGCTGGCGGCCGCAGCTCAAGGGAGGCTGGCGGGAGTCGGGGGCGCCGGAGGAGATCGGCGGACTGCTGTACGACCTCGGCAGCCACGTCGTCGACCAGGCGCTGGTCCTCTTCGGCCCTGCCGTACGGGTCTACGCGGAGACCGATGTGCGCCGCGCGGGGGCGGAGGCCGACGACGACACCTTCATCGCGATCACGCACGCCGGCGGGGTCCGCTCACACCTGTACGTCAGCGCGACCACCGCCCAGCTCGGTCCGCGCTTCCGCGTGCTCGGCTCGCGCGCCGGCTACGTCAAGTACGGCCTCGACCCGCAGGAGGCCGCGCTGCGCGAGGGGCTGCGGCCGGGCGGGGACGGACAGGAGTGGGGCATGGAGCCCGAGCACCTGTGGGGCCGGCTGGGCGCGGGGGAATCCCCGCTGACCGGTGGTGGGACCCCGGTGCCGACGGCCCCGGGCGACTACCCGGCGTACTACGCGGCGGTGGCCGCGGCACTGCGCGAGGGCGGCCCGGCTCCCGTGACGGCACGTGAGGCGGCGCAGTGCCTCGCGGTCCTGGAGGCAGCCCGCCGGTCGTCGCGCGACGGCGTCACGGTGACACTCGCCCCCGGCGACGCGGCCTGAGGCGGCCGGACTCACGGCCGGGCGTCCACCGGACGGCTCGCGGCAGGGCGTCCACCGGACGGCTCAAGACGGGGGGCGGCCGGGAGCGCAGGCGGGCGGGAGGGGCGGGCCGCCCCCCGGGGGTCCGCCCCTCCCGCCGTCCTGCCTTCCCGGCCGCCGGCTCGTTACGCGCCCTTGAACTCCTGGCGCTGACGCCCGAGGAGGTCGATCTCGACCTCCACCACGTCACCGGCGCGCAGGTACGGCTTGGGCTCCGGCTGGCCCATGGCCACGCCCGCCGGGGTGCCCGTGACGATGACGTCACCGGGGTACAGGGTCATGAACTGGCTCAGGTACCGCACGACCTCGCCGACCGGGAACACCTGGTCCGAGGTGTTGCCGTCCTGCTTGAGCTCGCCGTTGACCCAGAGCCGGACGCCGAGCGCCTGCGGGTCGGGGATCTCGTCGGCCGTGACCAGCCAGGGGCCGAGCGGGGTGAACGTCTCGCAGTTCTTGCCCTTGTCCCAGGTGCCGCCGCGCTCTATCTGGAACTCGCGCTCCGATACGTCGTTGACCACCGTGTACCCGCCCACGTGCGCCAGGCCCTCTTCGGCGGAGGCCAGGTAGCGGGCGGTGGCGCCGATGACGACGCCGAGCTCGGCCTCCCAGTCCGTCTTCACGCTGCCGCGCGGGATGAGGACGGTGTCGTCCGGGCCGACGACCGTGTCGGCCGCCTTGAGGAACAGGATCGGCTCGGCCGGCGGCTCGGCGCCGATCTCGGCGGCGTGCCCGAAGTAGTTCAGGCCGATGCCCACGACCTTGCCGATGCGGCCGATCGGGGAGCCCAGGCGCAGCCCTTCGGCGTCGAGCACGGGAAGTTCCCCGGGCGCCGCCGCCGCGTCACGTACCCGGGACAGCACGGAGTCGTCGGCGAGGAGCGCGCCGTCCACATCCGTGATCAGGCCGGACAGGTCCCGCAGGATGCCGTCCTGGTCGAGCAGCGCGGGGCGCTCCGACCCGACGGGTCCGACACGCAGCAGCTTCATGGGCATTCTCCCGTGGTCGAGGGTGGTCGGCCCATGGGCATACCCCGGGCCGGACGATGGGTTGCGGCCATCGGAGGATTGGCCGATCCTCCAAGATGTCCGGCCAATCTGCAAGACCCTGTTCACGGACTGGAACGCCGGCCTCCGTCAGGCTGCCGCCACACCCCGTTGCAGCCAGGCCCGCTCGGCGACCGACCAGGCGGTGGTGGTGAGCAGGTAGAGCCCGGCGGCGAGCGGTACCACGGCAGCGGTGATCAGCGTCCCGAAGGACAGCAGGGGCAGTACGCCGCCCATCTTCCGCATCGCCGCCTCCTGCTCGGCGCTCAGCACGCCCGCGCCCGCGCCCAGACCCGCGCCCGCGCGCCCGGCGCCCCCGCGCCCGGCACCGGCCTTCGCCCCGGCGCCGGAAGCCGCCCGCACAGCGGCGCCGCCACCGGCACGACCGCCGGCCCCAGCCCCGCCGCCGGCCAGTCCGCCCGGAGCCAGCGCGGCCCGGCGCCCCCGTACCGCGCTCCAGGCCGCCACCGCCGCGATGGCCGCGAACAGCCCGAGGAACACCAGCCCGGGCGCCCCGAACACCCCGCCCTGCCCCAGTGCGTCGGCCCAGCGGTCGCCGAGGGGCGCGGCGAGCAGCCGGTGGCCCAGCAGCTCGTTGGCCGCCCCGCCGACCTTCGCCGAGGAGAACCCGCGGTACATCACGTAGAACACGGGCAGCTGCAACAGCATGGGCAGGCAGCCGGCCGTGGGCGTCCCGGCGCGCACCGCCGCCCGGCTGAGCGGGTGCAGCGCGAGGCGTACGAGCATGGTGAACAGCACGATCGCCACAGCGGTCGCGGATTCGGCCAGTACCGGCTCCAACAGCCGGCCCAGCTCGGCAACAAGATGGGTGAAAACGGACACGCGGGCCCTCCGAAGGGTCTCGTCGAACGTCGAAAGAGATGCATTTCGGCGTGACGACCCGCGAGGGGCGACGACATGATCAGTGAGCGGAAGACGGTGCCACGGCCGGGGCCGACCGGCGGCCCCGCCCTGATGTACTGCGCGCCCCTACGCGGCCGTCGGGACGAGACGGCCGGGAGCCCGGGGACGCGACCGGCCCGAGGCGTCGGGATCGCGCTGCGGCAGGAACGCCGTGCGCTGCTCGCGATCACGGATCGCGGTACGTATTCGGTGCGGCGGTACGAGACGCACCCGGCTCGCGGCCAAGGCGGAAACGCCCACCGCGACGGCGGCCGCGACGGCGACCACCACTGCGGCGAGCCCGTTCTCCCCGAGCAGCAGCCCGAGGAAGCCTCCGAGCAGCAGCAGGGTCAGCAACAGCTCGACCATACGCCCGGCCATGCCGCCCACCCCCTTCCGCTCAGCCCCTCGGCCACCGACACGAACTACTGTACTGACCCAACTCCCCGCCCCACGCCCCAGTTCCCGTGATCACCGTTTTCCGCGCTCACTTTTTCAACGTCCCCCACACGACCAGCCGGTACTTGGAGGTGTACTCGGGCGTGCAGGTGGTCAGGGTGATGTACGCACCGGGCTCGCTGTAGCCGAACTCCGGCTTCACCACGCTGCGCGGCACCGGTGCCACCACGCCCGTGTCCCGCTCGGTGGTCTCGGGCAGGATCCGCCCCACGACGTACGTGTACCTCTGCCCCCGCACGTCGACCGTCACCTCGTCCCCCGCCCTGAGCCGGTTCAGGTACCGGAACGGCTCCCCGTGCGTGTTGCGGTGGCCGGCCAGTGCGAAGTTCCCCTCCGCACCCGGCTGCGCGGTCCCGGGGTAGTGCCCGGCGTACCCCTTGTCCAGGACGGCCTTCTTGTCGATCCCCTGTGCGACGGGCACGACGAGCCCGAGGCGCGGGATGCGCAGCACGGCGTACGACCGGTCCCGCTCGGGTGCCCGGGCCGCAGGCGGCGAAGACGGCGCCGGCCCCGCCCCGACCGCCGCCGCGGGCGCGCCCGACCGCCCGGCCCCGGGTTCCGGCCCGGGTTCCGGCTCCTGATCCGGTTCGGGCTCTGACTCCGGCCGTGGTTCCGCCGCGGGCGGGATCCCTGCCACCGGCTCCTCCCATCCCCGCTCCAGCGCCCGGACCTCCTCCCGGGCGCCCGCCAGGGCCTGCCGATTGGTCCACCACACCTGGTGCACCACCAGCAACAACACCACCACCCCCACCGTGACGGCCGCTTCGGCGGCCGCCCACAGCACCCCCGCGAGACCGGCCCGGCGCCCCCGCCGGCCGCTCCCCTGCACCACCACAGGCATGTGATCCCGCACGGGCGGCACCATAAGACCTCCCCCGTCAACTGACCAGCGGCAGTACGGTGTGAACCATGCGCCCCGACACGCCTGCCGAGCACATCGCCGAAGCCGAGCGCCTCATCCGCACGGCGACCCGCTACCCCGAGGACCAGGAGCCCTTGCTCCTCCAGGCCGCGGCCCACCTCGAACTGGCCGACGAACGGGAACGGGCAAGCGCGCTCTACGACCGGCTCCTGGCCTCCGAGCCCGACGACCCGCACCTGATCAAGGCGCTCCAGGCCTCGAACCTCTGGGAGTACGGCCACGAGGCCGAGGCCCGCGCCCTGATCCAGGGCATCCGCACGGCGGCCCCCGCGGACCCGGCCCCCTGGGAGGTCATCGCGGAAGCCCTGGAGAACCACGACGAGTTGACCGCCTCGGAAGAGTGCTTCACGCAGGCGGCGACCCTCCTCATCCCGGAGAACACCCCCCTCACCCAGGCCACCACCGCCCTCCTCACGGGCCGCCACCGCGTCCGGCGCCTCCTCGGACGCCCCCACGACGACTGGGACATGGTCGCGGACACCCGCCACATCGGCCCGATCCCGCTGGACGAGCTCCACGACCCGAAGCGCATCTGGGCCCTGGGCTCCGACGACCCGGCCGAGCTCCGCGCCGAGATCGCCCGTCTCCGCGCCGAACTGGGCGACCGCCGCGCCGCCCTCTCCCGCCCCTTCCCGGTGGCGATCCTCCACTGGCCCCAGCGTGAACTGGCCGAACTCCTGACCAGCTACCCGACGCTCGCCGCGGAATACCCCTCGCACGCGCAGCACCTGGAACAGATCGAAGCGTCCCTCCGCGCCCTGGCGGCCTCCGGCACCACCAACCTCGGCATCGTCACCGCGAGCGTCCCCTCGTACGAGGCCTTCGCGGCCTCCGAGAAGACCTCCCCGGCCTCCCCCAGCCTCCTGGCGGAATACGCCACCACCCTCGCCGCCCGCGGCAAAGCCACCCCCTGGCCCCCCACCCCCACCTCCCCCTGCTGGTGCACCTTGGGCAAGCCCTACCCGGAGTGCCACGGCGAAGCCCAGCGCTTCTGACCCCGCAACCACGACGTCACCTCGGGCAGGTCTGCTCTTGCTGCAACCGGAAGTCTCGGCCGCCGCCAACATCCATGCTCAGGCGTCTCTTCACAGCGACCCTGAGTTGTGGGCCGTACATGCGCAGCTGCTCCGCCTGGACCCCACGGGCCTGCGTTTCGCCCAGGTCTTGCGTGACACCATCGACCAACTACTGAACGGTGAGGTCACCGGACGGTACGAGTGGGAGAAGCTGTACAAGACGGAGAAGACGCATGCGGGAACGCTCGTAGAGATCAATCTGCAGCGGGAGTTCAGTTTTGACGACGGCGTCGCGATGGATTACCGGATCGCTGGTGCGGACGTCGACTGCAAGTACTCGCAGCGGCTCGGCAACTGGATGATCCCGCCAGAAGCAGTTGGCCACCTGTGCCTGCTGGTCTGGGCCGACGACCTCGCTAGCCGCTGGAGCGCAGGGCTGCTGCGTATCGAGGAGGCATGGCTGACCGGTCGGAAGAACCGCGACTTGAAACTCATGGTGAAGGCAGAGCACAGGAACAAGATTCTCTGGCTCTGGCATCACGCAGAGCTCCCAGAGAACGTTCTCCTGCACCTACCGGAGGACACACGTAACGCCATCCTCTCTCTGGCGTCCGGGCAGAAGCGCGTGAATGAACTGTTCCGGCGGGTACAGCGGAGAAGAATAGGCCGAGGTGTCATCCGGACCGTGGCGCAGCAGAGCGACTACATGGCGCGGGTCCGCGAGGCCAAAGGGCGGGCACGCACCGTGCTGCGGGAGGAGGGATTGCTGATCCCCGGCCACTTCAGCAGCCATCAGGCGATCGCAAGGGAGCTGGGTGTGGCTGTGCCGAGACAGGGTGAACTGGTCAGCTTCCGGGTCGCTTCGGCGCGGCCGCATCACGCCGGCCGCCCCCGCGTCGAGCTGGACGGCCGTTCCTGGGTGCTCGCCGACGACGGTGACCCCGTGGAGGCAGCTCCGTTTCTGCCCAAGCACACGGACAGCGAATGAGGCTCCCCCATCGGTGGTGCAGACGTACCGGACTGCCGAGCCGAAGCCCTTGATCCGCAGTATGGCCGAGGATCTCGGCGTGCTCCACGAGGCTCTGCGGACCTGCATCCGGCAGGCCGACGCCGACGGGCCTGTCCGCGCTGGAGTACACCCTCGCCGAGACCTCGTGGATGCTGATGAAGATCGAGTGCGTCAGCGGCTCTCCCGCACGGCGGGGGCACCTCAGACGCATGGCAGCGATGCGAGCGTCGTAGATTGGATGATGTGCCCTGAGCGCCCGCAGGGCTCGGGCTGACGTGAGACACCTGGGAGCGGAACAGCACCATGACTGAAGACTGGGACCGCCCTGCGGGTTCTTGGGCTTCCTCAGCCGCCCGGCGGCGCAACATGCAAGCGATCCGGAGCCGTGACACCAAGCCTGAACAGCTAGTGCGCAGGCTCGTGCACGCGCAGGGCCTGCGGTACCGGGTGGCAGCTAAGCCGCTGCCTGGTCTTCGCCGGACGGCTGACATGGTGTTCCGTCCGGCGAAGGTGGCTGTCTTCATCGATGGCTGCTACTGGCACGGCTGCCCCGAGCACTATGTGCCGCCGAAAACCAACTCCGGCTACTGGTCGGAAAAGGTCGCGCGGAACGTAGCGCGTGACCGGGATACCGACGCGAAACTCGTGGAGACGGGCTGGCTGGTCCTGCGATTCTGGGAACACCAAGACTCAGCTGTCTGCGCGGCCCGGATCGCTGATGCGGTCCGGAGCCGTCTGGGAAGCAGCGGACCCGAGGCCGGCTGAGCTACGGGCGGCTCGCCTGGTCTCGCTTGTGGGCGGCACGGAGTACGTCAGCGATCGCTTCGCCCACGGCCTTCGCGACCGGCGGCGGGAAGGCGTTGCCGACCTGCCGGTACTGAGCGGTCTTCCCGCCGTCGAACTCCCACTCTTCTGGGAAGCCCTGGATGATCGCTGCCTGGGAAACTGTGAGCATGGGGCCGTCAGGGCGCAGGAGGTCACGCTCAAAGGTTTCCTTGGCGAGGCTCATCACCGCTTCGTTGGCCACGCCCAGGCCGGAGACGCCAAGGCTTGCCCATGCCGCCTTGGCCCTGCTCGGCCCGAGATCAGCTCCGCCGTGCTTCTTCGAACCACCAACCAGCGTCGGGGCGACTCCTCCACCCTTTTTCAGGTCCTGGGCTTCCCCCGCGAGCTTGCGCCACCGCTCAAGACGCTCCTGAGCGCGAACTTGGATGTCGCCGCCCATTTTCAGCAGAGGCGCGAATCGATTCTCCATGCTCTCCTCAAGAGCCCGGAAAACACTTACCGGTACATCAGCAGTCTTAGCGGCAGGCCACTCGAACTCCAGGTCACCCAGCACGCCCGCATCGATGGCGACGAGAATGGCGCGCGGCCGGAGCTGCGGAACCCCGAAATTGCTCGCTTCCAGAATCTTCCAGCCGCAGACCTTGTATCCGGCACCTTCGAAATCCCGCGTGATGCCGTCGACTGGATCCTTCGCCCGGCCACCCTCCAGGCGGGCCACCACATAGTCGCGGTAATCTTGGAACTTTTCGTCCTTGATGCCCCTGACGTTTTCGATCATCACCACCTTCGGATGGATCCGGTCGACCAGATCAAGCATCGTCGGGAAAAGGTCACGCTCGTCGTCCTTTCCCAGCTGCTTTCCGGCATGGGAGAACGGAGGGCACGGGACACCGCCAGCAAGCAGGTCTACATCGCCTGGCTCGATCGGATGACCGAAGTGGTCCAAGGCCTTCTTGAGGTTCTCGGGCTCGAAGTCCTTGACGTCCCCAGTGATGATCTCGCAGTACTTCCGCTCGAAACTCCACCCGGGCCGGCGCTCGATGTTGTGGGTCAAGGTCTTCGCGGCGTTCCGGTCGATCTCCACGAGCGCCAGGTGGCTGAACCCGGCCTGGTGGAGGCCGATGGCTTGACCCCCGGCTCCCGCGCAAATCTCAATCGAGGTCAGCGTGTGCTCGCTGGCATCCATCGAGTCCTCCTGGTGTGGCTGATGCAGACAGGCAAGTGTCGCATCCGCCACCGACATCCGGGCACCGAACCGCCTCGCACCAAGCCCACTCGCCCCGTGCCGCTCAGGTGACGGTTACCTCACCAGGAGGCACCTACGTGTTCAAGGAGCGCGCGGACGTCAGCCATATCCATCCCACCGGCGACCGACGGCTCCTCCTGCAGATCACCGAGTTCCCGGACCGAGGGGTCATCAAGGATCGCGCCCATGAACTCCAGTTTGGCTTCAAGCCGCATCGCGACCACCTCGTCGATCGTCCCTTCGGCCGCCAGCACCGTGACCCGCGTCTCAGTACCGGGTGCGAGGCCCAGGCGGTGGATTCGGTCGAGGCTCTGCAAGAAGCGTCCGGCCATGAAATCACGGTCCACGTAGACGGCGTCGTGGCACTCGTGGTGGAGGCTGATCCCTTCACCCAGCGTGGACGGGTTGGAGATGAGCACGTGACAGTCCGGATCCTCCCTGAAACGCCGGATCTGCTCTTCGCGGTCGGCCGTCCCGCCATAGACCACCGCCGGCCCGTAGGCCGACAGAAGGCTTTCGAGAGTGGTGATGCTCCGGACGAAAGTCGACCAGATAAGCGTCTTGCGCCCCAAGGCGGCGTTTTCGGCAACGATGTTAATCGTCTCCGTGTACTTGGGAGACAGCTCGTGCTGCGGAAGGTTACGCATGAGAGCGAACAGCGGCTCACCCTCCGGGACCTCCAGCGGCGGCACGCGGTAGCTCAGGGGCTCGTACTTGCTGCCCCCCTCAATGAGGAGGGCCGGGCTGGTGGCGGCCATCAGCAGACGCAGCATCGCTTTCCCCAGTGCATCGAAATCCGCTCGTGAGAGTTCGGCACGGGCTGTGAAGCGGCCGACCAGGGCGTCGTAGACCTCACGGTGGAGATCCGGCAACTTGACGTAGCGGATACGGGGCTGGAAGGGCGGCAAGCCCAGCTCCTGCTTCGTTGTGCGCGTGAAGAGCGGCTTCAGAACGGAGCTTGCATGCGCGAGGTCCCCTCCGGCGACAGCCTGGGTGACCACCCTGCGCCCGTGGCCCGGCCAGACGAACGAGAGCAGGTTTTCAAGATCACGTGCCCCGTTCGGAGCGGGGGTACCGGTCAGGATGAGCCGACGGCGGCTGATCGGCCCCAACGCCATGCAGGCACTGCCGTAAGTTCCCTGCGTGCCGAGTTTCATCCTGTGGGCCTCATCGAGAATCACCATGGAGGGCACGGCGCGCAGCCACTCCGCCAGCTCGTTCAGAGACCGGTCCAGCCGCTCGTAATTCACGAGAATGACTTCTGCGCCGATACCCGGATACCTGGCCATAACCTGGGTGACGGGGGGCTCATTGAAGCACTGGCGGGCCTCGGATAGCCAGGACTCATAAGCGGATTTCGGGCACACCACGAGCAAGCGCCGCGCCTCGCCCGCCTCTTTCATCGCCGCGTAGACAGCGAGGCCCACACGGGTCTTACCCGCACCCGGGACGCTGAAGTTCGCGCCATGGCGCAACGAAAGCAGCCTGGCAATGTCCCTTCGCTGGAAATCCGTGAGGTTCGCGCACCACCCACCGCCGAGCGTCGCATCGAGACCATCCAGTTCAACCGGTGAGGCGGCCGGACCACATCGCAGGTGCTCCTCGGCGCGGTCCGCGTCGTCCAGGACTCCATTGACGAGTTCCGCTAGCTCTTCCTCCCATTCGACCGAGTCAGGATGCGGCCAGTCAGCGAGAGAATCGATCCCTGCGAGGAATTCATCGAGAGACAGCTCCATCGCCAGCGGCCCCCGCTGGCCACCACCCGGGAAACGAGCCGCCAGATGCGTCAGTTCCGCACGGAACGCCTCTCCGGCGCGGAGAACCGCCTTGGTGCGGGACACGTCGAAACCCACACGCAGAGACGGTTCCCCGAGCGCCGTCACACTCCCTCCAGCTTTACCGCTTCAAGAAGCCAAGCGATGCCGTCACCCGGGACAGTGATGCTGCGTGCGGCCTCCCGCGCCAGCTTGGTCAGGCTTCCCTTGAGCGCGACCACCGCCTCTTCCAGCGCGTCGTCATCCAGGCTCCGCGACGCACGGGCCAACGCCATGTCCGTCACGCACTGATTGATGTCCTCACAGGCATCGTTGAGGCGGTCGGGCGCAGCCTGCTTCCGCTTCTGCACGCGCGCATCTTTGCCGGCCGGCACAAGAGCCTCGTTCACAGCTTCTCTGGCTTTCTGCCACGTGGCAGCCGCCTCCTGGGCTTCCGGGACGCTCACCACATCGACGGACCGCTGAACCGCCTTGGCCCGCAGAAGCACGTCGGTGAACGCCTTCGCCGCAGCCACTTGAGCCGAGTCCCCCCGGACCCCGCGGTTGATGCCCGGAATCGTCCGCGCCGGCGCGGCAACGAGGGCGGCATTGAGTTCGCCCGGCAGCCGGTTCTCGAGGTAGCGGGTCCGGAAGTCCGCCTCCGCGAGACGTACGTCGGTCTTCGAGAATTCGAGGACGATCAGGGCGAGCTTGTTCTCCTTGACCAGTTCTGCCCGATCCGGGTTCTGCTTCGATTCCTTGCTGTAGGCGCGGTGCAGCTCGCGGAGCTTCTCCTGGGCATCCTCGAAGTCCATCAAGCGGAGCTGCGCCTTGCTGCCGGCACGGGACCGCTCCGCCAGGTCCCGGAGGCATGCGAGGACCCACAGATCCTGCTCGGCCGTCGAAACCCTGATGCGGAAGTCTCTTGCAATGTCGGCGAGCGGCCGGTGAGCCACCTGCTCCTCGATGGTGAGGAGCCGGTTGATGTAGGAGTACGGGCGCCGCGTGTCGTGCCTCAGCTGGAGTGACAGCTCAACCGCGTTGATGTCGTCCCAGGTGCAGGACTCCGGCAGAACGCCCACACGGACGCTGCTGACCCCGAGTTCGCGCAGAGCGGCCACACGGGTGTTCCCGTTGACGAGCACTCCGTCGCGGGTGATGAGCCCCGGCTCGTTCTGCCGGTACTCCTTGAGGCTGCTCTTGAGGTCCTCGAACTCCGTGTCCCGCTTGGCCGGGTTCGAGGGAGACGCCTGAAGAAGGTCATGCAGATAATCCTGGCTCTCTGGACTCCACGGATCAGCCACGAGCTGCCGGTCCCGGTCAGGATCGAAACTGCGCTGGGCACGGATCCTGTGGGTCGCAGGGTTGTAGAACACTCCGTCCACCGGCATGTCGATGACCTGAACGACATGCGGCTTGGTGCGCCACTCGATGGTCAGCGTCTCCTGCAGGCCTGTGCCGGCTTCGGCTTCCCTGAGCCTCTCGTTCACGAGCGCGCGATTCTGCGGAGCGCGCGGCGGCCGCCCGAAATCCGTACTCACAGTATGTAATCCCTCCATATCGAAACACGGGCAGACACGGCCGGGGACGCGCTTGCCGCCCCGGCCGGCCTCAACGGCTAGATTCAGTCACTGAGCGCCTTACGGACTTTCTCCCTCGACTCGGCCGGCAGGGTCCGGTAGTCGGCCCAGTACCGTTCGACCGTGCCGAACTCCCTCTGGTCCGCGTCGATCCAGTCGCTGAGCATCGCCCGTTCCATGGGGGCCAGCCTGCTGACTCCCACGATCAGTGCCTGCACGTCAGCCTCTTTGCCCCGCCCACCCACTCGGCAGCGGTTGCACTCAGCCACGTTCTCCACCTGGACCGTCCCGTCACTCTGCTTCACGGGCCGACGGGCAATGTCCAGCTGCGCCGACTGGTAAGTGCCGGGATATTCTTCGCCGGGCGCGATGCCGCACGAACGGCAGAAGTGGCCGTCCCGCGCCAGGACTTCGCGTCGCTGCGTATCCGTGAGGGACTGAGCCGGCACACTCCCCTTGCCCGGCTGCCAGACCGGCTCGCCCTGCGCGACGAACCGCTGCTCATGCTGCCCCAGGCTGGAATCCTCCCGGTTCGTGTCGATGCGCCATCCGTGCTTGCGCAAGTCACGAACCCGGCGATCAGCCTGGCTCACACCCGGAAACGCCTCCTTGACGTTTTCCTTGGTGAAGGTGTTCCCTTCCCCGACGACGGAGACGAGCCACAACGCGGCACGCTTCATGGTCCCCAGCTTCGTATCCGTCCATGACGGCAGCGCCATTGAATAACTCCTTCTTCCGGCAGAGGTCGTCCTGAATCCGGCTGGGCGGGATTACTCACCGGACAGCGCTTGCGGACAGCACCAAGCTTTGCCTGACGGCTAGTCACCGTCTACCCCTCTTGAGCATTTCGAGGGCAGGTGAAAGCTCCAGACGCCTTCGCGCTGCCCCTGTGAACAGGCATGCTCAGAAAGCCAGTTGCTGATGCACGATGGGGGTCGCGTTGTCACCTAGACCGATGAAGTGGAAGAGCTTGCCGCCGGGACTCTCCGTTCCGCACCGCGTACTGGTCGCGAAGTTACGCCTGCTACGCGAGTGCAGTGAGCGGACCCAGGCAGCCATCGCCTCGGATGCGAACATCGCGCCGACCACCTTGTCCAATCACCTGAACGGCGGCCGCGTCCCGGAAGAGTCGCTGCTCAAGAGCCTTTTCGAGGTGATCGAACCAGAGGCCCTGGCCGCTGGGCATACGCTGCCGTGCACCTACGAAGAACTGCGCACTCTTCGCGAGCACGCTGCGGCACGGCACTGCCCCTGCTGCCGCCACACCGTCGCCGCTTCGCCGACCGCAAGGAGCAGGCCCGCCAGCAGCGTCACCGTCGCGCCGGCTTCGCCGACCGTCCGGCCGCGGCGGATCGTGCGGCCCCGAGCACGAGTACATGTACGGCCTGACGCGTCGGCAGTGGTACCTGCTGCTCTGCCGGTCCCCCTGCCGGAGGGGGACCGGCAGAGCACGGAACAAGCTGGCCCAGCCTGGACCGAGCTTGAGACCGTTCTCCGCTATTTCGCCACCGGCCGGACTCGCGACGCCGGCGTGATGCTGTGGCGGGTGGGAAGCACGGCTTCCCCGAGTGAGGTCGTGGAAGCCGTCGCATCCTGCCGTACGGCGGGCAAGGACGCAGCGGCGGAAACAGTACTTTCCAGCGCGAGCGAGCGGGCAGACAGGCAGGCGGTTCTGAACATCACCGCCGCACTGCACAAAGCCGGGCAGCACATGGATGTCGCTTATCTGCTGTCGGCAGCCGCTCAGGACTGAAGGGGGAGGAAGAGCTGCTGGTGGCCGCGGGCGGTAGCGGTTGGGGGGTGGGGGCGGGGGGTGGTGAGGGTGAGGAGGGTGCGGAGGGCGGCGATGACTTCGGTGGGGGTGTCGCGGATCATGGAGGGGGTCGCGCTGACCACCAGGACGCCGTGGGACTCCAGGCGCAGGCGGCGGCGGAGGGTGGCGTGCCAGGCGTCGCGGGTGTAGTGGTACTCGGCGGAGTCGATCTCCAGAGCGACGCCCTCGTCGGGCCAGTAGGCGTCCGGGCTGGCCAGGAAGGTGCCGTCCGGGGTGTGGAGGCGGGCGTTCCACAGCGGGGTCGGGAGGTCGGTCGCGGTGAGGGTGTCGCGGGCCCGGGCTTCGGCGACCGAGCGGACGCCGGCCAGGAGTTCCGACGCCGCCGAGCGGATCGCGGGGCGGCCCAGGAGGCGGGAGGAGCGCAGTTCGGCGTGCAGGTCGTGCGGGTGGCACCAGCCGGCCTGGACGACGTGGGCCAGGGTCGAGCGGATGCGCTCGGGGTCGTCGGCGCGGGCGGCGAAGTCGGCGGCCGCGCGGACCGGCCGGGTGCTCGGGACGCCGCTCACGGTGATGGTGCGCGGCCAGCGGGAGGTGGTCAGCGGCCGGACCTCGGGGGTGGCGGTGAGCCGGCGCGGGGCGCGGATCAGGACGTCGGCCGGGGTGTACGGCGCCTCGCGGATGCCGAGCAGGGCGAGCGCGGCGCCGCCGGTGAGGGCGGCCGTGTCGCCCGACAGGGGGTCGGAGGCGGGCTCGGCGGCGTACAGGACGGCGGCGAGGGCGCGTTGACGGTGGTCGGGGGGACCGGTCTGGAGGAGGTAGACCCGGGGCAGTAAGCGCTGCCAGGGCCCGCCCGGGCGGGTGCGGGAGGTGATCGTGCCGTCGGGTACTCCGGCCGTGGTGGTGAGTTGGTGCCGGGTGGCCAGGTTGAGCTGGCGCCGGGCCAGCCGCTGGGGCGTAGTGGTGATCATGGCGCGGGTATGCCCGCCCCCGGAACGGGATACCCCCGGTCAGCGGATACCCCCGGTCAGCGGCTCGGGTGGTCCGGGGCCAGGAAGACGATCACGCCGGTCTCGGTGCCGGGGAGGGCGGCGACCTCGTGCCAGCCCAGGCGGCGGTACGTCGCCACCGTGTCCCGGGCCAGTCGGGAGGTCAGCAGCCAGGCGCGGCGGTCGGGGGCGTCGGCGGTGATCTCGGTGAGGAGGGCGCGTCCGGTGCCGCGGCCGCGCGCGTAGGGGCGTACGGCGAGTTCGTCTATCTCCAGCGCGCCGACGAGCAGTTCCTTGACCCGGCCGGGTCCGAGCTGCGCCGCGACCTGGCCGTAGGCGCGGTTCTTGGGGAAGGCGGCCGGGGTGAGCCACGCGGTGGCGAACCCGTCGATGCCGGCCGGGGACTGGGCGAGGGCGGTACGGAAACCACGGCGCCGGGCGTCGGCGGGGAGGCGGTCCGCGAACTGGCGAATGGTTTCTTCGTCTTCGTTCCACGGCGGGGCGGAGAAGACGTCGGCGTAGGCGTCGACCAGTTCGTCCACGAGGTCGAGGACGGCCTGTCCGTAGCAGATCACGATGTCCGGGCTCCTGGGGCGCGTTGACGGGGATTTTCCCGTTTGTCTTTGGAGAGTGAATTTATGCGGTCCGGGTTCCATGGGCGGCGTATCAGGCGGATGCGGCGAGTGTGCGACAAATCCGACCCCGGCGGGGTGGGGCGTGTCGTGGGGGCGGCAGGCGCGTTGAGGGGTCGTGGACAGAGTGCTCCGGGCCGTTGGGCGGGCCGCCCTCGCCTTCCTGCTCGTACTCGGGGTGGTGGCGCTGCTGCCGGCCGCCGTACGGGAGGCGGTGCCGGAGGGGGTGTTCGGCGGGGCGGTACTGGTGCTGGGCGGGGTGGGGGCGCGGCGGGCCGTCAGGCGGGGCCGTTAGCCTCGTGGGCGTACGGAGACGGCCCGTACGGGGACGGCCGTACGGAGACGGTTCGTGTGGCGACGGTTCGTGCGGCGACGGTTCGTGCGGGTGCGGCCCGTACGTACGGCCAGGACGCGTAGGGAGTGGACATGGAGCGGGTACCGACCTCGATGGTGGCGGCGGCCGGACTGGTGGGCGGGTACGCGGTGGCCCGCTGGACCAAGAAGCGGCCGCTGGGCGGTGTGGTGCTGGGGGCCGCCGGGATCGCGGCGGGGCGGGAGTGGCACCGGCGCGGTGGCGTGCCGGCGGCTGCCGGGCTCGGAGCGCTGTACCTGGCCGGGTTCGCGGGGGCGCATCCGCTGGCGCGGAAGGTGGGGGCGTGGCCGGCCGTCTTCGGGGCGGCGGGGGTTGTGGCGGGGGCCGCGTGGGTCGTGGCCGACCGGCGGGGGTAGGGGGCCGGGGGTTGGGTGCGGGGGGTTGGGTGCGGGGCGGGCTGCGGCGCCGTTGCGCGGAGCGGCCCCGGCTGCGCCGGGCTTTCCGGGGCTCCGCCCCAGACCCCGCGCCTCAAACGCCGGCGAGGCTGGATGTGCGGCCCGGACGCCGGCGGGGCTGGAGGTGCGGCCCAGACGCCGGCCGGGCTGGAGGTGCGGCCCTTGGCGCGCACCGGCCCTACGCCCCCAGTGCTCGGGACACCGTGTAGATCAGGAGGCCCGCCAGGGCGCCCACCACCGTGCCGTTGATGCGGATGAACTGGAGGTCGCGGCCGATGTGGGCCTCGATCTTGCGGGAGGTGTGCTCGGCGTCCCAGGCCGCCACCGTGTCGGTGATCAGCGAGGTGATCTCCGTGCGGTAGGTGGTGACCACGTACACCAGCGCGTCCTCGATCCAGCCCTCCACCTTGGCCTGGAGCCGCCCGTCGGTCGCGAGCCGGGCGCCCAGGGACATCAGGGACGACCGCACCCGCAGCCGCAGTTCGCTCTGCTCGTCCTCGGCCGCCGCGATCATCATCGACCGGATCGCGGCCCACGCCGAGGCGATCACGTCCTGCACCTCGCCCCGCGCGAGGATCTCCGACTTGAGCCGCTCCACCCGCTCCCGGGTCCGGGTGTCGGACTGGAGGTCGCCGGCGAAGTCCGTCAGGAAGCGGTCCACCGCGCTCCGGGCCGGATGCTCCGGCATGTCCCGCATCTCCGTCACGAAGCGCAGCAGTTCCTTGTACACCCGCTCGCCCACCTTGCGGTCCACGAAGCGCGGGGTCCAGCCGGGCGCCCCGCCCTGGACCGCGTCCATGACCGAGTCCCCGTGCGTGACGAGCCAGTCGTGGGCCTTGGCGCAGACCAGGTCGACGGCGCGGCGGTGACCGCCGTCGGCGACGACCTTCTCCAGGGTCTTGCCGAGCCCCGGAGCGATCTCGGCGCCCTCGGCCCGTCTGGTGATCGCCTCGCCCACCACGGCCTGGACGTCGGAGTCCCGCAGCACGGCCAGGGCGCCGCGCAGGGCCGTCGCCAGTTCCGCCGTGACCCGCTCGGCGTGCGCGGGATCCGCCAGCCACGAGCCGAGCCGGCCGCCGATGCCGAGGGCGTGCAGCCGGGCCCGGACGACCTCCGCGGAGAGGAAGTTCTCGCCCACGAACTCGCCCAGCGACACACCCAGCTGGTCCTTCTTCGTCGGGATGATCGCGGTGTGCGGGATCGGCAGCCCCAGGGGCCGCCGGAACAGGGCCGTCACCGCGAACCAGTCCGCGAGCGCGCCGACCATGCCCGCCTCGGCGGCGGCCGCGACGTACCCGGCCCAGTCGCCCGCGCCGGTGTGCTGCGCCCACTTGGCCAGTACGTAGACCAGCGCCACCAGGGCCAGCAGCCCCGTCGCGGTGGTCTTCATCCGGCGGACACCGCGCCGCCGCTCCTCGTCCGCCGCGCTGAACCCGAATGCTCCGCGTCCGACGGCAGCCCCGGTCCCGGTCCCAGCCTCAGTCCGGGTCCCGGTCGGGGCCCCGGGCTGCGCTCCCGTGCGCGGGTCCACGTCGCGATGGTCCACGTCTTCCACGTGCTCCTGCCTTCCCCCCATGGCCGGTTTCGTCCGCATAGCATCCGACTCCCGGGCGGCCTCAGGAGTTCCCGGCGCGCCAGCACGCCGCCACGAGAGCCCCTTACAGCTCCTTCCGAGGCGACCGGCCGTCCACCGACCCGTCCCTCTTGCCGCCCTTGGACCCCTTGACGCCCTTCGGCTCCTTCACCCGTACCTCCACCCCGCCCATCAGGGCGAGGCCGGTCACCACCACCCGCGGTGCGCCCGGCTCCGGCACGCCGGGGCCCTCGCGGTGGTCGAACGCCCCCATGAAGCCGATGCCCCGTACATCGACCTCCACGCCCGGCGGGACGGTGATCTCGATGCCGCCCATCACGGCGATGCAGTTGATCACGACCTCCGGCTCGGCGAAGTTCGCCTCGCGCAGGTCGAGCTCCCCTCCCCCCATCAGCGCGAACGCGTCGAACCGCGCGGGCACCGTCCAGCGGCCCTTGCGCTGGAACCCCGACATGACGGCGATCCCCGTCGACCAGGTGCCCTGGCCCCCGATGCGGTCCGCCCACGCCGACCCGGACGCCGGCCGCGCCACCGCGGCCCCCTGCGGCGCCGACGCCAGGGGCGCCTCGGCACCCGGCTCGGGCAGGTCGCGGGTCAGCGGCGCCAGCTCCGCGTACGTCCGCGACGTGTAGGCCGCGTCGAGGCGCTCCTCGAACTCCTCCATGTCGAGCCGGCCCTCGGCGACCGCGTCCCGCAGCCGCTCCACCACCCGCTCCCGGTCGGCATCCGAGGCCCTCAGCTGCGGCAACGCATCCCCGGCGAGCGGCGGCCCCACCAAGGACGGCCGTTTCTCGAAGGACGGCTTCTCCGGGGACGCCTTTTCCAAGGACGCCTTTTCCCCGGACGCCTTCTCCGAGGACGGCTCCTGCGGCAACGACCCCTCCGTCAACGGCTTCTCCGGCCGCTCCTCATTCATGGGACCAGACTATGTACTGACCCCGGGCAGTTGTACGTTCCGGCCCCGTACCGGACCCCGGGACCGACCCTGATTTCCCCCTACCCCCGCCCCGCGTACATCCGGGCGATGACCTCCTCGATGTCCGGCTCCCGCACCGACAGGTCCAGCAGCGGGTACCCCGCCGCCACGGCCGCCACCAGCGGCGCCGCCGACGCCTGCGCCGGGAACGCCAGCCACTGCCGCGCCCCCTCCACCCGTACCACCCGCGCCCCCGGCACCACCAGCGGCGGAAACTCCCGTTCCAGGTCCACCACCAGCGTCCGCTCGCTCTCCCCCGCCGCGCCCGCCGCGTGCAGCCCGCCCAGCGGGCCGTCGTACATCAGGCGCCCGTGGTCGATGACCATCACCCGCTCGCACAGCTGCTCGATGTCCTGGAGGTCGTGCGTCGTGAGCAGCACCGTCGTCCCGAGTTCTGCGTTCAGCTGCCGCAGGAAGGCCCGTACCTTCGCCTTGCTCACCACGTCCAGCCCGATCGTCGGCTCGTCCAGGTACAGCACGTCCGGATCGTGCAGCAGCGCCGCCGCGATGTCGCCGCGCATCCGCTGCCCCAGCGACAACTGCCGTACCGGCACGTCCAGCAGCTCCCCCAGGTCCAGCCGCTCCACGCAGCGCTCCAGGTTCGCCCGGTACCTCGCCTCGGGGATCCGGTACATCCTCCGCATCAGCCCGTACGAATCCTTGAGCGGCAGGTCCCACCACAGCGTCGTGCGCTGCCCGAACACCACCCCCATCCGGTGCGCGAGGCGCATCCGCTCCCGGGCCGGGTCGATGCCCGCGACGCGCAGCCGGCCGGCGCTGGGGGTGAGGATCCCGGTCAGCATCTTGATCGTCGTGGACTTCCCCGCGCCGTTGGGCCCGATGTAGCCGACCATCTCCCCCCTGCCGACCGTGAAACCGATCCCGTCCACGGCCCTCACCTGCCGTTTCTCCCGCCGTACCAGCCCCACCCGGCGCCGGACCGTGAACACCTTCTCGACGCCGTCCAGCTCGATCAGTACTTCGCTCATGCCCTGTCCTCAGCTCCCCGTGCTCCGGTACGAACGAAGTCCCGCGCGCCACGCCAGCGACGCGGGCACGAACACCGCGAAGGCCACGAGCGGGCTCAGGAACGCGACCCAGCCCGGCAGCCCCAGCGGATCGGGCCGCCCCAGCACGTACAGCGCGGGCAGCCAGTTGACGAACGCGAGCGGGACGACGAAGGTCACCCCGCGCAGCAGCTCCTTCGCGAACACCGTCGGCGGGTACTCCAGCATCGTGCAGCCGCCGTACGTGAAGGAGTTGACCACCTCCGCCGCGTCGCCGGCCGCGAACTGGAAGGCCGCCCCGGCCACCATCACCGCCGCGAAGATCGCGGTACCCGCCAGCACCATCACCGGCACCAGCAGCACCTTCCCTGCCGTCCAGTCCACGTCCAGCGCCGCCACCGCCCACACCAGCACCCCGCAGCCCTGCGCGATCCGGCCGAGCCGGCGCAGCGCGAACCGGTCCGCCGCCACCTGCGCGAGCACCGGGACCGGGCGCACCAGCATGCCGTCCAGCGAGCCGTCACGGATCCGCGTGCCCATCCGGTCGGTGTTGCCGAGCAGCAGGTTGGCCAGGCCCAGCGAGGTCGAGCTGGACCCGTACAGCAGGGCGATCTCGGGGAGCGAGAACCCGCCGAGGGCGTCCACGTGCGTGAACATGATGTAGATCGCGGCGAAGTCGAGGAGGGTGACCGCCGCGTGGCCGACGGTGGCCAGCAGGAAGGACATCCGGTACGTCATCGCGGAGCGGATCCACATCGCGGCGATCAGCCCGTAGCAGCGCAGCCCCTCCCACGCCCGGTGGCGCCGCGGCTCCCGCTCCCACACCGCCGCCGGCGGCCCCTCCCGCTCACGCCCGAGCACCGCGTCAGCCACCCTGGACCACCACCTTCCGCGTCGCGGCCGCCTGCATCAGCCGGCCCGCACCCAACAACACCAGCGCCCACCCGGCCTGGAACGCGAGCGCCCCTCCCGCGCCGCCCGCCCCCGCGCCCTCACCCAGCAGGACGTCCATCGGCACCTGGAGCATCGCCGCCCACGGCAGCATCCGGACCACGTCCCCGAACCCGCCCGGGAAGACGGTCAGCGGCAGCAGCATCCCGGAGAAGAACACCGAGACCAGACCGGCCATCATGTTGATCCCGGTGCCGTCCAGCAGCCAGAACGCCGCCAGCCCCAGCAGGAACCGCACCGCGAAACTCACCACCAGGCCGAGCACCACGGCCACCACGAACAGCAGCCAGCGCACCGGATCGGCGGGCAGCGCCAGCGGGAAGGCGAGCGCCCCCGCCAGGACCGGCACCAGCCCGCGCCCCAGCAGCTGGAAGGCGGCCCTGCCCATGTCGGCCGCGAGCCACCACAGCTGGAGGTCGGCGGGGCGGTACAGGTCGACGGCGATGTCGCCCGTCCGGACGCGCTCCTGGAACTCCTCCTGGAACCCTCCGCCCATCAGCGCGGCGGCGGCCAGCAGCGACTGGCTGACCCAGATGAAGGCCAGTGCCTGCCCCTGGCTGTAGCCGCCGAGGCCGGGCCGCTCGTCCCACAGCGCCACGTACGTGTACGCGAGGATGAAGCCGAACACGGTGTTGGTGAACACACCGGCCGCCGTGGCCGTCCCGTAGGTGGCGTATCGCCGGAACCCGCCGACCGCGACGGCCCCGTACAGCCGCAAGCAGTGCCCCGCGTCCCCGGCCACCGCCCTGCGGCGGACGTCCCCGCTCCCCGTGCCGGCTTCCGCTTCCGCTTCGGCTTCCCCTTCCGCTTCCCCTTCGGCGTCCGCTCCCCGGCTCACTTCCCGGCTCACTTCCCGGCGCACCGTATCCCTCCCCTTCCCAGGTCGTTCCTACGTCGGCCAAAGCGCGCGAGCTTAGTGCGGAGGGGCGAGCCACGCGACGGATTTACGCCCGTCCGAAGCACGCACATCGGCTATCAGGTAGACACCATTGGCACAGATGCGGATATGTCGTACACCGTCGAGGAGCCCCGGAGATGAACGACCAGTCACTACCCCCGGGCTGGACCCCTCGCGACCCCGACACCCCTGGTGCGAACGCCGGACCGCCGCCCGAAAAGGCGCCCGGCCCGCCGGCCGAGCCGCAGACCGGGCGCAACCGGAACCGGAAGCGGACCGGATGGCGCAGGGCCTTCCCCACCTGGCGCATGCTCCTCGGCGGCATCCTGCTCATCGCCCTGCTGATCGGCGGCGCCCTGATCGCCGGCTACCTCCTGGTCGACATCCCGCCCGCCAACGCCACCGCCACCGCCCAGTCCAACCTCTACCTCTACGCCGACGGCTCCCAGCTCGCCCGCGACGGCGAGGTCAACCGCGTCAACGTCGCACTCTCACAGATCCCCCGAACGGTGCAGGAGACGGTACTGGCGGCGGAAGACCGGGACTTCTACTCCGAACGGGCGGTGGACCCGAAGGCGATGCTGCGCGCCGCCTGGAACACGCTCGCCGGCAAAGGCACCCAGTCCGGCTCCACCATCACCCAGCAGTACGTCAAGAACTACTACTTGGGCCAGGAACAGACGGTCCGGCGCAAAGCCAAGGAATTCTTCATCGCGATCAAACTCGGACGCGAGAAGTCGAAGGACTACATCCTCGAGGGATACCTGAACACCAGCTACTTCGGCCGCAACGCCTACGGCATCCAGGCCGCCGCCCAGGCCTACTACGGCAAGGACGTCGGCAAACTCACCACCACCGAGGGCGCCTACCTCGCCACCCTCCTCAACTCCCCCGGCGCATTCGACGTCGTCGCCCACCCGCAAGGCCGCGGCCGCGCCCTCGCCCGCTGGAACTACGTCCTCGACGGCATGGTCAAGAAGGGCTGGATGACCCCCGCCGAACGCGCGGCCGCCCGCTTCCCCGAACCCGGGAAGATCCGCCCCGCCGCCGGCCTCTCCGGGCAGCGCGGCTACCTCGTCGAAGCCGTCAAGGACTACATCGTCGAACACAAGATCGTCGACGACAAGACGCTCTCCGAAGGCGGCTTCCGCATCACCACCACCATCGACAAGCGCCGCCAGAACGCCATCGTCGCCGCCGCGGAAGCACAGCTGATCAGCAGGCTCGACCCGCAGACCCACAAGGCCGACCGGGTGGTCCGGGCCGGCGGCGCCTCCATCGACCCCACCACCGGAAAGGTCGTCGCGATGTACGGCGGCCTCGACTACACCAAGCAGTACGTCAACAACGCCACCCGGCACGACTACCAAGTGGCCTCGACCTTCAAGCCGTTCGTCTTCGCGTCCGCCGTCGACAACGACGCCCGCACCCAGGACGGCCGCCGCATCACCCCCAACACCCTCTACAACGGCGACAACAAACGCCGCGTCATCGGGACCCGGATCCCCTACGCGCCCGAGAACGAGGGCCAGCAGTCGTACGGGGACATCACCGTCAACACCGCCACCGACCTCTCCGTCAACACCGTGTTCGCCCAGATGGTCGTCGACGTCGGCACGGACAAGGTCAAGCGGACCGCCATCGCCCTCGGCATCCCCGAGGACACCCCCAACTTCGACCCCGGACCGGCCATGGCGCTCGGCACCCTCCAAGCCAGCGTGCTCGACATGACCCAGGCCTACGCGACACTCGCCGATCACGGCCGCCACACCCCGTACACCCTCGTGGACAAGATCAGCAAGGGCGACGAGAACGTCCAGCTGCCCGACCGCGCCCCGCGCCAGGCCGTCAGCCGCGAAGCCGCCGACACCACCACCTCCATGCTGGTCAGCGTCGTCGACAACGGCACCGGCACCGCCGCCCTCGCGGCCGGCCGCCCGGCGGCGGGCAAGACCGGCACCGCGGAACTCGACCGCTCCGCCTGGTTCGCCGCGTACACCCCCGACCTGGTCACGGTGGTCTCCGTGATGGGCCAGGACCCCGACACCGGCGCCCTCGAATCCCTGTACGGGGCACTGGGCGAAGACCGCCTCGGCGGCGGCGGGTACCCGGCCAGGATCTGGGCCCAGTACACGAAGACGGCCCTGGCCGGCAGCGACCCCCTCGACTTCGACCTGGAACTCCAGCCGGGCGCGGTCCCCTCCCCGCCCCCCTTCACCCCGACCAACCCCGAGCAGCCCCCGGGCACCACCCCCCTCCCTCCCGTCCCGCCCAGCCGACCCGGCCGCCCGCACCGTCCCACGCGCCCCACGGGCGGACAGGACCAGGGCGGACAGGACGGCGGCGAAACCACGGCGGGCCAGGACACGGGCGGGCAGACCGACGGCGGCCGCACGGACGGCGGCCGGGGCGACGCCGGCACCGACAGCGGAACCACCACCGGCACCACCGCCGGAAACACCACGGGAACGGGCACGAGCACGGGCACGGGAACCGGCACGGGCGGGACCCTCGCGGGCACCACCGCCGGAGTCCTGGGCGGCATCGACGCGGGCCGCCGCTCCCGCCCCCCGTCGCGCTACCTCGAATAGCCCGCTGCCTCGAAGAGCCCCGGCCGCGCCCGGGTCAGTGGCCGGAGGTCGCCTTCAACCCCACCACCGCGACCAGCAGCAGACAGATGAAGAAGATCCGGGCGGCGGTGACGGGCTCCCCCAGCACCGCCATCCCGAGCAGCGCCGCACCGGCCGCGCCGATACCCACCCACACGCCGTAAGCCGTACCGATGGGCAGCGTCTTCGCCGCGTACGACAACAGCACCATGCTCGCGACGATGCCGGCGCCCGTGAACACGCTGGGCCAGAGCCGGGTGAATCCCTCGGTGAACTTCATACCGATCGACCAGCCGACTTCGAGCAGACCGGCGACGAGAAGCAGAACCCAGGCCATGACGGGCACCTCCGGAACGAGAGCGGAACGGGGTGCGTCGTCTTTGCGTCCAGCTACCCGGTACGGCGCGTCTCGTCGGGGTTTCCCCACCACCGTAGCAAAGGGCATGCAGAAGGGCCGGTGACCTCGGTCACCGGCCCTTGCGGGGTTCGCACAGCGGCCGTCCGGGGCCGTCAGCGGCGCTCAGGGGCCGCCGGCACCGCTCCGGATGCCGGCACCGCTCCGGATCCGTCAGCCGTCACAGGTACAACCCGGTGGAGTCCTTCGACCCCTCCAGCCGCTCCGCGGCCACGGCGTGCAGATCCCGCTCGCGCATCAGCACGTACGTCGCCCCGCGCACCTCGACCTCGGCCCGGTCCTCCGGGTCGTACAGCACCCGGTCGCCCGGCTCGACACTGCGCACGTTCTGCCCGACCGCGACCACCTCGGCCCAGGCCAGCCGCTTGCCGACGGCGGCCGTCGCCGGAATCAGGATGCCGCCGCCCGAGCGGCGCTCGCCCTCCGGCAGGTCGGAACGTACGAGCACACGGTCGTGCAGCATGCGGATGGGCAGCTTGTCGTGGGTGGTGGTGTTGTCGCTCACGACCCGAACCTACCCGCCCCTGCCCGGCCGGCACGCCGCAGGGTCACCCACCTCATCCGCGCTTGCGGCGCGCCGTCAGCACGAGCAGCCCCACCAGCCCGGTCGCCACCAGCGCGACCGGCACGATCCGCTCGATGCGGGGCGCCCCGTCCTCATGGCGCAGACCGTCCTTCAGATCGGTGACCAGCTTGTTCACGGCCACGACGGCACGGCCGGCGGTGTGGTCGATCTTGGAGGCGACCTTGGCCTTCGCGTCCCCGACGATCGTCTTCGGATGCATGCGCACGCCGATCTCGTCGAGCGTCTCGGCGAGCTGCTCACGGCGGCGGACGATGTCCGCCTCGATCTGTGCGGGGGTCCTGGCTTCCGGCACCGCGCTGCCTCCGTCGTCGTCGTGGTCGGTCGTCGTGACCGGTCGTGATCGGCCATAGGGGCGTGGCCCACCATGAACAGTCTGTCAGCTTAGTCTCGGACCGTACCGATCCCCTCCCGAGGAGACTGCTGACATGAGCGAGCGACTTGAGCCGGGCGACACCGCCCCCGCCTTCACCCTGCCCGACGCGGACGGCAACGAGGTCTCGCTCGCCGACCACAAGGGCCGCAAGGTCATCGTCTACTTCTACCCGGCCGCCCTGACGCCGGGCTGCACCAAGCAGGCGTGCGACTTCACGGACAACCTGGCCGTGTTGGCCCAGGCGGGTTACGACGTGATCGGCGTGTCGCCCGACAAGCCGGAGAAGCTGGCGAAGTTCCGCGAGCAGGAGCACTTGAAGGTGACGCTGGTCGGCGACCCCTCCAAGGAGGTCCTGGCGGCGTACGGCGCGTTCGGCGAGAAGAAGCTGTACGGCAAGACGGTCACCGGGGTCATCCGCTCGACGGTGATCGTCGACGAGGAGGGCAAGGTCGAACGCGCCCTCTACAACGTGAAGGCGACGGGCCACGTAGCCAAGATCATCAAGGACCTCGGCATCTGACCCCCGCCCCCTCCCCCGAGCGGCCCGCCCCACCCGGTGCGGGCCGCTCCGCTCATCGCACGAAACCCTCCGTAACCACCTGCGCCGCACCCCCGTTACTCCGTACGAGAGCCGCACAAGCGGCCGGGACCGGGGGGCCGATGACCGATCCGTACGAGCGGGACGCGCTGGCGACCGCCGTCGCCGCATCCACCGGCTGGGCCGACCTGATACGGCGCCTCGGCCGCACCGTCAGCGGCGGCCAACGCCGGGTGCTGCAGGCGAAGGTGACGGGCCACGGGATCGACACCAGCCACTTCGCGAAGCGCGGTCCGTGGCGCACGTACTCGGACGAGGTCATCGCCGCTGTTGCGGCCGCCTCGACCACCTGCGCGAGGTGGCCCTGGAACTCGGTGCCCGGCCGGCCACGGGGACGCTGTCCCACCTCGCCCGCCGCATGGCGGCGGCGGACATCGACACGAGCCACTTCGGCGGCATGGGGCAGGGCTCCGTCGGGCTTCCGTTCAGCCCTGAGGAGCTTGCCGCCGCCGCCGCTTCCTCCGACAGCGTTCGAGGCACGGCCCGCGCCCTGGAGATGCCCGACGACGGCCGGTCCCGCGCGGCGCTCGGGAAGGCACTCAGGAGGCACGGAATCGACACCTCTCACTTCCGCAACGCCCGGTCGGCCGTGCCGGAGGAAGCGCTTCGCGCGGCTGTCCCCGGTGCCACCAGCTACGCGGACCTCCTGCGCGCGCTCGCACTGGACTTCACCGAGGTGAACCGCCGGCGCGTTCGGCGGCGCGTGACCCAGCTCGGACTGGACGTCTCTCACTTCGCGCGGCGGCCCTGGGCCGCCGCGCGGGCGGTGGCGCCGAAGGCCGTTGCCCCCGGTGTTCTCACCCTGCAACCGGAGGGGTCTGCCAGGATCAATCGCGCCCGGCTCCACTCGGCACTGCAGCAGGTCGGCGTTCCCTACGCGTGCGCCGGGTGCGGGAACCCCGGCGAGTGGCTGGGCCGCTCGCTCACTTTGCAGATCGACCACGTCAGCGGGGACTGGCTCGACAACCGCCGCGAGAACCTCCGCTACCTGTGCCCGAATTGCCATGCGCTCACTGACACGTGGTGCCGCAAACCGCGGAGCAACTCCGTCGCCCCGCGAGGCCGGGCGGCCGTAGACTGAGCCCAGTCGCTCAGGCTGGATGTCCGAATTGAGCGCAATGTCGCGGTTGTGGTGGAATTGGCAGTCACGCTGGGTTTAGGTCCCAGTGGGGTAAAACCCGTGGGGGTTCGAGTCCCCCCAACCGCACGCACCGAAAGGCCCCGTACGCGCACGCCGCGTACGGGGCCTTCTGCATTGCGGTGGCCGTCGGGTCGTCAGGCCATCAGGTCGTCAGGGCGCGGATGAACGGGACCAGGGCGCGGAAGGCGTGGCCGCGGTGGGAGATGGCGTTCTTCTCCGCCGGGGTGAGTTCCGCGCAGGTGCGGGTTTCGCCGTCCGGCTGGAGGATCGGGTCGTAGCCGAAGCCGCCCGTGCCCGACGGGGTGTGGCGGAGGGTGCCGCGCAGGCGGCCTTCCACGACGCGCTCCGTGCCGTCCGGGAGGGCGAGGGCGGCCGCGCAGGCGAAGTGGGCGCCGCGGTGGGGGGCGTCGATGTCGGAGAGCTGGGCCAGCAGGAGGTCCAGGTTGGCCTTGTCGTCGCCGTGGCTGCCGGCCCAGCGGGCGGAGAAGATGCCGGGGGCGCCGCCCAGGACGTCGACGCACAGGCCGGAGTCGTCGGCGATGGCGGGCAGGCCGGTGGCGCGGGCCAAGGCGTGGGCCTTGAGGAGGGCGTTCTCGGCGAAGGTGACGCCGGTTTCCTTGACGTCCGGGATCTCGGGGTACGCGTCCGCGCCGACCAGTTCGTGCGGCAGGCCGGCGTCGGACAGGATGGCGCGGAGTTCGGCGACTTTGCCCGCATTGCGGGTGGCGAGGATCAGGCGGGTCATGCCGACCAGTATCGACCAGGGCCCCGTGCGGCCGAGTATCGACCAGGGCCCCGCGCAGCCGAGTACCGACCAGGGCCCGTGCGGCCGAGTATCGACCAGGGCCCCGCGCGGCCGCCCTCCGGTGGGCGGTCAGCCGGGGGCCGGGCAGCCGGAGGGGGCGGTCAGCCGGGGGTGCAGACCTTGGAGATCTCCTCGGCAGCGTTGCCGACCGGGGTGATGTCCGGGGTGGCGTTGCCGTTCTCGATGGAGGTGCGGACGTTCGTGACGGCCGTCTTCATGGAGGCGATGGCCTTGCCCAGGTCCGCGTTGTCCGTCTGGTCGCCGATCTTCTTGAGGCTCGTCTCGATCTGGTTGAGGGCGTTCTGCGCGTCCTGCGGGCTGTTGCCGGCCTGGGAGACGGCTTGCTGGAGGTCGTTGGCACCGTCGGTTATGGCCACGGCGGTGTTGGCGCAGTCCATCGCGGTGTTGAGGGTGTCGCAGGCGGAGAGCGCCGGGACGGCCAGGGCGGCTGCGACGGCGAGGGCCGCAGCGCGGTGCATGGGCTTCATTCGGGTCCCCCAGGGGCTCGGGCTCGGTGCAGGTGCAGGTTCAGATGCAGGTGCTCGGGTACGTGGACGGGCGCACGGCTTCGACACCGTGCGCCCGTACCGGCGTAGACGCCGGGCCCGGCCCGGCGGTTGCCCCGGGGTGAGCCGGCAGGGCCGCCCGGGCCGCGCGGGCCTCGCCGCTCTAGGAGGCGGCCAGGTCCAGGGCGCTGAGCTGGAGCGCCTGGAGGTCGGCGCAGCCGCCGGCGGCGAGGTCGAGGAGGGCGTTGAGTTCCTTGCGGTCGAAGGGCTCGCCTTCGGCGGTGCCCTGGACCTCGACGAAGCGGCCGTCGCCGGTGCAGACGACGTTCATGTCGGTTTCGGCGCGGACGTCTTCCTCGTAGCAGAGGTCGAGGAGGGGTTCGCCGTCGACGATGCCGACGCTGACGGCGGCGACGGTTCCGGTGAGGGGCTTGCGGCCGGCCTTGATCAGCTTCTTCTTCTGGCCCCAGGCGACGGCGTCGGCGAGGGCGACGTAGGCGCCGGTGATGGCGGCGGTGCGGGTGCCGCCGTCGGCCTGGAGGACGTCGCAGTCCAGGACGATGGTGTTTTCGCCGAGGGCCTTGTAGTCGATGACGGCGCGCAGGGAGCGGCCGATGAGGCGGGAGATCTCGTGGGTGCGGCCGCCGATCTTGCCGCGGACGGATTCGCGGTCGCCGCGGGTGTTGGTGGAGCGGGGCAGCATCGAGTACTCGGAGGTGACCCAGCCTTCGCCGCTGCCCTTGCGCCAGCGGGGGACGCCTTCGCTGAAGGAGGCGGTGCAGAAGACCTTGGTGTCTCCGAAGGAGATGAGGACGGAGCCCTCGGCGTGCTTGCTCCATCCGCGTTCGATGGTGACCGGGCGGAGCTGTTCGGGCGTGCGGCCGTCGATGCGAGACATGCTGTCGAGCCTAGTCGGTGCGGGGGTACGGGAAGACCCCGTCCGGGTGGTTCCGGTACGGGGTCTGCCGTGCTGCCTGCGGGGAGAGCGGGTGAGCGGGCGGGCTCAGCTCACATCATGTCTTCGATGTCGGCGGCGATGGGGTCGGCGTCGGTGCCGATGACGACCTGGATCGCGGTGCCCATCTTGACGACGCCGTGGGCGCCGGCGGCCTTGAGGGCGGCTTCGTCGACCTTGCTCGGGTCGATGACTTCGGTGCGCAGGCGGGTGATGCAGCCTTCGACTTCTTCGATGTTTTCGATACCGCCGAGCCCGGCGACGATCTTCTCAGCCTTGGTGGCCATGTGTGTCTCCCTGCGTGTGACGAAGAACGAGTCTCGGCGGCCGGATGCCTGGTTCGCCCACCCGGAGGTCCGCTTTGTCACGGTAACTCACGGTTGGCCCATCTATGCGAGCGCGTGCCCGGCACCTGCCGAATGATAACGATCAACATCCACCCGCCTTGCGGGCCGGTGCACGTGACCCTGCGACGAGTGGTCTACACCAGTGTGCCGTATGCGACGCACCTACCAAAACGGGCCGGTCAGGGAGGACGCCGATGAGCGTGAACAGCGCCGCAGCCGGGCCGCGACCCCAGTGGTGGAGCGGCTTGTTCCAGGGGCTGCAGAAGATGGGGCGCAGTCTCCAGCTGCCGATCGCCGTCCTGCCGGCGGCGGGCATCCTCACCCGGCTCGGCCAGCCCGACGTGTTCGGCGCCGACGGGCTGGACTGGACTGACGTCGCCAACGTCATGGCGGGCGCGGGTGGCGCGCTGCTGGATCCGGACCTGGGCCTCCCGCTGCTCTTCTGCGTGGGTGTCGCGATCGGGATGGCCAAGAAGGCGGACGGTTCGACGGCGCTGGCGGCGGTGGCGGGGTTCCTCGTCTACCGCGGGGTGCTGCACGCCTTCCACAAGCCCTGTCCGCAGGGGACGAAGGACATCGGGGGCGGCTGCCTGACGTCGACGGACACCTTCGCCGGGTACACGTACCAGAACCCGGGGGTGTTCGGCGGCATCGTGATGGGGTTGTTGGCGGCCTGGTTCTGGCAGCGCTTCCACCGGGTGAAGCTGGTGGACTGGCTCGGCTTCTTCAACGGCCGCCGTCTCGTCCCGATCGTCATGTCGTTCGTCGCGATCGGGTTCGCCGTGCTGTGCCTGTGGGTCTGGCCGCCGGTCGGTGACGCGCTGGAGAGCTTCTCGGACTGGTTGGTGGGACTGGGGTCGTGGGGTGCGGGCATCTTCGGCGTCGCGAACCGCGCGCTGTTGGTGATCGGGCTGCACCAGTTCCTGAACGTGCCGGTGTGGTTCCAGTTCGGCAGCTTCACCAAGCCGGACGGGGTGGTCGTGCACGGTGACATCAACATGTTCCTGGCGGGCGACCCGCACGCCGGCCTGTTCCTCTCCGGCTTCTTCCCGATCATGATGTTCGCCCTGCCCGCGGCGGCGCTGGCGATCACGCACTGCGCGAAGCCGCGGCGGCGCAAGGAGGTGGGGGGCCTGATGCTGTCGGTGGCGCTGACCTCGTTCGTCACCGGGATCACGGAGCCGCTGGAGTACTCGTTCCTGTTCGTCGCGCCGGCCCTGTACGCGATCCACGCGGTGCTGACGGGGGTGTCGATGGCGGTGACGTGGGCGCTCGGGGTCCACGACGGGTTCAGCTTCTCGGCGGGCCTGATCGACTACGTCATCAACTGGGGGTTGGCGACCAAGCCGTGGCTGATCATCCCGATCGGCCTGGGTTTCGCGGTGGTCTATTACGCGATCTTCCGGTTCGCGATCACCAAGTTCGACCTCCCCACCCCGGGTCGGGAGTCGGACGAGGAGATCGAGGCGATGCAAGGGGAGACCACCAAGGCCTGAGGCACCCCGAGGCCGGCCGTTCCATCCTCCGCTCCGGCGCGTGAAAGGCCCCCGGCTCCACGGAGTCGGGGGCTTTTCGCTGCCCGCCGGGAGCGTGGTTCCTACAACAAAAAATTGAAGGTTCCTTATCTAACCCCGACCGTGTTACAACTGGTCTACACCATGCATTGGTGTAGACCACGACCGCTTCCCCCCGGCGGCGTGTGCCCCCTTTTCGAGACGTCGCCGTCCCCCGTGGTTCACCCCTAGGCGGCGCCTTGCTCCCCGGAGGAAGTTATGAGTACGGCTACTGACGCCGCGGCGCCGCCCGCCAAGAAGCGGGGCGCCGGCCTGATCCAGGGTCTGCAGAAGGTCGGCCGCAGCCTCCAGCTGCCCATCGCCGTCCTGCCCGCCGCCGGCATCCTGCTGCGCCTCGGCCAGCCCGACGTCTTCGGCAAGGACGGCCTCGGCTGGGGCAAGGTCGCCACGGTGTTCGCCACCGCCGGTGACGCCGTCTTCACCAACCTGCCGCTGCTCTTCTGCATCGGTGTCGCCATCGGCTTCGCCAAGAAGGCCGACGGCTCCACCGCGCTCGCCGCGCTGGTCGGTTTCCTGGTCTACAAGAACGTCCTCACTGCCTTCCCGGTGACCGAGGCCGTCATCAACACCACCGAGAACAAGGGTGTCGACGTCGCCGCGACGTACAACAACCCGGGCGTCCTCGGCGGCATCATCATGGGTCTGCTCGCCGCGGTCCTGTGGCAGCGCTACCACCGCACGAAGCTGGTGGACTGGCTCGGCTTCTTCAACGGCCGCCGTCTCGTCCCGATCATCATGGCGTTCGTCGGCGTCATCGCCGGTGTCTTCTTCGGCCTGGTCTGGGAGCCGATCGGCGAGGTCATCTCCAGCTTCGGCGAGTGGATGACCGGCCTGGGCTCCGGCGGCGCCGGCCTGTTCGGCCTGATCAACCGCGGCCTGATCCCGATCGGCATGCACCAGTTCGTCAACACCGTCGCCTGGTTCCAGATCGGTGACTTCACCAACGCCGCCGGCGAGGTCGTCCACGGCGACCTGAACCGGTTCTTCGCCGGTGACCCGGACGCCGGCCTCTTCATGACCGGGTTCTTCCCCATCATGATGTTCGGCCTGCCGGCCGCGGCACTGGCCATCGCGCACTGCGCCCGCCCGGAGCGCCGCAAGGCGGTCACCGGCATGATGGTCTCGCTCGCCCTCACCTCGTTCGTCACGGGTGTCACCGAGCCCATCGAGTTCTCGTTCATGTTCATCGCGCCGCTGCTGTACGCGATCCACGCCGTCCTGACCGCCATCTCCATGGCCGTCACCTGGGCGCTCGGCATCCATGCCGGGTTCACCTTCTCGGCCGGCCTGATCGACCTGGGCCTGGGGTGGAACAAGGCGACCAACCCGCTGTACATCATCCCGGTCGGACTCGTCTTCGCGGCGATCTACTACTTCGTCTTCCGCTTCGCGATCACGAAGTTCAACCTCCCCACGCCGGGCCGCGAGTCCGACGAGGAGCTCGCCGAACTGGCGAAGGCCGAGGCCAAGTAGGCCCCGCGGTCCCCGTGCACGACGAAGCCCCCGCACTTCCCGAAAGGGAGGGCGGGGGCTTCATCGTGTGCCGTCGGGGCGTCAGACCTCGTAGACCGCGCCGGGCTGCGCGAGGTCGACCCGGCCGTCGTAGACCGCGCGGGCGTCGGCGAGGTTGCGGGCGGCGTCCGTCCACGGCGGGACGTGGGTCAGGACCAGCCGGCCCGCTCCGGCGCCGGCCGCGTACTGGCCCGCCTCGCGGCCGTTGAGGTGGAGGTCCGGGATGTCCTCCTTGCCGTGCGTGAAGGAGGCCTCGCACAGGAACAGGTCGGATCCGGCGGCCAGTGTGGCCAGCTCCGGGCAGACGCCGGTGTCCCCGGAGTACGTGAGCGAGCGGCCGCCGTGCTCGACGCGGATGGCGTACGACTCGACGGGGTGGCACACCCGCTCCGTGCGGACCTGGAACGGGCCGATCTCGAAGGCGCCGGACTTGAGGGTCCGGAAGTCGAAGACCTCGCTCATCGAGCGCGCATCGGGAACGTCGTCGTACGCCGCCGTCAGCCGCTGCTCGGCGCCCTCCGGTCCGTAGACGGGGATGGTGCCGCAGCGGCCGCCCTCGTGCCGGTAGTAGCGGGCCACGAAGTACGCGCACATGTCGATGCAGTGGTCGGCGTGCAGGTGGCTCAGGAAGATCGCGTCGAGGTCGTAGAGACCGATGTGGCGCTGGAGCGCGCCGAGGGCGCCGTTGCCCATGTCGAGGAGCAGCCGGAAGCCGTCGGCCTCGACGAGGTAGCTCGAACATGCCGATTCCGCGGACGGGAACGACCCCGAGCAGCCGACGACGGTGAGCTTCATGGAGCGTGAACCTCCGTGGACGGTCCGTGGACGGAATGCGGGCCGAGCGTGGGTCGAGCGTAAGGCGCGAAACGTCCGGTCGCTCCTCCGCGGCGGGCCGTTGTGGGGGGAATCACCTGTGCTGTCACCCGGGGGAGCGACACGGGGCACGGGCGTTGCCGCGCCGGGGGCGGGGGCCGCGGCTACGGTCGGGTTATGGACACGTCGTGGTGGCCCGCCGCGGTGGCGGTGGTCGCCGTCGTGGCGCTGGTGCTGCTGCCCCGGCCGGGTGTACGGGGTGCGGCGCGGCGGCGTGCGCCGGGGGCGGCGGGCCGGGTGCGGCCGGGCGAGCTGTGGTGCCTGGCGGACGGGCGGTCGTGTCTGGTGCTGGCGGTGGGGGCGCGGGGGCGGGCGCGGGTCGCGTGGATCACGGGGAAGTACGACGACCGGCGCGCGGGGGTGATCCCGTTGCCACCGGGGGTCGGCGGGCGGCCGGGGCGGACGGGTTACCTGGAGGCGGACCGGCCCGCGGAGGTGGCGTCGGCCGACTTCGACAGGCGGCTGGGCATGCTGGACCCGACGGTGTGGGACGAGGTCAAAGGGCTGGGCGGAGGCTACGGGTGAGCAAGCCGGTGATCAGGGTGCGGCGGGTCTACGATCCCCCGGAGCCGGGGGCGGACGGCGACGGGGTACGGGTCCTCGTGGACCGGCTCTGGCCGCGGGGGCTGGCGAAGGCCGAGGCGGCGGTGGACGAGTGGCCGAAGGCGGTGACGCCCTCGGCGGAGCTGCGCAAGTGGTACCACGGGGGCGGGGGAACGGAGCGGGAGTTCCGGGCCCGGTACGAGGCGGAGCTGGCGGAGCCTCAGGCGGTGGCGGAGCTGGAGCGGCTGCGGGGGCTGGCCGCGGCGGGGCGTTTGACGCTGCTGACGGCGGTCAAGGACCCGGAGGGCAGCCACGCGGCGGTGCTGGCGGAGCTGCTGGCGCGGTGAGCGGGGCGGGGGCGCGGGCGCCGGGGCGGTGCGGGGGCCGGCGGGGCGGTCGGGCTGCCGCGCGGGGCGGGGGTCGCTGCGCGGGGCCTCTCCCCCGGCGCCCGCACCCCCGCCCCGAAACCGGGCTCCGCCCGGACCCGCGCCTCGAACGCCGGCGGGGCCGGAAGGCCCGCGCCCCGCACGCCGGCGGGGCTGGAAGGCCCGCGCCCCGCATGCCGGCGGGGCTGTGGCGGGCCCGGCCGGGATCAGGCCCAGAGTTGGCCCTGGAGGACCTCGATGGCCTCTTCCGTCGTCGCCGCCGTGTAGACGCCCGTCGAGAGGTACTTCCAGCCCCCGTCGGCCACCACGAACACGATGTCCGCCCGTTCGCCCGCGGCCACCGCCTTGCGGCCGACGCCGATGGCCGCGTGGAGGGCCGCGCCCGTGGAGACGCCGGCGAAGATGCCCTCTTCGCGCAGGAGTTCGCGGGTGCGGGTGACCGCGTCCGCCGATCCCACCGAGAAGCGGGTGGTGAGCACCGAGGCGTCGTAGAGCTCCGGGACGAAGCCCTCGTCCAGGTTGCGCAGGCCGTACACGAGGTCGTCGTAGCGCGGCTCGGCGGCGACGATCTTGACGCCGGGCACGTGCTCGCGCAGGTAGCGGCCGACGCCCATCAGCGTGCCCGTCGTGCCGAGGCCGGCCACGAAGTGGGTCACGGACGGCAGGTCGCGCAGGATCTCCGGGCCGGTCGTGGCGTAGTGCGCGCCCGCGTTGTCCGGGTTGCCGTACTGGTAGAGCATCACCCAGTCGGGGTGTTCGGCCGCGAGTTCCTTGGCCACCCGGACCGCGGTGTTCGAGCCGCCCGCCGCCGGGGACGGGATGATCTCGGCTCCCCACATCGTCAGCAGGTCCCGGCGCTCCTGGCTGGTGTTCTCCGGCATCACGCACACGATCCGGTAGCCCTTGAGCTTCGCGGCCATCGCGAGCGAGATGCCCGTGTTGCCGGAGGTGGGCTCCAGGATGGTGCAGCCGGGGAACAGGCGGCCGTCCTTCTCCGCCTGCTCGACCATGTGGAGCGCGGGGCGGTCCTTGATCGAGCCGGTGGGGTTGCGGTCCTCCAGCTTCGCCCAGATCCGTACCTCGTCGGAGGGCGAGAGCCGGGGCAGCCTGACGAGCGGGGTGTTCCCGACCGCGGCGAGGGGGGAGTCGTAGCGCATTACTTCGATCCGCCGGCCACGGCCGGGAGGATGGTGACGCTGTCGCCGTCCTTGAGCGCGGTGGAGATGCCGTCCAGGAAGCGGACGTCCTCGTCGTTGAGGTAGACGTTCACGAAGCGGCGCAGCTCGCCGCCCTTCGTGTCGTCGACGATGCGCTCCTGGATGCCCTTGTGGCGGGTTTCCAGGTCCGCGAACAGGTCGGCCAGGGTGCTGCCTTCGCCCGTGACGGCCTTCTCGCCGTCGGTGTAGGTGCGGAGGATGGTGGGGATGCGGACCTCGATGGCCATGGCGGGCTCCAGTGTCGTCAAGTCGTCAAAGCGTGAAGGGGCGTGCGGAGGGGGCGGGCGGGGTCGAGTGCGCGTGGCGCCCCCCGCGCGGCAGGGCTGTGGTGCTCGTGCTCAGGCAGCAGGACAGATGGCGCTTGCGAGGCGGCACAGGTCGACGTGCAGCCGCGCCACGAGCAGCAGCGGCCTGCCGGGCGTCTCGTTGCTCACGTCGTGGGAAACCATGCGGTCATGTTAACGATTCCCGGTCCCCCGTTTGGAGTGTGATCCCGCATCGTGGACTCCGGGCGCTCACATGCTGGTCAGTAGGCCGCCACGACCTGCACTTCTTCCTCGGTGATCACTCCGTCGACGATGCGGTAGGAGCGGAACTGGAACTCCCCGAGGCCGTCGTGGTCGGCGGTGGAGACGAGGACGTAGTGCGCCGCGGGCTCGTTCGCGTAGGTGACGTCGGTGCGCGAGGGGTAGGCCTCGGTCGCGGTGTGCGAGTGGTAGACGATCACCGGTTCCTCGTCCCGGTCGTCCAGCTCGCGGTAGAGCCGCAGCAGGTCCTTGGAGTCGAACTCGTAGAACGTGGGCGAGCGGGCGGCGTTCAGCATCGGGATGAAGCGCTCGGGCCGGTCGGTTCCGGCCGGGCCGGCCACGACCCCGCAGGCCTCGTCGGGGTGGTCCTTGCGGGCGTGTTCCACGATCTGGTCGTACAGGGCCTGGGTGAGGGTCAGCATGAGCGACAGGATAAACAGACGGGCCCTCCCGTACCGAGGAGTGGTACGGGAGGGCCCGAATGGTGGACGGACGCCGCGGGGCGCCTGCGTCTACTCGGCCTTGGTGAAGGCCGCACCGCGCGGGTTGCGGGACTTCAGGAACAGGTACGAGACGCCCAGGATGGCACCCCACAGGGGGGCGCAGTAGAGCGAGACGCGGGAGTCCTTGTCGGCGCCCATCATCACGATGACCATGACGATGAACAGGAGCGCGAACCAGCTGGTGTACGGGGCTCCGGGCGCCCGGAACGGGGACTTCGGCAGGTCGCCGCGGTCGGAGGCGGCCCGGTAGCGGATCTGGCAGACCAGGATCATGATCCAGGCCCACATGCCGGAGATGGTGGCGAAGGAGACGACGTAGTCGAAGGCCTTGCCCGGGGCGACGTAATTGATCCAGACGCCCACCAGCATCAGCGCGGCGGAGAAGGTGGTGCCGACGAGCGGGGTGCCGCTCTTGGTCAGCTTGGTGAAGACCTTCGGGCCCTGGCCGTTGAGCGCGAGGTCGCGCAGCATGCGGCCGGTGGAGTACATGCCGGAGTTGCAGGACGACAGGGCGGCGGTGAGCACCACGAAGTTGACGATGGCGGCGCCGACGCCGAGGCCCATCTTCTCGAAGGCGGCGACGAAGGGGCTGACGCCGGGCTGGAACTCGTGCCACGGGACGACCGACAGGATCATGATCAGCGCGCCGACGTAGAAGACGGCGATCCGCCACGGCACGGTGTTGATGGCCTTGGGGAGGGTCTTCTCGGGGTCCTTCGACTCGCCGGCGGTGACGCCGACCAGCTCGACCGCGAGGAAGGCGAACATGACGATCTGGAGGGTCATCAGCGTGCCGCCGATGCCCTTGGGGAAGAAGCCGCCGTCGCTCCACAGGTTGGCGACGGTCGCGGTGTCGGCGGCGTCGGAGAACCCGAGGGTGAGGATGCCGGCGCAGATCAGGATCATGCCGACGATGGCGGTGACCTTGACCATGGAGAACCAGAACTCCAGCTCACCGAAGAGCTTCACGGAGATCAGGTTGGCGGCGTACAGGACGACGGTGAAGATCAGCGCGTACGCCCATTGCGGGAAGCTGTCGTGGGTCCAGTACGACATGTACTGCGCGGCGGCGGTGACCTCCGTGATGCCGGTGACCACCCAGAACAGCCAGTACGTCCAGCCGGTCACGTACCCCCAGAAGGGGCCCAGGAACTCGCGGGCGTAGTCCGAGAAGGAGCCGGAGACCGGGCGGTACATGAGCAGCTCGCCCAGGGCCCGCATGATGAAGAAGATGACAAGGCCCGCGATGGCGTAGGCCAGGATCAGGCTGGGGCCGGCCTTGGAGATGGCCTTGCCCGCGCCCAGGAACAGGCCGGTGCCGATGGCACCGCCGATCGCGATCATCTGGATCTGACGGGCTCCGAGCGCGCGGTGGTACCCCTCGCCGCCACCCTCGGGCCCGGCGTCCGCGCCGGGCTTCTTGTCGTGCTGCTCGACCTGCACAGAGGTCATGTCTGGTGCGCCTTTCTCCACGCCGACCCGCGCCTGCGATGGCTGCGGATCGGGTCCTCGATCCCCCCGGATACGGATGGAGTTGCACGCCGGCGATCAGCCGGTTCAAGCGAGCCGGGGGACATGGGTGGCGTCCCGTCGGCGGTCGTGAAGATTTATCACGTGCTTACGGGTGATCGAGAGGGTGGAATGTGGCGCACCGCACAGCCAAATCAGGACATGGGCCCCGGAACAGATCAGATCACCGCATCGCGGTGATCTGATCGTTATCCGGATTTGAGCGTTCGCTGAGCGAACAGAGCCGCCACCGGGCGAGAGGTGCGCTCAGAGGGTCTCGATCAGGCTCTCCTGGAGCCCGCCGAGCCACAGGTACGCCATCACCATCGGCTTGCGCGGATCGTCGTCCGGCAGCCGGAACAGCGCCGCGCTCTCGTCGTCCTCGGTGATCTCCAGCCGGGCGGCGATGGTCAGGCGCAGGTCGTTGAGCGCGCCGAGCCAGCGCAGCGGGAGCTCCCCGGTCAGCTCCAGTACGGCCGCGCCGTCCCCGGCCGGGGTGAGCCCGTTGAGGCTGTGGACGACGGCCAGCGCGTCCTCCCGCTTGCGGGTGCGCAGGTCGTTCTCGGTGAAGCGGCGGAACTCGGCCGAGCGGGCCCGCAGCTCCTGCGCCTCGGCGTCGGGGAGAGCGCCCTGCGGGCCGTTCCCGGAGCCGTCCCGCGCGTCCGGCCCCGCGCCGTACGCGTCGGGGAAGAGGCGGGCGAGCGCCGGGTCGGACGGGGGCTCGGTCGGGCCGTCCGAGGCGAACAGCACGGCCAGCGGGTCGGCGTCCGCCGCGGGTTCCGGTTCGCCCGGACCGATCAGCTCCAGCAGCTGCACGGCCAGGGAGCGCAGGATGGAGATCTCGATGTCGTCGAGCGCGATCGCCGCGCCGCCGCCCTTGCGGGACTCGAAGGTGCCCATCAGCCGCGGTCCTGCGACAGCGTCGCCCAGAGCCCGTAGCCGTGCATGGCCTGCACGTCCCGTTCCATCTCCTCGCGGGTGCCGCTGGACACGACCGCCCGGCCCTTGTGGTGGACGTCGAGCATCAGCCGGTTCGCCTTGTCCTTGGGGTAGCCGAAGTACGCCTGGAACACGTACGTCACGTAGCTCATGAGGTTGACCGGGTCGTTGTGCACCAGGGTCACCCACGGGACGTCGGGTTCGGGGACCGCGGAGGTCTCTTCGGCCGATTCGGTGCGTTCGATCTCAATGGGAGCAACACTCACCCGTCCCATGCTGCCACTGTGACGGGCCCGTCGCACAAACCGGCCCTACATCTCGTCACTCTGACGAGATGTGCGCTAGCATCCGTGACATGAACCCTGCGGACCTGGGCCTGCCGGTGGACGTGCCGTCGACAGCGCTCTTCACGGACCATTACGAGCTCACGATGCTCCAGGCCGCGCTGGCCAACGGCACCGCCGACCGGCGCTCGGTCTTCGAGGTCTTCACCCGGCGGCTGCCCGAGGGGCGGCGCTACGGCGTCGTGGGGGGCACCGGACGGGTACTGGACGCGGTGGAGAACTTCCGCTTCGACGGAGCCGTACTGGAGTTCCTGCGCGAGCGGGCCGTGATCGACGCGCGGACCCTGGAATGGCTGTCCTCGTACCGCTTCTCGGGCGACATCTGGGGCTACCCCGAGGGCGAGGTCTACTTCCCCGGCTCCCCCGTCCTGCGGGTCGAGGGCAGCTTCGCCGAGTGCGTACTGCTGGAGACCGTGGTCCTGTCGATCCTCAACCACGACTCGGCGATCGCCGCGGCCGCCTCCCGGATGGCGTCGGCGGCGGGCGGGCGGCCGCTGATCGAGATGGGCGCCCGGCGCACCCACGAGCTGGCGGCCGTGGCGGCCTCGCGCGCCGCGTACGTCGGCGGCTTCACCTCCACCTCGGACCTGGCGGCCGGCTTCCGCTACGGGATCCCCACGGTCGGCACCAGCGCGCACGCCTTCACCCTGGTGCACGACAGCGAGCGCGACGCCTTCACCGCGCAGGTGGCCTCGCTGGGCAGCGGCACGACCCTGCTGGTGGACACCTACGACGTCGCCGAGGCGGTACGGACGGCCGTGGAGGTCGCCGGGACGGGCCTGGGCGCGGTGCGCATCGACTCCGGGGACCTGCTGCTGGTCGCGCACCGGGTGCGCCAGCAGCTGGACGAGCTGGGGGCGACGGGGACGCGGATCGTGGTCACCTCGGACCTGGACGAGTACGCGATCGCCTCGCTGGCGGCGGCTCCGGTGGACGCGTACGGGGTCGGCACGCAGCTGGTGACGGGCAGCGGGCACCCGACCTGCTCGATGGTCTACAAGCTGGTGGCCCGGGCGGTGTCGGCGGACCCCAAGGCGCCGCTGCTGCCGGTGGCGAAGAAGTCCTCGGGCGGCAAGACCTCGCTGGGCGGCCGCAAGTGGGCGGCGCGCCGGGTCGACGCGGAGGGGGTCGCGGAGGCGGAGGTCGTGGGCGTGGGCCCGGTACCGACGGCCCTGGCGGACCGGCAGCTGCTGGTCCAGCTGGTCAAGGGCGGCGAGGTGGTGGCCCGCGAACCCCTGGAGGCGGCCCGGGAGCGCCACCTCGCGGCCCGGGCGGGCCTGCCGCTGTCCGCGACGCAGCTCTCGCGCGGCGAGGCCGTGATCCCGACGGAGTACGTCTAGGCCCCGTCCGGGGCCCGTCCGCCCGGACGGGCCCCGGCACACTCCGCCCGGCCCCCCGGCTCCGGGCCCCAGGTTCGGGAAGGGGCGGGGTGGGGGAAGAGCCCGCCCAGCGGCAACCACATCGACCTAAGGACACGCGACATGCACCGCGCACTGATCGTCGTCGACGTACAGAACGACTTCTGCGAAGGCGGCAGCCTCGCGGTCACCGGCGGGGCCGATGTCGCCGCCGCCATCACCGAGCTGATCGGGCAGGCCACGCCGGGCTACCGGCACGTCGTCGCCACGCGCGACCACCACATCGATCCCGGTCCGCACTTCGCGCACCCGCCGGCCGCGCCCGACTACGAGACCACCTGGCCGGTGCACTGCGTCGCCGGGACCGAGGGCGTCGGGTTCCACCCGAACTTCGCCCCCGCCGTGGCCTCCGGCGCCATCGCCGCCGTCTTCGACAAGGGGGCGTACGAGGCCGCCTACAGCGGGTTCGAGGGCCGGGACGAGAACGGCTCGGGCCTCGCCGACTGGCTGCGGGAGCGGGGCGTCACGGAGGTCGACGTGGTCGGCATCGCCACCGACCACTGCGTGCGGGCCACCGCCCTGGACGCGGCCCGCGAGGGCTTCCGTACACAGGTCCTGCTCGACCTCACGGCGGGCGTCGCCCCGCACACCACCGCCCGCGCCCTGGAGGACCTCCGCACGGCCGGCGTGGGCCTCACCGGCGCTCCGGTGCTCGGCGGCGCGTAGCGGGCCCTACGCGCCCCGCAGGAGGGCGCCGATCGGGTGCCACAGTTCCTGGGCGCGGTCCGGGGTGCAGCGCCACAGGAGGCCGTCCGGGTGGTGGAGGACGGCGGTGACCTCATCGGGGGTGGGCGGATGGGCGTTGCCCCGCAGGTAGACGGCGCGCATGCCGAGGTTCCGCAGCCTGGTCAGGGCGCGGGCCCGGTTCGCGGCGTGGACGAGCACGCGGACGTTCCCGTCCTCGCCGGACGGCCTGGGCAGCATGAGCGCGACCACCACGCTGCCGCCAGGCAGTCTGACGAAACCTCCACCGGGCATGATCTTCAGCTCCCCCGTCAATAAGACAACTTCCGACCCGCATCTAAACGCGATCGGCCGCCGCCCGCTAGAGGGCGACGGCCGATCATGCTTTGACCTGCGGTTTTACCGAACTACTTCACGGCGCGACCGACCTCGACCGTCATCTGGAGACCGTCGTACGGCTCCTTGGCGATCTTGATCTTGGTGTTGGTGTCAGTGGTCTTCACCGAACCGGTCGGGTTCTCGTCGTAGAAGTACTTGCCCTTGTGGTCGTCGAAGACGAGGTTCGCGGGCTTCGGCTTGAGGAACAGCGCCTCGCCGTTCTTGTGCAGGGTGAAGGCGTCCGTCGAGTACGCGCTGAACGTCGCGTCGTACGGCTGGATCTTGTTCCGCAGCAGGGTGCCGTCCGCCCACTTCATCGGCTTGGCGTTGGCGTCGATCGGCAGGATCAGACCCGAGCCGGGGTGCTGGCTCGTGTTGTTGTCCTTCTGGGAGGTGTCCCAGAGCCAGATCAGCAGACCGTCCTGGTAGGGGTAGTGCTCCACCCAGTTCGGCTTGGTGTTGGCGAAGCCGAAGTTGTACGGGCCGACCTTGAGGGTCGAGTCGTACGAGACGTAGCGACGGTTCTCCGCCAGGTAGTACTGCGCGTACTCCTTGGTGAAGCCGGCGCCGACCCGCGAGAAGCCCTTGCCGGTCCAGCCGTTGTCGCCGTTCTCGGCGCCGTCGGTGAACAGGGTGGAGCCGTCCGCGGTGATGTTGATCGCGTCGGCGGTGAAGCCCTTGCCGCCGGCGCCGCCGTCCGTCTGGTAGCGGAAACGGAGGTCGACCTTCTTGCCCGCGTAGGCGTCCAGCGGGAAGTTCAGCTGCTTCCAGGCACCGGAGGCGCCGGTCAGCGAGGGGGCGCCGGAGGCGTCGACCGGGAGGGCCGCGCCGTCGGCGGTGCCGGCGAGGGCGGTCCAGGTGGCGCCGCCGTCCGTGGACACCTCGGTGTACAGGAAGTCGTAGTCCTGCTCGATGTCCCACCAGCTCTTGAGGGACAGGGCGGCGGAGGACTTGCCGGTCAGGTCGACCGAGCGGGTCAGGGTGTTCTTGAGGTCGTCACCCATGTTGCTCCACCACTGCGAGGAGCCCTCGGCGGGAGCGACGATGTCCGTCTTGACCTGCTTCTTCGGCAGATCGACGAGCAGGGCCTGCTTGTCCTTGGTGTTGTACGCGGAAACGCCCAGCTTGTGGGTGGAGTTCGTCGCGGCCTTGGCCTTGTCGAAGTTCAGCCAGCCCAGCTGCAGCTTGCTCCAGGCGTCCATGTCGCCCGGGAGGTTGCCTATGGACTCCTTGCCGTCGCCGAGCCAGGAGCCCGCCGACATCAGGGACCAGAAGCCGACGCTGTTGTCGCCGCCGCCGGAGGTGTCGTAGAGGTCCGGCAGACCGAGGTCGTGGCCGTACTCGTGCGCGAAGACGCCGAGGCCGCCGTTCTCCGGCTGCATCGTGTAGTCGCCGACCCAGATGCCGGTGTCGCCGATCTGCGTGCCGCCGGCCTTGTTGTTCGCCGGGCCGGTCTTGCCGACGTCGGTGCCGTAGGCGTACCAGCGGTGCGCCCACAGGGCGCTGGTGCCCTGCACGCCGCCGCCGGCCGACTCGTCCTCGCCCGCGTGGACGATCTGGAAGTGGTCGATGTAGCCGTCGGGCTCGTTGAAGTTGCCGTCGCCGTCGTAGTCGTTGCGGTCCCACTGGTCGTACTGCGCCAGGGTCGCCTTGATCTCGGCGTCGGTCTTGCCGGCCTTCTTCTGGGCGTCGACCCAGGCGTTGACGCCGTCCTTGACGGTGTCCCAGACGTTGGAGCAGTTCGTCTGGCCGCAGTAGTTCGAGCCGTAACGGGCCTCGTTGTACGGGATCTTGACCCAGTCGGCGACCTGGCCGTCGACGGAGTAGCGGCCCGAGGAGGTCTTCTCGTAGTAGGTCTTCAGCGAGTTCTTGCCCTGGCCGGTACCGAAGTACAGGTCCTGGAAGTAGTCGCGGCTGAAGTCCTTGCGCCAGGCCGTGCTGTTGTTCGTCGCGCGGTCGGGCTGCGCGATCGTGTTGTGCGCCGGGCCCGGGGTGCCGCCGTACTTAGGAGCCGGGGGCTTGGGGCCGTTGGGGCCGTCCGGGTCGAACATGGTCGTGTTGTCGACCTGGTCGCCGAACTCGACGAGGATCGTGAAGATCTTGTCGGTCTTCTCGCGGCCCAGCTCGACGTACTTCTTGTCGTCCAGCTTGACGACCTTGGAGGCCCCGCGCTGCTCGACTGCCTTCTTGCCGCTCAGCACCTGGTCGACGGCAGCTTCGCGGGCCTGCGCCTGCTGCTTGCTGAACGGGCCGGGCAGGTCGTGCTGGACCTGCTCCTTGTTCGGAGCACTCGGGTCCTGGCGTTCCGCTGCGGGCGCGTTGCCCCGACCCTGGTCGGCCTGTGCCGTGGTGAAGAAGGCGCCCGAGGCCGCGGTGGCGGCCAGCGTCACGGCGATGGCCGCGGTGCGCAGCGTGCGCCTTCTCGTGGAGTTGCCGGTCACTTGATGTCGTTCCCCTCCCGCGGCCGCAGCGTTGGTCGGAACGTCTCCAAAGGAGTGGGGGGTTCCGCGCGGCGCGCGTCTCAAGTGACGACATTTGACCGGAGAGAAGGGAGAAAAGACAGACCTTGACTTGTTCCTTACAACTGCACTATGCGGGCAGCCGGTTCCGCTATTCGGACGTTCGTCACCAGTCGGGGCGAAGGGGAGGTTCCCGCCCCCTGGAGGAACGGCGGCGGACTGACGGAGGAACACCGCAGGGGCAGCGGGAGAACTGCCGGAGAAGTGGCGGGGAAACGCCGGAGGATGCACGGTCCATGACGCCGTGCGCCCCCCGTGCTCCCGCGCGGGGCAGCCGTTCGGTTAGGGCACGCTTACTGACGGTTCCGCTCGGGCATGCCCCGTCGTAGAGTCTCTTGCCGCGCGACGAGTTGAGCCGACTCTCCCTCACCGCCTTGAGGACGGATACCGCCATGCCGCGTCCGACTGCCGCACAGCTCGCCTACGGGTCCGCCACCGTCATCGTGTCGACGATCGCCATGCTGCTGCTGTCGCAGACGAGCACGGGGATCGGCATCGCGGTCATCTCCGCGGCCGCGCTCGCCCTCGGGCTCCTCGTCGCGCTCACCGTGCCGATCCCGCGCCGGCGCGGCCGGCACGCCGCCGGGCGTTCCGGTGCGCTGCCGCAGGACTCCGTCGTCCCCGTCGAGGTCCGCTCGGGAGCGCGGGTGCCCGAGCCGAGGGCCGCGTCCGAACACCCCGTGCACCACTGACGCGTACGCGTACGACGGTGCGGGCGGCCGGTCCCCAGGGGACGGCCGCCCGCACCGCATGCATGGCGGGACGCGGACTCAAGTGGTGCGGACCACCACGGTCTTCGCCACCTTGTCGTGCAGACCCTGTCTGTACGGCTTGTCGATCAGCATCGAAATGATCAGCGCGAGCGGCCACAGGCAGAAGCAGCAGATCAGGGTCGGCACCCACAGCACCGCGCCACGGCTGAGCGCGGCGCCGGAGGGCGGCACGCTGCCGTCGTTGAGCATCGCGACGCGCAGGCCCAGCGCCCGCTTCCCGATCGTCTGGCCGTTCCTCTTGGTGAACCACCAGTCGTAGCCGACGTACGCGATGATCGAGATCAGCGTCCAGAGCAGCCCGGAGCCGTTGTACGACTTGGTGATGACCTCGGTGACGTCCTCGCCCTTGTCCGTGTCGACGGCGTACCGCCGCGCACCGAACGGCAACTGGATGAGGAACAGCGGGACCGCGACGATGATCAGGTCGATGATCCGCGCGCCGAGCCGCTTGCCGAAGTCCGCGAGCGGGGGCATGCCGGCGAGCGGGTCCGGCATCCCGTACGGGCCCCCGGCGCCGCCGCTGCCGTTGTACGGGCCCGGCGGGGGCGGGTAGCCCCCGCCTCCGCCGGGTCCGCCGGGGGGCGGGGGCGGCGGGTACCCGCCCGCGCCGGGCGGCGGCGAACCGTACGGCGAACCGCCCGACGGGGGCGTCGGCTCCTGGGGCCTCTTGCGGAACGGGTCGTCCTCGGGCGGCTGCTCCGGCGGCGGCTGATCGGTGCTCATGGCCCGAGTCGACCCCGCGCGCGCGAGCCCCGCAACGGGACGGCGTCCGTTCGGGGGTGGTGCTCCGCCCAGGGGGTGTCTTCCGGATCAGGCCGGCCCGGCACGATCCGGAAGACACCCCCTAGCGGGCTACGTAGGTCTTCGCCGCCTTGTCGTGCCATGCCTGGCGGCGGGGCCGGTCGACCAGGCACCAGAGGCTGCCCGGGACGCCGAGGACCGCGTACACCAGCCAGCGGCCCAGGGCCGCGCCGAAGGTGGGCGGGCGCCGGGTGGCGGTGGCCAGGACGCGGACGCCGAGCAGCTTCTTGCCCGGGGTGCGGCCCCAGCGGGCGGTGGGGGCGACCTCGTAGAGGATCCCGAAGAGCAGGACGGCGGCGAGTACCAATGCCAGGTAGCCGGTGACGGTGGCGTCGAGCAGCCAGACGGTGGTGTGCCGGCCGATCCCGCGGGCCGCGTCGATCTTGGCCTCGATGTGGGCCGTCGCCCGGGGGACGAGGGGCAGGGCGGCCCCCGTCGCGACGGCTGCGAGTACGAGGGAGTCCAGGAGGCGGGCCAGGGCGCGGCGGACCAGCCCGGCGGGGCGGACGGCCCGCTCGGCCATGCGCTCGAAGACGGCGTGCGCGGTGGGGAGCGGGGCGGGGGCGGGAGGTTGCGGGGCGGGGGCCTGCGGGACCGCGGCCTGCGGGGCGGGGTCGTGCCGGGCGGCGGCGGGCGCGGGCCGCAGGGGGCCGGGGGCCGGCCTGGGCGCGGTCACCACCGGACGGGGCCGGGCCGGGTCCGGACGGGGCGCCTTGACCGCCTCGGGCCACGAGGAGGTGACCCCGGACGGCGCATCACCGCCTCCGGGAGCCGCGGGCCAGGCGGGAGCCGGTGCGGGGGCGCCGGGCGCGACGGGCGCGGCGGGCGCAGGGGCAGCGGCGGCTACGGCGGCGGCCACCACCGGTGACCGGGCCGACAGGATGCCCACCGCCTCCGCCGGGGCCTGCGCGGGAAACCGGTCCACGGGCGGCGCGGCGACCGCCGCCCGGGCGGGCGGCGCGCCGGCCGGCTCCTCGGCGTGGCCCCAGGACACCCGCACGTCGCGCGGGCCGCCGAAGCCGGCCTGGTGCGCGGGGTCCGCCTGCCACGCCGCCGCCTCGGCCACGGCGGCGGCCACCGGCTCGCGCTCCGGCTCGTACTCCGGCTCGTGCTCAGGCTCCGCATCCGGGTCCGGCAGCGTCTCGGTCGCGGACGTCTCGTCCGGGAAGCCCGGGCCCGCCCCGTCCGCGGGCGTGGCCGGCCTGCTCGTACCCGGCACCCAGGCAGAGCCGTTCCAGTACCGGACGTACCCGGGGATGGAGGGATCGGGGTAGTAGCCCTCGCGGGCCGCGTGCTCGCCGTCACCAGGGGAGGCCGTCAATGTCCCCAACTCCGATCGTGGCTTGAGGCTGTGAAGGGCAGGACCATAGCGAAGAACCTCCCTCCGACCGGTCCGGTAACGGGAGAATCCAAGCCTTCGAGCGAATCCTTTCCCCGGCCGCCTCTTTTCGGTCATCCGACAGATTTCGGCCAATCTGCGCCCCACCGCGCGAAGTCGCGTCATACCCCGGCACACAGGGGCTCTCTCCGGACGCGGGGCACGACCGGCCCCGCGCACCGCACGCGAGATCCGCTGAGAAGTGAGGCCGTCATGCACCACCACCCCGTCATCGAGCGCGAGCTGGAACTCAAGCTGGTCATGTCCCCCGAGCGCAGCATCCCCGTCCCCGCCAGGCTGCTCTACCTGACGGACGACCCGTACGCCGTGCACATCACCTTCCACGCCGGCTCCAGCGTCCCGGTGAACTGGACCTTCGCGCGCGAGCTGCTGGTCGAGGGGGTGTTCCGCCCGTGCGGTCACGGAGACGTCCGGATCTGGCCCACGAAGTCCGACAACCGGCCGGTGCTGTGCATGGCGCTCAGCTCGCCCGACGGCGACGCCCTGTTGCAGGCCCCCGCCACCGCCGTGTCCGCCTGGCTGGAGCGGACCCTGCGCGTGGTCCCGCCGGGGACGGAGGCCGAGCGGCTCGGCCTGGACGCGGCGCTGGCGGAGCTGCTCACGCCGACCCCGGCGGACGACCTGTGGCTGCGGGACCCCTGGCCCTCGGACGAGTCACCGGACGGGGACTCGTGAGGGCTCCGTCAGAACAGCTTGCCGGGGTTCAGCAGCCCCAGCGGGTCGAAGGCGCGCTTCACGTTGCGCTGCACCTCCAGCCCCACCGGCCCCAGCTCACGGGCGAGCCACTCCTTCTTGAGGACGCCGACCCCGTGCTCGCCGGTGATGGTGCCGCCCAACGACAGCCCGAGCGCCATGATGGCGTCGAAGGACGCGCGGGCCCGGCGCGTCTCGTCCTCGTCGGCCGGGTCGAAGCAGACCACCGGGTGGGTGTTGCCGTCGCCCGCGTGCGCGCACACCCCGATGAGCAGGTCGTGCGTACGGGCGATCCCGGCGGTCCCGTCGAGCATCTCGGCGAGCCGCGAGCGCGGGACGCACACGTCGTCGATCATCGTCGCGGGCCGCAGGGTCTCCAGTGCGGTCAGCGACATCCGCCGGGCCTGGAGCAGCAGCTCCGATTCCGCCTCGTCCTCGGCCGGTACGACGGCCGTGGCTCCCGCGGCCGTGCACAGTTCGCCGACGGCGGCGAGGTCGTCGGGCGCGTGCGGGGTGTCGAAGGCGGCGAGCAGCAGCGCCTCGGTGGTCTCGGGCAGGCCCATCTTGCCGAGGGCGTTGACGGCCCTGATGGTCGTACGGTCCATCAGTTCCAGCAGCGAGGGTGTCAGACCGGCCTCCATGACGGCGCACACGGCCTCGCAGGCGGCCGCGGCCGAGGGGAACTCGGCGGCGAGCGCGAGCTGCCGGGGCGGCGCGGGACGCAGCGCGAGTACGGCCTGGACGACGATGCCGAGGCTGCCCTCGGAGCCGACGAACAGGCGGGTGAGGTCGTACCCGGCGACGCCCTTGGCGGTGCGCCGGCCGGTGCGCAGCAGCCGCCCGTCGGCGAGGACCACGTCGAGGCCGAGGACGTATTCGGCGGTGACCCCGTACTTGACGCAGCACAGGCCGCCGGACGCGGTGCCGATGTTGCCGCCGATGGTGCACTGTTCCCAGCTGGAGGGGTCGGGCGGGTAGTACAGGCCCTGTGCGGCGACGGCGCGCGAGAGGACGGCGTTGACCACACCGGGCTCGACGACGGCGATCCGGTCGACGGCGCTGACCTCCAGGATCCGGTCCATCTTCACCAGGGAGAGCACGATGCAGCCCTCGGAGGCGTTGGCACCGCCGGACAGGCCCGTACGGGCGCCTTGGGGGACGACGGGGACACGCAGTGCGGTCGCGGTGCGCATGACGTGCTGCACCTGCTCGACGGTCCGGGGCAGGACGACGGCGGCCGGTCTGCCGGCGGCGCAGAAGCTCGCCATGTCGGCGGCGTAGGAGGCGGTCACCTGGGGGTCGGTCAGGACCGCTTCGGCCGGCAGTCCTTCGAGGAGCGCTTCGTGGAGCGCTGCGAGGACGTCCGCGCCGGGTGAGGTGGAGAGGTCATCATCCATGGGGTCAGCGTGGCAGCTGGGGCCATAGGTGTGAACACGGACGCGACCTTCTTCGGACACCCCGGCGTACTCTTCATATTGACGCACAGTGAGCGCATGGACCGTATCGACTACGCATCGGAGCAGGCCGGGCCGGCCGTGACGTTCACCGGCCGCAAGACGCTCGTGGCGGCCGCGGTCGCGGTGGTCCTGATCGTCGGGGCCCTGGTGATCAGGCCGGCGAGGACCGGGGACGACGCCCGCCCGCCGGGGCCCGGTGAACGGGCGGTGGCGGCGATGGGCCTGGGCGCACCGGCGGCCGCGGTGGACCTGACGGCGCTGGTCACGGACCGGGAGAAGTGGCTCGCGGGGCACCCCCGCGACGACGCGTCGTGGGCGGTGCTCGGCTCGGCGTACCTGGAGCAGGCGCGGCGCACGGCCGCCCCGGACTGGTTCCCGAAGGCGGAGGGGGCGCTGAAACGGTCGCTGGAGCTGCGGCCCGCGGAGAAGGGCAACCTCGACGCGATGACGGGCATGGGCGCGCTGGCCAACGCCCGGCGCGACTTCGGGACGGCGAAGAAGTGGGGGGAGCTCGTACGGGCACAGTCGCCGCGGCGCTGGACGGCGTACCCGGTGCTCGTGGACGCGTACTCCGGGCTCGGCGACTACAAGGCCGCGCAGAAGGCGCTGGAGCGGCTGGACGAACTGCACTCGGGGCTGGCGGCGTACGTCAAGGCCTCCGAGGTGTACCGGGACCGCGGCTGGCGCGAGGACGCGGTGATGGCGATGGAGCACGCGGCCGGGGTGGCGAAGGCCCCGGCGGAGAAGGCGTACGCGCTGTTCCGGCTCGGGGAGCTGTCCTGGGAGCGGGGCGACGCGGAGGAGGCGCTGGGCCAGTACGAGGCGGCGCTGCGGACGGACCCGGCGCAGGCGCAGGCGCTGGGCGGCCGGGCGCGGGCGCTGGCCTCGCTGGGGCGGGGCGGGGAGGCGGTCCGGGACTACCGGATGGCGCTGGGGCGGGCGGCGGTACCGCGGTTGCAGCTGGAGCTGGGCGAGCTGCTGGAGTCGCTGGGGCGGGCGGAGGAGGCGCGGGCGCCGTACGAGGCGCTGGGGGCGCTGGCGGGGCTGGAGGGGGCACAGCCGGTGAACGAGAACGTGGTGCTCGGGCTGTACGAGGCCGACCACCGCGATCCGGAGGCGGCGGTGCGCAGGCTCACGCAGGAGTGGGGGCGGCACAAGAGCATGGAGGTCGCCGACGCGCTGGGGTGGGCGCTGCACAGGACGGGCGACGACGCGATGGCGCTGGAGTACGCGAAGAAGGCGACGGAACCGGGGCTGCGGAGCGCGGAGTTCGCCTTCCACCGGGCGATGATCGAGCGCGGTCTGGGCGACGAGGCGGGGGCGCGGCGGCACTTGCAGGAGGCCCTGCGGACGAACCCGGGCTTCTCACCGGTGCGGGGACCATTGGCGAAGGAGGCCCTGGCCGCCCTGGCCCAGCCCCCGCCGGGCGGCCCGGAGAACATGCAGCCGGCCACCCCCTGGGTCGCCCCGGACCTCCCGAAGGCCGCCCCGAAGCCGGGCCCCAAGCCGGCGCAGCCGGCACCGAAGCCCTCCGCGACGACCTGAGACCCCGGGCACGCCATCCGGCCCCGCCGGGGCCGGCTGCGATGCAGGCCCGGCAAACCCGGCCCCGCCGGCGATCGAGGCGCGGGGTGCGGGGCGGAGCCCCGCGGAGCCCGGCGCAGCCGGGGCCGCGACGCGGGGTGCGGGCGGTGCGGGGTGCGGGCGGCGCGGGGTGCGGGCGGTGCCGTACGGCCCCACCGCACGCCCCGGCCCCGCCGCCCCCGAAGGGCCGGCGGGGCCGGGGCCACACGTCGGCGCGACCGCAACCTACAGGTTGCCCCGCTTCTCCTGCTCCCGCTCGATCGCCTCGAACAGCGCCTTGAAGTTGCCCTTGCCGAAGCCCATCGACCCGTGCCGCTCGATGATCTCGAAGAACACCGTCGGCCGGTCCTGCACCGGCTTCGTGAAGATCTGCAGCAGGTACCCGTCCTCGTCGCGGTCGACGAGGATCTTGAGCTCGCGCAGCGTCTCCACCGGCACCCGCGTCTCGCCGGCCCACTCGCCGAGCGTGTCGTAGTACGAGTCCGGGGTGTCCAGGAACTGCACGCCCGCCGCCCGCATGGACCGCACCGTCGCCACGATGTCGTTCGACGCCAGCGCGATGTGCTGGACGCCCGCACCGCCGTAGAACTCCAGGTACTCGTCGATCTGCGACTTCTTCTTCGCGATCGCCGGCTCGTTGATCGGGAACTTCACCTTGAGGGTGCCGTCCGCGACCACCTTCGACATCAGCGCCGAGTACTCGGTGGCGATGTCGTCGCCCACGAACTCCTTCATGTTCGTGAAGCCCATGACCTTGTTGTAGAACGCCACCCACTCGTTCATCCGGCCCAGCTCGACGTTGCCCACGCAGTGGTCGATCGCCTGGAAGGTCCGCTTGGCCGGCGGCTCGACCATCGGGTCGACGGCGACGAAGCCCGGCAGGTAGGGGCCGGAGTACTCCTTGCGCTCCACCAGCGTGTGGCGGGTCTGCCCGTACGTCGCGATCGCGGCGAGCACGACCGTGCCGTGCTCGTCCTTGACCTCGTACGGCTCGTCCAGCCCGCGCGCGCCGTGCTCGACGGCGTACGCGTACGCCGCACGGGCGTCCGGGACCTCGATCGCGAGGTCGATCACGCCGTCGCCGTGCTCGGCGACGTGCTCGGCGAGGAAGCGGCCGTGGTCCGTGGCCGCCTTGATGACGGAGGTCAGGACGAAGCGGGCGGAGCCGTTCGTCAGGACGTAGCTGGCCGTCTCGCGGACGCCGTTCTCCGGTCCGGAGTAGGCGACCAGCTTCATGCCGAACGCGGTGGAGTAGTAGTGCGCGGCCTGCTTGGCGTTGCCCACGGCGAAGACGACGGCGTCCATGCCCTTCACCGGGAAGGGGTCTGCCTCGCGCGCGGTGGCCGGGGTGGTTTCGAGGTTCGCCAAAGACTCAGTCATGAGCGCAGAGTCCCGCCGATCCACAAGCTGCGCAATAGTTTCCCTTTCCGCTGTACAGATTGACCAGCCGGGGCGGAGGATGACTGAGAGATCTGTGCAGGATGACCACCAGCCGAGCGGTCCGGAGGCGGCCATGGGAATCGACGAACTGGACGGGCGCCTGATCGTGCTGCTGGCGCGCGAACCCCGGATCGGGGTGCTGGAGGCGTCCCGTCGGCTCGGCGTGGCGCGCGGCACGGTCCAGGCGCGCCTGGACCGGCTCCAGTCGAACGGGGTCATCCGCGGTTTCGGCCCGCAGGTCGACCCGGCGGCGCTGGGGTACCCGGTGACCGCGTTCGCCACGCTGGAGATCAAGCAGGGGCAGGGCGCCGACGTACGGGCCCACCTGGACGGCGTGCCGGAGGTGCTGGAGCTGCACACGACGACCGGCCAGGGGGACATGCTGTGCCGGCTGGTCGCCCGCTCCAACGCCGACCTGCAACGGGTGATCGACCGGGTGGTCGGCTTCGAGGGGATCGTGCGGGCGTCGACGGCGATCGTCATGGAGAACCCCGTCCCCCTGCGGATCATCCCTCTGGTGGAGCAGGCGGCCGCGGACGACTGACGGGCGGACGAACCGACGGGCCCTGCTCGCGACGAGCCCTGTCCACGACGGGAGTTGACCACGAGCGAGTTGCAAAGAAACCCTTGCATAGGAATCTTTGCAACTCTACTGTGGGGTCGTGCCCGAGACACCGGAAGTCCCCCAGCCCCAGCTCCGCACCCTCGACGCCCGCTCGCTGCGCGGGCTCGCCCACCCGCTGCGCATGCGCCTGCTGGCCGCGCTGCGCCACGAGGGACCCGCCACCGCCTCACAACTGGCCGAACGGCTCGGCGAGTCCAGCGGCGCCACCAGCTACCACCTGCGCCAGCTCGCCGCCTACGGGTTCGTCGAGGACGCGCCCGGGCACGGCAAGGGCCGCGAGCGGTGGTGGAAGGCCTCCCACGACGGCACGCGGTTCGACGAGTCGCTGCTCTACGACGACGACCCGGCAACCCGCGGCGCGGCGGACTTCTTCCTGCAGCAGATCGCGACGACCCACGCGCAGGAGGTCAACTCCTGGCTCGCCAAGGCCGACACGTGGCCGGCCGAGTGGCGGCGCGGCTCCGACCTCAGCGACTTCACGCTGCACCTGACGGCCGAACAGGCCCTGGAGCTGATCCACAAGATGCACGACCTGGTCAACAGCTACCGCGACCTGCCGCCCGCGGAGGGCCGTCAGCCGGTCCGCATCCACACGCACACCTTCCCGCGTGAAGGCGACCACACCCGGCGCACGGCATGAGCAGGCGCCCCTTCGCGGCGGTACTGGCCGCCAACACGATCTCCATAGCCGGGAGTTCCCTCACCCTCATCGGCGTTCCGTGGTTCGTGCTCCAGACCACGGGCAGCGCCGGCCGGGCCGGGGTCGTCGCCTTCTGCGCCACGCTGCCCGTCGTCGTGGCGGCCCTCGTCGGCGGCCCCGTCATCGACCGGATCGGGAGGCGGCGGGTCTCCGCCGTCTCCGACCTGGTCTGCGCCCTGTCCGTGGCCGCGATCCCGCTGCTGCACTACGCGGGGATGCTGGAGTTCTGGATGCTGTGCGCCCTGATGGCCCTCGGCGGCCTCGTGCACACCCCGGGCCTGACCGCCCGCGGCGTCCTGCTCCCGGACCTCGCCGAGCACGCCGGGACCACCCTCGCCCGCGCGGCCAGCCTCTACGACGGGGTTTCGCGCGGGGCCCGCATGATCGGGGCCGCGCTGGCCGGGGTACTGATCGCCGCGTTCGGGACCGAGTCCATCCTGCTGGTGGACGCCGCCACCTTCGGCGCGTCGGCGCTGCTGGTCACCGCGTTCCTGCGCGGGGTCCCGGCGGCCGAACCGCACCGCGCCGCAGGGAGGATCTCCTTCGCGGGCTACCGGGCCGAGCTCGCCGAAGGCTGGGCCTTCCTGACCCGGTCGCGGCTGCTGCTCGTCATCACCGCGATGGTGATGACGACCAACGGCCTGGACCAGGGCTGGTCTTCGGTGCTGCTGCCCGTGCACGGCAGCGAGGCCCTCGGCGGCCCCGCCGCGCTCGGCCTGATGGTGTCCCTCTTCGGCGGCTGCGCGCTGCTCGGCGCCCTGCTGTACGGGGCGTGGGGCCAGCGGCTGAACCGCAGGACGGTGTTCGCGGTGGCGTTCCTGCTGTGCGGGGCGCCCCGGTACGTGGTGGCCGCCCTCACCGGTACCCCGCTGCCGCTCGCGGTGACGATGGCCCTGTCCGGACTCGGGGCGGGCATGCTCAACCCGATCCTGTCCACGGTCGTCTACGAGCACGTGCCGGACGCGCTGCGCAGCCGGGTCGCCGGGGTGAGCACGGCCGGCTGCGAGCTGACGATGCCGCTGGGCGGTCTCGCGGCGGGCCTGCTGGTCGGCGGGTTCGGCGCCACCACGGCGCTCCTCGCCTTCGGCGGCGTCTACCTGCTGGCGACGCTGAGCCCCCTGGTGTTCCCGGCCTGGCGCGGCATGGACGGCCCGCCGGCGCGGGCCGGCCGGCCGTCACCCGCCGGCCCGCAGGTACAGGCCGGCCGGACCGGGTCCGTCAGCAGGACGGAACCTGCTCCCCCCGGTTCAGCGCACGAAGGGCGTCCACCGCACCCGTCAGCGAAGTGACGGGGATCAGCCGGAGCCCCTCGGGGAGTTCGGAGCGGGCGTCGGAGCACTCGGCCTTCGGGACGAGGAACACGCTCGCCCCGTCCCGTCTTGCCGCCTGCGTCTTGAGTGCGACGCCGCCGACCGCGCCGACCTCACCCCCGGCGGTGATGGTCCCCGTACCGGCGATGACACGCCCTCCGGTCAGGTCGCCGCCGCTGCCGTCGCCGTCGAGCTTGTCGACGATGCCGAGGGAGAACAGCAGCCCGGCGCTGGGGCCGCCGACGTCGGCGAGGTTGAGTTCGGCCTTCACCGTCGCGGGGTCCTTGTGCAGGAACCCGAGGGCGGCCTGGGAGGCGGTCGACTGGGACTTGGCCATTTCCTCCAGGTTGTGCGCCTCGATCTCCTTGTCGCTTCCGCCGGACGGGTAGACGGACTCCCGGGGCATGACGGCCCGGGTGCTGTCGAACCACCGGGCGAGGAGTTCGGGCAGCCGCACCGTCGAGGAGGGGCCGGTGGCCTGGATGGTGGTCATCCGCAGCTGGCCCTTGGTCTCGCGGGTCGGGGCGCCCGTGACGGCGATGACGGGCTTGCCGTCGCGGGCACCGAGCACGTCGGCGGTGAGCCCTGGCTGGGCGATCACGAAGGGCAGCGGCGCGAAGGCCGCCGCGGCGAACAGCCCGAGCACGGGCAGGGCGCAGACGGCCAGGGCGGCGGGACGCGGCAGACGTGTGAGGCGAGAGAGCACCCGGTCAATCTATCGGGCCGGTGCGGGCGGCACGGAGCGCCTGCCCGGGCGCATGCCGCAGCCGCGCCCCGGCGGACCGGGACGCGGAGGCCGGGCGGCCCTCAGCGCAGGGCGTCGGCGACCTCGCGGGCCGCGTCGACCACGCGCGGGCCCACCCGCTCGGGCACGGCGTCGGCCAGCATGACGACTCCGACGCTGCCCTCCAGCCCGGTGATCCCGACGAGGGGCGCGGCGGCACCGCTGGCGCCCGCTTCCAGTTCGCCGTGGGTCAGGGTGTACCCGGGGTCGGTGAGCGAGCCCTGACGGGCGGCCAGGATGGCCCGGCCTGCGGCCCCGCGGTCCAGCGGGTGGCGGAAGCCGGCCCGGTAGGCCACGTGGTAGTCGGTCCAGGTCGGCTCGACGACCGCCACCGCGAGCGCCTCGGTGCCGTCGACGAGGGTCAGGTGCGCGGTCGCCCCGATGTCCTCGGCGAGGGAGCGCAGCGCGGGCAGGGCCGCCTCGCGGACGAGCGGGTGGACCTGGCGCCCCAGCCGGAGCACGCCGAGCCCGACCCGGGCCCGGCCGCCGAGGTCACGGCGGACCAGGGCGTGCTGTTCGAGCGTGGCGAGCAGACGGTAGACGACGGTGCGGTTGACACCGAGACGGTTGGAGAGCTCGGTGACGGTCAGACCGTGGTCGGTGTCCGCGAGCAGCTTGAGAACTCTGAGCCCTCGGTCGAGGGTCTGGGAGGTTTCCGCAGTCACGACGCCTCTCCCTCTTTCACTGGGCGGCGGTGACTCTCGCGGGGTGGAGCGCTGCCGGTCCCTCGGCGACGCACGGAGAGGCCGCCGGTTGCGGCCATGGCATGGCTCCGGCTGCGCTCCCGCGGCGGCGCTGCCACGGGGCGTTCGTTTCGGGGACAGTAGCGAGCAGGTCCGCTCAGCGGAAGGCCTCGTCCAGAATCCGGGCGCCTACCGCCGGTTTGTTCCGTTTTTTTCTGACGCGTGTGTCAATTCGTGATGCCCCGGTACACGAAAGTGCTTTATCAGCGCCGGGTCACCGCATCCGGGTGGCCCACTCCTGCACCTTCTTGATGCGCTCCCGCAGCTGACCCGCCGTCGCCTCGGCGCTCGGCGGCCCGCCGCACACCCGGCGCAGCTCCGTGTGGATCACCCCGTGCGGTTTGCCGCTCTGGTGGACGTACGCGCCGACCATCGTATTGAGCGACTTGCGCAGCTCCAGCAGTTCCTTGTGCGAAACCACCGGACGCCGGTCGGCGGGCAGCTCCAGCAGGTCCGCGTCCGCGTCCGGCTTGCGCCGGCTGTGCGCGATCTGCCGCGACTGCCGCTTCTGGAGCAGCATCTGCACCTGGTCGGGCTCCAGCAGTCCGGGGATGCCGAGGTAGTCCTGCTCCTCCTCGCTGCCGGGGTGGGCCTGCATGCCGAATTCGGCACCGTCGTAGAGCACCCGGTCGAAGACGGCGTCGGACTCCAGCGCCTCGAAGGACATCTGCTCGTCCTCGCCGGTGTCCTCGTCCTCCAGTTTGTTCGCCTCGTCCATTTCCTTCTCGGACTCGGCATAAGGGTCTTCCTCGCCCTTTTTCTTCGGTTTGTCGAGAACGTGGTCCCGCTCGACTTCCATCTCATTGGCGAATCCGAGCAGGTACGGAATCGTCGGAAGGAACACGGAAGCGGTCTCGCCGCGCCTGCGCGAACGCACGAAACGCCCGACGGCCTGCGCGAAGAACAGCGGGGTCGAAATGGTGGTGGCGTACACCCCGACCGCCAGGCGCGGTACGTCGACGCCTTCGGACACCATCCGGACCGCGACCATCCAGCGGTCGTCGCCCGCGCTGAAATCGTCGATCCGCTTCGACGCCCCGGTGTCGTCGGACAGCACGACGGTCGGCTTGGTCCCGGTGATCTCCCGGATCAGCTTGGCGTACGCGCGCGCCGAGTCCTGGTCGGAGGCGATGACGAGACCACCCGCGTCCGGGATGCCCTTCCTGACCTCCGTCAGCCGCTGGTCGGCGGCGCGCAGCACGTTCGGCATCCAGTCGCCGCGCGGGTCCAGCGCGGTGCGCCAGGCCTGCGAGACGGCGTCCTTGGTCATCGGCTCGCCGAGGCGCGCGGCGATCTCGTCGCCCGCCTTGGTGCGCCAGCGCATGTTGCCGCTGTAGGAGAGGAAGATGACCGGCCGGACCACGCCGTCGCCGAGCGCGTTCCCGTACCCGTAGGTGTAGTCGGCGGAGGACCGCCGGATGCCGTCGTTGCCCTCCTCGTACGTCACGAACGGGATCGGGTTGGTGTCGGACCGGAAGGGCGTACCGGTCAGCGCGAGCCGGCGGGTGGCCGGGTCGAACGCCTCCAGGCACGCCTCGCCCCAGGACTTGGAGTCGCCCGCGTGGTGGATCTCGTCGAGGATCACGAGGGTCTTGCGCTGCTCGCACCGGTTGCGGTGCAGCATCGGGCGTACGCCGACACCGGCGTAGGTGACGGCGACGCCGTGGTAGTCCTTGCTCAGCGGCCCTGCGGAGTACTCCGGGTCGAGCCGGATGCCTATCCGGGCGGCGGCCTCGGCCCACTGCTTCTTGAGGTGCTCGGTCGGTGCGACGACGGTCACCTGCTGGACGACGTGGTGGTGCAGCAGCCAGGAGGCCAGCGTCAGCGCGAAGGTGGTCTTGCCCGCGCCGGGGGTCGCGACGGCGAGGAAGTCGCGCGGCTGGGTCTCCAGGTATCGGCCCAGCGCACTCTCCTGCCAGGCACGCAGCTTGCTGGCGGTACCCCACGGCGCACGGCCGGGGAAGGCGGGTGAGAGGTGGTGGGAGGCGGTAGTAGTCACGGTCTCCGGTTCGTCGCTCTCGGCAGTCGTACGTAGGACAACCGGGCCACCCTACCGGTGCGGGCCCGCCCCCCGGAGAGGGACAGGCCCGCGACCTCGCCGGGTGCGGCGAGCGTCACACGCCGAGTCGGCCGGCGGACCTCGGCGACCGCGCCGCGGTCCCGGGGACGTCGCGGGACCCCTGGCACACGTCGGGCACGAAGCGCCGGCAGTACGTCAGGGGCGGCCTCGGGTGGTACGTCAGGGGCGGCCTCGGGTAGTGCGTCAGGCCGGCCGGTGTCATGCGCCTTCCGGCACCGGGTCCAGCCGGGTGGCGACCCACGCCCCGACCAGCGCCACGACGGCCATCGGCAGGAAGACGGCCACGAAGGCGGCGGGGTGCGAGACGGTCACCCCGCCCGCGAGGTCGTGCCCGGCCCCCACCGCTCCCCCGCCCAGCGCGGCGAACGCCGCCCCGCCCGCCGCCAGCAGCACCACGTTCGCCAGCCCGTCGGAGATCTGCAGCGCGGCGGAGTTGGCGCCGGCCTCCTCGGGCGGGGACAGCCTCATCAACAGCACGCCCGTCGGGCCGATGACCAGGCCCATCCCGAAGCACCCCAGGCCCCAGGCCAGCGCCGGCGTCCACACCGGGACCCACGGGACCAGCACGGCCGGCGCCGTCGCGATGGCCACTGCCACCATCACCATCCCGGCCACCATCAGCCGCTCCCGGTACGGCTCCACCCGCCCCTTGGACTGCACCCACGACCCGACCGCCCACGTCAGCCCGCCCAGCGCCAGCGAGAACCCGGCCATCGTCGGGCTCAGCCCCCGCTGGGTGACCAGCATCAGCGGTACGAAGCTCTCCGCCGCGATGAACGCCCCCGCCGCGACCCCGCGCAGCAGCACCACCGCAGGCAGCCCGCGCCGCGCCCGGTACGTCCCGCGCGGCAACAACCCCAGCACCGCCGGCACCAGCAGGGCCGCGCCCGCCGCGCCCGGCAGCAGCGACAGCCACCGCAGGTCCTGGGCGGCGTACTGGAGCAGGCCCGCGCCCGTCGAGATCCCGAGCGCGAGCCGGATCCGGCGGCGGTCGAACGGCTCGGGGCCGTCCGCCGTCCGCACGGGGCCGCCCGCGGTCCGGCGGATCGCCGGCAGGGCCACGACCAGCGGTACGACGACCAGCGCGGGAATCGCCAGGAACACCCAGCGCCACCCGAGCCGCTCGGTCACCGTGCCGGCCGCCAGCGGGCCCACGATCGACGGCACGACCCAGCTCGCGGCGAAGGCGGCCATGATGGCGGGCCGCAGCCGCTCCTCGTAGGCCCGGCTGACGACGACGTACAGGGCGACGATCACCAGCCCGCCCCCGAGCCCCTGCACCGCTCGCCCGATCAGGAACACCCCCATCACGCCGGCGGTCCCCGACACCACCAGCCCGGCGGCGAAGGCCCCGATCCCGACGGCGAGCGGCCGCAGCGGACCCTGCAGGTCGGCCCACTGGCCGGCCAGCACCATGCCGAAGAGGCTGGTCGTGAAGTAGGCGGAGAAGGCGAAGGCGTAGAGCCCGACCCCGTCCAGCTCGCGTGCGGCGACCGGCATCGCCGTGCCCACGGCGGTCGCCTCGAAGGCGATCAGGAAGATGACGGAGACCATCCCGATGCTCAGCGCCCGGTACGGCGGCGCGAGCACCCCGCCCTCGGGCTCCGGGGGAACGGCGGCACCTGCCTTCTGCGACACACGGGGTTTCAGGACGCTCATCGCCCCAGAGTAAGGCGCGTCCCCGGCTCTCGCCCCTGTCTTTTGGACCGATCCCCGCTCCGCCCCCAGACCTACGCCCCCGGCCCCTTGTGAACGCAGCATGACAGTCCCATGGCACCCCCGCCCGCCCTCTTCCCCGCCTCCCCCACCCCCTCGTACGGTCGACCCGTCACCACCACCCAGCCGTGTGCCCGAGTGGTTGAGGGACTCGCCTGCAAAGCGAGTTACGCCGGTTCGATTCCGGTCACGGCTTCTATCTGTCTGACCAGGAAAAACGGAAGGGCGGCACCCCGGCGGGGTGCCGCCCTTCGCGCTGTCCGTCTCGGTTCCCGTCTCAGCGTGGCGCCCCGCACCGCAGGTAAGGGGGGCGACGGCGACACCTGTCGCCGAGCACCGAGCCACCCGGCCGAGCCGAAGCCCGCCACCAGGCGCGGCCCGTGGGACGCAGCTCGGCCCACTTCGTCAGTCGCTGTCGCCCTTGGGCTTCGGCCATGCCTGTAGGGCGATGCGGGCGAGCCATGAAGTGCGCAGCTGAATCCGGTCCTCGTCCCAGCATTCGACCCAACGCTCGTTGCTCCACTTGTCCCGAACCCCCTCCGGCGCGGAGAGCACTGATGAGGTCGTCAGCCGCAAAAGGCTGTGAGCACCCAGGCTGTCCTTTTTATGAGGCCATTCGCGGTTACTCAACGACGGGTTGAGCTTCGTGGTGGTGAGCGTGAGATTGCCGAGCTGATGGACCGCCTCATGCCGTTTCTTCAAGCTCTCCTCGCTCTCACCGTCGTTCAGCGGCCAGTGCGTCTCCCATTTCTGTGGCAGAACGTGCTCAATGTTCAGCCGGGGGTCCGCACTCGAAAGTGCCGGCGCGTGCTCGGTCTTCGGCGTCCGCAGGTGATTCTCCAGTCCGACCAGCAGAGCCTTCAACCGGGCACGGTAGGAACGACGGTAGAGATCGTTTGCGACCAGGCCGGTAAGGAACGTCCGGTCGTCAGGCCACAGCCGGGCGTCGGCCGTTTGATTCCACAGGCTGCGCACGACGGCGTGACCTGCCCGAGCGGGATCGCTCTGCCGAGCATCGGCCAGTACCTGGACAAAGAGTCGGTTGTAGTCCTTCGTCGTCATCAGACACACGGCTCGCCGCATGAGAAAGGAGTCGATGGCACGGGCCGCGATCTCTCGCTGGTCGTTCGGCACGTCATCTGTCGCGTGCAGATAGAGCAGCACCGGCCACGGCGTCGTCGTCATGGCCTGCATGCGGTCGAGCAATCGGCCGGTGGCATCAGTCAGCGGAAATTCTCGCACCCGTTGATACGTCTCGGCATAATGCCTGATGTCCCGAATTACGTCCGAAGCCTGCCGGCCACTCTCCGGCAGCCACTTCTTGAAGTCGGCGAACAGATGTTCCACAAGGATGTCTTGACGCTTTTGAACAGTCAGCCAATAAGCCAGGAGCAAGTCGATCAGGGCACGCCTGATGCGTCCCGTGGTGACCTGACCGCGCCAAGGTTCGGCATCCAGAGGCAGCCAGGCGTTCATCAACAGCTCTTCAGAGTGCTGGTGCTCCCCCTGCGACTCGACGGTCTGAAAAAGAAGGTTCTTCACGAGGTCCGCCGCGTCGAGGCGGACACCACGGTGGTTCAGCGCCTCGAAGATCACCTGCGGGTCGTCACCCGCGTCCAAGACGATCTCGACGAGCTGCATGCGCTCTTGAAGCGTGTAGAACAAGTCGTCGAGCCGCTGGACCGGGTTGGGCGATGCCTTGGCCCAGTCGCCGATCTCCTGCTGGAACCACACGCGGGCACGGACCAGCCGGTGGTCGGGGGCAGCCGCAGTACTGTCGTCGTCGCTCCCGCGTACGGCCCAGAGGAATGCCGCACGGTCCTGCGGGAGCGGCCAGACCTTGTAGCGGTCGTCCGGGAACGCCTCGTGAACCGTCTCCGCCCGGTTCTCCAGCAGACTCGTGAAGCGCCCGACGACGCTGTCGGCGGCAATGTCGTGGGCGACAGCCCGAGCTGCCGCGAAGAGGATCTGCAGCGTGGTCATCCGCTGCTGGCCGTCGATGATGTGGGACGAACCGAGGCGCCGAGGCGGCCGGTACCGCTCCTGTACGACCACGGCGCCCAGGAAGTAGGTGCGCGGCTTCGACTGCCCCGTACCGCTCTGGGGCTCTGTCTCCGCCTCCACTTCCTCCGCCGCCGTCCGGACGTCCATCCACAAGGGTTCCCAGTTGTCCTCCTGATCCCATACATAGGGCCTCTGGAAGATGGGGATCACGCTCTGGTGGTCGTTCGCGAAAACCTTCCCCAGCTTGATGTCGCCGGCCTGCATCGCCCCTCCGGTCCCCCAGCACCTGCATGGTCATCGCAGCGTAACGGCGCAGCGCCGGATCTGATCGCCCTTCCCTGAACGTCCGCAGTCACAGCGCCAATCGAACTGACGGCCGCCCAGGGCGGCTCCCTGGGCGGCCGCTGCGTGCGTGGGTGCTACCGCGTGGGCGCGGCCTTCTCCTTGATCACCAGCTGCTCGGGCAGGTTCCCGTTGTTCTTGCAGCCCATCTCCTTGGCCAGCGCCCGGGCGGCGGAGTGGAGGATGGTGAGGTTCGCCTCGCGCAGCGCGCGGGGGTCGACGTCGGTGGGCGCCTGTCGGAGACTGACACGCGCTTTGATCGGCACGGATTTGTCCGGTCCCGCGAGCCGGTCACTCGCGCAGTCGAAGTAGAGCCGCCCGTTGTCAGGAAGGACCAGGGCGTTGCGGCCCAGGTCGTACTCCCAGTAGTAGCCCTTGCCGCTCTCTGTGTGCTCGCCCATCCGCGTTGACTCGTGCTCGATCTCGAACGACACGGAAAGGTCGTGATAGTTCATGCGGTCAGCCGGAGTAGCCCTGCACACTGTGCCCCCGAGCGACGCGCCGATTTTTGCGTAACCCCGCTCCAGAACGCCTGCCACCCACGCCACGTCCCCGACGTTCTTGGGCGGCTTGAACGGTGTGGCCCCTCCGGTCAGGAGTTCCAGAGCACGCACGGCATCCGGGCTGAGCAGCCCCTCGGAACAGACATCAGCGGCGAATACCTCGCTCGGCCCCGTGTCCGTGTCCTCACCACCACTGCACCCGGAGACGAGCACCCCTATGACAAGCAAGCCCGCAAGTACGTGGATCTTCAAGCCGGGCCTGGTCATTCGCCCGCCTTCTTCGGCTTCACAGGCTCATTGCCCATGTGCTGTTCGTTCGCCCACCCGCTGTTGTATCCGGTCAGAAGAGCCTGGCGGAGCCGCTCGTCCAACGGGTCCGACGGACCCACCGGGTGCCGTTCGAGGAAGTGCTCAACCGGCCCGGATGCCGAGGCCTCGCCCTGGCTGTACACGCTCGCCTTGGCGTCATGGGCCTTGCCGTCGTGGAGGTTCTTCTGCCGCTCGTTCTCGTCGTGGGACCAGTCACCCACGAGGTCTCCGGCCACCTGCTCCAGCGCCCCAGTGCCCAGGTCGACCCCAAGTGGCACCAGAACGGCCGCCGCGCCGGCTGCGGCCGCCGTAGCCGGGAGGAAGGCGACGCCGGCAGCGATCGCGCCGGTCGCAGCGAACTCCACCCAGCCGGACCGCTTCTCCAAAGCCCTCTCGTAGTCCTCGTTCCACTTGTCGGCGTCTTGCTGGATCTGCTTCGCGCGGGACTCGTCCAGCGCCCCCTGGAACTCGCCCCCCGTACGGGCGATCTCCTCAAGACTGCTCTGGTTGAGCGTGCCGTCCGGGCTCACCTGGGCTTCCAGCATCGCGGCCGAGAAGACCGACTCGGCACGGGACATCGTGAGGTAGGAGTCCGGGTACTGACCGAGGCTGCTCAGGAATTTCCGGGCCTCTTCCGGTTCAAACGTCACGTGTCCCTTGCCATTCGACTCGAACACGCTATCCGGCGATTTGCCGCGCAACCCGTGGTTGAGATCGTCGATGTACCCCGCGCCCATACGTCCGAGGCTGTCGGCGAGGGTCTCTTGCTTCTTGAGCAGTTCGGCGTCTCCGCCGTACTTGAGCACGGCATCGTGCATGATGCGCGCGCCCGCGTCGCTGCGGTGGAGGGCCGGCTGAGGGTCGTCCCAGGCGTGGCCGAGGGTGGCGGCTTCGAGGGCGTGCCCCAGGGCGTCCGGCATGTACTTCTGGACCTTGGGGAGGTCATCGGGGTTGAAGCCCTCCATGTCGATCGTGGGGGCGTACTTCGCGTTGCCGAAGTAGTCGAGGTAGTTCCCGATCGGCTTCTTGTCCGCTCCCGTGCCCAGGTTCGGGTGTCCCGGCTTCTCCGTGCCGTCCTGGTTGTAGGCGTGCGGTTCGCGTTCCGGGTCGAAGAACTGGGACGCGGCGTCGGGGCTGTGGCCCAGCGACTCCAGGAAGCTCGTCACCGGGTCGTAGCCCGCGCCGTTGATGCCCGACGGGTTGAGCATGTTCTTGCCGTAGCCGTTGAGCTGCCGCGACTGGTTGAAGAAGTCGGGGTCCTTGGCGTGGATCTGGGTCGCGTGCTCGGCGATCGGCAGCAGGAACTTGGGGTCGTAGTTCCCGTACCGCATGATGCCGCCGAGCAACTGGTAGCCGAAGGGCGGGTTCTGGTCGTACCTCGCCAGTGGGATCCGCTCGGTACCGAGCTTGCGCAACTCCAGCGCGTAGCTGTCGGGCAGGTGGGGATCCGACTTGGACTGCGTGGCCGTCGCGAGGTTCAGGCCCAGGTTCCGCTGGAGCTCCTGGACGTCCTTGAGGCGTTGCGCGTCCAGCTTCGCGTAGTCGTACGTGTCCGTGGACATCTGCCCGTAGAACTCGAGTGAACCCTTTGGGCCGAGAGCACCGTAGAACGCGGTCGAGAACGCGGGTTTGGTCGAGTTGTCGGCCAGCAGTTCGTTGAGTTCCACCAGCTCGGCGTGGGAGAGGTTCCGGCCCTTGTGCGCCAGGTCGATGGCGTGGCCGGCCTGTTCGGCGGTGAGGTCGGCGTACTTGGGGCCGCTGAAGTTGTGGTCCTCGGCGATGTTCGCGTTGAGCAGGCGGGACAACGACTGGTCGACGTCGTCGCAGGTGTCGATGATCGCGTCGACCTTCGCCTGCCAGAGTGGCTGGTTCTCCCGGATGGACTGCTGGTAGTCGGGGTCGTGCAGCGCCGCGCCCCGCTCGGCTTCGGAGAGGGGTGCCGGCGACACCTTCCCTTTGCCGTCCACCCGGAAGCCGGCGGCGGGGGCCTCTTCCTCGGAGATCTTCTTCAGCTGTTCGCGGGAGGACTTGAAGGTGGCGTGGCCTTCGGTGAGGGCCTGGTGGATGCCCTTGGCCTCCTTCGCGGCGTCTTCGAACTCCTTGGCCGTCTTGTCGATGAACGACCGGCCCACGCTCGCTGTGACCCCGTGCCACTCGGCTTTGCCGGCTTTGGCCTTCATGCCGTTGCGGGCCGCCTCGGCAAGCTCGTCCAGCTTGGTGACCATGGCTGCCCAGTCGGCGATCGCGGTCGCGAGCTGGTCGACGGGGGCGTTCAGGACGTTCTCGTACGACAACACGGTCTACGTCGCCTTCCAGCATGCGGGGCGGACTACTTGAGGTACTCGTCGATCTTGGAGCTGGTGAACTCGGCGTAGAGCTGCTTCTCGTCCTTGCTGTGCGAGGAGAGGGAGTAGTTCAGGCCGTTGGAGATGGTCGCGCAGGCGGCGACGAGGGTCTCCACCTGGCTCTCCCAGCGGTGGGCGGCCTTGAGCAGGGCCGCCCCGCTGGCGAAGCCCTCCTTGGACAGCGCGCCGGCGGCCGTGGCGGTGGAGGTGTCGGCGTGTTTGCCGTCGGTGGACAGCCGCTCGTGGAGTTTGAAGGCTTCGGTGCCGATGGCGCCGATGTGGTCCTGGTTGAGTTCCAGGTCCCCGGCGCCGGGGCCGCTGCCGGGCTCGGTGGGTACGTGGTTGAGCCGCATGGACACGTTGGCCGCGGCGGTGGCCCGCGCGGTGGCCCACTCTTCGTCGAAGGACATGCCGAGCTCTCCTTGGGGAGTCGGGGGCCGGATCCTCAGCGTCGCGAGCGCTGGATGACGACCGCGGTGACGGCGCCGCCGATGATGAGGCAGGCCCCGAGCCCGAGGGCGATCCAGGGCAGGGCACTGCCGTTGTCGCTGCCGCTCTTCTGGGCCTCGGGTTTGGGTGCGGGGCTGGCCTTGCCGCCGGGGGCGGCGGGGGCCGGTGCGGGGGAAGCGGCTGCCGCGAGATCCGGCAGCGGGTACACGTCGGCCGGCCCGGGGTCGCCGGGCGTGGGCACGGCGATCCTCGGCCTGACGAGGCCGTAGCCGACGTAGTCGTTGCGCTGAGCGCCGTCCTTGGGTTTTCCGGCGGTGTTCAGGAGGACGCGGAGGATCTGGTTGTTGCTCCAGTCAGGGTGGATGGACCAGAGGAGAGCCGCGGAGGCGGAGACGAGGGCGGTGGCCTCGCTTGTTCCGCTGCTTTTACAGAGACCCGTTCCACCGTCACAACCGGAGATGATGTCTTTTCCGGGGGCCGTGACGTCCACGTATCGATTGTGCTGGGACTCCTTCAGTGCCACACCCTTGGCGTCGACCGCCCCAACACCCACCACTCCAGGCGTCGCAGCCGGCCAGATGACATCCTCATTGCCATCGTTGCCGACGCTGGCAAAGATCAGCTTGCCCTTGTCCACGGCGTACTTAACGGCACTGTCCAGCTCGTCACTCTGATTGATCCCGCCCACCGAAACGTTGATGACCTTGGCGTCCGAATCTGCGGCAAAGCGAATGGCTTGAATCATCGATCGAAACGGGGCAGTTCCGTCGCCGCCGAAATCGACCCGCAAAGGCAGAATATTCGCACCGGGCGCCAAGCCAAATGCGCTGTCCGCGCCGCCGGGACCCTTGCCATTGCCCGCGATCACCGCAGCAATGGCCGTACCGTGATGGCTGTGGTCAGTGCGTTCGTCACCCTTGTAGCTGGGGGAAGCGAAGTTCTTGCCCGGCAGAACCTGCCCATCAAGCTCAGGGATGGGCTTCACCCCGGTGTCGATTACCGCAACGGTGACACCCTTGCCCGTACTGATTGTCCAGATGTCATCAGCCTTCATGGCATCAAGATGCCACTGCGTAGACCTAACGGTCTCCGCTTCGGCCGGGGTCGCGGCGACCCCGGCCAGCAGGAGACCCACCAGGGCTGAGGTCGCCTTCCGCATGCGCATCCTGTGCAATGTCCGTTCTGCTCAGTCAATCACTGGCGGCACAACAGGACGATCTGCCTGCCAAGTCTCTTCGTCCTCAGCCAGGTAGTCGGGGCGTTCGCCCCCGCGGCCGTCGCGCCGCTTGCCCGGGGTGTGGCTGCCCGCACCGCCGACGGGGCCGCCTGAGATCCCGTTCCGTACGAGGCCTGAACCGCCCTGCGTGAACGGCCTACCGCTCGTGGCCGACTGGCCACCGACCCCGGTTTGACGGCCGCCCACCACTCCGCCCGGCTCCATGGCGAGTCGTCGGCCCGCAACCGAGCCGGGGCCGCCGTGGGGGCCTCCAACGCCACCGCCCATCATTCGTCCCGTCTGGGGACCCTCCGCACCGATGACCGTACCGCGCGGGATGCCAGCACTCGGTCCACGAGGAGTCACCGGGCGGCCGCCGACGATGCCGGTCTCGCTCGGAGGCAGTCCCGGGGTCCCGGCGGCCTTGCCAGGAGGCAGGGTGGGGCGTGGGAACCTGCCCCCAGCAACCGGCTTCGTCGAGCTGGTGGTCGGGGGAAGCGTCAGCGGGGGAACCACCTGAATGGGGGTGGGGCCGCCTCCAGAAGTGACCGGTCCCGGACCTGGGGGCAGGATGACCGTGGGAGGAGCAGTCGTAGGCGGAAGGGTGCCGACGGTGTTCAAGTCGACGTTGACGTTGCGGTCGGGAGCTGGCAGAGGGCTGGCCGGAGTCGGTGCCACCGTTGGGGGCAGTTCCGATCCGGAGGGCGGCTGGTAGGCGGTCCTGCTTCCGCTTACGCCGTCGGCTGGTGCCGCTGCCGTGTACCCGGAACCGTCGCCCGCGCCGGAGCTACCGCTGGACTCTGCGCTCGGGCGCGCCACGTCCGAGGAGCTATAGGCATAGCCCCCGCCGGGCACGAACTTCGCCGGCGGCGGAGGAAACGTCGGGACCGGCGCCGCGTTCATGTTGCGCGACGACTCGTCGTACGACTCCGCCAGCTTCTTCAGCTGCTGCACCGCCTGGAGGCGGTCCGCCTCCAGTTTCTGCGCCGCCAGTGAGCCGATCTTCGCCGAGTCCGGGTCGTTGTGGAACTTGCGCGCGGCCGCCAGGTTCTCCTTGGCCGACGTGTCGACGCCCGGCGTGCTCTGGGCCTCGTACATGTGCTGCGCCGCGATCGTCATCCACTTCGAGGCGTCCTTGCTGTAGTCCGCCAGACGCAGCGTCGCATTGCCCGCCGAGTTCACCCAGTTCTGGTAGGTCGTCGCAGTCTCGCCCTCCCACCCCGACACCTTGTGGTTCTTGAGGTTCTCGCCGATCTCCTTGATCGCGACGGCAGCTTCCTCAAGCTGGGTCGCCCGGGCACGGACCACCTCCGGCTTGATCGAGGCGATCATCGCCATCAGCTGTTCGTGGGTGTAGCCGTCGAAGCTCGTCACCATCAGTAATCGACCTCCGTCTTGCTCGGCGCCGGCGTGGGTGTCTGGCCGCCCTGCGGCTGCTGCTGCGGCTGGTCGGCCGAGGGATCGCGCTCGCGGACGTAGTGCTCCTTCGCCCGCTGCGCGATCGCCAGCATCCGCTGCCGCGTCTCCTCGTCCACGTCCGCGAAGCCCTTGCCGCCCGTGAGGATCGCGATACCGAGACCCTCGATCTGGTCCGCCAGGCCCTTCGACAGGGTCGTCAGCTGCGTGTGCACGGTCCCGTACGCCTTGAACAGCGCGTCCGCCTCCGCGAACCCGGTGCCCAGCGTTCCCGCGGGCAGCGTGCCGTCCTGGAGCTTGTCCGGGGCCGCCTGGGAACCGTCGAGCTTCTTGAGCTGGGCATCGACCAGCTTCTTGAAGCCGTTCAGCGTTTCGTACTCGACTTCCAGCGCCTTCGCCTGGCGCATGATCGCGTCCGCCACGCCGTTGCTCGCGCCGACGATGCCTGCCAGTCCGCCGTTCTCCTCCGCCACGATGGCCTCCCCGACTCCCCGTTGTCCCCGTCCCCGTTCGCACGCGTACGTGCGCCCTCGTGCCGATCACTCTAGCGACCGGCACCGACACCCCCAAGCACAGGGTTGGGGCGAACGCAAGGGTCAACCCCCGTCAGACCGTCACGAGTTCGGCGCCGCCACCGCCGCCGATGGCCGGATCGGGAGCCTGTTCACCGGACGGCCCGTTGCCGCGCGGACCGCCGAGGCGATCGCCGACGGGGTCGTCACCACCGGGACCGCGCTCGCCGCCTTCGCGCCGAACGGGGCCACCACGTCCCGCTCTTCGACCAGCTTGACGATCCGCACCACCGGGGCGTCCAGCGAGGTCGGCAGCGCGTAGCCCGTCAGGTCGGGGTGGCGGATCACCCCCGCCACCGAGCGGAGGTTTTCGGTCAGCGCCGCGCCCACGCCCTGCGTGACTCCCGCTTCGATGCGGGCTTCCAGCTGGGCGGGGTTCAGGATCCGGCCCACGTCCTGCGCGACGGCCAGTTCGACCACGCGCACCGAGCCGAGTTCCACGTCGACGTCCACCACCGCGCGGATCGCGCAGAAGGCGAGGCCGACGAAGGCGTCCCCCTGGCCGTCCGCGTCCAGGGGTTCGGTCGGGTGGGGGCGGCACTGGGCCGTCGCCCAGAGTTCCTTGCCCGCCATCGCCTCCGCCACCGTGGTGGAGAACGCGCCGTCGTACGAGGTGATCCGGCCGTCCTGGATCTGGAGGAGCTCCGTCGACATGCCCAGCTTGTGGGCCATCGGCTGGAGGAGCTGCGTGCGGACCATCTTCGCGGCCCGCTCGACCGCGCCCCCGGACACCCACGTGTGGCGGCCGTGCGCCGCCGGGCCGGCCGGCGGCTGGTCGGTGTCGACCGGGGCCGTGACCACCTCGTCCACGCCCAGGACCTCCTGGACGATCTGGCGGGCGAGCGTCGAGAAGCCCTGGCCGGTGTCGACGGCCGCGCAGATGACGGTGGCCGCGCCGTCCACGACCTTCACCGTGGCGGTGGAGACCTCGTCGGTCCCCTCGGCGCCGAGCATGTGCACCATGCCCACGCCGTATCCGACCCCGCGCCGCACCGCGCCCGGCTCGCCCGCGCCCTCCGGGCCGCCCGGCAGCAGCCACTCCTCCTGCGGGGTGTCCATCGGGAGGGAGGGGAGTTCCACGTCGCGTACGGCGCGCAGGAGTTCGGCCACCGGGGCGGGGCAGGTCACCGTCTGGCCCGTGGGGAGCAGGTCGCCCGTGGCCAGCACGTTGCGCATCCGGATCTCCGCGCCGTCGATGCCGAGCGCGGCCGCCAGCTTGTCCATCTGGCCCTCGTACGCGGCGCACACCTGCATCGCGCCCTCGCCGCGCACGTGGCCGGAAGGCGGGTTGTTGGTGCGTACCGCCCAGCCCTCCACGAAGGCGTGCGGCACCACGTACGGGCCGCACGCGAAGGCCACCGCCGCCGCGAGGGACTCCGCGGAGGCGTCGGCGTAGGCGCCGGCGTCCATCAGGATCTGGGCCTCGACCTTGACCAGCCGGCCCTCCGCGTCCGCGTGGTGGCGGTAGCGCAGCAGCGTCGGGTGGCGGTGGGCGTGGCCGAGGAAGGACTCCTCGCGGGTGGCGGCGAGCTTCACCGGGCAGCCCGTGCGCAGGGCGAGGAGCCCGAGCGGGAGCTGGAAGGCGGGGTCCTCGCGGTCGGCCGTCGCGCCCGGGACGCCGGTGACGACGATCCGCACCCGGTCCGGCTCCAGACCGAAGCAGGCCGCCGCCAGGTCGCGGTCGGTGTGCGGGTCGGTGGAGGCGGTGTAGATCTCCACGCCCCCGTCGGGCCGCGGGACGGCAAGCCCCGCCTCGGCGCCGATGGGCGCGGGGTCCTGGCGGCCGATCCGGTACAGGCCCTCGACGACCACCTCGCCGGTGGCCTCCGGGTCGCCGTAGCGCAGCGGGATGTGCCGGATCAGGTTGCCGTCGGGGTGCAGGGCGGGCGCCCCGAACGACTGCTCGGGGTCGGTCACCGCGTCCAGCAGCTCGTACTCGACCGCGATGGCGGCCGCGGCGAGGCGGGCGGTGTCGGGGTGGTCGGCGGCGACGGCGGCGATGGGTTCGCCGTGGTGGCGGACCACGTCGTGGGCGAAGACGGGCCGGTCGGCGATCCGGCGGCCGTGGGTGGTGGCGCCGGGGACGTCGGCGTGGGTGACGACGGCGCGCACGCCGGGCATGGCCGCGGCGGCCGTCGTGTCGATGGAGAGGATGCGGGCGTGCGCGTGCGGGGAGCGGAGCACGGCGGCCCAGAGCAGGCCTTCGGCCCACAGGTCGGCGGCGTAGGGGAAGGTGCCCTCGGTCTTGGCGCGGGCGTGCGCGGACGGGACGGAGACCCCGATCCCGCGCAGGACTTCGGGTTCCGAGTCCCCGGCGGCGGTCGGGACGGTCGTCGCCATCAGGGTGGTCGTGGCCGCGTCGTGCCCGCTCACGCCATGCCTCCGTTGTGGTGGATGCCGCCCTCGCCCGGTGCGGCCTGGTGCGGGATGCGCGCTTCCGCGCCGGCCGCGGGTTCGTCCGCGGACGAGGTGGTGGCCGAGCGTTCGGCCACGACGTCGCGGACCGCTTCGATGACGCCCTTGTAGCCCGAGCAGCGGCACAGGTTGCCGCACAGGGCTTGCCGGGTCTCCAGCTCGCTGGGGGCGTGGTTGCCTTCCAGCAGGTCGTGGATGGTCATGGCCATGCCGGGCACGCAGAACCCGCACTGCACTGCGCCCGATCTGCACAACGCCTGCTGCACGTCCGAGAGTTCCCCGTCCGTCGCGAGTCCTTCGACGGTGCGGACCTCGCTGGACGCGGCCGTCGCGGCGGGGACCAGGCAGGACGCGACGAGCCGGCCGTCGACCTGCACCGCGCAGGCCCCGCACTCGCCCTGCGAGCAGCCGTCCTTGGCACCGGCCAGACCGAGGCGCTCGCGCAGCACGTACAGGAGCGATTCGCCGATCCACGCACCGGTGACGGGCCGGTCGGCCCCGTTGACGCGCAGGACGTAGGAGGCGAGCGGGTGCTCGTGATGCGGGGCGGGGGCGTCGAGGGGCGTTTCGTCGTACGTCGCATCCCCGGCCGGGAAACCTGCGGTGGTACCCGCACCCGGCAGTGCCTCGCCGCTGTCGGCGCTTCCCGCCCCCGGCGTGAACGCCCCGGTGGCTTCGCCGGCCGGCTCCTGCCCGGCCCCGCCCGACCCGTGCCCGGTCTCCGGCTCGTGCCCGGTCTCCGGCTCGTACCCCGGCACACCGAACCCGGCCTCGGGCTCCGGCTCCGGCTCCGGCTCCTGCCCCCGCTCCGGCTCGGCAACGGCCTCCGCAGGGGTCTGCGCACCGGCCTCCGCAGCATCCGGCCCGGCCCCGGCCACCGGCGCGCCGAACCCAGGCCCGTCCCCGAACCCAGGCCCGTCCCCGGGCCCGAACCCGTGCCCGTCCTCGAACCCGTGCCCGTCCCCGGGCCCCGGCTCCGCGCCCACCGGACGCGGCCGTTCCTCCTCGACCGGCATCCGCGCCGCCCCGTGGGCCGCCTCGATGTCCGGGGCCGCGTACACCGCGGGCTCGGGCTCCCGCTCCGGCTCGCCCAGCTGCGCCGACACCGGCAGCGGCGTGCCCACGCCGGGCCCGCCCAGCACCCGGGGACCGCGCCCCGAAGCTCCCGGGCCGGCCGCAGCCCCCGCGGCCGCGCCTGCGTCTTCCGCGCCCGGCAGTACGCCCGAGCTCAGGGAGTTGTCGTACGCCGGCGTCGCCCAGGGCGCTGCGGCGCCGCCCGGCAGGGTCGCGGGAGCCTGGCTCCAGTCGGCGGCCGCCGTACCGGTCCCGAACGTCCACTGCCCGGTGGCCTGCGCCGCCTCGGTCTGCGCCGCCTCGGTCTGCGTCGCCTCGGGGAAGCGCCACTCGGCCGTGGCCCCCGGGTCGCTCCGGTGCGCGGCGTCCTGCCCGGGCCCCGCCCCGTCCCGCCCCGCCCCGTCCTGCGCGGCGTCGGCGAAGGCCGCCGCCACGGAGGCCGGGAGGGGGATCGACGCGGGGATCGGCCCGCGCGCCGGAGCGGCGGCCGCGGCGGTAGTGGCACCGCCGCCACCGCCGGGGCCGCCCGCCTCGGGCCACGGCACGGGCATCGTCCAGGTGCCGGTGGCCGTGGGATCCGCACTGGCCGAGCCCAGGGGCACGATCATCGGCGGCGGCACGTACCCGTGCCCGGGCGCCGCCAGCGGCTCCCCGCCGTCGAGCGCGTCCAGCATGTCCTGCGGCAGCTTCACGAAGGCCGTGGCCTCGGAGTCGTACTCGCCGCCCTGCGGCACCGGCTCCCAGCCCCAGCCGGCCCCGGTGTGGCCCGCGGCGTCCGCGGGGCCCACACCCCCGTTGGTTCCGCTCACGTTCTCGTTCCCACTCATGAGCTCAGCGCCCTCCCCAGGGCCCTCCGTGCCAGTACGGCCACCGTCCGCCGCAAATGCAGTACCCCGGCGGCCACCGGTTCCCCCTGGTCGGGCACGCAGGCGGCGGCGACGTACTCGCCGAACGCCTCCAGCGCCTCGGGGGCCAGGCCGCGTTCGCCGTCCCAGTCGATCAGGGAGGCCACCCACTGCTCGGCCTCCAGCGGCCGCAGCGGCATCGGCGCGACCGCACCGATCGCGCAGCGCACGCCCCGGCGCGCGGGGTCCAGTACGAGCCCCACGGACGCCACCGCGCGCCCCGGGCCCGTACGCCCGGTCGCCTTCAAGAACACCTGCGGCGCGTGCAGCAGCGGCACCCGCACGAAGCCGATCAGTTCGCCCGGCCGCAGCATCTCGCGGCCCGCCAGCAGGTGGGAGACCGGGATCTCGCGCCGGGCCACTCCTGATTCACCGAGTCCGGCGGGGCCGACGATGACGAGGACCGCCTCCAGGGCCGCGAGGACGGGCAGCGCGTCACCGGTCGGCGCGGCCGAGGCGATGTTGCCGCCGAGGGTGCCCGCGTTGCGGATCTGCGGCGGTCCGGCGGCCCGCGCGGCGGCCGCCAGGGCCGGGATCAGGGCGGCGAAATCCGGCCGACCCATCCGTGCGTGGGTGAGGCCGGCGCCGAGCAGCGCGTGGCCGTCCTGGTACTGCCAGCCGCGGATCTCGTTGATCCGGCCGAGGCCGACGAGCGCGGCGGGGCGCAGCAGGCCCGCGTTGACGGCGGCCATCAGGTCGGTGCCACCGGCCACGGGCACGGCGGCGGGCATGGCGGTGAGTGCCGCCACGGCCTCGTCGAGCGAGGCCGGCAGCGTGACGGACTGCACCGCCTGAGGCCCCTGAGGCCCCTGAGGTGAATGCGGTGCGTGCAGTGCATGCGGTGCGTGCGTGGTCAACCCAGCTGCCCCTTCCCGATGTCCCGGTCCCGGCGCTCACGCCTGTCCGCCGTACGGTACGTGCTCACCGCCGGGACGTGGCAACTCTGGCACATCTTCCGGGTCTCCCGGCGCGAGGGTCGCCCCTGCACCACCCGCGCGCCCGCCGCTCCCGCCCTGGGTGGTCAAGTCCCCCGCTTCCGCCTGGTTTCGACCGAATCCGGAAATAATTCCGACAAACCCCTTAAGGTTTCCGAACAGGCCGGAACGATTGCGAATGACTGCGAACCGTCCCGTCCGGCACCCCGCGGCCGACCGGTTGCCCGAGTCACACGTTCGGGGGCTCCCCCGCGATCGGCCGCCCCAGCACGCCCGGGCGCCGCTGCCGGGGCAACGGGCCGCCGGGCGGCCGGTAGTCGACGCCGAGTGCGTCCAGCCGCGCGTAGTGCCCGGCCATCCGCGCTTCGAAGCCCGGCAGGTCCCGCGCCGCCGGCTCGGGCAGCCGCGACCACACCACCTCCGCGAAGGCGGCCAGCCGGGGGAACACCTGGTAGTCGACGCGGCTCTGGTCCTCCATCACCTCGGTCCACACGTTGGCCTGCGCGCCCAGCACGTGCGCCGCCGCCCCGGGCGACAGGCCCGGCGGAACCGGCTCGAAGCGGTACACGTCGGCCAGGGTCCGCACGTACCCGATCGGCACGGGCTCATCGGGGCCGGCCGCCTGACGGTGGTCCAAGTACACCTGCTGTTCGGGGCACATCACCACGTCGTGGCCCGCCTCGGCCGCGGCGACGCCGCCCGCGTAACCGCGCCAGGAGGAGACGGCCGCGCCGGGCGCGAGGCCGCCCTCCAGGATCTCGTCCCACCCGATCAGGCGCCGGCCGCGTTCGGCGAGCCAGCGGTCGAAGTGCCGGATGAACCAGGACTGGAGGCCGTCCTCCCCGTCGAGCCCCAACTCCGCGATCCGCCGCTGCGCGGCCGGGGAGGCACGCCACTGCGCCTTGGGGCACTCGTCGCCGCCCACGTGCACGAACGGCGAGACCTCCACCGGGAAGAGCTCCAGCAGCTCCTCGAAAACCCCTTCGTAGAAGCGCAGTACGTCCTCGGAGGGGGCCAGCACGTTCTCGCTGACGCCCCAGTCGTCCCACACGCCCAGCGCGGCCGTGTCCACGACGTCGGTGTTGCCGAGCTCGGGGTACGCGGCGATGGCCGCCTGCGAATGCCCGGGTACGTCGATCTCGGGCACCACCCGCACGTGGCGCTGCCCCGCGTACGCGACGATCTCGCGGATGTCGTCGCGGGTGTAGTGGCCGCCGTGCGGGGTCTCGTTCCACAGCGGCGAGGCGCGGTGGCCCCACCGGCTGCGCGGCCGCCACGCGCCCACCCCGGTGAGCCGCGGGTAGCGCTCGATCTCCACCCGCCAGCCCTGGTCGTCGGTCAGGTGCAGGTGCAGGACGTTCAGCTTGTGCGCCGCGAGCAGGTCTATGTAGCGCAGCACGCCGTCCTTGGGCATGAAGTGCCGGGCGACGTCGAGCATCATCCCGCGCCATCCGAACCGGGGGCCGTCCTCCACCGCCCCGTGGGGCAGTTCCCACACCCGCCCCGGCAGCGGCGCCCGCCGGTAGGCGTCGGGGCCGAGGAGCTGACGCAGCGTCTGGGCGGCCCAGAACACCCCGGCCGCCGACCCGCCCGTCAGCTCGGCCCCGTCCTGACCGGTCGTGAGCCGGTACTCCTCGCCGGCCAGGCCCTCGTCCAGCGCGAGCCGTACGTCGCCCCGTGCGCCCGGCGCCGCGTCCGGGAAGGCGAACCCGGTGGCGGCCCCCAGCTCCCGGCGCAGCCAGCGGGCCACTCCCTCGGTCCCGGGCCCGGCGGCCAGCGCCGTATCGGGACCCAGCGCCAGGCGCGGCCCCTCCGCGCGGAACTCGGCACGGCGGGGTGCGGGGATCAGGTCCATGGTCGGCCCTTCGCGACAGCGCGTCGCGCTCCGCGCAACACCCGCTGCGCGCAGCGCCGGTCGGGCCGACCCTACGGGTACGGCGCAGGCCCCCGGAAGCGCCGTGGCGCACCCGGGGGCCTGCGTCCGCGCCCGCCCCGGACCCGCCGCGCGCGGACGGCGCGGAGGGGTCCTGCGGGGGCGGCGGGCTACTTGTCCTTGCCGCCCTTGTCCTTGTCGCCGCCGGCGCCCATGGATTCGTAGATCTCCTTGCACATGGGGCAGACCGGGTACTTCTTCGGGTCGCGACCCGGGACCCAGACCTTGCCGCACAGCGCGACGACGGGGGTGCCGTCGAGCGCGCTCGCCATGATCTTGTCCTTCTGGACGTAGTGGGCGAAGCGCTCGTGGTCGCCGTCGCCGTGGGACACCTGCGGCGTCGGCTCTACGAGGGTCCCCGTACCAGTCCCGCGCTCGGGCTCAAGAGTGCTCATGAAATCCAGGGTACCGACCCTCGCCCGGGTCAGTTGAGCGACGGGTCGTCCGGATAGGTGGCGACCATCGCGAGGTCGCTGCGCTGGCGCCGCAGCACCGCCCGCCAGAGCCGTTCGGGGTCCGGGGAGGACACGTCGCCGGGTTCGGAGTCCACCACGTACCAGGCGCCCTCGCCCAGCTCGATCTCCAGCTGGCCGGGGCCCCATCCGGAGTAGCCGGCGAAGATCCGCAGCGAGCCCAGGGCGGCGGCCAGCAGCTCCGGCGGGGTCTCCAGGTCGACGAGCCCGATCGCCCCGTGCACCCGGCGCCACCCCAGCGGCCCTTCCTCGCCCGGGATCACGGCGATCCCGAGGGCGGAGTCCAGCCCCACCGGGCCGCCCTGGAACACCACCCCGGGGTCGCCGGCCAACGGCGCCCAGGGCAGCAGGATGTCGACGACGCCCACCGGGGTGGGCCGGTTGAGGACGACGCCGAGCGAGCCCTGCTCGTCGTGGTCGAGCAGCAGCACGACCGCGCGGTCGAAGTTCGGGTCCGCGAGGGCGGGGGTGGCCACGAGCAGCCGCCCTGTGAGGGAGGACACCTCGGTCATGCGGACATGATCCCGCATATCGGCCCCCGACGGGGAGCCGAGGACGGCATCCGGTCGCGGCGGGACCCGCAGCGCTCTTCGGAAAGTTCCCCGATTGTCGCCCGAGTGGCCCCCGAACGGTGCGCGAAGGGGCCCCGGACGGCCCTGGACCCGCCCCGAACGGCCCCGAGCGGTCCGGAACGCGACACTCCGCAACAGTGTGCGCACGGTGGGTGCCAAGAGGGCGGCCGTGCCTCATCGATGACGGTCCTGCGGCCGCGTCGGCCTTACGAACAAGGGGGTGGTGCCCCTTACCCTTTTCACTGGCCCCTGCCCACACTCCCCCGATCACCGGGGAGTACCTCTTCGGAACGCGAGATCCATGACCGGCACTGACGATGTCCTGCTTGTCCACGGCGGTACCCCGCTCGAGGGCGAGATCCGTGTCCGCGGCGCGAAGAACCTCGTGCCGAAGGCCATGGTGGCCGCTCTGCTCGGCAGCGCCCCCAGCCGGCTGCGCAACGTGCCCGACATCCGTGACGTCCGCGTCGTCCGCGGCCTGCTCCAGCTGCACGGCGTCACCGTGCGCCCCGGCGAGGAGCCGGGCGAGCTGATCCTCGACCCCACGTACGTCGAGGCCGCCAACGTCGCCGACATCGACGCGCACGCGGGATCCTCCCGGATCCCGATCCTGTTCTGCGGTCCGCTGCTGCACCGCCTCGGCCACGCCTTCATCCCCGGCCTCGGCGGATGCGACATCGGCGGCCGTCCCATCGACTTCCACTTCGACGTGCTCCGCCAGTTCGGCGCGACCATCGAGAAGCGCGAGGGCGGTCAGTACCTGGAGGCGCCGCAGCGCCTGCGCGGCTGCAAGATCCGGCTGCCGTACCCCTCGGTCGGTTCGACCGAACAGGTGCTCCTGACGGCCGTCCTGGCCGAAGGCGTCACCGAGCTCAGCAACGCCGCCGTCGAACCGGAGATCGAAGACCTCATCTGCGTCCTGCAGAAGATGGGCGCGATCATCTCCCTCGACACCGACCGGACGATCCGGATCACCGGCGTGGACGAGCTCACCGGCTACAACCACAAGGCGCTCCCGGACCGCCTGGAAGCCGCCTCGTGGGCCTCCGCGGCGCTCGCCACCGGCGGCAACATCTACGTCCGCGGCGCGCAGCAGCGCTCGATGATGACCTTCCTGAACACCTTCCGGCGGGTCGGCGGCGCGTTCGAGATCGACGACGAGGGCATCCGCTTCTGGCACCCCGGCGGTCCGCTCAAGGCCATCGCGCTGGAGACGGACGTGCACCCCGGCTTCCAGACCGACTGGCAGCAGCCGCTGGTCGTCGCGCTGACGCAGGCCTCCGGCCTGTCCATCGTGCACGAGACGGTGTACGAGTCGCGGCTCGGATTCACCTCCGCGCTCAACCAGATGGGTGCACACATCCAGCTGTACCGGGAGTGCCTGGGCGGCTCCGCGTGCCGTTTCGGGCAGCGCAACTTCCTGCACTCGGCGGTCGTGTCCGGCCCCACCAGGCTGCAGGGCGCCGATCTGGTCATCCCCGACCTGCGCGGCGGGTTCTCGTACCTGATCGCGGCGCTGGCCGCCGAGGGCACCTCGCGGGTGCACGGCATCGACCTCATCAACCGCGGCTACGAGAACTTCATGGAGAAGCTCGTCGAGCTGGGCGCCAAGGTCGAACTGCCGAACGGCGACCTCGTCTAGACCCGGTCGACGTCCGGGGCCCGCGGAGGGCCCCGGACAGGCCGAAGGGCGGCCACTCCCGTACGGGGGTGGCCGCCCTTGGCGGTTGTGCGTACCACTGCCGTCCCGAGGGCCTGTGCGGCCCTCGGCACAAGGGCGGTGCTACTTGCCCTTGGCGGCTTCCTTGAGCTTGGAGCCCGCGGAGACCTTCACGCTGTAGCCGGCCGGGATCTGGATGGGGTCGCCGGTCTGCGGGTTGCGCGCGGTGCGAGCGGCACGGTGGGTGCGCTCGAAGGTCAGGAAGCCGGGGATGGTGACCTTCTCGTCGCCCTTGGCGACGATCTCGCCGACGGTCTCGGCGAGCGCGGCCAGAACGGCGTCGGCGTCCTTGCGGGTCACCTCGGCGCGCTCGGACAGAGCGGCCACCAGCTCACTGCGGTTCATGTTGTACTCCCGTGTTCAACTTGCCTTAGAGGCGTGAGATCGAAGCCGATGCTGCCAGGGCCCTCGGACAGTCCCCGGACCCGGGTCTGAACGTCAGACCCTCTCGCCCGGTTACGCATCCTGCCCCCACCAGCGGCGGGAAAGCCAATCCGGCACCCGCCAGGGTCACACGAAAAGCGCCACAGTCACGCCGCGGTGACGCTCCGTCCGCACCTGTCGTTCCGGTGGATGCGGACCGCGGGCCCCGCGGGCATCCCCGCAACCCTAGAGGCGCCCGGCCGGGCCCGCATCCCGCGACGCGCCGGGATCAGGCGGAGGTGGGTGCCGTCACAGGGGCCGAGGCGGCCTTGCGGACGGCTCCGGCGACCGCGCCCGCGACCTTGTCGTTGAACACCGACGGGATGATGTAGTTCGCGTTGAGCTCGTCCTCGCCGACGACATCGGCCAGTGCGGTGGCCGCGGCCAGCATCATGCCCGTGTCCACGGTGCGCGACTGGGCGTCCAGCAGACCGCGGAAGACGCCCGGGAAGACCAGGACGTTGTTGATCTGGTTGGGGAAGTCGGAGCGGCCGGTGGCCACGACGGCGGCGGTCTGGCGGGCGATGGCCGGGTCGACCTCCGGGTCCGGGTTCGCGAGCGCGAACACGATCGCGCCCTCGGCCATGGCGGCCACGTCCTCGCCGTTGAGGACGTTGGGGGCCGAGACGCCGATGAAGACGTCGGCGCCGACCACGGCCTCCTTGAGGGTGCCGGTGTAGCCCTCGGGGTTGGTGTTGTCGGCGATCCAGCGCAGCGGGGAGTCGGGGGCGGCGTCGACCAGGTCGGGGCGGCCCGCGTGCACGACCCCGTTGATGTCGGCGCTGACGGCGTTCTTCACCCCGGCCGCGAGGAGCAGCTTGAGGATGGCGGTGCCCGCCGCGCCGGCGCCCGACATGACGACCTTGACGTCGCCAACTGCCTTGCCCACCACGCGAAGTGCGTTGGTCAGGGCGGCGAGTACGACGATCGCGGTGCCGTGCTGGTCGTCGTGGAAGACGGGGATGTCGAGGGCCTCGCGCAGCCGGGCTTCGATCTCGAAGCAGCGCGGCGCGGAGATGTCCTCCAGGTTGATGCCGGCGAAGCCGGGTGCGATGGCCTTGACGGCGGCGACGATCTCGTCGCTGTCCTGGGTGTCGAGGCAGATCGGCCAGGCGTCGATGCCGGCGAAGCGCTTGAAGAGGGCCGCCTTGCCCTCCATGACGGGCAGCGCGGCCATCGGGCCGATGTTGCCGAGGCCCAGTACGGCGGAGCCGTCCGTCACGACTGCGACGGAGTTGCGCTTGATGGTCAGGCGGCGCGCGTCCTCGGGGTTCTCGGCGATGGCCGTGCAGACGCGGGCGACACCGGGGGTGTAGATCATCGAGAGGTCGTCGCGGTTGCGGATGGGGTGCTTGGACGACATCTCGATCTTGCCGCCGAGGTGCATCAGGAAGGTTCGGTCGGAGACCTTGCCCAGGCTGACGCCCTCGATGCCGCGCAGCTTCTCGACGATCTCGTCCGCGTGCGCGGTGGAGGTCGCGGCGATGGTGACGTCGATACGGAGCTTCTCGTGGCCGGACGCGGTGACGTCGAGGCCGGTGACGGATCCTCCGGACGACTCCACGGCGGTGGTGAGCTGGGAGACCGCGGTTCCGCTCGCGGGCACTTCCAAGCGGACCGTCATCGAGTACGAGACGCTGGGCGCCGTTGCCATGGCCGTGTTCCTCTTCTGTTCCCTGGTTTTTCTGTACACAGGGCCCGCTGCACGGCACGTGCGGCAGGACCTGTTGTCCGATCGTCCCACCTACCAGCCGGTACAAGGTAACCAGCTACAAATTTCGGAAGAACTCTTCCACCATACGAGATTTGAGGTGGGCGCGGAAGTCCACCCCCAAGCAAGGGCCCGAACGCACAACAGGTCTGCCCCTCCGCGACCGCGGAGGGGCAGACCTGTTTTTCACGCTGGAACACCGACCCGCCATGCTCGCCTCGCGGCAAGTGGTCGCTCTAGGCGACGAAGGTTGGGCCCGGGGGCTTGGATCGAGCCGGTGTCGTACCCAGGCTAACAAAGGATCGCCGAATGCGATCCCCCTCCCGGCAGTTGTTCCCGCCACCACACCCCTGGCCGCGGGCCATCCGGCCCAGTCAGCCGGCCTCCGGGGCCAGCAGCGCGGGCACGCCCGAGGCGTCGGGTGCGTCCCGGGGGGTGGAGACCACCGTCAGCTGCTGCGTCGCGCGCGTCAGCGCCACGTACAGCACCCGCAGCCCGGCCGGCGATTCGTCGGCGATCTCCGCCGGGGAGACCACCACCGTGGCGTCGTACTCCAGCCCCTTCGCCTCCAGGCTGCCGAGCGCCACCGCCCGCTCGCCGAGGTCCGCCAGCCACCCGGCGGCCTCCGCGCGCCGGTCCATGGCCACGACCACGCCGACCGTGCCGTCCACCTGCTCCAGCAGCCGCCGGGTCTCCTGGCGCACCGCACGGCCCAGGTCGCCCTCCGCGGCCGTGAAACGGGGCTCCAGGCCCGTGGAGCGGACCGCCCGCGGCGGTTCCATCCCCGGCATCGCCCGGCGCAGCACGCGGGAGGCGACCTCCGCGACCTCCGCCGGGTTGCGGTAGTTCACGGTCAGCGTGAACCGCCGGCGCGGCCGGGTCCCCAGCGCCTCGTCGCGCGCCGCGGCCGCCTCCTGCGGGTCCGTCCAGGAGGACTGGGCGGGGTCGCCGACCACCGTCCAGGTTCCGTGGCGGCCCCGGCGGCCCACCATCCGCCACTGCATCGGCGTCAGGTCCTGGGCCTCGTCCACGATGACGTGCGCGTACTCGGTGCGCTCCGCCGCGATCCGCTCCGCCCGCTCCCACTGGGTCTCCTCGCGGGCCGGCATCAGCTCCTCCAGCCCGCTGAGCTGGTCCAGCGGATCGAACTCCCGCTTGCGGCGGGGCCGCGCGGGCGCGCCCAGCAGCTGCTGGAGCTCGTCCAGCAGCGCCACGTCGTGCACCGACAGCGGCCCCTTGCCGTCCGGGCCGGTCCGGCGCAGGGAGCGCGCCAGCTGGCGGACCTCGCGCTGGTTCAGGTCCCGGCGCGACCAGCGGCCGAGCCTGCGCTCGTCGGCCATCGCGGCCAGCACCCCGCGCGGGGTCAGCTCGGGCCACCAGGCGTTCAGGAACTCGATGAAGGAGTCCTCGGTGGAGATGTCCTCGTCGAACGCGGAGCGCAATTCGGCGGCCAGCTCGGGGTCGCTGTGCCGCCCGTTGGCGCCGGACTTCGCGTACAGGGCGTCCAGCAGCAGCTTGCGGGCGCGCGGCCGCAGCAGGTTGACCGGGGCGGTGCCGCCGAGCACGTTCTGCCGGATGCGGTTCAGTTCGTCGGCCTCCAGCTCCTGGCGCCGCCCGAAGGCCACGACCCGCAGCCGGTCGGGGGCCCCGCCCCCACCGGCGCCGCCGAGTTCCAGGGCGCCCCGGACCGCCTTGCGGAGCACCTTGAGCATCCGGGACGAGCCCTTGATGCGGGCCACGGCCGGCTCGTCGTACGTGGTCGCCTCCGCCCCGTCGACGAGCGAGCCGAGCGCCCGGATGGCGACCTGCCCCTCCTCGCCGAGGGAGGGCAGCACGCCTTCGGTGTACGCGACGAGCAACGGGGTCGGCGAGACGATGAGGATGCCGCCGGAGTAGCGCCGCCGGTCCTGGTAGAGGAGGTAGGCGGCGCGGTGCAGGGCCACCGCCGTCTTGCCGGTACCGGGGCCGCCCGCCACTTCGGCGACGGACGCCGCGGGGGCCCGGATCACCAGGTCCTGCTCGGCCTGGATGGAGGAGACGATGTCCCGCATGGAGTGCGTGCGGGCCCGCCCGAGCGCGGCCATCAGGGCGCCGTCGCCGATGACGGGCAGTTCCTGCCCGTCGAGGTGGGCGGTGACCTCGGGGCGCATCAGGTCGTCCTCGACGCCGAGCACCTTGCGGCCCTTGGAGCGGATCACGCGGCGGCGTACGACCCGGCCCGGGTCCTTCGGCGTGGACCGGTAGAACGGCGCGGCCGCCGGGGCGCGCCAGTCGATGACCAGCGGCGCGTAGTCGGAGTCGAGCACGCCGATGCGCCCGATGTGCAGGGTCTCGGCGATGTCGGCGGTGAGGTCGTCGCGGATGGCGTCGTCGGCGGGCTCCACCGAGGTGTACGCCCCGTCCGGGCCGCGTTCGCCGTCCTTGCCGAGGACCAGGTCGACCCGGCCGAACAGGAAGTCCTCGAACTCGTTGTTCAGCCGGTTGAGGTGGATCCCGGCGCGGAAGACCTGCGCGTCGCGCTCGGCGAGCGCGCCGGGCGTGCCGACCTGCCCGCGCTTGGCGGCGTCGTTCATCAGGAACTCGGCCTCGTGGATCTTCTCCTCAAGGCGTCGGTACACCCGGTCGAGATGCGTCTGCTCGACCGCGATCTCCCGATCGCGGACGGAATCCGCCGTGCTGTCGACAGCGGCATTCTGCGCGGCCACCAAGGCCCCCTTCTGACGTGCATGGGCGACCGTCAACCGTACGCGAAGCGGGGCCGGGTCCGCACGCCCGTTCCGGGACCGCCGGCGGATCGCCCCCTCCCGGCGGGTCCCGCGCTACGCCGATCCGGCCGCCAGGACCCGCCGGCGGTGGCGGGCGACGCGTTCGCGGTTGCCGCACAGCTCGCTGGAGCACCACCGGCGCCGGTGGCCGCGCGAGGTGTCGAGGTAGACGCGGGCGCAGCCCTCGCCCTCGCAGGCGCGCAGCAGCGCCCGGTCGCCGGGGTCGGTGAGCAGCTCGACGGCGTCCCGGGCGACGGCGGCGAGCAGCCCGGCGCATTCCACCCCGCCGCACAACTCCCGCACGAGGTGCCCTTCTTGGTCCCGCACCGCACACAGCCCCGGGGGTGGACCGGCGGCCGCCGCGTTGACCCGGGCCAGGGCCCCCTCCTCGGGCGCGGCCCCGTGCAGCTCGGCCCGTACGAGGCTCCCCACATCGGTCCGCAGCTGCCGGAACGCCCCGACCCAGTCGGGCCCGACCCGCCCCAGCGGCGTCCGGTCGGGCACCAGTCCGGCCCCGACGAGCCACAGCCGCAGCGCGTCGCCGTCCCGGATGCCCTCGGCGTCCCGCCGGGGGGCGGAGGTGGCCAGCAGGTCCAGGCAGACCCGCCCGGAGTCGAACCACATACCGGTCACCGCCTCGGTTGCCGTGGGCCGCCACCCCAGAGTGCCCGCCGGCTGCGCCGGAGGCTAGAGGGCGGGCGGCGGGTTGTCGTGCAGCAGCCGCTGGAACATGCGGTGGTCGCGCCAGGCGCCGTTGATGTGCAGGTAGCGCGGTGCGAGGCCGAACTGCTCGAAGCCGGCCTTGGCGAGGACCCGTTGGGAGGCCAGGTTGTCGACGAGGGTGCCCGCCTCGACCCGGTGCAGGCCGACCTCGTCGCGGGCGATCCGGCAGACCTCCTCCAGGGCGGCGGTGGCCAGCCCCTGCCCGGCCCGGTCCTGGTCGACCCAGTAGCCCACGCCGCCGCTGCGGAAGGGGCCTCGCTCGATGCGGCCGAGGTTGATGGCGCCGACGGGCGTGTCGCCCTCGACGAGTACGAACGGCACCAGCCGCCCGCCGTCCCGGTCGGCCAGCAGCGCCTCTATCCGCTCCCGCTGCCCGGCCTCGGTGTAGAACCGCTCGGGCCGCTGCGGCTCGAACGGCGCCATGAAGGCCCGGTTACGCGCCAGCGTGTCGGCCAGCCCCGCGGCGTCATCGACGGTGACGCCCCTCATCTCCACCCCGTTGATCATCACCTCGGCACGCTAACCCACCCCCCGCCGGCCGGACCAGCCCCGTGCGACCCGCCCCCCGTGCCTCACACCGCCGGAGGCACCCGGCCCGGGTCCAGCGACAGCCGGTACCCCCGCTTCACCACCGTCTGGATCAGCCTCGGCACCCCCAGCGCCGCCCGCAGCCGCGCCATCGCCGTCTCCACGGCGTGCTCGTCCCGCCCCGCCCCCGGCAGCACCCCCAGCAGCTCCGCCCGCGCCACCACCCATCCCGGCCGCCGCGCCAGCGCGCCCAGCAGCGCCATCCCCGCCGGCGGCACCGGCCGCAGCTCGGCGTCGACGAGCACCCCGTGGCCCCGGATCTCCAGCCGGTGCCCCGCCACCGGCAGCACCCTGGCCCGCCCCGGCAGCTCCTGGCACAGCAGCTGCACCAGCGGCCCGATCCGGAACCGCTCCGGCTGCACCGTCGCCACGCCCTGCGCCTGGAGCGGCAGCGCCGTCACCGGCCCCACGCACGCCGACAGGACGTCCCCGCGCAGCGCCTCTAGGACCGCCTCCCGCATCCCGCGTTCGCCGGCCCGGGACAGCAGCGAGGCCGCAGCCGGGGCCGAGGTGAAGGTGACGGCGTCGACCCCGCCGGTGGCGACGGCATCCAGGAGCCGGTCCAGCGGGCCCGGGTCCTCCGGCGGCATCCACCGGTACACCGGTACGACCACCACCTCCGCCCCGTGCTCCCGCAGCGTCTCGACGAACCCCGGCAGCGGCTCCCCGTGCAGCTGGAGCGCGATGCGCCGGCCGGCGACTCCCCCCGCGAGCAGCCGGTCCAGCACCTCCGCGAGGGACTCCGACCGCGGTGACCAGGCCTCCACCAGCCCTGCGGCCCGTACGGCGCCCTTGACCTTCGGCCCGCGCGCCAGCAGCTCGGTGGTGCGCAGCCGCTCCAGCAGTTCCTCGCCGATCCCCCAGCCGTCGGCGGCCTCGATCCAGCCTCGGAACCCGATCGCGGTGGTGGCGACGACCACGTCCGGCGTGCGCCGGATCAAGTCCTCGGTCGCGGCCATCAGTTCCCCGTCGTCGGCCAGCGGCACGATCCGCAGGGCCGGCGCGTGGAGCACGGTCGCCCCGCGCCGGCGCAGCAGGGCGATCAGCTCGTCGGCGCGGCGGGCAGCGGTGACCCCGACCGTGAACCCGGAGAGAGGGCCGGTGGCCGTTTCCGCAGCCTGGTCCGTAGCGTCGTCCATAGTGGTGTCCTGCCTTGCCCAAGGGGTCGTCACGTGTGCCGCTGTCCCGCTCAACGGAACCGAGCCTGCCAAAGCGCCGTGACGGACTCGGTTCCACCGTATTTCGCCGCCGTTAACCGCTGTTACACCGAGGTGAGCTGCCGCTCCGCCGCCGTCCCGGCCGCCGGCAGTGCCCCCGCGGCGGGCCGCCGAAGGTATACCGCCCACGTCACGGCGCAGCACACGGCGTAGAAACCGAGGAAGGTGACGAACGCGGCGGTGCCCGACCCGGAGGCCGTGAACGCCTCGCGGAACACCAGGTTGATGGCGAGGCCGCCGAGCGCGCCCACCGCACCGATCAGGCCCATGGACGCCCCGGAGAGCCGGCGCCCCCAGGCCGCGGCGTCCTCGCCCGTCATCCCGCCGGCCAGCGCCTTGGCCTGGAAGATCCCGGGGATCATCTTGTACGTCGAGCCGTTGCCGACGCCGCTCAGCGCGAACAGCGCCACGAACCCGACGAGGAACACCGGCAGCGACTCGCGGAGCGAGGCGAGGACGACCACCCCCGTCGCCGCCGCCATCGCCACGAACGTCGCCAGGGTGATCCGCGCCCCGCCCAGCCGGTCGGCGAGCGCCCCGCCCACCGGGCGGGCCAGCGAGCCGAGGAGCGGCCCGATGAAGGTGAGGGAGGCGGCCTGCAGCGGGGTCCGGCCGAACTGCGTCTGCAGGACCAGCCCGAACGCGAAGCTGTAGCCGATGAAGGAGCCGAAGGTGCCGACGTAGAGGAACGCCATGATCCAGGTGTGCGCATCGCGCGCCGCGTCCCGTACGGCGCCCACGTCACTGCGCACGGGCGCCAGGTTGTCCATGCGTACGAAGGCCAGCGCGGCGGCCGCGACGATCAGCGGGACGTACGCGGCGAGCAGCAGCCGCGGGTGCCCGGCCCCGGCGGTGCCGATCACCAGCAGGGCGGCGAGCTGCACCACCGGTACGCCGATGTTCCCGCCGCCCGCGTTCAGCCCGAGGGCCCAGCCCTTCTTGCGGAGCGGGAAGAAGGCGTTGATGTTGGTCATGGACGAGGCGAAGTTCCCGCCGCCCACGCCCGTCAGCGCGGCGACGGCGACGAAGACCCCGTACGGGGTGCCGGGTTCCATCACCACGAGCGCGGCCACGGTCGGCGCGAGGAGCAGGGTCGCGCTGACGACCGTCCAGTTGCGGCCGCCGAAGCGGGCGACGGCGAAGGTGTACGGGATGCGCACGAGGGCGCCGACGGCGGTGGCGGTCGCGATGAGGAAGAACTTGCCCGCGGGGTCGATGCCGTACGCCGGGCCCATGAAGAGCACCATCACGGACCAGAGCGACCAGATGGAGAACCCGATGTGCTCCGAGAACACGGAGTACAACAGGTTCCGCCTGGCGGTCCTCTCCCCGGTCTCCTTCCAGAACGTCTCGTCCTCGGGGTCCCACCGCTCGATCCAGCGGCCCCTTTCGCGCGGTGCGGTCGTACCGGTGCTCATCACACGCCTCCACAGCTGTCGCGTCCGTGGGAAGACCGTAGGAACGGCGCGTTTCCGCTCCGGTCCCCGGCCGATGACCGCCGGGATACCTTGCTCTCACCCGCCGCCGGGGGCGTCTGTGAGCGCCCCCGGACGCCAGGAGCCCGGGGGGACGTCGAGCCAGCCGCGGGCGGCGGCGCCGGCGGCCGCCGCAGCGTGCAGGGCGTCGAGGCCGGGGTGGGTGAAACCCCTGCGCCACACCATCGACAGCGGGGACAGCGGTACGGGGTCGACGAGCGGCCGTTTCGCGCAGCCCGGCATGTCGGGGAAGTCGACGGTGGCCAGGACCGGGTTGCGGGTCTTGGCCATGACCCGGCGGAACTCGTCCTTGCCGACGGCCACGGGTGCGGGCGGCGCCAGCGCGATGCCCCGCCCGGCGAAGAGCTCGCGCGCGAGCCCGGTCCACTCCAGGGTCCGCGGGTTCCCGGCCCCGGCGTACACGGTCTCCCCCGCCAGCGCCGCCAGCGGTATCTCCGTGCGCGCGGCCAGCGGGTGCCCGTCGGGCAGCAGCACGGCGAGCGGCTCGTACCGTACGGGCCGGTGCGCGAGGCGGGTGCGCAGGGCGGGGGCCAGGCCGTCGGCGTACCCGAAGGACACGTCCAGGCGTCCGGCGGCGATCTCGGCGGCGGCGTGCGTGAGCCCGCTCTCGAAGCGGGCCATCAGCTCGACGCCGGGGGCGAGTTCGCGGGCGTGTTCCAGCACGGTGCGGGCGGTGCTCGGACCGTCGGTGTTCAGGTCGACGAGCAGCGCCCGGGGTCCGGCGAAGGCGGCGGCGAGCTCCTCGTGCGCGGCGAGGACCTTGCGGGCCGGCGCCAGCAGCCGCTCCCCGTCGGCGGTCAGTTCCACGGCCCGGGTGGTGCGCACGAACAAGGTGGTGCCCAGAAGCCGTTCGAGCCGCCGTACGTCCCTGCTCAGCGCCTGCTGCGCGACGTACAGGCGGGCCGCGGCGCGGGTGAAGTGACGGTCTTCGGCGACGGCGACGAACCCGCGCAGCAGCCGGGGTTCCACATCACGGGAGATCACCCCGGGAGACTAACAACACAGGGCGGTGAATGGCCCCGGAACAGGTGTTGGACCGCGCCGTCCGTCCGGCCGGAGGCTGTTCCCATGCCGTACGCGACCTCGTCCCGCAGCCCCCTCATGACCGTCTCCGGCTCCACCCTCGTCCACGCCGTGCCCCTCTCCTCGCGCCCCTCGCCCGCCCGGGCGGCCCGCGAGGGCGGCCCGTACCGACGGTTGTTCGCCGTGCCCGGAGCCCGCGCCTTCACCGCCGGGAACCTCCTCGCCCGGCTCCCCATGGGGATGTTCGGGATCAGCGCGGTGATGATGATCGCCGGGCAGCGGGGTTCGTACGCGCTGGCCGGCGCCGTCACCGCGACCGGACTCGCGGCCACCGCGCTGGTCGCGCCCTGGACGGCCCGGCTGATCGACCGCCACGGCCAGGCCCGCATCGCCGTCCCGGCCACGCTGATCGCGGTCCTCGGCTCGCTCGCGCTGGTCCTGAGCGTCCACGGCCACGCGCCGGCCTGGACCCTGTTCGCCTCGTACGCGGCGACCGCCACCACCCCGAACATCGGCGGCATGTCCCGCGCGCGCTGGACGCACCTGCTGCGCGACTGCCCCGACACGCGCCACACGGCGATGTCCTTCGAACAGGCCGCCGACGAGCTGTGCTTCATGCTGGGTCCGGTCGTGGCGGCGTTCCTCTGCTCGGCCGTCTTCCCCGAGGCCGGCACCCTCGCGGCGGCCGCCCTGCTCCTCACCGGCATGCTGCTCTTCACGTCCCGGCGCTCCACCGAGCCCCCGGTGTCCGCGCTCCGCCCGCGCGGCTCGGCGCTGCGCGCGGTGGCGCCGCTGCTGCCGCTGTTCCTCGCCCTCGGCATGATGTTCGGCGCGATGGAGGTCACCTCCGTCGCCCACCTCGGCGCCCTGGGCCTGGGCGCCGCCTCCGGGCCGGTCCTGGCCCTCCAGGCCCTGGGCTCCTGCGCCGCCGGCCTGCTCTACGGGGCGCTGCGCCCGCGCGGCCTGACCACCTGCCTCGTGGCCCTGGCCGCGGCGATGACGCTGCCCTGGGCGGCGGCCGCGACGGGCTCCCTGCCCCTGCTCGCGGTGGCACTGCTGTGCGCCGGCATGGCGACGGCCCCGACGATGGTGACGGCGATGTCCCGCGTCCACGCCGTCACCCCGGCAGGCCGGCTCAACGAGGGCATGACGGTCGCCGTCACCGCGATCCTCGCCGGCATCGCCGTCGGCTCGGCCACCGCCGGCCAGGTGATCGACCACCTCGGTCCGCCGACCGCTTACGCCCTGCCCCCGGCCGCCGCCCTCCTGGCCCTGCTCATCGCCGTCCGCCCGACCCGAACAGTCGTACCGGCTTCCCCTACCGCCGAGGTACGGCAACCTGGTACGAGTCGCAGTCGTCTGGGATGAACCGGGACGTCCCGGCATGACGAAGGCCCCGCAGTCGGTGACTGCGGGGCCTTCGCCCACATGGGATGAGTGGAGATGGCGGGAATCGAACCCGCGTCCAACGGTGCAGAAGCAGGGCTTCTCCGAGCGCAGTCCGCTGCGCTTTTCTCGGCCCCGGAGATCACACGGACAAGTCTCCGACGGGCTCAGTCACTGTTTGGTTTCCCTCAGGCCCCCGTGACCGGGGCTAGAGGTTTAGATCCCTAATTGACGCCAGGATCCGGACCGGGACCACTTCCGGGCTGACGCTCCTCACAGAGGCTTCAGCTCACTGTTATTAGGCAGCGAGGGTGAAGCGGGAGTTATCGCTCTTGGTGTTGGCGATTATTTTTTGCGACATAGGGTTTACGAGATCATTGCCGCTTCCTCGGCTCGCTTCCCCTGCATCGACATCCGCTGTCGAAACCGATCATCCCCATGTTTTTTTGACAAACCGCGCCACCCGGGGGCGGTGCGGTGCTACGCCCATGGTACGCGAAGTGGACCACGGGATGCCAGGCGATTAACCGCGAGCCCGCGCCGCGGCCCCACCGCCGGGCTAGATGTATTGATCACGAGCGTTGTTAACAGAGCCGGGTCTTGATCATGGCGAAGACCTCCGGTGTGGTGGAGGTGTCTAGGCTCCACACCACACACGGAGGTCTTCGTGTCCCACCGTAATGCCCGGCTGACGGTTCACGGCAGGCGGATCCTGGTCGAGCGGGTTCTGGCCGGGCGGCCGGTCGCCCACGTGGCCGCCGAGATGGGCATATCCCGGCCCACCGCCCACAAATGGGTCCGCCGCTGGCGGGCCGAAGGCGAGGGCGGCCTGCACGACCGTTCCAGCAGGCCGCGTACGACCCCGCACCGCACCCCCGCGACGATCGAGGCCCGCGTCTGTGACCTGCGCCGAAGCCGCAAGCTCGGGCCGGCCCGCATCGGCCCGGTCCTGGGCCTGCCCGCCTCCACCGTCCACCGGATCCTGGCCCGCCACGGCCTGAACCGGCTGGCCTGGCTGGACCGGCCCACCGGCCAGCCGATCCGCCGCTACGAACGGGCCCGACCGGGCGAACTGGTCCACGTCGACATCAAGAAGCTCGGGAACATCCCCGAAGGCGGCGGATGGCGCGTGGTGGGCCGGGCGGCAGGCGACCGCAACCGCCAAGCCACCACCGACCAGCGCAAAAGCTCCACGCCGGTCATCGGCTACAGCTACATCCACTCCGCCGTCGACGACCACTCCCGCCTGGCCTACAGCGAGGTCCTCACCGACGAACGCAAGCAGACGGCCGTCGCCTTCTGGCAGCGAGCCCAGGCGTTCTTCACCGCCCACGGGATCACCGTTGAACGCGTCCTGACCGACAACGGCTCCTGCTACAAGTCCAAGCAGTTCACCCAGACCCTGGCCGCGGCCGGCATCACCCACAAGAAGACCAGGCCCTACCGGCCGCAGACCAACGGCAAAGTCGAACGCTTCAACCGCACCCTCCTCGACGAATGGGCCTACCTACGGCCCTACCAATCGAACAACGAGCGGACAGCGGCCCTGGCAGACTTCCTCCACACCTACAACCACCACCGCTGCCACACCGCACTGGACGGCAAGCCGCCCATCAGCCGAGTGAACAACGCTGCGGGTCAATACAGCTAGACCGTGCCGCGCTGCTTGCGGCGGATCGCCGAGATCGCGCGGTTCGTCTCGCGGGTGTCCTGCTTCTCGCGCAGCGTCTGGCGCTTGTCGTACTCCTTCTTGCCCTTCGCCAGAGCGATCTCGACCTTCGCCCGGCCGTCCTTGAAGTACAGCGTCAACGGCACGATCGTGTGGCCCGACTCGTCGGCCTTGCGCTCCAGCTTGTCGATCTCCTCCCGGTGCATCAGCAGCTTGCGCTTGCGCCGGGCGCTGTGGTTGGTCCACGTCCCCTGGCTGTACTCCGGCACGTGCACGTTGTACAGCCAGGCCTCGTTGCCCTCCACCGACACGAAGCCGTCCACGAGGGACGCCCGGCCCTGGCGCAGGGACTTGACCTCGGTGCCGGTGAGCACGAGACCGCACTCGTAGGTGTCGAGGATCGTGTAGTCGTGCCGCGCCTTCTTGTTCTGGGCGATCAGCTTCCGCCCTTTTTCCTTTGCCATAGTGCGGTCATTTTCGCACTACGGACCCACCCCGAGGCCACCCAATACCCCGAGGGCCCGCTCTTCGACGCCGTCGCCGGCCGTCAGGTCGGGCGTGATGCCGCTCCCGTCGATGCTGCGGCCCTCCGGGGTGCGGTACGTGCCCACCGTCAGCTCCGCCACCGAGCCGTCCGGCAGCTGCGTCGGCATCTGCACCGCCCCCTTGCCGAAGGTGCGGGTGCCGACGGTCACCGCGCGGCCGCGGTCCTGGAGGGCGCCGGTGACGAGCTCGGCCGCGCTCATCGTGCCCCCGTCGACCAGCGCCACCAGCGGGCGCGCGGTGTCGCCGCCCGGCTCGGCGTACAGGGCGCGCTCGGAGCCCCGTACGTCGTACGTCGCCACGAGCCCCCCGTCCAGGAAGGCGGAGGCGGCCGACACGGCCTCGGTGACCAGCCCGCCCGGGTTGCCGCGCAGGTCCAGCAGGACGCCCGCGCCGGGCGGGGCCGCGCGGACGGCGTCGCGGACGCGGTTGCCGGAGCCCCGGGTGAAGGAGGCGACCTTGATGACGGTGGTGCCGTCCGCGAGGTGCCGTACGGTCACCGGGTCGGCGCTCAGCCGCTCGCGGCGCACCGTCTCGATGAGGTCGGCGCCGTCCCGGCTCAGGCCCAGCACGACCGGGGTCCCGGCCTCCCCGCGCAGCTTGGCCACCACTTCGGTGACGGTCAGCCCCGTGACGTCCTGGCCGTCCACGCTCAGCAGCCGGTCTCCGGCGCGCAGTCCGGCCCGCGCGGCGGGGCCGTCGGGCTGGACCCGCTCCACTTCGATCCGGCCGTCGCGGCGGCGCCCGGCCCACACCCCGACGCCCGTCCAGTGGCCGTCGAGGTCCTCGGCGAAGGCGGCGTACTCGGCGGGGTCGTAGACGGCCGCCCAGCGGTCGCCGCTGCGGCTGACCTCCTCCTCGGCGGCCCTCTTGCCGGACTTGCCCTCCGCGACGGCTTCGGCGACGGCCCGGGCCACCGCGTCCCGGTCGGCGGTGGCCGCCCCGCGGGGGGCCGCGTCCGCACCGGCCTCCGTACGGGCGGACGGTAACTGCGGGGTGGCGGCGCCCGCGCCCCAGCAGCCCGAGCCGGCGGCCACGGTGACCGACACGAGGAAGAGCAACGTCAAAGCGGCCCCGCGACGCAGGTCGCGGGGCCGGAGACAGTGGACGGGGGGACCCGGCATGGCGCCGAGTCTAGGACAAGGCCCCCGCGCACACGGCGCGTTGGGCGTACGTCACACGGGGCGCTCGTCACACCCCGGCGGCCCCGTCAGACCTTGAGGTACTTGCGCAACGCGACGAAGGCCGCCAGCGAGGGCATCAGCAGACCGACGACCAGCACCAGCGGCAGCTTGGTGAAGACGGAGTCCCAGCCGATGAAGTTGATCAGTTCCAGCTTGTGGCGCAGGTCCACGCCGTGGTCGATCACGAAGTACTGCCCCGCGCCGAGCATCACACAGGCGAGGCCCGCGCCGATCAGGCCGGCGACGGCCGCCTCCATGATGAAGGGCACCTGGATGTAGAAGCCGGAGGCGCCGACGAGACGCATGATCCCGGTCTCCCGCCGACGGCTGAACGCCGAGACGCGCACCGTGTTGACGATCAGCAGCAGCGCCACGATCAGCATGATCATCATGATGCCGAGCGCCGCCCAGTTGAGCGTGCCGAGGAGGCTGAACAGGTTGTCGACCTCGGAGCTCTGGTCGGCCACCGACTGCACGCCGTCCCGGCCCGCGAACGCGGAGGTGATGACCTTGTACTGCTCCGGGTTCTTGAGCTTGACCCGGAAGGAGTCCGGCATCTGGTCGGGGGTGACGACCGAGGCCAGCGCGGTCTGGCCGTACCGCTCCTTGTAGTGCTTGTACGCCTCGTCGGAGGACTCGTACGTGACGCTCTGCACGAGGTCCAGCTTCTTGAGGTCGGCCCCGATCTGCTGCTTCTGCTCGGGGGTCACCGCGCCCTTGGCGCAGGGGCCCTTGGCGACGGCCCCGGCGTCCCCCTTGGCGGCGGCGTCGGTCGCGGCGTCGGCGGCGTCCTTCGCGTCGCTCTTGTTACAGAGGTAGACGGTGACGTTGACCTTGTCGTACCAGTACCCCTTCATCGCGCTGACCTGGTCGCGCATGAGCAGGGAGCCACCGAACAGGGCCAGCGACAGGGCCACGGAAATGATGACCGCGAAGGTCATGGTGAGATTGCGACGGAGACCGACGCCGATCTCCGACATGACGAACTGGGCGCGCATGGCGTCCTTTCAGTGCTGGTAGCCGTAGACGCCGCGCGACTGGTCGCGTACGAGACGGCCCTGTTCGAGTTCGATGACGCGCTTGCGCATCTGGTCCACGATCTGCTGGTCGTGCGTCGCCATGATCACCGTGGTGCCGGTCCGGTTGATCCGGTCCAGCAGCTTCATGATGCCGACGGAGGTCTGCGGGTCGAGGTTGCCGGTCGGCTCGTCCGCGATCAGCAGGGCCGGGCGGTTGACGAAGGCGCGGGCGATGGCCACGCGCTGCTGCTCGCCGCCGGACAGCTCACCGGGCATCCGGCCCTCCTTGCCGCCCAGCCCCACCAGCTCCAGGACCTGGGGGACGGCCTTGCGGATCTCGCCGCGCGGCTTGCCGATGACTTCCTGCGCGAAGGCGACGTTCTCCGCCACCGTCTTGTTGGGCAGCAGCCGGAAGTCCTGGAACACGGTCCCCAGCTGGCGCCGCATGTGCGGGACCTTCCAGTTGGAGAGCTTGGCGAGGTCCTTGCCCAGGACGTGTACCTGGCCGTGGCTGGCCCGCTCCTCGCGCAGCACGAGCCGCAGGAACGTGGACTTGCCGGAGCCGGAGGAGCCGACGAGGAAGACGAACTCGCCCTTCGCGATCTCCAGCGAGACATCTCTGAGTGCGGGGCGGCTCTGCTTCGGGTAGGACTTGGAGACGCTGTCGAATCGGATCACGGGTGCACCACGGTCGCCGGGAGTAGGTGTGCGTGACCATACGCGAACGGGCGCGAGGTGTGGGCCCGGCATCCGGAGTTGCCCGATATGTCCACAGGTCGCGTGGGGGCCGGAGAGTGATTGCCCGGACGGGCCGCGCCGAATGCCGCCGGAGCTGGCACAGTGGTAGGGGAACGGACTCGTTCCGCGCTCCGTTGCACCAAGGGAACCAGGGGACGAGAGGAGGAGCGCATGACATATGACCGGCTCGTGTGCGCGAACTGCGCCGCACCCGTGAGCCAGGGCCGCTGCCCTGTGTGCCGGGCGAACCGGGAGCGCCTCCAGCAGGAGAGCCCCTTCGCAGGCCTGAACCCGATGACGCTCATCGCGCTGCTGGTGGTGCTGGTAGCCGCCCTCGCGGTGGTGGCCAAGGCCGCGTAGGGCGCAGCTCCGCCGCGTCCCGATCATCGCGGGTCCCTCAGGTCACCGAACGTGACCGACCGGGCCCGATCACGCAAGCGGAAGGGCCCGGACACCGTGGGGTGTCCGGGCCCTTCGCACGTCCGGGTGATTACGCGGTCTGCTCCTGCTGCTTGCGCCAGCGGATTCCGGCTTCCAGGAAGCCGTCGATCTCGCCGTCGAGCACCGCCTGCGGGTTGCCGACCTCGAACTCCGTCCGCAGGTCCTTGACCATCTGGTACGGGTGCAGGACGTAGGACCGCATCTGGTTGCCCCAGGAGCTGCCGCCGTCCTTGAGGGCGTCCATCCTGGCCTGCTCCTCCTGGCGGCGCCGCTCCAGCAGCTTGGCCTGGAGCACGTTCATCGCGCTGGCCTTGTTCTGGATCTGCGAGCGCTCGTTCTGGCAGGAGACCACGATGCCGGTCGGCAGGTGCGTGATGCGCACCGCCGAGTCCGTCGTGTTGACGCCCTGGCCGCCGGGGCCGGAGGCGCGGTACACGTCGATGCGCAGCTCGCCCTCGTCGATCTCGACGTGGTCGCTGGACTCGACGACCGGCAGCACCTCGACGCCCGCGAAGGAGGTCTGGCGCCGGCCCTGGTTGTCGAAGGGCGAGATCCGCACGAGGCGGTGGGTGCCCTGTTCGACGGAAAGGGTGCCGTAGGCGTACGGGGCCTTGACCACGAAGGTGGTCGACTTGATGCCGGCCTCTTCCGCGTACGAGGTCTCGTACACCTCGGTGGGGTACCCGTGCCGCTCGGCCCACCGCAGGTACATGCGCTGGAGGCGCTCGGCGAAGTCGGAGGCGTCGACGCCGCCGGCCTCGGCGCGGATGTTGACCAGGGCCTCGCGCTCGGCGTACTCGCCGGAGAGCAGGGTCCGGACCTCCATCTCGTCCAGCGCCTTGCGCACGGAGACCAGCTCGGCCTCCGCCTCCGCGAGGGTGTCCGCGTCGTCCATCTCCTCGGCGAGCTCGAAGAGCACCGAGAGGTCGTCGATGCGCCCGCGCAGGGTCTCGGTCTTGCGGACCTCGGCCTGGAGGTGGGAAAGCTTGCTCGTGATCTTCTGGGCGGCCTCCGGGTCGTCCCACAGGGACGGCGCGGCTGCCTGCTCCTCGAGCACGGCGATATCTGCCCTCAGCTTGTCGAGGTCCAGGACGGCCTCGATCGACCCCATGGTCGAGGAGAGGGACTTCAGCTCTTCGGAAACATCGACGACTGCCACGGGTCCAGCGTAGCCGGTCCTCCGGCGGCACTCTCCGGCCAGGCCGGATCGGCCCGTACAGATCAAGGCGGGTACGGGCGTACGCTCACCGTATGACCGTTCTACTCGTGAAGCGCCGCCATGTGGATCACATGCGTGTCACCACCACGAGCTGTCTGCCGCCGGACCTCGCACGAGCCTGATCAATACCGATCCGACTTCGGTCCTGTACGCGGCTACGCGGCCCCCGGCGCCACCCCTGCCGACGGCCTTCCCCACCCGCTGCCCCGCCATCTCCGGGGAACAGGACCCCGTGACATCCGAAACGGAGCCGTCATGCCGTCCGCGCACCCCTCTCCTTCCGCTTCTCCCGCTTCTCCCGCCGACTCCTCCATACCCTCGCTCGCGGTCATCGACCTCTCCCGGGCGGACGACCCCGCCGAGCGCGCCGACTTCCTCAAGCAGCTGCACGCCGCCGCGCGCGACACCGGGTTCCTCTACCTGACCGGACACGGCATCAGCGAGGCCGAGACCGCCCGCATCCTGGAGCTGACCAGGGCGTTCTTCGAGCTCCCCGAAGCCGACCGGCTGGCGGTCAGCAACCTGAACTCCCCCCACTTCCGCGGCTACACCCGGATCGGGCACGAGCTGACGGGCGGCTCCTCCGACTGGCGGGACCAGCTGGACGTCGGCGCCGAGCGGCCCGCGCCGCGGCTGGGGCCGGACGACCCGGCGTACCTGTGGCTGGAGGGGCCCAACCAGTGGCCCGAGGCGCTGCCGGAGCTGCGCGAGGTGGTGCTGGACTGGCAGGCGCGGCTCGCCTCGGTCGCCCACCGGCTGCTGCGGGAGCTGCTGGCCTCGATCGGCGCCCCCTCGGACTTCTTCGACGCGGCCTTCGCCGACCGGCCCCACCTGCACACGAAGCTGATCCGCTACCCGGGATCGGCCCCCTCGGGCGCGGACCAGGGGGTCGGCGCGCACAAGGACTACGGGTTCCTGACGCTGCTGCTCCAGGACTCGGTGGGCGGGCTCCAGGTGGTGCGGGACGGGGGCTACGTCGACATCCCGCCGCGGCCGGGGGCGTTCGTCGTCAACCTCGGCGAGTTGCTGGAGATCGCGACGGAGGGCTACCTGACGGCCACCGACCACCGGGTGGTGAGCCCGCCGGGGGCGGTGGAGCGGTTCTCGGTGCCGTTCTTCTACAACCCGCGCCTGGACGCGGTCGTGGAGACGGTCCCGGGCGACTACCTGCGCGCGGCGCCGGGCGTGGCCCACGACGCGTCGAATCCGCTGCACGCGGAGTACGGCCGCAACGAGCTCAAGGGCTGGGTCCGCGCGCACCCCGAGGTGGCGCGCCGCTGGCACCCGGAGCTGGTCACGGCGTAGCAGGGGGCGCGGCCCCTCACGGCCGCGGGGGCGCCGAGTGCTTGTTGTCCTGGGGCGGGGGCTCGTCGCCCGAGGTGGCCAGCCAGCCCCCCACGCCGAGCGCCACGGCCAGGGCGACGGCCCCGGCCGTCAGCGCCAGGCGCCGCTTGCGGGCCGCTTCCGCACGGTGGCGCGCCGAGCCCGGACGGTGGCCGCCGGCCGGGCGCGGCACCCGGGCCGTGCCCAGCGCGCCCCCCGCCAGCTCGTCCGGTCCCGGGACCCGCATCGAGGTGTGCGTGTCCCGGTTGGAGTCGGTGGCCGAGCCGGGCACCAGCGGCACCACGCCCCGGCGCCGCGTCAGGTCGGCCGGGGCGGCCTCCTCGGCCTCCGCCGGCTCCGGCTCGGCGTCGTCCGGCTCGTCCACGTCCAGCGGCGGCATCCCGGCCAGCAGCGGCAGCAGGTCCCGCAGCCGGGCCGACAGCTCGGAGGCGCGCAGTCGCGAGGCCGGAGCCTTGGCGAGGCACTGCACCATCAGCTGCCACAGCTCGTCGGGGATCCCGGGCAGCGGGACCACGCTCTCGGTGACGTGCCGCCGCAGCACCGCGCCGGGGTGCCCGCCCCCGAAGGGGGTGAACCCGGCCAGCAGCTCGTACAGCACCGTGGCGAGGGCGTATATGTCGACGGCCGCCCGCGGGGGCAGTCCTTCGACGATCTCCGGAGCCAGGTAGTCCGGCGTGCCGATGATCCGGGTGCTGGGGGCCGGTGCGCGGCCCGTCCCGGCCCGCCTCGGCGAGTCGATCAGCTTGGCGACGCCGAAGTCGGTCAGCAGGGCGGGGTGGGCGCCGCCCGGGCCGAGCGGGCCCTGCATGTCGAGCAGGACGTTCTCCGGCTTGACGTCGCGGTGCACCACGCCCGCCGCGTGGGCGGCCGCCAGGGCGTCGGCGACGTCCGCGACGATGGCCACGGCCGCCTCGGGGGCCAGCCGCCGCTCCCGGTCCAGGCGGGTGCGCAGGTCCGTACCGCGGACGAGGTCCATGACGAGGGCGAGGTCGTCGCCGTCGACGACGAGGTCGCGGACGGAGACGACGTGCGGGTGGTCCAGGCCGAGCAGCGCGCTGCGCTCCTGGACGAAGCGTCCGACCAGCTCCTGGTCGGAGGCGAGGTCCTCGCGCAGCAGTTTGACGGCGACGGGCCCGTCCGGCCCCTCGCCCAGCCACACCGTGCCCGCGCTGCCGCGCCCCAGGATCTGGTGCGCGGTGTACCGGCTGCCGATCTTCCGTGCCACGACTGCTCCCTCAGCGGCTGGCGTACGCACCAAAGCTACGCGGCCGGGTGCGGGTTTTAGGCCAGTAGGGGGTCCGATTCGCGGCGACCTTCACTTCTGCGGGCGAAATCACGCCCCAGAAGTCGACAAATCCACGAAGTCGGCGCCAGTGCGGTCGTGACGGGCGATCAGGATTTGGCGCCGCGGGTGGAGTCGCCGATGCCGGAGATCCAGTCGGCCGCGTCCGAGCCCCAGGACCACAGCTGGTCCCACCAGCTCTTGCCGGTGCCGACCCACTCCTGGAGCGGGGTCAGCTCCCACACCAGCCAGCCCGCGACGAAGAGCAGCAGGATCATCACCAGGCAGCCCTTGAGGCAGCCCAGCCCGGGGATCCGGACCGGGTTGGCACTGCGACGGCGCGGCTCGCGCGGCTCCCGGGGGGCCGGCGGCTGCGGCGGCGGGGCCTGCGGCCGCACCGGCTGCTGCCGGTACTGGGGCTGCTGCTGGGGAGGCTGCTGCTGGGGCTGGGGCTGGCGGTACTGGGGTTGCTGCTGCTGCGGCTGGTACTGCGGAGGCTGCGGCGCGTACTGCTGCTGCTGGTAGGGCTGCTGCTGGTACGGCTGGGGCTGGGGCTGCTGGCGGTACTGGGGCTGCTGCGGGCGCTGCTGCGGCGGCGGGGGCCCCTGCCGCTGCGGGCGGCGGCGCAGGGGGTCGTCGTCGGGGCTGAGGTACTGCACCTGCGTCTGCTCGTTGCGGTCCCGGGCGGCCTGCATCTGCGACTGCCACGGGTGCGGCTGGTCCGGCCGCTCGACCGGCGGCATGACGGACGTCGCGTCGGCGGCCGGCGCCCCGGTGCTCGGCAGCACGGTCGTCGCGTCGCCCCCGCCGACCGGCGGCATCACGCTGGTCATGGCGTTGGGGTCGTAGGCGCCCATCGGGGACGGCGCGCCCGCGGGCAGCACCTGGGTCGGGTCCGCGGAACCCGGCGTCGCCGGTACGGGCGCGGGCGAGGGGTCGGGCGCGAGCAGCGCGCCGACGCCGAGCGCGGCCTCCACCTCGGCGGGCGAGGAGTGCACGCCGATGCCGGAGGCGACCACGCGCAGGCCGCGCGCCAGGCTCTCGGCACTAGGGCGCTCGTCCGGCTCCTTGCGCAGGCAGCGCTCGATGACGATCCAGAGCGCCTCGGGCACGTGCGGCGGGCGCTGCGGGTCCTCGCTGAGGTGGCGGTGGAGCACTTCGAGGGCGGTTCCGCCGGCGAACGGCGGCCGTCCGGTGACCAGTTCGTAGAGCAGGATCCCGGCGCCGTAGACGTCGACGGCGGAGGTCTGCGGGCGGCCCTCGGCGGACTCGGGCGCGACGTAGGCGGGGGTGCCGACGAACTCGTGCGTGCGGGTCAGGCCCGGGGAGTCGGCGAGGCGCGCGATGCCGAAGTCCGTGAGCATCGGCTTCATCTGGCCGTGGCGCTCGTCGAGGAGGACGTTCGCGGGCTTCAGGTCCCGGTGCACGACTCCGTCGGCGTGGCTGGCGGCGAGCGCGTCCGCGATCTGTGCGGTCAGCAGGCTCGCGGCGACGGGGCTGAACGGACCGTTCTCGCGGATGTACTTGTGCAGGTCGGGACCGTCGATCAGGTCCATGACCAGGGCCAGCAGATCGCCTTCGACGACGAGGTCGCGCGTGCGGACGATGTTGGGGTGCGTCAGGCGCAGCAGGACCGAGCGTTCGCGCAGGAAGCGCATGACGATGTCCGGGTCCTGGGCCAGCTCCTCTTTGAGGACCTTGATGGCCACGGTCTCGCCGGGCTGCCCGGCGACGGCCGCCTCCGCGCCGGCGGCCTCCCTCTGGCGGGCACGCCAGACGGTACCGGTGGCGCCGCGCCCGAGGGGCTCCTCAAGCAGGTACTTGCTGCCCACTGGCCGCACGTCTCGCGCTCCCCTGCTGTCGTGTATCTGTCGTCTGGTTTCGGATGATTCCGACGCTGTCTTTTCCGGCCCACTCTAGGGGGTGTACGGGGGGAAGACGCCGGACGGCGGGGGTTGGTTGCCGTACATATGTGCGAAGGGTGAGTTTTGCGGGGTATGCCGGAGGCGATTTTCGGCAGGCCGCTGACCGTATGTGTGCGATGAGCGCACGGAGCGATGATCAATCAAGATCATTTATGGGTGGGGTCCGGGCGTGTTGTGGGTGACAGGTGCGAGGATGCACCCGTACGGAACGGCCGGGGCGGGAGCCCGGCCTTTCCGGCAGACCTGACCGGACGACGCGTCCGTGCCGGGCGGGGGGTGATCGGGCGGGCTCGCCCGGCCGTTCCCCTTCCCGGGCGCGCGCACCGTGCACTGCGCTCCGCGCAGAAGGGACCGCTGACGGCGATGCAGATCCGGCTGACCGTCCTCGGGTCGCGCAGCGGCCACCAGACCGCGACCGCGCCCGCCGGCTGTGACGTGCTCGTCACCGCGCCCGCCGGTACCGCCCTGGCCGCGGTGGCCTCGGCGCTCGCGGCGACCGTGGGCGGCCCCGACACGGGGGGCACGGTCGTGCTGTACGCGGGGGCCGAGCGGCTCGACCTCCAGCGCCGGATGCTGGGCGAACCGCCGCTGGTGGACGGGGCCGTACTGGCCCTGCACACGCCGGTCGCGGACGCCGTGCCGGCCCTGCCCGAGGACGGGCTGGACGCCCCGCAGCTGCGGGTGGTGGCCGGGCCGGACGCGGGCGGGGTGCACCTGCTGCACCCGGGAGCCGTCCGGATCGGGCGGTCGTCGGGCGCGGACGTACCACTGGACGACCCGGACGTGTCGCGGCTGCACTGCGCGGTGACGGTGCTGGCGGACGGGCGCGTGACGGTGGCCGACCTCGGCTCGACGAACGGCACGACGGTGGACGGTGTCCCGGTGGGTACGCGGGCGGTCCCGCTGCCGCCGGGGGCGCTGCTGCGCATCGGCGAATCGACGCTGCGGCTGGCCGCGGGGGGCACGGAGTCCCTCCTGGCGCTGACGCCGGACATGGAGGGGCGCCTGTCCCTGCCGGAGGTCTCCGACGCCGGGCGGGGCGCAGGTGCCTCCGGCGGTACGGGGGCGGCCGGCCCGGCGGGTCACGCCGCACCTGATGCCGGGTCCTACGGCGGCACGGGAACGGCCCGCCCGGCCGGAGGCTACGACGCTCCGGGCGCGGGAGGCGGCGGCGGGGCCGGTCGCCACGAGGGCTCCGGCGCCGGTGGGTACGGCCACGGCGCGGGGACGTCCGGCAGCGCGGGTCGGGGTGGCCCGCAGGGGCTGGTCCCCCACCCCGCCGCTTCCCGGAACGGGGGCCCTGGCCCCGACCCCGCAGCAGGATCCCGCCCCGGCGTCCCGGCCGGGCACCCCCGGGACGGCGCCACGGGCAGCGGCTCAGACGGGTTCGGGGCCCCGGCGCCCCGCGCGCCGCAGCCCCCGCAGGCCCGCGCCGGCGGACCCGGCCCCACATGGGCCGACCCCACCCCGGACGGCGGTGCGCCGCAGCCCGCGCCCGCCCAGGACGGCTCTGCGGGTCCTGCGTGGCCGACCGCCGAGCAGCACGCGGGAACCGCCCGCCCCGGTGCCCCCGCGTGGGCCGCCCCAGCCCCCCGAGGACCCATGGCTCCGCCGCGCGCGTCGCACCCCGGGCACCCCCGGGACGGGGCCACGGGCAGCGGCTCGGACGGGTTCGGGGCCCCGGCGCCCCGCGCGCCGCAGCCCCCGCAGGGCCGCGCCGGCGGACCCGGCCCCACGTGGGCCGACCCCGCCCCGGACGGCGGTACCGCCGACGGCGGCCCCGGCACTCCGGCGCCCCGCGCACCGCACGTCCCGCAGGGGGCGGCCGGCGCACCGCATGCCCAGGACGGCATGGTCGGCCCCGGCCGAGCCCGTCGGCGCTGCGGGCCGGCAGGCGCCGCACGGACCGGTGTACGCCCGGCACCCCGAAGCCCCGGGCACGGCCCGGCCCCCGCAGGGCCGGGAGGGCGGTGCCCCCGCCCCCGACCCGGCGGCCGGTGGCCGGCCCGGGGGCGGGACCCCCGAGGAGGGGGCGCCCGCTGCGGTGTGGCCCGCCGCCGGCGGCGGCCGACGGCGGGGGATCGGGGCCTGGGCGCGGAAGTGGGTGCGCGGGGAGGACATCGCCGAGGTGGCCGTCGAGGCCGGGGCACCGGCCGCCGCGGCGCCCGCCGCCGACGACCCCGCCGCGCTGCTGCTCGCCGCCCTCGGGCCCACCGGCCGGCTCTGGTCCCGCCCGCCCGGCGCCCTCGACGTAGGGCTCGGCGCCGGCAGCCGCGTCGACCTGCGCGAGGCCGGGGCGCTCGGCATCGCCGGCCCCCGCCCCCGCCTCACCGGCGTGGCCCGCTCCGTGATCGCCCAGCTCGCCGCCCTCCACTCCCCGGCGCAGCTGGAGATCGTGCTGCTCGCCATGGACCGGACCACGGACTGGAGCTGGCTCGGCTGGCTCCCGCACGTCCGCCCCGCCCACGGCCAGCACTGCCGCCTCCTGCTGGCCCACGACCGCGAGCAGGCCGCCGCCCGCACCGGCGAGCTGACCCGGCGCCTCGACGACAGCCCGCTCGGCGCCGGCTGGGCCACCGCCGGGCCCGATGCCGTCCGCCGGGCCGCTTCCGCGTACGAGGGCCCGTACACCCTCGTCGTCCTGGACGGCGACCCCGGCACCGGAGCCCTCCGGGAGGTCACCGCCCGGCTCGCCTCCCACGGGCCCGCCGCCGGCGTCCATCTCCTCGCGCTCGCCGAGGCCCCGGCCGCCACGCCCACGAGCCCGCTCGCCGAGACGTACGAGGCCGCCTGCGCGAGCACCCCCGCCTTCCGGGCCTGCGGGGCGGTCGCCGTCCTCAGCGGCGAGGTCGCCACCGCCGTGCGGACCTTCCCGGTCAGCGGCGGCAAGCCCGTCCGCCCGGGCGAGACCGCCGTCGCCGACGCCGTCTCCGCCGCCTGGGCGGAGCGGTTCGCCCGCGCCCTGGCCCCCCTGCGCGCCGAGGCGGTCGCCGCGGGCGGCTACCGTCCGGCCGCCGCCAGCCTGCCCCAGACCTCCCGCCTGCTCGACGAGCTCGGGCTGGCCCGGGCCACCCCCGCCTCCCTGATGGCCCGCTGGGCGGCCGCCACCGGGCAGGGACAGACCGACGGCGGTCTCGCCGAGGTCGTGCTCGGCGCCGGCCGGCGCGGCCCCGTCGGCGTGGAGCTGGTCCACGACGGCCCGCACCTGCTCATCGAGGGGCCGCCGGGCAGCGGCCGTACCGAACTGCTGCGTTCCGTCGCGGCCTCCCTGTGCGCCGCGGCCCGACCCGACCGGCTCGGCCTCCTGCTGATCGACGGGGCCGGCGGCGAGCGCGGCGAGGGGCTGCTGCCCTGCACCGAGCTCCCGCACGTCTCGGCGCACCTCGTGGCCTCCGACCCGCTGCGGATGCGGGAGTTCGCCCAGGCCCTGGGCGCCGAGCTCAAGCGCCGCCACGAGCTGCTGGACGGCGTGACGTTCGCCGACTGGCACGCCCGTCGCGAGGTCCGCGACCTGATGGTCTCGCCCCGGCGGCCCGCGCCGCAGGAAGGCCGGAGTGCCTCCTCGGGCACGATCGGCGGCGAGGACTCCCAGCGCACCGGGACCCTGCGGCTGCGCGCCTCCGCCCCCCGTACCGAAGTGGCCGCCGGGCCCGGGCCCCTGCCGCGCCTGGTGGTCCTCGTGGACGACTTCGACGCGCTGGTCGCGCCCGGACTCGGCAGTACGGGCCGTCCCGCGGCCGGTTCGGTGGTCCGGATCCTGGAGGGGCTGGCCCGCGAGGGCGCCCGGCTCGGGGTGCACCTGGTGGCCACGACCGCCCGCCCCGACCGCACCGCCGGCACGGACCCGGCCCGGCTCGCCACCCTGCGGGTCGAACTCGACGCCCCCGACCAGCCGGGCCCCGGCCGGGGCCTGCTCCACTACGGCGACGGCCGCACGGTCCCCTTCCAGGGCGGCCGCGTCACCGGCCGGATCCCCCGGACCGCCACGTCCAGGCCGACCGTCGTCCCGGTGGAGTGGGAACGGATGGGTGATCCACCGGCCCGCCGCCCCGTCCGTGAGCTGGGCAACGGCCCGACGGACCTGGCGCTGCTGGCCAGTGCCCTGGACCGGGCGTCGCACCTGGTCTCCGCGATACCCGTGCTGTTCCCGGCGGCCCCCTGAGCCCGCCCCGCACCGGGCGTCACACCCCCACCCGGCCCCCTCAACCCCGTGACGCGGTATTGCGGGGGCGCTCCGCTCCGCGTAGACCTTGTGGCACGCAACACACCACGAGCACACCGGCATCGGGGGCAGAGCCATGCGCAGGCAGCACGGAACCGGCCACACGGGAGCCAACGGGGAGCGCCAGGGATTACGCCGTACGAGGGCGTACGCCTGGACGGCCCTCCTCGCGACGGGCGCGCTCGCGCTCACCGCGTGCGGCAGCGGCGGCGGTGACGAGGAGGACCCCCCGGCGGCCGGGGCCTCCGCGAGTCCGCGGGTGTCGCTACCGCAGCTGAACGGCGAGAAGCTGGAGGTCGCGGCGGTCTGGACGGGCCCGGAGCAGGCCAACTTCACGAAGGTCCTCAGGGAGTTCGAGAAGCGCACCGGCGCCACCGTCACCTTCGTCCCGGCCCAGGACCCGATCGTCACCTTCCTCGGTACGAAGATCGCGGGCGGCCAGCCGCCGGACGTGGCGCTGCTCCCTCAGGTCGGGGCGCTGGTCTCGGCGGTGCAGAACAAGTGGGCGCAGCCGGTGGGCCCGGAGGCCAGGGCGGAGCTGGAGAAGAACTACTCGCAGGGCTGGAAGAGGCTGGGCGCGGTCGACGGCACCCAGTACGGCGTGTACTACAAGGCGGCCAACAAGTCGCTGGTCTGGTACAACGCGAAGGCGTTCGAGGCGGCGGGCGTGCAGCCGCCGAAGACGTGGAAGGACCTGATCGCGGCGGCGGACACCCTCTCCGCGTCCGGCACCCCGGCGGTGTCGGTGGCCGGTGCGGACGGCTGGACCCTGACGGACTGGTTCGAGAACGTCTACCTGTCGCAGGCCGGCCCGGAGAAGTACGACAAGCTGGCGAAGCACGAGATCAAGTGGACGGACGACAGCGTCAAGCAGGCGCTGACGACGCTCGCGGAGCTGTTCGGCCGCAAGGACTACCTCGCGGGCGGCCAGAGCGGGGCGCTGGCGACGGAGTTCCCGAAGTCGGTGACGCAGACCTTCACCGGTGGTGACCGGCCGGCCGCCGCGATGGTCTTCGAGGGTGACTTCGTGGGGGTGAACATCGCCCAGACGGAGGCGAAGGTCGGCAAGGACGCGCTCGTCTTCCCGTTCCCGGCGGTCGGCAGCGGCAAGGCGCCCGTGGTCTCGGGCGGTGACGTGGCCGTCGCGCTCAAGGCCTCCAAGGGCGCGCAGGCGCTGCTGACCTTCCTGGCTTCGGCGGACGCGGCGGAGATCCAGGCCCGCGAGGGCGGTTTCATCTCGCCGAACAAGTCGGTGGACCCGGCGGCGTACCCGAACGACATCCAGCGGGGCATCGCCAAGGCGCTGATCGCGGCGGGCGACGACTTCCGCTTCGACATGTCGGACCAGGCCCCCGCGGCCTTCGGCGGAACGCCGGGCGCCGGTGAGTGGAAGGACCTCCAGGACTTCCTGGCGAACCCGTCGGACGTGGCGGGCACGCAGGCGAAGCTGGAGGCGGACGCGGCCAAGGCGTTCGGGAACTGACCCGGTGGCCGCCCCCGACGTCTCACGGGCGGGGGAGGCCAGGCGCCGCCGTCTCATAGCGGCGGCGTTCCTCCTCCCCGCGCTGGTCCTGCTGGGCGCGCTCGTCGTGCACCCCATCGGCTACTCGCTCTACCGCAGCCTCTTCGACCGCTCGGGCGACACCTTCGTGGGCGGCGCCAACTACGCGGAGATACTGCGCGACGGCACGATCCGCACGGCGCTGCGGAACACGGCGCTGTGGGTGGTGCTGGCCCCGGCCACCGCCACCGCCCTCGGGCTGATCTTCGCGGTGCTCACCGAACGGGTGCGCTGGGGGACGGCGTTCAAGCTGCTGGTGTTCATGCCGATGGCGATCTCGATGCTGGCGGCGGGCATCATCTTCCGGCTCGTCTACGACCAGGACCCCGACCGCGGTGTCGCGAACGCCGTGTGGGTCGGGGTCCACGACACGTTCGCGCAGTCCTCGGCCTTCCCGAAGGCCCGCCCGGGCCGTGACTCCCCGCTGGTGGCGGCCCCGGGCGGCGCGTTCGAGACCCGTGACCCGGTACGGGCGGGCACGGCCGTGGCCGTCCCGCTGGTCGGGGTGGCCCCGGACGCCCTGCCGAAGGGCACCCGTACGGCCCGGCCCCCGGTCGGTGAGCCCGGCAAGGTCACCGGGACGGTCTGGCAGGACTTCACCCGGGGCGGCGGGGGCCGCACGAACACGGTCGACCCCACCGAGCAGGCCCTGGCGGGCATGCGGATCGAGGCGGTCAAGGACGGCCGGGTGGTCGACAGCGCGACCGCCGGCCCGGACGGCACCTTCACCCTGTCCGCGAAGGCCGACGGCGCGCGGCTGCGGCTGCCCGCGTCGAACTTCCGCGAACCGTACTCGGGCGTGCAATGGCTCGGTCCGACGCTGGTGACCCCGGCGGTGATCGGGGCGTACGTGTGGATGTGGGCCGGGTTCGCGATGGTGCTGATCGGGGCCGGGCTGGCGTCCGTACCGCGCGAGCTGCTGGAGGCGGCGCGGGTGGACGGGGCGAACGAGTGGCAGGTGTTCCGCCGGATCACCGTGCCGCTGCTGGCGCCCGTCCTCGCGGTCGTGCTGGTCACCCTCGTCATCAACGTGATGAAGATCTTCGACCTGGTGTTCGTGATCGCGCCGGGCGCGGTGCAGGACGACGCGAACGTGCTCGCGCTCCAGCTGTACCGCACGTCCTTCGGCACGGACGCCGACCAGGGGCTGGGCAGCGCCATCGCCGTGCTGCTGCTGGTGCTGGTGGTGCCGGTCATGCTCTACAACATCCGCCGGATGCGCCGGGAGGCCCGCCGATGAGCGCCGCACCACGGTCCTGGTCACCGCAGGCCCTGGCCGGCCGGCTGGCCGGCGGAGCACTGAGGGTGTTCCTCGTCCTCGCGGGCCTGTTCTGGCTTCTGCCCACGCTGGGCCTGCTCATCTCCTCGTTCCTTTCGCCCACCGACTTGAACAAGGGCGGCTGGTGGCAGGTGCTGAGCGCGCCGTCGCGGCTGACGGCCGACAACTACGCCGACCTGCTGTCCAACGAGACGATCACCGGTTCGCTGCTGAGCACGGTCGCGATCACCGTGCCGGCGACCCTGCTCGTCGTCACGCTCGGCGCGTTCGCCGGGTACGCGTTCGCCTGGCTGGAGTTCCCCGGCCGGGACTGGCTGTTCCTGATCGTCGTCGCGCTGCTGGTGGTTCCCGTACAGGTGGCACTGATCCCGGTGTCGGAACTGTTCGGCGCGATCGGGCTGTTCGAGACCACGGCCGGGGTGGTGCTGTTCCACACCGCCTTCGGGCTGCCGTTCGCGGTGTTCCTGCTGCGCAACTTCTTCGCGGAGATCCCGCGCGAGCTGCTGGAGGCGGCACGGCTGGACGGTGCGGGCGAACTGCGGCTGTTCACCCGGGTGGTGCTGCCGCTGGGCGGTCCTGCGATCGCCTCGCTCGGCATCTTCCAGTTCCTGTGGGTGTGGAACGACATGCTGGTGGCGCTGGTGTTCGCGGACTCCGCGCATCCGCCGGTCACCGTGGCGCTCCAGCAGCAGGTACGGCAGTTCGGCAACAACATCGACGTGCTCGCGCCGGGCGCGTTCTTGTCGATGGTGGTGCCGCTGGTCGTCTTCTTCGCCTTCCAGCGGCAGTTCGTGACGGGGGTGATGGCCGGGGCGGTCAAGTGACCGGCCGCCGCACGCGGGGACGCCGGGCCATGTGCCCGGCGGCCGCCCGCCGGCCGCAGCGCCTCAGCGCCGTCACGCCGTAGCGCCGCAGCGCCGTCGCACCCCTACTCGGCGGCGGCCTTGAGGCCCGCGACCACCGATCGCGCCAGCTGGTCCAGATAGGCCGCCGGCACCTTGTCCCGCACCACGACCTGCCGCCAGTACAGCGGGCCGATCGCCAGGTCCAGCGCCCGGCCCGGATCCGTGCCCGCCGCCAGCTCGCCGCGCGCGACGGCCTCGGAGACGATCCCCTGCGCCATGCTCCGCTCGCCCTCCAGCAGGGCGCCGCGCACCGCGTCGGCGATCTCGGGGTGGCGCGCGGCCTCCACCAGGAGGTCGGGGATCACCGCCGACGCCACGGGGTGGCGCAGCACGTGGGACGTGACCTCCAGCAGGGCCCGTACGTCCCCGTACAGCGAGCCGGTCGCCGGTACCGGGAGCCCGTCGGCCGCGAAGGCGCCGACCAGGTCCAGCACGAGGTGGAGCTTGGACTTCCAGCGCCGGTAGACGGCCGTCTTGCCGACGCCCGCCCGCCGCGCGATGCCCTCGATCGACATCCGGGCGAAACCGACCGTGGCGAGCTCCTCCAGGACCGCCGTCCGGATCGCCCGGGTCACGTCCTCGCGCAGGAGGGCGGCCCCGGCGGGTGCGCGGCGGGCGGGGGCGGCGGGCTCGGTGGCGGGGGCGGCGGGCTCGGTGGTCATGGGACAGAGCATAACGGCGCACGCCGCCACCGGTCCGTCACGACGATACGGTTGCGTCTCAACGCGGAGGCGCCTACTCTCGGCGTCACGACGATACGTAACCGTCCCGTCGGTAGTCCGAAGTCCGGCGAGTCCCCGTCGAAAGCGACCCAGTGACCGTGACCGTGCCCCCCGTGACCGCACCGCCGCCCGCGACGGCGCAGGCCGTGACGCCCGAAGCGCTGGCCGCCGCCCACGGCCTGACCCTCAGCGGCGCCCGCCCCTCCCTCCCCCGCTACGTCGCGCAGCTGTGGGAGCGCCGCCACTTCGTGACGGCGTACGCCACCGCCCGCATGCAGGCCACGTACAGCGCGGCCCGCCTCGGCCAGGTCTGGCACCTGGCCACCCCGCTGCTCAACGCGGCCGTCTACTACTTCATCTTCGGCGTGATCATGAACGCCGGGAACCGCGTCGCGGACTACATCCCGTTCCTGATCACCGGCGTGTTCGTGTGGGACTTCATCGGGAGCTCCATCAACGCGGGCACCCGCGCCGTCCACAGCAACCTCGGTCTGGTGCGCGCCCTGCACTTCCCCCGCGCGGCCCTGCCCCTGTCGACCGTCATCCAGCTCTTCCAGCAGCTGCTGGTCACCATGGGCGCCCTGGTCATCCTGCTGCTCGCCTTCGGCCAGATGCCGGCCCCCTCCTGGCTCCTGGTGGTGCCGGTGCTGCTGCTGGCCGCCGTCTTCTGCGCGGGCTGTGCCATGGCCATGGCACGCATCGGCAGCAAGAACCCGGACGTCAGCCAGCTGATGCCGTTCATCCTGCGCACCTGGATGTACTCGTCCGGCGTGATGTGGTCCATCGAGTCGACGCTCAAGTCGGACCACCTGCCGCACTGGGTGACCACGGCCCTCCAGCTCAACCCGGCGGCCGTCTACATCGACCTGATGCGCTTCGCACTGATCGACAGCTTCGCGGCGCATTCGCTTCCGCCCCACGTCTGGCTGACCGCCGTCGGCTGGGCCCTGATCGCCGGCATCGGCGGCTTCGTCTTCTTCTGGAAGGCAGAGGAGGAGTACGGCCGTGGCTGACACCGCCATCCGCGTCCCCACCGTCATCGCGGACGACGTCCACGTCGTCTACAAGGTGTACGGCACCGGCACCCGCAAGGGCGGCGCGACCGCCGCCCTGAGCCGGATCATCTCCCGCAAGCCCGCCCCCGGCGTCCGCGAGGTGCACGCCGTCAAGGGCGTCAGCTTCACCGCGTACAAGGGCGAGGCGATCGGCCTCATCGGCTCCAACGGCTCGGGCAAGTCCACCCTGCTCAAGGCGATCGCCGGACTCCAGCCGGTGGCCCGCGGCCGCGTCTACTCACAAGGCCAGCCGTCCCTCCTCGGGGTGAACGCCGCCCTGATGAACGACCTGACCGGCGAACGCAACGTCGTGCTCGGCGGCCTCGCGATGGGCATGACCAAGCAGCAGATCCACGAGCGCTACCAGGACATCGTCGACTTCTCCGGGATCAACGAGAAGGGCGACTTCATCTCCCTGCCCATGCGCACCTACTCCTCCGGCATGGGCGCACGGCTGCGCTTCTCCATCGCCGCGGCCAAGGACCACGACGTCCTGATGATCGACGAGGCGCTGGCCACCGGTGACGCCGCCTTCCAGCGCCGCAGCCAGGACCGCATCGAGGAGCTGCGCGAGAGCGCCGGCACCGTCTTCCTCGTCAGCCACGGCATCGGCACGGTCCGCGAGACCTGCGACCGGGCGATCTGGCTGGAGTCGGGCGTCCTGCGCATGGACGGCCCCGCCGACGAGGTCTGCGACGCGTACGAGGCGTTCAGCCGGGCCGGCTGAGAACGCCCGCACCGCGCGCCACGCGACGCGCACCACCGCGCACCGCACCGCGCACCACGAAGCGAGCGGCCCCGGGACAGGAGTCCCGGGGCCGCTCGTTCACCACCGTCAGCCGTGCGAGCGCAGCAGCGAACGCATCGTCCGCATCGCGACGGACAGGTTCGCCAGGTCGAAGTCGTCCGACCCGCGGATCTCGTCCAGGGTCGTCCGCGCCCGGCCGATGATCGCCGCGTTGCGCTCCTCCCACGCCTTGAAGCGTTCCTCGGGAGTGGCCTCGCCGTCGCCGGCCGCCAGTACGTCGGCGGTCAGCGCCGAGTGCGCCGCGAACAGGTCCTCGCGGATGGAGGCGCGGGCCATGGACTGCCAGCGGTCGGCCCGCGGCAGCTCGATGATCCGGTCCATCAGCTGGGTGATGTCCAGACGGTCGGCGAGGTCGTAGTAGACCTCGGCGACGTCCAGCGGGTCGACGCCCGTGCGGTCGGCGATCGCGACGATGTCGAGCGTCGGGAAGGCGGACGAGAAGCCGGCCACCTTGGCCGCCAGCTCCTGCGGCACGCCCTCACCGGTCAGCTCGTCCATGATCGACTGGTACCAGTCCAGGTCGGCGCCGCGCACCAGCTTGGGCAGTTCCGCCCAGACCTGGGTCACCCGGTCGCGGAACAGCTCGATGGTCCCGGTGATCTCCAGCGGCTGCGGCCGGTTGTTGAGCAGCCAGCGGGTGCCGCGCTCGACCAGACGCCGCGAGTGCAGCCGCACCCGGGTCTGGACACTGGCCGCGACCTTGTTGTCCAGCGCCTCGACCGCGTCCCAGACCTCGGCCATGCCGAAGATCTCGCGGGCCGCGAGCTGCGCCCGGACGATCTCCTCCGTGGCGGCCCCGGTCTCCTCGCGCAGGCGGTGCAGGAACGTCGAACCGCCGGTGTTGACGGTGTCGTTGACCAGGAGGGTGGTGATGATCTCCCGGCGCAGCGCGTGCGCGTCGATCTGCTCGCCGAACTTCTCGCGCAGCGGGGCCGGGAAGTAGGCGTGCAGCAGGCGGCGCAGGTACGGGTCGTCCGGCAGCACCGTGTGGATCAGCTCGTCCGCCACCGTGATCTTGGTGTAGGCGAACAGGACGGCCAGCTCCGGCTGGGTCAGGCCCTTGCCGTTGTTCAGCAGCTCGCGGATCTGCCGGTCGTTGGGCAGGAACTCCAGCGCGCGGTCCAGCAGTCCCTCGCGGCCCAGGCGGCGCATGAAGCGCTGCTGGGCGTGGAGCAGGCTGGGGGCCTGGGCGACGGCGTTGGCCAGGGCCACGTTCTGCGCGTAGTTGTTGCGCAGCACCAGACCGCCGACCTCGTCGGTCATCTCGGCGAGCAGCGCGTTGCGCTGCTTGACGGTCATGTCGCCGTCCGCGACGACCGAGTTGAGCAGGATCTTGATGTTCACCTCGTGGTCGGAGGTGTCCACGCCGGCGCTGTTGTCGATGGCGTCGGTGTTGACCTTGCCGCCTTCGCCGCCGGCCCCGACGCGGGCGAACTCGATGCGGCCGAGCTGGGTCAGGCCCAGGTTGCCGCCCTCGCCGATGACCTTGGCGCGCACGTCGGCGCCGTTGACGCGGATGGCGTCGTTGGCCTTGTCGCCGACGTCGGCGTGCGTCTCGGCCGTCGCCTTGACGTACGTACCGATGCCGCCGTTCCACAGCAGGTCCACGGGGGCCTGCAGGATCGCCTTCATCAGGTCGGCCGGGGTCATCTTGGTGACGCCGGCCTCGATCCCGAGGGCCTCGCGGACGTGCGCGTTGACCGGGATGGACTTCGCCGAACGCGGGTGGACGCCGCCGCCCGCCGAGAGCAGCGCGGTGTCGTAGTCCGCCCACGAGGAACGCGGCAGGTCGAACAGGCGCCGGCGCTCGGCGTACGAGGTCGCCGCGTCCGGGGTCGGGTCGAGGAAGATGTGCCGGTGGTCGAAGGCGGCGACCAGGCGGATGTGCTCGGAGAGCAGCATGCCGTTGCCGAAGACGTCACCCGACATGTCACCGACGCCGACGACCGTGAAGTCCTCGCTCTGGGTGTCGTGGCCCAGTTCGCGGAAGTGCCGCTTCACCGACTCCCAGGCGCCGCGGGCGGTGATGCCCATGCCCTTGTGGTCGTAGCCGGCGCTGCCGCCCGACGCGAACGCGTCGCCCAGCCAGAAACCGTAGGCCTGCGCGACCCCGTTGGCGATGTCGGAGAAGGTCGCGGTGCCCTTGTCGGCGGCGACGACGAGGTACGTGTCGTCCTCGTCGTGGCGGACCACGCCCTTGGGCGGCACGACCTCACCGGCGACCATGTTGTCGGTGATGTCGAGCAGCGCCGAGATGAAGATCTTGTAGGAGGCGATGCCCTCGGCGAGCCACGCGTCCCGGTCCACCGACGGGTCCGGCAGGTTCTTCGCGACGAAGCCGCCCTTCGCGCCGACCGGCACGATCACGGTGTTCTTGACCATCTGCGCCTTGACCAGGCCGAGGACCTCCGTACGGAAGTCCTCACGCCGGTCGGACCAGCGCAGGCCGCCTCGGGCGACCTTGCCGAAGCGCAGGTGGACGCCCTCGACGCGCGGGGAGTACACCCAGATCTCGAAGGCCGGGCGCGGCGCCGGCAGGTCCGGGATGGCCTGCGGGTCGAACTTCATCGACACGTACGCGTGCGGCTCGCCCGCGTCGTTCGACTGGAAGAAGTTGGTGCGCAGCGTCGCCTTGATGAGGGTCAGGAAGGAGCGCAGGATGCGGTCCTCGTCCAGCGAGGCGACCTGGTCCAGGGCTCCGTCCAGCTCCTCCAGCATCGCGTCGACGAGCTCGGTGCCGGCGGTCTGCCGGGCCGGGGACATCCGCGCCTCGAAGAGCGAGACCAGCAGCCGGGTGGTGTGGACGTTGTTGCGGAGGGTGTCCTCCATGTAGTCCTGGCTGAACGTGGAGCCGGCCTGGCGCAGGTACTTGGCGTACGCGCGCAGCACCACGGCCTGCCGCCAGGTGAGCCCGGCGCTCAGTACCAGGGAGTTGAAGTTGTCGTTCTCCGCCTGGCCCTGCCAGACCGCCGCGAAGGCGTCCTGGAAACGCTCGCGGGCGTCGTCACCGAGGTGGGTTTCGCCGTTGCCCGACGGGACGGGCAGCCGCAGACCGAAGTCGTAGATCCAGGCCTGGGTGCGGTCGCTGCACCGCAGCTCGTACGGGCGCTCGTCGGTGACCTCGACGCCCAGGCGCTGGAGCACCGGGAGCACGGCGGACAGGGAGACCTGCTCGCCGTGGCGGTAGATCTTGAAGCGGCGCTCGCCGGGGCCGGCGCCGACCGGTTCGTACAGGGAGAGGTCGAACTCCCGGCCGCTCTCGGACAGCCGCTCCAGGCGGACCAGGTCGGCCACGGCGGAGCGCGGCGAGTGGTCGGCCTTGTAGCCCTCGGGGAAGGAGTTCCCGTAGCGGCGCAGCAGTTCCGCCGCGCGCTCCTCGCCGGTCTCCGCGATCAGCGCCTCACCGAAGGCGTCCGCCCAGGAGCGGGCGGCCTCCACCAGGCGGGCCTCGATGCGCTCGACGTCGGCGTCGGTCAGTGCGGGCAGCTCCGTGCCCTGCGGGACGCGGACGACGAAGTGGATGCGGGAGAGGATCGACTCGGTGTTCCAGGCGGTGAAGTCGACGCTGGTGCCGTTCAGCTCCTCCTGGAGGATCGCGATCAGGCGCAGCCGGACCCCGGTGGTGTACCGGTCGCGCGGCAGGTACACCAGCGCCGAGTAGTAGCGCCCGTACTCGTCCTGGCGCAGGTACAGCCGCAGCCGGCGGCGTTCTTGCAGGTACAGGACCGAGGTGACGATCTCGCGGAGCTTGTCGACCGGGGTCTGGAACAGCTCGTCGCGCGGGTAGGTCTCCAGGATCTGGAGCAGGTCGCGGCCGTCGTGGCTGTTGGGCGAGAACCCGGCGCCTTCGAGGACCTCGGCGACCCTGCGGCGGATCACCGGAACGCGGCGCACCGACTCCGTGTACGCGGCGGAGGAGAACAGGCCGAGGAAGCGGCGCTCGCCGACGACGTTGCCGTCGGCGTCGAACTTCTTGACGCCCACGTAGTCGAGGTACGAGGGACGGTGCACGGTGGCGCGGCTGTTGGCCTTGGTCAGCACCAGCAGCCGGTGCTCGCGGGCCTTGGCGCGCGCGTCGGCCGGCAGCCGGTTGAAGGAGGGCGAGACGGGGTGCGCGTCCTCCTGGCCGTGGTGGACCGGGTCGGAGCGCAGGATGCCGAGACCGGTGCCCGGCACGGCGGCCAGCGCGTCGTCGTCGACCAGGTTGTACTCGCGGTAGCCCAGGAAGGTGAAGTGGTCGTCGGCGAGCCAGCGCAGCAGCTCACGGGCCTCTTCGAGCTCGTACTCGCGCAGGTCGGGCGCGGTCGGCTCGCTGGGCAGCTCGTCGGCGATGCGCAGCGCCGCGTCGCGCATCTTCTCCCAGTCCTCGACGGCCTCGCGCACGTCGGACAGGACGCGCTGGAGGTCGCCGGTGATCTGCTTGAGGTCGGCGCGGTCGGTCTCGCGGTCGATCTCGACGTGGATCCAGGACTCGACGAGGGAGTCGTGGGGGCGCGCGGTCTTGGGGCCGTGGGCGTCGCAGTCCGGGCCGAGGATCTCGATGAGCTTGCCGGTCAGGTCACGGCGGACGACGACCTGCGGGTGGATCACGACGTGGATGCCGCGGCCCTGGCGCGAGAGCTCGTTGGTGACGCTGTCCACGAGGAACGGCATGTCGTCGGTGACGACCTCCACGACCGAGTGGCTGGAGGTCCAGCCGTTCTCCTCGACCGTGGGGGTGTGCACGCGCACCATCGCCTTGCCCTGCGGGCGCTGCTCGGCCAGCCGGTAGTGGGAGAGCGCGGCCCCGAACACGTCGACCGGATCCCGGTCCAGCAGGTCCTCGGGGGCGGTGTGCAGGTAGTACCGCTGGAGGTAGGCGAGCGTCGTGCCCGGATCGGGCCGCTCCCCTTGGTCGGACCCAGTCGGAAGTAGCCCCCCGGCCGGGCTGTTCTCAGCTACCCGTGCCGCCCGCGCGAGCAGCTCGGCCTTTGCTTCGTCCAGCTTGGTCTGCATGTCCTCTGGCTCCTGTCGCGCGCCATTGCGTGACGTAGGTGAAGGAAGGGATGACATAGCGCCGCGAGGCGGGGTGTCCGTTCGGGATCGACGCTATGCCGTCGAGAGAGGCCACCGGGAGGGAATCGGCCATGATCGGCGGCACGTCCCGGAAGCGGGGACCAGCGAAAGCCCGGGCACGGTCGTGCGCCGGGCGCGTGCCGGGGGTATCAGGACCCCCGATGGTTATCGCGCTGATCACGGGTACCAGGCTATCCCCCCTGACCCCCGACTCGTCACGAGCGGCTTCTGTACAAATCAGGGGGTGCATTTTTGCCGCTCTGGACAGCGACGGGAGGCGGCGTTCGTGCAGAGCGCCGAACGCGGCCCGGAGCAAGGTGTTATCCGGCCAGTTCCCGGGCCGTGGCCACGGCCTCCGCGAGGGTGTCCACGACGGGGACACCGGCCGATTCCAGACTGCGGCGGCTGTGCGAACCGCCCGTGTACAGCACCGCCTGCGCCCCCACGTGGGCGGCGGCGAGCGCGTCGTCCACGGCGTCACCGATCAGCACCGTACGGGCGGCGGTCACACCTGCCGGCTCCAGCGCGGCCAGATGGCGTACGAGGTGACCCGCCTTGGTGGTGTGCGAGGGCCCGGTACGCCCGTCGACGCGCAGGAAGTGCCGCTCTATGCCGAGGGTGCGTACCAGCGGCACCAGCTTCTCGTGGGGCGCGAGCGACAGCAGGGACTGGGTGGCACCCGCCCCCTCCCACTCCTGGAGCAGCTCCATCGCGCCCGCGGCGAGCCCGACGGCGTCCGCCGCGGACCAGTAGTGCCGGTGGAAGGTCTCGTCCATGACGAGCCACTCGGCTTCCGTGGGCATACGGCCCATCAGCCGCTCGTAGAACTTCGTGACCGGGACGACGTACAGCTCGCGGTACGTCTCCAGGGTGATCGGCGCGAAGCCGAACTCGGCGAACGAGGCGTTGGTGGCGGTCAGGACGGCGTCCACGTCGTGCAGCAGGGTGCCGTTCCAGTCCCACACGAGGTGCGGGTGCGCGTTCGGCCGGCTCACGGGAGCAGCCCCGGGATCTCCTGGACGCCGAACCACAGCAGTTCGTGGTCCTCGGCGCCGTCCACGGTGAAGCGGGCGTCGTCGTCCCCCCGGTCGGCGGCCTCCACGGCCCCGGCGGCCGCCTCGACGTCGGCCAGCGCGTCATCGGCGTCGACGTGTACGGCGGCGGCGACGGTCAGCCGTACCGGGTCGGCCAGGCTGACCTGCCCGAGGGTGGCCTCGTCCAGGCCGGGAACGGCGGAGGCGGCCTTGTCGTCGACGTCGACCGCCACGACGACGCGCTTGCGCGGGGCGGCCGGGTCGGCGGCGAGCAGCCGCAGCGAGGCCTCGGCGGCCCGGCTGAGGGCGGCGTACTCCAGCTCCTCGATGTCGTCGGAGACGTACCATTCGCGCAGCCCGGGCGTGACGGCGTACGCACGCAGCGGCGCCGGGCCCAGCTCGCCGGCCTTGTACACCTCGGCGAGCCCGGAGAGGGTCAGGGGGACGTACACGCGCATGGCCGGCCGCTTTCGTTAGTCGGAAAACCCCCTCAGGATACGGCGGGCGCCGCCCTGCGCGTCCGACCGGGGGACGACTCCTGTACCCCTTCGGGCGCGATCGCCCGCCGGGGCCGCGTCCACCCGGCGCCACGGCCCGGGAACCCGGCGGCCGGGCCGCCGCCGGAGGCGCCCCGAGAGGCGCCCCTGATAGGTGAACCGGCCGCCGTTCCGGGTCCGGTGTCCACCCCGTTGCGCAGCGTGACGATCGGCTACCAGAGTCTGCCCGTACCTAGTGACCGCCCGGCATCCGCGAGGACCGGGCCCGGCCTTCTCGGGGACGACCGCCATGACCAGGACCAGGACCACCACCCGCCCGCCGGGCCGCCGCGACCCGCAGGCCCCCGGCGCCCGCCGCCGTCCGCGCGGCCCGCACGACTGGTTCGCGGAACGCCTGCTGGCGGTCCTCAGCGGCCGCCGCCCGGTCCACTCGCTCCTGGGCCTCACGGTCGGCCCCGCGTACGAGCAACTGGTCACCCTGGCCCCGGCGGGCCCCCTCCGCGACCGCCTCACCCCGGTGCTGCGCCACTGCGGCCGCTTCTACCCGGGCCCGGGCGTCATCGAAGCCTTCGCCCGCATCGCCACGGGCGACCGCGTCTGCGCCATGGCCTTCCGCCTGGAACAGGGCCCGGACCTCCGCTGGCGCTGCGCCGCGATCGAAATCCACGACCCCCGCTTCTGACGGGCAGATCCAGCCGGCCGAAGTCCAGCCCCGCAACGGCGCCGCACCGCAAACGCCGCCGGGGCCGGACACCCGTACAACGGTGTCCGGCCCCGGCGGCGAGCCGACAGCGGAATTACTTCTTGCGACGCCGTCCGCCGGACGCCTTCTGCGCCCGCCTCCGCTCGGCCCGCGTCATCCCGACCCCCGCCTCGTCACCCTCCGCATCGGCGTCGGCGTCGAAGTCGCCCTCGACCACCCCGCCCTCCCCGTCCACCGTGGGCGCCGAGAAGTGCAGCCGGTCCGGCCGCTGCGGGGCGTCCAGTCCCTTCGCCCGGATCTCCGGCTTCGCCGGCGCCGGCACGGTGTCCTGTACCGGAAGCTCCTCGACGTGCTGCTCCACCTGAACCTCCAGGTTGAACAGGTAGCCGACGGACTCCTCCTTGATGCCCTCCTGCATGGCGTTGAACATGTCGAAGCCCTCGCGCTGGTACTCGACCAGCGGGTCCTTCTGGGCCATCGCCCGCAGGCCGATGCCCTCCTGCAGGTAGTCCATCTCGTACAGGTGCTCACGCCACTTGCGGTCCAGCACCGACAGCACCACGCGCCGCTCCAGCTCGCGCATGATGTCCGAGCCGAGCGCCTTCTCGCGCTCCGCGTACTGCTCGTGGATGTCGTCCTTGACGGACTCCGCGATGAACTCGGCCGTGATGCCCGCCCGGTCCCCCGCGGCCTCCTCCAGCTCCTCCACGGTGACCTTCACCGGGTACAGCTGCCGGAAGGCGCTCCACAACCGGTCCAGGTCCCACTCCTCCGCGAAGCCCTCCACCGTCTCCGCCGCGATGTACGCGTCGATGGTGTCGTCCATCATGTGGCGGACCTGCTCCTGGAGGTCCTCGCCCTCCAGGACGCGCCGGCGCTCGCGGTAGATGACCTCGCGCTGGTTGTTGAGGACCTCGTCGTACTTGAGGACGTTCTTGCGCGTCTCGAAGTTCTGGGTCTCGACCTGCGACTGGGCCGACGCGATCGCGCGCGTCACCATCTTGTTCTCGATCGGGACGTCGTCCGGCACGTTCGCCATCGCCATGACCCGCTCGACCATCTGCGCCTTGAACAGGCGCATGAGGTCGTCGCCCAGCGAGAGGTAGAACCGGGACTCGCCCGGGTCGCCCTGGCGGCCGGAGCGGCCGCGCAGCTGGTTGTCGATGCGGCGCGACTCGTGCCGCTCGGTGCCCAGCACGTACAGCCCGCCGAGCTCCTTGACCTCCTCGAACTCCGCCTTCACCGCCGCCTCGGCCCGCTGGAGCGCCTCGGGAAGGGCGTGCGCCCACTCCTCGATGTGCTCCTCCGGGTCCAGGCCGCGCTGGCGCAGCTCCGCCTCGGCGAGGTCGTCGGGGTTGCCGCCGAGCTTGATGTCGGTACCGCGGCCGGCCATGTTCGTGGCGACCGTGACCGCGCCGCGGCGGCCGGCCTGGGCGACGATCGAGGCCTCGCGCTCGTGCTGCTTCGCGTTCAGCACCTCGTGCGGGATGCCGCGCTTGGAGAGCTGGCGGGAGAGGTACTCGGACTTCTCGACCGACGTCGTGCCGACGAGGATCGGCTGGCCCTTCTCGTGCTTCTCCGCGATGTCGTCGACGACGGCGGCGAACTTCGCGACCTCGGTCCGGTAGATCAGGTCGGGCTGGTCCTTGCGGACCATCGCGCGGTTGGTCGGGATCGGGACGACACCGAGCTTGTAGATCTGGTGGAACTCGGCGGCCTCGGTCATGGCCGTACCGGTCATACCGGACAGCTTGGTGTAGAGGCGGAAGAAGTTCTGCAGGGTGATCGTGGCGAGCGTCTGGTTCTCGTCCTTGATGTCCACCCCTTCCTTCGCCTCGATCGCCTGGTGCATGCCCTCGTTGTAGCGGCGGCCGGCGAGGATGCGGCCGGTGTGCTCGTCGACGATCATGACTTCGCCGTCGATGACGACGTAGTCCTTGTCGATCTTGAACAGTTCCTTCGCCTTGATGGCGTTGTTCAGGTAGCCGACGAGCGGGGTGTTCACCGACTCGTAGAGGTTGTCGATGCCGAGCCAGTCCTCGACCTTCGCCACGCCCGCCTCGTGGATGGCGACGGTGCGCTTCTTCTCGTCGACCTCGTAGTCGCCGGTCTCCTCGATGCCCTTGAGCGGGTTGCCCGGCTCGCCCTTGGTCAGGCGGGTGACGAGCTTGGCGAAGTCGGCGTACCACTTCGTCGCCTGGTCGGCCGGGCCGGAGATGATCAGCGGCGTACGGGCCTCGTCGACCAGGATGGAGTCGACCTCGTCGACCACGGCGAAGTTGTGGCCGCGCTGCACCAGCTCGTCCTTCGACCACGCCATGTTGTCGCGCAGGTAGTCGAAGCCGAACTCGTTGTTCGTGCCGTACGTGATGTCGGCGTTGTACTGCTCGCGGCGCTGGGCCGGCGACATGTTCGCCAGGATGCAGCCGACTTCGAGGCCGAGGAACTTGTGCACCCGGCCCATCAGCTCGGAGTCGCGCTCGGCGAGGTAGTCGTTCACCGTGATCAGGTGGACGCCCTTGCCGGACAGCGCGTTCAGGTACGCCGGGAGCGTGCCGACGAGGGTCTTGCCCTCACCGGTCTTCATCTCGGCGACGTAACCGAGGTGCAGCGCCGCGCCGCCCATGATCTGGACGTCGTAGTGCCGCTGGCCGAGGACGCGCTTGGCCGCCTCGCGAACGGTCGCGAAGGCCTCGGGCAGCAGGTCGTCCAGGCTCTCGCCGTCCTGGTAGCGCTGCTTGTACTCGTCCGTGAGCGCCCGCAACTCGGCGTCGGAGAGGTTGACGAAGTCCTCTTCGATGGAGTTGACCTGGTCCGCGATGCGGTGCAGTTTGCGCAGGATCTTGCCTTCGCCTGCACGCATGAGCTTGTTGAAGACGGACACCGAGGTTTGTCTCCTTGCCGGTCGGGCCTGGCACTGGTTCGTACACGGGCACGGAGGGTGGGCCCCACCGCAACGGCCATCGTAAGCGAGGACGCGGTCACGTCGGGAGGTCCGCACTATCCGCAGGGCGCGGGCGCCCGGAATGAGAACGTACGGGGGGCACGGAAGGTGCCGGTGTGGGCGAAAACTGTTCGCCCACGGCGTGCCGCCGCAGCAGAATCCGTTCATGGAGCCCACCACCTTGACCACGGAGCGCCTCGATCTGCGGCCCTTCACCCCCGCCGACGAGGACGAGGTGTACGCCGCCGCGCAGGATGCGGACATCCAGCGCTGGACCCTCGTGCCCTCCCCGTACGCGCGCGAACACGCCCGCAGCTTCGTCCGCGAGATGGTCCCGGACGGCTGGCGCGACGACACGGCGTACACCTTCGCCGTCCGCCTCGGCGCCCGGGGCCCGCTGGTCGCGGCCGTCGGCGTCCACGTACGGGGGCCGGGCGGGTACGAGGTCGGCTACTGGACCGCCAAGGAGCACCGCGGCCGCGGCTACATGGCCGAGGCCCTGCTCGCCGTCGCCCGCTGGACCTTCACCGAGGTCGGCGCCGCCCGGCTCGAATGGCGCGCCGAGGCCGGCAACTCCGGCTCGCGGGCCGTCGCGGAGAAGGTGGGCTTCCGCTTCGAGGGGCTCCTGCGGGCCGGCCTCCTACGGGCCGGCACCGCCCGGGACTGCTGGGTCGGCGCCCTGCTCCCCTCGGACCTCGGCCTGCCCTCCGCCCTCCCGTACCTGCCCGTTGTCAGTGCCCCGTCCTAAGCTGCGGCCATGACGACCGCGCCGCCGCCGACCGTGTCCCTGTCCGCCGACGAGGCGCGCCGGATAGCCCTGCGCGCGCAGGGTTTCCTCGGGGCGCCCGACCGCCGGGGCGGCGTCCGCGGGGTCCTGCGCCACCTGGGCGCCGTACAACTGGACACGATCTCCGTGCTGGCCCGCTCGCACGAGCTGGTCCCCTACGCGCGCCTGGGCGCCGTGGGCCGCGACACCGTGGAGAAGGCCTACTGGTCCGACCGCCACGCCTTCGAGTACTGGTCCCACGCGGCCTGCGTCCTGCCCATCGAGGAGTGGCCGCACTTCGCGTTCCGCCGCCGCGCCCGCCGGGCGCGCGGCCACCGGTGGCACGTCCTCCAGGACAAGGAGCGCTCGACCCGGGCCGTCCTGGACCGCCTCAGGGCCGACGGCCCGCTGACCTCGACCGAGCTGGGCGGCGCCAAGAACGGCGGGGAGTGGTTCGAGTGGTCCGAAACCAAGATCGCGGTGGAGTGGCTGCTGGACACCGGTGAGGTGGTCTGCTCCGAGCGGCGCGGCTGGAAGCGGGTCTACGACCTGCCCGAGCGGGCCGTCCCCGACGCGCTGCTCCACGACGACCTGGACGACCGCGAGTGCCTGCGCCGGCTCGTCGCGCTCGCCGGACAGAGCCTGGGCGTCGGCACCCGCGCCGACATCGCGGACTACCACCGCCTCAAGGGCGACCAGGTCGACACGGTGATCGCCGACTCGGGGCTGGTGCCCGTGGCGGTCGAGGGCTGGGGAAGGGCCGCGTGGGCAGATCCGGCGGCGCTGGCCACGGTCCCGCGCGGCCGCCACCGCACGACGCTGCTGTCGCCGTTCGACTCCCTGGTGTGGGACCGGGCGCGGACGGAGCGGATCTTCGGCTTCACGCACCGACTGGAGGCGTACGTCCCCAAGTCACGGCGGATACACGGTTACTTCGCGATGCCGCTGCTGGCCGCCGGCAGGCTCCAGGGCCGGGTCGATCCGGCCCGCGAGGGTGCCACGCTGGTGGCCCGGCAGCTCTCCCTGACCAGCCCCAAAGCCGCCCGGCCGATGGCCGAGGCCCTGCTGGAGGCGGCGTCCTGGGTGGGCTGCGACTCCGTGCGCGTGGAGCGGGCCGGCACCCCGGCGGAGGCCGCGGCGGTCACGGCTGAACTGGCCGCGCTGGGCTGACGCCACGCGCAGCCGGCTACCTGATCTCGAGGATCTTCTCGCGCATCGCGTACACCACCGCTTCCATCCTGGAGTGCAGCTGGAGCTTCTCCAGGATGTTGCGCACGTGGTTCTTCACGGTGTTCTCGGAGATGAACAACTCCTTGGCGATGTCCCGGTTGTTCATGCCCGTGGCCACCAGCTTGAGGACCTCCAGCTCCCGGTCCGTGAGCCGGGGCGCCGGTACCAGGCGGCGCTCGTCCGTCCGCTGGATCATCGACTTGAACTCGGTCAGCAGCTTCGACGCCATCGACGGGCTGATCTGCGACTGGCCGTCCGCCACCGCCCGGATCGCGGTCGCGACCTCGTCCGTCGAGATCTCCTTCAAGAGGTACCCCGTCGCGCCCGCCTTGATCGCCTCGTAGAGGTCCGCCTCCTCGTCGCTGATCGTCAGCATGATGATCTTCGCGGAGGGCGCCACCTCCTTGATCGTGGTGCACGCCTCGATGCCGCCGCGCCGGGGCATCCGTACGTCCATCAGGACGATGTCCGGCAGCAGGTCGGCGGCCTTGTCCACCGCCTCCGCGCCGTCCCCGGCCTCGCCGACCACCTGGATGTCCTCCTCCTGGGCGAGGACGATCTCCAGCCCGCGCCGGAAGAGGGCGTGGTCGTCCACCACGAGCACCCGGATCGGCTCCCCGGCGGACCCGTCGGCCGGGGCGTCCCCGTGACCGTCCGCCACGCGCCCCGCCTCACGACAGCCCGCGCCGTCGTCACCGCGTACCGGCCCGAAGCTGTCCGCCATCGTTCCTCCCCCTGCATGTGCCGAGCTCGACCTGCTCGCCCGCCCACCGCCCGGGCCGACCGCCCGTGCCGCCTGTCGGGCCAAGGCGGCGGGCTGGGCCGCCGCCTGACTGCCCGCCATGATTCCATGCCCCGGCCCCGGGGAGGGGCCCCGTCGGAGGGCCGACTGGCTCATACGCGTCATACAAGTGCCCCCGCGGAGGCCGGGACGGCACTCCACGGGGGCAAGGTTCGAACGCTCAGCCGCCGAGCGATCCGCCGGCGCCGCCGCGCGGTTCCTCCGTGCTGGAGGCGCCGTCGGGATTGACGTGGATGACGCCGTAGTCGTAGGCGTGACGCCGGTAGACGACGCTGGGCAGCTTGCTGTCGGCATCGACGAACAAGTAGAAGTCGTGGCCGACCAGCTCCATCTCGTACAGGGCCTGGTCGAGCGACATGGGTGCGGCGGAGTGGGTCTTCTCCCGGACGACGAGCGGGCCCTCGCCCTGTACCTCAAGGGACCCGATCCGGGTGGTCGGGACCCCGTCCGTGCGCTCCTCGGAGACGGGCTCCCCGTTGCTGTTGAGCTGTGCGACGCCCGGCACGACGTCGGCGACCTCGGCCGCCGAGAGTCGGCCGTTGCCGCGGCGGGTGTAGCGCTTGTCGTGCTGCTTGCGCAGCCGGGCCTCCAGCTTGTCCTGAGCCAGGTCCAGCGCCGCGTACGGGTCTGCTGCCGCGGCTTCCGCCCGGATCACCGGGCCCCGCGAGTGCAGGGTGATCTCCACGCGGTCGGAACGGTCGGCCTGGCGCGGGTTGTGCTCCTTGGACACCTCGACGTCCAAGCTGATCACCTTGGCGTCGAGCTTCTGGATCCGCTCGGGATTCAGCTTCTCGGCCACGTGCTTGCGGAACCGCTCGGGCACTTCGGTCTTGCGGCCCTTGACGACGATGTCCACGCAGAACTCCGTTCCCGGATAGCTCCGCCTTTCGGGGCGAAGCGTCTCCCTTTCGCACCAGGCTCCGGTGAACACCAGAGCCTCGGACTTGGCGACTTTCACCTCCTACTCCCCCATCGGCAAGATCCACATCCCACCGACTTCGGAGCAGAGAGACACCCTCTGACACGAAGATTCAAAAACGGGCGGGTCGGTGCTCCGATGACGTGGGGCCCAAGGATCGCCAGTCCTCACAACCGAACATATCTCTCTCTGCCGGTTGTCGGCACCCGCTGCCGGAACATACCTCCGTTCAGTTCTGTTCAGCTCGCTTTTTGCTCTTGTGCACGTCTTGGGCATCTCTTGTGATCTGTAACGAGCCGCCTTCCCCCCGGGTTCCACATCTATGCGGTCCACGCGCCGGATTCCCCGGGCGGAGGGCATGGCGACGGCCGGTCCGGCCCGAAGGCGCCCGCCGGAGCCGCCACCACCGCCGCCCCGGCGACCCGCAGCCCGCCGGCCCGCAGCGCCCGCGCCGCCTCCGCCAGGGTGGCGCCGGTCGTCAGTACGTCGTCCACCACCACGATCCGCGCCCCGCCCGCCAGGCGCACCCCGGCCGGGCGCACCTCCAGGGCCCCGGCCAGGTTCACCCACCGCTCCCGGGCTCCCAGACCCGCCTGGTCGGCGACCCGGCGCCGCAACCGCAGGACGGGAGCCACCCGCGCGGGAACACCGGCCCCGCGCAGTCGCGCCGAGGCGGCCAGCGCGATCCGGCGTGCCGGGTCGTGGCCGCGGGCCCGGGTCTGACGGCGGGTGGAGGGCACCGGGACGAGGGCCAGCTCCCCCGCCTCCCCCTCCCCTAACCCACCCGCCCCGCCCGAGCCCGTCGACAGCACGGCCGCCGCCAGCACGGCCGCCGCCAGTGCGGCGCCCAGGGGGCCCGCCAGCGGGAGCGCGCCGCGCTCCTTGTGGGCCAGCACGACGGCCCGTACCGCGCCCCCGTACGCCGCGCCGGCGTGCACCACGGGCAGGGCGGCCGGAGCCGCCGCGGGCCGCACCCGTCCGGCGCCGCTGCCGCCCAGGGCGGTCCGGCACCGGGCGCACAGCACCACCCTCGGCGCCCCGCACCCGGCGCAGTCGGCCGGCAGCACCAGCCCCGCCAGCTCCTGCCACCACCCCCGCATACGAGGACTGTGCCGCCCGGCCGGACCGGTCGCCACCCCTGTGGACAACCGGGAGCCGGAGCCCGCCGCACCCGCTGAGGGGGCGCGCGGTTCAGCCCGGGTAGACCGGCGCGCGGCCGCCCGCCGCCACCGTGCGCCACTGCGCCCCCGGCGGCAGCCACACGATGCCGTCCTCGTCGGAGAACGCCACCACCGGCTTCTCCTCGTCCTCGGTCGTCGCGACCCCGGCCAGACCGGAGGCGCCGGGCAGGCTCGCGGCCGCCGTCGACCCGTCGGAGAGCATGTAGCGGGCCTGCACGACCCCGCCGCTCTCCCGGCCCACCACGAGCAGCCGGGCCCGCGGCCCCCAGCTCATCGCCATCACGTCCGCCATCTGCGGAGCCGCCGGCCGCAGCTCGCGGACGGAGACCGGCGAGGCGTCCGCCTTGCCGTCGGGCCGCTCGATCCGCCCCGTGTACAGGTTCTTGCGACTGCCGTCCTTCTCGACGAGCAGCGCGATGCGCACCCCGTCGGGGGAGGCCTTGACGGCGGTGATCCGGCCGCCGTCCAGCCCGGCCACCTCCACCTTCTGCGGTGTCCCGGTACCGCCCGGCACCCGCCACAGCCCCTGGTTCTGCGGGTCGAGGTCCGCGATCCACAGGTCGCCGTGGGTGTCCCAGCTGGGCGCGGTCAGCTTGCCGGTCCGGCCCGCCGGAAGGGGCAGCGGCTGCGGCATCGGTCCGGCGGTCGTCAGCGTCACCACGTACAGACCGTGCCCGTCGTCGGAGACGACCGCGGCCCGCTTCTCGTCGTAGGTGACGGCCGCCGAACCCACCTTGAACCCGGTGGCCGTCGCCAGCGGCCCGGGCACGGGCTCCGGCTTGTCCTGCTGCTGGTCCTCGGCCTTGACGTTGAGGGACATCCGTACGAGCCGGAAGTCCTTGTCGACGTAGTACTGGTGCTCGGGGTTGGGCGCCGGGTTGGCGATCGCCACCGCGGCCGAACGCGTGACCCAGCACAGCGAGGTCTTGCCGTCGGGGCGCAGCAGTTCCACGCGGTCGAGCCGGGACGCCGTCAGGTCCCTCACCGTGTACAGGAGTTGGGTGGCCATCTTCTGGCACTGCGGCTGCGCGACGTTCTTCGCCTTGTCGTTCAGCGGCACGCGCAGCGTGTTCTGGCCGTCGTACGAGAGGGACTTGGTGCCCGCGCGCAGTTCCGTCCCGGTGGGGAAACTGGAGGTGACGACCGGGGCCAGCCATTTGGAAGGTCCGGCGAGCAGCGACTGCACGGTCTGGGTGGTGGGGTCCATCCGCGAGTCGGGGTCACTGCGCTGGCGCACGTACACCGGGTCGGCGACGAGCGTGCCGCCCGCGAAGTAGTACTTGTTGACGGGCTTGTAGATGCGCTGGAAGTCGGACTCGCTGAGGACGAGGCTGCTCGGCGGGGTCGCGATCCGCCACTGGTCCTTCTCCCGGACCAGCTGGAGCTCCTCCTCGTAGCGCACCCCGCCGGTCTCCGGCTGGTAGGCGCTGCGCTCGTCCACCGTCGCGAGCTTCTTGCCGGTGACCTTCCACCGCGTGTCCTCGGGCTCCTTGGTGCCCTGGACGGGGAAGCGGTCGAGGCCCGAGGAGAGCACGGTGACGGCCGAGCCGGGCTTCCAGTTCTTCGCGGCTTCCTGGGTGAGGTACTTGCGGGCCGTCTCCAGCTGCGGGTCGTCGCTGGTCATGGCCTCCAGGAAGCCGTCGACGATGTCGGCGGCGCTGGCGTTGTCGGCGGGCGGTACGCCGAACACCCGGACCTGGGAGTCGACGCCCTGCGAGGCCTGGACCTGCCGGATCTCCCCGCTGTCGGGCATGGAGGCGCAGCCGGCGAGCAGCAGGGCGAGCGCGCCGAGCGCGGCGTGGGCCCGGACGGCCGACGGCCCCGTCCTGCCCTGCCGGGCCTGTACGTGTGCCGGCCCGCGCTCAGCGTCCACCGGGTCCGTCCTCCTGTGCTGGCTGCTCGGCGGCCTGATCGGCCGCCTGGTCGATGGGACGCGCCACGACCCGGGCCCCGTTGCCGGGCAGCGCCGTCGGATCGGCGGGGACCGGCATGGCGGTGGCGACCGCCGGGCGCGGCGGTATCGGGGAGCGGTCGGCGGGCCGGGGCCCGTCCCCCGCCGGGCCGTTGGCGGAGCCGGCGCGGGCCGCTGCCTCGGCGGCGGCCCTGGCCCGGTTGGAGCGGGAGTCCTCGGGTTCCAGCGGGATCGGGGAGCCGCGCAGCGGTTCGTCGGCCGTGCGCGGCAGGGTGAGCCGGAACTGCGAGCCGCCTCCGGGCTCGCCCCACGCCTGGAGCCAGCCCCCGTGCAGCCGCGCGTCCTCGACGGCGATGGACAGGCCGAGGCCGGTCCCGCCGGTGGTCCGCGCACGGGCGGGGTCGGCGCGCCAGAACCGGTTGAAGACGCGGGTGGCCTCGCCGGGCTTGAGCCCGACCCCGTAGTCGCGTACGGCGACGGCGACGGCCCCGCCCGCGGACGCGAGCCGGACCACCACGTCGCGGCCCTCCCCGTGTTCGACGGCGTTGACGACGAGGTTGCGCAGCACCCGCTCGACGCGCCGGGAGTCGGCTTCGGCGATGACGGGCTGGGTGTCGCCGAGGACCCGGATCCGGGTGCCCTTGTGCTCGGCCAGCGGTTCGGCGCCGTCGATCACGCGGCGCACGACGTCGCGCAGGTCTATGGGCTCGGCTTCCAGGGCGGCGGCGCCCGCGTCGAACCGGCTGATCTCCAACAGGTCCGCGAGGAGCGACTCGAAGCGGTCGAGCTGTCCGGCGAGCAGTTCGGCGGAGCGGGCGGTGACGGGGTCGAAGTCGACGCGGGCGTCGTGGATGACGTCGGCCGCCATCCGGACGGTCGTCAGCGGGGTCCGCAGCTCGTGGGAGACGTCCGAGACGAACCGGCGCTGCATCCGCGACAGCTCCTCCAGCTGCTGGATCTTGAGCTGGAGGTTCTGGGCCATCTTGTTGAAGGCTTCGCCCAGGCGGGCGATGTCGTCCTCGCCGGTGACCTTCATCCGCTCCTGCAGCCGCCCGGCGGAGAGCCGTTCGGCGATCCCGGCGGCCATCCGGACGGGCGTGACGACCTGGCGCACCACGAGCCAGGCGATGGCGCCGAGCAGCACGACGACGAACAGGCCGGCGGTGGCGATGGTGGCCTTGATGAGGTTGAGGGACTCCTCTTCCTGGGTCAGCGGGAAGAGGTAGTACAAGAAGTACGGGTCGCCGTTGATGTCGGTGAGCCGCTTGCCGATGACCAGCGCGGGCGCGGGCGCCTTCTCCCCGGAGCCGGCGGTGTAGCGGATCTCGGAGAAGGTCTTGAAGGTGCCGGTGGAGTGGTTGACGGCGCGGCGCAGGCTGAGGGGGACGCTGGCGGTCGGATCGACGTTGCCGGACGCGCGTGCGCCCTTGACGCCCTGGGCGCCGGGCGCGGCCGGCTCTCCCGCCCCCGCGCCGAGCGCGGCGACCTCGAAGGCGGTCTGGCCACCGCTGGCCAGCTGCTTGACGAGGGAGTTCATCCAGGTGCTGGCGTCCCGGCCGACCTTGTTGTCGGTGACGTCGGCCCCGTCGGCGGCGAAGGGCGTGTTGGCCTTCTCCTGTGCGACCGCGAAGCCACCGGCGGCCTGGCTCTGCGCGGCCTCCTCCTTGGCGTCGAGGAGGCCCTTGCTGACCTGGGCGATGACCACGAAGCCCAGGGCGAGGACGACGGTGAGCGAGAGCAGCAGGGTGGTGGCGACGACCCGCAGCTGGATGTTGCGCCGCCAGAGCCGGACAGCCGGAAGCAGCGGCCGGCGCACGAGGCGTACGCACAGCCGCAGCACGGGGCTGCCGGCCACTCGGTCCTTGAGCAGTCGGCCGCCCCGCAGGGCTCCCCGACGGGAGCCGCCCCGGGGCTTGCCGGGCTGCATGTCAGCTCGGTCCGGCCTTGTAGCCGACACCGCGGACCGTCACGACGATCTCGGGGCGCTCGGGATCCTTCTCGACCTTGGAGCGCAGCCGCTGCACGTGCACGTTGACCAGGCGGGTGTCCGCCGCGTGCCGGTAGCCCCAGACCTGCTCCAGCAGCACCTCACGGGTGAAGACCTGCCAGGGCTTGCGCGCGAGGGCGACCAGCAGGTCGAATTCGAGCGGGGTCAGGGCGATCGAGGCACCGTCGCGCTTGACGGAGTGCCCGGCCACGTCGATGACCAGGTCACCGATGGCCAGCTGCTCGGGCGCCGGTTCCTCCGAGCGGCGCAGGCGGGCCCGGATGCGGGCCACCAGCTCCTTCGGCTTGAACGGCTTGACGATGTAGTCGTCGGCCCCGGACTCCAGGCCCACGACGACGTCGACGGTGTCGCTCTTCGCCGTGAGCATGACGATCGGCACGCCCGATTCGGCCCGGATCAGCCTGCACACCTCTATGCCGTCCCGTCCGGGCAGCATGAGGTCGAGCAGCACCAGGTCCGGCTTCGCCTCCCGGAAGGCCGCCAATGCCTTGTCACCGTCCGCTACGAACGACGGCTCAAAACCTTCTCCACGCAGCACAATGCCGAGCATCTCGGCCAGCGCGGTGTCGTCGTCAACGACAAGGACTCGTCCCTTCATGCTTGACATCATCCCATTAGCTAATCGTTACCTGGCGGTGAGCTGCCCCACAGCCAAAAGGGCTGGAAATCGCCCCTTCGACCTGCGTGGCGATCCGGGCGACCAGTCTGCCCCGGATCCGGGCGACATTTGTAGGCGGGAGCGCACCGGATCTTGGCGGACACCCGGCCCGCTCCCCGTTCCCGCGTGGCACGATGGCAGCCGACCTGCGCCCCTGCCGCAGCGGACGCACGTGAAGGAGCGAGATGAACGACTCTCCGGGCTGGGCTTCGCCCGGGCCCTCCCCGTCGGAAGGCGAGGGCGGCCAAGCCGGTCAGAGCGGCCCGGGCGGCCCGGGTACGCCGGAGGGCATACAGCCCCCCGCACAGCCTCCCGCCGACTCCAAGTGGTCCCAGGCGCAGCCGCCTCCCGGCCAGTGGTCCAGCCCCGCCGCCGAGGCCCCCGCGCCCGCACAGACGCCCCCGCCACAGCCGCAGCAGGGCGCCGGCTGGGGATCGTACGGGGCCCAGCCCGGGCAGCCCGGACAGTACGGCTCCCCCTACGGCGGCCAGTACGGCCACCCCGGCGGCCCCTGGGGGCCGCCCCCGGCCGCCAAGCCCGGCGTGATCCCGCTGCGCCCGCTCGGCCTCGGCGAGATCCTCGACGGCGCGGTCAGCACGATGCGCAGCCACTGGCGCTCCGTGTTGTCCGTCAGCCTCGTCGTGTCCGTCCTCACCGAGGTCGGCAGCATGCTGGTCCGCAAGTACGGCCTGGGCAACATCGCCACCGCCACGGCCGACACGAGCGAGAGCGAATTCTTCGGCGACCTGCGCGACACCCTCGTCCTCAGCGTCTCCAACGGCTTCATCCAGCTCCTCCTCGGCGTCCTCGCCACCGCGCTGCTCACCGTGATCTACAGCCGCGCCGTGATCGGCCGGCCCTCCTCGGTCGGCGAGGCCTGGCGCGAGGCACGCCCCCGCCTGCTGCCGCTGATCGGACTGACCCTGCTCCTCGGCGTCGGCGCGGCCGTCCTCGTCGGAGTGCTGATCCTGCCGGGTGCGCTCCTCGGCAGCGTCGGCTTCACCCTCCTCGGCGCACTCCTCGCCCTGCCGGTCTTCGTCTGGCTGTGGTTCCGCTTCCTGCTGGCCTCACCGGCCCTGATGCTGGAGCGGGCCGGTGTGATCACCTCGCTCAAGCGCTCCGCCAAGCTGGTCAAGGGCTCCTGGTGGCGGATGTTCGGCATCACGGTCCTCACGACCGTCATCGCCGCCATCGTCTCGGGCATCGCCACCCTGCCCTTCACCGTCCTCGCCCTGCTCACCAACTCCGGCGGCCTCTCCGGGCTCGCCGACGGCTCCGTCGCGCAGTCCTGGTCGTTCCTGCTCATCAGCGGCATCGGCGCGGTCATCAGCATGACGTTCGTCCTGCCGATGCAAGCCGGCGTCACCGTCCTGCTGTACATCGACCAGCGCATCCGCCGCGAGGCCCTCGACATGGAACTCGGCCGCGCGGCCGGCCTCCAGGGCTACGAAAGCACCGCCGGCGGCCCCGGGTACGGAGGCTGACACACCGATGAGCACGGGGGGACTCATCGCCGTCGCCGCCGCCACACCACCGGTGACGACCGGGCGCGACGCCGCCCGCGAGGCGGCCGAACGCGAACTGTCCAAGCCGCTGTACCACCAGAACGACCCCAGCCCCCTCCAGCGGGCGCTGGACCGGTTCTGGGACTGGCTCGGCGACTTCTTCGACCGTGCCTCCGGGGCGACCCCCGGAGGCGCGGTCGGCCTGTCCGTCGTCGTCCTCCTGGCCGCCCTGGCCATCGGCGCCCTGTGGTGGCGGCTCGGCACCCCCCGCCGCACCGCCACGTCCGCCGGCACCCTCTTCGGCGAAGCCGCGCGCACCGCCGCCGACCACCGCGCCGCCGCCGACGCCCACGCCGCCGCCGGCCGCTGGACCGAAGCCGTCCAAGAACGGATGCGCGCCGTCGTACGCGCCCTGGAGGAACGCACCCTGCTCGACCCGCGCCCCGGACGCACCGCCGACGAGGCCGCCGCCGAAGCCGCCGCAGGCCTCCCGCAGCACGCCGACGACCTCCGCGCCGCGGCCCGCGCCTTCGACGACGTCACCTACGGCGGCCGCACCGGCGACCCCGACACCTACGGCCGGCTGCGCACCCTCGACCTCACCCTGGAACGCGCCACCCCGCTCCTGACGGGACCCACGGCATGACCGGCCCCACCTCCACCGCCCGGACCCCCCAGGATCCGGCCACAGCCGCCCCTGTCGCCACCGCGGCGATACCCCGGACCACCACCCTCTGGCTCCGCTCCCGGGGCTTCCTGGCCGCCCTCGGCGTCCTCCTGGTCGGCGGCGTCACCCTGGCCGCCCTCCAGTCCGACGGACACCACGGCCGCCTCGACCCCCGCTCCCCCGACCCCTACGGCAGCCGCGCCGTCGCCGAACTCCTCCACCAGCGGGGCGTCACCACCCGCGTCGTCACCACCGCCCAGGAAGCGGCCGCCGCCACCGGCCCCCGCACCACCCTGCTGGTCACCGACCCCGACACCCTCGACGACACCCGCCTGCGCACCCTGCGCAGCGCCTCCGAACGCTCCGGCGGCCGCACCGTACTCCTCGCGCCGACCTCCACGAGCCTCCCGGAGCTGGCCCCCGCCGTACGCGCCCACCCGTACTCCGACCACCGCGTCCTCGACCCGGACTGCGCGCTGCCCGCCGCCCGCGCCGCCGGCCGCGCCACCACCGGGGACGGCCCCCGCTACAGCACCGGCCTCACTGCGGCCACCGCCTGCTACCCCGACGGCGGCCGCGCCACCCTCCTCGTGCTGCCCGCGCCCGCCAAGGACGGCGACACCGTCCTCGTCGGCTCCGAGAGCATCCTGCTCAACCGGACCCTGGCCGAGGAGGGCAACGCCTCCCTCGCCCTCCAGATCCTCGGCACCCGCCCCGCACTCGTCTGGTACCTCCCCGGCCCCGCCGACCAGCTCGCCCCGGACGAAGCCCCCGAGGACAAGAGCCTCCTCGACCTCGTCCCGTCCGGCTGGACCTGGGCCCTGCTCCAGCTGTTCGTCGCCGCCGCCCTCGCCGCCCTGTGGCGGGCCCGCCGCCTCGGCCCGCTCGTCACCGAAGACCTCCCGGTGGTCATCCGCGCCTCCGAGACCACCGAAGGCCGCGCCCGCCTCTACCGCAGGGCCGGCGCCCGCGACCGCGCCGCGACCGTGCTGCGCACCGCGAGCCGCGAACGCCTCGCCGCGCTGGTCGGCGTACCCGCCACCCAGGCCCACGAGCCCGCCACCCTGCTCCCCGCCGTGACCTCCCGGCTCACCGCCGGACGTCCCACGGACCCCGCCACCCTGCTCTTCGGCACCCCGCCCCCCGACGACGCGGCACTCGTCGCGCTCGCCGACCACCTCGACGCCCTCGAAAGAGAGGTCCGCACCTCATGACGGCCACCACGGACAGCGCCCGTTCCTCCCTGGAAGCGCTCCGCACCGAGATCGCGAAGGCCGTGGTCGGCCAGGACCCCGCCGTCACCGGACTCGTCGTCGCGCTCCTGTGCCGGGGCCACGTCCTCCTCGAAGGCGTCCCCGGCGTCGCCAAGACCCTCCTCGTACGCGCTCTCGCCGCGTCCCTCGAACTCGACACCAAGCGCGTCCAGTTCACCCCCGACCTGATGCCCGGCGACGTCACCGGCTCCCTCGTCTACGACGCCCGCACCGCCGAGTTCTCCTTCCAGAACGGCCCCGTCTTCACCAACCTCCTCCTGGCCGACGAGATCAACCGGACGCCCCCCAAGACCCAGTCCTCCCTCCTGGAGGCGATGGAGGAGCGCCAGGTCACCGTCGACGGCGTCCCCCGCAAGCTCCCCGAGCCCTTCCTCGTCGCCGCCACCATGAACCCCGTCGAATACGAGGGCACCTACCCCCTCCCCGAAGCCCAACTGGACCGCTTCCTCCTCAAACTGACGGTCCCCCTGCCGTCCCGCGAGGACGAGATCGGCGTCCTGACCCGCCACGCCGCCGGCTTCAACCCCCGCGACCTGCACGCCGCCGGCATCCGCCCGGTGGCCGGACCCGCCGAACTCGAAGCCGCCCGCACCGCGGTCGAGAACACCACCGTCTCCGCCGAGATCGCCGCGTACGTGGTCGACATCTGCCGCGCCACCCGCGAGTCGCCCTCCCTGACGCTCGGCGTCTCCCCGCGCGGAGCGACCGCCCTGCTGGCCACCGCCCGCGCCTGGGCCTGGCTCACCGGCCGCGACTACGTCACCCCCGACGACGTGAAGGCCCTCGCCCTGCCGACCCTGCGCCACCGCGTACAACTGCGCCCGGAAGCCGAGATGGAGGGCGTCTCCGCCGACGCGGTCATCACCGCGATCCTGTCCCACGTCCCCGTCCCCCGCTGATGGCGCTCACCGGACGCGCCGCGCTGCTCGCGGCCCTCGGCAGCCTCCCCGTCGGCATCCTCGAACCCGGCTGGACCGGCATCCTCGCGGTCAACGGCGCCCTCGGCCTGGCCTGCGCGGTCGACTACGCCCTGGCGGCGCCCGTCCGCGCCCTGCGGCTGGCCCGCTCCGGCGACACCTCCGTGCGCCTGGGCGAGACCGCCGACGTCCACCTCACGGTCACCAACCCGGGCGGCCGCAGACTGCGGGCCCGCGTACGCGACGCCTGGCCCCCCAGCAGCTGGCCCGCCGGCACCGAACCCGGCGCGTCCCGCCACGACCTGGTCGTCCCCGCCGGGGAACGCCGCCGCCTCACCACCCACCTGCTCCCCACCCGCCGCGGGGACCGCCACGCCGACCGCGTCACGGTCCGCTCCTACGGGCCTCTGGGGCTCCTGTCCCGCCAGGGCACCCACACCGTGCCCTGGACGGTCCGTGTCCTGCCCCCGTTCACCAGCCGCAAGCACCTCCCCTCGCGCCTGGCCCGGCTCCGCGAACTCGACGGCCGCACCAGCCTCCTGACGCGCGGTGAGGGAACCGAGTTCGACAGCCTGCGCGACTACCTCCCCGGCGACGACACCCGGTCCATCGACTGGCGCGCCACCGCCCGCGGCCAGAAGGTCGCCGTCCGCACCTGGCGCCCCGAACGCGACCGCCACATCCTCGTCTGCCTCGACACCGGCCGCACCTCGGCCGGCCGCGTCGGCGACGCCCCCCGCCTGGACTCCGCCATGGACGCGGCCCTCCTCCTCACCGCGCTCGCCACCCGGGCGGGCGACCGCGTGGACCTCCTGGCCCACGACCGCCGCCCCCGCGCCCAGGTCCAGGGCCGCTCGGCCGCCGACACCCTCCCCGCCTTCGTCAACGCCATGGCCACCCTGGAACCGGAACTCGTCGAGACCGACGCCCGCTCCCTCGTCTCCACCATCCTGCGCACCGCCCCGCGCCGTTCGCTGGTGGTCCTCCTGACGAGCCTGGACGCCGCCCCCATCGAAGAGGGCCTCCTCCCCGTCCTGCCGCGCCTCACCCAACGCCACACGGTCCTGCTCGCCTCCGTCGCCGACCCGCACATCGCCGAGATGGCCCGCTCCCGCGGCACCCTCGACTCCGTCTACGACGCGGCGGCCGCCACCCGCAGCCAATCCGAGCGCCGCCGCACCGCCGACCACCTCACCCGCCTCGGCGTCCACGTCCTCGACGCCACCCCGGACACCCTGGCCCCCGCCCTCGCGGACGCCTACCTCGCCCTCAAGGCCTCGGGCCGCCTGTAGGTAGTGACCCAGGTCACGCCAAAAGGGTGACAGGGCGTTGTCGCGGGCAGCTGCGACCGTCGGCGGCATGACGATCACAGACCAGGACTGCCTCGAAGAAACCCTGACCTTCAACGACCACTTCGCAGCCGCCCGCGCGGACCGTCCGACCGGCGAACAGGCGCGGAGCGCGGCGACGCTGACGCTCCTGCGGCGCAACCGGCTCGGCGGCGACGCCCCGCCGACGAGGCTGCCGCACGGCCGGAACCGTGTCATCGACGGCGCAGTGACGGTACGGACCTTCGTGCCGGACCACGTCGACGGCGTGTACCTGCACATCCACGGAGGCGGCTGGGCGTTCGGCTCCGCCGACGGACAGGACGAGCGGCTCTGGCGCCTCGCCGAGGGGGCTCGGCTGGCCGTGGTCAGCGTCGACTACCGCCTTGCGCCGGAACACCCGTACCCCGCCGGACCCGACGACTGCGAAACCGCCGCCCGCTGGCTGGTGGACCACGGCCTGGCCGAGTTCGGAACGCAACGACTGCTGATCGGCGGTGAATCGGCCGGCGCCCACCTCAGTGTCATGACGCTGCTGCGCCTTCGCGACCGACACGGCGTCACCGGAGCCTTCCGGGCAGCACATCTGCTCTTCGGGCCCTACGACCTGTCGATGACACCGAGTCAGCGCAACTTCGGCGACCGGAGGTTGCTGAGCAACACCGACAGCCTGCGGGGCAGCTACGAACTGTTCACACCGGGGATGGGAGACGAGCAGCGCCGTAGCCCGGAGGTCTCGCCCCTTTTTGCGGACCTGACCGGGCTGCCGCCCGCCCGGATCGTCGTGGGCACCGAGGATCCGCTGCTGGACGACTCTCTTTTCCTGGCCGCGCGGTGGGAAGCGGCGGGCGCGCCCGTGCGACTCGGCGTCGTCGCCGGCGCGATGCACGGCTTCACCCTGTTCCCGCTGACCGTCACCGAGCGGGAGCTACGGCGAGAGCGGGACTTCCTGGCCACCTCGTGACGGTAGCGTCGGTGCCATGAACCGCACTTCCCGACTGTACGCGCTGGTCGAAGAGTTGCGCGCGGCGGCGCCGCGGCCGGTGACGGTCGCGGCTCTCGCCACACGGTTCGAGGTGAGCACACGCACGGTGCAGCGTGATCTCCAGACACTGATGGAGGCCGGAAAACCCGTGCGCTCCGTGCCCGGACGGGGCGGCGGCTGGTCGATCGCCCCGGAGATGACCCTGCCCCCGATCCATCTCACCGCCGAAGAGGCATCGGCTTTGACCGCCGCGCTCGCCACGGCCGACATCTCCACCCCCTACGCCGGCGCAGCCCGCACGGCAGCCCAGAAGATCACGGCCTCGATGACCGGCCCCGCCTCCGTCGCTGCCCAACACCTCGCCGCACGGATCGTCTCGCTGCCGACGCGGACCGGCAGCGCAGTCCGCGAATCGGTCGAGCAGGCCCTCACGACCAGCACGGTGCTGCGGCTGTCCTACACCGACGCAGCAGGCGGGCAAAGCCGACGTGCAGTGGAACCGGCCGGTCTCCTGGCCGCAGGCGGCCGCTGGTACCTCATTGCCTGGTGTCGCACCCGCCGTGCCGGCCGCGGCTTCCGACTCGACCGCATCACAGCAGCCACTCTGACCAGTGAACGGGCGCGATCCCATGATCTGACCGACCTACTGCGCGAATCGACAGCCGCCGCCGCAGTCCAGCCCCCCGTACTGGCCCGACTCACAACCTCGCGGTAAACGCAGAAAAGCCCCGCACCGGCCCCGGAGGGCTGGTGCGGGGCTTCCCGCAATGATTGTTCGGCGGCGTCCTACTCTCCCACAGGGTCCCCCCTGCAGTACCATCGGCGCTGAAAGGCTTAGCTTCCGGGTTCGGAATGTAACCGGGCGTTTCCCTAACGCTATGACCACCGAAACACTATGAAGTTGACCAACCGGATGACAACACGGTCGTTACTTCAGAACTAACACAGTGGACGCGAGCAACTGAGGACAAGCCCTCGGCCTATTAGTACCAGTCAGCTCCACCCGTTACCGGGCTTCCACATCTGGCCTATCAACCCAGTCGTCTACTGGGAGCCTTACCCTCTCAAGGAGGTGGGAATACTCATCTTGAAGCAGGCTTCCCGCTTAGATGCTTTCAGCGGTTATCCCTCCCGAACGTAGCCAACCAGCCATGCCCTTGGCAGGACAACTGGCACACCAGAGGTTCGTCCGTCCCGGTCCTCTCGTACTAGGGACAGCCCTTCTCAATATTCCTACGCGCACAGCGGATAGGGACCGAACTGTCTCACGACGTTCTAAACCCAGCTCGCGTACCGCTTTAATGGGCGAACAGCCCAACCCTTGGGACCGACTCCAGCCCCAGGATGCGACGAGCCGACATCGAGGTGCCAAACCATCCCGTCGATATGGACTCTTGGGGAAGATCAGCCTGTTATCCCCGGGGTACCTTTTATCCGTTGAGCGACGGCGCTTCCACAAGCCACCGCCGGATCACTAGTCCCGACTTTCGTCCCTGCTCGACCCGTCGGTCTCACAGTCAAGCTCCCTTGTGCACTTACACTCAACACCTGATTGCCAACCAGGCTGAGGGAACCTTTGGGCGCCTCCGTTACTCTTTGGGAGGCAACCGCCCCAGTTAAACTACCCATCAGACACTGTCCCTGATCCGGATCACGGACCGAGGTTAGACATCCAGCACGACCAGAGTGGTATTTCAACGGCGACTCCACCATGACTGGCGTCACGGCTTCAAAGTCTCCCACCTATCCTACACAAGCCGAACCGAACACCAATATCAAACTGTAGTAAAGGTCCCGGGGTCTTTCCGTCCTGCTGCGCGAAACGAGCATCTTTACTCGTAGTGCAATTTCACCGGGCCTATGGTTGAGACAGTCGAGAAGTCGTTACGCCATTCGTGCAGGTCGGAACTTACCCGACAAGGAATTTCGCTACCTTAGGATGGTTATAGTTACCACCGCCGTTTACTGGCGCTTAAGTTCTCAGCTTCGCACGCCCGAAAGCGCACTAACCGGTCCCCTTAACGTTCCAGCACCGGGCAGGCGTCAGTCCGTATACATCGCCTTACGGCTTCGCACGGACCTGTGTTTTTAGTAAACAGTCGCTTCTCGCTGGTCTCTGCGGCCACCCCCAGCTCAGGAAGCAAGTTCCTTCACCAGTGATGGCCCCCCTTCTCCCGAAGTTACGGGGGCATTTTGCCGAGTTCCTTAACCATAGTTCACCCGAACGCCTCGGTATTCTCTACCTGACCACCTGAGTCGGTTTAGGGTACGGGCCGCCATGAAACTCGCTAGAGGCTTTTCTCGACAGCATAGGATCATCCACTTCACCACAATCGGCTCGGCATCAGGTCTCAGCCTTAATGAGGGACGGATTTGCCTACCCCTCGGCCTACACCCTTACCCCGGGACAACCACCGCCCGGGCTGGACTACCTTCCTGCGTCACCCCATCGCTTACCTACTACAAGTCTGGTTCGTCGGCTCCACCACTTTCCTTTCC
>NZ_CP109022.1:2790000-3685000 GCF_036226825.1 Streptomyces sp. NBC_00667
AAGACGTCGACATCCATTCGGTTTACCGCTCCCCTGCCCCTGGCCACCGCTGCTGACTACTGCTGCCGTGGTCAGCTTGGCAGACTGACCGGGCACAGGGGCGGGTCAGGTCAGTCAGGTCATGGGAAGGGTGCGCATCAGTGAGCGATCTGGTGACGGGGGACGCGGTCGTCCTGGGGTTGCGGCCGGCGAGACTGCCGAGCCGGGCGCTGGCGGTCATGCTGGACGCGGTCGTCTACGTCGTCGGGTACCTGGTCGTGTCGCTCGGGGTGGTGTTCGCGACGGCTTCGCTGGACGAGGCGGCGCGGGCGGCCGTGCAGGTGGGCATGTTCGTGCTGGTGCTGGTCGGTGTGCCGATCGCGGTGGAGACGTTGAGCCACGGCCGGTCGCTGGGGAAGCTGGCCTGCGGGCTGCGGGTGGTGCGGGAGGACGGCGGCCCGATCCGGTTCCGGCATGCGCTGGTGCGGGGGGCCATGGGGGTCGTGGAGCTGCAGATGACCTTCGGGACGGTGGCGTGCATCGCCTCGCTGGTGTCGGAGCGGGGGCGGCGGCTCGGGGACGTGTTCGCGGGGACCCTGGTGATACGGGAGCGCGTGCCCGGGGCGCGTGTGGTGCCGGTGCCCGCGCCGCCGCCGTGGCTGGCCGGGCGGTTCTCGGGGCTGGACCTGTCGGGGGTGCCGGACGGGTTGTGGTTGGCGGTACGCCAGTACCTGACGCGGATGAACCAGCTGGACCCGGCGACGGGCGCCGCGATGGCGGCGAAGCTGGCGGACGAGGTGGTGGCGCGGACGGGGACTCCGCCGCCGGCCGGGGTGCCGGCCGCCGCGTTCTTGATGGCGGTGGTGCACGAGCGGCAGACGCGGGACGCGGCCAAGGCGTTCGGGACCGCCGCGCCGTACGGTCCCCCGGCCCCGGCGTACGCTCCCCCGGCCCCCGTCGCGACCCCGCCCGCCCAGGGGCCCATGACCTACGCGGCCCCCGCCCCGTACGTCCCGCCCACGGCGCCGCCCGCGTCCAGCGGCGGAGGGACCGGGTTCGCGCCGCCCGCCTGAGCCGGTCAGTCCTCGAATTCCCCGACGTCCCCGCCTTCCCCGACGTCCCCGAAGGTGGAGGGCGGGGTCTCCAGGTGCTCCAGCTCGATGCCGGGGGCGGACAGGACCACGTCCCCGGCGATGTGCAGGGTGTGCACTTCGCCGGTGTCCAGCGCGCTGACCCGGTACTCGTCCACCTGGAGCGGGCCGCTGTCGGTGGCGTGTTCCGTGCGGCCGGTCAGGGCCCAGGCCTGGTCGACGGTCCGCGGTGCCAGGACCGGGTCGGTGAGGGCGACGAGACGTACGCGCGTGGCGGGGGCGCCCGGGGTGAGGCGCAGCAGCCGGGTGGTCGCGACGAGGAAGGCGGGCGAGGTGCCGGTGAAGCCCGGCGCGTGGACGTTGCCTTCGGTGGCTTCGGTGCCGGCGGGGTCGGTGCGGACCCAGGTGACGCCGTCGATCGCGGCGCCGCGGACCTGCCAGCCGGCTGCGTTGACCTCCAGGCGGATGGGCCGGCCCAGTCCGTCGACGGCCAGGTCCACGGAGCCGCGGTGGTCGCCGTTCGGAGCGGTCAGCTGGGAGACGTAGCGCCAGCCGGAGGGACCGGGGGCGCAGTGGAAGTGCTCCTCGCCGAGCGGGGTGTGGTCGTGCGGGTCGTGGAGCGAGTAGCGGCCGCGGGGCATGGGCGCAGTTTCCTGGGAGAAGGGGAGGCGCCCGGTGGCGGGCGTCTCGGGTACGGGGCAGGCCCCCGGCGGGTGTGCCGGGGGCCTGCCTGGGGTGCTGCGTGCTGCGTGCCGCGAGATCCGTGCGGATCGGCAGCGGTGGATCAGTAGCGGTAGTGGTCGGGCTTGTACGGGCCTTCGACCTTCACGCCGATGTAGGCGGCCTGCTCCGGGCGCAGGGTGGTGAGCTTGACGCCCAGCGCGTCGAGGTGGAGGCGGGCGACCTTCTCGTCCAGGTGCTTGGGCAGCACGTACACGTCGGTCGGGTACTCCTCCGGCTTGGTGAACAGCTCGATCTGGGCCAGCGTCTGGTCCGCGAAGGAGTTCGACATCACGAACGACGGGTGACCGGTCGCGTTGCCCAGGTTCAGCAGACGCCCCTCCGACAGCACGATCAGGACCTTGCCGTCGGGGAACTTCCACGTGTGGACCTGCGGCTTGACCTCGTCCTTGACGATGCCCTCGATCTTCGCCAGACCGGCCATGTCGATCTCGTTGTCGAAGTGACCGATGTTGCCCACGATCGCCTGGTGCTTCATCCTGGCCATGTCCGAGGCCATGATGATGTCCTTGTTGCCGGTCGTGGTGATGAAGATGTCCGCGGTCTCCACCACGTCGTCCAGCGTCGCGACCTGGTAGCCGTCCATCGCCGCCTGCAGCGCGCAGATCGGGTCGATCTCCGTCACGATCACCCGCGCGCCCTGGCCGCGCAGCGACTCCGCACAGCCCTTGCCGACGTCGCCGTAACCGCACACGACCGCGACCTTGCCGCCGATCAGCACGTCGGTGGCCCGGTTGATGCCGTCGATCAGCGAGTGCCGGCAGCCGTACTTGTTGTCGAACTTCGACTTCGTCACCGCGTCGTTCACGTTGATCGCCGGGAACAGCAGGTTGCCCTCGGCCATCATCTCGTACAGGCGGTGGACACCGGTCGTGGTCTCCTCCGTCACACCGCGGATCTCGGACGCGAGCTGCGTCCACTTCTGCGGGGTCTCGCCGAGGGTGCGGTTGAGGAGGGTGAGGATGTGGGCGTACTCCTCGGAGTCCGCCGTCGCCGGGTCGGGGGCCGCGCCGGCCTTCTCGAACTCGACGCCCTTGTGGACGAGGAGGGTGGCGTCACCACCGTCGTCGAGGATCATGTTCGGGCCGCCGGTGGGGGTGTTCGGCCAGGTCAGCGCCTGCTCCGTGCACCACCAGTACTCCTCCAGCGTCTCGCCCTTCCAGGCGAAGACGGGGACGCCCTGCGGGTTCTCCGGGGTGCCGTTCGGGCCGACGGCGATGGCGGCGGCCGCGTGGTCCTGGGTGGAGAAGATGTTGCACGAGGCCCAGCGGACGTCGGCGCCGAGGGCGACGAGGGTCTCGATGAGCACGGCGGTCTGCACGGTCATGTGCAGGGAGCCGGTGATGCGGGCGCCGGCCAGCGGCTGCGCCTCGGCGTACTCCTTGCGGATCGACATCAGGCCCGGCATCTCGTGCTCGGCCAGGGTGATCTCCTTGCGGCCGAAGGCGGCGAGGGAGAGGTCTGCGACCTTGAAGTCCATGGGTGCTGCTCCTCATGGTTCGAGAGGGTGGGTACGGCTGGGCCGTGCGCTGGCGCACCAGAGCACTGAGCACAGTCCGTCGGGGGCCCTCTCTCCCCTCGGCCGGCCGCAAGGACCGCCCGACCGCCATCAGCAGCGACGCCTGACACTGATGACGAATCTACCCGATCAGTGCGGTGGACCCCAGTGGGACGGGGAACAAGACGGCGAACGGGACGGCGGACGGGACGGGCGGCGAAGCGAGGGCCGGTGTCAGAGGCTCTTGCGGGGACCGGCTTCGGGCCGCCCGCCTTCGGCGTGGTAGATGTCCGGCTCCAGGTAGATCACCCGGGCGATCGGGACGGCCTCGCGGATACGGGCCTCGGCGGCGTCGATGGCGTTGGCCACCTCGGTGGCCGTGTCGTCGTGCTGGACGGCGATCTTGGCGGCCACCAGGAGCTCCTCCGGCCCGAGGTGCAGGGTACGCATGTGAATCACGCGGGTGACGACGTCGCCGTCGACGGCGGCCGCCAGGATCTTCTCGACCTGCTCGGGGCCCGCGGCCTCACCGAGCAGCAGGGACTTGGTCTCGGCGGCGAGCACGAGGGCGATGACGATCAGCAGGACGCCGATGCAGAGCGTGCCGATGCCGTCCCAGATGCCGTTGCCGGTGGCGAGGGCGAGGCCGACGCCCGCCAGGGCGAGGACGAGACCGACGAGGGCGCCGGCGTCTTCGAGGAGGACGACCGGGAGTTCGGGGGCCTTGGCCCGCTTGATGAACTGGCCCCAGGTCTGCTTGCCGCGCAGCTCGTTCGACTCCTTGATCGCCGTCTTGAACGAGAAGCCCTCGGCGAGGATCGCGAAGACGAGCACGCCGATCGGCCAGTACCAGGCCTCGATCTCGTGCGGCTCCTTGATCTTCTCGTAGCCCTCGTAGATGGCGAACATGCCACCGACGGTGAACAGGACGATGGAGACCAGGAAGGCGTAGATGTAGCGTTCCCGCCCGTACCCGAAGGGGTGTTGGGGCGTGGCTTCGCGCTGGGCCTTCTTGCCGCCGAGGAGCAGGAGCCCCTGGTTGCCGGAGTCCGCCAGCGAGTGGACGCTTTCCGCGAGCATCGACGAGGAGCCGCTGAAGACGAAGGCCACGAACTTGGCTGCAGCGATGGCGAGGTTGGCGGCGAGTGCCGCCACGATCGCCCTGGTACCGCCCGACGCGCTCATGGGTTTCTTGAAGTCCCTTCCTCAGTACGGCGACCCTGACGGAAGCGCCGCGCCACGGCGGCACATTGTTGCAGCCGTGGCCCCGGGCGCCACCTCAGAGGGAGACGGTGGCGCGGAAGATGGTGCCCGTTCCGGACAGTTCGACCTTTTCGCCCGCCGGGACGAAGACCGACTCCCCGGGGGCCAGCGTCACTTCGCCGGCCTTGGGCCGTCCCGCGGTGCAGAGCAGGATCTGCGGGGCGGCGTCCGGGAGCGGGTGCGGGGCCGCGCCGGGGGCCAGGGCGAAGCGGGAGAGCCGGAATTCGTCGATGGGGGTCTCGTAGACCTCCTCGCCGTTGCCCTCGGGGCGCTGCACGGCCGGGTCGCCCGGCTCGAACCGTACGACCCTCAGGAGCTCGGGCACGTCCACGTGCTTGGGGGTGAGCCCGGCGCGCAGCACGTTGTCGGAGTTGGCCAGCAGCTCCACGCCGAGGCCCTCGATGTAGGCGTGCGGGACGCCGGCGCCGAGGAACATGGCCTCGCCCGGCTGGAGTCGTACGTGGTTGAGGAGCATCGCCGCGATCACACCCGGGTCGCCCGGGAAGTGGTGGACGAGCGAGGCGTACGGGGCGTACGCGCCACCGAGGCGTTCGATCGCGGCGCCGGCCTCGGCGACCGTACGGGCCATCTCGGCGCGGTCCGCGGTCAGTACGGCGGTGAGCACCTCGCGCAGGGCCGCCTCCTCCGGGTGGGCCGAGAGGAGGTCGACGTACGGCTTGAGGGAGTCCACGCCGAGGCCGTCGAGGAGCTTCGCGGCCTCCAGCGGCGGGCGGAAGCCGCACAGGCCGTCGAAGGGGGTCAGCGCGCAGATCATCTCGGGCTTGTGGTTGGCGTCCTTGTAGTTGCGGTGGCTCGCGTCCACGGGGATGCCCCGGCGCTCCTCGTCCGCGAAGCCCTCCTTGGCCTGGGCGAGGTCGGGGTGGACCTGGAGGGAGAGCGGCGCGCCCGCGGCGAGGATCTTGAGCAGGAAGGGCAGGTGGGGCCCGAACTTGGCGACGGCGGCCGCGCCGAGCTCGCGCTCGGGGTCGGCGGCGATGACCTCCGCGAGGGTGGTCTCGCCCGCGCCGCGGTCGAGGCGGGAGGGGGCGCCGGGGTGGGCGCCCATCCACATCTCGGCCTGGGGCTCACCGGTGGGTTCCACCCCGAGGAGGGCGGGGATCGCGGTGGTGGAACCCCAGGCGTAGGGGCGGATCGGGTTCGTGAGGCGGTCCATCGTCGTCTTCCTGGATGTGGATCTGGTTCTGTGCGGGCGCCGGCGGGGCCTCAGCCGTGTGCCCTGGAGGCCAGTGCGAGGTAGGCGGTGGCGAAGTCGGTGACGGCGAGGAGTTCGGCGAGCTGTTCCAGCTCGCCGCCTGCCTCCGGTTCGAGTTCGCTGATGGCCGTGTCGTGGCTCAGGGCGAGTTCCCGGGCCGCTGGTGCGGCGCTGAGGCCGCCGGTGGGCCGGTCGCGCAGCAGCACGACGCGGGCGTGCAGGGCCTGGGGTTCTTCGACGCGGTCGCGGAAGAAGTCGTCGGGGTCGGCGCCGGCGGCGAACGCCCCGGCGAGCAGGACGCCGTGGGCGGGCAGCGCTTCGGGGAGTTCGGCGGACAGGGCGGGCCGGCCGGCGAGTTCGGCGAGGGTGGCGGCGAAGCGGCGTCCTGCCGGGCCGGCCGCGGCGCCCTCGCTCCAGATGAGGGGGAGCGAGTCGGCGAGTTCGGTGGCCAGGGTCTTGGCCGGGTTGGAGTACGTGGCGATCGCGGGCCCGCAGCGCTCCGCGGTGCGGTCGAGCCGGTCGGCGACGAGCTGGAGGGAGCCGGGGGCGGCGTCGATGAGGCCGACCTTGTCGAGCAGTACCAGCAGCGGGGTGAGCAGGGCCCACAGCGCTCCGGGGCCGGCGGCGGCCGACTCGTCGTACTCCTGGTACGGGGCCTTGGCCATCGGTACGAGGACTCCGTGGGCGCCGTCCACGGCCTCGTTCAGCGGTGACCGCTCGGGTGCGACGGCCACCACGGTGCAGCCGCGCCGGTACGCCTGCTCGGCGAGGACGGCGAGGCCGGGCTCGGTGCCGTCGGTGGTGGCGATGAGCAGCAGGTCGACGGGGCCGGCCCAGCCGGGCAGCGTCCAGCGCAGTGCCCCGGCGGCGTGTGCGACGCCGGTGGGGTGCAGGCGGGCGACGGGGGCGGAGGCTCCGGCGAGGGCGCCGAGCAGGTCGGCGACCCCGGTGGCCGCGGTGCCGGGGCCGGCGATCAGTACGGCGCGGGGCCGGCCTTCGGGCCGCAGGTCGCCGAGGCCGGCTTCGGTGGCGTGCCGGGCGGCGGTGCGGACGCGGGCCCCGGCTTCGGCGGCGCCGCGCAGGAGGCCACGGCGGTCGGCGAGGGCGAGTTCCTCCGGTGCGTCGAGGATGGACTCGTCGAGCATGGCGGCCTCCGGCTGTGTGGTGGACGGACCCCGGGGGCGGACCCGGGGGGACGGAACCGGTCTCGGCGTCTGCGCGGGGGTGGCTCAGGCGGGCCGGCGGGCCTCGTCCACGAGGAGGACCGGGATGCCGTCGCGGACCGGGTAGGCGAGACCGCAGTCCTGGCCGGTGCAGATCAGCTCGGGTGCGTCCGCGTCGGCCGACTTGTCCTCCAGGGGCGAGTGGCAGGCGGGGCAGGCGAGGATCTCCAGAAGGCCGGCTTCGAGCGGCATGGTGCGCTTCCCTTCGAACATGCGGTTTGGGCGAGGTCAGCGTACCGCCGGGCCGCTTGTCCCGCGGCCCGGCCGTGACGGTGACGACGGGGTGGCTCAGGCGCGGACCAGGGCGAGGACTTCGTCGCGGACCTTGGCGAGGGTCGCCAGGTCGCGGGCCTCGACGTTGAGGCGCAGCAGCGGCTCGGTGTTGGAGGGGCGCAGGTTGAACCACCAGTCGGCGGTGGTGACGGTGAGGCCGTCGAGTTCGTCGACGCTGACGCCGTCCTGGGGGGCGTAGACGTCCTTGACGGCGGCGGTGCGGGCGGCCTGGTCGGCGACGGTGGAGTTGATCTCGCCGGAGCCGACGTACCGGTCGTAGGAGGACACCAGCTCGGAGAGGGTGCCGTCCTGGCCGCCGAGGGCGGCCAGGACGTGGAGCGCGGCGAGCATGCCGGTGTCCGCGTTCCAGAAGTCCTTGAAGTAGTAGTGCGCCGAGTGCTCGCCGCCGAAGATGGCCCCGGAGGTGGCCATCTCCTGCTTGATGAAGGAGTGGCCGACCCGGGTGCGCACGGGGGTGCCGCCGTTCTCCTTGACGACCTCCGGGACGGACCAGGAGGTGATCAGGTTGTGGATCACGACGCCGCTGCCGCCGTTGCGGGCGAGCTCACGGGCGGCGACCAGGGCGGTGATCGCGGACGGGGAGACGCCCTCGCCCCGCTCGTCCACGACGAAGCAGCGGTCGGCGTCGCCGTCGAAGGCGAGGCCCAGGTCGGCGCCCTCGGCCTTCACGCGTGCCTGGAGGTCCACGATGTTCTTCGGGTCGAGGGGGTTGGCCTCGTGGTTGGGGAAGGTGCCGTCCAGCTCGAAGTACATCGGGACGAGCTCCAGCGGCAGGCCCTCGAAGACGGTGGGGACGGTGTGGCCGCCCATGCCGTTGCCCGCGTCCACGACCACCTTGAGCGGGCGGATGCCGCGCAGGTCCACCAGGGACTTGAGGTGCTCGGCGTACCCGGTGAGGGTGTCCTGCTCGGTGATGGTGCCCGCGACGGTGCCGGCGGGGATCTCCGGGGCACCCTCGTCCGACCACTTCTCCGCCAGCTCGCGGATGGTGGCGAGGCCGGTGTCCTGTCCCACGGGTGCGGCGCCCGCGCGGCACAGCTTGATGCCGTTGTACTGGGCCGGGTTGTGGGAGGCGGTGAACATCGCGCCGGGCAGGTCCAGCTTGCCGGAGGCGTAGTACAGCTGGTCGGTGGAGCACAGACCGATCAGGGTGACGTCGACCCCGCGGGCGGCGGCGCCGCGGGCGAAGGCGGCGGACAGGCCGGGCGAGGAGGGACGCATGTCGTGCCCGACGACGATCGCGGTCGCTGCGGTCACCTCGACGAAGGCGGCACCGAACAGTTCGGCCAGCGGCTCGTCCCACTCGTCCGGCACGACGCCTCGTACGTCGTACGCCTTGACGATGTTCGAAAGATCTGCGGCCACTGCCTGCCCCTCCTGAGGTTCTGTGCGGTGGAGCAAACCTACCCTGAACGGAGTACCGCCCTTCAGATGAGGCGGGTGGCGGGCGGGCGTCAGGATTCGGGCGAGCGCAGGACGCGCAGGTGTCCCCGGCGGGTCTCGCCGCTGGACTGGGGTCCCGGTACGGACTTGCCGCCCTCGGGGGCCCGGTCGTGCGGACGGGCCGCTTCGCGCACGGCGTTGGCCAGCGCTTCGAGGTCGTCGCCGCTGGGGCGCGAAGGGGGGCCGCCGTCCGTCAGGCGTACGACTTCCCAGCCCCTGGGGGCGGTCAGGCGCTCGGAGTGCTCGGCGCACAGGTCGTAACAGTGGGGTTCGGCGTAGGTGGCGAGCGGGCCGAGAACTGCGGTCGAGTCGGCGTAGACGTACGTCAGTGTGGCGACGGCAGGGCGGCCGCACGCGGTGCGCGAACAGCGACGTACAAGGCTCACGACGTTGGACGGTACCGCACTCTTGACCGGGCCGCGACGACTCCGCCGTCGGCCACCCGGCCGTGTCGCCCCGAACGCCCGGGAACCTTGGCCGGATCGTTCGCGGTACGACATCGGTCCGTGACCGGGCCGCGCCCCCGCCCGGCGGCCGGGTCGGGGCTACCCTGCGGGGGTGACGGACAGCCCGCTGACTCCCCCGAGCCCTCCCGGCCCCTCCTCCGCAGGCCCCCTTCCCCCGCCCTCCGAGCCGCGGCCCCGTCGCCGTGACCGGCACGGGCGGGGCATGCGGGGGCCGGTGGCGCCCCCTCAGGTTCCGCTGGCGGCGAGCCGGTCGGAGCTCTTCGGTGACCTGGTGCGGGATTCGGTGGAGCGGCTGGAGCGGCGGTGGCCGCAGCTGGCCGAGGTGGAGTTCGTGATCGCGGACGTGCCGGGGCCCCCGGGTGGCCCGGAGGGCGGCTGGAACGACGAGGCCGTCCCGCTCGGCGGGCTGACGGACGCGGGCGAGGGCCGGCCGGCCCGGATCGTGGTGTTCCGGCGGCCGGTGGAGATCCGGGCGAAGTCGCGGGACGAGCGGGCGCTGCTGGTCCACGAGGTCGTGGTGGAGCAGGTGGCGGACCTGCTGGGGCTCTCCCCGGAGATCGTGGACCCGCGCTACGGACAGGACTAGCCCGGGATCAGGCCCTCCTTGGAGGGAGCCCCTTTCGGAGAGAACCCTTTCGGAGAGCCCCCTCTTTCAGAAGAGGACCCCGAGGTCTTGGGACGGCTTCGGTACCGCCACCGTCGAACGGTCGTCCGAGAACGGCTGGACCGTGAACATCGGGATGCCGTCCTGCGGCAGGGTCAGGGTCCTGGAGGCGTGGACCGGGCCGCCGGAGAGGGTCTCGATGGTCAGGGCGTACGCCCCCTTGCCGCCGGTCGGGGCGGGGGCGGGGGAAAGGGCCTGGGTGGTGCCGGCCTTGACGGTGAGTTCCCGGACGGCCGCCTGGCCGCCCTCGGTGCCCGGTGAGGCCGTGACGCGTACCCTCGCGTCGGCGCCGACCGCCGTGAGGGCCAGCGCGGTCGCCTTGTCGTCGGTGCGGTTGTCGGCGACCGTCGCCCTCGCGCCGACCGGGGAGGTCGCCGGGAGGAAGCCGAGCTCCTGTTTCGCCCCGCTGCCGCGCACCACCCGTACCGCCGCGACGACCGGTACGGGCTTCTTCGCGTCCGCCGGGGTCAGCAGCAGCGAGCCCGTCTCGCCACGGGTCACGTCCTTGAGGTCCACGCTCGCCATCATACCGGCCTTGACGTGCAACTGCTCGTTGCCGGCGGGGGTGATGGCGCCGCCGGGTCCCGCGAGACGGAGGTTCAGTTCGGCGTCGTCGTCGCCGGGCGCGTAGGCGACCAGCCGTACGGAGGTGGCGTCGGCGGGGATGCCCGGCAGGACCAGCGACCCGGCCGGGTCGGTGGAGGCCGGCAGCCAGTCGGCGCCGACGCCGTCTTCGGAGATCTGCGCGGAGGCGCCGACCCGTCCCGAGCCGGTCGTGACGTGGGCGGTGACGTCGGCGACCTGGGTGTCGGGGACGAGGGGGGAGAGCAGGACGCGGGCGGTGGAGTGGGGGTCGACCTGGATGACGCGGTCGGGGGTGCCCGGCTTGTCCTTGAGCAGCCCGTCGGGGCCGTAGAGCTTGATGTCGACTTCGGCGACGGTGTCGTCGGGGTTGGTGAGGTGGATGTAGTCCTGGCGGCCCTTGGCGGTGCTGACCCCGGGGAACCAGAAGTCGGTGCCGGGCGCGGTGCAGCCGACCCCGAGGAGGCCGCGCGCCTGGCCCGCCGCGACCTTCGTGGTCTGCTGGGCGGTCCAGCCCGGTGCGAGGTTCCCCGAGGCGACACCGGTGAGGGCGGGTGCCTCGGCGCCGGAGGCGGTCGCGCCGACGGGCTTGCCCGGTTCCTTCGGCTCCAGGACCGTCTTGCCGTCCTTGGCCGAGAGCCGGGCCGAGCCCTTGCCGCCGGCGGTGCCGGGGGTGAGCGAGGTGTACGTGGTCTCGGCGATGTCGGAGGAACTGGGCGCGGGGCACGCCAGTACGGACTGTTCCACCGGCATCCGGGTGCCGGCCGTCTTCTTCGCGTCGGCGGGGGCGGCTGCCGGGGCGGTGAGGGAGGCGACGGCGGTGAGGGCCGCCAGCGCCGCCGCGACGGCCGCCAGCGTGAGGGGGGCGCGCTGCTTCACTGCTGGGTGCTCCCGTCCGGACGCGGGTCGTGCTGTCCGTAGGTGTACGGCGGTTCCTGCTGTGGCTGTTGCTGCGGTGGTTGCTGGTACGGGTCGTACGGCTGCTGCTGGTACGGGTACGGCTCGGCGTACGGCTGCTGCGGCTGCTCGTACGGGTAGGCCTGGTAGGCGTACGTCTCCTCCCCGTACGTCCCGTCCCCGTAGGCCTGCTGCCCGTAGGGCTGTTCCCCGTAGGACGGCTGGGCCGGGATCTGCGCGTACGGGTCGGCGGCGGCCGCTTCGGCGGGCGCGGGGGCCCCGCCCTGTGCCTCCGCTTCGGCGCGCAGGCGGCGGGCGCGGCGGCCCTCGCCCGGGCCGGGCTGCTCGGGGACGGCGGCCGCCTCCTCGGGGAGGTCGTCGTCGAGCCGGGCCCGGCGGCCGGGGAGGGCCAGGACGAGGAGGAGCAGGGCGAGCAGGCCCTGCGCCCAGTGCCAGGCGTCGCGGGCGAGGGAGTCCTGGTAGGTGAGGTCCAGGCGGCCGCCCGCGGCGGGCAGTTCGAAGCCCTGGGCCCAGCCGTCCAGGGTCCTCGGCCTCAGGGGCTTGCCGTCGAGGGTGGCCTTCCAGCCGGGGGCGGCCCGGTCGGCGATCCGCAGCACCCGGCCCTCCTCCCCAGCGGGGATCTTGGTGTGGGCCTCGACGGGTTCCGCCTCGACGGCGATGGGTGCCTGGCCCGGCTTGCCGGGGACGATGACGGCACGGGCGAGGGAGCGTTCGACCTCCCAGACGGCGGTGCCGTCGTCCTGGCGGCCCGACTTGAGGCCGGGGGTGGCGTCGAGGACCTGGCGGAACCGGCGGGGCCCGTCGGCGGGCAGGACGATGTAGCGGACGGCGAAGCCGCCCAGCTGCGCGCTCTGGTCGGCGCCGGAGCCGGAGACCAGGCTGGACACCACCTTCGCCAGGCGCGGTTCGGCGCCCGCCCCGGCGAGGAGTTCGGCGTCGCCGAGGCGCGCCCCGGAGCCACGGATCAGCGCGTAGGAGACGGTGGCGGGCGAGGTTCCGCCGAGGACCAGGGTGCGGCTGCGGTTGCTGTCGTCGGCCTGGGCGGCGACGAAGGCGGGGAGCTGGACGGGGTCGCGCCGCTGGAGGGGTCCGTCTGCGCCGGAGACCATCCAGGCGGCGGCGCCGATGAGGGGGCCGGTGGCGGCGCCCAGCGCGATGAGGGCGGCGAGGGGCTGGCGCCAGCCGAAGCTGCGGGCGGCCACGCGCTCCTTGGCGCCGTCCGCGCCGACCACGGCGGCCGCCAGCAGGCCGAGGCCGTACACGAGGGTGGCGGGGCCGGCCCAGGCGCCGTGGTTGAGGAGGACGGCGAGGCTCAGGCCGGCCAGGGCGGTGGTCCAGGCGGCGCGGACGGCGAACCGCCGGTCGGGGCGGAGCAGGGCCGCGAGGGCGGCGAGCACGACGCCGAGCAGGAGCGTGCCGCCGGTGGTGCCGGGGCCGCCGGGACCGGCGCCGAGCAGGTCGAGGGCGGTGGCGGAGCCGGATCCGTAGGGCAGGCCGGCCTCGCGCAGGAAGCGGTCGGGGTGCGTGAACAGGCCGAGGGACCAGGGGGCGAGTGCGAGCAGCGGTACGGCGAGGACGGCAAGGAGCCGGAGCGCGTACGCGGCGCGGCGTGCGGGGCGCGTGAGGAGGGCGGCGGCGCCGAGGACTGCGGCGAGCGGCCAGACGACGGGGGTGAAGGCGGTGGCCAGGGTCAGCAGGAGGGTGGTGGTCCACGCGGCGCGCCAGCTGCCGTCGGGGGAGCCGGCGGGCGCGCCGAGGCCGAAGGCGGTGGCTGCGGAGCGGGCGATGAGGGGGAGCAGGATCGCGAGGACGGCCGTGCCGAGGCGGCCGCCGGCGAGCGCTCCGGTCACGGCGGGCAGGAAGGCGTAGGCGACGGCGGCCCAGGCGCGCAGCAGCCGGGACTCGACGAGCGGCCGGGAGGCGAAGTAGGCGGTGAGCCCGGCGAGGGGCACCGAGCAGACGAGCAGCAGGGCGACGGCGGCCGGCGCGGAGCCGAACAGCAAGGTGGCGACGGCGCCGAGGACGGCGAGGTAGGGCGGGGCGCCGGCGGTGGTCCCGGGGCCGACGGGCTGCCAGTCGGAGGTGTAGGTGCGCCAGAGGTCCAGGGCCCGGTCGGGGGCGGGCAGCAGGGCGCCGCCCATGAGGGAGCCGCCGAAGAGGAGGGCGCGGCAGGAGATGAGGGAGACGAGCAGGAGGAGGGCGAACAGGGCGGGGGCGGGGTTGCGGGCGATCCGCTTGAGCCGTCCGGACTGTTCGCCCTCCAGGTAGTCGGCGTCCTCGGACCCGGGTTCGAGGGGGCCGGTGACGGCGCCGTGCCGGCTCGCGCCGGCGGTGTCGGTGTCACCGTCCGCGCCGAAGTACCCGGCGAGCTGTTCGGCGTTGGCGCGCAGGGTGGAGCCGGGGGGCGGGAAGAGGGGGCGCAGTTCGGCGGCGGGGACGGCGGGGCGGCGGCGGGCCTTGCGGGCGGCGAGGATCCGGCCGGGCCGCAGCAGGGTGGCGAGGAGGCCGGTGAACTCGTCGACGGCCTGGCCGGGGGCTTTGCCGAGGAGGTAGCCGAGGGTGCGCAGCAGGGTGCCGACGATCAGGCGCAGGAGTACGTAGGGCAGGGCGCGGCCGGAGGAGTTGGCCAGCACGGTGTAGACGGCGCCGGCCTTGTCGACGCGGTGGGGGCTGACGGAGGAGCGGCCGGCGCAGTCGACGGTGCGGCGTTCGCGGGCGGCGGCCTCGGCGTGCCGCATAACGGCGTCGGGGGCGACGAGGACGGTGTGGCCGGCGCTGTGGGCGCGCCAGCAGAGGTCGACGTCGTCGCGCATGAGGGGCAGGCGCCGGTCGAAGCCGCCGAGGGCGTCGTAGACGTCGCGGCGCACGAGCATGCCGGCGGTGGAGACGGACAGGACGGGGCGGATCTGGTCGTGCTGGCCCTGGTCCTGTTCGCGGCGGTCGAGGCCGGTCCAGCGGCGGCCGCTGCGGGCGATGGTGACGCCGGCTTCGAGGAGCTGCTTCTTGTCGTACCAGCCGCGGAGTTTGGGGCCGATGACGGCGGCGTCGGGGTTCTCGTCGGCGACGCGCAGGAGTTCGGTGAGGGCGTCGGCTTCGGGGGCGCTGTCGTCGTGGAGCAGCCAGAGCCATTGGACGGGTTCGCCGTGGGGGAGTTCGGGGAGGTCGTAGGTGTCGTCGCGCCATGTGCGGCTGACGGGGTCCCAGCCGCTGGGGCGCTTGAGGTAGGGCAGGTCCTCGGGGGTCAGTGCGCCGGCGGTGCGGGCGGCTTCGTCCACGGCGGTGCCGAATCCGGTGCGGCGGGCGAGGTGGAGGACCTTGTCGGGGCCGAGGGCTTCGGCGAGCAGTCGCGCGGAGTCGTCGGAGCTTCCGGTGTCGGCGGCGACGTACTGCTGTGCGGGGCGTTCCTGGGCGAGGAGGCCGGCGAGGGTACGGGGCAGCCAGCGGGCGCCGTCGTGGGCGACGAGGACCGCGGTGACGACGTGCCGGGGGAACTCGGGGGTGCCGGCCGCCTGGTGGGAGGCCGTCGAGCTGCTGTGCAGGGACATCGCGGAACGGGCCCTCCGACCGTGGGGGTTCCCCCGGGACGGGTCCTGGGGGAAGGTCCGGGGGTGGTGTGCCCTCGGAGGCTGCTGGACAGCGCCACACTAACGGCTCGGAACGCGCCGGTCCGCCTCCTGCGGGGAAGGTGCGGGAGGCGGACCGTCGGCTTGGTTCGCTATGCGGTTGGGTCTGTCCGTCCTTGCCTGGAGCAGGCTCAGACGGCTGCCTTTTTCAGGCGGCGGCGCTCGCGCTCTGAGAGACCGCCCCAGATGCCGAATCGCTCGTCGTTGGCGAGGGCGTACTCAAGGCATTCGGAGCGGACCTCGCAGGCGAGGCAGACCTTCTTGGCTTCGCGGGTGGAGCCGCCCTTCTCGGGAAAGAAGGATTCGGGGTCGGTCTGGGCGCACAGAGCGCGCTCCTGCCATCCGAGCTCCTCGTCCGCCTCCTCGACCAGCAGTTCCTGAAACAGCTCGGTCATGTGCGCCCCTCGCTCTGTCTGTGCGTCCCCGTGGTGTTGTCGTTACTCATCGCTACGTAACGACACGAGTGAAATTACAAGTGCGCGGCTCCGGAGCAGTCAAGCCGGGGTCTGCTATTGGGCCCCTTATTCACTCTGCGGAACCAAGCGAATGCCGTAAGTGTTCATATCGCCAAAAATCGCGACACATGCCACAGGTGCCGCGAAGCTCCCGCCCTCACCCTGAACCCACGCGTCACTCGGGGGTGTGGTTGCGATCCGGCCGAAGATGCGGTGCGGATCACATTCCGGTCACGATGACGCCATGAGGTTTGAGATCGGTCGGAAGGGCCATACCCAGCGCCACATGCCCTGGTCGGCACTGCACAAACCTTTCTCCGCGCCGGGTAACCGGATGAGGTGAATCTTTTCGGCCATTGCCGACATTGGGTTGACAGTCCGACGCCCTAACCGTTCTCCTTGTACGCATGTCAGCGCCCGCAGCCGCCACCCGGACCCCCATTCGTGGGTTCCTGTGCGCTGCCCAGGTTCGCTGTCGCTGTTGCAGCTGTTGATGCCTCAGGAGCCCCGCCTCCTCCGAGCAACCGGCTACCCCCACAGCGACCGCCAGCACGACTGACATCCGTCGAGGACTCCCCCGATGAACAGCACCTCCCAGCACAGCGCCGCCGCCCCCGCGACCGGTGCCGCCGCCCCCGCCGTGGTCGAGAGCGACCTCCAGATCGCCGGCGACATCCTCTCCGTGCAGCACCTGCTCCAGCCCGCCCGCGAACACCCGGCCACCGTCGCCGAGTTCGTGGGCCTCGCCCGCTCCATCGCCGCCGACCGCACCCAGTGGGAGCACCTGGTGCGCTACGACGCCACCACCCGCTGGTACCACCGCCTGCGCACCGGACCCGGCTACGAGGTGTGGCTGCTCAGCTGGGTCCCCGGGCAGGGCAGCGGCCTGCACGACCACGGTGACTCCTCCGGCGTGCTGACCGTGCTGGAGGGCGAGCTCACCGAGCACGGCCGGCGCGGCCCGCTCACCCTGACCGCCGGGGCCCAGCGCGTCTTCGCCCCCGGCTACGCCCACGAGGTCGTCAACGACACCCTCGACGGAGCCGTCAGCCTGCACGTCTACTACCCCGGCCTGACCGAGATGCCCATGCACAGCTGCTCCCCGGCCCGGCCCGAGGCCCTCGCCGACGCCCCGGTGGGCGCCTGACGCCCCGCGGCCGCCGCGCCGCCACCCCGGGGCGACGGCGCGCGGCCGGCTGACAGACTGGCCGCATGCGCATTGTTGTTCTGGCCGGCGGTATCGGCGGCGCCCGTTTCCTGCGCGGACTCAAGTCCGCCGTCCCCGAAGCGGACATCACGGTCATCGGCAACACCGGTGACGACATTCACCTGTTCGGGCTCAAGGTGTGCCCCGATCTGGACACGGTGATGTACACCCTCGGCGGTGGCATCAACGAGGACCAGGGCTGGGGCCGCACCGACGAGTCCTTCACCGTCAAGGAGGAACTCGCGGCGTACGGGGTCGGGCCCGCCTGGTTCGGCCTCGGCGACCGCGACTTCGCCACCCACATCGTCCGCACGCAGATGCTCGGCGCCGGCTACCCGCTCAGCGCCGTCACCGAGGCCCTCTGCGACCGCTGGCAGCCCGGCGTACGGCTGCTGCCCATGTCCGACGACCGCGTCGAGACGCACGTCGCCCTCAACGACCCCGAGACCGGCGAGCGCAGGGTCGTCCACTTCCAGGAGTACTGGGTCCGGATGCGCGCCTGCGTCGACGCCGAGGCCGTGGTGCCCGTCGGCGCCGAACAGGCCAAGCCGGCGCCCGGCGTGCTGGAGGCCATCGCCGCCGCCGACGTGATCATCTTCCCGCCGTCCAACCCCGTCGTGTCGGTGGGCACCATCCTCGCCGTGCCCGGCATCCGGGAGGCCGTGGCCGCCGCCGGGGCGCCGGTCGTCGGCCTCTCCCCCATCGTCGGGGGCGCCCCCGTGCGCGGGATGGCGGACAAGGTGCTGGCCGCCGTGGGCGTCGAGTCCACCGCCGCCGCGGTCGCCCTGCACTACGGGACCGGGCTGCTCGACGGCTGGCTCGTCGACACCGCCGACGCGGACGCCGTCGCCGAGGTGGAGGCCGCCGGGATCGCCTGCCGCGCGGTACCGCTGATGATGACCGACACCGCTGCCACGGCCGCGATGGCCCGCGCCGCGCTGGAGCTGGCGGAGGCCTCCCGGTGAGTGCCCCCTCGTACGAGGTGCGCGCCGTCCCCGGGATACCGGAGGTCCGGCCCGGTGACGACCTCGCCCGCCTGATCGCCGCCGCCGGGCCGGGGCTGCGGGACGGCGACGTCCTGCTGGTCACGTCCAAGATCGTTTCCAAGGCGGAGGGACGGATCGTCCGCGCCGATTCGCGCGAGGAGGCGATAGACGCCGAGACGGTACGGGTGGTCGCCCGCCGGGGCGCCCTGCGGATCGTGGAGGACCGGCGGGGCCTGGTGATGGCGGCCGCCGGCGTGGACGCCTCGAACACCGGGCCCGGCACGGTGCTGCTGCTCCCCGAGGACCCCGACGCCTCCGCGGCCGCGATCCGGGAAGGGCTGCGGGAGGCGCTCGCGGTAGACGTGGGCGTCATCGTGACGGATACCTTCGGGCGCCCCTGGCGCACCGGGCTCACCGACGTGGCGATCGGCGCGGCGGGGGTGCGCGTACTGGACGACCTGCGGGGCGGCTCCGACGCGCACGGCAACCCGCTGAGCGCGACGGTCGTCGCCACCGCGGACGAACTCGCCGCGGCCGGCGACCTCGTCAAGGGCAAGGCGGCCGGGCTGCCGGTGGCCGTCGTGCGCGGACTGCCCCACCTCCTCGGTGAGGGTTCCTCGGCGGCGGACCTGGTCCGGCCGGCGGGCGACGACATGTTCCGGCTCGGCACCTCGGAGGCCGTACGGGAGGCCGTGACGCAGCGCCGTACCGTACGGGCCTTCACGGCGGAGCCGGTGGACCCGGGCGCGGTCCGGCGCGCGGTGGCGGCGGCGGTGACGGCACCGGCGCCGCACCACACGACGCCGTGGCGGTTCGTGCTGCTGGAGTCGGCGGCGGCTCGGCTGGAGCTGCTCGACGCGATGCGGGACGCGTGGGTGGAGGACCTGCGGCGCGACGGCAAGTCCGAGGAGTCCATCGCCAAGCGGGTCCGGCGGGGCGATGTCCTGCGCGGCGCCCCTTACCTGGTGGTGCCGTGCATGGTGACGGACGGTGCGCACGACTACGGGCACGCGCGGCGGGACGCGGCCGAGCGGGAGATGTTCGTGGTCGCGATGGGCGCGGGCGTCCAGAACTTCCTGGTCGCGCTGGCCGGGGAGCGGCTGGGCTCGGCGTGGGTCTCCTCGACGATGTTCTGCCGGGACGTCGTGCGCAAGGTGCTGGCGCTGCCCGAGGGCTGGGACCCGATGGGGGCGGTGGCGGTGGGCCACCCGGCCGCGGCCCCGGCGGAGCGGCCCGCGCGGGAGGCGGAGGCCTTCATCGAGGTCCGGTGACGCAGCCGGCGTCAGATCTTGCCGATGTCCGTGCGGTACATGCGCGGGGCCCGGCGGGGCGGGGCGTGGCCGGCGAGGAGGACGAGACGGGCGGCGCGGTGGCGCTGGCCCGCGTACGGGGCGAGGAGCTCCAGCATGACGGCGTCGTCGGCGTCCCGGTCCCCGGCGAGGGCGTAGCCGATGATCCCGGGCAGGTGGAGGTCGCCGGTGGTGACGGCGTCGGGGTCGCCGTTGCTGCGCTGGAGGGTCTCGGCGGAGGTCCAGGGGCCGATGCCGGGGACCGCCTCCAGGCGCTGCGCGGCCGCCAGGGGGGCCATGGACGCCGCCTCCTCCAGCCGGTTCGCGACGCGGGCGGCGCGCAGGATGGTGGCGGAGCGCTTCATGTCGACGCCGGCCTTGTGCCAGTCCCAGGAGGGGATCAGGGTCCAGGTCCGGGCGGAGGGCATCACGTACAGGTCCTGGCGCGGGCCGGGGGCGGGCTCGCCGTACTGGCGGACCAGGCGGCGCCAGGCGCGGTAGGCCTCGTCGGCGGTGACCTTCTGCTCCAGCACCGTCGGGATGAGGGACTCCAGCACCAGACCGGTCCGGGTCAGGCGCAGGCCCGGCCGGCGGCGGTGGCTGGCGTGCAGGAGGCGGTGGCGGGGGACGAAGGCGGCGGGGTCGTCGTCGGCCCCGAGCAGGGCGGGCAGCGTGTCGAGGGCCCAGGCCGCGCCGGGGCCCCAGGCTTCGGCCCGGACCTCGTGGGCGGCGGCGGCCAGGCGGAGGGTGGCGGGGCCGTCGGGGGTGCGGCTGGTCTTCCAGACGGAGCCGTCGGGGGTGGTGCGGAAGGTGGGGTCGGCGGGGCCGCGGCGCAGGGGGCCGAGGGTGAGGCCGAGGTCGACGGGGCCGGGCGGGGCCCAGACGCGGCTGCGGGCGCCGGCTCCGGCGGGGCGGCCGGGGCCTGCGGGCACGCCGGTGCGGCCGCCGCGGGCGGCGGTGGGGGTGAGGGGGTCGAAGCGGGCGGCCACGCCTTGAGCGTATCCCGGGGGCGGGGGGTGGTCGGCCGTGCGGGGGCCGTGGCCCGGCGGCGGGGCCGGTCTTGCCGACCCGGGCGCCCCGGGCCCGGCGGTGGGGCCGAGCCCCGGGGCGGGGCGGGTGCGGCGCCGCTGCGCGAGCGGCCCCGGCTGCGCCGGGCTTCCGGGGCTCCGCCCCGGACCCCGCGCCTCAAACGCCGGCGAGGCTGATTTAGCGGGCCCGGCCTCACACGGCGGCGGGCTGATTTAGCGGGCCCGGGCCTCACACGGGGGCGGGCGGGTCGTGCGGGCCCCACTCGCCGGCGAGGCTGGTGCGGGCCCGGGGCGCGGTGGGGGTCAGCGGCCCTGGAGTTTGGCCGAGGTGGTGCGGGTCGGGGGGAGTTCGTCGTAGAGGCGGCGGCCGGGGCATTCCGTGGCGAAGCCGTCGCGGTGGCCCGAGATGACGTTCATCCGGACCTTGGTGCCCTTCTTGAACCGGTTGCCGCCGCCCGAGGTGAGGGTCGTCTTCGCGCGGGGGTCGACGCCGAAGAGGCCGAGTTTCCACGCCGTCAGACCGGCCACCGCCTTGACCGCCGCGGCCGGCGGGGTGGTGTTGGTGAAGGTGCCGATCACCGCGACGCCCATGCTGTTCGTGTTGAAGCCCATGGTGTGCGCGCCGAGCACCGGCTTGGCGACTCCGCCCGCCCGGCCCTCGTACACCGTGCCGCACTTGTCGACGGCGAAGTTGTAGCCGATGTCGCGCCACCCCTCGCTCAGCACGTGGTAGCGGTACAGGCTGCGCAGGACCGACGGGGCCTCCTCGCAGGCGTAGTTGTTGCCGGAGGCGGTGTGGTGGACGAAGGCCGCCTTCACCGTGCTCGTGTACACGAAGCCGGACTCGCGCAGGCCCTCGTCCGCGCCCCATCCCTTGCGGGTGACGATCCGCGGCCGCGGCCCGATGTAGGGGCGGGCGGCGGCGGTGAGGCCGCCGTCGCTCGCGGCGATCGCGTCGGCGGTGGAGTCGGCCTTGTCCAGCGCCGTGATCTCGTCGGCTCCGAGCGCGGCCAGCGGGACGTTCGCGGCGGAGGACTCCGTCATCTCCATGGTCATGCCGGGGGCCGGTTCCGCGTCGCCCTTGTCGTCGTCCTGCGGACGCCCCGGCGCGCGCCGGCCGGTCCCGCCGGGGTTCTTGCCGTCGGCGACCGTCGTACGGGTCTGCGTACCGGGGTCGACCAGTTCGAGCCGCATGCCCGACGGCAGCGGCGAGGTCGCCCGGGTGCCCTGTTCGGCCTGGACGCGGACCTCGACGCCGTCCGATTCGCCGACCCACAGCGGGGCGGTGCTGCCGCGTACGCGTCCGGAGCCGCGTTCGGCCGCGTCGGGGTCGGCCGCGTGATCGCCGTTGTGGGTCTCGATGTCCTGCCAGTCGGACCAGGTCGCCGTCCGGGCGGAGCGGGTGCGGACCTGTACGCGGCCGAGGAGCCGGGTGTGCGCGTCGTCCCAGACGACGCCGACCAGCGAGAACGTCTTGACCTCGCGTGCCGTCAGGCCGCGGGTCTCGGGCAGGCGCGGGGCGGCGCTCATGCCGGGGACGCCGGGGGTGCGGTCCGCCGCCCGTCCCAGGGGGACCAGCGGCAGCGACTGGGTGGACCCGGCTGGGTTCACGGGGGCGGCCGCGCCGAGGGGCACGGCCGCCAGGGCCGGAGTGGTCAGGGCGAGCGGCAGGGCCAGTGCGGCAGCCGTCGCGACGCCGATCGAGGAAGCAAGGAATCCACGCATGGAAAAATGCTGGACACGCTCATCCCGAACCGCCATCGGGGAACTGACGGCCCGTCCGCTGGATCACGGATACCCCTCCCCCGTACGGGGGAGCCGCGGGCCGCCGTACGGCGGAGGGCCCCGCGTACCCTGTGGCGGGTGAACGCCACTGACCGCACCCCTGCCGACCTGCTGCGATCCGCGCTCGCCGCCGATCCGGGCCGCCCGCTCGTCACCTTCTACGACGACGCCACCGGCGAGCGCGTCGAATTGTCCGTCGCCACCTTCGCCAATTGGGTGGCCAAGACCGCCAATCTGCTCCAGGGCGACCTGGGCGCCGAGCCCGATACCCGGCTCGCGCTGCTGCTCCCCGCGCACTGGCAGAGCGCGGTGTGGCTGCTCGCCTGCGCCTCCGTCGGGGTCGTCGCCGAGGTGGGCGGGGATCCGGCCGACGCCGATGTGGTGGTGAGCGGGCCGGACACCCTGGAGGAGGCCGCCGCGTGCTCCGGGGAGCGGGTGGCGCTCGCGCTGCGGCCGCTGGGCGGGCGTTTCCCGCAGCCGCCGGCCGGGTTCGCGGACTACGCCGTGGAGGTGCCGGGGCAGGGCGACCGGTTCGCACCGTTCCAGCCGGTCGACGCGGACGCCCCCGGGCTGGTGGTGGGCGGGGAGGAGCTCTCGTACGCCCAGGTCGTCGCGCGTGCCCGCGAGGACGCGGCCCGGCGGGGCCTCGGCGAGGGGTCACGGGTGCTGTCCGGGCTGGGCTACGACACCTGGGAGGGGCTCTCGGCGGGGCTCTTCGCCGCTCTCGCCTCGGGCGGCTCGGTGGTGCTGTGCCGGAACCTGGACCGGCTGACGGAGGCCGGGCTGGCGCAGCGGGTCGAGAGCGAGCGGGTCACGCACACCGCCTGACCGGCGCCGGGCCCTTACCGCCCGCACTACCGCTATTTGTCACCCGTACGGCCCTTTACAAGGCCCTGCCCCCGGGCCGCCCCGGCCGCCCGGGGGCAGGATCGGCACAGGCCGTACCCACCCGTGCGGCCGATCGGTACGGGTGAGGGGACGGTGCGGAAGTTGAGGGGCAGCGCGGGCATACGAGGCGGCACCGGAGGGCCCGCAGGCGTTCTGGCGCCTGCGCGTGACCGCCGGCGCCGTCTGCTGCGCTGGATCGCGCTCGGGCTGGCCCTGCTGGTGCTGGCTGGGGCGGCTGCCGGCTGGTGGCTGTACCGGAAGCTGGAGGGCAACATCCGGGCGGACGCCTCCGTCGCCGCCGAGTTGGAGCGCTACGAGCGGGACCGCCCGAGGCACCTCACCGACGGAGCCCAGAACATCCTCCTCATCGGCTCGGACACCCGTTCGGGCAAGGACAACGCCCGTTACGGCCGGGACAAGGGCACCCAGCGCTCGGACACCGCGATCCTGCTGCACCTGCCGGCGGACCGGAAGAGCGCGACGGCCGTGTCGATACCCCGTGACCTGGTGACGGAGATCCCGGCCTGCCTGACGGCGGACGGGAGCCGCACGCAGGCGCAGCGGGCGCAGTTCAACTGGGCGTACCAGTGGGGCGGGGCGGCCTGCACGATCCGTACGGTGGAGAAGCTCTCCGGGATCAGGGTCGACCACCACATGGTGCTGGACTTCGGCGGGTTCAAGAAGATGGTCGACGCGGTCGGCGGCGTGGAGGTGTGCGTGCAGCAGCCGATGAACGACCCGGAGGCGAAGCTGCGGCTGCCGGCCGGCCGCCAGCTGCTGCACGGGGAGCAGGCCCTCGGTTTCGTGCGCGCCCGTTACAGCCTGGGCGACGGCAGCGACACCGAACGGATGCGGCGCCAGCAGCAGTTCCTGGGCGCCCTGGTGCAGAAGGTGCAGAGCAACGGGGTGTTGCTGAATCCGGGGCGGCTCTACCCGCTGCTGGACGCGGCGACGTCGTCGGTGACCGCGGACCCGGAGCTGGCCTCGTTGCGGGGCCTGTACGAACTGGTACGCGGGGTGAGGGACGTACCGAGTGACCAGGTCATGTTCCTCACGGTGCCGCGCCGCCCGTACGCCGCCGACCCGAACCGGGACGAACTCGTCGAACCGGACGCGGACCGGCTCTTCAGTCAACTGCGGGCGGACCAGCCGCTGACGGTCGTCCCGCCCTCGCCGACGGCTCCGCAGCCGCCCGCGGGACCGTCCCCGACGGACGGGCCGCGGACCGTCTACCCGTGGCTGGTCGGAACCGGTGCGCCCCCCTCACCCGTCCCCACTTTCACCGGCACCACGGCGGACACCCCGGGATGCCGGTAAAGCAATCCAAAAAGCCACGGGTTAACCGCACGGGTTGGGCGTTTTGGGCGTTATGCGGGGGGTGGGTTTCGTCACCGCCATGGTTTGCGGCCGACATGGCCGGATAAGGTGAGCGATCCGGTGCCCAGGCCGCTAAGGACGCCGGGCACCAGCAGCCGGACGTTGACCGTGCGCCTTGGGGGAGGCGCGTCGCGAGGCACCGACGGAGGATTCGAGCAACCGTGGATGCGCAAAGCCGTGGGCGGGCGGACGAAATCGACCCCGCTGACCAGTGGGTTCTCAACCCCCGCACCGGCAACTACGAATTGCGACTGGGCGATTCCGCTGCGCAGCAGCCGTCCGTCGCCTCCCCCCGCAGAGCGCGCACCTCGCGTACGGCTCCCCCCGCCACCTCCCCCGCCTCCCCGGCGGTTCCCGGACCCCGGCGCGGCGACGCCCCGCCCGGGGGCGGCGGGCGCCGGCCCGGGCGCTCCCGCAAGGGCGGCGGCGGGAAGCCCCCGTTCCGTGGCAGGAAGGCGCTGGTCGTCGGCGGCGGAACCCTCGCGTTCGTGCTCGTCGCCGGTTCGTTGGGCGCGTACCTGTACTACGAGCACCTCAACAGCAACCTGAACGTCATCGACACCGGTTCGGCGGGCACGGGCGGCTTCAAGAAGGACCAGCCCATCAACATCCTGGTCATCGGAACCGACAAGCGCAGCGGTGAGGGCAACGAGGGCTACGGGGACGCGAACAGCGTCGGCCACGCGGACACGACGATCCTGTTCCACGTCTCGAAGGACCGCAGCAACGCGACGGCGTTGTCCATCCCGCGCGACCTGATCACCAACATCCCGGTGTGCCCGACGAAGCAGGACGGGGCGGTCAAGGACATTCCCGGCCAGCACGCGGTGCGGTTCAACGAGAGCCTGGGCCAAGAGGGCCGCGACCCGGGCTGCACGATGCGCACGGTGCAGCAGATCACCGGCATCCAGGTCGACCACTTCATGATGGTCGACTTCAACGCGGTGAAGAACCTGAGCACGGCCGTCGGCGGTGTCCCGGTGTGCGTGGAGAAGGCCGTCCACGACAAGGACTCCAAACTCGACCTGCCGGCGGGCGAGAGCCGGCTGCAGGGCGAGCAGGCGCTGGCCTTCGTACGCACCCGGCACGCCTTCGGCAACGCGAGCGACCTGGACCGCATCAAGACGCAGCAGCAGTTCCTCGGCTCGATGATGCGCGAGATGAAGTCCAAGGAGACGCTGACCAGTCCGAAGAAGTTCCTCTCCCTGGCCGAGGCGGCCACCAAGTCGCTGAGCGTCGATCAGGGAATAGGGTCCATCAAGCAGCTCACCTCGCTCGCGGGCGAGTTGAAGAACATAAACCTCAAGAACATCACCTTCACGACGCTGCCGGTGGTCGACAACCCGAACGACCCCCCGGGCAAGCACATCACCGTCGTACCCAACCCCTCGCAGGCCGATCCGCTGCTGCGGATGATCCGGGGCGACGTCTCGCTCACGGAGGTCGAGCAGAAGGAGAAGGCGGCGGCGCAGGACGCCAAGAACAAGCAGGACGCGCAGCTCCAGGGCAACCGCGCGCCCGCGGCGGACGTCCGGGTGAACGTCCTCAACGGCGGCGGTCCGGCCGGGTCGGCCTCGACCACCTTGACCTGGCTGCAGAACAGCAAGGGCGTGGGCAAGGCCAGCAACCTGGGCAACGCTCCGGTGAAGGTCGACACCACGCAGCTGGAGTACGCGCCCAACCAGGCCGACCAGGCCCGGGCGCTGGCGGACATGATGGGGCTCGCGGGTTCGGCCCTCAAGGTCGGCCCGGCGGACGCCGCGCCGCGCACCCCGATGAAGCTGACGCTCGGCGCCGACTTCAAGGAGCCGGGTGTCCCGATCTCGGGCCCGGTGCCGGAGCAGGCGCCGGAGGGGCTCCAGCGGGTAGAGGCCGACAAGGCGATCTGCGCCAAGTAACGGCGCCCCAGGGCGTCGTGGGGGGCGGCGCCGAGCCGCCGTGTTCGTCGGGCGGTCATCCGCCCTGTTCCTCGGGCGGTCATCCGCCCTGCTCGTCGGGCGGTCATCCGCCCTGCTCGTCGACCGGCCGCTGAACCGCGGCCGGCAGCCGGTAGGCCCGGCAGCACTCTGACCGATGTGATCTTGAGGGGGGTACGCGTGAGGCACAGCAGCGTGCGTGGGGAGGGGGCGCCCGACCAGGCCACCGGCGACGGCATACCCGGCGGCGGCGGGGGCACGACCGGCGTCGTGCCCCCACCGCGGTCGGGTTCCGCGGGGGCCCGGCCCCCGGGGCGCCGCGGGCGGCCCGTCCGCCGTCGCCGGCGGCGGGCGCTGTTCTGGGTGGCCTCGGTGCTGGCGTTCCTGGTCCTCGCGACGTCGGGGGCCGGGTACCTCTACTACCGGCACCTCGACGGCAACATCCGCAGCGGCCAGCGACTGAGCGGTGAGAGCGGTGTGGCCAAGTCCGAGGCGAACGCCAAGGGCCAGCGTCCGCTGAACATCCTGCTGCTCGGCTCGGACAGCCGGAACAAGCCGGAGAACGTCGAACTCGGCGGGGGCCGGGACAGCATCGGGGCGCCTCCGCTGGCCGACGTACAGATGCTCCTGCACGTCTCCGCGGACCGCAAGAACGCCTCGGTGGTCAGCATTCCGCGCGACACCGTGGTGGACGTACCCGAGTGCACGGACCCGAAGAGCGGCGAGAAGTTCAAGAAGACGCACGCCATGATCAACGAGTCCCTCGGGCGCGGGGGCCCCGGCTGCACCCTCGCCACCTGGGAGAAGCTGACCAACGTCTACATCGACCACTGGATGATGATCGACTTCTCCGGGGTCGTGCAGATGGCGGACGCGATCGGCGGCGTCGACGTCTGCGTGAAGGACAACGTCTGGGACCGTCCCCTGCCCACCTCCAGCGGCGGCTCCGGCCTCAAGCTCAAGGCTGGCGTCACCAAGATCAAGGGCGAGCAGGCGCTCCAGTGGCTGCGCACCCGGCACGCGTTCAGCAGCGACCTGGGCCGGGCGCAGGCCCAGCACATGTACATGAACTCGATGATGCGCGAGCTGAAGGGCCAGAACGCCTTCACCGACGTCGGCAGGATCACGGCCCTGGCGGAGGCGGGTACGAAGGCGCTGGAGGTCTCCGAGGAGATCGGCTCGGTCAAGAAGCTGTACGGCCTGACGATGCAGCTCAAGGACGTGCCGGTCAACCGCATCACGATGACGACGATGCCGACGCTCCAGGACCCCCGGGACAGTGACCGGCTGATCGTCAACCAGGGCGACGCCGACAAGCTGTGGACGATGGTCCGCAAGGACGTGGCCTTCGACAAGAACGGCGACCCGCAGGCTTCCGCGAGCCCGCAGCCCGGCCAGCCGGCCGCCCAGCCCAGCCAGAGCGCGCCGGGCGCGGGCGCGTCGCAGCAGCCGGTCACCACGCCCGACAAGATCACGGTGCACGTGGTCAACGGCACGGGCGCCGGGATGCCGCTGGTGCCGCAGCGGGCCTCCGCGGTCGCCGGGGCGCTGGTCGGCAAGGGGTTCACCGGGGCCAAGGCGGACAGCGCGCTGATCCCGGAGAAGACCACCGTGGTCCGCTACCCGAGCGCGGACCGGGCCGACGAGGCGCAGAGCGTCGCGGCGGCGCTGGGCATCCCGGCGACCGCGGTGCAGCAGTCGGCCGACGTCTCCCGGATCACGCTGATCGTGGGCGCCGACTGGCGGGAGGGGACCGCGTACCCGCAGCAGGCTCCCCCGGCGGCCGGATCGGTCCCGGACACGGCCGAGGCGATCAACGGCGCGGACAGCAGCCAGTGCATGGACGTGTACAAGCCCTACCGGTGGTGACCTGAGCCGGGAACGCGAAGGGGGTGGCCCCGGTCCGCTGCTGCGGACCGGGGCCACCCCCTTTTGCCGTACGGGCCGCTCAGACCTCCGAGGGGTCCCGGCGCACCGACGGGCGGCGGCTGGCGATGACCTTGGCCGCCAGCGCGCGCGGGCTGGTCAGGAAGCCGAAGCCCCAGCACATGTGCATCGTGGCCAGGGCCACCGGGATCTGCGCCCGGGCCTTGAGCGAGAGCCCCTTGCCGGCCGGGATCGAGCCCGCGGTGATCGCCGCGAGGTAGCCCGCCGGGACGGCGAAGGCCCAGGGGGTCACGGCGACGCCCGCCACCAGGCCGGCGGCGATGGCGCAGACGGCGGCCGGCGGGGCGAGGTAGCGCAGGTTGATGGAGCCCGAGTGGTAGCGGGCCACCACGTGGCGCCAGCGCCCGTAGTCCTTGTACTGCTTGGCGAGCGCCCGCACGGAGGGCCTCGGACGGTACTGGACCTTGAGCTCGGGCGAGAACCAGATGAGTCCGCCGGCCTCGCGGATGCGGAAGTTCAGCTCCCAGTCCTGGGCGCGGATGAACTCCTCGTTGTAGCCGCCCTGCTGCTCCAGCGCTTCGCGCCGGAAGACGCCCAGGTAGACGGTCTCGGCCGGGCCGGCCTCGCCGCCGGTGTGGAAGGCCGCGTTGCCGACGCCGATCTTCGACGTCATCGCGGCGGCGACGGCGTCCTCCCAGGCGTTCTCGCCCTCGGCGTGCATGATCCCGCCGACGTTCTGCGCACCGGTCTCCTCCAGGAGCCGGACGGCGGTGGCGATGTAGTTCGGGGAGAGCATGCCGTGGCCGTCGACGCGTACCACGATCGGGTGACGCGAGGCCTTGATGGCGGCGTTGAGGGCGGCCGGGGTGCGGCCGGTGGGGTTCGGGACGGTGTGGACGCGGGCTCGTTCGTTGGACGCGGTCTCGCGTACGAGCTCGGCGGCGATCTCGTCGGTGCGGTCCGTGGACGGCCCGAGCGCGATCACCACCTCCATCTCGCCTGCGTACTCCTGGCCGAGGATGTGCTGGACCGAGTCACGCAGGTGGCGTTCCTCGTCGAGCACCGGCATGATCACCGAGACTGCGGGCTGCTGGGCGGGCATGTGGTCCTTCACGGTCGGGTATCGGTGTCACGTTACCGCGTACGGGGGAACCGGGTGCGCGGCGGACGGGCGGTACGGACGGACGCTGATCGTATGGGCCTACTGTTCTGACGATTCGCCAATCCCCCATAGCCGACAAACTCTCCGATATCGGGCCTTGCGCCCCTGTCGCCCCCCTGCCGTTCCCCGTCGCTCTCTGCCGTTCCCGCCGCTCCCGCCGTTCCCCGCTGCTCCCCCGCGGAGGTGTCCCCCGTGCCCCAGCCGCACCGTCCCACCCGTCCCGCCCGGCCACGGCCGCCCCGGCGCGCGCCGCACGGTGGTGGTGGCGGCCCGGTCCGGCGCCCCGGGGACGGCCCCCGGTGGGGAGTGCGGTTCGCGGGCGGCCTGGCGGTGGTGGTGCTGTCCTGCGGGGCCGTCGGGCACGCCGTCATGACCGGTCTGGACACCGGGATCGACCGGGTGGACCCGTTCAAGGACATGAAGAACCGCCCGCAGGCCGGGCACGGGATGAACTTCCTGCTCGTCGGCACCGACGGCCGGGACAAGATCACGCCGGAGGAGAAGCGCGAGTACCGCCTCGGCGGGGCACCGTGCCACTGCACGGACACGATCATGCTGGTGCACCTGTCCGCCGACCGGGACCGGGCGACCGTGATCAGCCTGCCCAGGGACAGCTACGCCGAGGTCCCCGCCCACCAGGACCAGAACACCGGCCGGCCGCACAAGGCGCACCCCGTCAAACTGAACGCCGCGTACTCGGAGGGTGGCCCCAACCTGACCGTGCGCACCGTGGAGAACATGACCCGGGTGAAGATCGACCACTACCTGGAGGTCGACTTCACCAGCTTCATGAAGACCGTCGACGCGGTGGGCGGTGTGACGATCTGCACCGCCAAGACGATGCGCGACAGCTACACCGGTCTGGAGCTGCTGCCCGGCACCCACAGGCTCACGGGGGGCCAGGCCCTGCAGTACGTACGCTCGCGCCACGTCGACGGGGCCGCGGACCTCGGCCGGATGCAGCGCCAGCAGCGGTTCATCGCGGCCCTGATCAAGCAGGCCACGAGCAGCGGGGTGCTGCTGAACCCGGTGAAGTTCAAGCAGGTCAGCTCGACGCTGCTGGGCTCGGTGCGGGCCGACCGGGACTTCGGTTCGGAGCAGATGCTGGCCCTGGGGCAGGCGATGCGCGGCTTCACCCCCTCCTCGTCCGAGTTCGCCTCGGTCCCGGTCGGCGACACCGCGTACGAGGTCAAGGGGATCGGCTCGACCGTGAAGTGGGACGAGGCGAAGGCGGCCAAGCTCTTCGAGTCGCTCCGCGAGGACCGGCCGCTGGCGGACGCCCCCGCCGGGCGGCCGGGACAGCCCGCCCAGGGCGGCGGCGGCCGGCCCCCGGCGGCGGTCCCGGTCGACGTGCCGCCCGACCAGATCCGCGTCCAGGTGGAGAACGGCACCCGCATCGACGGCCTCGGCGGCCGGGTGGACTCCGCGCTGCGCGCCACCGGCTTCGACACCACCGGGGTCCCCGGCGGCGGCGCCCGCCGGGACGTCAAGCGCACGGTGATCACCTACGACCCCCGCTGGGACCGCTCGGCCCGCACGGTGGCGACCGCCCTGCCCGGCAGCGAGCTGCGCGCGGTGGCGGGCCAGGGCCGCACGGTCCTTGTGACGGCCGGTACGGACTACCAGAAGGTGGTCCCGGTCCGCGCGGACGACCCCTACCAGGGCCGTTTCGCGGTCGCCACCGGCGACCAGGTCAACTGCGGCACGTGACGGCCCGGACTACTTCGTCCGCTCCAGCAGGGACACCTGGAGTCCGCGGACGCTGGTCTTGCGGATCACCTTGTAGTGGCTCTGCAGTGCCTTCGCCTGCGCCCCGGGCAGCTTGTGGTACGGGTTGTCCGTCCCGCTCCAGGTGACGACCCAGATGCGGCGCGTGCTGTCGAGGCAGGCGACGGGCAGGGGGCACTCCCGCGGGAACAGGTCGTCGCGCTGCACCGCGGTGCGCTCGGAGAACACGTCACGGAGCTTGACGCGGCCGGGGAGGAAGTACTCCACCTGGAAGTCGATCATGTACACGCTGTCGGAGCCCCGGACGGGCACGAACCCGTCCCCGGGCTGGTAGCCCTTGGCGATGATCCCCGCGGCCGCCTCGCCGTCGAGGCCCACCTTCACGAGCTCCGTGCGCAACTGGCGCTGGTCGGGGAGGCCCAGGAGCACGATGGCCGCCAGCCCGGCCACGCCCACCGCCTTCGGCTTGACCGCGGCCAGACCGGCGGCGGCCAGCACCACCCAGGCGGGGACCGTGAACAGCAGGTACCGGTCCATGAAGTAGGAGGTGCTGCCCTGCGAGACCAGGAAGTCGGCCGCGATGGGGACCGCTCCGATCAGGCCGAGCTCCAGCGCGGGTCGCCGGCCCCGGGCCCATGCGAGGGGGAGCAGCGCGGCCGCCGCGACGGCGAGGGCGACGAGCGGGCTGCCGTAGAGGGCGCTCCACAGGTCGGCGAGGTTCCGCAGGTGCGGGGTCTTGATCCAGCTGATCTGCCGGCCCACCTGACGCTGCCCCAGCAGCACCAGCGGGATCACCGGCACCAGCGCGACGACGGTCGTGAGGGCATAGGCACCGACGGTGCGGCCACGGCGGTCGCGCCGCCAGCGCAGCACCACGATCAGCGCGTGGGGCAGCAGGAACAGCAGCGAGACGATGTGGAACAGCCCGGCCAGCGCGACCGCGAGGGCGTACGGGGCCCAGCGCCGCAGGGTCGGCCGGTCGAGCGCCCGCATCAGCAGCCAGGTGGCGGCGGTGACCGCCAGCAGGACGAAGGCGTACGACCGGGCTTCCTGCCCGTACCGGGAGACCGACGGGAGCAGGGCGAAGAGGAGGCCGGCGAAGACGGAAGTGCGGCGGTCGAAGAGCCGACGGGCCGTCAGTACGACGAAGCCCGCGGCCGCGGCCATGGCCAGCGCCGACGGCATGCGCAGCATCGTCTCGGAGTCGCCGAAGGCGGACATCCAGAAGTGCAGGACCAGGTAGTAGAGGCCGGAGACGGCGTCCACGTGGCCGAGCGTCTCGATCAGGTCCCCGGTGCTGCGCGAGGCGGCGCTCCAGCTGGCCAGCTCGTCGCGCCAGGGCTGCGCTCCGGCGCTTCCGTAGACGGTGACGGCGAGCGTCAGCAGCGCCGCCCACAGCCAGTCGAAGCGCGCCGCCCGCGAAGCCGGTGCGCCGCCGGTCGCCGGGTGCGGCACGCGGCGGACCGAGCCGGCCTCCGGTATGGCAGCCGTACTCCTGCTCGTCATCTGCTCGTACCTTCCGGGTCCACGGGACGGCTGCGGTGCGCCGGCGCATGGGAAATCCGGACCGGGCTCGACGTTCCAGGGTAGATCAGTCTCCGTGGCCGCAACCAATCCGCGGCGGCTCCCCCTGCGGGGGCGCCCTGCGTCACCTGGAGCGGACCGGCGGATCGCTCTTGGGCAGCGAGACCTTCGCCCCGTCCAGCAACCGCTTGAGCGCCGCCGACAACGGCCGCTCGGCGAAGCGGTGGACGAGCCAGGAGAGCAGCAGGACGGCGGTCAGACAGAGGGCCAGCAGCGGGAACGGTGCGATGCCGTGGTTGCGGCCCCAGCGGATCATCGCCCAGCCGAGCTCCTGGTGGAGCAGGTAGACGGGGTAGGTGAGCGCACCGGCCACCGTGAGCCACTTCCAGCGGATCCAGTTGAGGGCGCCCATCGCCGCGGCGAGCATGACCAGGAAGGCTCCGGCGGAGACGGCGGCCATCACCGGCCAGGACAGGGTGTGGTGCACCTCGTACTCGTAGCCGCCCACGGTGATGTGCAGCCGGTTCTGCGCCAACAGCCAGGAGAAGGCGACCACCCCGAGCAGCAGCGGGTTCACGCCGAACCGGTAGATGAGGTACATCGCGACGCCCGCGATGAAGTACGGGGCGTCCTGCGGCATGAAGACGGTGTCCATCAGCTTGCTGTCCGCACTCGGCGTGATCACCGCGAGGATCGTCCAGATCCCGCAGAACGCCAGCACCCGGCGGTACGTCAGGCCCATGACGGCGACGACTGCGAAGAGCAGGTAGAAGCGGAGCTCGATCCAGAGCGTCCAGTAGACGCCGTCGGCCTCGGTCACGCCGAGGGGGCGCTCCAGCATCGTGAGGTTGGTCAGCACGTCGCTGATGCTCATCGGTTTGCGGCTGGCGCGGACGGTTGCCGCGAAGTTCACCACGAGGGTGGTGATGACGATGCCGACCCAGTAGGCCGGGTAGAGCCGCACGACCCGGGAGGTGAAGTAGTCCCGGGGAGAACGGCCCCAGCAGGACATGCAGATGACGAAGCCGCTGATGAGGAAGAACAGCTGGACGCCCATCCACCCGTAGGAGGCCACCCGGTGGACGCTCGGCATCAGCGTCCGCGGGGTCGAGCCCCAGACCTCGGGGTGGATGTTGACGCCGGCCCAGTGGAAGGAGACCACGGAGAGTGCCGCTATCAGGCGCAGTCCGTCCAGGACGTAGAGCCGGGGGCGGCGCGCGGCGCCCGCGGCCCGGGGAGCCGTTCGCGCGGGCACGGCATCCAGCACAGGCGGGGGTGGTATCACAGCTGACATGGGGGCTCGACTCCGCGATGTGTCCGGCTCGGGATCCGACGTCGCATCCGCTGGCGCGCACGCCCCGACGTCTGACGCAACCTTACGGGCGGCTTACGGCGCCGCACGACGTGATGGCGGTTCCGTGATTCGAAACACGCGCCGTTCCGCTCCACGCGCGCGTGGGCTCAGGCCTCGAACCCCTGGGCGGCGCGCTCCTCGCGCAGTGCCATGATCGCCTGGCGGCGGGCCAGCCGGTGGGTGCGGCGGATCTGGGCCTCCTGGAAGCGGCGCTCGTCCTGCTCCGTCTCCGGGAGGACGGGCGGTACCACGCGCGGCTTGCCGTCGGCGTCGACCGCCGCGAAGACGAGGTAGGCGCTGCCGACCTGGGTGGCGGGGGTGGATTCGTTCCAGCGCTCCGCGAGGACCCGTACGCCGATCTCCATGGAGGTGCGGCCGGTCCAGTTGCACTGGGCCTTCACGTGGACGAGGTCGCCGACCCGGACCGGGGCGAGGAAGGCCATCTCGTCCATGGACGCGGTGACCGCGGGACCGCCCGAGTGGCGCCCGGCCACGGCGCCCGCCGCGTCGTCCACCAGCTTCATGATCACTCCACCGTGGACGGTGCCCAGGAGGTTCGTGTCGTTGGCGGTCATGATGTGGCTGAGGGTGGTCCGGGAAGCCGAGATCGGCTTGCCCGGCGGATCGCCCGCTATCTCTGTCATACGAACACCTTAAAGCCGTCCCCGAAGCATCAGCTCTGCAACAGCACCGGTACGAAGTGCCCACCGGGCTGTCGGGCGGCTCCGCCGGGAAGGCATCCTTGGGCACATGAATGACTGGCCCGAGCCCGAGGGTCCGCAGCGGATGCGGCACATCCAGCGGCAGCAGCCGCCCGTCCGGCAGCCCGGCCCGCCCCGGCCGCCCGCCGACCCTCCGGTGCGGCAGCCCGCGTACGGCGTGCCGCCGCAGCAGGTGCAGAGCCCCGGCTCCTACGACAGCGGCTACAACACCGGGCAGGTCTACGGCACGCCCGCGGGCGGCGGGGGCGGGCGGCCGCCCGGCGGCCCTCTGCGCCCGGGTCGGGGCGGCGACGAACCCGTACCCGTCCGCGCCGTCGTCGACTGGCGCAAGCGGATCAAGATCGGCTCGATCGTCCTGGTCTCCGCGCTGGTGGTCACCACGGTCGGCACCTATTTCTGGGCCGACTCCAAGGTGCGCCGCGAGGTGGACCTGTCGAAGGTCATCGAGCGCCCCAAGGAGGGCGACTGCACGACGTACCTCATCGTCGGCTCCGACAGCCGCGAGGGCATGTCCGACGAGGAGAAGAAGAAGCTCCACACCGGCTCGGCCGAGGGCAAGCGCACCGACTCGATGATGATCCTGGCGAAGTGCTCCAGCGGGAACACCATGATCTCGCTGCCGCGCGACTCGGACGTGGAGGTCCCGTCCTTCGTCGGCTCGCAGTCCGGCAAGAAGTTCCCCGCCCAGGGCCGCCGGGTCAAGCTCAACGCGGCGTACGCGGAGGACGGCCCGGAGCTGCTCGTGCGCACGATCGAGTTCAACACGGGCCTGCGCATCGACCACTACGCCGAGATCGGCTTCGCCGGCTTCGCGAACATCGTGGACGCGCTGGGCGGCGTGGAGCTGGACATCGAGAAGGGGTTCAAGGACGAGAAGTCCGGAGCCGACTTCAAGGCCGGCCGGCAGACGCTGAACGGCAGCCAGTCGCTGGCCTTCGTCCGTACCCGGTACGCCTTCGCCGAGTCCGACCTGCAACGGACGAAGAACCAGCAGAAGTTCCTGTCGGCCCTGGCCAGTCAGGCGGCGACGCCGTCGACGATCCTCAATCCCTTCGCCCTGTACCCGGTGATGGGCGCAGGACTGGACACCGTGATCGTGGACAAGGACATGGGGCTGTGGGACATGGGGCAGATGTTCTTCGCCATGAAGGGCGTCAACGGCGGTGACGGGGTGTCGATGAACATGCCCATCTCCGGTGAGCGCGGCGGCAACCTGATCTGGGACAAGGCCAAGGTGCAGCAGTTGGTGAAGCAGATCCAGAACGACGAGAAGGTCACGGTACAGAGCCGCTGACCCGGTGCGGGGGCGCGGCGGCGCGGGTGCCGGCGTGCGCCGGGGTGCGGGAGCGGTCCGGTAGGTTGCCGAAGAACGTGTTGCGGCTCACACGCCGGGGGGGAGTCCGGGAGTCCGTGCTTTCGGTGCGGCACGGAACCGGACGGGCGTCCCTCCTCCCTCTGGAGCGTCCATGTCCCTGCACCCGTCCCCGCGCGCCTTCCCCAGGCCGCAGTCAGACGGTGACCACCTCGCGAGCCCGCCCGGCATCCCCGGACGGGCGTCGCCCGGGCTCGCGTCCGGGCCGCGGCTGCACGTCCTGGACGGGCTGCGCATCGTCGCGGCGGTGGCCGTGCTCTTCCACCACTACACGCGCGAGGGACTCTGGGGGCGCGACGCCTTCGGCTGGCTGACGACGTTCGGCCGCTACAGCTGGCTCGGCGTCGAGCTGTTCTTCATGATCAGCGGCTTCGTCATCTGCATGTCGGCCTGGGGACGGCCGCTCGGCGGCTACCTGCGCAGCCGCGTGGTCCGCCTCGGACCGGCCTACTGGTTCTGCGTGCTGGTCACCACGGCCGTCCTGCTCGTCGACGGCGAGCCTTTGGGCGGGGCCGGGCCCGGGTTGAGTCAGGTCCTGACGAACCTGACGATGTTCCAGACGCCGCTCAGGAGCAATCAACTGGACATGTCGTACTGGACGCTGTGGTCCGAGGTCCGGTTCTACCTGCTCTTCGCCGTGGTCGCCCGGACGGGGCTGACGTACCGCAAAGTGATGAACTTCTGCTGGATCTGGACGGTGGCCTCGCTCCTGGCGCCGACGTCCGGGCTGCCCGTCCTCGACACCCTGGCGAACCCGGTCTACTCACCGCTGTTCGTCTCCGGCATCTGCTTCTACCTGATCCGCCGGGAAGGCCCGCGCGCCGGCGAGCCGTGGGCCCTGCTGGGCTTCTCGTGGCTGCTGATGCAGCGCTGGCTGAACGACATCGTCCACTGGAACACCGTCAAGGGCGACCGGCTGTCCTGGGAGGCGTGCCTGGTCGTCGTCAGCGCCTGCTACCTCGTGATGGCCGCCGTCGCCCTGCGCCGGCTCGACCGGATCGACTGGCGGTGGCTGCCGGTCGGCGGCGCGATGTCGTACCCGCTGTACCTGCTGCACCAGCAGATCGGCATCACCCTGCTGCGCCAATGGCACCGCGACGTCGAACCGTGGACGCTGCTGCTGTCGGCGGTCGCCGTGATACTGGCGGCGTCCTGGCTGATCCAGCGCTTCGTGGAACGGCCGTCCGCCCAGCTGCTGAGGCAGTGGCTGGAGACCCGCCCGGCGCGCGCCCGACCGTCCGCGTAAACGGCGAAGGGGGCACCCCCGAGGGGGTGCCCCCTTCCCTGCGTCCTGAGCCGTTACTTGCCGGCGCGGGCGCGGAGCTTCCACGGCATGGCGATGGACTCGAGCTGCACCGCGAGGTTCATCTTGGACTCGCCGACGGTGCGGTCCTCGAAGTGGATCGGCACCTCCATGACCTGGAAGCCGCGGCGCAGGGCCTTGTACTTCATCTCCACCTGGAAGCTGTAGCCGGCGCTGCCGATCGACGCGAGGTCGATCGCCTTGAGCGCGTCGGCGCTCCACAGGTTGAAGCCGCCCGTGATGTCGCGGACGCGGGTGCCGAGGATGGTGCTCGCGTAGGCGTTGGCCCAGCGGGAGAGCAGCTTGCGGTGCGCGCCCCAGGCGTCGGAGAGGGTGCCGCCGGGGACGTAGCGGCTGCCGACGACCAGACCGGCGCCGGTGGAGCGGGCGACGCCCAGCATCTCGGCGATCTTGGCGGCGGGGTGGGAGCCGTCCGCGTCCATCTGGAGCACGTACTCGGCGCCGTCCTCGACGGCCTTGGCCATGCCGGCCGCGTAGGCGCGGCCGAGGCCGTCCTTGGCGGTGCGGTGCAGGACCGACATGCGCGGCTTGCCGTCCTTGGTGAGGAAACCCTCGGCGAGCTCGTCGGCGATCTTGCCGGTGCCGTCGGGCGAGGAGTCGTCGACGACCAGCAGCCGCAGGCCCGGCTGGTCGAGGCCCATGAGCAGCTCGACCATGCCCGGCAGGTTGCCCGCCTCGTTGTACGTGGGCATGACCACGGTGAGCGGGGTGTGCGCCCAGCTGTCGGGGAGCTTCGTGGATGCGACGTCGGTCGCGCGGGGAGTCTGCTGCTCGCCTATCACAGGGTTATGCCTCACTGGAGTTGGTCACCGGTCGGAGGAGAAGCGGACGGATGCGGAAGGCAGCTCTGCCTCGCACCACACCCGTGCCCCTGCGCGGAGTTCGTTGTCAGCCCCTACCACGGCGCCGTCCCCGATGACCGCGCCGTCAAGCACCGTGCGCGAACCCACCGAAGCGCGGGCGCCGATCAGGCTGGCGCTCACGTGGGTGTCCGCACCGATGATCGCGCCTTCCAGGACGATGGAGCCCTGTACGACCGCTCCCGCCCCGATGCGGGCGCCAGCCCCGACAACGGTACCGCCCGACAGCTTGGCGCCTTCCGCCACCTCGGCGCCCGGGAGCACCAGGGCCTCACCGCGCGGGCCGGGGACCGCCGGGGAGGAGACGATACCGCGCACGAGGTCCGCGGAGGCCTGGACGAACGACTCGGGCTTGCCGAGGTCCAGCCAGTAGGTGTCCTCGGTGACGCCGTGCAGCTTGGCGCCGGAGGCCAGCAGGCCGGGGAAGGTCTCGCGTTCGACCGATACCGGCCGACCGGCCGGGATGGAGTCGATGACGCTGCGGCGGAAGACGTAGCAGCCGGCGTTGATCTGGTCGGTGACGATCTCCTCGGGGGTCTGCGGCTTCTCGGTGAAGGCCAGCACCCGCCCCTCGGCATCCGTCGGGACCAGGCCGAAGGCGCGCGGGTCCTCGACCCGCACCAGGTGCAGGGAGACGTCGGCCCCGGCCGTCTGGTGGGACTCGACCAGGCCGGCGATGTCCAGGCCGGTGAGGATGTCGCCGTTGAAGACGAGGACGGGGGCGTCCGGTCCGCCCGTCAGCCGCTGGGCGGCGTTGCGGATGGCGCCGCCGGTGCCGAGGGGTTCGTCCTCGACGACGTACTCCAGCTTGATGCCGAAGTCCGAACCGTCACCGAAGTAGGGCTCGAAGACCTCGGCGAGGTAGCAGGTGGCCATCACGATGTGGGTGACACCGGCGGCGGCGGCCCTGGCTATCTGGTGTGCGAGGAACGGGACACCTGCGGCCGGAACCATCGGCTTGGGGGTGTTCACCGTCACGGGACGCAGCCGCGTCCCCTGCCCGCCAACCAGCAGGATCGCTTCCGTCATTGCTTTCTCCCCAACCGGTTCAGGCGTACGAAGGTTCAAATTTAGCCCATGCGGGGGCGCCCGAAGGCCGGAGGCGGCGCGTGCTGCGGGGGCGTGTGGCGGCGGGCGCGGGGCCTGCGGCGCGGAACACCGTTGCCCGCGGGGCAGGTCGGGACCCTCGACGACGTCGGGGCCGGACGGCCGCGCACGCGGGAAGGGAGGAAGGCCCGTGGCGTTGTTGCGGATTCGATACCCGACGGCCGTCGGCGTTCAGGTCCGTCGTGGTGTCCGGCCCGGGCGGCTCGGCGGAACGAAGGCGCCGGCCGGGCCGGCCCGGCCGGGGGATCCGGCCGGGCGGGCGGGCGGACGATCAGGGGAGGTTGCGCGCCATGACGATGCGCTGGACCTGGTTCGTGCCCTCGTAGATCTGGGTGATCTTGGCGTCGCGCATCATGCGCTCGACCGGGTAGTCGCGGGTGTAGCCGTAGCCACCGAGGAGTTGGACCGCGTCGGTGGTGACCTCCATGGCGACGTCGGAGGCGAAGCACTTGGCGGCGGCGCCGAAGAACGTGAGGTCCTCCTTGTCACCGCCGGCGGAAACGCGCTCGGACTTGGCGGCGGCCGAGTAGGTGAGCTGGCGGGCGGCCTCGATCTTCATGGCCATGTCCGCGAGCATGAACTGCACGCCCTGGAAGTCACCGATCGGCTTGCCGAACTGCTTGCGCTCCTGGACGTAGCCCTTGGCGTAGTCCAGGGCGCCCTGGGCGATGCCGAGGGCCTGCGCCGCGATGGTGATGCGGGTGTGGTCCAGCGTCTTCATCGCGGTGGCGAAGCCGGTGCCCTCGGCGCCGATCATGCGGTCCGCGGGGATCCGCACGTTGTCGAGGTAGACCTCGCGGGTCGGGGAGCCCTTGATGCCGAGCTTCTTCTCCGGCGCGCCGAAGGAGACGCCCTCGTCGCCCTTCTCCACGACGAAGGCGCTGATGCCCTTGGAGCGCTTCTCCGGGTCGGTGACCGCCATGACCGTGTAGTACTCGGAGACGCCCGCGTTGGTGATCCAGCGCTTGACGCCGTTGAGGACCCAGAAGTCGCCGTCGCGCACCGCGCGGGTCTTCATGCCCGCGGCGTCGGAGCCCGCGTCGGGCTCGGAGAGGGCGTACGAGAACATCGCGTCGCCCTTGGCCAGCGGGCCGAGGTACTTGGCCTTGAGCTCCTCGGAACCGGAGAGGATCACCGGGAGCGAGCCGAGCTTGTTCACGGCCGGGATGAGGGAGGAGGAGGCGCAGACACGGGCCACTTCCTCGATCACGATCACGGTGGCGAGCGCGTCCGCGCCGGCGCCGCCGTAGGTCTCGGGCACGTGGACGGCGTGCAGGTCGTTGGCGACCAGCGCGTCGAGGGCCTCCTGCGGGAAGCGCGACTCCTCGTCGACCGCCGCGGCGAACGGCAGGATCTTCGCCTCGGCGAGCGAGCGGACGGACTCGCGGAGCATGTCGTGCTCCTCGGCCGGGCGGTACAGGTCGAAGTCGGCAGAACCCGCCAAGATCTCTCACTCCCCAGGTGTGATGCGTGGTGCGCGCTGCGTGGTGTCGGCGCGCGATCCGTGATGCTAACTACCGTTAAGTAACCCGAAGCTTAGTCTCCGGCGTCAGGGCAGCGATATGTACGGCGTACGTGAGCTGCGTGACAGCGGGGGCCCCTGGTGCCTTCGTGGGGAGCGTCCCCCCTGGCGGGCCCGACTATGCTCAGTGGCCGCAAACGGCCCCGCACCTCTGGAGCACCCATGGCCCCCCTCAAGATCACTGTGATCGGCACCGGCTACCTCGGCGCGACGCACGCCGCCGCCATGGCCGAGCTGGGCTTCGAGGTGCTGGGCCTGGACGTGGTGCCGGAGAAGATCGAGATGCTGGCCGCGGGCCGGGTCCCCATGTACGAACCCGGGCTGGAGGAGCTGCTGGCCGCGCACGTGGCCGGGCTGCCCGGGTCGTCCGGGCGGCTGCGCTTCACCCGCTCCTGGGAGGAGGTCGGCGCCTTCGGCGACGTCCACTTCCTGTGCGTCAACACTCCGCAGAAGCACGGTGAGTACGCCTGCGACATGTCGTACGTGGACTCCGCGCTGGAATCGCTGGCCCCGCACCTGACCCGGCCCGTGCTGGTCGTGGGCAAGTCCACGGTTCCGGTGGGCTCCGCGGAGCGCCTCTCGGCGAAGCTGGCGGCGCTGGCCCCGGCGGGCGCGGACGTGGAGCTGGCGTGGAACCCGGAGTTCCTGCGGGAGGGCTTCGCGGTGCAGGACACCCTGCACCCGGACCGGATCGTGATCGGCGTACAGGGCGACCGCGGCGAGAAGGTGCTGCGGGAGGTCTACGAGACGCCGATGGCTGAGGGCACACCGCTGGTGGTGACGGACTTCCCCACCGCGGAGCTGGTCAAGACGGCCGCCAATTCCTTCCTCGCGACGAAGATCTCCTTCATCAACGCCATGGCCGAGGTCTGCGAGGCGGCCGGCGGTGACGTGGTGAAGCTGGCGGAGGCGATCGGCTACGACGAGCGGATCGGCTCCAAGTTCCTGCGGGCCGGCATCGGCTTCGGCGGCGGCTGCCTGCCCAAGGACATCCGGGCGTTCATGGCGCGGGCGGGCGAGCTGGGCGCGGACCAGGCGCTGACGTTCCTGCGCGAGGTCGACTCCATCAACATGCGCCGCCGCGGGCACATGGTGGAGCTGGCGCGCGAAGCGGTCGGCGGCTCCTTCCTCGGCAAGCGCGTCGCGGTGCTCGGCGCCACCTTCAAGCCGGACTCCGACGACGTGCGCGACTCCCCCGCGCTGAACGTCGCCGGGCAGATCCACCTCCAGGGCGGCCAGGTCACCGTCTACGACCCGAAGGGCATGGAGAACGCGCGGCGCGTCTTCCCGACCCTCGGCTACGCGGAGTCCGCCGTCGCGGCGGCGCGGGGCGCGGAGGTCGTCCTGCACCTCACCGAGTGGCGGGAGTTCCGCGAGCTGGACCCGGCCGCGCTGGGCGAGGTCGTCACCGACCGCCTCGTCCTGGACGGCCGCAACGCCCTCGACCCCGACCTGTGGCGGGGCGCCGGGTGGACCTACCGGGCGATGGGGCGGCCGCGCGCCTGAAGGGGCGCGCCTCAGCCGGATGCCACGCGTCCGAGGGTCCGGGGCCTCAGCCGGGCGCCGCGCGCCCGAGGGCCCGGGGCCTCAGCCGGGCGCCGCGCGCCCGAGGGTCCGGGGCCTCAGCCGGGCGCCGCGCGCCCGAGGGTCCGGGGCCTCAGCCGGACGCCGCGCGTCCGAGCGCCCGCACCCCGTCCGCACCGGGCACCTCGCGGGGCGGCGGATCGGTAGAGTGGCGGCCGATGAGCGCTACCAGCAGCCCCCCGGCCGCCCCCGACTCGGCCCCGGCGGCCCCGCACGACGGGCAGGGAACCTCCCCGGGAGCCGGGCGGGGACGCGGCGCCCTCGTGGGGGTAGTGGCCCTCTGGTCGGCCACCCGGGCGCTGATGCTGTGGCTGCTCGTGCACGACTTCCACAGCTCGAACCTCGTGCGCGTGGACGTCAGCGGGACGTACCACACCTGGTACCAAGTCCTGATCACATGGTCGATGCCGCACGACGACATCACCTGGCAGTACCCGCCGGCGGCCGCGGCGATCTTCCTCTCGCCCGACCTGCTGCCGTTCCTCACCTACTTCCAGGCCTTCGTCGCCCTGACGGTGCTCTGCGACGGCGTCATCCTCGCCGGCCTGGTCCGCGCCGCCCGCCGCAGTGACGGCAGCATGGCCGGCGCCCTGCTCTGGCTGGTCACGCTGCCGCTGCTGATGGCGACGCCGTTCGCGCGCTACGACCTCCAGGTGACGCTGCTCGCGGTCGGTTCGCTGTTGTGCCTGCGCCACCGCCCCCGGCTCGGCGGTGTGATCGCGGGCATCGGCGCGATGGTCAAGGTGTGGCCGCTGCTCACCCTGCTGGGCACCCCGCGCGGCAGGTCCACGCGGGAGGCCGTCGTCGCGGCCGCCCTGTCCTGCGCGGCGCTGCTCGCCGTCTTCGCGGCCCTCTTCCGGGACTCCCTCGGCTTCCTCGGCAACCAGGGCGACCGGGGCGTCCAGGTCGAGTCCGTCGGCGGCTCGGCGCTGATGCTCGCCATGAGGACGAAGGTCTGGCCGGGGAAGATCGCCTTCCAGTACGGCGCCTTCGAGTACGTCGGCCCGTACGTCCCGGTCATCGCGCGGGCCTCGCTCGCCCTCACCGTGGCCGGCTTCCTGCTGCTGCTCCTGTGGCGGGTCAAGGCGCGTCGCTGGACGACCGCGACCCCGCTGGACGCCGCGCTCTGCGCGGTCATGGTGTTCACCGTGACCAGCCGCGTCATCAGCCCCCAGTACATGATCTGGCTGCTCGGCCTCGCGGCCGTCTGCCTGACCTCCAGGCACACCACCCAGCGCCCGGTCGCATGGCTGCTGGCCGCCGCCGCGGTGCTGACGTCGCTGGTGTTCCCCGTCTGGTACGGCGACGTCCTGCAGAACACCTGGTTCGGCACGCTCCTGCTGTGCGCCCGCAACGGCGTCCTGCTCTACGCGACCGTCTGGTCCGGCGTCCGGCTGTGGAAGGCGACCGTCAGCACCGCAGGCGTGGAGCCCGGCCCGGCCCGGACACCCGGACCCGCCCGGGCCGAGCGCGGCTAGAGCGCGCGGCTGGAGCGCGGGGCCGGAGCGCGGGGCCGGGGCGCGCGTGTGGGAGCGCGCGGCTGGGCCGGGCGCTGCGCGGCGCCCGCCGGGGCCGGGCAGGCTAGGCCGGGCGGCGGTGTTGGGCCGCGCGGCCGGTGAACTCCGCGTCACGCAGGACGCGTTGGGCGTTGCCCCAGGTGAGCAGGGCCAGGTCGGGTTCCGTCCAACCGCGCTCCAGGAGTTCGGCGACCAGCCTCGGGTAGCCCGAGGGGTCGGTCAGGCCGGCCGGGCGGGGGCTGCCGGGTTCGGCCCCGAAAGCGGCGCCGAGGCCGACGCCGTTCGGGCCCGCGAGCGCCCGTACGTGGTCCACGTGGTCCGCCACCGCGTGCAGGGAGTCCCCGGTCCGCTCGGTGTCGAAGGTGACCATCGCCAGCCCGCCCGCCGCGCGCAGCGCGAGCAGCACCTCGTCGGCCACGTTCGACGGATGCGGGTTGAGGGCCGCGGCCCCGGTGTTCGAGATGATGACCGGCGCTTTGGAGGCGCCCGCGAGCTGGCAGGCCACCGCCGACGGGCATCCGGCCAGGTCCACCAGCATGCCCAGCCGGTTCATCTCCTTGACCACCTCGTGGCCGAAGACCGTCAGGCCCTCCCGCGCCCAGGGCGCCCCGGCGGGCGCGAGGACGCGTACGCCCAGCGCGTGGAACGCGCGCAGCGCCCCCAGCGAGCCGCTCAGCGTCCGGCCGGGCACCGGGCCGAGGAACGCGGCGATCCGGCCCCGGTTGCGGGCGTCCACCATGTCGCCGGGGGTCAGCGCGAGGCACAGGCTGTCGGGGTAGCGGCGCACGAGGGACAGCGCCACGTCGATCTGCTCCAGGGTCTCGGAGACCACCTGGTCGCAGGCCGGCGCCTCGCTCGGCGTCAGCAGGGACCAGAACTGGGCGCCGACCCCGCCGGCGCGCAGCCTGGGGATGTCGGTGTCGACACCGAGGTCCGGGGTGTCGATGTCGTGGTACGGGCTCTGGCGCAGCGTCCAGACCAGGGTGTTGCAGCCGTCGGCGACGGGGTGCTCGGACAGCAGCTCCATGGCCCGGTCCAGGGCCCCGGGTGCCGCGCCCTGGGCGGCGAGGTCGTCGGATCCCAAGGAGCCGGGGCCCACGTCGGTGCCGGGGCTCGGAAGGGGTTCGTCCTGCAAGTCGGCCATGGCGTTCGCTCCGGTCTCGGCGCAGCAGGGAGAGAAGCGGGGTTCGTCTGGCCACGGTGACACGCGGGGCGCCCGGGTTCACGGCGGGTGTGGCGTTCGGGTGTCACCGCGGGGCGGGCACCCGAACGCCAAGGCGTCCCGGCTCTAGATCACCGCGTTGGAGGGGCCGCGGGTCGCCGACAGGTCGCGCGCCACCGCTTCGGCGTCGCGCAGCGCCCGTACCGCGTTGGACCAGGTCAGCTTGGCCAGGTCGGCACGGGACCAGCCGCGGGTCAGCAGCTCCGCGATCAGGTTCGGGTAGCCCGCCACGTCGTCCAGCCCGCACGGGGTGAAGGCCGTGCCGTCGTAGTCGCCGCCGATGCCGATGTGGTCGACGCCCGCCACCTCGCGCATGTGGTCCAGGTGGTCCGCGACGGTGGCGGCCGTGGCCACCGGGCGCGGGTGCTCCGCCTCGAAGGCCCGGTGCAGGGCCATCGCCCCGGGCGTGGTGTCGAGGTGGTGGAAGCCGTGCGCGCGCAGGTTCTCGTCGGCGGCCAGCGTCCACTCCACGGCCCCGGGCAGGATGAACTTCGGCACGAAGGTGGCCATGGCCACCCCGCCGTTGGCCGGGAGCAGCGCCAGCACGTCGTCCGGGACGTTGCGCGGGTGGTCGCACACGGCACGCGCGGAGGAGTGCGAGAAGATCACCGGCGCGGTGGACACCTCGATGGCGTCCCGCATCGTCGTCTCGGCGACGTGCGAGAGGTCGACGAGCATGCCGATGCGGTTCATCTCGCGCACGACCTCGCGGCCGAAGCCGGTGAGGCCGCCGTGCCGGGCCTCGTCGGTGGCCGAGTCCGCCCAGTCGATGGTGTCGTTGTGCGTGAGCGTCATGTACCGCACGCCGAGCTGGTGCAGGGCGCGCAGGGTGGCGAGCGAGTTGTTGATGGAGTGCCCGCCCTCGGCGCCCATCAGCGAGGCGATCCGGCCCTCGGCGCGGGCCGTCTCCATGTCGTCCGCCGTCAGCGCCCGGGCGAAGTCCTCGGGGTAACGGGCGATCAGCTGGGCGACGCCGTCGATCTGTTCGAGGGTGGCGCTGACCGCCGTGTCGCCCGCGTAGTCCGACCGTACGAAGACGGACCAGAACTGCGCACCGACACCCCCGGCGCGCAGCCGGGGGATGTCGGTGTGCAGGGTGCCGCGCTGGTCGCCGGCGATGTCCAGCCGGTCCAGGTCGTAGCGGGCCTGCTCGCGCAGCGCCCAGGGCAGGTCGTTGTGGCCGTCCACCACGGGGTGCTCGGCCAGCAGCTCGCGCGCCTCGGCCAGGCGCTGCGCGGCGCTCACTTGCCGAACCCGAAGGACTCCGTGCCGGCGACCTTCGTACGCAGCCGCTTGCCCTTCTCGGTGGCCTGGTCGTTCAGCTCCTGCTGGAAGTCCCGCATCCGGGCCAGCAGCTCCGTGTCGTGCGCGGCCAGCATCCGTACGGCCAGCAGGCCCGCGTTGCGCGCTCCGGCGACGGAGACGGTGGCCACGGGAACCCCGGCGGGCATCTGGACGATCGACAGCAGGGAGTCCATGCCGTCGAGGTACCTGAGCGGTACCGGGACGCCGATCACGGGCAGCGGGGTGACCGACGCGAGCATGCCGGGCAGGTGGGCGGCGCCGCCGGCGCCCGCGATGATGGCCTTGAGGCCGCGTGCGTCGGCCCGCTCCCCGTACGCGATCATCTCGCGCGGCATCCGGTGCGCGGAGACGACGTCGACCTCGTAGGGGATCTCGAACTCGTCCAGCGCCTGGGCTGCGGCCTCCATGACCGGCCAGTCCGAGTCGGAGCCCATGACAATGCCGATGACGGGGCCCGAGGGGCCTGCGGTAGAGCTGGTGCTCATTCGGTGATCGTCCCTCTGAGGTAGCCGGCTGCGTGACGTGCGCGCTCCAGCACATCGTCCAGGTCGTCGCCGTAGGTGTTGACGTGGCCGACCTTGCGGCCGTGTTTCACGTCCTTGCCGTACATGTGGATCTTGAGCTGCGGGTCGTGGGCCATGCAGTGCAGGTAGGCCGCGTACATGTCGGGGTAATCGCCGCCCAGGACGTTCGCCATGACCGTCCAGCGGGCGCGCGGGCGCGGGTCGCCCAGCGGCAGGTCCAGGACCGCCCGTACGTGGTTGGCGAACTGGGAGGTGACCGCGCCGTCCTGGGTCCAGTGGCCGCTGTTGTGCGGGCGCATGGCCAGTTCGTTGACCAGGATCCGGCCGTCGGTGGTCTCGAACAGTTCGACGGCCAGGTGACCGGTCACGCCGAGTTCCTTCGCGATCCGCAGGGCCAGCGCCTGCGCCTCGCCCGCCAGCTCCTCCGACAGGTTCGGGGCGGGCGCGATCACCGTGTCGCACACGCCGTCGACCTGGACGGACTCCACCACGGGGTAGGCCACCGCCTGGCCGTGCGGGGAGCGGACGATGTTGGCCGCGAGCTCGCGGACGTAGTCCACCTTCTCCTCGGCCAGGACGGGGACGCCCGCCTTGAAGGGGGCCTGCGCGTCCTCGGGTGTGCGGACGAACCACACGCCCTTGCCGTCGTAGCCGCCGCGCACCGTCTTGAGGATGACGGGGAACCCGCCGACCTCGTCCGCGAAGGCCACCGCGTCCGCCGGATCGCTCACGATCCGGTGGCGGGGGCTGGGCGCGCCGATCTCGTCGAGGCGGGCGCGCATCACCCCCTTGTCGGCGGCATGCATCAACGCGTCGGGCCCCGGGCGGACGGGGATGCCGTCCGCTTCCAGGGCCCGCAGGTGTTCGATGGGTACATGCTCGTGGTCGAAGGTGATCACGTCACAGCCGCGCGCGAAGGCACGCAGCGTCTCCAGGTCGCGATAGTCGCCGATGACGACATCGTTCACGACCTGGGCCGCCGAGTCCTGTGGGGTGTCACTGAGGAGCTTGAATCTGATGCCGAGGGGGATACCCGCCTCGTGGGTCATGCGGGCGAGCTGTCCGCCGCCGACCATGCCGACTACCGGGAACGTCACTCCTCCAGGGTATCCGTCGGTATTCCGCCATCCGGACGCAGCCCTGGCGAGGACTCGCCGGGCCCCCGTGTGCCGTGCGTCGCACGGGGCGCCGGGGGCGGACGCAGCCGGGGGGCGGCACTTACCATGGACGGGCGACGAGATTCGGTTGACGGATACGTGTGACGCAGAAGACTGTGCGCCGAGACGTGGGTTCGTCGACGACGAGTGACGCCTCCCGCACGCAGGGCGGCGACGACGGACAGGACTGATCCATCACATGAGCACGCCGAAGAACGCCCCCGCCCTCGAACGCATACGCGGTATGGCCCGGGAGGTCGCCAAGTTCGGGGCGGTCGGCGGGCTGGGCGTGCTGGTGAACATGGGCGTGTTCAACCTGATCCGCAGCACGACCGACCTCCAGGTGGTGCGCGCCAGCGTCATAGCGACCGTGGTGGCCATCGCGTCGAACTACCTCGGCTTCCGCTACTTCGCCTACCGGGACCGCGCCGACAACAGCAGCCACACGCGCACGCGCGAGCTGACGCTGTTCGCCGCGTTCAGCGTGATCGGCCTGGTCATCGAGAACGGCGTGCTGTACACCGCCACCTACGGGCTCGGCTGGGACGGCTCGCTCGCGACGAACTTCTTCAAGTTCACCGGTATCGGCATCGCCACGATCTTCAGGTTCTGGTCCTACCGCACGTGGGTGTTCAAGGCGCTGCCCACGCCCGCCGCGGCCTCGCTGGTCGTCGAACAGCGCGACGGGCAGCCCGCCACGGCGACGCCGGCGACGCCGGCGGCGCCCCTCGCGCCGGAGCCGGCCGCCACGCCGGTCCGCTAGCGGTACCGGCCCTGCGCGGGATCCGCTAGCGGACCGGACGCTCGGGCTCCGTCGTCGCGGGCGCCGTCCGGCTGAGGAACAGGGCGAACACCGGCGGCTGCGTCTGGAGCAGCTCCAGGCGGCCGCCGTCCGCCTCCGCGAGGTCACGGGCGACGGCGAGGCCGATACCGGTCGAGTTGCGGCCGCTGATGGCCCGCTCGAAGATCCGGTTGCCGAGGTCGGGCGGAACGCCGGGGCCCTCGTCCGTGACCTCCAGCACCGCCTGGTTGCCGATGACCCGCGTACGCAGCGCCACCGTGCCGCCACCGTGCATCAGCGCGTTCTCCACGAGCGTGGCCAGCACCTGGGACACCGCCCCCGGCGTGCCCACGGCCCGCACGCCCGTCTTGCCCGAGCGCACGATGGCCCGCCCGGCGCTGCGGTAGGCCGGCCGCCACTCCTCCACCTGCTGCTTGACGACCTCGTCCAGGTCGAAGGGGACCGCCGAGCCGGTCCGCGGGTCGCGGGAGTTCGTCAGCAGCCGCTGCACCACGTCCGTGAGCCGCTCCACCTGGGTCAGGGCGATGCTCGCCTCTTCCCGTACGGTCTCCAGGTCGTCGGTGACCGTGATCTCCTCCAGCCGCATCGACAGGGCCGTCAGCGGGGTCCGCAGCTGGTGCGAGGCGTCGGCGGCCAGGCGCCGCTCGGCGGTGAGCATCCGGGCGATCCGCTCGGCGCTGGAGTCCAGTACGTCCGCCACCCGGTCCAGCTCGGGGACCCCGTAGCGCTTGTGGCGGGGCCGCGGGTCGCCGGAGCCGAGCCGTTCCGCCGTCTCGGCGAGGTCGGTGAGCGGTGAGGCCAGCCGGTTCGCCTGGCGGACGGCGAGCAGGACGGCCGCCACGACGGCCAGCAGCGCCACCGCGCCGACCACCACCAGGGTCCGTCCGACCTCCTTGGTGACCGTGGAGCGGGACTCCTCGACCACCACCACCTCGCCCTGCTCCCCGCGGGCGGTGCCGCGGATGACGCTGTCCGGGATCCGCTCTCCCACCTCGACGGGCGGCCGGCCGGGAACGGTGATGCGGGCGTACCTGCCCATGTCCAGCTGGTCGGCCAGCGCGTCCGCGTCGACCGGCTTGCCCTCCAGGACGTCCGTCTCGACGATGCCCACCAGCCGCAGCGCCTCCGACCCGATGCGGTCCTGGGCGCTGCTGGTGATGGTCCGGGTCTCCACGATGACCAGGGAGACCCCGAACACGGCGATCACGACGAGCACCACGGCGAGCGTGGAGTTGATCAGACGGCGGCGCATGGCTCGGTCCGCACCCGGTTCTCGCTCGGCTCTTCTTCCGGCTCTTCGTTCAGCTCTTCTCGAAACGGAAGCCGACGCCCCGGACGGTCGCGATGTAGCGGGGGTTCGCGGCGTCGTCGCCCAGCTTCTTGCGGAGCCAGGAGATGTGCATGTCGAGGGTCTTGGTCGAGGACCACCACGTGGTGTCCCAGACCTCGCGCATCAGCTGGTCGCGGGTCACGACCCGGCCCGCGTCACGGACGAGGACCCGCAGGAGGTCGAACTCCTTCGCGGTGAGCTGGAGCTCCTCCTCGCCCATCCAGGCCCGGTGCGACTCGACGTCGATCCGCACCCCGTGGGTGGCCGGCGTCTGCGAGGCCTCGTTCGCACCGCGCCGCAGCAGGGCCCGTACGCGCGCCAGCAGTTCGGCGAGCCTGAACGGCTTCGTCACGTAGTCGTCGGCGCCCGCGTCCAGGCCGACGACCGTGTCGACCTCGTCCGCGCGGGCGGTCAGCACCAGGATCGGGAACCCGTGCCCCTCCGCGCGCAGTCGTCGGGCCACCTCCAGGCCGTCCATGCCGGGCAGGCCCAGGTCCAGGACGACGAGGTCGACGCCGCCCTGCAGCCCCGCGGCCAGGGCGGTGGGGCCGTCCTCCCGGACCTCGACCTCGTACCCCTCCCGGCGCAGGGCGCGGGCCAGGGGCTCCGAGATGGATGCGTCGTCCTCGGCGAGCAGTACACGCGTCATGTGGGTGATGGTAGTCCGCGGCGACCGGATCGTGGGCCAGCCCGGACACCCCTGCCGATCTGCGCTTATGGACTACCGGCCGCCTTCGAATATGGTCGAACGGTTCCCGGGCCGCCTGTGATCCATGTCTCAAGTCCTTCCATATGCGGCGGTGTCGTGTCGTATGGTGGCGAGACGCCTGATGCACTACCCAGGGGACCTTTGTGCCGAAAACGGCCGAGGGTCTCCCCTTCTGTCCTGGGTGGATCGGCAGCTTGATGCGTACACGTGTCAAGTGGTGCCCCGTCCGCCCCGGATGAAGTGAATGACCTAGGGGCCGGGCCCTCGCGTGAAGGATGCGCGCAGGGCGTGGATCCCGGTTACGGACCTTCCTTCGCTCCCACTTCGTGGGGCGGGACCCCGAGGCGTGGGGTGGGCGGTCCGTCGCCGGTGCCGGCCACCCCCCACCGGACGCTGTTGAGCTCACGAAGCCAGGCGCCCGAATCAAAAGCAAGGATCGACCATGGCTTCCAGCCTGACGAAGGAATCGGCGGCTCCGGCCGCCGAGAAGACCTTCTTCGGCCACCCCCGTGGCCTGGCCACTCTGTTCATGACCGAGATGTGGGAGCGCTTCAGCTTCTACGGCATGAAGGCCCTTCTTCTCGTTTACCTGATCTCGGGTGGCCCGGACGCCAAGAAGGGCAGCCTGGGCGGCGGCATCGGCATGGACGAGGGCACGGCGATCGCCGTCTTCTCCATCTACGTCTCCATGGTCTACCTGCTCGCCATGCCGGGCGGCTGGCTGGGCGACCGCGTCTGGGGTCCGCGCAAGACCGTGACGGTCGCCGCCGTGACGATCATGTCCGGCCACGTCATCCTGGCGCTCCCCGGACAGGCGACCTTCTACGCCGGTCTCGCGCTCGTCGCGATCGGTTCGGGCCTGCTCAAGGCCAACATCTCCACCATGGTCGGTCAGCTGTACAAGGACGCGGACGACCCGCGCCGCGACGGTGGCTTCACGATCTTCTACATGGGCATCAACGCGGGTGCCTTCTTCGCCCCGCTGGCGATCGGCACCGTGGGCCAGAAGGTCAACTGGCACCTGGGCTTCGCGATGGCGGCCGTCGGTATGGGCATCGGCCTCCTCGTCTTCCTGCTGGGCACCAAGCACCTGAACCCCGTCAGCTCGGTCGTCCCCAAGCCGCTGTCCGCCGAGGAGCGCACCTCGTGGCTGCGCAAGGTCGCGGTCTCGGTCGCCGTCGTGGCGGTCTTCTACACCGCCCTCGGCGTCGCCGGCATGTTCACCAAGGCGTGGGCGACCATCCCGCTCACCCTGGTCGGTCTGATCGTCCCGACCGCCGTGCTCGTGCGCATCAAGCGGGACAAGGAACTGGACCGCGGCGAGCAGTCGAAGATGACCGGCTACATCTGGTTCTTCGTGGCTGCCGCGGCCTTCTGGATGATCTACGACCAGGGCGCTTCGACGGTCCAGGCGTTCGGTGAGACGAAGGCCTCCGGCTCGCTGCTCGGCTTCGAGTTCCCCTCCTCGTGGTACCAGTCGCTGAACCCGGTCTTCATCATGGCGCTGGCCCCGGTCTTCGCCTGGATCTGGCTGTGGCTGAACCGCAAGGGCAAGGAGCCCACCACCGTCGGGAAGTTCGCCGCCGGCCTGTTCTTCATCGGCGTCTCGTTCTTCTTCTTCCTGCTGCCGGTCGCCATGTCCTCCAACGGCCAGCTGGTCAGCCCGATGTGGCTCGTGGGCATCTACCTGATCCAGACGGTCGGCGAGCTGTGCATCTCCCCCGTCGGCCTGTCGGTCACCACGAAGATGGCCCCGCGCAAGTACGCGTCGCAGATGATGGGCGTCTGGTTCCTGGCGGTGACGGCGGGTGACTCGATCACCAGCCTCCTGTCGGACCCGTCCGTCTTCGGCGTGGACCTCAACGGCACCGGTGCCGTGGCGATCGAGGCCACCTTGGCCACGCTGGCCGCCCTCGCGGTGTTCATGTACCGCAAGAAGGTCAAGGAACTCATGGGCGACGTGCGCTGACGCACCCTCCCTCGCACGTGGAGGGCCCGGCACACCGGAAGGTGTGCCGGGCCCTTCGGCCTTCCCGGACCGCTCCGGCGCTCAGGCGCCCTGCGTCTCGGACTTGAAGCCCACGAGGAACGACTTGAACCCGCAGCCCACCTTGGCCTTGCTTCCCGTCGGGGTCCAGTGGCTGTGGTAGGTGCGGCGGACGACGTGCTCGCGGACGCCCTGGACCGTGTCACAGATGATCACCGCGCGGTGCCGGGCGCCGGAAGGCAGCCGTCCCGAGCAGGCCGATGTGACGTTGGGGCGGCCCCAGCGGTCCATGTCGGCGGTCGCCTTGCAGGCGCCCTTGGCTGCCACGGCCGGTACGGCGACCGCCGGCGCGGCGCCGGCGATGCCGAACGCAGCAGCGGCGGCCACCGCCACGAGCACGGACGTGAATGTCATGAGCTGCCCCTCGTTCGCCGGTCCGGCGGATGAAAACCGCATATCCGCCGAACCGGACGCTAGCAAGCAGGAACGATCACCCCCAAGGGATCCCGTCGGGCATGACACGAAGGGCGGACAGCGGGGTCAGCGGTTGCCGCGCAGGCGGCGCCAGGGGGTGAAGGTGAAGACCGCGGCGCCGAGCAGGATGACCGTGCCGGCGACCAGGCCGAGGGCCTTGAGGCCGCCGCCGTCCTCCGCGCCCGTCTCGGCGAGGCCGCCCGAGGCGGCGGAGCCGCTGGTGGTGCTGCCGGTGGTGGACGGCGAGCCGGAGCCGCCGGGCTGGGCGGTGGTGTCCAGCTCCAGCGAGACGCCGCTGCTGGTGGCCTTGCAGGGGACGTTGATCGGCGTGGCACCCGGGGCCATCGTGACGTCGATCGTCAGCTGGTCCGGGCTGAGCGTCACCTTGCCGGTCTTGCCGGGCTTGTAGGTGCCGGTCATGTCGCTGAGGCTGACCGGGGCCTTGTCCGGGATCGGCTCCGCGTTGGCCGGGCCGGTGACCTTGACCGTGCCGCTGTCGGCCCCGCCGAGCTTGATGTCCATCGAGGGCTTGAGGGCGCCCGCCGGGAGGGCCATGGGGCTGGCCATCGCGCCCTTGGCGGTCTTGACGGTGAGGTCGTAGCCGCTGCCGTTCTTCTTCGCGTTGACGGTGACCGGGGTCTTGATGCCGCCGGGGACGACGGCGCCGCAGTCGAAGGCCACTTCGACGGGCTTGCCGGGGAAGTCGGTCTGGCCGCCGGTACCTCCGGTGCCTCCGGCGGTGGAGCCGCCCGTCGTGCCTCCGGTGGTCGTACCGCCGGTCGTGGTGCCACCGGTGGTCGAGCCGCCCGTGGTGCCGCCACCGCCCTCGGTGACCTTGATGGTGGCGCCGACCCCCGCAGCCTCCTGCGGGGAGCACTTCGTGATGAAGCCGCTGAAGTCCACGTCGTACTTGCCCGGCGTGATGGTGACGTCGCCCGCCTTGGTCAGCTTGACCTTGCCCTTCATGTCGGACATGACCATGGGGGCCTTCTTCGGGATGGGCGGGTTCTTCCGCTCCCCCTCCAGCTTGACCTCCGCGCTGAGCGCGCCGCCGAGCTTCACGTAGCCGGTGGGCTTGACGGTGTCCTTGCCCAGGTCCATGAGGTCGGTGTTGTTGGAGGCCGGTTTGACGGTCTTCCACACCACCTCGACCTCGTCGCCGACCTTCGCGGTGGCGGGCGCGGTGAGGGAGACGGTGGTGGTGCCCTGGACCGGGCCCCCACCGCCCGCGGGCGGGATGCACTCCACCTTGTAGGAGACGTCGGCCGCCTGGGCGGGGGCGGCCGCCAGCAGGATGCCCGCGCCGCCGAACAGCAGCGCGACAGCGGCCGCGCTCACCCTCCGTTGGGTCTTCACGAATGTCCCTTCGTCGTCGGACTGTTCTCAGACGGTGCGGATGTCTGCGGTGCACGTGGTGCGTGTGGTGCGTGTGGTGTCGGTGCTGCGGGTGGTGCGTCTGTTTCCGGCGCGGTGTCCGGGGTGAACCACGGCAGTACCGCCGTGGGGGCTTCGGCGGCCGCCGCCGTGGCGGCCGGGGCGGGGCGCGGGACCGGCGTGCCGCGCGGGCGGACCCGGTCGACGACGGCCATGCCGAGGCGGAAGACGGCCGTCGGGACCACCACCAGCAGCAGGGCCCAGAACAGCAGCACCCCGTACGGGCGCCCCACGCCCCAGGGCTGCGTGGCCACCACCTCGTCCCCGTACTTGAGCGAGACCGTGTAGTCCCCGTGCGCACCCGCGGCCAGGCTCACGTCCAGCCGGACCTCCGCCTTGCCGCCGGGCGCGATGGTGCCCTTCCAACGGGCCTCTTCCCACAGGGGCGCGTACACCCCGTGCGAGGTGCCGAGCTGGAAGACCGGGTCCTTGACCGGGGCGGAGCCGAGGTTGCCGACGGTGACCGTGAACTTCCGCGTGGGCGGGGCCCCGAACCAGGTCAGGACCCCGTCGTCGCCCTCCAGCCGGACCCCGGTGAGCAGTGCGAGGCGGCCCGTGCCGGACTCGGCGGGCAGCTCGGCCACGGGGTGGTCGGTGATCTTGAGCGGCAGGGCGACGGTGGACTGGTCCCCGTTGACGGAGGTCACGTTCACCACGCAGGGACACGGCTTGGGCGGCCCCACGACGGGGAGCCGCGCGGTGAAGTGCCCGTCGTCGCCGACCGCGACGGCCACCCCGTCGGCATTGGCGCAGCTGTTGGTGCCGCCGATCATGTTCTGTCCGCAGATCAGCAGCATCACCAGCGTCCCGGCCCGCCAGCCGGTGCCGGTGACGGTGAGGCCGGCGCCCTTGGCGGCCTCCTGGAGCGAGAGCGCGGCGGCGGGCTTGCCCTCCGCGGCCACGGCGGCCGGCGCGGCCGCAGGGAGCAGCGCCAGGGCCATCACCGCCAGCCCCGCCGTGAGCAGGGCCGTGATCCGGGCGCGGGCCATCCCGCCGTCGTGGGCGCTCACCTGGACGCTCCCGTCAACTGTCGGCTCCGCTCGTCCGGTCGGGGTGGGGGTGCGGGGTCCTCGCGGAGGTCCCGCGACCGGCGGTTGCGCCGGGTCCGTACGAGGAGCAGGGCGGCCGCGGTCGTCCCGCCGAGGGCGAGGAGGCCGAGGCCCGTTCGGGCGGCGGGGGAACGGGGCAGGCACCACGCGGAGGCGGCTGCGGTGGCCCGGGCGGCGCCGGGGGCGGTGACGGTGAGCGTGAGGCGGACGCGGTCGAACTGCGGGGCGCCGGGCCAGGGTTCGGTCAGCCCGATGCGCCGGCCGGGCAGCAGTTCCACGGGGAGGGCGTGCGGGGCGCGCCCGGGGACCTCGCCGAAGCTGCCGTCGGCGCGGACCGCGAGGGTGGGGGTGAGGGGGACGTTGCCCCGGTTGACCAGGGTGTACGTGATGACCTCGGCCCCGGCCCGGCCCCGTACGGCGACGTCCTCGACGGTCAGGGCCGCCACGGCCGGGCCGCCGACGCGCAGGTGGACCCGTACGGCCACCTCGCGGCCGGCTCGGGCCGCTTGGGCGACTTCGCCGGCTTGGGCGGTCTGGCCGGCTTCGGTGGCTTCGGTGACGACCAGCGCGGCCGGGTGGTCGCCGGGCGGGGAGCCGGACGGGAGGGTGACCGTGAAGGGCACGACCGCGCGCGCACGGGCGGGGAGCCGGACGGCCGCGCCCCGGCCGAAGCTGATCCAGGATCCTGCGCCGGAGCCGGAGCCGCCGTCCGGGCCGGGTTTCGCCGCGGGCCGTACGGCGAACGCCCCGTCGGCGGTGTCGTAGGCGTCGGCCCCGCGCAGGGTGACGGTGTGCTCCTGGTCGGTGGGGTTGGCCAGTGCCAGGCTGTCCTCCAGCACCGTGCCGGGGGCGCCGGCGAGGTAGAAGTACGGGCGTACGGCGGCGCCCGCACGGCCCGCGGCCGGCTCGGCGGTCCAGCCGGGTCCGTCGGCGGCGTCTACGGCGGCGGCCCGCGCGGGCACCCCGCCGAGCAGCGCGGCCAGCGTCAGGAGGGCGAGGCCCAGCCGCCCGGGGGCGCGACGCCGGGGCGGGAGCGGCCGGCGGGGCCGGCGGGCGTGGGGCACGGGCATGGGCGGGGCCGCTCCGTTCAGGGCCGGGTCCGCTGGACCCGCCGGCCCCGCCGGGTCAGCCAGAGCACGCCGGCCGCGCCGGAGAGCAGCACCGTGGCGCCGAGGGTGCCGAGCGCGATGGCGGAGTCGGCGGGGCCGGTCTGCGGGAGGGTGTCGGGGGCGGGCTCCTGCTGCGCCCCGCCGGCGGCCGTCACGTCGAGTTCCAGGGACGGCTTGGGGCTGTTGCCGGGGGTGCAGGTGGTGGTGGTGCCCATCGCCTTGATGGTGAGCACACCGGCGGTGAAGGTGACCTTGCCGCTCTTCTTCGGGGTGTAGGTGCCCGAGAGGTCGGAGATCTTGATGGGGGTGTCGGCGGGTACGGCCTCGGAGTTCGCGGGGCCGGTGACCGGTACCGACACCTTCTCGGCGCCGTCGGTCTGCAGGACGGCGCTGGGGTTCATCGCACCCTTGCCGAGCTCGATGGGGCTGGAGGAGACGCCCTTCTGGAAGGACATCGTCAGCTTGTAGGCGTCCCCGTCCTTGACGGCCTTGACGTCGATGGGTGAGACCGCCGACTTGTCCCCGATGGGGGTCTGGCAGTTGTACGCGACGTCGACCACGTCGGCGTGGGCCGCGGGGGCGGCCGCCAGCAGGGCGGCCGCCGATCCGGCCACCGCGCACAGCAGGGCGGGGACCGGTGCGAGCGTGGTGGAACGTTTCCGGTTGGACACCTTCGTCTTCCCCTCGGACCACAAGTTACTGACGCAACATCAGATCGGTGGCTCAAGGTACGCCCGGGGCCTTATGGAGGGAAGACAAAGGACGAGGGTGTTCGAGCGGGGCGCCGCACCGGTTTTCAGGCGGTGCCGCGCCCCGTTCCTCAGGCGGCGCGCACGCCCCGCTGCCAGACGGCGGAGACCAGCGGGACGCCGGGCCGGTAGGCGAGGTGGACGTGGCTGGGGGCCTCCAGCAGGGCCAGGTCGGCGCGGGCGCCGGGGGTCAGGACGCCGATGTCGGTGCGGCGCAGGGCGCGGGCGCCGCCGGCGGTGGCCGACCAGAGGGCCTCGTCGGGGGTCATCTTCATGTCCCGGACGGCGAGCGCGATGCAGAACGGCATGGAACTCGTGTACGAGGAGCCGGGGTTGCAGTCGGTGGACAGGGCGACGGTGGCGCCCGCGTCGAGGAGCCGACGGGCGTCGGGCCACTGGGCGCGGGTGGAGAACTCGGCTCCGGGGAGCAGGGTCGCGACGGTGGCGGCGCTCTGGGCGAGGGCGTCGACGTCGGCGTCCGTGAGGTGGGTGCAGTGGTCGGCGGAGGCGGCTTCGAGTTCGACGGCGAGCTGGACGCCGGGGCCGTGGGAGAGCTGGTTGGCGTGGATGCGCGGGATGAGCCCGGCGGCGGCGCCGGCGGTGAGGATCGCGCGGGCCTGGTCGCCGTCGAAGGCGCCCTTCTCGCAGAAGACGTCCACCCACCGGGCGTGCGGGGCGCAGGCCGTGAGCATGTCGCCGGTGACGAGGTCGACGTAGGCCGCCGGGTCGTCGGCGTAGTCCGGGGAGACGATGTGCGCGCCGAGGTAGGTGACCTCCTCGGTGTGCGCGGCGGCGATGCGCAGCGCGCGGGCCTCGTCCTCGACGGTGAGGCCGTAGCCGGACTTGGTCTCGAAGGTGGTGGTGCCCTGGCGGCGGGCCTCGTCGAGGTGGCGCAGCAGGTTGGCTTCGAGTTGCGCGTCGGTGGCGGCACGGGTGGCGGCGACGGTGGTGCGGATGCCGCCGGCGGAGTAGGCGCGGCCCGACATGCGGGCGTTGAACTCGGCGGTGCGGTCGCCCGCGAAGACGAGGTGGGAGTGGGAGTCCACGAAGCCGGGGATCACGGCCCGGCCGGCGGCGTCGAAGGCGTTGTCGGTGGCGGGTGCTTTGCTTGATTCACCGACCCAGGCGATGCGGTCGCCGTCGATGACGACCGCCGCGTCCTGGATCAGTCCGAGGGGGGAAGCGTCACCGAGGGAGGGGTCGTTCGTGACCAGGTTGGCGATGTTGGTGATGACCGTGGTGCTTGCGGTGTTCAGGGTGCTCATGGTGTTCAGGGGCTCCTTCAGCCGCGTACGGCCGCGATCGACTCGGCGAGGGCTGCGGGGACGTCCGGGACCAGGGTGTGCACCCCGTCCCGTACGAGGTGACGGCCGCCCACGACCGTGTGGCGCACGTCCGCCGCGGAGGCGGCGAATACGGCCGTCTCGGCGCCCAGTCGGGGCAGCGGCCCCGCGGTCCTGACGGAGTCCAGGGCGATCGTGGTGAAGTCGGCGAGGGCGCCGGTCTCCAGGCGGCCCGCGTCGGGGCGGCCGAGGGCGGCGTGACCGTCGGCGGTGGCGGCGGTGAGCAGGGCGTTCGCCGTCCAGTGGCCGCGGGTGCGGCTGCTGAGGCGTTCGTTCAGCTCCATCGCCCGGGCCTCCTCCAGCAGGTCGATCACCGCGTGGCTGTCGCTGCCGAGGGAGAGGGGGCTGCCCGCCTGCTGGAGCGGGCGGGCGGGGCCGATGCCGTCGGCGAGGTCGCGTTCGGTGGTGGGGCACATGCAGGTGCCGGTGCCGGTTCCGCCGAGGAGGCCGATGTCCAGGTCGGTCAGGTGCGTGTTGTGGACGCCGGTGGTGCGGGGGCCGAGCACGCCGTGTTCGGCGAGGAGCTCCGTGGGCGTGCAGCCGTGGGCGGCCTGGCAGGCCTCGTTCTCCGCCGTCTGCTCGGAGAGGTGGACGTGCAGCGGGGCCCGCTGTTCGTCGGCCCAGCGGGCCACCGTGGCGAGCTGGCCCGCGGGTACGGCGCGGACCGAGTGGACGGCCGCGCCGATCAGGGCGTGCTCGCGGGGGCGCAGGGCGCTGACGCGCTCGGCCCAGGCGTCGGCGGTGCCGTCGGAGAAACGGCGCTGGTGGGCGTTCGGCTCCTGGCCGAAGCCGGCGGAGAGGTAGGCGGTGTCCAGGAGGGTGATCCGGATGCCCGCGGCGGCCGCCGCCTCGATCAGGGCCTCGCCCATGGCGTTCGGGTCGGCGTAGGGGGTACCGCCGGGCGCGTGGTGGAGGTAGTGGAACTCGCCGACGTTGGTGATGCCGGCCAGGGCCATCTCCGCGTACACCGCCCGCGCCAGCGCGAAGTACGTGTCGGGGGTGAGGTTCTGGGCGACCTGGTACATGAACTCGCGCCAGGTCCAGAAGGTGCCGCTGCCGACCTGGACGAGGGAGCGCAGGGCCCGGTGGAAGGCGTGGCTGTGCGCGTTGGCCAGGCCGGGGAGGGTGAGGCCCCGCAGGGCCTGTGCGCCGCGCGGCGGGGCGTGGACGCCGCTGGCGAGCCCGGCGATCCGGCCGTCCTCGGACACCTCCAGGGCGACGCCCGGCTCGACGTGGGTGCCGAGCCAGGCGTGTTCCAGCCAGTACGTCTTCAACGGCACGCGAGACCTTCCAGTACGTCGGCGAGGGCGAGGACTCCGGCGACGCAGTCGTCCTCGGCGGCGAACTCCCGCGGCGAGTGGGAGACGCCGGTGGGGTTGCGTACGAACAGCATCGCGGTCGGGACGGCTGCGGAGAGGATTCCGGCGTCGTGTCCCGCCCCCGTGCCGAGGACGGGGACGGCCCCGCCCAGGATCCGGTTCAGTTCGTCGCGCAGCGCGTGCTCGAACTCCACGACGGGGGTGAAGGACTCCCGGACCACGGCCAGGTCGATGCCGTCCTGCTCCGCGCGCTCGTGGGCGGCCTTCTCGATGGCGGTGACGACCGTGTCGAGGGTGGCCTGGTCGGCGGCGCGGGAGTCGAGCCAGCCCCGTACGAGCGAGGGGATGGCGTTGACCCCGTTGGGCTCGACCGCGATCTTGCCGAAGGTGGCGACGGCCCCGGCGAGGGCCGCCTCGGTGCGGGCGGCCAGGACGGTCGCCGCGTACGTGAGCATCGGGTCGCGCCGGTCCACGAGACGGGTGGTGCCGGCGTGGTTGGCCTCGCCCCGGAAGTCGAAGCGCCAGCGCCCGTGTGGCCAGATCGCGGAGGCGATGCCGACGCGGTCACCGGACAGGTCCAGGGCCCGTCCCTGTTCGACGTGCAGCTCGACGAAGGCGCCGATCCGGGCGAGGCGCTCGGGGTCGGCCCCGATCGCGTCGGGATCGTATCCGGCGGCTTCCATGGCCCGGGGCAGGCTCACGCCCTCCCCGTCGCGGAGCGCGTGCGCCTTCTCCTTGGTCAGCTGCCCCGCGGTGAGCCGGGAGCCGACGCAGGCGAGACCGAAGCGGGCCCCTTCCTCGTCGCCGAAGTTGGTGATGGCCAGCGGCCTGGAGAACTCCGCACCCCTGTGGCGGAGTTCGTCCAGGGCCGCGAAGGAGGACACCACGCCGAGGGGGCCGTCGAAGGCGCCGCCGTCGGGGACGGAGTCCAGGTGCGAGCCGGTGACGACGGCGTCCCCCGCGAGGGGGTCGCCGAGCCAGGCCCACTGGTTGCCGTTGCGGTCCGTCTCGTACGTGAGCCCGCGGGCCAGAGCCTGCTCCTGGAACCAGGTCCGGCAGTCGGCGTCCGCGCCGGTCCACGCGTAGCGGCGGTACCCGCCCGTGTCCGCGTGGCGGCCGATGGGGGCGAGTTCGTTCCACATGCCGTGGAAGGAGCGGGCGCCGCCGGGCGCCGCCGGGGCCGGGGCTCCGGCGGCGCCGTGGTCGGGGGTGTGCGAGGTCACGCGTCGTCGCCCTCGCGCATCGGGACGCGCACGCCGCGCTCGTCCGCCACCGTCTCGGCGATGTCGTAGCCGGCGTCGACGTGGCGGATGACGCCCATGCCGGGGTCGTTGGTCAGGACGCGGCGGATCTTCTCGCCGGCGAGCTTGGTGCCGTCGGCGACCGAGACCTGGCCCGCGTGGATCGAGCGGCCCATGCCGACGCCGCCGCCGTGGTGGATGGAGACCCAGGAGGCGCCGGAGGCGACGTTGACCATGGCGTTGAGCAGCGGCCAGTCGGCGATCGCGTCGGAGCCGTCGAGCATGGCCTCGGTCTCGCGGTACGGGGAGGCCACCGAACCGCAGTCGAGGTGGTCTCGGCCGATGGCGAGCGGGGCCGCCAGCTCGCCGGAGGCGACCATGTCGTTGAAGCGCTCACCGGCCTTGTCGCGCTCGCCGTAGCCCAGCCAGCAGATCCGCGCGGGCAGGCCCTGGAAGTGGACGCGCTCGCCGGCCATCTTGATCCAGCGGTGCAGGGACTCGTTCTCGGGGAAGAGCTCGAGCATCGCCTTGTCGGTCTTGTGGATGTCCGAGGCCTCGCCGGACAGGGCCGCCCAGCGGAAGGGGCCCTTGCCCTCGCAGAACAGGGGCCGGATGTAGGCGGGGACGAAACCGGGGAAGGCGAAGGCGCGGTCGTAGCCGGCCAGCTGGGCCTCACCGCGGATGGAGTTGCCGTAGTCGAAGACCTCGGCGCCGGCGTCCATGAAGCCGACCATGGCCTCGACGTGCTTGGCCATGGACTCGCGGGCGCGGGTGGTGAAGCCCGCCGGGTCCTTGGCCGCGTAGTCGGCCATGTCGTCGAAGGCGACGCCGGTCGGCAGGTAGGCGAGCGGGTCGTGGGCGGAGGTCTGGTCCGTCACGATGTCGATCGGGGCGCCCTCGGCGAGCATCTGCGGCAGCAGGTCCGCCGCGTTGCCGAGCAGGCCGATGGAGAGCGGCTTGCGGGCGTCGCGCGCCTCGACCGCGAGCTGGAGCGCGTGCCGCAGGTTGTCGGCCTTCACGTCCAGGTAGCGGTGCTCGATGCGCCGCTCGATGGCGCGCGGGTCGACGTCGATGCAGATCGCGACGCCGTCGTTCATCGTCACGGCGAGCGGCTGGGCGCCGCCCATGCCGCCGAGGCCGGCGGTGAGGGTGATGGTGCCGGCCAGGGTGCCGCCGACCCCTCCCTTACCGATCGAATGCAGCTTGGCGGCGACGGCCGCGAAGGTCTCGTAGGTGCCCTGGAGGATGCCCTGGGTGCCGATGTAGATCCAGGAGCCGGCCGTCATCTGCCCGTACATGGTCAGACCGAGGTGCTCCAGACGGCGGAACTCCTCCCAGTTGGCCCAGTCACCCACGAGGTTGGAGTTGGCGAGCAGGACGCGCGGCGCCCACTCGTGGGTCTGCATCACGCCGACCGGGCGGCCGGACTGGACGAGCATCGTCTCGTCCTGCTTCAAGGTGCGCAGGGTGCGGACCATCGCGTCGTACGAGCGCCAGTCACGGGCGGCCTTGCCGGTGCCCCCGTAGACGACGAGCTTGTCGGGGTGCTCGGCGACCTCGGGGTCGAGGTTGTTCTGCAGCATCCGAAGGGCGGCTTCCTGCTGCCATCCCAGGGCGCTGAGCTCGGTGCCTCGCGCGGCACGTACGGGGCGGGGTCCTGACATGGCGGGTGCCTCCTCCGATGTTGGTCAATCCATTCACATCCTCGCTGCATGAATAGATCCAGTCAACAGCTGCGGGCCACCGCGCCGGATGATGGGATGCGGACATGGCTTGCGACAGTGCTTCCCAGAGGACCTCCGACGGGGCCTACGACCGGCCGGCGCACTCCGCCGCCCGGCGGCGCGACCTGGCCGTCAGGGCCGCCGTGGAACAGGGCCTGGTGGGCGGGGCGGAGACGGCGCAGCCGCTGGTCTGCCTCCTGGACATCGCCGGGATCCGCGCCGCCGCCCAGGCCCTGACCAGCGCGTTCGCCTCGGAGCTCGCGCCGGGCACGCCCGTCCTGCACGCCTTCGCGGTGAAGGCCGCCCCCCTGGTCCCGGTGCTGCGGCTGCTCGCGGACGAGGGGATCGGCTGCGAGGTGGCGAGCCCCGGGGAGCTCGCGCTGGCCCGGGCGGCCGGGGTGGCGCCGCAGGCCACCGTCCTGGACTCCCCCGCGAAGACGGTGGCGGAGCTGCGGGAGGCCCTCGCCCTCGGCATCGCCGTCAACGTCGACAACCGGCAGGAGCTGGAGCGGCTGGACGCCCTGGTGTCCGCGGCGCCGCCCCGCTCGCCGGTCGGCGTACGGGTCAACCCGCAGACGGGCGCCGGCACGATCGACGCGCTCTCCACGGCGACCGCCACCTCCAAGTTCGGCGTCCCGCTGCGCGATCCGGGGGCCCGCGCCTGGCTGGTGGAGGCCTACCGGGCCCGGCCGTGGCTGACCCGGCTGCACGCCCACTCCGGGTCGCAGGGCGTCCCGTTGGCCCTGATCGCGCAGGGCGTACGGGAACTGCACGCGCTGGCGCAGGAGATCAACGCCGCCGTCGGCCGGCGCCAGGTCGACACCCTCGACATCGGCGGCGGCCTCCCGGTCAACTTCGCCTCGGACGCCACCGCCCCGACGTACGCCGAGTACGTGACGGCGCTGCGGGAGGCCGTCCCCGCCCTGTTCGACGGCGGCTACGGCCTGGTCACCGAGTTCGGGCGGTCCCTGTTGGCCGAGCAGGGGCTGATCCTGGCGCGGGTCGAGTACACGAAGGCGACGGGCGGCCGCCGCATCGCGGTGACCCACGCGGGGGTGCAGCTGGCCACCCGCACGGTGTACGCCCCGGCGTCCTGGCCGCTGCGGATCCTCCCGTACGACACCAAGGGCATCCCGCTGACCGGCCCGCCGCTGGCCCAGGACATCGCGGGCCCGGCCTGCTTCGCGGGGGACCTGCTGGCGACGGCCCGGGAGCTGCCGGAACTGTCGCCGGGCGACCTGATCGGGGTCCCCGACACCGGCGCCTACTTCTTCACCGCCCACTACGGCTACAACAGCCTGCCCCGACCGGCGGTCCACGGTTTCACCCTGACCGCCTCCGACGACGTCCGCTTCGCCCTGGCCCGGCCGGCCCAGCCGCCGGCCTCACTCGTCGAGGAGGCGGGGGGCGGGCAGCGGGACGCGCTGCTGTGAGGGGGGCGGGGTTCCGTGGGGGGCGGGCCGCTGGGTGACGCGGGGGCTCCCTTCCCCCACTCCCGCCCCACGGACGCCGGGGCTCCCTTGCCTCACTCCACGAACAACCCCCGCGACGCCGCCCGCGCGTCGAAGGCCTCCAGGCGGGACTGGGCGTCGGGGAGGGCGTCGGCCATGGCCTCCAGGAGGACCCGGCCCAGCAGCATCGGGGCGCACGCGGTGTCGAAGGCCAGGCCCGTGCCCACCGGGGCCGGGATCAGCAGGTCCGAGTGGCGCGCCACCGGGGCGAAGGCGGAGTCGGCGACCGTCACCACGGTCAGCCCGGCCGCCCGCCCGTGGTCCAATGCCTCGACCACCTCGCGCGGATGCCGGGGCAGCGCGAAGCACAGCATCGCCGAGGCCCCGGCCGTCACCGCCGCGTCGATCCGGTCGGCGAGCATCGAACCGCCCTCGTCGAGCAGCCGTACGTCCGGGTGCACCTTGGCGGCGAAGTACGCGAAGCCCCTGGCCTGCGAGGACGCCGCGCGCAGGCCCAGCACCGGCAGCGGGCGGGACCCGGCGAGCAGCCGGCCCGCCTCCTGGACGGGGGCGGGGTCGGAGAGCATGGCCGAGAGCCTGCGCAGGTTCTCGATCTCCCCCTGGACGGCCTGCTGGTACTCGTTGTACGGGTCCTCCCGGCCGCCCTCCGGCCGCTCGGCCGGGGCCACCTCGCGCAGGTGGCGGCGGAGCGCCGGGTACCCGTCGAAGCCGAGCGCCACCGCGAAGCGGGTCACCGACGGCTGGCTGACCCCGGCCAGTTCCGCGAGCTCCACGCTCGACAGGAAGGGCACTTCCGCGGCGCCCCGCACCATGCAGTGCGCGATCCGCCGCTGGGTCGGCGTCAGCCGGTGTCCCTCGAACAGCTTCTGCAGCCTCGCGGCCGGGCTGTCGCTCATCCCGTCCCCTCCGTCCCCGTACCGGTGAATATTCAGTCACCGAGCACTCTGCATGTGGTTATGCAGGACGGCAAGCCGCGGGCCGCTCCGCGAGACGGGGGCTAGCCCCAGTGCCGGGGAGCGCGGGGGTTCCTACGGTGGGCGCATGGAGCGCCAGGAGCTGAAGAAGGAACTCGACGCGACGTTGGACGCGCGCCGGGAGCTGGGGTCGGAGTACGAGGCCGCGCTGGTGGACTCGTTCGTCGACAAGATCCACACGCAGGTCAGACGCCGACTGGCGGAGGACCGGCTGGCGACGGCCCGCGGCGATGACCCCGCCGGGTCCTCGCTCGACGTCGGCGGCTTCGGTGAACGGTTCGGATTCGCCGTCATCACGCTGGTGCTGGCGGTCCCCCTGACGGCCATCGCCGCCGCCCAGGCCCACCTGGCCGGACTGCTCGTCGCCTGGGCGGGCGTCGTGGCGGTGAACTTCGCCCACACCACCAAGCGGCTCCCCCGCCGCGGCCGCCCGGCGGGGGCCGGCACGGGCGCCTGACCCGCGGGGGCGCACCCCGCGGGTCAGGCGCGTGGCGCCCCGGAACCGAACCGGGCCCCGGAAAAGAGGAGAGCGCGGGAACCGCCGCACCCCCGGTTGCCCGGGGGGCGGGACGACGGCGGTTCCCGCGCGGGACACGGGCCGGGTCAGGGCCGTCCGCGTCCATGGCGTTCACGCGGTCCGGGAGCCGCTCCGGAGGTACGCCAACGCCGTTCGGTGGTGCCGGCCGGGGCTCTTGCCGCTCCCCTGCCGACAACCACCACTGTGCCGGAGCCGTGTTAAGCCGGTGCTGCCGTCACGTGTCGGGCCCGTACCGATCGGGCGACGGGCCGGACGAGGGACGACATCGGCCGGGCCGGCGGCCGGGCACACAGCCCGACCGACAGCCCGGCCGGCCCCCGGCGGCCGTCACCCGGCGAACCGCTGACCGCTGACCGCTGACCGCTGACCGGCCTACTTGCCCGACTTCGCGAGGAACGCGAGCAGGTCCTGGCGGCTGACGACACCCGTCGGCTTGCCCTCCACCAGCACGATCGCCGCGTCCGCCTCGCCCAGTACCGCCATCAGCTCGGCCACCGGCTCACCCGAGCCGACCTGCGGCAGCGGCGCGCTCATGTGCTTCTCGAGCGGGTCGCCCAGCGAGGCCCGCTGCGCGAACAGCGCCGCCAGCAGCTCCTTCTCGACGACGGAGCCGATCACCTCGGCCGCCATCACGTCCGGGTGACCGGCGCCCGGCTTGACGATCGGCATCTGCGAGACGCCGTATTCGCGCAGCACCTCGATGGCCTCGCCGACCGTCTCCTCGGGGTGCATGTGGACCAGGGACGGGATGCCGCCCTCCTTGTCCGCGAGCACGTCCCCGATGCGCGCCGAGGGGCCCGCCTCTTCCAGGAAGCCGTGCCCGGCCATCCACTCGTCACTGAAGATCTTGCTCATGTAGCCGCGGCCGCTGTCCGGCAGCAGGACGACGACGACGTCGTCCGGGCCCAGGCCCTCGGCCGCCTTCAGGGCGGCGACGACCGCCATGCCGCAGGACCCGCCGACGAGCAGGCCCTCCTCCTTGGCGAGGCGGCGCGTCATCTGGAAGGAGTCCTTGTCGGACACCGCGATGATCTCGTCGGTGACGTTCGGGTCGTAGGCGGTCGGCCAGAAGTCCTCGCCGACGCCCTCGACCAGGTAAGGACGGCCCGAGCCGCCCGAGTACACGGAGCCCTCCGGGTCGGCGCCGATGACCTTGACCTTGCCGCCGGACACCTCCTTGAGGTAGTTGCCGGTGCCCGAGATCGTGCCGCCCGTGCCGACGCCGGCCACGAAGTGGGTGATCTTCCCGTCCGTCTGCTCCCACAGCTCGGGACCGGTGGTCTCGTAGTGCGAACGGGGGTTGTTCGGGTTGCTGTACTGGTCGGGCTTCCAGGCGCCCGGCGTCTCGCGCACGAGGCGGTCGGAGACGTTGTAGTACGAGTCCGGGTGCTCGGGATCGACGGCGGTCGGGCAGACGACCACGTCGGCGCCGTACGCGCGCAGCACGTTGATCTTGTCCAGGGACACCTTGTCAGGGCAGACGAAGATGCACTTGTAGCCCTTCTGCTGGGCCACGATGGCGAGTCCTACACCGGTGTTGCCACTGGTCGGCTCCACGATGGTGCCGCCGGGCTTGAGGGCACCGCTCTGCTCGGCGGCCTCGATCATCCGGACGGCGATCCGGTCCTTCACGGATCCACCGGGATTGAAGTACTCGACCTTCGCAAGGACGGTGGCCTGCAGGCCTTCGGTCACACGGTTGAGCTTCACCAGCGGGGTGTTGCCGACGAGGCTGATCATCGAGTCGTGGAATTGCACCATGTTCTCCAAGGAGGGGACTCCACGGGTTCTCCGGGAGGTCCGGCCAGAGTATGCGGAAAGGGATTGGCTGACCGGCTCTACGGGGCAGGAAGGTCATCGGGACCGGCAGGAAAGCGAGGTGCCCAACGGTGTCCAGGGCGAGGACGGCCCGCCGGATCGCGGCGGGCGCGGCGTACGGAGGGGGCGGCCTCGGGCTGCTCGGAGTCGCCACGGTGGGGCTCGTGCTGGCGGAGGTCCAGTTCGCCAAGCGCACGGTGGGCACCGGCCTGCCCGATCCGCCCCGCGCGGACGGGGTGTACGGGAGCGAGTTCGGTGGTCCCGAGCTTAGTCCCGGTCCGCTGCGGCTGGGCATGCTGGGCGACTCCACGGCCGCCGGTCTCGGAGTCCGACGGGCACGGCAGACGCCGGGCGCCCTGCTGGCCTCGGGCCTGGCGGCGGTGGCCGAGCGGCCGGTGGAGCTGCGCAACGTGGCCCTGTCGGGAGCGATGTCGGACGACCTCGACCGCCAGGTGGGCCTGCTGCTGGACGGTGACGCCCCGGCTCCCGACGTATGCGTGATCATGATCGGCGCGAACGACGTGACCCGCCGGATGCCGCCCACCCAGTCGGTCCGGCTGCTGACCGCGGCGGTGCGCAGGCTGCGGCTGGCGGGCGCCGAGGTCGTCGTCGGCACCTGCCCGGACCTGGGCACGATCGAACCGGTCTACCAGCCGCTGCGCATGCTGGCCCGCCGGGCTTCGCGCCAGCTGGCGGCCGCCCAGACGATCGGCGTGGTCGCGCTGGGCGGCCGTACGGTGTCGATGGGCGACCTGCTGGGCCCGGAGTTCGCGGCGAACCCGCGCGAGATGTTCGGCCCGGACTCCTACCACCCGTCGGCGGAGGGGTACGCGACCGCCGCCATGGCCGTCCTGCCGACCCTGTGCGCGGCGCTGGGGCTGTGGCCCGGGTCGGACCGCCTCGACGTGTCCCGCGACGAGGACCTGCTGCCGGTGGCGAAGGCCGCCTCCGCCGCGGCGGGCGAGGCGGGCACCGAGGTCACCCCGGCGCGCGGCCCGTGGGCCCTGCTCAAGCACCGGCGGCGCCGGCGGGTCCCCGAGTCGGAGCCCATCGGCCAGCCGGCCGAGCCGGCGGAGGTGGCCGGTACGGGCGTGACGGGCGTAACGGGCGGGGCCACGGGAAGTACGGGAACCACCGGGAGCACAGGAGCCACGGGGGCCACCGACAGCACGGACGACGCCCCGGTTTCCAGCCCCTGATCCCGCCCTGCCCCGCCGCCGGGCGGGATGCCGCGGGCGCGGCCGTCCCCCCGGCTCCCCCGGCCCGCGGCGCCGGTGCGGTCCTCATCACACCGCGAGGCCGGTGACCTCGACGGTACGGGCCGGTAACTTCACATGCTGGTCCGGTACGAGCCGCAACGCACCCCCTTGGAGCCCCGATGCCCGAAGCAGTCATCGTTTCCACCGCCCGCTCGCCCATCGGGCGCGCCTTCAAGGGGTCCCTCAAGGACGTCCGCCCGGACGACCTGACCGCGACGATCATCCAGGCCGCCCTGGCGAAGGTCCCGGAGCTGGACCCGCGCGACATCGACGACCTGATGCTGGGCTGCGGCCTCCCGGGGGGCGAGCAGGGCCACAACCTGGGCCGCATCGTCGCCGTGCAGATGGGCATGGACCACCTGCCGGGCTGCACGATCACCCGTTACTGTTCCTCGTCCCTCCAGACCTCCCGCATGGCCCTGCACGCCATCAAGGCGGGCGAGGGCGACGTGTTCATCTCGGCGGGCGTCGAGATGGTCTCCCGCTCCGTGAAGGGCTCCTCCGACGGCCTGCCCGACACCCACAACCCGCTCTTCGCCGACGCCGAGGCCCGTACGGCCGCCGTGGCGCAGAGCGAGGGCGCGTCCTGGCACGACCCGCGCGAGGACGGCCTGATCCCGGACGCGTACATCGCGATGGGGCAGACCGCCGAGAACCTGGCCCGGCTCAAGGGCGTGACCCGCCAGGACATGGACGAGTTCGGCGTGCGCTCGCAGAACCTCGCCGAGGAAGCCATCAAGAACGGGTTCTGGGCACGCGAGATCACCCCGGTCACCACCCCGGACGGCACGGTCGTCTCCACGGACGACGGCCCGCGCGCGGGCGTCACGCTGGAGGGCGTACAGGGCCTCAAGCCCGTCTTCCGCCCCGACGGCCTGGTGACGGCCGCCAACTGCTGCCCGCTGAACGACGGCGCCGCCGCGCTCGTCATCATGAGCGACACCAAGGCGCGGGAGCTGGGCCTGACCCCGCTGGCCCGGATCGTCTCCACCGGCGTGACCGGCCTGTCCCCCGAGATCATGGGCCTGGGCCCGGTCGAGGCCTCCAAGCAGGCCCTCAAGCGGGCCGGCCTGACGGTCGGCGACATCGACCTGTTCGAGATCAACGAGGCGTTCGCCGCGCAGGTCATCCCGTCCTACCGGGACCTGGAGATCCCGCTGGAGAAGCTGAACGTCAACGGCGGGGCCATCGCCGTCGGTCACCCGTTCGGGATGACCGGCGCGCGCATCACCGGCACGCTGATCAACAGCCTCCAGTTCCACGACAAGCAGTTCGGCCTCGAGACGATGTGCGTGGGCGGTGGCCAGGGCATGGCCATGGTCATCGAGCGCCTGAGCTGAGCCGTGACCCGGCCGTTCGCGGCCGGGTTTCAACCCCGTCGCGGCCGACCTGTGACCGAATCTCCCCCAGGATGTGACCTATGTCCTGGGGGATCGGCATTTCCCCAGGTCAGGGAAGTGCGTCAGACCACCGGGGGACCTATGGCCTGTCCAATTCATGACGTAATGCACTGCATGCCATTCCCAGCACACGGCAAGCTGATGTAGGAAGTCGGGGGATCGAATCAACCAGGAGTTAGTCAGTGAGCGCCATGTCTCTTGCCCTGCTGCTGACCACGGCCGCTGCCACGGCCGTGGGCGCCGCTGCGCTGCACGCCGTACACGGTCTGCGTAAGCAGGTCACGGCCCTGCGCGGCGAGCTGGCGATGCCGGCCCACCCGCGCGGAGCGACCGTGCCGCACGCCCGCAGCGCCGTGGAGTCCCCCGCCGCCGAGATACGAGCCGCCGTCGCCGAAGCCCTCGCCGAGGAGCGGGAGCGGGAGCTGGCCGAAGCGCGGGCCTTCTGGGCCGCGCAGGAGGCCCGCGACGCCGCCGACGCCTCGCCGAGCTTCGCCGGAGAGGCCCCGACCTCGCTGCTGGGCGGCCTGCCCGGTCTCGGCGAGGACAGCCCGCTCTTCCTGCCCCGGCAGGCGGACCTGGTGGGGCTGGAGCCGGTCCTCGGCGAGGACCTCCTGGACGACTACCCCGAGGACTCCGCCGAGCTGGCCGCGGCCCGCCGGCGTCACCCCTCGCACCCCGACTTCGTACCCGTCCAGGCCCCGCACCCGGGCGTGGACCACGAGCGCACCGTCAGCCGCCTGGAGGAGCTCGCGGAGGCCCGTACGGCCCTCGCGGACGTCCGGCCCGGGCCGCTGGGCACGCTGGACGTGTACGTCTTCGCCGACGGCACCACGCTCTGCATGACCCCGGGGCACCGGGAGACCGCGGAGCGGCTGGCGGAGGCCCTGCGCTCGGGCACCGCGCCGGTCCTGCTGGGCGGCTCGGGGATCTCCGGCGCCTACGCCCTCACGTTCTCCTGCGGGGACTCCGAGGACCCGGACAGCAACGTCTACATCCTCGCGGACCGCGTCATCGCATCGCTCTGAGTTCCGCCTGCTCCACCAGCCGCACGGCCTCGTCCAGAATCTCGGACGGGGCCGTTCCGCTTTCCCCCTCGCGGACGCCGCGCAGCGCCTCGGCGAGGTCCTGGCCGGTGACCGCCACCTGGTCGCCGACCACGAAGACGCCCTCGTCCGGCACGACGCGCGCCGGAGCCGCCCCCCGGGGGTCCCGGGCCGCGTCCTCCAGCCGCTGGGCCCGCGAGGCCAGTTGGCGGGCCAGTTCCAGCGCCTCGGCGGCGGCGCCGCGCTGGAGCCGGCTCTGCGGAGCGGACCGCAGCCGGTCGGCGAAACGTTCGACGGCGGCGGTCAGGGGCGAAGTATCGAGCACCCGGCCGACCTTACGCGCCGCCCCGGCGCCATTGCCAACGGGCGAACCCTGAGGCACGGTGTCGTGAAGAGAACAAGGCGATACCTCCGGAGGCGCCCATGTCCGTAGAGTTCTCGGAGCAGACACACCGCAACATGATCGACAGAATTCCCCTGACCACCGGTCGTGAAGTGTCCGACTGGCTGCGCACCGTGGACGACGGCCCCTCCCTCGTCCGGTTCGAGGAGAAGGTCAGCTGGCTTCGCGGCGCGCACGACCTCTCGTACGGCCAGGCGAAGGCGATCATCCACGAGTACGACCTGCGCAGGGCCGCCCGCAGACTCGGCTGAGCCGCTGCCCCCCGACCAGTCCCCCGACCGACCCCCGACCGTGGCGCTTCGCTCCGCAGCGCTGGATCCGTACCGTTTCACGACGCGGGAAGGCCCCGCGAGCACAGTCGCTCGCGGGGCCTTCCTCTGCCGGGGCTCCCGGGCTGCCGGGGCAGCCGGAACCGGCCGGCCCTAGTCGTCGCCGGAGAGGATCTGGAACAGGCGCAGCAGCTCCAGGTAGATCCACACCAGGGTCAGGGTGAGGCCGAAGGCCGCCAGCCAGGACTCCTCGCGCGGGGCGCCGTAGGCGATGCCGTCCTCGACCTGCTTGAAGTCCATGGCGAGGAAGCACGCGCCGAGGATCACACCGACGACGCCGAACAGGATGCCGAGGCCGCCACTGCGGAAGCCGAGGCCGTCGCCGCCCCCGAACAGGGAGAACAGCAGGTTCACGACCATGAGCAGCATGAAGCCCATGGCGGCGGCCATCACGAAGCCGGTGAAGCGGCGCGTGACGCGGATCCAGCGCATCTTGTACGCGAAGAGCACGGCCGCGAAGACGCACATCGTGCCCAGCACGGCCTGTATGACCACGCCCGCACCGATGTAGGTGCTGGTGGCCGAGCTGATGACGCCGAGGAAGACGCCCTCGAAGGCCGCGTACGCCAGGATCAGCGCGGGGACCGGGGTGCGCTTGAACGACTGGACGAGCGCCAGGACCATCGCGACGAGCGCGGCGCCGATGGCGATGCCGTACGACTTGTTGATGTTCGCCGGGTCGACGGGCAGCGCGATCCAGGAGATGACCGCGGTGAGCACCACGGTGCCGAGCGTCATGGCCGTACGGCTCACGACGTCGTCCATGGTCATCACGTGGGCGCGCGCCGGCGCCTGCGGCATGCCGGTGACGGCGTCCGCGGCATAGGGGTTCGTCGCGTACGGGTTGGTCGCGGTCCCGGCCTGCTGCGCGTCAAAGCCCGCGTAGCCGCCGGTGTCGCGGCTGAACCCCCGTCGCGAGAAGACCGGGTTACTGCTCCTCATCTCACTCCTCCGTAGGCCGCGGGACGCGGCCGTCGTGAACAAGAGTAATGCGTTAGCAAAGAAACCACCCTACTGCTGGAGGAGGATCTTAAGAGGGCCGCGCGTGTTCCAAGCTGATAAATGCTTTATGTTGCACAGGCAAAACACGGGGGAGGCGGCGGACGGCGCATGGCACGGGACTACGACAGCCAGTTGCTCGAATCGGTGGCGGTACGCCGCCGCAGGATGCGTGACGCCCTGCTGTTCGGCGCGCAGCGGGCGCGGCGCACCGCGGACGAACGGCTCGGGAAGATGTTCGCGGGCATCGCCATCGCGGCCGTCCTGTGCGCGGGGTGCGTCGGATGGTCCTTCATCCAGGCCACGCTGGCGAAACAGAAGGCCGAGCAGCAAAAGCAACAACAGCAGCAGAGCCAGATGCGGCAGTACGGCCAGCCGCCCGGCCCGCTGCCCGGGCCGTCGGGCTCGCCGGGCGCGTCGAAGACCGTCGGGCCGGGCGCGACGGAACACCCGTCCTCGAAGTCGCCGAAGCCGTCGAAACCGCCGTCCCCGCCCGCGGCGAAGTCGCCCCGTCCGAGCGGCTCGTAGAAATTCCGTCCCGAAGGCACGCGACACCGCGATGGTAGGTTCCTGCAAGTGGTGAGCACAGCAACGACTTCCCGAGCACAGCTGTCCCGGGTGACCCTGGTCGGCGAGCGGCGCCGGGCCGACATGGTCCTGCCCTCCGATACGCCGATCGGGCAGCTGCTCCCGGACATACTCCAGTTGCTCGACGACCGGGCAGCCTCGCGGCCGATGACGCGCCAACTACTGACCTCGGACGGCTCCGCGCTCCCGCAGGACAGCACCCTCGCTTCCGCCGGCATAGCCGACGGCGCGGTCCTACGGCTCGTCAGGATCCACTCGGCGCCGCCCGCCCCCGTCGTGCACGACGTGACCGACCTGGTGGCCGACGACCTCGACCTGCGGGCGTGGCGCTGGCGTCCCGCCGCCCGCCGGGGCAGTGCCGGGGTGGCGACGGTCGTGTTCACGATGACCGCCGCGCTGCTCGCCCGGCGCGAAGTCGCCCTCGACTCCCTGGCCGCCGCCCTGCTGGCCGTCACGCTCGTCCTGCTCGCCGCCGGCGCGCTCGGCGCCCGGATCGGGCAGGGCAACCGGGGCCTCGCCACCGCGCTGCTGTTCGCCTCCGGGGGGCTCGGCGTGCTCACGGCGTGGACCGCCGCCGACGCCCACCACTGGTCCTGGCAGCTACGGCTCGCCGCCGTCGCGGGGGCGCTGCTCGTGACGCTCCTCATGCTCGGCTGCTTCTCCCCGCTCGGCCGCGGCGGGCTCATCGGCGCGGGGGCCGTCGCCGTCATCACCCTCGTGTGGGAGGCCGTCGCCGCCGTCCAGAGCGAACCGGCGCGGCTGGGCACGGTCATGGCCCTGTTCTCCGTACTGCTGCTCGGGCTGCTGCCGCGGTTCGCGCTGATGGCTTCGGGCCTGACCGCGCTGGACGACACGCGTTCGGGTGGCGCCTCCGTCAGCCGCCACCAGGTGGGCAACGCGCTCGCCGCCACGCACCGCGGCCTCGCCCTCGCGACGGTCGCGACCGCCGTCTCGGCCGCCGCGGCGGGCTGGCTGCTCACGCTGGCCGGGGAGCCGAGCGTGTGGACCGTGGTGCTGCCGTCGCTCGTCGCGGTGGTGCTGCTGTCCCGGGCACGGGCGTTCCCGCTGGTCGCCGAGGTCGTGGCGCTGCTGGCCGCGGCGGCCGTCCTCCTCGTACGCCTGGTGGTGCTGTGGATCGGGCACGGCGGCGGTACGGGGGCGATCGTCGTGCTGTGCGTGGCCGCGCTGCTGCCGCTGCTCGGGCTCGCCGTGCAGCCCCCGGAACACGTGCAGGTCCGGCTGCGGCGCACCGCCGACTTCGTGGAGTCGGTGGGGGTCGTGGGGCTGTTCCCGCTGAGCGTCGGGGTGTTCGGCGTCTACGGGCAACTGCTCGACAAGTTCTGAGTCAACTCGCAGGCGGCTCCGGGCGGGGCGGCAGGTCGGTACGAGAGGGGTAGGGGCAGGGATGCCGAGCGGAGAGAACTGGCAGGGCGACGTCCTGCGCGACCTGAGGGGCGGGGCCCAGCAGCCGCACCCGCAGGGGCAGGAACCGGTCCGGCCGGACCCGCAGGGCGCGACCCCGGCCCACGATGCGGTCCCGGCCCAGGGCGCCGGGGCTCCCGCGCCCGGGTACCCGTACCAGGCCGCGGCCGGGCAGCCCCCCGTCCCGCACGCCCCCGCCCCACACGCCCCGGCCACCCAGGCCCCGGCGTACGGATACCCGCACCCCGCGCAGGGCGCCGCCGAGGCCGCGGGCCGGCCCGGTCGCACGCTCGACTCCCGTCCCGCCGTCGACCCCGGCCTCGTCCGTGCGGGCCGGGGGCCCCGTAACGGCGAGCCCTTCGTGTCCCGCGCCGTCGGCGCGCTCTGGCGAACCGTTTCCTCATCCGTCGCCCGCGAGGTCGCCGACGCCTCCCGCACCGCCGAGCTGCTCCAGCAGCCCGTGACCACCGGCCGCCAGATCGCCGTCACCTCCATCCGCGGCGGCGCCGGCAAGTCCACGGTCGCCGCCCTGCTGGGCACGACGTACGCGCACTACCGCCAGGACCCGGTGCTCTTCGTCGAGGCCGACCCGGCCCTCGGTTCGCTGCCCATCCGGCTCGGAGCCGAGTCGCTGCGCTGGACCACCGGTGACCTCGCCGGGATCATCGAGCCGCAGATGTCGCTGCTCGACGTCACCGGCTACCTCGTCCAGCTGCGCGACAACGCCTGGCTGCTGCCCGGCAGCCAGGGCCAGATCGGCGCCATGCTCGACACCCGCTCCTACGAGCGGGCCATGGTCGCGCTGCGCCGCTACTTCGGTGTGACGGTCGTCGACTGCGAGACGCTGCCCGCCGAGGTCGCCCGGGTCGCGCTCTCCGCCTCCCAGGCCCGCGTCCTGACCACTCCCGCCACCCTCGACGGCGTCGCCAGCACGTACGCGGTGCTCCAGTGGATGCAGGGCCTGCCCCCGCACGTGATCGCCGGAACGGTCGTCGTCCTGACGGAGCAGGCCCCGCACGCGGGCATCGACGTGGAAGAGGCGGTGCGCATGCTGGGGACCACCGGTGCGCGCGTCCACGTCCTGCCGCACGACCGCCACTTGGCGGACGGGGGCGTCATCCGCAGCGACCTGCTGGCCCGGGCGACGAGGTCGGCGGCCACCCGGATCGCCGCGGACGCCTTCCAGCTCTCCCAGAAGCGCCACTGACGGACGACGACGGACCACGAAGATGAGCACCCGACTGATCCACCGCCCGGCCAGGACGATCAGGCCCCCGGCCGCCTCCGAGGCCCGCACCATCGAGGCGCCGCCCAACCTCCCCGAGGGCAAGGCCGGCAACATCGCGATGTCGCTGCTGCCCGTGGCCGGCGTGATGTCGTCGGTCGTGATGATGACGGTCGTCCGCAACAGCCAGTTCGCCGCGCTCGGCGCGCTGATCCTCGTCGTCACCGTCATCGGCTCGGTCGGCCTCGTCTTCTCGCAGCGCGGCAAGGCCCAGCGCACCCGCCGTACCCAGCGGGAGGCCTACCTCGCCTACCTGGAGGACCTCCGGGAGGAACTCGCCGCCGAGGAGCGCGAGCGGGCGGAGCGCGCCGGCGTGCTCAGCCCGCCCCCGAGCGCCCTGTACGACATCGTGCGGGACCCGGCCCGGCTGTGGGAACGCCGCCGCGTCGACGAGGACTTCCTGCGCGTGCGCGTGGGCACCGGCGAGATGCCGGTACGCGACCTGCGGATCGCCGAGCAGGGTTCCACCGTCCTCACCCCGCCGGACCGCTTCATGCTCAACGAGGCCTCGGCGCTGACCGCCCGCTTCCGCACCGGCACCGAACTGCCGCTGACCGTCCCGCTGGACCGCGTCGGCAACGTCACCGTGATCGGCCCGCGCGAGGACGGGCTCCGTGTGGCCCGCGCCCTGATGATGCAGGCCGCCGCCACCCACGCCCCCGACGACGTGGCCATCGCGCTGGCCGTGCCCGGTGACCGGCTCGCGGACTGGGACTGGGCCAAGTGGCTGCCGCACCTGCTGGACCCCGAGCAGCTCGACGGCCCCGTCGCCGCCCGCCGGATCGCGCCGTCCGCGCCGCAGCTCGCGCGTCTGCTGGGCCCCGAACTGCGCCGCCGTGCCTCCTACGCCGCCGAGGTGCGCCGCGGGCTGTCCGGCAAGGACGCCCTGTCGATGACCTCCCGGCTGCTCGTCATCGCCGACGGGCACGGGGAGGACGCCGTCGAACTCCCGCGCCCCGACGACGCCGTCGGGCTGCGCGAGATGGGTGTCACCGTCCTGCACCTCCTCGACCAGCGCATCCAGGAGCCGGGCCAGGTCGGCGTACGGATCACCGTCGAGGGCGACCGGGTGCTCATAGAGGACCTGCGCGACGGGGAACCGGTCAGCGCCCACGGAACGGTGGACGAGGTCGGCGCCCCCTTCGCCGAGGGCCTGGCCCGGATGCTCGCGCCGCTGCGCCTGTCCGCCGAGTCGCTGATCGACGCCCCCCTGTCGGGCCCCGTCGACTTCGCGAACCTGCTGGGCATCGCGGACGTGGCCCAGCTCGACGTCAACGGCCTGTGGGCGCCGCGCGGGGAGCGGGCCTTCCTGCGCGTGCCCATCGGCATCAGCGACTCCCACGAGCCGGTGCTGCTGGACTTGAAGGAGTCCTCCGAGCTGGGCATGGGCCCGCACGGCCTGTGCGTCGGCGCGACCGGTTCCGGCAAGTCGGAGCTGCTGCGCACCCTCGTCCTCGCGCTGGTGGCGACCCATCCGCCGGAGGACCTCGCGCTGGTCCTCGTGGACTACAAGGGCGGTGCGACGTTCGCGCCGTTCGCCGGTCTGCCGCACGTCGCCGGTGTCATCACCAACCTGGAGAACCAGGCCGGTCTGGTCGAGCGCGTGCACGCCTCGCTCGCCGGCGAGGTCAAGCGCCGCCAGCAGGTGCTCAAGGACGCGGGCAACATCGCCGACATCGGCGACTACAACGCGCTGCGCGCCGAACGCCGGCCCGATCTGGAGCCGCTGCCGCACCTGTTCGTCGTCATCGACGAGTTCGGCGAACTCCTCACCGCCAAACCGGACTTCATCGACCTGTTCCTGTCCATCGGGCGGATCGGCCGCTCCATCGGCGTGCACCTGCTGCTCTCCAGCCAGCGGATCGAGGGCGGCAAGCTCAAGGGCCTGGACACCTACCTCTCCTACCGGCTGGGGCTGCGCACGTTCTCCGCCGACGAGTCCCGCACGGTCCTGGACACCACGGACGCCTTCCACCTCCCGCCGCTGCCCGGCTTCGGCTACCTCAAGGTGGACACCAGCCACTACGAACGCTTCAAGGCGAGCTACGTCTCCGGCGCCTACCGGGGCCCCGTCGAGCGCGCCGACGAGCAGGACACCGGGCCGCTGGCCCTCCCGTACGAGGCGTTCAACAGCCCGGCCAGGCCGGAGGGCGCGCAGGGGCAGGAGCCCACCGCGCGGCGCCGCGAGACCGGTCCGACCGAGCTGGGGATCATCGTCGGCCAGCTGGAGCAGGCCGCCGCACCGGTGCGGCGGATCTGGCTGCCCCCGCTGCCCGGCGCGATCGCGCTGGACACGGTCGCGGGCCCGCTGGACGTGGGCCCGCGCGGAATGCAGCTCGCCAGGCGGCGCGGGCGGCTCGCGGTGCCGCTCGGCGTGCTGGACGACCCGACGAAGCAGTGGCAGGGCGAGTGGTACCTCGACCTCACGGTCGCGGGCGGCCACGCCGCCGTCATCGGCGGGCCGCAGTCCGGCAAGACGACCCTGCTGCGCACCCTGGTCCTCTCGCTCGCGCTGACCCACACCCCGCAGGAAGTCGGCGTGTACGGCCTCGACCTGGTCGGCGGCGGGCTCCAGGCCCTCGCCGGGCTGCCGCACGTCGGGGGGATCGCCAGCCGGGCGGACCGCGAGCGGGCGGCGCGGACCGTGGAGGAAGTACGCACGATGCTCGCCGCCCGCGAGGAACTGTTCCGCGAGCACGGCATCGACTCCGTCGAGCAGCTGCGCACCCTGCACGCGGCGGGCCGGCTGCCGCAGCTCGCCTCCGCCGAGATCGTCCTGGTCATCGACGGCTTCGGCGCGCTGCGCGACGACTTCGAGAGCCTGGACGACGCGGTCGTCGACATCCTCAAGCGCGGCAGCGGGTACGGCATCCACGTCGTCGCCGGCATGCTGCGCTGGAACGACGTGCGGATCGCCACCCAGTCGAACTTCGGCACGCGGGTGGAGCTGCGGCTGAACGACCCCAGCGAGTCCAGCGTCGACCGCAAGCTGGCCGAGACGCTCTCGCCGGACGAACCCGGCCGCGTCCTGACCGACCAGAAGCTCTTCGCACAGGTCGCGCTGCCCCGGACGGACGGGCTGGCCGACCCCTCGGAGCTGGGCGCCGTACTGGAGCGCACGGCCCGTACGGTGCGCGCCACCTGGAGCGGGGAGACCGCCCAGCCGGTACGCGTGCTGCCGCACGTGCTGGAGCCGCACCTGCTGCCCGGTCCCGCCGCCGAGCCGAAGCGGGTGCCGATCGGCTTGGACCAGCAGGCGCTCGCACCGGTCCTGGTGGACCTGTTCGGGCACGACCAGCACCTGCTGGTCCTGGGCGACAGCGAGTGCGGGAAGACGAACCTGCTGGCGACGATCGCGGGCGGGTTGATCGAACGCTACGGCGAGGAAGAGCTGGTCTTCGCCGTCATGGACCCGCGCCGCGGGCTGCGCGGGGTGGTCCCGGAGGAGCTCAACGGCGGCTACGCGTACAACGCGAAGCTGTGCGCCGGGCTGTCCGCCGGCATCGCCACCGAGCTGGAGCGGCGGATGCCCGACGACACCGCGCCGCTGGAGGACCTGGAGCCGGGCAGCTGGGGCGGCGGCCCGCGGATCGTCGTACTCGTCGACGACTACGACGTACTCACCACGGCCGGGCAGTCGCCGCTGGCGCCCTTCCTGCCGTATGTGCCCTCGGCCGCGGACATCGGCCTGCACTTCGTCCTGACCCGCCGGGTCGCCGGTGCCTCGCGGGGCATGTACGAGCCGTTGGTGCAGGGGCTGCGCGAGTCGGGCGCTTCGGCCCTGGTCATGGCGGGCGACCGCAGCGAGGGCCAGCTGCTGCCCGGGGTCTACGCCTCGCAGCAGCCCGCCGGGCGGGGGGTGCTGGTCCGCCGGGGCCAGTCGAGCCGCCTGATCCAGACCGTGTACGGGCGCGGGTGACCCGCGAACGGCCGGCCGCGGGGTGGACCGCGTAAGGCCGGCCCCGGGGTGGACCGCGAACGGCCGGCCCCGGGTGGACCGCGTAAGGCCGGCCGCGGGTGAGCGCCGGACCCGCGCCCGTTTCCCGCATGCACTTCGACCGAAGGATCTGACCAGCACATGACCAAGGACGTCGTCGCCCTCACCGAGCGGATGCCCGACCCGTGGACCGTGCTCGCCGGACTGCTCTCCGGGGGCCCCGACAAGCTGGTGAACGCGGCCGCCGAGCGGGCCGTGGTGCAGCTGTGCGACGAGCAGGGCCGCCCGCTCGTCTCCATCGAGGCGCCGCTGCTGGTGCAGGTCGAGGGGGAGGCCGAGCGGCTGCTCGGAGCCACCGCCCCGCCGGTCCCCTTCTGGTGGACGGAGGCCCGCGCCACCACCGGCGTCGAGGACGCCGCCCGGCTGGCGGGCACCTTCGCGGCCCGGCTGGCCGCCCTGGCGGGGGGCTCCGCATGGCCCCGCGAGCCGGGGCGCGCGCTGGGTGTGGTGCGGACCGAGGGGGTGGGCGTGGCGCCGGAGCCGGCCGCCGCGCAGCCCGCCGTCGACGTGCTCACCGACCGGGTGGCCGTCGTCATCCAGGACCGCCCGGTGGTGGCCATGACCGCCTGGCTCTCCGACGCCTTCCGGGCCGCCGCCGAAGCCGAGCTCGGGCTGCAGATCGTCACCCCGCCGGGCACCACCCTCTCCCCCGCCGTCCGGGAAAACCTGAGCGGCTGGCCCTCGCGCTGGGTGGTGCAGGACGAGCGGGACGGCTACTACGACGGCCTCACCGGGGCCGTACTGCGCTGGCAGAGCGGGCTGTTCGCCCCGGTCGAGGCGCTGGACGCGACCGCCGAGGACCCCCGTACCCCGGTGGCGGCCGCGTTCCGGGAGGTCTCCGCGACCGGGGAACGGCAGCTGGCCGTCACCTTCCGCGCGGTCCACCCCGCCGATGAACGGCTCGTCCTTGGGGGCGCCCTGGAGGCGGTGTGGCGGGAGCTGACCGGCGGGCCGCCGGCCGGGTGGGGCACCGCGGAGCCGGCCAACCTGCCGTGGTCCCCGGCCCGGCTGACCGACGTCGCGTACGCGCGGGCGCCGGAGCCGACCTGGTTCGTGGTGGTCGGCGGGCCGGAGCGCCCGGGCGTCGCCACGGTGCGGGTCCGGCGCACGAAGGCGGGCGTCGAGGAGGAGGTCACCCTCGCGTTCGGCTACGGCGCGGACGAGGAGCCCCCGGTGGACGCCCTGACCCGGACCGCCGAGGTGCTCGCCACCCGCCACGGCCTCCAGTCGATGCTCGTACAGCTGCGCAAGGCCCGCCGCGACCTGGCGGTGCCGCCGCGCTTCGAGGGACCGGGCGTGCCGGTGGCCTTCGTCCTGGGTGCGGAGGAGGTCCGCGCGATGCCGGGCGACCGGGCCCGCAACACCCCGCTGGCGCAGCGGCCGTTGGCGCTGGGTCCCAAGAGCCGGCCGGCGCTGTACTACCCGCTGCCGGGAGACCCCTCCGACCTGGCCGGATGGGCGGACTTCGAGCTGCTGATGAGGCATCTGAAGGGCGCGTGAGGGAGCCCCTTGGCATGCCGGTGGGGACGGCCGATGCGATGTCCGGCTTTGGTCACAGCTGCCGGTAGCTGGTTGCGAAAGCGATGTAGGTTGGCAGAATTGGCCATACTTACGGTCGTTCTCTGGTGATGGGGGTGTGGGATGAAGTTCGACATGGGGACGCAGGTTCTGACGAACCTGATGTCGGGGTCGCGGAACTCGAGTACGGATCTGGGAACGCTGATCCAGCAGTTGATCACGGCGGCGCATCCGTTGGAGGGCAAGTTCAACGGTCAGGGCAAGGTCGCGTTCGACTCGTTCAAGGAGCACTCGGACGGGATCACGAAGGAGCTGAACGCGGCTCTGTCGGCGATCCTGGGCGGTCAGTCGGGTATGGAGCAGGCCTTCGGCACCGGTGACCACGAGCAGGGTGACAACGCGCGGCAGCAGATGTCGGCGGCGAACTTCGACGCGGCCCGCTTCGCCGGCCGCTGAACGTTGCAAGTCTCTTCAACCACACGGGGAGTGTGATGTGTGATGGCCGGTGGCACGGACCGTCGTTCGTATGACACGGGTGCCTCGACCGAGGCGCAGGGCAACATCCAGGTCGTGATCGGGCAGCTGGAGCAGGTGATCGCGGCTCGCGACGCGCAGGTGAAGGCGGCGATGTCGGACTTCGCGGCCGATGGCGTGGCGGATGAGTACCACGGCAAGGAACTGCGCTGGAAGAACGCGTCGCAAGAGGTGAAGAACATCATCCACCTGTTGAAGTCGACGCTGGAGAAGAACGACGCGACGGCGCAGCAGACGATCGCGCGGGCGAAGGCCGCGGTCGACAACATCGGCTGAGCAGAAACGGTTTTTCGGGGGACGTATGACGGCGTGGGACATCAAGCCGCAGGGTGTGCAGAGCCAGCTCAAGCTCACCGGTGAGCGGGCGGGCGAGCTGGAGAAGGCGCTGAACGCGCTGATGACGCACATGTCGGAGGCCGCGTACGCGGCGGGCACGGCGGTGCCGGGTTCGGCGGCGACGGTGCCGAACGCGGCGCGGCAGGGGCCGGTGGCGACGGGGCAGGTGGCGTTGTCGCACCGGGGCACGACGGGGCCGGTGGGTGCCGCGCTGTCGCAGTACTTGGAGAAGCGCCAGCCGGACGTGAAGGCGATGGTGGACCGGATCCAGGCCGCGGTGCTGGGTGCGGCGAAGGCGACGAACGAGTACATCGAGGGTGACCTGGACGCGGCCAAGCACGCCCAGGACGCGGCGAAGAACGTGCGGCTGGATGAGCTGCGGGACGCCACGGGGGGCGCGAAGTGAGCAACGATCCGGTCAACCCCGCCGAGGTCCCGGTGTTCACCGGTGAACTCGCGGTGCTGGACGAGAAGGTCAAGGCGCTGTCGGGGGACGGCGGCGCGCTCGCGAACGCCGGCTCGTCGGTGCACACCACCTTCGGCGGGATGTCCGCGTACTACAAGGCGCCCGAGGCCGAGCAGCTCTTCGCGGTGACGAAGCCGGTGGTGGACACCACCTTGTCGTTCTCCTCCGACATGTGCACCATCGCGGGCGCGCTGGGGACGTACGCGAACGAGATCCGCCCGCTGGTGAAGAAGCTGGAGACGCTCAAGGCGGAGGCGGCGTCGTTCAAGTCGAAGGTCTCGCACGACGACAAGTGGACCGAGGACGGGGATCTCATCGATGAGAACCTCGACCGGCGCAACGAGATCGCCGAGGTGTGGTCGCAGTTCCAGGCCGCGGAGACCACGGCGTACAACAAGATCGTGGCGCTGGTGTGCGGGGTGCCGCTCAAGCTCGACGACGGCTCGCACGGCCCGAACATGTACGGCTACGACGCGGAGGCGCTCAAGCACTCGAAGTCGCTGCCGTGGGGTGACGCCGTCCAGGAGTCGGTGCCGTGGTGGCAGGTGTGGGAGCACGCCTACGACTTCGGCAAGGGCGTCATCGTCGACGGCGTGTGGGGCACCATCAAGGGCCTGGGCACGCTGGTCGGCTTCGACGGCTGGGACGCCACGAAGCAGGCGTGGACCGGGCTGGCGAAGCTCGCCACCGGTGTGTCCATCGCCATCATCCCGGGCGTCGGTTCGGCGTACATGGCGATGCCGGGCAAGTACCTCCCGTCCTGGCTGCGTGATTCGCGTACGGCGATGAAGGAGACGGGCAAGGCGCTGCTGGCGTGGGACCAGTGGAGCGAGAACCCGTCGCGGGCGGCGGGCGCGGTCACCTTCAACGTGGTCACCGCGATCTTCACCGACGGCGCCGGCGCGGCCGCCTCGGGCGCGGGCAAGGCGGGCGTGGCGGCGAAGGCGCTGTCGTTCGCGGGCAAGGCCGGGCGGGCCATCGACCCGATGACGTACGTGTTCAAGGGCGCGGGCGCGGGCCTGTCGAAGATCGGCGATGTGATGGCCGGCCTGCGGGGCATCGGCAAGGTCGAGATCCCCAAGATCTCCGACGGTGCGTTCGCGCTGCCCGACGGCTCGACGATGCTGCCGGACGGAACGATTCACCTCCCCTCGGGCACCGCGGTCCCGGAGGGTGCGATCAAGCTCCCGGACGGGGGCATCAAGCTCCCCGAGGGCACCGCCACCCTGCCGCCGGGCACGGTCAAGCTGCCCTTCGACGACAGCCCCGCGAAGTACATGGACCCCGAGGGCCACCTCTACAAGGAAGACGGCAGCCTCTACCAGCACGCCGACGACGCCAAGGCCGAGAAGACCCCGGCCACGGCCCACGCCCCCAAGGTGGAAACCCCCGTCCTGGTGGGCGCCGGCGCCCGCGGCGGCGACGACATGATCCGCCTCGGCTCCGACATGTCCGACCCCGTCCACGTGGGCGACCACACCCCGACCGGCCACGCGGGCGACCACACCCCCGGCGGCCACGCCCCGGACGGCATGCCGCGCAACGACCTCGACACCACCCCCGGCGGCGGCACCTCCCACCCGACGCACACCCCCTCCACGGGCGGCCCCCACCCCGACGGCCCGGGCACCGGCGGCCACCCCGACGGCCCCTCGACCGGCGGCCCCCACCCCGACGGCCCGGGCACCGGCGGCACCCACCTCCCGGACACCCCCGGCACGGGCGGCTCCCACCTCCCGGACACCCCCGGCGGGGGCGGCACCCACCTCCCGGACACCCCGGGCGGGGGCGGCCTGGACGACGCTGCGCGTGCGGGCGACGGGACAGCCGGCAACAGCCCGGTCACCCGGGAGCCGGTGGAGCGGCCCAGCTTCATGCAGGACGGCGACAACCCCTACGGGCCGCACCTGACAGAGGCCCAGGTCGAAGAGATCCAGGTGTACCGGGCCAACGAGGAACCGGGTTATTTCGACGACTACTACAAGAACAACGGAAATCGGAAGAACCTCGATTTCGTAGACGAGAGCGGTTCCACGCCACCGCAGCTCACCAGGGCGGACGAAAATTCTCCCTGGATTCGTGCGAAGGACGCTCCCGAACCGCCTACACCTCACTACCTCGACCCGAAGTACGTGCACGAGACTCCGGGTTCGATCACCGATCCCGCACGTCTTGACGGGCTGAAGGAAGCCACCCGGAAGCGCTTCTATTCAGTATGGGCGGATCAGCTCGCCGATACGTTCAAAAAGGAAGCGGACGCCAACCACGCGCTTCACGGCACGGAGGACACCGCGCACGACCTGGCGGAGGGTCGCGAGGCGTACCGTCACTACCACAAGTCGATGATCGAAGAGACTGGCGCCTACGGCGAGTACGTCGCAGAGCACCATTACATCGCTGAGCACTACGCCGGGTCCACGAAGGAAACGCTGCACGGCCCCAAGAACGGAAATGACCAGTTCGACCAGGTGTGGCGCACCGCGGACGGTCGTTACGTCGTGGTCGAAGCGAAGAGCAGTGTCGACACCAAGCTCGGCGGCCGAAACCTCCCCGACGGACGCAGGGTTTCACAAGGCTCCCAGGAGTACTTCTTCGACATCATCCGCGAAATGAAGGAGCGCGGTAAGAAGATCCCGAGCGAGCGGAAGCTCGCGAAGGCACTGGAAGACGCCTTCGACGACGGGAATCTGGAATACGTCGTCGTCAAGGGCGACCGAAACGGGCTCCAGTACAGTGGCTACCAGTACCAGCGCTTCGACATCAGTAAGGGGACCCTCCGGTGACCACCATTGTCAGTAGGCACTTTGCGTCACCGGGGCCCACGGAAGAAGAATGGGCAGAGTCACTCGGCGAGGATCTGGCCGATGACATCGACAGGCTGGAGCGGCGCCCCCACGCCCTCGGGCGCGTCTTCAACAACGCGCTCCTCCACCTCGGCGCACGTTGCACGGTCGACCCCCGTGCGGCGAAGCTGGAGACCTGGGAAGCGGTTGTCAACGCCCTTCAGGTGGGGTCCGCCATCTTCGCCACGGCTTCGGCGACCGAGGGAACCGTGGAGTGTCGGATCAACCGTCAGATCCGAACACTGCCGGCCACGGGCGCGGATCAGGGCCTCACCGACCTCGGGACGTGGCTGACCACGTTCTGGCTCGCCGTGGTGTGCCGGGACCAGGTTCGCATCACCGAACTGGCCCGCTTCCCACTCGATCGCCTCCATGACGGCGGATTCGACGAGTTCGTCCGGCACTGGGTCGATACGTTGCAGACGTACTGGTTGCAGGGGCCCGACTTGGTGGCGAAGTTGACCCGCGCCGTCGAAATGTCGACTCCGGGCATCGCCGTCCAAGCTCCACGGGAGCTGTTGGAGGCGGTGCTGGCGCCGCCGATCAACCTCTTCTACCTGTTCATCACCCAGAACGCGGTCGGGTTCAACGAGGCGTTGGTACAGGCACTGGAGCTACACAAGGCGTACTGGACGGCTGACGAGAAGCGAGTGGAAAGCCCTGGTGGTCATCTCGCCCTTGCCCCCTTGGCCATCGCGTGCTTCGCCTTCGACGGCAAGATGCCGGTCGAGGTCGAGTCGGGCTACCTTCCGCACCACCTGCTGACCCGCGGGTGGCTCGGCGAATTCCCCACCTGACAGGCGGACCGGACGCGTCGGTTCACGGCTCACCACCTTCCACGTGGCCGTCGTATGCCCGCGCAAGGACCAACTTGGCCGCGAGTCGGCGGCAGCGTGCTGAGATTCGGAAGTCCTGGCTGCCGGCGCCGCAGGTGCACTCGGAGCTCCGGCCCGGCGCGCGGCCGACGCGTTCGGGGAACTGGTCATCGGAGCGCGTCCACGATCACGTGGCGGCCGCGTTCATCGAGTCGGTGACGGCCCGGCCCACGGGCTCGCGATGAGGCGGAGGGGCGGTGTTCCGCCCGGTCGTACGCCGGCGGGGCGGCCGTGGTCACCGGCGCGCCCCTGCCCCGCGTGCGTGGTGCCCGGAGCCGGACTTGAACCGGCACGGCCCGAAGGCCAGCGAGGTTTAAGCTCGCCGTGTCTGCATTCCACCATCCGGGCAGGGCGTGGCGGCCCCCGTGGAAAAGCTGTGGACGCCCAGGGTGAGCCTATCCGTAAGTATCCCTGCCCCGACCTGGGACTCTGTCCGATGTTGTCTGATTCTATTGACGCTTGAGTGGTCGTCAGGTGCGATAACGCACGGTCGGCACCTCGCGGGCGACGATCTCCCCCGCGCGCATTTGACGGGATTTCGCCTCCCCGCGCCACCCCACCCGCCACCCCGCGCACGGCGCTCTCAAAGGGAGCGGCGTCATACCAGAGGAGGAGGCGCGCGCCCCCGTGTCAGCCTCCAGTGGGCCGTCGAACCGGCACCGCGGCTGATCCGGGGCGGGGGTGCGTGCGGCGAGGATGGAAGGGTCCCGCCCCAGCGCAGCATCCCGCTCGACAGGAGTCACCCGTGACCGCCATGAACTACGCCCCCACCACCCAGGCGGTGGCCGCCCGTGCCACGCAGCTGTCCAAGGTGTACGGCCAGGGCGAGACCCAGGTGGTCGCGCTGGACAACGTCTCCGTCGACTTCGGCCAGGGCCGGTTCACCGCGATCATGGGCCCCTCCGGCTCCGGCAAGTCCACGCTGATGCACTGCGTCGCGGGTCTGGACACCTTCTCCGGCGGCTCCGTACGCATCGGCGACACCGAACTCGGCTCCCTCAAGGACAAGCAGCTGACCCAGCTGCGCCGCGACAAGATCGGCTTCATCTTCCAGGCCTTCAACCTGCTGCCGACCCTGACGGCCCTGGAGAACATCACCCTCCCGATGGACATAGCCGGCCGCAAGCCCGACCGGCAGTGGCTGGACTCGGTCATCCGGATGGTCGGCCTCTCCGACCGCCTCGGCCACCGCCCCACGCAGCTGTCGGGCGGCCAGCAGCAGCGCGTGGCCGTGGCCCGCGCCCTCGCGTCCCGGCCGGAGATCATCTTCGGTGACGAGCCCACCGGCAACCTCGACTCCCGCTCCGGCGCCGAGGTACTCGGCTTCCTGCGCAACTCCGTCCGCGAACTCGGCCAGACCGTCGTGATGGTCACCCACGACCCCGTCGCCGCCTCCTACGCGGACCGCGTCATCTTCCTCGCCGACGGACGCATCGTCGACGAGATGCTGAGCCCGAGCGCCGACGGCGTCCTCGACCGCATGAAGGCCTTCGACGCCAAGGGCCGCACCAGCTGAGGGACGTCCCCTCCCCGTCCCCGCTGACCCCCGACCTACTGGACGCCTCCACCATGTTCCGTACCGCCCTGCGCAACGTACTCGCGCACAAGGCCAGGCTGTTGATGACGGTGCTCGCCGTCGTCCTCGGCGTGGCCTTCGTCTCCGGCACGCTCGTCTTCACCGACACCGTCGGCAAGGCGCTGTCCGGCCAGTCCGCCAAGAGCTTCGACGGCGTCGCCGTCTCCGTCACCGCCAACGGCCCCTCCCGCAACGACGACGGGACCAAGGAGGGCGAGCCGGGCATCAGCACGCAGACCCTCGACAAGGTCAAGGCCCTCCAGGGGGTCGACACCGTCTCCGGCCGCGTCTCCGGCTTCGCCGGTGTCGCCGACCCCGCCGGCAAGCTGATCGGCAGCGGATGGGCCAACCGCGGCTCCAACTTCGCCCCCGTCAAGGACGGCAAGGACCCGCGCTACGCCTTCACCCAGGGCAACGGCCCCGCGAAGGCCGACCAGATCGCCCTCGACAAGGAGACCGCCCGCCGCGGCGAGTACGCGGTGGGCGACAAGGTGCGGGTGGCCTCCAACGGCCTGCCCACCGAGTACACCCTCTCGGGCGTGTTCACCACCGAGGACGGCCAGGTCAACGCGGGCGGCTCGCTGGTGCTGTTCGACACGGCCACCGCCCAGAAGCTCTACCTGGCCCCCGGCTTCTACGAGGAGCTCTCGGTCAGCGCGAAGCCCGGCACCACGGCCGACCGGCTGCTGTCCGAGGTCACGCCGCTCCTCGGCAAGGACGCCACGGCCAAGACCGGCGCCGAGCTGGCCGCCGAGCAGGCCAAGAACATCGAGCGGCAGATGGACACCACCAACCAGATGCTGCTGACGTTCGCACTGATCTCGCTGTTCGTCGGCATCTTCCTGATCTACAACACCTTCACCATGCTGGTCGCCCAGCGCACCAAGGAGCTGGCCCTGCTGCGCGCCATCGGCGCCAACCGCGGCCAGGTCAAGCGGTCCGTGCTGGCCGAGGCCCTCGTCGTCGGCGTGGTCTCCTCCGCCGTCGGCCTGCTGGCCGGTGTCGGCCTCGCGGTCGGCATGCGCTCCGTGATGGACTCCATCGGCGCGAAGATCCCGGCCGGCCCGCTGGTCATCAGCCCGGTGACCGTCGCGAGCGCGATCGCCATCGGTGTCCTCGTCACGCTCCTCGCGGCCTGGCTGCCCGCCCGCCGCACCGCCCGCATCGCCCCGGTCGCCGCCATGGGCAGCGCCCACCTGCCGGCCACCGCGAAGTCCCTGGTGCTGCGCAACAGCATCGGCGGCGCGCTCACCCTGTTCGGCCTGGCCGGGATCCTCGGCGGCGCGCTGATGGGCAAGGACGGCAAGATGATCATCGGCGGGGGCGCGTTCCTCACGATGATCGGCATCATCGTGCTGCTGCCCGCGCTCTCCCGCCCGGTCATCGCGGCCCTGCGCCCGGCGCTACGCAAAGCGTTCGGCGTCGCCGGCAAGCTGGCCGCGCAGAACGCGGTGCGCAACCCGCGCCGCACCGCCGTCACCGCCGCCTCGCTCGCCATCGGACTGACCCTGGTCACCGCCCTGTCGGTGCTCGGCGTGACCATGGGCAAGGCCGTGGACCGCATGACCACCGACAAGCTCAAGGCCGACTACAAGATCTCGCTGTCCGGCGGCTTCGGCGGACTCGACCAGAGCGTGATCGGCGCGCTGGCCAAGGCGCCGGGCGTCAAGGCCGTCTCCCCGCAGCAGGCCTCCTACCTGCGCTTCGACGGCGGCAAGGCGTCCCGCTCCGTCTCCGGCGTCGAACCGGCCACGATCGGATCGCTCCTCAACATCGAGGTGGTCACCGGTTCGCTGGACAGCCTCGGCAAGGGCCAGGTCGCGGTCGCCGACACGACGGCGAAGTCCCAGGGCCTCCAGGTCGGTTCGGTGCTCAAGGCCGCCTTCGACGACAACAAGAAGGCCGATCTGGTGGTGGGCGCCGTCTACAAGGAGATGGACGGCATGCTCTCCCCCTACGTGCTCGACTACAAGATCCTCTCCGCCCACGAGGAGAAGCCGTACCTGCCCGAGGTCTTCGTCAAGATGGACGGCGGCCCCTCCGCCAAGGCCCAGCAGACCCTCGTCGACGCCCTCGGCAAGAACCCGGCGATGAACATCGCCACCCAGCAGGACATGCGCAACGAGCTGGGCGGCGCGATCAACACCGCGCTCAACATCATGTACGGGCTGCTCGGCATGGCGCTGATCATCTCGGTGCTCGGCGTCGTCAACACCCTGGCCATGTCCGTCTACGAGCGGACCCAGGAGATCGGCATGCTGCGCGCCATCGGCCTGGACCGGGGCCGGGTCAAGAACATGATCCGCCTGGAGGCCATCGTGATCTCGCTGTTCGGCGCGGTCATCGGTGTCGTCCTCGGTACGTTCATCGCCTGGGCCGTCGGCCAGACCATCAAGGACGGGGTGCCGCACTACGCACTGGTCGTCCCGTTCGACCGGATCGCGATCTTCATGCTGCTGGCCGGTGTGGTCGGCGCCCTGGCGGCCATGTGGCCGGCCCGCAGCGCCGCCCGGCTGAACATGCTGACCGCCATCAAGACCGAGTAGCCACGGCCGGCCCGCGCAGGAGGGCCCCGCGACCGGAGTTCCGGTCGCGGGGCCCTTCGCATGCCCCCTGCGCGCTACGGGGTCTGCGGCGCGCTACGGAGTCTGCGGCGCGCCCCACTCGCGGGCCCGCAGCGGCATCCCGGAGACCCCGCCGTCCCCCGGGCGCACCGCGAGGACCTGGTTGACGCCGAGCCGGTTGTGCTCGAAGCCGAGCGCGGAAGCCGCCATGTACAGCAGCCACACCCGGGCGCGGCCGGGGGAGGTCAGCCGGACGGCCTCGTCCCAGTGCCGCTCCAGCCGGGCCACCCAGGCCCGCAGGGTCAGCGCGTAGTGCTCGCGCAGCGCCTCCACGTCGCGGACCTCGAAGCCGGCCCGTTCCAGTTCGCCGACGGTGGTGCCGATCGGGGAGAGCTCCCCGTCGGGGAAGACGTAGGCGTCGATGAACTCGTCGATCCGGTAGGCCTCTTCGTCGGGCTCCGGCCGCCGGGCGATCTGGTGGTTCAGCAACCGGCCGCCGGGCCGGAGCAGCCCGTGCAGGGTGTGGGCGTACTCGCGGTAGCGGGCGGCGCCGACGTGCTCGGCCATGCCGATCGAGGAGATCGCGTCGTACGGGCCGTCCTTGACGTCCCGGTAGTCCTGGACCCGGATGTCGATCCGGTCGGCCAGGCCCTCCTCGGCGACCCGCTTGCGGGCGTAGACGGCCTGCTCCTGCGAGAGCGTGACGCCGGTGACCTGGACCCCGTACTCGCGGGCCGCGTGCAGGGCCATGGAGCCCCAGCCGCAGCCGACGTCGAGCAGGCGCCGGCCGGGGGCGAGGTCGAGCTTGCGGCAGACCAGGTCGAGCTTGTCGCGCTGCGCGTCCTCCAGGGTGCCGCCGGGGCTCCAGTACGCACAGGAGTACACCATCGAGGGGCCCAGGACGTGCTCGTAGAAGGCGTTGCCGACGTCGTAGTGGTGGCTGATCGCCTGGCGGTCGCGGCCCTTGCTGTGGAGGGCGCCCCCGCGGCGGGCGGCCTCCTCCGGGGGCGGCGCGGGGGCCGGCCAGGGCCGGGCGAGGGCGACCAGGTCGCGTACGGCGGCACGCAGGTGGGGGTCTCGCAGCAGGGCGGCCGTCCCGGCGGCGCCGGAGGCGGCGGCCGGCCGGTGCGGGCGCGGGGCGGCGAGGCCGCTGGTCGCGGGCTTCGGGGCCGGGGCGGGCTCGCGCTCCCAGAGGAGTCCGGCCACCCGGTCCAGCAGCTCGAACAGGTCCCCTTCGACGGTCAGCTCTCCGGCCACCCAGGCCCGCGCCAGGCCCAGCTCGCCCGGCTTCCACAGCATGCGGCGCAGCGCCCGGCGGTGGTTCAGGACCAGGGTGGGGCCGGTGGACGGGCCGGCCTCGCTGCCGTCCCAGGCACGTATGCGCACGGGCACGGGGGCGCCCAGCAAGGTTTCGGCGAGAGCGGCCAGCCGCGGCGCGGCGTCGGTCATGGCAGGCACCTCCAGAAGTTCCGACCGGACGGCCTACCCAATTCCGGCGAGGGTTAGGCCCTTTACGGACGATCTTCGCGGAGGCGGCTCAAAGAACCCTCCAGGACGGCACGAGGCGGCCGTGCCCGGGGCCCCGCCCCTGAGTGCGCCCCGGCACCCCCCGGCTGCCGACGAGGGGTGCCGGACGAGGCCGGACCCGGCGGGAACGCCGAAGGGGCCGCCCGCACCACGGATGGCGGGCGGCCCCTTCGGGGACGTGCTGGTCGTACTCAGGCGTGATGCGGCTCGCGCCGCGTCAGGAGGCCTTCGCCTTCTGCGCCGGGGCCTGGGCGGCGGCCGGGGCCGGCTTGGCGGCCTCGTAGAACTCCTCGCGCGGGGACTCCAGCGCACCGAGGGAGACGACCTCGCGCTTGAGGAACATGCCGAGGGTCCAGTCGGCGAAGACGCGGATCTTGCGGTTCCAGGTCGGCATGGCCATGCCGTGGTAGCCACGGTGCATGTACCAGGCGAGCCGGCCCTTGAGCTTGATCTTCATCTTGCCCATGACGATCATCGCGACGCCCTTGTGGAGGCCGAGACCCGCCACCGCACCCTTGTTGGAGTGCGAGTACTCGGTCTGCGGGAAGCCCCGCATGCCCGAGATGACGTTGTCGCCGAGGACCTTGGCCTGGCGCAGCGCGTGCTGGGCGTTCGGCGGGCACCAGGCGTTCTCGACGCCCGCCTTGCGGGCGGCGACGTCCGGGACCTGGGCATTGTCGCCCGCGGCCCAGATGTAGTCGGTGCCGGTGACCTGGAGGGTCGGGGAGGCGTCGACGTGACCGCGCGGACCCAGCGGGAGGCCGTAGCGGGCCAGGACCGGGTTCGGCTTGACGCCGGCGGTCCAGACGATGGTGTTGGAGTCGACCTCGAGGCCGTTCTTCAGCACCACGTGGCCGTCCACGCACGAGTCCATGGAGGTGTTCAGGTAGATCTCGATGCCGCGGGACTCGAGGTGCTCCTTGCCCCAGGTGCCGAGCTTGGGCCCGACCTCGGGAAGGATCTTGTCCGCCGCGTCGACCAGGATGAAGCGCATGTCCTCGCGCTTGATGCTGGAGTAGTACTTGGCCGCGTCGCGGGCCATGTCCTCGACCTCACCGATGGTCTCCGCGCCGGCGAAGCCGCCGCCGACGAAGACGAAGGTGAGGGCCTTGCGACGGACGTTCTCGTCCGTCGTGGACTCGGCCTTGTCGAGCTGCTCGAGTACGTGGTTGCGCAGGCCGATGCCCTCTTCGACGCCCTTCATGCCGATGCCCTGTTCGGCGAGGCCGGGGATCGGGAAGGTGCGGGAGACGGCGCCGAGCGCGATCACCAGGTAGTCGAAGGGCAGCTCGTACGCCTCGCCGACGAGCGGCGTGACGACGGCGACCTTGCGGTCCTGGTCGATGCTGGTGACCCGGCCGGTGAGGACCTCTGCCTTGGGCAGCACGCGTCGCAGCGGGACGACGACGTGCCGAGGCGAGATGCTGCCTGCGGCCACTTCGGGGAGGAAGGGCTGGTAGGTCATGTACGAGCGCGGGTCGACGACCGTGACGGTCGCCTCGCCGTAGCGCATCTTCTTCATGATGCGCTTGGCTGCGTACAGGCCTACGTACCCACCTCCTACAACGAGGATCCTGGGACGCTCCGTGGTGCTCATGGAACGAGTATCCAGCACCCACAGGGGTGACGCTCGTGAGCCCCTTCACAAGGTGCTCGGAACCCTCTGCTACACTGCGCCGCCCACGTGACCCACGTCATGGCGCCGAACGGGAACCACGGTGTAACGCCACACGTTGTTCACCCGTCCTGAACTGGCCTGTAAGGCCGAAAACGGAGTAGACCACCGGGTTCGTGGATACCTACCGACCCGCACGCCCGGCCTCCGGCAATCGCACGAACGCGCGCACAAAAAGGGCCCGCAGGGCCCGCGAGCGCCCCTTGGGACCCTCCGCGTCACCCTGCGGACCTCTTTTCCTTGTGAAGAACTTCACGAAGCTCGTGCATTCGAAGGCTCTTCCGGCTCCCGAACAGGCCGCCACAAGGTCGGATCGACACCCGCTCCAGGCCCGAACCACCCCCGGACCAGGCCGACTCAGGTCACGGACCGCCGCAGCCGCACGCGCCGACGGGTCAGGAAGGGCGCTTCGCCGTCTCCCCCGCGCCCGCGGCGGCGAAGGCGATGCCGTCGAGGATGTCGTGTTCCGAGACGACGACCTCCGAGGCGCCGACGCGGTCCATGATCGCGAGGAGGACGAGGGCACCCGCGCCGATGACGTCGACGCGGCCCGGGTGGATCACCGCGAGGGCCTCCCGTTCGGCGTGCGTGGAGGTCAGCATCCGTTCGGTGACCTCGCGGACCTTCTCGTACGGGATCCGGGCGTGGTGGATCGCCGAGGAGTCGTACTCGGGCAGGCCCAGCGCGATCGCGGCGACGGTGGTCACCGAACCGGCGAGGCCCACCAGGGTGCGGGCCCGGCCCAGCGGCACGGTCTGCGAGGCCAGGTCGAGTGCCGCTTCGACGTCGGCCCGTATGGCGGCGACCTGCGCCCCGGTCGGCGGGTCGCTGACGACGCCGTCCACCACCAGGTGCCGTTCGGTCATCCGGACGCAGCCCACGTCCACGGAGCGGGCCGCCTCGACGTGCTCCGAGCCGACCACGAACTCGGTGGAGCCTCCGCCGATGTCCACGACCAGGAACGGCCGCTCCAGGTCGGTGCGGCCCGTCAGCTCCGCGGTGGCGCCGGTGAAGGAGAACTCCGCCTCCTGGTCGCCGGTGATCACCTCGGGCTCCACGCCCAGGATGTCCAGCACCCCCCGGACGAACTCCTCGCGGTTCTCGGCGTCCCGCGAGGCCGACGTGGCCACGAAACGCACCCGCTCGGCGCCCAGTTCCCCGATGACCGCCGCGTACTCGCGGCAGGCCGCGAACGTGCGCTCCAGCGCCTCCGGGGCCAGCCGGCCCGTCTCGTCCACGCCCTGGCCGAGCCGGACGATGGTCATCCGGCGGTCCAGCTCCACGAGCTCACCCGTCGCCGGGTCGCAGTCGGCGACCAGCAGGCGGATGGAGTTCGTACCGCAGTCGATGCCTGCCACCCGGGTCACTGCGACGACTCCTTCTCCCCCGTGCACGGCGTGACGCACGGCCCCTTGGCCCACCACTCGGGCAGCATCGCCAGCGCCTCGTCGCCGAACGGGTTCACCCCGGGCCCGGCCGCCAGCGAGTGGCCGACCAGGACGTGCAGGCACTTCACCCGGTCCGGCATGCCACCGGCGCTCGGGAAGCCCTGGAGCACCTCGATGGCGTCGCGGCGGGTGATGTAGTCCTCGTGCGCGGCCCGGTAGGCGGCGGCCAGCTCGGGGTCCTCGGCGAGCCGGGCCTGCATCTCCCGCATCACGCCGTTGGCCTCCAGCGTGCCGATCGCACCGGCGGCGCGCGGGCAGGTCAGGTAGTACAGCGTCGGGAAGGGGGTGCCGTCGGGGAGCCGGGGCGCGGTCTCCACGACGTCCGGCTGCCCGCAGGGGCAGCGGTGGGCGATGGCGCGCAGGCCGCGCGGCGGGCGGCCGAGCTGCTGCTCGAACGCCTCGATGTCCGCGGCGGTCGGCTCGGTGCGGTCGGTCTGGGGCGGGGGCGTCTGCATGCCTGGAGTGCGTCTCTTCGTTTCGTATGGGTGGTCTGGGTCAGTCGCCGGGCCGGTCGGCCTTGTCGACGCCGTCCCAGACGTTCGAGTACCAGGGCCGGTCGGAGCCGGCCTGCCCGGTGCGGCGGTGTTCGGCGGCCTCGGCCCCGGGGTCGTTCATGATGTAGCCGATCTCGCCCGGCCGCAGGAAGTGCAGGTGCTTGCGCGCCTGCTGCTCGGCGTAGGCCGGGTCCTGCCAGCGGGCCTTCTCGTCGCGCAGCTGTTCGAGGCGCTTGCGCGCGCCGTCGGCGGCCCGCTGCTGGTCCGCGATCTCCGAGCGCTGGGACACGTACTGGCGCATCGGGTACGCGAGGGCGACGACCAGCGTACAGAGGACGAGCACCAGCAGCGCCGCCCGGCCGGTGAGCCGGCTGCGGCGGACCTGGCGGCGCGACTGCGAGCGGTAGACGTGGGCGGCGGTCCGCTCACCGAGCTGCTTGAGCCTCGTCGCGGTCGAGAAGGTGGAGAACCGATCCCGGTTCCCGGCCATGGCCCCGCCTCCCCTGCGCCCGCACTACGCAATACGTCCCCGCACACGGTACGGGACCGAGTGCGGGGACGTACGGAGGCAAGAGGGTAATTACCCCTCGCCCTCACACCTGTCTGCCGTGCCTACTGGTCCGCGGAGCGGAACCGCGGGAACGCCGAGCGGCCCGCGTACACGGCGGCGTCGTCGAGGATCTCCTCGATGCGCAGCAGCTGGTTGTACTTGGCGACGCGGTCCGAGCGGGCCGGGGCGCCGGTCTTGATCTGGCCGCAGTTCACGGCGACGGCGAGGTCGGCGATGGTGACGTCCTCGGTCTCGCCGGAGCGGTGCGACATCATGCACTTGAAGCCGTTGCGCTGCGCCATCTCGACCGCGTCCAGCGTCTCGGTCAGCGAACCGATCTGGTTGACCTTGACGAGCAGGGCGTTCGCGGAGCCCTCCTCGATGCCGCGGGCCAGACGCTCCGGGTTGGTGACGAAGAGGTCGTCGCCGACGATCTGGACCTTGGAGCCCAGGCGGTCGGTGACGGTCTTCCAGCCGGCCCAGTCGTCCTCGAACAGCGGGTCCTCGATGGAGACGAGCGGGTACGCCTCGACGAGCTCGGCGTAGTACTCGGTCATCTCGGCGGCCGAGCGGGACTGGCCCTCGAACTCGTACTTGCCGTCCTTGTAGAACTCGGACGCGGCGACGTCGAGCGCGAGCGCGATGTCCTTGCCCGGGGTGTAGCCGGCCTGCTTGATGGCCTCGACGATGAGGTCGAGCGCGGCGCGGTTGGACTCCAGGTTCGGGGCGAAGCCGCCCTCGTCGCCGAGGCCGGTGGAGAGGCCCTTGGTGTGCAGGACCTTCTTGAGGGTGTGGTAGACCTCCGCGCCCCAGCGCAGCGCCTCGGAGAAGGACTCCGCGCCGATCGGGGCGATCATGAACTCCTGGATGTCGACGTTGGAGTCGGCGTGCGACCCACCGTTGAGGATGTTCATCATCGGGACGGGCAGCAGGTGCGCGTTCGGGCCGCCGAGGTAGCGGAAGAGCGGCAGGTCCGAGGCCTCGGACGCGGCGTGCGCGACGGCGAGGGAGACGCCGAGGATGGCGTTGGCGCCGAGGGAGCCCTTGTTGTCGGTGGCGTCCAGGTCGAACATGGCCTGGTCGATCAGCCGCTGCTCGGTGGCGTCGTAGCCGACGAGCTCCGGGCCGATCTGCTCGATGACGGCGAGGACGGCCTTCTCGACACCCTTGCCCATGTAACGGTTGGGGTCACCGTCACGGAGCTCGATGGCCTCGAATGCACCGGTGGAGGCGCCGGACGGGACTGCAGCACGGCCGGTGCTGCCATCGTCGAGGCCCACCTCGACCTCGACCGTGGGGTTGCCTCGGGAGTCCAGGATTTCCCGGGCTACGACGACGTCGATGGACGGCACGAGCATCTCCTTCTGGGATGTGACGCTGGGTGTGCGGTGGCGGGGGACCGTGGGACGGCCCTGCCGACTAGAGCCTAACCGGCTCCGGGCACTGGACCGGCCGACCGCCCGGCCCCTGGGACGAAAAACCGGCCGGACACCCGTTTTCCGGGACAAAGGGACCACCCTTCGGCCCCGGTTCCGGGCGCACCCGTACGCGCACGCGCCACCGCCCGGCGCGTGGGGGGTACGCGCCGGGCGGTGGTCGGATTCGGTGTTACCCGATGGTTCAGCTGAGCTTCAGCTTCTGGCCCGGGAAGATCAGGTCGGCGTCGGACACGATGTCCTTGTTCAGCTCGAACAGCTTCTCCCAGCCACCCTTGACGCCGTTCACCTCGGCGATGGTGCCCAGGGTGTCGCCCTCCTTGACCTCGTACGAGCCGTTGCCCGTCTTCGGGGCCTCGGTCTTCGGGGCGGCCTTCGGGGCGGCCTTCGGAGCCGGGGCGGCCTCGGAGCGCTCGGAGCGGGTGACCGGGGCCTCGGGCCGCTTGGTCTCCTTCTTCGGCGCCGGGGCGGCCTTGGTCTCGGTCTTCGGCTTCGGCTTGGGGGCCTCGGCCGCGCCGCCGCCGCTGTACGAGGAGTTCGACAGGCCCACGCCGCAGGACGGCCACGCGCCCTTGCCCTGGCCCTTGAGGACCTTCTCGGCGATGGCTATCTGCTGGGACTTCGAGGCCTGGTTGGCCTGCGCGGCGTACGCCTTGCCGCCGTAGGCGGCCCAGGTGGAGGACGAGAACTGCAGGCCGCCGTAGTAACCGTTGCCGGTGTTGATGGCCCAGTTGCCGCCGGACTCGCAGGCCGCGACGCGGTCCCACTCGGAGGCGGTCGCGGCGCTCGCGGAGCCGGCTGCCATGAGCGGCGCGGCGACGGCGACACCGGCGACGCCGGCGAGCGTGACGATGCGGGTGGTCCGCTCAATGGCCGTGGCGCGGCGGTGCTTGCCCTTGCCGGAAAGCAGCATGGAGTTTCTCCTCACCGACGCCTGCGAGGTGAGCTGTCGGGTTCGGGCGAGTGAGTTGCCCGGCCGCGCGACCAGCGCGCGGCTTAACCCCTAGCCGGTTCCATGACCGTCTCTCAACGGCCGTTCCCGGCGCCTACCTTGGTTCCCCCGCTCCTGCCTTCGGCGCTTTACGCGACGACTGTTCTCTCCGTCCGCCGGCAGGATTCGGCGATGCGGTCGAAGAGGCTCGCGGTGGCGAGCGATTCAGAAGGTAGACAGGTCTCTCCCCGATGTTCAACGAGGGACATCGGGGAGAAATCGACCTGCTTGCGTTCCGCTTAGGGGCGTTTTCGCAGGTGAGGGCGGGGTTTGCGGGAGCTTCGGTACGAGACACGCCAGTTGACCGGAAGAGACGCATGTCTCACTTGCGGATAACGGGCATTCAGGTCTTTACGGCCGCCCGAAGTGCCCGTTATTTCTTGGTTAGATCCAGATTCTGACCGGGCTTGATGAGGTCGGCGTCGTTGCCGATGACCTGCTCGTTGGCCTCGTAGAGCGCGTTCCAGCCCCCCTTGAGCCCCTGGGCGTCCGCGATGGCGGCCAGGCTGTCGCCCGCCTTCACCGTGTACGTGGGCTCCGACGCGGCGTCAGGCGCTGCGGGCGTCTCGACCGCGGCCGGGCCGCGGTGCTTGCCGCCGCCCGTCGTCACGGAGTCGGCCGCGGGCGCGTTCGGCGTGGCGGACGGGGTCCCGGCCGCCGGGGCGGCGGGCGTGGAGGGCGTCGCGGACGGGGACGGCGTGGCGGGGGCCCCCGGGGTGGCCGGGGTGGACGGAGTGCCCGGCGTGGCCGGGGTGCCCGGGAGAGCGGGCGTCACCGGCGCGGTGGCGTTCGGGTCGCCCGGCAGCGTCGGCGTCGGCGTCGCGGGGTCCGGGTCGGGCATGACGGGCAGTCCGCTGTTGGGCGCGAGCGGCGCGATGGGCAGCGTGAACGGCGCCGTGGCGGACGGGCCCGGAGCTGCCGGGGCAGGGGCGGCCGGGGTGGGCGCACCGAAGTCGGTGGCGGGGTCGGCCGAGCCGGTGCCCGGCACCGCGGCCTCGGGACGCGAGGGGCTGGGGGCGACCTGCCGCGGGGAGCCGAGGGCGCCCGGGTCCACGTCGGCGGCGGGGCCGTCCTTGACGAGACCGGACGACGCCGCGCACAGCGGCCACGCCTGGGGGCCCTGCGAGGCGAGCACCCGCTCGCCGACGGCTATCTGCTGGGACCGGCTGGCGAGGTCGGGGCGCTTCGCGAATTCGAGCCCGCCGGCGTTGTTCCACTGCTCCTGGGTGAACTGGAGCCCGCCGTAGGCCCCGCTGCCGGAGTTGGCGCTCCAGGTACCGCCGCTCTCACACTCGGCGACGCTGTCCCACGTGGAGGTGTCCGCTGCCGAGGCGTTGGTGGCCGCGAGCAGCGGCAGTGCCAGCGCGGAGCCCGTGACTCCGGCGGTTACGACCAGGGCGGGTACCTGGCGGGGGCGTCTGTGGCGGCCGTTCCCGGAACGCATGTAGTGCACCTTTCGCATAACGGCGGGGTAACGGCAGAACCTAGCCGCCTTCGAACGCATGTCACAAGTTCGGCCGGTAACTGACTTCGGGTCAGGCGGCGCCCGGTGGCGCCCTCACTTGTTTCGGGGTGTGAAGCGGACCGGAAGGGTGCGCAGGCCACGCATGATCAGTCCACCGCGCCAGCGCAGGTCCGCAGGCGGAACAGCCAGTTCCAGATCTGGCAGACGCATCAGCAAACTCGCGAGGGCGGTCTGCCCTTCGAGCCGGGCGAGCGGGGCGCCGAGGCAGTAGTGGATCCCGTGGCCGTACCCGAGGTGCTGATTGTCACTGCGGGACAGGTCCAGGGTGTCCGGATCCGCGAACCGCTCGGGGTCGCGGTCGGCGGCCGCGAGGACCACCAGGACCGGGTCGCCGGCGGCGATGTGCCGACCGCCGAGGAGGAACGGCTCGGTGGCGAAGCGCCAGGTCGCCAGCTCCACCGGGCCGTCGTAGCGCAGGAGTTCCTCGACACCCGTGGCCAGCAGGGCGCTCTCGCCGGCGGCGAGCGAGGTCTGCAGGCGCTCGCGCTGACCGGGGTTCATGAAAAGGGCATGCAGCCCATTGCCGATCAAATTCACAGTCGTCTCGAAACCGGCGAACAACAGGATGAAAGCCATCGCCGTGGCCTCCGCCTCCGTCAGGTGGTCACCGTGATCGCTGGCGCGGATCAGGTCCGAGATGAGGTCGTCGCCCAGATCATCCCTTTTGCGGTGGATGAGTTCGCCGAGGTACGTCCGCATCTGCTTGACCGAGCGGGCCACACCGCCGCGCGGCCCGCCGCCGTGCCGGATCATCATCCCGGCCCAGTCCCGGAAGTCGTCCTGGTCCTCGCGCGGGACGCCGAGCATCTCGCAGATGGCGTAGATGGGGAGCGGGAAGGCGAACTCGTGGATGAGGTCCGCCTCACCCCTGCTCTCGAACTGCTCGATGAGGTGGTCGGTCAGCTCCTGTACCCGCGGGGTGAACTCGGCGACCCTGCGCGGGGTGAAGGCCTTCGACACCAGCCGCCGCAGCCGGGTGTGGTCCGGCGGGTCGATGTTCAGCAGGTGCGTCATCAGCTCCGCCTTGCGCTCACCCGGGATCCCGGTCTTGCCCTTGGCGTGCGCCGGCTCCGCGTGGTGCGCCGGGTTCTTGCTGAGCCGCTGGTCGGCGAGGGCCTGACGGGCATCCGCGTAGCGCGTCACCAGCCAGGCCTCGACCCCGCTGGGCAGCTTGGTCCGGTGCACGGGCGCGTGCTCGCGCAGCCAGGCGTACGCCGGATACGGGTCGGTGGCGAACTCCCAGTCGAACAGGGTGGGGCCCTGGGGGGAGGCGGGGTCTTCGGGGGCTGCGGGAGTCGGCTCGTGCACCCGTCGACCGTATCCCGGCCGCCGGCCCGCATCCGCTATGCCCGGTTCATGGCCGGTTCGTCGGGGCTGGCCGTATATACGCCGTCCCTTGACCCGGCCCGCCTCCGCCGTTCCTACTTCGGTCCTGTGGACGTGAGGATCTTGAAGAGCAGCTTCGCGGTGGTGGAGAGACGCGCCGAGCACGCGACCCGGTTCTTCTACTCCCACCTCTTTTGGCACCACCCCGAGCTCCGCGGGCTCTTTCCCGCCTCCGCCGAGGAGATGGAGCGGCAGCGGGACCGGCTGTTCGCCGCCCTCACGCATGTCATCGCCCATCTGGACAGCGAGTCGCTCCTCCCCTATCTCCGCGACCTCGGCCGTGACCACCGCAAGTTCATGGCCGGTCCCGAGCAGTACGCGGCCGTCGGCACCAGCCTGCTGGCCGCGCTCGCGGAGGCCGCCGGCGAGGCGTGGACCCCGGCCGTGGCGCGGGCCTGGGCCGAGGCGTACCGGGTGATCGCCGGGGTGATGACCGCCGCGGCCGAGCAGAGCGAGGACCCGCCCTGGTGGGACGCGGAGGTCGTGCGCCGCCTGCGGTACGGGCGCGACCTCGCCGTCCTTACCCTGCGCCCGCACGCCCCGCTCGGTTACCGGCCCGGCCAGTACGTGAGCGTGAGCAGCGACCGGGCCCCGGCCGCCTGGCGCACGTACTCCCTGGGCAACGCGCCCCGCCCCGACGGGACGGTGGACCTGCACGTCAGCCGGATCGAGGGCGGCCGGCTCAGCACCGTCCTGGTCGGCGGCACCGACCCGGGCGAGGTGCTGCGGCTGGGCGCGCCCGGCGGCGGGCTGACCCTGCGCCGCGAGGGCCGCCCCGTCACGTTCATCGCCGCCGGCACCGGCTGGGCCCCGGTCCGGGCCCTGCTGGAGGAGCTCGCGCAGCATCCGCCCGATCAGGGCGTACGGCTCTTCGTCCTCGCGCGGGACGCCGCCCACCTCTACGACCAAGCGTTCATCGACGCGTACGCCGCCGCCTTCGGGTGGCTCACCGTCACCTGCGTCACCCCGGCGCCCGGGCAGCACCGCAACGGGGCCACCGCCCGGCTGGCGGCCGCGCTCGGGCACTGCGGGCCGTGGTGGGAGCAGGACGTCTACCTCAGCGGGCCGGCACAGTTCATCCAGGAGACCGCCCGCCTCCTGGAGGGACTCGGCGCACACCCCATGCACGTCTTCCACGACACCGTGCCCGTCCCGGGTGCCGGTGGCGGCCACGGCCCGGACGGGCGTCCCCTCGGCTTCGGCGAATGGTTCCTGAGCCGGCCGTCACCGCACTGGCACAACCCCGCGGCCCGCGCGCCCCGCCGGCCCTGACCGCACTGCGGCGCTACTCCGCGGCGACGCCCTCCGCCGCGCGGATCGCCGCCCGGTAGGCGCGGGCCGCCGCGCGCAGCGCCGTCTCGGGGTCGATGCCCTCCGCCTCGGCGCGCGCCGCCAGTTCCAGCAGTTCGTAGCCGACGCCTTCGCCCCGGGGCAGCTCCACCGCCAGGGCGGCAGCCCTGGCGCGGCCCGCCAGCTTGGCGGCGAGCGCGAGACCGGGCTGGCCCAGGGGAACTCCGTCGGTGACCGACTCCCGCTGCTTCTCCACCGCCTTGGTGCGCTGCCAGTGCGCGCTGACGTCCTCGGGGGTCTCGGCGGCCTCGTCGCCGAAGACGTGCGGGTGGCGCCGGATCAGCTTCTCGACCAGGTTCCCGGCCACGTCGTCGATGGAGAACGGCTCGTCCGGGTCCTCCTGCGCGATCCGCGCGTGGAAGAAGACCTGGAGCAGGACGTCGCCCAGTTCCTCCCGCAGCTCCTCGCGGTCGCCCGCCTCGATCGCCTCGACCAGCTCGTACGCCTCCTCGATGGCGTACTTCACCAGCCCCTCGTGGGTCTGGCGGGAGGTCCAGGGGCATTCGCGGCGCACCCGGTCCATGACCTGGACCAGGTCGAGCAGGCGGGCGCCGGGCAGGTCGTAGGAGCCGGGCATCAGCTCCAGGTCGGGCATGGCGACCCGGCCGGAGCCGGCCAGGCGGGCCAGTCCGTCGGTGAGCCGCCGGTCCCCTTCGCCGGCCGGCAGCACGACGACGGTGCGGCCGCCGGCGCACGCCTCGACGAGGGCGTGGGCGTCGGGGCTCTCGTGCGCCACCTCCACGCCCGCCTCCCGCAGGTACGGCAGCTGCGGGTGGCCCAGGTCCGCGCACAGCACCCGGTCGGCGGCGTGCAGGGTCTGCCACGCCGGCCAGGACAGCAGTCCGGGGGCGACCCGGTGGCTGGTGGTCAGCAAGACGATGCGGCCGGTGGGCTCGGAGGGCGGCGCGTGCTCAGTCACCCTCCGAACCTACCTCCGCCCCCACGGCTCACGCCCCGGCGGGTGCCTGCTCGGGCCGGGTCTGCTGGGTGATCCAGGGCGTCGTTTCGTCGCCGAGCAGGATCTGCCGCGCGTCCCAGCGGCCGTAGCGCGGGTTGACCTGGACGTGCAGCGCCTTCGCGGCGGCGCCGAGCTTCTCCAGCGCCTTGTCCTGGTTGCCGTAGTGCTCGAACAGCTTGTCCCGCAGCAGCTTGAAGCGGGTGTCCGCGTCCATCTGGTCCGGGGCGAGCTGGGCCTGCTGGAGGGCCGCCGTCTCCAGCGCCGCGGGGGTGCCCGCCTGCTGGAGCTGGGCCTTGCGGACGTCCTCGATCTCCTTGGTCGTCACCGTGACCCCGGCGTCCTTCGCGGCGCGCTCCAGGACGGCGGACTGGATCATCCGGTTCAGCTTGGACCGGTCCAGGCGGGGCGTCGCCTCGATGAGTTGGGCGCCCTGATCGGAACGGTTCTGCGCGCTGCGGACCTCGTTCACCTGTGCCTGGAGGGCGGAGGTGGTGATGCGTTCGCCGCCGACGACGGCCGCCGTGCCGGGATGTGCCTGGCCGGAGCAGGCGGACAGCAGGGGGGCCGCCGCGAGCAGGGCGGCGGAGACGGAGAGCGCTGTGCGACGGTGCAAAGGAGCCTCCAGGGCCGGGAGATTGTGCGGCAATGCACAAGAAGGCCGTGCGGTGATCGATGGTATGCAGTCGGGGGGTTCCGAGCCACCGGTTCGACCAACGATTACCGGGGTGTCGGGGTGCGCTGCGGGCGCAGCGGCCTTGCGGCCGCGGCACGGCCGTGCGGCGCCCGTTCGCGCCGGCGCCACCCGGCGGCCACCGCGCGGACCGGCGCGGCTGTCAGGGTCGGCCCACCATGTCGACACCGCACCGCTCCCGGCGCCGCACCTCACTCCTGGGTGCGGTACTCGCCGCCCTGACCACCGCGGCCGCCGTGTGCGCGGGGGACGCCCTCGCGCGCGTCTTCCCGTACGGGCACCGCCACCGCAGCGTCAACGACCTCGGCAACCAGTTCGTGCCCTTCCACGCGCACCTGTGGGACCTGCTGCACGGGCGCGCCGAGGGCGGGATGCTGCTCAACTGGCAGTCCGGGTACGGCACGAGCTTCCTGCCCGACTACGGGACGTACCTGAGCAGCCCGTTCGCCGTGCTGGTCGGGCTCTTCCCGCGCACCGACATCGATCTGGCGGTGTACGTCGTCACCGTGCTCAAGACGGCGGTGGCGGGGGCGGCGATGGCCTGGCTGCTGCGCACGCAGCGCCGCGGGCCGTGGTGGGCGGCGGGGCTGCTGGGCGCCTCGTACGCGCTGTGCGGCTGGTCGGTGATCGAGGCGTCCTACAACCCGATGTGGCTGGACGGCCTGATCGCCTTCCCGCTCCTGTGTCTGACGGGTGAGTGGGCGCTGCGCGCGCGGCGGCCGGTGGCCGGGACGGTGGTGGTGGCGCTGTGCTGGACGGCGAACTTCTACACCGCCTACATGGCGACGCTGGGCGCCGCGCTGGTGCTGCTGGTACGGGTGGTGCTGACCCGGGACGGTGTGCGGGAGCGGCTGCGCGTGTCGGGGCGGGCGGCGGTGACGACCGTGACGGGCGCGGCCCTGTCCGCGCCGGTGCTGCTGCCGGTGTTCCTGAGCTCGGAGCAGGCCTACCCGGGCTGGTCCAGGGAGTTCCGGCCGGTGCCGGCGGCCGACCTGCTGGCGCGGCTGCTGCCCGCCACCTACTCCTTCTCTTCCCCGGCCCTGTTCGTGGGCACCGGGACGCTGCTGCTGGCGGCCGCGCTGCCGTTCCACCGCGCGCTGCCGGAACGGGTCCGGCTGTGGTGGGCGGGCCTGGTGGTGGCGGTGCTGCTGTCGCTCCAGTGGACGCCGACCCATCTGGCCTGGCACGTCTTCGCGACGCCGAACGGCAGCCCGTACCGGCAGACCTTCGTCCTCGCCGGGATCGTGGTGATCGCCGCCTGGACGGCGCTGGCGGCGGGCCCGCCCGGCTTCGCGGCCCTGGCGGCGGGGGCGGGGGTGCTGGCCGCCGTCGCGCTCGGCGCGGGCGCGAGCGGGCTCGCGACGGGCTGGGGGTACGCCCTGTTCGGCGCCGGGGGCGCCGTGGCGGCGGCCGCCTGGGCGGTGCTCGGCCGCCGGGGGTGGTCCGCCCGGCCGGCGGCCTGGGCGCTGGCACTGGTCCTGGTGGCACAGGCCGCGGCGACGACCGCGTACGGGCACCGGGGAACGCTGGGCGGACTGGACGACTACCCCTCCTGGGGCCCCGCCCACACGGCCCGTGCCCGGGCGCTGGCCGGCGCCGAGGGCTGGCCCGCGTACCGGACCGACCCGGGCAGGCCCGCCCTGACGGGCAACGACCCGTTGCTGCTGGGCGGGGAGGGCGGCGCCTACTACAGCAGCCACACCCCGGACGTGTTCACCCGCACGATGGTCGCCCTCGGCGCCGGCTGGACCTCGCGGGGCCGCAACGTGCAGAGCCTCGACAACCCCGTGACGGACGCCCTGTTCTCGGTCGGGGCCCGGCTGCGGCCCGACGGCACGGTGGCCCGCGCCGCCACCCTTCCGCTGGTCACGCTCCGCCCGCCGGGGCCGCCCCCGTCCTACGGGGAGTCTCCCTTCACCAACCAGGAACTCCTGCTGGGTGCCCGGGTATACGAGGACCCCGTCGCGCCCGGGGTGTGCCGGGCGGGCACCGAGGCGTTCCTGTGGGCGCCGCAGTACAACGCGACCGCCCGCCTCGCGGACGGGCCGGCGTTCCGCCTCAACGCCACTCCCCCGCGCAACCGGGCCGCCCTCCAGCCCATGGGCCCCTCCCGGGGCGCCTCCTCGGCGCTGCGCTTCGACGCCCCGGCGCCCGCGCGGTGGCTGCTGTCCTGCCTGGACCGGGCCCGCCTGGACGCGGCGGTGGCGGCGCTGCGCGCGTCGGCGCCGGTGGAGGTGCGGGTCGGGGCCTCGGGGGTCCGGGCCACCTTCCGCCCGGGCACCGGGGGCACCGCGGTCCTCGCCGCCCCCGCCATCGCCGGCTGGACCTGCGACGGGCGGCCGGCCGGGGCGCACCTGGGGCTCGTCGCCGTCCCGCTGGACGGCCGCACCACCACGGTGAGCTGCTCCTTCCGGCCCCCGGGACTCCTGCCGGGGGCGGCCCTCGCGGCGGCGGCCCTGCTGGTGGTGGCCCTGCGGGCGGCCCGGGGGCGCCGCCTGGCGTGAGTCAGCGGACCTGGCCGAGCCACTGGAGGGTGCGGCGGATCTCCGAGGGGAGCGGGTGGGCCGGCCCGTGGAGGCGGTCCGCGTCGAACAGGAGGCGGACCAGGGTGTCGTGCGCCGCCGCCCGGTCGCCCATGGACAGCAGCAGGTGCGCTATCCGGCGCCGGACCTCCAGCGGCAGGCCGGGGTCCGGGTTGGCGTAGTGGTTCTCGAACAGCGGGAGCAGGGAGCGGTATTCGGCGAGCGCCGCCGCCGGTTCCCCGAGCTGTTCGAGGCACTGCGCGGCGTCGTAGCGGAAGCGCAGCGACTGGGCGTCCCCGGCCGGGAACTGCTCGGCGAGCCAGCGCAGTTCGGGCAGGGCCCGGCGGTACTGGCCGTCGTCCATCAGCGTGGCCGCGTACTGCTTGCGCAGCGAGCGGACCACCGGCGAGTGCTCCCCGTGCTCGGCGGCGGCCGCCGGGAGGATGCCGCCGAGGATGTCCCCGGCCTGGGTGAGCTGCCCCTGGTCCAGCAACTTGCGCGCCTCGTCCACCGCTCCCGGGATGTCCGGCCGGGGCGCGGCCGGGGGCTGCGGCGGGGCCTGGGGGGTGGTGGCGCGGTCGGGCCAGGGGGCCTGGGGGCGCAGGAACGGCCGGGTCGGGTCGAGCGGCCCGGCGGGGGCACCGCCCTGGCGGGGCAGCAGCGGGGCGAGGGCCTCGTAGACCGCCTGCGCGGAGGCGGGCCGGTCCTGCGGGTCCTTGGCCAGCAGGTGCAGGAGTACGGCCTCCAGCGCGTGCGGGACCTCCGGGCGCCCGGGGCGCACCGGAGCCGGGGGCTCGTACAGGTGCCGGTGCAGGACGCCCAGCGCCGTCGAACCGGCGAAGGGGACGTTGCCGCTGAGGAGTTCGTACAGCAGCACGCCGAGCGCGTACAGGTCGGTGTAGGGGCCCACCGCGCCGCCCATGGCCTGCTCGGGGGCCATGTAGGCGGGGCTGCCGATGGGGGTGCCGGTGTTGGTGAGCCGGGTGGTGTCGGTGTCCATCACGGAGGCGACGCCGAGGTCCAGCACCAGCACGGTGCCGTCGGGGCGGACCATGACGTTGCGGGGCTTCAAGTCGCGGTGCACGATCGGCACGGCGTGCACCGCCGACAGCACGGAGCACAGCTGCGCGACCACCGCGACGGCCCACTGCCACGGGTAGGGGCTGTGCTCCGCGAGGTGGTCGGCCAGGTTGGAGCCGTCGACGTGGCCCATCACCAGGAACAGTTCGTCGCCGTCGTTGCCCGCGTCGTGGACCGTGACCAGGCCGGGGTGGTCGACCTGCGCGGTGACCCGGCATTCGCGTACGAAGCGGCGGCGCAGCTCCTCGGCGACGGTGCCGGGACCGGCGACCTTGTCGGGGCGCAGCAGTTTGACGGCGACGCGGCGGTCCAGGCGCCGGTCGTAGGCGGTCCACACCTGGCCCATGCCGCCCTGGCCGAGGAGGGAGGCGAGCTGGTAGCGCTCGCCGATGAGCCGGTCGGTCACTGCTCGGGGCCCTGCACGGCGGTCCGGTTCGGGTCCTGGTAGGGGCCGCCGGGGGGCGGCGGGGTCTGCTTGCGCAGCAGCTCGCTCAGCTCGTCGAGCTCGGCGCGGACCTGCCCGATGCGCGGGGGCGGCGTCGGCTGCGGCGGGACCTGCGGCTGCGGGGGCGTCGGCAGCGGCGTCTGGCCGGGGGACTGCACGGGCGGGTAGCCGTAGGCGGGCGTGGTCTGCTGCTGCGGGCCCGGGTAGGGCGGGTTCTGCGCGGCGTACCAGTGCGCGGCGGGGGCCGCGGCCCGCTTCTCGTGGTGGCGGATGTCGGCGACGAGGAAGTACACGCAGGTGGCGAAGCCGGTGAGGAGGATGATGCCGGCGCCGGCGTTGCCCTGCCAGCCGCTGGTGTCCGGGGTCGGGTCCGCGCCGATCAGCACGACCGAGGCCACGGACAGCACGCAGCTGAGCGCCAGCAGCGTCCAGTCACGGGCCGCGCGGGTCACTATCGCGAGCCGCAGCATCGTGCCCCAGGCCAGGAATCCGCAACTGAGGACCGGCAGCAGCGCGAACAGCACGCGCAGCGCCACCACGCCCTCGGTACTGGGCCGGTGGGGATGCTGCGGCGGGATGCCGGGGGCGTGCATCGGTGCTCCTGACGGGCCGTGCGGAAGGGTTGCGGGTATGAGCGTATACAGCGTTTCCGGCCATGGTGAGGGGATGTGCCCAACCGTTGTACGGTCGCCGCACGATCGGCGGCGAGGCGGCCCGGACACCGGGTCCGGACCGCCTCGCGCCGGGTGTTACGAGCCGAGGATGGTGGTGAGGAACTCCCCGGTCCACCCCAGCAGCTCCCGCCCGACCAGTGGCTTCCCGCCGACCTTCGCGGTCTTCGGCCGCGGGATGAGCACCTGTGAGGTGGCGGGCTTGAGCACCGCTCCCGGGTAGAGCCGCTTGAGCCGCAGCTCCTGCGATTCGCGCAACTCCACCGGCCCGAACCGGATGTTGTTGCCCTGCAGGGTGATGTCGCCGACCCCGCAGGCGCGGGCCAGCATCCGCAGCCCCGCCACCAGCAGCAGGTTCTCCACCGGCTCGGGCAGCTTGCCGTAGCGGTCGGTCAGCTCCTCGCGCACGGCCTTGATGTCGGCCTCGGAGTTCGCCGACGCGATGGACCGGTACGCCTGCAGGCGCAGCCGCTCGCCGGGCGCGTAGTCGTGCGGGACGTGCGCGTCGACGGGCAGCTCGATCTTCACCTCCAGCGCCGGCTCCTCCTCCACGGCGCCCTCGACCGCGGCCCGGTAGTCGGCGACGGCCTCGCCGACCATGCGGATGTACAGGTCGAAGCCGACGCCCGCGATGTGGCCGGACTGCTCGCCGCCCAGCAGGTTGCCCGCGCCGCGGATCTCCAGGTCCTTCATCGCCACGTACATGCCGGCGCCCATCTCGGTGTGCTGGGCGATCGTCGCGAGCCGCTCGTGCGCGGTCTCGGTCAGCGGCTTCTCCGGCGGGTAGAGGAAGTACGCGTACCCGCGCTCGCGGCTGCGGCCGACGCGGCCGCGCAGCTGGTGCAGCTGGGAGAGGCCGAAGTTGTCGCCGCGCTCGACGATGAGGGTGTTGGCGTTGGAGATGTCGATGCCCGACTCGACGATCGTGGTGGAGACGAGCACGTCGAACTTCTTCTCCCAGAAGTCCACGACGACCTGCTCCAGGGCCTGTTCGGACATCTGTCCGTGCGCCGTCGCGATCCGCGCCTCGGGCACGATCTCCCGCAGTTTCGCGGCGGCCCGGTCGATGGACTCGACCCGGTTGTGGATGTAGAAGCACTGGCCCTCGCGCAGCAGTTCGCGCCGGATGGCCGCGCCGATCTGCTTCTCCTCGTACGGGCCGACGAAGGTGAGCACCGGGTGCCGCTCCTCCGGCGGGGTGGTGATCGTCGACATCTCGCGGATGCCGGTCACCGCCATCTCCAGGGTGCGCGGGATCGGCGTGGCGGACATCGTCAGCACGTCGACGTTGGCGCGCAGCTTCTTGAGCTGCTCCTTGTGCTCGACGCCGAAGCGCTGCTCCTCGTCGACGATGACCAGGCCCAGGTCCTTGAACTTCGTCTCCTGCGAGAAGAGGCGGTGCGTGCCGATGACCACGTCCACCGAGCCCTCGCGCAGCCCCTCCAAGGTGGCCTTGGACTCGGTGTCGGACTGGAAGCGCGACAGCGCCCTCACGTTGACGGGGAACTGGCTGTAGCGCTCGGAGAAGGTCCCGAAGTGCTGCTGCACCAGAAGCGTGGTGGGGACGAGCACGGCGACCTGCTTGCCGTCCTGGACCGCCTTGAAGGCCGCGCGGACCGCGATCTCGGTCTTGCCGTAGCCGACGTCGCCGCAGATCAGGCGGTCCATGGGGACGGACTTCTCCATGTCCTCCTTGACCTCGGCGATGGTGGTGAGCTGGTCGGGGGTCTCCGCGTACGGGAAGGCGTCCTCCAGCTCCCGCTGCCAGGGCGTGTCCGGGCCGAAGGTGTGGCCGGGGGCCGCCATCCGCGCGCTGTACAGCTTGATCAGGTCGGCGGCGATCTCCTTGACGGCCTTCTTCGCGCGCGCCTTGGTCTTCGTCCAGTCCGCGCCGCCGAGCCGGTGCAGGGTCGGGGCCTCGCCGCCGACGTACTTGGTGACCTGCTCCAGCTGGTCGGTGGGGATGTACAGCCGGTCGCCGGGCTGGCCGCGCTTGGCGGGCGCGTACTCCACCAGGAGGTACTCGCGGGTGGCGCCCTGGACCGTGCGCTGCACCATCTCGATGTAGCGGCCCACGCCGTGCTGCTCGTGCACGATGTAGTCGCCGGTCTCCAGCGTGAGGGGGTCGATGGACTTGCGGCGCCGGGTCGGCATCCGGCCCAGGTCCTTGCTGGCGGTGCGCTGGCCCGTCAGGTCGGTCTCGGTCAGGACGGCGATCTTGAGGGCGGGGTCCACGAATCCCTGGTCGAGCGAGGCGCACGACACGTGCACGAGCGACGGCTCCAGGGTGCGCAGGTCCGCCTCCAGACGGGCCGCGATGCCCTCGCCGCCGAGCACCTCGACGGTACGGGCGGCCGGGCCGTGGCCCTCGGTCAGGTAGACGGTGTACCAGCCGTCGGCGATCCACCCCTTGGTGTCGGCGAGCGCGCGGGCGGTGTCGCCGCGGTACGCCTCGGGGGCGTGCATGCCCAGCTTGAGGGTGTCGCTCCCGGCCGCTTCCTCGTCCGCGGCGAAGGGGGACACCGACCACCACATCATGCCCAGCTCGCGCGCGTGCTCCCGTACGTCCGCGATGCCGCGCAGCGAGGCCGCGCCGACGTCGATGGGGGCGGAGCCGCCGCCTGCGGTCGCCGCCCAGGACGCCATCAGGAACTCCTGCGAGGTCGCCACGAGGTCCGCGGCCCGGGTCCGGACCCGCTCGGGGTCGCAGACCACCGCCATGGACCCGGCCGGCAGCACGTCGAGCAGCAGTTCCATGTCGTCGACGAGGACGGGCGCGAGCGACTCCATGCCCTCCACCGCGATCCCCTCGGCGATCTTGTTCAGCATCTCGCCGAGCTCCGGGTGCTCCTCGGCCAGCGCCGCCGCCCGCTCCCGCACCTCGTCGGTCAGCAGCAGCTCCCGGCACGGCGGCGCCCACAGCCCGTGCTCGGCGATCTCCAGGGACCGCTGGTCGGCGACCTTGAAGTAACGGATCTCCTCGACCTCGTCACCCCAGAACTCCACGCGCAGCGGGTGCTCCTCGGTGGGCGGGAACACGTCGAGGATGCCGCCGCGCACGGCGAACTCGCCGCGCTTCTCCACCAGCTCGACCCGCGCGTACGCGGCGGCGGCCAGCGCCCCGGTGACCTGCCCCAGATCGACGCTCTCGCCCTGCCGCAAGCTCACCGGCACCAGCTCGCCCAGCCCCTTGACCTGCGGCTGGAGCACCGAGCGGATCGGCGCGACCACGACGCTGACGGGACCGGCCGCCGGGTCGTCCTCGCTGGGGTGCGTGAGCCGGCGCAGCACCGCGAGCCGCCGGCCCACGGTGTCGCTGCGCGGCGACAGCCGCTCGTGCGGAAGCGTCTCCCAGGAGGGGTACTCCGCCACCTCGTCCGCGGGCAGGAAGGACCGCAGCGCGGCCGCGAGGTCCTCCGCCTCCCGCCCGGTGGCGGTCACCGCGAGCACCGTCCGCCCGGTGCGCCGGGCCAGCGCCGCGATCGCGAAGGGCCGGGCGGCGGGCGGGCCGACCAGGTCGACGTGCATCCGGTTGCCGTCCCCGGCCGCCGCGACCGCCTCGGCGAGGGCGGGGTCCCGGGTGACGGCGTCGAGCAGTCCGTGCAGGCTCATGAAGGAGGCTTTCCGTCCGGTGGAGGGGCAACGCGAAGGACCCGACACGTGAACGGGCCGGGGGCTCCCAGCGTACGACGCGCGACCGACACCCGCGCGAGGGATTGCCGCCGGGGCGGCCCCGCGCCGCCCCGTGCCGCCGCCGCGCCTCTACGATGTCCCGGAAGTACCGACCGAACGTGCCGCGTCGCCCCGCCGCAAGGGTTCATCCCCCTGACCCCGACCGGCAGAGGGAGCACCACCGCGTGACGACTGACGCCATAACCGGGCCCGCCGCCGTCCCCCGGGACACGGCGGGCCGGGACCTCCGCCGCGCCGAGCCGTACGCACTGGCCGCCCTGCTGTTCGCCGCCTACGCCGTGCTCTCCCTCTCCCGCCACCGGCGCATGGAAGCCACCTCCTGGGACCTGGGCATCTTCGAGCAGGCGGTCAGGGCGTACGCGCACCTCCAGGCGCCCGTCGCCGACCTCAAGGGCCCCGGCGCCAACATCCTCGGCGACCACTTCAGCCCCGTCATCGCCGTGCTCGCACCCCTGTACCGGGTCTTCCCCGGCCCCGCCACACTGCTCCTCGCGCAGGCCGCCCTGTTCGCCGTCTCCGCGGTACCCGTCACCCGCGCCGCGACCCGTCTGCTCGGCCGGGCCCCGGGCCTGTGCGTGGGCGCCGCGTACGGACTGGGCTGGGGCATCCAGCGGGCCGTCGACTTCGAGTTCCACGAGGTCTGCTTCGCCGTACCGCTGCTCGCCTTCGCGCTGGAGGCGCTGCTCGCCGGCCGCCCCGGGGCCGCGCTGCTGTGGGGGCTGCCCCTGCTCCTCGTCAAGGAGGACCTCGGCTTCACCCTCGCCGCCCTGGCCCTGCTCGTCGCCCGGCAGGCCCGGCGCACCGACCGGCGGGCCGCGGCGGCCGCCGCCCTGACCGCCGTCCTCGCCGTCCTGGCGGCCGTCCTCGTGTTCACCGTCGTGATTCCGGCCTTCGGCAGCGGCTACGCCTACTGGGAGAAGGTCGGGGGCGCCTCGCCGACGGCCGGGCTCGCCACCAAAGTGGACACCCTCGCCTGGGTGCTGGTCCCCACCACCGGGCTGCTGGCCCTGCGCTCCCCGCTGCTGCTGGTGGCCCTGCCCACCCTCGGCTGGCGGTTCCTGTCCGGCGACGAGCACTACTGGTCCACCGACTGGCACTACAGCGCCGTCCTCATGCCGGTGGCCTCCCTCGCGCTGGCCGACGCCCTCGACAGGTCCCGCCGTGCCACCCGGCCGTGGCTGCGCGCCTACGCCGTCCACCTGCCCGGCGCCCTCCTCGCGGCCGCCCTCACCCTCAGCGCCACCACCCTCCCCCTGGAACGGCTGGGGCACCGGTCCACGTACACCACGCCCGCCCGCGTCACCGAGGCCGACCGGCTCCTGGCCCGGATCCCGGACGGGGCGAGCGTGGAGGCCGACACCCCGCCGCTGTCCCGGCTGACCTCGCGCTGTCGGGTCTACTGGATCGGCTCCGCCCCGGGCGTGCTCCCGGCCTTCGTCGCCTTCGACACCTCCTCCGGCTGGGCCGGCGACGACCCGGTCGCCGGCGCCGTCCGCCTGCACCCCGGCGCCCGGTTCGGGGTGCTCGGCGAGGCCGGCGGGATCATCGTCCTCCAACGGCTGTGACGCGGCCCCGGACCGGGACACGACACCGGCCCCGGCCGCGCCCTCGCGGGCGGGACCGGGGCCGGTGTACCCCCGTGGCGAACGCCTCCCGAACCGGGTCCTGTCCGGCAGTCCCTAGTCGGTGGCGATCGCGTTCAGTACGTTCATCCGCCCCGCCCGGAACGCCGGGACCAGTGCGGCGAACAGGCCCACCAGGGCCGAGCCGGCGAACACCCCGAGGATCGTCGGCCACGGGATCTCCAGCACCTTCAGCCCTTCGAGCGCCAGCAGCCGCTGCGCCGTCGCGCCCCAGCCCATGCCCAGACCGAGGCCGAGCAGCGCGCCGAACAGGGCGATGACCACCGACTCCAGGCGGATCATGCGGCGCAGCTGACGCCGGGACAGGCCGATGGCACGCATCAGGCCGATCTCCCGGGTCCGCTCGACCACCGAGAGCGCCAGGGTGTTCACCACACCCAGCACGGCGACGATGATCGCGAGGGCGAGCAGCCCGTAGACGATGTTCAGCAGCTGGCCCACCTGGTCGCGCAGGACCTGCTTGTAGTCGGCCTGGTTGAGCACCTTGTACTGCGGGTACTGCGCCAGCGCGGCCTTGACCCCGTCGTAGGCGGCGTCCGCCTGCCCGGACTTGGCGGTGGCCAGCAGCATGAAGGGGCGCGGCAGCGCGTCGGCCGGCAGGTTCGCCTCGGCGACGGCCGTGCTGATGTACTTCATCCCCTTGTCGAGGTTGCCGTCGTCGCTGGTGATCGCCGCGATCCTCAGCTTGGCCGTCTTACCGCCGTTGAAGGCGACCGTCAGCTCGTCACCCACCTTCAGGTGGTGCTCGGTGGCGTAGAGCGAGCCGACCGACATCGCGTTCGCCCCGTACGCCGCCGCGTGCTCGCCGGCCGTCATCGTGCGCCGGATGTCCTTGGCGTACGTGGGGTCCGTCGCGCCCAGGCCGTAGTCTCCGCTGGACCCGTCGGGAGCGGTGATCTTCACCGGGATCTCGCGGTAGGCGGTGACGTGGTCCAGGTTGGCGGCGGCGCGCATCGCCCGTTCGGCCTGCGGCACGACCGGCTGTCCGGACGGGGAGCTGACGATGTAGTCCGCGCCGACCGACTTGTCGAGCTCGGCGGTCGCGGAGGCCACCATCGAGGAGCCGACCACCGACAGGCAGGCGACCAGCGCCAGACCGATCATCAGCGCGGCGGCGGTGGCGCCGGTGCGCCGCGGGTTGCGCAGCGCGTTGCGTTCGGCGAGCCTGCCGACGGAGCCGAAGGGCCGCAGCACCGGCGCGGACAGCAGCCGTACGACGATCCCGGCGAGGAAGGGGCCGACCACGATGAACCCGATGAGGGTCAGGACGACGCCCAGCCCCAGCCACAGCGAGCCCTGGGTGGCCTTGTCGGCGGCCGAGGCGAGGAAGAGCGCGGCGCCGCCGAGCCCGGTCAGGACCAGGCCGAAGGCGGCCCGGATGCGGCCGGCCCGCTTGTCGCCGGGTGTGCCGGCCTCGCGCAGCGCGGCCATCGGCGAGACCTTCCCGGCGCGGCGGCCGGGGATGTAGGCGGAGACGACGGTGACGAGGATGCCGAGGAACAGGCCGACGGCGGGGGTGGTCCAGGCGACGGTCAGGTCGTCGGTGGACAGGTCCATGCCCATCTGGCCCATGAGCTTCATCAGGCCGACGGCCAGACCCACCCCGGCGCCGACGCCCAGGACCGAGCCGACGACACCGAGCAGGAAGGCCTCGACGAGGACGGAGCGGTTGATCTGCTTGCGGTCGGCGCCGATGGCACGCATCAGTCCGATCTCGCGGGTGCGCTGGGCGACCAGCATCGAGAACGTGTTGAAGATGAGGAAGATGCCGACCAGGAAGGCGATCAGCGCGAAGCCGAGCATCGCGTACTTCATCACGTTCAGGAACGAGCCGACGCTCTTGCGGTTGGCGTCCGCGGATTCCTTCGCGGTCTGCAGCTTGTAGGTGTCCGCGCCGACGGCCTTCGCGATGTTCCGCTTGAGCTGCTCGTCGCCGACCCCGTCCTTGGCGGTGACGTTGACGTGCGTGAACGCGCCGGGGGCGCCGAGCAGCAGCTGCTGGGCGGTGGCGGTGTCGAGGTAGACGACGGTGGCGCCCGGGTTGGTCACGGTGAAGGAGGCGATACCGCTGATCTTGGCCCGGTTGTCGCCGGTGACGGCGATCGTGCGGATGTCGTCCCCGAGCGCGAGGTGGTGCTTCTTCGCGGTGTCGGCGTCGATCATCACCTCGGTCGGGCCGCGCGGGGCCCGACCGGAGGTGATCTTCATGGACTTGAGCTCGTTCTCGGTCCAGTTGCCCGCGAGGGTCGGGGCACCGCCGTCCGAACCGAGGTTCTCGTTCTTGGCGTTGACGACGGTGACGGCCGCCGAGATCACACCGCCCTCGGCGGTCTTCACGCCTTCGATCTTCGAGACGCGTTCGACGACCGGGCCGGCGAGCACCTCGGGCTTGCCGCTGTCACCGGGCGCCTTGCCCTCGTCGGGCTGCTTCGGGCTGACCGTGACGTCGGAACTGGTGACCGCGAACAGCTTGTCGAAGGTGGTGTTCATGGTGTCCGTGAACACCAGGGTGCCGCAGACGAAGGCGACGGAGAGCAGTACGGCGATGGCGGAGAGGGCCATGCGCCCCTTGTGCGCGACGAAGTTGCGCCGCGCCGTCTTCATGACGGTCACGAGGTCCGCCCGCGTGCGTCGAAGTCCTTCATCCGGTCCAGGACCTGGTCGGCGCTCGGGTTCGCCATCTCGTCCACGATGCGTCCGTCGGCGAGGAAGATGACGCGGTCCGCGTAGGAGGCGGCGACCGGGTCGTGGGTGACCATCACGATGGTCTGGCCCAGCTCGTCCACCGACTGGCGCAGGAAGCCGAGGACTTCGGCCCCGGCGCGGGAGTCGAGGTTGCCGGTGGGTTCGTCACCGAAGATGATCTGCGGGCGGGAGGCGAGGGCGCGGGCGACCGCCACGCGCTGCTGCTGGCCGCCGGACAGCTCGGTCGGGCGGTGCTTGAGTCGGCCCGCGAGGCCCACCGTCTCCACCACCCGCGCCAGCCACTGGGCGTCGGGCTTGCGGCCGGCGATGTCCATGGGGAGCGTGATGTTCTCCAGGGCGTTCAGCGTCGGCAGGAGGTTGAACGCCTGGAAGATGAAGCCGATCTTGTCGCGGCGCAGCTGCGTGAGCTTCTTGTCCTTGAGGCCGGTGATCTCCGTGTCGTCCAGGTGGATCCGGCCGCTGGTCACGGTATCCAGACCGGCCAGGCAGTGCATCAGGGTGGACTTGCCGGAGCCGGAGGGGCCCATGATCGCGGTGAACCGGCCGCGGTGGATGTCCACGTCGACCCGGTCGAGGGCGACGACGCGGGTCTCGCCCGAGCCGTACGCCTTGACGACCTCGCGTGCCCGGGCCGCGACGGCGGGATGCCCCCCAGTGCCCCCCTGCCTGGTTTCGGTCATGGCCGTTGTCACGGTGTTTCCCCTCGTCGGTGGTCGGCGCAGCTCGCCGGCCCAAGTCTGTTGAACGGGGGTGCGCTGGGCACTGGTGCCCATCGCCGTGTCCGTACGGGGGTTACCCCCACCCCGGCCGGCCCGCTCGTATGACTCAGTTAAGGACCTGCCGGAGACCGGCACCTCCTCCGCGGGGACGAAAGACCCCTCGCCCTGGCTGTGGAGGAACCCCTAGGGGTTTTCATCCTTCGGGACGGCGGGTCTCGGGGATACCGCCGGCGCACGCCCGGTGAGAGGGTGTTCCCCGCACACGCGTGCATGGTGGAGGGGACTGCGGTGGGCATGGGGGAGAGAGCGGGGGGCCGCCCTGGGGAGGGCGCGCGGAACCGTCTGAGGAGAAACGTTTCAGCCAATCCGTGGGAGGCGGGGGGAGCGGGGCGGGCGGAGGGAGCCGGGGAACCGGCGGGACCCCGGCGGCCGGGCACGGCCGGCGAACCGGTCAGGGCCGCTGACCCCGGGGAGACGGGCGGAACCGGGAAGTCGGACGCGCCCGGAGAGCCGGATACGGCCGGGGAGTCGGACGCGGCCGGGGAGTCGGACGAGGCGGGGCGGGCCGGGGCCGCAAGCGCGCCCGCGGCGGCCCCGCCCGGGCGGCCGAAGACCGCCGTCGTCGCCGCGCTGATGCTGACCATGGGCCTCGTCGCCCTCGACGGCGCCATCGTCTCCACCGCCGTCCCCCAGATCGTCGGCGACCTCGGCGGGTTCTCCGTCTTCTCCTGGATCTTCGCGGGCTACGTACTCGCCGGCACCGTCACCCTCCCCGTCTACGGGAAGCTCTCCGACACCTACGGCCGCAAGCCCGTCCTGCTCATCGGCATCAGCCTGTTCCTCCTCGGCTCACTGCTGTGCGCCGCCGCCTGGAACATGGCCGCCCTCATCGCCTTCCGCATCCTCCAAGGACTGGGCGGCGGCGCCCTCCAGGGCACGGTCCAGACCCTGGCCGCCGACCTCTACCCCCTCAAGGACCGCCCCCGCATCCAGTCCCGGATGACCGTCGTGTGGGCCACCTCGGCCGTCGGCGGCCCCGCGGTCGGCGGGGTCATCGCCACCTACGCGGACTGGCGCTGGATCTTCCTGCTCAACCTGCCGCTCGCCCTCGCCGCACTGGCGATCATCGCCCGCCACCTCACCGAACCCGTGCGGTCGCCGGGGCGCCGGGGCCCCATCGACTGGGCCGGCGCACTCGGCGTGTTCGCCTGCGGCGGGGTCGTGCTGTTCGCCCTCGTCCAAGGCGGCGTCGCCTGGCCCTGGCTCTCCGCGCCCTCCCTCGGACTCCTGGCCACCGGCGCACTGCTGGCCGCCCTGGTCGTGCGGGTGGAGCGCCGGGCCGAGGAACCGATCCTGCCCGGCTGGGTGTGGCGCCGGCGCACGATCGCCGCCGTCAACCTCGCCATGGCCGCCCTCGGCCTCCTCATGGCCGCCCCGCAGGTCTTCATGCCGACCTACGCCCAGGCCGTGCTCGGCCTCGGCGCGGTCAACGCCGGCCTGGTCGCCTCCGCCATGACCCTGACCTGGCCCATCACCGCCGCCTTCGCCCAGCACGTCTACCGGCGCATCGGCTTCCGCGACACCGCCGCCACCGGGGTCGCCCTGGCCGCCGTGGTCCTGTTCTCCTTCACCCTGCTCCCCTACCCGGCCCGGCCCTGGCAGGCCGCGACGGTCATGCTGCTGCTCGGCGCGGCCCTCGGGCTCTTCCAACTCCCGCTGATCGCCGGGGTCCAGTCCACGGTGGTCTGGGCGGAACGGGGAACCACGACGGCCTCCGTCCTGTTCTCCCGTCAGGTCGGCCAGAGCGTGGGAGCGGCACTCATGGGGGCCGTCGCCAACGCCACCATCGCCGCCCGGCTGACGCGGGCCCCCGTTCCCGGACTGCCGGACCACCTGGACGACGTGTCGAAGGCACTGGACCGGCCGGAACTCCTCCCGCGGGCCGCCGCCGACCACCTGCGGGCCGCCGTGAACGCCGCCGTGCACCACATCTTCCTCGGCGCGGCGGTGGCCGCCCTGGCCGCGCTGCTGATCCTGCTGACGGTGGCGCCCCGCAGGTTCCCCGTCCTGCCGGGCCAGGAGTAGCCCCCGCGAGTTGTCATGCTCGGGGCGTACGGGTATCTCTCTGGGGGCGACCCGCCGCCCGGCACCACCACACGGGGGACCCATGACATCCGCACTCCTCGCCCTGGCCTTACTCGCCGCCCTGGCCGGCCCGGCCGCCCTGCGGCTCTACCACCACCCCGGCTTCATCACCGGCCGCGACGGCCGGCTCTCCACCTCCACCACCCTCGCCCTGGCCTGGACCGTCATCCTGGTGTGGCTGCTGCTCACCTGCCTCGCCTACGGGCTGACGGCGGGCGGCGGAGTCGCCTGGTTCCAGGGCGAACACGGCCCGCTGTCCAACCTGACGACGGTGTACCTGCCGCTGCTGGGCGGCCCGTACCTGGCACTGATCGGGGCCAAGACGGTCGTCGGGATCCGCGTGCAGAACGGCAGCCTCGCCAAGCCGGCCGCCAGGCCCACGACCACGGGCCGGCGGCCGCTGCGGGAACTCATCGCGAACGACAGCGGCCGCACGGACCTGGTCGACCTCCAGTACGTGGCACTCGGCGCGGTCACGATGCTCTACGTCGTCCTCTTCTTCCTCGCCGACGTGGGCGGCGGACTCCCGCGCCTGCCCGGGGAGATCTGGGCCCTCACCGGAGCCCCGGCGGGTGCCTACCTCGTCAACAAGCTGGCCACCCGCGCCAACCCGGTGATCACACGCGTCACCCTCGCGGACGGCATCCTCACCATCGAGGGCGGCGGCTTCGACGACGCCCGCGTCACGGTGGCCGACACCCCGGTCCCGGCCGTCCTCGACCCCGTGACCTGCGCCCTCACCACCCCCCTCCCCAACCCCCCGCCCGCCCCCTTCCCGGTGACGGTCACCTCCCACGGCCTGCGCAGCGACCCGTACCTCTACGCCCCCGCCGCGGACGCCCCACCCGGCCCCGCCAAAACCAGCCCCGCCACCCCGGCCAACCCGACCACCCCGCCAGCCCCGACCGCCCCCTCAAGCCCCGCCGCCCCGACCAGTCCCGCCACCCCCTCAAGCCCCGCCGGCGTTTGAGGCACCACTCCCCAGCCCCGCCGGCGTTTGAGGCGCGGGGTGCGGGGCGGAGCCCCGCAAAGCCCGGCGCAGCCGGGGCCGCTCCGCGGGGCGGCCCCGCACGGGCAACCCCACCCGCCCCGCACGGGAACCCGCGCCAGCCCTCCGCAGGAGCCGTCAGCCCTCCGCAGGAGCCCGCCCCGTCAACGCCGCCAGGCTGGACCGCACATGACTCATGTGCGCCCGCATCTCCTCCTGCGCCGCCGCATGCTCCCGCAGGACCCGCTCCGTCTCCCGCCCCACCCGCTCCTCCCGCGCCCGCGCCGCCGCGACCAGCTCCGCCCCCCGGGCCTCGGCGTCCTCCTGCCCGTGCCGCGCCGCCTCCTCCGCCTCCGCGAAGGCCCGCCGCGCCTCGGCCAGCCGCGCCTGCGCGTCCCGCTCCAGCTCCGACAGCCGCGCCTCCTGGTCCGCCTCCCGTACGGCGATCTCCCGCTCCGCCGCCTCCCGGCGCTCCCTCTGCTCCTGCTCCCGCTCCGCCACCAGCACGTCCGCCCGCCGGCGCGTCTCCACCAGCGCCGCGTGCGCCTCCGCCCGCCACCGCGCCGCGTCGTCCCGGGCCCCGGCCCGCACCTCGTCCGCCTCGCGCTGCGCCCGCTCCAGCCCCTGCCGCGCCCGCACCTCGGTCTGCTCCACCACCGCGTGCGCGTCCTGCCGCGCCAGCTCCGCCACCCGGTCCGCGTACGCGTCCGCCGCGCCCAGCGTCGCCGCCGCGTCCGCGCGCGCGTCCCCCCGTACGGCTTCGCCCTCCTCCTGCGCCAGCGCCAGGATCCGCCGCGCCCGCTCGCTCAGCTCGTCGTACGTCTGCGGCGCCAGCGAGGCCACCGCCTCCCGCAGCCGCTGCGCCTCCGCCTCCATCCGCTTCGCCAGGACCGTCAGCCGAGCCACCCGCTCCCAGGCCTCGTCCCGGCTGCCCGACAGCCGCGCGAGATACCGGTCGACCTGATCGGTCCGGTAACCGCGACCGCGCGCGGTCGCCAAACCCTGAGGTCCCTGAGGTGTCATCGGTGCACTCATGCTGGAAGCGCCTCTCTCGCGGGGATTCCCGTCAAGGATGCGCCATTTGCTCCCTGAAGCCGGAATGGCCGGGCCGGGAACCCCTCGCGGGGGTCCCGGCCCGGCCACACCTGCCGACGGCTGCGATCAGAGCAGCCCGTCCCACATCTGCTCCACCAGCACCGACCACCAGCTCTCCGGCGAAGCCAGCGCCGCACCGTCCAGCCCCGCCAGATTCGCCTGGAAATCGACGGTCCAGCGCCCCGCCTGCTCCGGCGTCAAATGCTGGCGCAGCCGCCACATCTGACCCAGCATCGCCAGCGACCGCACGAACTGCGGCAGGCTCGAATTCACGAACTGCGGCGGCACCGGCGCCCCGCCCGGACCGGCCTCCACCGGAACCGCGACGATGTGCGCCGTCCCGTACTGCACGCACAGCGCCTTGCCGAAGTCACTGCCGACCACCAGGTACGAACCCGCGTCCGACGCCGCCTGCACCTGCCGCTGCGCAGCAAGCTCCGCCAGCGTCGGCAACGGCTGACCCGGCACCGCCTGCGCCCAGAAGAACGGCCCGAAGTCCACCGGCAGACCCGACCACATCAGCGTCTGCGCCACGATCTCCGGCACACCCTGACGGGACACCGCCCGCTGCTCGAAACGGAACACGCCCTGCGGCCCGAACGCCCCCGCCAGCTCCTGCGCGATCGCCTCCAGCGGGATCGCCGGCTGCAACGGAACCTGCGGCAGCGGCGCCCGCACCGGCGCGGGGCGCGCCGGACCGTCCGCCACCTGGTGCAGTTCACTCTGGTGGGTGATCAGATGCCGCATGCCCTGCTGACGGCTCGCGTGATCCGTGCCGTACGGGGCCACGCTCGTGATCCGCACCTGCGGCCACGTCTCCCTGATCATCCGCGCGCAGTAACCACCCGGCAGCTCACACGACGCCAGCTCCGTGTGCAGCTCCAGCACCTGCTGCGGCGGCACGTTCATCGCCCGCAGCTCGTACAGGATCTGCCACTCCGGGTGCGGCGTACCCGGCGCCGAACGACGGATCAGCTGCTGCTCGGAGCCGTCGGGCGCGCGGTAGCGCAACACGGCCTGGTAGCCGGGACCCACCGTGGGGACGCCGGACTGCGCCGCCACGGGAGCCGGGCCGTGCTGCGGCGCGCCGGGCGGCGGCCCGGGCGGGCCGGGCGGCTGCGGGACAGCGGGACCGGCCAGCATCGTCGCGGCGTGGTGCGCGCCCACACCAGGCGCGCCAGGAGCCGCAGGAGCACCGGGAACCCCGGGCGGACCCGGAGGTACACCAGGAGCCGGCGGCGGCCCGGGCGGAGCCGGCGGCCCCACCACAGCAGGCCCCGCCAGCATCGTCGCAGCGTGATCAAGCCCGCCACCCGGCGCGCCGGGAACACCGGCACCCCCGGACGCACCCCCAGGCACACCAGGAGCCGGCGGCGGCCCCGGCGGAGCCGGCGGCGGCCCCGGCGGAGCCGGCGGCCCCACCACAGCAGGCCCCGCCAGCATCGTCGCCGCATGATCAAGCCCACCACCCGGCCCACCAGAAGCACCGGCACCCGCACCGGCACCCCCGGACGCACCCCCAGGCACACCAGGAGCCGGCGGCGGCCCGGGCGGAGCCGGCGGCCCCACCACAGCAGGACCGGCCAGCATCGTCGCAGCGTGATCAAGCCCACCACCCGGCGCACCAGAAGCCCCCGGCAGCGCGGGAGGCGCAGGAGGCGCGGACGGCACGTCAGCCGGCGCACCGGCCACTGCCCTGGAAACCCCCGGCCGTACCTGCGCCTTGCTCGTCGGCGCGTCGGCGATGCTCCCGGCACCCTCCCCCAACGCCGGCGCTATCGCCGTCCTCGGCAGCTGACTGCCCCCGGACATCAACGTCGTCTTCGCCTCCGGAGCCACCCCCGAAGACGCCGCCGCGCCCTCCTCCACGTCCGACCCCGAAAGCGGCGGCGCGAACACCGTCGCCGGCAACGGCACCGACGGCTCGTCCGCGCCGGAATTCACATCCGTCCCCGCCCACGGCGTCGCCCCGGCCGGCACCCCGTCATTGGCGGTCGGCTCGTACGCCGCCTCGCCCCCGCCACGGGACGCCACCGCGCCCGAAGGGACCCCGGCAGCCTCGGAACCCGCACCCCCCGACGGCTCCGCCCGCGCAATCCCCGCCCGGTCCGCCGCCTCCTGCAACCACTCCGGCGGACTCAACATGAACGAGGTCTGCTCCGAGTCGATCCGCGGCGACGGCACCGAAGCCTCCGCGACCGGCGCCGCCGCCGCCCCGTACTCCTCCTCGTACCGCCGGATCACCTCACCCACCGGCAACCCGGGCCACAACGTCACCTCACCACTGTCCCGCGCGATGACCAGCCGATGCCGCCCACCACCGGACACCGGACCGCCCGCCCGGTCCTCCGACCACACCACGAACCCGAGTCCGAACTCCCGTACCCGCACCTCACGGTGCTGGTAGGCGGGCACGTCCCCGTTGATCCACTCCTCGGCGCGCTCCTGCGCCTGCGCAAACGTCACCACCGCGCCGTCACCCCTCCACCGGAGCGGCACCCGCAACGGGAACCGAGCGTGCGAATCCGCCGTCCACCATCAGACCGGCCACCGTCTCCAACTCCGGCGGACTACCCGCCAACCGCTCCAGAAAGGCGTCGAAATCAGCACCGCACGGCAGCAACAACCGCTCCACGCGCTCCTGCACCGACCAGCCGTCCCGGTCCCGTCCGTCGTCGTAGGGGGAGAACCACACGGAGCCGATCCCCTCACCCTTCACCTTCACCGCGAGCAACCCGCCCTGCACGAAGGCCACGCACAGGTAGTCCTTCGTCAGGTGGTCCCGCAAACACTTGTTGACGTACACCAGGTCATTGACCGCCGCCTCCTCACGCACCGTGAAGAACGGCTGGTCCACCAGCAGGCCCAGCTCCACGTCCAGCCCCGTACCCACCGGCGCACAACCCCCGGCCGCCTTGAGGAACGACCGGTACGCCTCCGGAAGCCGGTACCCGAGATCCTCCTCGACCCCCTGCACCTGCCGCTCCGACACCGAAACCACCGACTTCGGCAGACCCAGGTGCACCGGACGCACCTCCTGCAGGGGCCGCGTCCCACGCTTGTCCTGATCCACCGGCGCCGACGCCAGCCCCGCGTGATGACGGAGCAACGCCTTCACCTCGACCGGAACCAGCTCCAACCGGCGCGAACCCGCCACGTGGTGCCACGTCCACCCGTGCGGAGTCGCCACCGCACCGACCGTGTCCCACAACTCGTGACCCACCGCGCGCATCGCCGCATTCGCGGACACGTAATCCGTCAAACGCAGCTCGTCCACACCGAAACCCTCAGGCGGCTCCGCGATCTCCACCGCCGCCCGAGCATAAGGAGAGAAATCGGGATGACCCTCACCACTCATCCGGACACCGTGAGGATGCCGGGCAGCCCGGACCGGGTCCGGAAAATGCACGACCTGCCCCGAATAAGCGGCGTTGGGTGGCGGGGCCTGCTGCCCGAGCCGACCTGTCGTCATGGCGGTAGCCCCCTGCTGGATCTGGCTGGTTCACCACAGCCTATGTGCTCCCGCAAGAGCGACACCCGCCCACCGGCCGCCCACCCACACCACGGCCCGCAACATCCGAATTGATACGAAAATTCGACCCCGCTTCCACACCACACGGGACATTTGACAGGCTGTCCCCTCAGCACGGGGGCGTGCGCGACCGCGGCCACCACCGCCGCCACGGGAGGGAAGAGCGACCATGCAGCACACGGCAACACGCACGGACCACGCCGAACCGGCACCCACCAGCGCCACCACCGGCACCACGGGCACCACCGGCGACCCGCGCCTACGCTGGAGCACCACCGACGGCCACACCGTCCCCGTACTGCGCTTCCGCCGCGACGGCATCCTGCCCACCATCGCCGCAGCCCTCTCCGTACGCGGCGAAACCCTCACCGGCACCGCCGGCAAAGCCGACCAGCCCCCCACCCTCCACCCACTCGTCCAGGACTACCTCGACACCCTCACCAGCAGCCAACGCGAACGCTTCACCGGCCGATGTCCCGAGGCGATACTCCTCTCCCGCCACATCACCGCCACCGAAGCCGCCCGCAGCAGACGCGCCTCCCGCAAACCCCTCAGCGCGAGCGAAGCCCGCCGCTCCCTCAAACACGCCAAGATCACCGCACGTCACATCCGCGAAGACGGCGACCCCCTCCACGGCACCTACGCACCCCCCTGCCGCTCCTGCCAAGCCCTCCTCACCCACTTCGGCGTACGCCCCGTCGACCTCTCCCACACCGAGTAGCCGCCATGAGCACCTCCGCGTCCTACGACCGCTCCTCAGCCACCCGCTTCCCCACCCCCATCGACACCGCCCTGCGCACCGCCGGCTGGGAACCCGGACGCTGGGACATCAAACAGGCCGAATACTGGGCCGACGCCCTGCGCGACCACACCACCCCCGCCGGACACCGCCACACCGTCTTCCCCGCCGCAGTCGAAGCCTGGGCCGAATTCGGCGGCCTCACCCTCACCGCCCCCGGACCCGGCCGCCAGATAGCCCCCACCCCCGTACACCTCGACCCCCTCACGGGCCTCCACCTCGCCCGCACCTTCGCCGACCTCGGCCGAGCCCTCTCCACCGAACTCAGCCCCCTCGGCATCGACGCGGACACCGGCTCCCACCTCGCCATCGACCGCGAAGGCCGCGTCTACGGCATCGACCACACCGGCGACTGGTACCTCGGCGCATCCCTCGACGAAGCCCTCACCCTCCTCCTCACCGGCCTCCAGCCCACCCGCCTCACCACCGGCTAAGCCCGCACGGGCGCACACGGCAGCACCGCCGACACCCGGAAACCACCCGAATCCGTCGGCCCCGCCACGAACACCCCGCCCAACCCCAGCACCCGCTCCCGCATCCCCACCAGACCGTTCCCCCCACTGGGCAGACCCGCCCCACCCACATCACCGTCACACGGCCCGTTCTCCACCTGCATCGCCACCTCACCCTCCCGATGAGCCAGCCGCACCACGACCTCCGCACCCGGCGCGTGCTTGTGGCAGTTGGTCAACGCCTCCTGCACCACCCGGTACGCCGCCTGCTCCACCTCCGCCGCATACCCCGGCCACTCCCCCCGCACATCAAGCCGCACCACCATCCCCGCCGCCCGCGACTGCCCCACCAGCACCTCGAGCTCCGCCAACGACGGCCCCTCCTCCTGACCCGCAACCACCACCGGCACCACCGGCACCGCCACCGGCCTCTGCGCCGCCGGAGCCCGCAACACCCCCAACATCTCCCGCAACTCCGTCAACGCCTGCCGGCCCATGTCCCCCACCAACGCCGCGTTCCGCGCCGCCTTCACCGGATCCTTCGCCGCAACCGCCTGCAACGCCGCCGCATGCACCACCATCAACGACACCCGGTGCGCCACCACGTCGTGCATCTCCCGCGCGATCCGCGTCCGCTCCTCCGTACGCGCCCACTCCGCCCGCTCCTCGGCCCGCTCCGCCAGCAGCGACAACTCCCGCTCCAACGAATCCGCCCGCTCGTGCAGGCTCTCCATCAGCCGGCGCCGCGCACCCACGTACATGCCCAGCAACACCGGCGGCACCGTCAGCGCCACCGCCACGAACACCGACAGCGAGATCAACAGGGTCTGCGTCACCCCCGCCTCGTCGTCGGTCCGCAGGTAGATCACCACCAGCGTCGCGACGAGCGACATCGAAGTCAGGATCGCCGTGACCCGCCGGGGCACCTCACACGCGGCCAGCGAGTACAGCCCCACCACCCCGAGCAGGAACCCCATCACCGCCGGCGTCACCGCGACCGCCACCAACACCACGGCAACCGGCCAGCGCCGCCGCAGCACGAGCGTGGCCCCCACCACGAACCCGAACACCACCCCGAGCACCACCGGCACCCCGGCCTCGCGCGCGAACGGCACCCCCTCCCACGCACACTCCAGGGCGGACACCACCCCGATCCCCACGTCCCACGCGACGTCCCGACGCCGCTCCCACCACAACGGCGGCCCAGCGCTGCCTTGCTCTTCCCCCGTACTGGTCATGCCGTCCAGCGTACGCAGCGCCCCCACCACGGCTCCGCGGGATTTTCCGGCAAACCGCCGGTAATCGCACGTACGACTGAACGTGTCGCCCATCGATACCTGAATCCCACATTCCGGACGACATTGGCGACATGACCGAAATCCGACGTCGCCCGGGCGACGGCACCGGCGGCCTCCGCACGGGCGCCACCACGTTCGACGCCCTTCGCGAGCAAGCCGTCACCCTCCGCCGCGAAGGCCTCAGCCGCCGCCAGATCCGCGACCGCCTGCACGTCCACAACAACGACATCCTCAACCGCCTGCTGGAGGGCGAACCGGCCCCCGAATGGACGAAGCGCCCCAACGCCAAGGACGACCTCCGCGCCCGCGCCCGCGAACTCCGCCTCCAGGGCCTGACCTACGACCAGATACAGGTCGAGCTCGGCTGCTCGAAGAGCTCCATCTCCCTCTGGGTCCGCGACCTGCCGAAGCCGGAGCGGAAGGTGCGACCCCCCGGCACCGACATGGTGCGGGCTCAGCAGGGGCGCAAGGAGGCACACTTGCGTCGCCAGGCGGCGTACGAAGAAGACCGCCGGGCGGCACAGGAGGAGGTCGGATCCCTCACCGACAGGGAATTGTTCCTGCTCGGCGTCGGCCTCTACTGGGCCGAAGGCGGAAAGACCAAGCCCCACAGGCCACAACCGCAGATCAGCTTCGTGAACAGCGATCCGGGCATGATCAGGACGTTCCTGGCGTGGCTGCGCCTCCTCGGCGTGGACGACGACCGCCTGAGGTTCACGCTGCAGATCCACGAATCCGCCGACGCGGCCGCGGCGGCAGAGTACTGGACCGGTGTCGTCGGCCTCGACGCCTCCCACTTCGGCAAGACGACGTTGAAGCGGCACAACCCTCTCACCAACCGCAAGAACACGGGCGACACGTACCGCGGCTGTCTCACGGTGCGCGTCCTGAAGGGCTCTGATTTGTACCGTCGCATTGAAGGCACCTGGTACGGCATAGTAGGTGCCGTCGACTTGACCATGAGGACGTAATGTCCGGTTTAGTCGGACATAGTCCCCCGTAGTGTAATTGGCAGCACAATGGCTTTTGGTGCCATTAGGTTCGGGTTCGAGTCCTGACGGGGGAGCCTCAAGCCGGTTCGGGTCCTGACCTCCGCGGTCGGGACCCGGCCTCGTTTCCGGCCCCCGGCCCACCGGTATCCTTCACGGGTCCACCCCCGAAGCCGAAGGGCATCCCCGTGAGCGCAACCCGCCCGGCAGCCGTCGTCGTACTCGCAGCGGGTGAAGGCACCCGCATGAAGTCGGCCACTCCCAAGGTTCTGCACGAGATCGCCGGGCGCTCGCTCGTCGGCCACGTCGTCGCCGCCTCGCGCGAGCTGGACCCCGCGCACCTCGTGGTCGTCGTCGGCCACGCCCGCGAGAAGGTCGCCGCGCACCTCGCCGAGATCGACCCGGGTGTCCGCACCGCCGTCCAGTACGAGCAGAACGGCACCGGGCACGCCGTCCGGATGGCCCTCGAAGAGCTTGGCGGCGAGATCGCCGGGACCGTGGTGGTCGTCTGCGGCGACACCCCGCTGCTGACCGGCGAGACGCTCCGGCAGCTCGCGCGCACGCACGAGGCCGACGGCAACGCCGTCACCGTGCTCACCGCCGAGGTCCCCGACTCGACCGGCTACGGGCGGATCGTCCGGGACGCGGCGACCGGCGCCGTGACGGCCATCGTGGAGCACAAGGACGCGACCGACGCCCAGCGCGCGATCCGTGAGATCAACTCCGGGGTCTTCGCGTTCGACGGGGCGCTGCTGAGCGATGCGCTCGGCAAGGTTCGTACCGACAACAGCCAGGGCGAGGAGTACCTGACGGACGTCCTCGGCATCCTGCGTGAGGCGGGGCACCGTGTCGGGGCGGCCGTGGGTTCGGATCACCGGCAGATCCTGGGGATCAACAACCGGGTGCAGCTGGCGGAGGCGCGGGCGTTGTTGAACGCGCGGTTGCTGGAGCGGGCGATGCTGGCGGGTGTGACGGTGGTGGATCCGGCGAGCACGTTCGTGGACGTGACGGTGACGTTCGGGCAGGACGCGGTGGTCCACCCGGGGACGCAGTTGCTGGGGGGCACGCATGTCGCCGAGGGGGCCGAGGTCGGTCCGAACACGCGGCTGACGGACACGCGGGTGGGTGCGGGGGCGCGGGTGGACAACACGGTCGCGGATTCCGCGGTGATCGGGGAGTCGGCGACCGTCGGCCCGTTCGCGTACCTGCGTCCGGGGACGAACCTGGGTGCGAAGGCCAAGGCGGGCACGTACGTCGAGATGAAGAACGCGACGATCGGTGAGGGTACGAAGGTGCCGCACCTGTCGTACGTGGGGGACGCGACGATCGGTGAGTACTCCAACATCGGTGCGGCGAGCGTGTTCGTGAATTACGACGGTGAGCACAAGCACCACACGACGATCGGTTCACACTGCAAGACGGGTTCGGACAACATGTTTGTGGCGCCCGTCACGGTCGGGGACGGTGCTTACACGGCGGCCGGGTCGGTGATCACGAAGGATGTGCCGGCGGGTGCGCTGGCCGTCGCCCGTGGCCAGCAGCGGAATATCGAGGGTTGGGTGGCGCGTAAGCGTCCGGGGAGTGCCGCTGCTGCGGCGGCCGAGTCGGCGGTCGGGGAGGGCTCGGGGCCGCGTTGAGCGGCTGTCCGGGTGAACTGACCGGAAACAGGTGCGTCGGCGACGGCGTACCGTGATAGGTGCACGCAATTCGGCTGGCTCACCGTGTGCGGGACGGACGCGCACGGGGGCGAGCAGCTTTCAACACGTCTGAGGAGACTGTGCTGTGACCGGGATCAAGACGACCGGCGAGAAGAAGCTGATGCTCTTCTCCGGCCGCGCCCACCCCGAGCTGGCCGAGGAGGTCGCGCACCAGTTGGGCGTCGCCCTGGTGCCGACGAAGGCTTTCGACTTCGCGAACGGTGAGATCTACGTCCGCTTCCAGGAGTCGGCGCGTGGTGCGGACTGCTTCCTGATCCAGAGCCACACGGCTCCGATCAACAAGTGGATCATGGAGCAGTTGATCATGATCGACGCGTTGAAGCGTGCCTCGGCGCGTTCCATCACCGTGATCGTGCCGTCGTACGGGTATGCCCGTCAGGACAAGAAGCACAAGGGCCGTGAGCCGATCTCCGCGCGTCTGGTGGCGGATCTGCTCAAGACGGCGGGTGCGGACCGGATCCTGACCGTGGACCTGCACACGGACCAGATCCAGGGCTTCTTCGACGGTCCGGTGGACCACCTGTCGGCGCTGACGGTCCTGGCGGACTACGTGGGCGCGAAGGTGGACCGGTCGAAGCTGACGATCGTGTCTCCGGACGCGGGCCGGGTGCGGGTGGCGGACCGCTGGTGTGACCGTCTGGACGCGCCGCTGGCGATCGTGCACAAGCGGCGTGACAAGGACGTGGCGAACCAGGTGACCGTCCACGAGGTCGTGGGTGAGGTCAAGGGCCGGGTCTGCGTCCTGGTGGACGACATGATCGACACGGGTGGCACGATCTGCGCCGCGGCCGACGCGCTGTTCGCGCACGGTGCGGAGGACGTGATCGTGACGGCGACGCACGGCATCCTGTCGGGTCCCGCGGCTGATCGTCTGAAGAACTCGAAGGTGAGCGAGTTCGTGTTCACGAACACGCTGCCGGACCCGTCGGACCTGGAGCTGGACAAGATCACGGTGCTGTCGATCGCGCCGATGATCGCGCGTGCGGTGCGTGAGGTGTTCGAGGACGGTTCGGTCACGAGCCTGTTCGAAGAGCAGCAGTAGGAGCCGTCGCAGGAGCGGCCGGCGTCCTGCGCCGCTGATCCTTTTGGGTGTGGCCTCCCGGCCGGGTAGACTCTTCGAGTTGCTCGGCGAGGGAGGCCGTACCTGTTTTTCGGGTGCGGATGCTCCGTTATCGACGCGCTCTTCGTAGCAGGCCGTTCCGGCCGGGTGACCGTCGTCCTTCTTTCCGTCACCCCACGAGGAGTGAGCATGTCCGAGGTCAAGCTTTCCGCCCAGCTCCGTGACACCTTCGGCAAGGGCTCTGCCCGCCAGGCCCGTCGCGACGCGCTGGTTCCCGGTGTCATCTACGGTCACGGCACCGACCCGAAGCACGTCAACGTCGAGGGCCACGGCCTGCTGCTGGCGCTGCGTACGCCGAACGTCCTGATCTCCCTGGACATCGCGGGTGGCGGCACCGAGCTGGTCATCCCGAAGGCCGTGCAGAAGCACCCGCTGAAGCGCTCCATCTCGCACGTCGACTTCCTGATCGTCAAGAAGGGCGAGAAGGTCACGGTCGACGTTCCGGTCGTCACCGAGGGCGAGCTGGCCCCGGGCGGCAACCTGCTGGAGACGCTGCTGAACACGATCTCCGTCGAGACCGAGGCCACCCACATCCCGACCGAGGTCACCGTCTCGATCGCGGGCCTGGAGGCCGGCGCGACCGTTCACGCTTCGGACCTGGTCCTGCCGCAGGGCACCACCCTGGCCGTCGACGGTGAGACCCCGGTTCTGCAGGTCGTCGCCCCGCAGGCCGAGGAGCCGGCCGCCGAGGCCGCCGCCGAGGGCACCGAGGCCTGAGTTCCGCCTCTCCCCCTCAGCAATTCGCAGCACTTGCTGAACGACCGCCGTCCGGCTCCACTGGAGCGGGACGGCGGTCGTCTTCGTTCCAGGCACGTAAGGAGCTTTTGATGTCGGACGACGCGGCGCCCTGGCTGATCGTCGGTCTCGGGAATCCCGGGGCGGAGTACGCGGGCAACCGCCACAACATCGGGTTCATGGTGGTGGACCTGCTGGCGGAGCGGATGCGCGGGAAGTTCAAGGCGCACAAGGCGCGGGCGCAGGTGGTGGAGGGCCGGATGGGTGCTCCGGGTCCGGCGAACCGGCGGGTGGTGCTGGCGAAGCCGATGTCGTTCATGAACTTGTCGGGCGGGCCGGTGTCGGCGCTGCGGGACTTCTACAAGGTGCCGTTGGAGCGGGTCGTCGCGGTGCACGACGAGCTGGACATCGACTATCCGACGCTCCGGTTGAAGCTGGGTGGCGGTGACAACGGGCACAACGGGTTGAAGTCGATGACGAAGGCGATGGGGCCGGATTACCACCGGGTGCGGTGCGGTATCGGGCGGCCGCCGGGCCGGATGCAGGTGGCGGACTTCGTGTTGAAGGACTTCTCGTCGACGGAGCGCAAGGAGCTGGACTGGTTCGTGGACCGGTCGGCGGATGCGGTGGAGTGTCTGATCCAGGAGGGTCTGGAGCGGGCGCAGTCGGCGTACAACGCGTAGCGGAACGGAAAAGGGGGTCTCCTCGTGCCTGTGGGCACGGGGGACCCCCTTTTCGTTGTGCCGCGTGCCGGTCAGCCGGTGTTGCGCAGGCCGGCGGCGACGCCGTTGACGGTGAGGAGGAGGGCGCGGGCGAGGAGCGGGTCGGGTTCTTCGCCGCGTTCGGCGGCGGCGCGCTGGCGGGCGAGGAGGGAGACCTGGAGGTAGGAGATGGGGTCGAGGTAGGCGTCGCGGACGGCGAAGGTCTGCTGGAGGACGGGGTGGGAGTCGAGGAGCTTCTCCCCGCCGGTGATGCGCAGGACTTCGCGGACGGTGAGTTCGTGCTCGGCTTCGATGCGGGTGAAGACGTGCTTGAGGTGGTCGGGGACGAGGGTGTCGACGTAGTGGCGGGCGATCCGCAGGTCCGTCTTGGCGAGGGTCATCTCGACGTTGGACAGGAAGTTGCGGAAGAAGTGCCAGCGCTTGCCCATCTCGGCGAGGGCGTCGTCCTGGCCGGCTTCGCGCAGGGCCTTGAGGCCGGAGCCGACGCCGTACCAGCCGGGGACGATCTGGCGGGACTGGGTCCAGCCGAAGACCCAGGGGATGGCGCGCAGGCCGTCGAGGCCGGCGCCGGAGTCGGGGCGGCGGGAGGGGCGGGAGCCGAGGTGGAGGTCGGCGAGCTGGTCGACGGGGGTGGCGGCGAAGAAGTAGGCGGGGAGGTCGGGGTCTTCGACGAGGGCGCGGTAGGCGGCGTGGGCGGCGTCGGAGACGGTGTCCATGGCCGCGTCCCAGCGGGCGAGGTCGTCGTGGGACTGGCGGGGGGCGGTGTGCAGGGCGGAGGCCTGCAGGGTCGCGGCGACGGTCAGTTCGAGGTTCTCGCGGGCGAGGGAGGGGACGAGGTACTTGTCGGAGATGACCTCGCCCTGCTCGGTGACCTTGATCTCGCCTTCGAGGGTGCCCCAGGGCTGGGCGAGGATCGCGTCGTGGGAGGGGCCGCCGCCGCGGCCGACGGTGCCGCCGCGGCCGTGGAAGAGGCGCAGGCGTACGCCGTAGCGGTGGGCGACGTCGCGCAGGCGGCGCTGGGCGCGGTGGATCTCCCACTGGCTGGTGGTGATGCCGCCGAACTTGGAGGAGTCGGAGTAGCCGAGCATGACCTCCTGGACGTCGCCGCGCAGGGAGACGAGGCGGCGGTAGGAGGGGTCGGCGAGCATGGCGTCGAGGATGACGTCGGCGGCCTTGAGTTCGTCGGTGGTTTCCAGGAGCGGGACGATGCCGATCTTGGCCCATCCGGCGTGGAGGTCGATGAGGCCGGCTTCGCGGGCGAGGACGGCGGCGGCGAAGACGTCGTCGGCGCCCTGGCACATCGAGATGATGTAGGACTCGATGACTTCGGGGCCGAACTTCTCGAAGGCGTCCTTGATGGCGAAGAAGACGCCGAGGGTCTTGGCGCCGGCCGCGTCGAGGGGTGCGGGGGTGGGGGCCAGGGGGCGGCGGGAGCGGAGTTCCTTGGCGAGGAGCTTGCCGCGGTAGTCGCGGGGCATGTCGGCGTAGCGCCAGGATTCCTCGCCGAGCCGGTCGAAGAGCTGGCCGAGGGCGTGGTGGTGGGCGTCGGCGTGTTCGCGGACGTCCATGGTGGCGAGCTGGAGGCCGAAGGCGGCGAGCGTGCGGATGGTGCGGTCCATGCGGCCGTCGGCGAAGAGGGCCGCGCGGTGTTCGCGCAGGGAGTTCTGGATGAGGGTGAGGTCGGCGAGGAGTTCGGCGGTGCCGAGGTAGTCGCGGCCGTCCTGGTGGGGGGTGGCGTGGGCGAGGCGTTCGCGGGTGTTGAGGAGCTTCTGGCGGATGCAGGTGGCCTTGAGGCGGTAGGGCTCTTCCGCGTTGAGGCGCTTGTAGCGGGGGCTGATCTCGGGCAGGCGTTCGAGGTCGGCCTGGAGGGAGGTGAGGAGTTCCTCGGTGGCTCCGGTGTAGCGGATGGAGTTGGACAGCAGTCCGCGCAGTTCGTCGATGGCGGCGAGGGCGTCGGTGATGCCGTGTTCGTGCTGGAGGATCAGGACGTCGCGGGTGACGTCGGGGGTGACGTTGGGGTTGCCGTCGCGGTCGCCGCCGATCCAGGTGCCGAAGGTGAGGGGGCGGGTGCCGGGGGGCAGCTCGACGCCGACGCGCTGGAGTTCGGCGGCGAGGTCTTCGAGTACGTCCCCGACGGCGCCGGCGTGCAGCTCGTCGAGGTAGTAGATGGCGTTGCGGGCTTCGTCGGCGGGTTCGGGACGTACGACGCGCAGTTCGTCGGTCTGCCAGACGAGGTCGATGTTCTCGGCGAGCCGCAGGTCGTGGCGGCGGCGTTCGCCGGCGCCGGTGGCGGGCTCTTCGAGGAGGGCGGCGATGCGGCGCAGCTTGTTGAGGACGCTGCGGCGGGCCGCTTCGGTGGGGTGGGCGGTGAAGACGGGCCGGACGTTGAGGTTCTTGACCGTTTCGCGCAGGTGTGCGGGGTCGGCGTCCTTGAGCATGTCGGCGGTACGGGCGAGGAGGCCGCCTTCGGCGGCCCGGTGGGCGCGCAGTTCCTTGCCGCGGTGTACCTGTTCGGTGACGTTGGCGAGGTGGAAGTAGGTGGAGAAGGCGCGGACGAGCTTGGCGGCGGTTTCCAGGTCGGTGTCGCCGAGGAGCCGGGCGGCGGCTTCGCCGTCGGTGCGGGTGAGGGCGCGGACGCGTTCGACGAGGTCGAGGAGGTCCTGGCCTTCCTGGCGTACGAGGGTCTCGCCGAGGAGGTCGCCGAGGCGGCGGATGTCGGCGCGCAGTTCCGCGTTGGCGGTGGCGGCCTGCGTGAGGGTGGCCTTGGTGGCCGGGGCCTGGGTGACGGGGGCCTGGGCGGCCTGGTCAGCACTGCTCACAGGTGCGGCTCCTTGCAGTGTTCGAGCGCTACTGGGCGGTGGGCTCCCCGGGGTGGGCGCGGCGGTGCCGCTGCGCAGCCCGGGCTGCCCGTGCGGACCGCGCTGTCCGACGGGACCAGGATAGGTGGCCGGTGCTCGTGGGACGGCAGCGCGGGGCTGCTCCGCCCGGTGGGCGTGCTCCTCTTGCCGGGGGCGGGAGCTTTGCCATACTTACGTTGCCGTAGGTTACGGGACCGTAGGGTCCGTGATCATGCGCCCTCCGTCTCCTCACCCCCCAGGGGATCCACTGTGGCCATCACCGACGAACTGATCGAGGGCGCTGCGGCGCCGTCCCGAACGAGTGAGCCGTCCGCGACGCGCGGCGGCGAGAGCAAGCGGTCCGTCGAGCAGATCGCGTTGTTGCTGTTCATCATCCTCCCGTTCGTCGCGCTGCTGGGGGCGATCCCGCTGGCCTGGGGCTGGGGGGTGAGCTGGCTGGACGTGGGCCTGATGGTGTTCATGTACTTCCTGGCGTGCCACGGCATCACGATCGGTTTCCACCGCTATTTCACGCACGGTTCCTTCAAGGCGAAGCGGCCGCTGCGGATCGTGCTGGCGGTGATGGGCTCGATGGCGGTGGAGGGGCCGCTGGTGCGGTGGGTGGCGGATCACCGCAAGCACCACAAGTTCTCCGATCACGAGGGTGACCCGCATTCGCCGTGGCGGTTCGGCGAGACGGTCCCGGCGCTGATGAAGGGGCTGTGGTGGGCGCACATCGGATGGCTGTTCGACGAGGAGCAGACGAACCAGGCGAAGTACGCGCCGGATCTGATCAAGGACCCTGCGATCCGCCGGATCTCCCGGGACTTCGTACTGTGGACGGTGGTGTCGTTGGCGATCCCGCCGCTGGTGGGGGGTCTGGTGACGATGTCGTGGTGGGGGGCCTTCACGGCGTTCTTCTGGGGTTCGCTGGTGCGGGTCGCGCTGTTGCACCACGTGACGTGGTCGATCAATTCGATCTGCCACGCGGTGGGCAAGCGCCCGTTCAAGTCGCGGGACCGGTCGGGGAACGTGTGGTGGCTCGCGGTGCTGTCGTGCGGCGAATCGTGGCACAACCTGCACCACGCGGAGCCGACGTCGGCGCGCCACGGTGTGCTGCGGGGGCAGGTCGATTCCAGTGCGCGGCTGATCCGCTGGTTCGAACAGCTGGGATGGGCCTCTGACGTGCGGTGGCCTTCGGAGTCCCGCATCGACGCCCGGCGCAAGGAAATGTCTTCGAACGCGGCATGATGGGGGACGTGGCGATCGACGGCAGCAGTTCCAGCGGTGACAAGCCCCGGCGTGGCCGCCGGGTGCGGATGACGGGGGCGGAGCGGCGTCAGCAGTTGCTGGACATCGGCCGGGCGCTGTTCGCCGAAAGGGGTTTCGAGGGCACCTCGGTGGAGGAGATCGCGGCGAAGGCCGGGGTGTCGAAGCCGGTGGTGTACGAGCACTTCGGCGGCAAGGAAGGCCTGTACGCGGTGGTCGTGGACCGCGAGATGCGGCAGCTGCTGGAGGGGGTGACGGGTGCGCTGACAGCCGGGCATCCGCGGGAGCTCCTGGAGCAGGCGGCTTTCGCGCTGCTGGACTACATCGAGAGTTATACGGACGGGTTCCGGATCCTGGTGCGGGATTCGCCGGTGGCGCAGTCGACGGGGACGTTCGCGTCGCTGATCAGTGATATCGCCACGCAGGTGGAGGACATCCTTGGTCTGGAGTTCAAGGCCCGGGGCTTCGACCCGAAGCTGGCCCCGCTGTACGCGCAGGCGCTGGTGGGGATGGTGGCGCTGACCGGCCAGTGGTGGCTGGAGACACGGCGTCCGAAGAAGGCGGAAGTGGCGGCGCACCTGGTCAACCTGGCCTGGCACGGCCTGGAGAACCTGGAGGCCCGGCCCCGCCTGGTGGGCCACCGCAGGAGCTGACGACGCGTCCTGGCGCCCCGACCACCCCGAGGTCGAAAGGTTGTACGGAAAACTACTTTGACCTCGGGAAACGCGCCAGTACTGTGGGGCCACTCCCGGGGGGGAAGTACGACCGACGCCCTGTGCCTGTGCCGGCCTGCGCCGGCGACCGTCGTGATGACCACCCGGTTCCACTGCGAATCACTGGGGAACCCACTTGCGCTCTTCGCGCCTCGGCCGCATCGCGGCCTGCACCGCTCTCGCCCTCTCCGCGGGCACCCTGCTCTCCGTGGGCCAGGCGACCGCTGCCGGCAAGACCTCGGACCGCCCGGCACCTGCCGCGGCCACGCCGGGGGCCGGCCCCAAGGCCGCCGTCCCGCACGCCGCCGCCCCGGCCCCCGGCGTGGTGGCGCCGAACGCCAAGCCCGCGGGCAAGGGCGCGCGCTCGGCCGCCCCCCAGGGCGTCGCCGCCGCCGCTGCCGCGGGGGCCGTCTCCCAGCCGCGCCTGGACCTGGACGGCGACGGTTTCAGCGACCTGGTCTTCCGCGACACGCGCGGCTTCACCCGCGCCTTCGCGACCAGCGCTCCCGCGGGCAACCCCGCCACCGACTTCCGCATCCAGGGCGACGAGACCGAGTCGGTCAAGGACATCATCGCCCTCGGCAACGTCGGCGGCGGCTGGAACCCCGAGATCCTCACGCTCACCTTCGACGGCAAGCTCCAGCTCCGCGAGACCTCCGGCGGCTACGCCGGTGCGCCGACCTGGACCGGCTCCGGCTGGCAGATGTACAACCGCGTCATCGCGGCGGGCGACCTGAACAAGGACGGCCGCCCCGACGTCATCGCCCGCACGCCGGCCGGTGACCTGTACTACTACAAGAGCACCGGCAACCTCGCCAACCCGTTCGCGGCCGCGGTGAAGGTCAGCGGCGGCTGGAACCAGTACGACCAGATCGTCGGCCTGAGCGACATCGACGGCGACGGCGACGCGGACGTGCTGGGCCGTACGTACACGGGCGAGCTGTTCCTCCACAAGGGCACCGGCAACGGCGCCAGCCCGTTCGAGTGGCGCACGCAGATCGCCACCGGCTGGACCGGCTACACGCAGATCATCGCCGCCGACGACATCGACGGCGACGGCAAGGCCGACATGATGGGCGTCACCCCCACCGGTGACCTGTTCTGCCACTTCTCCGAGGGCAACGGCCTGTTCAGCCAGCAGTACGACTGCGGCTCGAACTGGAAGAGCACCGAGCTCTTCCTCGGTGCGGGCATCACCCCGGTCTACGGCAAGCACAACGTCGGCACGGTCGACGCCGCCGGCCAGTACTGGTCGTACGACAACAAGAGCGACGGCTCGCTCTTCGAGCCGCGCAAGTCCGGCGACTTCGTCTGGCCGGACGACGGCTCCAAGCTGGTCGGCGTCAGCGGCCTGGACAAGACCAGCTGGGGCCACAAGTTCCAGTTCAACCAGTGGGGTCTGACCAACCGCACCACGAACCAGAACATCGCCGGCGACTGGTGGGGCGTCACCAACGCGGTCCTCGGCGGCGGCGACGTCTCCGGCGACGGCAAGGGCGACCTGCTGACCCGCGACATCTGGGGCAACCTGTACGTCCACCAGGGCAACGGCACCGGCAACGCCTTCGCCGCCCCGCTCAACATCGGCGGCGGCTGGGACCAGTACAAGCAGCTCGCCGCCGGTGACTTCAACGGTGACGGCTACGCGGACATGGTCGGCATCGACAACAACGGCGGCCTGTACTTCCACCCGGGCACCGGCAAGGCCTCGGCACCGTTCGGCACCCGCTGGCTGGTCTACGCGTTCATGGGCGGCTACAAGGACATCATGTCGCCCGGTGACCTCACCGGTGACGGCAAGGCGGACCTGGTCCTCGTCGACGCCGGCGGCAACGCGTTCCGCATGGAGGGCGGCCACAGCCTGTTCGGCAGCCAGGTCCTCACCCCGCAGGTCATGTTCCGCGGCAACATGAGCTACCGCAGCATCGGCTGACCCGCCCGCACCACGCCCCGGCGCCCCGCCACCGCAGCTGCGGTGGCGGGGCGCCGTCGTGCTCACGGGGCGGGTTCGAGGAATTCGAGGCGGTTGCCGACCGGGTCGTGGGAGAAGAACCGCTTGTGACCGGGCAGGGCGGTGTCCCAGTGGACGTCGGCTCCGTGGTCGCGGAGCCGGCCGGCGTAGGCCTCGATCCCGGTGACGCGCAGGCCCGGGTGGGCTTTGCGGGCGGGACGGAAGTCGTCTTCGATGCCGAGGTGGAGCTGTACGGGCCCCGCGGCGAACCAGCAGCCGCCGCGGGCGGCGAGGGCGGGCGGTTTGGGCAGTTCGGTCATGCCGAGGGCGTCCGTGTAATAGCGGCGCAGGCGGTCCTCGGAGCCGGGCGGCGCGGCGAGTTGCACGTGGTCCAGTGCGCTGAGCACCTCATGCCTCCTTGCGGGCGACGGCGAAGATGCGGCGGAAGGGGAACACGGTGCCCCGGGGGCCCGGGGGGTAGGCGGCGCGCAGGGCTTCGCGGTATTCGGCGAGGAAGGAGTCGATGGCTTCCTTGTCGTCGCCGAGTTCGGTCAGGACGGGGCGCAGGGCGGTGCCCTTGACCCAGTCGAGGACGGGGTCGGGGCCGGACAGCATCTGGTGGTAGGTGGTCTCCCAGACGTCGACGGCGCAGCCGAGCTCGGTGAAGCGGGCGAGGTATTCGGCGGGTTCGAGGATGTGGACGTAGCGCGCGCCGTGGCCGGCGAGGCGGTCGCGCCAGCGCGGGGTGTCGCACAGGTCGGCGAGCATCCGGTGGCTGGGCGCGGTGAAGTTGCCGGGGATCTGGAAGGCGAAGGTGCCGCCGGGCCGCAGTGCGGTGATCCAGGCCGCGAAGGAGCCGGGGTGGTTGGGCACCCACTGGAGGGCGGCGTTGGAGACGATCAGGTCGTAGGACTCCTCCGGGTGCCAGTCGGCGAGGTCCGCGTGCGCGAAGTCCAGGTGGCCGCCGCCCGGGGTGGGTCCGGCGTGGTCGTGGGCGGCGCGGCGGAGCATCTCCGGGGAGAGGTCGAAACCGGTGATGCGGGCCCGGGGCCAGCGGTCGGCGAGCAGGGCGGTGACGTTGCCGGGGCCGCAGCCGAGGTCGGCGATGCGTGCGGGGGTGGTGGGGAGCTCGGGTATGCGCGTCAGCAGGTCGAGAAAGGGGCGCGTGCGGTGCCCGGCGTGCCGGAGGTACTGCTGGGGGTCCCAGACGGGCGCCACGGAAGAGGTGACGACGGGCGTCGGGGCCGGGGCGGTGTCGGAGTGCATGTACGAAGCCTCCCTGCTGATGGGGCGGTTGGAAGCGGAAGCCGTCCGGCCCCCTCCATTCCCATCCTGGCCGAATATATATCTTGATGTCAAGATACTCGACATCAAGGTATCCAGTGTCCAAGACCCTTGAATTGAAGAGACTTCACGTCGACAGACCCCTTACACTGATCGGCATGGAGGACGAGGTCGACCGACTGGTCGCGGCATGGCGGCGAGAACGCCCTGACCTCGACGTTGAACCGCTCGAAGTGCTGAGCCGGGTGAGCCGGCTCGCCCGCCACCTCGACCGCGCCCGCAGGCTGGCCTTCTCCGAGCACGGCCTGGAGCCCTGGGAGTTCGACGTCCTCACCTCGCTGCGCCGCGCCGGCGCCCCGTACCAGCTCTCGCCCGGCCAGCTGCTGACCCAGACCCTGGTCACCTCCGGCACCATGACCAACCGCATCGACCGGCTCGCGAAGAAGGGCCTGGTGGAGCGGCTCCCCGACCCCAGCGACCGGCGCGGCGTACTGGTCCGGCTGACCCCCGAGGGCCGCGACCGCGCCGACCAGTCCCTGGCCGGGCTGCTGGCGCAGGAACGCGCCATCCTCGCCCAGCTCTCCCAGGACCAGCGCGGTGACCTCGCGGCGCTGCTACGCAGGCTGACCGCTCCGTTCGACAACATCCCCGGCTAGCTCCGCCGGACGCACCCCGGCCCGCCGGGCCAGCGCCACCGCCGCGAGCGTGGAGTGCACCCCGAGCTTGCCCAGGACGTTCTGCATGTGGGTGCGGACGGTGTGCGGGGACAGGAACAGCCGAGCGGCCACGTCCTTGCGGCCCAGCCCGGCCACCATGCACCGCAGCACCTCGTGCTCGCGCGGCGTCAGCGACTCCACCAGCCGCTCACTGTCCGTACGGTGCTTGCGCGCCGCGGTCAGCTCGCGCAGTACCCCGGTCAGCAGGGCGGGCGGCAGGTGCGTCTCCTCCCGCAGCACCCCGCGGATGACGGCCAGCAGCCGCGAGAGCGAGCAGTCCTTGGCCACCCAGCCGGAGGCCCCGGCCTGGAGCGCGAGCGCGGCCCGGCGGGGGTCGTCGCGTTCGGCGAGGACCACCGTACGCACCCCCGGATGCGCCGTGCGCACGCTCGCGACCAGCGCGATCCCGTCCGCGCCGGGGGGCGCGGGCGGCGGCGCGGAACCCGGTGCGCGCTGTACGGGCACGGTCCCCGCGGCGGCGCCCAGGTCGGCGTCCACGAGCATGACGTCGAAGCGGCGGCCCTCGGCCGCGGCGCGTTCGAGGCAGCGCACGGCCGCGGGAGCACTGCCGGCCGCGGACACGTCCACGTCCGGCTCGGCCGCGAGTGCGGCCGCGAGAGATTCGGCGAAGATGCGGTGATCGTCGACGACGAGAACGCGGATACGAACCACGAAAACCCCCACGGGTCGGGGAACGGACGACGGCGGGTACGGCGCCCGGACCGGGTGGTGATCCGCAGCAGCCGCGGCCGCCGCCGAGACATCTCTGCACTACCCCGGAGCGGACGCCGTACCCGGCGTATCTCGACCCCTGAATCGACACCGGCCCCCACCGGTGTCACGCATCAGCGTAGAGCGGCCGGGCTCCGGCGGATGGCCGAATAGCAGAAGTTTTTCGACGGCTTTTCCGGCCCGGAGGCCCCGAACGGCCGCCGCCCTGGCCGGAATTCACCTATCCGCGTGATCCGGCGGACGGGCCGGGCCCTCGGTGCGTGCCACGGGCAGTTGCGCGGTGGGCGGTTCACCCGGCGTACGCACGCCGGGCGCCCGCGTAGGGCGCCCGGCGGCAGCGCGCGGCGACCCGGCGCGCGCCCCTGCCGGGTGGACGCCGCCGGCCCGGTCCGGAGATGCGGGCCGGTCAGGAGGGCCGGGCCGGTCGCGAGGGCGGAGCCGGTCCGGAGATGCGGGCCGGTCAGGAGGGCGGGGCCGGTCAGGAGTGGTTGCGGCGCGCGAAGTTCCAGGCGTCGGTCACGATGCCGGTGAGGTCGGAGCGGGAGGGGGTCCAGCCGAGGCGCTCGTGCGCCGTGCGGGCGGAGGCCACCAGCACCGCCGGGTCGCCCGGGCGGCGCGGGGCGACGACCTCGGGGATCTCCCGGCCGGTGACTTTGCGGACGGTCTCGATGACCTCGCGGACCGAGAAACCGCTGCCGTTGCCCAGGTTGCAGATCAGGTGCTCGCCCTCGGTGGCGACGCGCAGCGCCGACAGGTGGGCCTGCGCGAGGTCCGCGACGTGGATGTAGTCGCGCACGCAGGTGCCGTCGGGGGTCGGGTAGTCGTCCCCGAACACCGAGATGGACTCGCGCTGTCCGAGCGCGACCTGCAGGACCAGCGGGATCAGGTGCGTCTCGGGGTCGTGCCGCTCACCGAACTCCCCGTACGCGCCCGCCACGTTGAAGTAGCGCAGCGACACCGCGGCCAGGCCGTGCGCCACGCACTCCCCCGCGATCATGTGGTCGACGGCGAGCTTGGAGGCGCCGTAGGGGTTGGTCGGCGCGGTCACCGACGTCTCCGTCAGCAGGCCTTCGGTGGGCTCGCCGTAGGTGGCGGCGGTGGAGGAGAAGACGAGCTTGCGCACGCCCGCCCCGCGCATCGCGGTCAGCAGGGCGAGGGTGCCGCCGACGTTGTTGTCCCAGTACTTGCCGGGGTTCACGACGGACTCGCCGACCTGCGAGGAGGCCGCGAAGTGGAGCACGGCGTCGAAGGAGGGGTCCAGGTGCTCGGCGGCGTCCTGGATCCGCCCCTCGATCAGGGTGGCGCCCGCGGGGACGCCCTCGCCGAAGCCGGTGGAGAAGTTGTCGAGGACGGTCACCTCGTGGCCGGCTTCCAGGAGGTGGGCGGCGACGACGCCGCCCACGTATCCGGCGCCGCCCGTGACCAGGTACTTGCTCACTGCTGCTGCCTCTCGCGGGGGAACGCACGCGGGAAAGCGTGCAGGGTCCGGCTTACCGGATCGCACGCCTCCGGGGAAATCCGGGGGGCGCCGTGCCCGCAATCGCCCGTAACGCGGGCCCCGTGGCCCCGGGAACCTCAGGTCCCGGCGGTCGGCGGCCACACCGGCGGCGCGGCCCGCTCGAGGAGGCCGGTACGGGCGGCCAGCGCGGCCGCCTCCAGCCGCGAGCCCACGCCCAGCTTCATCAGGACCCGCTGGACGTGCGTACGGGCGGTGCTCGGCGCGATGGCCATGCCGGCCGCGATGAGCCGGGTGTCCTCGCCCTCCGCGACCCGGACCAGTACCTCCACCTCGCGCGGCGTGAGCAGCCGCAGCAGCCGGCTGCCCTCGTCGTCGGGCTGGGCGGCGGGGTTGAGCAGCTCCGCGAAGGCGCTCTGCAGCAGCTGCGGGGAGATGGCCACCTCCCCCGCCCGCGCCTTGGCCAGCGCCCGTTCCACGCCCTCGATGCGCTCGTCGTGGCGTACGTACCCGCAGGCGCCCGCGGCGAAGGCCGCGGCGATCCCGCGCGGGTTCGGCACGGGGCCGAGGACCACGACGGCGATCTGCGGGCGCTCGCGCCTGATGCGGACGACGGGTTCGAAGACGGCCGGCTCCGCGGGGGTGGCGGTACCGAAGAGGCAGACCTCGGGAGCGCGGCTGATGACCAGCTCGGCCGCTCCGGCGGCCGGCGCGGCGGCCGCGAGGACCCGGTGGCCGCGCAGTTTGAGGGCCGAGGCGAGCGCCTCGGCCAGCAGGCGGTGCTCGTCGACCACCATGACCCGTACGCCCATCAGGGCACCCTCCCCGTTCCTCCTGACCCGGCAAGCTACACGCTTGTTCGACGGGGCGTGCCGGTTACCGCGCGAAAGCCCCCGGAAGCGTGGGGTCGTCCGGGGGCTCGTACGCGCGTGGGGTCCGGGGTCAGTTGGCGATGAAGGACACGAACAGGTGCTCGGGGTCACCTGCGCTGCCGTACGGCTTGCGGACCATCGTGCGGGCGATGAACAGGTGCCCGTTGTGGTAGCGGAACTCCGCGTGGTCGACCACGAACTGCGTCTCGGCGCTGTGGACGGCCTTGTCGGACGGGTTCTGCATCAGGACGGTCTGCTTCATCGTCTTGCCGTCGATGCTGACGATCTGGCCGCCTCCGTCGTACGGGGGCTCCTTGTAGGCGATGATGTTCGACCCGTCCATGCGCAGCGGGTACATCGTGTACCGCTCACCGGCGTCGGCACGGTCCGTGGTGCCCTTGCCGGTCTCCAGGTCGAAGGAGACCAGCTCGTTGGTACGGCCGATGGAGCCCGCCGCGCCCTGGTGCTCGTAGGTGGGGAGGTAGACCTTGCCGTTGCCGACGACCATGCCCGTGCACTGCTCGACCTCGGTCGCGGGGCAGTCGGGCCCGTAGTTGCCGCTGGAGAGGCCGATGCGGGACTTGAGCTGGCCGGCGTCGTCGATGACGAAGAGGTCGCTGACGTTGGTGGCGTTCTTGGCGGTGTTGCCGACGTTGGCGGCGACGATGAGCGGCTTGGTGGAGATGATGCCCGCCCACTCGATGCCGGGGGCCAGCTTGTACGAGGCCTTCGGCGCGCCCGTGGCGGGGTCGAGGGCCTGCGCGTACAGGGTCACGTTGGGGTCGCGGCCGCACTTGCGCAGCACGGCGAGGGCTTCGCCGCCCGCGTAGCCGAGGTCGTAGCAGCCCTCCGCGTCGGGCTTGGGCGTCCACAGCGACGCGCCGTCGGCGAGGTTCCAGGCGGCGCCGCCGCCCAGGCCGCCCGCGGCGACGGTCTGGCCGCTGACGGTGACCTCGGTGAAGGGGACGGGCTTGTCACCGTTGGTCTGGGACTTGGCGGTGCCGGACCAGACGAGCTTGCCGGCGTCGAGGTCGATGACGCCGACCTGGGTGCACCGGGGGTACTTGTTGCTCTCGCTGGCCATGCCCTCCTGGAAGAGGATGGCGGTCTTGTTGCCGCTGACGTGCTTGGTCGCGCCGCAGATCTGGGCGGGGAGCGGGATCTCCCACTTCTTGCCGCCGTCGACGAGGTTGTAGCCGACGACCTTGGCCACGTCGGACTTGACGTAGGTGGTGTCGGTGAGCCAGGAGCCGTCGACGGAGACGACGTCGTCGGGCGCCGGGCTGGGCACGTTGACCAGGGTCCGCGACTTGGTGTTGGCCGGGACCTTCTCCGTGCCGCCCGAGGGCGCCGGGCCCTTGTTGTTCCCCGTGTTGCCGCTGGGGGATCCGTTGGCGGTGGGCTGGGCACCGCCGCCGCCGTCCTGGCCGGAGACGTACCAGAAGCCGCCGCTGATGATGAGGACGATGGCCAGCAGCGCGGCCCCGACGATCATCAGCTGGGTGCGCTTGTCGCCGCCGCCCGCTCCGCCCTGGCCGACGGCCTGGTGCGGCGCCGTGGGGAAGCCGGCGGCCTGCTGCTGGGGGTAGCCGTAGCCGGCCGACGCCTGCGGGGGGTAGCCGTACGAGGGCTGCCCGGGCGGGGCGGCCGCGGGCTGCTGCGGGACCGTCGGCGGCACGGGCGGCACCGGCGGGGGCGTGCCGTAGCCGCCCTGGGGCGGCTGGTTCGGCGGCGGGGGCGTGCCGTAGCCGCCCGGCGGCGGCTGGTTCGGCGGCGGGGGCGTGCCGTAGCCGCCCGGCGGCGGCTGGTTCGGCGGCGGGGGCGGGGTACTGGGCGTGCTCATGGGGGGATCTACTGCCTCTCGGTGGGCGGCTCGGTGGACTCGTTCACTTGCCGAAGGCCATCAGGAGCTTCTCGTCCTTGCCGTCGGCCTGCAGACGGGTGACGGACAGGAAGAACCGGCCGTCCACGTAGTCGAGCTCCGGGGAGTAGAACGCGCTCTCGACCTTCGAGGCGGCTCCCGACGGGTTGTGCAGCAGCACGGTGGGGTTGCCGCCGGCGGCCGGGACGGCGACGATCTCGCCGCCCTTGTCGGAGGACAGGCTCTTGCGGTAGGCGATCAGCCGTCCCTTCTCGGCCCCGAGCGGGGCGAGGAGGGTGTTGTCCCCGGAGGGGGTGCGCCACTTCGCCTTGCCGGTGCCCAGGTCGAAGGCGACGATCTCGTTGGACTTGCCGCCCGTCGCGGACGCGGTCACCAGGTACAGCGTGTCGTCGGCGACTGCGGAGGTTCCGCAGCCCTGCCGGCCTTCGTCGCCCCCGGGGCAGATGGCGAACGAGCCTTCGGCGGACATGCTGGCGCGCTTGTGCCCGTCGGGGCCCAAGGAGAGGACGGCCCGTTCCTTGGTGCCGCGGTTGCCGACGTCGATGACGAGCGGGTCCACGGAATAGACGCTGTTGACGGTGAATCCCTTGGGCAGGCGGTAGGTCCAGCTCTTCTTGCCGGTGGCCGGGTCGGCGCCCTGGACTTCGACGGTGCGGTCGGCGTCCTCGCAGGTGGCGATGCCGATCATCTTGGCGCCGCCGCCGATGTAGGCGTGCGGCTTGCAGCCTTCGGGGACGTTGCCGGTGAAGAGCTTGTCACCGGTGCTGATCTTGTAGGCGGTGCTGGAGATGAGGCGGTTGACGGTGACGGTGTCGCCGACGATGCTCGGGAAGGCGCTGATGGCGGTGTCGAAGAGGTTCTGCTGCTCGACGGTCTTCGTCCAGCCCTCCTTGCCCGATTTGAGGTCGATCAGCTTCAGCTGGTTGCAGTCGGCGGTGTTGCTGTCGTCCTGCTTGAGCAGGACGACGGTCTTGCCGTCGCCCGTGGTCTGGTGGGTGCTCCCGCAGATGTCGGAGGAGAGGTCGAGCTTCCACTTCTGCTTGCCGTCGGTGACCTGGTAGCCGACGAGGGACTTGCCCACCGTCTTGACGACAACGTCGCCGACGACCCACTGGCCCTGGGCGGGAATGCCGGCGCCGGGTCCGTCGATCTTCGCGCTCTTGTACCAGAGGACCTTGTCCTCGCCGGGCTTGCGCCCGGCGTTGAAGTCCTCCTGGTCGCCGCTGCCGTTGCCGCTTCCGTCGCCGGTGTCGACGGACGGCGAGCCGGAGGGCTTGTCGTCGGCGGACGTACTGCCCTGCGCGACGGGCGGCTTGGGGGCGCCGCCGCCGTCCCGGCCGAAGGCGAAGTACGCGCCGGTGCCCAGGACGAGGGTGGCGGCCACGACGGCGGCGATGGTGACGACCAGTTTCCGGTTGCCCGGGCCGCCGGGCGCGCCGGGCCGGCCCTGGGGCATGCCGGGGGGCGGCGGGTAGCCGTAACCGGGCTGCGGGAACTGCTGCTGCGAGGGGTGCGGGACGTGCTGCTGCGGGGCCGTCGCGGGCTGCTGGGCGTACGGGTTCGCGGCCGGCGGGGGAACGTACCCGGGCTGCGGCGGGCCGGGCAGGTGGCCGTAACCGGAAGGCGGTGGCGGCTGGTTCGGCGGCGGCTGGGGCGGCTCGGTCATCAGCGCATACCTTCGGCGTGGGACGGTCGTGACGGGAGGATGACCTTTCTATCACTGACGCCGAACATACATCGGGCCGGTCCGTGCCCTGTTCCCAAGGGAGGACCGGCCCGTGACGTGGCCGTTATCCGGTCGGCCGGGCGACCGGGGGTGGCCGGATCAGGCCTCTTCGGCGAGCTCCAGCCAGCGCATCTCCAACTCGTCCCGTTCTGCGATGAGTTCACGCAGCTCCGCGTCGAGTTTGGCGACCTTGTCGTAGTCGGTGGAGTTCTCGGCGATCTGCGCGTGCAGGTTCGACTCGCGGTCCGACATCTTGTTGAGCTGCCGCTCGATCTTCTGGAGTTCCTTCTTGGCGGCGCGCGCGTCGCCCGAGGACGACGACTTGACGGCCGCGGGCGCGGGCGCCGGGGCGGCGGCCTCGATCATCGCCCGGCGGCGTTCCAGGTACTCGTCCAGGCCGCGCGGGAGCATGCGCAGGGACGCGTCGCCGAGGAGCGCCATCACGGTGTCGGTGGTGCGCTCGATGAAGAACCGGTCGTGGGAGATGACGATCATCGAGCCGGGCCAGCCGTCGAGGAGGTCCTCCAGCTGGGTCAGGGTCTCGATGTCGAGGTCGTTGGTCGGCTCGTCGAGGAACAGGACGTTGGGCTCGTCCATCAGCAGGCGCAGGATCTGCAGCCGTCGCCGCTCGCCGCCGGAGAGGTCGCCGACCGGCGTCCACTGCTTCTCCTTGGTGAACCCGAACTGCTCGCACAGCTGACCGGCGGTCATCTCGCGGCCCTTGCCGAGGTCGACGCGGTCGCGGACGCGCTGGACGGCCTCCAGGACGCGCAGCGAGGGGTCGAGTTCGCCGACCTCCTGGGAGAGGTAAGCCAGCCGGACGGTCTTGCCGACGGTGACGCTGCCGCCCGCGGGCTGCTCCTCGCCCTGGGTGCGGGCGGCCGCGGCGAGGGCGCGCAGCAGGGAGGTCTTGCCGGCGCCGTTGACGCCGACGAGGCCGACGCGGTCGCCGGGGCCGAGGTGCCAGGTGAGGTGCTTGAGCAGGATCTTCGGCCCGGCCTGGACGGTGACGTCTTCCAGGTCGAAGACGGTCTTGCCGAGGCGGGCGTTGGCGAAGCGCATCAGCTCGGACGTGTCGCGCGGCGGCGGCACGTCGGCGATGAGCTCGTTGGCGGCCTCGATGCGGTAACGCGGCTTGGAGGTGCGGGCCGGGGCGCCGCGGCGCAGCCAGGCGAGCTCCTTGCGCATGAGGTTCTGCCGCTTGGACTCCTCGGTGGCGGCGATCCGTTCGCGTTCGGCGCGGGCGAAGACGTAGTCGCTGTAGCCGCCCTCGTACTCGTGGACGGCTCCGCGCTGGACGTCCCACATGCGGGTGCAGACCTGGTCGAGGAACCAGCGGTCGTGGGTGACGCAGACGAGCGCGGAGCGGCGTTCCTGGAGGTGCTTGGCCAGCCAGGAGATGCCTTCGACGTCGAGGTGGTTCGTGGGCTCGTCGAGGACGAGGAGGTCCTGCTCGGCGATGAGGAGCTTGGCGAGGGCGATGCGCCGGCGCTCGCCGCCGGAGAGCGGGCCGATGACGGTGTCGAGGCCCTGGCCGAAGCCGGGCAGGTCCAGGCCGCCGAAGAGACCGGTCAGCACGTCGCGGATCTTGGCGTCGCCGGCCCACTCGTGGTCGGCCATGTCGCCGATGATCTCGTGGCGGACGGTGGCCTGCGGGTCGAGGGAGTCGTGCTGGGTGAGGACGCCCATGCGCAGGCCGCCGGACTGGGTGACGCGGCCGGTGTCGGGTTCCTCCAGCTTGGCGAGCATCCGGATGAGGGTGGTCTTGCCGTCGCCGTTGCGGCCGACGACACCGATGCGGTCTCCCTCGGACACGCCGAGGGAGATGCCGTCGAGCAGGGTACGGGTGCCGTACACCTTGCTGACTGCCTCGACATTGACCAGATTGACGGCCATCAGACGCGCTCCAGGTGCGGGGTCCCCCCGGCCGGTGTCCGGGAGAGGGTGTGGATCAGCCCCTCAGCCTAACCCTCCCGGACGGCGCGCAGACGACGGTGGCTCCCGGGGCGGGGCCGTCGGCGACACGGGTGGTGCGGCAGGTCCCGGAGGCTTCGAGGGCGGCGGCCACCGTGGCCGCGGACCGTGCGTCGCGGACCAGGAACGCGGTGGTGGGGCCGGATCCGGAGACCAGTGCGGCCAGGGCTCCGGCGCGGGTGCCCGCCGCGAGGGTGTCGGCGAGCTGCGGCCGCAGCGACAGGGCGGCGGGCTGGAGGTCGTTGGCCAGGGTCGCGGCGAGCGCGTCGGGGTCGCCCGAGGCGAGGGCGTCCAGCAGGGCCCGGGAGGCCTGCGGGGCCGGGACGTCCTGCCCGGCGGTGAGCCGGTCGAACTCGCGGAACACGGCCGGGGTCGACAGTCCGCCGTCGGCGACCGCGAACACCCAGTGGAAGGTTTCGGCGGGGACGGGGGTGAGGACCTCCCCGCGGCCCGTGCCGAGCGCCGCGCCGCCGACCAGGCTGAACGGCACGTCGCTGCCCAGCTCGGCGCAGATGTCCAGCAGCTCCGCGCGCGGGGTGTCCAGGCCCCACAGTTCGTCGCAGGCCAGCAGGGCCGCGGCGCCGTCCGCGCTGCCTCCGGCCATGCCGCCGGCCACGGGGATGTTCTTCGCGATGTGGAGGTGCACGGACGGGGCGAGGCCGTTGCGGGCGGCGAGGGCCTCGGCGGCGCGGGCGGCGAGGTTGCTGCGGTCCAGGGGCACCTGGCCGGCGTCGGGGCCTTCGCAGGTCACCGTCAGCGCGTCGGCGGGGGCCGCGGTGACCTCGTCGTACAGGGACACGGCGAGGAAGACGTTCGCCAGGTCGTGGAAGCCGTCGGGCCGGGCGGCGCCGACCGCGAGGCGGACGTTGACCTTCGCGGGGACCCGTACGGTCACGCCGCCGCTCACAGGGCGGGCCTCTCGGCGGCCGGCTTGTGCTCGGCGATCGCGGCGAACTCCTCCACCGTCAGGGACTCCCCGCGGGCCTGCGGGGAGACGCCCGCGGCGACCAGCGCGGCCTCGGCGCCCGCGGCGGAGCCGGCCCAGCCGGCGAGGGCGGCGCGCAGGGTCTTGCGCCGCTGCGCGAAGGCGGCGTCGACGACCGCGAAGACCTCCGCCTTGGAGGCGGTGGTCTTGATCGGCTCGGTCCGGCGGACCAGCGAGACCAGACCGGAGTCGACGTTGGGGGCGGGCCAGAACACCTTGCGTCCGATGGACCCGGCCCGCTTGACGTGCGCGTACCAGTTGGCCTTGACGGAGGGCACCCCGTACACCTTGTTGCCCGGCTCGGCGGCGAGCCGGTCGGCGACCTCCGCCTGCACCATCACCAGCGTCCGCTCGATGCTGGGGAAGCGGTCGAGCATGGTCAGCAGGACGGGCACCGCCACGTTGTACGGCAGGTTCGCGACGAGCGCCGTCGGCGCGGGGCCCGGCAGCTCGGTGACGAGCATCGCGTCGGAGTGCACGAGCGCGAAGCGGTCCTTGCGCCCGGGCATCCGCGCCTCGATGGTGGCGGGCAGCGCCGCGGCGAGGACGTCGTCGATCTCGACGGCGGTGACCCGGTCCGCGGCCTCCAGCAGCGCGAGCGTGAGGGAGCCCAGACCCGGTCCGACCTCCACGACCACGTCGTCCGGCCGCACCTCGGCGGTGCGGACGATCCGGCGGACCGTGTTGGCGTCGATGACGAAGTTCTGGCCCTTCTGCTTCGTCGGCCGGACGCCGAGGACGGCGGCCAGTTCCCGGATGTCGGCCGGTCCGAGGAGGGCGTCGGAAGGTGTCTCGTGGGGCTGCTGCTCTGCGGTGCTCACCGGTAAAGCCTACGGCCGCAGTGGGGCCAGGGAGTCGCCCCCCGCTGCACGTAGAGCTTCTTGGCCCGGTACGTCTGCTCCGCGCCCGAGGCGTCCTGGGGCCGGCCGCTGCCGCCGAGGCTCTGCCAGGTGGTCACGTCGAACTGGTACAGCCCGCCGTAGGTGCCCGACGCGTCGGTGGCGGAGGGCCGGCCGCCCGACTCGCACTGGGCCAGCGCGTCCCAGTCGAGGTCGTCGGCGCCCGCCACGGAGGCCGGCAGCGGCTTCGTGCCGACCTTGACGAGCTGGGTGACGGGCTCGCGGATCACCTCGTCGGAGAGCCGGCGGGGTTTCTCCTGTACGCCGTTGACGGTGCGCAGGCTGTAGGTGACCCGGCGGGTCCCGGGCCGGCCGGCGCGTTCCACCAGCTCGGTGCCGGCGAACAGGCTGTCGTCCTCGGCCCGCTCCGTCTCGAACGGGATGCGTTCCTCGCGGACCTCGCGGGTGCCGGTGATGCGCAGCACGGTGACGGTCTGCCCGTCGCGAGGGAAGGACTCCGGGGCGACGGAGGTGGTGTCCTGGCCGCGCAGGGTGATGCCGGCCTGGCCGAGGGCCTCTTGGACGGTGGCGGCGTTGGTGCGGATGGTGGTCTCGTGGCCGTCGGCCATGAAGGTGACGCCGCGTTCGGTGCGGACGGTGAGGGCGAGTCCGGCGCGCGGTACGGCGGCGGCGGGGGCGGCGGAGAGGTAGGCGCCTTCGGCGCGGATGCCGAGCTGGCGCAGGGCGCCTTCGACGGTGCGGGAGGTGGTCCACACCTGGCGGGACGTTCCGTCAAGGGTGAGGTGGAGGGGGCGCCCGTAGCGGACGACGACCTCCTCGCCGTCCTCGAGGGCGGTGTCCCGGCCGGGGGCGACGAGGTCGTGGGAGCCGACGCCGAGGTGTTCGGCGGCGAGCAGTTCGTCGACGCCGTCCGCGAAGGTGTGGAGGGTGCGGGGGACGCCGTCGACGGTGAGGCGGACCGTCTTGTCGGCCGCGACGAAGGCGGTGGTGCCGCCCGCGAGGAAGGCGACGACCAGGGCCTGGGGGACGATGCGGCGCCAGTGGTCGGGGCCGGGCGCAGCGGCTGCGACGGCGGTCGCGGGAGGGGGAGCGGCTGCGGGGGCCGCGCGGCGTCTGCCGGTGCCGGCCGGTGCCGGGGCGGGCGGCGGGTTCTCGCTCCGGCGACGGCGCCCGGGGCCGGTTTCGGCGGGGGGCCAGACGGTGGCGGGGCCGCCGCCTTCCGGGCGGCGGCGCCGACCGGGGCCCGGGGGCTCCTCCGCCGGGGTGCGGTACGGGTCCTCGTGGGGGGCGGCGGTGCGCCCGCGGCCGTTGCGGCGCCGCGCGGGGCGGGGGGCCGGGACGGCGGGGTCCGCCTCCGGCGGCGCGGGGTGACCGGGCTCGCCGCGGGGGGCGAGGAGGTCGCGGAGCGGGCTGTCGTAGGGGGCTTCGTACGGGCCGTCGAGCGGGGCTCGGCGGTGGTCCGCGTACGGGCCGCCGGCCCCGGCGTCGGCCCGGCCGTCGCCGCGGCCCCGGCCACCGCCCTGGTCACCGTACGGGCCGTCGCGGTGGCCGCCGTAGGGCTCCTCGCCACGGATGCCGTACTGACCGGCGTAGGGGCCGTCGCCATGGCTGCCGTACCGGTCGGCGTAGGGGCCGTCGTACGGGCCTTCGCCGTGGCCCGCGTGCCCTGCGGTCGCGGGCCAGGGCGCCGGGGAGGTCCAGATCGGGGCCGGGGCGTCCGCGGCCGGTGGCCGGGCCGCCGGCTCCGCCGCGTCGAAGCCCGCGGCCCATCCGTCCCGGGCTCCGGCCGGCCGGGGCACGGCCGTCTGCGCGGCCCGGCCGCCACTGCCCTGTGTCTCGCTCACGACGTCGCTCCACGTGTCCGGCCCCGCTGGTTCGGGCACGGCACCCTAGCGGCAACGGCCGTCACTCATCAAAGCCGCGCGGATACCCAGCGTGTCGGAGCCGACGGTCCCTCAGTAGCCGAAGGCGCGGGCGGTGTTGGCGGCCAGGGCGGTGGACATCGCGTCCTCGTCCAGGCCGCGGACCGCCGCCATCGCCCGCACCGTCAGCGGAATGAGGTAGGGCGCGTTCGGCCGCCCGCGGTACGGCGCGGGGGTGAGGTACGGGGCGTCCGTCTCCACGAGCACCAGCTCCAGCGGGGCGACCGCGAGCGCCTCGCGCAGCGGCGCGGCGTTCTTGAAGGTGACGGTCCCGGCGAAGGACATGTAGTACCCGGCCGCGGCGCACTCGCGGGCCATGGCGGCGTCACCGGAGTAGCAGTGGAAGACGGTCCGCTCGGGAGCGCCCTCCTCGCGCAGGATGCGCAGGACGTCGGCGTGGGCGTCGCGGTCGTGGATGACCAGGGCCTTGCCCTGGCGTTTGGCGATCTCGATGTGCGCGCGGAAGGAACGCTCCTGCGCGGCCGTGCCCTCGGGGCCGGTGCGGAAGTAGTCCAGTCCCGTCTCGCCGACCGCCTTGACCTGCGGGAGCGCGGCCAGGGCCTCGATCTCGGCCAGCGCCTCGTCCAGCGCCCCCTCGCCGCCGCCGCTGCGCGCGCCCTGCCTCGACCAGCCGTCGGGATCGCCGTGGACGATGCGGGGCGCTTCGTTCGGGTGAAGGGCGACGGCGGCGTGGACGTTCTCGTACGCGGCGGCGGTCTCGGCGGCCCAGCGCGAGCCCTTCACGTCGCAGCCGACCTGGACGACGGTGGTCACGCCCACGGAGGCGGCCTTGGCCAGGCCTTCTTCGACGGTTCCGGACTGCATGTCCAGGTGGGTGTGCGAGTCGGCGACCGCCACCCGCAGCGGTTCGGGCAGCGGGGGCGGCGTGTCGTCAGGGGAACGGCTCATGAGGCCGATCTTATGACCGGTCGGGCGGGCGGTCCCGCCCGCTCACCCGCCGCCCCTCGGCTGCTCGACCCGCCGCCCCTCGGCTCCTCACCGGCCGCTCACCCGCTGCTCACCCCCGGAAGAGGCCCCGCAGCCGGGCCAGCGGTCCGCGCCGTACGGAGGGGGACCCGGCGGGCACCGGGCCGGGGCCCTCGTGCGTGAGCGGCGCCTTGCGCGGCTTGGGCGGGCGGGGGGCGTCCTGCGTGGCCGGGACCGGTCCGGCGATGCCGGGGTGGATGGCCTGGTGGTAGAGCTGGTCGAGCATGCCGAGGACCGACTTGACCTGTCCCTCGCGCATGATGCGGACGATGTGGCCGCCGCAGTTCATGCAGGTCGGGTTGGACAGGGGCGACGGAACCCGCTCGCTGCCCGCCGTGTACACGATGAAGGGCTGGCCCTTGCCGTCCACGTGGTGTTCGATCTCGTACCCCTGCTCCCAGCCGTACCCGCACTTCATGCAGGCGAACGAGTAGGCCTCGTGCACGGTGTGCACGGACGGCCTGGGCGGGGCGGTGGGTACGGCGGTGGCGGCGGTCGGTGCGGGTGCCGGGGTCTCAGCGATCTCACTCATGCCAGCTCCTCTTGTTCCACTGGTGCATTGCCAGTGGACGCCTCTTCGGGCAGGAGCGCATCAGGCCCTGTCCAGTGTTGGACGGACTTTGGGCCACTCATGCCCAAAAGGGCCGGTGCGCGGTCTGAGCTTTGCTTTTCAGGTTATCTCTTTACCGACCTACGCCTCGTTCCGTGCCGCATTCTTTGCCGCCACCACCGCGTCGAAGACGTCGCGCTTGGGTACGCCGGCCTCGGCGGCGACCGAGGCGATGGCCTCCTTGCGCCGCTCCCCCGCCTCCTCCCGCACCCGCACCCTGCGCACCAGTTCCTCGTCGTCGACGTCGCCCGGTGCGGCGGCCGGTGCGCCCTCGACCACGATCGTGATCTCGCCGCGCACGCCTTCCGCGGCCCAGGCCGCCAGCTCGGCGAGGGCGCCGCGCTTGACCTCTTCGTACGTCTTGGTCAGCTCGCGGCACACCGCGGCCCGCCGGCCCTCTCCGAACACCTGCGCCATCGCGGCCAGGGTGTCGTCCAGCCGGTGCGGGGCCTCGAAGTAGACCAGCGTGCGCCGCTCGCCCTCGACCTCGCGGAGACGGCCGAGGCGCTCGCCCGCCTTGCGCGGGAGGAACCCCTCGAAGCAGAACCGGTCCACGGGCAGCCCCGACAGCGCGAGCGCGGTCAGTACGGCGGAGGGGCCGGGGACGGCGGTGACCTTGATGTCCTTGGTCACGGCCGCGGCGACGAGGCGGTAGCCGGGGTCGGAGACCGAGGGCATCCCGGCGTCGGTGACCAGCAGGACCCGCTTGCCGGATTCCAGGGCCTCGACCAGCTCGGGGGTGCGGGCGGACTCGTTGCCCTCGAAGTACGACAGCACGCGCCCGGTCGTGTGCACGCCGAGCCCCTGGGTGAGCCGGCGCAGCCGCCGGGTGTCCTCGGCCGCGATCACGTCGGCCCGCTCCAGCTCGGCCCCCAAGCGCGGCGGGGCGTCGGCGAGGTCGCCGATCGGGGTCCCGGCGAGCACGAGCACGCCGGTGGTGGAGGGGGTCACGGCGGCGCGGGGCTGGTCAGTCGTCACCGGTCCATCCTCTCAGCCGCCCCACGGGACTCGCGCAGGCACTGGGGTTCCCACAGCCGCGTTCCCTACGATGATCCGGTGACCAGTACCGCGACGCCGCCGCCCAGCCCCGCGGGGGCCCCGCCCGTCCCGCCGGGCGGCCGCGGCCCCGAACCCGAGCCGCCCGTCTGGCTCCGCCGCCTGCGCGGCTTCGGCTACGCCCCGCGCGCGCGGGGCGCGGACGTCCGCACCCGCCTCGTGCCTGCGTACGCGCGGCCCTCCGAGCAGCTGTGGACGGCGCTCGGCGTGCCCGTCGCGGCGCGCGAGCGCTGGCAGCGCGTCATGGCGTGGGTGGGTCCGCTGCTCGTGACGCTGGTGGCGGGAGTGCTGCGGTTCACGCACCTGGGCAGCCCGAAGGCGGTGATATTCGACGAGACGTACTACGCGAAGGACGCGTGGGCCACGATCCGGCAGGGCTACGAGGCGAGTTGGCCCAAGGACGTCGACAAGTCGATCCTCGCCGACCCGGGCGGGGTCGCGCTGCCGCTGGAGCCGGGCTACGTCGTCCACCCGCCGGTCGGGAAGTGGGTGATCGGCCTCGGCGAGTGGATGTTCGGTTTCGATCCGTTCGGCTGGCGGTTCATGACCGCGGTGCTGGGCACCCTGTCGGTCCTGATGCTGTGCCGGATCGGCCGGCGGCTGTTCCGCTCGACGTTCCTGGGCTGCCTGGCCGGTGCGCTGCTGGCGGTGGACGGGCTGCACCTGGTGATGAGCCGGACCGCGCTGCTCGACCTGGTCCTGATGTTCTTCGTGCTGGCCGCTTTCGGGGCGCTGGTCATCGACCGCGACCGGACGCGGGCGCGGCTGGCGGCGGCGCTGCCGGTGGACGGCGACGGCCGCGCCCGGCCGGACGCGGTCGTCGCGCAGACGCTGCGGCTGGGGTGGCGCCCGTACCGGCTCCTGGCAGGCGTCTGCCTGGGCCTGGCGTTCGGCACGAAGTGGAACGGCCTGGTGGTCCTGGCCTTCTTCGGCCTGCTGACGGTGCTGTGGGACGCGGCCGCGCGCCGCACGGCGGGCGCGGGCGCCCCGTACGCGGCGATGCTGCGCCGGGACGCGCTGCCGGGGTTCCTGTCGACGGTGCCGGTGGCGATCGCCGTCTACCTGGCGTCCTGGACGGGCTGGCTGATGAGCGCGGACGACGGCAAGGGCGGCTACTTCCGCGACTGGGCCGCCAAGCACGACCAGGGCAGTTCGCTGTCGTGGCTGCCGGAGTGGCTGCGCAGCCTGTGGCACTACGAGACCGAGGTGTACAAGTTCCACGTGGGCCTGACCTCGGGTCACACGTACGAGTCGAACCCGTGGAGCTGGCTGGTGCTGGGCCGGCCCGTCTCCTACTTCTACGAGTCCCCCGCGCCCGGCACGGACGGCTGCCCGGCGACCGAGACGGCCAAGTGCGCCCGCGAGGTGCTGGCCATGGGGACCCCGCTGCTGTGGTGGGCGGGCTGCTTCGCGCTGCTGTACGTGCTGTGGCGGTGGTTCTTCCGCCGCGACTGGCGGGCGGGCGCGATCGCGTGCGCACTGGCCGCGGGTCTGCTGCCGTGGTTCAACTACCAGGAGCGGACGATCTTCTTCTTCTACGCGGTGGTCTTCGTCCCGTACCTGTGCCTGGCGGTGACGATGATGATCGGCGCCCTCCTCGGCCCGGCGGGCTCCTCGGAGCGCCGCCGCGCCCTGGGCGCGATCGGCGCGGGTGTCCTGGTCCTGCTGATCATCTGGAACTTCATCTATTTCTGGCCGATCTACACGGGCGAGAGCATCCCGATGGACTCCTGGCGCGGCCGCATGTGGCTGGACACCTGGGTCTGAAGAGCCGGGGGACCTGGGTGAAGCGACTTCGGACGGGGTCCGGCGCCGTCAGGGGGCCGGACCTCGTCCGTGGGGGCGGGAATCGGCCAGGACGTTCCGGTCCGGTAACAAGGCGTGTCCGGGGGTTTCGCAGCGCGTAAGGTCCGCACCAAGGGTTCTTGAACATGTTCAGGGACTGGGGCCCGGGGAGGGGACGCAAGTGAACGGGGCGGCGAAGGGTGCCATCGTCGGCGGGGTGTTCCTCGCGATGGTCGGCGGGGCCGGGTACGGGGTGTACGCGCTGGTCGGGGAGGACGCCGGCGGGGCGACGGGAATGAGGGCCTCCACCAAGGAGACCGGGCCGCCGAGCCAGAAGGAGACCGAGAAGACCGCGAAGGACTTCCTCGCCGCCTGGGCCTCGGGGGACTCCCGGGCGGCCGCCGACCTGACGAACAACGCGCTGGAGGCGCAGACCGCGGTCGCGGACTTCGCGGCCAAGGCGTACGTGTCGAAGGCCGTGATCACCCCCGGCACGCCGAACGGCACCACCGTGCCGTTCAAGGTCGAGGCGGAGGTCACGTACGAGGGCACGACCAAGCCCCTCGCCTACGACTCCCAGCTGACCGTCGTACGCGGCGTCTCCACCGGGAAGGCGCTGGTCGACTGGCAGCCCTCGGTCGTCCACCCGCAGCTCCAGAAGGGTGAACGGCTGCGCGTCGGTGCGCCCGCGGGCGCACCGGTCAAGGCCGTGGACCACAGGGGCGAGGAGCTGACGGCGGAGAAGTACCCCTCGCTGGGCCCGGTCCTCGCCGAGCTGACGCGGACGTACGGCGCGAAGGCGGGCGGCAAACCCGGTGCGGCGCTGTTCATCGAGCCGGCCGTCGCCGGCACGCCGCAGCGGACGCTGCTGACCTTGGCGGAGGGCGAGCCCGCCACGCTCACGACCTACCTGGACGCGCGGGTGCAGGCGGCGGCGGAGAAGGCCGTCGCCCGGTACCCGGAGTCGTCGGTGGTCGCCGTCCAGCCCAGCACGGGGCACGTCCTGGCCGTGGCGAACAACCGCAAGGACGGCTTCAACGCGGCCATGCAGGGCGCCCGCGCCCCCGGCTCGACGATGAAGATCGTGACGGCGGCGATGCTGCTCGACCGGGGCAAGGCGGCCGCCGACAAACCGGCGGAGTGCGTCAAGGAGGCGGCCTGGGGCGGCCGTACGTTCCACAACCTGAACGACTTCGAGCTGCCCGGCGCGAGTTTCGCGACGAGCTTCGCCAAGTCCTGCAACACCGCCTTCATCAAGCAGATCGACGACGTCAAGGACGACGCGGCGCTGGCGAAGGAGGCGAAGGAGGTCTTCGGCATAGGCCTGGACTGGAAGACGGGCGTCAAGTCGGTCGACGGCAAGGTCCCCGTCACCTCGGGCGCGGAGGCGGCGGCCGAGTACATCGGGCAGGGCGACATCACCATGAACCCGCTGAACGTCGCCTCCCTCACGGCCACGGCGCGCAGCGGGCAGTTCCACCAGCCGCTGCTGGTCCCGGCGGAGCTGGACGGGCGGCCGGTCGCGGCGGCGGCGCGGGGGATGAAGCCGTCGGTGCGGCAGCAACTGGTGTCGATGATGCGGCTGACCGCGTCGAGCGGGACGGCGGCGGGCGTGATGTCCTCGGTCGGCGGCGACAAGGGCGCCAAGACCGGCTCCGCGGAGGTGGACGGGGTCAGCCCGGACAGCTGGTTCACCGGGTTCAGCGACGACGTGGCGGCGGCCGCCATGGTCGAAGCGGGCGGCCACGGCGCGGACGCGGCGGGCCCCATCGTCGCAGCGGTGCTCCGGGCCTCTTGATCTTCACGCGCCGCTCGCGCCGATCGGCCCTGGCGGGCCACGTGACTCTTCACGCGCCGCTCGCGCCGATCGGCCCTGGCGGGCCTCCCGGGCTTCGCGCCGCTGCGCCGGACTCCGTCCGGCGGACGCCGGGCGGACTCCGGCGGGGCGGCGCCACCGCCGCCCTTCGGCCGTGCGCGGCCGGTCGCCAGGCCCGACCGCTGGGGGCGCCGCCCCGGTCGTCGTACCCGCCTCGGGGCCCGGAGCGGGCCTGGGTCACGGGTGGAGGTCCAGGACCAGGACGGGTTGCGCCGCGTGCCGGGTAGGGGCAGCCGCCGGGTCTCTGCCCGTGCCACGGCGAGAGCGGCTCGCCTGACCGGGCCCAGCACCGTGACGCCCCCCACCTGCCCGACTCGGACCACCCGGGAGCCGGCGAGCGGGCCCGCGTCTCCGTCAGCCAGCTCGCCTGGAACCGGCCCGCCCGCAGCGCGGCCAGGTGCCCGGCAGTACCGGGGCGCGCCCGGTCGGCTCGGGCAAGGGCGCGCGACGGCGCGCCGGCTCAGCCCAGCCGGCCCAGGCGGCCCAGGTGCCCGGCAGCCTGCTCAGGCCATTCAGGCCGTCCAGCCCGGTCGGCTCGCTCCGCCCCCTCAGCCCGCCCGGCCCGGCCGGCCCCTTCGGCCCGCCCCGTAGGCGTCAGGGTCGTCCCGGCCGAACGTGCGAGGCAGGCGCGTAGGGGCAGGCGCGTAGGGGCAGGCAGGCCCCCCTCGGCCGCGACGCGGTCCTTTCGAGGGCCGCCGGGGTCACGTCGGCCGGCCACCGCCGGCCCGGCCGGCCGGGCGGCGCCCGGCCCCCCCGCGGGGCGTCAGGCCGACAGCGATGCGCCGAGGGCGCGGATCAGGGCCTGGGGGCGGGGGTCCGCCGTGACCGACTTGGCCAGGGAGTTCGTGACGTAGCCGAAGCCGATGCCCGCCTCCGCGTCGGCGAACGCCAGGGAACCGCCCCGGCCCGGGTGGCCGAACGACGCCGGGGACAGCAGGGGCGACGCCGGGCCGTGCAGCATGTAACCCGGGCCGAAGCGGGTGTTCACCACCAGCACCCGGTCCGGCCCCGACGACAGCTCGCGGGACGCCAGCACCGCCGTCTCGGGGGTGAACAGCCGCGCGCCGTCCTCGGTGTCCCCCAGCAGCGCCGCGTAGAACCCGGCCAGCGCCCGCGCCGTCCCGATCCCCGCCGAGGCGGGCAGCTCCGCCGCGCGGTACTCGGGGGCGTTCTCGTCCGGCAGCGGGGCTATCGCCCCGAAGGCGCGCCGGGTCAGGGAGGAGGGGTCCGCGTACGCCTGCGAAACGTTTCGCCGCGGGCGCGTGCGAAGGCCCCCCGCCGGCTCCGGCGGCTCCACGGCCCCCACCCGCCCGACGCGGCCCGCCTCCGCTTCCGCTTCCGGCAGACCGATCCAGAAGTCCAGCCCCAGCGGGCCCGTGACCTCCCGGGCCAGCCAGGTGCCCATCGACTCCCCGGTCACCCGCAGCACCAGTTCCGACAGCAGCCAGCTGTACGTCTGTGCGTGGTAGCCGTGCTCGGTGCCCGGCTCCCAGAAGGCCTGCTGCTCGGCGACGGCCCGCGCCCCCGAGACCCCGTCGACGGCCTCGGCCGGGCTCAGCGGCCGGTCCAGCGCGGGCACCCCCGCCCGGTGGGCGAGCAGGTCCCGGACCAGCGCGCGGTCCTTGCCGCCCGCCTTGAACTGCGGCCAGTACGCCCCCACCGGCGCGTCGAGGTCCAGCAGCCCCCGCTGGTGGAGCAGCAGCGGCACCGCCGCCGCCACGCCCTTGGTCGCGGACCGCACCACCTGCGCGGTCCCCGCCTCCCAGGGCCCGCCGCCGTCCGCGTCCTTCGTCCCGGCCCACAGGTCGACGACCCGGCGCCCGTCCCGGTACACGGTGACGGCCGCGCCCCGGTCCCCGAGCACCTCGAAGTTGCGTACGAAAGCGTCCCGGACGGGCTCGAAGCCCTCCGTCACCTCACCCTGGATGTCCACGAGCGGTCCAACAACCGGCCGCGGGCACTTATGCCGCGGCCGCCGGCAGCGTCACCGACCGCGGGTCGAAGCCGAACGGCAGCTCCAGCCGGTGCGCCCGCATCAGCTCCTCGTCGCACAGCAGGTCCTGCGTGCGCCCGTCGGCCGCGATGACCCCCTCGCTGAGGACCACCGCGCGCGGGCACAGCTCCAGCGCGTACGGCAGGTCGTGCGTCACCATCAGGACCGTCACGTCCAGCGAGCGCAGGATGTCCGCCAGCTCGCGCCGCGACGCCGGGTCGAGGTTGGAGGACGGCTCGTCCAGTACGAGGATCTCCGGACGCATCGCGAGTACGGTCGCCACCGCCACCCGGCGGCGCTGCCCGAAGGACAGGTGGTGCGGCGGCCGGTCCGCGAACGCGGCCATCCCCACCTGCTCCAGCGCCTCGGCCACCCGCGCCTGGAGTTCCGCGCCCCGCATCCCGGCCGCCGCCGGGCCGAAGGCCACGTCCTCGCGCACCGTCGGCATGAACAGCTGGTCGTCGGGGTCCTGGAAGACGATCCCGACGCGCCGCCGGACCTCGGCGAAGTTCCGCTTCTCCACGGGCAGCCCGGCCACGCTCACCTTGCCGACGCCACCGCCCAGGATGCCGTTGAGGTGGAGTACGAGGGTGGTCTTGCCCGCGCCGTTGGGGCCGAGCAGCGCCACCCGTTCCCCGCGCCCGACGGTCAGGTCGACCCCGAAGAGGGCCTGGTGCCCGTCGGGATAGGCGTACGCGAGGCCGGAGACTTCGAGAGAGGGTGCTTCGGTGGTCACAGCGTCCATCCCATCAGACAGACGGCGAGGGCCGTCACCGGGAGTACGGCCGCGTGCGCCCACTGGGCGCGCGAGGCCGCGATGTCGTCGATCACCGGCATCGAACCGGCGTAGCCGCGGCTGACCATCGCGAGGTAGACCCGCTCGCCGCGCTCGTAGGAACGGATGAACAGCGAGCCGGCGGTCTTGGCCAGTACCCCCCAGTGCCGCACGCCGCGCGCCTCGAAGCCGCGCGAGCGCCGGGCGATGGACATCCGCCGCAGCTCACCGGTGATCACGTCGCCGTACCGGATCATGAAGGTGGCGATCTGGACCAGCAGCGGCGGGAGTTTCAGCCGCTGCATGCCGAGCAGCAGCGCCCGCAGTTCGGTCGTCGACGCGAGCAGCACGGAGGCGGCCACTCCCAGGGTGCCCTTGGCCAGCACGTTCCAGGCGCCCCACAGGCCGGAGACGCTCAGCGGGACGCCGAGCACCTCGACCCGCTCGCCCTGCGCCACGAAGGGCATGAGGACCGCGAAGGCGACGAACGGTACTTCGATCAGCAGCCGCCGCAGCAGGAAGCCGGCCGGGATCCGGGCCGCTGCCGCGACCGCGGCGAGCAGGACGGCGTAGAGGGCGAACGCCCACACCGCCCCGCGGGGTGTGGAGACGACGACCACCACGAAGGTGAAGGCGGCGACGAGCTTGCACTGCGGCGGCAGCGCGTGCACCGCCGAGTGCCCGTGGCGGTAGAGCTTGTGGCTGTGGCCCGCGCCCATGTCAGCCGGCGGCCGAGGTCGAGGTGGCCGTCAGGTCTTCCGCGCGGCGGCGGCGCACGCTCCAGAAGATCCCGGTGCCGACGGCGACGGTCGCGCCGACGCCGATGACGCCCGCGAGGCCGCCGGAGAGACGGGTGTCGGCGACGTCCTTGACGCTGTAGTCGGCGAGCGGGGAGTTGGCGGCGGCGTGCTCCCGCTCGTTCTGGTCGATGCCCTTGTCGGCGGCGACCTTCTCCAGGCCGTCCGGGCTGGCGGAGGCGTAGTAGGAGACGAAACCGGCGAGCACGAGGGCGGTGACCAGCCCGGTGATCCACACCGGCTTGGTGGAGCGGGGACCGGAGACGGGCGCGGCAGGGGCGGCGGCGGGGGCGTCGACCAGTTCACCGCCGACGCGCAGCTTGAGCGGCGTGCTCAGTCCGCGCGCGCCGTGCACCAGGTCGGGGCGTACGGCGAGCACCGCGCCGACCGTCGCGGCGGTGATGACCGCCTCGCCGATGCCGATGAGGACGTGCACGCCGACCATGGCGGTGAACACCTTGGCGAGCGGTACGTCGGTGGTGCCACCGAGGGCGTAGAAGAGGGTGAACATGACGGCCGCGCCGGGTACGGACACAAGTGCGCCGGTGAAGGCGGCGGCGGTGACCGAGCGGCGGGTCTTGGGCAGGACCTTCACCAGGCCGCGGAAGACGGCGTAGGCGACGAGGACGGTGACGACGGCCATGTTCATGACGTTGACGCCGAGGGCGGTCAGACCGCCGTCGGCGAAGAGCACGCCCTGCATGAGCAGCACCACCGACACGCAGAGCACACCGGTGTAGGGGCCGACGAGTATCGCGGCGAGCGCGCCGCCGAGCAGGTGTCCGCTGGTGCCGGCGGCGACGGGGAAGTTCAGCATCTGCACGGCGAAGATGAAGGCCGCCACCAGTCCGGCGAGCGGCGCGGCGCTGTCCTCGAGCTCACGGCGGGCACCACGCAGGCTGACGGCCACCGCTCCGGCGGCTGCGACACCTGCGGCTATGGAGACGGGGGCATCGATGAAGCCGTCGGGCACGTGCATGGGTTTCGCTCCGCTTCCTGCGGTTGACTCGCAACAGTGTTTAACCGTTCAAGACTAATGCCCAGTTGCGAACCGTTGGCAAGAGCGCGCAGCGTACGAAGAGAAGCGGGCGGTTTCGTGGAAGTGTGCGAGGCTGGGGGAAATACGGACCCATATGTCCCAATATGGAGGAGTCTTGGAGATGTCAGCCACCGCCGAGAATCCCCACGCGACCGCCACCAGGACCGCAGTCGAGGAACGGGTCCGCGCCCGCGTGATCACCGACGATCCGCTCTACCGTGCCATTCCGGTCGCCCTGCGCTTCGTACCCGATGAGCCGCTCGCCGTCCGGATCGTCTTCCCCGCGGGGGTGTCCCCCGAGGGCACCGACAACGAGTGGGTCTTCCCCCGCGCCCTGCTGGAGGCGGGCCTGCTGGCCCCGAGCGGGACCGGCGACGTACGCGTCTGGCCCTGCGGCCGGGTGCAGGTGATCGTGGAGTTCCACTCGCCCGAGGGTGTGGCCGTCGTCCAGTTCGACTGCGCCGCGCTGCGCCGCTTCCTGCGCCGTACGTTCGCCGCCGCCCGCTAGACGAGACGGCCCGGGGCCCGTCCGGGCCGCACACGCACGACGGACCGGCCCCGCACCACCTGGCGATCAGGCGGTGCGGGGCCGGTCGTTCACCCGTGCGGCGCAACGTCAGGCGTTGACGAGCTCCCGGTCCTTGTCCGGACCGTGCGCGGACTCCCCGAGGTGCTTGCGCAGGCTCTCGCCCTCCACGTCCACGTTCGGCAGGATCCGGTCGAGCCACTTCGGCAGCCACCACGCCTTGTGCCCGAGCAGCGCGAGCACCGCCGGGACGATGGCCATGCGGACCACGAAGGCGTCGAAGAAGACCGCCACGGCCAGGCCGAAGCCGATCATCTTGACCATCTGCTCGCTGGCCCCGATGAAGCCCGAGAACACCGCGATCATGATGACGGCGGCGGCCACGACCACCCGCGCGCTGTACTGGAAGCCGGTCACCACGGCCTGCCCCGGGCGCTCGCCGTGCACGTACGCCTCGCGCATCCGGGTGACCAGGAAGACCTCGTAGTCCATCGCCAGGCCGAAGACGACGCCCACCATGAAGATCGGCATCATCGACATGATCGGGCCGGTCTGCTCGACCCCGAAGAGCGAGCCGAGCCAGCCCCACTGGAAGACCGCGACGACCGCGCCGAGGGCCGCGACGACCGACAGCAGGAAGCCGAGGGCCGCCTTGAGCGGCACGAGGATCGAGCGGAACACCAGCATCAGCAGCAGGAAGGCGAGACCGACGACGAGCGCGAGGTAGGGCACCAGCGCGTCGTTCATCTTCTGCGAGAAGTCGATGTTCATCGCGGTCGCGCCGGTGACGAGGACGTCGTCGCCGCTGCCGTCGCGGATGGTGTGGACGAGGTCCTCGGTCGCGGTGGAGGACGGGCGGTCCTTCGGGATCACGTTGATGATCGCCGCGTCGCCTGCCTTGTTCGGCATCGGCGGGGTGACCACGGCCACGCCGTCCAGACCCTTGATCCGGTCGACCGTCTTGTCCGCGAGCGCCTTGTCGCCGTCCACGACCACCATCAGCGGGCCGTTGAAGCCCGGGCCGAAGCCGTCGGACAGCAGGTCGTACGCCCGGCGCTGGCTGGTGGACACCGGCTGGGCGCCGTCGTCCGGCAGGCCCATCTCCAGCTTGCCCGCCGGGATCGCGATGGCGCCGAGGCCGATCACACCGGCCAGCAGCACCAGGACCGGGCGGCGCAGGACGAAGCGTGCCCAGCGGGTGCCGCCGTTGGCCTTGGGCTCGGCGCCGGCCGGCTTGCCCTTGCCGAACAGCCGGCTCTTCGTACCGGCAGGCAGGACCTTCTTGCCCGCGAAGCCGAGGATGGCCGGGACCAGGGTGAGGGCGACGAGGACCGCGATGACGACGGTGCCGGCGGCAGCGAAGCCCATCTTCGTCAGCATCGGGATGTTGACGACGGCCAGACCCACGAGGGCGATGACCACGGTCAGACCGGCGAACACCACGGCGGAACCGGCGGTTCCGGCAGCCCGGCCCGCAGCCTCGTCGCGCTCACGGCCCTCGGCGAGCTCCGCGCGGTAGCGGGAGACGATGAAGAGGGCGTAGTCGATGCCGACGGCGAGGCCGATCATCATCGCGAGGGTGGAGGTGGTGGAGCCGAGGTCCAGCACGTTGGCGAGCGCCGTGATGGAGGAGACGCCGATGCCCACGCCGATCAGCGCGGTCAGCAGCGGCAGTCCGGCCGCGATCAGCGAGCCGAAGGTGATGACCAGGACGACGGCCGCGATCAGGATGCCGATGACCTCGCCGGAGCCGGTCTCGGGCGCCGTCATCAGCGCGTCACCGCCGATCTCGACGGTCAGCCCGGCCGCCTGCGCGTCCTTCCCGGACTCCTTGAGCGCCTCGCGCGTCGCGTCGGTCAGCTCCATGCCGCTGACCTTGTACTTGGTGCTGATGTAGGCAGTACGGGAGTCCTGGCTGATCGCCTTGGACTGGTACGGGTCGTCGACCGAGGCGATCTGGTCGGCGCCGGCGCCGCCCTTGAGCCCGGAGACGATCTTCTCGACCTGGGCCTTGGGGGCCGGGTCGGTGACCTTGGCGCCGTCCGGGGCCTTGATGACGATGCGGGCGGTCGCGCCGTTGGCGGTCATGCCCGGGAAGCGCTGCTCCAGCAGGTCGAAGGCCTTCTGGGCCTCCGTGCCGGGTATGGAGAACGAGCCTGAGGTGGGGGCGGACGCCGACGCCGCGCCGAAACCGGCGGCGAACAGCAGTGCCACCCAGACGAGGGCGACGAAGCGACGGCGCCGGAAGGCGCCCCTGCCGAGTCGGTAGAGGAAGGTGGCCACGTCGGTGGTTCTCCCGTTCGGGTCGTGGAGTGGGTGGGGGCGCCGTGGGCGCCCCCCGAGGGCATGGAGAGCCGACCCGACGACGAGAGCGGCGTGTCAGGAGCAGCGGACCCACCCCGGGGAGGGTGGGGGAAGGATCAGACGCCGAGGGCGGGGAACACCACGGCGTCGATGAAGCAACCGAGGAAAGCCCGGTCCACCGGGCGGTCCTCGATCAGCGGGAGCGCGATGAACGCCCCGATGAGCATGTGCGGTACGAAGTCGAGCGCCGGGCAGTCCGGGGCGATCTCCCCCCGGTCCACCGCCCGCCGCAGCATCATCTGCAGACCGTTGATCTCGGGGTCCACCAGCAGGTCCCGCAGCGCCTTGTGGAGCTCCGGGCTCTCGTGGACGGCGTGGGCCAGGCCCCGCATCAGGGCGGTGTCCTTGGCCATCTGCGCGTCGTCGGAGTGCTCGACCATGAGGGCGAAGTCCCCGCGCAGACTGCCGGTGTCGATCTCCCGCAGGGAGACCGGCTTGGTGCACCGCAGGGCCTTCGCGACCAGCTCCGGCTTGCTCCCCCACTGGCGGTAGAGGGTCGCCTTGCTGGACCTCGTACGGGCGGCGACCGCGTCCATGGTCAGCGCCTCGTAGCCGACCTCGCGCAGCAGGTCCAGGACCGCTCCGTGGAGTTCGGCTTCCCGTTCGGGGGTGATCCGGGTGCGCCGCGACGAGACCTCTTCGAGCATCTCCGCTTCCTCCCATCCGAACGGAACCGTTTCGTACTCCTCGAACCATACCCCGGCGCCGATCGAAACGAAACCGTTCCGTTTCGCTCGAGCCCGTGGCATGGATCACCTGTACGAGTTGCCAGGGCCCCGCCGCGCGGAAAGCATTGGGGGGTGAGTCACGACGGCGCGTACCTCCGATACCCGCACCTGCACGACGACCTCCTGTGCTTCGCCACCGAAGACGACCTCTGGGTGGCGCCCCTCGTCCCGCCCGGCGCCACCGCCGGCCGGGCCTGGCGGATCACCGTCGACCGGACGCGGGTCGGGCACCCGCGCTTCTCCCCCGACGGGCGCCACATCGCCTTCACCACCTGGCGCAGCCTCGACCCGGAGATCCACCTCGCCCCCGTGGACGGCGGGCCCGCCCGCAGACTGAGCTACTGGGGTTCCACCGACACCCGGGTCTGCTGCTGGACCCCGCCGGACAAGGACGGCCGCAGCGACATCCTGGCCGTCTCCTCGCACGGCCAGCCCTTCTCCTACTACTCCTGGGCCTACTGCCTGCCCACCGACGGCAGCCCCGGCGGCCGGCTCCCCTGGGGCCCGGTCTCCGACATCGCCGTCCAGGACGTCCCGGGCGCCAACGGCACCCCCGAGCGGCGCACCCTGCTGCTCACGGGCAAGCCGCCGCACGAGCCGGCGGCCTGGAAGCGCTACCGGGGCGGTGCCACCGGCCGGCTCTGGCTGCACGGGACCCGGCTGCTGGAGGACATCGAGGGCCACCTCGACTCGCCCATGTTCGTGGACGGCCGGATCGCCTTCCTCTCCGACCACGAGGGGATCGGCAACCTCTACTCCTGCCTGCCCGACGGCACCGACCTGCGGCGCCACACCGACCACGAGGAGTTCTACGCCCGCCACGCCTCCAGCGACGGCACCCGGGTCGTCTACCAGTGCGCGGGCGACCTGTGGCTCGTCGACTCCCTGGCCCCCGACGCCTCGCCGCGGCGGCTCGACGTCCGCCTCGGCGGCCCGCGCGCGGGGCGGCGTACGTACCAGGTGCCGGCCGCCAGCCACGTCGACTCGCTCTCCGTCGACACGACCGGGCGGGCCAGCGCCGTGGTCGTGCGCGGCAGCCTGTACTGGCTCACCCACCGCGACGGCCCGGCCCGCACCATCGCCGACACCCCGGGCGTGCGCGTGCGGCTGCCGGAGATGCTCGGCAGCGGCGGACAGGTCGCGTACGTGACGGACGCCGAGGGCGAGGACGCCATCGAGATCGCCTACCTGCCCCGCGCCTCAGGGCCCCGGCAGCCGCGCCGGCTGGCCTCCGGGAAACTGGGCCGGGTCCTGGAACTGGTGTCCGACCCGGACGGGGAGCGCCTGGCGATCGCCTCGAACGACGGGCGGCTGCTGCTCATCGACGCCACGGAGGAGCCGGAGGAGGCGGAGGAGTCCGAAGGCTCGGGCGGATCGGGCGGCTCCGGCGGCGAGGTCACCGAGCTGGTGCGGTCCGTCAACGGCCCGGTCAACGACCTGGCGTTCTCCCCCGACGGCTGCTGGCTGACCTGGTCGCACCCCGGCATCGGGCGGTCGCTGCGCCAGATCAAGATGGCGCGGATCGCCGGCCCCGGCCCCCGTACGGTCGTCGACGTCACCAACGGCCGCTTCGAGGACGAGAACCCGGTCTTCACCCGGGACGGCCGCTACCTCGCCTTCCTGTCGTGGCGCGGCTTCGACCCGGTGTACGACGTGCACACCGGCGACCTGTCCTTCCCGTTGGGCTGCCGCCCGTACCTGGTGCCCCTGTCCTCGGCCACTCCTTCCCCGTTCGCGTTCACCCCCGACGGCAGGCCCGCCGCCGGCGGACTCGACCCGGTGGAGGGCGAGTCGGGCGAGGGCGACGGCGCCGTGACGGTGGAAGTGGAGGGGCTGGAGAGCCGGGTGACGCCCTTCCCGGTCGCCGCGTCGAAGTACTCCGCCCTCTACCCCGTGCACGGCGGCGGGCTGGTCTGGCTGCGCTGGCCGATCTCGGGCGCGCTCGGCGAGACCTTCGCCAACCCGGCGGACATGACCGGCAAGCCGACTCTGGAGTACTTCGACATCACTAAGGCGCGCAAGACCGAGCTGGCCTCGGGGCTGGACTGGTTCGCGGTCAGCGGGGACGGCACCCGGCTGGTGGTCAACGACGACGGCGACCTCCGCGCGGTCCCGGCGACCGAGTCGGGCGACAGCGACTCCACCGTCTACCTGGACCTGCGGCGCATCCTGCACGAGGTCGACCCGGCCGCCGAATGGCGCCAGGCCTTTGAGGAGGCGGGCCGGCTGATCCGCGCCTACTTCTGGGAGCCGGACATGTGCGGCATCGACTGGGACGGGGTGCTGCGCCAGTACCGCCCCCTGGTCGAACGGGTCGCGTCCCCCGACGAGTTCGCGGACCTGATGCGCGAGGTGCTCGGCGAGCTCGGCACCTCCCACGCCTACGTTTCCCCCGCGCGCCGCAACGAGGGCCCCCCGCACTACCAGCGGGCCATCGGCCTCCTCGGCGCCAACCTCGTCCCCCGCGACGGCGCCTGGACCGTGTCGCGGATCCTGCCCGGCGAGTCCTCGGACTCCAAGGCCCGCTCCCCGCTCGCCGGCACCGGCATCCGCGAGGGCGCGGTCCTCACCCACGTCGACGGCCGCGCGGTCGATCCGGTGGCGGGGCCGTACCCCCTGCTGTCGGCGGCGGGCGGCACCACGGTCGAGCTGACCTTCGAGCCGGCCGAGGGGGAGGGCCGGGCGCGCCGGGTCGCGGTCGTCCCGCTCGTCGACGAACGGCCGTTGCGCTACCAGGACTGGGTCTCCAAGCGGCGGGCGGTGGTCCGGGAGCTCAGCGGCGGCAAGTGCGGCTACCTCCACATCCCCGACATGGGCGGCTCGGGCTGGGCCCAGTTCAACCGGGACGTGCGGATGGAGATGTCGCGGCCCGCGCTGATCGTGGACGTGCGCGGCAACGCGGGCGGGCACATCAGCGAGCTGGTGGTGGAGAAGCTGACCCGGTCGATCCTCGGCTGGGACCTCACGCGGGGCGCGCAGCCGGTCTCGTACGCCTCGAACGCGCCCCGGGGTCCGATCGTGGCACTGGCCGACGAAGCGACCTCCTCCGACGGGGACATGATCACGGCGGCGTTCAAGCTGCTGGGGCTCGGGCCGGTCGTCGGCCAGCGCACCTGGGGCGGGGTGGTCGGGATGACCGGCCGGCACACCCTGGGCGACGGCACGGTGATCACCGTCCCGATGAACGCGGCGTGGTTCCCGGAGTACGGCTGGTCGGTGGAGAACCACGGCGTGGAGCCGGACCTCGCGATCCTGCGCACCCCGCTCGACTGGGCGGAGGGGCGGCACGCGCAGCTGGACGACGCCGTGCACCTGGCGCTGGAGCTGCTGGAGCAGGACCCGGCAGCGGTCCCGCCCGGCTACGAGGACGTGCCGGACCTGCGCCGGCCGAAGCTACCGCCGAGGGCGTAGGCGCGCGGGCACGGCTCCACCGAGGGCGTAGGCGCGCGGGCACGGCTCCACCGAGGGCCCGGGCGCGGGGGCGCGGCCCGCCGCAACGGGCCGCGCCCCCGGGCCCCACAGCCCTCTGCGCCCCTGTGTCTCCGCGCCCCTCGGGCCGGCCCGGTCAGCCGCGCGGCGCGTCCGCCGTCCGCTCCTGCTCGTCGGCGGCGCCCCCGGCGCCGACCAGCCCCCGCGGGATGCCGGCCAGCCGGGGCTCGAAGTGCCGCATCTCCCGACGGCCGCCGGCCGCGATCAGCGCCGGGAGGTATCCCCGTACGCCCTGCGTGCCCCGCAGCCACCACTGCGCGTACACGTGCGCCGAGCGCCGCTCGATGCCGGCCACGATCCGGTCGACGGCCGGCCCGAGGGGATAGGTGCGGTTCGCCGGCCACGGCAGCCGGCCGCGCAACTCCCGCATGACCTCGTCCTGGTCCGCGCCGCGCACCATGTCGGTGTCGGTCCAGGAGAGGTAGCCGACGCCCACCTTGACGCCCTTGTAGCCGACCTCGGCGCGCAGGCAGTGCGCGAACGCCTCGACCCCGGACTTGGAGGCGCAGTACGCCGTCATCATCGGCGCCGGGGTGATCGCCGCGAGGGAGGCTATCTGGAGGAAGTAGCCGCGGCTCTCCGTCAGTACCGGCAGGAAGGCGCGGGCGGTCACGGCCCCGCCGATCAGGTTGACCTCGATCACCCGGCGCCAGGCGTCGGGGTCGGAGTCGGCGAACGGCCCGCCGGAGGCGACGCCCGCGTTGGCGACGACGACGTCCACCTTGCCGAAGCGCTGCTTGACCTCCTGCGCGACGCGGGCCATCGCCTCGTGGTCGGTGACGTCGGCGTGCCAGTGGTCGCTGTCGGTGTGCAGCCGTTCGGAGACCTCTTTGAGGGCCTCCGGCTCCAGCCCGACCAGGGCGACCTTCGCGCCGCGCGCGGACAGTTTGCGGGCCAGGAGCTCACCGACCCCGCGGGCGGCGCCGGTGACGACGGCGACCTGGCCTTCCAGACTCCTGCGAGCGCTCACGGCGTCTTCTCCTTCAGGGTGGCCTGCGTGGTGTCGGGTCGGTGCTGCGCCGGGCGGCGGGCGGCCAGCTCGCGTATCACGCGGGTGACGGCCTCCGGCGCTTCGATCGGGGTCATGTGGCCCATGCCGGGCAGCTCGGTGAGGCCGGCGCAGTCGGGCAGCGCGGCGGCGAGGGCACGGGCGTGCAGGATCGGGGTCAGCCGGTCGTTCGTGCCGCCGATGACGGCGGTGGGCACGGTCAGCGAGGCCAGGTCGGCCTCCAGGTCGAGCCCGGCGAGCACCTGCGACCAGGCGTACCGGACGCCGGTGGGGCAGCCGTGCACGATGCGCGCACAGGCCTCGACCTGGTCCGGCGTGGCGGCGGGGCCCATCGTGGCGTACCTCAGCACGCGCTTGCCGACCGGCGTGACGGGTCCGAGCGGGGCGCGGGATCCGAGGATCGCGCCGGTGATACGGGTCCGCGCGCGCCCGGCGCGCACCGGCAGGACCAGCGCCTCCGCGACGAGCCGCGCGCTGCCGGTGCTGCACAGCAGGGCGGCCGCGACGCGCTCGGCGAACCCCGGCCGCCCGGCGGCGGCCATGATCGTCATGCCGCCCATGGAGTGGCCCGCGACGACGGCCCGTTCACCGGGGGCGAGGGTGGCCTCCAGTACCGCGAGGAGGTCGTCGGCGAGCGCGGAGGTGGTGTACCAGCGCCCGGCGGGGCTGCGCCCGTGGCCGCGCTGGTCGTAGGCGATGACCCGGTGGTCCCGGGCCAGGTCGCGTATCTGGGCGGCCCAGAAGGCGGTGGAGCAGGTCCAGCCGTGGGAGAGGACCACGGGCGGGGCGTCCTCGTCGCCGTGGACCTCGACGTGCAGCCGGGCCCCGTCGGCGGAGACGGCGACCAGTTCGCGCCGGGCGGGCGGGGGCGCGTACCGGCCGGAGGTGACGTACGCCGGGCGCCTCATGCCGCGCCCTCCTCGACGGGAGCGGCGGCGGGGGCGGTGGGCGCCGGGACCGCGGGCGCCGGGACCGCCGCCTTGACGGCCGGGACCCGCTCGCGGTCCCGCTCCCGGACGCGTACGACCTCGTACTCCGCGAGGTCGACCGAGCGCGTCTCGCGCCGGAACTCGCCCGTGGTGCCCGGCCAGACGGTCGTGTTGCGGCCGCCGGCGTCCAGGTACCAGCTGGTGCAGCCGCCGGTGTTCCAGACCGTCCGTTCCATCCGGGCCTGGACGCGCCGGTTCCAGGCACCCACCGCCGAGGGCCTGGCGGCGAGGGCGGCCCGGCCGCCGAGCACGTCCAGCTGGCGCAGGTAGTCGGCCATGTAGTTCAGCTGCGACTCGATCATCAGGATCATCGAGCTGTTGCCGAGCCCGGTGTTGGGCCCGATGATCGTCATCCAGTTGGGGAAGCCGGCCGCCGTCGCCCCGCGCAGCGCCTGCATCCCGTCCTTCCACGCGTCCGCCAGCGTCTCGCCGCCGGCGCCCACCACCCGGTCGGCGATCGGCATGTCGGTGACGTGGAAGCCCGTGCCGAAGACGACGGCGTCCACCTCGGTCTCGGTCCCGTCCGCCGCCACCAGCGTGCTGCCCCGGACCTCCGCCAGCCCGGAGGCCACCAGGTCCACGTTGGGCCGGGCGAGCGCCGGGTAGTACTCGCTGGACAGCAGGATCCGCTTGCAGCCGATCCGGTAGGAGGGGGTCAGCTTGGCCCGCAGCTGCGGGTCCTTGATCGAGCGCGCCATGTTGGCCTTGGCCAGGGACTCGATCAGCCCGAGCTGACCGGGCCGCTTGGTGAAGGCGCTGACCTGGAGTTCGCGGATCCCCCACAGCAGCCCGCGCCGCGCCGCCCGGGTGAACGGCAGCTGGCGGTGCAGCCAGCGCTCGGCGGTGGAGATCGCCCGGTCCGTGCGGGGCATCACCCACGGCGGGGTCCGCTGGAACAGCGTCAGGCGCTCCACGTCGGGGGCGATGGCGGGCACGATCTGGATCGCCGAGGCGCCGGTGCCGATCATCGCGACGCGCTTGCCGCGCAGGTCGTAGTCGTGGTCCCAGCGGGCGGAGTGGAAGACCTTCCCGGGGAACGTGTCCAGCCCCGGGACCTCCGGCACCTTCGGGTCCGACAGCGGCCCGGTCGCCGACACCACCACGTCGGCGGTCAGTTCACCGGCGGGGGTCTCGATCTCCCAGCGCAGCTCCTCGGCGTCCCAGCGCATCATCCGCACCTCGGAGTCCAGCCGGATGTGCGGGCGCAGCCCGAAGGTGTCGGCGACGTGTTCCAGGTACGCGCGGATGGCGGGCTGCCCGGAGAAGGTCCGGGGCCAGTCCGGGTTGGGCGCGAAGGAGAAGGAGTACAGGTGCGAGGGGACGTCGCACGCGCACCCGGGATAGCTGTTGTCGCGCCACGTCCCGCCGACCGAGCCGGCCCGTTCCAGCACGACGAAGTCCGTGATCCCCTCGCGCCGCAGCCGTACCGCCGCGCCCAGCCCGCCGAACCCGGAGCCGATCACCGCCACCCGCACGTGCTCGCGCCCGTCCATGCCGCCCATGCCCGCCGCCTTCCGCTTCCACAGTCCCAGCCCGCACCGTCATCGAACACTGCCAGCAATCACTGGCACAATCGGGAGGGTAGAGCAGCCCCGTACCCATGGGTAGGGGTCTCGCCGGGAAAGTTACTGCGGGTACGCCCTACGCTGCGCATGTGGCGGAAGAAAAGACACACGAATACCGTACGGAGGAGCTGGCCGAGGCGGCCGGCATCCCGGTGCGCACCCTGCGCTTCTACCGCGAGCGCAAGCTCCTCCCACCGCCCCGCCGCGAAGGCCGGATCGCCTGGTACGACGAGCACCACCTCGCCCGGCTGCGCACCATCGCCGCCCTCCTGGAACGCGGTCACACCCTCGGCGGGATCGCCGAGCTCACGGCCGCCTTCGAACACGGCCGCGACGTCGGCCAGCTCGGCGAGCTGCTCGGCATCGGCTGGTCGGAGGAGACCCCGGTACGGCTGACGCCCGAGGCGCTGGCCGACTACTTCGAGGGGGAGGTCACCCCGGAGAACCTGGCGGCCTCCCTGGACCTCGGCTACCTCGCCGTCGACGGCGACGAGATCGTGCACGTCAGCCGCCGTCTGCTGGAGGTCTCCTCGGCGCTGGTCCGCGAGGGCGTCCCGCTGGCCGCGGTGCTGGAGACCGGCCGCCGGGTGCGCGCGCACGCCGACGCGATGGCGGCCCTGTTCACGGAGCTGATCTCCGCGCACCTGACGCAGGACGCCCTGCCCCGGCTGCGTCCGCTCGCCAAGAGCGTGGTCGAGGCGGAGCTCACCATGGCGATGGACCGCCTGCTGGCCCCGGGGGCACCCGGGGCGTCGGGGCCCTCCGGAGCTCAGGACCCCAGCTCGTAGACCACCGTCACGGGGGCGTGGTCCGACCACCGCTCCGGGTGCGTCTCGGCCCGCTCCACCCACGCCTTCACCGCGCGTCCCGCCAGCCCCGGGGTGGCCACCTGGAGGTCGATGCGCCAGCCGGCGTCGTTGTCGAAGGCGCGGCCGCGGTAGGACCACCAGGAGTACGGCCCGTCGGTGTCCGGGTGCAGCACGCGCACGACGTCGACGTAGCCGGCCTCCTGGTACACGTTGCCGAGCCACTCCCGTTCCTCGGGCAGGAAACCGGCGTTCTTGCGGTTGGTCTTCCAGTTCTTGAGGTCCGCTTCCCGGTGGCAGATGTTCCAGTCGCCGCAGACCACGACCTCGCGCCCGTCGGCGGCGGCCCGCACCTTGAGCTCGGCGAGGTGGGCGATGAACTCCTCCATGAACCGGTACTTCTCGTCCTGCTTCTCCGTGCCCGCCTCTCCGGACGGCAGGTACAGGCTCGCCACGGTCACCCCGGGCAGGTCCACCTCGACGTACCGGCCGGAGCCGTCGAACTCGGCGCTCCCGAAGCCGATCTGCACCCGCTCGGGCGCCCGGCGCGTGTAGAGCGCGACCCCGGCCCGGCCCTTGACGGCGGCCGGGGCGAACACGGTGTGCCACCCCTCGGGCTCCCGCGCCTCCACCGGGATCTGCTCTTCCTCGGCCCGTACCTCCTGGAGGCACACGACGTCGGCGTCGGACCCGGCGAGCCACTCCACGAAGCCCTTCTTCGCTGCGGCGCGGATCCCATTCACATTCACGGTGGTCACGGTGAGCATCCCCGCACGATAGCGGGAGCGTTCCGTACGATGTTCCGATGTCTCACGGGATTACCCTGCGCGCCGTGCCGTACGACCACCCGGACGCGGTCAAGCTCGACGACCAGGTCCAGCTCGAATACCGGGCCCGCTACGAGGGGGAGGGCGACGCGACCGTCCTCGACCCGGCGATGTTCGCCCCGCCGAACGGCCTGTACTTCGTGGCCTACGACACAACCGGCGCCCCGGTCGCGAGCGGCGGCTGGCGCGCCCGCGACGAGAGCCCGGAGGGCTACCGCGACGGCGACGCGGAACTCAAGCGCATGTACGTCATCCCCGAGGCCCGCGGCCTGGGCCTGGCCCGCCGCATCCTCGCGCTCCTCGAAACCGACGCCCGCGAGGCCGGGCGCCTGCGCATGGTCCTCGAAACCGGCGACCAACAACCGGAAGCCATAGCCCTCTACCGCTCCTCGGGCTACGACGACTGCCCCAAGTTCGGCTACTACCGCACGTACGAGTCCAGCGTCTGCATGGCCAAGCCCCTGACCCGCTCCCCCCTGACCCGCTGACGCTCCGCGGGTCCGCCGGGCGGGGGCTCCCCGGCGTGCCCCCGGCCGACGGTACGACCCCGCAAACGCCGAGATCCCGTCCGGTCTTTCGACCGGACGGGATCTCGTGACGTTCCCGGGAGCCACCCGGGAACTGTCGTCTGTGGACCTGTGGGGATTTGAACCCCAGACCCCCTCGATGCGAACGAGGTGCGCTACCAGACTGCGCCACAGGCCCTTGCGACGTGTGAAACATTAGCATCCCCGCGCGGGTGCTCCAAAACCGGTTCTCGGGAGCGTCCGCGCAGGTCACCGATCACTCGTTCGCGGCGCGGGGGCGGGACTCGCCCTCGTACTGGTCGAAGAGCGGGGTGCGGCCGCGCTCGCGGCCGCGGGGGCGCGGGGGCTTCGGTTCCGCCGCCGCGGGCTTCGGCGGGCCCGGCTGGGCGCGCAGGCGGGGTTCGGTCGGCTCCGCGGTGCTGGAGCGGGTCGCGCTCCAGGCGTCGGGGGCCGCCGGACCGGTGGCGCGGGGGGCGACCGGGGCCGTCACGTAGGTCGGCAGCGGGACCGGGACCGGCTCCCAGCTGTCGCCGCGCGCCGGGCCCCGCTCGCGCTCGCGCTGCTGGTCCACCCACTCGGCGTGGTCGGTCTGCTCCACCACCGCGCGCCGCCCCGCCTCCTGCGGGGACACCGGCGGCGCGGGATCCGGTTCGGCGCCGGCCGCGGCCTCCGACTCGCGTCGGCGCGAGTGGTGCTCGCGCAGCCGCCGGGCGGCCGCCTCCGCGCGCCGGCGGTCCATGGTGAACTCGTAGCGCCGCCGCTCCTGGACCCGCAGGTGCACGATGTAGGCGCTCAGCAGCAGCGCGGGGACGGCCGGCGCCCACAGGAAGCGCAGGCCGCCGACCGCGGCGACGACCGCGCCCAGGGTGAAGACCAGGAAGAGCAGCGCGGTGGTGCGCCTGCGGCGGGCGAGGACCTGGAGGCGCTGCTCGCGCCGGGCCCGCTCCGCCCGCTGCGCGCCGGCCGACCTCGGTTCCGCCCTGGTCGGGGGCACGACGAAAGCCCGGGCGTCGGCTTCCACGGAATTCACCGTTTCCGTCGCCGCGTCCGGGTCCGCGTGGGGCTGGGGTTCCACCTCTTCGGCACCGCGCTCACGCAGTCCCTTGGCGTAACGGCGCTCCATTCCCGCCCGGCCGGAAAGCAGCCGGATGGCAGTGGAGAAGCGTTCCGTCGGACGGGCTTCGTTCAGCTCGTCCTGCCTCCGGAGCCACATGGGCACCAAGTAGGCGGCCCAGGCCCCGACAATGACTGCGTAGATGAGGCCGCTGCTGCTCACACCCCACACCGTAGAGGGACGCGGGCGAGGGGATCGGCCAATTGAGCCGGTGTGTCGCGCGATCTCGCTGATATCACCGACTTTTTTTGTGATTCTTCGGATCAGGTTATGGACGAACCCGAAAGAATTCGAACGCTTTTGCGATTTTTATGAATTGGGGAGGCCCCGCGGGCCCGTAGGTCCGTCCCGGTGGCGCGCCGCCGCCCTGCGGTGCCAGCGGTGCAACAGCCCCTCGGGAACCTCCTCCGCCGTGAGCGCGAAGACGAGGTGGTCCCGCCAGGCACCATCGATGTGGAGGTAGCGCGGCCGCAGCCCCTCCTCGCGGAACCCGAGCTTCTCCACCACCCGGCGGCTCGGACCGTTCTCCGGCCGGATGCACACCTCGATCCGGTGCAGTCCGACCTTCGCGAAGCAGTGGTCCACCGCGAGCGCGACGGCCGTCGGCATCACCCCGCGCCCCGCGACGTCGCGGTCCACCCAGTAGCCCACGTGACCCGCGCACATCGACCCCCAGGTGATCCCGGCGACCGTCAACTGGCCGACCAGCCGCCCCTGGTACTCGATGACGAACGGCAGCATCCGCCCCGCGTTCGCCTCCGCCCGCAGGTGACGGACCATCTGGCGGTACGTCGGCCGGTGGATGACCGGCCCCCACGGCGCGGGCGGCGGGATCGTGGCCTCCCACGGCCGCAGCCAGTCCCGGTTGCGGCGGTTGACCTCGCGCCACGCGCGCTGGTCCCGCAGCTTTATCGGCCTGAGCGTGACGTCACCGTCCGTCAGCACCACGGGCCAGGAAGGGCCGTTCAGCTCGCGCTCCCGGAAGGTCTGGGGTGATCGCCGCCCCGGATCTGGTCGACGGCGTGCAGCAGGATCCGCTCCAGCACCGCGAGGCCGTCGCGCACCCCGCCCGTCGAACCGGGCAGGTTCACGATCAGGGTGTGGCCCGCCACGCCCGCCAGGCCCCGGGACAGCGCGGCCGTCGGTACCTTCGCCAGGCCCTCGGCGCGGATGGCCTGCGGGATGCCGGGGACCTCGTAGTCCAGTACCCGCGCGGTGGCGTCCGGGGTGCGGTCCGTCGGCGAGATGCCGGTACCGCCGGTGGTCAGGATGACGTCGTACCCGGCGGCCACGCCCTCGCGCAGCGCCTCCTCGACGGGGTCCCCGTCCGGCACCACGCGCGGCCCGTCCACGGCGAAGCCGAGCCGGCCGAGCCCCTCCGCCAGCAGCGGGCCGCCCTTGTCGGCGTACACGCCCGCCGAGGCGCGGTTCGAGGCGGTGACCACCAGGGCGCGCGGGGTGCGCACCGGCTCCGCGGCGACCGGCTCGGCCGTCCACGCCCGGCCCTGCGCGGGGGGGAGGTGGCTGTGGCTGAACGCCTCGCCGCCGCGCGGGGCGTTCACGCGCGGCTCCAGTCGCCGGACTTGCCGCCGGTCTTCTCCTCCACCCGGACGTCCGTGATGACCGCGCCCTTGTCGACGGCCTTGACCATGTCGATCACGGTGAGCCCGGCGACGGCGACCGCGGTCAGCGCCTCCATCTCCACGCCGGTGCGGTCGGTCGTCTTGACGGTGGCCAAGATCTCCACGGCGTCGTCGGCGACCGCGAGGTCGACCTTCACCCCGGAGACGGCCAGCGGGTGGCAGAGCGGGATCAGGTCGGGGGTCTTCTTCGCCCCCATGATCCCGGCGATCCGCGCGGTGGCGAGGGCGTCGCCCTTGGGCACGCCCTCACCCCGCAGCAGCTCGATCACCCGGGGGGAGACGAGGACGCGCCCGCTGGCCCGGGCCGTGCGGGTGGTGACGTCCTTCTCCGAGACGTCGACCATCCGCGCCGCACCGGCCTCGTCGATGTGCGTCAGCCTGCTGTGCTCAGGGGGTCCGGGGGTCTCCGCCCGGGAAAACGCTGCCATAGGTTCGTGCCGCTCCCGCTCCGGGCCCGCGAGGGGCCTGTGTGGTGCAACACGCTACCCGCACCGGCCGGTCCTCAGCCGAGCAGGACCACTTCCAGTTCGGCCCCCGGCTCCACCGTGGTGACGTCCTCCGGTACCACGATCAGCGAGTCGGCGTGCGCCAGGGCGGCGATCAGGTGGGACCCCGATCCGCCGACCGGGCTGACGGTCCCGCTCTGCGCGTCGTAGGCGCCGCGCAGGAACTGACGGCGGCCGGCGGGGGAGCCGATGGCCCGGTCCGCCTTGAGCACGGCCCGTACGGCCGGACGGCTGACGTCGGGCAGGCCCATCAGCGCCCGGATCGCGGGGCGGACGAACAGCTCGAAGGAGACGTAGGACGACACCGGGTTGCCCGGCAGCGCCAGCAGGGGGGTGTGGTCGGGGCCGATGGTGCCGAAGCCCTGCGGCTTGCCCGGCTGCATGGCCAGCTTGCGGAAGTCGATCCCGGCGCCGTCCACCGCGTCGGAGCCGGTGGCGACCGCCGTCAGCGCCTCCTTGACGACGTCGTACGCGCCGACGCTGACCCCGCCCGTGGTGACCAGCAGGTCGGCCCGGACCAGCTGGTCCTCGATGGTCGCGCGCAGGGTGTCCGCGTCGTCCGCGACGGCGCCGACCCGGTAGGCGAGGGCGCCGGCGTCCCGCGCGGCCGCTGCCAGCGCGAAGCTGTTGGAGTCGTAGATCGACCCGGCGCCCAGGGCCTCCCCCGGCTGGACCAGCTCGCTGCCGGTGGACAGGACGACCACCCGGGGCCGCGGCCGGACCCGTACGCTGCCCCGTCCGATGGCGGCGAGCAGCGCGATCTGCGGCGGACCGAGCACCGTACCGGCTGCCAGCGCCAGGTCACCGGCCTGTACGTCGCTGCCGCGCGAGCGGACGTGCTGCCGGGCCTCGGCCGGCCGGTGCACCCGTACCTCGCCGCCCGCGCCCTCGGGTGCGGCGCTGGCCGGGGTCATCTGGGAGGCCGCGCCGCCGCCCGTGCCGCCGTCGGTCCACTCGACCGGTACGACGGCCTCCGCGCCGGGCGGCAGCGGGGCGCCGGTCATGATGCGGGCGGCCTGGCCGGGGCCCACGGTGGGCAGTTCACCGCTGCCCGCAGCGACGTCCCCGATCACCGTCAGCACCGCGGGGAACTCCTCGCTCGCCCCCTGGACGTCGGCCACCCGGACGGCGTAGCCGTCCATGGAGCTGTTGTCGAAGGGCGGCAGGGCGACGGGCACGGTGACGTCCTCGACCAGGACGCAGCCCTGGGCGTCGAGCAGCTGGAGCTCGATGGGCTCCAGCGGCCGGACGGCGGCGAGGACGTCCGCGAGGTGCTCGTCCACCGACCACAGACGGTGCGGGCCGGTGTCCTGCGGTGCGTCGGGGCTGCTCAAGGTGCTACATCTCCTCCGTGACGTAACGGTGAAGCCAGGTGCGGAACTCGGGGCCCAGGTCCTCCCGCTCGCACGCGAGTCGGACGATGGCCCGCAGGTAGTCACCGCGGTCCCCGGTGTCGTAGCGGCGGCCCCGGAAGACCACGCCGTGCACCGGGCCGCCCACGCTCTCGTCGGCGGCAAGCTTCTGCAGGGCGTCGGTCAGCTGGATCTCGTTGCCGCGGCCCGGCTCGGTCTCCCGCAGTATGCCGAAGATCGCGGGGTTGAGGACATAGCGTCCGATGACCGCGTAGTTGCTGGGGGCGTCAGCCGGCTCCGGCTTCTCGACGAGTCCGGTGATCCGCACGACGTCCGGCTCGTCCGTCGCCTCGACGGCGGCGCACCCGTAGAGGTGCACGTTCGCCGGGTCGACCTCCATCAGGGCGATGACGGTGCCGCCGGTGCGGGCGTGGACGTCGACCATCTGGCGCAGCAGCGGGTCGCGGGGGTCGATCAGGTCGTCACCGAGCAGGACGGCGAAGGGCTCGTCGCCGACGTGCGGCTCGGCGCAGAGCACGGCGTGGCCGAGGCCGCGCGGGTCGCCCTGGCGGACGTAGTGCATGGTGGCCAGGTCGCTCGACTCCTGGACCTTCTTGAGCCGGTCGTCGTCGCCCTTGGCGATGAGGGCGGACTCCAGTTCGTAATTGCGGTCGAAGTGGTCTTCGAGGGCGCGCTTGTTACGTCCTGTGATCATGAGTACGTCGTCGAGCCCCGCCGAGACGGCCTCTTCGACCACGTATTGGATGGCGGGCTTGTCCACGACCGGAAGCATTTCCTTCGGGGTCGCCTTGGTCGCCGGGAGGAAGCGAGTGCCGAGGCCCGCGGCCGGGATGACGGCCTTCTTGATCACGGGGTGCAACTGATTCATGCGCAGAACGATAGTGGGTTACGCAGAAACGCCAGGTCAGATTCCGGGGAGAAGCTCCCGGTCTGTGCCGCTTCGGAAGGAAATCTGATCCAGCTGTGGCAGGGAACCAGTCAGACGCGTCCGGCCGGAGGGCGGCCCGCGTGGCCGAGAAGGCGGCCTTGCGCCGCGAGCTGCTCGCGGCCCGCCGCGCCCGCTCCGCCGAGTCGCGCCGTACGTCGGCCCGCGCGCTCGCCCGCTCCGCCTCGGGACTGCCCGAACTGGCCGGAGCGGCGACGGTCGCCGCGTACGTCTCCGTCGGCACCGAACCCGGCACCCGCGAACTGCTCGACGCGCTCCGGGCGGCCGGGAAGCGGGTCCTGCTGCCGCTGCTGCTGCCCGACAACGACCTCGACTGGGCGGTGTACGAGGGCCCGGACAGCCTCACCGCCACCGCGCACGCGGGGAAGATGGCGCTGCTGGAGCCGTCCGGGCCGCCGCTGGGCCCGGACGCGGTGACCGGGGCGGACGCCGTCCTGCTGCCGGGACTCGCCGTCGATGCGCGCGGGATGCGGCTCGGACGCGGCGGGGGCTCGTACGACAGGGTGCTGGAGCGGCTGGAGCGCGCCGGGGCGCATCCGGCGCTGGTGGTGCTCCTCTACGACGAAGAGGTGGTCGCGCGGGTCCCGGAGGAACCGCACGACCACCCCGTCCGGGCGGTGGCCACCCCGTCGGGGGTGGTCCGCTTCGAAGGATTCTGAGCTCTACGGCTTGAGCGTCAGGGTGTCGGCCGTGGCCTTGTCCACGGCCTCCTTGCCGAACGGCCAGTCCAGCAGCTCGCCCTTGGCCCACATCGTGGTCTGGTCGGTGTAGTGGGAGTTGTACGCGTGTCCCGAGGCGCCGGTCAGGTTGATCCAGCGGGACTTGTCGAGGTCGTTGAGGTTGACGACCATCCGCATCGACGGCACCCAGGTGACGCCGTAGCCGCTGGAGGCGTTCCAGCCGGTGGCGTTGACCGTGGCCTCGCCGCCGCCCAGGTTCCACGGTCCGCGGTTCAGCAGCCACCGCATGAAGCCGGGGCCCTCGGTGCCGATCGTCTGGTTCTTGAGCGTCAGCTGGTGCAGCCGGCCCCAGCTCCAGGTCGACTGGTCCTTGCCGAGCTTGGCGGTCAGCTCCCAGCGGGCGTCCTTCATGGCCCGGGCGAACAGCTCGTCGCGGGTCGTGGTCGGCTTCTCCCGCACGGTGCCGGGCGACTTCCACCACGCCGACTTCTCGTCCTTGACCAGGCGGCGGACCACCTCGAACCAGCGGTCGCCGCCGTCCGGCTGCGCCGTGTCGGCTCCGCGGCTACCGCACTCGCGGACGATGTCGGCGAGGTCGTCGGCGGGCCCGTTGCCACTGTCCTGGACGTTCATGCAGCTGTTGGTGACGCGCAGTTCCCTCGGCATCTTGTCGCCGAAGGCGCGCTTGAGGATGTTGCGCCAAACGGCGTTGAAGTAGGCGGCCGCCGCCGAGTCGGGCTCCTGGGTGTAGTTCCAGTCCTCCAGCAGCTTCTGCGCCGAGCGCACGTCCGGGTCGGAGACCTGGATCTTGGCCAGCATCGGCGTCAGCAGCGCGGCGATCTCGCTGCTGTTGTCCATCTGCATGGTGCGCATGTCATCGGTGGAGATCTTGCCGTTGTCCTTGGTCTTCGCCTCGATGAGGTCGTTGATCCGCTGGCTGCGGGCGCCGTAGCCCCAGTCGGTGGTCAGCACGTACGGGTACTTGCCCGCGCCGGTGCCGCTCTCGGTGACGGCCTGGTTGGCCGTCACGATGTAGCCGCGCGCCGGGTTGAGTTCGTACGGCATCTCGTCCTGCGGGACGTAGCCGCTCGTGCCGTCCTTGCCGCCCTTCCAGGCGTACTTGGGGTCCCAGCCGGGCGCCGGCATGCGGCCGTCGCCGACGCGGATCGGGACGCGGCCCGGGGCCTGGTAGCCGATGTTGCCGTTGGGGCCCTTGTTGTCGGCGTAGATCAGGTTCTGGGACGGGACCTCGAAGTCGCGGGCGGCGGCGCGGAAGCCCGCGAAGTCCTTGGCCCGGTCGAGCTTGAAGACGGCGTCCATCGACTTGCCCGGGTCCAGCGCCGTCCACCGCAGGGCCACGCCGTAGCCGTCGCCGCGGTCGGGGGCGGAGCCGCTGACCGGGGCGCGGGAGCCGACGGTGGCGAGCTCGTCGCTGCGGTCGGAGATCAGCGGGCCGTTGTTGGTGGTGCGGACCGTGATCCGCTTGCTCTTGCCGCCCGCGACCTTGATCTCCTCCTCGCGGGTCGTGAAGGGGACCACCTTGTTGTCGTAGACGTAGCCGTCGGGCTTGATCTGCTCCAGGTAGAGGTCGGTGACGTCGGCGCCGAGGTTGGTCATGCCCCAGGCGATGTCGGCGTTGTGGCCGATGACCACGCCCGGCATGCCGGAGAAGGTGAAGCCGGCCACGTCGTACTGGCACTGGGGCGAGACCGCGCGGCAGTGCAGGCCCATCTGGTACCAGACGGAGGGCAGCTGGGGCGCGAGGTGCGGGTCGTTCGCGAGCAGCGGCTTGCCGGTGGTCGTGTACTTGCCCGCCACGACCCAGGAGTTCGAGCCGATGCCGCTGCCGTTGGGGCCGAGGATGGCCGGGATCTCGTCCAGGGTCTTGGCGAGGGAGGACAGCTGGGTGCGCAGGCCGACGCTCGCGCCCTGGGCGGAGGCGTTGTCGGCGAGGCCGGTGGTGATTTGGCCGTTCGGGGTGGCCTGGGAGCCGGTGCCGGTCCCCGTGCCGGTTCCGGTTCCGGTTCCGGTTCCGGTGGAGCCCGTTCCGCTGCCCGTGCCCGTCGAGCCCGCGGACGCCGTGCCCTGGGGGACGTACTTGCCCCCGGAGACGGCGCCGCCCTCGACGATCGGCTTGTTCCGGTCGAAGGGGTACGGCGGGTAGAGGTCGTCGATCTGCTGCGGCGAGAGCTTGCCGGCCATCAGCGAACGGTCGATCTCGTCCTGCATGTTGCCGCGCAGGTCCCAGGCCATCGCCTTGAGCCAGGCCACCGAGTCCACCGGCGTCCACTGCTCCGGCGTGTAATCGCCGGTCAGCTTGAGGGCCGCGTGCTCCACGGAGAGGTCCTTGCCGGACTTCCCCTTGAGGTAGGCGTTGACCCCGTCGGCGTACGCCTGGAGGTACTTCTTGGTCTCCGGTGAGAGCTTGGTGTCGTACTCGCTCTGCGCGACCTGGCGCCAGCCCAGCGTGCGCAGGAAGGCGTCGGTCTCGACCTGGCCGGAGCCGAACATCTCGGAGAGCCGCCCGGAGGTCATGTGGCGGCGGACGTCCATCTCCCAGAAGCGGTCCTGCGCGTGGACGAAGCCCTGCGCGCGGAAGAGGTCCTCGTCGTTGTCCGCGTAGAGCTGCGGGATCCCGTGCTCGTCGCGTTTGACCTCGACGGCCGCGGTCAGGCCGGGCAGCTTGAGGGAGCCGGTGGTCTGGGGATAGGAGGCACGGACGCCGTCGACGCTCCAGTACGCCCCGTAGCCGAGTCCCGCCAAGAGCGCCAGGACCATGACGAGCACGATCAGACGTGCGCGTCGTCCCTTCTTCTTGACGGAAGGGCCGGATGAGTTGGCGGGCATCGCTGTCCTTAGAGGGGCAGGGTGGTCCTGGGATTGCTGGAAGCCACCATAGGCGCAGGACCGCCCTCGATGATCCGCCAGGGGTCGAGGTCCGTAGGACAGGGGCGGGCGCACGTTTCACAATGTGGTTGTCGAGTAAAGACTCCGTCAAAGATTAGGTAAGGTAACGAAGTACTTGTCACGTGCCTCCGGAGGAACGATCCGTCAGGGCACATGGAGGGAAAGGGCCGCCCGCTGACTGTCCACCTGCTCAATGAGCTCCTGCTGGTCTGCTCGCTCGTGCTGCTCGTCGCGGTAGCGGCGGTACGCGTCTCCTCGCGCAGCGGTCTGCCCAGCCTGCTCATCTACCTCGGCATAGGCATAGCGATAGGCCAGGACGGCATAGGCAACGTCGTTTTCGACAACGCCGAACTGACCCAGGTCATCGGCTACGCCGCGCTCGTCGTGATCCTCGCCGAGGGCGGTCTGGGCACCAAGTGGAAACAGATCAGGCCGGCCCTGCCGGCGGCGATCACGCTCTCCCTCCTCGGGGTGGCGATCAGCGTGGGGGTCACGGCGGCCGGGGCGCACTACCTGGTCGGACTGGAGTGGCGCCAGGCCCTGCTGATCGGCGCGGTCGTCTCCTCGACCGACGCCGCGGCCGTCTTCTCGGTGCTGCGCAAGGTGCCGCTGCCGTCCCGCGTGACGGGTGTGCTGGAGGCGGAGTCCGGCTTCAACGACGCCCCGGTGGTCATCCTGGTGGTGTCCTTCGCGACCGTCGGACCGGTGGACGACTGGTACGTCCTGATCGGCAAGATCGCCCTCGAACTGGCCATCGGCACCGCCATCGGCCTCACGGTGGGCTTCCTGGGCGCGTACGGCCTGCGGCACGTGGCGCTGCCCGCCTCGGGCCTCTACCCGATCGCCGTGATGGCCATCGCGATCACCGCGTACGCCGCCGGCGCGATGGCGCACGGCTCCGGCTTCCTCGCGGTGTACCTGGCGGCGATGGTCCTCGGCAACGCGAAGCTGCCGCACTGGCCCGCCACCCGGGGGTTCGCGGACGGGCTCGGCTGGATCGCCCAGATCGGCATGTTCGTCCTGCTCGGCCTGCTGGTGACCCCGCACGAGCTGGCCAAGGACTTCTGGCCCGCGGTGATCATCGGACTGGTGCTGACGATGGTGGCGCGGCCGCTGGAGGTGTTCGTCAGCCTGCTGCCCTTCCGGATCCCGTGGCAGGAGCAGGCCCTGATGTCGTGGGCGGGCCTCCGCGGCGCCGTGCCCATCATCTTGGCCACCATCCCGATGGTGACCGGCATCGAGGGCAGCGACCGGGTCTTCAACATCGTCTTCGTCCTCGTCGTCGTGTACACCCTGGTCCAGGGCCCGACCCTGCCGTGGCTGGCGCGCAAGCTCGAACTCGGCGCCGCGGACGAGGCGGCGGACCTGGGCATCGAGTCCGCTCCGCTGGAGAAGCTGCGCGGGCACCTGCTGTCCTTCGCCATACCCCCGGCCTCGCGGATGCACGGCGTGGAGGTCGGAGAGCTGCGGCTCCCGGCCGGGGCGTCGGTGACGCTGGTGGTGCGGGACGGGAAGAGCTTCGTACCGGCGCCGTCGACGGTGCTGCGCCGGCAGGACGAGCTGCTGGTGGTGGCGACGGACCAGGTACGGGACGCGGCGGAGGCACGGTTGCGGGCGGTCGCGCGGGGCGGCAAGCTCGCGGGATGGCTGGGGACGGGCTCGAACGGGGCTTGAGGCGGGGCCCGGGTGGGGCTCGGGTGGGGCTCGGGTGGGCCTTTGGTGGGGCTTCGGAGCGTTAGAGCGACGTTCTAAATCTGTGATTTCGCGGTCCGGTGGGCACTTCTGCCCTGCTTTGACGGCTTGCGGAATGCGAACTTCCAGTTAATCGCAGGTGAACCCATAAATTGTCGTCGGAATCACAGGGCGTAAGCGACGGTCTGCCTGTACGATAAAGGCACACCAGAACGAACCAACTCTGCCTGACGCAGAGCTGGCGCGACCGCAAAGCGGCCGTGGCCCCCGCAGTGGGCGCCCAGGTATCACTCGGTTCTGCGCAAGAGGACAGCTCTCGGGGCTCCCACATGTACGGGTGCGGCTCGCCCACAAGGTGCCGCACCGTCCGCAGACGGGGAGTTCTACCAGGCAGCGGAAAGGCAAGGCCGTGACATCCGCGGTCACGACCGACTCGTCCGCCCGCCCCGGCTACGGACAGCTCCTGCGCACTCCCGGCGCCCTCGGCTTCCTGCTCCCGGGCTTCGCCGCCCGCCTGCCGTTCGGCATGCTGACCATCAGCATCCTGCTGCTCGTCCAGCACACCACCGGCTCCTACGCCAACGCCGGCATCGTCTCCGCCGTCACCGGCATCTCCATGGCGCTGTGCGCCCCCCTGATGGGCAACCTGACCGACAAGCACGGCCAGAGCGCCGTCCTGCTGCCGGTCGTACTCCTCCACGCCGCCGCCGTGAGCGCCCTGGTCGCGCTCGCGCTGCTCGGCGCCCCCGTCCTCGCCCTCGCCGCCGCCGCGATCCCGGCCGGCGCCTCGGTGCCGCAGGTCGGGCCGATGGTCCGGGCCCGCTGGGCCGCCAAGCTGGAGGGCTCGCCGCTGCTGCCGACCGCCGCCGCGTTCGAGTCCGTCACCGACGAGTTCACCTTCGTCGTCGGCCCGGTCCTCGCGACCGCGCTGTGCACCGGCCTGCACCCCTCGGCCGGGCTCATCACCGAAGCCACGCTCTCGCTGCTCGGCGGCCTGCTCTTCGCCGCCCAGCGCGCGACCCAGCCCAAGGGGCACGCGCAGACCTCCACCGGCGGCAAGCGCGCCTCGGCCCTGTCCTTCCCGGGTCTGCGCGTCCTGATCGTCGCCTTCCTCGGGATCGGCGCCGTCTTCGGCGGCATGCAGGTCTCGATGGCCGCCTTCTCCAGCGAGATGGGCAGCCCGGGTGCGAACGGCCTGCTGTACGGCGTCTTCGCCGCGGGCAACATGCTCGCCGGCATCGCCTGCGGCGCCATCGCCTGGAAGATCGGCCCGCGCCGCCGGCTGCTGCTCGGCTACATCGGGCTGACCGCCACCGCGTCGCTGCTGTGGACCGCCGACTCGATGGTCCTGCTCGCCGCCATCGGCCTGCTCGTCGGTCTGTGCATCGCCCCGGCCCTGATCACCGGCTACACGATGATCGAGGCGCTGATCCCGGCGAACGCCCGCACCGAGGCCTTCACCTGGCTGACCGGTGCGGTCGCCTTCGGGCAGGCCATCGCCGTGATCGTGGCCGGCCGCCTGACGGACGCGCACGGGTCCTCGTACGGGTTCCTCGTGCCGGCGGCCGCGACCGCGCTGGCGCTGGTCACGCTGCTTTCCCTGCGGGCGAAGCTCGCGCCGAAGGCGGCCGGCCGGATCGTCAGCTCTTCGGAGACCCCGCAGGCCCGGGAGAACCGGGGCCGGCAGCGGGACCTCAGCACCGTCTGAGGGTGGTGTCGGTCACCGCGCGGCCGAGATCGGTGGACTGTTCCGCCGGAATACGTCACCATGGAGCGTCGTTAGCACTCATTGAGTGAGAGTGCCAGGAGGAAATTCGTGCCGACCTACCAGTACCAGTGCACCGAGTGCGGTGAGGGCCTTGAGGCCGTGCAGAAGTTCACCGATGACGCACTGACCGTGTGCCCGAACTGCGACGGACGCCTGAAGAAGGTGTTCTCCGCGGTCGGCATCGTCTTCAAGGGCTCCGGTTTCTACCGGAACGACAGCCGTGGTGCGTCGTCGAGCAGCACGCCCGCTTCGAAGCCGGCTTCGTCCACGACGTCGACCGCCGCCGCCCCGGCCGCCGCGTCCTCGACCACGTCGTCCTCGTCGACCACGAGCAGCAGCTCCACCTCGGCCGCCTGACCCGTCCGCTTTCCGCCCGGCCCCGCCGCCCTCACCTGGGCGGCGGGGCCGTGTGCGTCCGCGGCTAGGGTGACCGTATGGCGAACGCAGAGATCGGTGTCATCGGCGGCTCGGGGTTCTACTCCTTCCTGGAGGACGTCTCCGAAATACAGGTGGAAACCCCCTACGGGCCCCCCAGCGACTCCCTGTACCTGGGTGAGCTGGCCGGCCGGTCGGTGGCGTTCCTGCCGCGGCACGGGCGCAGCCACACCGTCCCGCCGCACAAGATCAACTACCGGGCCAACCTGTGGGCGCTGCGCTCGGTCGGCGTGCGCCAGGTGCTCGGGCCGTGCGCGGTGGGGGGTCTGCGGGCCGAGTACGGGCCGGGCACGCTGCTGGTGCCGGACCAGCTGGTGGACCGCACGAAGTCCCGCGTGCAGACCTTCTTCGACGGGGAGCCGCTGCCGGACGGATCCGTCCCGAACGTCGTGCACACCACCTTCGCCGACCCTTACTGCCCGGTCGGGCGGGCGGCGGCGATGGGCGCGGCGCGCGGGCGGGGCTGGGAGCCGGTGGACGGCGGCACGATGGTCGTGGTGGAGGGCCCCCGGTTCTCGACGCGCGCCGAATCGCTCTTCCACGCGGCCATGGGGTGGTCGGTGGTCGGTATGACCGGGCACCCGGAGGCGGTCCTCGCGCGGGAGCTGGGCCTCTGCTACACCTCGATGGCTCTGGTGACGGACCTGGACGCGGGCGCCGAGACGGGCGAGGGCGTCTCCCACACCGAGGTGCTGAGGGTGTTCGGCGAGAACGTCGGGCGGCTGCGCGAGGTCCTGTTCGACGCGGTCGCGGCCCTGCCGCCGACGGAATCCCGGGACTGCCTGTGCACGCACGCGCACGACGGCTGGGACCTGGGCATCGAGCTGCCCTAGCGCCGCACTCACCCCTGGGGGTGACGGGGTTGTCCACAACCTGGGGACGGTCCACAGGCGTGAGCGGGATCGGGCGCCGGGGCGGATCGTGAGGGGTGTCCGGACGCCGGGTCCGGACCCCGAACCCACAGCCGGGCGGTGTTCCGCATGTCCGCGTTCCTTTCCCCGCAGCTTTCCTCGTCCCCTTCTCCTACGGGATCCCCTTCTCCTACGGCACCCCCTTCTCCTACGGGCCCGACTCCCGGGGCCCTGCCTCTCACGCGCCTGCCTCCCACGGGCCTGCCCGCGCACCCCGTCCCGCTCTTCCCGCCGCTGCGGGTGGGGCGTGGCGGGGACCGCCTCGGGCGCGCCGTGCGACGTCGGAGGCGGGCCGGGGCGGCGGGGCTGGCCGTCGTCGCGGCCGCGCTGGCGGTCGGCGGGACACAGGCGCGGGCCTCCCGGGGCGCCGGACCGCCGGAGGCGGGACCGCCGCCCACGGTGGTGCGGATGGTGTCGGCCCCCGTACGCATCGCGGACGCGGCGACGGTGCGGCTGCTGCGGCCCGGGGACCGGGTGGACGTGGTGGCGGCGGAGCGCGCCGGGCCGCCCCGGGTGGTGGCTGCCGCGGCTCGGGTCGCGCGGGTGCCGGAGCCGGAGGGGACGCCGGGCGACGGCGGGGCCACGGTGGTGCTGTCCGTCCCCCGGGAGACCGCGCGGGCCCTCGTCGGCGCCGGCAGCGTGTCACGGCTGGCGGTGACCTTGTGCTGAATCGGACGGGTGACCTGTCACACCGTCTTCGGAAGGGCTTCGATTGGACAGGCGGGGCCCCGGCTGCCGTAGTTTTCGCAACCGTTGGATCCGTGTTCCGTAGATGGTTCCGCAGATGCGAGATGAGGCTCAGTCGTGAGCAAGAAGAACGAGAGCGTCCTGGCGGGCTTCAAGGCCTTCCTGATGCGCGGCAACGTCGTCGACCTGGCGGTGGCCGTGGTCATCGGCGCCGCGTTCACCAACATCGTGAACTCCGTGGTGAAGGGGATCATCAGTCCGCTGGTGGGCGCCTTCGGCACGAAGAACCTGGACGTCTACTCGTCCTGCCTGAAGGCCCCGTGCGGCGTCGACGCGAAGGGGGACCCCACCGGCGTGAACATCATGTGGGGCTCGGTGCTGAACGCCACGCTGACCTTCCTGATCACCGCGGCGGTCGTCTACTTCCTGATGGTGCTGCCGATGGCGAAGTACCTGGCCAGGATGGAGGAGAGGCGCAAGGCCCGGGAAGGCGTGCAGGAGACCATGGAGATCACCGAGCTGGAGGTCCTCAAGGAGATCCGCGACAACCTCGTCGCCCAGCGCACCGGCTCCGGCCAGGCCGGCGGCCCCGGGGTCCAGGCGGCGCAGGGACCGGGTTACGGACAGGGGCCCGGTTACGGCCAGGCGCCGGGTTACGGACAGGGACCGGGCTACGGCCAGGCACCCGGTTACGGCCAGGGGCGCGACGGCTCCGTCTGAGCCCCGGCGCTCACACGTGGTGCGGGGGCTTCTCGTCGAGGAAGCGGGCCAGGTCGGCCGCGCTGCCGCCGGCGGGGGGCCGCTCGCCCCAGCCGCGGTCCGTGTCGTCCGAGGACTGCTGGTCCAGGGGGTCACCGAAGTCGAGCTTCGGCTTGGGCCTGGGCTTGGGCTTCGCCGCCGCGGCGGCGGGCGCGGCGGCCCCGGGCCCGGTCGTGGGGGAACCCGAGGGGTCCGCGGGGTCCTGGCGGTCGGAGGCGGGGGCGGTGCTCATGCCCCCAGGGTACGTTCGCTCCCGCCGGGGCCACCGGTCAGCCGCCGGACCCCGCCCGCGGGGCGGCACAGCCCCACCGGCGCACACCCCGGGACGCGGGCCCGCGAGCGGTACCCCGTTTCACCGCGGACCCGCGCGCCTCGGGTGCCGGCCGGCGTCCGGCTGCTGTCCTGGGCGCCATGTTGTACGTACGAATGACCGCCCGGCGCCCGGACGAGGCGCACCGGACCGCGACGCCGCTGGAGCTGTTCTTCGACCTCTGCTTCGTCGTCGCGGTCGCCCAGGCCGGGGCACGGCTGGTCCACGCCTTGGCCGAGGGGCACTTCGGCGCCGGCATCACCGGCTACCTCTTCGTCTTCTTCGGGGTGTTCTGGGCCTGGCTCAACTTCTCCTGGTTCGCCTCCGCCTACGACTGCGACGACATCCCGTACCGGGTGGCGACCCTGGTCCAGATCGCCGGCGTGCTGATCTACGCGGCCGGGGTGCCGCGGGCCTTCGACGCCCAGGACTGGACCGTGGCGGTCTTCGGCTACGTGGTGATGCGCATCGCGCTGACCGCGCAGTGGTTGCGCGCCGCCGCGGGCGAGAGCGGACCGGCCCGGCGCTCGGCACTGATGTACGCCGCCGGTCTGGTGGTGTGCCAGGCGGGTTGGATCGCCCTGCTCGCGGCTCCCGCGGGCGCACGGCGCTGGCTGTTCCTGGTGCTGGTGGCCGCCGAGCTCTCCGTCCCGTTGATCGCCGAGAGGCGTCACCAGACGGCCTGGCACCCGCACCACATCGTGGAGCGGTACGGCCTGTTCACGCTGATCGTCCTCGGCGAGACGGTGTCGGCGAGCACCGTCGCCGTACAGTCCGCCCTCGACGAGCAGGAGGCTCTGGGCGTGCTGCTGCCGATCGCGGCCGGCGGCCTGCTGATCGTCTTCTCCGCCTGGTGGATCTACTTCGCGGTTCCCGCCCACGAGCGGCTGTCCGGCAACCGCCAGGCGATCCCCTGGGGTTACGGGCACTACGTGATCCTCGGTGCGGCGGCGGCCGTCGGCGCCGGGATGGAAGTGGCGGTCGAGCAGGCGGTGGGCAAGGCCCACATCTCGCAGCTGGCGGCGAATCTGACGGTCACCGTACCCACCGCCCTGTATCTGGTCGCCGTCTGGTTCCTGCACGCCCGCCACTTCAAGCGCACGACGGCCCAGCAACTGCTGCTGCCGCTCTCCGCGCTGGCGATCCTGGCCTGCTCCTGGAGCGGGGAGGACGCGGTGCTGTGGGCCGGCCTGGTCATGGGGGCCTCGGTGGCGGTGGGCGTGACCTTGACCGAGCGGACGCGTTCTGGTGCGTGAGTACAGACGGTCGGGGGCGGCACGGCGACTGCGCCGACGACGAGGAAGAAGGTGCGGGCCATGACAGTCCCGGCACAGCGGTACGCGGACCGGCCCGGGCAGGAGCTGGCCGATCCGGCCTTCTGGCAACTGCCCCCCGATGACCGCCTGGCCGCTTTCGCCCGGCTGCGGGCGCTGGACGCCCCGGTGTTCGTCCCCGAGGGCCGGGGGCGCGGCCACTGGGCGCTGGTACGGCACGCGGACGTGCAGGAGGCGAGCCGGCTGCCGAAGGTGTTCGCCAGCGCGCCCGGGGTCACCACCCCGGAACCGGCCCGCTGGGTGCGGGCACTGTTCGGGGACTCCATGGTCAATCTGGACGGGCCGGACCACGCGCAGCTGCGGAAGATCGTGCAGCGCGCCTTCACGCCCCGGCTGCTGGCCGCGGCCGAGGCGGACATCCACGCGGTGGCGGCCCGGATCGTGGACGACGTACTGGCGCACCGGCCCGACGAGTTCGTCTCGGCCGTGGCTTCCCGGCTGCCCCTGGAGGTCATCTGCAACATGATGGGCATCCCGGAGCGCTACCGGCCGGAGATCGCCGACCGGGTCAACCACGCCTCCGAGAACATCGGGGTCGAGCGCGGCCTGGCGGCCCGGCTGCGGATGCCCGGCCGGGGGCTGCGGGCGCTGGCCCGGATGCAGCGGATGGTCGCGGGCATCGGGCGCGAGCGGCGCAGGAACCCTCAGGACGACCTGATCTCCGCGCTGATCTGCGCGAACGTGGACGGCCAGGCGCTCGGGGCGCGGCAGCTGGGCGCGTTCTTCTCGCTGTTGATGGTGGCGGGGGTGGAGACCACCCGCAACGCCATCACGCACGGCCTGACCCTGCTCACCGACTTCCCCGACCAACGCGGCCTGCTGCTCGGCGACTTCGAGACGTACGCCGACGGGGCGGTGGACGAGATGGTCCGCCACTCGACGCCGATCATCCAGTTCCGCCGGACGGTGATCGCCGAACACCGGCTGGGCGGCCACCTGTTCCGGCCGGGCGACAAGGTGGTGCTGTACTACGCCTCCGCCAACCGTGACGAGGCCGTCTTCCCCGACCCGGACGCCTTCGACATCACCCGCTCGCCCAACCCGCACCTGGGGTTCGGGGGCGGCGGCCCGCACTTCTGCCTGGGCGCGCATCTGGCCCGGGTGGAGATGAAAGCGCTGTTCCGGGAGCTCCTGACCCGGCCGGTGGGGCTGCGGGCGGCGGGCCTGCCCGATCTGGCGGGCTCCAGCTTCGACAACCGGGTCCGCTCGCTCCGGTTCTCCTTCGACCAGCCCTGACGAGAGGGCGGTTCGAAGCGGTGCGGCGGGTGCCGGCCGCCGGGCGGGCTGGGGGCCCGGCGGCCGGAGAAAGGTGCGCCGGGCTACTGGCGCAGGCTCTGCACCGTGATGACGCAGTGGGCGCTGCTGGTCAGCACCGCCTCGTCACCCGCGAACGCCTGGAGCAGCTCCGGGCTCACCGGCCGGCCCGGGACGGCCTCGGGCCAGGCGGTGGTGGCGAAGAGGAAGTACGCCTGCCCGCTCTCGCCGGCCGCCGTCACCCACTCGTCGGGGGCGGTGCAGGTGGCGTTCAGGCCGGGCAGGGTGAGCGCGACCTGGTTGCCCGCCAGCAGGATCTTCACCGCGAAGGTGGAGGGGCTGCGGGTGCCGTCCATGACCACGTCGCCGATGGGCAGCCCGATCTCCTCCAGCAGCCCGCGGGCGGCCGCCTCACCGGCCTCCTTGCCCTTCGGGCCGTCGCCGAGGGTGTAGGCGAGGAGGTAGGGGATGTCGTGGCCTTCGGAGGGGTCGCCGATCCAGGCGAGCACCGAGAGGGTGCCGAGTTCGGACCGGTCGATTTCGGCTTGGGTTGAAGTCATGCGCCGCACCTTAGTGCTCTCTCCCACGGCCCTTTCACGGCCTTTCACCCGCGCGGGCTACGACGCCGCTAGACCGCCCAGAATCCCCCGCCGGAATTCGCCTGGATGTTCGCGTCCTGGTACTGGAGCCGTACGACGCGCACCTTTTCCGGGATTTCGAACACCACCCACCCTTCGGCCCGTTCGCCGACCGCGAGGGAATCGAAGACGAGCGGTTTGCCCGTCGTCAGTTCACCGGTGGGCACCACCGCGTGCCGGCCGCCTGCACTGTCGTACGCCCACATGCGCCCGAGCGCCCCGTACGAAGCGCCGCCCACGTTGACGAACGACATCGAGGCGGCCGCCCAGCGCGTCCCGGCGGCCGGCGCGAAGTTCTTGTCGACGCTGACGGCCGGGTCCACGTACGCGTTCAGCACCACCTGGAGGTGACGGCCCACCTGGCGCCCCCGCACCCGTACGGACTCACCCACATGAGCGTCCTTCGCGGCGCCGGCCTGGGCCTGCGCGCCGGACCCGGCCGGATCCTCACCGGCGCCGGGCGCCCCGTCGTCCACCGGGACCCCGGGCGCCGCCGCGGGGGCCGGGGCCTCCCCCGCGGGCGCGCTCTGGCAGGCGGTGGCACCGAACAGCAGGCAGGGCAGGAGGGCGGCGACGGCGAGGGCGGAAGCGGAGTGGCTGCGCATACGGGATCCCTTCGGGGATCTTCGGGGATGTATTCCGGCCAGTTTCACGCGGCCGGGCGGGAAATTGCACACACCGACACGAGCCGGCGAAGCACATCGGCGCCCGACTGCCAGCACAATGCGTTCCGGCGGAATTCCGCCACCCACATCCACCTGGAGGAATGATGGCCCTGACCGGCCCCCGAATGGCTCTGTCCGCGTTCTCCGCACTGGCCGCCGCAGCGGTATGCGCCACCCCGGCCACCGCCACCTCTTACGACAATTCGATTTCCGTACGCCCGTACGCCCACATCACGCCGGAGGGCACGATCACCCTTTCCGGGACGTACGTCTGCAACGACCCCTCACCCGCGGGGGCGGTGCAGCTGATGACCGTGGTCGTCCAGGACTCGGTCCGCCTCGGCGGCAACGCGGACGAGGAGCCCGTCTGCGACGGCGCGGAGCACAGCTGGCACAGCCACGCCAGGCTCGCCTGGACCCCCGGCCTGCACGCCGGTGAGGCGGGCGTCGAGGCGCGGCTCCAGCGGGTCAACCGGGCCGGCGGCATCATGCCGAAGTCGGTCGACACCCTGGCGGAGGACGTCCACGGCGCCGAGGTGGTCGACCACCGGTGACCGGGGCCGAGAGCCCGGCAGGTATAGCGCCGGCCCCTCCGGTAGCCGCCGCTACCGGGAGGGACGGCCGCGGCCGGGTCATACGCGAGGCCGTCGGCAACGGGCCGACGGCGACGGCGTCCTCCCGCGAGCCGGGCCGTCAGCGGCAACGGGGTGCGGCGCCGGTCATCGACATGAAGGCGACCGTCTGGCAGCCCGGCTCCGCGTGCGGGCGGCCCGTCGTCCAGTCCACGACGGCCGGGACGCCGGCCAGCAGCAGGAGCAGTGCGAGGATCCCGGTGGCGGCACGCCCGTTCAGGCGGCGCACGTCACGGTCCCCGCGTCACACGTCGGTTCCATGGCCGCATCATCACCCCACACCCCGAACCGCACAACCTGTGACATTCCCGTCACTTTCCGCCGTGGGGCACGCCCGTCGCCTCGAACTCGCACCAGACGGCCTTCCCCTCGCCCCGGGACTCCACCCCCCAGTGCGAGGCCAGCGCGTCCACCAGCAGCAGCCCGCGCCCGGTGGTCGCCGACTCCCCCGGGGTGCGCCGGCGCGGCCACACGCTGGAGCGGTCCTTGACCCACAGCCGGATCCGCCGGACCGGCTCGGGCAGCACCTCCATCGTCAGCACGGCCCCGCCGTCGGTGTGCAGCAGGGCGTTGACCAGCAGCTCCCCGGCCGCCAGCTCCACGTCGTCGGCGAGCTCCGGCATGCCCCAGTCGCGCAGCGCCTGCCGCAGGGCGTAGCGGGCCTCCGAGAGGCCTTCCGGGTCGGCCTGGTGGATGTACTGGTGGATCCGGGGAGCGCGGTGCGTGCCCGGGTCGGGGGCCCGGCGCAGCACCAGCAGGGCCACGTCGTCCCCGGAGCCCCAGCGCTCCCAGAGCCGGTCCGAGAGGTGGTCGGCGAGGGCACCGGCGTCCTCGGGGCCGCTGCGCACCGCGTGGGCGAGCGCCTCCATGCCCTGCGTGATGGCGGTCCCGGGTTCCTCCACGAGCCCGTCGGTGCACAGCACGAGCGTCTCTCCGGGCACCAGGTCGAGGCGGGTCTCGGGGAACTCCTCCTGCTCGAACACCGAAGCCAGTCCGAGCGGCAGGCCGCCGCGCACGTTGGGCCAGCCGGTTCGGCCGTCGGTGTGCCGGATCAGCGGTCCGAGGTGGCCCGCGCGGACCGCCCGTACGCCTCCCGTCTCCAGGTCCACCTGCGCGTACATGCAGGTCGCGAAGCGTTCGGTGTCGAGCTCGGCGAGGAAGCGCGAGGCCCTGGCGAGCACCGTGGACGGGGGGTGCCCCTCGCCCGCGTAGGCCCGCAGCGCGATCCTCAGCTGGCCCATGATGGCCGCCGCGTGCGTGTCGTGGCCCTGTACGTCGCCCACCACGATGCCGACCCGGTCGCGGGGCAGCGCGATCACGTCGTACCAGTCCCCGCCGACCTCGCGCCCGCTCCAGGCCGAGTGGTAGCGCACGGCGATCTCCCCGCCGCTGATCCCGGGGATGCGGCGGGGCAGCATCGCGGCCTGGAGGCCGGTGGCGAACTCCCGCTCCTGGTCGAAGAGCAGGGCCCGCTGGAGCGACTGGGCCACGATGCCGGCCAGGCCCAGGCACAGGTTGCGTTCCTCGGGGCTGAACTCGCTGCGCCGCCGGTAGAACAGCACCAGCCCGCCGATCGCCTTGGCCTGCGCGATCAGCGGGAGGTAGGCGGCCGCGTCGTACGGGATCCGGGCGAGGTAGTCCGCGAGCAGCGGGAACTCGGCCGCGAGGTCGGTGAGCGAGGTGACGAAGCGCGCCTCCCGGGTGACCACCGCGTGCGAGAGCGGCAGCGAACCGTCCAGCCGGGTGAACTGCCGCTCGCTGAGGATCTCCAGGCTCTCCCCGCTCAACGCGATGATCTTGATGGCGTCGTTCTCGACCAGCCCCAGCGCCAGCCCGTCCGCGCCGAGCCGCTCCAGCGCGCCCGCGCCGGTCAGGCTGGCCGTCACGTCGTCCACGGTCACCGCCCGGGACAGGGCCTCCGTGGTGCGCTGCACGATGGTCGCCTGGTGGGCGCGGGCCGTCTCCAGTTTCCGCAGGGCGGTCAGCTGGGCGAGTTCGGCCGTCGCGTCCCGGACGATCCCGATGATCCGTACGGGCCTGCCGCCCGCATCGCGCAGCACCCGGCCCTGCGTGTGCGTCCACTGGTCGCGGCCGTCGCGCCGGCGCACCGTGAAGTACGCGCCGTACGTCTCCTCCCCGCTGTCCAGGACGCCCTGCACGGTGTCCGCGAGGCGCGCGCTGTCATCGGCCGGGATCCGCAGCCCGAGGCCTTCCGGGGTGTCGTGGAACTCCGCCCGCTCCAGGTCGAAGACGGTCAGGCCGGCGTCGTCCAGCACCAGCACCCCGGTGCCCAGGTTCCAGTCGAAGCTGCCCATACCGTTCAGGGCGAGCCGTTCCCCGGGCCCGGTCAGGGGCTCCCGTGATGCCGGGCCGTCCGGCCCGGGTCCGTCGGATCGCTCCGCCGCTGCCAAGAGACTCACACCACCTAACGGCCCGGCCAGCACGGCTGGGAGATCAGCCGCTCCCACTCCTCGTCAGGATGCCCCGGAAGGGTCCGCCCGGCCTCTCGCCAGCGCGAGAGGAGGGCGAGGTAGATCGTGTGCTGCTCGCCGGACGCGAAACCGGAACCGAATCCGGGGCCGGGGCCGGGGCCGAATCCGGGGCCGGAACCGGGGCCGAATCCGGGGCCGGAACCGGAACCGAATCCGGGGCCGGGGCCCGGGGCGGGCCCGGCCGGGGGCTGCTCCCCGCGGCTCGCCGGAATGCGTACCCAGCCACGGCCGCCGCCCTGTGCTCGCTCCGCGCCCATCACGACCCCTTCTCAGCGCACCGACGTCGCTCACCGCAGATACGTCTTGGGATACCCCGCGGGCGCCCGGTCGACCCCGGTCCCGCCGGGGGAGCCCGGCAGCGCGCCCCGGCCGCCGAGGCGCTCCAGGACTCCCTTGACCAGTCTCCCCGCCGTGAAGCCGGCGCCGTGCACGAATCGCATGGAAGGGCCGAACGAGGGAGCGGTCAGCAGCCCCGCGAAGAACAGGCCGGGCCACGAGGACTCGAAACGCGGGCCCAGCTCGGGCGTGCCGCCGTCGCCCACGGTCGCCAGCGCGGCCCGCAGCCCTGCGTCCAGCAGCTCCAGCCGGCGCAGCTCCGGGGCGAAACCGGTGGCCGCGATGACGTGCGCGACGTCCAGGACGACGGACTCCCCGGCCGCCGTCGTCAGCCCCAGCCGGGTCCGCTCGCCGACGGCGACCGCCCGGTGCAGGTGGTGCCCGAGCAGTACGGGGACCCGCTGCTCGAAGCGGTCCCTCAGCCACCACGCCCCGGCCGGCCCCAGCGCGGTGGCGGCGATCCGCTCCCGGGTGGCCGCGGGCAGCCGCCGTACCGCCCAGGGCAGCTCCGACCACACCCAGCTGCGCCAGCCGGTGCCCAGACCGCTGTGCGGGTCGCGCAGGGCGCGGGTCAGGGGCCGCTCCAGCGGCTGGGGGACGGTGTTCCAGTCCAGCCGCCGGCGCCGGGCCACCAGGCACGGCCGGGCCCCCGCCTCGGCCAGCAGCGCGGCGGTCTCCAGGGCCGCCTGCCCGGCGCCGAGGACGGCGACCTCGCGGCCGGCGAAACGGGTGAGGTCGCGGTGGCCGCTGCTGTGCGAGCAGTGACCGGGCGGCAGGTCGCGCAGTGCCGCGGGGAGGTTCACGAACGGCATGACCCCGACGGCGAGCGCGACCGTACGGGTGAGCAGCGGCGGCCCCTCCGCGGTCCTGACCACGAAGCCGTCGCCGCGCGGGGCCACCTCGGTGACGGTGACCTCCTCCACCTCGGGACCGCCGGCGTGCCGGGCGAACCAGAGCCCGTACGCGCTGAACGTGCGGATCGGCAGCGGGCTGCCGTGCTCGGCGGCCAGCCCCCGGGTGGCGCAGTAGTCCGCGAGGGTGTGCCGCCCCGCGGGCGCGGACAGGTTCGAGGACCAGGGCTCCGACTTGAGGTACATGCCCGCGGGCATGTGGTCCCGCCACGACGCCATGGGCCGTCCCAGGACCCGTACTCCGAGCCCGGCGGCCGCCGCGTGCGCGGCGATCGACAGCCCGTACGGTCCCGCGCCGACCACCACGAGATCGTCCATCCGCGTCATCGCTGTCCTTCCCGTCCCATGGATGCCCGGCCGCGCCCTGGTGCGAGCGGCCCTCGCCCCGGCCGCCGGAACCCTCCGCGCGGCCCGGCGGGCGGCGCGGGAGGGTCCGGCGGACTCACCGGGTCACCGGATCACCGCGTCACCAGCTCGTCCGGTTCCGCCGGCGCCTCCGGCGGCGCGGCGCTGCGGGGCGACGAGCCGCCCGAGGCGGCCGGAGGCTGCTGCCGACCCCGCTGGCGGGGCGCGCGGACCACCATCCGGGCGGTGCGCCGGCCCCGCGCGGGAACCCCGCGCAGCACCCGTGCGCCCTTCTCCGCGCCCCGCCCGAGGAACGCGGCCAGCATCGCCAGGAACGGCGCCAGGTCGTCGGCGGCGAACCAGGCCGCCTCCACCCGGCCGGACCGCGGCGCGACCGGGCCGGCCGTCGCCGTGCCCCGGCCGGCGCGCGGGCCGAACGGCAGGCGACGGCCCCGTACGGCCGCCAGCAGCGCGTAGTTCTCCGCGAGGAACACCCGGCCGGGACCGCCCGACGGCTGCGGTACCCGTTGCCCCGTCAGATCCATGTACATCGCCTGCACCACGTCCAGCCCGCTCGCGTCGGTGAACAGCCGGAACTGCGCTCCGGGACGCGGGTTGAAGTCCACCAGCCGGAAGCAGCCCCGCTCGTCGCGGCGGAAGTCGAGGTCCAAGATGCCCTGGTAGCCGAGCCGTTCGGCGAGCCGCAGCCCCGCCTCCTCCACCGCCGGGTCCGGCAGCCACCGCCCCACCGCCGTCAGCCCCGTCCGCACCGGCCAGGACAGCTCCTTGCGGCCCGAGCCGACCAGCAGCGGGTGGCCGTCCCGGCCGAAGGCGCCGTGGAAGAACCAGTCCGTGTCCGTACCGGCCGGCAGGAACCGCTGGAGCAGCAGCCGGCTCCCCGCCTCCGCCGAGCGCTCGTACAGCCGACGCGCCTCGGCGGCGCAGTGCAGCAGCGTGGTGCTCCGCAGCCCGGCGCCCGAGGGCAGCAGCCACGGCCGGCTCCACTTCGCCACCACCGGCAGGCCCAGCCGCCACGCGGCCTCCGCGGCCTCGGTCGCGCTCGCCGGGATCACCGTCTCCGGGTGCGGGATGTCCCAGCGCGCGCACAGCCGGGACAGCTCCGCCTTGTCGGCCACCCGGGCGGGCAGGCCGTCGGGCTGATGGGGGATCCGGTAACGCCCGGTCAGCATCGGCGCCATCCGCGACACGGCGATGGCGCTCAGGTCGTCCATCGCGACCAGCACCGCCGGCCGCCCGATCCGCTCGGACACCCCGACGAGGCACTCCAGCAACGCCTCCGGTGCCTGCGGATCCAGCCCTCCCTCGGGCCCCGGATGCGCGGCGCGCAGGTACCGCGAACGTCCCATGGGACCTCCCCCGGCCTCGACGACGGCATGGACCTCCACGCCCCTGCGGCCAAGGGATCTGACGGCGCCGAGGGTTCCGTGGTGGAACGGATTGCGATCGAGTCTGAGCAGTACGGCGGGCACATGGTTGGCGAACGCGTGCATGGCAGCGGTGTCTTTCACCTAGTCGGACCAAGCGGGAATGGTACGCACCTGCGAATGGCCTACTGATGGGTCATCGGACAGGCCATTCGTCGGATGTGATGTCTAACGTCGTTGGTGACCGCACCGGTTCAGGAAGCTCGGGAGATGCCATGCGCAGACCACACCGCCGACTGGCGAGCACCTGCATCGGTACGGTCACGGCCGGACTCCTCGCATCCGGCGCGGCTCTGGCGGCGCCGGAACCGCAGCCGCCGTCCGGCTCCGGTTCCGGCGCCGACATCGCCATGGGCGCCTACCTCGACTTCGGGCCGCCCGGTGTCGCGCGGATCCCGTACCTGTCGCGCTGGCTGGGCGGCAAGGAGATCCGGGTCGGGCACACCTATCTGCCCGGCGACCGGTGGGCCGGGATCGAGGGCTCCGTGGACTTCCTGGAGGACTGGGCCGAGTGGCGCCAGGCCCGCGACGACCGGATGTTCGTGCTCAACGTGCCCATGCAGGCCCGCAACGAGGACCGGGTGTCGGACTGGCAGGTGGCCCGGCTGATCGCCGCCGGTGCGCGGGGCGAGTACGACGGCCACTTCCGCAAGCTCGCCGAGAGGCTGGTGGACCTGGGCGTGCCGGACACCGTCATCGTGCTCGGGTGGGAGATGAACGGGGCCACGTACACCCACCGCTGCGGTCCCGACCCGGACAGGTGGAAGGCGTACTGGAGGCGCGTGGTCAACACGATGCGCTCCGTGCCCGGACAGAAGTTCAAGTTCGATTTCGCCCCGAACCGGGGTTCGGACGCGATCGGCTGGACCCGGTGCTACCCGGGTGACGACGTGGTCGACGTCATCGGGATGGATTCGTACGACCAGGGCCCCGGCCGGACGTTCGACGAGCAGATCAGCCAGCCGTACGGGCTCCAGCAGCACGTCGACTTCGCGAAAGCACACGGCAAGCCGATCTCGTACCCGGAGTGGGGGCTGTTCCGGCGCGGGGACAATCCCGAGTACGTACGGCGCATGCTCAAGTGGATCGAGCAGCACAAGCCGCTCTACCACACCATCACGGACTACTGCCCGCACGGCGTGTGGCAGTGCAAGGCGAACCCGCGGTCGGCCCAGGCGTTCCGTACCGCGCTGACCCCGCGCAAGCCGGACCCGGTCACCCCGACGCCCGTCGTCCCGACGCCGCCCGTGGTCCCGACGCCGCCGGTGGTCCCGACCCCACCGGTCGTCCCGACGCCACCGGTCGTCCCGACGCCGCCCGCGGTCCCGACGCCGCCGGTCGTGCCCAGCCCCAGCCTGCCGGCACCCGTCGCGTCCGAACCGGTGGCGCCGAGCCCACAGGTCCCGTCGCCGAAGCCCACTCCGACTCCCACGCCCACACCCACTCCCACGCCCACACCCGCCTCCCCCACTCCCGAGGCGCCGGTGTCCGAGAGCCCGGTCCCGCTGCCGAGCACACCGGATCCGGCCCCGGCGAGCCCCTCGGTCCCGCCGGTCGACCCCGTCGTCCCCGACCCGGTGCCCGTCCCGGTCCCCGTGCCGTCGCCCACACCCGAGCCCACGCCGACACCCACGCCGACACCCACGCCCGCCCCCTCCGTCGTGCCGAGTCCGCTGGTGCCCGTCGCGCCCCACCTCCCCGTGGTGCCGCCCAAGCCGAAGCCGCCCGGCACGAACAGCACCCAGTGGTGCGTGCCGATCAACTTCGGCGAGTGGCTGTCCAAGCTCGTCGGCAACCAGGCCGTCTGCATCAAGATCGACTGGAGCAAGGGCTCGCTCTGGCCGTTCTAGCCGCCGGCCCCGGCTCCGGCTCCGGCCGGGGCACCGGCACGGTCGCGGGCGCGTCCCTCCCGTCATCGCACCCGCAGTTCGTTCAGCCGCGCCCGCCAGTCCCTGGCGGCCGGCAGCGCCTCGCGCAACGCGTCCACCGCCCGCTCGCGCCCCGTCAGCTGCGACTCGTGCAGCCGCAGCAGGGGCGCGAGCGCGTTCGTGGACAGCAGGAGCCGCTGGTTGACGACCGTCTCGGGCCGCCAGTGGTTCTTGTACGGCTCGTTGCCGCGCAGGAAACTCACCACCGGGCGGCCCTCGGCGAGGGCGCGGCCGGTCTCGTAGCGCAGCAGCAGGGTGGCGATGTCCACCTTCCGGTTGCGCAGGTCCGGATCGGCCCCGTACAGGTAGCCGCCGCTCAGCGCCGCCGACAGCAGCGTGACGTTGGCGGCCACCACCTTCCCGTCCAGCCGGAACTCCGTCAGCCGGCCCTCGCCCGCCCGGACCATCCGCCGGGTCGCCCGCGTGAGGTGCTCGGCGAAGCGCGGCTTGAGGTGCTCGGGGGTGACCCCGCGCCCGCGCCACTGCTTCTCGTGCAGCCGCAGCAGCGTCCGCACCGCCCCCGGTACTTCCCGTTCGGTGACCTCGTGCTCCTCGATCCCGGCGGCGTCGGTCTTGCGCAGCTTGGCCCGGACCCGCTGCGCCCCGGACGCGGGCATGCGCTTGACCAGCTCGTCGAAGGGCATGGTCGGCAGCTCCATGCAGGTGGAGTCGGCCAGCTTGGCGCGGGCACCGGGCCAGGCCTCGAAGACGGCTTCGGCCGCGGCGCCGGGCCTGACCTCGCGCAGGTCCACGACGGCGCCGCGGGCGGCCCGGTGCAGGCCCTGGGCCAGCGCCGGGACGACCTGGTCGGCGTGGCCGGGGGCCACGAGCACGTCGAAGTAGTCGGTGATCCCGCCGCCGAGCGGCACCAGCAGCGGCAACGGCCGGTGCACGAGCGTCAGGGCGGCCGCGCCGACCAGTTCCTCCCCGCGCCGTACGACGAGCAGCCGCAGCCTGCCCTCACGGCCGTACGACAGCCACCAGGAGTGCAGCCAGGCGTGGCTCTGGAAGGGGGTGGCGGTGGGGCAGGCGCGCAGGAGCCGGTTCCATTCCTCCTCCAGCGCGGCGAACTGCCGGGGGTCGCGGCACAGCGTCACCGACAGGGCCCCGGTGCGGCCCGCAGTCATCGCACGGGCTCCTTCTCCTTGGCCGGGGCGGGCTCGCCCTGCGCGGGCAGCGAGGCGTACTCCTCCACCACGGTCTCCTCCGCGGCGGCCCCGTCCACGACCGCCCCTTCCACGGCCCCCTCGGCGGCGGGCGTCCCGCGGCGGCGCCGGGCGGGAGCGGCGAGCAGCCACAGCCCGCCGATCAGGCCGCCGGCGCACATGCCGACGGCGCCGCTGACGGGTGCGGACGGGGAGGCGGGGTCGGCCGGTGCGACGGCCTGGTTGAACAGGATCAACTGGACGCCGGTGTTCTTGGCGGCCTGATTGCTGCTCAGGGAAAGTGCGTCGGCAACGGCGTTGGCGATGTCGGCGGCCTCCGACGGGCTCTTGGAGGTGCCGGTGATGGCGATCATCGGTGAGTCGGGCGAGGTCTCCGCACGCACCTGCGTCCGCAGCTGCCGGGCGCCGATGCCCGCGCGGGGCTGGGCGTAGGCGAGGGTGGAGCTGCTGGTGGCGATGCGGGCGTAGGCCTGGGCGAAGCCGAGCGCGGTGGCGGGCTCGGTGGTCTCGTTGGGGACGGCGACGACGTAGCTGGTGGCGGCGTACTCGGGCGCCTTGAGCACCCCGTACGCCCCGCCCGCGGCCAGCCCCAGCAGCGCGCAGGCGGGCAACGGCCACCATGCGGGCGGGCGCGGGACGCGGATCCGGCGGCGGTGGTCGGACTTCTTCTTCTGATCGGCGGTGTCGGCCATGTGCGTGCTCGCTTCCTGAGTGGAGGGGACTTCCTTCGGCCCCCGGACGGGGACCCTTGCGGGAGGACTACTCACCGGACGTGACGGCCGGCGCGTGAGGCGAACCCGGCCCCGTGGGGGCGCCCGCGGCGGCCGCCGGGGGAGTCCGGGGCGCGGGGCCCGGGGCGGCGCCCCGGCCGTCCCGCCCGGCGGGCCGGGGCAGCTCCGGCCCCTCGGGAGCCGGGCCGCGGCCCCGCCCCGGCAGGACCGTGTCGTAGACCGCGAGAAGCCGCTGCGCACTTCCCGCGATGTCGTACCGCCGCACCACCGGGGGTACCGGCAGGCGCCGCACGCCCGCCTCCATGTGTCCCCGCAGGGCCGCGACCAGCTCCTCCGTGCCCGTCCCGATCCGCCGCGCCCCCGGCGCCTGCGCCGCCGGAAGGTCGTCGATCGCCGGGCAGGTGACGTGGAGCACCGGCAGGCCCGCCGCCAGCGCCTCGACCACGGCCAGCCCGAACGCCTCCTCCCGCGAGGGCGACACGAACACGTCCATCGCCGCCAGCAGCGCCGCGACCCCGGGCGTGCGCCCGTCCGCGCCGTCCCCCAGCGGGTCCCGCTCCCCCACCAGGTGGATCCGGCCCTGCGCCCCGAGTTCCCCGGCGAGCCGCCGCAGCGCGGACCGCTGCGGACCGTCCCCGGCCAGCACCAGGTGTGCTCCCGGCACCGCCGCCACGGCCCGCACCAGCACGTCGAAGCGCTTCCCCGGCACCAACCGGCCGACCCCGCCCACCACGAACGCCCGCTCGGGCAGCCCGGTCCGGGCCCGCGTGGAGCGCCGTACGTCCTCGTCGAAGCGGAACCGTGCGGCCTCGATCCCGTTCGGTACGACGTGCACCCGCCCGGCCGGCACCCCCCAGGCCTCCAGCCGGGCCGCCACCGTCTCCGAGACGGCCACCGTCGCCGCGCCGAGCCGCTCTCCGGCCAGGTACAGCGCCCGTACCCCGCCCGACAGCGGTCGGCCCTCGATCTCGGCCGCGCCCAGGGAGTGTTCCGTGGCGACGATCGCCCGGACCCCCGCGAGCCGGGCCGCGAGCCGCCCGTACAGGCAGGCCCGGTACAGGTGGGTGTGGACCAGGTCGTACCGGCCGCGCCGGATGAACCGCACCAGCTTCGGCAGCGCGGCCAGGTCCCGGTTGCCCTTCATGGCGAGGTGTACGACCCGGACCCCGTCGGCCCGCAGCCCCTCGGCGACCGGTCCCGGGTTGGTCAGCGTCAGGACGTCGCAGTGCATCGGCATGTGCCGCAGCAGCAGCCGCAGTTGCTGTTCGGCGCCGCCCACGCCCAGCCCCGTGATGATGTGCAGCGCCTTCACCAGCGCACCCCGCGCACCAGCTGCCGGCCCTGGTGGCGCAGCTGCTTGACGCGCAGCCGGGCCCCGCCGTCGGCCTGGCTGACGTGCGTGCGCGGCATGGCGTGCCGCCCCGCGAGCCGGCCGGGGTCGATGGCGCACGCGTACCGGTACCCGGCGGCCGCGGTCGCCTCCACGACCCGGGGGTCGAGGTGCCCGTACGGGTAGCAGAACCCCTCGGGCAGGGTCCCGGTCAGCTCGCGGATCAGCTCGCGGCTGCCCCGCAGCTCCTGCTGGAGCACGTCGTCGGGCGTGGCGGTGAGGTCCTGGTGCAGCAGCCCGTGAGAGCCGATCTCCTGTCCCGAGGCGGCGACTTCGCGGATGCCTTCGGCGGTGAGCAGCGGCTTGCGCGGTCCGAGCGGGTCCCACACGTTGTCGACGCCGAGCCGCCCGGGCAGTACGAACAGGGTGGAGGTGCAGTCGTAGCGGCGCAGCAGGGGCAGCGCCCGGGTCAGGAAGTCGGTGTAGCCGTCGTCGAAGGTGAGCCCGACGAGCCCGGCGTCCCGCCCGGCGTCGCGGGCCCGCAGCAGTTCGCCGACGGACACCCCGCGCAGGCCCCGGGAGCGCAGCCACAGCAGCTGGGCCTCCAGGGCGCCCGGCGTGACGGTGATGCCGTACGGGTCCTCGGCGGGGTCGGTGAACTCGGCGACCGAGTGGTACATCAGGATCCACGGGGACGGGGTGCGACGGGGTGGTACCACCGTGGCGGCGGGCGCCGTGTCGGTGTCAGCGGGCATGACGGAACCTCTGGGTGAGCTGGGAGGTGAGCTGGCTGATCTGTTCGGGCAGGGCGGTGATCTCCAGTGCCCGCATGGCCATCCCGGTGGCCCCGAACATGGCCGGGACGAGCAGGCAGCCGAGCGCGGCGCTGAGCAGCGGGTCGGGGATCATCGGTCCGGCGATCCACCCCGTGGTGCAGGCGGCGAAGGCGGCGACGGCGAGCCGGCCGATGCTGACGGCTACCCGGCGGACCTGGATGGGGACGATCCGAGAGCCGAGTCCGGTGAGGAGGAGGGCGGCGGTGGCGGTGATGCCGGCGGCGTTGGCGGCGGCGATCCCGTACGTGCCCCACCAGCCGACGGCGAAGGCACCGGCCACGACGTTGACGAGGAGCCCGGCGCCCATGGCGAGCGCGGGGAACCAGGTGGGCCGGTCGGTCGAGAAGAAGGGCCTGCTCAGCGCCCCGACGAGGCAGTGCCCCAGCAGCCCGAGGCCGTAGACGCGCATGACGGAGGCGGTGGCCTGGGTGTCGTGGTGGGTGAACGCCCCGCGTTCGAAGAGGACCTGGATGATCTGGGGCGCGTAGCCGATGACGAAGGCGGTGCCCATCAGCACGGCGAGCGAGGCGAGTGCCAGGTCCTGTTCCACGCGCCGGCGGGCCTTCTCGCGCTCGCCGCCGGCCATGGCCTGGGCGACGACGGGGAAGGTGACGGTGCAGATCATCAAGGAGAGCACCATCGGCATCTGCGCGACCTTCTGCGCGTAGTTGAGGTGCGAGATGGCGCCGGGCGGCAGGGAGGCGGCGAGGAAGCGTTCGACGAGCACCTGCGACTGGCGGAACACGGCGAAGAAGATGACCGGGGCGATCAGCCCGAAGGCGATCAGCGTCGGCCGGTCGCGGTCGCGCTCGCTGCGGTGGGCCGCCTTCACGCGGCCCGGTCCGAAGCCCACGTTGCGAAGGAACGCGGGGAGCTGGACGAGGACCATGAGCGCCCCGCCGACGGCGACCCCGGCGGCCGCCGCGCGCACCCCCCACAGGGCGTGCAGCGCGACCATCGTGCCGATGATGCCGACGTTGTACGAGACGTAGATCGCGGCGGGTGGCAGGAACGAGCGGTGCGCGCGCAGCGCGGCGCTGAAATACCCGGCGACGCCGAAGGTGAGGACGGTGAGCGCGGTCATCCGGGTGCACTGGACGGCGAGTTCGGGGTCGGGCAGGCCGGGCGCGAGCACGCCCACGACGAGCGGCGCGGCGAGGACCAGTACGGAGGCGACGGCAGCCAGGAACACGGCGAGGCGGGGCAGGGTGGCTCCGACGAGCAGCCGTACGGGGTCCTGGCTACGGGCCTCCTTGCGGGTGCGCCCGGCCCGGCTGGCGGCCCGGCGGGCCAGCGCGTGGCTGAACGCGGGCACCATCAGCAGTGCCATGGCGTCCTCGATGAGCAGCGTGGAGGCCATCTCGGGGACGGTCCAGGCGATGAGGAAGGCGTCACTGTCGTGGCCGGCGCCGAAGAGGTGCGCGATGGTCTGGTCCCGTACGAGGCCGAACACCGCCCCCGCCGCGGTGAGTCCGGCGGTGACGGCGGCGGCCTTGGCCAGGAACCGCCCGAGCGGGGCCGGTCCGCCCCCGCCGCGCCGCGCGTCCTGCCCGGCCCCGTCGTCCGCCGCCGCGCCGGGGCCCGCCGGCCCGCTCCCGTCCGTGCCGGGCCCCGTCGTGTCCGGCGCGGGCGCCGTCGGCTCGGGGCGGGCGGCCCGGGCCGGGCGGACGCGCTCCCCGGGCGGCTCGGCGGGTGACGGGGCCGACGGGGGCTGGGGGTCGGGCGGACGGCCCGCGGCCCCGGCGAGGTCGGTCGCCGAGGCCGCGGGCCGCCACGGCGTCGTATCGGTCACCGGCCGGCCGGCCCCTCGGGGACGGGCCGGGCCGGGAGCACGGCGGCACCCCCGGGTCCGGAGGGCAGGGCCCACCACGCCGCCAGTCCGATGATCACTCCGGTCAGCACGGTCGACGGCCCCCCGATGTCGGCGTAGAGGAAGTCGGTCAGCTGCCACACGAGCAGTCCGACCGCGATCAGCCCGCAGTCGCGCAGGCCCCGTTCACCACCGGCCGCGTACCGGCGCAGGCCCGCGACCAGCAGCGCGGCCCAGCCGCCCGCCAGCGCCGTCAGCCCGATCAGTCCCTGCTCGCTCAGCACCAGCAGGTACATGTTGTGCGGCGACAGCAGCGGCTGCTTGACGAAGGCCTGGCCGGCGCCCGCGGTGTCGCTGCCCGAGGACAGCGCCAGCGAGGAGTGGCCGTCCCGGTTGGCCGGGAAGCCCTTGAGGCCCACCCCGGCGGCCGGCCGCTCCCGCCACATCGACTCGGCGGCGGCCCACATCGTGTACCGGTCGGTGACCGACTGGTCGGGGGCGTCGGAGACCTGGGTGATCGAGGTCAGCCGCTCGGTGACCATCTCGGAGCCGACCCCGAACCCGCCCACCAGCACCACGCCCACGGCTGCCAGCGCCACCACCACCTTGAGCGCCCGCCGGATCCCGGCGAGCACCATCACCAGGACCGCCGCACCGGCCGTCGCGATCCACGCGCCCCGGCTGAACGACAGCACCAGCGGCACCGTCAGCGCCGCGGCGCTGACGGTCGCGATCCGCCGGACCCGGCCGGGCAGCCCCGGCGCGAGGGCGGCAGCGGTCGCCACGACCAGCCCGTAGGCGACGACCGTGGCCATGCCCATGACGTCGCCGGGGCCGAAGGTGCCCACCGCCCGGATGTCCGCGCCCTGGTACGAGGCGCCGGTGTGGGTGACGAACTGGACGACGCCCCATGCGCCCTGTACCAGCGCCAGGACCACGAAGCAGGCCGCGGCCAGCCGGAACTCCCCGGCGTCCCGCACCAGCAGCACGATCGCCGCCGGGACCAGTACGAAGACCTGGAGGTAGCGCACGAACCCCGGCAGGGCCGCGTACGGGTCCCCCGCCGTCACCGTCGCCACCGCGAGCCCCACCGCGGGCAGCCCGAGGACGAGCGCGCCGAGCGGGCTCAGCGCCCGCACCCTGCCCTGCAGGGCCCGCAGCGCGCAGACGGCCACGAGCAGCAGGGAGGCGGCGTCGGCCGGCCCGACCTTGCCGGAGGTGCTCGCGTCCCCCGCGGGCAGCGGGGCGAGCAGCAGCAGGACGGTCGCGGCCAGCGGCAGCAGCGGCCAGTGCCGGCGCAGCAGCGGCCCGCTGTACGGGCGGCCCCGCGGGCGGGCGTGCGATGCGGCGAGGGTCATGCTCAGCTGCCTCCCAGCCGGAAACGGAAGAAGGAGGCCGCGGTCCGGGCCAGGATCCACAGGTCCTGCCACAGCGACCAGGTGTCGATGTAGTGGTTGTCGAAGCGGGCCCGGTCCTCGATGGAGGTGTCCCCCCGCAGGCCGTTGATCTGGGCGAGTCCGGTGATCCCGACGGGCATCCGGTGGCGGGCCTCGTAGCCGGGGTGGACGGTGCTGAACTTCGCGACGAAGAACGGCCTTTCGGGGCGGGGGCCGACCAGGCTCATGTCGCCCCGTACGACGTTCCACAGCTGCGGCAGCTCGTCCAGCGAGGACTTGCGCAGGAAGGACCCGATCGGGCTCATCCGGCGGTCCCCGGCGACGGTCCACCGGGTGGCGGACTCGTGCGCGTCGGCGCTCAGGGTGCGGAACTTGAGCAGGGTGAAGGGCCGCCCGTACAGGCCGACGCGCTCCTGACGGAAGATCACCCCCGGCCCGTCGGAGAGCCGTACGGCCAGGGCGCACGCACCCATCACGGGCGCCGCGGCCAGCAGCGCCACCGCGGCGAGGGTGGAGTCGATGATGCGCTTCGCGTGCCGCTCCAGCGACCGGGCGGGCCGCGGGAGCAGCGGCTGCACGGCGTACCCCCACAGCTGGTCGGCGGGCTCGGCCACCCGCATGCCGGTCACCTTGGCGGTCCCGGCGGGATCGGCGAGCCAGAGCCGGCAACCGTGGTCGTGGAAGAGCCGGACCAGCGAGGCGGTGCGCTCGTCGGCCTCGGGCGGCCGGGTGAACACGGCGTGCCGGACGGAGTTCTGGATGACGGCGCGCCGCACGTCCTCGTGGGTGCACAGCACCGGCAGCGGGCCGCTCTCCGCGTCGGGCGCGGAGCCGGTGTCGGCGATCCCGACCGGCCGCAGCCCGTACTCGCGCCGCCCGTGGAGCGCGGCGGCGACGGCTCCCGCGCCCTCCCCGCGCCCGACGACCAGCGCCGAGCAGGGTCTGCGCAGGGCCGCCCGGCGGCGGAGCTGGTTGACGAACCCCCGGCCCGCGCAGGCCAGTACGGTCTGCACGCACAGGGCGCCGAGCAGCACCTCCCAGCCGAGCGCCTGCCCCGGCCGGACGGCGGCCAGCACGGCGGCGGCCCCGCACCACAGCACCGCGGCCCGTCCGGCCAGCGCCGGCAGCTCGCGCAGCGCGGAGGGCGCGAGCCGGGGCCGGTAGAGCCCGGCCTGCGCGTGCAGTGCGGTGACCAGTACGGCGAGGGGTGCCACGAGGCCGGCGGTGGGTTCCAGTCCGGGTACGGCCGTGGTGGTGAGTGCGGCGGCCAGCGCGTCGGCGGTCAGCAGCGGGAGGTTCCCGTAGCCGCGCCGGGCCCGCTGCGGCCGGACGGCGGGCCGGGCCTGCTCGGCCTTGGGCCGGCGCGGCGGGTGGATGGCGGTTCCGGCACGTCGGACGGCGGTGGTGCCGCCGGCGGGCCCCGTGCCGCTCTGCCCGGTGTGCCGGGCGGGTGCGCTGTCCATCGTCATCGGCTGATGCGCTCCATGTTCGAGGGCTTGGGGGTCCCCGCGGCGGAGCCGGGGGTCTGGTCCCGGCCGGGCGAGGGGGCGGCCCTGCCCAGCATTTCGAGGTACAGGCCGGTGACCGCGTCCGTGGTCCTCCGCACGTCGAACTCGGTCCGGGCGTGCTGCCGGGCCTGCTCCCCCAGTTCGGTGAGCAGCCGCGGTTCGGCGAGCAGCCGTCCCAGGGCCTTGGCCAGCGCCGTCGGGTCCTCCGCAGGCACCAGGCACAGCCGTCCCTGGCCGGGCGGCAGGCTCTCCCGGGCACCGCTGACGTCGGAGACCAGGACCGGGCGGCCGCAGGCCATGGCTTCGAGCGGGGCGAGCGCCATTCCTTCCCACCGCGACGGCAGTACAACGATGTCGGCGGCCCGAAGCCACGGTCGGATGTCGGCGGCGGCTCCGGCGAAGTGCACGCCGGGCGGCGCGCAGTGCCGTAGTGCCTCGCCGTCGGGGCCGTCGCCGACCAGGACCAGACGGGCGTCCGGGACCGTCCCCAGCACCTCGGGCCAGGCGCGGAGCAGGATGTCCTGGCCCTTTTGGGGGCAGAGCCGTCCGACGCAGACGGCCAGCGGTCCGCCGCCGCGGAAGGCGTCGGGCAGCGGCAGTGCGGCGCGCGCCGCGGCCCGGCCCTCGTCCCGGTCGTCGCGGCCGGGGCGGAAGTGGGACAGGTCCACGCCGTTGCGGATCACCGACCAGCGGGCGGTGACGCCCTCCGACTCCCCGGCCCGGCGCTCCGATTCGCTGACGCAGAGCACCCGGTCGGCCCAGCGGGCCCCGAACCGCTCCCAGCGCAGCGCGAGCGCGGCGGTGGCCCCGCCGACGGCGTCGAAGGACCAGGCGTGGGGCTGGAAGACGGTGGGCACGGAGCCCCGGACGGCGAGCCGTCCGGCGAGGCCGGCCTTGGCGCTGTGGGCGTGCAGGAGGTCGGGCCGGACGCGGCGGACCAGCCGCAGCGCGCCGAGGACTTCGGCGGGCAGGGCCGGCCCGGGCGACCGTCCGGCGTGCCAGGTGTGGACCTCGGCCCCGGCGTCGCGGGCGGCTTCGCCGAGCTGCCCGCCGCCCGGGCAGCCGACGACGACGCGCAGCCCGGCGGCGGACTGGGCCCGCACGAGGTCGGTGACGACCCGGGCGACCCCGCCGTCGACGGGCTGGACCAGGTGGAGGACGGTGAACGGCTCGGTGGCCGGGTGCGGGGAGGGCGGGTGCGGGGAGTGTGCTGTCGAACGATGTGTCGGCACGTGGAGTGGTCTCCTGCGTTCAGCGGCGCGCGTCTGTCTGAACGAAGAGCACGCCGAGGAATTGCCCCTGGCTTTCGCCCGTGAACTTGAAGCTCAGGCTGCGGGCGCCACCGGACAGGGCGGGACTCAGATCGAACACGTCCGCGTCGTATCCGAGATTGTTCATATATTCAGGCTGTCGCACGAACGCCTGCCCGAATTCCGTGATGGTGGAATTCATGACGTCATTGAAAGGATTTTCCGCATCACTGATGCTCACCCGGCGGCCACTGTCGGCGGTCACCGTGAGCGAGTCCCCGAGGCTCCCCCGGTCGCCGTCGTACGCGACCACCCCGAGCCGCCCGGTGGAGCCCGCCGGGGCGTTCAGCCCGGTCAGCTCCACCGTCTCCCCGGCCGCCTCGCCGGCCCCGGACGCCAGGCCCTCGAAGCCGTCCCACAGCGAGACGCGGCGCAGCGGCTCCTGCGGCTGCTCGTACGCGGCGACGAGCGTCCAGCCGCCCCAGGCGCCCGCCTCCGAGCGGCCCATGGCGATGTTCAGCTGGGCGACCGTCCACATCCCGGTACCGCCCTTGCGCACGAGCGGGGTCACGTCGGCCGAGGCCTGGTAGGCGTCGCTCGCCGCGTCGGTGCGGTGCCCGACCACGGTGTCCGCCAGGACTTCCTTGTACGCCCCGCCGGGCTCGGCGACCAGCACCCGGCCGCTGTCCTCCGGCGGTTTCTGCTCGCCCACGCGCAGGTTCCCGCCCCAGTACAGCCGGGCGTACGCGACCTTCGCCCCCTGGGGGATCTTGAGCTCGGCGCGGGTGGAGTTGTAGGTGTCGGGGTCCTTGTCGACCTCCGTGTAGAACATGTCGTAGTCGCCGTTGACCCCCGCCGCGCCGCGCTTGACCTCCGCGCACGGCTCTGCCTGCGGCGCCTCCTCCTTGCGGCAGGAGATCGAGGAGTTCGACGCCCGGACCAGCCCGCCGTGCAGCACGGCCTGGTAGCGCTGGGTGAACGGGACGCGGGGCAGCTCCCCGACGGCGGCGGTCTCCGTCGCGGCGGGCGTGGCCGCACCGGCCACGGGGACGTTGGCCGAAAGCATGAGGCAGGACAGAAGACCCAGCGCGCCGAGGATTCTTCGGGGGGAACCCATGACCCTGCCTCCTATTTCGATCAAGGGGACAAAACAGGAGTGAACTTTGGCAGATATCAGGGCTGAAATCACGCGGGACTCGCTCGTACGGCCTTTTGGGCGATAACACGCACCCTCGCAGTGGGCGGGTCGTTATGCAGGTGCACCTTGTTCGAACGGAAAGGGAAAAGCGGAGATGAAGGACGGTGCGACGGCGGACACCCCCGTCCCGGGCGGACCCGCCGCCGGGGCCGCCGCAGGGATCACCGCCACCCGCGCCCTCGCCGCGCCCGACCCTCCGCCGCGCCACACGCTCGGCACCACCCGCGTCAACGCCCGACGTCAACCGTGATGTCCGAAACTTCGGCATCCGGGTGAAGACACGCAACCCGAGCCGGGGGCGGGCCGTTGATCCGGGTGCTCCAAGTAACGGGCAATCCTGCAAAAAAGGGACGACAATGATCAAGAAGTTTGCGGCCGGCGCAGCGGTTGCCGCCTCCGTCGTGGGCCTTGGTGCCGCCATGGCGCCCCAGGCGATGGCCATCGGCAACGACAACGGCATCAACACCGTCAACGGCAACGGCGCCTCGCAGATCTACGGCAACCAGGCCACCTACGGCAACATGAGCCCCCAGATGGCGCTGATCCAGGGCTCGTTCAACAAGCCCTGCATCGCCCTGCCGGCCAAGGCCAACGTGCAGTCGATCCTCGCCCTGGTCAACGTCGGCGTCCAGGACGTCCCGATCCTGTCCAACCCGCAGAACCAGCAGTGCACCGAGAACTCCACCCAGGCCAAGGGCGACGAGCCGCTCTCGCACATCCTGGACAACATCCCGGTCCTGTCGGGCAACGTCTCCTCCGGCAGCTGAGCGCACCGCGCCGGGACGGGGCCGCCGCACCTTCGGGTCGCGGCGGCCCCGCCGCGTATGAGCCCTTTCCACGGGCCGACGCAGGTCCCCGACCGAATCCGCCGGCGAATTCCGGAGCACGCGCGCGCGGCATCGGGGTGAAATGACCGCACGCCCCCGGAAATAGCCGGTTTCTTTTTCCGAAGCCACTCGTTGTTAATTTTGCAGTGGATACGCCTCTGCAGGAAGGATCGAAAACAAATGACGTACAAGAAGGCAGTGGTGCTGGCCGCCGGCGTTCTGATGGCCGCCGGTGCCGCCTCTCCCGCCATGGCCGACGCGGGTGCCGAGGGCGCGGCCGTGGGGTCCCCCGGTGTCCTCTCGGGCAACCTCGTCCAGGTCCCGGTGCACGTGCCGGTGAACGTCTGCGGCAACACCGTCAACGTGATCGCGCTGCTGAACCCGGCGTTCGGCAACGTCTGCGTCAACGACTGACGAAGCGCTCGCGCCCGCAAGGGCACACCTCCTCGCCAGTGGCCTCGGAGTGCACGGCGGTGCACTCCGAGGCCATTTCGATTCAGCACCGGCGAGAGCGCCGGTAGACAGGGAAGGACCCATGCGACAGGTACTGAGCCGACAGGTACTGGGCAAGGGGGTGCTCACGGCGGCGGCCGCTTCGAGCCTGCTGTCGATCGCGACCGGCGCGGCCTACGCATTCCCGGGGGCGATGGCCGAAGCCGCGCACTCGCCTGGTGTGGCGTCCGGGAACGCCGTCTCCGTACCGATCACGTTCTCCCCGAACGTGTGCGGCAACAGCGTGGACGGGGGTGCGGCGCTCAACCCGGCGTTCGGGAACACCTGTGCCAACACCACCGGATCCGACGCCGACTTCGACTACGAGCGCTACCTGAGCCCGGAGCACGCCGAGGCCTTCGAGCGCTACCTCGACGAGCGGCAGGGCCGCCACGCGCTCCCGCGGCAGCGCCACGAAGACGAGGCCGCCCCCCGGCACCACGCCCCCCGCCACGCCGCTCCGCAGCCCGCGGCCCCGCCCCACGGGGCCATGCACCACGAGGCCCCGCAGCAGCAGGCCCCGGCGCACGCAGCCCCGCAGCAGCAGGCCCCGCAGCAGCAGGCCCCGGCGCACGCAGCCCCGCAGCAGCAGGCCCCGGCGCACACGGCACCCCAGCACCAGGGAGCGGTGCACCACGAGGCGCCCCAGCACGCGGCTCCCCAGCACCAGGCACCCCACGCGGCCCCGCAGCACCAGGCCCCGGCGCACGCGGCCCCCCAGCACCAGGCCCCGCACCACACGGCCCCCCGGACCGAACTCCCGCAGCCCGCGGACTCGCACGGCGGCTTCGACTCCCGTGGGGGCCGGGGCGAGGAGGAGTGCGACGACCACCCGCGGGCCGGGCACCCCGCACCGCCCGCGCCGCCGCAGGCCGAGGAGGAGGCCCCGCACACCCTCCCGGCCCCGGTCGAGGAAGAGGCCCCCCACACCCTCCCGGCCCCGGTGGAAGAGGGTCCCGGCGGCCCGCCGCACGGCAGCCAGGTCGTGGAGCACCCGGCCCCGGCGCCCGCGCCGCAGGCCCCGCGTCCCGCGGACCAGCCGCCGGCCGCCCCCGCCGGAGACCTCCCCGTCCACGTCCTGCCCGCACCGGCACCGGCACCGGCACCCGCTCCGGCACCGGCCCCCGTACCGGCCCGCCCGCAGGTCCGGGCACCGGAGCTGGCCGCCACCGGAGCCGGCCAGCCCGGCGCGGCGGCGGCGCTCGCCGCGGCGCTGGTCCTGGGCGGCGCCATTCTCTACCGGCGCTCCCGGGCCGCCTGACCGGGCAATACCGGTAATCGGAAGAAATATCGGCCGGAGAATCCCTGGTTCGGATTTTCCGGCCGTCGCCGTGTTCGCTCGCGCGTTTCCGTATCCCCCGGGAATCGTTAGCCAGGTCGAAAGCGGCGCGACGGTCGCCGCTGGAAAAGGATTTCGAAAAAATGAAGTTCACGAAGGTCGCCGCAGTCGTCGCCGGCTCGGTCGCCGCCCTCGCCGCCACCGCTCCCGCCTTCGCGGCCGAGACGGCGGCCATGCCCCCCATGAGCCTGACGGGCGGGGTGACGGAGACCTTGAACGCCGTCAACCCGGTCTCCGAGGCCCTCCCCCAGACCGCGGGCAACGCCCTGGCCGAGCAGGGCGACACCGTGGGCAAGGTGGTCGGCACCGTGCAGAGCGTCAACAAGGTCCGCAACGACGCGCCCGGCCAGGTGATGAAGCTCGCGGACGGGGCCACCCAGGCGACCCCGATGCTCGGCGGCGTCCACCTCAACGGCGGGGCCAACTGACCCGATCGGACCGGACCGGCCGGGTACCGGCATGACTGTGGGCGCCACCGGCGAGGCCGGGGCGCCCACAGACGGGTGTGCCGACGTCAGTCGTTGACGCAGACGTTGCCGAACGCCGGGTTCAGCAGACCAACGATGTTGACGGAGTTACCGCAGACGTTGATCGGAACGTGGACCGGGACCTGGACCAGGTTGCCCGAGAGGACACCGGGGGACCCCGCGGCCACACCCTCGGCACCCGCGTCGGCGGAGGCGGCGCCCGCGGCACCGGCCACAGCGAGACCAGCGGAGGCCAGGGCCACGGCGGCCTTCTTGGCAGCAGAGTTCATGGGAAGTGCACCTTCTCTTCGACGTCCTGCCCCGATCTTTGGGGCTCACATCGAGCGAAACGGTTCAGGTTCCCGAACGACACGGGTACGGGCGGGATCAGACCTGTTCAGCTCAATAGTCGTAACCCCGCGCCGCGTTCGCGTCCGCACTCCGCCGCCCGGCGGCGACGGCCCGTCCCGCCCTCAGGGCAGGTCGGGCACGTCGGGGATCTCCGGGATCAGGTCGGCGGGCGGCTTGAGGGGACTCGCCACCGGCGGAACCGCCGGAGTGGCGGGTACCGCCGGGACGATGACGGACGGGGTCTTCTTGACCGCGTCGACCGGCAGCGTCGGCAGGGCGGGCAGCGCCGGCAACGCGGGGATCTCCGGCAGCTTCGGCAGCTCGATCGGCGGCAGGGTCACCCCGGCCGGCAGCAGGCTCGTCAACGACTTGAGCAGGTCCTGCAGCGTCTTGAGCAGACCGGCGAGCAGATCGTCGACCGGCCCGGCCGCCGCCTTGGCCGCCTCCACTTCCTTCACCTGCTGCTGGACGGCCGCCACTCGACGCGAGAGCGAGGCGGAACTGTCGCCGCCCGCGGCGCCCGCAGGGGCTGCCGCGCCGGCAAGTATGACGGCGGCGAGGGCCGACGGGACGAGGACGCGGGTGCGGAACGGCTTCGTGCGCATGGGCTTCCTTACGGTGGTCGCACGAAGTGGACCCCAACGATCCACTTCCTTACCCACCGTGCGAACACCTTGCACGGAGCGCAACCGGAGGGCCACGGACGGCCCTCCGCGTGCGGGCCGTCCGAGGGGACCGCCCGTACGGGCCGCCCTGACAGCTCGTACGTGCGGGCCGCGTACGGACTTCGCGCACACGTCCGGGGCGCCCTCACCCGGGCGGGGAAACGCGCTCCTCCGAACGGGCCGTTTGAGTGAAGCAGCGGAACCAACCCCCTGCGGAGGCAGTTGATCAGGGCGCTCCACTAGCGGGCACTCGTGCGACAAAAGGACCAATGATGCTCAAGAAGATCATGACTGCTGCCGCGGTCACCGCCGCCGCTGTCGGCGCGGGCGCTGCTGTCGCGGCCCCGGCCATGGCCATCGGCAACGACAACGGGATCAACACCGTCAACGGCAACGGGGCGACCCAGATCTACGGCAACCAGAAGACCGAGGGGCCCCTGAGCCCGCAGCTCGGCCTGGTCCAGGGCACGCTGAACAAGCCCTGCATCGGCCTGCCGGTCAAGGCCAACGTGCAGTCGATCCTCGCCCTGATCAACGTCGGTGTCCAGGACATCAACGTCCTGTCCAACCCGCAGAACCAGCAGTGCACCGAGAACTCCACCCAGGCCAAGGGCGACGAGCCGCTCTCGCACATCCTGGACAACATCCCGGTCCTCTCCGGCAACCTGTCCAACGGCAGCTGATCGCCGTTCCCCCGGCGGCCCGACCGGCCGCAGGGCCGGGCCCCGGCGCCCGTGGAGCGACGCGGTGACGCGGTGCGGTGTGTGAGGTGACGAGGGCCCCGGCAGCCTCCAGCTGCCGGGGCCCTCGCGCGTGGCCGCGTCAGCTCGTCCAGAACTCCCACCACCGGGTGAGGATCAGCATCCCGATCACGCCCAGGTGCAGGGCGGGCGGCGCCCAGCCGAACTCGGTGAAGAACTGGCGCAGCGCGCCGGGGGCCGCGCTCGTACGGAGGTTGTGCGCGGTGACCGCCCAGAACATCACCAGCGTCGCCGCCCAGGTCAGACAGCACCACAGGCAGAGCGCGTTGATCTCGTAGAGGGACTGGGCCATGAGCCAGGTGCAGAAGCCGGTGCCGAAGAGCATCCCGGCGTTCAGTCCGAGCCAGAACCAGCCCCGGTAGCGGGCCCCGGCCAGCAGGCCCGCGCCCACGCACACGACGGCCCCGTAGGCGACCAGCCCCAGCATGGGGTTGGGGAAGCCGAAGGCCTGCGCCTGCTCGCTCTGCATGACGCTGCCGCAGGAGACCACGGGGTTCAGGCTGCACGCCGGCTTGAAGGACGGGTCTTCCAGCAGGAGGAACTTGTCGAGCGTGATCACCCAGGAGGCCAGCACGCCTGCGCATCCGGTGAGGACCAGCAACCACGCCAATCCGCGCGGGGCGCGGGCGGGTTCGTCACCGGTCCGTCTGGAGCGGTCCTGTTGGCGCGGGAGGCCCACTGGGGTGGTTGTGGTGCTGTCTGGTGCCGTGCCGTTCGTTGCCATGTGGCCCATAGTCCCGCGCTTCCCAGCAGACCGGGGCCAACCGTACGCATTCGTACGCAAGTTGACCTGATGGGGTGGCGGGAACCCCTGATGCTTCCCGGACGTTTTAACGAATCCCGGACGTGATGTCAGTGCCAGGGGCTACGTTGTGCTTCCGCGAAGTGACAAGCTGCGACGGCCTGGAGACCCACCTTGAGCGATCCGTACGAGACAACCGAGGCCCACCTCGATCGACTCCTGGGCCGCGCCCTCAACTCCTTCGACCTGCCGGACCGGCTGGTCGGGCGCCTGCGTACGGCGCTCGCCCACAGCTCTTCGCTGCACACCACCCACCACAGCCCGTCGGCGGGACTGTGGCGGGAGACCCACCGGCACACCTACCTCCTGGCCGACGGCGGCGCGGAGTCGCTCTGGGAACTGGTCTACCGCCGGCAGGGCGACCGGGTCGTGCGGTACGAGCTGTTCGCGAGCCGGTCCGAGCTCTGCCTCGCGGTGGCCCGCACGTTCGGTGAGGTGCCCTCACAAGTGGCGCGGGACCTGGCGCCGGAAGGGGCGGAGCAGCAGGACGACGCGGCCGCCCTCAGTGCCCTGTTCGCGGACCCGGCGCGCGCCCCGCACCGGGAGTACGCGGTGGAGCAGTCCGCCGACCACGCCCGCCGGGTGCTGCGCCGGGCGGAGAACGCGGACCGGCCCGGCGAGCGGGTGGCGCTGCGCCTGCGGTCGGCCTACGCGCACCAGATCACCCAGGCCTTCGGCGGCCGGCAGTGGCTGTCGGACGGGCGGGGCGTGGGATTCACCCTGTACGAGCACGCGTTCGTCCTCGTGGACGGCAGCGAGGTGAGCCTGTGGGAGGTCGAGCACACGGCCACGCCGGACGGCCGCCACATGTGCGAGGTGTACGAGAGCGAGGCCACCGCGCGCGAGGCGATGGAGCTGCGCGCCCGGGTCCGCTGACGGGGGGCGCCCTTCAGCGCGTCGGGCGCGCCCTCCGCAGGTGGGCGCGCCCGACTGTCACGTTGCTGCTCAGGCGGTCTCGGCGCCCTCGCGTTCGTCCATCGGGACCTGCTTGCGCGGCAGCATGAACATCACCGTGAAGATCACGACCAGGACCGCCACGACCCACCACAGCGCGCTGCGGAAGGCCTCGACGTACGGGGCCCCGTAGACCATGTCGTCGTCGATCACTCCGAAGAAGACGACGGACGTCAGGCCCAGACCGAGCGCGTTGCCCATCTGCCCCGTGGTGTTGATCAGGCCGGAGGCGGAGCCGGCGTGCTCGCGCGGCACCTGGGAGAGGACGGTGTCGGTGAGCGGGGCCACGATCAGGCCCATACCGATGCCCATGACGACCAGGGGCGCGGCCATCTGCCAGGAGGCGATCCCCATGCCGTAGTGGGCGGACTCCCAGATGTAGAGGAGCAGGCCCGCGGCCATGGTCAGCGCGCCCGCCTGGAGCACCTTGCGGCCGAAGCGCGGCACGAGCTTCTGCACGGACATGCCCGCGGCCGCGGACACCGCGATCGAGAAGGGGATGCCGGTGGTGCCCGCGCGCAGCGGGGTCCAGCCGAGGCCCATCTGCATGTACAGCGTCCAGACCAGGAAGAAGATGCCGGTCGCGATGCCGAAGGTCAGCTGGACGGCGATGCCGCCCGCGAAGCTCTTGATCTTGAAGAGGGAGAGCTCCACCAGCGGCGAGCCGTCCTTGCGGATCTTGTGCTTCTCGTAGGCGATGAAGCCGGCGAACAGGAACGGCGCGGCGATCATGCAGACGAAGCCCCACAGCGGCCAGTCGTTCTCACGGCCGTGCGTCAGCGGGAAGATCAGCATCACCAGGGCGAGGGTCGCGAGCACGACGCCGACCAGGTCGAGCCGCAGCGCCTTGGGGGCCTTGGACTCGGTGATGAACTTGACGCCCAGGATCACGCCCGCGATTCCGACGGGCAGGTTGATCAGGAAGATCGGGCGCCATTCGAGGCCGAAGAGGTTCCACTCGGTGAGCAGCGCGCCGAGCATCGGGCCCGAGACGGCGCCGAGGCCCACGATCGCGCCGAACATGCCGAAGACCTTGCCGCGCTCGTGGGGCGGGAAGGTGACGTGGATGATCGCCAGCACCTGCGGCACCATCATGGCGGCCATACCGCCCTGGAGGATGCGGGAGGCGACGAGCACGGACGGGTTGGCGGCGATGCCGCAGAGCGCCGAGGCGGCGGTGAAACCGGCGATGCCGATGAGGAACAGGCGCTTGCGGCCGTAGATGTCACCGAGACGGCCGCCCGTGATCAGACCGGCGGCGAAGGCGAGGGCGTACCCGGCGGTGATCCACTGGATCGCGCTGGTGGAGGCGCCGAAGTCCTCGCGCATGCTGGGTATCGCGATGTTGACGATCGTGACGTCGACCAGGTCCATGAACGCCGCGGTCATCACGATGGCGAGCGCCAGCCAGCGGCGGCGGTCGGCGGGCGAGCTGCTGCCCGCGTGGTCGTTCGGGTGGTCGCTCGTGTGGTCGTCGAGGGTGTCGTTCCGCTCTTCTCGTACGGGCCCGGTCTCTCTTTCGGGCGATGTCTGGGCTGTCTCGGTGCTCATAGGAAGCAACCTAGACGGCATGTAGGTCAGGTGGTGTCCTATTTCCCTGGCAGCCTGATGTCATGAACGACACCCCCGGCCGGCTGCTCACCCTGCTCTCCCTGCTCCAGACCCCGCGCGAGTGGCCCGGCAGCGAGCTGGCCGATCGGCTCGGGGTCAGCGCCCGGACCATCCGGCGGGACATCGAGCGGCTGCGGGAGCTGGGGTACCCGGTGGAGGCCACGCTGGGGTCGGAGGGCGGGTACCGGCTGGTGGCGGGCGCGGCGATGCCGCCGCTGCTGCTGGACGACGAGGAGGCGGTGGCGATCGCGGTGGGGCTGCGGGCGGGGGCCGGGCACGCCATCGAGGGGGTGGAGGAGGCGTCCGTACGGGCCCTCGCGAAGCTGGAGCAGGTCCTGCCGGCGCGGCTGCGGCACCGGGTGGGCGCGCTGCAGTCGGCCACGGTGGCGGTGGCCCGCGGCGACGGGGCGAGCGTGGATCCGCGGACGCTGACGACGATGGCGGCGGCGGTGGCGGGACCGGAGCGGCTGCGGTTCGCCTACCGGGCGCGGGACGGGGCGGAGTCCCGGCGGCTGGTGGAGCCGTACCGGCTGGTGAGCACGGGGAGCCGGTGGTACCTCGTCGCGTACGACCTGGAACGGGACGACTGGCGCACCTTCCGGGTGGACCGGGTCAGCGACCCGTTCGCGACGGGCGCGCGGTTCGCCCCGCGGGCGCTGCCGGTGGAGGCGGCGGAGTTCGTGCGGCGGGGGCTGCGCGGGGAGCAGACGTACGCGGTCGAGGTGACCTTCGATGCGCCGGCCGAGGCGCTGCCGGGCTGGCTGAGGGGGCAGGTGGTGCCGGTGGCACGGGGCTGCCGGGTGCGGTTCGAGAGCGGGGACGCGCCGGAGTGGCTGGCGGCCCGGCTCGCTCTGGCGGGAGCGGACTTCACGGTCCACACCCCGCCGGCGCTCGCGGAGGCCGCCCGGGCGCTGGCCGCGCGGCTGACGAGGTCGAGCCCCGTCGGGGCGTGAGTCGCGGTCCGGGCGGGCCGCGCCCGGGGCGGTTCCCCCGTCCGGGCGGGCCGTGCCCGGGCGGTTCCGTCGCCCGGGCAGCAGGGAGCCCCCGGCGCCTGGGGGGGATAGGCACCGGGGGCTCGTTCTGGGGGCTCCGCCTTCCGTAGCCGGTCGGGCGGGGCGTCTTGTGGGGCCGGTCGGGCGGGGCCGATCAGGCCACGGCGTCGAAGCCGGTGTCGCGCGCCATCCGCTTGAGCTCCAGCAGCGCGTGCTTCTCGATCTGCCGGATCCGCTCCCGGGTCAGGCCGTGCTGCTTGCCGACCTCGGTCAGCGTGCGCTCGCGCCCGTCCTCGATCCCGTACCGCATCTTGATGATCGACGCGGTGCGCTGGTCGAGCTTGCCGAGCAGGTCCTCCAGCTCCTCACTGCGGAGCAGGGACAGCACGGACTGCTCCGGGGAGATCGCGGAGGTGTCCTCCAGCAGGTCCCCGAACTGGGTGTCGCCCTCGTCGTCGACGGACATGTTGAGGCTGACCGGGTCGCGCGCCCAGTCCAGTACGTCACCGACGCGCTTCTCCGTCGTGTCCAGCTCGGCGGCGATCTCCGCGTGCTCCGGGTCCCGCCCGTTCTCGCGGTTGAACTCGCGCTGGATCCGGCGGATGCGGCCGAGCTCCTCGACCAGGTGGACGGGGAGGCGGATGGTCCGGGACTGGTCGGCGATGGAACGGGTGATGGCCTGGCGGATCCACCACGTGGCGTACGTGGAGAACTTGAAGCCCTTGGTGTAGTCGAACTTCTCGACCGCGCGGACCAGGCCGGCGTTGCCCTCCTGGATCAGGTCGAGCAGGGGGAGCCCGCTGCGCGGGTAGCGGCGGGCGACGGCCACGACCAGGCGGAGGTTGGAGCGGATGAAGACTTCCTTGGCGCGCTCTCCCTCGGCCGCCAGGGCCTCCAGCTCCTCACGCGCCGGGGACGTCTGCCCTGCGCGCTCTATCGCACCGTCGAGGATCTGCTGGGCGTAGACGCCCGCCTCGATGATCTGCGACAGCTCCACTTCCTTGGCCGCGTCGAGCAGCGGGGTGCGCGCGATCTCGTCCAGGTACATGCCGACCAGGTCGCGGTCGGCGATCTCGCCGCCCGCGGCGCGGGCACTGCCCGTGGACTGACTGCGGGCGACGGCGCGGGTTGCCATGCGTGCTCCCTTGCGATGCGATGGATTTCGTTCGCGGTGCGGCTGCCGGACGCCTCGGCTGTGAGAAGTGCGGCACGGTCGACGCGTCCTTCGGACACTCTCCCGAGTGCCCGCTTCCGATGGAAACAACGACTGGAATCGGGACAGAATTCCCACGGGGGCCGTCTTTTTTCCACATCTTGCAGTACCCTGCCCCGCTATCGCCGTCTTTCACGGCAGCGGAGGGCACGTTTCTCCTGGGCGGTTCTCCCGCGCTCCTCCGCGCATTCCCCCGCGCACTTCTCTGTAGCCCTTCTCGGCGCGCCTCTCCTGTCAAGACGGCCGCGACCAGCGCCTGGTTGCCTGGACTGGTGAGCGAATGACCCCAATGGCCGGATACGGGGCGAACCGCCGGCCCCCGGGAAAGGGGCCCGGCTGCGGCCTAGCCGAACTGGAGCGAGCGCTTCGACAACCCCATCCAGAAGCCGTCCACGGGGGTGCCCGGGGCTCCGAGATCGCCGGAGGCCTCGGCGGCTCCCAGGGTGACGAACAGCGGCGCGAAGTGCTCGGTACGCGGGTGGGCCAGACGGCCGGCCGGGGATTTGGCCTCGAAGTCGAGCAGGGCGTCCACGTCGGCGGCGGCCAGCGCCTCACGGCCCCAGGCGTCGAACTCCGTCGACCAGCCGGGCACGCCGCCCGCGTGCCGGAGCGCGGCGAGGTTGTGCGTGAAGAAGCCGCTGCCCACGATCAGGACCCCTTCGTCCCGCAGCGGGGCGAGGGTGCGGCCGATCTCCATCAGGCGGGCCGGGTCGAGCGTCGGCATCGATATCTGGAGCACCGGGACGTCGGCCTCCGGGAACATCTCCACGAGCGGGACGTAGGCCCCGTGGTCGAGCCCGCGGTCCGGGATGTCCTGGACCGGGGTTCCGGGCGCGCGCAGCAGTTTGCGCACGGAGGCGGCCAGCTCGGGGGCGCCCGGGGCGTCGTAGCACACCCGGTAGTAGTGCTCGGGGAAGCCCCAGAAGTCGTACACGAGCGGGGCCCGCTCGGTGGCACCGAGGGCCAGCGGGGCCTCTTCCCAGTGCGCGGAGACCATCAGGATCGCGCGGGGGCGGGGCAGGGCGGCCGACCAGGCGGCCAGTTCGCCGGGCCAGACCGGGTCGTCGGCGAGCGGCGGGGCGCCGTGGCTCAGGTACAGCGCGGGCATGCGGCCCGCTCGGGGGGTGGTGGTGTTCGCAGTCACAGCGCGCGCTCCTCATGGCCGGTCGCGGGGTCCCGTACGCGGTACGCGGTCCCTTCGAAAAGACTAACCCCGCTTCGTTCAAATTTGAACGAAGCGGGGTCATCCGTCATTCCCGTACGGCGCCCGGCGCCCGCGTCAGTGGGCGACCACCGGGATCCGCACCTCGTCCGCCACGCCGTCACCCGAGGCGACCGGACCGGCCGAGCCGGGCCGACCCGTGTTGATCAGGGTGAACGCGATGAGCGAGCTGGTGACCAGGATGCCGACGGCCCACCAGATGGCCGAGGAGTAGCCCTCCACCATGGCCTGCGCCTGGATCAGCTTCGCCGCCGCACCGCCCGCGGCGGCCTGCGCCGCGTGGTCGGTCAGGTACGCGGTCGTCGCCGAGGCGGCGATGGTGTTCAGCAGCGCGGTACCGATGGCGCCGCCCACCTGCTGCGAGGTGTTCACCATGGCGGAGGCGACGCCGGCGTCGGCCGGGTTCACCCCGTGGGTGGCCAGCGACATCGCCGGCATGAACGCCGAACCCATCCCCAGGCCCAGCAGCAGCTGCGCCGGCAGGATCAGCGCCGGGTACGAGGAGCCGACCTCGAGCTGCGTGAGCAGCAGCATGCCGGTGGCGGCGAGGAGGAAGCCGGCGGTGTGGGGCGTTACATGGCGGTCCGCCTCAGGTCTTCCAGGGTGGTCGCGCCGCCCGACAGCTCGGAGCGGGCCGGGGCCCGCAACCCGTCGAGGAACACCTGGAGGTGACGGTGGACGAAGCGGTCCGCGTCCATGCAACCGGTGCCCGGGAGGGGGCGGCCGAGCTGGGAGAGGGCGATCATCAGGTCACCGGCCCCGATGTCGGTGCGGACGAGTCCGCCACCCTGGCCCGCAGCCAGCAGGTTCTCGATGGCCACCGCCAACGCACCGCGTGCCGCGTGGAGTTCGGGGTGGTCGTGGTCGAAGTCGGCGGAGAGCATCGGGCACAGGGCGCCGAACCGCTCGTCCGCGGCCGCGTGCGTGAACCGGCACAGCGCGGCGAAGGCGTCGGGTTCCTCGGCGAGGGCCTCCTCGGCGTGGAGGACGACCCGGTCCATGACGTACAGCACGACGTGGTGGACCAGCGCGGCCCGGTCGGGGAAGTGCCGGTACAGCGTGGCGTTGCCGACGCCGGCCCGGCGGGCGACCTCGTCGAAGGGGGCGGCGGAGCCGAACTCCACGAAGAGCTCGCGGGCCGCCGCCAGGATGCGCTCCCGGTTGCGGACGGCGTCGGCGCGCGGGCGCGGGAGCCCGTCGCCGCGACCGGGGGCCGGAGCCGCGAGGTCCACCGGCACCCGGGGCGCGGTCGGAGCCGCGGCGGTGGTGGAGCGCTTCATTCCGGGGCCTCCTCGGCACGGGACTCGTCTGCACGGCGACCACCAGAAACGGGGAAGCCGTCCCCGTTTGCGGGGTCAATACTCCAAACGGGGATCGACTCCCCGGTTATTTCACTCCTTCGTATGACCTGGATCACACCCCTGCCGCACCGTGCTCCCGTTTGGCCGCTCCTGACGCGCGGGCGCGCCACAGCCGTCGGAGGGTGAGCGCACAGAGAGCAGACCGGGCCCGGCCGGCTGCCGCGGCCCGAAGGCGAGCTCCATGACGCAGACCCGCCACCGGATACGCAGTCCGCGCCGCACCTGCGCGTACGTCGGCATCGCCGCGCTGGCCATCGGCGTCACCGCCACCGCCAGCGCCGGGATATCCAGCCGCACCCACTCCGCCGCGGGTCCCGTGGCCACGAGCGTCGACTCGGCGCTCGCGCCCTGCCGGATCGCGAGCACGATGGGCGTCCAGATGTCCGAGGGACTTCCGACGCCGCCCGGGTACTCCCGCTCGACCGGCGAGGTCCGGGCACTGAACCTGATGATCGACTTTCCCGACGCCAAGGGCGAGGGCTCGGCCGTGGACCGGCTGGCGGAGTTCTTCCCGCAGACCTCGGACTGGTTCCGGACCAGCTCCTACGGCCGGCTCACCTACCGGGCCGAGGCGCCGATACGGAACTGGCTGAGGATGCCGATGCCGTTCGCGGCGTACGGGATCGGCCGCGGGTCCGCGTACGAACCGGGCTACCGGCAGCTGGTCGAGCACATAGCGCAGGCCGCCGACCCCGAGGTCGACTTCAGCCGCTACGACCTGATCAACGTCCTGGTCACGCCGAACGCCGGGCCGTCGGCCCTGGACACCGTCCTGTCGGTGACGTTCTCCGGCAACGGCGAGGCACCGATGGCCGACGGGGTGCCGCTCTCCAACACGTCCTTCGTCTACAGCCGGCAGGACGACGGTTCGGGCTCCTACCGGGAGACCGGCTACCGGGTCCTCCCCCACGAGAACGGCCACGTCTTCGGGCTGCCGGACCTGTACACCCCCGACGGGGGCGGCGCGGTCGGGCACTGGGACATCATGAGCGAGGACTGGGGCTCCAACAACGACCTGCTGGGCTGGCACAAGTGGAAGCTGGGCTGGCTGGACAGCAACCAGATCGGCTGCGCGTCGAAGTCCGGGGTCACGGAGCAGGTACTGACGCCGCTGGGGGTGGAGGGCGGCATGAAGCTGGCCTTCGTACCGCTGACGGAGAACAGCGGGTACGCGGTGGAGGTGCGCACGCAGGCCGGGAACGACGAGTCCGTGTGCAAGCCGGGAGTGCTGATCTACAAGGTGGACTCCCAGGTGGACACCGGCCGCGGCCCGGTCACGGTCTCCGACAGCACGACCGCCAGCGGCGGCTGCACCCGCCGCCCGAACGTCCACTCGGAGCTCTCGGACGCCCCCTTCCGCCCCGGTGAAACCTTCACCGACCCCAAGGCGCGCATCACCATCGCCGTCACGTCCGAACGCCCCGACGGCAGCTTCCAGATCCGGGTGACCCGCCCCTGAGATCGTCTCTCCCGCCCGGGGCCGCGCATCCCCGACCGGCCCGCTCAGGTCGTCTTGGTCTGGCCGCCGTCGATGAGGAATTCGGCGCCCGTGATGTTCGCGGCGCGGGGCGAGGCCAGGAAGAGCGCGAGGTCGGCGACCTCCTGGGGTTCGGTGAAGCGTCCCGTACTGATGCCCGTCTGCTGCGGCACCACCACGTCCATGGCCTCCTGGGCCGTGGTGCCCGCGCCGGCCGCCACGGCCTCGGCGAAGCCGCCGGGGGCGGTCCAGAACGGGGTGCGGACCGGGCCCGGAGCGATGGAGTTCACCCGTACGCCGCGCGGCGCGAACTCCTCCGACAGTGCCTTGGTGAGGCTGGTCAGCGCGGCCTTGGCCGCCGAGTAGTCCACCACCGTGGGGAAGGGCAGCCGGGCGTTGAGGGAACTGATGTTGACGACCGCGCCTCCGCCGCCCGCGAGCAAGTGCGGCAGCGCGGCGCGGACGGCGCGGACGGCGCTGAAGAAGTTCACGTCGAAGGCCCGCTGCCACTGTGCGTCGTCGATGGAGAGGAAATCGACGCGGGGCTTCGTGGCTCCGACGTTGTTGACCAAGACGTCGATCCTGCCCTGCCGTTCCATCGCCGCCTGGATCAGCGCATCCACGCCTTCGGCGGTAGCCAGATCGCCGGCGACGAAGGCCACGTCGTACCTCTCGCGCAATGCGGCCAGCTCGGGGGTCTCGGAACGGCTGCCGGCGACCACACGGCCGCCCTCGCGCAGGAACGCCTCGGTGATGGCCAGGCCGATGCCCTTGCCGGCACCGGTGACGACGGCGACTTTTCCGGTGAGTTCCAGATCCATCGGCAGGCACTCCTTGTGTCGGGAACTCGGAACGGACTTTCCTCGTGGATCGGAAATGCACGGGCATTGTGCGCGCCGGGGTCCCATGCACCCTCGCAGGCACGCCGTGCCCTCCTGTCGGGGTGCCGGACCACCGGCGGCTGCGGTCGGTCCCCAACTGGTGTTCCGGCTCCGGGGATCGCATCGGCCCCGGCCTGCGGTGTGCGTCCGGCCGCCCCGTCCGCGACCGCGCCGATCGCCCGGGAACCGAGCCGCAGAGCCCCGCCCTGATCCGCTACCCTGTCCCTGGGCTGCCCTCGTGGCAGCCCAGGACCTTGCCGAGGCGAGCCGGGCTCTCATGCGGAGCATTCGGACACGTTTCACGCCAGGGCCCCGCCTTCGTAGCTCAGGGGATAGAGCACGGCTCTCCTAAAGCCGGTGTCGCAGGTTCGAATCCTGCCGAGGGCACGTTGCACGACGCATGGAGAAGGCCCCCCGCCGGGATGGTGGGGGGCCTTCCGGGTTTTCGGCTGCCGGGGGGCCGGGCAGGCGATGGGGTCAGCTCAGGCCTTTGGTGCGTTCGCCGATGCGGTCGCCCTGGGGGGCGCCGGAGCGCTTGAGGGCCGCTTTCGTGTGCGCTCCGCCCTTGACCTTGCTGGGGACCGGACCTTCGAAGCCGTGACCCGGCGTGCGGGGGAGGTGGGTCTGCTCCGCGGCCTTCGTGATCGCCGTCCGGACGTCCTGCTTGTGCGGTTTACTCATCCCGTCGTCACTCCCTCGGGAAGCACCCAATCGGTCTGCCAATCGGTCTAACCGGATCGTATGCAGGTACGGGGGCCACCGCACGCCGATCAAGGGCCGCGCAGGAGTTCCTCCGGGCAGGGGGTACCCCGGGGGAGCTGGTACTTCGCCGACACCCGGTACTGTCCCGCGGCCGGCGCCAGCAGCTCCGTCCAGACGTCCCCGTCGGCGTCCACGGGGGCCTTGAACAGGCAGCCGGCCGTGTTCGCGTACTGCTTCGGCGCCGTTGCGGCCGCCTTCGACGCGAAGGTCTCCTGGGGCGGCGCCACCGCCCGGCCCGCCGCGTCGACCAGCCCCAGCCAGGGCGAGTGCGGGATCCGCACCAGGACCCGCCCCGGCTCCCGCACCGCGATGACCAGCTGGTCCGCGCCCGCCCGCACCACCGTGGCGGCCCCGGCCACCAGGTCCGTCGGGGCGAGCACCTTGTACAGCTGCCAGTTCGCGTCGCCCCACACCTGCTGGAGGTACGGCAGCCCCTCGCGCACGAGCTTCGCCTCGTCCGCCCCGCCCGAGTCGGGTTTGTCGGCGGGCAGCACCACGTAGTGCACGGCCCAGCGCTCCAGCCAGGACCGGTAGCTCTCGGCCGTGAGGGTGTCGTCGTAGAAGAGCGGGTTGCGCTCCAGGTCGGCCTGGCGGTTCCAGCCGCGCGCGAGGTTCACGTACGACGGGAAGGCCGAGGACTCGCGGTGGCTGCTGGCCGGTACCACCTCCACCCGCCCCCGGTCGGCGCCCGACTTCTGGAGCTGGTCGACCAGCGGAGCCAGCTCCCGGTTCCATGCGGCGAGCGGGGTGGTGCGGATGATGTCGGTGATGCTGTTGGCGGTGATCCAGACCGTCAGCCCGGCGAAGGCGACGACCACGGCGTACCAGCGCCGCGAGCGCGGGATCGAATACGGGAGCGCCGCCAGCAGCACCGCCCCGCCGAACAGCATCACGAGGCGGGTGACGTTCGACCCCACCTGGGAGTCGATCGCCCAGGTCAGGAACACCCCGACGGTGTACACGGCCGAGGCGATCCGGACCGTCTTCCACCGCTTCGGCACCAGGAACAGGATCGCCAGCCCGAACACGAACGGCAGCCAGGCCGAGCCCAGCTTCATCGGCTGCGTGCCCGAGAACGGGAACAGCCACGCCGACAGCCCGACCACGGCCACCGGCGCCAGCCCCAGCGCGTACGCCCCCGGCCGCCGCCCGCTCAGGAACAGCGCGGCCGCGACCACCCCGAGGAAGAGGCCGGCCACCGGGCTGGAAGCGGTGGCGAGCCCCGCGAGCGGGGCGGCGACGGCGGCCTTGGCCCAGCGGCGCTCCGCCCACTTGCGCGGCCAGCAGAAGACCGCGGCGACGGCGGCCAGCGCGAACATCGCCCCGAGCCCGAAGGTGACGCGGCCGGACAGGGCGTTGCACAGCAGCCCGTACACCCCGGCCAGGGCCGGCCACAGCGGACGCCGCACGGCGCCCCGGCACCGGGTGAGGATCAGCGCGAGCAGCGCCGCCGAGACGGTGCCGGCGACCATCATGGTGGTCCGGACGCCGAGCACGTGCATGAGGTACGGCGAGACCACGCTGTACGAGACCGGGTGCATGCCCCCGTACCAGGCGAGGTTGTACGCCGTGTCGGGGTGGCGGCCGACGAACTCCGCCCACGCGTCCTGCGCCGCGAGGTCGCCCCCGCTGTTGGCGAAGCTGAAGAACCAGACGACGTGCAGGAGCGCGGCGAGGGCGGCGGCGACGGCCACCGGGTGCCGGTGCGCCCAGCTCCCGTCGGTCCCGTCGCGCGGTCCGGTGTCGCGGGCGCGCTCCGGTCGCCTGTACTGCTCAGCGGTGGTCACTGCCGACGCTCTCTTCCGTCGCGTTCACGCGTCCGTCCCGGTTCTGCCGGATCTGCCGGTTGTGCCGGTTCTGCCGGTTCTGCCGGTTCTGCCGGTTCGGGTTCCGGCCCCCCTTCTCAGACGCGCTCAGGCGCCCCGGGGTTGTCCGGGGCGCCCGTGCGGGTCGGGGGCCGTGGGGCCCGTGGGGCCGTAGGCGGTGGGCCGTGGGTCAGCCGACGCGAGTCAGTTTGCTGCCGATGCCGGGCGCGACGAGGTCGCTCTTCAACGCCACCGGCACCTTCACCTGACTGGCGCCCTCACCGACGGTCAGCATCCCCACCTCGGTGCCCGCCTTCGCGGTCTCCGGCAGCTTGGAGCCGCCGTCGCCCAGCTTCACCGTGACCGTGAGCGAGGGCCAGCCGACCGCCTGCACGTCGGCGGTGGCGACCACGGGGGTGTGACCGCCGAGCCCGTCGTCCACGTACCCGACGACATCGCCCTTCTTGACCACGGTCGCGTCCGTCAGCGCCTTCTGCGTGGCGAGCATGACGTCCTTGCTCGCCGCGATCGCGGTACCGAGGATCGGGGTGCCGTACTGGCCGAGCACCGCGCCGACGATCAGCTGGTTGGTCTTGCCGACCTTCTTCTCGGCGGCGAAGAGCAGGTTGCCGCCGGCCTTGGTGGTGGAGCCGGTCTTGATGCCGACGGCGCCGTTGTACGGGACGAGGTCGTTGTAGTTCCGCCAGGGCTTGCCCGAGGGGTCGGTCCAGCTCGGGAGCTTGGTGATCGCGAGCAGCTCCGGCATCTCGACGACCTTGAGACCCAGCTTGACCTGGTCCTCGGCGGTGCTGACCGTCGCCGGGTCCAGACCGGAGGGGTCCGTGTACGTGGTGTTCGTCATGCCGAGTTCCCGGGCGGCGTCGTTCATCTTCTTGACGAACGCCTCCTGGTCACCGGCGGTGTCCCAGCGCGCGAGCAGGCGCGCGACGTTGTTGGCGGACGGGATCATGATCGCGGCGAGGGCGTCGTACTCGGAGATCTTGTCGCCCTCCTTCAACGTGTTGACCGTGGACTCGCCCTCGGACTCCTTGCGGCCGTCGTCCACGGCGGTCTTGTCGACGTCGATCATCGGACCCTTTTCCCTCGGCTTGAGGGGGTGGTTCTTGAGGATCACGTACGCCGTCATGGTCTTGGCGACGCTGCCGATGGCGATGGGCTTCTGCTCGCCGAAGGTGCCGACGGTGCCGAGGCCGGCGGCGGCCATGAAGCCCTGGCCCTCCTTCGGCCAGGGGAGGGTGGGGGCGCCGCCGTCGAAGGTGTACGAGGCCTTAGCGCTCAGGGCGAGGCGGGGCGCGGGCAGCGGGCGCACGAGCTGCACGACCGCCAGGACGACCGCGAGGAGCAGGACGACCGGCGCGTAGATCTTGACCCGCCGGACCGTGGTGCGGAGGGGGGTCGGCGGCGGGGGCGGGTTGTTGGTGAGGTCCGCCAGCATGTCGAGCGGCGGCTTGGGGGGCAGCGGCTGCTGCGTGGTCCGCTCGGCGTCGGGTGAGGGCTGGGGGCGGGCCGGGGGCCGGGCCGTCTGCGGGGCGGGCGGCCGGGGGCCGTCGCCGCCGAGGGGTACGAAGGTGCTTCCGCGCGGGTTGGCTCCGGCCGGCTTGGCGGCGGGGCCGCCGGGAGCGGGCTTGGCCGCATCCCGGCCCTCGGCGGTCGGCGCGGCCGTACCAGGCTTCACGGCACGGAAGACGGCGGTGCGCTCACTGTCGGCGGGCTCGGCCGCGGCCGGCTTGGCCGGGGCCGGCTTGGCCGGGGTGGTGCGGGGGTCCCCGGATCCCGGCTTGCGGAAGACGGCGGTGCGCTCACTGTCGGCGGGGCCGGTGCCGGTGTCCCCGGGCTTCTCGGCACGCGGCTTCGCGGCCCCGGAAGCGGTCTTCTCCGACGCGTCGGAGCCGGACGCCTTGGCCGAATCCCGACCGGCGGAACCCGACCCGGCGGCCTCCGGCTTCACCGCACGGAAGACGGCGGTGCGCTCGCTGTCGGCCGGCTTGTCCTCCGGCTTGCCGGAACCCGGCTTCGCGACCCCGAACGCCGTCTTCTCCGCCTCGCCGGAGCCGGACGCCTTGGCCGAATCCCGACCAGCGGAACCCGACCCGGCGGCCTCCGGCTTCACCGCACGGAAGACAGCGGTGCGCTCACTGTCGGCCGGGCCAGCCGCCGCGGGCTTCGCCGGGGCAGCGGTGCGGGCTTCGTCAGCCGTCTTCTTCTCCGCCGCAGCGGAACCCGACGCCCCGTCGGCACCCGAACCGGACGCCGTCTTCTCCGCCTCACCGGAGCCAGCGGGCTTGGCCGAATCCCGACCAGCAGAACCCGACCCGGCGACCTCCGGCTTCACCGCACGGAAGACCGCGGTGCGCTCACTGTCGGCCGGCTTGTCCTCCGGCTTGCCGGAACCCGACTTCGCGACCCCGAACGCCGTCTTCTCCGACGCGTCGGAGCCGGACGCCTTGGCCGAATCCCGACCAGCAGAACCCGACCCGGCAGCCTCCGGCTTCACGGCACGGAAGACCGCGGTGCGCTCACTGTCGGCCGGCTCGGCCGCGGCCGGCTTGTCCTCCGGCTTGCCGGAACCCGGCTTCGCGGCGCCGGACGCCGTCTTCTCCGCCTCGCCGGAGCCGGACGGCTTGGCCGGATCCGGACCGTCGGCGTCCGAAGCGGAAGCCTGCTCGCTGTCGGCAGCCGCCGACTTGGCCGGGGTGGGCGTGCGGGGCTCCTCCTCCGGCTCGACGGAGGAGGAGCCGGGCTTCACGGCACCGGACGTGGTCGTCCGCCGGTCAGCCGGGCCCGCCGGCTCGGCGGAGTCCGCCTCATCGGCACCCGAAGCCTCGGCCTCGGCCTCGGCCTCGGCCTCGGCCTCGGCCCGAGCCGGGGCACGGTCCCCCGAACCCCGGGAGGGCTCCGTGGCGACCCAGGCCGCCACCGCTTCCTTCAAGGGGTCCCGGTCGCCCGGCTCCACCGCTTCGCGCGGGCGGAGGACCGACAGCCTCGGGTCCCGCTCCGCACGCGGCGTGGCGGGCTCCGCCGTCCCCGACGCACCTTCATCTACCGACTTGTCGGGGGACTCGCCCGCCACCAGTTCCTCCTCGTTCGCCGTCCGGTCGCTGTCCGAACCGTCTAACAGTGTCCCGTCTCGGGGGCATCGCCCACCCGCTAGACGAGAACGACATAGCTGCCGGTTCCCCCACAAAGCGTCCAGGCGCTCTCGACAGATGAATGTGAGAGGCGTCACCCTGTCACTCATCCACGCGGGGAGGCATGGATGGGCAGGAGCCGCAGAACAATTCCGGAGGAGCTTTTGCTGCTCGCCTTGGACCCGACCACGGGAACCACGGCGCAGCCGCAGTCGCTCGACCTCGGCCTGGCCGGGGCACAGCTAGTAGAGCTGGCTCTGGCAGGACGGATAGCCCCTGATGGGGATCGTATCGCCGTGGTGATGCCACGGCCGACAGGAGATCCGACTCTGGACTCCGCACTGGAACTGCTGCGCAGGCGCGGCAGCCCGGTCCGGGCCGTTCACTGGATCGGCGGGCCCCGGCTGGGGCTCCGTCAGATTTACCTCGCTCACCTGGAGCGCTGCGGCATGGTCCATGCCGTCGCGGGACAGATGTGCGGGGTGCTGCCGACGACTCGCTACCAGGCGACGGACACGGCGATCAGCCGGGAGATCCGCGCCCGGCTCGACAGTGCGATCCGCACCGGTGTACCGCCGGACCCGCGGACCGCGGCGCTCGCCGCACTGGCCCACGCGGTCGGACTCGGCAAGCACCTGTACCCCGGCAACGAGGGGCGGTCGTCCAGGTCCCGGCTGCGGGACCTGATCCGGCACGACCCCATGGGCGGTCTCGTGGCGCACGCCGTCATGGACGTCCAGAACGGGGTGGCGGCACAGCCGAGGCGGGACCGCGCCCCGGCCACCGCGTCGGCAACGGCCTCGGCATCGGCGGCACCCACCGCCCGGGCCGCCGCCGTACCGATGCAGCCGCGCCGCACGGGTGCGATGGCCCGGGTGGCCGCGCACTGAACGGCAGCTGAGCAGCACGCGCACCACCACGCGCACCACCACCCGCACCGCGGCCCGCGACACCCCTTGACCCACCCAGCGGGCCGGCACCACAGGCACCACGTGCGCCACGCCGCAACCGGCCGTCCCCCAAAAGACCCGGTTCGGGAGCCGCCAGCGTGCGGGGCGGTGAGACCGGTTCACCGGTCCCACCGCCCCGCACGTCTGTCTTTCCGGTCCGTTCCCCAGCGCCGCCGCACCCTTCGGTGGCAGTCTGCTGAACATCAGACACGCAGAGAGACAGATCCAGAAGAAGGCGGAGGTGCCGTCCCCGTGGCGTCCAATGTCAATCCCACCGTCCGACGCCGCCGACTGGGCATGGAGCTGCGCAAGTTGCGCGAGGACAAAGGAATGACGGCCGAGCAGGTCGCCGAGCGTCTGCTCGTTTCCCAGTCCAAGATCAGTCGGCTGGAGAACGGCCGTCGCTCCATCAGCCAGCGCGACGTCCGCGACCTGTGCGACGTGTACGAGGTCGAGGACCGCCGGCTCGTCGACTCCCTCATGCAGATGGCCAAGGACTCGCGCCAGCAGGGCTGGTGGCACGCCTTCGGCGACATCCCGTACAGCGTCTACATCGGCCTGGAAACCGATGCGACCAGTCTGCGCACGTACGAGCCCCAGATGGTCCCCGGCCTGCTCCAGACCCCCGAGTACGCCCACGCCCTGATCCGCGGCGCGCTCCCGGAGACCGCGCCGGCCGACGTGGACAAGCGCGTCCAGGTCCGGATGCACCGCCAGAAGCGGCTCTCCGAGACGGACAACAACAACCCGGAGGTCGGGCCGCTGCGGCTGTGGGCGGTGATCGACGAGGCGGCGCTGCGCCGGCACGTGGGCGACGCGCAGTTGATGATCCGGCAGCTCGAATACCTGATAGAGCAGTCGGAACAGCCGTACATCACCGTGCAGGTGATGCCGTTCTCGATGGGCGCGCATCCGGGCGTCAACGGGCAGTACGCCATCCTCGAATTCCCGGACGCCTCCGACTCGACGGTGGTCTACATCGAAGGCGTGACGAGCGATTTGTACCTGGAGAAGGCCAACGACGTTCAGAAGTACAGCGTGATGTACGAGCACTTGCGCGCCCAAGCGCTCAATGTCGAACAGACACGGCAGTTCATCGCCGAGATCATTGACCACTATGCGGGCAAGGGGAAGTAAAAGCGGAGGAAACCGGGCAGGTGGCGAGGGGGGCCGGTACGGTACACCGTCACTCCCCGGCCACAGAAGGCCTGAATGGAATATGCCACCCGGTCGAGTGAACGCCCACTTCACCCGTCGGACGGTGCGGGTAGCGTCGATCACGTCGGCCGGAAGCAAAGGCCGACGAGACCCGGAACTACTCGCTGAACCGGAGAAAAACATGGCTATTCGTCAGGGCGCTACGGAAAACTGGACCAAGTCCTCCTACTCCGGCGGCAACGGCGCCTGCGTCGAAGTCAAGTCGCCCGTCATGGAGGCCATCGCGGTCCGCGACTCGAAGGTGCAGGACGGCCCGTCCCTCACCTTCGCGCCGGGGTCCTGGAACTCCTTCGTCGCCGACGTCACCGAGGGCCGGCTGGGACGCCTCGTCTGAGCGTGACGACGTCCGTCCGCCTCATGAACAAGCCGTTGGTTGATGCCCTCTCGACCGGTCGCCGTCCAGGCCGAGGGGGCTCTGCCCTGTCCGCAGCCCGACCGGAGCCGCCGCGCCGCGGAACGAACCGCCCTCAGCGCAGCCGGTCCACGTAACGGTCCGTCCCCGGCACCGTCGGGATGAACGGGGCCACCAGCTCCACCCGCCCCAGACCCGCCTCCGCGACCTCCGCGTCCAGTCCCTCGAACCGGTGCCAGCAGGTCCGGGGATCGGCCTCCAGGAACCAGAGCAGCGTCAACCGGGTGCCGACGCCCTCGACCTGCTTGACGTACGTCATGCGGTCGCCGGGCAGCGGCGTCGGCCGGAAGACCGTCACCATCGCCGCGGGACCGCCCGCCAGCCGCTTCGGCAGGGACCGCGAGCGCAGCCACTCCAGCAGTCGCGCCCGCTGCTCGGGGCCGACGGCGTCGACGACCTGGAGGACCAGCCCCGAGTAGGGGTGGTCGAGGGCGTGGAAGTCGCGCGGCCCGGCCGCACCGTCGCGGTAGACGGTGGCCTCGTGGTCCTGGAAGGCCGTGAAGACGTGCGTGCGGTCCTGGTAGACGCGACCGTCGCGGTTCAGCCGCTTGTTGATGCCGACGGTCCACTTCATGTGCTCGTCGTACCGGCCTTCGGTCACCCAGTACGTCGACAGGTAGCACCCGGCCGAGACGGGCTGGGCGACGGCCGACTTCTCGGGGTAGCGCAGCTCCTGGAGGTCCTTGGTGGCGACCCAGCGGCGTCCGGCGTACATCCAGGGCATGGCCATGGCGCCGGCGTAGTAGTGGTCGTCCTCGTACCAGCGGTTGTACGCGAACTCGTGGCCCGGGTGCGGTTCGACCATGGTGATCAGCGCGTGGCCCGGGCGGACGCCGTACGGGCCCACGGAGGCGAGCGCCGCGTAGTCCTCGGCCCGGGTGTCGCCGCCCCGCACCGGTATGGCGTCCGCCGTCGTCGCGCCTGCCGTCATCGCATCTGCCGCCGTTGCGTCTGCCGCCGTTGCGTCTGCCGCCGTCTCGTCTGTCGTCATGACACCGGTCTATCTGATGCAGCGTCAGTTGTGGAGGGGGCCGACACCGCCACGGCCGGGCCCGTTCACGTGGCGGACGGGTAGGTGTCCTCTGCATCTTTCGCGGTTAGGCTGCGCGCACCCGCCTGCCGAAGGAGTCCCCATGCCCGGCCCCGCCGCCGTCCAGCCGCCGCCCGCCTTCGCCGCCAGGACGGCCGCGGTGGCGGGTTCGCCCATCCGCGACATCCTCTCCCTCACCGACCGCCCCGAGGTGGTCTCCTTCGCCGGCGGCTACCCGGCACCCGAGCTCTTCGACACCGCCGGCCTGCGTGCGGCCTACGACGCGGCCCTGTCCGCCCCCGCCTCCGCCGCCCGGGCCCTGCAGTACTCGACCACCGAGGGCGTACCGGAACTCCGCGCGACGATCGCCGCCCGCGCCACCGCCCGTGGGCTGCCCACCACCGCCGACCAGGTCGTCGTCACCAGCGGCTCCCAGCAGGGGCTCGCCCTGCTCGCCGGCGCCCTGCTCGACCCGGGCGACGTCGTCCTCGTCGAGAACCCGACCTACCTGGCGGCGCTCCAGGGCTTCGGCCTGGCCGGGGTCCGGGTCGTGCCCGTCCCCTGCGACGAGGACGGCATCCTCCCGGACGCCCTGGAGGAGATCGTCCGGCGGGAGCGGCCCAAGCTGCTGTACGCGATACCCACGTTCCAGAACCCGACGGGCCGCACCCTCCCCGGAGCCCGCCGGGCGGCGGTCGCGGAGATCGCCTCCCGGCTCGGCCTGTGGCTGGTGGAGGACGACCCGTACGGTGACCTCCGCTACGAGGGGGCGCACGAGCCGTGGCTCGCCGCGCACCCCGGGGCGCAGGACCGCACCGCCCTGCTCGGCAGCTTCTCCAAGCTCATGGCACCGGGCCTGCGGCTGGGCTGGCTCCGCGCCCCGGCGGCCCTGCTGCGGGCCGCGGTCGTCGCGAAGCAGGCGGCCGACCTGCACACCTCGACAGTGAACCAGCTGGCGGCCGCCCACTACCTGGCGGCGGTGGACCTGGACGCCCACGTCGCCACCGTCCGCGCGGCCTACCGCGTCCGAAGGGACGCGCTGCTGGCCGGCCTGCCCGAGGCGCTCCCGGCGGGCTCGGAGTGGAACCGGCCGGAGGGCGGCATGTTCGTCTGGGCCCGGCTGCCCGCCGGGTACGACGCGACGGCCCTGCTCAAGTCCGCCGTCGCACACGACGTGGCCTACGTCCCCGGGGCCCCCTTCTTCACCGGCACCCCCGACCACCGGACCCTGCGGCTGTCCTTCGTCACGCACACCCCCGCCGAGATCGCCGAGGGCCTGCGCCGGCTGGGCCGCGCCCTGCGGTAGTCGCCCCAGTCGGCCCCTCCCCACCGGGACCCCCGGCCGGTCACCCCCGGCCGGTCACCCCCGCCGCCCGCCCTCAGCCGTACAGCTTCTCGATCTCGGCGGCGTACCGCTGCGCCACCACCGCCCGCCGGAGTTTCAAGGTCGGGGTCAACGTGCCCGCCTCGACGGAGAAGTCCTCGGCGAGCAGGTGGAAGGCACGGATCCGGGCCGGCCGGGAGACGGTGGCGTTGGCCTCCTCGACGGCCCGCGCCACCAGGGCCCGGACCGCCGGGTGTTCCTCGGGCCGGGCCAGGGTGCCCGGGGCGATCCCCTCCCGGGCCGCCCAGGCCGCGATCTCGTCCGCGTCCAGGGTGATCAGGGCCACCGGGTGGGGGCGGCGGTCGCCGATCATCACCGCGCGGGAGACGTACCGGGACGCCTGGAGGGCGAACTCGACCTCCGTCGGGGTGATGTTCTTCCCCGCCGAGGTGATGACCAGCTCCTTCTTCCGGCCGATGATCGACAGGAAGCCGTCGGCGTCGAGCGAGCCGAGGTCGCCGGTGTGCAGCCAGCCGTCGGCGTCGACCGTCGCCGCCGTCGCCCTCGCGTCGCCGTGGTAGCCCGGGAAGACCATCGGGCCCCGGGCCAGGACCTCGCCGTCCTCCGCGATCCGGACCTCGCAGCCCGCGACCGGCCGGCCGACCGTGCCGGGGCGGGCCGACCCCGGGTGGTTGAGGCTGATCACCCCGGCGGACTCCGTCATCCCGTAGCCCTCGTGGACCGGGATCCCGCAGGCGCGCAGGAAGTCCAAGGTGGCGGGCGCGATCGGGGCGCCGCCGGTCAGCGCCCAGGTGAGCCGGCCCCCGAAGGCGGCGCGGACAGGGGCGTACAGCGTCTCGCGCGCCGCCTCGTACGCCGTGCGCGCCTCCTCGGGCAGGCGCCCCTCGGCAGCCAGTACGCCCAGCCGTACCGCCTCCTCGAAGCGCTCCCGTCCGCCCTCCACCGACTCCGCGAGCGACAGCACCACCGAGTGGAGCTTCTCGAACAGGCGCGGTACGGAGGGCAGGTGGGTCGGAGCCACCTCGGCGACCTCGGCCAGGACGTTCTCGATCCGGCCGCCGAAGTAGCACAGCTCCCCGCCCTGGAGCAGCGTGGTGAACTGGATGAGCTGCGCCAGCAGGTGGGCGAGCGGCAGGTAGAGGTACGTCCTGTCGCCCGGCCCGCCCTTCACCACCGGCAAGGTGGCGTCCTGGACGGCGCCGAGGTTGCCGTGGGTGAGCCGGCAGCCCTTCGGCGGCCCGGTCGTCCCCGAGGTGTAGACGACGGCGGCGTCCGCGTCCGGGGTCACCGCCTCCGCGCGGGCGCGCAGCTCCGTCTCCGGTGCCGGCGGCAGCTGCGGCAGGGCGTCCATCAGGACCACCTGCCGCAGCGCCGGGAGCCGCCCGCGCAGGGCTTCCACCCTGGCCGCCTGGGCGGCGTCGTCGCAGACCGCCACCACCGCCGCGGAGTCCGACAGCACCCAGGCCAGCTCCTCCTCCCCCGCCGTCGGGTACACCGGCACCAGGACGGCGCCCGCCGCCAGCACCCCGAAGTGCGTGCACGTCCACTGCGGCCGGGTCTCCGCGAGGACCACCACCCGCTCGCCCGCCACGATCCCCAGGCCCAGCAGGGCCCGCCCGGTGCGGCGGACGCGGGCCCGCAGGTCCTCGTAGGAGAGCGTGCTCCAGCCGCCTTCCGGGGCGGTGGCGGTGCCCGGCCGGAAGCGGAGCGCGCTGTGGTGCCCGTAGCGCTCCCCCGTCCACTCGGTGAAGAGAGCCAGCGTGCGCGGTCGCGCCAGGTCCTGTGCGGCGTCCATCGTCTTCGCCTCCCGGGGAGTGAGTACGACGACGCTAGGCACCGCAGCGGCCCGTACGGCATGACCGGAAGCGTCAGCACCGCTGACCCCGGAGCTCATTGGGGCTACCGTCGGTCCCATGGGGAGGCGGACGATCACCGTGCACCATGTGCGTGCCCTGCTGGCGGGGGCGCGGCGCGCCGGCATCGACACCGTGCCGCTGCTGCAAGAGGCGCAGATCCCGCCGCTGTTGCTGGGCGACGACCGGGCGCGGATCACGCCCGCGCAGTTCGCCCGGCTGTTCCGGGCGCTGTACCGCACGACGCAGGACGAGTTCCTCGGGCTGGGCGCGCTGCCGAGCCGGCCCGGCACCTTCGCGATGATGTGCTACGCCTCGCTGGGCTGCCGGGACCTGGGGGCGGCCGTCGAACGGGCCGCGGCGTTCTACGGGTTGTTCCCGGGCGGCCCGGAACTGGCGCTGGAGGTCGGCGACGGCGAAGCCAGGTTCGGGGTGCGGAGCGACTTCGTGGAGGGCGGCGCCGGGAACCCCGGCCGGGCCGAGGAGCGTTTCCTGTCCGAGTGCGTGCTCGCCATCTGGCACCGGCTGAGCAGCTGGCTGATCGGGCGCCGCATCCCGCTGCTGTACGCGGCGTTCGCGTACCCCGCGCCGCCCTACGCGCAGGAGTACGAGCTGCTCTTCGACTGCCCGGTCCGTTTCGGCGCCGACCGGACGGCCGCCGCGTTCGCCGCGCAGTGGCTGACCGCTCCGCTCGTACGGGAGGAGCCCGCCCTCGACGCGATGCTGCGCCGGGCCCCCTTCGACCTGCTGTCGCGGCCGGAGTACGGGACCACGGTCGCGGAGCAGGTACGCCGGACCCTGACGCGGCGGCTGCGCACCTCGCCCAGGCTGCCGGAGCTCGGGGAGGTCGCGGCGCGCCTCGCCGTGTCCCCGGCGACGCTGAGGCGGCGCCTGCGCCAGGAGGGCACGTCCTTCCAGCAGTTGAAGGACCACGTGCGGCGGGACGCGGCCATCGCGGGGCTCGCGGAGAGCGGCGAGCCCATCGCGGAGCTGGCCGCCCGGCTGGGCTTCTCCGAGGACACCGCCTTCCACCGCGCATTCCGCCGCTGGACGGGCACCACTCCGGGCGCCTACCGGATCGCCTCGGGCGGCTGACGGGCTGCCCGGCCGGCGCGGTGGGCGGCTCGGCGGCCGCGGTGGCGGGCGGCTCGGCGCGGTGGGCGGCTCGGCGGGCGCGGTTACGGGCGGCTCGGCGCGGTGGGCGGCTCGGCGCGGCGGCCGCGGGGGGCCGCGCGTCGGCCCGGTGATGGCTCCGGTCAGCAAAGGTGAGCTGCACAGTCAGCGACGTGCCGACCGGTCGGTCACTACCTTCTCCTCACCTGCCCCCACACGGACACCTGGGAGAGCCGCCCATGCGTTTGCGCTGCACCGCCCTCGCCGCCGTGGCCGCCCTGGCCCTCGGCCTCACGGCCGCGAGCCCCGCCACCGCCTCCGCCGCCCGCCCCGGCGACCTCGTCGCCACCGCGCCCTCCGCGTTCCACCCGCTGCCCGGCCAGCCCACGAACACCAAGGCCTGGAAGATCAGCTACCGCTCGACCACCGCCGACGGCGCGCCCGACGTCGTCTCGGGAACGGTCATCGTCCCGCAGGACGGCCGTACCGGCCCCCGCCCCCTGATCACCTACGCCGTCGGCACCGTCGGCATGGGCGACTCCTGCGCCCCGAGCAACAACCTCCCGAACGGCACCGCCATGGAGGCCAACCTCATCCAGCAACTCACCCTGCGCGGCTGGGCGGTGGTCGTCACCGACTACGAGGGCCTCGGCACGCCCGGCGTGCACACCTACACCGTCGGCCCCTCCGCAGGTCACGCCATGCTCGACGCCGCCCGGGCGGCCCTGCGCCTCCCCGAGGCGGGGCTGCCCGCGGACACGCCGATCGGCATCATGGGCTACTCCCAGGGCGGCCAGGCCAGCAGCTGGGCCGCCGAGCTGCAGGGCTCGTACGCACCGGAGTTGCAGGTCAAGGGCACCGCGACCGGCGGCGTCCCGGCCGACCTGATGAAGGTCGCCGACTTCAACAACGGCTCCTACGGCTCCGGGCTGATCTTCATGGCCGCCGCCGGACAGGACGCCGCCTTCCCCGAGCTGAAACTCGACTCCTACCTCAACCCGGCGGGCAAGGCCCTGGTCGGCGGCCTGCGCGAGGGCTGCGTCGCCATCGACGCCATCGCCGGCTCCTTCAAGCGGATCTCCGACCTCACCACCCGCGACCCGCTCGCCCAGCCCGACTGGCGGGCCCGGCTCGGCCAGAGCAGGCTCGGCGGGACCGCCCCGGCCGCGCCGGTGTACCAGTACCACGCGCTCGGCGACGAGCTGATCCCGTACGCCGTCGGCCGCGAGCTGCGCTCCGAGTGGTGCGCGCGGGGCGCGGACGTCGAGTTCGACACCGTCTGGGTCGGTGAGCACGTCAGCGGGGTCATCAGCCACTCCCTGGCGGCCGGCAACTGGCTCGCGGACCGTTTCGCGGGCCGCGCCACGCACGCCAACTGCTGATCCGCTGCGGCTGCCGGGCGGCGGTGTCCGGGGCGCCCGCCCCTCACCGCCCCCGGTACAACGCGTCGATCTCCCGCGCGAACTCCCGCGCGATGACGCCGCGCCGCAGCTTGAGCGACGGAGTCAGGTGTCCCCGCTCCTCGGTGAAGTCCTGCGGCAGCAGCACGAACCGCCGTATCGACTCCGGGCGCGACACCAGCGCGTTCGCCTCGTCGACGCCCCTTTGGACGTCCGCCCGCAGTTCCTCGTCCCGCACGAGCTCCGCCGTCGGCAGGTCGCCCTTCTTGTGCATCTGCCTCCAGTGCGCCAGCCCTTCCCCGTCCAGGGTGATCAGCGCGGCGACGTAGGGCCGGTTCTCGCCGACCACCAGGCACTGGGCCACCAGGGGGTGCGCCCGCAGCGCGTCCTCCAGGACCGCCGGGGCGACGTTCTTGCCGCCGGAGGTGATGATCAGGTCCTTCTTGCGTCCGGTGATGGTCAGGTACCCGTCCGCGTCCAGCTCCCCGATGTCGCCGGTCGCGAACCACCCGCCTGGCACGGTCGCCCCGCCGTTCCAGTAGCCCGCGAAGACGTGCGGCCCGTGCAGCAGCACCTCCCCGTCGTCGGCGATCCGTACCGCCGTCCCCGGCAGCGGCCACCCGACCGTTCCCAGGCGCGGCTTGAGCGGGGGCGTCACCGTCGCGGCCGCCGTGGTCTCCGTCAGGCCGTAGCCCTCGAAGACCTCCACCCCGGCGCCCGCGTAGAAGGCCGCCAGCCGCGCGCCGAGCGGCGAACCCCCGCTCAGGACGTACCGCACGCGCCCGCCCAGCGCCGCGCGGATCCGCCGGTACACGAGCCGGTCGTACAGTGCGCGCGCCGCCCGCAGCCCCCACCCGGGGACGTCGCTCTCGCCGTAGCGCCGGGCGATCCTCGCCGCCCGGTCGAAGGACGCGCCCCGGCCCATCCGCTCCGCCGTCGCCCGCGCGGTGTTGTAGACCTTCTCCAGGACGTAGGGGATGGCCAGCAGGAACGTCGGTCTGAACCCGGCGAGGTCCGCCATCAGGTCCTCCGTACGGATGCTCGGCGCGTGTCCGAGCTTCACCCGCGCGCGCAGGCAGCCCACGGCCACCATCCGCCCGAACACGTGCGACAGCGGCAGGAACAGCAGGGTGGAGGCCGGTTCGCTGGTCACGGCCCGGAAGACCGGGTGCAGCAGTTCCACCGCGTTGTCGACTTCGGCGAAGAAGTTCCCGTGCGTCAGCACGCACCCCTTCGGCCGGCCGGTGGTGCCGGAGGTGTAGACGAGCGTGGCGACGTCTTGTGGTGTACGGACCCGCCTGCGCTCGTGGACCAGCGCCTCCGGGATGCGTTCCCCGGCCCTGACGAGCCGTGCCACGGCTCCCGTGTCGAACTCCCACAGGTGCACCAGCCCCGGCAGGTTCACCCGTTCGGCGCTGATGATGCGGGCCTGCGTGGTGTCCTCCACGGCGCAGGCCACCGCCCCCGAGTCCTGGATGATCCAGCACGCCTGGGCCGCCGAGGAGGTCGGGTAGATCGGCACCGTCACCAGCCCGGCAGCCCAGCCCGCGAAGTCCAGCAGGGTCCACTCGTAGGTGGTGCGGGCCATGATGGCGAGCCGGTCCCCCGGCCGCAGCCCTTCGGCGATCAGCCCCTTGGCGACGGCGAGCACCTCGGCGGCGAATTCGGCGGCGCTCACGTCGCGCCAGCTGCCGTCGGGCTGCTTGCGCGCGAGCACGGCCTCGCCGGGCGCCTGGGCCGCGTTGTCGAACGGTATGTCCCCGAGCGACCCCCGCGCGGGCGGGCCGACGAGCGGGGGTACCGCGACCTGCCGCACCACCCCGTCGATGACGGTCTTCACGGGCTCGGCCGGCTCAGCGGGCTTCGGCTCGGCATGCACGGGCGTTCTCCTCGGTTCGGCTCCGGAGTTACCGCCGGTAATCTACGCACGGGTAACAGCCGCTGACCAGCCCCTGCACACGCCCCGACCACCCCGGACCCGAGTCCTCCACTTATCGCGCACGCCCGCCGCACGCACCGACGCGGACCGGGCGGTGTGAACCGCCGGGTCCGCGCGGAGGGCGCACTGCAGGCGCAGGCGGAACGGCTAGCCGGTGCAGTACCTCTTGAGCGCCGCGGTGAAGGCGGCGTCGTACGCCGCGTGGTGGGCTTCGTCGGCCTTCTTCGCCCCTTCGGAGTTCGGGACCAGGCCGTTCTGATTCTGCTTCTGGTTCTGCGGGGGCTTCGGCTGGGCGTCGCAGGTGCCCGCCAGCGCCAGCGCCTTTCCGTCCGTGAAGCCCTCGCTGGCGCCGCGTTCCCGCTCAGAAGTGATCAGCTTCTGGTTGACCGCGTCCTGAGCCGCCGCGCCGCCCACGCAGTCGGAGCCGTACCCGCCGCTCTGGGAGGCCTTGTACTTGCCGGCCGGCACGTCACCGGAGGTGAACGTGCCGTCGTCGCCGACGGTGGCGGTGCCGCCGCCCACGCCGTCGGTCTGGTCGAGGAGGACATCGCCCTTGGCCTTGTCGAATCCCTGGCCGGTCACGATCGCTTTCGTCGCGTCGTCGGCCTTGACCTCGACGAAGCACGCGGCCGAGGCGGATGCGGCGCCCGGAGCCGTCTTCGGGGCCGCGGCGGCCCAACCGGTGGCGGCCGTACCGATGGCCAGCGAACAGGCCAGCAGGGGGGTGAACAGAGTGATGCGGGTGCGTTGGTTCATCGTTGTTCCTCACCTGTGGTGGGGCAGGGTGAAGGAGTCACGTGGCCGACCACTGCGAGGGGGCCGACGACCCGTGGCCCACGATGCCGGCGCGGTGCGCCGGGGGCGGGTGCGTGCCGTGCGCACCTCCCGATCGGCCCCGGCAGGAGGCCGCCACCCCCATGCTCCCCTGCCCCCCGGAACCTGTCGACCGGGAGCCGCTTCGCCCTGCCAGGGGGCCGCGGAGCCTTAGGCGGCCGATGCGTTGGCCGGTTCGCCGGGGGAACAGTCGCGGCAGCGGCCCGGTTCCTTGGAGCGGAAGACGCGTTCGCAGCCGTCGCAGGTCTGGAAGGGGTCCGGGCGGGTGACCGGGACGACGGGCAGGGCCGCAGGGAGCGGCGGTGGGAGCATCGCGGTGAGCCGGTAGCCGAGGATGCCCGCCGGGTTGCGCAGGGGCTCGGGGAGGTCGGCGCTCAGCTTCCGGGCGATGACGTCGGGGGCGATCCCGCGTGCGAGCCAGGCGGAGAGCCCGGGTGCGAGGCGAAGGACGTCCCGTTCGGACAGGAGCAGCCGGGGGTCGAGGCCGCGCAGGCCCGCCAACAGGTCGAAGGTGGCCGGATGGAGGGCGACGGGGGCCGCTCCCGGCCCTCCGGTCCCGGCTTCCGCCTCCTCGGCCTCGCGGTCCGGCTCTTCCGGTTCCGGTTCCGGCTCCTCGACCTCCCGGTCCGGCTCTACGGCCTCCCCTGCGGCCTCGGGCACCGGTTCCGGTTCCGGCACGGGGGCGGGCCGCACGCGCCCCGGACGGGTTTCCGCGGGGTCCTCCGCCTCGGCACCCGGCTGCTCGTAGTAGTACGTCCGCGTGACCATCCGCCCGTTGTCCAGCCGTACGACACGCCGCTCGACGTAGCCGAACTGCTCCAACTCCCGCAGCGCCGCGGCCATGCGGATCTGCCCCTCGGGGAAGTGTGCGGCCAGCGCCTTGATGTTGACGGACGCGCCGTCGGGCAACGACTGGATGTACAGGGCGACGCCGATGGCGGTCGCCGACAGCCGGGCGTGCTGGGCCAGGTGGTTGCCCACCACCGTGAAACGCTTGCGGTGACGGGACTTGACGTGGATGACGCCGGACCGGTGATTCCGGGGCGTAAGCCGGGCGGCCGCGCGCGGCAGCGCACTAGACTGCGTGAAAGCCATCGGGGAAGGCACTACTTCCTTGTTGGTAACCATCGGGAAGCTGCTACTTCCCTGTTGGTCAGGCCCTCGTCCGGGATTCCAGTCCCGGCGGGGGCCGTTTCATGTCTGGGGTTGTGAAGCTGAGCATATGCCAGCCAACCCCGCGCAAATCCAGCCCAGTTGCCACAGTTCACCCGTCCGAGCGACGGGAGGCCGGGAGGGTTGGTCGGTGGTCATTCACCCTCTCTCGTCCTGGGAAGTACAGGCACCAGCGCCACCGGGTCCCGGCCCACCGCGACCCGGTCGCCACTGCCTGCCGAGGAGGTACATACCCACCCGAACTCCCCGCGCCGGAGACACCTCTCGCCCGGCTCCCTACCGGCTCGCACCATTACCAGACCCGGCGCCGCCACTGGTGCGCCGGAGATCCACGATGATCTCCGCACCCAGGACGTAGGCCGGGACGCCCGAGGTGATGAGGGCGGTTTCGGCGACGCCGATGAGGTCCGCGAGGGTGGCGCCGGCATGCAGGGCGCCCTGGGCGTGGATGCGGGCGGGGTGTTCACGGCCGAGGGACAGGAGCTGCCCGAAGTGGACGAGCTGCTGCACGCGCGCGCCCAGCGGGTTCTCGGTCAGCACGATGTGCCGCAGCGCCGCGAGGGCCTCTTCGGTGGGGAGCCGGTCGAAGTCCCGCGCCAGGCTCAGCCGGTCCTGCACTCCGCCCGGAACGCCGCCGAGGGTGGAGGTGTAGCGGGCGCGCACGGCTTCGGTGCGGCGGGCGAAGTCGCCGTCGCTCACGACGCGACCCGGGCGATCGAGGCGCGTACGGCCTCCAGGGCGCCTTCGGGGAAGTCCACGGCCCCGCCGATGGCGGCCGCCGCGATCTCCGCCTCGGCGCTCTCCTCGATCGCCACCACCAGGTGGGCGGTCGCCGCCGAGTCCGGGCCGAACACCAGGATGCCGTGGTTGGCCAGCAGGGCCGCCGAGGTCGTCGGGCACCGCTCCAGTACGTCGGCGATGCCGCGCACCGCCACGTCGGACCCGCGCGGCCCCCAGGGAACCACCGGGACGGCCTCGGCCTGCCCGAAGCGGAGCATCGGCTCGGTCCGGCACGGCAGGGGCCGGTTGGCCACGGCGAAGGCCGTCGCGGAGGGCGAGTGGGTGTGGATGACGGCACCCACCTGCGGCCGGGCCCGGTAGACGATGCTGTGCATCGTGATGATCTCGGCGCTGACCGACCGCAGCTCCCCCTCCAGGACCTGCCCGTCGAGACTGACGACCGCCAGGTCCTCGGGCCGGACCCCCCGGACGAATCCGGGCGTCAGCAGGAAGCTGTCGCCGTCGAGCCGGGCGCTGAGGTTGGCGTGGCCCGAGTGGGACATCACCCCCGCCGCGAACAGCGCCTCCGCCGCCGCGACCAGGTCGTTCCGTGCACGCGTGGTTGCCATCGGGCACCTCCGAAATCTGCCGGCAGCGGCCGCTTCCGTTCGCCGCTGCCCTCCTGCACCCCACTCTTCAACTTGAACTAAGGTTTAAGTCAAGCGCCGGTCCGGAAGAGCCGGGACGTGGACGAGGAGCGGCCCATGCGCATGACCATCGGACAGCTCTCGGAGGCCACCAGGGTTCCGGCGTCCGCCATCCGGTTCTGGGAACGCCACGGCCTGCTGCCCGCGCCGGAACGACAGGGCGGACAGCGGCGCTACCCGCCGGAGGCGGCACAGCGGATCGTGGTGCTGCGCAAGTGCCAGCAGGCCGGACTGACCCTGGCGGAGATCGGCGAGTTCCAGGAGGACCAGCCGCGCAGGCAGGCGATGATCCGCGCCAAGATCACCGAGGTCGAGCAGCGGATGATCGACCTCGACCACGCCCATCAGTTGCTGGTCCACGCCCTCCAGTGCGGCGAGGAGGACATCGTCAGCTGCCCGAAGTTCCGCGAGCAGATGACGGCTTGGGAGACGCCCTCCACGTAGCGGCGCCCCACGAGACCTCCGCCCACACCACCTTCCCCGGCGCGGGCCCCTCCCGCACGCCCCACCGGTCGGCGAACGCGTCCACCAGCACCAGCCCCCGCCCCCGCGCGCACAGCACGGGCAGCCGGTCACCCCGCGTATCGGCCACCTCGATCCGCAGCACGCCCGGACGCGCAAGCAGCTCCATCCGGAACCCCCTCCCGGGCACCCGCCCGTGGGTGACGGCGTTCACGGCGAGCTCGGCCACGATGGCGCGGGGCGCGTCCAAGGGCAGGCCCCAGCCGCGCAGTTGCTCGACGGCGAGCAGCCGGGCGAGCCGGGCCCCGCGAGGGGTGGCGGACAGCAGGACGTCATAGTGCCGGGCGTCGAGCGCGCTTGCGGCGAGTTCACTGTTCACCTCACAGAGCGTGGCGGCGTGTGCGTAGCGTGAGAAGTCACAACGCCCTTGCGTCCGGGCTTTGTCCGGACGTTGTCCCGTGCTGTCCGGTCCGTCCGGACCGTTGCCCGGGGAAGGGGGCGTTGAGGACATCGGCTCGTCGGAGGTGGCGCGCGTGGGCGTGGACAGTGACGGTACGGAAGACGCCGGCTGGGACGTCGATCCCGAGGACGAACAGGGGGTCGCGGTCCTGTCCGCGCTCGGTCGCCAGCTCCGCACCTGGCGGGAACAGGCGGGAATGCGGGCCTCGGACCTGGGCGTGGCGATCGGGTACGGGGAGGACCTGGTCCGCAAGGTCGAGTCGGGCAGGCGCATCCCGCGCCCGGAGTACCTGGACAAGGCGGACGAGGCGTTGGGGGCGGGCGGCAAGATCCGCGCGATGAAGCCGGACATGGAGCAGGTGCGGTACCCGAAGAAGGTTCGGGATCTGGCGAAGTTGGAGGCGCGGGCGGTGGAACTGTCGGCGTACGGCAACCACAACCTGCACGGGCTGCTCCAGACGGATGCCTACGCGCGGGCACTGTTCGAGATGGCGCAGCCTCCTCAGTCCCCCGAAGAGGTCGAACGAGGGGTGGCGGGGCGTTTGGCGCGCCAGTCGATCTTCGAGCGGATGCCGGCGCCTGCGCTCAGCTTCGTCCAAGAAGAGGTAACCCTTCGGCGCACCATCGGAGGCACAATGGTTCTGCGTAGGCAGCTGGAACGCCTACTGGAATTAGCTCAGTTGCGGAACGTCACGATTCAGGTGATGCCGACCAACTGCGATGACCACGCCGGGATGGGGGGCCTGATCCAGGTGCTGAAGTTCGGTGACGGCACGGCGGTCGGACGCTCGGAAGGCGTGTTCAACGGCCGTCCCGTATCCGAGCCACGACAGCTCCAGATCTTGGAGCTGCGCTATGGAATGATCCGCGCGCAGGCTCTCTCACCACGGGCGTCCCGGGCCTTCATCGAGCAATTGCTGGGAGAAATATGACCCCCAAGTCCGAGCTGCAATGGTTCAAGAGCAGCTACAGCGACAGCAGCGACATCAACGACTGCGTCGAGGTGGCCTGGTTCAAGAGCAGTTACAGCGACAGCAGCGAAGGTGACGACTGCGTCGAGGTCGCCGCCACCCCCGCCGCCGTCCTCGTCCGGGACTCCAAGGACACCGACATCCCCCACCTCGCCTTCGGCCCCGCCGCCTGGGCGGGGTTCGTGGCCTCGGCCCGCTGAACCGCGCCGCACCGCACGACACCGCGGCCCCCGCCCGGACGGGGGCGGGGGCCGCGGTGCGTGCGTACGGGACTCAGGCGGCGACGGCCACCGGGGTGCGGGCCGGGTCCTCCAGCGGGGAGGAGGAGGCGGCCGCGTAGGCCTCCTTGTCCAGGATTCCCTCGCGGGCCGAGACGATGACCGGGACCACGGCCTGGCCGGCCACGTTGGTGGCGGTGCGCATCATGTCCAGGATCGGGTCGATCGCCATCAGCAGGCCCACGCCCTCCAGCGGCAGGCCCAGCGTGGAGAGGGTCAGGGTCAGCATGACCGTGGCGCCGGTCAGACCCGCCGTGGCGGCGGAGCCGACCACCGACACGAAGGCGATGAGCACGTACTCCTTGATGCCCAGCTGGACGTCGAAGATCTGCGCGATGAAGATCGCCGCCAGCGCCGGGTAGATCGCGGCGCAGCCGTCCATCTTGGTCGTGGCGCCGAACGGGACCGCGAAGGAGGCGTACTCCTTCGGGACGCCGAGGCGTTCGGTGACCTTCTGGGTGACCGGCATGGTGCCGACCGAGGAGCGGGAGACGAAGGCCAGCTGGATGGCCGGCCAGGCGCCCTTGAAGAACTGGAGCGGGTTGACCTTGGCGACCGTCGCGAGGAGCAGCGGGTACACGCCGAACATCACCAGGGCGGAGCCGACGTAGACGTCCGCGGTGAAGGTGGCGTACTTGCCGATCAGGTCCCAGCCGTAGGTGGCGATGGCGGTGCCGATGAGGCCGACGGTGCCGATGGGCGCGAGGCGGATGACCCACCACAGGGCCTTCTGGAGCAGCTCCAGGACGGACTCGGCGAGGGTGAGGACGGGCTGCGCCTTGGTGCCGAGCTGGAGGGCGGCGATACCGGCGACGGCGGCGAGGAAGACGATCTGGAGGACGTTCAGCTCGGTGAACGGCGTGACGACGTCCTTCGGCACGATGCCGGTCAGGAAGTCGATCCACGAGCCCTGGTGCTTGGGCAGCTTGCCGTCCTGCGGGGTGAGGCCGGTGCCGGAGCCCGGGTGGGTCAGCAGGCCGATCGCAAGACCGATACCGACCGCGATCAGCGACGTGATCATGAACCAGAGCAGGGTGCGGGAGGCGAGCCGGGCGGCGTTGTTCACCTTCCGCAGGTTGGTGATCGACACCAGGATCGCGAAGAAGACGAGCGGGGCGACGGCCAGCTTGAGCAGCTGGATGAAGATGTCGCCGATCTGCTCCAGGGTCGTACCGAGCCAGCTGATGTCCTGGCTCTTGGCGAGCCAGCCGAACAGCACGCCGAGCGCGAGACCGGTGACGATCTGGGCCCAGAACGGGAACTTGAACGAGGCCTTGGCGGCGGGGGCCGGGGCCTGGGGGGTGGCGGACACGGACACTCTCCGGGGGTGACGCGTCACGGACGACGCGTGAAGAACGGGGACGCGCAGGAAACAGACGGAAGGTTTCTGCGGTGGTGGTGCGTGCTGGTGGTGACGCGGTGCGGCAGCACCCGGAGGAAGCCGGGCCGGCCGGGACCACTGCCGTATCGGTGAGCCGTATGGGGCAGTCGGCTCAGCGACAACAGCAACAGGCCGCGGACACGCGGCGGCAGAGGTCGACGTGCAGGCGCGCCACGAGCGGGACGCTCGCGGTCATCTGGTGCGCAACTGTGGTCAACATGTTGAACACGCTAACACTTCTCCTTTGAGAATCTCAAAGGCACCCTTTGAGCCATGGTCGCGACGGGGCGGAGGCCCGGGCTGCACGGACCTACCCACACCTGCCCGGACGCACGAAAGCCCCAGCGTTACGGGCGGTATTCCCGTTGCTGGGGCGGATGCGTGTGTGAGGAAAACTACGGGCCGGGGACCGGCCCGCGTCAGGCGACGCGGGCGGCGTCGTCGGCCGCGTCCTCCTGGCCGCGGTTCTCGGCGAGCTTCTGCTTCGCACCCGCGACACGTCCGGAGATCTGCGCGGACATCTCGTCGCGCTGCTTGCGCAGGAGCACGAAGGACAGCGGCGCGGAGAGCACGAGGGCCAGCAGCACGATCCAGGCGAAGTTCGCGTCACCGAGGCCCGCGGGCACCCAGCCGAGCCGGACGAATACGGCGACGAGCACCAGGCACCCGACGAAGATGCCCAGGCGCATCGCGGTGTAGCGGATCGTCGCGCTCGGCTTGAGGGACACGGTGACCCCTTCTCTCTCGTCTTCGTACGGCGGCACGTGCCCATCCAGTGAAGCACGCCGGGGCGGGGCTGCGGTCCGCCGGGGTGTGTGACCCCTGCGGCCGGCCGTGGCGGCCCGCGTCAGTGCAGCGGGAGCAGCATCGTGATGTCGTCGCGGTCGTCGCCGGGGCCCACGCGGATGGCGTCCGGGACGCGGCCGACCTCCTTGTAGCCGCAGGCGGCGTAGAAGTGCTCAAGGCCCAGGCCGCCGCGGCAGGTCAAGCGGACGGCCTCGATGCCGTCCAGCGCGCGGGCCGCGTCTGCGACGGCATCCATGAGCGCGCGGCCCGCTCCCCGGCCCTGGAGGCGGGGGGCGACCATGACGGTGTAGGCCCAGACCCAGTGGCGCATGAGCCGGTGCGGGTTGAGGGCGAGGACCGCCGCGGCGGCGACCTCACCGTCCTCGTCGTGGCCCACGACCAGGTGGTGGGTGCCCTCGGCCATCGCCGCGAGGTGCTTGACCAGCGCGGGCCGGATGTCGTCGGTGGTGACCGGCGGGACGAAGCCGACGGCGCCGCCCGCGTTGCTGACCTCGGTCCACAGGGCGAGGAGCCCGTCGCGCAGGGCCGGGCCGACGAGGGGATCGACGGTGAAGGTAAGGGCCATGGGCGGAGAGTACCTATTACTCCAGGGGATCGGCAACCACGTGGGCCCCGCCTCTTGCGGCACCCCACGACGGCGCGAGCCCCGGTCCACCGGGACCGGGGCTCGCCTCCTGGAGCGTCTCGCAGGACCGCGTCAGACGCGCATCGCCTGCGGCGACTCGCGCAGGTCCGCGTCCGGGCCGGGGTACTCGCGGATGATCTCGTAGCGCGTGTTGCGCTCGACCGGGCGGAAGCCGGCTTCCCGGATGAGCTCCAGGAGGTCCTCCCGGCCCAGCTTGTTCGGGGTGCCGTAGTTGTCGGCGTCGTGCGTGATCTTGTACTCGACGACCGAGCCGTCCATGTCGTCCGCACCGTGCTGGAGCGCCAGCTGGGCGGTCTGCACGCCGTGCATCACCCAGAAGACCTTCACGTGCGGCACGTTGTCGAACAGCAGGCGGGAGACCGCGAAGGTCTTGAGCGCCTCGGCGCCCGTCGCCATCGTCGTGCGCGCCTGGAGCTTGTTGCGGACCTTGCCGTCCTGCATGTCCACGAAGTCGTGCTGGTAGCGCAGCGGGATGAAGACCTGGAAGCCGCCGGTCTCGTCCTGGAGCTCGCGCAGGCGCAGCACGTGGTCCACGCGGTGGCGCGGCTCCTCGATGTGCCCGTAGAGCATGGTCGAGGGGGTCTTGAGGCCCTTGGAGTGCGCCAGGCGGTGGATGCGCGACCAGTCTTCCCAGTGGGTGCGGTGGTCCACGATGTGCTGGCGGACCTCCCAGTCGAAGATCTCCGCGCCGCCGCCGGTCAACGACTCCAGGCCGGCCTCGATCAGCTCGTCCAGGATGTCGGAGGCCGACATGCCGGAGATCGTCTCGAAGTGGTGGATCTCGGTGGCCGTGAACGCCTTGAGCGAGACGTTCGGCAGCGCCTCCTTGAGCGCGGAGAGCGAGCGCGGGTAGTAGCGCCACGGCAGGGTCGGGTGCAGGCCGTTGACGATGTGCAGTTCGGTGAGGTTCTCGTTCTCCATGGCCTTGGCCAGGCGGACGGCTTCCTCGATGCGCATCGTGTACGCGTCCTTCTCGCCCGGCTTGCGCTGGAACGAGCAGTACGCGCAGGACGCGGTGCACACGTTGGTCATGTTGAGGTGGCGGTTGACGTTGAAGTGGACGACGTCACCGTTCTTGCGCGTGCGCACCTCGTGGGCGAGGCCGCCGAGCCAGGCCAGGTCGTCGGACTCGTAGAGGGCGATGCCGTCCTCACGGGTCAGCCGCTCGCCGGAACGGACCTTCTCCTCCAGCTCACGCTTGAGCCCAGCGTCCATGCCGGTCCTCTCCTCTGTGTGTCCTGCTCTGTCCTGCACTGCCCATGCCCTGCGTTTCCTGTGCCGCGCCACCCCGTGGCGGGTGGGTGCAACCGCCACCCACCGTACTCTCAGCCCTCCTCGGGCAGTTCCCCGACCCGGTTCTCCCACTTGGTGGAGAGCACGATGGTGGTACGGGTGCGGGAGACGCCCTTGGTGCCGGAGAGCTTGCGGATGATCTTCTCCAGGCCGTCCACGTCGTTGGCGCGCACCTTCAACATGAAGGAGTCGTCGCCCGCGATGAACCAGCAGTCCTCGATCTCGGCGAGGTCGCGCAGCCTGCGGGCCACGTCCTCGTGGTCCGCGGCGTCCGAGAGCGAGATGCCGATCAGCGCGGTGACGCCGAGGCCGAGCGAGGCCGCGTTCACGGTCGCGCGGTAGCCCGTGATCACGCCCGCCGTCTCCAGGCGGTTGATGCGGTCGGTGACGCTGGGGCCGGAGAGGCCCACGAGACGGCCCAGCTCCGCGTACGAGGCACGGCCGTTTTCCCGGAGTGCCTGGATGAGCTGCCTGTCCACCGTGTCCATTACGTGGAGCCTTCCATTATTCGGCGATTCTGCGAGTCTAGGTATAGAATCTAAGGCATACAGGGGTCAACGCCCTGTGAAATCTTTCATCAGATCAAAGACGATCTTCAGGAGTGGTTCACCGTGTACACGATCGAGATGGCCTACGCGCACATGCGACAGCTCCAGGAGCTGGCCAACCGATCCCGCACCGACCAGCCGTCCGCCGCGCACCGCGTCGACAAGATGCGCAAGCCGCGCACCGACAAGAAGCGCTAGCCACCGCTCGCCTCCCGGGGAGCACGGGAACCTCCCAGCTCCCCCTCCCACCGGCGGTACAGCCGGTGCGGCACTCCTGCCGCATCCAGCACCCGCCCCGCGACGAAGTCCACCAGATCCTGGATGTGCGTCGCACCCGAGTAGAACGCCGGAGAGGCGGGCAGCACGACCGCGCCCGCCTCGTCCAGCGCCACCAGCTGCTTCAAGGTCTGCCCGTTCAGCGGGGTCTCCCGTACCGCGACCACCAGCCGGCGCCGCTCCTTGAGCGTCACGCTCGCCACGCGCTGGAGCAGGTCCTTCGACAGTCCCAGCGCCACCCCCGCCACGCACGCCGTGGACGCGGGCACGATCAGCATCCCCTTGGCCGGGTACGAGCCCGAGCTCGGGCCGGCGGCCAGGTCCCCGGCGCCCCAGTAACGCACGTCGTCCAGCACCGGCGGGGCGAAGCCGCCCGGCTTGCCGTCCGCGCCGCGTTCCAGCCACTGGGCGAGGTCCTCGCGCCAGTGCGCGTCACGGAACGCGATGCCGGTCTCGTCCAGCAGGGTGAGCCGCGAGGCCCGGCTCACCACCAGGTCGACGCTTTCCCCCGCCGCGAGGAGCCCGCGGACCACCGCCGCCGCGTACGGCGTCCCGGACGCCCCGGAAACCCCGACCACCCACGGGGTGCGCTTGCCGTCAGTCATGACTCCGAGACTATCCGGCCACCGCGAGCGGGCACGGAGTAAGGTGCCCGGACGTTCGAAGGGTGGACACGAAAGACGGGGGGGTGTCGCCATGAGCCTGGTGCGCGAGGGGCACGGGATACGGCGCGGCGGGGACGCGGAAGCGGACGGGTGGGGCCGGGCCGAGCGGGCCAAGGCCGCCGCGAAGCTGATGCTCGGCTGGGTTGCGCTGCTGTGGCTGATCGAGGCGGTGGACTACACCGCGGGCCACGCGCTGGACGCGTACGGGATCATCGCCCGCGAGGCCGACGGCCTGAGCGGGATACCGCTGGCCCCGTTCCTGCACTTCGGCTTCGACCACGTGGCGTCCAACAGCCTGCCCCTGCTGGTGCTGGGCTTCGTCACCGCCCTCAGCGGCATACGCCGCTTCCTGGCCCTGTCCGCGGTCCTCACCCTCGCCGACGGCTTCGCGGTGTGGCTGATATCGCCCTCCCACACCGTCACCGCCGGCGCCTCGGGCCTCATCTTCGGCCTCTTCGGGTACCTGCTGGTACGCGGCTTCGTGGAGCGCCGGCCGCTGGGGGTGGTGACCGGGCTGTGCATGGCCGCCGTCTGGGGCACCACGTTCCTGTCGGGGATCCTGCCCACCGACGCGATGATCAGTTGGCAGGCCCACCTCTTCGGGCTCCTCGCGGGCGTGGCGGCGGCGTTCCTGTTCCGCCGGCGCAGCGCTTAGAGCGTCAGGCCCCGCGCGGCGACGTCCAGGACGGCGCAGACGAAGAGCGCGATCCCGATGAAACCGTTCACCGTGAAGAAGGCCCGGTTCAGCCGGGACAGGTCGTGCGGCGTGACGATCGTGTGCTCGTAGAGGAACGCGGCCACGACGATCACCAGGCCGGCCCAGAAGAACGGCCCGGCATCCGTCATGACGGCGTACCAGGCGAGCAGCCCGGTGGTCACGGCGTGCGCGCCGCGCGCGCCCCACAGCGCGGCCGGGATGCCGAAGCGGGCCGGGACCGACTTCACGCCCTCCGCACGGTCGGCGGCCACGTCCTGGCAGGCGAAGATCAGGTCGAAGCCGCCGATCCACACGCCCACGGCGAGACCGAGCACCACCGCGTCCCAGGACCAGGTACCGGTGATCGCCAGCCAGGCCCCGACCGGACCCATCGCCTGCGCCACGCCCAGGATGGCGTGCGGGAAGTTCGTGAACCGCTTCCCGTACGGGTACACCACCATCGGGATCACCGCGAGCGGTGCCAGCGCCAGGCACAGCGGGTTCAGCAGCGCCGCCGAGCCGAGGAAGACGGCCAGCGCCACCCCGGCCCCGGTCCAGGCGGAGCGCACCGAGACGGCGCCGGTGACGAGTTCGCGCCCGGCGGTGCGGGGATTGCGGGCGTCGATCTCGCGGTCGATGATCCGGTTGGCGGCCATCGCGAAGGTCCGCAGGCCCACCATGCAGATCGTGACGAGCAGCAGCTCGACCCAGTGCATCGTCCCGTCGAGCCCGAACATGGCCGTCAGGGCGGCGATGTAGGCGAAGGGCAGCGCGAAGACCGAGTGCTCGATCATCACGAGCCGCAGGAACGCCTTGACCTTGCCGGGGGCCTGCGGCGCGGGGCCGGGACCGACCACCCCGTCGGCTGTCGTCATCACGCGAGGCCCCCGCGGAAGTCTTCGAGGTCGGCGCGGAGCGCGTCGGCGTCCACGGGCGGGATCTCCAGCGTGACCGGGGACGGCTCCTCGCCCTCCGGCGGGGTGATGGTGGAAACGAAGCGGCATCCCCCGCCCGCCTGCCCCGGGTAGCCCTGGAGGCGCAGCACCTGGCCCGCGCCGACGATGAACGGCCCGGTGTCGAAGGACAGTTCGGCCAGCAGCCGGTCGGCGAAGTCCTCGGCCTCCGCGTCCCGCAGACCCGGCAGCTCGAAACCGCCGCCCCCGCCGGTCCCGTCCTCCCACATCAGTGCCCAGATGTTGCCGGGCCCCGCGAACTCCTCGGGCGTCACGCCGGCCTGTTCGGCCGCCGCGCGGACCTCCGGGTCGGCCGCATCCAGGCGCGGGCGCAGGACGGCGACGTACGCCGTGTCGGTGCCGATGAAGAGGGCGGGTCCGCCCATCGCCGTGCTCACAGTCCGTACTCCTTCCAGCGGCTGTCCACGAGGGCGGCCGTCGCGGGGTCGGACTCGACCATGTCGGGCCAGCCGCCGTCGCGCGTGTAGCCCTCCTCGGGCAGCTTCTTCGTCGCGTCGATACCGGCCTTGCCGCCCCAGAACTGCTGGTAGGAGGCGTGGTCGAGGTGGTCCACCGGCCCTTCCACGACGGTGAGGTCGCGGCTGTAGTCCGTGTTGCCCAGCGCCCGCCAGGACACCTCGTGCAGGTCGTGGACGTCGCAGTCCTTGTCCACCACGATGATCAGCTTGGTCAGCGACATCATGTGCGCGCCCCAGATCGCGTGCATGACCTTCTGGGCGTGCTTGGGGTACTTCTTGTCGATCGAGACGATCGCGCAGTTGTGGAAGCCGCCCGACTCGGGGAGGTGGTAGTCCACGATGTCCGGGACGATGATCTTGAGCAGGGGCAGGAAGAAGCGCTCCGTCGCGCGCCCCAGCGGCCCGTCCTCGGTCGGCGGGCGGCCGACCACGATCGACTGGAGGAGCGGGCGCTTGCGCATCGTCACGCAGTCGATCGTGAGCGCCGGGAAGGGCTCCTGCGGGGTGTAGAAGCCGGTGTGGTCGCCGAAGGGCCCCTCCGGCAGCATCTCGCCCGGCTCCAGCCAGCCCTCGATGACGACTTCGGCATGGGCGGGCACCTGGAGCGGGACCGTCTTGCAGTCGACCATCTCGATGCGCTTGCCCGCGACGAACCCGGCGAACAGGTACTCGTCGATGTCCCCCGGCAGCGGCGCGGTGGACGCGTACGTCACCGCCGGCGGGCAGCCGAAGGCGATCGCGACCGGCAGCCGCTCGCCGCGCGCGGCGGCGACGGCGTAGTGGTTGCGGCTGTCCTTGTGGATCTGCCAGTGCATGCCGATGGTGCGCTTGTCGTGGCGCTGGAGGCGGTACAGGCCGAGGTTGCGCACGCCCGTCTCCGGGTGCTTGGTGTGCGTCAGGCCCAGGTTGAAGAAGGAACCGCCGTCCTTGGGCCAGGTGAACAGGGCGGGCAGCCGGTCCAGGTCGACGTCGTCGCCGGTGAGGACGACCTCCTGGACGGGGGCGGAGTCGCCCTTCACCTTCTTCGGCGGCACGTGCACCATCGAGCCGAGCTTGCCGAACGCCTCGCGCACGCCGATGAAGCCCTGGGGCAGCTCGGGCTTGAGGAGACCGCCGATCTTGTCGCTGATCTCGTCGTACGACTTGAGGCCGAGGGCCTTGAGCAGCCGGCGGTCGGTCCCGAAGACGTTCATGGCGAGCGGCATCGCCGAGCCCTTGACGTTCTCGAAGAGCAGCGCGGGCCCGCCCGCCTTGTTGACCCTGTCGACGATCTCCCCGACCTCCAGGTAGGGGTCGACTTCGGCCTTGATGCGCTTGAGGTCGCCCTCCCGCTCCAGAGCCCGGAGCAGCGAGCGGAGATCGTCGTAAGCCATGGGGCCCAGTATCCGTCACCTACTACCCTGGGGGCGTCACCGGGGCTCCGCGTGGGCCCGCCGCCACTGCCTGGGAGTCGGTCCCGCACCGTGCTGCGCTACCTGCCGTTCCTGCTGATCATCGCGCTGACCATCTACGCCTTCATCGACTGCCTGAACACGCCGGAGGAGGAGGTCAAGCACCTGCCGAAGGTGGTGTGGGTGCTGATCATCCTGCTGTTCTCGATCGTGGGGCCCGTGGTGTGGCTGTTCGCGGGCAGGACCCGGACGGCGGCCGGCGGCGGCCGTGTCCGGCGCACCGACTGGGTGGCGCCCGACGACAACCCGGAGTTCCTGCGGTCCCTGCGCGAGGAGCGTGACAAGAAGCGCGGCAACGAGCACGACAAGGACCGCGACAAGGACCGCGACAAGGACAAGGGCGCCGACAACGACTGACGGCCGCGCCGCTCAGTACCGTCTGGTGAGGGGCCGCGCGTAGGACTCGCGCAACTCGGCCCGGCGGGCTTCGGTCCAGGGGGCACCCGGGCCCGTCAGCGCCGCTTCGAGGAGTTCGAAGTGCTGGTGCCAGTCCGCCAGGACGCCCGGCGGGTCGGCGCCCGGGCCCTCGCGCTCGTTCAGGAACCGGATCACCGTGGAGTCCGTGCCGACCGGCTCCAGGTGGAAGCGGATCCGGCCGAGCCCGCCGAGCGTGTACTCCACGACCCGTTCGACGTCCCAGGCCGTGATCCGGCCGGACGCCGCGGGACCGCCGTCGAGCGGGCGCAGGGTGACGGCTCCGTCGAGGTGCCGCTCCAGGACCTCCGCCTCGCCCAGCCAGCGGCGCAGCCCGCCCGCCGTGGTCAGCGCGGGCCACAGGCCCTCGTAGGAGTACGGCAGGTGCGGCTCGAAGCGGATCAGCCGGCGGTCCTCGCCGCGGCTCTCGCTGGTGCCATGGCTCACAGGAGACATGACACCAGCGTCGCACTCCCGCCGGTCAGACGCCCGCGTAGGAGTGCTTGCCGTTCAGCAGGATGTTCACGCCGTAGTAGTTCCAGATCCAGCAGGCGAAGGCGAAGAGCGCCAGGTAGGCGGCCTTGCGGCCCTTCCAGCCCGCCGTGGCCCGCGCGTGCAGGTAACAGGCGTACGCCACCCACGTCACGAAGGACCAGACCTCCTTGGGGTCCCAGCCCCAGTACCGGCCCCAGGCGTCGCCCGCCCAGATCGCGCCCGCGATGATCGTGAACGTCCACAGCGGGAAGAACGCCGCGTTGATCCGGTACGAGAACTTGTCGAGCGTCGCGGCCGAGGGCAGCCGCTCCATGACCGAGGTCGCGAAGCGGCCCGGCTGCTCGCCGCGCTCCAGCCGGGCCTCGTACCCGTCGCGGAACAGGTACAGCACCGTGCCCGTCGCGCCGATGTAGAAGACGGCGCCGCAGATGATGGCGGTGGAGACGTGGATCCACAGCCAGTACGAGTGCAGGGCCGGGACCAGCTGGTCGCTCGCCGTGTACAGCCAGGTGGTGGCGATGCCGAGGTCCAGCAGGACGCTCGTGACCAGGATCAGACCCATCCAGCGGACGTTCTTCTTGAGGAGCAGCAGGATCAGGTACGCGCCGACGGCCACCGTGGAGAAGGTGAGCGAAAACTCGTACATGTTGCCCCAGGGGGCCCGCTTCACCGACGTCGCGCGCGCGACGACACCGGCCGCCTCGATGATGAAGGCGAGGGCGGTCAGGGAGACCGCGATCCGCCCGTACAGGTCACCCTGCTCGGTGCCGCCGGCGGCGCCGGGGCCGTCCGGGACGTCGCGGGTGCCGGCGGCGGAACGGGTGACGACCTGCGGCCGGTCGAGGACGGCCGTGCCCCCCTTCCCGCGCACCTGCACGGCCGGGGCCGCGGCGGCCGGGGCCCCGGTCAGCGCGGCGGCCGTACGGCCGACCTTGCTGCGGCTGCCGAAGATCCACTCGGCGATGTGGGCGAGGAAGGCGAGCGTGTAGACCGCCATCGACGAATAGACCAGGTAGTTGCTGATCTGGGCCAGGTTCTCATTGGCCTCGGCTGCGAGCGGCGTCATCCGCGCTCCCCTTCAACGTTTTCCTTGACAGGTCGGTCGGGCGCCGTGGGCGCCTGCTGGTGGAGTGCGGCGGCCAGCGCGCCCAGCTCCTGCGGGAGCTTGGTGGACTCGCTGCGGCCGAGGGCCGCCATCTCCACGACGGTCACCCCGTCCTCGCCCGTGGTCGCCCGGACCCAGATCCGGCGGCGCTGGATGAACAGGGAGCCGGCCAGGCCGCCGATGGCGGCGATGGCGCCCGCGAGGGCGAGGCCGCTGCCGGGCTGGTGGGTGATCGAGAAGGTGGCCCAGCGCTCGATGCCCTCGAACTTCACGGTGCCCGCGCCGCCCGGCAGGGTCATCGTCTCCCCGGGCAGCATCTTCTGCTTGAACAACTGGCCCGCATCGTCCTTGAACATCTGCATCTTCGACGTGTCGAGCTGGTAGACGTTCTGCGGCAGACCCGAGTCCACGCCGAGGCTGCCGTGCCAGGCACTGAGCATGAGCGCCGGGAAGCCCAGGTCGGGGAACTGGGAGAACATCGTCCCCTTGCCCTCGCCCGCGTACGTCGGCACGAACATGGCGCCGAAGCCGAGCTGCTCCTTCTTGCCGTCCTTGTCCTTGTAGCCGTCGGTGACCTTGATGGCACCGGAGGAGGTGAGGTTGGAGTCCTGCGGGAGCATCGGCACGGCGTCCTTGAAGATCACCTTGCCGGTGGGGTCGGTCACCGAGACGACCGGCGCGTAGCCGTGGCCGAGGAGGTAGACCTTGGAGCCGTCGACCTCCAGGGGCTTGTTGACTTCGATCTCGCGCTTGTGCGGTGCGCCGTTCGCGCCCTCGCGGAAGGTGACGTACGCCTTGAAGTCGCGCGCGGTGCCCTTCTGCGGGCCGGTCTTCGCGTACGAGGCGTCGAACCGGTCCAGGGTGAAGGAGAAGGGCGGGAGGTCGTCGGGGGTGAAGAAGGACCCGGACTTGAAGTCGTCGTACTGGGTGAGCGTGTTGGAGAAGCCCTTGCCGCGCAGGACGAGCTTGCCGCCCTCGGACTTGTAGAGCTGTCCCCAGGCGAAGGCCACCAGCATGACGATGAGGGCGATGTGGAAGAGCAGGTTCCCGGCCTCGCGCAGGTAGCCCTTCTCCGCGGCCACGGAGCTCGCACCCGTCTCGGTACGGAAGCGGCTCGCGCCCAGTACCTTCCCGGCCGCCGCGATGACCTCGTCGGCGGGCTCTTCCGTGCGCCACGTCGTGTACGCGGGCAGCCGGTCGAGGCGCTTGGGGGCGCGGGGCGGGCGGCCGCGCAGCTGGCCGACGAACTGCCAGGAGCGGGGCAGGATGCAGCCGATCAGCGAGATGAACAGCAGCAGGTAGATCGCGGAGAACCACACCGAGCTGTAGACGTCGAAGAGCTGGAGCTTCTCGGCGACCGTCACCCACGAGGCGTGCTCGCGCTTCCAGGTGGCGACCTTCATCGCGTCGACCTGGGTCTGCGGGATGAGCGAGCCGGGGATGGAGGCGAGCGAGAGCAGGAACAGCAGGATCAGCGCCACCCGCATGGAGGTGAGCTGGCGCCAGAACCAGCGCAGCCAGCCGAGCACGCCGATGCCCACCGGGCCGCCGGGGGCGTCCTCCAGGGGGGCAGTGGACAGCTGCGCTCCGGCGGCGGCGTCGTCGTCGCCGCGCGCGGACGCGGAGGATTGCTGGGACGCCTCGGGGGACGCCTTGTCGGTCGTACTCATGTCCGTGTAGTCCTCAGATCCCCACCGTGAAGCCGTTGGTCCAGCTCTGCATGTCGCTGATGAGCGTGCCCCACCAACCTGTGACGAGGAGCAGTCCGGTGACGATCAGCATGCCGCCGCCGATCCGCATCACCCACGCATAGTGCTGCTTCACCCACCCGAACGCGCCGAGCGCCTTGCGGAACGCGAGCGCCGTCAGGATGAACGGCACCCCGAGGCCCAGGCAGAACACCGTGGTCAGCAGGGCGCCGCGGCCCGCGGTCGCCTGGTCGATGGAGAGCGTGTTGACGGCGGCGAGGGTCGGACCCATGCAGGGGGTCCATCCGACGCCGAAGAGCACGCCGAGCAACGGCGCGCCGATCAGGCCGGCGGCCGGCTTCTTGTGGAAGCGGAACTCGCGCATCGTCAGGCCGGGGATCGCCCCCATGAAGAACAGGCCGAGCACGATCACCAGGCCGCCGAGGACGCGGGCTATGACGTCCTTGTTCTCGGCGAGGGTGTCCCCGAAGTAGCCGAAGAGCGCGCCCGTCGAGACGAAGACCGCCGTGAAGCCGAGGACGAACAGGCTCGCCCCGGCCAGCATCCGCCCGCGGCGGGCCTCGGCGAGGTCGGCGCCGCCCACCCCGGTCACGTAGGAGAGGTAGCCGGGGACCAGCGGCAGCACGCAGGGCGAGAAGAAGGAGACCAGGCCGGCCAGGAGCGAGAGGGGCAGCGCGAGCAGCAGCGCCCCGTTGAGGACGGTGGTGTTCACACCGGTCGCCCCGGCGGCGAGGAGGTGGAGCTCGGTGACCACGTCGGTCACTTCTCCGCGAGCAGCGGGTCGATCATCGAGCGCAGCTGGGTCTCGTTGAGCGCGACCAGCGTGCGGGCGGCGATCTTGCCCTCCTTGTCGAGGACCACCGTGGAGGGGATCGACTGGGGGTTCAGCGTGCCCTTGGGGAAGCGGAGGATCAGCCGGCCGTCGGGGTCGTAGAGGCTCGGGTAGGTGATCCCGAAGTTCTCTTCGAAGGCGGCGGCGTTCTGCTTGCTGTTGTCGCGGATGTTCAGGCCGACGAAGGCGACGTCCTTGCCGCTGTCGGCCAGTTCCTTCGACACCTTCGCGAAGTAGGGGGCCTCGGCCCGGCAGGGCGGGCACCAGGAGCCCCAGACGTTGAGGACGACGACCTTGCCCTTGAGGGCGGTCGTGTCGAGCGTCTTGCCGTCGACCGTCTCGCCGTCGAGCTTGGGTGCCTCGGTGCGCTCGCCCTTGGCGACGGTGGAGATGCCGCCGGCGCCCGCGACGTAGTTCCCGCCGGCGGAACCGGAGGGTTTGCTGCTGCCCGAATCGCCGCACGCCGTAAGGGTCAGGGCGCTCGCGAGGGTCACCGCGGTCAGCAGACTGACGCGGCCGCTGGTCGAGCGGCGGCGGGGGGCTTGGCCAAGGCTCATGTGAAAAGTTTCGCATGACCGATTTGCGGATCTTCCGCACCCCCCGGGCGGGGGTCTCTCCGCTGGTCAGCCGAGGGTGAGGTACGCGCGCCAGCCACCGGCCGGCTGCCGGCCGGGGGTGAGGGCGCGCAGCTTGGCCAGCAGCCGCGGGTCCTGGACGTCGAGCCAGTCGGCGAACTGCCGGAAGGATACGAGCCTTACATCCTTTTTGTCCGCGATGCCCTTGAGGGCTTCCTCGACGGCGTCCATGTAGATCCCGCCGTTCCACTCCTCGAAATGGTTTCCGATGAACAGGGGCGCGCGGTTGGTCTCGTACGCCCGCTCGAAGCCCCCGAGGTAGGTGGCGGTGGCCTGGGTGCGCCACGCGGGGTAGTTGCCGGGAACGCCCCGGGTGGTGTTGACGGACTGGTTCGCGAGGATGTTGTAGTCCATCGACAGCACCTCGAAGGAGTGCCCGGGGAAGGGCATCGACTGCAGGGGCAGGTCCCACAGGCCCTCCCGCTTCTGCGGCCACCGCTGGTCGCCGCCGGGCGAGGAGGCGTCGTAGCGCCAGCCCAGCTCGCGGGCGGTGGGCAGCAGGGCGTCCTGGCCGAGCAGGCAGCGGGTGCGGGCGCCGACCAGCTCCTTGCCGTAGTCGAAGGGCAGTGGTTCGAGGTCGGCGAACCCGGTGTTCGTCCGCCAGTTGGTGACGAACGACACGGCCTGTTCGATCTCGCTCCGCCAGTCCTGCGGGCTCCAGTGGGCGACGGAACCGGAGCCGGAGCAGAAGTGGCCGTTGAAGTGGGTGCCCACCTCGTGGCCGTCCAGCCACGCCTGGCGCACGTGGGTGAGGGTGGCGCGGATGTGCTCGTCGCTGAGGTAGCCGATGTCGGAGGCGCCGACCGGGTTGCCGGGCGGCCGGTAGAGCTCCCTCTTGGACTCCGGCAGCAGGTAGAGCCCGGACAGGAAGAAGGTCATGGCCGCGCCGTGGTCCTTGGCGACCTTGAGGAAGCGCGGGAAGAGGCCGTTGCCCACCTCGCCGGCGCCGTCCCAGCTGAACACCACGAACTGGGGCGGCGTCTCGCCAGACTGGAGCGGGACGGGGGCGGGCGGCTGGTGCGGCTGCGGGCCGGTGTCGGCGGTGGAACCGTCGCCGAGCAGCTTGACCGGGGGCGGACCGGGGTTCGGCCCGCGCGTCGGGGCCGGGCCGCCCGGACCGGACGAACTGCCGCCGCATCCGGCGATGCCGGCCGCCGCGGCGCCAAGTCCCAGGCCGAGCACCGCCCTCCGGCTGTAGTCGCGCACTTGGCTCATGAAATGTCATACAAACCGACATTCAGGCGGAGCGGGAGGGTGACACGGCTCCCCCGGAGCGGCTTGTACGAAAACAGGCCAACTCTTGGCACGCTCCAGGCCGAGCACGCCCGAGAAGGGCGGCCGGGGGGCGGTGTGGCCGGGGCGGCGCCGGGCGGCCTGCGGCGGGGCGGCCGGGCAGCCTGGGGGCGGGGCCGGGCGGCCTGGCAGCCTGGGGGCGGGGCGGCTTGCGGTGGGGCGGCGCCGGGCGGCCGGGGCCCGTAGCCCCGTGCCGCCCGGCCGGGGCCTACGCGCCGAAGGCCTTCGACTTCCCCTTCACCGGCTTGGCGCCCGCCAGCAGATGCGCCGGGACCAGGTCCCGGGCCGGCTCGCTGTAGCCCACCGACACCAGCGCGTCGCCCTGGAACGTGAACGACGTCAGCGAGGCCAGCGTGCACTGACGGCGGCGCGGGTCGTGCCACAGCCGCCGCTTCTCGGCGAAGCTGCGCACGATCCAGATCGGCAGCTGGTGGCTGACCGCCACCGCCTCGTGCCCGCGCGCCGCGTCACGCGCCGCCTCCAGCGCGCTCATCATCCGCACGACCTGCTCGACGTACGGCTCGCCCCAGGACGGCTTGAACGGGTTCGTCAGGTGCTTCCAGTTCGCCGGCTTGCGCAGCGCCCCGTCACCGACCCCGAAGGTCTTGCCCTCGAAGACGTTCCCCGCCTCCAGCAGCCGCGCGTCGCTCGCCACGTCCAGACCGTGCGCCTTGGCCACCGGCGCGGCCGTCTCCTGCGCCCGCTCCAGCGGGGAGGACACGACGTAGGTGATGTCCCGCGACTGGAGGTGCTCCGCGACCCGCTCGGCCATCTGCCGGCCCAGCTCGGAGAGGTGGTAGCCGGAGCGGCGGCCGTAGAGCACACCGTCCGGGTTGTGCACCTCGCCGTGCCGCATCAGGTGGACGACGGTGATCTCGCCCGGCGTGCTGCTGCTCATGCGGTGGCCTCCGCGGCGGCGCGGGCGGCGGCGGGCAGGGCGGCGGCGATGCGCTCGACGGCCTGCTCGTCGTGGGCGGTGGACACGAACCAGGACTCGAACGCCGACGGCGGCAAGTAGACGCCCTGCGCCAGCATCGAGTGGAAGAACCCGTTGAAGCGGAAGGCGTCCTGCTTCTTCGCGTCGTCGTAGTTCTTCACCTCGTCCTCGGTGAAGAACACGGAGAACATGTTGGAGGCGGTCTGCAGCCGGTGCGCGACGCCCTCCTTGGTCAGCGCCTCGGTGACCAGCTGCCGGATCTGCTCCGACACCGCGTCGACCTTGTCGTACGCCGCCCCGTCCAGCAGGCGCAGCTGCGCCAGACCGGCGGCGGTGGCGACCGGGTTACCGGAGAGCGTGCCCGCCTGGTAGACCGGGCCCGCCGGGGCCAGGTGGCCCATCACGTCCGCGCGGCCGCCGAACGCCGCGGCCGGGAAGCCGCCGCCCATGACCTTGCCGAAGGTCATCAGGTCCGGCTTGACCCCGTCGACCCCGTACCAGCCGGCGCGGGAGGTGCGGAAGCCCGTCATCACCTCGTCGGAGATGTACAGCGCCCCGTTCTCGCGGCACAGGTCGGCCAGGCCCTGGTTGAAGCCCTCACCGGGGGTGACGACGCCCATGTTGCCGGGTGCGGCCTCCGTGATCACACAGGCGATCTCGCCGGGGTGCGCGGCGAACGCCGCCCGGACCGCCTCCAGGTCGTTGTAGGGGAGCACGATCGTGTCGCCGGCCTGCGCTCCCGTGACACCCGGGGTGTCGGGGAGCGCGAAGGTCGCGAGCCCGGAACCGGCGGAGGCCAGCAGGGCGTCGACGTGACCGTGGTAGCAGCCGGCGAACTTGACGACCTTGGCGCGGCCGGTGAAACCGCGGGCCAGCCGGATCGCCGACATGGTCGCCTCGGTGCCGGACGACACCAGACGCACCTGCTCGACGGGCTCGATGCGCGCCACGATCTCCTCGGCGAGCGCGACCTCGCCCTCGCCCGGCGTACCGAAGGACGTGCCGCGGGCGACGGCGGCCTGAACCGCCTCGATCACGGCGGGGTGGGAATGGCCGAGGATCATCGGTCCCCACGAGCAGACCAGGTCGACGTACTCGCGGCCGTCGGCATCGGTCAGATACGGACCGGTACCAGACACCATGAACCTGGGCGTACCCCCCACGGCGCGGAAGGCGCGCACGGGAGAGTTCACGCCGCCGGGCGTCACTACGGACGCGCGCGTAAACAGGTTCTGCGAGACTGGGGCTTCATACGGATACGGGTAGCTCACACCAGCCATGGTCTCAGAGGCCGCGACAGACTTGCGGACGGGCGTTTCACCGCGCCACCCCGGGGGAGGTCACTGCCATGATGATCAGGCTGCGTGGCGGGGGCCGCGGGGCCGGGGCAGGCAATACCAGTCGGGTGGAGATATGCAACGCGGTGGTGGACCGGGCGAGGGTACGGACGGCCTGGACCCGCAGCGCGCCCGTGATGCCCGCCGTCGCGGCAAGCACCGGCGGCGCGGCACCGAGGCCGCCGATGCGGCACCCGAACCGATCGTGCCGCCGGACGCTCTGCCCAAGGGCCGTGGCATGGGCGTGACCTACAAGTACTTCGGCGCCCCGGACGGCGCGACGGCGGCGCGGGTGCCCGTCACCATGCGGCCGGAGGAGCTCGGCGGGGACGAGCTGGGCATGGGCGGCCTGTTCACCAAGATCAAGCCGGAGACCATGGCGGCGATGGTCCTGACCGGCATCGAAGGCATACCCCTGCACAAGGTGCCCCCGCTGGAACTGGTCGTCCTGCACCCCGACTACGCGGTGGTCAAGCTCCCGATGACGGTGGTCGACCCGCTGCGCGGCGTCGGCGAGGAGTCCGTCGGAGCGGCGGCCTTCATCTGGTCCACGGTCCCCGACCGCGGGGGGCCGAGCGACGCGTTCAACGTCTACCAGCTCCTGCACGAGTGGCAGGACTTCTCCCACCGCCTCCATGAGGCGGGCCACCAGGCGTACTGCCTCGTCTGGCCGTGACACCCGTCCCTTCGTGAAGCCCGTCCCTTCGTGAAGCCCGGCCTCACCCGGTCAGGATCTTGAGGGCGCGCTCGCGCAGCGGGGCCAGCCGGACGCGGGGGGCGCCGTTGTGGACGGCGTTGGTGACGATGACCACGTAGCGGCCGGTGGCGGGGGCGAGGTAGAGGCTCGTCCCGGTGAAGCCGTGGTGGTAGGCCACCGTTCCGCCGGCGGCGAGGATCCAGCCCAGGCCCCGGTAGAGGCCCGGCTCGATCTCCGCCTGGGGGGCGAGGCTCTCGCGCAGCCACAGCGTGAGCGGGCTCGCGTGGCCCGAGGGGGTGGGGCGCGCGTGGCCCGAGGGGGTGGGGCCCGTGCGGCCCGAGGGGGTGGGGCCCGTGCGGCCGCCCAGCAGGTGCTCGGCGTACGTGGCGAGGTCCGCGGCGGGCGCGAAGACCCCGGCGTGGCCGGCGACCCCGCCCATCGTCGCGGCGTTCTCGTCGTGCACCACGCCCCACAGGCGGTCATGGCCGTCGGGGTGCTCGGTCGGCGCGACGTCGGGGGCCTGGGGGATCGGACCGTAGCCGGTGCGGCCCATGCCCAGCTCGGCCCAGAAGTCGGCGGCCAGGCGGTCCAGCGGCCGGCCGGCGACGTGGACGAGGGCCAGGCCGAGCAGGATGTAGCCGCGGTTGACGTAGCGGTGGCTGCCGGGCAGGTTCTCCATCAGCTCGTGGCAGATCAGCTCGTGCAACGGCCTGGAGGTGAGGTCGTAGAGGTCGAGGCGGGTCGCGGCCTGGAGGCCGCCGGTGTGCGACAGCAGCTGGCGCACGGTGGCTTCACCGCTGGGCATGGGGCCGTCCATCGGCGGCAGGTACGCCCGGACCGGGGTGTCGAGGTCGAGCAGCCCGTCGGCGACGGCCCGGCCGACGAGCGGCCAGGTCGCCGTGACCTTCGTCAGCGAGGCCAGGTCGTAGACGGTGTTCTCGTCGGGGGCCTTGGGGTTGGTGTACGGGGAGACGACCCCGGCGGAGATCACGGTCCGCTCCCCGGTGGCCGTACCGCAGACGAGGACGCCGCCGGGGGTGGCGCGGTCGGCGACGATCTCGTCCAGCGTGTCCCGCAGCCCGTGGGTCTCGGCGGTCGTGAACGGTACGGCCTGGGTCATCTCTGCCTCCGGGTGGTGCGGTGCGGTGGTGATCTGCGCACTTAGCGTGGCCAGAGCGGGTCCGGGCCGCCCGTCGCCGCGCCGGGCCGTGCGCCGGGTCCCCCGGGCGGGTGGCTCCCGGGCGCTCCGGGCGCTCCCGGGCGTTTGCGGGCCCGTCGCCGACCCGGGCTCCCGGCTCAGCGGCGCAGGGAGGTCTCCCGGTGCATGTGGGACAGCTTCTCGGGGTTGCGCACGGCGTACAGGCCGGTGATGAGGCCGTCGTCGATGCGCACCGCCAGGACGGTGTCGAGCGCGCCGTCGAGGTGGAGGACCACGGCCGGGTGGGCGTTGACCTGTGCCGGGCGCAGCGACGCCGTGGTGTGCCTGGCCAGTCCGGTGGCGAGGAGGCGGGCCACCTTGTCGGCCCCCACGACGGGCCGCAGGACGGCCTGCTTGATGCCACCGCCGTCACCGAGGAGGACGACGTCCGGTGCGAGAAGGTCGAGCAGGCCCTGGAGGTCACCGGTCTCCACCGCCCGCCGGAACGCGTCGAGCGCGCCCCGGGTCTCGGCCCTGGAGACCGCCGCGCGCGGGCGGCGCGCGGCGACGTGTGCGCGTGCCCGGTGGGCGATCTGGCGGACCGCGGCCGGCGTCTTGTCGACGGCCTCGGCGATCTCCTCGTAGCCGAGGTCGAACACCTCGCGCAGCACGAAGACCGCCCGCTCGGTCGGCGCGAGCGTTTCCAGGACGAGCATCATCGCCATCGAGACGCTGTCGGCCAGCTCGACGTCCTCGGCCACGTCCGGGGTCGTCAGCAGCGGCTCGGGCAGCCAGGAGCCGACGTACGACTCCTTGCGGCGGCCGAGCGTCCGCAGCCGGATCAGTGCCTGTCGGGTCGTGATCCGCACCAGGTACGCCCGGCGGTCCCGCACCGGGGCGAGGTCGACGCCCGCCCACCGGAGCCAGGTCTCCTGCAGCACGTCCTCCGCATCGGCGGCCGAGCCGAGCATCTCGTAGGCCACCGTGAACAGCAGGTTGCGGTGGGCGACGAACGCCTCGGTGGCGCCCGCGTCTTCCGTGTGCTCGCCGTGCTCGCTCTTCACCTGCTGCTCCTGCCTGCCGGCCTGCCTGTTCGCCGTGTCGGTGACACGCGCACGAGATGCCGCCGGCCGCCGCTTTGTGACACCCCCGGGCGGTGACGCTCGTCACAGCGCCGCCCCTGTCACAGGCGGCGGGTCGCCGGCATCTGGTGTTCGTTCCCGCAAGACACACGAGTGAGGACGAGATCATGGAAACCCGGTTCAACCTGTTCGAGAACGAGATCGCGGTCAAGTTCGCCAAGCGGTTCGCCAACACCGGCCTGGTGATCGACCAGTCGCCGCTGCCGAAGTCCACGCAGGAGCTGGTGTCGCTGCGGATCAGCCAGATCAACGGTTGCGGCTGGTGCATCGACATCCACACCAAGGAGGCCGCGGCCGCCGGTGAGAGCGCGGTCCGGCTCCACCTGGTCGCCGCCTGGCGCGAGTCGTCCGTGTTCACCGAGGCCGAGCGGGCCGCGCTGGCCCTCGCCGAAGAGGGCACCCGGCTCGCCGACGCCCACCAGGGCGTGTCCGACGAGACCTGGGCCGAGGTGCGCAAGCACTACGACGACGACCAGGTCGCGGCGCTGGTCTCCCTGACCGCCCTGATCAACGCGGCCAACCGTCTCGCGGTGATCGTCCACCAACAGGGCGGCTCCTACGAACCCGGCATGTTCGCGGCCCTCCTCGGCTGACCACCCCCACGACCGACCACCCGGCTCCGCCCGTCGCCCCGGGCCGCCGGCCCTCCGGGCCCGGGCGGGACCGGCGAGCCGCGCCGGGGCGGAGGGTCCCCGGGGCGGGGGGCGGCGGTGGAAATTCCGCCCGGGGCGTCGGAGGCGGATGGCATGCTGGCAGGGTGAACGGACCCGGCATTCAGCTCACCCTCGCGCCCGAACTGCACGTCTTCGCCGCGCCCAGTCGGCGGGCCGAGCGGGTTCCCACCGTGACCGACGGCGCCTCCAGCGTCGGACACGTCGTCGAGTCCGCCGGCGTCCCGCTCACCGAGGTCGGCCGGCTGCTCGTGGACGGGCAGGAGGTGCCCGTCTCGTACGTCCCGCAAGCAGGCGAGCTGGTCGAGGTGTTCGGCGTCGACCGCCCCCAGCGGATCCCGCAGCGCAGCGACGACGGCACCCCCCTCCGGTTCCTCCTCGACGTCCACCTCGGCACGCTCGCCCGCCGCCTGCGCCTGCTGGGAGTCGACGCCGCCTACGAGAACGAGGACATCGGGGACCCCGCCCTCGCCACCCGCTCCGCCGCCGAGCGCCGTGTCCTCCTCTCCCGCGACCGCGGCCTGCTGCGCCGCCGCGAGATCTTCGCCGGCGCGTACGTCTACAGCGACAACCCCGACGAGCAACTGCGCGACGTACTCAGCCGCTTCGCCCCGCACCTCGCACCCTGGACCCGCTGCACCGCCTGCAACGGACCGCTCCGCGAAGCCGACAAGGACAGCGTGGGCGACCGCCTCCAGCACGGCACGCAGCGCTCCTACGACGTGTTCGCCCAGTGCACCGACTGCGAGCGCGTGTACTGGCGCGGCGCCCACCACGCCCGCCTGGAGCGGATCGTCTCCGAAGCCGTGGCCGAATTCGGCCCCGGCGACAAGGGCCGGGGCGACGGAGACGGTGACGCCGCCGCGTGAGGTGCGGCAAACTGCCGAGGCATGACTGCCGCTGAGGACCACACGCCCCACGCCGTCGTCGACGTCGCCGTCGTCGGAGCCGGACCCACCGGGCTCCTGCTCGCCGGCGACCTCGCCGCCGCAGGTCTCTCCGTCACCCTCATCGAGCGGCGCCCCCAGACCGCCGCCAATCTGACCCGGGCCTTCGCCGTCCACGCCCGCACCCTCGAACTCCTCGACGCGCGCGGCATCGCCGACCAGCTCGTCTCCACCGGCCGACGGATCGACCGGCTGCGCCCCTTCGGTGGCATGGCCCTCTCCCTTCAACGGCTGAGCTCCCGCTACCCCTTCGTACTGATCACCCCTCAATATGAGACAGAGAAACTGCTGGAGCGCCGAGCTCTGTCCACAGGGGCGGTCATCCGATATGACTGCGAAGTCACCGGCCTCCACCAGGACCACGACAGCGTCACCCTCGACATCACCACCCCCGCCGGCCCCGTGCGGCAGACCGCCCGCCACGTCGTCGGCACCGACGGCGTCCGCTCCACCGTCCGCCGGGCCCTGGGCCTCCCCTTCCCCGGCAAGGCCGTCGTCCGCTCCATGGTCCTGGCCGACGTACGGCTGACCGATCCCCCCGAGGACTTCCTCGCCGTCAACGGCAGCGCCGACGCCTTCGCCCTCGTCGTCCCCTTCGGCGACGGCTGGTACCGCGCCATCGCCTGGCACCGCGACGGCCGCGCCGCCGACACCGACCCCGTCGGCCTCGAAGAGCTGCGCGCCATCACCCGCGCCGCCCTCGGCACCGACCACGGCATGCACGACCCCCGCTGGATGTCCCGCTTCCACAGCGACGAACGCCAGGTCCCCCACTACCGCGCCGGCCGCGTCTTCCTCGCCGGGGACGCCGCCCACGTCCACTCCCCCGCCGGTGGCCTCGGCATGAACACCGGCCTCCAGGACGCCGCCAACCTCTCCTGGAAGCTCGCCGCCGTCCTCCACGGCCACAGCCCCGACCCCGAGGCCCTCCTCGACAGCTACCACCGCGAACGCCACCCCGTCGGCCGGCTCGTCCTGCGCGCGAGCGGCGCCCTCGTCCGCACCGCCATGGTCAGCGACCCCGCCCGCCGCGCCGCCCGCGCGCTCGGCGCCGCGGTCCTCGCCCGGGTCGGCCCGGCCCAGGAGCGCGCGCTCGGCCTCGTCTCCGGCATCGGGATCGGCTACCCGCCCCCCGCGGGCACCCACCGCCCGACCACCGCGGGCCGGCGCGCCCCCGACCTGCCCCTCGCCGGCGGCCTGCGCCTCTACGAGGCCCTGCGCACCGGCAGCTTCGTCCTCATCACCCCTCCCGGACGGCCCACCCCGCCCGGGAGCCCGCTCTCCCACCACCACTGGCCCACCGGGCGGCCCCGCACGGCGTCCGTCCTCGTACGCCCCGACGGCTACGTCGCCTGGAGCTCCGAGCGGGCCGACGACACCGCCACCGCGTCCGCCGTGGCGTCCTGGCTCCTGCCCCGGCCCGCGCCGCACAAGGAACAGCAGTAGCAGAGGTCAGAAGGCGTACGAGTCCCCCGTGTCCAGGGCCAGCACCGCGTGCTCGTTGTTGCCGCTGTTGCGGTCGGCGGCGTCGCCGTTCCACCACGTGTCGACCCGTACCACCACCTCCGGAACCCGCTCCCGCAGCCCGAGCAGCAGCCCGATGTGCCGGCCCCTCCCGTGCGCGGGCAGCGGGCCGGTCTCGCAGACCACCTCGCGCCGCCCGGCCCGCGCGCACCCCTCGGCCAGCTCCTGCACGTCCCCGAGGTCCGCCGACAGCCGCACCCGCAGCGTGGCGTCGGCCAGCGCGGTCGGACCCTCGTTCTGCGGGACCAGCCACACCCGCAGCTGCCCCCGGTCCAGCGAGACCCGGCCGTGGTACGAGACGTCCGCCTCCGGCTCGGGCGCCCGGGCCCCGGCGCTGCCCGCGCCCACGGCACCGCCCAGCACGAGCAAGCCCGCCACCACCACACTCCGTACGGCACCACGGCGCACCGCCACCACCTCCACGCGCGGACGCTAGACCGCTCCGGCCCCCGCCGGTCGGACCATCACACGAACGAGGGCGCGGCGCGGCCGCCGGGGACGGCCAACCGGCTGAGCCGTGGCATCCGCCTATGCTGGCCGGGAATCGCCCGTACGAACGAACGACGAACGAGGAGCACGCCCATGAGCCCCGCCACCCGTACCGCCGTGGTCACCGGCGCGAGCAGCGGCATCGGCGCGGCCACCGCCCGGCAGCTCGCGGCGGCCGGCTACCACGTCGTCCTCACCGCCCGCCGCAAGGACCGCATCGAGGCCCTGGCCGCCGAGATCACCGACGCGGGCCACCGGGCCACCGCCCACGCCCTCGACGTCACCGACCGCGCCGCCGTGGACGCCTTCGCGGCGTCCCTCGCGCGCTGCGACGTGCTCGTCAACAACGCCGGCGGGGCGATCGGGGCGGAGCCCGTGGCCACCGGCGACCCCGCCGACTGGCGCACGATGTACGAGGTCAACGTCATCGGCACGCTCCACGTGACCCAGGCCCTGCTCCCGGCCCTGGTGGCCTCCGGCGACGGCACGGTGGTCGTCCTGTCCTCCACCGCCGGGCACTCCACCTACGAGGGCGGCGCGGGCTACGTCGCCGCGAAGAACGGCGCCCGCGTGCTCGCCGAGACGCTCCGGCTGGAGATCGTCGGGCAGCCCGTCCGCGTCATCGAGATCGCGCCGGGCATGGTCAAGACGGAGGAGTTCGCGAAGACCCGCTTCCGGGGCGACGCGGAGAAGGCCGAGAAGGTCTACGCGGGCGTCGCGCACCCCCTGTCCGCAGACGACGTGGCCGACACGATCACCTGGGCGGTGACCCGCCCCAGCCACGTCAACATCGACCTCCTGGTGGTCCGCCCGCGCGCCCAGGCCTCGAACACGAAGGTCCACCGCGAGCTCTGACCCACCCCCCGGGGGCGACCACGAGGAACCGGTTCCCGGACGCGACGCGCGGAGCGCGCGGTGAACGGCACACGCCGAACGGCGCGCGCTGGGCGGCGCGCGCCGGTCAGCCCTTGATGCAGATGACCTGCCTGAGCTTGGCCACCACCTCGACCAAGTCGGTCTGCTGGTCGATGACCTGCTCGATCGACTTGTACGCGCCCGGGATCTCGTCCACCACGCCGGAGTCCTTGCGGCACTCCACGCCCTTGGTCTGCTCCGCGAGGTCCCGCGCCGAGAAACGCTTCTTCGCCGCCGTCCGGCTCATCTTCCGGCCCGCGCCGTGCGAAGCCGAGTTGAAGGACTTCTCGTTGCCGAGTCCCTTCACGATGTACGAACCGGTCCCCATCGAGCCGGGGATGATCCCGTAGTCCCCGCTGCCCGCGCGGATCGCGCCCTTGCGCGTGACCAGCAGGTCCATGCCGTCGTACCGCTCCTGGGCCACGTAGTTGTGGTGGCAGCTGATCTCCCGCTCGAAGGAGACCTTGGCCTTGCGGAACTGCTTGCGGATGACCTCCTTGAACAGGCTCATCATCACGGCGCGGTTGAACTTCGCGTACTCCTGCGCCCAGAACAGGTCGTTGCGGTACGCGTCCATCTCCGGGGTCGCCGCCAGGAACACCGCCAGGTCCCGGTCGACCAGGCCCTGGTTGTGCGCGAGACCGCGGGCCACGCCGATGTGGAAGTTCGCCAGTTCGTTGCCGATGTTGCGCGAACCCGAGTGCAGCATGAGCCAGACGGAGCCGTCCGTGTCGATGCAGACCTCGCAGAAGTGGTTGCCCTGCCCCAGGCTCCCCATCTGCCGCATCGCACGGTCGCGCCGGTACTTCACCGAGTCCGTGACGTGGTCGAAGCGCTCCCAGAGATCCCCGAACCCGGCCGCCCCGAAGCCGTACAGCCGCGCCGGGTCCACGGCCTCCTTGTGCATGCCCACGCCCACCGGGATGGCCTGCTCGATCTTCGAGCGCAGTCCCGACAGGTCGCCGGGCAGGTCGTTCGCGGTGAGGGAGGTCCGCACGGCCGACATCCCGCAGCCGATGTCGACGCCGACCGCCGCCGGGCACACCGCGTCCTTCATCGCGATCACGGAACCGACCGTGGCGCCCTTGCCGTAGTGGACGTCGGGCATGACGGCCAGGCCCTTGATCCACGGCAGGGTCGCGACGTTGCGCAGCTGCTGCATCGCGTGGTCCTCGACCGACGCGGGATCGGTCCACATCCGGATCGGGACGTTCGCCCCGGGTACCTCTACGTACGACATAACGCCCTCAAAACCCCGTTAATCACAGGAAAGTCGGAATACGCAAAAAGCCTCGCTCATAGCCCCATAGCGGACAAGGAACCGGCGCCGGCACCAGCGTGTGCGATAGACATTGTGTCCAGCCGTGCCCCAGCCACGGCAAAGCAATTTCCTGACCGCCGGGCAGCCGGCCGGCCGAAGGGAGCCACAGGACGTGCAGCGCAAGGCGGTACGACGGCGGGCCCTGCCAGGCGTCGCGATGCTCACCGCGCTCGTGGCCGGGGTCACCGGCCTCACCGGGTGCACCGAGACGAGCGGCCCCGGGACCACCACCGACGCGAAGGCCGGCGGCAGCTCCGCCGTGCCCGCACAGCCGGGGAAGTACCGCAGCCTCCCCGCCCCGTGCAAGGCCGCCGACCTCAAGCGGCTGCGCGGCATGCTCCCCGCCGACGAGAGCCTCACCGCCGAACAGCGGGAGTTGCTCTACGCCGGGACGGCGGACGCCTCGTACGACGCCGACAGGCGCGTCGGCTGCCGCTGGACCGCGCAGACGCCCTCGGAGACCCGGCTGTTGTCGGTCGGCTTCGAGCGCGTGGTCTCGTACGACCGCGCCGCCGCGAGCGACGACGACAAGGCGCGGCAGGTGTACGTACGCCGCCTCACCGACGCCCACCTCCCCTTCCCCGGGGCTTCGGCGACGCCCTCCGCGCCCGCCGCACCCGCCACGGCTCCCCCGGTCCCCGCCGCTCCCGTCGCGACGGCTTCCGGCGCGACCGCCGGCGCGACCGCTCCCGGCTCGGCCCCGAACCCGGCAGGAGCCGGCGGCAGCCCGAGCGGAAGCCCCACCCCCACCGCCCCGCCGGAGCTCGGCTCCCGCGTGCTGGAGGGGCTGGGCAACGAGGCGTACATCGAGGACAAGCTGAGCCCGGCCGGCACCACCGCCCCCCAGTCGCGCACCGTGCGCACTGTGTTCCGTACCTCGAACGTCATCGTCACCATCGAGTACAGCATCCAGCCGTCCCAGCCCGGGGTCGTGCCCTCCAGCGCGGAAACCCAGGACAAGGTCCGGCAGTTGGCGCAGGCGCTCGTCGAACGGTTCAACGACTGACCGCACGCGCCCCCGGGGGGCGCGCGCGGCCCGCGTGACGGCGCGCACAGCAGCCGGGCGCCGGGTCGGGCTACCGTTGTTCGAGTCCCGCGCCCCGAAATGGCCCCAACGACTGAAGGAAACATGCACCGATCAGCCTCGCGCCTCACCCGCGTTCTCGCCTGCGCAGCCGTCCCGGTGATCCTCACCGTCGCCGGATGCTCCTCCGATTCGGGCAAGGCCTCGGGCTCGGACGGCAAGAAGTCCGATTCCTCCGCACCTTCCAAGCCGGGCGCGAAGGCGTCGCCCACCCTGGAGAAGGTGGCGTTCGCCACGCTGCCGGAGCCCTGCAAGGCGGTGCAGTCGAAGACCATCGACTCCCTCGTGCCCGAAGCGAAGGACAAGAACGGCACGGCGACGAAGTCGAACGACCTCTCCAGCCGCGCCAGCTGCTCCTGGAACGGTCTCGACGAGGACGGCCTCAAGGGCTCGCAGTACCACTGGCTGTCGATCTCCCTGGTCCGCTACGACTCCCACGCCACGCTCGGCAGCGGCAACAAGCGCGCCGAGGAGCAGTACAACAAGCAGGTCGAGACGGCGAAGAAGGTCGACGGCGCCCACGACGTCAAGGTGGAGCAGGCCGGCGGGATCGGTGACCAGGGCACCTCGGTCGTCTACGGCGTGAAGAAGGACGTCGACTTCTTCAACACCACCATCGTCGTGCGCGACAAGAACGTCGTGATCACCCTCGACTACAACGGCGCCGCCTACGAGGGCGCCGCCGCCCCCGACCAGGGCAAGCTGCTCCAGGACGCCGTCGCCGCCGCCAAGGAGACGGCCGCTTCGGTCGAGGCCGCGGGCACCGGCCAGCCGGCCCCCGGCCAGGGCGGACAGCAGGCCCCCGCGCCGTCGCAGTCCGCGCAGGGCCAGGGCCAGGGTCAGGGGCAGGGGCAGGGCCAGGGCCAGGGGCAGGAGTCCAAGTCCCCGGAGCCCTCGAAGTCCGCGGACCAGTAGGAAGCGCCCGGTCGAAGCCGGCGGAATCGGCGGGAGCAGGGGCAGAGGTAGGGCTGACATCCAGTCACCCGTACTCTGTGCCTGCCCGGGCTCGAACAGCTCCCGGCAGCAGCTCGTAGCACGTCGAAGGACAGGGGATCACGCGTGGCCGCGATGCAGTTGACTCGTACGCACCGGATACTCATCGGTGTCGTGGTCGCCGGAGCCGTGGTCATCGCGGGCATCGGCTTCGCGGGTTCGTACTCCGCGGTGCGGGCCCTGGCCTTGAAGAAGGGCTTCGGCAGCTTCTCGCTGGTGTTCCCCATCGGCATCGACGCCGGCATCTGCGTGCTGCTGGCGCTCGACCTGTTGCTGACCTGGATCCGCATCCCGTTCCCGCTGCTGCGCCAGACGGCGTGGCTGCTGACCGCCGCCACGATCGCGTTCAACGGCGCGGCAGCGTGGCCGGATCCGCTCGGTGTCGGCATGCACGCGGTGATCCCGATCCTGTTCGTGGTCACCGTCGAGGCGGCCCGGCACGCGGTCGGCCGGATCGCGGACATCACCGCCGACCGGCACATGGAGGGCGTCCGGATCACCCGCTGGCTGCTCTCCCCCGTCCCCACCTTCAAACTGTGGCGCCGGATGAAGCTGTGGGAACTGCGCTCCTACGAGCAGGCCGTCGGCATGGAGCAGGACCGGCTGATCTACCAGGCCCGCCTCCAGGCCCGCTACGGGCGCGCCTGGCGCCGCAAGGCCCCCGTGGAGGCGCTGATGCCGCTGCGCCTGGCCCGGATAGGGGTGCCGCTCGCCCAGACGGCCCCGACCGGCCTCGCGGCGGCCGGTATCGAACCGATGCTGCTGCCCCCGGCCGAGGCCGGGCCGGATGCCACCGTCCCGGCCCCCGCCCTCGAGGCGGCGCCCGGACAACCGGCTCCGGAAGCCGCGTCCGAGGCCCAGGCCGCACCCGGGGCCCGGCCCGCCCCCCAGCCGGCGGTCCCCGGCCCCCTCCCCGCCCCCCTGCCCTTCGCAGTCGAGCCGACCGCCATGCCGGCCGCCCACAACAGCGCCTGGTTCGCCGCGCCCCTGGCCCCCCAGGCCGCGTACGAGGGCGGCTACAACCCCCAGTACGTCGAGGGCCTGGAGCCGACCCCGGTCATGCCCCCGGCCGGCCCGGACCAGCAGGAGCAGACCCCCGCACCGGTGCCGGAGAGCGCCCCGGACCCGGACGTCGACGAGGTGAAGTTCGCGGAGGCCGCCTACGAGGTGTTCCGCGCCTTCCTCGACGAGCACTCGCAGTTCCCGACCCCGGAGCAGGTGGACATACACCTCTCGGACCGCCACGGGATCGTGCACCCGCGCAGCGCCTCGATGATCCGCCGCCTGATGCCCGAGCTCAAGCTCCGCTACCAGCGGGACCTGGAGAACGAGCACATCGCGTAACCGCTCACGACGAAGGGCCCGCACCCCCAGGGGTACGGGCCCTTCGCACGTCCTACGGAGCCACGGGGCCGCGCCGCCCGGGCGGCCGGCAGCGGCTCGGGCGGCCGGCAGCGGCTCGGGCGGCCGGCGGTGGCTCAGGCGGCCGGCGGTGGCTCAGGCGGCCAGCAGCTTGCGCACCCGGTCCGCCCCCACCGCCAGCAGCAGCGTGGGCAGGCGCGGCCCGGTCTCCCGGGTCACCAGCAGCCGGTACAGCAGCGCGAAGAACGTGCGCTGCGCGACCTTGAGCTCCGGCGTCGGCTTCGCGTCGGGCTCCAGCCCGGCCATCACCTTCGGCACGCCGTAGACCAGCGTGGTCAGCCCGTCGAGCGACCAGTGCGAGTCCAGTCCCTCCAGGAGCAGCCGCAGCGACTCCCGGCCCTCGTCGTCCAGGGAGGACAGCAGCTCGGTGTCCGGCTCCTCGCGCACCAGGGTCCGCTGGTCGGCCGGGACCTGGGTGGTGATCCAGTTCTCGGCGCGGTCCAGCCGCGGCCGCACCTCGTCCAGCGAGGCCAGCGGCCGCTCCGGGTCCAGGTCGGACAGGATGCGCAGCGTCTGCTCGTCGTGCCCGGCGGTGATGTCGACCACCGAGGCCAGCGTCCGGTACGGCATCGGGCGCGGGGTGCGCGGCAGCTCACCGGCCGCGGTCCGCACGGCGCGCGTGTGGGCGGCGGCGTCGGCCGGCAGCACGGAGCCGTCGGCGACCTTCGCCTCCAGCTTGTCCCACTCGTCGTACAGCCGCTGGATCTCCTGGTCGAAGGCGATCTTGAACGACTGGTTCGGGCGGCGGCGCGCGTACAGCCAGCGCAGCAGCTGCGGCTCCATGATCTTGAGCGCGTCGGCCGGGGTCGGGACCCCGCCCTTGCTGGACGACATCTTGGCCATGCCGCTGATGCCGACGAACGCGTACATCGGCCCGATCGGCTGCTCGCCGCCGAAGATGTGCACGATCTGCCCGCCGACCTGGAACGACGAACCGGGCGAGGAGTGGTCGACGCCGGAGGGCTCGAAGACGACGCCCTCGTACGCCCAGCGCATCGGCCAGTCGACCTTCCAGACCAGCTTGCCGCGGTTGAACTCGTTGAGCGCGACCGTCTCGGTGAACTCGTCCTCGGTGCAGACGTAGGTCAGCTCGGTGGTCTCGTCGTCGTACGCCGTGACCTTCGTGAAGTCCTTGCCGCACTCGCCGCAGTACGGCTTGTACGGGAAGTAGCCGCCTTCGGCGCTGCTGCCGTCGTCCTCGGCAGCGGCGCCCGAACCCTCGGCGGCCTCCAGCTCGGCCTCGTCGACCTGCTTCTGCTGCGGCTTCTTGCCGCCCGGCTTCTGCTTCGTGCGGTACTGGTCGAGCACGGCGTCGATGTCCGCCCGGTGCTTCATCGCGAACAGCACCTGCTCGCGGTAGACGCCCGTCGTGTACTGCTCGGTCTGGCTGATCGGGTCGTACTCGACGCCCAGCTCGGCCAGCGACTCGACCATCGCGGCCTTGAAGTGCTCGGCCCAGCTGCCGTACGCGGACCCGGCCGGGGCCGGGACGGCCGTCAGCGGCTTGCCGATGTGCTGCGCCCAGCTCTCGTCCACGCCCTCGACACCCGCCGGCACCTTGCGGTAGCGGTCGTAGTCGTCCCAGGACAGGACGTGCCGGACCTCGATGCCGCGGCGGCGGATCTCGTCGGCGACCAGGTGCGGGGTCATCACCTCGCGCAGGTTGCCCAGGTGGATCGGGCCGGAAGGGGAGAGTCCGGACGCGACGACGACAGGTTTGCCGGGTGCTCGGCGCTCCGCCTCGGCGATGACCTCGTCCGCGAAACGGGAGACCCAGTCGGTCTCGGTGCTGCTCTGAGCCACGACACGTCCTTCTATCTCGAATGCTGGCTTACGCCATTCTCCCAGACGGAACAGGCCGCTCCGGGGTTGCTCCCCTCCCGCATTCTCCAGAGAAACAGAAGGCCCCCGCGTGGGATACTCGGCTCTTGTCGGAACAACCAAGTTCACCTCACAGGAACGGCAGCTCATGGCCTCGGTCCCTTCCCTCGCTTCCTCCGTCCATCAGCGCGTCGCGGACGCCCTCGCCTCCGCCCTGCCGGAGGCCGGTGCCGCCGACCCGCTGCTGCGACGAAGCGACCGGGCCGACTTCCAGGCCAACGGCATCCTGGCCCTCGCGAAGAAGGCCAAGGCCAACCCGCGCGAGCTCGCGTCGACCGTCCTCGAAGGCCTGGACAAGGGCGGTGTGATCCAGGACATCGAGGTCTCCGGCCCCGGCTTCCTCAACATCACGATCACCGACCGGGCGATCATCGAGACCCTGGCCGCCCGCGCCGCCGACGACCGCCTCGGCGTCCCGTACGCCGAGGACGCCGGCACCACGGTGATCGACTACGCGCAGCCCAACGTCGCCAAGGAGATGCACGTCGGCCACCTGCGCTCCGCCGTCATCGGCGCCGCGATGGTCGAGATCCTGGAGTTCACGGGCGAGAAGGTGGTCCGCCGCCACCACATCGGCGACTGGGGCACCCAGTTCGGGATGCTCATCCAGTACCTGCTGGAGCACCCGCACGAGCTGGACCACAAGGCCGAGGGCGGCGAGGAGGTCTCCGGCGAGGAGGCCATGTCCAACCTGAACCGCCTCTACAAGGCCTCGCGCGCCCTCTTCGACTCCGACGAGGAGTTCAAGACGCGCGCCCGCGCCCGGGTCGTCGACCTCCAGGCCGGGGACCCCCAGACCCTCGCCCTGTGGCAGCGGTTCGTCGACGAGTCGAAGATCTACTTCTACTCGGTCTTCCACAAGCTGGACATGGACATCCAGGACCCGGACGTGGTCGGGGAGTCCGGCTACAACGACATGCTCGCCGAGACCTGCAAGCTGCTGGAGGACTCGGGCGTCGCCGTCCGTTCCAACGGCGCGCTGTGCGTCTTCTTCGACGAGTACAAGGGCCCGGACGGCAACCCGACGCCGCTGATCGTCCAGAAGTCCGACGGCGGCTTCGGCTACGCCGCCACCGACCTGTCCGCGATCCGCAACCGCGTGGGCGAACTCAAGGCCGACACCCTCATCTACGTGGTCGACGCCCGCCAGTCCCTGCACTTCAAGATGGTCTTCGAGACGGCCCGCCGGGCGGGCTGGCTGAACGACGGGGTCAAGGCCGTCCAGTTGGCCTTCGGCACCGTCCTCGGCAAGGACGGCAAGCCGTTCAAGACCCGTGAGGGCGAGACCGTCCGCCTGGTCGACCTGCTGGACGAGGCCGTCGAGCGGGCGACCGCCGTCGTGCGCGAGAAGAGCGAGAAGATCGGCCTGAGCGAGGAGGAGATCGTCTCCAACGGCCAGTACGTGGGCATCGGCGCCGTCAAGTACGCCGACCTCTCCACCTCCGCCGGCCGCGACTACAAGTTCGACCTCGACCAGATGGTGTCCCTGACCGGTGACACGTCCGTGTACCTCCAGTACGCGTACGCCCGTAACCGCTCGATCCTGCGCAAGGCCGGAGAGACCCGGCCCGTCGCGCACCCCGAGCTGGCGCTCGCCCCGGCCGAACGCGCGCTCGGCCTGCACATCGACCAGTTCGGGGAGGTCATCGCGGACGCGGCCGCCGAATACGCCCCGCACAAGGTCGCGGCGTTCCTCTTCCAGCTCGCGACGCTCTACTCGACCTTCTTCGACCAGTGCCCGGTCCTCAAGGCCGACACCGCCGAGCAGATGGAGAACCGCCTCTTCCTCTGCGACCTGACCGCCCGCACCCTCACCAAGGGCATGGCGCTCCTCGGCATCCGCACCCCCGAGCGCCTCTGACGGACCCGGTGGGCGGCCCGGAGGACGACTCCGGGCCGCCCCGCCGGGCCGCCCCGCCGGCCCGGCCCGCCGCGCCTGTGACGCGGAACACAGGGAACGTTCCGCGCGGGCGGCTCCTCTCCAGGGTGTTGGTACGCACACCGAGGGGGAGCACATGAACGACACCACCCGCCGCCGCCTGGGCACGGCGCTCGCGGCCCTGCTGGCCGTGGACGGCCTCGCGCACCTGTACTGGGCCACCGGGCGGACCTGGCCCGCCGCCGACGCGCACGCGCTCTCCCTGGCCGTCCTCGGCACCGAGGTCTCCTTCGCGCCGCCCGTCGTCCTGCCGCTCGCCGCCGTCACCCTCACCGGTGCCGGCGCCGTCCTGGCCCACTCCCGCCGCCGGGGCGGGCCCGCGACCCGCCTGGTGACCGGCGCCGTCGCCGCCGGGCTCGCCGTGCGGGGCCTGGCGGGCCTGGGGTGCGCGACCGGGGCCGTCGACAGCCCGCCCGGGCCCTTCTCCGTACTCAACCTCGCGCTCTACACCCCCGCCTGCCTCGGCTTCGGCTGGGCCGCCGCCCGTCTGGCGCGCGCCCGGTGACCCCGGCGGAACGCGAGCGCGGAGTCACCCTCGCCCGGGCCGCCCGCGCCGGGAACACCCTGGCGATGCACGACCTCCTCGACCACCTGACCCCGTACGTCGCCCGCGTCTGCACCCCGATCGCCCTCGCGGACGGCCCGGACGCCACGCAGGAGGCGCTGGTCGCCGTCTTCGGGGCGCTCAGGACGCTGCGGGACCCCGAGGCGCTGTACGGCTGGGTCCGGGCCATCGCGGTCCGCGAGGCGGTGCGCACCGCCCGCCGCGCGGCCCGGGACCGGCCCGCCGAACTGGCCGACGTCCCCGGGCGCGGCGACCCGCAGCTCGCCGCCGACATCGACGACGTACTGGCCCGCCTGTCCCCCGGCCACCGGGCGGTGCTGGTGCTGCGGGACGTCGAGGGACTGGACGAGGAGGCCGCCGCGGCCGTCCTCGGAGTACCGCCCGGTACCGCCAAGTCCCGGCTGCACCGGGCCCGTTCGAGCTTCCGGAAGGCGTGGTTCTCATGACGTACGCGAGCGACGGCGTCGGCCGGTTGCGGGTGATGGCGGCCGGGATCCCGGGCGCGCGGATCGCCGAGCGGGTGCTGCCCGCCGACCCGGACACGGTCTGGGCGGTGATGGCCGACCTGGAGGGCGAGTTCGGCCGCTTCCAGCCGGACATGCGCCGGGTGAGGGTGCTGCGGGTGAGCGGCGACCGGGTGGAGGCCATGGCCCGCAGCAAGTACGGGCTGCGCGCCCACCTCAGGGGGGTGTTGCGCCCGGGCTGGTGCTGGCTCCAGAGCCGCTTCCTGATCGTCGGCATGGCGGCGGCCCCGGAGCCGGGCGGCGGCACCCGGGTGGCCCTGACGGGCGGCGTACGGGTCCCGGGCCGCGCGGCGATCGTCCCGCTGGGGACGGCCGGCGAACTGGCCCGGGCGATGACCCGCCTGGAGGGCCGGGTGCAGGAGCGGAGCTAGGCGGCGCCGTGCGCCGGCCCGGAAAATCGGCGCCGGCCCGGGAACTCGGCGCCGGCCCGGGCTCTCGGGCCCGCCCCGGCAATCGGCGCCGTGCGCCGGCCGGATGCACGTGCGGGACCCGAAGGTCCCGCACGTCCCGTCCCCGCCCCTTCACCGTCCGCCCGGACCCGCCCCGCTCACTGGGTCAGCGGGTAGGAGTGGCGGCCCGACTCCGCGTCGATCTCGGTGTGGGCCTTGTCCAGGAGCTGCGACGCGAGATCCATGAGCGCCCGTGCGCCCGCGATCTCCTCCCCGACCCGGATCTGGTCCGTGTCGGACGGATGCCGCATCGCGTAGCCCCGCGCCCGCAGTTCGGAGCCGTCCATGAGCCTGAGCAGGGCTGCCGCGCTGGTGCGGTGGCCCTCCTCGGTGAATTCGAGTTCCACATGCCACCCGGCGAGCGTGGCCATGAGGGATCACCTCCAGAGGTCGACCTCTTCCCTCCAGGGTGCGCCCACCACCACGCCTGCGGCTACTCGGCCGGCCAGTCGACCATGCCGTAGAAGACGAGCCACGCGAGGAGGACGGCGGCCGGCGCGAGCGCGGCGAGGAGCACGCGCTTCGCGGCGTTGCGCTGCTGCCAGGGCAGCGCCCAGGTGGCCACCAGGAGCACGAGCGCCACGACCAGCCCGACCTGCAACACCGCGAAGGCGGAGCCGAAGCTGTCGTCGAAGCGCCGGGCCGCCTCACCGTTGCAGGAATCGCAGGCCATCGGACTGAGCCCGGCGAACCCGAACGCCCCCAGCCCCAGGGGCAGCGTGATCAGGGTCGTCACGATCGGGGCGATGAGGGCGTACCGGTCCCGGCCGGCGTCGTTGTGTTCCATGCCCCCATCCAGCCACCCCGGCGAGGCCGCCGCATGAGTGCGGGTACTCATCCGCGCCGGGCGGCACTACCCACGCCGCTACGCGCGCTCAGCGCTCCCGGCCGAGCCACTGCGCGACTTCCGTCGCCCAGTACGTGAGGATCGTGTCCGCGCCCGCGCGCTTGATGCCCAGCAGGGCCTCCAGCACGGCGCGGTCCCGGTCGATCCAGCCCTTCTCCGCGGCCGCCTCGATCATCGCGTACTCGCCGCTGATCTGGTACGCGGCCACCGGCACGTCCACCGACTGCGCGACCCGGTACAGGATGTCCAGGTAGGGGCCCGCGGGCTTGACCATGACCATGTCGGCGCCCTCCTCCAGGTCCAGCGCCAGCTCCCGCAGGGACTCGCGGGCGTTCGCCGGGTCCTGCTGGTAGGTCTTGCGGTCGCCCTGGAGGGAGGAGCCGACGGCCTCGCGGAACGGACCGTAGAACGCCGAGGAGTACTTGGCGGTGTAGGCGAGGATCGACACGTCCTCGTGCCCGGTCTCGTCCAGCGCGTCGCGGATCACCCCGACCTGGCCGTCCATCATGCCGCTGGGGCCCACCACGTGGACGCCCGCGTCGGCCTGGACCTGAGCCATCTCGGCGTAGCGCTCCAGCGTCGCGTCGTTGTCGACGCGGCCGTGCTCGTCCAGCACGCCGCAGTGGCCGTGGTCGGTGTACTCGTCCAGGCACAGGTCGGACATGATCACGAGGTCGTCGCCCACCTCGGACCGCACGTCGCGGATCGCCACCTGCAAGATGCCGTCCGGTTCCGTGCCCGCCGTACCCAGCGCGTCCTTGTTCTCGTCCGCCGGGACACCGAACAGCATGATCCCCGAAACGCCCGCCTCCACGGCCTCCACGGCCGCCTTCCGCAGCGTGTCCCGCGTGTGCTGCACCACGCCCGGCATCGCCGAGATGGGCAGCGGCTCGCTGATGCCCTCCCGCACGAAGGCGGGGAGGATCAGGTCCGAGGGGTGCAGGCGGGTCTCCGCGACCATCCGCCGCATCGCCGGGGTGGTGCGCAGCCGGCGGGGGCGCGAGCCGGGGAAGGATCCGTACGTGCTCATCTTCTAGTCGCCTCTTCGAGCGTCGAGAACAGTCGGGAACCAGCGTAGGCCGTACCCCCGCCGGCCCCCGCGCCGCACCACGGCCCGGCTACGCCGCGGGGCCCGGACGCGTCGCGTCCGGGCCCCGTCGTGCCTGCTGCCCGCCGTCAGGTGGTACGGCGGCGGCGCGCGCCCGGACGGCGCTCGCTCGGCCGGTACACCGACTCGCCGGCCTCCTTGGCCGCCTCGCGGCGCGCCGCGCCGTACTCGGCCAGGGCCTCGGCCAGCTTGCCCACGCTCGGCTCGGGCGAGAGCACGTCGACCCGCAGACCGTGCTCCTCCGCCGTCTTGGCCGTCGCGGGGCCGATGCAGGCGATCACGGTGACGTTGTGCGGCTTGCCGGCGATCCCGACGAGGTTGCGCACCGTGGAGGACGACGTGAAGAGAACGGCGTCGAAGCCGCCGCCCTTGATCGCCTCACGCGTGTCCGCCGGCGGCGGCGACGCGCGCACCGTCCGGTAGGCGGTGACGTCGTCGACCTCCCACCCGAGCTCTATCAGGCCCGCGACCAGCGTCTCGGTCGCGATGTCGGCGCGCGGCAGGAAGACGCGGTCGATCGGGTCGAAGACCGGGTCGTAGGGCGGCCAGTCCTCCAGCAGCCCGGCGGCCGACTGCTCGCCGCTCGGCACCAGGTCCGGCTTCACACCGAACTCGACCAGCGCGGCGGCGGTCTGCTCGCCCACTGCGGCGACCTTGATGCCCGCGAAGGCGCGCGCGTCGAGCCCGTACTCCTCGAACTTCTCCCGCACCGCCTTCACCGCGTTGACGGAGGTGAACGCGATCCACTCGTAGCGGCCGGTGACCAGGCCCTTGACGGCCCGCTCCATCTGCTGCGGGGTGCGCGGCGGCTCCACGGCGATGGTCGGCACCTCGTGCGGCACCGCGCCGTACGAACGCAGCTGGTCGGAGAGCGAGGCGGCCTGCTCCTTCGTGCGCGGCACGAGCACCCGCCAGCCGAACAGCGGCTTCGACTCGAACCAGGCCAGGTCCTCACGCCGCGCGGCGGCGCCGTGCTCACCGACCACGGCTATGACCGGCCGCGACCCCTCGGGCGAGGGGAGCACCTTGCCCTGCTTGAAGACCTGCGCGATGGAGCCCAGCGTCGCGCTCCAGGTGCGCTGCCGGGTCGTCGTACCGGCCACGGTCACCGTCAGCGGCGTGTCGGCCCCCCGCCCGGCGCCCACCAGCTCCGCGGCGGCCGCCGACACCGTCTCCAGCGTCGCGGAGACGACGAGGACGCCGTCGCTCGCGCCGACCTCGCTCCAGCACCGCGCCGAGGCGGTACGCGCGTCCACGAAGCGCACGTCGGCGCCGCCCCGGCCGCGCAGCGGCACACCGGCGTACGCGGGCACGCCGACGGCGGTCGCGACACCGGGCACCACCTCGAAGGGGATCCCCTCGGTGGCGCAGACGAGCATCTCCTCGGCCGCGTTGCCGTCGAGCCCGGGGTCGCCGGTGACGGCACGCACGACCCGCCTGCCGGACCGCGCGGCCTCCATGACAAGATTGGTCGCGTCGCGGATCACCGGTACCCCGGCGGCTGCTGACATCTCGTCAGCGACCGTCAGCTGCGGCGTGTCGACACCCGCGCGCGCGTGGGTACGTACGACCTCCAGCACCTCGGGCTCCGCGATCAGCACGTCCGCCGAGGCCAGCGCCTCCACGGCCCGCAGTGTCAGCAGACCCGGGTCACCGGGGCCGGCACCCAGGAAGGTGACGTGCCCGTGGGCGGCGACCGCCGCGAAGGCGGAGGGAGTGGGACTTGAGGGGTTCAAAGCGATCGCTCCCCCATCAGACCGGCCGCGCCCTTGGCCAGCATCTCGTCCGCGAGTTCGCGGCCGAGCGCCATGGCCTCGTCGTAAGACTGGGGCACGGGACCGGTGGTGGACAGCTGCACCAGCGTCGAGCCGTCGAGGGTTCCGACGACGCCGCGCAGGCGCATCTCATTGACAATCTGCCCGTCGGCCAGGAGGTCGGCGAGCGCGCCCACGGGGGCGCTGCATCCGGCCTCCAGGGCGGCGAGGAGGGACCGCTCGGCGGTCACGGCGGCCCGCGTGAACGGGTCGTCGAGTTCGGCGAGGGCGGCGATCAGGGCCGTGTCCGACGCGAGGCACTCCACGGCCAGGGCTCCCTGGCCGGGTGCGGGCAGCACGTTGTCCACGGACAGCAGGTCGGTGGCTTCGTCGCCGCGGCCGATGCGGTTCAGGCCGGCGGCGGCCAGGACGACGGCGTCGAGCTCACCGGCGCGCACGTACCCGATCCGGGTGTCGACGTTCCCGCGGATCGGCACGGTCTCGACGACCTTGCCCAGGCTCTTGGCGTACGCGTGCAGCTGCGCCATCCGGCGCGGCGAACCGGTACCGATCCGCGCGCCGTCCGGCAGCTGCTCGAAGGTCAGGCCGTCACGGGCGACGAGCGCGTCCCGCGCGTCCTCCCGCTTCGGCATGGCCGCGATCACCAGCTCCTCGGGCTGCGTGGTCGGCAGGTCCTTGAGCGAGTGGACGGCGAAGTCCACCTCGCCCCGGACCAGCGCGTCGCGCAGGGCGGTGACGAAGACACCGGTGCCCCCGATCTGCGCGAGGTGCTCCCGGGACACGTCACCGTAGGTCGTGATCTCCACGAGCTCGACGGGCCGGCCGGTGACCGCCCGTACCGCCTCGGCGACGTGCCCGGACTGCGACATGGCCAGCTTGCTGCGTCGCGTGCCAAGCCGGAGGGGCTGGTCGGGACGTGTGTTCATGATGCCCGTCCTGGGTCGTCGTTCTTCGGATCGGCCGCGTCCGCCCGGCTGACGGAGGCCACCGTCTGAGGGTCGAGGTCGAAGAGTTCGCGCAGCGCCTCCGCGTACCCGGCGCCGCCGGGCTCGCTCGCGAGCTGCTTGACGCGCACGGTCGGCGCGTGGAGGAGCTTGTCTACGACGCGCCGCACGGTCTGCGTCACTTCGGCCCGCTGGCGCTCGTCCAGATCCGGCAGGCGTCCGTCGAGGCGGGCCACCTCCATGGCCACCACCTCGGCGGCCATGGCGCGCAGCGCGACGACGGTGGGCGTGATGTGCGCGGCCCGCTGGGCCGCGCCGAAGGCCGCCACCTCCTCGGCGACGATCGCGCGCACCGCGTCGACGTCGGCGGCCATCGGGGCGTCCGCCGAGGCCTCGGCGAGCGACTCGATGTCGACCAGCCGTACGCCGGGGATCCGGTGGACGGCCGCGTCGATGTCGCGCGGCATGGCCAGGTCGAGCAGCGCGAGACGGACCGGCCGGACGTCGACCTGGCCACGGGCGCCCTTGCGGGGCTGCCGGTGCGCGGTGGCCTCGCCCTGGTCGGCCCACGTTCCGTGCAGCTCCAGGGAGTTGGCGTCGACCCCGGTGAGCGCGGAGCGCCCGTCGGGCCCGAGCGGGCACTCGTCCCGCTCGGCCGGAGCGCTGATGACCCGCACGGCCCCGGCGTCGGCGAGCCTGCGCCCGCCCTCGGCGGCCGCCACGAGCCGCGCGAGCACGCCCGGGTCGACCCCGTCCACACCCGCCGCTTCCGGCCCCGCCTGGGGGTACGCCGGGGCGGATTCCGCGGGAGGCCGGGGCGCGGGGTCCGGGGCGGCGCCCTGGGAGACGGCGGCCAGCACGTCGTCGGCGGTCAGCACCAGCCCCGTCGCGCCCGTGCAGGACACGACCACGTCGGCCCGCGCCAGCTCACCCGCCACGGAGGCCATCGGTACGGCCCGCGCCGCCACCCCGGTGCCCGAGGCAACCAGAATCCCGGCCAAACGCTCCGCCCGCTCCGCGGTCCGGTTCGCCACGACGATCTCGGCCACGCCGACCCGCGCCAGCGTCGCCGCCGCCAGCGACGACATCGAGCCGGCGCCGATCACCAGCGCCCGCTTGCCCGCCGCCCATGCGGGGACCTCGGCCCCCATGGACAGCTGCTCCAGCCCGAACGTCACCAGCGACTGCCCGGCCCGGTCGATCCCGGTCTCCGAGTGCGCCCGCTTGCCGACCCGCAGCGCCTGCTGGAACAGGTCGTTGATCAGCCGGCCGGCCGTGTGCTGCTCCTGCCCCAGCGCCAGCGCGTCCTTGATCTGCCCGAGGATCTGGCCCTCGCCGACCACCATCGAGTCCAGCCCGCACGCCACCGAGAACAGGTGGTGCACCGCCCGGTCCTCGTAGTGCACGTAGAGGTAGGGAGTGAGCTCCTCCAGCGCCACCCCGCTGTGCTGCGCCAGCAACGTCGACAGCTCGGCCACACCGGCGTGGAACTTGTCCACGTCCGCGTACAGCTCGATGCGGTTGCAGGTGGCGAGCACCGTCGCCTCCGTCGCCGGCTCGGCGGCGAGGGTGTCGTGCAGCAGCTTGACCTTGGCGTCCGCGGACAGCGAGGCCCGCTCCAGCACGCTCACCGGCGCGCTGCGGTGGCTCAGCCCTACGACCAGCAGACTCATGCCGGCATCACCGCCGGAACATCACCTTCGGGACCGCCCTTGCGGACGCCGGAGGCGGCCGCGGCAGCAGCGGCCACGGGGCTCTCGGCGGCGGCCGCACCGGTCGCGCCCGCGACAGCGGCGGCGGCACCCGGGTCACCGGCGGAGCCCGCGGCGGCAGCCGCTTCCTCGCCGGCCTTGCGCTGCTCGTGGAACGCCAGGATCTGGAGCTCGATCGACAGGTCCACCTTGCGCACGTCGACGCCGTCCGGCACGGACAGCACGGTCGGCGCGAAGTTCAGGATGGAGGTGACGCCCGCCGCGATGAGCCGCTCGCTCACCTGCTGCGCCGCGCCCGCCGGAGTGGCGATCACCCCGATGGAGACGCCGTTCTCCTCGATGATCTTTTCCAGGTCGTCGGTGTGCTGCACGGGCATTCCGGCCACCGGCTTGCCCGCCATCGCCGGGTCCGCGTCGATCAGTGCCGCTACCCGGAACCCGCGCGAGGCGAAACCGCCGTAGTTGGCCAGGGCCGCACCGAGGTTGCCGATGCCGACGATGACGACCGGCCAGTCCTGGGTCAGCCCGAGTTCGCGGGAGATCTGGTAGACGAGGTACTCGACGTCGTAGCCGACGCCGCGCGTGCCGTAGGAGCCGAGGTAGGAGAAGTCCTTGCGGAGCTTGGCGGAGTTCACTCCGGCGGCGGCCGCGAGCTCCTCGGAGGACACCGTGGGCACCGATCGCTCGGAGAGCGCGGTGAGGGCACGCAAGTACAGCGGAAGCCTGGCGACAGTGGCCTCGGGAATACCTCGGCTGCGGGTCGCCGGTCGGTGAGTTCGGCCAGTTGCCACGATGCTCCTGCGGGATGAGCGGGGCTGCAGGCGGTCACTTGTCCCAAGACCGCCCCGTCGGAAGCAGGCTATGTCTTTGTGAACGCGTGCACAAAGATTGTGTCCGTTTTGTCCGTCCAAAGTGACCGGGGTCACGCGGTCGCCGCACCGAGGGGCGGAACCGGGAACGGGCCGAACTCGTTCAAATCCGGAGGGGGGCAAACCGGTGCACACTCCTCATCGATACGCCCCCGAGCCCCCACAAATCGCCCATGATGGTAACCGGCCGGACGGTCAGCCCTCCAACGCCCGGCGCAGCCGCTCGGGGTTCACCCTCCAGAAGGTGTGCTGTTCACCATCCACCAGCACCACGGGGATCTGTTCCCAGTGCAGCCGGTACAGCTCCTCGTCCTGCGAGATGTCCTTCTTCTCCCACCGCGCCCCGGTCTCGGCGCAGATCCTCTCGACCACCTCCTGGGCGTCGTCACACAGATGACATCCCGGCTTCCCGATGAGCGTGACCAGCCGCTCCCCGGGGCGCTTCTTCTCCTTGCGGCGCAACAGAGGACTCATGTCCTCATTGTCCCGCGCCGCGCGAGCGCCACCGACGGCCGCGGAGGCAGCCGTTCCGAAGAGTTCACGCCCGCGTTCCTCCTCGGTTCGGGAACTCCCGAACACAGTGGCTATGCTCGCGTCATGGCCGCTCTGGGATGGCTCACCCCCCGTAGGCGCTCCGCCACCGCGCGGAGCGTGCTGGCAGGCGAGGCCTCGGCCGAGGCCGCCCGCAAGAGCGCGCAGGACGAGGCGCCACCTCTCCACCGAGCGCCGGAAGCGGCCCCCGAGACGCCCGCCGAGGCCGAGTTCCCGGTCCAGGGCGACGACCTCGCCGCCGCCTTCTTCGACCTCGACAACACCGTCATGCAGGGCGCCGCGATCTTCCACTTCGGCCGCGGCCTCTACAAGCGCGAGTTCTTCCGCCGCCGCGAACTGGCCCGCTTCGCCTGGCAGCAGGCCTGGTTCAGGCTCGCCGGGGTCGAGGACCCCGAGCACATGCAGGACGCCCGTGACAGCGCGCTGTCCATCGTCAAGGGCCACAAGGTCTGCGAACTCATGGCGATCGGCGAGGAGATCTATGACGAGTACATGGCCGAGCGGATCTGGCCGGGCACCCGCGCCCTGGCCCAGGCCCACCTCGACGCCGGCCAGAAGGTGTGGCTGGTGACGGCCGCCCCCGTCGAGACCGCCACGATCATCGCCCGGCGCCTGGGCCTGACCGGCGCCCTGGGCACCGTCGCCGAGTCCGTCGACGGCATCTACACCGGCCGCCTGGTCGGCGAGCCGCTGCACGGCCCCGCGAAGGCGGAGGCGGTACGCGCCCTGGCCGCCGCCGAGGGACTCGCTCTCGAACGCTGCGCCGCCTACAGCGATTCGCACAACGACATCCCGATGCTGTCACTGGTCGGACATCCGTACGCGATCAATCCCGATACAAAACTGCGCAAGCATGCCCAGGCACACGACTGGCGGCTGCGCGACTATCGGACCGGCCGCAAGGCCGTGAAGGTCGGCGTCCCGGCGGCCGCCGGGGTCGGCGCTATCGCGGGCGGCACGGCCGCCGCCATCGCCCTGCACCGCCGCCGCAAGTAGCCCCAGGGTCCCCGCGCGCAATCCCGCACCTTTACCCGCGCCGTCGGCGCGGCACTCCGGCATGCCCGACTCGGTCGCCCAGCACCGCGGAAGCGCCCATTCCGCGTATCCAACCGATCAGGAACCGATCATCAACTGCGACTGAATATGCCCTCGGTACGCAACAGAAGTGTCGGAACCGGTGATTTGAGCAACTGGGTGTAGTGCTGCCTGTACGAAGCGTTATTCTCCTCAAACGCATGCCACCGACCATCTGTCGCCACGACGGGTGAACGGTCCCGCACTGCACGTGATGGAAGCTCTGCCTCTGGGAGTCCCGTGTACCCACCTGTCGGGGTTGACGCCTCGGGCCTGGCTACGCTGCGCGCAACGGTCCTCGACCACCTGCGCGGCTTCGTCCCCACCGCGTACGCCGTCCCCGCCTTCGCCGCCGCGGTCCCTGCCGGCCTCGGCCCGGCCGGTCCTTGCTACGCCCTGACCGACGGCGGAGCGACGGTGGGCAGACGCGGTCGCGCGGGCGGTGCGGGCACCGCCACCGGCACGAGCGCGCCCGCCGCCCGCCGCCCCACCGCGGACAGCGACCAGGCCCGCATGATGGACCTGGTCGAACGCGCCCAGGCCGGCGAGGCCGAAGCCTTCGGCCGGCTCTACGACCAGTACAGCGACACGGTGTACCGCTACATCTACTACCGCGTCGGCGGCAAGGCGACCGCGGAGGATCTCACCAGCGAGACCTTCCTGCGCGCGCTGCGCCGCATCTCCACCTTCACCTGGCAGGGCCGCGACTTCGGGGCCTGGCTGGTGACGATCGCCCGCAACCTGGTGGCCGACCACTTCAAGTCCAGCCGCTTCCGCCTGGAAGTGACCACGGGCGAGATGCTCGACGCCAACGAGGTGGAACGCTCCCCCGAGGACTCCGTCCTGGAGTCCCTCTCCAACGCGGCCCTGCTGGAGGCCGTACGGAAACTCAACCCGCAGCAGCAGGAGTGCGTGACCCTGCGCTTCCTGCAGGGCCTCTCGGTCGCCGAGACGGCCCGGGTGATGGGGAAGAACGAGGGCGCGATCAAAACCCTCCAGTACCGGGCGGTCCGCACCCTGGCCCGCCTCCTCCCGGACGACGCCCGCTGACCGCCTCCCGACACCACCGACCCTTGATGACTCCGATGCCGCTGTGGTCCGATCATCCTTCGTCCGTAACCCAAGTGCCGCGCCGCTCGTTGTGCGGAATGCAGGCTCCCTGTGGACACGCCCTGCCCGAAGCCGCTCACTCGAAAGTGTGGATGTGCTCAAGGAAGGCAACCTTCCGGACACCTGGGGGAGTCGATCGTCATGACGAGAGGAGGTGCCGCCAGTGATCGCGAACGTGACTCCGCACCGGCGGGCGAACGCCTTCGCCCAGGCCCTGGAGGAGCGGACCCCGTCCGACCTTTCGGAACCGGACCCGGCGGCCGAGCAGTCCGAGGCACCTGCCGAATCTGCCGACCACGACCGGTTGTTGGCCCTGGCGAACGTGCTCGGCGAAAGAATGCCGCGCCCGGTGCTGGACCCCGAGGTCAAAGTGGTGCAACGAGCACAGCTCGTCGCCGCCATGGAGGCCCTGGTAATGGAAGAGAGGGCCGGGGGCGGTGCCGCACCGGACCCTCTCGTGCCCGAACAGCGGACCGGCCGCGGCGCCCACCGGGCGACCTCGCTCCGGAAATTGCGGCCCCGCTCCCGCTGGTCCAAGGGCATCGCAGCGGGCGGCCTCACCGTGGGTGTGGCCGCGGGGGCCTTCGGCGGAGTGGCCGCTGCCAGCACCGACGCCCTGCCCGGTGACTCCCTCTACCCCGTCAAGCGGGGCATGGAGGACATCAAGCTGGGCATGGCCGACGAGGACTCGGACCGGGGCGAGCTCTACCTCGACCAGGCCTCGAACCGGCTCTCGGAAGCCCGCAGGCTCATGGAGCGCGGCCGGACCGGCGTCCTGGACCACGAGTCCCTGGGCGCGATCCGCCGGGCACTGGCGGGCATGAGCCACGACGCGGCGGAAGGCCACCGGCTGCTGCAGGCGGCGTACGAGCGGGACGGCTCGCTCGGCCCGATGCAGATGCTGTCCTCGTTCTCCCGCTCCCACCGCGACGCGTGGGGCAAGCTCCGGGAGAAGCTCCCGGCGCAGCTCACCGACGTCGGGGGCGAGGTCGAGTCGGTCTTCCAGGCCATAGACGAAGACGTGGCGCCCATCCAGAACCTGCTGCCCAAGCCACCGGAGCAGTCCCGTGGCGCCACGGGCGGCCAGGCGAAGCCCAGCGCCTCCCCCGGGAAGCAGCAGCCCGAGTCCCCCGCAGGCCAGCCGGCGGCGTCACCCCCGAGCGCGCCCCCGTCAGCGGCCTCCAAGCCCTCCGCCCCCGGCGGGCTCCTGGGCGGCACCGGCGATCTGCTCCACCCGTCCGACCCGGGCCACGCCACGCCGCCCCCCTCGGGAGCGGCACCGCAACAGCCCCAGCCGGACATCACCCTCCCGCCGCTCCTCCCCGGCCTGCTCCCGGGCCTGGGCCTCAAGGCGGAGGACACCGAGTAACAAAGCGGAGCGGTGCCCGGCGGACCATCCCGCCGGGCACCGCTCCGTCATGTCCGGGCCCCTCAGACCACCTCGCCGCCCGAGACCCCGCCGTCAGAAGAAGACGGACCGCCGCTGCACGAGCAGCCGGTACAAGGTGTGCTGTATCTGCTCCCGCACCTGGTCCGTCAGGTTGAACATCAGCATCGGATCCTCCGCCGCCTCCGCCGGGAACCCCTCCGTGGAGATCGGCTCCCCGAACTGGATCGTCCACTTCGTCGGCAGCGGCACCATCCCGAGCGGCCCCAGCCACGGGAACGTCGGCGTCACCGGGAAGTACGGCACCCCCAACAGCCGCGCGAGCGTCTTCGCGTTGCCGACCATCGGGTAGATCTCCTCCGCCCCCACGATCGAACAGGGCACGATCGGCGTCCGCGCCCGCAGCGCCGTCGACACGAACCCGCCCCGCCCGAACCGCTGGAGCTTGTACCGCTCCCGGAACGGTTTCCCCACCCCCTTGAAGCCCTCCGGCATCACCCCGACGAGCTCCCCCGCCTCCAGCAGCCGCTGCGCGTCCTCCGCGCAGGCCAGCGTGTGACCGGCCTTGCGGGCGAGCTCGTTCACCACCGGCAGCATGAACACCAGGTCCGCGGCCAGCAGCCGCAGGTGCCGCTCCGCCGGATGGTGGTCGTGCACGGCCACCTGGAGCATCAACCCGTCCAGCGGCAACGTCCCCGAGTGGTTCGACACGATCAGCGCGCCGCCCTCCTTCGGGATGTTCTCGATGCCCTTGACCTCGACCCGGAAGTACTTGTCGAACAGCGGCCGCATCATGGACATCAGGACCTGGTCCGTCAGCTCCTTGTCGTAGCCGAAGTCATCGACCTCGTACTCCCCGGTGATCCGCCTGCGCAGGAACGCCAGCCCGCCGGCGATCCGCCGGTCCCAGTCAGCCGAACGCCCCACGGGCCCGCCGGTCCCACCCGCCCCGGCGGCCGCTGCCGCCTCCGGTCCCGGCTCGGGTGCGGGCTGCACCACCGGCTCACCAGCCGGCGGAGCCACCCGCACCCGCCGCGGCGGCCGCCGGCGCGGCCGCTCCTCGTCGAAGGGAATGACCTTCGCGTCCGCCACTATCGCTCCGCTCCCTCAGCCGCCGTCCCGACACCCGACAGATCCGCGTTCAGCATTCCGGCCACCCGGTCCACGGCCCGCCCCACCCGCTCCGGCGGCAACAGCCCGCTTCCCCTGCTCCGCGCGAAGTCCGCGAACGTCTCGGCGGTCGTGTACATCGGCTCGAACCCTAGGGTGGACCGCATCTGTGTGGTCTCCACGACCCGCCCGTGCGTCAGCAGCCGGATCTGTTCGGGCGAGAACTCCGTCACCCCGACCGCCCGCAAGGCCGAACCCACCCAGGTCACCGCGGGCATCACCAGCGGCACCGTGGGCCGCCCCAGCCGCCGCGCGCACTGCGACAGCAGCAACACCCCGTCACCCGCGATGTTGAAGGTCCCGCTGTTGAGCGTCCCGCGCGCGGGCTCCCCGGCCGCCAGCCGCAGCACGTCCACCACGTCGTCCTCGTGGACGAACTGCAGCCTCGGGTCGTAACCCAGCACCGTCGGCATCACCGGGATCGAGAAGTACTCGGCCAGCGCCGAATCCGCGTAGGGGCCCAGAATGTTCGCGAACCGCAGCACGCACACCGCCACGTCCGGCCGCCTGCGCGCGAAGCCCCGTACGTACCCCTCGACCTCCACCGCGTCCTTCGCGAAGCCGGCCGCCGGCAGCGACTTCGGCTGCGTCGTCTCGGTGAAGACCGCCGGATCCCGCGAGGTGCCCCCGTACACACTGGTACTGGACTTCACCACGAGCCGCCGTACCGTCGGGGACTTCTGGCACGCCCCGAGCAGCTGCATCGTCCCGATGACGTTCGTTTCCTTCACGGCGCTGCGCGCGCCGCCGCTGCCCGCGCTGCCGCCCGTCACGGCGAGGTGCACCACCGTGTCGACGGCGTGCTCGGCCAGCACCCGGGCGATGGCCGACTGTCTGATGTCCGTACGGACGAACTCGGCCGAGCCGAGCCGGTGCGGGGGGCCCACCGAATCCACCGCGATGACCCGATCGACGTCCGGCTCCCGCTGGATACGGCGCACGAAGCGGCCTCCCAGCTGCCGGGCAGCCCCAGTGACGAGAACGACCTTGCCCACGAGTTCAGCGCCTCCCTCGAAGAAGTCCCCCGGCTACACCGCAGCCCCTCCACCAGGATGGTGGAGGGGCTGCGGAGAACACGTACAGCTGCCGTTTACTTCTTGTTACGGCGCTGGACGCGGGTGCGCTTGAGCAGCTTGCGGTGCTTCTTCTTGGCCATCCGCTTACGCCGCTTCTTGATAACAGAGCCCACGACTACCCTCGCTCACTTCTCGGAACATCCCCGCGCCAGCGGGGATCGGTGCGGGGCGTCTGGGCCCACACGACCTACGTCGGCCTAGCCTACCCGCCCGAGCTCTGAGCTTGTAATCCGAGGGCAACCCGAGAGTCATCTCAAGCCGACTCCACCCCCACATAAGACTCTCGGAGGTACTCGTGAACCGCGTTCTCGGGGACCCGGAAGGACCGGCCCACCCGGATGGCGGGCAGATGACCGTTGTGCACCAGGCGGTACACGGTCATCTTCGACACTCGCATCACCGAGGCGACCTCCGCCACGGTCAGGAACTGAACCTCACTGAGAGGCCTCTCGCCAGCAGCCATGACACACCTTGACCTTCCGCGCATGACGGGCACCGGCTTCCCCTCCGGTTACACCCCGTCGTCGCACGCTCACTCCCCAGAGTAGGGGCGTGTGATACGAGTGGGGAAGAGGAGCTACGGCCACTCCTGACGCCACGGCAGACCGGCGCGGCCCAATACGTAACGAACGAGGGGCCGGTAGAAATCCGAGGACACCCCGTCATCAAGCGGAACCGTCACCGCGACCCGCCCCTCGGCCTCCCCCACGAACAGCGCCGGATCGTCCGTATCCGCCAGCCCGATCGCCTCCACACCCAACTGACCTGCGCCGCAGACCCAACCGTGGTCCCCCACCACCAGTTCCGGCAACGGCCCTCCGGCATCCGCCAACGCCCCCAGCGCGATCCGAACCGGCAGCGGCGAATGGGTGTGCGCGCCGGTGACACTCACCGGTGGACGCGCGCCGGCTTCCCGCACCAGTGCGACCCCCCGTACGTAATCGATGCGGTGCCCTCCTACGCCGAACCGGGTCGCCATGTCGACATGCACCCCCTGCGCCGGGGTGAGGACAACACAGCCCACCGCCGACAGGGCACGGGCCAAACCGGCGTAGAACGCAAGGAGGCGGTGCGGGTGTCCCGTCCCGAACATCACCGGCGACCGCCGCCGCGCCGCCTCCTCCAGCCGCGCCGCGAACGCCTCCAGCCCGGCCAGCGTCCGCTCCGGATCGATCACGTCCGGCCCGCTGACGTGCGCGGGGTCCGCCGAGACCCCGCACCTGTCCGCCATCAGCCGCAGCAGATCACGCTCACCCCAGCGCCACTGCGGCTCCAGCCCCAGCAGCACCCGCGGATCGCGGGCCGCGAACAGTCTGTAACTGCGCAGGCTCTCCTCACGCGACGTAGCGACGGGCCCGGCCAACCGGGAAGCCAGCAGATGCGCACGCAACGCGCCGGTGCTCAACACCCTCCGATGCTGCCGCACCGGACGCCGCGCCTCATCAATTCCCGTGCACAGCCCCACGGTTGGCGTAACGGTGCCCCGCCGCACACCCCGCCGCACACCCCGCGGCGCCCACCGCCTACACGAGCATCCCGCGCAGCGGGAACACCGCCCGCCGCGTCGCCAGGACGGCCTGATCCGTACTGTCCGCCGGGTCGTAGCCCGCCTCCCAGTCCCGCCATCCGACCGTCCGGCCGTCCGTCATCCGCACCGGCCCCGGCTGTCGGGTCCGCGCGTACACCTCGCTCCGCCACTCCTGCGGCACGTCGGAAGCCGGATCGACCGGCCGGTGCGCCGCGATCCCGACCAGATGGGTCCAGGAGCGCGGTACGACGTCCACCACCGCGTAGCCGCCCCCGCCCAGGGCGAGCCAGCGGCCGTCCGCGTACGCGTGGGCCAGCCGGTGACACGCCTCCTGGACGGCCCGCTGCGCGTCCAACGACACCGCCAAATGGGCCAGCGGATCCTCGAAATGCGTATCGGCCCCGTGCTGGGACACCAGGACCTGCGGCCGGAAGTCCGCGAGCAGCTCCGGCACCGTCGCGTGGAACGCCCGCAGCCAGCCCTCGTCACCCGTCCCCGCCGGCAGCGCCACGTTGACCGCCGAACCCTCGGCGGCCGGCCCGCCCGTCTCCTGCGGCCACCCGGTCTGCGGGAACAGCGTCCGCGGATGCTCGTGCAGGGACACCGTCAGCACCCGCGGGTCGTCCCAGAACGCCGCCTGCACCCCGTCCCCGTGGTGCACGTCCACGTCCACGTACGCGACGCGCTCGGCGCCCAGCTCCAGCAGCCGCGCCACCGCCAGCGCCGCGTCGTTGTACACGCAGAACCCGGACGCGCCACCCGGCATGGCGTGGTGCAACCCGCCCGCGAAGTTCACGGCGTGCCCGGCCTCCCCGCGCCAGATCGCCTCGGCCGCCGCCACCGACTGCCCCGCGATCAGCGCCGACGCCTCGTGCATCCCGTGGAACGCCGGATCGTCGACGGTGCCGAGCCCGTACGAGCCGTCGGCCACCCCGGGATCGGCCGACACCTCCCGCACCGCGGCGACGTAGTCCTCCCGGTGCACGAGACGCAGCGTCGAATCCCCGGCCGCCCGGGCCGCCCGTACCTCCATGGCCCGGTCCAGCCCGAAGGCCCGGACCAGACCCATGGTCAGCGCCAGGCGCACCGGATCCATCGGATGGCTCGGTCCGAAGTCATACCTCGTTACCGCCTCGTCCCACATCAACAACCCGGTCACCGGCTCGCCGCTCATGCCCGACACCGTATCGGGCCCCGCCGACGCCGAAGGAACGGGCGTAGAACAGCGTCACCAACACCAGCACCATCGGCACCAGCATCGCGCCGCGATAGCTCCAGGCGTCCCCTATCCCACCGACCAGCGGCGAACCGATCAGGAAGCCCACGTAGTTGAAGATGTTCAGCCGGGCGACGGCCGTGTCCGACGCCCCGGGGCCGAACTTCTCGAAAGCGAGCCTTCCCGCGGCGGCGAAGGTCTGCGGCACGATCACGCACAGCCCGATCCCCAGCAGGGTGAAGCCGAGCATCCCCGTCCACGCCCCGGGCGCGGCGGCCACCACCGCGAACCCGCCGGCCGCGACCACCGTCCCCGCCCGCACCACCGCGACCGGCCCGAAGCGGCGCACGCCCAGGTCCCCGACGGCCCGGCCGAGCAGCGTGGTCACCATGTACACGTTGTACGGGACCGTCGCCAGCTGCTCGGAACTCCCCAGCACGTCCTGGAGGTACTTGGCGCTCCAGTTCGAGACGGTCGAGTCCCCGATGTACGCGCACGCCATCACCAGGCACAGCGGCAGCAACAGCCCGAACCCGCCGGGCCCCAGGCCCTTCCCGGCGCCGCCGTCCGCGCCCGGCGCGCCCTGGTCCACGTAGTACCGGCTGGCCGCCAGGGCCGCCGGGAGCAACAGGACGACGGCCGGCAGGTAACTCACGAAGAGCCCCAGATGCCAATGCGCCCCCGCCCACGCGGCGGAGGCCCCGACGATCCCGCCCAGGCTGTACGAGGCGTGGAAGCCGAGCATGATGCTGCGGCCGTACGTCCGCTGGAGACTCACCCCGAGCATGTTCATCGAGGCGTCGAGCGCCCCGACCGACAGCCCGAACGCCCCGAGCGCCAGGGCCACGTGCCACATCTGCCCGCCGGCGCCGGCGCCGAGGAGGGCGAGCAGTACCAACGGCTGGGCCCACCTCAGGACCACGCCGGGCGCGATCCGCTTCACCAGGTGCTCGGTAGCGACGCTGGAAATCCCCGCGAGGACCGGCACGGCGGCCAGGAAGGCGGGCAGCAGCCCGTCGGATATCCCGTACTGGTCCTGGATGGCCGGGATCCGGGTCACGAGGAGGGCGAAGGTCACGCCCTGCACGAAGAAACTGAACGCCAAGGACCACCGGCCACGGCGCAGCCGCACGTCATCTGTCATGGCGGCTCAGCGTAGGGGCCGGGGCTACCGGTGGGTAGAGCGATCACCCCACCAATCACGTGTCAGCACGTGTCAGTGGGGCGGCTCCGGTACCGCCACCGGTCACTCGTCGAGGCCGAGCAAGCGGATCAGGTCCTTCATCTCCCCGAAGCAGGCCTTCGCCCCGGCCAGCCGGTCGGCGGGCATCATCCCGGTGAACCCGTACACGTCCATCCCCGCGGCCACGGCGGCCTCCACCCCGAGCGGGCTGTCCTCGACCACCACGCACCGCGCCGGCTCGACACCCATCCGTTCGGCGGCGTGCAGGAACAGATCGGGCGCGGGCTTTCCACGGCCCACGTCCTGCGAGCTGAAAATCCACTCCTCCTCGAACCACCCGTCGATCCCGGCGGCGCGATGCCCGACCCGGATCCGCTCGTGGCTCCCCGAGGAGGCGAGGCAGTAGGCGACCCCCTTCGCGGTCAGCGCCCCGAGCACCTCCTCCACACCGTCGACGGGCCGCAGCTCGCGCGCGAACGCCTCGAACGTCCGGGAGTGCAGCATCTCGTCGAAGTCCTCGGGCAACCGCTGCCCGGTCCGCTGCAGCACGAGGTCGTGCACCCGGTGCACGGCGCCGCCCATGTAGTCGCGGAGCGACTCGTCGTACGTGGTGGGGTGCCCGATCTCGGTCAGGTACCCGGCGAGGATCCGATTGGCGAGCGGCTCACTGTCCACCAGCACGCCGTCGTTGTCGAAGATGACGAGGTCATAACCCATAAGCCCACCTTACGAGCCGTCAGCGCGGGCGGAGCGCAACCCCGTGCGGGTGATCGGCTGAAAACGCAGGTGAACGCAGAAAAGCCCCGCACCGGCCCCGAAGGGCCGGTGCGGGGCTTCCCGCAATGATTGTTCGGCGGCGTCCTACTCTCCCACAGGGTCCCCCCTGCAGTACCATCGGCGCTGAAAGGCTTAGCTTCCGGGTTCGGAATGTAACCGGGCGTTTCCCTAACGCTATGACCACCGAAACACTATGAAGTTGACCAACCGGATGACAACACGGTCGTTACTTCAGAACTAACACAGTGGACGCGAGCAACCGAGGACAAGCCCTCGGCCTATTAGTACCAGTCAGCTCCACCCGTTACCGGGCTTCCACATCTGGCCTATCAACCCAGTCGTCTACTGGGAGCCTTACCCTCTCAAGGAGGTGGGAATACTCATCTTGAAGCAGGCTTCCCGCTTAGATGCTTTCAGCGGTTATCCCTCCCGAACGTAGCCAACCAGCCATGCCCTTGGCAGGACAACTGGCACACCAGAGGTTCGTCCGTCCCGGTCCTCTCGTACTAGGGACAGCCCTTCTCAATATTCCTACGCGCACAGCGGATAGGGACCGAACTGTCTCACGACGTTCTAAACCCAGCTCGCGTACCGCTTTAATGGGCGAACAGCCCAACCCTTGGGACCGACTCCAGCCCCAGGATGCGACGAGCCGACATCGAGGTGCCAAACCATCCCGTCGATATGGACTCTTGGGGAAGATCAGCCTGTTATCCCCGGGGTACCTTTTATCCGTTGAGCGACGGCGCTTCCACAAGCCACCGCCGGATCACTAGTCCCGACTTTCGTCCCTGCTCGACCCGTCGGTCTCACAGTCAAGCTCCCTTGTGCACTTACACTCAACACCTGATTGCCAACCAGGCTGAGGGAACCTTTGGGCGCCTCCGTTACTCTTTGGGAGGCAACCGCCCCAGTTAAACTACCCATCAGACACTGTCCCTGATCCGGATCACGGACCGAGGTTAGACATCCAGCACGACCAGAGTGGTATTTCAACGGCGACTCCACCATGACTGGCGTCACGGCTTCAAAGTCTCCCACCTATCCTACACAAGCCGAACCGAACACCAATATCAAACTGTAGTAAAGGTCCCGGGGTCTTTCCGTCCTGCTGCGCGAAACGAGCATCTTTACTCGTAGTGCAATTTCACCGGGCCTATGGTTGAGACAGTCGAGAAGTCGTTACGCCATTCGTGCAGGTCGGAACTTACCCGACAAGGAATTTCGCTACCTTAGGATGGTTATAGTTACCACCGCCGTTTACTGGCGCTTAAGTTCTCAGCTTCGCACGCCCGAAAGCGCACTAACCGGTCCCCTTAACGTTCCAGCACCGGGCAGGCGTCAGTCCGTATACATCGCCTTACGGCTTCGCACGGACCTGTGTTTTTAGTAAACAGTCGCTTCTCGCTGGTCTCTGCGGCCACCCCCAGCTCAGGAAGCAAGTTCCCTCACCAGTGATGGCCCCCCTTCTCCCGAAGTTACGGGGGCATTTTGCCGAGTTCCTTAACCATAGTTCACCCGAACGCCTCGGTATTCTCTACCTGACCACCTGAGTCGGTTTAGGGTACGGGCCGCCATGAAACTCGCTAGAGGCTTTTCTCGACAGCATAGGATCATCCACTTCACCACAATCGGCTCGGCATCAGGTCTCAGCCTTAATGAGGGACGGATTTGCCTACCCCTCGGCCTACACCCTTACCCCGGGACAACCACCGCCCGGGCTGGACTACCTTCCTGCGTCACCCCATCGCTTACCTACTACAAGTCTGGTTCGTCGGCTCCACCACTTTCCTTTCCCCGAAGGGTCCGGAACGGCTTCACGGACTTAGCATCGCCTGATTCGATATTGGGCGTTTCAAAGCGGGTACCGGAATATCAACCGGTTGTCCATCGACTACGCCTGTCGGCCTCGCCTTAGGTCCCGACTTACCCTGGGCAGATCAGCTTGACCCAGGAACCCTTAGTCAATCGGCGCACACGTTTCTCACGTGTGTATCGCTACTCATGCCTGCATTCTCACTCGTGAACCGTCCACAACTAGCTTCCGCTGCTGCTTCACCCGGCACACGACGCTCCCCTACCCATCACAGCAGGCGTTGGCCCTATTGCTGCAATGACACGACTTCGGCGGTACGCTTGAGCCCCGCTACATTGTCGGCGCGGAATCACTTGACCAGTGAGCTATTACGCACTCTTTCAAGGGTGGCTGCTTCTAAGCCAACCTCCTGGTTGTCTCTGCGACTCCACATCCTTTCCCACTTAGCGTACGCTTAGGGGCCTTAGTCGATGCTCTGGGCTGTTTCCCTCTCGACCATGGAGCTTATCCCCCACAGTCTCACTGCCGTGCTCTCACTTACCGGCATTCGGAGTTTGGCTAAGGTCAGTAACCCGGTAGGGCCCATCGCCTATCCAGTGCTCTACCTCCGGCAAGAAACACACGACGCTGCACCTAAATGCATTTCGGGGAGAACCAGCTATCACGGAGTTTGATTGGCCTTTCACCCCTAACCACAGGTCATCCCCCAGGTTTTCAACCCTGGTGGGTTCGGTCCTCCACGAAGTCTTACCTCCGCTTCAACCTGCCCATGGCTAGATCACTCCGCTTCGGGTCTAGAGCGTGCAACTCAATCGCCCTATTCGGACTCGCTTTCGCTACGGCTTCCCCACACGGGTTAACCTCGCTACACACCGCTAACTCGCAGGCTCATTCTTCAAAAGGCACGCAGTCACGACCGTTGTTCCGAAGAACAACGGCGACGCTCCCACGGCTTGTAGGCACACGGTTTCAGGTACTATTTCACTCCGCTCCCGCGGTACTTTTCACCATTCCCTCACGGTACTATCCGCTATCGGTCACCAGGGAATATTTAGGCTTAGCGGGTGGTCCCGCCAGATTCACACGGGATTTCTCGGGCCCCGTGCTACTTGGGAGATGAGCAAGCAAGCCGCTGATGTTTCGTCTACGGGGGTCTTACCCTCTACGCCGGACCTTTCGCATGTCCTTCGACTACATCAACGGTTTCTGACTCGCCGACCGGCCGGCAGACCGATCAAGCTCATTCCCACAACCCCGCATGCGCAACCCCTGCCGGGTATCACACGCATACGGTTTGGCCTCATCCGGTTTCGCTCGCCACTACTCCCGGAATCACGGTTGTTTTCTCTTCCTGAGGGTACTGAGATGTTTCACTTCCCCTCGTTCCCTCCACACTGCCTATGTGTTCAGCAGTGGGTGACAGCCCATGACGACTGCCGGGTTTCCCCATTCGGACACCCCCGGATCAAAGCTCAGTTGGCAGCTCCCCGGGGCCTATCGCGGCCTCTCACGTCCTTCATCGGTTCCTGGTGCCAAGGCATCCACCGTGCGCCCTTAAAAACTTGGCCACAGATGCTCGCGTCCACTGTGTAGTTCTCAAGCAACGACCAGCCACCCATCACCCTGCACTCGAAAGCACAAGTTCACTGGGGCCGGCATCGCAGAAGGACAGCCATACGGCCGTACCCTCAGACACCCAACAACGTGCCAAGCACGATCATTTGAGATCCGCACACTTTCCACGCCGAAGCAGTACTCGTGAGGGTCTTCCATGACCGTGCCAACTAATCAACGTTCCACCCATGAGCTGACCGTGCAGAACATTTGCCTGCAATCGGTACTGTGCTCCTTAGAAAGGAGGTGATCCAGCCGCACCTTCCGGTACGGCTACCTTGTTACGACTTCGTCCCAATCGCCAGTCCCACCTTCGACAGCTCCCTCCCTTACGGGTTGGGCCACCGGCTTCGGGTGTTACCGACTTTCGTGACGTGACGGGCGGTGTGTACAAGGCCCGGGAACGTATTCACCGCAGCAATGCTGATCTGCGATTACTAGCGACTCCGACTTCATGGGGTCGAGTTGCAGACCCCAATCCGAACTGAGACCGGCTTTTTGAGATTCGCTCCACCTCACGGTATCGCAGCTCATTGTACCGGCCATTGTAGCACGTGTGCAGCCCAAGACATAAGGGGCATGATGACTTGACGTCGTCCCCACCTTCCTCCGAGTTGACCCCGGCGGTCTCCTGTGAGTCCCCATCACCCCGAAGGGCATGCTGGCAACACAGGACAAGGGTTGCGCTCGTTGCGGGACTTAACCCAACATCTCACGACACGAGCTGACGACAGCCATGCACCACCTGTATACCGACCACAAGGGGGGCACTATCTCTAATGCTTTCCGGTATATGTCAAGCCTTGGTAAGGTTCTTCGCGTTGCGTCGAATTAAGCCACATGCTCCGCCGCTTGTGCGGGCCCCCGTCAATTCCTTTGAGTTTTAGCCTTGCGGCCGTACTCCCCAGGCGGGGAACTTAATGCGTTAGCTGCGGCACCGACGACGTGGAATGTCGCCAACACCTAGTTCCCAACGTTTACGGCGTGGACTACCAGGGTATCTAATCCTGTTCGCTCCCCACGCTTTCGCTCCTCAGCGTCAGTAATGGCCCAGAGATCCGCCTTCGCCACCGGTGTTCCTCCTGATATCTGCGCATTTCACCGCTACACCAGGAATTCCGATCTCCCCTACCACACTCTAGCTAGCCCGTATCGAATGCAGACCCGAGGTTAAGCCTCGGGCTTTCACATCCGACGTGACAAGCCGCCTACGAGCTCTTTACGCCCAATAATTCCGGACAACGCTTGCGCCCTACGTATTACCGCGGCTGCTGGCACGTAGTTAGCCGGCGCTTCTTCTGCAGGTACCGTCACTTTCGCTTCTTCCCTGCTGAAAGAGGTTTACAACCCGAAGGCCGTCATCCCTCACGCGGCGTCGCTGCATCAGGCTTTCGCCCATTGTGCAATATTCCCCACTGCTGCCTCCCGTAGGAGTCTGGGCCGTGTCTCAGTCCCAGTGTGGCCGGTCGCCCTCTCAGGCCGGCTACCCGTCGTCGCCTTGGTGGGCCATTACCCCACCAACAAGCTGATAGGCCGCGGGCTCATCCTTCACCGCCGGAGCTTTCAACCCCCGCCCATGCAGGCAGGAGTATTATCCGGTATTAGACCCCGTTTCCAGGGCTTGTCCCAGAGTGAAGGGCAGATTGCCCACGTGTTACTCACCCGTTCGCCACTAATCCACCCCGAAGGGCTTCATCGTTCGACTTGCATGTGTTAAGCACGCCGCCAGCGTTCGTCCTGAGCCAGGATCAAACTCTCCATGAATGTTTACCCGTAATCGGGTGAAACACACACTTAGAGCGGGCCAGCCACAGTCGGAATAAGACCGGCTGACCACAACGTCCTCGCTGTGTTCATTGCCTGCAAGCACTCCACGAGGGAGCCCCACAGGACTTTTTCAAAGGAACCTCATCCACCGGAGTGGACGGGGTATCAACTTCTGGCGTTGATTTTTGGCACGCTGTTGAGTTCTCAAGGAACGGACGCTTCCTTCGTACTCACCCTCGCGGGTTTTCCTCCGGGCGCTTCCTTTGTTCTTCTTTGTTCTTGCGTTTCCGACTCTATCAGAACCGGTCCCGCTTGTTTTCCGCCTTCCAGTTCTTCGCTTTCGCGTTTCCCTTTCCGGCGATTCCGACTCTATCAGATCCTTTCGGGCCTGACTCCCAGTCAGCGGGATTTGCCGGGCGGGCCGTTGGGCCCTTGCGGCGAGTGAGACAGTAGCGGATTCCCCGCCCCCGATGCCAATCGGGGGCTGCGTCCTCGGACACGGATTCCTCATTCGCAAATACGCATGAAAACGAGACGCCAAAGTGCGTCATTCGTTCGAATGTGTAGTGCGGGATGGCCGTCCGGGGACCGACCGGGGTCGGCGCTCACTTCGGACAACTCGAAGAACCTTACGGACCTGCGACAGGTGTGTCAACCCTGGCGCGGGCCGGGGTCTCCCCGCTAGCCTCTGCCCCATGACTACGCATGCGCTCACGCTCAGCCTCTGCTGGTGGGCCGCCTGACGGCGGCCGACCTCCACCTGCGCGCGCATGCGCTCACGGCCGCCGCTTCGGCGGCCGTTTCTGTTTCTCCCCCCGGGAGTGGCTCGGTCGCCCCACGCGGTGCCACCGACCAGACGGCCACAAGGCCACTCATCCAGGGAGACGGACATGACGAGGATCTTCAGCGGGATCAAGCCGAGCGGGCACCTGACGCTGGGGAACTACCTGGGCGCCCTGCGGCAGTGGGTCGCGGCCGAGCAGGAGCCGCAGGACGCGCTGTTCTGCGTGGTGGACCTGCATGCGCTGACCGTCGATCACGATCCGGCCCGAGTGCGGCGGCTCAGCAGGCAGGCGGCCACGCTGTTCCTCGCCTCCGGGCTGGACCCCCTCAAGTGCACGCTGTTCCTGCAGAGCCACGTGGACGAACACACGCGGCTGGCCTACCTGCTGGAGTGCACCGCGACCGACGGCGAGCTGCGCCGGATGATCCAGTACAAGGAGAAGGCGGCGCGGGCCCAGGCGGCCGGGGACGGCGTGCGGCTGTCGTTGCTGACGTACCCGGTGCTGATGGCCGCCGACATCCTGGCGTACGAGGCTGCCGAGGTGCCGGTCGGTGAGGACCAGCGGCAGCACGTGGAGCTGGCCCGCGATCTCGCGGTCCGGTTCAACCACCGGTACGGGCACACCTTCACCGTCCCGCGGGTGGTGCTGCCCACCGTTGCCGCGCGGGTCATGGACCTGCAGGATCCGACGTCCAAGATGGGGAAGTCGCACGAGAACGGGGCGGGCATCGTCTATCTCCTCGACGAGCCGGCGGTGATCACCAAGAAGGTGATGCGGGCCGTGACCGACAGCGGGGACGGCGGGGTCGTCTACGACCGGGCCACGCGCCCCGGGGTGGCGAACCTGCTCGACATCCTGTCCGCCTGTACGGGCGGGGAGCCGGCCGCGCTGGCCGACGGGTACGCGGGGTACGGGGCGCTCAAGCGGGACGTCGCCGAGGCGGTGGTCGAGGTGCTGCGTCCGGTGCAGGAGCGGCACGCGGAGCTGGCGGCCGATCCCGGTGGGGTGGAGCGGGTGCTGCGGGCCGGGGCGGAGCGCGCGCGGGGGCTGGCCCGGCCGGTGGTGGACCGGGCGTACCGGAACATCGGGCTGCTGGAGCCCTGAAAGGCGTACTGCCGCGGCCCGCTCACGGGCGCGGACCGCGGCAGGCGTCAGCTGTTGCCGGAGGCGAGTTCGCGGCTGCGGTCGCGGGCCGCTTCGAGGGCTGCGATCAGGGCCGCCCGTACGCCGTGCTTCTCCAGCTCCACGATGGCGTTGATGGTCGTGCCGGCGGGGGAGGTGACGGCCTCGCGCAGCTTGACCGGGTGTTCGCCGCTGTCGCGGAGCATCACTGCGGCGCCGATGGCGGCCTGGACGATCAGATCGTGGGCCTGGGCGCGGGGCAGGCCGAGGAGGATGCCGGCGTCCGTCATGGCCTCGACCAGGAAGTAGAAGTAGGCGGGGCCGGAGCCGGAGAGGGCGGTCGCGGCGTCCTGCTGGGATTCGGGGACGCGCAGGGTCTTGCCGACGCCGCCGAAGATCTCCTCGGTGTGGGCGAGGTGTGCGGCGGTGGCGTGGCTGCCGGCCGAGATGACGGACATGGCCTCGTCCACGAGGGCGGGGGTGTTCGTCATGACGCGGACGACGGGGGTGCCGGGGGCGAGGCGTTCCTCGAAGAAGGCCGTGGGGACACCGGCGGCGCCGCTGATGACCAGGCGGTCGGCGGGGACGTGCGGGGCGAGCTCTTCCAGGAGCTTGCCCATGTCCTGCGGCTTGACGGTGAGGATGAGGGTGTCGGCCCGCTTCGCGGCCTCGGCGTTGCTGACGGCCTCGACGCCGTAGCGGTCGCGGAGTTCCGCGGCCCGTTCGGCGCGGCGGGCGGTGACGAGGAGCTTGCCGGCCGGCCAACCGCCGCGGATCATCCCGCTGAGCAGGGCCTCGCCGATCTTTCCGGTGCCGAGGACGGCGACTGTCTGGGTCATGTCTTCATCCTTGCATCCGGGCGGCGCCCGGGGCCCCGGTGTCCGCAGTGCGGTCGGCGGGCGGTCGGCGCGGGGCTACGGGGTGCGGCGGCGCAGGGTGGCCGCGCCGAGGGCGAGGACGAGCAGGGCGCAGGCCGCGACGATGACGGCGTCCCGGACGAAGGCGGCGGTCATGTCGGTGTGGCCGAGGACCTGGGTCATGCCGTCGACGGCGTAGGACATCGGCAGCACGTCGGAGAGGGCTTCGAGGACCGGCTGCATGGTGGCGCGGGGCGTCAGGAGGCCGCAGAGCAGGAGCTGGGGGAAGATCACCGCCGGCATGAACTGGACGGCCTGGAACTCGGAGGCGGCGAAGGCGGAGACGAACAGGCCGAGGGCGGTGCCGAGGAGGGCGTCGAGCAGCGCCACGAGCAGGAGCAGCCAGGGGGAGCCGAGGACGTCCAGGCCGAGGACCCACAGGGCGAGGCCGGTGGCGAGGAGGGACTGGACGACGGCGACGGCGCCGAAGGCGAGGGCGTAGCCGGCGATGAGGTCGCCCTTGCCGAGCGGCATGGCCAGGAGGCGCTCCAGGGTGCCGGAGGTGCGCTCCCGCAGGGTGGCGATGGAGGTCACCAGGAACATGGTGATGAGGGGGAAGATCCCGAGGAGGGACGCGCCGATGCTGTCGAAGGTGTGCGGGTTCCCGTCGTAGACGAAGCGGAGCAGCGTCAGCATCAGTACGGGGACCAGCAGCATCAGCGCGATCGAGCGCGGGTCGTGGCCGAGCTGGCGCAGGACGCGGCCGGCGGTGGCGGTGGTGCGGGATGCGTTCATCGGGTCTGCTCCCGGGCTCGGGCGTCGGCCTCGTCGACGAGGCGCAGGAAGGCTTCTTCGACGGTGGCGCAGTGGGTGCGGGTGCGGAGCGCGTCGGGGGTGTCCTGGGCGAGGATGCGGCCTTCGCGCATGAGGAGCAGGTCGTGGCAGCGCTCGGCCTCGTCCATGACGTGGGAGGAGACGAGGAGCGTGGTGCCGCGGGCGGCGGTGAGTTCGTGGAAGAGGTTCCACAGGTCGCGGCGCAGGACGGGGTCGAGGCCGACGGTGGGTTCGTCGAGGACGAGCAGTTCGGGGGCGCCGAGCAGGGCGACGGCGAGGGAGACGCGGCTGCGCTGGCCTCCGGAGAGGTTGCCGGCGAGGGCGGTGGCGTGGGTGGTGAGGTCGACGTCGGTGAGGGCGCGGGTGACGTCGGCGCGCCGGCGTTCGGCGGCGGCGCGGCCCGGGGTGAGGACGGCCGCGAAGTAGTCGAGGTTCTGCCGGACGGTGAGGTCGTCGTAGACGGAGGGCGCCTGGGTGACGTAGCCGATGCGGGAACGCAGCTCGGGGTGGCCGGAGGGGCGGCCGAGGACGTCGAGGGTGCCGGTGACGTGGGCCTGCGTGCCGACGACGGAGCGCATGAGGGTTGATTTGCCGCAGCCGGAGGGGCCGAGGAGGCCGGTGATGCGGCCGCGGGGGACGTCGAAGGCGAGGTCGTCGAGGACGGTGCGCGGGTGGCGGCCGGTGCCTCGGCGGACGGTGAGTGCGCGGGCGTGGACGGCGGGGGCCGCAGCCCCGTCGGTGCCGTCGGGCGATTTATTCATCACGTGATGAATAATGCTCCTGGCGGTGCCCGGGCGTCAACAGGCCGGGCGGGAGGAGGGGGACTGCCCCGTTACTTCTTGCGCTTGGGGCGGCGCGCGGACGGGTTGCCCGTACGGGTGCTGCGCCGGCGGGCGAACTCGGCGCGGGCCTGCTCGTACTCGGCGCGGTGCAGCTTCTCGCCCGGGGCCTCGGTCAGGCTGCGCAGGAAGTACGCGATGAGGGAGCCGATGAAACCGATCGCTTTGAGCCCCTTGAGGGCGGCCTCGTCCGAGGACGGCCGGGGGCGGCGGCCGAACGACTCCCACGTCTTGACGAAGGCGATGGCGCTGGCGATCGCGAACAGCACGACGACGGAGATGCTGAGGAACGGGCCGACGTCGCCGATCTCCAGCCCCTCGTAGGCGAAGCGCAGCAGGTACGCGGCGGCGAAGGCCGAGACCAGGGACCCGGCGGCGACCCCGGCGCGGCGCAGGGCGTAGCCGCCGTCGTGGTCGACCCAGGTGGTGCCGAAGAACCGCAGGGGCTCGGGGCGCGGGCCGGCTGCCGGGGCCGGCGCCGCGGGGGCCGGGTCGGCGGGGGTCTGGTCTCGCTGGTCGTCGCTCACACCGGCGATTATTCCAGCCCGGGACGCACCCGTCGGGGTGCGTCTCATCTGGCAGAACGGTGGGGCGGGCGGCAGCCGGTCAGCCGCAGCGGGTGGCCACGTACCCGTCGCTGCCCGTCTTCACGTACGCGTCCGACACGAACTCGCCGTTGCCGACGCAGTCCCAGATGCCGGTGGTGCCGTAGGGGCCGGAGACCGTGGTGCCGTCGCACTGGCAGTGGATGGAGACGTACGCGCCGAGCGGCAGGACCCGGGAGATCGAGTAGCCGGTACCCGGGCCGGTGCGGACGTTCACCTGGTATCCCGGAGCGACCGGGAACGTCGGGAATCCGGAGCCGGACAGGCTCTGGGCCTCGGCCTGGACCTGGCTCGAATCGTTCTCGACAGTCATGCGGAAAACTCCCCCCGTGGGCGTTGCCCGGCGCAACTCACGCAGGGCGGCAAGCCCTTGGATGGTCGCACGTGCCATCGACTAGGCTCCGGCGGGGGTGGTGAGTGGTGCATGGTCGGCGCACGGACGGCGCGGGCTTTCCCGAGTACGCCGGGCACTACCGGCTGGAATCCGTGCTCGGCTCCGGCGGTATGGGCGTCGTCCACCTGGCCGCTTCCAGCTCGGGGCTGAAACTCGCCGTCAAGGTGGTGCACGCGCAGCACGCGGTGGACCCGGAGTTCCGGGCGCGCTTCCGGCAGGAGGTCGCGGCCGCGCGCCGGGTGAGCGGGGCGTTCACCGCGCCGGTGGTGGACGCGGACCCCGACGCCGAACGGCCCTGGATGGCCACGCTGTTCATCGACGCGCCGACGCTCTCCGAGCGGGTACGGGAACGGGTTCTGGACCCCGGTGAGCTGACCCGGCTGGCCGCCGGCCTGGCGGAGGCGCTGCGGGACATCCACCGGGCCGGGGTGGTGCACCGGGACCTCAAACCCAGCAACGTGCTGATGGCGCCCGACGGGGTGCGGGTCATCGACTTCGGGATCTCGCGGCCCGCCGACAGCGACCTGCGGACCGAGACGGGCAAGCTGATCGGGACCCCTCCGTTCATGGCGCCGGAGCAGTTCCAGTCGCCGCGCGAGGTCGGGACGGCCGCCGACGTGTTCGCGCTGGGCGCGGTACTGGTGCACGCGGCGACCGGGCGCGGCCCGTTCGACTCCGACAGCCACTACCTCGTCGCGTACCAGGTGGTGCACGGCGAGCCCGATCTGACGGGGCTCCCGGAGCCGCTCGTCCCGCTGGTCGCCCGCTGCCTGGCGAAGGACCCGGCCCGGCGGCCGACCGCCGACGCGCTGATCGCCCAGATGCGGGCGCTGGCCTACCCCACCGGCGAGGACACGCAGGTGTTCACCCCGCAACCGCGGCGGCCCGCCCCGGCGGAAGTCGACACGCACCGGCGGGAGCGCATCGGCACCGGCGGCGAGGACGCGGCGAGCCCGGCGGCCGGCGGGGCGGCGGGGCGCCCGGTGCGCGGGCGGGTCCGCACGGCGTGGGCGGCGGGGCTGGTGGTGCTGCTCGCGGGCGGCGCCGTCGGCGGCTACCTCGGCTCCGCGACGGGCGACGACTCCCCCGGGCCGACGGCCTCCACGGCGGCGCAGGCGGGCGCGACGAAGCACTTCGCGCCCTGGTCGGTGCCCCTGGCGGGCCCCTCCGCCGGGAAGGGCAGCGGGGCCTGCTCCTGGGGGAGCGCGGCGCTGTACTGCTCGGGGCGGGGGCTGGCGGCCGCCCGGTTGGACCCCTCCAACGGCGCCCTCGGGTGGACGGTCCCGGCGCAGGCGGAGCCCGGGCCGGGGTCGGCGCGGGCTCCGCTGTACGCGGGCGGCCTCGTCCTCGCCGCCGGGGCGGGCAGCGGCGTACTCCAGGCCCTGGACCCGGCGACCGGAACCCGGCGCTGGCAGCGCGACCTGCCGGGCGGAGCCCAGGTGGTCGCGGAGGCCGGGCACGTCCTCGCGGCCGGCTCCGACGGGAGCGCGACCCTGCTGGACGCGGCGACCGGCACCCCGAAGTGGAGCAGGCGGATCGGCGGGACGGGCTCGGTGTGGTGGGGCGGCCCGGACGCCTCGGGCAGGGCCGCGCTGTACGTGGCGACGCGCCAGCCGGACGGCAGGCAGACCCAGGTGGCGGCGGTCGACCCGGGCGACGGGGCGGTGCGCTGGCAGATCCGTACGGCGGGGCTCCTCCAGCCGGTCGCCACCGTGCAGGGCAGCGCGTACCTGCTGGAGAACGACGCGCAGGGCAAGACGGACGCCGTCGTCCGCGTGGACCTGGCGACGCGGGCGGTGCGGCGGGTCCGCCTGGCGGTCCCCCTGTACGAGGCCCAGGCGACGGCGGGCCCCGACGGCGTCGTGTACCTCGTGGGCGCGGCGGGCGGACTGGCCGCGGTGGGCCCGGAGCGGGAACTGTGGCGGCTGGAGACGGGCCTGGCGGTCGCGTCCCGCCCGGCGGTCGCCGCCGGGCGGGTCTACCTGACGGCGCCCGACGGCCGGCTGCTCGCGGTCGAGGCCTCCGGCGGGCGGCTGCTGGGGCAGACCAAGCCGCGGATGGGCGGCGACCAGGGCGCCTTCGCCGCCTCCCTGAACGCGCCCGTCGTCGCCGACGGCACGGTGTACGCGTCCGCGCCCGACGGGTCCGTGTTCGCCGTGGACGCGGCGGACCCCGCCGGGTGGTGAGGACGCCGGCGGGGTCCGGAAGCGGAGCGGGGCCCGGCGGGCCGGGAGCTCAGCCCAGGCGGGACACGTCGCGGACCGCGCCCTTGTCGGCGCTGGTGGCCATCGCGGCGTAGGCGCGCAGCGCGGCGGACACCTTGCGCTCGCGGTCCTTCGGGGCGTAGACCCCGCCGAGGGCCTCGCGGCGGGCCGCCAGCTCCTCGTCGGAGACCAGCAGCTCGATCGAGCGGTTCGGGATGTCGATGCGGATCCGGTCACCGTCCTCGACCAGGGCGATGGTGCCGCCCGAGGCCGCCTCCGGGGAGGCGTGGCCGATGGACAGGCCGGAAGTGCCGCCCGAGAAGCGGCCGTCGGTGACCAGCGCGCAGACCTTTCCGAGGCCGCGGCCCTTGAGGAAGGAGGTGGGGTAGAGCATCTCCTGCATGCCGGGGCCGCCGCGCGGGCCCTCGTAGCGGATGACGACGACGTCGCCCGGCTCGATCTCCTTGCGCAGGATCTTGTCGACGGCCTCGTCCTGCGACTCGCAGACCACGGCCGGACCCTCGAAGGTCCAGATCGACTCGTCGACGCCGGCGGTCTTGACCACGCACCCGTCGGCGGCGAGGTTGCCGCGCAGGACGGCCAGGCCGCCGTCCTTGGAGTAGGCGTGCTGGACGGAGCGGATGCAGCCGCCCTCGGCGTCCAGATCGAGGCTGTCCCACCGCTCGGACTGGGAGAAGGCGGTCGCGGAGCGCTTGCAGCCGGGGGCGGCGTGCCACAGCTCCATGGCCTCCTCGGACGCCGTGCCGGAGCGGGCGTCCCACGTGGCGAGCCAGTCTTCGAGGTTCTCGGAGTGGACGGTGGTGACGTCCTTGTTGAGGAGGCCGCCGCGGTGCAGTTCGCCCAGGATGGCGGGGATGCCGCCGGCGCGGTGGACGTCCTCCATGTAGTACGTACCGCCGGGCGCCACGTTCGGCGCGACCTTGGCCAGGCACGGGACTCGGCGCGAGACCTCGTCGATGTCGGTGAGGTCGTAGTCCAGGCCGGCCTCCTGGGCGGCGGCGAGGAGGTGCAGGATCGTGTTCGTGGAGCCGCCCATGGCGATGTCGAGGGCCATGGCGTTCTCGAAGGCCTGGCGGGTGGCGATGTTGCGGGGCAGGACGGAGGCGTCGTCCTGCTCGTAGTAGCGCTTGGTGATCTCCACGACGGTCCGGCCGGCGTCCTCGTACAGGGCGCGGCGGGCGGTGTGCGTGGCGAGGACCGAGCCGTTGCCGGGGAGGGCCAGACCGATGGCCTCGGCGAGGCAGTTCATCGAGTTGGCGGTGAACATGCCCGAACACGAACCGCAGGTCGGACAGGCGTTCTCCTCGATGCGCAGGATGTCCTCGTCCGAGACGTTCTCGTTGGAGGCGTCGACCATGGCGTCGATCAGGTCGAGCTTGCGGACGGTGCCGTCGACCAGGGTGGCCTGCCCGGCCTCCATGGGGCCGCCGGAGACGAAGACGACCGGGATGTTGAGGCGCATCGCGGCCATCAGCATGCCGGGGGTGATCTTGTCGCAGTTGGAGATGCAGATCAGGGCGTCGGCGCAGTGCGCCTCCACCATGTACTCCACGGAGTCCGCGATCAGGTCGCGGGACGGCAGGGAGTAGAGCATGCCGGCGTGGCCCATCGCGATGCCGTCGTCCACGGCGATGGTGTTGAACTCGCGCGGGATGGCGCCCGCGGCGCGGATGGCGTCGGAGACGATCCGGCCGACCGGGGCGAGGTGGGTGTGGCCGGGGACGAACTCGGTGAACGAGTTGGCGACCGCGATGATCGGCTTCCCGATGTCCGCGCTCGCTACGCCCGAGGCGCGCATCAGCGCGCGTGCGCCTGCCATGTTGCGGCCGTGGGTGACGGTGCGGGACCTCAGCTCGGGCATCGGGTTCACTCCCCATGAGTACGGTGGCGTTCGCACGCCCCCGCGACTGTGGATATGGCTCGGTTACGAGGCTACGCTCCTGGCCCGCGATGCGGACAGGTTGTCCGCATCCCGATACGGGCAGCTCAGTCCTCGGTCAGATAACGCTGCAGCGTAGGGGCTACGAGGGCGATGATCGCCTCCGGTTCGGCGGACGCGAGGGGCTCGACCTGGACGACGTAGCGCAGGATCACGATGCCGATCATGTGGGAGGCGGCGAGCTCCGCGCGGAAAGTGGGGTCGGGCACGTTGAGCTCGGCGGCGACCCGCTCCAGGACCCGGCGCAGGATGAGCCGGCGCAGCACCTTCGCCGCCGCCTCGTGGGTGAGCGCCGACCGGATGACGGCGAGCAGCGGCACCCGGGTGGCGGGGTTCTCCCACACGCCGAGGAAGTAGCGGGCGAGGCGCTCGCCGATGCCGTCCGGGCCGCCTTCGAGGATCCGCGGGGCGACGAGGGCGGGCTCCAGGGTCAGTTCGATCGCGGCGGCGAAGAGGTCGTCCTTGCTGCCGAAGTAGTGGTGCACCAGGGCCGGGTCGACGCCGGCGGCCTTCGCGATGCCGCGTACGGAGGTCTTGTCGTAGCCGCGCGCCGCGAACTCGGCGCGGGCGGCGGCGCGGATGCGCTCCTGGGTGCCGGGGCCCTCGTCGGCCTCGTCCTGGCGGGGGCGGCCGGGGCCGCGGCGCCGGCGGGGCGGCGGCTCGGTCGTGGACGGCTCGTTCACGGGGGGCTCGGTCATGGGCGGCGGGCCGGCTTGGGCGCGGCCGTGGCTGCGGCGAGGTGCTCGCGGGTGAAGGCGAGGGCCTCGGCGAGGTCCGCCTCGCGCTCGGCGGAGGACATCGCGCGGCGGGTGTTGACCTCGATCACGACGTGCCCGTCGAAGGACGTACGGGCCAGCCCGGCCAGCAGCTCGGCGCAGGGCTGGGTGCCGCGGCCGGGGACGAGGTGCTCGTCCTTCGCGGAACCGTTCCCGTCGGCGAGGTGGACGTGCGCGAGGCGCTCGCCCATGCGGTCGACCATGGCCGCGGCGTCGGCCCGGGCGGTCGCGGTGTGCGAGAGGTCGATGGTGAAGTGCCGGTAGTCGTCCTTGGTGACGTCCCACTCCGGCGCGTACGCGAGCATCTCGCGGTCGCGGTAGCGCCAGGGGTACATGTTCTCGACGGCGAACCGGACGTCGGTCTCGTCGGCCATCCGCCAGATGCCGGTGACGAAGTCACGGGCGTACTGGCGCTGCCAGCGGAAAGGCGGATGCACGACGACGGTGGACGCCCCGAGCCGCTCGGCGGCGGCCTGGGCGCGGCGGAGCTTGGTCCACGGATCGGTGGACCACACCCGCTGGGTGATGAGCAGACAAGGGGCGTGCACGGCCAGGACCGGCACCTGATGGTGGTCGGACAGCCGCCGCAGCGCGTCGACGTCCTGGCTGACGGGATCCGTCCAGACCATCACCTCGACGCCGTCGTACCCGAGGCGTGCGGCGATCTCGAAGGCGGTCGCCGTCGTCTCCGGATATACGGAGGCGGTGGAGAGGGCGACTTTCACGTTCGGGATCCGGACTGGTTCTGCCACGGAGACAGGGTACGGTCCCCGCCCCGCCCCCCGCCGTGACACCCGCCACCCGCCACCGGCCGTCCCCGGCCCAGCCCCTGCGGCCGCCCCTGCGCCCTCCCTCCACCGCACCGGTACACGGCCGGTGGCCGGGCCTCCTCCCCACGGCGGCCCGCGGCCGGTCCAACGTGCCCTGCCCGGCCGGGCGGTGGCGGAGGGAAGGCGTGCAGGACCCGGCCGCGCCGTAGGGGTCGTACCGGGTGGGGCGCCGCGCGGGCCGGGGGCTGCGGATCGGTGCGGGTCAGGCCGGCAGGTGGTCCAGTCTGCGCAGGATCACGCCCTCGCGGAGGGCCCAGGGGCAGATTTCGAGGTCGTCCACGCCGAAGAGGTCCATCGCGCCCTCCGCCACCAGCGCACCCGCCAGCAGCTGGTGCGCACGGCCCTGCGAGACGCCCGGAAGGGCGGCTCGCTGGGCCGTGGTCATCGTGGCCAGGCGCGGGACCCACTCCTCCAGCGCCTTGCGCGTCAGGTCGCGCTGTACGTACAGCCCCTCCGCCGAGCGGGCCGCGCCCGCGATCCGGGCCAGCTGCTTGAACGTCTTCGACGTCGCCACCACGTGGTCCGGCGTCCCGAAGCGGCTGAACTCCCCGACCGACCGGGCGATCTGCGCACGCGCGTGGCGGCGCAGCGCCTTCACGTCGGCCGGCGCCGGAGGGTCCCCGGGGAGCCACGCCGAGGTGAGGCGGCCCGCGCCGAGCGGGAGGGACACGGCCGCGTCGGGTTCCTCGTCGATGCCGTACGCGATCTCCAGCGAGCCGCCGCCGATGTCCAGGACCAGCAGCTTGCCCGCCGACCAGCCGAACCACCGCCGCACCGCGAGGAACGTGAGGCGGGCCTCGTCGTCACCGCTGAGGATGGGCAGGTCGATGCCGGTCTCGGCCTTGACCCGGGCCAGCACCTCGTCCGCGTTCGTCGCCTCCCGCACCGCGCTCGTCGCGAAGGGCAGCAGGTCCTCGCAGCCCTTGTCCTCGGCGGCCTGCACCGCGTCGCCGATCACCGACACGAGCCGTCGTATGCCCTCCGGCGAGACCGAGCCCCGCTCGTCCAGCAGCTCCGCGAGCCGCAGCTCCACCTTGTGCGAGTGCGCGGACAGCGGGCGCGCACCGGGGTGCGCGTCCACCACCAGCAGATGAACCGTATTGGAACCCACATCGAGGACACCGAGTCTCATAACCGGAAACGCTACTGGGCTCGTCGCGTATGGGTGAGGTAAGGGGCGCTTAGGCTTGGGTTTGTGCCAAATACGAAGAAGGCCAACATGTCCAAGACCCCCAAGAAGAAACCGAAGGTCGTGGCCGACGAGAAGGGCATCGACTTCCCCCGGGCCTGGGTGGAGTTCCCCGACCCCGCCGACGACGAGCAGGTCTTCCGCTGTGACCTGACCTGGCTGACCTCCCGATGGACGTGCATCTTCGGCAGCGGCTGCCAGGGCATCCAGGCCGGCCGGGCGGCCGACGGCTGCTGCACGCTCGGCGCGCACTTCTCCGACGAGGACGACGAGAAGCGGGTCGCCGGGCACGTGGCCCGCCTGACGCCCGAGCTGTGGCAGTTCCACGACGTCGGCAGCGAGTCCGGCTGGACGCAGACGGACGACGACGGGGAGAAGCAGACCCGCCGCTGGGACGGCGCCTGCATCTTCCTGAACCGGCCCGGTTTCCCGGCCGGCGCGGGCTGTTCGCTGCACATCCTGGCGTTGCAGAACGGCCAGGAGCCGCTGGAGACCAAGCCCGACGTGTGCTGGCAGCTGCCGATCCGGCGTACGTACGACTGGATCGACCGGCCCGACGACACGCGGGTGCTCCAGGTGTCGATCGGGGAGTACGACCGGCGCGGCTGGGGGCCGGGCGGCCACGACCTGCACTGGTGGTGCACCTCGGCCACCTCCGCGCACGGCGCCGGGCAGCCGGTGTACGTGTCCTACCGGCCCGAGCTGACGGAGCTGATGGGCGAGGCGGCGTACGCGGAGCTGGTGAAGCTGTGCGAGGCGCGGCTGTCTTCGCTGCTGCCGATGGCCCCGCACCCGGCGGACCCGCCGGCGGCGGCCGGCCAGGCCTGACCGGCGGACCCGGACCGGGGCCTGAGCCTGCGCCGTGGGCCTGCGCTGTGGGCTGACCCGGCTAGGACGCCGAACCGGAGGGGCCCGGGCCGCCCGGGTCCGGCGCGGGGGAAACCGTTCCTTCGGGCTCCGTCGGCGTAGGCGTGGGGCTCGGCGGCGTCGGAGTCGGCGTGGGATCCGGGGTCGCCGGCGGCGTCGGCGTGGGGCTGGGCGGCGTCGGAGTCGGCGTCGGGTCCGGGTCCGGGTCCCGGTCCGGGGTCCCGGGTGGCGTCGCGGGCGGCGCGGGGCGGCCGTGGCCCCGGAGGGAGACCACCGCGCCGTCGGGGTCGATCCCGACCCTGGCCGACCAGGCCCCGACCGGCTGGGCCGCGGAGTCGACGGTGATCCACACGGTGACCGATCCTCCCGGCGCCAGGGTGCCCGCGCTCCGGCTCGCCCGCAGCCACGGCGCGTCCGACCACAGCCGCCAGTGCACCGGCGCGCCGCCGGAGGCGGTGAGGGTGAGCGCGGTGGTGCCGCCCCGGGTGGAGGCGCTCACGGCGATGTGGCCCGGGGCCCCGGGACCACCCGGTTGCGGCGTGCCGGAGGCACCGGGGCTGATCACCTCGACCGAGACGTCCGGGACGTCCGCGCCCGGCGCGAAGCCCGGCTCGCCGGTGGTGCGCGTGTTGCCGGCGTTCTGATAGGCGGCGAAGGGGCGCCCGTCGACGTGTGGGAGCGGAAGCTCCGATTCGCTGGCCGAGATACGGGCGGTGGTGCCCGCGGCGGGTTCGCCGGTACTGGGGGCGCCCCGGTACGCGGCCCACAGCGCGAGGACGGGAGCGGCGACCACGGTGGCGACGACGGTGGTGGTGACCGCCCGCGCCCGGAGCCGGTCGCGGCGCGCCGCGCGGTCCTTGGGGTCCATGGGGAAGCCGGTGCGGTCGAAGCGGGGGCCGGGCCCGCCCCGGCGGCGCCGGCCGGAGCGCAGCATCGCGGCGTGGACGGCGGGGCGCGGGGCGGGGACCAGGGGGAGCCCGGGGGTGTGGACGCCGCCGGAGCCGGGCCAGGGCGCCGCGGCGCCCACCCGTTCGGCGACCCGGCGGCAGCGGGGGCAGTCGTCGACGTGGCGCACCAGCTCGGCGCGCAGGGTGGTGGACAGCAGCACCTGGCCGTCGCCGGTGAGCCGGGACACGGCCGGACAGTTGCCGGTCTCGACCACGGCGAGGGCGGCGCGGGTGCGTTCCACCTCGCATGCGGCGCCGGTGAGCAGTTCCCGGGCGGTGGCTGCCTGGGTGCCGAGGACGGCGGCGAGTTCCGGTACGGCGAGGCGGTGGCGGACGGCGAGTTCGAGGGCCTCGCGCTGCTCGGGGGTGGTTCCGGCGGCTTCGGGCCAGGCGAGGCGGGCCAGCTCGGTACGGCGGTAGGCGCTCACGTCCAGCGCCCCCGGCGCATGCTTTTCGTCGGTGTGCTCCGGCGTGCGCCCGGCGGAATGCGCCCCCTGGCGGGTGCGCCGTTGTTCGCCCAGCCGGGTGAGGCAGCCCCAGCGGGCCAGTGCGTAGAGCCAGGCCCGCCGGTCCCCTTCGTCGGGGCACCGGCCGGGATGCCGTTCGGCGACGGCGAGGACCTCACCGAGCACGTCGGTGGCGGTGTCGTGGTCACACAGCACCGACAGGCAGTAAGTGAACAGTCCGTCGAGGTAGGGCTCGTGCCGGAAGGGGGGAGGCTGCTCGTCCGCGGGGCCCAGCTCGGGTCCGCGGGAGGGCGTGCGCCCCTGCGCCCGGTGTGCGCCGGTGCGCGCCGGGGGGTGTGGTTGGCTGCTGCTGTTCACTCGGCGACCGTAGGCGGCGCGCCCGTGACGGTCCGGAAGCCTTCAGCGGTTTTAGCCCTTACGGGTGAACAGATCGAGCCCGTGCTGACAGCGCCCCTGACGCGGCAGCCGGGGGCGGTAGTGGGGGCGGTACCGGGGGCAGTGCCGGAAGGGGTGCCGCAAGCCGTCCCGGCGGCGGTGTCGGTGCCGGCGGCTACGGTGGTGCGCATGGCTGCCCGTACATCTCGTTCATCCGCCAAGGACCGGCCGTCCTACCGCTGCTCCGAGTGCGGCTGGACGACCGCGAAATGGCTCGGCCGGTGCCCCGAGTGCCAGGCGTGGGGGACCGTCGAGGAGATGGGTGCGCCCGCCGTGCGGACCACCGCGGCCGGCCGGGTCTCGGCCCCCGCCGTCCCGATCGCCCAGGTCGACGGCCGTACGGCGACGGCCCGCAGCACCGGCGTGGACGAGCTGGACCGGGTCCTCGGCGGCGGCCTCGTGCCGGGGGCCGTCGTGCTGCTGGCGGGCGAGCCGGGCGTCGGCAAGTCGACGCTGCTGCTGGACGTCGCCGCGAAGGCGGCCACCGACGACCACCGCACCCTGTACGTGACGGGCGAGGAGTCCGCGAGCCAGGTCCGGCTGCGGGCCGACCGGATCAACGCGCTGAACGACCACCTCTACCTCGCGGCGGAGACGGACCTCTCCGCCGTCCTCGGACACCTGGACGCGGTCAAGCCCTCGCTGCTGATCCTGGACTCCGTACAGACCATCGCCTCCCCCGAGATCGACGGCGCGCCCGGCGGCATGGCACAGGTGCGCGAGGTGGCCGGGGCACTGATCCGGGCCTCCAAGGAGCGCGGGATGTCGACCCTGCTCGTCGGCCACGTCACCAAGGACGGCGCGATCGCCGGCCCCCGGCTGCTGGAACACCTCGTGGACGTGGTGCTCAGCTTCGAGGGCGACCGGCACGCGCGGCTGCGGCTGGTGCGCGGTGTGAAGAACCGTTACGGGGCCACCGACGAGGTCGGCTGCTTCGAGCTGCACGACGAGGGCATCATCGGTCTCGCCGACCCGAGCGGGCTGTTCCTCACGCGCCGCGCGGAGGCCGTGCCGGGCACCTGCCTGACGGTGACGCTGGAGGGCAAGCGGCCGCTGGTCGCCGAGGTGCAGGCGCTGACGGTGGACTCGCAGATCCCCTCGCCGCGCCGGACCACCTCGGGGCTGGAGACCTCGCGCGTCTCGATGATGCTGGCGGTGCTGGAGCAACGCGGCCGGATCACGGCCCTGGGCAAGCGGGACATCTACAGCGCCACGGTGGGCGGGGTGAAGCTCACGGAGCCGGCCGCGGACCTGGCGATCGCGCTGGCGCTGGCCTCGGCGGCGAGCGACGTCCCGCTGCCGAAGAACCTCGTGGCGATCGGGGAGGTCGGGCTGGCGGGCGAGGTGCGGCGGGTGACCGGCGTCCAGCGACGGCTCGCGGAAGCCCACCGGCTCGGGTTCACGCACGCGCTGGTCCCGGCAGATCCGGGGAAGGTGCCGGCGGGCATGAAGGTGATCGAGGTGGCGGACATGGGCGACGCGCTACGGGTCTTGCCGCGCGGCCGGGCCCGCACGCCTGCCCGGGAGCGGGCGGGCGAGTAGCCCGGCCGTCACCGCCGGCCGTCACCGCCGGCCGGGCCGAAGGCCGGCCGGAGGGCGGTGGCCGGGCGGTGGCCGGGCGGCCGGAACTCGTCCCGCGGTGGGGGTGCGGGACCGATACGGGACAAGGCACGGCCAAGGCGCAGAGCGCGCCGGTAGACTTTGTGCTGGTCCGCCCGGCCGTACGCAGGCGGCGCAACCCGCGACCGGAGGAGTGCAGTGGCAGCCAAGGACGGTGCAGCAGCATCCGGGAAGTCGGGCGCGAGCTCCAGGCAGGAAGCCATGATGCGGGCCTCGCTGAGCGCGGTCGCACCTGGTCAGCCCCTGCGCGACGGTCTCGAACGGATCGTCCGCGGCAACACCGGCGGCCTGATCGTCCTCGGGATGGACAAGTCCGTCGAGGCGATGTGCACGGGCGGTTTCGTGCTGGACGTGGAGTTCACCGCGACCCGGCTGCGCGAGCTGTGCAAGCTCGACGGCGCCCTCATCCTCGACAAGGACCTCACCAAGATCCTCCGGGCGGGCGTGCAGCTGGTCCCGGACGCGTCGATCCCGACGGAGGAGACCGGCACCCGGCACCGCACGGCGGACCGGGTCTCGAAGCAGTGCGGGTTCCCCGTCGTGTCCGTGTCGCAGTCGATGCGGCTGATCGCGCTCTACGTGGACGGGGAGCGGCGGGTCCTGGAGGAGTCCGGGGCGATCCTGTCCCGCGCGAACCAGGCGCTGGCCACGCTGGAGCGGTACAAGCTGCGCCTGGACGAGGTCGCGGGAACGCTGTCGGCGCTGGAGATCGAGGACCTGGTCACGGTGCGCGACGTGACGGCGGTCGCGCAGCGGCTGGAAATGGTTCGCCGTATTGCCACGGAAATCGCCGAATACGTGGTGGAACTCGGCACCGACGGACGCCTCCTGTCGCTCCAGCTGGACGAGCTGACGGTCGGGATCGAGCAGGAACGGGAGCTGGTGATCCGGGACTACGTTCCGGAGCCGACGGCGAAGCGTTCCCGCACGGTGGAGGAGGCGCTGCCGGCGCTGGACGCGCTGACGCACCCGGAGCTGCTGGAGCTGGGGATCGTCGCGAGGGCCCTCGGGTACACGGGCTCGCCTGAGACGCTGGATTCGGCGGTCTCGCCGCGCGGGTACCGGCTCCTGGCCAAGGTGCCCCGGCTGCCGGGGGCGATCATCGAGCGGCTGGTCGAGCACTTCGGGGGCCTGCAGAAGCTGCTGGCCGCGAGCGTGGACGACCTCCAGACCGTGGACGGCGTGGGCGAGGCCCGCGCGCGCAGCGTCCGCGAGGGCCTGTCCCGCCTGGCCGAGTCCTCGATCCTCGAACGCTACGTGTGAGCGGCGCGCCCGCCCCGCTCAGTCCTGCTTGAGGACGAACGAGGTGCGGGCGACCGGCAGGCCGGGGGCCTTGACCTCGACCACGTAGGTGTCCGGGGCCGCCGACCCCGCCGGAGGCGTCTGGCACTGGTCGGGCGCGCTGGGCTTGCGGTCCCACTCCAGCGACTGCTTCGCCTCGCCCTGCGCGGGCAGCCGGAAGAAGGCGTTGCCCGCACCGGCCGGGCAGTCGGCACCCGACCACACCGGCTTGTTGCCACTGGCCTGAGTGATCGTCATGACGGCCTGCTTCGGGCCGAGTCCGATCTTGCAGGTGGTTCCCGACACGTTGCGGACGATCAGTTCGAGCCGGGGCTTCTCGTTCGCCTCGTACTCGTTCTTGACGCTCTTGACCTCCCACTGCACCACGCCCGGCGCACAGGCGGGGAGCGCGGCGTCGGCGGGGACCGGGGCCGCGGCGCCGGAGCTCCCGTTGCCGCCCCCGTCGCTCGAACCGCCGCCGCCCGTCTCGCCGTTCTTGCCGGCGCCCGCACCGGAACCCGTCCCGGCTCCGGAACCGGAACCGGAGCCGGAACCGCCTCGGCCGCCCGGCGCCTGACTGATCGCCGGGCCGGAGCCGGAGGGACCGGGGGTGATCGAGGTGACGGGACGCGGGCCCCCCTTGCCCTCGCCGTTCGTACTCGGCTTCCCGCCACCGGAACTGACGGTCCATACGGCGAGGAGCGCGAGGAGCGCGGCGACAGACGCCAGCACAGCCCTCCGTCGCCAGTAAATGGAGGAGGGGAGCGGCCCGACCGGATTGCGCAGTGATCCCACGGACGGAACTTTACGAGAACCGGCGCCGCGATCAGCGCCCCACATGCCGTGCATCCGGCGTGTTTTGCCGATGATCATCCCGCTGGCCCCGTCCGGCCGAAAAGATCAGGCCATACGGGGTGCCCCCGGCGTACGGGCGGCGGGCACCGTCCGTGACCGTGCGCGGCCCGGACCACGGCGGTGGGGTCCGGTTCGCGCCCGCGCCACACCCGCGGGCCCCGCGCCGGGCCCGGCGCGAGGGGGACGAAACGTGCCAGGATGCGTGTGCCATGACTGCATCCACCTTCCCCTCCCCCGACGTCTCCCACGCGCTGCACTCCCCCGTCATCGCGTGGTTCGACGAGCACGCCCGCGACCTGCCCTGGCGCCGCCCCGAGGCCGGCCCCTGGGGGGTCATGGTCAGCGAGTTCATGCTCCAGCAGACCCCGGTCAGCCGGGTCCTGCCGGTGTACGAGCAGTGGCTCGCCCGGTGGCCCCGGCCCGCCGACCTGGCCGCCGAGGCCCCCGGCGAGGCCGTACGGGCCTGGGGCCGGCTCGGTTACCCGCGCCGGGCCCTGCGCCTGCACGGCGCCGCCGTCGCGATAACGGAACGGCACGGGGGCGACGTGCCGCGGGACCACACACAGCTGCTGGCGCTGCCCGGGATCGGCGAGTACACGGCGGCGGCGGTGGCCTCCTTCGCGTACGGCCAGCGGCACGCGGTGCTGGACACCAACGTCCGCCGGGTCATCGCCCGCACCACGACCGGGGTCGAATTCCCGCCGAACGCCACCACCGCCGCCGAACGGCGCCTGGCCCGGGCCCTGCTGCCCGCCGAGGAGGCGACCGCGGCGCGCTGGGCGGCAGCCTCGATGGAGCTCGGCGCGCTGGTGTGCACGGCCAAGTCCCCGGACTGCGAGCGCTGTCCGGTGGCGGGGCAGTGCGCGTGGCGGCTCGCCGGGAAGCCGCCGCACGACGGGCCGCCGCGGCGGGCGCAGACGTACGCCGGGACCGACCGGCAGGTGCGCGGCCGGCTCCTCGCGGTGCTCCGGGAGGCGGTGGGCCCGGTTCCGCAGTCCGTGCTCGACACGGTCTGGGACGAACCGGTGCAGCGGGCGCGGGCGCTGGACGGGCTGGTCTCCGACGGGCTGGTGGAGCCCCTCGCGCAGGGCATGTACCGACTGCCGCGCAGCTGACGCCCACGGGCCGCCGCGGAGCCGGCGCGGGGCCCGCCGCCGAGCCGGCGCCAAGACGCGCCGCGGACTCCCGGAAGGCGGCGCGCGCCCCCGCAAGGAGCCGCCGGAAGTGGAGTCGGCGGCTCCGCTCACGCCCGGGAAACCGCAGCTCACCGGCGTTGTTACACAACCTACGGGTGTCCGTGCGCCCACCGAAGGCTTACCCGCACAGTGCCGTGACAACGCCTCCGTACCGTCGGACCCGTAACACGGTGGATGCACGTTGGGCGGAACGGAGGCGGTCTGAGATGGCGCACGGCGAGGTACTCGGATTCGAGGAGTACGTACGCACCCGGCAGGACGCGCTGCTGCGCAGTGCCCGGCGCCTCGTCCCGGACCCCACGGACGCCCAGGACCTCCTGCAGACCGCGCTCGTGCGCACGTACGGCCGCTGGGACGGCATCGCCGACAAGGCGCTGGCCGACGCCTACCTGCGCCGCGTCATGATCAACACGCGTACCGAGTGGTGGCGTGCCCGCAAGCTCGACGAGGTCCCCACCGAGCAGCTCCCGGACGCCTCCGTCGAGGACGGCTCCGACCAGCGCGCCGACCGCGCCCTGCTGATGGACATCCTCAAGGTCCTCGCCCCCAAGCAGCGCAGTGTGGTCGTACTGCGACACTGGGAGCAGATGAGCACCGAGGAGACGGCGGCGGCGCTCGGCATGTCGACGGGAACCGTGAAGAGCACCCTGCACCGCGCACTGGCCCGCCTCCGGCAGGAGCTGGAGAGCCGGGACCTCGACATGCGCGCGCTGGAGCGCGGCGACCACACGGTGCGGTACGAGGGGCGGGAGCGGTGCGCGGCCTGAACGGCCATGGCAAGGACGCCGGCGGCAGGAAGCCGCTGGTGCTGATGTCGGCGGGGACGGTCGTCCTCGTCGGCACCGGGCTGCTCGCGGTCGGTTGCTCGACCGGCGGCACGGGGCTGCGCGACGGCGGCCCGGCCCGTACCGAGACGGTGGCCCGGACCGGCGCGCCGGTCGGCTCGGCCGCGTCCCCGAACGCCGCGTCCTCCGCGGTGCCCCCGGACCGCCCGGCCGGGAAGGTCGACCCGGTCGCGCTGCTCAAGGCGGACCCCAAGGTGAGCGCCGAGGTCAAACGGGACCTCAAGCCCTGCACGGGCAAGGAGTACCCCGTCGACGTCAGCTACGGGAAGGTCACCGCGGGCCCGGTCGTCGACATCGTCGTCAACGTGCTGTCGTGCGCCGACGCGCTGGGGCGCGGCACGTACGTGTACCGCGCCGAGGGCGCGACGTACGCGAACGTCTTCGCGGACGAGCAGCCTCCCGTCTACGCGGAGATCGACCGCGGCGACCTCGTGGTCACCAAGCCGGTGTACGGGAAGAGCGACGCGCTCTCGTACCCGTCCGGCGAGGACGTGATCACGTACCGGTGGAACGGCGAGAAGTTCACCGAGCAGGACCGGGTCCACACGGACTACAGCAACGTCGACGGCGGTTCCCAGCCCGCCCCGGCCGTCACACCCAAGAACTGAAGCGAGGCACCGCATGGCCGAGACCCATGTGCTGTTCGTGGAGGACGACGACGTCATCCGCGAGGCCACGACCCTGGCGCTGGAACGCGACGGCTTCGTGGTCACCGCCATGCCCGACGGCCTGGCCGGCCTGGAGTCGTTCCGCGCGAACCGGCCCGACATCGCGCTCCTCGACGTGATGGTGCCCGGCATGGACGGCGTGAGCCTGTGCCGCCGCATCCGCGACGAGTCCACCGTCCCCGTGATCATGCTGTCCGCGCGGGCCGACTCCATCGACGTCGTCCTGGGGCTGGAGGCGGGCGCCGACGACTACGTCACCAAGCCGTTCGACGGCTCCGTCCTCGTCGCCCGCATCCGCGCCGTGCTGCGCCGCTTCGGACACGCGAACGGCGTGCACGGCGGGGGCCCGGCGGCCGGGGAGGAGGACTCCGGCGAGCGCGGGGTGCTGAACTTCGGCGACCTGGAGGTCGACACCGAGGGCATGGAGGTGCGCAAGGCGGGCGCCCCCGTGGCCCTGACCCCCACCGAGATGCGGCTGCTGCTGGAGTTCTCCTCCGCGCCCGGCACCGTCCTCTCCCGCGACCGGCTGCTGGAGCGGGTCTGGGACTACGACTGGGGCGGCGACACCCGCGTCGTGGACGTCCACGTCCAGCGGCTGCGCACCAAGATCGGACAGGACCGGATCGAAACGGTCCGGGGCTTCGGATACAAGCTCAAGCCATGAAACGGTCCGTGCTGTGAAGCGGTTCACCCTGCGCACCGGGATCCGCTGGAAGATCGCCCTCGCCGTCGCCGCGGTCGGTGCGCTGATCGCCGTCGCGCTGAGCCTCGTGGTGCACAGCGCTGCGCGCGTGTCGATGCTGGAGAGCGCCCGCGAGGTGCAGCTGGACCGCGTGCAGTTCATCTCCCGCAACGCCGAGGCCGGGCGCAAGCCCCCCATGGGCGCCAAGCTCAACGACCCCGACCTGCCCGCCGAGCTGCGCGAGAAGGCGCGCAGCGGGCGGCGCGGGACCTACGTCCAGGAGAACCCCCGGGGGCTCCCGGAGGTGTGGGCGGCCGTACCGCTCGGCAACGGGCAGGTGGTGTCGCTGCACACGCAGTTCCGTGAGAGCGCCAACATGGTGCGCGACCTGGACCGGGCACTGGTCGTCGGCTCGCTGTCCGTGGTGCTCGCCGGCTCGGCGCTGGGCGTGCTCATCGGCGGGCAGATCTCGCGCCGGCTGCGCAAGGCCGCGGCCGCCGCGCAGCGGGTGGCGCACGGCGATCCCGACGTACGGGTACGGGACGCGGTGGGCGGCGTCGTACGGGACGAGACGGACGACCTGGCGCGGGCCGTGGACGCCATGGCGGACACCCTCCAGCAGCGGGTGGAGGCCGAGCGGCGGGTGACCGCCGACATCGCCCACGAGCTGCGCACCCCGGTGACGGGCCTGCTCACCGCGGCGGAACTGCTGCCCCCGGGCCGGCCGACCGAGCTCGTGCGGGACCGGGCGCAGGCGATGCGGGCGCTCGTCGAGGACGTGCTGGAGGTGGCCCGGCTGGACAGTGCCTCGGAGCGGGCCGAACTCCAGGACGTGGCGCTGGGCGAGTTCGTGACGCGGCGGGTGAAGGCGCTGATGCCGCAGGCGTCGGTACGGGTCGTCGCGGACGAGATCGTCAGCACCGACCCGCGCCGCCTGGAGCGGATCCTGGGCAACCTGCTGGCCAACGCCGGGCGGTACGGGCAGCCGCCGGTGCAGGTGGACATCGAGGGCCGGGTGGTACGCGTACGGGACCACGGGCCGGGCTTCCCGGAGGCGCTGCTGCGCGAGGGGCCGAGCCGTTTCCGTACGGGGTCCACGGACCGGGCCGGGGTCGGGCACGGGCTGGGGCTGACCATCGCGGAGGGGCAGGCGCGCGTCCTGGGCGCCCGGCTGACGTTCCGCAACGTTGCGGCGCGGGGCCTCGCGGAGGGCGGGGGCGCGGCCGCCGGGGCGGTGGCGGTGCTGTGGCTGCCCGAGCACGCGCCGACGGCGACCGGCAGTTTTCCGATCATCAAGCCGTCGGTGTAGCGGGCACCCGGGGGCTTGATCCCGATCGGTTCCCGATCGGGACCTACGGGCGTTCGCTCCGTACCGCTCATGTCTTAGCATCCGTGGAATGACCGACGGTACGAATCCCCCCAGCAGCCCGCAGCCCGAGCAGCCCGCCCCGGGGAGCGGCGGCTACGGGTTCCCGCCGGGAACTCCGGCCTCCGGTGGCTACGGCTTCCCGCCCGGCGCTCCCGCCGGGCAGCAAGCACCGGGCGGCTTCGGTCCCCCGCCGCAGACGGGCGGGTACGGCTATCCGCAGCAGCCGCAGCCCGGCCCCTACCAACAGGGCCCCTACCCGCAGGCCCAGCAGCCCGCGCAGGCGCAGCCCGCGCAGCAGCCCTTCCCGCTCCCGGCCCAGACGCCGCAGCCCGACTGGGACGCGCTCGCGGACCGCTCGGCGGCGGCGCGGCGCAAGAAGCGGCTCTGGCTGATCGTGGGCGGGGTGAGCGTGCTGGCGCTGCTCGCCGCCGGAGGAACGTTCCTGCTGCTGGGCGACGGCAAGGGCGACGAGGGCAAGGGCGGCGACGACACGCCCTCGGCGTCCGCCACCCCCTCGCAGAACCAGCCGCCCACCGACCTCACCCCGACCGTGCCGGGCGACCCGACGACCATCCGGGACCTGAGCGGCAAGTCCAACCTCAAGATGGGTCCCGACGCCGGGGTCTTCCCGATCGACAAGCGCTACGAGGTCCGGCTCAAGAACAACGCGAACTCGTTCGCCGAGTCCCAGCAGCGCGTCGTCGACACGTCCAAGAGCTTCACCGTCGTCGCCCGCGTGTGGAACCGGGTGCCCAAGGGACGCCAGATCGCCATCAGCCAGGGCAACGAGAAGTCGTTCTCCTTCGAGCTCGGCCTGGACGAGGTGAACGGCAAGCCGGTCTGGATCTTCCGCGTGCAGACCGGCGACCAGGGCGCCGAGACCACCACCACGACGGTCTCCGGCGTGAGCTCGAAGATGGAGAGGACGTTCTCGGAGCTGACGGCGACCTACGACGCACCGAGCAAGAAGATCACGCTGTACGTGAACGGCAAGAAGGCGCAGGAGGCGCCGGTGCCCTCCGGCATCTTCCCGGCCCCCGGCCCGCTGGAGATCGGCCGCTCCCGCCACCAGGACAACTGGACCGCCCCCTGGAACGGCGCCATGGACAGCCTGCGCATCTACGACGTGGCCCTGCCGCAGTACCGCATCGACGCCCTCAAGGCGGGCAAGCTCGACCCGGTGGCCCGCCCCACGGCTGCCTGGCTCCTGTACTGAGCCCCCGCGCCGGGGCGTGGGGGCTCAGTACCCCCTGCCCCGGCAGCACGGGACTCAGACGGTGATGCCGACCTTGCGGAGGAAGGCGACCGGGTTCACGGCCGAGCCGTAGTTCGGGGTCGTGCGGATCTCGAAGTGCAGGTGCGGGCCCGTGGAGTTCCCGGTGTTGCCGGACAGGCCGATCCGCGCGCCCATCGCGACCTTCTGGCCGATCTTGACCTGGATCCGCGAGAGGTGCGCGTACTGGGAGTACGTGTTGTTCGCGTGCCGGATCACGATGGCGTTGCCGTACGCCGGGCCGTCGCCGCCGCCGTTCGGGCCTGCCTTGACGACCACGCCCGCGCTCGCCGCGTGCACCGGGGTGCCGATCGGGCAGGCGAAGTCCTGGCCGGAGTGCTTGTGCGCCCACAGGCCGCCGGCCTGGGCGAAGGTCGCGGAGAGCGTGTAACGGGCCACCGGCTTGTTCCAGGTGACCGCCCGCTTCACTGCAACCGGCTTGGCGGCCGCCGGCTTCGCGGCGGTGGTCGCGGCCTGGGCCTGGGCCTTCGCCTGGGCGGCCACCAGCTGGGCGGTACCGGTGAGGGCGCTGTTGGCCTCGTCGGCGAAGGCGGCGGACGTCCCGGCACCGAGAGCCAGGGCCGCACCGAGACCGGTGGCGACGAGGGCAAGACGGGTACGACGGGTGCTGACGCGCTTCGCGGACATGCGGGGACCTCCGGGGCCGGGAACAGGGCAACAAGCTGCCCGGCGCGCTCGGCGGCTGCCGACGTACCGGGCTGGGCTCGCCCACTTTGGTAACCCGTCCACCTGCTCCCGCCCAAACCGCCCCATTACTACCCGAGCTCGTAGATACGGACGAAGTACCCCAGGGTGTTGACCGCTTCACATCAGGGGGGAGCCGGGGGCAAAACGGACAGTCGATCTACGAAAGGTGGTAGGAGGTCCGATTTGCCCTGTGCGGCTTGTCACCGCCGCGAGGGCGTGTACGGCCCACGCCCCGGGGCACGGTGCGGCCTGCACCACACACACGAAAGGGCGGCCCCGGGACCTTTCGGTCCCGGGGCCGCCCTTCACACCGCCAGGGGCGGCTCGCGCTTACGCGCCCTTGGAGAGGTCCGGGCCGGAGCCCGTCGCCTCGATCGGAGGCATGTCCGGCAGAGCCGTCTTCTCCTCGCCACGGAAGGTGAACTTGGCGTCCTCGCCCTCACCCTCCACACCCACGACCACGATGTGACCGGGGCGCAGCTCGCCGAAGAGGATCTTCTCCGACAGCATGTCCTCGATCTCGCGCTGGATGGTCCGGCGCAGCGGGCGCGCACCCATGATCGGGTCGTAGCCGCGCTTGGCCAGGAGCTGCTTCGCCTCGCCGCTGAGCTCGATGCCCATGTCGCGGTCCTTGAGGCGCTCGTCCACCTTGGCGATCATCAGGTCGACGATCTGGATGATGTCTTCCTGAGTGAGCTGGTGGAAGACGACCGTGTCGTCGACACGGTTGAGGAACTCGGGCCGGAAGTGCTGCTTGAGCTCTTCGTTGACCTTCGCCTTCATCCGGTCGTATCCGGTCTTGGTGTCGCCCTGGGCCGCGAAGCCCAGGTTGAAGCCCTTCGAGATGTCCCGCGTACCCAGGTTGGTCGTCATGATGATGACCGTGTTCTTGAAGTCCACGACCCGGCCCTGGGAGTCGGTCAGACGACCGTCCTCCAGGATCTGGAGAAGGGAATTGAAGATATCCGGGTGCGCCTTCTCGACCTCGTCGAAGAGGACGACGGAGAACGGCTTCCGGCGGACCTTCTCGGTCAGCTGGCCGCCCTCTTCGTAGCCCACGTAGCCGGGGGGCGAACCGAAGAGACGGGAAACCGTGTGCTTCTCGCTGAACTCCGACATGTCGAGGGAGATCAGCGCGTCCTCGTCGCCGAAGAGGAATTCGGCGAGCGTCTTGGAGAGCTCGGTCTTACCGACGCCCGAGGGGCCGGCGAAGATGAACGAGCCACCGGGACGCTTCGGGTCCTTGAGACCCGCACGGGTACGGCGGATCGCCTGCGAGAGGGCCTTGATGGCGTCCTTCTGGCCGATGACGCGACGGTGGAGCTCGTCCTCCATGCGCAGGAGCCGCGAGGACTCCTCCTCGGTCAGCTTGAAGACGGGAATGCCGGTCGCGGTCGCGAGGACTTCGGCGATGAGCTCACCGTCGACCTCGGCGACGACGTCCATGTCGCCGGCCTTCCATTCCTTCTCGCGCTTGGCCTTCGCCGCCAGCAGCTGCTTCTCCGAATCACGGAGCGAGGCCGCCTTCTCGAAGTCCTGGGAGTCGATGGCCGACTCCTTGTCCCGGCGGACGTTCGCGATCTTCTCGTCGAACTCGCGGAGGTCCGGCGGTGCGGTCATCCGGCGGATGCGCATCCGGGAGCCGGCCTCGTCGATCAGGTCGATCGCCTTGTCCGGCAGGAAGCGGTCCGAGATGTAGCGGTCCGCCAGGGTGGCCGCCTGCACGAGGGCCTCGTCCGTGATGGAGACGCGGTGGTGGGCCTCGTAGCGGTCGCGCAGGCCCTTGAGGATCTCGATCGTGTGGGGGAGGGAAGGCTCCGCCACCTGGATCGGCTGGAAACGGCGCTCCAGCGCCGCGTCCTTCTCGAGGTGCTTGCGGTACTCGTCCAGGGTCGTGGCACCGATGGTCTGGAGCTCACCACGGGCCAGCATGGGCTTGAGGATGCTGGCGGCATCGATCGCGCCCTCGGCGGCGCCCGCACCCACCAGGGTGTGGAGCTCGTCGATGAACAGGATGATGTCGCCGCGGGTGCGGATCTCCTTGAGCACCTTCTTGAGGCGCTCCTCGAAGTCACCGCGGTAGCGGGAACCGGCGACCAGGGCGCCCAGGTCGAGGGTGTAGAGGTGCTTGTCCTTGAGGGTCTCGGGCACCTCGCCCTTGACGATGGCCTGGGCCAGGCCCTCGACGACGGCGGTCTTGCCGACGCCGGGCTCGCCGATGAGCACCGGGTTGTTCTTGGTCCGGCGGGACAGCACCTGCATGACCCGCTCGATCTCCTTCTCGCGCCCGATGACCGGGTCGAGCTTGGATTCGCGGGCAGCCTGGGTGAGGTTGCGGCCGAACTGGTCGAGGACGAGCGAGGTCGAGGGGGTTCCCTCGGCCGGGCCGCCTGCCGTGGCCGACTCCTTGCCGCCTCCGGAGTACCCGGAGAGCAGCTGGATGACCTGCTGCCGGACCCTGTTCAGATCGGCGCCCAGCTTCACGAGGACCTGGGCGGCGACGCCCTCGCCCTCGCGGATCAGGCCGAGCAGGATGTGCTCGGTGCCGATGTAGTTGTGGCCGAGCTGGAGGGCCTCTCGGAGCGAAAGCTCCAGGACCTTCTTCGCCCGCGGGGTGAAGGGGATGTGGCCGGACGGGGCCTGCTGCCCCTGACCGATGATCTCCTCAACCTGCTGGCGAACAGCCTCGAGCGAAATCCCGAGGCTCTCCAGGGCCTTAGCGGCGACACCCTCACCCTCGTGGATCAAGCCCAGGAGGATGTGCTCGGTGCCGATGTAGTTGTGGTTGAGCATCCGGGCTTCTTCCTGAGCCAGGACGACAACCCGCCGCGCGCGGTCGGTGAACCTCTCGAACATCGTTTATCGCTCCTCAGAGCGGTCGGGCAGTTCGGGGTCGGTCCCCGCCCTGTCCTTCCGCATGCTAGTCCCGCGGGGCGGGACAGCTCATTCCAACTGCCGACATCCGTCCGCGGCTCACCCCCACGTTCTGTGGGAAAACCGGCCGTAAGAGCCGACAACTGCTCCAACCCGATGGTGCGAGACGATGTTCCCGCAGGCCAGGCAGATACCCGTCACACGTGTACGCCGATGGCGAACGGAACCCCCTCGAAGGCCGTTCACCTCGCCGTGTCGCCCCTATCCACTAGGAATGTCTTACCCCTAAGGACGAACCTTCCATGCCGGGGACCACGGTCGTCTCCGCTACGGGCGAACAGGCTTCCGTCTTCGAATGTGGGACTGAGCCCGTCGGACGTTTACGTTCCGCATTCTTCCGTACGCATGGCGTAACCCGGAGCCGAATCCGCAGTTGCTCGGGACATGGCACTCACCGCCGCCGGGAACACCCGCGGCCTCGCCGCCGTCCCACCGCCCCGGACCGCCCCCGGCGCGGAGTCCTACGCCGCCTGGTACGCCCGGGTGCCCGGCTGGACCCTGGCCGACGCGGCGCCCGCCCGGCTCGCCACCGGGACCGTGTTCGACGTACTGGAGCTGCCGGCCGACGCGGGGACGCAGGTGCTGCGCCGTCGGGTCGCCACCGGACCGGTGGCCGTCGCGGGCCGCCGGATGCGGTTCCTCGTGGCGCCCGGGGGCGCGGAGGAGCTGGACGGGCTCCTCGACTGGCTGGAATGGGGCGGGGTGGACCTCGACCTCACCGCGCTCGGCGAGGGGGGTCTGATCGCCGCCCCGGCGCCTCCCGGGCACCCCGCGGCGCACGGCCCTCGGGGGGCCGCGGTGTGGCTGCGGCCCCCCGAGCAGGGGTGCGAGGCATCACTGCCCGCCCTGCCCGGTCCGGGGCAGGGCGACGGGCCCGATCTCGTACGCCTGGTCGCCGCGGCGGCGACGGAGTGCCACAGGGCGCGCCTGCGGCGGCGTACGCCCCCGGCGGGGCGGGCCGGTGCCGTGGATCAGGCCCGGTTCTCGTAGGCCTCGCGGATCTCGGCGGGGACGCGGCCGCGGTCGTTGACCGTGAGGCCCTTGGCCTTCGCCCACGCGCGGATCTCCGCGGTGTCCGGGTTGCCGGACGTCGCGGCGGCGCGGCCCTTGGAACGGCCCGTGGCGGCACGGCCACCGGTGCGGCGGCCGCTCTTGGTGTAAGGGTCGAGCAGGCCGCGGAGCTTTTCAGCGTTGGCGGCGGTGAGGTCGATCTCGTAGGTCTTGCCGTCCAGAGCGAACGTCACGGTCTCGTCCGCCTCGCCACCGTCGAGGTCGTCGACAAGAAGGACCTGAACCTTCTGTGCCACCGGATTTCCTTTCATCGAAAATGCAGTACGCGGAAAGGAAACCGCTTTTGCCGGGAAAACACAAACCCCCGGCGAGAGGTTCAAGGCCGCCCCGGAGCGGGAAACGTACGCGATTCGGACATAGGCCACAGGTGTGCGGAGCCTCTAAAAGCGGCCGGGATCGAGCACCCACCGATCAGAGGTGCAGAAGCATCCGACTGTTGCCCAAGGTGTTCGGCTTCACTCGTTCGAGACCGAGGAACTCGGCGACGCCCTCGTCATAGGAACGCAGGAGCTCCATGTAGACATCGGTGTCGACCGCGGTCTCCCCGATCTCGACGAAGCCGTGCTTCGCGAAGAAGTCCACTTCGAAGGTGAGGCAGAAAACCCGGCTCACGCCGAGCCGGCGCGCGGTCTCCAACAACTGGGCCAGCACCCGGTGCCCTACGCCGGCGCCCTTCAACGCGCGGTCGACCGCGAGAGTGCGTACTTCGGCGAGGTCTTCCCACATCACGTGCAGAGCGCCGCAGCCGACGACCTGACCGTCGCTGTCGCGTTCCGCGACCCAGAACTCCTGGATGTCCTCGTAAAGGACCACGGGGGCTTTGTCGAGCAGGATCCGCTGCTGTACGTACTGGTCGAGCAGGCGGCGCAGTGCGGGAACATCGCCCGTGCGCGCGCGGCGGATGGTCACTGATTTAGCGTCTTCGGTGGAAAACTCTCCCATGCGGTGACGCTATCGCCCCGGCTCGGGCGGCCGCTCGCCGGTGTCCCCCGCGCCTTCCGCGGCCGGCGGGGGCGGCACTTCGCCGGTGGCGGGTTCCGCGGGCCCCTCGTCGTCATGGCTGACGATCCGTACGGCGTCGCGGAGGGCTTCGCGCTGTTCCTGGGACATCATGCCGAAGAAGGCCACGAGGGCGGCCGCCGGATTGTCGCTGGTCGACCAGGCCTCGTTCATCAGTGCGGCCGAGTAGGCGGCGCGGGTGGAGACCGCCGTATAGCGATAGGCGCGGCCTTCCGCTTCCCGCCGGACCCACCCCTTCTGATGGAGGTTGTCCATAACGGTCATGACCGTGGTGTACGCGATGGACCGTTCCTGCTGAAGGTCTTCCAGGACTTCACGAACGGTGACCGGGCGGTTCCACTGCCACACCCGTGTCATCACGGCGTCTTCGAGTTCTCCCAAGGGGCGAGGCACAACAGCACGATAGTGCGGGTTGTCAGGAATTGCCCGACTATTCGGAGGACAACGCGCGACAAATGTGGGGCCCCGACTCGGTCGGGGCCCCACAGCTGTTCTCGGGCCGGTCCGCGGTGCCGGGCCGGTTCCCGGTCTCCCGGGGCCGGTTCCCGGTCCGCCGGGTCAGTTCCCGGTCTGCCGGGCCGTCTCGGCGCGGGCGAGTACGGCGTCCACCGCCGCGTCTTCCTTTGCCTTGTTGGCACCGCCCTGGCTCTTCACGATCGTCTTGACGAGGAAGATGAAGAACACGGCCATCACGAAGGGGGGCACGAGCGCGGAAACGTAGTCCATGCCCACCAGCGTAGCTATCCCGCCGCGCGGTCGTCCTTCGGGGGCGGGGTGGGCTTGCGGCGCGGCGGGAAGACCTCGCCCGGAGTGGGGATGGGCCGCTCCGGATGCGGCGCCGGCTTCTCGCCCGGCTGGGCGGGCTTCTCGGCGGGCCGCGGGGCGGGACCGGGCGCGGGCCTCGGCGGCGAGCGCCGCTCCTCCTCGCGGCCGCCGGCCAGGGCCAGCAGGCGGGTCCGGGGCGCGGGCGCGGTGGAGAGCCGGCGGCGCACGGAGCGCTCCGCGACCGTGCGGGCCCGCTCCAGTACCGCGGCGGCGACCGGGTTGGCGCGCAGCGCCCGAAGCGCGGCGAGGTCGTCGGGGACGGGCTCGTAGCCGGCGGCCAGGGCGTCCTGGAGCAGCTCCAGGTACCCGGGCAGGCTGCCCGGGAGGGCGGCTCTGTAGCGGGCCAGGTCGGCGAGGAGGAACTCTCTGAGCCGCCCCGCCTCCTGCACCGCGTCGTCCACCGACGCCGCGAGGCGCAGGCAGTCCTGGACCTCGCCGGCCGTCAGGGGGGCCGGGGAGGACTGGAGGGCGTGGGCGAGCGAACGCCTGAGCAGGTGCAGCTCAGCAGCGCTGAACGCCATGCCGCCGCGGGAACCGTAGGGCGTGGGCATGGGGCGAAGATACGCGCTAATCGGACAAAATCCCCCGATGTGGGCTCTTCCCGGCGCGCCGGGGGCCCTCCGTCGGCTCTTCCTACGGCTGCGCCTTGACCGCTTCCAGGAAGGCGGCCCAGGCCGCGTGGGTGGTGGCCAGGACCAGGTGGGCCGGGTCGGCGCGGTCCGCGACGCGGACCAGGACGCCCGGGGCGGAGGCGACGTAGACGCATGCGTCGCCGTCGCCGCAGTAGGACGACTTCTGCCAGGTGAGCCGAGCGGTCGCGGTCATGGTGTCTCCTCCGCCGGGGAAGGGTTCGGGTGTTTCCCGGAGGGACCGTAACCCCGGCGGGCGTGCGTTCCGGCCATTTCGGGGAAATTGCTCGTCGGTGAATTCCCCGTCCGGCCCGGGGTGCGGGGCCGGGCCGGACGCCGGAGCCGGTCGGTCGGTCGGGTCGGTCGGGTCGGGTAGGTCGGTCAGCCGGGCGGGCCGGCTAGTCGAAGTTGGGCGCGTTGCGCTCGTAGACCAGCCGCAGGCCGATCAGCGTCAGCCACGGCTCGTGGTCGTCGATCGCCGAGGACTCGCCGAGGACCATCGGGGCCAGGCCGCCCGTCGCGATGACGCGCACGTCGTCCGGCTCGCCGTGCGGGCCGGCCAGCTCCTTGGCCATGCGCGCGACGACCCCGTCCACCTGACCCGCGAAGCCGTACACGACGCCCGACTGCATCGCCTCGACCGTGGACTTGCCGATCACGTTGCGCGGGCGCGCCAGCTCGATCTTGCGCAGCTGGGCGCCCCGGACGCCCAGCGCCTCCATCGAGATCTCGATGCCCGGCGCGATCACCCCGCCCACGTACTCGCCCTTCGCCGACACCGCGTCGAAGGTGGTCGCCGTACCGAAGTCGACCACGATCGCCGGGCCTCCGTAGAGCTCGACGGCCGCGACCGCGTTGATGATGCGGTCCGCGCCGACTTCCTTCGGGTTGTCCATCAGGATCGGCACACCGGTCTTGATGCCGGGCTCCACCAGCACCGCGGGGACGTCGCCGTAGTACCGGCGGGTGACCTCGCGGAGCTCGTGCAGCACCGAGGGCACCGTCGAGCAGATGGCGATCCCGTGGATCCCGTCGCCCAGTTCGGTGCCGAGCATCGGGTGGGTGCCCATCAGGCCCTGCATCAGGACGGCCATCTCGTCGGCCGTCCGGCGCGGGTCGGTCGAGATCCGCCAGTGCTCGACGATCTCGTCGCCGTCGAACAGGCCCAGGACCGTATGGGTGTTGCCGACGTCGATGGTCAGCAGCATGGGTTACACCGCCCCGCGCAGATCGAGGCCGATGTCGAGGATCGGCGAGGAGTGCGTCAGCGCGCCGACCGCGAGGTAGTCCACGCCGGTCAGGGCGTAGTCGCGGGCGTTGTCCAGGCTGAGCCGGCCCGAGGACTCCAGGGTGGCGCGGCCGGCGACGAGGGCGACCGCCTCGGCCGTCTGGGCCACCGTGAAGTTGTCCAGCAGGATGAGGTCGGCGCCCGCCTCCAGGACCTCGCCGATCTGCTCCAGGGTGTCGACCTCGACCTCGATCGGGACCTCCGGGAAGGCCTCGCGCACGGCGGTGAACGCCTGCGCGACGCCGCCCGCCGCGACGACGTGGTTGTCCTTGACGAGCGCCGCGTCCGACAGGGACATGCGGTGGTTGACGCCGCCGCCGCAGCGGACCGCGTACTTCTCCAGCGCGCGCAGGCCCGGCGTGGTCTTGCGGGTGTCGCGGACCTTGGCCGTCGTGCCCTCCAGGGCGTCCGCCCAGCGGCGGGTGGCGGTCGCGATGCCGGACATCCGGCACAGGATGTTCAGCGCGCTGCGCTCGGCGGTCAGCAGGTCGCGGGTGCGGGAGCGCACGGACAGCAGCAGCTGACCGGCCTTGACGGCGTCGCCGTCCTCCGCGTGCCGCTCCACCTCGAACGCCTCGGTGCACACCATCGAGAACACGGCCTCGGCGACGCGCAGACCGGCCACGACGCCGTCCTCGCGGGCGACGAAGTCCGCCACGGCCTCGGCCTCTTCGGGCACGGTGGCGACGGTGGTGACGTCGACCCCGCCGTCCAGGTCCTCGGACAGCGCCATGTGCGCGATGTCCTCGACCTCGATGGGGTCCAGGCCGGCGTCGGTCAGCAGCTGGGCCAGCGCCGGGTCCAGGCCGGACTCCTCGCCGTCACCGCAGGCGCAGTCGTCGCCGCAACCGCCCTCCGACCGGTCGATGAGGGGGAGTTCGTCGTGCTGGTGGTCGTGCTCGTGCGTGCTCACGCTGACTGCTCCATGCTGTCGTTGACGGTGTCGGTGCCACGGGGGGGCCGCTGTACGGACGGGAAGTCCGCGGAGTCGGTGGGGGTGACGACCAGGGCCCGCTTCTCGGTCGCGGAGAGCCGGACGACGAGGTGGCGCCGCCAGTTCGCGTCGTCCCGGTCGGGGTGGTCCTCGCGCCAGTGGCAGCCGCGGGTCTCCTCGCGCCGCCGCGCGGCGGCGACCAGGACCCGGGCCACGCACAGGAGGTTGGTGGCCTCCCAGGTGTCGACGCCCGGTTCGGCGGTCTTGCCGTGCGCCTCGAGGTCGCCCAGGGCGGCCGCGTACAGGTCCTCGAGCGCGGCGGCGGCACCGGCGAGGGAGCCGGCGGAGCGCAGGACGCCCGCGCCGTCCGTCATGATGCGCTGGACCTCGTAGCGCGCCCCGGAGGGCTGGAGCGGGCCGGTGGCGGGGGCGGGAACGACCGGGGCGCCCCCGGCGGACGGGTTGGCGACGATGTCCTCGGCGATGCGCTCGGCGAAGACCAGGCCCTCCAGCAGGGAGTTGGAGGCGAGCCGGTTCGCGCCGTGCACGCCCGTGCAGGCGACCTCCCCGCAGGCGTACAGGCCGGGGACGGTGGTGCGGCCGTGCAGGTCGGTCCGTACGCCGCCGGACGCGTAGTGGGCGGCGGGCGCGACCGGGATGGGCTCGGTCACCGGGTCGATGCCGTGGGCGCGGCAGGCGGCGAGGATGGTGGGGAAGCGCTGTTCCCACATCTGGGCGCCGAAGTGCCGGGCGTCGAGGTACATGTGACTGGTGCCCTGCTCCTGCATGCGGCGCATGATGCCCTTGGCGACGATGTCGCGCGGGGCGAGCTCGGCGAGCTCGTGCTGGCCCACCATGAAGCGCACCCCGTCGGCGTCGACGAGGTGGGCGCCTTCGCCGCGGACCGCCTCCGACACCAGCGGCTGCTGGCCCTCGGCGTCCGGTCCCAGGAACAGCACCGTCGGGTGGAACTGGACGAACTCCAGGTCGGAGACCTCGGCGCCGGCGCGCAGGGCGAGGGCCACGCCGTCGCCCGTGGAGACGGCCGGGTTGGTGGTGGCGGAGAAGACCTGGCCCATGCCGCCGGTCGCGAGGATCACGGCCGGGGCGTGGACGGCGCCGACGCCGTCGTGCTGGCCTTCGCCCATGACGTGCAGGGTGACGCCGGCCGTACGGCCTCCGGCGTCCTGGAGGAGGTCCAGTACGAGGGCGTTCTCGACGGTACGGATACCGGCCGCCTGGACCGCCTCGACCAGGGCCCGGGAGATCTCGGCGCCCGTCGCGTCGCCGCCCGCGTGCGCGATCCGGCGGCGGTGGTGGCCGCCCTCGCGGGTCAGCTCGATCTCGCCCGTCTCGGCGGAGGTGTCGAAGACCGCGCCGGTCTCGATGAGCCGGCGTACGGCGTCGGGGCCCTCGGTGACCAGCAGCCGTACGGCCGCCTCGTCGCACAGGCCCGCCCCCGCCACCAGGGTGTCGTCCAGGTGCTGCTCGGGGGTGTCGCCGTCGCCGAGGGCGGCCGCGATGCCCCCTTGGGCCCAGCGGGTCGAGCCGTCGTCGAGCCGGGCCTTGGTGACCACGACCGTACGGCGGCCCGCGGCGGCGCAGCGCAGCGCCACCGTCAGGCCCGCGACGCCCGAGCCGACGACCACGACGTCGGCTTCGACGGCCCAGCCGGGGGCGGGGGCGTGCAGCCGTATGCCGGTGCCGGCGGTGCCTGTGCCTGGGGTGCTCACGTGTGTGCTCCGAACTCCAATGGGATGTTGTCGATCAGCCGGGTCGTGCCCACCTTCGCGGCGACGGCCAGGACGGCCTGGCCGGTGAAATCGGGGCCGACCTCGGTGAAGTCCTGCGGGTCCACCAGCGCGAGGTAGTCCAGGGCCAGCGGCGGGTCCTGGCGGCCGGCCTCCTCCAGCACGTGGCGGGCAGCCGCCCGGACGGCGTCGGGCAGGCCCGTGCCGGCGGCGGAGACCGCCACCGAGACGGCGTGCGCGTCGGCGGAGGCGCGGATCTCGCCGAGCCGGGCCAGGCCGGTGGCCCGCTGGTCACTGGCGGGGGCGGCCTCGGCGCGGGCGCGCAGGGCGGCCTGGGCGGCGAGGCGGTCGCGGCCCGCGAACAGGGCGCGGGAGAGGGCGAGGGCCGTGCGGCGCTCGGCGGGCGAGAGGTAGCGGTTGCGGGAGGACAGGGCGAGGCCGTCCTCCTCGCGGACGGTGGGTACGCCCACCACGTCCACCGCGAAGTTCAGGTCGGTGACCATCCGGCGGATCAGGGCCAGCTGCTGCGCGTCCTTCTGGCCGAAGAGGGCCAGGTCCGGGCGGGTGAGGTGGAGCAGCTTCGCGACGACGGTGAGCATGCCGTCGAAGTGGCCGGGGCGGGTGGCCCCTTCGAGGCGGCCGCCCATGGGGCCGGCGCTGATGCGTACCTGGGGGTCGCCGCCGGGGTAGACCTCGTCGACGGCCGGGGCGAACACGGCGTCGGCGCCCGCCCTGCGGGCGATCTCCAGGTCGGCGTCGAGGGTGCGGGGGTAGCGGTCGAGGTCCTCGTTCGCCCCGAACTGGAGGGGGTTGACGAAGACGGTGACCACGACCTGGCCGGTGGGGCCGGCCAGGTCCCGGGCGGTGCGGACCAAAGTGGCGTGGCCGTCGTGCAGGGCCCCCATGGTCATGACGACGGCGCGACGGCCGGTGCGCGGGAGCCGGTGCAGCGCGTCGGCGGTGTTCAGCAGCAGGGGGTGCTCGGTCATCGGCCGTCGCCCTCGGGGTCGGTTTCGGGGTCGGGGCTGGTCTCGCTCCCGGCCAGGGCGCCCAGCAGGTCCTCGGCGAGCTCCGGCTTGAGCAGACCGTGCGCCAGGGCGCGGTCGGCGGTGGTCCGGGCCATCGCGAGGTAGCCGGGGACGGCGGCCGGGGCGTGCTTGCGCAGCTCGGAGACGTGCGCGGCGACCGTACCGGCGTCACCGCGGGCCACCGGCCCGGTGAGCGCGGAGTCACCGGAGCGCAGGGCGTTGTCGAGGGCCGCGCCGAGGAGGGGGCCGAGCATCCGGTCGGGGTGCTCGACGCCGGCCTTGGCCAGCAGCTCCATGGCCTGGGCGACCAGGGTGACCAGGTGGTTCGCGCCGAGGGCGAGGGCGGCGTGGTAGAGCGGACGGTTCTCCTCCGCGATCCACTCGGGTTCCCCGCCCATCTCGATGACCAGGGCCTCGGCGGCGAGCCGCAGCTCGTCGGGGGCGGTCACGCCGAAGGAGCAGCCGGCCAGGCGCTGCACGTCGACCTCGGTGCCGGTGAAGGTCATCGCGGGGTGCAGGGCCAGCGGCAGGGCGCCCGCGCGCCGGGCCGGGTCCAGGACGGCGGTCCCGTAGCGCCCGGAGGTGTGGACGAGCAGCTGGCCTGGGCGGATCGCGCCCGTCTCGGCGAGGCCCTCGACGAGGCCGGGCAGGGCGTCGTCCGGGACGGTCAGGAGCACCAGGTCGGCGTGTTCGAGCACCCGCTCGGCCGGGACGACCGGCACGTCGGGCAGCATCCGGGCGGCCCGGCGGCGGGAGGCGTCGGAGACACCGGAGACGGCGACGGGGCGGTGCCCGGCCTGCTGGAGGGCGCGGGCCAGCGCGGGGCCGACCCGGCCGGCGCCGACGACGCCCACGGCGAGCCGGGCAGGGCGGTCGGACGGATCCCGGGGCTCCGTCTGATGGGCTGCGTTCACGCGGGGAATGCCTTCCGTTCCAGTCCGCGGGGGGTACCGGACGATACGCCGCCATGCTAGCCCCTGGGCGTGTCGGCCGGTCGGCGGCGGCCCGGCGATGATCAGGGCATGACGGATGACGAAGACCGGACGAAGCGGCTGGTGGCGGCGTGGCGACGGGCCGACCGGGTCCTGTCCCGGAGCCTGCTGGAGCCGACGGTGGGTGAGCTGCTGGCGATGCTGCCGGGACTGGCGGAGAGCGACCCGGACGAGGGCGTCGACGTGTACGGCGACGGGGTGGTGGCGCGGCTGGAGCAGCGCGTCGCGGAGCTGCTGGGGACGGAGGACGCGGCGTTCTTCCCGAGCGGGACGATGGCCCAGCAGGTCGCGCTGCGGTGCTGGGCGGGGCGGACGGGGAACCCGGTGGTGGCGCTGCACCCGATGAGCCACCCGGAGCTGTGGGAGAGCGACGCGCTGTCGGTGCTGGCGGGACTGCGGACGGTGCACCCCACGCGCGAGCCGCGGCAGCCGACGGCCCGGGAGGTCGCGGAGCTGGCGGAGCCGTTCGGCACGCTGATGCTGGAGCTGCCGCTGCGGGAGGCGGGGTTCGTGCTGCCGACGTGGGAGGAGCTCGTGGCGGTGGTGGAGACGGCCCGGGAACGGGATGCGGTGGTCCACTTCGACGGGGCCCGGCTGTGGGAGTCGACGGTGCGGCTCGGGCGGCCGCTGCCGGAGATCGCGGGGCTCGCGGATTCGGTGTACGTGTCGTTCTACAAGTCCCTCGGGGGGCTGAGCGGGGCGGCGCTGGCGGGCTCCGCGTCGCTCGTCGCGGAGGCGAGGGTCTGGCGGCACCGGTACGGGGGCCAGGTCTTCCGGCAGTTCCCGCAGGCGTTGTCGGCGCTGGCCGGCCTGGAGGTGGAGCTGCCGCGCCTGCCGTCGTACGTGGCCCAGGCGGGGGTGGTGGCGCAGGCGCTGCGGGAGGGCTTCGCGCAGGCGGGACTCGCGTGGTTCCGGGTGCATCCGGAGGTGCCGCACACGCACCAGTTCCAGGTGTGGCTGCCGTACGAGGCGGACCGGCTGACGGAGGCGGGGCTGCGGCAGGCGGAGGAGACGGGGTGCGTCCTGTTCCGCCGCTGGGCCCCCGCCGGGCCCCCGGGCTTGTCCATGACGGAACTCGAGGTCACCTCGCCGTCCCTGTCCTGGACCGCGTCGGACGTCCGAGCGGCGGTCGCGGACTTCACGGCCCGCCTGTAGCCGAACCATCCCCCACCCCGGCGGGGCCGTAGCCCCGGCCGGCCGGCCCCGTCCCCGAGTCGGCCGACCCCGGCCCGGCCGGCGTTCGGGCGCGGGGGCTCGGGCGGCCTCGGGGCGTTCCGCCTCGCCGGTGCTCGGGGAGCGGGGGCTCGGGCGCGGGCCCGGGGTCCCAGCCCCGCCGGCGCTCGGGGAGCGAAGGCCCCGGTGCGGGCCGGGGGTGTTCAGCCCCGCCGGCGTTCGGCGCGCGGGAGCTCCGGCGCGGTGCCGGGGTGTTCCAGCCCCGCCGGCGTTTGAGGCGCGGGGGTTCGGGGGCCGGCCCCCGCAGCGGCGGCGCGGTGGGCGCTGCGCGAAGCCGTCCCCTACCCGCCCTTCCACCGTTCCCCGGGCTCCGCCCGGACCCGCGCCTCAAACGCCGGCGAGGCTGGAACACCCCGGCACCGCGCCCCGAGCGGCGGCGAGGCTGGAATGCCTCGGGGCGGGGCCCCGGGACGATCCCGCTCCGCCGGGGGCGTCGCCCGGACGGCCCGTGTGGGGGGCGGGGGGCCGGGGGCCCGGGAGAATGGGGCGATGAGCGTCACCATCGACATCGCCGGGCTCCCCGCGGAGCGGATCCGCTTCGCGCCCTCCCCCCTCGCGGAACTCTGCATGGCCCTGCACGCGCTCTCCCAGCCCGCCCACCACCCCCGCCTCGCCCCCTGGGCCACCGCCACCGCCGCCGCGTTCGACCCCTGCCTCGCCGACCGGCTGCTGGAGGCCGACTTCCTCTGGCGCAGCTCCTTCTCCGACATCTTCATGCCCTTCGCCGGCACCCCCGGCGGCACCGGACTCCCCGCCGCGACCCTGGCCGAGGAGCTCGACGTGCTCGACGGCCTCGACGACGAGCGCTTCGTGACGGCCGCCCTCGAACACTGCTGGCTCGCGCTCTACAACGAGGGCGGCGCCCCCTCCCCCCTCAAGGACCCCTCCTCCCGCGCCCGGGTGCTGGAGGCCGCCGCCGCCCGCGGGCCCGCCCAGCTGCGGTTCTCGCGGCGGCTGCTGGACGACACCGCCGCCGTCCGCGTCTGGCTGCGCCGCCTCCTGGAGGACTGCGACGAGGCGTTCTTCGCCGAGACCTGGCAGCGGACCGGCCCCCAGCAGGCCGCCGACGCCCGCCACAAGACCGAGGTGCTGCGCCGCAAGGGCCTGTCCGCCGCGCTGCGGGAGGCCTCGGCGGCGCTGAGCGTCGACGAGGCCGGGACCACCATCACCGTCGACAAGATGGTCGACGGATCGGCCACCGCCACCGATCCCACCATCGGCGCCGGTCTGGTCCTCGTCCCCACCAACTTCGGCTGGCCGCACCTGCTCGTACTGCACGCCCCCGGCTGGCGACCGGTCGTCCACTACCCCCTCGGCTCCCCCGAACCGGCCTCGTCCCCCAGCTCGGTCGAGCTGCTGCGGCGCCGCATGGACGCCCTCGCGCACCCGATGCGGATGCAGCTGTGCCGCAGCCTGGCCAGGGCCCCGTACACCACCGGCGAGCTGGCCACCGTGTGCGGCATATCCGCCCCCGAGGTCTCCCGTCACCTCGCCGTGCTCAAGAAGGCCGGGCTGCTGCACACGCGCCGCCAAGGCCGTTACGCACAGCACCAGCTGGACCTGTCCGTGGTGGCCCGCATCGGGTCCGACTTCATCGAGGGGATCCTCCGCTGACCGCCGGCCGGCAACTCGCCTGGGACTGGCCGGAATTCGCAGTCTGGCGGGAGCGGCTCCCCGCTGCTTAACGTGCGTCCACCGTTCGGCCCGCCGCACCTTGCCGTGAAAGGACCTCCATGCCCTCACGCCGTATAGCCGCAGCCACCGCCGCCCTGGCCGCGCTGGCCCTGGCCTCCCCGCTGCTGCTCGCCGGGCCCGCCGGTGCCAGCAGCCCGCAGAGCGACGCCGCCAAGGGCGACGCGCTCGCGAAGAAGCTGGTCCGGGAGGCGACCGGCAAGGGCGCCGCCAACCACCTCAAGGTCTTCCAGTCGATCGCCGACTACAACAACGGCACCCGGGTGGCCGGCTCCAAGGGCCACGTGCAGTCCGCCCAGTACGTGGAAGCCGTGATGAAGGCGGCCGGGTACGAGGTCACGAAGAACGCGTTCGACTTCGTGTACGTCGAGACGGTCGCCGAGACGCTGAAGGTGGGCGGCGCCTCCCCGCGCGAGGTCCCCATCAAGCTGATGACGTACACCGCGAGCGGCCCGGCCGACGGCGTCACGGCGCGCCTCGCCGTCGTCCCCGTCGACGCGGACGGTACGAACGGCTGCGAGCCGGGTGACTTCGCCCCCGGCGCCTTCACCGGCCGCATCGCGCTCGTCAAGCGCGGCGGCTGCACCTTCGCCGTCAAGCAGGCCAACGCCGCGGCGGCCGGGGCGGTCGGCGCGGTCATCTACAACAACACCGAGGGCGCCCTGAGCGGCACGCTCGGCGAGGCCGACGCGGGCAAGGTCCCCACCGGCGGCATCAGCCAGGCGGAGGGCGAGAAGCTCGCCGCCGAGGCCGCGGCAGGACCGGTCGAGGTCACCCTGGACATCCGCGAACTGCGCGAGAACCGCACGACGTACAACGTCATCGCCGAGACCCGCGGCGGCGACGAGAACAACACCGTCTTCCTCGGCGCGCACCTCGACTCGGTCGCGGCCGGCCCCGGCATCAACGACAACGGCTCCGGCTCGGCCGGCATCCTCCAGGTCGCGCAGCGCCTCGCGAGCAGCCAGACGAAGATCAAGAACAAGGTCAAGTTCGCCTGGTGGTCGGCGGAGGAGTTCGGCCTGCTCGGCTCCGAGGCGTACGTGGGCGGCCTGACGGACGCGCAGAAGAAGCAGATCCGGCTCTACCTGAACTTCGACATGATCGCCTCGCCGAACGGCGCCTACTTCGTCTACGACGGCGACGACTCGGACAAGGTCGGCTCCGGCCCCGGACCCGAGGGCTCGGCCCAACTGGAGAAGGGCATCACGGACTTCCTGGACGGGCGGAACATCCCGCACGAGGGTTCGGACTTCACCGGCCGCTCGGACTACGGCCCGTTCATCGAGGCCGGGATCCCCTCCGGTGGTACGGACACCGGGGCCGAGGGCATCAAGACGGCGGCGCAGGCCGCGAAGTTCGGCGGCCAGGCCGGTGTGGCCTACGACGTGAACTACCACGGCAAGGGCGACACCATCGCCAACATCGACCACAAGGCGCTCGACATCAACGTCGACGTCATCGCGAACGCGGTCGGCCACTACGCCTACGACCTGGCCCCGCTCGCCCGGCAGGTCTCCGCCCGGCACGCGGACGGCGGCGCGGCCGGCAGCGGCAGCGGCAGCGGTCTGCGCGAGGGCCACGGCCACGGCGTGACCCAGTAGTGCGGCGGGTCCGGCACGGGCGGCGCCGCGCGGCGTCAGCCCTGCCGGGCCCCGGAGCGGGACGGGCCCGGCAGGCCGGGCACCCCCCGCAACCCCACCGGCTGCACCAGCCACCCGAAGTCCCCGAGGCCGCCGCGCGCGGTGAGTTCGGCGGCCTCCCCGGCCGAGGCGAGGGCGCGCACGTACCCCGCCGGATCCGTCGACGCCAGCGTCAGCGGCGGGCGGGCGCCCGAGACGCCGAGGGCGGTCAGCGCCTCCCGCTGCGTGAGCAGGACCGCGCCCGGCCCCGCGCAGGCATCCAGGGCCACGTGCGCGGTGATGTCACAGCTGCCGTCCGGGACCGGCGCGACCTCCCGGCCGCCGCGGAATCCGGTCAAGGTGCCGTACGGGGGCCGGGCCCCGCAGGTGTGCGCGTAGTCCACCGCCACGGCCAGGCCCCGGTCGAGGGCCGCTACGGCCGCCGCCCAGGCCTCGTCGCGCGGGCGGCCGATCTCCGCCCGGCCCCCGTCCGGCCACCACCGCTCCAGCCAGGCCCGGTCCCGGTCCTCCAGCGGGCCGCCCGGGCCTTCCGTACCGTCGGGCGCGACCAGGACGTACCGCCCGTCCTCGGCGACCTCCAGCGGTACGTTGTCCAGCCACTCGTTGGCGAACAGCAGCCCCGTCGCCCCCTCGGGCGGCTCCGCGACCCAGCGGACGCGGGGGTCCAGCCCCTCGGGCCGGTCCGCGCGTTCCACCCCGTACGGGCGCACCCGCGCCGCCGTCGGCGCGGGCAGGGCGGCGAGCACCCCGGTCAGGAGTTCCCCGCGCCCGGCCCCCACGTCGACCAGGTCCAGCCGCTCCGGGCGGCCGAGGGCCTCGTCCACGGCGAGGAGGAGCCGGGCCACCGCGCCCGCGTAGAGCGGCGAGGCGTGCACGGAGGTACGGAAGTGCCCGGCGGGGCCGGGGCCCCGGGGGTCCACGTAGAAGCCGCCCGGTCCGTACAGCGCCGCCTCCATGGCGGCCCGCCAGCGGACCGGCCCGATCCCTTCACCCTGAGCGCTCATTCCCCACAGGCTAAGCTCACCCTCCACCTTGGGGAGTACGCCCCCTTCGCACGGATCGCCCCTGTGGTTGACTCCAGCACCTATCTCCTTTGCCTACGCTGGGTTACGTGCAGCGCCTTTACGATTTCCTCCGCAGACACCCGACAGGGGTCGACAGCTTCTGGGCCGTCCTCCTGTGCGGGATCGCGCTGCTGGACCTGGCGTCCGCCGGCCAGCGCGGCACGGCCGAGCGGCTCCTCACCGTCCCCTCGGTGATCGCGATGGGCGTCGTCATCGCGCTGCGCCGCAAGTGGACGCCGCAGATGTTCTGGCTGGCGGTGGGCACGGGCGCCTACCAGCTCGCCGCCGGGATCGAGGTGCACAACGGCGACTTCGGGATGCTGGTGATCCTCTACACCGTGGCCGCCTCGGGCGAGGTCTCGCGCCGGCTCTCGCGCTTCGCGTTCGCCGTCGGGCTGACCGCCGCGCCCCTGTACGCCCTGCGTTTCCACGTCGACAAGGGCGACACCAGCGACAACATCTTCTTCACCCTCTTCGCCATCGTCCCCTTCGCCCTCGCCTGGGTACTGGGCGACTCGCTGCGCACCCGCCGCGCCTACTACGCCCAGCTCGTCGAGCGGAACCAGCGCCTGGAGAAGGAGCGCGAGGCGCAGGCCAAGGTGGCCGTCGCCGCCGAGCGCGCCCGGATCGCCCGCGAACTGCACGACGTGGTCGCGCACAACGTCTCGGTGATGGTGGTCCAGGCGGACGGCGCCGCGTACGTGATGGACGTGGCACCGGAACAGGCCAAGGAGGCGCTCCAGACCATCTCGGGCACCGGCCGCCAGGCGCTGGCCGAGATGCGGCGGCTGCTGGGCGTGCTGCGCACCGGCGAGCCGCAGGAGTCCGAGGACTACGTGCCCCAGCCGGACGTCGAGCAGATCGAGGTCCTGGTCGAGCAGGTCCGCACGGCCGGGCTCGCCGTGGACTTCGCGGTCGAGGGCGCGCCGCGGCGGCTGCCGAGCGGGGTGGAGCTGACGGCGTACCGGATCGTGCAGGAGGCGCTGACCAATACGCGCAAGCACGGCGGCCCGGAGGCCAGGGCGAACGTCCGGCTGGTGTACTTCGACGACGGCCTCGGGCTGCTGATCGAGGACGACGGGCGGGGCGCCGCCCACGAACTGTACGAGGACGGCGGCGCGGACGGCGCCGGGCACGGACTGATCGGCATGCGGGAGCGCGTCGGTATGGTCGGGGGCACGCTGGACGCGGGCCCGCGGCCCGGCGGCGGCTTCCGGATCAGCGCGCTCCTCCCACTCAAGAAGAGGTGATTGATGTCCATCCGCGTGATGCTGGTCGACGACCAGGTCCTGCTGCGCACGGGCTTCCGCATGGTGCTGGCGGCCCAGCCGGACATGGAGGTCGTCGCCGAGGCCGGTGACGGCCTGGAGGCGCTGGAGGTGCTGCGGGCCACGAAGGTGGACGTGGTGCTGATGGACGTCCGGATGCCGAGGCTCGACGGGGTGGAGGCGACGCGGCGCATCTGCGAACCGGAGGAGCACCCCAAGGTGATCATCCTGACCACCTTCGACCTGGACGAGTACGCGTTCTCGGGCCTCAAGGCGGGCGCGAGCGGCTTCATGCTCAAGGACGTCCCGCCGGCGGAGCTGCTGGCCGCGATCCGCTCGGTGCACAGCGGCGACGCGGTGGTGGCGCCCTCGACGACCCGGCGGCTGCTGGACCGGTTCGCGCCGATGCTGCCGACCACCTCGCAGGAGCCCCGGAACAAGGAGATCGAGCGGCTGACGGAGCGGGAGCGGGAGGTCATGCTGCTGGTGGCGCAGGGCCTGTCGAACGGCGAGATCGCGGCCCGGCTGGTCCTGTCGGAGGCGACGGTGAAGACGCACGTGGGCCGCATCCTGACGAAGCTGGGCCTGCGCGACCGCGTCCAAGTGGTCGTCCTGGCCTACGAATCCGGCCTGGTCCGCGCGGGCAGCCCCCCGTCGGTCTGACCGGCCGAGGGCTGCCCGCGCCGGACGGCCCTCAGCCGAACTGGCCGGGCTGGTAGTCGCCGGCGGGCTGCTGGACGACGACGTTCAGCCGGTTGTAGGCGTTGATGAGGGCGATCAGCGACACGAGGGCGGCGAGCTGCTCCTCGTCGTAGTGCTTGGCCGCGTTCGCCCACGCCTCGTCCGTGACACCGCCCGCCGCGTCGGCGATGCGGGTCCCCTGCTCCGCCAGCTCCAGCGCGGCGCGTTCGGCCTCGGTGAACACCGTGGCCTCCCGCCACACCGCCACCAGGTGCAGGCGCAGCGGGGTCTCACCGGCGGCGGCGGCGTCCTTGACGTGCATGTCGGTGCAGAACCCGCACCCGTTGATCTGGCTCGCGCGGATCTTCACGAGTTCCTGCGTCGCGGCGGGCAGCGCCGAATCCGACACCGACTTGCCGGCCGAGTTGAGGTGCTTGAGGAACTTCCCGGCTGTCGCGTTGCCGAAGAGGTTCAAACGGGCGCTCATGGTGTTCTCCTCTGCCGTTACGGGGTTACACCGCTATGACCGGGCGGCGCGGCCCCGTGTGACAGAGGTCGATATGACGTACGTCACCTCCGCCGCGGAGGACGGGGGGCTCCGGCGGCGTCGGCGTCGGCGTCAGGTCATCCAGCGGTCCGGGCGCGCCGTGGCGCGGGAGGTGCGGGAGCGGTCCGCCTGGGCGTGGAGGAGGGCGGAGGCCTCGGGGGCCGGGCGGAGGCGGGCCGTCACCGTGCCGTTGGCGCCGGTGTCGACGTGGACGTCGGCCACGCCGTGGAGCCGCTTCCACGGACCCCGGGTGAGTCTCACGCTCTGCACCTTGGCGTGCGGAACGATCTCCGTACGGCGGCACAACAGCCCCCGCCGGGCGGCGAACACGTCCGCGGAGACGGCCACGCCGTAGCCCCGCCACCACACCGGGACCACCCAGCGCGCCCCCGCCCCCGTGGCGGGGGAGAAGCCGAGTGCCGTCAGGTCCACGCCAGGGAGCACGCGCGCGATCACCTCGTACGCGGCGGCCCGCGCGGCGACCGGCACCAGGACGTCGTTCTTCGAGCCCGCCACCGCCAGCTCCACCCGTACCCAGCCGCGCCACCGCCACAGCAGCGGCTCGACGATCCGTACGGTCTGTACCCGGCCCGGCGGCACCGTCTCGTGGGCCCGGTCCAACAGCCCGTGGTCGAGCCGCAGCCCGTCGGGGGACTCCGCGACCGTCCAGTCGTACTCGGTCAGGAACCGGCCCGCGCTGCTGCTCCAGGCCCAGCCGAGCAACGGCAGCAGGGCCGCCGCGGCCGCCCAGGGGTTGGCGCTGAACCACCACACCGCCACCGGCACGAGCAGCCCGCCGGTCACCGCCGCCAGCACGCCCAGGCTCAGCAGCAGGGAGACCACCAGCTCGCGCGGCCCGACCCGGAGCAGCGCACGCTCCGGCGCCTCGCCCAGGGCGACCGCCTCGGCCGGGGCGAAGCCGGCGGCCCGTGCGAGGAGTTCGGCGCGCAGCGCGGCGGCGTCCTTCTCGCCCAGGTATGCCAGCTCGTCCTTGTCGTCGGCGCCGATGACGTCGATCCGCAGCTTCGCGACCCCGGCGAGCCGGGCCAGCATCGGCCGCGTGACGTCCACCGCCTGGATCCGGTCGAGCCGGATGTGGGCGGTACGGCGGAAGAGGAGCCCGCTGCGGATGCGCAGCTCGGTGTCGGTGACGGCGTAGTGCGTGAACCACCAGCTCAGCAGCCCGTACGTGCCGAAGACGAGGAGCAGGGCGACGAGGAGCAGGAAGCGGAACGACACGGGCAGCTCCGTGATCCACTCCTCCGCCCGGTCGCCCTGCTGCGCGAGCGCGCCGATGACGGCCGCGATCGGGACCCAGGCGCGCAGCAGCGGGGTCAGCGGGTGCAGCCGTCGCTCGTACGCGGCTCCCGCCACCGGGACGCCCACCGCCTCCGCGGCCCCGGCGGTCGGGCCGCCCACCGCCTCCGCCGTACCCCCGGCCTCACCGCCCGCCCGGCTCACAGGCCCGCCGATCTGGCTTCGCCCAGCTCCGTCAGCCGGTCGCGCAGCCGCTCGGCCTCGCCCGGCACCAGCCCGGGGATCTTGGCGTCGGTCGCCGCGGCCGCCGTGTGCAGCTGCACGGAAGCCAGCCCGAACCGCCGCTCCAGCGGGCCGGAGGTCACCTCCACCAGCTGCATCCGGCCGTACGGCACCACCGTCTGGGCCTGCCACAGCACCCCCCGGCTGATCAGCAGGTCGTCGGCGCGCTCCGCGTACCGCCAGGACCGCCAGTTCCGCCCGAGCAGCACCCAGGCCCAGGCCGCCGCCACCAGCCACAGCGCCCCGCAGGCCGCCCACGCCGGGCCGGCCGCCAGGCCCAGGACGACCCCCGTCGCCGCCGCGAGGAGCACCGCCCAGAACCCCAGCAGGAGCCGGCGCAGCCTGAGCAGGCCGTCCGGCAGCCCCACCCAGTCGGGGCGGCTCGTCCCGCCGCTCGTCCCTGTTTCCATGGGCACAGGGTAGGGGGGTGTCCCACCGTTCGGACCGGGCCGGGCCTGACCGGTGGGACACCCCCGGAGGCTGAGACAATGCGGCCATGACGGAGACCACGGTCGGCATCGGCGGAGCGGCGGAAAGCACCGACATGGTGCTCAACATCGGACCGCAGCACCCTTCCACGCACGGCGTCCTGCGCCTGCGCCTCGTCCTGGACGGCGAGCGCATCGTCAGTGCCGAACCGGTGGTCGGGTACATGCACCGCGGCGCCGAGAAGCTCTTCGAGGCCCGCGACTACCGGCAGATCGTGATGCTGGCCAACCGGCACGACTGGCTGTCCGCGTTCTCGAACGAACTCGGCGTGGTCATGGCCGTCGAGCGGATGCTGGGCATGGAGGTCCCGGAGCGGGCCGTGTGGATGCGGACCCTGCTCGCCGAGCTGAACCGGGTACTGAACCACCTGATGTTCCTCGGGTCGTACCCGCTCGAACTCGGCGGGATCACCCCGATCTTCCACGCGTTCCGCGAGCGCGAGGAGCTCCAGGCCGTCATGGAGGAGATCTCCGGCGGCCGGATGCACTACATGTTCAACCGGGTCGGCGGCCTCAAGGAGGACCTTCCGGCCGGCTGGCTCGGCCGGGCCCGCGCCGCGATCGCCGACGTCCGCACCCGCATGGACGTCTACGACAAGCTGGTCCACGGCAACGAGATCTTCCGCGGCCGCACGCGCGGGGTCGGCGTGCTGTCGGCGGAGGCCGTGCACGCGTACGGGGTCTCCGGCCCGATCGCCCGCGCCTCCGGCGTCGACTTCGACCTGCGCCGCGACGAGCCGTACCTGGCCTACGGCGAGCTCCAGGACGTCCTCGAGGTGGTCACCCGCACCGAGGGCGACTGCCTGGCCCGCTTCGAGGTGCTGCTCGACCAGACGCACAACGCCCTCGACCTCGCCGAGGCCTGCCTGGACCGGATGGCGGAGCTGCCGCCGGGGCCGGTCAACCAGCGCCTGCCGAAGGTCCTCAAGGCGCCCGAGGGGAGCACGTACGCGTGGACCGAGAACCCGCTCGGCATCAACGGCTACTACCTCGTCTCGAAGGGCGAGAAGACGCCCTACCGGCTGAAACTGCGGTCGGCGTCCTTCAACAACATCCAGGCGCTCGCGGTGCTGCTGCCGGGACAGCTGGTCGCGGACATGGTGGCGATCCTCGGCTCGCTGTTCTTCGTGGTCGGCGACATCGACAAGTAGCGCTCGGTCGAGCGGGCGCAGACACGGGGGCGACCTGACCCGCGGACGGTCTGACGCGCGGGCGGCCTGACGTACCCGGCGACCTGACGTACCCGGGACCTGACATGCGGCACGAAAACCGGGCGGAGCAGCCCGGGGCCCGGCCTAGGGTGCCCGCATGACCTCTGGGACCTCCGCGATGTACGCCGACTACCTGCGGCGGCTGCGCGTCGCCGACCCGGGCACCCCCTCCACCGAGGGCCTGTTCGCCCTGCACCGGGCCCACGTGGAGCGCGTGCCGTTCGAGAACCTCGGGATCCAGCTCGGCCGGCCGCCCGGCATCGACCCGGAGCTGTCGGTACGCCGCCTGGCCGCGGGGACGGGCGGCTACTGCTTCCACCTCAACGGCGCGTTCTCGGCGCTCCTCGAAACCCTGGGCTACGACGTGACGCGCCACTACGGCGGCGTCGCCAAGGACCCCGCCTCGCAGGAGATCAGCGGTGACCACCTCACGCTGACCGTGCGCGTCGAGGGGGCGGAATACCTCGTGGACGTCGGGCTCGGCGACGGCCCGCACGAGCCGCTGCCGCTGCGCGAAGGCACGTACGAGCAGGGCGGTTTCCCCTACGCACTGGAGCGGCTGGAGCGGCTGGAGCGGCTGGAGCCGCGGGTTGCGGAGGGGGAGGGCGGGAGCGGGGCCGGGGGGTGGAGCCTGCACAACTCCGCCCGCCCGGCGCCCCGGATGAACTTCCGCTCCGCGCCGGCCGTGATGGCCGACTTCGCCCCCATGCACGCCTGGCTCTCGGCCGACGAGGACTCCCCCTTCGTGCGCACGCTCGTCCTGTACCGGCGTGACGCCGGGGGCATCGACGCGCTCCAGGGGCGGGTCCTGAGCCGCATCGACCCGCTCGGGGGCACGAGCAAGCGGGAGTTGTCGGACTCGGGGGAGTTCTACGAAGCCGTCGCCACCGTCTTCGGGCGGGACCTGGGCGACCTGACCCCGGCGGACCGCACGGCCCTGTGGTCGCGGGTGCTGCGCGCCCACGAGGCCTGGGCGGCGGCCCGGCCGGCCTGAGCCCGGCTCCGGCGACGGGCAGGGCCGGCCGGTGGCAGTACGGCTGCCCGTGGCGGTACGGCTGTCGGTGGCGGGGTGCAGACTGGGGGCATGTCCCACTCCCCCCGACGGGCCTGCCCCGCCTGCGGCCGCGACTGCGCCGTGACGGCCGGAAGGATCGCCCGCCACGACCCGCCCGGCGGCCGGGAGCGCGGCGGCCTGGTGTCCTGCCCCGGCTCCCGCGCCCGCGTGGTCCTCGGCGCCTCGGCCCCCACCCTGGACGGCTTCACCCTGGGGCCGCACCCGGGCCAGCTGCCGCTGTTCTGACCGCGCTCCCCCTGCGAAGGTGCCTAGGAGATCGCGGTGCGCAGCCGGGCCACGTCGACCGGCTCGGTCTCGTCGTGGGCCGTCAGGTCGATGACCTGGCCCACCGCGCGCTGTTCGGCGGTCGCCGCCTTGAACTCCGGTTCGGGGTCGCCCTGTCCGGCCGACTCCGCCTTGTGCACCGCGAGCGCCTCCGCGCCGACGACGTCCGCCAGGTCCTCGTTCTGCACGGACTCGATCACGGCGCGGGCCTGGGCGGCGTTCTTGGTGCCGAAGAAGTCGAAGCCGCCCTCGACGCGCGAAGCGGAACGCCGGGGTGCCGCATACGGGGCCACCGTCGCCGCGAGCCGCCGGGCCGGAAGCTGCGCGGTCCCGGCGCCCGCACCGGCGCCCGCATCGGCGCCCGTCTCAGCACCCGCCTCGGCGCCCGTCTCACGGTCCGCCCCACCGCCCGTCGCACGGCCGTGCGCGCCGGACCCGTCGCCCGGAGCAGCGGTCACCGCGGCCCCCGAAGCCCCCGACGCCGCGGCCCGCTGCTCCGCCTTGCGCACCAGCGCGGCCATCGCCGCGTTCGCGCGGGCGTACCCGACCGCCGTGGGCGCCCCGCTGCCGGTGCGCTCCTGCGACACCACCGGGAGTTCCTTGGGCGCGCCCGGCCCCGAAGCAGCCTCGATGGCGAGCAGCCTGCGCCGCTCCAGGGCGCTGGCGCGCTCCGTTTCGGCGGTCGCGTACCGGCGCAGCAGCGAGGCGTGTTCACCGCGCAGGCCCGCCAGTTCGACGCGCTTGGCCCGCAGCTTCGCGTCGAGCTTGGCGCGCAGCACGCGGGCTTCGTCCAGGTCGGATTCGAGCTCTGCTATCCGCTCTTCCGTCTTCCACTCGTCCTTGACCCGTTCCCGGGCGAGCTCCGCCACCCGGCGCCCGGCCGAGCGGTCCCAGGAGCGCATGACGACGGCGCCCGCCACGCCCGCGGCCGCGGTGAGGGCCACGAGCAGGCGCAGCGCCACCGGTTCCGCGAGCAGCCAGGCCGCGCCGGCACCGGCCACGGAAACACCGGCGAGGGCCGTCGGCGTGAGCAGACGGTGCAGAGGTTCTGGATTGCGGTGGCGTCCACGGGGCATGGCCTGAAATTTACAGGGCGTAGGCGTGGTGTGGGGTAGCCGCCCGGCAATCTCTTACCGGGCGGTTACCCGCCATTTCCGCACCAACCGCGTAACTGATCTTCGTACGCGGCTACTTCTTGAGCAGACCCTTGGATTCGAGGTACGCCCCGGCGACATCGGAGGCCTTCGCGCGCTCCGCGTCCACCTTCCGGTTGAGGTCGACGAGGTCGGCCGTCGTCAGCGTCTTGGTGAGCCGGTCGAGCGCGGCCGCGACCTCCGCGGAGCCGGCGTCCTTGGCGTTGACGACCGGCAGGACGTTGTCGGCGTTCTGCAGCTTCTTGTCGTCCTCCAGCAGGACCAGGCCGTAGCTGTCGAGCGTGGCGTCGGTGGTCGTGGTGAGCACGAGCTGGTCCACGCCGTCCTTGACGGCCTGCTTGGCCTGGGGGGTCCCGACACCCTTCGGGTCGACACCGGAGACCGAAATTCCGTATGTCTTCTCCAGCCCCGGCTGGCAGAAGGGGCGCACGGCGCATTCGTCGCCGGCGGCGATCTTCACCTTGAGCCCCGACTTACCGAGATCGGAAAGGCTCTTGAGGTTGTTCTTCGCGGCGAATTCCTTCGTCACCGCGAAAGCGTTCTGGTCGACCGCCGAACCCGCCGGCAGGACCTTCAGCCCGAGCGGCGTCGCGAGCTTCTCCAGCGCCGCCACCGTCGCCGTCGCATCGCTCGAGGCGACCGGCTTGTCCTTCGGCGCGTCCTTGCCGTTGACCTTGGCGTTCAGGAACTCCGCCAGGGTCGCCGCGTACTCGGGGACGACGTCTATCTCGCCCTTCTCCAGCGACGGCTCGTACAGCTCGCGGTTGTTGACCGTGGTGACGGAGGTCGAGTAGCCCGCGTCCCGCAGGACCTGCGCGTACAGCTCCGCCAGTACGTTGGACTCGGTGAAGCCGGCCGCGCCGATCACCAGCTTGCCCTTGGCGCCGCCGTCCGAGGCCGAGGACGAGCCGCCGTCCTTCGTCTTTTCCAGGCTGTCGCCGCCGCACGCGGTGAGCGATGCGGCCAGGGCGGCCACACCCAGCGCCGCGCCGAGGACGTGCAGGGACTTGCTCATGTGGTGCTCCTCCAAAGGAGTGGGGCCGACGGGAGAGATCAGGGTCGAGCGGGGCGGTCAGCGGGCCGCCGACGGGTGGCGCGGCAGCAGCCTGTCCGCCGCCACCAGCGCCCCCTCCACCAGCAGGGCCAGCAGGGCCACGAGTACGGCGCCCGCCACCACCTGCGGGGTGTTGTACGTGTTGAAACCGGCGGTGATGATCCGGCCCAGGCCGCCCTGGCCGACCATCGCCGCGATCGTGGCGGTGGCGATGACCTGGACGGCGCCCGAGCGCAGGCCCGTCATCACCAGCGCCCGGGCGAGCGGCAGTTCCACCCGCAGGAACAGCTGGACCCCGGACATGCCCATGCCCCGGGCCGCCTCGACCACCGAGCGGTCGACCTCGCGCACGCCCACGTAGGCGTTGGTCAGCAGCGGCGGGCCCGCGAACAGCACGAGCGCGATGACGGTCGGCAGATAGCCCGCGCTGCGCAGCGGCGAGACCATGAACAGGGCCAGCACCGCGAAGACCGGGACGGCCCGCCCGGCATTGGACACGTTCACCGCGAGGGCGCCGCCCTTGCCGAGGTGGCCGAGCCACAGGCCGAGTGGCAGGGCCACCGCGCAGGCGATGGCCAGCGCGATCCCGCTGACGTACACGTGCTCGCCGAGCCGGTGCCAGACGCCGTTCTCCCCCGCCCAGTTGGCGCCGTCCGCCAGCCAGTCCCACGTCCCGCCCAGTACGCCCATGACTCAGACCCCCTCGGCCGGGACCGGCACGGGAACGTCCGGGGTCGTCGCCTTGCGCGCGCGGCCCGCCCGGGTCCACGGCGTGAGCAGCCGCTGCAAGCCGAGCAGCAGCAGGTCCGCCACCAGCGCGAGCAGTACGCACAGCACGGATGCGGTGAGCACCTGCGCCTTGAAGGAGCTGTTCACGGCGGGGGCGATGAGGTTGCCCAGCCCGCCCTTGCCCACGATGGAGCCGACGGTCGTCAGGGCCACGGTCGACACGGTGGCGATCCGTACCCCGGCCAGCAACGCGGGCAGTGCCAGCGGCAGTTCCACCTGCCACAGCAGGCGGCCCGGTCCGTACCCCATCCCGCGCGCCGCTTCCCGTACGTCATCCGGCACGGCCGCCAGGCCGGCCATCACATTGCGGACCAGGATCGTCAGCGAGTACAGCACCAGCCCGGTGACGACCAGCGCCGCCGAGAGCCCGAAGAACGGCAGCAGCAGCGAGAACATCGCGAGGGACGGGATCGTGTAGAGCAGGGTGGTCAGACCGAGGACGGGAGCGGCCCAGCGGCGGCCCCGGCGGGCCAGCAGCGCGAGCGGCACCGACACGGCGAGACCGATCAGCACCGAGACGGCGGTGATCCAGACGTGCTGGACGGTGGCGTCGGTGAGTTCCTGGGAGCGGGAGGTGACGTACTCCCAGCAGAACCAGTCGTTGTCCACGAGGCAGTTCCGCTTGTCCACCCTGCCCACCCCCTCTCACCGGACGCATACGTTTTCGATCAAGGCCCCGTCGCGCGGGGGACGCGGCCGGAACCGACCATAACCCCCGGCACCGACAATGGCCGGAATCCTTCGCACGCGGGCAACACACCCTTCACACACCATGCCCCCGGAGTGAGGAAAGATGGCGGGGTGATCCGATTCGAGCACGTGACCAAGCGCTACCCCGACGGGACCACGGCCGTCGAGGACCTGTCCTTCGAGGTGGCGGAGGGTGAGCTGGTCACGCTGGTCGGCCCCTCCGGCTGCGGCAAGACGACCACCATGAAGATGGTGAACCGGCTCATCGAGCCGACCTCCGGCCGGATCCTGCTGGACGGCGAGGACGTCTCCGCCGCCGACCCCGTCGAACTGCGGCGGCACATCGGCTACGTCATCCAGCAGGTCGGGCTGTTCCCGCACAAGACGGTGCTGGAGAACACGGCCACCGTGCCCCAGCTCATCGGCACCCCCAAGGCCAAGGCCCGCGCCCGCGCCGCCGAGCTCCTCGAACTCGTCGGACTGGACCCGTCGGTGTTCGGCGACCGGTACCCGGAGCAGCTGTCGGGCGGCCAGCGCCAGCGCGTCGGCGTGGCCCGCGCGCTCGCCGCCGATCCGCCGGTTCTGCTGATGGACGAGCCGTTCGGCGCCGTGGACCCGGTGGTGCGCGAACACCTCCAGAACGAGTTCCTGGAGCTCCAGCGCACCGTGCGCAAGACGATCCTGCTGGTCACGCACGACCTGGAGGAGGCGATCCGGCTCGGCGACCGCATAGCCGTCTACGGAGCGGGCACCATCGAGCAGTTCGCCCGCCCGGCCGTGGTGCTGGCCGCGCCCGCCACCGCGTACGTGGCCTCCTTCGTCGGCGCCGACCGCGGCCTCAAGCGGCTCGCGGTCACCCCCGTGGACACGGCCGACCTGTCTCCGGCCGACGGCACCGCCCCGGCCGCCGACGTGCCGCTGGGGGCCACGCTGCGCGAGGCGCTCGCGGCGCTGCTCCAGGAGGACTCCGGCCGGATCGGGGTCACGGACCCGGACTCCGGCGCGCTGCTCGGCGTACTGACCCCCGGGGCCGTGCACCGGGCGCTGCGCCGGGCCCAGCTCCAGGAGGCGTGAACGCGAAAGGAGGGTGACCGGCCGTCAGGGCCGGTCACCCTCCTCGCTCCCCCCGCCGGAACCCCGCCGGCGGCCCACGTCAGGCCTGCATCCGGCCGCTCAGCCACACCAGCATCGGCGCGATCTCGCGGCGCCAGGTGTTGAAGTTGTGGCCGCCGCTGTCGAGGATGATCGAGGAAACCCGGTCCGAGCCCTTGACCAGCTTGATGAACTTCTTGGTGTCGCCGAGGTTGTCCTCGCCCTTCTCGCTGGTCGTGACGAGGAAGGACGTACCGGCCGGCTTCTTGTGCTCGATGCTGTGCAGGACGTCGGCGCGCTTCTTGAGCCTGTCGTCGCCCTTGAACAGGTCACCGGTCGTCGGGTCGTCGGCGGCCTGGTAGTACGCGGACAGGCCCACACCGGCGCCGAAGGTCTGCGGGTAGTGCGCGGCGATCTTCAGGGCGCAGTAGCCGCCCGTGGAGTTGCCGATGAAGCCCATGTTCTGCGGCTTCTTGCCCACCCGGAAGGTGCTCTGGATCGCCTGCGGCAGGTCCTGCGCGAAGAAGGTCTCGGTCTGCGGGCCGCCCGGGATGTCCACGCACTCCGTGTCGCGCGGGGGCGCGATCGTCGGGCGCAGCATCACGAGGATCATCGGCTGCATCTTGCCCGCTTTGGCCTGCTTGAAGGCCGTCATCGGGTAGTTCAGCCCTTTGATCAGGTTCTCGGCCGTGCCCGGGTAGCCCGTCAGCACGATGGAGGCCGGAAAGTTCTTGTTCTTGTAGTGCGGCTGGAAGTACTCCGGCGGCAGCCACACGTACCCGGGGCTCGTTATCTGCGACTTGGGGCCGGTTATGGCAACCTTCAGGATCTGACCGCCGACCTGCGGCTTGGCGCCGCCGGGCACGTCCAGGCTCTGCTTGTCGACGACCTTGATGTCCTTGGTGCTCATCGAGTGGTCGACGACCTTGCCCATGGACGTCTGCTGGCCGAACAGGTCGGCCCAAGAACCGTAGAAGAGGAAGGACTTGTTCGCCGCCAGGCCGACCGCCGCGAAGAGCGCCAGCTGGGTCACGAGCAGGAGGCCGATCCGGCCGAGCAACGCACGCCAGGTGCGGCCCGAGAGCCGCGGCCAGAACCACACGGTGGCCGCGAAGAGCAGCACACCGAGGATGATGGCCAGGACCAGAACCGTATTACTGGTGAGACCCATGAGCAGTCAGTCGACTTTCTGGTGGCAGGACTAGTTTTTCTCGACGGAAGAGTGAACCCGCTCGCCCTCGATGTCGTCCTAGGGGACGCACCACACTCCGGAGGCTGTCGCGGCCTTCGGCCATATGATCTCTCGCGGAGCAACGGGAAGCGATGTCTAGCAGGATAGATGGCGATAAGTCGGGACAGGTTCCGAAGGCGGTCCGCCGAATCTTCCGCGGACCCCAGCCGGAGTCGGTGCCCGGCCTGGTAGGTACGGCCGTCATGATCGTCGGCCTTCTGGACATCGCGGCGGGTGTCTTCCCGCGATTCCGGCACAGCCGGTTCCACTCGTTCACCGAGGTGCTGCCCGGCTCCCTGGGTCCGTTCGCCGCCGCGCTGTCCATCAGCGCGGGCGTACTGATCCTGCTGCTGGCCCACGGCCTCAAGCGGCGCAAGCGGCGTGCCTGGCGGGCCGCGGTGGTCCTGCTGCCCGCGGGCGCGGTGGCGCAATTCACATACCGGCACTCCGTCATCGGCGTGGTCATCGCGGCGGTGCTCCTGGCCCTGCTGCTGCGCCACCAGAGTGAGTTCAAGGCGCTCCCGGACCCGCGCAGCCGCTGGAAGGCGCTGGCCAACTTCGTCCTGATGAGCGCCGGCTCCATCAGCCTCGGCCTGGTCATCGTCAACGTCCACCCGAACAAGGTCGTCGGCAACCCGAGCCTGTACGAGCAGATCACGCACGTCGTCTACGGGCTCTTCGGCTTCGAGGGCCCGGTCGAGTACGCCGGACGCGTCTCCTGGACCGTCGGCTACTCCCTCGGCGCGCTCGGCATGCTGACCGCGGTCACCACCATCTACCTGGCCTTCCGCCCCGAGCACCCGGCCGCCCGGCTCACCGCCGACGACGAGACCAAGCTGCGCGAGCTGCTGGCCAAGCACGGCGGCCGCGACTCGCTCGGCCACTTCGCGCTGCGCCGCGACAAGGCCGTCGTCTTCTCCCCCAGCGGCAAGGCCGCCGTCACCTACCGCGTCGTCTCCGGCGTGATGCTCGCCTCCGGCGACCCGGTCGGCGACGTCGAGGCCTGGCCCGGCGCCATCGAGCGGTTCATGGAGGAGGCCAAGGCCCACTCCTGGACCCCCGCCGTCGTGGGATGCAGCGAGACCGGCGGCGAGGTCTGGACCCGTGAGACCGGCCTGGACGCCCTGGAACTCGGTGACGAGGCGATCGTCGACGTCAAAGACTTCTCCCTCGCCGGACGCGCCATGCGCAACGTCCGCCAGATGGTCAAGCGCATCGAACGCAACGGCTACACCACCAAGGTCCGCCGGGTCAGCGAGCTGACCGAGGAGGAGCTGGAGCAGGTCCGCGGCGCCGCCGAGGCCTGGCGCGGCACCGACACCGAGCGCGGCTTCTCCATGGCGCTGGGCCGGGTCGGCGACCCGGGCGACGGGGACTGCTTCATCGCCACCGCGCACCGCGTGGAGGAGGGCGACACCAGCCCCTTCGGCGACCTCAAGGCCATCCTGCACTTCGTCCCCTGGGGCAAGGACGGCATGTCCCTGGAGCTGATGCGCCGCGACCGCGCGGCCGACCCCGGCATGAACGAACTGTTGATCGTCGCCGCCCTCGGGGCCTGCCCGGAGCTCGGCATCGAGAAGGTCTCCCTGAACTTCGCGATGTTCCGCGCGGCCCTGGCCCGCGGCGAGAAGATCGGCGCCGGACCGGTGCTGCGGATGTGGCGCGGCCTGCTGGTCTTCCTGTCGCGCTGGTTCCAGATCGAGTCCCTGTACAAGTTCAACGAGAAGTTCCGCCCGCGCTGGGAACCCCGCTTCATGGTCTACCGGCAGACCCGCGACCTGCCCCGCATCGGCTTCGCCGTGATGCAGGCCGAGGGCTTCGTGACGCTGGCCCTGCCCCGGCTCTTCGCGAGCCGCCGCCCGCCCAAGCAGGTCCGCCCCTGCGCCCACACGGACGGTGCGGCGGTACCGGCCCAGCCCGGCGAGCGCGAGGTGCAGGCCGCGTAGCCGGTACGTCCTGCTCGCGCGCCCCCAGGGCCCGTCCCCGTACGCCGAACGGCCGGGGCACGGGCCCTACCCTTGAGCTATGAACACCAACCACGGGGCCACCGCCAGGGGCCGGGTGACGGGCCTGCCGGAGTGGGACCGCTGCGGGGTCATGGGCGTCGTGAACGTCACCCCCGACTCCTTCTCCGACGGCGGCCGCTGGTTCGACACCACCGCCGCCGTCAAGCGCGGGCTCGACCTCGTCGCCCAGGGCGCCGACCTGGTCGACGTCGGCGGGGAGTCCACCCGGCCCGGCGCCAGCCGCGTCGACGCCGAGGAGGAGCTGCGCCGCGTCGTCCCCGTCGTGCGCGGCCTGGCCGCCGAGGGGATCGTCGTCTCCGTCGACACCATGCGCGCGGAGGTCGCGGCCCAGGCCGTCGCCGCCGGTGCGCGGCTGGTCAACGACGTCAGCGGCGGGCTCGCCGATCCCGGCATGATCCCGGCGGTGGCCGCCGCGGAGGTGCCGTTCGTGGTCATGCACTGGCGCGGTTTCAGCGCCGGCATGAACAGCCTCGCCGTCTACGGGGACGTCCTCGCCGAGGTCACCGCCGAGCTGCGGGACCGCATCGACGCAGTCATCGCCGGCGGCATCGCGCCCGAGCGCCTCGTGGTCGACCCCGGCCTGGGCTTCGCGAAGAACGCCGAGCACGACCTGGCCCTCGTCGCCCACCTGCGCGAGCTGCGGGAGCTGGGCTTCCCGCTGCTGGTCGCCGCCTCGCGGAAGCGTTTCCTCGGACGGGTCCTCGCGGGGCCCGGGGGCGGCACCCCGCCGCCCGCCCGCGAGCGGGACGCCGCCACGGCCGCCGTGTCCGCCATCGCCGCCCACCAGGGCGCCTGGGCGGTACGGGTCCACGAGGTACGGGCGAGCGCCGACGCGGTTCGGGTGGCCCGCGCCGTGGAAGGGGCACTGTGATCCGTCAGACCGACCGGGAAGGGGCACGGTGAGCCGTACCGACATCGAGGCCGTCGAAGAGATCAACACCGCCTTCTACGAGGCCATGGAGCAGGGGGACTTCGACGCACTGTCGGCACTCTGGCTGGAGGACGAGATCTCCTGCGTGCACCCCGGCTGGCCGGTGCTCTCCGGCCGCGGCGAGGTGCTGCGCTCGTACGCCCTGATCATGTCCCACACGGAGTACATCCAGTTCTTCCTCACCGACACCAAGGTGGCCGTGCTCGGCGACACCGCGCTGGTCACCTGCACCGAGAACATCCTCAGCGGCGGCCCCGCGGAGGACGGCGGGGAGCTGGGTCCGCTGGTCGGTCAGCTGGTCGTCGCCACGAATGTGTTCCGACGCACATCCGAGGGCTGGCGCCTGTGGTCCCACCACGGATCCCCCGTCCTTACGGACTCCGAAGATGAGGACGAAGAGGACACCGACTGACCCCATGGGCGGGGCCGGAGGTTTATCGCAGGTAAATTCGAAGGTGGACGACGCCGACCGCACTCGGCGCAGGACCATGGCCCCGGGGAGTCCCGGGGCCGGAAGCACCTACGAAACAGGAGTGATTCGCGTGGATCGTGTCGCGCTGCGCGGCCTCAAGGCTCGCGGGCACCACGGCGTCTTCCCCCGGGAACGCGAAGAAGGCCAGACCTTCATCGTCGACCTGGTGCTGCACATCGACGCCCGTCCCGCGGCGGCCGACGACGACCTGGCCAAGACCGTGCACTACGGGGTGGTGGCCGAGGAAGTCGTCGACGTGGTCCAGGGAGAGCCGGTCGACCTGATCGAGACCCTCGCCGAGCGGATCGCCCAGCAGTGCCTCAAGCACGAAGCGGTGGCGCAGGTCGAGGTCGTCGTCCACAAGCCGGACGCGCCGATCACCGTCCCCTTCGACGACGTGACCATCACGATCACCCGGAGCCGCGCATGAACAACGGACTCAGCGCCCAGAGCGACCCGACCGTCCAGCCCGTTCCCGCCTCGGTGGTGGAAGCAGTCGACGCGGCGGACACGACGCTGTCCAACCCGAAATGGGCCGTCATCGCGCTCGGCGCGAACCTCGGCAACCGGCTGGAGACCCTCCAGGGCGCCATCGACGCCCTCGGCGACACCCCGGGCCTGCGGGTCAAGGGCGTCTCGCCCGTCTACGAAACCGAGCCGTGGGGCGTCGCGCCCGGCTCCCAGCCCTCGTACCTGAACGCGGTCGTCACCGTGAAGACCACGCTGCCCCCCTCCTCCCTGCTGGAGCGCGGGCACGCCATCGAGGAGGCCTTCGACCGCGTCCGCGAGGAGCGCTGGGGGCCGCGCACGATCGACGTCGACATCGTCGCGTACGCCGATGTCGTCTCGGACGACCCCGTCCTGACCCTCCCCCACCCGCGGGCCCACCAGCGGGCCTTCGTGCTCGCGCCGTGGCACGACATCGACCCCGAGGCCCAGCTCCCGGGCCGTGGAGCGGTCTCCGCACTGCTGGCCGGAATCGGCCTCACCGGCGTCGCGCCGCGCCCGGACCTGGAACTCCACCTCCCCGAGTAGTCGTTAGCCTGTTCACTGCTGACGAAAAGCGGCTCAGAAAGCGGGGAACGGGCACGTGAAGCAACTGAGGCCGGCGGTCCTGGCGGGCATCTTCGTGGTCGCCGGGGTGCTGTCCTGGGCGGGCGCCCGGCTGTGGAACACCTACGGCACCCTGCCGGGCGTCCCGCTGGCCGCGCCGATCGTCCTCGCGGTGATCGCGGTGATCCTCTTCGCGACGGGGCTCTCGATGCGCAGCCGGCTCAAGGCGCAGCGCGAGCGCCGGCCGGGAGCCAAGGGCGTCGAGCCGTTGATGGCGGCCCGAGCGGTGGTGTTCGGGCAGGCCAGCGCCCTGGTCGCGGCCCTGGTGGCAGGCATGTACGGGGGCGTCGGCGTGTTCTTGCTGACCGACTCCCTCGACGTCCCCGTCCGCCGCGACCAGGCCTGGTACGCGGGCGGCTCCGTCCTGGCTGGCGCGGCGGTCATCGCCGCGGCCCTGTTCCTGGAGCACGTCCTGAAACTCCCCGAGGACGACGACACCACCCCACAGTCCCAGGCCCGCGCCTGACGCCCCGCCGGGGCCCGCTCCGTACGCGGGACCCGGCCGCTCGGGCGCGACGTGGCCGGCCCCGCGCTCAGCGGCTCCCGGGCGCGTTCGGGCACGGCCGGCGGTCAGTGCACCGGGTCAGCGGGCCATGATGAGGCTCATCGCCTCGTTGCGGGTGGCCGAGTCGCGGAGCTGGCCGCGGACCGCCGAGGTGATGGTCTTCGCGCCGGGCTTGCGGACACCGCGCATGGTCATGCACATGTGCTCGCACTCGATGACCACGATGACGCCGCGCGGCTCCAGGATCTCCATGAGCGAGTCCGCGACCTGCGTCGTCAGCCGCTCCTGCACCTGCGGACGGCGGGCGTACACGTCCACGAGGCGGGCGAGCTTCGACAAGCCGGTGATCTTGCCGTCCGTGGACGGGATGTAGCCGACGTGCGCCACGCCGTGGAAGGGCACCAGGTGGTGCTCGCAGGAGCTCATCACCTCGATGTCCTTCACCAGGACCATCTCGTCGTGGCCGAGGTCGAAGGTCGTCGTCAGGACCTCCTCCGGCTTCTGCCACAGGCCGGCGAATATCTCCCTGTACGAGCGCGCCACCCGGGCCGGCGTCTCCAGCAGACCCTCACGGTCGGGATCCTCACCGACCGCGATCAGGAGCTCGCGCACGGCCGCCTCGGCGCGCTTCTCGTCGAACGCGCCGATCGTGCCCTCGCCACCGGTCAGGGTCACTGGGTCGGTCATGTCTTCCTCGTTCCTGTGTGCACAGCGCTCGCGGGCATGTGAAAGTGCCGCGCCCCCCAAGGCTAGAACCTGGGGGGCGCGGCATGCATTCCGGGGCCCGTCGGGCCGCACCGACTACTCGGCGCGGTCCTCCGGAGCGACCTCGGGGGCCTTCTCCACCGACACCGCGGGGGACGCCGCCGAGGCGCCGTTCGCCGAGTTCGTCAGCTGGAGCTCCTTGGGAGAGAGCACCGGCGGACGGGTGGAGGGGGTACGGCGGGCGGAACCGGTCCACGCCGGACGGGCCGGGCGCTTCACGATCGTGGAGAAGATCTCCGCGATCTCCTCCTTGCCCAGCGTCTCCTTCTCCAGCAGCGCCAGCACGAGGTTGTCCAGGACGTCCCGGTTCTCGACCAGGATCTCCCAGGCCTCGTTGTGCGCGGTCTCGATGAGCTTCTTGACCTCTTCGTCGACCAGCGCCGCGACCTCTTCCGAGTAGTCCCGCGGGTGCGACATCTCGCGGCCCAGGAACGGCTCGGTGTTGTCGCCGCCGAACTTGATCGCGCCCAGCCGCTCGGTCATCCCGTACTGGGTGACCATGGCCCGCGCGGTGGCGGTGGCCTTCTCGATGTCGTTCGCCGCGCCCGTGGTCGGGTCGTGGAAGACCAGTTCCTCGGCCGCGCGCCCGCCCAGCATGTACGCGAGCTGGTCGAGCATCTCGTTGCGCGTGGTCGAGTACTTGTCCTCGTCGGGCAGGACCATGGTGTAACCCAGGGCCCGGCCGCGGGACAGGATGGTGATCTTGTGGACCGGGTCGGAGTTCGGGGAGGCCGCCGCGACCAGGGCGTGACCGCCCTCGTGGTACGCGGTGATCTTCTTTTCCCGGTCCGACATGATCCGGGTCCGCTTCTGCGGGCCCGCCACGACGCGGTCGATCGCCTCGTCCAGCATGTGGTTGTCGATCAGCTTCTTGTTCGAGCGGGCCGTGAGCAGCGCGGCCTCGTTCAGAACGTTGGAGAGATCGGCACCCGTGAAGCCGGGGGTGCGACGGGCGACGGCCGAGAGGTCGACGTCCGGAGCGACCGGCTTGCCCTTCTGGTGGACCTTGAGGATCTCCAGACGGCCCTGCATGTCCGGACGGTCGACCGCGATCTGCCGGTCGAAGCGGCCCGGGCGCAGCAGCGCCGGGTCGAGGATGTCGGGACGGTTCGTGGCGGCGATCAGGATGACGCCGCCCTTCACGTCGAAGCCGTCCATCTCGACCAGCAGCTGGTTGAGGGTCTGCTCGCGCTCGTCGTGACCGCCGCCGAGACCCGCACCGCGGTGCCGGCCGACGGCGTCGATCTCGTCGACGAAGACGATCGCCGGCGCGTTGGCCTTGGCCTGCTCGAACAGGTCGCGGACGCGCGAGGCGCCGACACCGACGAACATCTCGACGAAGTCGGAACCGGAGATCGAGTAGAAGGGAACACCGGCCTCGCCCGCGACGGCACGCGCGAGCAGGGTCTTGCCGGTGCCGGGCGGGCCGTAGAGCAGCACGCCCTTGGGGATCTTGGCACCGACGGCCTGGAACTTCGCCGGCTCCTGGAGGAACTCCTTGATCTCGTGGAGTTCCTCGACGGCCTCGTCGGAGCCCGCGACATCGGCGAACGTCGTCTTCGGGGTGTCCTTGGTGATGAGCTTGGCCTTGGACTTCCCGAAGTTCATCACCCGGGAGCCGCCGCCCTGCATCTGGTTCATCAGGAACAAGAAGACGACGACGATGAGGACGAACGGGAGCAGCGAGAACAGCACGCTCAGGAACGGGCTGGTCTTGTCCGGCGAGACGGTGTACCCGTCGGTGATCTGACCGGCTTCGTACTTGGTCTGGAGGTTCTGGGCGAGCTGGACGCCCTGGTCCCCGATGTAGTTGGCCTGGAACTTGGTGCCGTCGTTGTTGCCGAGCTTCTGGTCCTTCTTGAGCTCGATCTTGATCATCTGGCTGTCACCGGTGGTGAGCTTGGCGCTCTGCACCTGGCCACTGTTGATCGCCTTGATGACCTCGCTGGTCTCCACCGACTTGTAGCCGCCGCCGGAGCCGACGACGTTCATCAACACGACCACGGCGAGGACGGCCAGCACGATCCACATGACCGGCCCACGGAAGTATCGCTTCACGTCCATCCATACGGGGCGCTAGGCGCCCCGTCCCTCCTGCCCGTAGGTAAATGCTGCTGTGAGTAAAGACTGTTCTTCGGAATGTACCCCTGAATTGTCACCCGCGGCCTCGTGGGACGGCTGACAGTCCCGTCTTCCCCTGGTCCAACGGCGGGAAGCGCCGCCAGGTTCCCCGGGGCCCACAGGTTTCCCATGGGTTCCCCGGGGGCGGGGGTACGGGGTTCACCGCACGGCCCGTGGGCCGGTCAGCCGCCGTAGACGTGCGGGGCGAGCGTGCCGACGAAGGGCAGGTTGCGGTACTTCTCCGCGTAGTCCAGGCCGTACCCGACCACGAACTCGTTCGGGATGTCGAAGCCGACCCACCGGACGTCGATGGCGACCTTCGCGGCGTCGGGCTTGCGCAGCAGCGTGACGACCTCCAGGGAGGCCGGCTCGCGCGAGCCCAGGTTCGACAGCAGCCACGACAGGGTCAGGCCCGAGTCGATGATGTCCTCGACGATCAGGACGTGCTTGCCCTTGATGTCGGTGTCCAGGTCCTTGAGGATCCGCACGACGCCGGACGACTGGGTCCCGGCGCCGTAGGAGGACACCGCCATCCAGTCCATGGTGAGCGGGGTGGACAAGGCGCGCGCCAGGTCCGCCATCACCATCACGGCGCCCTTGAGCACACCGACGATGAGCAGGTCCTTGCCCGCGTACTCCGCGTCGATCTTCGCAGCCAGCTCCGCCAGCTTCGCGTCGATCTCTTCCTTGGTGATGAGCACCGACTGGAGGTCGTCGCCCATGTCCTTTACGTCCACCCGCATCACTTTCGTCGTCGGCCGGGACTCCGGAGGTGGGTGCCCCCGGAGGACTCAGCCGCGTTTCAGCACCAATCAGCCCTGCCGGATGACAAGTCTGCCACCCTGCCGCTGGGCCTCGACCCGGCCGGGCAGGTTGATGGCGCCCTGACCGCGCCATCCGGTGATGAGTCGGTCGACTTCCTCGATGTGGCGGGCGAAGAGCGAGCCGGCGGGAGACCCCGCGGCGACCACGGCCCGGCGCAGGACGCGGCGGCGGACGGCCGGGGGCAGGGCGTACAGCTTCGCGCACTCCAGGCGGCCGTCCTCGTCGCGCACGCGGGTCTCCGCGTCGGCGGCCCAGGCGTCCAGGGCGTCGGCATCGTCGCGGGAGAGCTGGGCGGTACGGGCGAGCGCCTCGACGACGCCCTTGCCGAGCGCCTTCTCGAGGGCGGGCAGCCCCTCGTGGCGCAGCCGGGAGCGGGTGTAGGCGGGGTCGGCGTTGTGCGGGTCGTCCCAGACGGGGAGGGACTGGACCATGCAGGCCTTGCGGGCGGTCTGCCGGTCGATGTGGAGGAACGGGCGCCGGTAGCGGTGGCTGCGGCCGGTGCCGCCGGACACTTCCGCCATGCCGGACAGCGAGCGGATGCCGGAGCCCCGGGCGAGGCCCAGCAGGACGGTTTCGGCTTGATCGTCACGCGTGTGGCCGAGCAGCACGGCGACCGCCCCGAGCCGGCCGGCGGCCTCGTCCAGCGCGGCGTAACGGGCATCGCGGGCGGCGGCCTCGGGCCCGCCGTCGCGGCCGACGCGCACGGCGACGGACTCCACCGGGTCCAGGCGGAGCGCGGTCATGCGGGAGACGACCTCGGCGGCACGCAGGTCGGAGCCGGCCTGGAGGCCGTGGTCGACGGTGACCCCGCCGGCCCGGACGCCGAGCTTGGGGGCCTCGAAGGCGAGGGCGGAGGCGAGCGCCATGGAGTCGGCGCCGCCCGAGCAGGCGACGAGGACGAGCGGCGCGGCGCCGTCCCGGTCCGCCGGGTCTGTCAGGTCGGTCAGGATGTCGTGGAGTACGCGGCGGACCGCCAGGCGTATCGCCGCGACCGCAGGATGGGGACCCATGTCCGGTGCCCTTCGTGGAGTTCGGATGCCTCGGAGGCGTGGGGGTGGTGCGCAGGGGTGTCCTCGGTCCGCCCGGTATCGGTGGCGGCCCCCCGCGGGGAACCGCCCCTCATGCCGGCCGCCACTCCGAATGTCACTCAGAGTGCGTCGATGGTGACAGAACCGAGCCGTTCCCTGAGCATCGCACGCCCTTCCACGGCCCACGGTCCCTCGGAAGGGTGATGCTGCTTCCCCCAACGAGACAAGTTCACACCTGCCCGACGCGGCAATGCGCCCCGCGCCGTGCGCGTGTTCACGCCCCTTCGCTCCCGTCGCGCCCCTCGCTCCCCTTGCGGTGGACGCGGGCCACCCAGTCCGCGGGCTTGGCGATCTCGGCCTTGGTGGGCAGCGTGTTCGGGGAGGTCCAGACCCGGTTGAAGCCCTCCATCCCGACCTGGCCGACGACGGCGCGGACGAACCGTTCGCCGTCCCGGTACTGGCGCATCTTCGCGTCGAGGCCCAGCAACTTGCGCAGCGCGGCGTCGAGGTGGCCCGCCCCGCTGGCCCGGCGCTGCTGGAACTTCTCCCTGATCTCGGCCACCGAGGGCACCACTTCCGGGCCCACCCCGTCCATCACGAAGTCGGCGTGGCCCTCCAGCAGCGACATCACGGCGGTGAGCCGGGCCAGCACCTCACGCTGCTCGGGGGTCTGCACCAGGTCGACCAGCGACCGGCCCTCGTCACCCCGCTCGGAGTCGGGCCGGGCACCGGCGAAGGACTGGGCGGCCTCGCGGAGCCGCTCCAGCACCGTCATCGGGTCCATCTCGGTCGCTCCGAGGAACGTCTGGATCTCGCCCTCCAGGTGGGCGCGCAGCCACGGGACGGCCGTGAACTGCGTACGGTGGGTCTCCTCGTGCAGGCACACCCACAGCCGGAAGTCGTGCGGGTTCACCTCCAGCTCCCGCTCGACGTGCACGATGTTCGGGGCGACGAGCAGCAGCCGTCCGCCGCTCAGGGCCGAGCCCGGCAGGTCGAGCGTCGCGGGCGCGAAGGTCTCGTACTGGCCGAGCACCCGGGAGGCCAGGAAGCTCAGCAGCATGCCCAGCTCGACGCCCGTGACCTTGCCGCCGACCGCGCCGAAGACGGCGCCGCCGGTGGAGTTGCCGCGGCGCTCCCGCATCTTGCCGAGCAGCGGGGCCAGCAGCTCCCGGAAGCCGGCCACGTTGGCCCGCACCCAGCCCGCCCGGTCGACGACCAGGACGGGCGTGTCGTGGACGGTGGTCCCCTCGGGCAGCGCGCCCATCATCCGGGTGAAGTCGCGCACGTGCCGTTCCGACGTCCTGGCGTGCCCGCGCAGCTCCGCCACCACGGCCCGGGCCTCGTCCCTGCTGACCTCCGGGCCGGGCCGGACCAGCCGGGTCGCGGTCGCCACCGCGAGGTTCCAGTCGACCATCTCCGCACCACCGATGCTCGTCATGCGTCAACCGTACGTGGACCGGCCCGTCCGCGGGATCCCCCCGGCCGCGGCCGGCCGCGGGCCGCCCCGGCTACGGTGTGGCCGCCACCGCGGCCGCGAGCTTGTCCAGGCCCCGCTCGGCGGTCGGGCCGTCGGGGCCGTTCGCGCTCAGGAACGCGAAGGCCAGCAGCCGCCCCGAGGGGGCCACGACGGTCCCGGCGAGGGCGTTCACGCCGCTCAGGGTCCCCGTCTTGGCCCTGACCAGGCCGGCGGCCTGGGAGCCGCCCGTGTTGCGGGTGCGCAGGGTGCCGGTGAATCCGGCGACCGGGAGTCCGGTCAGGACCGGGCGCAGCTCCGGCCGCTGCGGGTCGGCGGCGCGGACGAGGAGGCCGGTGAGCAGGCTGCTGCTGACCTTGTCGGCCCGGTTGAGGCCGCTGCCGTCGGCGAAGCGCGCGCCGGCGGTGTCGACGCCGAGGGAGGCGAGCTTGGCGGTCACCGCCTTCTCGGCGCCCTCGAAGCTGGCGGGCTGGCCGGAGGCGATGGCCGTCTGGCGGGCGAGGGCCTCGGCGATGTCGTTGTCGCTGTTGGTCAGCATCCGCTCGACGAGGCCGCCGAGCGGCGCGGACAAGGTGGTGGCCAGTGGCCGGGCGCCCGCGGGCGCCTTGTCCCTCGCCGGGTCGGCGGTGACCTTGATGCCGCGTTCCTTCAACAGGGCGGCGAAGGCGCGGGCGGTGTCCTGGGCGGGGTCCTTGCTCCGCTCGACGGGACCCGAGGGCGATTCGCCGGGCCGGCCCTCGTCGGCCATGAGGGCGGTGACGGGGGCGAGGTTGTCGTTCTCGCCGATCGGGTGGCGGACCGGGCCGCTGTAGAGGGAGTCGTCGTAGCCCAGGGTCACCGAGTCCGTGCCGGCTGCCTTGAGCGCCTGGGCGGTGTCGGCGGCGAGCGCGACGAGGCTGCCGCCGGACCCGGCGGGGCTCTTCTTCATCGCGGTGAGCGAGGGGTCGCCGCCGCCGACGAGGACGACCTGCCCGGGTGCGGCTGCGGGGACCACCGTGGTGCGGATCCGGTACTCGGGCCCCAGGGCGGCCAGGGCGGCCGAAGCGGTGGCGATCTTGACGGTGGAGGCGGGGGTCATGGCGTCGCGCGGCCCGGACTCGTACAGCACCTCGCCCGTCGCCGCGTCCACGACCGAGGCGGTACGGGCGGTGCCGAGGACGGGATCGGCCAGCAGGGGCTCCAGCGCGGCCGCCAGAGCGCCGGGGTCGGGCGCTCCCGCCTTGCGGGCGACGCCCGGGCCGATCCCGGCGAGCACGCCGGGCGCGCTCGGGGCGGCCTGCGGGAGCGAGCCCGCCGCGTGATCTGCGCCACCCATGAGGCTCCAGGAGGCGGCCCTGTCCCGCTCGGCCTTACGCTGGCCGGAGTCCCATGGACCCGCGGCGGCCACCGTCACGGCCGACAGGGCGAGGCCGGCGACGGCCGACCCCGCGATGAGCTGCCACGTCTTGACCGGAGGCACCTCGGACCAGCCCCTTTCGCGATCACACATATGCGTGAGGGACACTTAACCATTGCGTCTTGCCGCGAGCATGGCACCCACCCGGTTGGGCTGGGCCGGACGGGCGCGCTGAATCAATGCAGTCTCGAAGCATGAAGCTGATCATGGAGGAGCAGGACGTGGAGTTCGACGTCACCATCGAGATCCCCAAGGGTTCGCGGAACAAGTACGAGGTGGACCACGAGACCGGCCGGATCCGTCTGGACCGTCGCCTGTTCACCTCCACCAGCTACCCGGCGGACTACGGCTTCGTCGAGAACACCCTCGGCGAGGACGGCGACCCGCTGGACGCGCTGGTCATCCTCGACGAGCCGACCTTCCCGGGCTGCCTGATCAAGTGCCGCGCGATCGGCATGTTCCGCATGACGGACGAGGCGGGCGGCGACGACAAGCTGCTGTGCGTGCCGGCCTCCGACCCGCGCGTCGAGCACCTGCGCGACATCCACCACGTCTCCGAGTTCGACCGCCTGGAGATCCAGCACTTCTTCGAGGTCTACAAGGACCTGGAGCCGGGCAAGTCGGTCGAGGGCGCCAACTGGGTGGGCCGCGCCGAGGCCGAGGCCGAGATCGAGGCCTCGTACAAGCGCCTGGAGGCCCAGGGCGGCCACCACTGAGCCCTGTGCTCGGACGTGGGTGAGCGGGACGTCCCGTCACCCCTGTGACACCGCGGGCGGTGCCCCCCGAAGGGGGCGCCGCCCGTCGTCGTGTCCGGGTCCGGGTCCGGGTCCGGGTCCGGGTCCGGGCAACGGGTACCGCCCGGCGCCCGGTGCAACACCCGTGCCGGGTTCCGTGCCGGGGTCGCGACGGGGTTCCGCTTCGCCGGGGAGGAAACGATTCCGCATACTGATACCGCTGGTGATCGTTGACTGGAGGACGCGTGGCGGAGGCCGACGGGGCAGAAGACAAGAAGCCCACGTCCGACGAGGCGCACAGCGCATTCGCCCGGCCGGCCGGGACGGCCCCCGACGCGCCCGAAGAGGACCAGCCGACCTCCGAGTTCGCCGTCCCCGACGGCCTGGCCGCCCAGCCCGCCGAGCCCGAGGGTTCCGCTTTCGCTCCCCCGGCCACCTACAGCGCCCAGCACTCGCCGCCCGCGTACACCCCGGGCCAGGGCTTCCCGATGGCCGCGATGACGCAGTCCCCGTGGCAGGACCGCATGCGCACCATGCTGCGCATGCCGGTGGACGTCCGGCCCGTTCCCGAGCAGGTGCAGAAGCAGAGCGAGGCCGGGCCCGCCGTGGGCCGCGTACTCGACCTCACGCTGCGCATCGGCGAGCTGCTCCTCGCGGGCGGCGAGGGGGCCGAGGACGTCGAGGCCGCCATGTTCGCCGTGGCCCGCAGCTACGGGCTGGACCGCTGCGAGCCCACGGTCACCTTCACCCTGCTGTCGATCACCCACCAGCCCTCCCTGGTGGGCGACCCGGTCTCGGCGAGCCGGACCGTACGCCGCCGGGGCACCGACTACACCCGCCTCGCGGCCGTCTACCGGCTGGTGGACGACATCAGCGCCCACGAGATCGACGTGTCCCTGGAGGAGGCCTACCGCCGCCTCGCGGAGATCCGGCGCAACCGGCACCCGTACCCCGGCTGGGTGCTCACCGCCGCAGCCGGACTGCTCGCCGGGGCCGCCTCCACCCTGGTCGGCGGTGGGGTGTTCGTCTTCCTCGCCGCCGCCGTCGGCGCGGTCCTGGGCGACCGGCTGGCCTGGCTCTGCGCCGGGCGCGGACTGCCGGAGTTCTACCAGTTCGTGGTGGCCGCGATGCCGCCCGCCGCGATCGGGGTGGCGCTCAAGCTCGCCGACATAGACGTGCGCGCCTCCGCGGTGATCACCGGTGGGCTGTTCGCGCTGCTTCCGGGGCGGGCCCTGGTCGCGGCCGTGCAGGACGGCCTGACCGGCTTCTACATCACCGCCTCCGCCCGGCTGCTGGAGGTCATGTACCTCTTCATCGGCATCATCATGGGCGTCCTGGTGGTGCTGTACGTCGGGCTCCAGCTGCACGCGAAGCCCAATCCCGACGAAGTGCTGCTGATCACGCAGCGGCCGCTGGTCCAGATCGCGGCCTCGATGGTGCTGGTGTTCACCTTCGCGATCCTGCTCCAGCAGGAACGCTCCACCGTGGGGATCGTGACCTTGAACGGCGGGGTCGCCTGGGTGACCTTCGGGGCCCTTCACTACGCGGGCGGCATCCCGCCGGTGCCGTCCACGGCGATCGCGGCGGGGCTGGTCGGCCTCTTCGGGCAGCTCTTCTCCCGCTACCGCTTCGCCTCCGCGCTGCCCTACACGACGGCGGCCATCGGCCCGCTGCTCCCGGGCTCGGCGACGTACTACGGGCTGCTGCTGATCGCCGAGAACCGGCTGAACGAGGGCCTCGCCTCGCTCGTGAACGCCGCCGCCATCGCCCTGGCCATCGCGATCGGCGTGAACCTGGGGTCCGAGACCTCACGGCTGTTCATGCGCATCCCGGGAGCCGCGAGCGCGGCCACCCGCCGGGCGGCGAAGCGCACCCGCGGCTTCTGAGCCCCTCTGCGCACGCGACGGCGCCCCGGAGGCCTTGCCTCCGGGGCGCCGTGGGGCGTGCGGTGGCCCGGTACGCGGGCGGCCGGTCAGCGCTTGGCGTGGCGGCCGCGGCCGGAGGCCTGGGGTTCGGCCTCCCGCTGGCGGCCCACGGCGGCCGGAGCCCCGGCGCCGGCGGCCTTCTTCTGCTTGCGCGCCTTGAGCACCTCGAAGATCACCGGGATCACCGAGATGAGGACGATGCCGATGAAGATCGTCTCGATGTTGTTCTTGATGAGGTCGAACTGGCCCAGGTTGTACCCGAGCAGCGTCACGCCCGCGCCCCAGACGGTGCCGCCGATGACGTTGAACGCCAGGAAAGTGCGGTACTTCATCGCGCCGGCGCCCGCGACCATGGGCGCGAACGTACGGATGATCGGGACGAAACGGGCGAGCACTATGGCCTTGGGGCCGTGCTTGTCCATGAAGTCGTGCGCCGCGTCGAGGTTCTCCCGCTTGAACAGCCTGGAGTTCGGCCGGCTGAACAGCTTGGGCCCGAAGAACTTGCCGATCAGGTATCCCACCTGGTCACCGAGGATCGCGGCGGCCACGATCAGCGTGCAGACCAGCCACAGCGGCTCGTGGAGGTACTCGCCGTTGGCGACCAGCAGACCTGCCGTGAACAGCAGGGAGTCACCGGGGAGGAACGCGAACAGCCCCGATTCGGCGAAGACGATGACCAGGATGCCGACCAGGCCGAAGTTCGAGATCAGATAGTCCGGGGACAGCCACTCAGGGGCGAGCGCAAGCGTGTACACGAGTTCCGGGCTCTCCTGGATCGGGGGACGTCCGCTGCGCGGCGCGCGGCACGGGTGGTTTCAACCACGGGTGGTTCCAATTATGAACGCACACCGCCCCCGCCGGGTTCCAGGGACCGGGAGGGGGCGGTACGGGAAACAGCGCGCGGGTTTCGTCACACCGAGCGGCCGGGCCGCATCACGCGGCGCGTACCGCGTTGGCCAGGATGGCGTCCCGCAGGTGCTCCGCGAGCCCGGGCCGCATGGAGTCGTAGAACGCCTTGAAGCGCTCGTCCGAGACGTACATCTCGCCCAGGCACGTGTGCATCTCGTACGGGCACTCGTAGAACCACTTCGAGATGTGCCTCCGGTGCTCCTCGGCCATGGCCGTGGCCCGCTCGCCTTCTGGGGCCTCTCCGGCCTCCATCAGGGCCGCGTAGCGGTCGCCCCAGTCGGCGGCCTCGGCCTGCATCCGCTTCCAGTCGTCCTTCGTGTACGAGGCCGCCCGGCGCTGCGACTCGCGGTACGAGTCGGTGCCGCCCCAGCGCTGCTCGGCCTCCTGCGCGTACTGCTCCGGGTCCTTGTCCCCGAAGACCTCGAACTTCTCCTCGGGCGTGAGGTTGATTCCCATCTCGTGCGCCTCCATGGCGTGCTCAACGGCCTTGGCCATCCGCTGGAGCCGGTCGATCCGGTCGGACAGGAGGGCGTGCTGCCGGCGCAGGTGCTCCCTCGGGTCCGATTCCGGGTCGTCCAGCAGGACCGCGACCTCTTCGAGCGGGAAGCCGAGCTCCCGGTAGAACAGGATCCGCTGCAGCCGGTCGAGGTCGGCGTCGTCGTACCGCCGGTGTCCCGCCCGGTTGCGCCCGCTCGGGCTGAGCAGGCCGATCTCGTCGTAGTGGTGCAGCGTGCGCACCGTCACTCCGGCGAAACCGGCGACCTGGCCCACGGAGTAGCCCATCACTTCCGCTCCTCTGGTTGGGTACGCCCCTCACTGTGGGCCCTCACGCCGCGTGAGGTGCAAGTCGTGCCCGCGGAGGACCGCTACTCGGGCCTGGAGGCCAGGGCCACCAGCTCGAACGCCGTCTTGCCGTCCAGGGACTCGCGCACGACGTCGGCGTGCCCGGCGTGCCGGGCGAACTCCTCGACCAGGTGCAGCAGCAGCCAGCGCATCGAGACCTTGCCGTCCTTGGGGAACCACGGCGCATCCGGGAGCGGGAAGGTCTCGTTCAGGCTGTCCAGGCCCGCGACGAACTCGGCCGTCTGCGCCGCCACGTCGTCCCAGAAGGCGAGGACCTCCCCGACCGTCTCCCCGCCGACGAGCCGGAAGGAGTCGGCCCAGTCCTCCTCGGTGCGCTGCCGCTCGTTGGGCCGCTGCTGCGCCATCCGCAGCCAGTTGAGCTCGCACTCCGCGCAGTGCTTGAGCAGTCCGGACAGGGACAGCTCGCTCGCGCTCGGGCGGCTCGCCGCCTGCTCCTCGCTGAGGCCGAGCACCGAGCGGCGGATGCCGCCGCGCTGGGCCTCCACGAAGGACAGGAGCGCGCCGCGCTCGTCGCCGTGGGCTTCCGCGGGAACGTGGGTGACCATGCTGACCGACCGCCTCGTGTCTGGTGTTCTCTTGCCGACGAGGACCACGCTACGCAGGCTTGCGGTCAGGTTCGGTCCTCGATCGGCAAGGATCACGGGGCGTCGGGGCGGATCACCGGGAGGGCCGAGCGGGGCTGCGGGAGGAGCGCCTTGGACAGGTCCTGCTTGCCCGCGTCGTCGAGCCCGTACATCGCCTCGTAGATGTTGCGGACGGCCGGCCCGGAGGCGCCGGAGCCGGTGCCGCCCTGCGAGATCGTCATCACGATCGAGTAGTCGGCGGTGTACGAGGCGAACCACGAGGTGGTCTGCTTGCCCTGGACCTCGGCGGTGCCGGTCTTGGCGTGCATCGGGATCTGCTTCTGCGGCCAGCCGCCGAAGCGCCAGGCGGCGCTGCCGTTGGTCACGACGGACGCGAGGGCCCCGTCGATGTCGTCACGGGTCTCGGCGTCCATCGGGAGGCGGCCCTGCTCCTTCGGCGCGATCTCCTTGACCGAGGTCCCGTCGGCGCTGACGACCGCCTTGCCGACGCTCGGCTGGTGGAGCGTGCCGCCGTTGGCGATGGCCGCGTACACGGAGGCCATCTGCACCGGCGTGACGAGGGTGTCGCCCTGGCCGATGGAGTAGTTGATCGCGTCGCCCTCGCGGAGCTGGTTGCCCTGGCGGCAGTTCTCGTAGGCGATCTTCTCCGCGAAACTGCCGTCCTTCTTGCCGTCGCGGCACCAGGCGGCCTTGTTCGCCTCGAAGAAGTCCTTCTTCCACTGCCGGTCGGGGACCCGGCCCGGGACCTCGTTCGGCAGGTCGATGCCGGTGGGCTTGCCCAGGCCGAACTCGTGGGCCGTCTTGAAGAACCAGTCGGCCGGATCCTTCTTCGGCTTGATGCCGCCGTCGTTCTTCCACTCCTGGTCCGCGATGCCGTAGTAGACGGTGTCGCAGGAGACCTCGAGGGCCTTGCCGATGGTGATGTCGCCGTAGCCCTGGGACTCGAAGTTGGTGAAGGTCTGGTTCCCGACCCGGTACGAGCTGGGGCAACCGTAGCGGCCGTTGAAGGGGTACCCGGCGTTCACGGCGGCCGTCGAGGAGACCACCTTGAAGATCGAGCCGGGAGCGGCCTGGCCCTGGATGGCCCGGTTGAGCAGCGGGTAGTTGGAGTCCTTGTCGGTGAGGGCCTTGTAGTCCTTGGCCGAGATCCCGCCGACCCACGCGTTGGGGTCGTAGGTCGGGTTGGAGGCCATCGCGACGATCCGGCCCGTCTTGGCCTCCATGACCACGACGGCGCCCGAGTCGGCCTTGTAGTTGCTGCCGGTGTTCTTGTCGTAGGTCTTGCGGGCCTCGACCATGGCGTTGTTCAGCTCGCGCTCGGCGACCGCCTGCACGCGCGCGTCGATCGACGTGACGATGTTCGAGCCGGGCTGCGGCTTCACGCTCTCGCGCTCTCCGATGACCCGGCCGAGGTTGTCCACCTCGTAACGGGTGATGCCCGCCTTGCCGCGCAGCTCCTTGTCGTACGTGCGCTCCAGGCCGGAGCGGCCCACCTGGTCGGAGCGCAGGTAGGGGGAGTCGGTGTTCTTGGCCTTCTTGATCTCCTCGTCGGTGACCGGCGAGAGGTAGCCGAGCACCTGGGAGGTGTTGGCCTGGTCGGGGGCGGCGTAGCGGCGCAGGGCGGTGGGCTCGGCGGTGATGCCGGGGAACTGCTCGGCGTGCTCGCGTATCTCCAGGACCTGGTCGGTGGTCGCCTCGTCGGTGACCGGGATCGGCTGGTACGGGGATCCGTTCCAGCACGGCTTGGGGGTCTTCGCGTCGCAGAGCCGGACGCTGTTGACCACGTCCTCGGGCGGGAGGCCCAGGACGCCCGCGAGGCGGGTCAGGACGCCCTTGCCGCGGTCCTTCATCTTCGACAGGTCGGTGCGGCTCGCGGAGACCACCATGCGGGTCTCGTTGTCGGCCAGCGCAACGCCGCGGTCGTCGAGGATGGAGCCGCGCACGGCGGGCTGGACCACCTGCTGGGTGTTGTTGTTCTTCGCCTCGTCCGTGTATTCCTGGCCGTTGCGTATCTGGAGGTACCAGAGCCGGCCGCCGAGGGTGACCAGCAGCGAGAAGACCACCACCTGGATGATCACCAGTCGGTTCTGGACCCGGGGGGTCCGCCCGGTCTCCGGTATGTTGCTCAACTCGGCTCTCCCCCGGACGTTCCCGCCTGACGCTTGCCCGGCCGAGTGTAGAACGGGAAGCCGAACGGACCGCGGGCGGACCGGCCGGCGGCCGGCGCCCGGCCGTCGGAACCCTTCGCCGGCCTTCGGAACCGGCAGCCCTGAGAAGCCTTCGGAACCGGCAGCCCTCAGAAGGGGAAGCTCGTCCGGCCGTGCTGGACCGAGATCCACTTCTGGGTGGTGAAGGCCTCCACCGTCGCCTCGCCGTTCAGCCGGCCGAGCCCCGAGGCCTTCTCGCCCCCGAAGGCCGCCAGCGGCTCGTCGCCGATGGTGGAGTCGTTGACATGGATCATCCCGGTCTCGATCCGCTGGGCGAACCGCACCCCGCGCTCCACGTCCCGCGTGTGCACGGCGCCGCTGAGCCCGTACGGGGTCGCGTTCGTGAGCCGGACCGCCTCGTCCTCGCCGTCGAACACCACCAGCAGCGCCACCGGGCCGAAGATCTCCTGGCCCAGCAGCGGGGAGTCCTCGGGCAGCCCGGCCAGCACCGTCGGTTCGACGAGGTTGCCGCGCGTAGAACCGCGCACGAGCGCCTGCGCGCCCTCCTCGACGGCCCGGTCCACGAGGGCGGTCAGGGCGTCGGCCTGGAAGGAGTTGATGAGGGGACCGATGTGCGTGTCGGCCTCGCGCGGGTCACCGGTCTTGAGGCCGCGGACCCGGGCCGTGAACTTCGCGGTGAACTCCTCGGCGACGGAGGCGTCCACGAGGATCCGGTTGGCCGCCATACAGACCTGGCCCTGGTACACGAAGCGGCTGAACACGGCCGCGTCCACCGCGTAGTCGAGGTCGGCGTCGTCCAGGACGACCAGGGCGCTGTTGCCGCTGAGTTCGAGGACGGTCCGCTTGAAGTGGCGGGCGGCGACGGCGCCCACGTGCCGCCCGACCCGGTCGGAGCCGGCGAAGGAGATGACCTTGGGCACGGGGTGGGTGAGGATCGCGTCGCCTATCTCGGCGATGTCGGTGACCAGGACGTTCAGCAGCCCGGCCGGGAGCCCGGCGTCCTCGAAGACCTTGGCGATGACCCCGCCGCCCACCACCGGGGCGTTCTGGTTCGGCTTGATCACGACGGCGTTGCCGAGCGCGAGCGCCGGGGCGACCGACTTCATGGTCACCAGGAACGGGAAGTTGAAGGGGCTGATGACGGCGATGACCCCGACCGGCAGGCGCTGGACGCGGTTCTCCTTGCCCTCGACCGGCGAGGGGAGGATCCGGCCTTCGGGGCGGATGGCCAGCTGGATCGCCTCGCGGATGAACTCCATGGCGAGGTGGACCTCGTACTCGGCCTTGGGACGGGTCCCGCCGAGCTCGTCGATCATCGCCTCGACGATCTCCTTCCGGCGGTCCTCGGTGATCCGAAGGGCCCGCTCCAGGACGGCGCGTCTCGCGTAGGGGCTGGTGGCGGCCCACTCCCGCTGCGCGCGCTCGGCGGCGCGGTAGGCCTGGTCGACCTGCTCGACCGTGGCCGCGGTGATGGCGGCGAGCTTCTCACCGTTGTAGGGGTTGACGTCGATGATGTCCCACGAACCGGCGCCGGGCAGCCATTCGCCATCGATGTACTGGTGGGCCAGGTCGTCGAATATGGACATGCCATCCCTTACTGCGAGCGCGCACCCGTGCGCTGCACCGGAGACCGATCGGTCGTCGTCATGCACTGATCAGACGTCATACTACGTGCGGATCAAGACAGTTGGAGGAGCCCGCGCAGGAGATCGCGGGTCTGGTCGGGATCGGGGCAGTCCGCCTGGAGCCGCTCCATCGCCCGTGCGTACTGCGCCACTTCCTCGTCTTTGTCCAGGTAGAGGGCGCTGGTGAGCTGTTCCAGATAGACGATGTCCTGGAGGTCTGACTCCGGGAAGCGCAGCAGCGTGAACGCGCCGCTCTCTCCCGCGTGGCCGCCGAAGGAGAAGGGCATCACCTGGAGCTGGACGTTGGGGCGCTGGGAGACCTCGATGAGGTGCTCCAACTGGCCGCGCATCACGTCGCGGTCGCCGTAGGGGCGGCGCAGCGCGGCCTCGTCGAGGACGGCGTGGAAGACCGGGGCGCTCTCGGAGACGAGGACCTTCTGGCGCTCCAGGCGCAGCGCGACGCGGCGGTCGATCTCGGCCGCGGAGGCGCCCGGCATGCCGCGCTTGACGACGGCGTGGGCGTAGGCCTCCGTCTGCAACAGCCCGTGGACGAACTGGACCTCGTAGATGCGGATGAGGGAGGCGGCGCCTTCGAGCCCGATGTACGTCTGGAACCAGCCGGGCAGCACGTCGCCGTAACTGTGCCACCAGCCCGCCGCGTTGGCCTCGCGGACCAGTCCCAGGAGGGACTCCCGCTCCGCGCCGTCCGTGACTCCGTAGAGCGTCAGGAGGTCTTCGACGTCCCGGGCCTTGAAGCTCACCCTTCCCAACTCCAAGCGGCTGATCTTCGATTCGGATGCGCGGATCGAGTAGCCGGCCGCCTCACGGGTGATGCCGCGGGATTCTCGGAGTCGCCTGAGCTGTGAGCCCAGGAGGATGCGGCGCACCACGGAACCGCTGGCTTCTGCGGTCACTAGTCCTGCCCTCCCCATCGCAATGGTGTGCGCGTGGTCAGCGCTGTCGTCTGCGTGCTGCGTCGCTGGGGCCCCCGAACCCCAGGGGCCGCAGTCTGCCACCAAAACGCACCTGTCCGTACTCGTTCTGTAACGGAATCCGGCGTCCCGGAAAAGAAGTCCGTAAGTATGCGTAGGAAGAAATGAGCAAGAACCATCACGGGACGGGACAGGTCCGGCGCGTGCACGTGCATCTGCCCTTGCATACGGCTTCGGCATTCGGAACGATGGTCCCCGCGCACCTGCGTGCACTTCGCGCCGGCGCCGGACCCACCCCGCAGTTCTTTCTGGCCGGAGACGCCGCTCCGTCCGCGAATCCCGGGAGTGCCTCGCATGGGGACGAATGGATCGACCATGCTGGAGCCGTTACGGCAGGGGTTGCCCCCGGTCGACCCCACGGCCGTCTCGGGGTCCGCTTCCTGCGCCTTGCCCGCCCGCTTCGAAGCGGTGCGCGGAGCGCGCTCCTTCACCCGTTCGACGCTGTCCCAGTGGGGCCTCGACCAGCGCTTCGACGACGTGTCGCTGGTCGTCTCGGAACTCGTCACCAACGCGCTGCGCCACGCCCTGCCCGACGACGCCCGCGGGCCGGCCCCGGATCCGGACGCCCCGGTACGGCTGCACCTGATGCGGTGGAGCACCCGGCTGGTGTGCGCGGTGCGGGACCCCAGCGAGGACCGGCCGGGCGGGGCGTTCTCGCCCGAGCGGACCGAGGAGAACTTCGACCTGGAGTCCGGGCGCGGGCTGTTCCTGGTGGACTCCTACAGCGACAGCTGGGGCTGGCACCCGCTCGCGGGGCGGCTCACCGGCAAGGTCGTCTGGGCCCTGTTCCTGCTCCACGACTGAGCGGGCGGCGCGGACGGTCGACGTCCGGCGCGCGAGCCACGTGCTTACCAGCCAGACCCGCATGCGTACCGGCCGGGATTGATCTCTGCGATCAGTCCCGGCCGGTGCACGTGCATGGCTTGTTGTGATGCTGCTCCCGGCTCCCGGGCGGTCAGCGGTTCAGGCGACCAGATGATCGAACTCGCCGTCCTTGACGCCCAGCAGCAGCGCCACTATCTCGGCGGGCGTGTAGATGAGCGCCGGGCCGTCCGGGAAGCGCGAGTTGCGCATCGCGACGTCGCCACCCGGCAGCTTGGCGAATTCGACACAGGAGCCTTGCGAATTGCTGTGTCTGCTCTTCTGCCACGTCAGCCCGAACAAGGAAGTGAGTTCTGCAGCTGCCATCCCGTTGTACGCGTGGTCCACAGGAAGCCCCCGATAGTGCAGATGTCAACTGCACCGGATCATAGCTCTGTTCATGGCGAGCTGCACGGGCAGATGCACGTGCACGGAGGGTGCCGTAGTGATCACTGCACTGCCGTACGTCTCCCTCGCACGCCGCTGATCAGGGAATCAGCGCCTGAGAGAGCTCCTCCAGCGCCTCCAGCACGTGCTGGGCCGCCGCCCGCAGCACCCCGGGATCCCGGGCTTCCCAGCCGGGATCGGCCAGAACCGCCCGGACCCCGCCCCACTGCGGGGCCCGCCGCTCCCGCACCGCTCTCGCACCGGCCTCGGTGTCCGCCCGCACCGCCGCCGCCAGCTCGGCGGCCCCCGGCACCGGGTCGTGGGCGCGGTCCGGGATGTGCGCCTCCAGCAGCATGACCGCCCGGCCGAGGGCGGCCACCGCGTCCGCCGCGCCGTCGGCCGCGGCCCGGGACAGGCCGCGGTGCCGCACCGGTTCCCCCTCGGCCCGGCCGAGCGCTTCCTGCCAGGCGATCCGGGCGTCCCGGGTGGCGAGCAGCGCCCGCCTGACGTCCTCCGGCCGGACCCCGCCCGGATCGGCGTACCGGGCGAGCACGGCGTGCGCGTACCGTCCGCCGGCCGCCAGCCAGTCCGCGAGGCGGGTGCGCAGCCGCGGCGTCTCCCAGGCCGGGTAGAAGGCGTACCCGGCCATCGCCAGGACACCGCCGACCAGGGTGAGGGCCACCCGGTCGGGCACGGTCTGGTCCCAGCGCAGGCCGCCCATGCCGAGCAGGAACACCACGTAGGCCGAGACGCAGGCCTGCGCGACGACGTAACCGGTGCGCATCAGCGCGTACATCAGGCCCGCGCTGAGGACGGCCAGGAGACCGGAGAGGTACATCCCCGGCTGCGCGAGCCGGACGGTGGCGGTGGCCACGGACACCCCGACGAGGGTTCCGCCGAACCGGGCCACCGCCCGGGACCAGGTCTGGGTGAAGTCGGGCCGCATCACCATGACGGAGGCCATCGGCGCCCAGTAGCCGTGCCCGAACGGCAATGCCAGACCGACGGCGTACCCCGCGCAGACCACGGCGGTGACCCGCAGCGCGTGGCGCAGCACCGGCGACCCGGACCGCAGCTCGCCCCGTACGGCCTTCACCACCGGCGGCACCAGGGCGGGCAGCGCGGGCCGCAGCATCGCGGCGCCGGGATCGGCGGTCCGCCCGGAGCCGGGATCGGCGGTCTCCAGCACGTCGTCCAGCAGCGCCGTCAGCCGGCGCGCCGCCCGCAGCGGCGCGCCCTGGAGGAGGTCGCCCTGGTCGGGAGCCTTCAGCACCGCGAGGGACGGCGCGGGGAGCCGTACGGGTTCCCCGTGCCGGATCGCCCGCGCGGCGGCGTCCAGGACCGCCCCGGCGGCGGCGAGCAGCTCGGACACCCGCTCGCGCGCCGAGCCTTCGGCGGGAGCCCCCACCGCCGGGTCGGCCAGCGAGGCCAGCACCGGGCGGATCCGCTCCGCGAGCCCCCGCGCCCCGTGCAGCTCGGCGGGCCGCCGCCGGGCCTGGCGGACCGTCACGGTGGCGGCGTCCCGTGCCTTCATCAGGGGCTGCGGGTCGAAGGGGGCCAGGGGGTCCCGGCGCAGCCGGCGGGCGTAGTCGGCCTCGGCGGCGAGCGCGTCGGCGAGGGCGTCGCGCTGGGCGCCCCAGCGGCGGACCGGGAACAGGACGATGAGCAGCGCCTGCACCACACCGCCGGCGGCGATCATCGCGGCGTGCCCGGCGGCCTGTGCGACGGAGGTCGGCAGGGTGACGGTGACCAGCATGATCGCGACGTTGCCGGAGGCGATGATCCCGGCGGTGGCGCCTGCCGCCCACAGCAGGCCCGTGAGGAAGGTCCAGACGGCCAGCAGGGCCAGGAACGCGAGGGTGTCGCGGGAACCGACCAGGTAGCCGACGAAGGTGGACACGGCCAGGGTCAGCCCGGAGACGAGGGCCAGCGCGGGGCGCGGGCGCCAGCTCTGCTGGAGGGTGGCGATGGCGGCCGTGAAGGCCCCGAAGGCGGAACTCGCGGCCGCCCCCGGCCCGAGGAGGGCCAGCCCGGCCCCGATCACGATCGCCAGCCCGACGGCGGCCCGCACGGCGACGAGCGGCTCCGACCGCGCGCGCTCCACCTTCATCCCGCTCCGGGCGGTGTCCTGCAACGCCCGGAGCCAGCCCATGGGCCCGAGCGTAACGGCCGGCCGCGGCCGAACCCCGGACCCGACACCGGCAGCCGCGCGCGGCGGAACCCCGGACCCGACACCGGCCGCCGTGCGCCGCCGAACCCCGGACCGGACACCGGCCGGCGCGCACCGCCGGCGGGGCAGGCCCGGAGCCTCAGCCGGGCAGGGGGTGGCGGCGGCCCGTCATGTGGGCGCGGTCGGCGGCGGCCGTGCCGTCTTCCCAGCCCGCGTGGTCGGTGGCGCCGCGCAGGCGGGTGGTCGTGGTGCGGGGGAACATCTCCTCTGCCCGGGAGGTGACGGCGACGTCCCGGGCCACCAGCGCGGGCAGGTGCGCCGGGGTCTCGGACACCGTGTGCTCCGCCGTCTGCGCCAGGCGGTGCCCGAGCCGGCTGGCGTAGGCGAGCAGGAACGACTGCCGGAAGGTCTTCGTGCGCTTGCGGCCGCCCGAGCGCTGAGCCGCCTCCGCGCGGGTCATCGCCGCCGTGCCCTGCACGAGCAGCGAGGTGTACAGCAGCTCCACCGCCTCCAGGTCGCTCTCGAAGCCGACCACCGTCGAGAAGAAGAAGCCGCTGTTCCACACCGCCCGGCACCGGTTGGCGGTGGCCACCGCGTCGAGCAGCACCGCCTTGGCCTCCTCGTACGGCGGCTCCACGCCGATCCGGCAGGCACCGGGCGTCCGGGCCGGCCCCCCGCCCCCGGCGGCGAGCAGGGCCTCGTCGACCGTGTGCCGGGCCATCAGCTCCTGCGCCTTCGCGCTCAGCGCCTCCGCCTCCTCCGGGTAGGTGGTCGCCTCGGCCTTCGCCAGCAGGGCGCGGATCCGCCCGAGCATCCGCGGCTCGATGTGCGCGTGCTCGCCGAGGTCGGACGGGTCGCCGGGCAGCGGCCCGACCGGCTCGACCGACGGCAGCCGGATCAGCAGCCGGAACACCTCCAGCACCGCCGTCGCCAGCGTGAACCGGTCCGTCTTCTCGCGCTGCGCCAGCTGGTCGCCGTAGCGGTCGTCCTGCTGCCACCACACCTCGGCGTCGGTCCACCGCTCCGGCAGCCGTGCGTAGCGCCGCGCCTCGGCCGCGACGAGGTCGGCGGTGATCCGCGCGTGCCGCTCGTCCAGGTCCCGGCGGACCAGCCGGAGCACGTCGGCCGGTCGCCAGCCGCGCTCCCACGCCTGCCGTACGTACGTCTCCCCGCGCGCCAGCAGCTCCGCCGCGGCTCCGCTCCAGCGGGCGGGGTCGGCGGCGAGCAGCGAGGCACCGGTGTCCAGCGCGGCGTCGCCCTGGGCGTAGAGGGCTGCTTCGCAGGCGCGGTCGACGATGTCTTTCACACCCCTCAGCTTGGCATGTCCGCCCCCACCCCCGCTGATGCCGGCGGCGGGGGCGGGGGCGGGCACCCGCGGCGGGGCCGGCGAGGGCCGGTGAAGGCCCGGGGCACAGCCCGTGCCGGGGGCATGAAGCCGGGGCCGGGTTCCGGGGCGGTATCCCGCCAAGGCCCCTGACCGGGCGCCCGAGGCGGGGCCCCGGGGCGAAGGCCGAGCACGAAGGCCCGGCGAAAGCCCGGGGCCAGAGCCCGACGAAGGCGCGAGGCAAGAACCCGGCAAAGGCCCGACGAAGGCCCGGGTCTTCTACGGACTCTGACCCCGGGCTTTCGCCGGGCTTTCGCCGGGCTCTCGCCCCGGGGCCCCGGCCCGGGTCCTTGCCGGGACTCCGGCTCGGGTCCCCGCCCCGTGCCCCGGCCCGGGGTCCACCCGAGCCCCGGGAGGCCCCGGGTGAGAGGCCCGGGGTCAGGGCCGCGGGGCGCGGGCCCCCGGCCCCGGGCGGGGGCCCGGGGTCAGGGCCCCGGCCCCCCAGCGCGTCCGCCGCCCCGGGCGGCCCGGTGCGCCGGTCCGCTGTCAGCCCCCGGTGGGACACTCGCACCCATGAACGAGCACGCCGGCCGGTGGGCCCTCGCCGAGGACGGCGACGGCTGGTGGCACGCCGCACCCCTGGCCCCCGCCGGGACGGCGCCGCTGCGGGTGCGCGAGCCCGCCGAGGCGGTCCGCGCCGCGCCCGAGGGCACGCGCTGGGTGTGGCAGTCGACCGCCTCCGTCTACCCCCGCCTGCTGGCCGCCGGAGTGCGGGTCGAGCGGTGCTACGACGTCGAGGACGCCGAACTGCTGCTCTTGCGCCACGAAGGCCGGTTCGGCGAACCCCGCTCGGCCGCGGCCGCCTGGGCCCGGCTGAGCGGCCTGCCGGTCCCGCCCGACCCGCCGGCGCGCGCCGCCGAGCCCGGGACGCAGGATTCCCTCTTCGATCCGCGCCCCGCCCCGGTACCGCTGGACGCGCTCATCGCCGTCCACGCCGACCAGGCGCGACGGCACGACGCCACCGCCCACCCCGACCGCACCCGCCTGCTCACCGCCGCCGAGTCCGCCGCTTTCCTGGTCGCCGCCGAGATGCACCGGGCCGGCCTGCCCTGGCGGGCCGACGTGCACCGGGCCCTGCTCACCGAGCTGCTCGGCGAGCGGTACGCGGGCGGCGGCGCGCCCCGCCGCCTCGCGGAACTCGCCGACCGCATCTCCACCGCGTTCGGCCGGCGCGTGCACCCCGAGCTGCCCGCCGATGTCGTCAAGGCCTTCGCCGAGGCCGGGATCAAGCTCAAGTCCACCCGGCGCTGGGAGATCCAGGGCATCGACCACCCGGCCGTGGCCCCGCTCATCGAGTTCAAGAAGCTGTACCGGATCTACACCGCCCACGGCTGGTCCTGGCTCGGCGACTGGGTCCACGACGGCCGCTTCCGGCCCGAGTTCATCCCCGGCGGCACCCTGACGGGCCGCTGGGTCACCAACGGCGGAGGCGCCCTGCAGATCCCCAAGGTGATCCGCCGGGCCGTCGTCGCCGACCCTGGCTGGCGGCTCGTCGTCGCCGACGCCGACCAGATGGAACCCCGGGTGCTCGCCGCGATCTCCCGCGACCCGGCCTTCATGGAGGTGGCCGGCCGCCCGGAGGACCTCTACACCTCCATCTCCCGCCACGGCTTCTCCGGCGACCGGGACAAGGCCAAGCTGGCCGTGCTCGGCGCGGTCTACGGACAGACCTCCGGGGACGGCCTCAAGAACCTGGCCGCGCTCCGCCGCCGGTTCCCCCGGGCCGTGGCCTACGTGGACGACGCCGCCAAGGCGGGCGAAGAGGGCCGACTGGTACGCACCTGGCTCGGCCGGACCTGCCCGCCGCCCGCCGGCTCCACCGAAGAAGACGGCGGCGAGGCCGGGATCCCACAGGACCGGGAGGACGGCGGCTGGACCCCGGGCTACGCCTCGACCGACACCCGCGCCCGCGGCCGCTTCACCCGCAACTTCGTCGTGCAAGGCAGCGCCGCCGACTGGGCGCTGCTCATGCTCGCCGCCCTCCGGCAGGACATCGCCGCCGCCGGCCTCCGCGCCGAGCTGGTCTTCTTCCAGCACGACGAGGTGATCGTGCACTGCCCGGCCGAGGAGGCCGGGGCCGTCGTGGAGGCCATCCGCGCGGCCGGCGACCGGGCCGGCCGGATCACCTTCGGCGACACCCCAGTCCGGTTCCCGTTCAGCACGGCCGTCGTGGAGTGCTACGCCGACGCGAAGTGAGTCCGCCCAGCGCCCCGCCGACGCCCCCGGCTGCGCCCTACTTCGGCAACTGCGACCAGCGACCGTCCATCGCCATGGCCGTGAGCTGTTCCATCGTCAGCGCGGGCGCGGTGCGCGTCGCGGGCTCGTCCGGGCCTTCCGAGTTGTACCCCCTGACGATCAGTCGCAGCCCGTTCGGGTGCAGCACGTCCACGCTCCACTCGACCACGCCCGCCCCGCCGTCGCCGCGCGGGTGCTGTTCGGTCAGCATCGCGGCGCCGTCCGGTGTCCTGGTGAATGTCCCGCGCCCCGCGTCGCTCTCGGCCCGGTAGTGGTCGGTGAGCTGTTCACCGGCCCGGCCGCCCGGGTACTCCTCGATGACCTGGTAGGACAGCTGGATCAGCGACCGGCCCTTCCCGTCGTCGAGCACGACGTCCCCGCCGTTGCTAGGCGGCCGGATTGTCGATACGGGACACCCGGCCCCACAACACGTACATCCGGCCCAGGGTTTCCTGGACCAGGTCCTCCGCGAGGTGGGTGTCCCCACTCGCGAGCAGGCACGCCGACCGGTACAACGGTCCCGATCTGTCCGACGCGAACTCGCGGGACCCGTCTCTGCGACCTTGCCGCATGCCCTCCCCCTCGCGTCTCTCTCACCCCATTGACGCGATGACCGCGCGCGGATGTTTCACGTGAAACGTCTTTGATCGCCCGGCGGTTGGCGCAGCCCTCAGTGGCCCGTCACCGGCTGGGCGGGCAGGTCGAAGACGTGCTTCGGGGTAACCGTCTTGGTGATCGCCTGCCCGAACAGGGTGCTGGGCTCCGAGCCCTGGTACGTGATGTCCGTGTTGAGCAGCACTACCAAGGTGGCCTGCGGACCCGGCAGGTAGACGGTCAGGGACTCGTAGCCCGGCAGGGAGCCGTTGTGCCCGATCCAGCCTTCGACGTTGAAGATGCCGAGTCCGTAGCCGGAGTCCGGGATGTTGTCCGCGTTCAGGACCTTCAACCGCTGGGCCTGGGTCTGCGGCGTCAGCAGGGTTCCGGTGGCCACCACCCTGGCCCATGTCCGCAGGTCCTCACGGTCGGAGATCATCGCTCCGGCGGCCCAGCCCCAGGAGGGGTTCCAGTCCGCCGCGTCCTCCGTCTTACCGGAGGCGGTCTGGTTCGTGTAGCCCTGGGCGTGCGGCTTCGGGAACTCCGAGCCCGTCGGGAAAAGGGTGTGGTGCAGCCCGGCGGGTTCGATCACGTTGTGCTGGATGTAGTCGGCCAGCTTGTCCCCGCTCACCTTCTCCACCACCAGTCCCAGCAGGATCAGGTTGGTGTTGCAGTAGGAGAACTTCGCTCCCGGCGCGAACATCACCGGGTGTTTGAAGGCGAACGCCAGCAGTTCGCGCGGGGTGAACGGTCGTCGCGGGTTGCTGGTCAGGGCCTTGAAGAACCCCGGGTCCTCGGAGTAGTTGAACAGGCCGCTGCGCATCCCGGCGAGCTGGCGCAGAGTGATCCGGTCCCCGTTGGGAACGCCGGACACGTACGTGCCGATGGGGTCGTCGAGCCCGACCTTGCCCGCGTCGACCAGCTTGAGCAGGGCGGTGACCGTGAACGTCTTGGTCTCGCTGCCGATCCGCATGTTCAGATCCGGTGTCATCGGCGCACCGTTGGCCTTGTCGGCCACGCCGAAAGCCCGCTCGTAAGTGCCCTTGCCGGGTGCCGAGAGGGAGACGATCACCCCGGGGACCTGGGCGTCCTTCATCACCTTCTGGATGGCTGCATCCAGCTGGCGCACCACAGCGGGGGTCAGTTGCGCGAACTCGTCGGAGGCCGAAGGCGAAGGCTGGGTCACAGTGGCCGACGGCTGCACCGCGGTACGCGCCACGGACGCCGGGGTGGCGGACATGTCCCAGCCGTACCCGGCGCTCACGCCGAGCGGCACCGCCACGAGCCCCACCGCGGCTGCTCCGACCGCCGCACCGCGCCACCGTTTCGTCATGCCAGGCCTCCTACCACGAGACCCCTGAGCACCACCAACCCAACCTAGCCCGACACCCCTCGCCGCGGCACAGAACTCGTCTGAGGCCGCCCGGCGGCCCCTTGAGGTCGCCGCCCCGGTCGAGGGTGAGGTCGAGGTCACACCCGTTCCCACTCAGCACAATGGGCACGCAATGGGCACGCACGAGGGCGCGAAGGTCATCGCGTTCCGCCCCCGACTGGTCAGGGCATGAAAAAGCCCCAGGTCACGGCGAGTGAGTCCTGGGGCTAATCCGAGCCGCCTTCGGGATTCGAACCCGAGACCTACGCATTACGAGTTGTCCGATCTTGGTCCACTAGCCTCCACCGACGTTCCCCGCGGGCGTCACACCCCTGCTCGCACCTAGAGCCGGACGTCGGAGGACACCCGCGCACCTCGCCGGATCCAGCGCTGAAAGAGCCCACAACTGAGACCGGTCGCTGGCTGCTCTGCAGCATCTTGGAAGATCGCGTATACGAACCTAGCCCAATGTGGCCATTGGCCGAACGGGCAGGAACTGCCCAGGTCCTCCTCAGCTCCGTCCGTCGCCAGCCCATCCGTCATGCCCGGGGTGCTCCTTGACCGGCAGGCATCGTCACATCCCCCGGCACGAGGCGGCGTTCGTGCGCACTGGATGCTGTAGGACCGCGACGAGCGCTACGGCTTCATTCATGCATCACGCGCCTGACTGCGGGAGGGCTCAACGTGCCTGCCGGACACGCCCTTTTCCCGAAGTACATTCACCCTGAGACGATATGTCTGGCCCCGCAGACAGGCACCGCGCAAGCGGAATAGACCAGCCCGTCAGAATTTCATCCAAGATGGCTTTTCGGCAGTTGCCCCCGAAATTATTCCCACTTTCTGCAAGTCTGCACGCTTAGCCAATTCTTCCAGTTTCGATGCTGCCAGCTGCAGGGTGCTCGGATTCTTTCTGTTGACCACTTCACGGTAGCACCACGTAGCAAGCTTCATATCGCCATTACTCGCCACCTCAAGATCGCCGCGCAATATCAGAAGTATCTCCGATCCGGGGTCAGCCTCAAGGCCTCGCTTTAAAATCTCATGCGCCTTGTCAAATTTCTTTTGAGCTTTAAGGAAGTTAACGTACGCTTTGGCGGCGTTCGCTATGTCACTGGTCTCATCAAATCCTACCTTGATGAACTGGAACGCATTTTCGTAAGCATTCTCCACTGCTTCGGTCGAAGAGTCCAGATTTTCTAGCGCAATCGCAAGATTCCTCCAAGCCACCGAATTTTTTGGGGCTACCTTCAGCATCTTTTCGCAAAGGATTCTGAGTGACTCATAGTCATCAAAATCCTTGCAGGTATTACACGCTTCCATGAGGACGAGGCGATTGTTTGGGTTCGCCAGTGTCAGCTCTGCTAGTTCTACAACCGCGTCCGCTACAGCAACCTTCCCGAGGCGCACGCGCATGCGGATCAGGGACGCTCTGGCTGTAGCATTTTGAGGGGTTACCTCGACTGCCCTCTCATACAGCCTTAGGGCAAGTTCATAGCTCTGGAGTCTGCCGGCCATATCACCTCCTCGTTCAAATTCATCCGATGCAGCAATCGGAGAGTTTGCGAGGGATGAAAGGTGGCCAAGCGCCACCGGAATCTCGGCACTTCTCGCGTTCTCCAACAATAGCGCCGGAATCATCGCCTTGGAACTCTCTAGGGTCGAGACAGCCTCATCGCCGGACCCAAGGAGATCTCCCAACCTGTTTGCAAGCGACTCCGACGCCTCAAGCTGTTGCTGCAGCTGTCGCTCCATTCCCTGGGCGCCTTCCAAGGCAGCTCTGGCAGAAGACTCATACTCGTTGAATTCGCGAAATACTTGCCCGATTCTCGCATCAACTGCCCGATCAACCACGGTTTGCACCGTCTCTGTTTTTCGGTGCCGTTCCGCAAAAAAGAGGCCTATCGCTGCCACTGCGGCGCCAATGAGAGGACCGACAAGCGCCCAGTTCGTCGAACTTCCTTGCGCAGCTATGAAATCGGCGGCCATGTGGCTACCTCCACCGCGGCGAGGTGTGTCCTGGGTAAGGATCGAGGGAAAGAGGCTTGCTGCCCCCGCCTTCATCTCTCAGCTTGGCACTGAGTGGCACACTTTGCACCTCTAGTCGGACTTCCTATGCACATCCGCCGAGTTGGCTGGTGCAGTGGAGGCGTATCCACTCCGACTCGTCAGGAAGTGGGTGACAGCAGACCGGTGCGTGGGAGCTGGTGGTGTGCAACACCGCCGGTGCCAGGCGTCAACCACACGAGCTGGCGATCACACGGCTACTCAGGACCGCCTCCCATCTATAACCACGTTGACCCTGGCTTCCAGGCCTGCTCGGCTTGCCCGGGGTCGAAGCGGGCGGGATGGGAGCCTCGCCACGGTCGCCAGCACCGTCATACGGCGCTACGTCATTCCGGTGTTGGTTGGGCCCCTGCCGAAAGTCGGCCTCTGGCGCCGCCTGTCACCCCATCACACCTCATTCGAGACGTGAGACCAACCGACATCAAATGTCGTCGGTTGCATCACCGCTCGGGACTTCATTCATTGACCGGCTAGGAGGCGGCTGGTGAAACCCTCAGAACAGAGGCGCTCGTAGGCCGTAGAAACAGCCGGGGGAATGTCCTGATGAATCAGGAACCCCAGCTGCGGGTAGAGGAGAAGCCGCTGTTGGGCACCGACGAGCATGTCGAAGACCAGCCGGGAGTCCTGGATCGAGTCCACATACTCCGCAAGCGTCATCGGCGCGGACGCACTGATGATCTCCACCTCTGGCCAGAGCTTGCGGGCTGTCGCATAGGCGCGCCGCTCCTCGTACGGCTTGCTGACCAGTAGGGCCGAATCGACGCGCACACCCTCGTCTGCAAGCAGCGATCGGGAGAGGCGGATGTTCTCGCCCGTGTTCCGCGCTGCTGGCTCCACGAGGATGGCGGAGGCGGGGACACCTAGTTCCAGCGCCCGATCACGGTAGTGCTCCGCCTCCCCGCGGGGCATCCGCTCGCGGGTCGTCCGGCTCGTGGCACCGGTGAAGACGATCAGCGGCATCATGCCGCGCCTGTAGAGGTCAACTGTGAAGTCAGCGACGCCCAGGTCGTGGCTCCCGAGCCCGATGGCTACTGAGCAAGGTCGCGGCTCGTGGTGCATCTGCTGGAAGTCCCAGAGCCGTTCAGCATCGGCCCAATTCTGCGCAGAGATCATGGTCTTGCCTTCCGTGCCGAATCGGGGACCTGGAAGTCGTACGCCCAGGCGAACCGAGTAGCCGCGTGCAGGCCGACGGCGAACTCGACGACGGTGCCGTCCACCGTGTACGTCGTCCGATGCAGTTCAACGACCCATTCAGTAGGCGCCAACTGCAGGAGGGCCGCCTCCTCAGACGTTGCGGCCCTGGCAAACAGCTCCTCACGCATGTGGTCAATCTCGTAGCCCGCGTCGTAGAGCACGCGGAATCCGCCGCCACGGCCGGCGGGGCCCGGCGTCGGGTCGACGATGCGCGTTCCCTCTACGTGCTCAGGCCGGTAGTAGCTGGTCAGCGTGTGGGTCGGCTGGTCGCCTTCCTTCACGAGCCTCGCTCGCGCGTACACCTCGGCACCCTCAGGAAGTCCGTGCGCCGCGGCCACCAGCGGAGGCGCCGGCACCCGGCTGACGCTCTGCGTCTGTTCACCTCGCTTGTACGCACGGCCGGACGCGACGCGGTCGGCAATGAACGCGACCTCGTCCCCGTCACGCCACTTCGCCTTGTCATACCGAGCGATGCCGAGCCGTTTCAGCGGCGCTCGCTCGCGCACGACCGTGCCATGCCCGCGCGAGGACGTCACCAGGCCCTCAGCTTCCAGCGCCTTGTACGCCGCGTGAACCGTGGACTTGGAGCCCTCGCCCGCGTCCACCAGGTCCCGGATGTGCGGAAGCTGCTGGCCAGGGGCGTATTCGCCACTTCGGATGCGCTCGGCCAGCTTGTCCGCCAGCTCTCGCCACTTCGGCGCCACGGGAACTCCTTTCGACGCAGCCAGTGAAACACAGTCCCAGGACTGTTGACAGTCCTGGGACTGCGAGTCCATAGTCATCCACAGAAGTCCGCAGTCCTAGGACAGCGGACCGGAGAGGGGCCCTCTTTGGGCTGTTCTCGGCGCCCGGAGAGCCGGTGACGGCTCAAAGGAAGCGGTTGGGATTTGAGAACTCAACAGTGGATCGAGGCATCCGCCCCCCTCTAAGAGGGCGGCGTACACGGGTCCTGTCCCCGCGTACGGATCAGCGCCACCCAACCTCTCCGCCGCTCGATCGGTTGGCGGCCGGTTGCCTCCTCCGCCCGTCCAGCGCTTCCGCGCTGTACGGGCGGGGTCGAGGGGAGCCGGAGTAGTTCTTCCTGCTTCACCCCCATCGCAGTGCAGCCCCCGGCGTTCCCGCGCCGGGGGCTGCTGAGTCCCGTTCCTCTGTAGAAGGAGCAAGACCCATGAAGCCCATCGCTGCACTTCACGACGTTGTTACCCCGTGGTCCGACGGTCTGGAGCCGTCGGACGCGGAGCTGGACGCGATCGAGACCGAGATGCCCGTGGTCCTGGCCGAGGTCGAGTTGCTGGACGCTCTGATCGCGCTGCTGGACCGCCCCGCGTCCGAGCTCGACGCCCGCCGCATCCGGCGGACCCGGAACCGGGTCCTGGCGGCCCGGCGGGACATGGCCAACCGCACCGCCGGCGCGACGGTGTCGGGGGACGCGGCATGAGCAAGCAGATCTTCGGAGCGCAGTTGTCGCTGCGCTGCTGCGGCACCACCACACCGGAGCGGACGCCCGGCCCGTGCTGGCAGGTGTTCGTGGCCATGACCGGTCTGGTCAGCGAGTGGCCCACCTTCACGTGGCCGACGTCCACCGAGATCCCGAGCGTTCACCAGCGCCTTGCGGCCCTGATGGAACTGGGGTTCACGCTCGCTGAGGACGCCGAGTGGGAGTGGATGGAGGGCACCGGTCCGGACTACCACCCCCACCCTGTACGGGTCCTCCTCCTGGGCACGGTCAAGGTCCAGCCTCTGACGCAGGGGGCGCCATGAACAGCGTTCACCTGCGTTCAGCGGAACGCGCGCTGGCCGTGGGCACGTGGCTGATCGTGGGCGGGGCCATGCTCTACTCCGTCCTCACCGTCACCCCGCTGATGGCCGCACACACCCCCGGCGCATGGCGGTGGACGGCACCGATCCTGCCGCTCGTGGTGGATGCGGCCGTGGTCATCGTGGTCCGCCTCGACTCCGTCCTGGCCCGTCTCGGCGGGCACGGCGGTACGTGGCCGGTGGCCCTGCGTTGGATGACCGGTGCCATGACCCTCGCCCTCAACATCGGGGCGTCCGCCCTGGTCGGGGACCTGGTCGGGGTCGCTATCCATTCCGTCGCGCCGCTCCTGCTGATCGTCACGGCGGAGGCTGGCCTCGCCTACCGGCGGGCCCTGACCGCCGCCGTCCGGTCTCTGGAAGCCGAGCAGCACGCCAAGGCGGAAGCCCGGGCGAAGGCGGTCCAGGACCGGGAGGACGCCCGCGAAATGCGGGCCCGTGAACGCCGCGAGCACGAGGCGGCCATCGCCCGTGAACAGCGTGAACACGAGGCCCGCCTGATCCGTGAGGAAGCCGAACGACAGGACCGCATCCGCCGCGAAGCACAGGAGCGAGCGGAGGCGGCCGAGCGTGCGGAGCGCGAGGCCCGTGAACGCCGTGAACACGAGCGTGAACAGGCCCGGGCCGAGCGTGAACGCCTTGAATGCCAGGCCGCGCAGCAGCGCGAACTGGAGGCCCAGCAGCGGGCCGAGCGTGAACGCCGTGAACGGCTCCGTGAACAGGAACGCATCGAGCGTGAACGCGCCGCACTGCTGTCCGCCGGACCGCCGGAAAAGAAGCTCGACGAGGAACCGGCCCTCGCCACCGTCGGCGCCGCGTTCCACGCCGGACTCCCCGTTCGGGTCGCCGCGGAACTGACCGGCTGGTCCGTGGGCTGGGTCTCCGCCCGCTACCAGGAACTGCGCGACGCGAAGACCGCCCCCGCCCTGGAAGGAGCCACCTCGTGAAGCTCTCCCCCCAGACCACGCCCGCCGAGCCGGACAACCTGCTGATCCAGATGCACAACCAGGTCGGCGCGGCCGTCGACGTGATCGGCACCCTGGCTTACCACGGCTCGGGCTGGCGTTGCCACGGCTGCGGCGACCGCTCCGAGATGCTCGACAACCTGCTCTTCACCCGCCGCACGGCGAACGAGCACGCCGCCGCCTGCCGGGCCGCCTACCACCGCCTCGGCTGATGAGCACGCTGCCCGTCTACTCCTGGCGCCTCGCCCCGGTCGGCTTGGCCACCCGCCGACAACTCCGCGCCCAAGGGCTCCGGCCCGGCGGACAGGACGTCGCCGCGCAGGTGGAACGGCCCCGCTACCGGCGGGGCCCGCTGGTCGCCTACCTCTACCTCGTGGAGCGCGCCAAGCCGGTCCGGCCGATGACCGCGCGGAAAGCCGCGGCCCTCGCCAAGGCGAACGCGGCACGCCGCACCTGCCCCCAGTGCCGCACCGATGCCGGATACGTCATCCCGGCCTCGCTCGGCATGTGCGTCCCCTGCGCCTACCCCGATGAACAGCGCGTCGCCTGAACCACTCAGCAAGGGCCCGACCGCAAGCCTCCTACAGCGACGGCCGGGCCCTCTTCTCCCGTGAAGGAGCACGTTCAGCATGACCGAGACAGTCACCGAACCGCAGGCTCCCCCCGAAGAATCCACCCCCACCCCGACCCCGCCGGAGGCCGACAAGCCCGCGCCGGCCAAGGACGTCGAGCACACCCCGGGCGGCTTCCCCGTGGTGCCGTTGTCCCTGTCCGGGGCGAACACCACGGCGGGCCTGCTCGCCGCCTCTGCCCTGGTCGGTGGGCCGATCGCGGCGGCGGTCGCGATGACCGGCGCCGCAGTCCTGGGCACCGCCGCCATGCGGCGCCGCTCCAAGACCGTCGCGAAGAAGACCGCTGCGAAGCCGTCCCAGGTCGCCGGCCGGACGCCGGGCGGAAAGGGTGGCCGTGACCTCTTGGGCCGTGTGCCGTCCCAGCCCCGCACCGCACCACGTGCCGGTGGTGGGGGCGCCGGCACCCGAAAGGCCGCTGCCGGGCGGCAGGTCGGGCATCGTGCGGGCGCCCCCTCTGGCCGGTCCGCTTCATCTGCGGGCAAGTCCGGGGCGTCCTCGGCTCGTCAGCGGGCCGCCCGTTCGGCAGCGGGTCTGGCTGGTGGGCGGGCCGGTCAGGTGCAGGCACTGCGGTCCCAGGCCCGTACGCAGTCTCCGACTCGGGCGGCTTCCCGCGCGGCGACGGTGCAGGCCCGTCGGCAGGTCGCCGACTCGCGGCGGGCCGCCAAGGCCGCCGAGCGCGCCAACACCACCGGCGGCAAGCCGCGGGGGGTGGCGGCGCGGACCCTGGCGAAGGGCATGGGAAAAGCCGGCGCCGTTCGGGACAGGGCCGTCGGCGCCGTCCGGGCAGCGCGGGATCGTAGCTCCGGCCGGGCCGTGGCCTCGGGCCGTGAGGGTGTCCGGTCGGCAGCACTCCGGGCGAGGGTCGCCCAGCTCAAGGCCCCCGCCCAGAAGGCGGCCCGCAAAGCCCTGCTCCGTTCCGCCGCCCGCTTCCACGGGCGTCGGGCCATGGCCGCGCTGTGCGGGCTGCTGGCCGGTGTGGTCGGCATGGTCACCACGCCACTGGGGCGAAAGCTCGGCTGGGCATGGCTGATGCACCCCGGCCGCCGCCTCTACCGCCTTCTCGCCGGCCGCGCCGAAGCCGAGCGCGAGACCCGGGACGGGGAGATCCGCGCCCGGCTCGACCAGGACGAGAAGGCCGCCGAACAGGAAGCGGCGGCCGAGCTGGAGCAGGACGACGAGCAGCAGATCACCGACCGGGTCGAGCGGCCCGAAGGACAGGTACCCGCACCTCCCGTCAGCGAAGGAGCACACGAGATGGACAGCACCACGTCCGGGTTCAGGTTCGAGGAACTGGCCGCCGAGATGGAACAGGCCGCCCAGTCCTACGAGCCGGAAAGCGCCATGGAGATCCTCGCGATGATCGAGGGCCTGCCCCAGGCTCTCGGCTCGATCGCGAACATCATGCAGATCCTCGCGGAGCGCTCCGACTCGGAGTTCCCGCTGGAGAAGGAAGTCGCGGGCGGCTTCAACGACATCTACGGCGCCCTGAACTCTGCCACTGCCGTCGCCGAAGACCTGGGCGCGGTGTTCCGGCAGGCCCACGAGGCCGACATCGCCCGCCACGAGGATCCCCGCAACGGGCCCGACGCCGAGAAGGGCTGGAACGTCTGATGACCACCACTTCCGCCATCAAGCACGAGGGTTTGGCCTTGGACTGGGCCGCGGGACACGGACCGGTGACCGGGGCCCTGTCCGCGACGACCGGCGCGTTCGCCGTCGCCACCGTCGGCACCCTCGCCCACATGCCGCCCACCTGGGCGCTCGCGGTCGGTACGGTCGGCACGATCGGCCACACCGCCACCGGTCTCCGCCAGAAGCTGGCCGGCCGCACCATCGGCGCCCGGGCCGCTTCCTGGCTCCTCGGGTCCGGCTGGACCACCTGGGCGCTCGCCACCAACCCGCTGACCTGGACCGCCCTAGGTTCTCTCGCGGTGATCGGGGTCGGCATGGGCGCCGCCGCCCGCTCCGTCGGCTTCTACGAGGAGGCCCGCGAGCTGGAAGCGCTCGCGGCGGCCGAACGGCAGGTGGCCCGGGAACTCTCGGCGGAGCGGCGGGAGATCGCCGCCGAATGGGTCGACCGCATCGAGCGGGTCTGCCACATCACCGTTCGCGTTCTGGCGGTCGAGATGTGGCCGACCGGCGCCGGGTTCACCATCGACGCCGAACTCCCGCCCGGCGGCATCACCTACGCCAAGATCGCCACCGAGTCCGCGCGTCTGTCCGCCGACGCCCGGCTGCCGCACGGCTGCACCGCCACCGCCTCCCGCGGCATCCACCAAGGCCGCGTCCTCATCGACGTGACCACCGTCAACGTCCTGGAACAGGAGATGCCCTACCCGTCGAATTACGGGCCGCTGTCGGTCCTGACCGGCATCCCCTGGGGCGTGCGCACGAACGCCGACGAGGTTCCGGTGTTCCTGCGCGAGCAGTGCGCCCTCGTCGTCGGCCCCACCGGATCGGGCAAGACCAACATGGTCCACACGATCCTTGCCGGGTTCGCCCGCTGCACCGATGTCGTCACCTGGGTCATCGACCTCAACGCCGGATCGGCCGGCCTGCCCTGGGTCCGCACCGAGAACACTGGCGGACAAGCGGTACGGCCGGGCATCGACTGGCTCGCCTCCACCCACGAGGAAGCCCTCCTCATGCTGGACACCGCGATCCGGGTGGCCAAGCACCGCAAGATGGCCTACCAGGACCTCATGTCCAAGGCGAACACCGACCTCCTTCCAGTCAGTCACGAGATTCCGCAGATCGAAATCGTCATCGATGAAGGCGCCGAAATCCTCGCCTCCACTGACAAGCAGCACCGGGTCCTCGCCCGGAAGATCCTGGAAGTCATCCGCATCGCCCGCGCCATGGCCCTGCGCACCGTCCTGACCGCCCTCGGCGCGACTGGCGCCGTCCTCGGCGACCTGATGATCCGCCGTGAAGCCAAGGTCCGCGCCGCCCTGACCGGCGGAGAGACCGAGGGCATGGACCTGTCCAAGCTGTTCCCCGGCTCCCGGGGACTCAAGGTCGACCAAGCCCCCTACAAGGGCGCCGGTTTCCTCGGCACCCCCGAATCCGGGATCGGGTTGTTCAAGTCCTGGCGGATCAAGCCCGCCCAGATCCGCGACATTGTCATCGCCACCTCCGACCGACACCCCCGCCTCGACCCAGTCTCCGCGAAAGCCGCAGGCCCCGACTACGCCCGCCGCTGGGACCAGAATCGCACCGCCTGGATCACCGAGCACCACACCACCCCGCCCGTCGAGTCCCAGACGTCGGCGGGCGGGTCGGGCCTGAACCTCTCCGCGCTCCGCAGCGACCCCACCCCGGCCGCCCCGGCACCGGATGCGGTCGACGCCGAGTTCGAGCGGCTCATCGGCATCGAATTCACCACCAGTCCCCAGCCCCAGACCCCCGACACTCCGGAGGAGCCGAAGGCCGAGCCGTCGGGGCTGAACCTGTCCGCGCTCCGCGACGACAAGGAAGCCGGGCCCTCCTGGCTCCCGGACGCGATCACCGCGATCCGCGCGGCCGGCGCCGAGGGCATGAAGCCCGCCGCCGTCGCCGACCTCGTCGGCCGCAGCCGCGAAGCCGTCCGCAAGACCCTCAAGGCCGCCGCCGAACGCGGCGAACTCCACTACCGCGACCGGGGCCCGCACTCCGTCTACGTCCACCCCGATCACGCCTGAACGGCCACACACCGCTACCGCCTACTGCCTACCGCCAAATTGGCAGTAACCCCCGATACGGGCCTCCTACTGCCCACCAGGCACCTTCACCAGCCGTTTTGGCAGTAGGCAGTACCGGGTTGGCAGTAGGCAGTAGGCAGTAGCCGCACACACGCAGAGCGACCACCCACGCGGGCGGCCCCACCACCAACGGGGCCGCCCGCACCGCGTCCAGGAGCCTGCAATGCCCTATGAGCCCACGACCGCGAGCACCACCCCGCCCGCCCGCTACGGCGACCCCATCTACCACCCCACCACGATCCAGCAGCCCGCGATGCCGCTTGCGGAACTCCCGCCGGGGGTCGAGATGGTCACCCTCCCCAACGGCTACCGCACCCTCGCCTACAACCACCCCACCCCGCCCCCGGCCGCGCCGGCCGCCCAGCCAATCCCCGCGTGGGCCAAGACGACCGCGCTCCTCGCCCCGACCGTCGGCGGCGGCATCGCCGCCGCCGGGTTCGGGATCTCCTACGCCGCCCCGGGACTGACCGCCATCACCGACGCCCTCTGGGCCGCCATCGCCCTCATCGCCGCCGGCACCCTCGCCCCGCTCCTCCTCCGCACCACCCGCGGAGCCGGACGGGGAACCGCGCCGGTCCAGCACGTCACCCAGAACATCACCGCCTCCGGACTGTTCGGCCGCGCCACCGGCACCCTCAACCAGCGCTGAAAGGCCACCCCATGAACCAGGACCCGGCCCCGCTGTCGGAACTGATCTCCGACGCGGTCGCCCTGCTCACCGGCAAGCACACCATCCGCTGCCCCCACCCGGGCTGCCGCGTCAGCGTCCGCTACCGCGCCGTCACCCCCGACGAGGCCAAACGCCTGACCGACCTCGCCACCGACCACACCCGGCACTGACCGGCACAAGGAGGAGAACCATGCGACTCCGCATCCATCGCAGCAACTGGCCGCGGCTGGCCCTGGTCCTGACCGACACGCCCCGGCCCGACTGCCCTGACTGTCAGGGGATTGGCGGTCACAACCGCGACTACGGCGACTACTCCACCGGCGAGTACGCGGGCACCGAGTGGGACCCCTGCCCGTGCTGGGAGGAGACCCGCCGATGGGTCCTTCTCCCGCTCCCGCGCCGCCTGAGCTGGCGCGGCACCAGTCCCCAGCCTCAGGCCGGCGCCTACAGCGACGAGCCCCCGTTCTAGAAACGCCGAGAGCGGCCCCCTCACGCCAATGACCGGGGCCGCCCTCTTCCAGCTACCACTGGAGGAATCCAGCATGACCCATCAACCCGCATCCGCGCTGCTGACAGCCGCGCTCGATGCCGCTGCCCTCGGCTGGAGCGTGTTCCCGCTCCGCCCCGGACAGAAGCGCCCCGCCCTCCACGGTGAAGAGCACTGCCCCGCCCTGGGTGACTGCGCCGGCGGGCACCGCAAATGGGAGGACCGGGCCACCAGCGACCCGGACCGGATCCGCCGCGCGTGGGACCGGCTCCCCTTCAACGTCGGCATCGCGACGGGCCCGTCCAACCTCGTGGTCGTGGACCTGGACGTGCCGAAGAGCAAAGGCAGTTCGGACGCGCCTTACGGCGCGGACACCTTCAAGGCGCTCTGCGAGCGCGCCGGGCAGGCCGCCCCGACAACGCTCTCGGTAGGGACTCCCACCGGCGGGTCCCACCTGTACTTCACCGCTCCGGCCGGGGTACGGCTGGGCAACACGGCGGGCCGTCTGGGCAGGCTGATCGACACCCGGGCGTGGGGCGGGTACGTCGTCGCCCCCGGCAGCGTCACACCTGCCGGGGTGTACGAGGTCACCCACCCGGCGGCCCCGGAGCCGTTCCCCACCTGGCTCTACGGGCTGCTGGCACCCAAGCAGGCCCTGCGCAAGCTGACCGGACGCCCCGCCACACTCCGGACAGGCAAGTACGCGACCGCCGCCCTGAACGCCGAGACGGCATCGGTGGAATCGGCCCCAGCCGGGGAGCGCAACGGAACGCTGCTGCGGGCCGCCCGCGCTCTGGGCCGGTTCATCGCCGCGGGCGACCTCCCCCGCGATGTGGTGGAGGAGGCTCTTCAATGGGCGGGGGAGTCGGCCGGCCTGCCGTCTTCCGAGTGCCGCAACACGATCCGCTCCGGTCTGAACTGGTCCATCGCCCGCAACGCGATGAGGCGGACGGCATGAACCAGTGCCCCCGTTCCTCCTTGAAGAGCCTCCCCGCACCCCCCACCGGCCCCGGCTCCGCCGAACCGGCCCCAGCCGCAGACGGCAGTGGCGCGCCGAAGGTCGTCGCCGAAGGCGTCCCTTCATCTCTTCTCCCTGACCCGCACCCGGCGGACGGCCGCTACATCGTCGCCGTCCTCCGCATCTGCGCCCCGCGCGGTGCGGTGCCGACCGCTCACTCGAAGTGCGAGTGCGGCCATGACCGCAGCGCTGTCGGACACAACAACGTGCTCGCCCTCATCCAGCTCCACACCGACCACCGCACCGTGTGCCCGCTGGGCCGCGTCTCCGCCGACCGGAGGAAGGCCGCATGACCCTCGACACCCAGACCATGCCCGCACCCATCCAGGCCGCCACCGACGGCTCCGTGCTGCTGGACGAGGTGGAGGCTTTCCACCGGCGGTTCAATGTCTTCCCCACCGAAGCCGCCTACGTTGCCGTCACGTTGTGGGACGCGCACGCGCACCTGCTGGACTGCTTCGACTCCACCCCTCGCCTCGCGTTCCTCTCCCCGGAACCCGGCTCCGGGAAGTCCCGCGCGCTGGAGATCGTGGAAACGCTGGTCCCACAGCCGCTGGTGGCCGCGAACGCGTCCGCGCCGGTTCTCTTCCGGGCCGTCTCCACCCTGGAGACCCGGCCCACGATCCTCTTTGACGAGGTCGACACGATCTTCGGCCCGAAGGCGGGGGACAACGAACCGCTGCGCGGGTTTCTGAACGCGGGGCACCACCGGGGCGCCGGCATGTGGCGGTGCGTCGGAGACGGCACCAACCAGACCGTCCAGGAGTTCCCCAGCTTCTGCGTGGTGGCCATGGCCGGACTCGGCTCGCTGCCGGACACGATCCTGACCCGGTCGGTCATCATCCGGATGCGCCGCCGAGCCCGCAACGAACGCGTCCAGCCGTTCCGCCGGCGCCTGCACGCCCCCGAAGGCCATGCCCTGCGAGACCGGCTCGCCGTCTGGGCCGACAGTGTCCGGCACCTGGTCGATGGAGTGTTCCCGGACATGCCGGAAGAGGTCACCGACCGGCCTGCGGACGTGTGGGAGCCCCTCATCGCCGTCGCGGACGCCGCCGGAGGCGACTGGCCGGCCCGCGCCCGCTCCGCGTGCGCCGAGATCGTGGCCGCGTCGAAGCAGGACGACAAGGGCAGCATCGGCATCCGCCTGCTCACCGACCTTCGAGACCACGTCTTCGAAGGCATCGAGCGACTGCCCACCGTCGCCGTACTGGACCGCCTCTACGCGCTGGAAGAGGCGCCCTGGGCGGACATGGGCGGCAAGCCGCTGACCTCCCGGGGTCTGGCGAAGATGCTCGGCGAGTACATGACCGGAGACAACAAGCCGATCGAGCCCCGCAACATCAAGACCGGCTCCACGGTCCTCAAGGGCTACTACGCGGCCGACCTCGTCGACGCCTGGGCGAGGTACTGCCCTCCCCCCACCCCCTGAGAATCCGCTACCTCCGCTACCTCCGCTACCCCGCAGGTCACACCCCCTGCGGAGGTAGCGGATAGCCCGAAAACATCCGCTACCCCACCAGTCACACCCGCTACCGGCCCGGCCCCCAACGGCCGGGCCGGTCGCGCATCTATCCGCTACCGCTACCCAATCCGCTACCACGAACAAGCCCCTGACCAGGGCGGTAGCGGAGGTAGCGGCAGTAGCGGATTTCTGCAGACGGGGCAGAGCCCCGAAATCCGATCGCCGTGGAGGCACTTCGATGAGCACCGCAGCCATTTCCGTCGCCCCCGTCCTCTGCACGGTCGAGTTGGCGGCCGAGTTGCTCTCGCTCGGCCGCTCCACCATCTACGAGCTGATGGCCGGCGGCGAGTTGCCCTTCGTCAAGGTCGGCCGCGCTCGCCGTATCCGCCGGACCGACATCGACGCGTTCGCCGCCCAGCTCCAGCCCCAGTCCGTCTGATCTCAAGCCACAACCGCAGGCGGCCCCGGGAAGTCCCCGGGGCCGCCTTCCGTATGGAGGAGCGCATGAGTCCCCGTAGGCCGAACATGGAGTCGTCCATCTACCTGGGCAGTGACGGGTGGTGGCACGGCCGCGTCACGATGGGCGTGAAGCCCGACGGCGGCCCCGACCGCCGGCACCGCCGGGCCAAGACCGAGACCGCGGTCACCAAGAAGGTCCGCGAGCTGGAGAAGCTGCGCGACGAGGGCCGCGCCACGAAGGCCGGGCGAAAGCCGACCGTCGCGGAGTGGATGGACACGTACCTGACCACGATCGCGAGCTTGAAACTCAAGCCGCGGTCCCTGGACGACTACTGGTCGAAGACCCGCAACGACATCATCCCGGGCGTCGGGAAGCACCGCCTGGACAAGCTCGCGCCGGAACACCTGGAGGTGATGTACGCGGCCATGTTGGAGGAGGGGCACGCACCTTCGCACGTGGTCAAGGTGCACCGGATCCTCTCCCGCGCCCTGAAAATCGCCCACCGCCGCCGGATCATCAGCGAGAACGTGGCCACCCTCGTGGACCCGCCTTCCGTGGACGAGACGGAGGCGAACCCGTTCTCGCGTGAGGAGTCGAAGGCGTTTCTGGCGGCCGCCGCCAAACGCCCGACGTTCATGCGGTGGGCCATCGGGGTCGGCATGGGCTTCCGGCAGGGCGAGGCTCTAGGCCTTCGCTGGCCCTATGTCGACCTGGAGCAGGGGTTGTTCCACCCTGCGTGGCAGCTCCAGCGCCTCACCTGGAGGCACGGTTGCAAGGACGCGCACGCCTGCGGGGCCCGGCTGCACCGGTTCGACCCGTGCCCGGCCGACTGCGCGGCCCACAAGAGCTACAAGCGCGGCTGTCCACAGCCCTGCCCCAAGATCTGCCGTCGGCACGCCAGCACCTGCCCGGAGCGGAAGGGCGGGGGACTTGCCTTCACCCGGCCCAAGACGAAGAAGAGCCAGAACCCCGTCCCGATCCCCCCGCCCTTCCTGCCGTACCTCCTGGAGCACAAGGCGAAGCAGGACGAGCACCGGCAGGCCGCCGGAGACCTCTGGGAGGAGTGTGGCGCCGTCTTCACCCGGCCCGACGGCCGGCCGCTCGACCCGCGGGCCGACTGGGAGGAGTTCAAGGAGCTGCTTGAGGAAGCCGGGATCAGCGACCGCCGCCAGCATGACGGGAGCCGCCACACGGCCGGCACGATCCTCAACGAGTTGGGCGTGGACATGCCCACGATCATGGAGATCCTCCGGCACACCCAGATCAGCCAGACCCGGCGCTACGTCAAGGGCCGATCGGAACTCTCGCGGGAGGCGATGCGCCGCATGGGCGAGGCGTTCATGCCGGGCCCCAATCCGCCCTCTGAGACCAGGACTGAGACCGAGAGCACACGAGCGGCCCGGGCACGACGCCGCCGCAAGATCCGGTAAAAAGCAAAACCCCCAGGTCACGGCGAGTGAGTCCTGGGGGTTCTACAGAGCCGCCTTCGGGATTCGAACCCGAGACCTACGCATTACGAGTGCGTTGCTCTGGCCAACTGAGCTAAGGCGGCACCGCTGGTTCGACAAGAATTCCCCCGGAGAGGTGCTCTCATCAGCAGCGGCGCCAAGTCTACAGGGTGGAACGGGGTGCCCCGAACCGGGTTGTGCGCACGGAGGTGGCCGGGGTCAGCAGCGCTTGGCCGGGGGTGGCGGGGTGCCCTCCAGGAGGTAGCGGTTGATCGCCGTGTCGACGCAGTCGCTGCCGCGCCCGTACGCCGTGTGGCCGTCGCCGTCGTAGGTCAGCAAGGTGCCCGAGTCGAGCTGCTCCGCGAGGCCCCGGGCCCACTTGTACGGGGTCGCCGGGTCGCGGGTGGTGCCGACGACCACGATCGGCGCGGCGCCCTTCGCCGTCAGCCGGCCCGCCGTGCCGGTGGCCTTCACCGGCCAGTAGGCGCAGTTCAGCGAGGCCCAGGCCAGCCCCGCCCCGAAGACCGGTGAGGCCTTCTCGAAGGACGGCAGCGCGGCCTCGACCGCCGTCGGCCCGGCGAAGGCCGGGGGCTGGTCCAGGCAGTTCACGGCGGCGTTCGCGAACATCAGGTTCGCGTACTTGCCGTCCGGCTCCCGCTCGTAGTAACTGTCCGCGAGGGCCAGCAGGCCCGAGCCGTCGCCGCCCAGCGCCGCCGTGAGTGCCTCGCGCAGCTGCGGCCACGCGCTCTCGTCGTAGAGTGCCGCGATCACCCCGGTCGTCGCCAGGGACTCGCCAAGCGGCCGGGCCGCTTCGCCCGTGGGCAGGGGCTGGGCGTCGACCTTGCGGAAGAACTCCTCCAGCCGCTGCGCCACCGCGTCCGGCGAACCCTTGCCGAGCGGGCAGCCGGGCTGCTTCGCACAGTCCTTCGCGAAGGAGCGGAAGGCCGTCTCGAAGCCCTCCGTCTGGTCGCGGTTCATCTCCAGCGCGGACCGGGAGGGGTCCATCGCACCGTCCAGGACCAGCCGGCCCACCCGGCCCGGGAACAGGTTCGCGTACGTCGCGCCGAGGAAGGTGCCGTACGAGGCCCCGACGTACGTCAGCTTCTCGTCGCCCAGCACCGCACGCAGCATGTCCATGTCCCGCGCCGCGTCGACGGTCCCGACGTGCGGCAGGATCCGCCGCGAGTGCGCCTCGCAGCCCGCCGCGAACTCCTTGAACGCCGCCACCAGCAGCGCCTGCTCGGCCTTGTCGTCCGGCGTCTGGTCCACCTGGGTGTACTTGTCCATCGCCGGGCCGCTCAAGCACTCGACGGGAGTGCTCCGGTCCACCCCGCGCGGGTCGAAGGACACCATGTCGTACTGGGCCCGGACCGCCGCCGGGTAGCCGATGCCCGCGTACGCCTGGAGGTACCCGATCCCCGAGCCGCCGGGTCCGCCCGGGTTGACCACCAGGGAGCCCAGCCGCTTGCCGGGACCCGTCGCCACCCGGCGGGCCACCGCCACGTCGATCGCCTGGGCCGAGTCAGGGGTTCCCGGGTCCGCGTAGTCCAGGGGGACCTTCATCGTGGAGCACTGGAAGCCGGGCACACCGCACTCGCGCCAGCTCAGCTTCTGCCCGTAGTACGGACGCAGCGCCGCCGGTACGGTGCCCGGCGCGGCCGGGGACGCGGAGGCCCGGGGCTCCCCCAGCCCACCGGAGGTGCACCCGGAGAGCAGCAGCCCGGCAGCTGCGATCACGGTTCCGGTCGTACGCAGCAGGCGACTGGTGTCCATGCGGCGAGCCTACGACCTGCCGGGCGCCCCCGACGGCACCGCGACGGCCGCTCGCCCACCCGTCGCCGTCCGAGCGCCCAGCCCCCCAGGGGGAAGCGGACTCGCCGGAGAGCGGGCGCCGGACCCCTCGTACGGGTGAACACGTCAACGGGCGGTGTGCTCAGCCCGCCCGCAGCGCCATCGTCATGGCCTCGACGGCAAGGAGCGGGGCCACGTTCCGGTCGAGGGCGTCCCGGCACGCGATGATCGCCTCGATGCGCCGCAGGGTGCGCTCGGGGCCCGAGGCGCGGGCGATCCGGTCCAGGTCCGCCCGTATCTCCTCGTTGGCGATGGCCAGGCCCGAACCGAGCTGGAGGGCCAGCACGTCCCGGTAGAAGCCGGTGAGGTCGATCAGCGCCAGGTCGAGGCTGTCGCGCTGGGTCCGCGTACGGCGGCGCTTCTGCCGGTCCTCCAGCTCCTTCATCACGCCCGCCGTACCGCGCGGCATCCGGCTGCCCGCGCCCGCTCCGGCGCCGAGCGCGGCCCGCAGCTCCTCGGTCTCCTTGGTGTCGACCTCCTCCGCGACCTGCTTGGCGTCCTCGGCGGCGGCGTCGACGAGCTCCTGGGCGGCTTTCAGGCAGCCGCCCACGTCGTCCACGCGCAGCGGGAGCCGCAGCACGGTGGCGCGGCGCGTCCTGGCGGCCTCGTCGGTCGCCAGCCGGCGGGCCCGGCCGATGTGCCCCTGGGTCGCACGGGCGGCGGCGGCCGCGACGGCGGGCTCGATGCCGTCGCGCCGCACCAGCACATCGGCGACGGCGGCCACGGGCGGCGTACGCAGCGTCAGGTGCCGGCAGCGCGAGCGGATGGTGGGCAGCACATCCTCCAGGGAGGGCGCGCACAGCAGCCACACCGTCCGCGGAGCAGGCTCTTCCACGGCCTTGAGCAGCACGTTGCCCGCACCTTCGGTGAGCCGGTCGGCATCCTCCAGGACGATGACCTGCCAGCGCCCGACGGCGGGCGAGAGCTGGGCCCGGCGGACCAGGTCCCGGGTCTCCTTCACGCCGATCGACAGCAGGTCGGTGCGGACGATCTCCACATCGGCGTGCGTGCCGACGAGGGTGGTGTGGCAGCCCTCGCAGAAGCCGCAGCCCGGCTCTCCCCCGAGGGCGCGGTCGGGGCTGGTGCACTGGAGGGCCGCGGCGAAGGCGCGGGCGGCGGTGGACCGGCCTGATCCGGGCGGCCCCGTGAACAGCCAGGCGTGGGTCATCTTGGACGCGGCCGGCGGCGGCACTCCGTCCGAGACGGCCGTGACCAGGGCGTCCGCGTCACGGGCGGCGGCGGCGAGCTGCGCCTGCACGCGGTCCTGGCCCACCAGGTCGTCCCATACGGGCATCCCGCCCACCGCCCTTCCTCATCCGTGCCGTGCACGCGTGTTCGTTTTCGTGTGCCTACCGAGCGCCTGTCCACATTGTGGCGGTTGCCACTGACAACGACCGACGGCCCGGCGCCGGAAGCCGGCCTCCGCTCAGCGGCGGCGGCGAGGGCGGTCGTCGTCGCCCTCGTCGTCCGGGCGCGAGCCCAGCAGTTCGTCGGCCAAGGTGGGCAGGTCGTCCAGCGGGGTCGTCTCGGCCCACTCCGAGCGGGTCCGGCGCGGCCGGCCGTCCTCGTCCAGGGCCGGGAGCTCGCGCGTCACGTCGTTCCCGGCATCCCGGAACACGCCCGGAGGCACCCGGTCGGCCGGGCTCTCCTGCGAGTGGCGGGTGGTGGGGCGCGAGGCCGACGGGGTACGGCCGGTCCCGGCGGGCCGGTCCCGGCGCGGTTCACCGGGGCGGACCGGCGGCAGTACGGAGGTCTCCGCCGCCGGGTCGACCTTCGGGACCGGCACCGTCTGCGTCACGTCGTCGGGCTGTACGACCCGCTTGACCACCGGGGTTTCCACCGTGACGGCATCGTCCGGGTGCGGCCGCCGGGACCGCGGCTGCTCGGGCTCCTTGCGCATGGAAACAGCGGGAGCCGCGGGGGCCGCCGGAGGCGCAGGGGCGGCCGGAGGCGCGGGATTCACAGGGGCCGTGGGGTTCATGGGAGCCGCGGGGGCCGCGGGGGCCACCTCCGGCCCCGGCCCCGCAGCCGTCCGGGCAGCAGCAGCGGCGGCCGCCGCGGCAGCCGACTGCTCCGCGAGCCGGCGCGCCTCCTCGGCTCGCAGCAGGGCTTCCTCCGCCCGCCGCTGCTTCTCCAGCCGCCGCTCCTCCGCCTCGGCCCGCAGCCGGGCCTCTTCCTCGGCCTGCTTGCGCAACCGCTCCGCCTCCGCGGCGCGGGCCCGCTCCTCGGCCTCCTCACGCAGTCGCGCGGCCTCGGCCCGGGCGCGGGCCTCCTCCTCGGCGCGCAGCCGCTCCTCCTCCGCCTTGCGGGCGGCCTCGGCTTCGGCCTTGATCCGGGCGGCCTCGGCCTCGCGGGCCAGGCGGGCTTCCTCCTCCGCCCGCAGTCTGGCCTCCTCCACCTTGCGCGCCGCCTCTTCCTCGGCCTTGCGCCTGGCCTCTTCCTCGGCGAGCCGGCGGGCCTCGGCCCGGGCGGCGATCTCCGCCTCGGAGAGCGGGAGCATCCGGTCCAGCCGGTGCCGTACGACCGTGGTCACCGAGCCCGGTTCCTGGCCGGCGTCGACCACCAGGTAGCGCCCGGGGTCGGCCGCGGCCAGTGTCAGGAACCCGGCCCGCACCCGCTGGTGGAACTCCGTCGGCTCCGACTCCAGCCGGTCCGGCGCCTCCGTGAACCGCTCCCTGGCCGTCTCCGGCGACACGTCGAGCAGCACGGTCAGGTTCGGCACCAGTCCGCCCGTGGCCCAGCGGGAGATGCGGGCGATCTCGGTCGGGGACAGGTCGCGCCCGGCGCCCTGGTAGGCCACCGAAGAGTCGATGTAGCGGTCGGTGATGACCACCGCGCCGCGTTCCAGGGCGGGCCGGACCACCGTGTCCACGTGCTCCGCGCGGTCGGCGGCGTACAGCAGTGCCTCGGCGCGGTTCGACAGCCCGGCGGAGGAGACGTCCAGCAGGATGGAGCGCAGTCGCTTGCCGACCGGCGTCGCTCCCGGCTCGCGCGTCACGACGACCTCGTGGCCCTTGCCCCGTATCCAGTCGGCCAGCGCCTCCACCTGCGTGGACTTGCCGGCGCCGTCACCGCCCTCCAGGGCGATGAAGAATCCGGTCGCCGACGGGGCCTGTAGCGGCTCCCCGCCCCGCAGGGCCTCGCGAAGGTCACGGCGCAGCGGCACACCGCCGCGGTCGTCGGCCTTGGCCAGCACCAGCGCCGCGACCGGCAGCAGCAGCGCGCCCACCAGCATCAGGGTGAACGAGGCGCCCCCATGGGCGAACACCACCCGGCCGCCGCCCACCCGGTGCGGGCCGATGGCCGCGGCGAGGACGGGGGCGAGGACGGCCCCGACGGCGACGGCCACCCGCACGACGGCCTGGAGGTGCTCGGTGACCCGGGCCCGGCGGAACTCCTCGGTCTCCTGGTCGAGCAGGGTGTGCCCGGTACTGGCCGCCACCCCCGCGGCCAGACCGGCCGACAGCGACAGGAACAGCACGGTCGCGGTGTCCGGCACCAGCCCCGCCAGCAGCAGCGCGAGCCCCGCCACCGCTATGGCGAGCGCCAGCAGCCGGCGCCGCGACAGCCCCGGCAGCACCTTGCCCGCCTGCGCGGCCCGAATGCCCAGGCCGGTCCCGCCGACCAGGGCGAGGACCAGCAGCGCGTACGCGGAGGGGCCCCCGCCGAGGTCGAAGGCGTGCAGCACCGCAACGGAGGCGGCGCAGGACACCGCCGCGGCAACGGCGGCGCAGGCCGTCACGAGCAGCGCGATGGCTCCGGTACGGCCCTTCTCCGGCCGGTCCCCCGCCTTGGGTGCGCGCAGCCCCTCCAGCGGTGACCTCGGACGCGGGGTCTTCACCTCCGGCAGCACCAGCGGCAACAGCAGCGAGACGGACGCGGCGAACAGGCCGGCGGCGACGTAGGAACCCAGCGCCGCCTCGTTCTCGGCGAACCACTCCACGCCCAGGCCGAGCGCGCGCCCGATCAGGCTCGCGGCCAGCAGCACGGCCGCGGCGGCGGGCATCGCGGCGAATCCCGTACGCAGCGTCAGGCGGCGCAAGGTGTCCAGGTGGTCGGGAAGCGGCCGTACGGTCGCACCCTCCGGCGGCGGCGCGGGCAGCAGCGCGGGAGCGGCGCTCTCCTTGGCCAGCGTCCACAGCCGCTCGGCGGCACCGGAGGCGAAGACGGTGGCCAGCAGCGCGGTCACGGCCTGCGCCGGGATCCAGTCCAGCCAGAGCGGGGCGACGACGAACAGTGCTATGCGCACCCCGTCGGCGCCGACCATCGTCCAGCGGCGGTCGAGCCTGCCGCCGGGGGCGGTCAGGGTGGACAGCGGGCCGAGGAGCACGGCGCCGAAGAGCAGCGTGGCCAGGATCCGGACCCCGAAGACGGCCGCGACGGCGAAGGCGGCACCTCTGTAGCCGCCGCCGAAGGCCTCCTCGGAGACGGCCGCCTGCAGCGTCAGCAACACCAGCGTCAGCAGGGCGAGGGCATCGCCGATGCCGCTCACCAACTGGGCGCTCCACAGCCGGCGCAGCCTGGGCGTGCGCAGGAGGGCGCGGACGGCTCGCTCTCGGGAGTCGGCGGCTAGGGCTTCGTCGTAGGTGGGGTTCTCGGGGGCGGTCACGACCGGTGGCTGCTCGGCTCGCGTCATCCGCCCAGCCTATCCGCTGCGCTTGGCGCCTGCGGAGCCTGTGGATAACCGTCCGATGTGACCCCGGGCGCGCCGCGGTCGCCGTGCCCCGCGGGCGCGGGGGGACGAGGCTTCACCCCACGCCCGCTGCCAGCCCGGCCCGAGCCGCCGACGGGCTTGCCGCTGCGCGGGCCGTCCCCTACCCGCCCTTCCACCGTTCCCTGGGCTCCGCCCGGACCCGCGCCTCAAACGCCGGCGGGGCTGCAAGAACCGGCCCCGCCCGGACCCGCGCCTCAAACGCCGGCGGGGCTGCAAGAAGCGGCCCCGTCCGGCGAGGGGGGCTAGTCGTCCGACGCCGGGGCGGACGCCGTCGTCTTCTTCGCCGCGGGAGCCTTCTTCGCCACCGTCTTCTTCGCGACGGCCTTCTTGGCCGTCGTCGTCTTCTTCGCCGCAGCGGTCTTCGTCGCCGCGGCCTTCTTCGCGGGGGCCTTCTTCGCGGGCGCCTTCTTGGCCGTCTTCTTCGCCGGCCCCTTCGCCCGCTTCTCCGCGAGCAGCTCGTAGCCCCGCTCGGGCGTGATCGTCTCGACGTCGTCGTCCCGCCGCAGCGTCGCGTTCGTCTCGCCGTCCGTCACGTACGGCCCGAACCGGCCGTCCTTGACGACCACCGGCTTCTCGCTCACCGGGTCGGTGCCCAGCTCCTTGAGCGGCGGCTTGGCCGCGGCCCGCCCCCGCTGCTTCGGCTGCGCGTAGATCGCGAGCGCCTCGTCCAGCGTGATCGAGAACAGCTGGTCCTCGGTCTCCAGGGACCGCGAGTCCGTGCCCTTCTTGAGGTACGGGCCGTAGCGGCCGTTCTGCGCCGTGATCTCCACGCCCTCACCGTCGACGCCCACCACCCGCGGCAGGGACATCAGCTTGAGCGCGTCGTCCAGCGTCACCGTGTCCAGGGACATCGACTTGAACAGCGAGGCCGTCCGCGGCTTCACCGCGTTCTTGCCCGTCTTCGGCGTGCCCTCGGGGAGGATCTCCGTCACGTACGGCCCGTAGCGACCGTCCTTCGCGACGATCTCGTTCCCGCTCACCGGGTCGGTGCCCAGCTCGAACTCGCCGCTCGGCTTCGCGAAGAGTTCCTCCGCGTAGTCCGTCGTCAGCTCGTCGGGCGCGAGGTCGTCGGGGACGTCCGCCCGCTGGTGGCCCTCGGCGTCCTTCTCGCCGCGCTCCACGTACGGCCCGTAGCGGCCGACGCGCAGCACGATCCCGTCGCCGACGGGGAACGAGGAGATCTCACGGGCGTCGATCGCGCCCAGGTCGGTGACGAGCTCCTTGAGACCGCCGAGGTGGTCGCCGTCGGCCGGTACGACCTCCGACGCGTCCTCCGCACCGAAGTAGAAGCGCTTGAGCCACGGCACGGACTGCGCCTCGCCCCGCGCGATGCGGTCGAGGTCGTCCTCCATCTTCGCGGTGAAGTCGTAGTCGACGAGCCGTCCGAAGTGCGTCTCCAGCAGGTTGACGACGGCGAACGAGAGGAAGGACGGCACCAGCGCCGTGCCCTTCTTGAACACGTAGCCGCGGTCCAGGATCGTGCCGATGATCGACGCGTACGTCGACGGCCGGCCGATCTCCCGCTCCTCCAGCTCCTTGACCAGCGAGGCCTCGGTGTAGCGGGCCGGCGGCTTGGTGGAGTGGCCGTCCGCGGTGATCCCCTCGGCCGACAGCGCGTCGCCCTCGGCGACCTGCGGCAGCCGCTTCTCGCGGTCGTCCAGCTCGGCGTTCGGGTCGTCCGCGCCCTCGACGTAGGCCTTCATGAAGCCGTGGAAGGTGATCGTCTTGCCGGACGCGCTGAACTCGGCGTCGCGGCCGTCCGAGGCGCGCCCGCCGATCTTCACGGTCACCGAGTTGCCGACCGCGTCCTTCATCTGGGAGGCGACGGTCCGCTTCCAGATGAGCTCGTACAGGCGGAACTGGTCGCCGGTCAGACCCGTCTCGGCCGGCGTGCGGAAACGATCACCCGAAGGCCGGATCGCCTCGTGCGCCTCCTGCGCGTTCTTGACCTTGCCCGCGTAGACGCGCGGCTTCTCCGGCAGGTAGTCGGCCCCGTACAGCTGCGTGACCTGCGCCCGCGCCGCCGACACCGCGGTGTCGGAGAGCGTGGTGGAGTCCGTACGCATATAGGTGATGAAGCCGTTCTCGTACAGCTTCTGGGCCACCTGCATCGTCGCCTTCGCACCGAAGCCGAGCTTGCGCGAGGCCTCCTGCTGGAGCGTCGTCGTGCGGAACGGGGCGTACGGGGAGCGGCGGTAGGGCTTGGACTCGACCGACCGGACGGCGAACGACGTCTGCTCCAGCGCGGCGGCCAGGGCCCGCGCGTTCGCCTCGTCGAGGTGCAGGACCTCGCTCTTGAGCCGACCGTTCGAGCCGAAGTCGCGGCCCTGCGCGATGCGCTTGCCGTCGACCGTGTTCAGGCGGGCGACCAGCGTGGACGGGTCCGACGGGTCACCGGCGCGTCCGGTGCCGAAGGTGCCGGTCAGGTCCCAGTACTCGGCGGAACGGAACGCGATGCGCTCGCGCTCCCGCTCGACGACGAGACGGGTGGCCACCGACTGGACGCGGCCCGCCGACAGCTTCGGCATGACCTTCTTCCACAGGACCGGCGAGACCTCGTAGCCGTAGAGGCGGTCGAGGATGCGGCGGGTCTCCTGCGCGTCGACCATGCGCTGGTTCAGCTCGCGCGGGTTGGCGACGGCGTCGCGGATCGCGTCCTTGGTGATCTCGTGGAAGACCATGCGGTGGACGGGGACCTTGGGCTTGAGGACTTCCTGGAGGTGCCACGCGATGGCCTCGCCCTCGCGGTCCTCATCAGTGGCGAGGAAGAGCTCGTCGGATTCGGCCAGCAGCTCCTTGAGCTTCCTGACCTGAGCCTTCTTGTCCGCATTCACCACATAGATCGGCTGGAAATCGTGCTCGACGTCCACGCCGAGACGACGGACCTCGCCGGTGTACTTGTCGGGAACCTCGGCCGCGCCGCTGGGGAGGTCGCGGATGTGCCCGACGCTCGCCTCGACGACGTATCCCGGGCCGAGGTAGCCCTTGATCGTCTTCGCCTTGGCAGGGGACTCGACGATGACGAGTCGGCGGCCGCCCTCTGCGGTCTCGCTAGTCGGGGACAACTTGGCTCTTCTCTCCGGTCGGCACTCGGTCGCGGTACGGCGACGCTGCGGAGTGTGACGGTACAACCCGCCCCCGTGTCAAACGGGACAAGCCCGCAACGGCCACTCGAACGGTAACCCGACAAGTGCCACTTCTGCCGCCCGGATACCGCGCCGGACCCTTGGCGATCACCGGGCCGGGTGGCCGGGGGGCCGTCTGGCCCCGCTCCGGCAGCAGGGCCCGAGGACCGTCCGGCCCCGTTCCGGAAGCGGGGCCGGGGCCCCGGTCGCACGGGGTTCCCCGCCCTGCTCCACGCGGCGTCCCCGAGGTCCGACGGGACGCCCCGCAAGGGCGGGGCGCGCGCCGCAGACCACCGGCGCACAGTGCGGGACGCGAGCCCCGCCACCGCCGGAGCGGCGTCCGCCGACTACTGCCCGGGGACGGTGACCGGCTCCAGGAACCCCTGCTCCACCAGCATCCGGATCGCCTCCGGAGTACGGTCGCGCAGGACGACCGGGTCCTCCTGCATCAGCTGCGCGATCGCGTCCAGGATCCGCCCGGCGCTGAGTGAGCCGTCACACACTCCGGCGAAGCCCGCGCCGACCGTGTCCACCTTGGTGGCCCTGCGCATCCCGCGGTTCTGCCGCAGCACCACGTGCTCCGGATCCTCCGCCCCGGGCGCGCCGACCTGCTCCTGGACGACCTCCTCGGCCAGCGCGAAGTACCCCGCCAGCAGGGCGGCGTCATCGTGCTCGCGCAGGAAGTCCTGGCGGGCGAAGTGGGCCAGGACCGTCTCCCCGAGCGGCTGCTCCACCGAGTGCGGCCACTCCTCCACCACGAGGGAAGGCTCGGCCGCGTCCGTCCGGCGCAGCGTGATCCAGCCGAAGCCGACCGCCTTGGTCTTGCGGGCCTCGAACTCGTCCAGCCAGTCCTCGTACCGCCGCGCGTACTCGGCGGGGTCGGTGCGGTGGTCGCCGGCGTCGCGCAGCCACAGCTCGGCGTACTGCGTCACGTCCTGCACGTCCCGCTGCACGATCCACGCGTCACAGCCGCGCGGCACCCAGGAGCGGAGCCGGTCGCGCCAGTCCTCGCCCTCCACGTGCTGCCAGTTCCCGAGGAACTGCGCGAACCCGCCCGGGTTGAGCCGGGCGCCGGCCTCCTGGACCAGGGTCCGGCACAGGTCGTCGCCGCCCATCCCGCCGTCCCGGTACGTCAGCCGCGCGCCGGGGGAGATGACGAACGGGGGGTTCGACACGATCAGGTCGTACGTGGCGTCCCCGACCGGCTCGAAGAGCGACCCGGCGAGCAGCTCGGCCGCCGGGGCACCGGAGAGCGCGAGCGTCAGCCGGGTGAATTCCAGGGCCCTGGGGTTGACGTCGGTGGCGGTGACCCGCGTCGCGTGCTGGGCGGCGTGCAGCGCCTGGATCCCCGATCCCGTGCCCAGGTCCAGGGCGGAGCCGACCGGGATGCGCACGGTGATCCCGGCCAAGGTGGTGGACGCGCCGCCCACGCCGAGCACCACGCCCTCCTCGCGGCTGCCGATCCCGCCCGCGCCGCCCACGGCGCAGCCGAGGTCGGAGACGATGAACCAGTCCTCCCCGTCGGGCCCGCCGTACGGGCGCAGGTCGACGGTGGCGCGGACCGTGTCCTCGCCGTCGGCGGCTTCCCCACGCCGCAGCCAGCCGTCGGCGAGCGCAGCCTCGACGGGCAGGGCGGCCGCGGCCTGGGCCTCGGGCACCGGCTGCTGGAGCAGGAAGAGCCGGACCAGCGTGGCGAGCGGGGCGTCGGCGTGGTCGCGGGTGGCGCGCAGGGCCGGAACCGTCTCGCTGCGGGCCAGCGCGGCGTAGGCGGGGGCGCCGAGCAGGTCGAGCAGCCCATCGGCGGTGAAGCCGGCGGCCAGCAGGGCGGTGCGGAGCTCGGCGGCGCGGTCGGGCGAGGGGAGGCTGGTGGTACTCACCCGCCCATTGTGGCTGCTGACTCCGACAATGCGTGTTCCGCGCGGCCGTGCAGCGCAGCGGGGGTGTGGCGGGGGCGGGGGCCGGCGGTGTGCCGGGCGGGGGCCCGGCGGGGGGTGGCCGGCGGCGGGCGACCCCGGCCCGGCGGCGACCCCGGCCCGGCGGCCCGCGGCGGCCAACACCGGCCAGGGTGCTCCCAGGACCGGTCGTCGGCCGGCGGCAGGGGCCGGGACGGGCGGCGAGGGGCAAGAGGAGGGCCGGGGGCCGCATCCGGCCCCGGCCGGCCGTGTCGACGTACGACGATCACACCGGGACCGGCCGCCACCGCACCGGCCCCGCGCAGCAGGCGCCGGCCGCTACTTCGCCGACGTCTGGACCTGGCAGCCCTTCTGGCCGTTCATCGCCTTGTCCAGGCCGCCCGACTTCAGCCCGTTCAGCGCGTCCTTGCCGCCCTGCGTCGCGGTCTCCAGACCACCGGCCACCTCGTTGAGGCCCGCGGCGAACTTCGTCTGGTCCTTGACGTCGAGGGAGTCCATCTTGACCTTGAGATCGGCGTAGCCCTTCGACGTCGACTCGAAGCCCTTCACCGCCGCGTTCTGGGTCGCCTCGCCGTTCTTCACGGGCGGAACCCCCGCGCTCGACACGGCGTTCCCCATCGACTTGTACGAGTCCGACATGACCTGGAACGCCGCCGAGTCGGTCTTCTGGACCTCCTCCGGCTTGCTGCTCTCCGTGGCCACCCGCTTGATGTCGGCGTTGGCGGCCTCGATCTTCTTGAGTTCGGGCTGCCAGGCGTCACAGACCTTCTTGGCCCATGCGTCGGCCTTCTTGTCGCCGTCGTCCCCGCCGCACCCGGACAGCACGAGCATCAGTACCGCACCGCCGGACACCGCGGTCGCAAACTTCTTGTTCACCGGATTGGTCCCTTCGAAGGCTCTCGGCCCGGAAGATACACGCCAGCCATCGGGTGACATGCAAAGGCGGACGGACGGCGCGTCAGTCCGCGCCGCCCGTCCGCCGTTCGGGCGTACCTTCGAGCCGGCCGTCCCAGGGCCCGGGAAAGGCCCCGAAAAGCCCGCTCAGAGCCCTGCCGGGCGCCGCTCAGAGCCCGGCCGACCCGGCTCAGAGCCCCGCCGGACCCCGCTGAGGGCCCGTCAGGACACCGTCGCCGCGTCGGCGGACGGCGTGGCCACCCGCTCCGCCGTGCCGCTGTCGCTGTCGTCGCCGACCGCGATGCCGCGCCGCTTCGAGATGTACACCGCGGCGACGATGACGACGATGGCGAGGGCCGCGACGATCGCCCGAACCGTCGCGCTGGTGTCCGCGCCGAAGCTGAACTGCACGACCGCCGGGGCGATCAGCAGCGCCACCAGGTTCATGACCTTGAGCAGCGGGTTGATGGCAGGGCCCGCGGTGTCCTTGAACGGGTCGCCGACGGTGTCGCCGATCACGGTCGCGGCGTGGGCCTCACTGCCCTTGCCGCCGTGGTGGCCGTCCTCCACCAGCTTCTTCGCGTTGTCCCACGCACCACCGGAGTTGGCGAGGAAGACGGCCATCAGCGTGCCCGTGCCGATGGCGCCCGCGAGGAACGAGCCGAGCGCGCCGACGCCGAGCGAGAACCCGACCGCGATCGGCGTGAGGACCGCGAGCAGCCCGGGCGTGGCGAGTTCGCGCAGCGCGTCCTTGGTGCAGATGTCGACGACACGCCCGTACTCGGGCTTCTCCGAGTAGTCCATGATCCCGGGGTGCTCGCGGAACTGCCGGCGCACCTCGTAGACGACGGCGCCCGCGGAACGGGAGACGGCGTTGATGGCCAGGCCCGAGAACAGGAACACGACGGCAGCGCCGAGGATCAGACCGACCAGGTTGTTGGGCTGGGCGATGTCGAGGCTGAGGTTCATCTCCCCGGCCTTGGCGCCGACCTCCTTCACGGCGGTCGCGATCGCGTCGTTGTACGAGCCGAACAGCGCGGCCGCCGCGAGCACCGCCGTCGCGATGGCGATGCCCTTGGTGATGGCCTTCGTGGTGTTGCCGACGGCGTCCAGGTCGGTGAGCACCTGCGCGCCCGCGCCCTGCACGTCGCCCGACATCTCGGCGATGCCCTGCGCATTGTCGGAGACCGGTCCGAAGGTGTCCATGGCGACGATGACGCCGACCGTGGTCAGCAGGCCCGTGCCGGCCAGGGCCACCGCGAAGAGCGCCAGCGTGATCGACGCGCCGCCGAGCAGGAACGCCCCGTAGACGCCGAGGCCGATGAGCAGCGCGGTGTAGACGGCGGATTCCAGGCCGACCGAGATGCCGGCGAGCACGACGGTGGCCGCACCGGTCAGGGAAGACTTGCCGATGTCCCGGACGGGACGCCGGTTGGTCTCGGTGAAGTAGCCGGTCAGCTGCTGGATCAGGGCCGCGAGGACGATGCCGATGGCGACGGCGACGACGGCCAGGATGCGCGGGTCACCGCTGTGGTTGGTGATCGCGGCGTTCTCGACGCCGACGAGCTCCTTGTAGGTGGCCGGCAGGTACGCGTAGACGGCGACCGCGACGAGCACCAGGGAGATCACCGCGGAGATGAAGAACCCGCGGTTGATGGCGGCCATTCCGCTGCGGTCGGACCGGCGCGGGGAGACCGCGAAGATGCCGATCATGGCGGTGACGACGCCGATGGCGGGGACGATCAGCGGGAAGGCCAGGCCCAGGTCGCCGAAGGCGGCCTTGCCGAGGATCAGGGCGGCCACGAGGGTGACGGCGTACGACTCGAAGAGGTCGGCCGCCATCCCGGCGCAGTCGCCGACGTTGTCGCCCACATTGTCGGCGATGGTCGCGGCATTACGCGGGTCGTCCTCCGGAATGCCCTGCTCGACCTTGCCGACCAGGTCGGCGCCCACGTCGGCGGCCTTGGTGAAGATGCCGCCGCCCACGCGCATGAACATCGCGATGAGGGCTGCGCCGAGGCCGAAGCCCTCCAGGACCTTGGGTGCGTCGGCGGCGTAGACGAGCACGACGCAGGAGGCGCCGAGCAGGCCGAGGCCGACGGTGAACATGCCGACCACGCCACCGGTGCGGAAGGCGATCCTCATCGCCTTGTGGGCCACCTCGGTGAGGTCCTTGGCGGGGCCGCCTTCGACGGGGGTCGCCTCGCGGGCGGCGGCGGCGACACGGACGTTGGCGCGAACGGCCAGGCGCATGCCGATGTAACCGGTGGCGGCCGAGAAGAGGGCGCCGACGAGGAAGAAGGCGGACCGGCCGGCCCGCTGGGACCAGTCGTCGGCGGGGAGCAGGAAGAGCAGGAAGAAAACGACGACGGCGAAGATGCCGAGCGTGCGCAGCTGCCGGCCGAGGTAGGCGTTGGCGCCTTCCTGAACGGCGGCGGCGATCTTCTTCATGCTGTCGGTGCCCTCGTCGGCGGCGAGCACCTGGCGGACCAGGATCTGCGCGACGACGAGTGCGGCGAGCGCGACCGCGGCGATCACCATGACGATGAGGCGATTGTCATCGGTGAGCACTGCGGCTGCCAGATCGGAGTTGCCGACCGGCGCGTTGGGGGTGAAGAGCCCCGTCATTCGTCCTCCTTGACGTGATGAGCTCAAGATGTGGACGGATTGTAAGGAGCGCGACCTGATCAAAACAGTGGGCGGCAAACGGAATTGGCCTGCTCTTGCTCCTCAGCAATAGATCGCGTCACTCCATTACCCTCGAAAGTAGTAATGGGGCAAAGGCATTGACGATTGATCATTGAGCCGGATATTCATGGCGGCGCCATCCGGAAAACGGAAAAGGCCCTGCTCAGCAGGGCCTTGATAAAGATCAGAAGATACGATGGCACGCGCACCCGGCACCACCCCGGCTGACCGGCATCCCCCGCCCCGGAGCCCGGCCCCCACCGGCACCACCCCACGACCCGGCACCCGGCGAGGCCGAGACCCGCGCCACGCCGGGCAGACCGGCCCGGCTGAGACGGGGTACGCGCAGGCCCGGCCCGCGGGCCGGAGGTGGGCGCGGGGCGGGGCCGGGGCAGGACGGAAAACGGCCCCACGCGGGGTCGGGGCCGACACGGGGCGGGGCGTACCTAAACGGCGCGGCGTGAAACGGCGTGGCGGAAAGGCGGCGGGGCGAGGCAGTACGACGCGGCGAGGCGGCGGCGCGAGGCAGCGCGACGTGGCGACGGCGCGAGGCAGCGCGACGTGGCGACGGCGCGAGGCGGCGGCGCCACGAGGCCAGGTGGTGACGAGCAGGGCGCGACCACGGCAGGGGCGCGGCTACGGCCGGCCTCGACCACGGCAGGGCACGACTGCTACGGCAGGGCCTCGACCCGCGCGACGGGCCAGGTCATCCGGATGGTCCCGCCCGCTTCGCCGCTGGTCACCTCGACGTCGTCGACGAGCCCGCTGATGACGGCCAGGCCCATCTCGTCCTCGCCCTCGATGTCGGGGTCCAGGACGGCTTCGATCCCCGGCACGGCCTCCACCGGACCGCCGGCCGGCCCGGGGACCTCGTCGCCGACCTCGATGGAGAACTGCTTCTCCTCCTCGGTCAGCACGACCCGGACGGGCGCGGTGAGCCCGTTGCTGCGGTGCAGCCCGACGGCACGCGAGCAGGCCTCGCCCACGGCGAGGCGGACCTCGTCGAGGACTGCTTCCTCCACGCCGGCCCTGCGCGCCACGGCTGCGGCGACCAAACGGGCCGTCCGGACGTGTTCGGGCTGGGCGCTGAAGCGGAGTTCAACGGTGGCCATGCGCGTCCCCCTCGGACTACGGGCGCCTCGACTGCGGGCGCCACGAACTACGGGCGCGGGCTCAGGCCCCGAGCGGGTGCCCGGGCGTGCCTTACAGGGGCCCGGACCGCCCATGGCCCGGTACCCCCGCCCGTCGTCGGCTCCCTGACGGCTGGTCGCCGCCAAGGAGCGTCAGTCGGTGGCGTTGACGGCGTCGTCCACAGTGGTGTGGATCGGGAACACCTTCGTCAGACCGGTGATACGGAAGATCTTGAGGATGCGCTCCTGGTTGCAGACCAGACGCAGCGAGCCCTCATGCGCGCGAACGCGCTTGAGGCCTCCCACGAGCACACCGAGGCCGGTGGAGTCGAGGAAGTCCACTCGCTCCATGTCGACAACCAAGTGGTAGCTGCCGTCGTTCACCAACTCCACCAACTGCTCGCGCAGCTTGGGCGCGGTATACACATCAATCTCGCCACCGACCTCTACGACCGTGCGGTCGCCGACAGTGCGAGTCGACAGGGACAGGTCCACGGATCCTCCAGCACCTTGCTATCGAGCGGCGCCCCCCAGGGGCCTCCCTACCCGAAGGTAGAGGAGGGATTGGCTGCCGCGATGGCATTCAATCACTTACCGGCAGGCGCGCACGACGCCTTGGGACCATTGTCCCGCACGCCAGTGACACACTCGGTTCCAATGGCCAACACTCACGGTCCCGGTCGGCCCACGGCACACGCGGACACACGACCCACCCCCGGCACGGTCCTGGACCGGCTGGCAGCGGGGCCATCCCGGGCTGCGCGCATCACCCATACGGAGCACTTGCCCCCTCGGGCGGGTCGTCATGCGGTCTGGCCGGACCGTATTCGATCAGATGTCGTAGCGGCCATCGCCGCGGCGGGGATCGACCATCCGTGGGCCCACCAGGCCGAAGCCGCCGAGCACGCCCTGGACGGCACCTCCGTCGTCGTCGCCACCGGCACCGCCTCCGGCAAGTCGCTGGCCTACCTGGCGCCCGTCCTGTCCGCCCTCGCGGACGGCGCGCAGGCACCCAACGGGCGCGGGGCGACCGCCCTCTACCTCTCTCCGACCAAGGCCCTGGCGGCCGACCAGCGGCGGGCCGTCCGGGAGCTCGCCGCGCCGCTGGGCAACGCGATCCGGCCCGCCGTCTACGACGGGGACACGCCGGTCGAGGAACGCGAATGGGTCCGCCAGTACGCGAACTACGTGCTGACCAACCCCGACATGCTCCACCGGGGCATCCTCCCCGGCCACCCGCGCTGGTCCTCGTTCCTCAAGGCGCTGCGCTACGTCGTGATCGACGAGTGCCACACCTACCGGGGCGTGTTCGGGTCACACGTGGCGCAGGTGCTGCGGCGGCTGCGGCGGCTGTGCGCCCGCTACGGCTCCGAGCCCGTCTTCCTGCTGGCTTCCGCCACCGCCAGCGACCCGGCGGCCGCGGCGTCCAGGCTGACCGGTCTGGCGGTCACCGAGGTCGCCGACGACGCCTCGCCGCGCGGCGAGGTGGTCTTCGCCCTCTGGGAACCCCCGCTGACCGACCTCAAGGGGGAGAAGGGCGCCCCCGTCCGCCGCACCGCGACCGCCGAGACCGCCGACCTGCTGACCGACCTGGTGGTCCAGGGGGTCCGTACGGTCGCCTTCGTCCGCTCCCGGCGCGGCGCCGAGCTGATCTCGGTGATCGCCCAGGAAAGGCTGGCGGCGGTGGACCGTTCGCTGCCCGGGCGCGTCGCCGCGTACCGGGGCGGTTACCTGCCCGAGGAGCGGCGCGCCCTGGAGCGGGCGCTGCACTCCGGGGAGCTGCTGGGGCTCGCCGCGACCACCGCGCTGGAACTGGGCGTGGACGTGTCCGGCCTGGACGCCGTTCTGATCACCGGCTACCCGGGCACCCGGGCGTCCCTGTGGCAGCAGGCGGGGCGGGCCGGACGCTCGGGGCAGGGGGCGCTGGCCGTCCTGGTCGCCCGGGACGACCCGCTGGACACCTACCTGGTCCACCACCCCGAGGCACTGTTCCGGCGGCCGGTGGAGGCCACCGTCCTGGACCCCGACAACCCGTACGTCCTGGCCCCCCACCTGTGCGCGGCCGCCGCGGAGCTCCCGCTGACGGAGGCCGACCTGACCATGTTCGGTCCGACGGCCGGGGAGCTGCTCCCCCAGCTGGAGGCGGCGAAACTGCTCCGGCGCCGGGCCACGGCCTGGCACTGGACCCGGCGGGAGCGCGCCGCGGACCTGACCGACATCAGGGGCGGCGGCGGGCGCCCCGTGCAGATCGTGGAGGCCGCGACGGGCCGGCTGCTCGGTACGGTCGACGAGTCGGCCTCGCACACCGCCGTCCACGACGGGGCCGTCCACCTCCACCAGGGCCGCACCTACCTGGTGAAGCACCTGGACCTGGAGGATTCCGTGGCCCTGGTGGAGGAGGCCAACCCGCCGTTCTCCACGACCGCCCGGGACACCACCTCCATCTCTGTGCTGGAGACCGAGCACGAGATCCCGTGGGGGCCCGCACGGCTCTGTTTCGGCTCGGTCGAGGTGACCAACCAGGTCGTCTCCTACCTGCGGCGCAGGCTGCTCTCCGGTGAGGTGCTCGGGGAGGCCAAGCTGGACCTGCCGCCGCGCACGCTGCGCACCCGGGCCGTGTGGTGGACGGTGACCGAGGACCAGCTGGACGAGGCCCGGATCATCCCGGAGATCCTCGGCGGCGCCCTGCACGCCGCCGAGCACGCCTCCATCGGGCTGCTCCCGCTGTTCGCCACCTGCGACCGCTGGGACATCGGCGGAGTCTCCGTCCCGCTGCACCCGGACACCCTGCTGCCGACGGTGTTCGTCTACGACGGCCACCCCGGCGGCGCCGGCTTCGCGGAACGGGCCTTCCACACGGCCCGTGCCTGGCTGACGGCGACCCGCGACGCCATCGCCGCCTGCGAATGCGCGGCCGGCTGCCCCTCCTGCATCCAGTCCCCCAAGTGCGGCAACGGCAACGACCCCCTCCACAAACGCGGCGCGATCCGCCTCCTCACCCGCCTCCTCGCCCAAGCACCACCCACCCCCTGACCCCGCCGTACCGCAGGCGGCGGGACCGGGCCGCCCGTCCCCTGCCGACCGGATGCCGCCCGACACGAGCCGGCCGCCACACCCCTGGCCCCCGGCGGCCACCACCCGGGTAACCACGCGGATCACGGCCGGGGTCCGGCCGCGGACCTGGGCCCGGACGCCGCCGGTCGGGCCAGCGACAGGGGACCACGGGTCGGCCGCCTCCGCGGCGGGGCCAGGCGGCCTCCGGCGGGGGGACGGGCAGCAGGGTAGGCAGCAGCCGTCCCGCGGCGGGGCCAGACGGCCTCCGGCGGAGGGACGGGCAGCAGGGCAGGCAACAGCGTCAGGCGGCTTCCAGGGACACAGGGGGGGGTCGGGTAGGCAGCAGCCGTCAGGCGGCCTCCGGCGGGGGCACAGGGGGGCCGGCGCGGGCGGTGGACGACGGGGTGAAGGGGCCCGTGGGGACGCGGGCCGTCACGTCGGCCACCTCGCCCAGCAGGCGGCACTCCGTCAGCGCCGCTCCCTGCGCCCGGGCCACCCTGACGGCCCTGCCGCACGCGGCCTCGGGACCGTGCGCCCAAGCCGTCGCCGCCGCCAGGGACGCGAGATCCGCAGCGGCCGCCGCACGGTGGCGGGCCACCACCACCTGGCCCAGCAGGAGCACACCCCCGAACACCGCCCCCAGCACGGTCGTCACCACCGCGGCCCACACCGTGGCGGAGCCCCGGTCCCGGCTCATGGCGGCGGCCCCACACTGTCCTCCGCCAGGGCCACGGCCTGCGCACCCAGCCGGACCGGCAGCCCGGCCGGCCCCGGAGCGGGCGCCGACACCCGGACCCGCCACAGGTCGCCCGACCGCTCCAGCCCCACCTCCGCCCCCGGCGGGGCGGCCGCCTTGGCCGCCGCCACCGCCACCTCCGCCGGCTCCGACCGGCCCGCGGCCCTCGCCCCGGCCCGCGCCGCGTCCACGCACCGGATCTGCGCGGCCGCCGCCATCAGCGCCCACACCAGCAGCGCCGCGAACAGCACCAGCGCCGGGATCACCAGCGCGGCCTCCGCCGTCACGTACCCGCGGTCGCCGATTCCCCGCCGGCCGTTCTCAGAACGGCACATCGAGAGCCTTCCCGATGGTCGACTGCAGCGCCGTCGAGACCACGTCACTCGTCACCACCTTGTACAGAACGGCGGCGAACGCACACGCCGCGATGGTGCCCATGGCGTATTCGGAAGTCGACATCCCGGCATCGCGTCCGCGACCGCTCAGCGCCGCCCGGGCACGAATCCAGATGATCTTCATGACTGCCTCCTGTTGATTATGTTCTTGATCTGTTTTCAGCTGGTGATCTCAACGGCCCGAAAGAAGACCGGAAGCCATACCGATCACCACAGGCGCCACTCCCATTGCAAGAAATGCGGGGAGGAAACACAGGCCCACCGGTGCGGTGATGAGTACCGCCGCCCGCTGCGCCCTGGCAGTGGCGTGCCGGACCCGGTCCGCCCGCAGGGCCGCCGCCAGGCGGGAGACCGGCTCCGCGGCCGGCGCCCCCGTACGGGCGGCCCGCTCCAGGCACTCCGCCAGAGCGCGGGCACCCGGTATCTCGGCCAACCTGCCCCACGCCGCCCCGGGTTCGCCGCCGAGCCGCAGCTCCGCCCCGGCCAACGCCAGCCGCTCACCGACCGGGCCGCCCAGCGATTCACCCACCACCTCGGCCGCTTCCACCGGACCGGCCCCCGCCGCCAGACACGCGGCCAGGAGGTCGGCCGCGAACGGCAACTGCCGTTCCGCCTCAGCCGGATCCACCCCGGCCTCCGGGCGGCGACGCCGGAGCATCCGCCGCACACCGAACGCGGCCCCGCAGCCCAGCAGCAGCCCCGTCACCCCGCCGAGGAGCACCCAGCACGCCACCACCGCTCCGGCCGGCCCGGCCCACGCCACCGCAAGCGCGCGTATCCGTACGCCCCGCGCCGGCCTCGGCCGGGCGGCCCGCACCGTCGACAGAGCCGCGATCCTCCGGCGGGCCGCCCGCTCCCGCACCCGCGCCGCCACCACCGAGGCCAGGCACAGCACGGCCCCCGCGAGGCAGACCGCCACACCCAGCCGGTGAACCACCGAGCCGCCCATCACCGCTCCCCCATCCGTACGATCCGCCGGCACCACAGCAGTCCCAGCGCCTCCAACACCCCGCCGGCCAGGAGGCAGCCCCACCCCATCGGGGTGTGCAGGAGCACCCGCAGCGGATCCGCGCCGAGCGCCGTCCCCATCAGCAGCCCCACCAGGGGCAGCAACGCGAGCACCACCGCGGTCGATCTGGCGCCCGCCAACTGGGCCCGCAACGACTCGTGCCGGTCCCGCTCCGCCCGCAACGCCCCTTCCAGCCGCTCCAGTCCGGCGGCCAACCCCGCGCCACCGTCCACGGAAACCCGCCAGCAGGCCGCCATCCCGGCCAGGCCCTCGGACCCCGGCTCCCGCGCCCCCTCCCGCAGCGCCGCCGCCACATCGCCGCCGAACGCCGCGGCTGCCAGCACCCCGGACTCCGCCGGACCGGGCCGGCCCTGCCCGGCGGCCGTCCGCCGGATCGCCGCCGTCAGCGCCTGGCCGGGCTGCGCGCCCGCCCTCAGCTCCCCCACGGCCGCCCCGCACAGCGCCACCACCTCGGCTGCCCGCCCGGCCCGGGCCCGTTCCCGCTCCCGGACCCGCAGCCACCTCCGCACCAGCGGCACGGAGACCGCCCCGAGCGCCAGGGGGATCACCGATCCCCCGATCAGCGCGACCAGCAGGCCCGCCCCGAGACCGGCCCACTCCCGCCACCGCGCGGCCCGAATCCGTACCGCGATCACCAGCCGCGCCCAGCTCACGGGACCGCCCGGCACCACCGGCGCGCCCCCGCCCAGCACAAGCCGGGCCCGTCGCGACACCTGGTCGCCCCCGGCCAGCAGCCACGCCGCGGCCCCGGCACACAACACCCCGGCGAACACGGGAACCGATCCCACGGAGCCCACCGCCCCCACCCCGGCGCTCACCCGGCACCGCCCAACAGCGGGCCGAGCCGGTCCCAGCCGGACTCCCGTACGAAGCCCCGCGCGCCCCAGCGCAGCGCGGGCACCGTGACCACCAGGCCGGCCGGATCCCGCTCCAGGACATGCACCTCGGCAACCCGCCGACGGCCCGACCGGTCCCGGACCAGGTGCACCACGAGAGCCAGTGCGGCCGCCAACTGGCTGTGCAGTGCCGCCCGGTCGAGCCCGGCCGCCGTCCCGAGGGCCTCCAACCGGGCCGGTACGTGCGCCGCGGCATTGGCGTGCACGGTGCCGCAGCCGCCTTCGTGCCCGGTGTTCAGCGCGGCCAGCAGGTCCGCCACCTCCGCGCCCCGGACCTCGCCGACCACCAGCCGGTCGGGACGCATCCGCAGCGCCTGCCGGACCAGGTCGGCGAGGGTGACCAGCCCCGCCCCCTCCTGGTTGGCGGGCCGGGTTTCCAGCCGCACCACATGCGGATGGTCGGGGCGCAGCTCGGCCGAGTCCTCGGCGAGCACGATCCGCTCACCCGGGCCGACCAGCCCTAGCAGGGCACTGAGCAGGGTGGTCTTGCCCGTCCCGGTCCCACCGGAGACGAGGAACGACAGCCGCGCCTCGACCATCGCCGCCAGCAGCGTCTGCCCGCCCGGCGGCAGCGTGCCCGCGGCCACCAGCTCGTCCAGGGTGAACGCCTTGGGCCGCACCACCCGCAGCGACAGGCACGCCGACCCCACCGCCACCGGTGGCAGCACGGCATGCAGCCGGGTGCCGTCCGGCATCCGGGCGTCCACCCAGGGCCGGGCATCGTCCAGGCGTCGTCCCGCGACCGCCGCCAGCCGTTGGGCGAGCCGGCGCACCGCCTCGGCGTCGGCGAAGGTCACCCCGGTCAGCTCCAGCCCGCCACCCCGGTCCACCCACACCCGGTCCGGGGCCGCCACCAGCACATCGGTGACCTCCGGGTCGGCGAGCAGCATCTCCAGCGGGCCCGCGCCGACCAACTCCGACCGCAACTCGGCTGCCGCGCCCAGCACTTCCGCATCTCCGAGCAGCCGGCCCTGCGCCCGGAGGGCGGCGGCCACCCTGGCCGGGGTCGGTTCCGCCCCGCTCTCGGCGAGCCGCTGCCGCACCGCGTCCAGCAGTACCGCGCTCATGCCGGCACCCCCTGGGCGGAGCCGAGCGCCCGCTGCCAGAAGCCGTCGCAGAACCGGGCGAGCGCGCTACGCCCCCGCGCCCCCGGCGGTTCCCCCTCGGCCACCCGCCCCGGAAGCCCCACCTCCACCGGCACCACCCCGGCCAACGGCGCCCCCAGCAGGTCCGCGACCGCTTCGGCGTCGAGCCCGTCAGGGCAGCGCCCCCGTACGACGACGCGGACATCCCGGGCCACCATCCGTACCCCGGCGGCCACCCGCCCCGCGGCGGCCACGGCCCGCAGCTCGCCCGGCACCACCATCAGCACCAGGTCCAGCTGGGCCAGCACCTCGGCGACGGCTTCGTCCACCCGCCGGGGCAGGTCGACCACCACCACCCCGCCCCGGCGGCGAGCAGCGGCAACCACCGACCGCATCGCGGCGGGCGGCACCACGACCCGGTCCCCGCGATCCCAGCTCAGCACCCTGAGCGCGTGCAACTCGGGCAGTGATTCCTCCAGCGCCCCCGCACCGACCCGGCCGCGCGAGCCGGCGAAATCCGGCCAGCGCAGCCCTTCGGCGCCCTCGCCGCCGAGCAGCACGTCCATGCCCCCGCCGAGCGGGTCACCGTCGATGAGGATGGTCCGCTCCCCCGCCCTGGCGGCCCGTACGGCGAGGGCGCAGGCCAAGGTGGACGCCCCGGCCCCGCCGCTGCCGCCGATCACCCCCACGGCGAGGGCGGGCCGACCGGCCCCTTCGACCACATCGGCGATGCGGTCGACGAGCCTGCTCTCGGCGTCGGGCAGCCGCAGCACCTCCTCGGCGCCGATCTCCACCGCCCGCTGCCACACCCCGGGGTCGTCCAGATCGCGACCGACGAGGAAGACGCCGTCCCGGCGCGGCGCTCCACGGACCCGTCGGGCGGCGTCGTCCCCGACCAGGACGAGGGGAGCGGATTCCCAGCCGGTACCGCCGCGGGACCGGCCCACGGCCTCGGCACCATCGGGCGCGCTGTTGACGCCACTTGCGCCCGCGCCGCCCCCGCCACTCCTGGCACTCACGCCACTGGGGAGCCTTCCGGCCCCACTGGCACCCGCATCACCGAACCCTCCGATTTGCTCGGGCACCGTGTGGTGCACATGCGGCTCGGCGCCCGCCGCGGCGCACAGGCGCAGCAGGTCGTCGAGCAGCAAGGGATCCTCGGTGATGATCAGCGGGCGTCCGCCACCGGGCACGGCGCCGACCGTCCGGTTCGGCACCCCGGCCCCACCCGACACCGCGAACTCCGGAACAACACACGACTTCGATCCAGCCACGATCTCCGCCCCCTTCTCGCTGCAAATCCATGAACCGCGGACTTCGCGGCTGGAATCACGGTGCAGCGATCAGGAAAAAGAAGTGGATCTTGCTCGATATCTGTGGACAAGAACGTGGTTGTGGATATCTCCGCCACCCCATCGGGTGAGTTCACAGCGCTCCGGAACAACTACGCAGAGTCACGAGTTCGGAGTGGTGAGGGCCTTCGCCACGTGGGCCCGCCGAAGGGAAGGGGCCTGGAAGATGTTCCTCGAGAGCCGAAGGCAAGGGGCGCGAACCGCGTCCGGACATGCGACGACCCCCGCCGGGGGGGAGAGCGGGGGTCGTCCCCACGGTCCGACTCGGGGGGGGAGGAGCCAGACCGGGTTAGCACGGTCGCGAACGATCCGTGACTTCCATGGTGTACCCGAGAGCCCTCTCAGGCAAACCCACGCGCCACACCTTACGCCGAATGGTGGGCGCATATGCTCGGGGCGTGGAAAATCAGCCCTTGCCGCACTCCTCGCCTCGGACCGCCGCCTTCTTCGACCTGGACAAGACGGTCATTGCGAAGTCAAGCACCCTGACGTTCAGCAAGTCGTTCTACCGGGGTGGCCTCATCAACCGGCGGGCCGTCCTGCGCACCGCATACACCCAGTTCATCTTCCTGGCCGGCGGCGCCGACCACGACCAGATGGAACGGATGCGGGAGTACCTGTCCGCCCTCTGCAAGGGGTGGAATGTCCAGCAGGTGCGCGAGATCGTCGCCGAAGCCCTGCACGACCTCATCGACCCGATCATCTACGACGAGGCCGCATCACTGATCGAAGCCCACCACACCGCCGGACGTGACGTGGTGATCGTGTCCACCTCGGGTGCCGAAGTGGTCGAGCCCATCGGGGAGATGCTCGGTGCGGACCGCGTCGTGGCCACCCGCATGGTCGTCGGCGAGGACGGCTGCTTCACCGGGGAGATCGACTACTACGCCTACGGCCCGACGAAGGCCGAGGCGGTACGCGAGCTCGCGGAGTCCGAGGGATACGACCTCGCGCGGTGCTACGCCTACAGCGACTCGATCACCGACGTGCCGATGCTGGAGGCGGTAGGGCACCCGCACGTGGTGAACCCCGACCGGGCGCTGCGGCGCGAGGCGGTGGCGCGGGAGTGGCCGGTGCTGGTGTTCAACCGGCCGGTGCGGCTGAAGCAGCGGGTGCCGGGGCTGTCCATGACTGCGCGACCGGCGTGGGTGGCCGCGGCGGCCGTGGGCGCGGCTGCGGCCACGGCAGGCCTCGTCTGGTACGCCAGCCGTCGCCGCGCCGGCGCCGTGGCCGCCTGAGAACGGCCTGATCCCGCCCGAACCGGCGCGCACCCCACCCCGCCGGTTCGGCTCGCCGGATCACCGGCGTACGGTTCGGTTGCTTCGCTGCGGGGCCACCGGATTACGCGAGCGCCGGATCCGGGCGTCCGGCGGCCGGCGGCCGGGGACCGGCAGCGCTCCACGTTAGGGCGGCACGGCCTGCAATGGCCCGATTTAGGCGTCCGATATATCCCGAATAGCCGAGAAAGGTAAAGAAGTGAGACCAGGGGTTTCGCTCGTCTCGGAAGCGGAGTACAAAGGAGTCAACGGCCCGCGAGACCAAAGAACATCCGAGAGGATCATCTTTAAAACGCAGTAAGGCCCACGGACCGATGCAGGAACGCCGAGCACCCACGCGACGTCGACCCGTCGATTACGGGCCAGCCGCACCAGGCCAAGGGCAAAGTACCCGGCTTGATGGGCAACATCGAGGACGCTTGGTAACCCGGCGGGAATGCCAGCGGCGACACCAAAGCAGGACGGTGTCGCCGCAACCCTGTCCGGGACGCCCTCGCGCCCCTGCCGGCGTCGCCCGCGGCAGGCTCCCAGGGCAGGCGCCCAGAGCAGACGCCCGGCCAGGCGCCCGGAGCAGAACCCCGGCCGTCAGGCCGCGCCGCGCTGGAGCGCCTCGCAGACCGCCGTCGACTCACGCACTCCCAGTTCGACCGCCCGCCCGCAGTGCGCGATCCAGGCCGCCATCCCGTCGGGGGTGCCCGAGACGTAGCCCTCGAAGGCCGCCACGTACGCCTCCGAGCCCTGTTCCGCATGGCCCACCTCGGCCGGGCAAATCGCCTTCGGGTCGAGGCCGCTGTTGATCAGCACGATCCGCTCGGCCGCCCGCGCGACGAGGCCGTTGTACGAGCCGAAGGGACGCAGGGCCAGCAGCTCGCCGTGCACCACCGCCGCCGTGATCAGTGCCGGAGCGGAGCCCCCCGCGATGACCAGCCGGGACAGGCCGTCCAGTCGTCCGGCGACCTCCTCCGCGCTGGGCAGCGGGGCTTCGATCAGCGGCTCGTCCACGGGCTCGCCCGCCAGCCGCGGCCGCCCCACCGTGTCGCCCCCGTTCGCGCCCCCGCCCCCGCCCCCGCGCGCGACGGAGTCGGCTCCCGTCGTCAGGGTGGAACCCGAGGCCACCAGATGCAGGCGCGCCAGGACCCGTAGCGGCGACTGGCGCCAGATGCTCAGCAGCTGACCGGCCTCGGCCGTCAGCCGCAGGGCCGCGCCCACCGTGCGCGCCTCCGCCTCCGTGCCGAAGTCGGTCCGGCGGCGCACCTCCTCCAGCGCCCAGTCGGCCCCGGACAGCGCCGCACTGGCCCTGGCTCCGCGCAGGGCGGCTTCCGAGGTGATCTCGCCGCCGCGCCGGCGCATCACCCGGTGCCCGTAGACCCGGTCCACGGCCTTGCGTACGGAATCCACGGAATCGGCGACACCCGGCAGCCCGGCCAGTGGGGCCAGCGGGTCAGCAGCGCTACTCATAAGTAAGGAGCCTACGCACTGCGCCCCCATAGCACCGACCCCTCCTTGGAGTGGTCTTCTTCACTCACCTAGACCACGGAAAGCAACCGATCCACTACGCTTGGTGAACATGAAGATCGCTTTCGTGGGAAAGGGCGGCAGCGGCAAGACCACGCTGTCCTCCCTCTTCATCCGCCACCTCGCCGCCAATGAAGCCCCCGTCGTCGCGGTGGACGCCGACATCAACCAACACCTCGGCGTCGCGCTCGGGCTGAGCGAGGACGAGGCCGCCGCGCTGCCCGCCATGGGCGCCCAGCTACCGATGATCAAGGACTACCTGCGCGGGTCCAACCCGCGCATCGCGTCCGCCGACACCATGATCAAGACGACCCCGCCCGGAACCGGCTCACGACTGCTGCGGGTCACCGAGGACAACCCGGTGTACGACGCCTGCGCGCGCCCGGTGCTGCTGGACGGAGAGCCCGTACGGCTGATGGCCACGGGCCCGTTCACCGAGGCCGATCTCGGCGTGGCCTGCTACCACTCCAAGGTCGGCGCGGTCGAACTGTGCCTGAACCACCTGGTGGACGGCCCCGACGAGTACGTCGTCGTCGACATGACCGCCGGCTCGGACTCCTTCGCCTCGGGCATGTTCACCCGCTTCGACATGACCTTCCTGGTGGCCGAGCCGACCCGCAAGGGCGTTTCCGTCTACCGCCAGTACAAGGAGTACGCCCGGGACTACGGGGTCGCCCTCAGGGTGATCGGCAACAAGGTGCAGGGCCCCGAGGACATCGAGTTCCTCCGGGACGAGGTGGGCGAGGACCTGCTGGTCACCTTCGGGCACTCGGACTGGGTCCGGTCGCTGGAGAAGGGCCGGCCCGCCTCGTTCGAGCTGCTGGAAGCGAGCAACCGGCTCGCGCTACAGGTACTCCAGGACGCGGCCGAGGACTCGTACGCCGAGCGCGACTGGGCCCGGTACACCCAGCAGATGGTCCACTTCCACCTGAAGAACGCCGAGAGCTGGGGCAACGCCAAGACCGGGGTCGACCTCGCCGAACAGGTCGACCCCGGCTTCGTCCTCGACGAGGCGCGCCCCGCCGGATCGCAGGGGCTGGTCAGCCCTCGTCCGAACCGGACTCGGCCGGCTCCCCAGCCGGCTTGACCTGGGCCGGGGCGGCCGGCTTGGCCGGCGGCCCCGCCGTCAGGAGCTTCGTCCAGCCTTCCTTGGGCGCCTCACCCACGTCGAGGGTGCGCATCCACTCCAGGACCTTGGGGTCCTGGGCGTCCAGCCAGTCGGCCAGCTCGCGGAACGGTACGCAGCGGACCTCCTTCTGCGTGCAGATCGACTTGATGGACTCCTCGACGGCCTTCATGTAGGTGCCGCCGTTCCAGGACTCGAAGTGGTTGCCGATGATCAGCGGTGCGCGGTTGCCCTGGTAGACGCGGTCGAAGGCCTTCTGGAGGCCGTCGCGCATCTGCTCGCCCCAGTACGCGTGCTGCGAGGGGTCGCCCTGCGTGGTCGTCCCGGACTGGTTGACCATGTAGTTGTAGTCCATGCTCAGGGTTTCGAACGCCCGGCCCGGCATGGGCACCAGTTGGAGCGGGATGTCCCACAGGCCGTCCGTCTTCTTCGGCCAGATCTGCTTGCTGATGCCGCTGGAGTCGTACCGGAAGCCCATGTCCTTCGCCGCCAGCATGAAGTTCTTCTGGCCTTCGAGGCAGGGAGTGCGGGCGCCGATGAGTTCCTTGTCGTAGTCGAAGGGGAGCGCCTCCATGCCCTTGAGCTCGGGCGAGTTGGTCTTCCAGTTCTTGACGAAGGCCTTCGCCTGGTTGATCTCGCTCTTCCACTCCTCGACGGACCAGGTGCCCACGCCGCCGTCGGGGCCGCAGAAGTGGCCGTTGAAGTGGGTGCCGATCTCGTTGCCCTCCAACCAGGCCGCGCGGACCTGGGTGGCGGTGTCCTTGATGCCCTGCGGGTCACCGAAGCCGATGTCGGAGCGGCCCGGGGAGTGCTGCGGGGCGGTGTAGAGGGAACGCTTCTCCTCTGGCAGCAGGTACAGGGCGCTGAGGAAATAGGTCATCCGCGCGTTGTACTCCTTGCCCACTTCACGGAAGTGGGAGAAGAGCTTCTGGCTGTCCTCGCCGGCGCCGTCCCAGGAGAAGACGACGAACTGCGGGGGCTTTTCACCGGGCTTGAGCTTCTGGGGCTGCTGTACGTTCGGCTGCCGGCCGGTGTACGCGGTCGAGCCGTCGCCGATGAGCCGGTTGACGCTGCCGGGGGCCGCCTCCGGCACGGCACCCTTCTTGGCGTTCGGACCCCCGAGAGCAGGGGGTTTGGCGCGTTCCGAGCTTCCGCACCCGGCGGCGCACAGGACCAGGGCCGTGGCGACCAGGCCGCCGGCGATCTTCTTCGTAGCGGCGATCATCCGCACACCTCTCCCTCACAGTTCCCTCGCGGGACTTCCGGGCGGCACCGTCCCACGCGGTCTGCTTTGAAGATGATGCGACAAGCCGTACAAAATGCTTAATCACTCCTGAGGGGTAATTGCTAAGCCATTTGCCCCCATTCCCTCCCCTCGTTCTTTACTCTCCATTACCATCCATTTACCGAGTGTTGACTCCCGCCGCTTCATCCCTCCTCAGAGGAGACGGGAACCCATGACAGCCACTTCCGCCACCGACCCATCAGCCGCCAACTCCTCAGCCACCGGCCACCGGTTCCGCACACTGTGGCCGGGCAGTCGCCCAAGCCGTCAGCCGGGTAAGGGCCTGCCCGCAGGCCTGTCCGCCGATCTCTCCGCCTCCGTCGCCGTCTTCCTGATCGCCCTGCCCCTGTCCCTCGGCATCGCGCTGGCCACCGGCGCACCGCTCCAGGCCGGTCTGGTGGCCGCGGCGGTCGGCGGGATCGTGGCCGGGCGGCTCGGCGGCGCACCGCTCCTGGTGAGCGGGGCGGCCACGGGACTCACCGTGGTCACCGCCGAGTTGATCCAGCGCTACGGGTGGCGCACCACGTGCGCCATCACCGTGCTCGCCGGCTGCTGCCAGCTCGGGCTCGCGTTCCTGCGCACCGCCCGGTCGGCGCTCATGGTGAGCCCGGCCATCGTGCACGGCATGCTCGCGGGCATCGGGGTGACCATCGCGCTGGCCCAGCTGCACATCGTGCTCGGAGGCACCCCGCAGAGCTCCGCCCTCGCCAATGTCCGGGGTCTGCCGGCCCAGTTGGCCGACCTGCATCCCGCCGCGGTCGGCATCAGCGTGCTGACGCTGGTCGTGCTGCTCGGCTGGCCACGACTGCCCGGGCGGGCCGGGCGGGCCCTGCGCAAGGTGCCCGCCGCACTCGCCGCCGTCGCGACCGCCACCGTCTTCGCGACCGCGGCCGGGCTGCACCTGCCCCGGGTGGACCTGCCGTCCTGGCGCAGCCATGCGCTGCCCGAGCTGCCCGAGGGGCCGGTGCTCGGGATCGTCGCCGCCGTGCTGACGGTCACGCTGGTCGGCAGTGTGGAGTCCCTGCTGTCCGCCGTCGCCACCGACAAGCTGACCGCCTCCGCCCGGACGAGGGGCAGCCGCCCGCCGCGCGCCGATCTCAACCGGGAGCTGTGCGGGCAGGGCGCGGCGAACGTCCTCTCTGGAGCCCTGGGCGGGCTGCCCGTGGCGGGCGGGGCGGTACGCAGCGCGGCGAACGTCCGGGCCGGGGCGGTCAGCCGCCGGGCGTCGATGCTGCACGGTCTGTGGATCATGCTCGCCGCCGGGCTGCTCGTCCCGGTCCTCGACCTGATCCCGCTCGCCTCGCTCGCCGCGCTGGTGATGGTGGTGGGGGTGCAGATGGTGAGCGCGACGCATGTGCGCACCGTCACCCGGCACCGCGAGATCCTGGTCTACGTGACGACGATCGCGGCCGTGGTCCTGGGCGGTGTCCTGGAGGGTGTCGCCGTCGGCATCGCGGTGGCCGTGGCGCTCGCCCTGCACCGGCTCGCCCGGACCCGGATCACGCTCGAAGAGCTGGAGGGCGTCCACCGGGTGTGGGCGCGGGGGCAGTTGACCTTCCTCGCCGTCCCGCGACTGAGCCGAGTGCTGAACCAGATTCCGCACGACGCGCAGGCGGTGATCGAGCTCGACGGCTCGTTCATGGACCACGCCGCCTTCGAGACGCTCCAGGACTGGAAGGACGCGCACGTCGCACACGGTGGTTCGGTCGAGGTGACGGGCCGCACCGGGCCCCGGCCCGTCGAGAGCGGCCGGCCCGGAGGCGGTGAGCCGGCCGGACCGGGAGGAGATCTGCGCGGGGCGCACCACTGCTGCCGCCCCTGGACGCCTTGGAAGAACCACTGCGACCACCGCCCCGCCGGGCGCGAGGAGGACCGTACGCCGCCCAGGCCGGCGGGCGCGACCGCAGTGAGCGAGTCCCGCAGGCGCGGAGCCGGACAACTGGCCAGCGGAATCAGCGCCTTCCAGCGGGACACCGCACCGCACGTGCGGGACGAGCTGGCCCGGCTCGCCCGCGAGGGGCAGCAGCCGTCCCAGCTGTTCCTCACCTGCGCCGATTCCCGGCTGGTGACCAGCATGATCACGGCCAGCGGGCCGGGTGACCTCTTCACCGTCCGCAACGTCGGCAATCTGGTTCCGCTGCCGGGTGCGGAGGCCGCGGACGATTCGGTCGCGGCGGCGATCGAGTACGCCGTGGACGTGCTCAAGGTGGACAGCATCACCGTGTGCGGGCACTCGGGCTGTGGCGCGATGCAGGCGCTGCTGAACTCGAACCCGGGAGCGCCGATGACCCCGCTGCGGCGCTGGCTGCGGCACGGTCTGCCCAGCCTGGAGCGGATGACGAGCCGGCACCACCCCTGGGCCCGGATCGCGGGCCGGCTGCCGGCGGACGCCGTGGAGCAGCTGTGCCTGACCAATGTCGTCCAGCAGCTGGAGCACCTGCGGGCGCACGAATCGGTGGCGAGACGGCTGGCCGAGGGCACGCTGGAGCTGCACGGGATGTACTTCCACGTGGGCGAGGCCCAGGCGTACCTGCTCTCCGGGGGTGACGACTTCTTCGACTGCCGGGTCTTCGACAGCGTCGGCGGCCACGCCTGACCGCGCGGCAGGGCCCGGACCCGGTCCGCCCCGCCCGGGTCCGGCACCGTCAGTCCCGCCGCGCCGGCCCCGCCGCGCCGGCCCCGCACCGCCGGCCCGCACCGTAGGGAATCGGCCACGCCAAGGCCCGCGGTGCCCGCGAACGGATAACCTCCCGTATCCGTGCCACTGCGTGGCCCCTTCCCGCACTGCGCCGCACTGCACCGCACCGCACCATGCCGTGCGGCGCTGCGCACCGCAGCGGGAAGGGGTCATCGGCATGGGCTCAGCCGTGCTATAGGTCTAAACCAATTTTCGGCTACCCCTTGTCACCTGGGCCGCTGACTGATGAGCTATGCCCGGGGACACAACGGACACCCTGGGAAAGGGAGATGTCGTGAGCAATGAAAGCCTGGCCAACCTGTTGAAGGAGGAGCGCCGATTCGCTCCCCCTGCCGACCTGGCCGCCGCTGCCAACGTGACAGGGGCTGCGTACGCACAGGCCGAGGCGGACCGGCTGGGCTTCTGGGCCGAGCAGGCCCGGCGGCTGACCTGGGCCACCGAACCGACGCAGACGCTCGACTGGACCAACCCGCCCTTCGCGAAGTGGTTCGCGGACGGCAAGCTGAACGTCGCGTACAACTGCGTCGACCGGCACGTCGAGGCCGGCAACGGCGACCGCGTCGCCCTGCACTTCGAAGGTGAGCCCGGCGACAGCCGCGCGATCACCTACGCCGAGCTCAAGGACGAGGTCTCCAAGGCCGCCAACGCCCTGACCGAGCTGGGCGTGCGGGCCGGCGACCGGGTGGCGGTCTACCTGCCGATGATCCCCGAGGCCGTCGTCGCGATGCTCGCCTGCGCCCGCGTCGGCGCCGCCCACTCGGTGGTCTTCGGCGGTTTCTCCGCCGACGCCGTCGCCTCCCGCATCCAGGACGCCGACGCCAAGCTGGTCATCACCTCCGACGGCGGCTACCGCCGCGGCAAGCCCAGCGCGCTCAAGCCCGCCATCGACGAGGCCGTCGCCAAGTGCCCGCAGGTCGAGCACGTCCTCGTCGTGCGCCGCACCGGCCAGGACACCGCCTTCACCGAGGGCCGCGACGTCTGGTGGCACGACATCGTCGAGCGCCAGTCCGCGGAGCACACCCCGCAGGCCTTCGACGCCGAGCACCCGCTGTTCATCCTGTACACCTCGGGGACCACGGGTAAGCCCAAGGGCATCCTGCACACCTCCGGCGGCTACCTCACGCAGGCCGCGTACACCCACCACGCGGTGTTCGACCTCAAGCCGGAGACGGACGTCTACTGGTGCACGGCCGACATCGGCTGGGTGACCGGGCACTCCTACATCGTCTACGGTCCGCTCGCCAACGGCGCCACCCAGGTGATGTACGAGGGCACCCCGGACACCCCGCACCAGGGCCGGTTCTGGGAGGTCGTGCAGAAGTACGGCGTCACCATCCTCTACACCGCGCCCACGGCGATCCGGACGTTCATGAAGTGGGGCGACGACATCCCCGCGAAGTTCGACCTGTCGAGCCTGCGGGTCCTCGGCTCGGTGGGCGAGCCGATCAACCCCGAGGCCTGGATCTGGTACCGCAAGAACATCGGCGGCGACCGCTGCCCGATCGTGGACACCTGGTGGCAGACCGAGACCGGCGCCATGATGATCTCCCCGCTCCCGGGCGTCACCGAGACCAAGCCGGGCTCGGCGCAGCGCGCCCTGCCGGGCATCGGCGCCACGGTCGTGGACGACGAGGGCCGCGAGGTCCCCGACGGCGGGGGCGGCTACCTGGTGCTCACCGAGCCGTGGCCGTCGATGCTGCGCACCATCTGGGGTGACGACCAGCGGTTCATCGACACCTACTGGTCGCGCTTCGAGGGCAAGTACTTCGCGGGTGACGGCGCGAAGAAGGACGAGGACGGCGACATCTGGCTGCTCGGCCGGGTCGATGACGTGATGCTGGTTTCCGGCCACAACATCTCGACCACAGAGGTCGAGTCGGCGCTCGTCTCCCACCCCTCGGTCGCCGAGGCGGCGGTGGTGGGTGCGAACGACGAGACCACCGGCCAGGCCATCGTCGCCTTCGTCATCCTGCGCGGCAGCGCGTCCGAGACGCAGACCCTGGTCGCGGAGCTGCGTGACCACGTGGGCGCGACGCTCGGCCCGATCGCCAAGCCGAAGCGCATCCTGCCGGTGCAGGAGCTGCCGAAGACCCGCTCGGGCAAGATCATGCGCCGTCTGCTGCGTGACGTGGCGGAGAACCGGGCCGTCGGTGACGTGACCACGCTCGCCGACTCCTCCGTGATGGACCTGATCCAGAGCAAGCTGCCCGCCGCCGGCACCGAGGACTGAGCCGGGGCGGGAGCGAGCCCGGCACGGCCCTGCCGAACAGGGCGAAGCGGGTCGGAACAGAAGCGGGTCGGAACAGAAGCGGTCGGAACCAGGGAGCAGCCAGCCCTGACACCGCCGACGGGGCCATCCGGTGCGGCGCGCCGGATGGCCCTTTCGCGCATAAAGTGAAGATCGCCGGATACGCCCTTGCGCACTCCCTGTAAAGTATGAGGAAGGTAAAGAAATACTCAGGGTGCGCCGGGAAGTCTGGTCGGCAACGAGCTTCGCCATGCCGTCCAACCGCCCCGGAGGTGCCTCAAGTGGCCGCGCCCAGTCCCACCGACCACCAGCGCCGCAAGCTGCTCGGCCGGCTCTCGCTGCCCGAGCGCCGCTTCGTCGCCGACGCCCTGCGGACCGAAACCGTCGGCGGCGTGCTCCTCCTGGTGGCCGCGATCACCGCACTCGTCTGGGCCAACGTCCCCCCGATCGCGGGCGCCTATGACAGCGTGCGGTCCTTCCACATCGGCCCCAGCTCGCTCGGCCTGGACCTCTCCCTCCAGCACTGGGCGGCGGACGGCCTGCTCGCCGTCTTCTTCTTCGTCGCCGGCATCGAGCTCAAGCGCGAACTCGTCGCGGGCGACCTGCGCGACCCCAAGGCGGCCGCCCTCCCGGTGATCGCCGCCCTCAGCGGCATGGTCATGCCCGCGGTGGTCTACGTACTCGTCAACCTGGTCGGCGGCGGTTCGACGGACGGCTGGGCGGTCCCGACCGCCACCGACATCGCCTTCGCGCTCGCGGTCCTCGCGGTCATCGGCACTTCCCTGCCGTCGGCCCTGCGCGCGTTCCTGCTGACCCTCGCGGTCGTGGACGACCTCTTCGCCATCCTGATCATCGCGGTGTTCTTCACCAGCGACATCGACTTCCCGGCGCTCGGCGGCGCCGTCGCGGGCCTCGCTCTCTTCTGGTTCCTGCTCCGCAGCGGCGTCCGCGGGTGGTACGTCTACGTCCCGCTCGCCCTCGTGATCTGGGGGCTGATGTACAACAGCGGGGTCCACGCCACCATCGCGGGTGTCGCGATGGGCCTGATGCTGCGCTGCAGCCGCAAGGAGGGCGAGGACACTTCCCCCGGGGAGCACATCGAACACCTCGTACGGCCCCTTTCGGCGGGCTTGGCCGTCCCCCTCTTCGCCCTGTTCGCCGCCGGTGTCTCCCTCTCCGACAAGGCGATCGGCCAGGTCTTCACCCGGCCGGAGACCCTCGGCGTGGTGCTCGGTCTGGTCGTCGGCAAGACCGTGGGCATCTTCGGCGGCACCTGGCTGGCGGCCCGCTTCACCAAGGCCGAACTGAACGAGGACCTCGCCTGGCCGGACGTGCTCGCGGTCGCCTCGCTGGCCGGCATCGGCTTCACGGTGTCCCTCCTCATCGGGGAACTCGCCTTCGCCGGCGACGAGACGCTCACCGACGAGGTCAAGGCCGCCGTCCTGATCGGCTCGCTCACGGCCGCGATCGTCGCGTGCGTGCTGCTCAAGCTCCGCGACCGCAAGTACAGGGCGCTGACGGAGGCCGAGGACCGCGACGAGGACCACGACGGCATCCCGGACATCTACGAACTGGACAACCCCGAATACCACCTGCGCATGGCGCGCATCCACGAGGAGAAGGCGGCGGAACACCGGCGCCTCGCGGCAGCGGCCGCGACGCCCGCGGGAAACGAAGCGGCGGCCGGGTCCAGCGCAGAGCGCGACCGTCCGGCATGATCTGAACTGACGGAGGACAGCCGTCGACGACGGACGACGTAGGGAGAGAGCGATGAGCGCGTTGGACCAAGGGGTGGAAGGAGCCGAGCGCACACTCGGCCAGCTGGTCGCCTCGGCGACCGCCGAGATGTCCGCCCTGGTGCACGACGAGATCGCCCTCGCGAAGGCGGAGCTGCGCCAGGACGTCAAGCGCGCGGGCATCGGCGGGGCCGCGATCTCCACCGCAGGGGTGTTCGCACTGTTCTCCCTGCCGGTGCTGAGCTTCGCCGCGGCGTACGGGATCCACAACCTCGGGCTGGGGCTCGCCTGGTCCTTCCTCATCGTCGGTGGCGCGTTCCTGCTGCTCGCCGGAGTGGCGGCGCTGCTGGCCGTCTCGAAGTTCAAGAAGGTCAAGCCCCCGGAGAAGTCCATCGCCTCCATCAAGCAGACGGCGGCGGTCGTCGGGACCGTCAAGCCGCACCCGCGCCCGGTCAGTGACAAGGCTGTGGGTGTGGCACGCTCGTCCTCATGACAGCGCCCTCGCCGGCTTCCGGCACCCCGCCCACGGCCGCCTCGGCGGTACGGCTCGACATCCCCGGCGGGAAAGAGGTGACGCACCGGGACGTCGCCGCCAACGGCGCGCGGTTCCACGTGGCCGAGCTCGGTGACGGGCCGTTGGTGCTGCTGCTGCACGGCTTCCCGCAGTTCTGGTGGACCTGGCGGCACCAGCTGACCGCCCTCGCCGACTCCGGATACCGCGCCGTCGCGATGGACCTGCGCGGGGTGGGCGGCAGCGACCGCACGCCGCGCGGCTACGACCCGGCGAACCTGGCGCTCGACATCACCGGCGTCATCCGGTCCCTCGGTGAGCCGGACGCCGCCCTCGTCGGACACGACCTGGGCGGTTACCTCGCCTGGACGGCGGCCGTGATGCGGCCGAAGCTGGTCCGCCGGCTGGTGGTCTCCTCCATGCCGCACCCGCGCCGCTGGCGCGCGGCGATGCTCGCGGACTTCGGCCAGACCCGGGCGAGTTCGCACATCTGGGGGTTCCAGCGGCCGTTCCTCCCCGAACGGCAGCTCGTCGCCGACGACGGGGCGCTCGTGGGCCGGCTGATCCGGGAGTGGTCCGGTCCGGTGCCGCCCGAGGACGCCGACGTCGAGGTGTATCGGCGCGCGATGTGCATCCCGTCCACCGCGCACTGCTCGATCGAGCCGTACCGCTGGATGATGCGTTCGATGGCCCGGCCCGACGGGCTCCAGTTCAACCGGCGCATGAAGCGGCCGGTGCGGGTGCCGACGCTGCACCTGCACGGCTCGCTCGATCCGGTGATGCGTACGCGCAGCGCTGCCGGTTCCGGCGAGTACGTCGAAGCCCCTTACCGCTGGCGGCTGTTCGACGGGCTGGGGCACTTCCCGCACGAGGAGGACCCCGCGGCCTTCTCGGCGGAGCTGGTGAACTGGCTCAAGGACCCCGAGCCGGACCGCTGAACCGGGCGGACGGCCGTTCGGCGGACTCCTCGGACCATCCCCCATACGCTCGTATGACGGTCGTTCAATTGCCCGGCGCATAGGCCAATTGGCCGCCCCGTACGGGATTACCGACCTTGGGGCCCGGGCACAGCTCGGAGTATGGGCTGGACGCACGACTACGGTGACACCGCACACGAACGCCGCTCGGCCGCCGCGCCGGGCACCCACGAGAGGGAAAGCCGCGAAGGCCACGACCCTCGACTCGGGATTCCGCGCATCCTGCGCCGCCGGGCCCGCTGGGTATCGGCCCGGCTGCGCCATCCGCGGATGTAGGGCGCTCCCGGGAATCCCGGCCCGGGCCGCGGCTCAGAGCGCGCAGCCCTGGCTGTCGACCCGTTGCTGGGCGGCCTTCCCGCTGCGGATGTCGTCGCGGATCTCGTCCGCCGTCAGGGCGTAGCCGGTGTCGGGGTCGTCGAGGGACTTGGCGAAGACGACCCCGTACACCTTGCCGTCGGGCGTCAGGAGCGGACCGCCGGAGTTGCCCTGGCGGACCGTCGCGAACAGGGAGTACACGTCCCGTCGGACCGTGCCGCGGTGGTAGATGTCCGGACCGTTGGCGTTGATCCGGCCGCGTACGCGCGCCGAGCGGATGTCGTATGCACCGTTTTCCGGGAAGCCGGCCACGATCGCATCGCTGCCGCTCACCGCGTCCTTGTCGGTGAACTCCAGCGCGGGCGCCCTCAGCTTGGGCACGTCCAGGACGGCGATGTCACGCTCCCAGTCGTAGAGCACCACCTTGCCGTCGTAGAGCTTGCCCTCGCCGCCCACCTGCACGGTCGGCTCGGCGACCCCGCCGACGACGTGCGCGTTGGTCATGACCTTGCCGGGCGCGAAGACGAAGCCCGTGCCCTCCAGCACCTTGCTGCAACTGGGCGCGGTTCCCACGACCTTCACGATCGACCGCTTGGCGAGGTCGGCGACGCCGCTGCGGGCGAGCGCCGGATCGGGCGACCGCACCTCGGTGATCGGCTCGTTGGAGAACGGGCTGAACACCTGGGGGAAACCGTTTTGCGCCAGGGTCGCACTGAAATCCGAGAACCAGGTGTTCGCCTGCGCCGGCATCACCCGCGACACGCCGAGCAGCACCTTGGAGTTGCGGACCTCCTTGCCCAGGGTGGGCAGTGAGGTCCCGGCGAGCGCGGAACCGATCAGCCACGCGACCAGCAGCATCGCGACCACGTTCACCAGCGCCCCGCCCGTCGCGTCGATCGCGCGGGCCGGGGACCAGGTGATGTGGCGTCTGAGCCTGCTGCCCAGATGGGTGGTGAGGGCCTGGCCGATCGAGGCACAGATGATGATCACGACGACGGCGATCACCACGACGGTGGTGGACACCTGGGTGCCGTTGTCCGTGACCTGGTCCCAGATCAAAGGCAGCAGGGACACGGCGATGAGACCACCGCCCAGGAAGCCGATCACCGACAGGATGCCGACGACGAAGCCCTGGCGGTAGCCGACGATCGCGAACCACACGGCGGCGACCAGCAACAGGATGTCCAGCACGTTCACGTGGGCCACCGTCTCATGCGCGCCAGTCGATCGTGACCTCACGTGAGCGGTCCCACTCCCGCTCCCACCCCGCGAAGTGGAGCAACCGGTCGATCACCCCGGCGGTGAAACCCCAGACCAGAGCCGATTCGACGGTGAAAGCGGGGCCCAGATGACCGCTCGGGTGCACGGCCGTCACACGGTGCGCCGGGTCCGCGAGATCCGCCACCGGCACCGTGAAGACCCGGGCCGTCTCCGCCGGGTCCACGGCGCCGACCGGGGTCGGGACCCGCCACCACCCGAGCACCGGGGTCACGACGAACTCGCTGACCGGGATGTAGAGGCGGGGCAGCGCCCCGAAGAGCTGGACCCCGGCGGGATCGAGGCCGGTCTCCTCCTGGGCCTCCCGCAGGGCGGCGCGCAGCGGGCCCGTGGTGTGCGGATCGCCGTCCTCGGGGTCGAGGGCGCCGCCCGGGAAGGAGGGCTGGCCCGCGTGGGAACGCAGGCTCCCCGCCCGTTCCTGGAGCAGCAGCTCCGGGCCGCGCGGGCCTTCACCGAAGAGGATCAGCACGGCGGACTGGCGGCCCCGCCCGTCCTCGGGGGGCAGGAACCGGCTCAGCTGGTGGGGCCGCACCGTGCGCGCGGCCTCCACCACCGGGCCCAGCCAGGCGGGAAGCCCCCGGGTGCTCAGGGTCACGCCGCCGCGGGGGCCGACGTACGACTCATCACCCGGGGCCTCCGACCCGCCCACCGGCGCGCCCGTCATGCTCTCGTCCCTCGTACCCCGCGTCATAGGCACCCCTGCTCCCTGGATCCGTGTCCACCCCGGCGACGGCGACACCCGCTCAACGTGGCCCGGCGCCGGTTTCGTTCCTCTGCGGGCCGCCTCGCGGCGCCGCGTTCCGCTCTCAGGGCGCCGGGGCGCCGCCCAGCGGTGGTGCGGGCAGCCCCGGATAGTCCGGCGGCGGGCTCAGCCGCTGGCCGGGCTGGCCGCCCTTCTCGTACTTGAGCAGCATCCGCGCCTTCTCGGGATCGGTCTCGCCCTCGCCGTACGACGGGCAGAGCGGGGCGATCGGGCAAGCGCCGCAAGCGGGCTTGCGGGCATGGCAGATCCGGCGGCCGTGGAAGACGACGCGGTGCGAGAGCATCGTCCACTCGCTCTTGGGGAAGATCGCGCAGATCTCTTCCTCGACCTTCTCCGGGTCCTCCTGCTCGGTCCACTTGAAGCGGCGCACCAGCCGGCCGAAGTGCGTGTCGACGGTGATCCCCGGGACGCCGAAGGCGTTGCCGAGGACCACGTTGGCCGTCTTGCGGCCCACGCCGGGCAGGGTCACCAGGTCTTCTATCCGGCCCGGCACCTCTCCGCCGAACTTCTCGCACAGCGCTTGCGAGAGCCCGAGGAGGGAGCGCGACTTGGCCCGGAAGAACCCGGTCGGCCGGATCAGCTCCTCCAGATCCTCCGGGGCGGCCGCGGCCATGGCCTCGGGGCTCGGGTAGGCGGCGAACAGGGCCGGGGTCGTCTGGTTCACGCGCAGGTCGGTGGTCTGCGCGGAGAGGACGGTGGCGACCAGGAGCTCGAACGGGTTGCGGAAATCCAGTTCCGGATGCGCGTACGGGTACACCTCGGCCAGCTCCCGGTTGATCCGGCGGGCCCTGCGGATCATCGCGAGGCGGGATTCCGGCTTGGGCCGCTTGGCGGGCCCCCCGGACGCCCGCTCAGGGGCCGGACCGGACGCCTGCTTCGGGGCCGGGCCGGCCGTCTGCTTCGCGGCCCGCCCGGACGCTTGCTTCGGGGCCGGAGCGGACGCCTGCTTCGCGGCCCGCCCGGACGCTTGTTTCTTGGTCGAACCTTTGCCCTGGGGACTCGGAGGAACCTCCGAGGGCGACGCTCCGGGGGCTTGTTCGCCCACGGCTGAATTCTGGGCCGCCGTCACTCCTGCGGACCCCATGGCCTGTGCTCTCACCGGCTTATTGGACACCCGGCCAGCCTAAGGCCGACCGCCGACAGCCGTCCGGACCTCAGGTAACACCACCCTGATGGGGCTCCGGCCACCCAGCACACCCGTACGTCCGGCATCCTTGTGATTGATCGCACTGTTTCAGCCGTCCGGCAAAATGGGGAGCGGTCCCCTTGAGCTGGTCGACATAGGAGAGAGACTCGTGGACGACGTTCTGCGGCGCGCCCCGCTGTTCGCGGCGCTCGATGACGAGCAGGCCGCGGAGCTCCGCGCCTCCATGGGCGAGGTGACCCTCGCACGCGGTGACGCCCTGTTCCACGAGGGCGACCCCGGTGACCGGCTGTACGTCGTCACCGAGGGCAAGGTCAAGCTGCACCGCACCTCCCCCGACGGCCGCGAGAACATGCTGGCCGTCCTCGGCCCCGGCGAGCTGATCGGCGAGCTGTCGCTGTTCGACCCGGGCCCGCGCACCGCCACCGCGACCGCGCTGACCGAGGTCAAGCTGCTGGGCCTCGGCCACGGCGACCTCCAGCCCTGGCTGAACGCCCGGCCCGAGGTGGCGACGGCGCTGCTGCGCGCCGTGGCGCGGCGCCTGCGCAAGACCAACGACCAGATGTCCGACCTGGTCTTCTCCGACGTTCCGGGCCGTGTGGCCCGGGCCCTCCTGGACCTGTCGCGCCGCTTCGGCGTGCAGTCGGAGGAGGGCATCCACGTCGTGCACGACCTCACGCAGGAGGAGCTGGCGCAGCTCGTCGGCGCCTCCCGCGAGACGGTGAACAAGGCGCTGGCCGACTTCGCCGGGCGCGGCTGGCTGCGGCTGGAGGCGCGTGCGGTGATCCTGCTGGACGTGGAGCGGCTGGCGAAGCGCTCGCGCTGACGCGCGGCGGCACGCACGGGCCGGTAGCGGAAGGGTCCTGCCCCGAGGGGCGGGGCCCTTCTGCCGTTGCCCGGGGGCACGCGTGGCCGTTTCGCCGCGCCGCGGGCGGCGCGGCCCGCCATCACGGCCGGTCGGTGGGTGGCCCGGCCGGTGGGGGGGTGGGTGGGCCGCCATGGTCCGCGACCGCTCCGCCTGGGCGGTGGGTGCGCGCCCGGTCGGTGGGGCCCGTTTGGTCGGTGGCCGCTCCGCCTAGTCGGTGAGTGCCTCGACCGCCTGCTTGGCCTCCAGCAGGCCGGAGCCGGTGGCGCGGCGGTGGGCGCGGATGGCCTCGACCGTGCGGCCGTCGCGGGCCAGCGCCCGTACCTCGTCCATCCCCGCCGGCTCCGGCTCCTCGATGCCGAAGTGCTCCAGCACCAGGCCCAGGCGGCGCTCCAGGCCGTCCGCCCGGCGTTCCAGGGCCTTCATCCGCAGGGCCACCGTCGAGGTGACCCACGCCGCCGTCGCGATCAGCGCGAGCAGCAGGTACAAGACGGTCATTCGGGCTCCCCTGGGATCAGTCCGTGATCTTGAAGGTACTCCAGCTGCGCCCGAACGGACCATTCCGCGATCGGCCAGAGCGACCGGTCGACATCGGCGTACACGTACGCCACGACCGCCTCCGGAGTGAGGAAACCGTTCTCCACAGCGGTCTCCACCTGCGCGAGGCGGTGCGCGCGGTGGGCCAGGTAGAACTCGACGGCACCCTGCGCGTCGTCCAGGACCGGCCCGTGGCCCGGAAGCACCGTGTGGACCCCGTCGTCGACCGTGAGCGAACGCAGGCGGCGCAGGGAGTCCAGGTAGTCGCCGAGCCGGCCGTCGGGGTGTGCGACGACGGTCGTGCCGCGCCCGAGGATGGTGTCGCCGGTCAGGACGGCCCGGTCGGCGGGCAGGTGGAAGGAGAGGGAGTCGGAGGTGTGGCCGGGCGTCGCCACGACGCGCAGCTCCAGGCCGCCCACCCGGATGCCCTGGCCCGCCGAGAGGCCCTCGTCGCCCAGGCGCAGCGCCGGGTCGAGGGCACGCACCTTGGTGCCGGTGAGCTCGGCGAAGCGGCCGGCGCCCCCCGCGTGGTCGGGGTGGCCGTGCGTCAGCAGGGTCAGTGCGACCCGCTTGCCGGCCTCCTCGGCGGTACGGATGACCGCCTGCAAGTGCCCCTCGTCCAGCGGGCCCGGGTCGATGACGACGGCCAGGTCCGAGTCCGGCTCCGAGACGAGCCAGGTGTTGGTGCCGTCCAGGGTCATGGCGGAGGCATTGGGGGCCAGGACGTTGACCGCGCGGGCGGTGGCGGGCCCGGAGGAGACCACTCCGCGGGGCTGGCCCGGCAGGCTTGCGGCGTCGGTCATGCGGTGGCACCTCCGGGGCGTCCGAGGCGGACGCGCTTGGTGAACTCATCGTGCCCCGGCCAGCTGAGCACCACATCCCCGCCCTCCAGGGCGGCCTGCGCGAGGACCGGGGTCAGGTCCTGGCCCGCGGCACCGGCCAGGGCCTGGGCGGCGCTCTCGTACGGCTCCAGGGACCGCAGCGTGGAGATGGTGGGCGGCATCATCAGCAGCTCGCCCTTGTCGTAGCCGGCGGCCGCCTCGGCTGGGCGGATCCACACGGTCCGGTCGGCTTCGGTGGAAGCGTTGCGGGTGCGCTGGCCCTCGGGGAGGGCGGCGACGAAGAACCAGGTGTCGTAGCGGCGGGGCTCGAAGGCGGGGGTGATCCAGCGGGCCCAGGCCCCGAGCAGGTCCGAGCGCAGCACGAGGCCGCGGCGGCCGAGGAACTCGGCGAACGACAGCTCCCGCCCCACGAGGGCCAGCCGGTCGGCCTCCCAGTCCTCGCCGGTGGTGTCGCCGACAACGGTGTCGGGGGCCTCGCCGGCGAGCAGGACGCCGGCTTCCTCGAAGGTCTCGCGGACGGCTCCGCAGACGATGGCCTGGGCGGTACGGGGATCCGTGCCGAGCCGGTCCGACCAGTGGGCGAGGCTCGGTCCCGCCCAGCCGACGAGGTGGTCCTCGTCGCGGGGGTCGACCCCGCCGCCGGGGTAGGCGTAGGCGCCACCGGCGAAGGCCATGGAGGTGCGGCGGCGCAGCATGTGCACGGCGGGGCCCTCGTCGGTGTCCCGCAGCAGCATCACCGTGGCGGCGCGTCTGGGCTCGACGGGGGTGAGGGTGCCGTCCGCGAGCGCGCGGATGCGGTCGGGCCACTCCGGCGGGTACCACTGGCCCCCGGCGGGCGTGGCCCCGTGCGGATGCGGCTGCTGCTGTCCCTGCTCACCGTTGGGCATGGCGGGATGCTACGGCCATCCGTCCCGATGTTCGAGGCCCACCCCGGCCGGCCCCGGCCCGCCAACCGCCGCGCGCACGCCGGTCCGCAGGTCCCGGGCCGGCGCCGGGCCGGTACGGGCCCCCGGCCCGGCCGGGGGCCGGAGCGCGTGGGGGCCGGTCCCGACGCCGGAGCGCGCAAGGGGCCGGGAGCCGCCGCTCCGGCCTCGGCCGGAGCGGCTCGGGGTCAGGCCCCGGGGGCGAGTTCGACCTGGATCTCGACCTCGACCGGGGCGTCCAGGGGGAGGACCGCCACGCCGACCGCACTGCGGGCGTGGACGCCCTTGTCGCCGAGCACCGCGCCCAGCAGCTCGCTCGCACCGTTCAGCACGCCCGGCTGCCCGGTGAAGTCGGGGGCCGAGGCCACGAAGCCAACGACCTTCACGACACGCGCGATCTTGTCGAGGTCACCGATCAGCGACTTGACGGCAGCCAGGGCGTTCAGCGCGCAGGTCGCCGCCAGCTCCTTGGCCTGCTCCGCCGAGACCTCCGCGCCGACCTTGCCGGTGACCGGCAGGCTGCCCTTGACCATCGGGAGCTGGCCGGCGGTGAACACGTACACGCCCGACCGCACGGCCGGCTGGTACGTGGCCAGCGGCGGCACGACCTCCGGCAGGGTCAGGCCGAGCTCGGCCAGCTTCGCCTCGGCCGTCCCGCTCATGCGGCCTTCTCCCGCTTCATGTAGGCCACGAGCTGCTCGGGGTTGTTCGGCCCGGGCACGACCTGGACGAGCTCCCAGCCGTCCTCGCCCCAGGTGTCCAGGATCTGCTTGGTGGCGTGGACCAGCAGCGGGACCGTCGCGTATTCGAACTTCTTGGTCATGGGAGCGAGGGTAGTGCCTGTGGCCCGGGCCCCCTGCCCGGCCTCGTCGGGCGGTCCGCACGACGCCCCGCCCGCGACCTCGCACGCGACCCGGGAGCGGTCCGTAAGCGACCTGAGCGTGACCCGGAAGCGACCCGCGACGTGACCGGGAAACGACCCGGGAGGCGGCCCGCAACACGAACCGTCCGGCCGACTCGTTAGGCTCGGACGCTGTGAGCAGGCTCCAGGTGGTCAGCGGCAAGGGCGGCACCGGCAAGACCACGGTCGCCGCCGCACTCGCGCTCGCCCTCGCACGCGAGGGCAGACGGACTCTGTTGGTGGAGGTCGAGGGCAGACAGGGCATCGCACAGCTCTTCGGGGCGGAGGCGCTCCCGTACGAGGAGCGGAAGATCGCCGTCGCGCCGGGCGGCGGCGGTGAGGTGTACGCGCTCGCGATCGACGCCGAACGGGCGCTGCTGGACTACCTCCAGATGTTCTACAAGCTGGGCTCGGCCGGCCGCGCCCTCAAGAAGCTCGGCGCGATCGACTTCGCGACGACCATCGCGCCCGGCCTGCGCGACGTCCTGCTGACGGGCAAGGCCTGCGAGGCGGTGCGGCGCAAGGACAAGACCGGGCGGTACGTCTACGACCACGTGGTCATGGACGCCCCGCCGACGGGGCGGATCACCCGCTTCCTGAACGTCAACGACGAGGTGGCGGGTCTGGCCCGGTTCGGGCCGATCCACAACCAGGCGCAGGCCGTCATGAAGGTGCTCAAGTCCCCGGAGACGGCCGTGCACCTGGTCACGCTGCTGGAGGAGATGCCCGTCCAGGAGACGGCGGACGGGATCGCCGAACTGGAGGCCGCGGGGCTGCCCGTGGGCCGGGTCGTCGTCAACATGGTCCGCCCGCACCATCTGGACGAGGAGGCCCTGGGCGCCGCCGCCGGCGAGCGGCGCGCCGATGTGGCCAAGGCCCTGTCCCGCGCGGGTCTGGGCGGCTCGCGCCGTGGCGGCCTGGCCGAGCGGCTGGTGGACCCGCTGCTGGCGCAGGCCGCGGAACACACGGGCCGGGTGAGGCTGGAGCGGGAGCAACGGACGGTGCTGGAGGGGCTGGACGTGCCGACGTACGAGCTCCCCCTGCTCGGCACGGGCATGGACCTGGCCGGGCTGTACGAGCTCGCGACGGAACTGCGCAAGCAGGCGGGCGACGAATGAGCGGGCCGACGACGAGCGAGAAGCCGGTGGACGACGAGATGGGCCTGGACACTCCGCCCGTGCTGGCGGTCGACGCGCTGCTGGACGACCCGAAGACCCGGATCATCGTGTGCTGCGGTTCGGGCGGCGTCGGCAAGACCACCACCGCTGCCGCACTCGGCGTACGGGCGGCGGAGCGCGGGCGGAAGGTGGTCGTGCTGACCATCGATCCGGCGCGCCGGCTGGCCCAGTCGATGGGGATCGCCTCGCTGGACAACACGCCGCGCAAGGTCGCGGGCGTGTCCGGGGACGGCGGCGAACTGCACGCCATGATGCTCGACATGAAGCGCACCTTCGACGAGATCGTCGAGGCGCACGCGGAGGGCGAACGGGCCCGGGCCATCCTGGCGAACCCCTTCTACCAGTCCCTGTCGGCCGGCTTCGCGGGCACGCAGGAGTACATGGCGATGGAGAAGCTTGGTCAGCTGCGGGCGCGGGACGACTGGGACCTGATCGTGGTCGACACCCCGCCGAGCCGGTCCGCGCTGGACTTCCTCGACGCGCCGAAGCGTCTGGGGTCCTTCCTGGACGGGAAGTTCATCCGGGTGCTGATGGCTCCGGCGAAGGTCGGCGGGCGGGCCGGGATGAAGTTCCTCAACGTCGGCATGTCGCTGATGACGGGGACGCTGAGCAAGCTGATGGGCGCGTCGCTGCTCAAGGACGTGCAGACCTTCGTGGCCGCGATGGACACCATGTTCGGCGGCTTCCGTACCCGGGCGGACGCGACCTTCCGGCTGCTCCAGGCCCCCGGTACGGCCTTCCTCGTGGTCGCCGCGCCCGAGCCGGACGCCCTGCGCGAGGCGGCGTACTTCGTGGAGCGGCTGGCGGCGGAACGGATGCCGCTGGCCGGCCTGGTACTGAACCGGGTCCACGGCAGTGACGCCGGACAGCTCTCCGCGGAGCGGGCGTTGGCCGCCGCAGAGAATCTTGAGGACGCCGGCATTGTCGATCAGGAGTCCGGGAAAGCTGGACTTCGTGACTCGGACGCGGACACCGGCACCACCGAGACCGGCACGCCCGAGAAGGGCACCACCGACACAGGCACCTCCGACACCGGCTCCCCCAGCGCCGACGTGGACGACGCCGGTGTGGACGAGATCACCGCGGGACTGCTGCGCCTGCATGCCGAGCGGATGCAGGTGATCGCGCGCGAACGACGCACGCGGGACCGCTTCACCTCGTTGCACCCTGAGGTGGCGGTGGCCGAAGTGGCCGCCCTGCCCGGCGATGTGCACGACCTCGCCGGGCTACGGGCCATCGGAGAGCGGCTCGCGACCGGGGTTCCGGCCGGAGCGTAGGCGTTCGTACGAGGACGGGTCGCGGGCGGGTCGCCCGGCTGCCGTGTAGGCGCGGGCGGTTGACCCGGCTACAGCGTACGGTGCGGGCGGGGTTTACCCGGCTGCCGCGTACGTCTCGTACGGAACGTCGATCGCCGCGTCGACATCCATGGTGAGGATGCCCGTACTGCGTTCGTACTCCGTGCGGGCGGTTTCGAGCAGCCGTCGCCACGAGGTGACGGTGGGACGCCGGCGCAGCAACGCGCGACGCTCCCGCTCGGTCATTCCGCCCCATACTCCGAACTCGACACGGTTGTCGAGCGCGTCGGCCAGACACTCGGTCCGCACCGGACACCCGGTGCACACCGCCTTGGCCCTGTTCTGTGCCGCTCCTTGAACAAACAGTTCATCCGGATCGGTAGTGCGGCAGGCTGCCTGCGCACTCCAGTCGGTAACCCAGCCCATCCCGGCGCCGTCCTCTCCCGAATCGAGGCTCCCCCACGGCGGTAGCGGCATATTCACCGCTGCCAGTTGAGGACGTTACGGAAGGCGAGCACAGCGCAACACCCCCGACGGGCCCAATCTTGAATGGTCCGAACGGACTATGGGTAAGCGGCAGATCACCCGACGGAGTGATCGGACGACATGCCCGGCCATTCCGGCGATTCGGATGAAATCGGAGAATCACCGCCGGGTGCCGTCCGAGTGAACGGCGGGATTCGGACATCAGTCCACCGCATTCGGCAAGGGTGAAAATCAAGCCGAGGGGTTGATGTCGCGCCGCGCTGCTGTGACAGTTGGGGCCAGCTTAGGCCAAGGCATTCGCGCGTGTCCGGCGAATGAGAACGTAGGCTGCCCTCCATGGGAAAGAAGCGCTCGGGCGGCGGGCTCACGGGGCCGCAACAGGCCGCCAAGTTCCTCGGGGTGTCGGTTCTCTCCGGAGTCGTACTGGCCGGCATCGCGATCCCGGGCGCCGGCGCCCTGGGCCTCGCGGCCAAGGGGACGGTCGAGGGATTCGACGAGATCCCGGCCAATCTCAAGACGCCTCCGTTGAGCCAGCGCACCACGATCCTGGACGCGGAGGGTGGCTTGATCGCCACGGTCTATTCGCGCGACCGCCAGGTCGTGCCGTTGACGGCCATCTCCCCGTACATGCAGAAGGCGATCGTCGCCATCGAGGACTCGCGTTTCTACGAACACGGCGCGGTCGACCTCAAGGGCATCCTCCGCGCGGTCAACCGCAACGCGCAGGAAGGCGGCGCGGCGCAGGGCGCTTCCACGCTCACGCAGCAGTACGTGAAGAACGTCTTCGTCGAGGAAGCCGGTGACGACGAGTCGAAGGTGCGCGAGGCGCAGGAGAAGAGCCTCGGGCGAAAGATCCGCGAGCTGAAGTACTCGATCCAGGTCGAGGAGGAGCTCGGGAAGAAGAAGATCCTCGAGAACTACCTCAACATCACCTACTTCGGGCAGCAGGCGTACGGAATCGAATCCGCCTCCCAGCGCTACTTCAGCAAGCCGGCCAAGGACCTGACGCTGGAGGAGTCCGCGCTGCTGGCCGGCGTGGTGCAGTCGCCGACCCGCTACGACCCGGTCAACGACTCGCAGGAGGCGATGAAGCGCCGCAACGTCGTCCTCCAGCGGATGGCCGACATGAAGGACATCTCCCAGGCGGAAGCCGAGGAGGCGAAGCAGAAGCCCGTCACGCTCAAGGTGACCCGGCCCAAGAACGGCTGCATCACCGCCGTCAAGGGCGCCGGCTTCTTCTGTGACTACGTGCGCAACACGTTCCTGACCGACCCGGTGTTCGGCAAGACGCGCGAGGAGCGCGCCAAGCTCTGGAACCAGGGCGGCCTGACGGTCCGCACGACGCTCGACCCGCAGTCGCAGGACTCGGTCAACGAGTCCATCAAGGACCACGTCCACCAGGACGACAAGGTCGCGACGGCCGTCACCCTCGTGCAGCCCGGCACCGGGCGCGTCCTCGGGATGGGCCAGTCCAGGCCGTACGGCTTCGGCAAGAACGAGACGCAGATCAACTACTCCGTCGACAAGCGGATGGGCGGATCGAACTTCGGCTTCCCGACCGGCTCGACCTTCAAGCCGTTCGTCGCGGCCGCGGCCATCGAGCAGGGCGTGCCGGCGACCAAGGTGTACGCCTCCCCGCACGACATGGAGTACCCGAGCGGCGTGCAGACCTGCGGCGACAAGCTGTGGGTCAACGACAGCAAGCCCAAGGACCGGGTGGAGAACGAGTCCGAGTCCGAGAACGGGCCGTACGGGATGAGGGAGGCGATGGCCAAGTCGGTCAACACCTACTTCGTCGAGATGATCAGCGACATCGGGCTGTGCCCGGTCACCGAGATGACCACCAAGCTCGGCGTCATCCCGGCCGACGGCGCCAAGCTGCCGGAGGTCCCCGCCATCGCGCTCGGTACGCAGGGCATGTCCCCGCTGACCATGGCCAACGCGTACGCGACCTTCGCCAACCGGGGCGTGCGCTGCACGCCGGTCGCCATAGAGTCGATCACCGACGCGCACGGCAAGGCGCTGGCCGTCCCGAAGTCGCAGTGCGAGCGGGTGATGTCGGAGAAGACGGCCGACACCATCAATACCCTGCTGCTCGGCGTGGTCGACTCCGGTACCGGCGCCCAGGCGGGTCTGACCGACCGGCAGAGCGCGGGCAAGACGGGTACCACGGAGAACCGCTACAACGCCTGGTTCGTCGGGTACACCCCGAACATGGCCGGTGCGACGTGGGTCGGCTCCGCGGGCCTCAAGCAGGTGTCGATGGAGAACATCACCATCGGCGGCGAGTTCTACGACAAGGTCTACGGTGGCGGGCTGCCCGGCCCGATCTGGAAGCAGGCGGTGACGGGCGCGCTGGCGGGCCGGGAGAACCTGCCCTTCTCGACGGTGTTCGTCGGGGACTCCTCCACCCCGTCCGGCGGCGCACGCGGCAACCGGCCGCCGACGCAGCCGGGCAACCCCACCCCGGCCAAGCCGGCCAAGCCGGGCAAGCCCGGCAAGCCCGGGCGGGACGGCAAGCCGGGTGACGGCGATCCGGGCGGGACGACGATCGCCGGAACCACCGGCGGCGGCGTCCCCGTCGATCCCTTCCCCGAGATCCCCCTGCCGCCGGGCACGATCGGCGGCGACGTCCAGTAGCCCGTGCACGAAAGACGTCCCAGTAGCCCGCGTACGAAAGGGGAGGCCCCCGCCGGATCCGGCGGGGGCCTCCCCTTTCGTACGGGCGGTGCTTACGAGAGCTGCTGCTTGACGACGGCGGCGACGCGGCCGCCCTCCGCCAGCCCGGCGACCTTCGGGTTCACGATCTTCATGACGGCGCCCATGGCCCGCGGCCCCTCGGCACCGGCGGCCTTCGCCTCGGCGACGGCCTGCGCGACGATCTCGCCGAGCTCCTCGTCCGTCAGCTGCTTGGGCAGGTACTTGTCGAGGAACTCACCCTCCGCGAGCTCCCGCGCGGCCGACTCGGCGCGACCGCCCTGGCCGAACGCCTCCGCGGCCTCACGGCGCTTCTTCGCCTCCTTGGCGATCACCTTGAGGACTTCGTCGTCGGAGAGCACGCGCGCTTCCTTGCCCGCGACCTCCTCCTTGGTGATGGCGGCGAGGGTCAGTCGCAGCGTGGACGAGCTGAGCTCGTCGCGCGCCTTGATGGCAGCGGTGAGGTCTTCCTGGAGCTTGGCCTTGAGCGTGGTCATGCCCCGAGTCTGCCAGGTGCGGCGGCGCCCGCGCCCGCCGGTTTTCCGCGGGGGTGACGCGGGGTGCGACGATGGGGTCATGCGTGCGCGTTACGGAGTACCTCTGAAGGTCACCGCCGGTATCGCGGCGGTGGGGGCCGCGGGTGTGGCCTATGCCGCCGGATTCGAGGCCCGGTCGTTCCGGCTGCGCCGGGTGACGGTTCCCGTCCTGCCCGCCGGCATGCGGCCCCTGCGGATACTGCAGGTGTCGGACATCCACATGGTGAGCGGCCAGCGCAAGAAGCGCGCCTGGCTCCAGTCGCTCGCGGGGCTGCGCCCGGACTTCGTGGTGAACACGGGCGACAACCTCTCGGACACGGAGGGCGTGCCGGAGGTGCTGGACGCCCTCGGGCCGCTGATGTCCTTCCCCGGCGCCTACGTCTTCGGCTCGAACGACTACTACGGGCCCCGGCTGCGCAATCCCGGCCGCTACCTGATCGAGAAGGCGCAGGGCCGGCACGGGCTGAACGGCAACAAGCCGGTCGTCGGCGCCGTGCACAACCCGTGGGAAGAGATGCGGGACGCCTTCGACGCGGCCGGCTGGCTGAACCTGACCAACACGCGGGCACGGATGAAGCTGGACGGTCTGGAGATCGCCTTCACCGGCCTGGACGACCCGCACATCAAGCGGGACCGCTACGAGAGGGTCGCGGGCGGACCGGATGCGGACGCCGACTTCTCCATGGCGGTGGTCCACGCCCCGTACCTGCGCGTCCTGGAAGCGTTCACCGCCGACCGCTACCCGCTGATCCTGGCCGGCCACACGCACGGCGGGCAGTTGTGCGTCCCGTTCTACGGGGCGCTGGTGACCAACTGCGACCTGGACACCGACCGGGTCAAGGGCCTCTCCACGCACACGGCGAACGGCAACCGCGCGTACCTCCACGTCTCGGCCGGCTGCGGCACGAACCGCTTCACCCCGGTCCGCTTCGCCTGCCCCCCTGAGGCCACCCTCTTGACCCTGACCCCGGCAGGCCCGGCCTGACGGCTCGCGAGCGCCCCGCGAAAACCGGATTTCGTCTCCGGCCGAGGGTCCGCTAAAGTAATCGATGTCGCCAGGACAGCACACGCTGCACGGGTGACGATCGGGGTGTAGCGCAGCTTGGCAGCGCGCTTCGTTCGGGACGAAGAGGTCGTGGGTTCAAATCCCGCCACCCCGACTTCGCAAGATCAGAAAAGGGCTTGATCCGCATCGCGGATCAAGCCCTTCCTGCGTCTGCGGAGACCGCTCGGGATGCATCGGGGGCGCCCCGGCCGGCTCCTCACCGGAATCCGGGCGACTCCGTTCACGCGTGTCTTCCCCGCGCGCCCGGCCGCGGGTCGGTGCGTGCCCGAGCCCGAGGTCAGTGCCGTCTTGTCTTCCTCACCCGCCCGCGTGCCCTCGCGCCCGCGCGGCCCGTTCCGTCCCGTGCGACCGGCATGGCTGTCGTCGCCGAAGGTGCTGCGGACCGAGGTGCTCGGCGGCCTGGTGGTCGCGCTGGCGCTGGTCCCCGAGGCCATCTCCTTCTCGATCATCGCCGGGGTCGACCCGGCCATCGGTTTGTTCGCCTCGTTCACCATGGCGGTGGTGATCTCGATCGTCGGCGGGCGGCCGGCGATGATCTCCGCGGCGACGGGAGCCGTCGCGCTCGTGATCGCACCGCTCAACCGCGAGCACGGCTTCGGCTACCTGGTCGCCGCGGTGATCCTGGCCGGCGTCTTCCAGATCGTGCTGGGCGCGCTCGGGGTGGCGAAGCTGATCCGGTTCGTTCCCCGTTCGGTGATGGTCGGCTTCGTCAACTCCCTCGCCATCCTCGTCTTCATGGCCCAGGTCCCCCAGCTGCGGGACGTGCCGTGGGCGGTGTATCCGCTGGTCGCCGGCGGGCTCGCCCTGATGGTGTTCTTCCCGAAGATCAGCAGGGTGGTCCCGGCCCCGCTGGTGTCCATCGCGATCCTCACGGCGATCACCGTCGCCGCAGGCATCGCGGTGCCCACCGTCGGGGACAAGGGCGCGCTGCCCTCCTCCCTGCCCGTGCCGGGCCTGCCGGACGTGCCCTTCACCCTCGACACCCTGGTCCTCGTCGCCCCGTACGCCCTCGCCATGGCGGTGGTCGGGCTGATGGAGTCGCTGATGACGGCGAAGCTGGTCGACGAGATCACCGACACCCGCTCCGACAAGACGCGCGAGTCCGTCGGCCAGGGCGTCGCGAACATCGTCACCGGCTTCTTCGGCGGTATGGGCGGCTGCGCGATGATCGGCCAGACGATGATCAACGTGAAGGTGTCCGGCGCCCGTACCCGGTTGTCGACCTTCCTCGCGGGCGTCTTCCTGATGGTCCTGTGCATCGTGTGCGGGCCCGTCGTTTCGCGCATTCCGATGGCCGCGCTGGTCGCCGTCATGGTGATGGTCTGCTTCGCGACCTTCGACTGGCACTCGGTGGCCCCGGGGACGCTCAGGCGGATGCCGGCGGGCGAGATCACCGTCATGGTGCTCACCGTCGTCTGCGTGGTCGTCACCCACAACCTCGCCGTCGGCGTCGTCGCCGGGTCGGTCACCGCGATGGTCATCTTCGCCAAGCGCGTCGCGCACCTGGCCACCGTCACCTCCGTGACGGACCCGGGTGGCGGGGAGGTCGTCTACCGCGTGGCCGGCGAGCTCTTCTTCGCCTCCTCCAACGACCTCGTCGGCCGGTTCGACTACGCCGGGGACCCGCAACGGGTCGTCATCGACCTGTCGTCCGCCCACATCTGGGACGCCTCGTCCGTCGCCGCCCTCGACGCCATAGAGGCCAAGTACCGCCAGCGCGGCAAGGACGTGGAGATCGTCGGCCTGAACGAGCGCAGCGCCCGGCTGCACGGGACGCTCAGCGGCCGGCTGTCGGCGTGAGCCGCACACCCCTGCGCCGGCCGTGAGCGGAGCAGTCGACGGTCGCCACGGCTCGCGCGCCGGCCGGCGCTATAAAGTAGACGGTGTCCACATCTAGGGATCGGAGATCCACATGGCTCCACCGGACACCGGACCACCGCCGCCGGAACCGTCGCCGAAACGCAGTACCTACCGGCACGGGAACCTGCGCAACGCCCTGCTCGACACCGCGCTGGAACTGGCGCGGGAAGGCGGGCCGGACGCCGTGTCGTTGCGCGAGGTGACCCGGCGCGCCGGGGTTTCGCCCAACGCCGCCTACCGGCACTTCGCCGACCGCGGGGCGCTGGTGCACGGGGTCTCGCAGGCGGCCATGGCGCGGGTGGCCCTCGCCATGGAGGCCGAGATCGCCGGCCTCGCACCGACCGGGGACCCCGTCGCACGCGCGCGGGCCCGCTTCCGCGCCGTGGGGACGGGGTACATCCGCTTCGCCGTCGAGGAGCCGGGCTGGTTCCGTACGGCCTTCCACGTCCCGGCCGACATGACCTACGCCACCGACGCCACGGCCGCCGGGGCCGGCGGGCTCACCCCGTTCGAGCTGCTCGGAGCCGCGCTGGACGCCCTCGTGGAGACGGGCGTCCTGCCGCCCGAGCGCCGGCCCGGGGCGGAGTTCCTCGCCTGGTCGGCGGTGCACGGGCTGGCGGTCCTGGTCATCGACGGACCGCTGCGCGGGGTGACCCCGGAGCAGGCGCACGACGCCGGCCAGGACGTGATCGCCATGATCGAGAGGGGGATCTGAGCGGCCCGCGGGACCCGCCCCGGCCCGGCGGCCGACTGCCCGGCCGGCCGGGCTACTTCCGGGTGAAGTCCACTTCCGTCGGGCCGGCTTCACCCGGCCAGGACAGCAGGCGCGTCGGCGCGGGCGGGGTTTCGGCGAGGACGGTGCCGCGCGAGACGACGTAGCGGGGGCGGACCTGGCGGCGGACGGCCTCCTCGGGGGAGTCGGCCGGCAGCAGCAGGAACGAGGCCGGCGCGCCCGGTGCGATGCCGTACTCCGTGCCGGACAGGCCGAGCACCCGCGCCGCACGGTCCGTCACCATCGAGAAGGCCACCGGGATCTCGTCGGCGCCGGTCAGCTGGGCGGCGTACAGGCCGACCAGGGCGGTCTGCAGCGGGTTCGCGGTCCCGAGCGCGTTCCACGGGTCCATCACGTCGTCATGGCCGAAGGCCACGTTCACGCCCGCCGCCAGCATCTCCTTGACCTGGGTGAGGCCCCGCCGCTTGGGGTAGGCGTCGAAGCGGCCCTGGAGGTTGAGGTTGGCGAACGGGTTCGCGACCAGGTTGATGCCCGAACGCGCCAGCAGCCGTCGGAGTTTGAAGCTGTACCCGCCGCCATAGGAACCCATCGCCGTCGTGTGGGAGGCCGTCGCCCGCTCCCGCAGGCCCGACCGCAGCGCGAGCGTGGCCAGTACCTCCACGAAGCGGGACTGCTCGTCGTCGATCTCGTCGCAGTGCGCGTCGACGCGCAGCCCGTGCTCCTCGGCCAGCGCGAAGGCGGTTCCCAGCGAGGCCACCCCGTCCTCGCGGGTGTCCTCGAAGTGCGGGATCGCGCCGACGACGTCCGCCCCGCGCCGGACCGCCTCGCGCAGCAGCGCCCCGCCGTCCGGGAAGGAGACGATGCCCTCCTGCGGGAAGGCCACGATCTGGAGGGTCATCACGTCCCGCACCCGGTCGCGGACCTCCAGCAGCGCATCCAGCGCGGTCAGCGCCGGATCGGTGGTGTCGCAGTGGGTCCGTACGTGCAGCACCCCCTGGGCGGCCTGCCAGCGCAGCACCTGCGTGGCCCGGGCGATCACGTCCTCGCGGGTCAGCGTCTTCTTGCGCTCGCTCCAGCAGGCGATGCCCTCCCAGAGGGTGCCGGACGCGTTGGGGCGGGGCTCGCCCGCGGTCAGGGCGGTGTCGAGGTGGATGTGCGGTTCGACGAAGGGCGGCGTGAGCAGCGCGCCGTGCGCCTCGATCAGCACACCGGTCGCCGGTGGTTCCTTCTGGTCGTCGTACGGGACGACGCGCGCGATGCGCCCGTCCTCGGACACCTCCACATCGGACAGGCCGTGTGCGTGCAGCAGCCGGGCACCCCGGACGATCATCCGCATGCGGTCAGCGTAGGGCCGGCGGCCGTGCCGTGCCCGGGCCCCGGGCCGCATGCGCCGCGTTTCGCGGCGACCGGCCGCACGCCCGGGTCCGCCGCCCTCGGCGGCCGCCCGTTCGGCGTACTCGGCACACCGGCGCCCGGTACGGCAAGGTGGGGCCATGACCAGCGACACCGATGTGACCTCCGCACCGTCCCCCGAGATGCCCGACTGGGAGAAGCGCTTCCGGGCCCCGCGCGTCGGGCTGCCCGAATGGGCCGAGGACGCCCCGGACCGCTCGCTCTTCGTCTCCAACGCGACCGGAACGTACGAGCTGTACGCGTGGGACCGCGCCACCGGCGCCCAGCGGCAGGCCACGGACCGCCCCAACGGCACCACCGACGGCACCCTCTCCCCCGACGGCGAGTGGATCTGGTGGTTCTCCGACACCGACGGCGACGAGTTCGGCACCTGGGTGCGCCAGCCCTTCGCGGGCGGACCCGACGAACCGGCGACCCCGGGCCTCGCGCCCTCCTACCCGGCCGGGCTGGCCATCGGCCGGGACGGCACGGCGGTCGTGGGCCGCTCCACCGACGAGGACGGCACGACCATCCACGTCGTACGGCCCGACGGCAGCGCCCCGGCCGTCATCTACCGCCACCGGGAGTCGGCGGGCGTCGGGGACCTTTCCCGGGACGGGACCCTGATCGCGATCGAGCACACCGAGCACGGCGACGCCATGCACTCGGCGCTGCGCGTGGTCACCCTCGACGGGAGCACCGTCGCCGAGCTCGACGACTCCCGGGACGGGACGGTGGAGCTCGGCCTGGAGGTGCTCGGCTTCGCGCCGGTCGCGGGAGACACCCGGCTGCTCGTCGGGCACCAGCGGCGCGGCCGCTGGGAGCCGATGATCTGGGACGTGGCCACCGGGTCCGAGCAGGACCTGGCGGTCGATCTGCCGGGCGACGTCAGCGCCGAGTGGTACCCGGACGGCACCGCGCTGCTGATCGAGCACGGCTTCGAGGCGCGCAGCGAACTCTGGCGCTACGACCTGGCCGCGCGCGAGCTCGTCAAGGTCGACACCCCGCCGGGCACCGTCTCCGGCGCGAGCGCCCGGCCCGACGGCACGGTCGAGTACCAGTGGTCCTCGGCCGCCGAACCGTCCGCGATCCGGTCCACGGCGGGCGGGGTCGTGCTCGATGCGCCCGGCTTCCGGCCCCCGGGTTCGGTCCCGGTGGAGGACGTGTGGGTCCAGGGCCCGGGCGGGCGCGTCCACGCGCTGGCGCAGCGGCCCGTCGGCCACGGCGAAGGCCCCTTCCCGACGGTCTTCGAGATCCACGGCGGGCCCACCTGGCACGACAGCGACGCCTTCGCCGCGACCCCGGCGGCCTGGCTGGACCACGGCTTCGCGGTCGTCCGCGTCAACTACCGCGGTTCGACCGGGTACGGGCGGGAGTGGACCGACGCCCTCAAGCACCGCGTCGGCCTGATCGAGCTGGAGGACATCGCGGCGGTCCGCGAGTGGGCCGTCGGCAGCGGTCTCGCCGACCCGCAGCGGCTCGTCCTGTCGGGCGGCTCCTGGGGCGGGTACCTGACGTTGCTGGGCCTGGGCACGCAGCCCGACGCCTGGGCGGTGGGCCTGGCCGCCGTGCCGGTCGCGGACTACGTGACGGCGTACCACGACGAGATGGAGGCGCTGAAGTCCCTGGACCGCACCCTCTTCGGCGGGACTCCCGAGGAGGTCCCGGAGCGGTTCGAGGCGTCCTCGCCGCTGACGTACGTGGACGCGGTGAAGGCTCCGGTCCACATCGCGGCGGGCGTGAACGACCCGCGCTGCCCGATCCGGCAGATCGACAATTACGTGGAGCGGCTCGCGGCGCGCGGAGCGGTGCACGAGGTGTACCGGTACGACGCGGGGCACGGATCGCTCGTGGTGGAGGAGCGGATCAAGCAGGTCCGGATGGATCTGGAGTTCGCCCTCAAGCACCTTCCCGCCTGACCCGGCACCGGTGACCCGGTGCACCCCCCGTACCGTGGTGGGGTGCACCGGTTTCTCCTGACCCCGCGCTGGTGGGGGATCAACGTCTTCGTCGCGCTCGCCATCCCCTTCTGCCTGTTCATGGGGACCTGGCAGCTCGGCCGCTTCGAGGACCGCGTCGGCGACCACCGGGAGGCCATCGGGAGGCAGACCGCCGACCGGGCCGCCGCGCCGCTGGACTCGCTGCTCCCGGTGGACAAGAAGACGTCCGGGAGGCTGGCGTCCACGGCCGGGGTGTACGGCGAGCAGCTGCTGGTCCCCGAGCGGGACCTCGACGGCAGGAGCGGCTTCTACGTGCTGGGCCTGCTGCGGACCGACTCCGGCAAGGTCCTCCCCGTGGTCCGGGGGTGGCTGCCGGGCGCGGCGGACCCGGCGAAGGCTCCGGCCGCGCCGGGTGGCCGGGTGGAGGTCACCGGCGCGCTCCAGGCGTCCGAGAACTCGGGTACGAAGGGCGTGCACGCCCAGGGCGGCCTGCCGGCCGGGCAGCTCGGGGTGATCGGCGCGGCGACGCTGGTGAACCTGGTGCAGGAGCCGCTGTACGACGCGTGGCTGACGGTGCAGACCTCGGTGGACGGGATGCTTCCGGTGCCCGCGAAGGCCCCGGACAACACCGGTCTCGACTTGAAGGCCTTCCAGAACCTCGGCTACACGGGCGAGTGGTTCGTCTTCGCCGCCTTCGTGCTGTTCATGTGGTTCCGCTTCTACCGGCGCGAGGTGGAGACCCTGCGCGACGCGCAGGCGGGCCTGGTGCCGCAGCAGCCGCGGCCGGCCGCTACCGCGTCGGCTGCGTCAGGGGAATGACCCCCGTCCGGTAGACCGTGCCCCCGCAGGCCGCCGGGATCGTCGCCTGGGTCGTCGGGGCGCCCGCCGCCGGGGTGTGCGACACCTCGACCCCGGTGGGGGCCGGGGCCGTGGTGCCGCCCAGCGGGTCGGCGGCCGCGGCCGGGCCGGTGGCGCCCGGCGCGCCGCTGCCGCCCTGTGCGGGCTTCGCCGACGGGTCGGCGGTACCCGCGGGACAGGAGCGGTCCGAGGGCACCCAGGCGAACCGGACCTCGTACGCCGCGTTCGGCTGGAGGACTACCGACCGGGACTCCGCGGACGGGTCGGGGAGCAGCGCGCTCGCCGGGTCACCCGCGGTGTGGCCGACCACGGTGACCGCCGGGCTCTTCGCGGGCGGCGGGGAGTCGGCCGCGGGGGCCGCCGTCACGGTGTCCGGGCCCGCGGCGAGGCAGCCCCGGTCCGAGACGTTGGTGACCTTGAAGCTGCCGTACACCGCACCGTCGGCGCCGGGGGCGCGGGCGCTGCCCAGCACGCCGAGCTGCCCGGCGGTGCACTCGGGGACGCCCCGTACCGCTCCGAGCGGGGGCAGCTGGGGGTTTTGGGTGCCGGGGGTGCCGGTCGAGGTACTGCCGGCCGTCGGGTCCGCGACCGTACCGCCCGAGGGGGAGCCGCTCGGGCGGGGGGCGGGGGCGGGGCCGGTGCCGCCCGGCTCGGGGTGCCCGCCGGCGGGGCCCGTGGACTTGGAGTAGGCCCCGGAGCCGTTCTGGTGCGGGTCGGAGGGACCGCCGGTCCTGCCTCCCCGCGGCTCGCCGTGTCCGGCCATGGCGGGGTGTCCGGCGGCGCTGCTGCTCGCGGTGCCGGTCATGCGCAGGGCCGTCGGCACGGCGGCCCCGGCGAGGAGTACGGCCGCGGCCGCGCCGACGAGGGCCCGGCGCTTGCGGGTCCGGCGGGCGGGGACCGCGTGGCGCAGCCGCTCCAGGGCGTGGTCGGAGGGCTCCAGGCCCTGCACGGCCCCGCTGAGCAGGTGGCGCAGCCGCTGCTCGTCCAGCGTCCGGGGCGTGGTGTGGTCGTCCTTCATGACTGCGCAGCCTCCATCGCCACCCGCAGCGCGGCAATGCCCCGCGAACCGTACGCCTTCACCGAGCCGAGCGACACGCCGAGCGTCTCGGCGACCTGGGCTTCGGTCATGTCCGCGAAGTACCGCAGCACCAGCACCTCGCGCTGCCGTCGCTGGAGCCCTCGCATCGCCTTGATCAGGTCGTCGCGCTCCAGCCGGTCGTACGCGCCCTCCTCCGCGCTCGCCATGTCCGGCATCGGCTTCGAGAGCAGTTTCAGGCCGAGGATGCGGCGCCGCAGCGCCGAGCGCGACAGGTTGACGACGGTCTGGCGGAGGTACGCCAGCGTCTTGTCGCGGTCCCGGACCCGGTTGCGGGCGGAGTGGACGCGGATGAAGGCCTCCTGGACCACGTCCTCGCAGGAGGCGGTGTCGTCCAGGAGCAGCGCGGCGAGCCCGAGGAGGGAACGGTAGTGGGCCTGGTAGGTCTGGGTGAGGTGGTCGACGGTGGTGCCGGCGACGACGGCCTTGTCGTAGGGGGGCTCGGCGGGCTCCCCGGCGGCCCGCGTGCTCCCGGCGGGTTCCCCGACGTTCCGCGTGCGCGCGGCGGGTTCCCCCACGGCCCGCGGGCCGTGGGTGGTTTCCGCGCTGTCGCGGGGCGCGGGGACGCGGCCGCCGCGGGTCGGCAGGGCCGCCGCCGGTACGCCGGTCGGCGGGACGGGAAGGATCACCGGGAACCCGCCCGACGCGGAAGCCGGGACGCGGCGGCGCGCCGGAGCGACGCGGGCCGGGACGACCGCCGCAGCGGTTCGTGCCGCAGCGGTTCGTGCCGGAGCGAGCGTGAAGTCGAGCAATGCCTCTGCCACGCCCGTTGGACGCACGCCGCCCCGTCGGGGTTGTACGCACCGGGCGGACCGGCCGGCCATGTCCCCGTTGCCCTCATGCGCACCTGATCTTCCCGTTCGCCCCGTTTATCCAGGCGGCAGTCGGGCCATCACCTTGATCGAGGGATCGCCACCGATCCTACAAAGTGAACTACGCGAATTCACCCGCGATCAGTTCCGCGATCTGGGTCGCGTTCAGCGCCGCTCCCTTGCGCAGATTGTCCGCACAGACGAAGAACTCCAGGGCACGGCTGTCGTCGAGCGACGCCCGCACCCGGCCCACCCAGGCCGGATCCGTCCCGGCCGCGTCCACCGGCGTGGGGAACTCCCCCGCCGCCGGATCGTCCACGAGGACCACGCCGGGCGCCGCCTCGAGCGTCTTGCGGGCCTGTCCGGCGTCCACTTCGCGGTCGAACCGGGCCCGTACGGTCAGCGAGTGCCCCTCCAGCACGGGAACCTGTACGCAGGTCACCGCGATCGGCAGCTCCGCCAGCTCCAGGATCCGCCGGGTCTGCGACCGCACCGCCAGCTCGTGCGAGGACCAGCCGCCCTCGCGCAGCTCCCCGGACCAGGGCACCACGTTCAGTGCGAGCGGGGCCGCGAAGGGGCCGGTGTCCTCGCCCACGACCCGCCGTACGTCCCCGGGCTGCTCCCCGAGGGAGGTCCCGGCGACCAGCGAGAGCTGGCGGCGCAGTGCCTCCGTACCGGCCCGGCCGGCCGCGCTCGCGGCCTGGTACGAGGACACGGCCAGGTCGGCCAGCCCGTAGTCGGCGTGCAGCGCGCCCAGGGCGGCGATCATGGTGGCGGTCACGCAGTCGGGGCCCGCGACGATGCCGCGCGGCCGGACCCGTACGGCGTGCCGGTTCACCTCGGGCACCACCACCGGCACCTCGGGGTCCTCCCGGAAGGCCGCCGACTGGTCCACGGCCACGGCTCCGCGCGCCGTCACGACGGGGGCCCATTGCGCGGACACCCCGGGCGGGGTCAGGAACAGCACCACGTCGCCCGCCCCGAGGCCGTCGAAGGCGTCCTCGTTGAGGGCGAGCACCTCGGTCTCCCGGCCGCGCACGGCCAGCACGCGGCCGGCGGAGCGCGGAGAGGCGATCAGGCGGATGTCACCCCAGACGTCGGCGCGCTGGGACAGTATCCGCAGGACGACGGAGCCGACCGCTCCGGTCGCCCCCACCACGGCGAGCGCCGGGGCCGGGGCGGACCGGGTGCCGGTCATCGTCCGGTGCCTCCGTAGACGACGGCCTCGTCGCTGTCGGAGTCCAGGCCGAAGGCCGTGTGCACGGCGCGGACTGCCTCGTTGACGTCGTCCTGGCGGGTCACGACCGAGATGCGGATCTCGGAGGTCGAGATCAGCTCGATGTTGACGCCCGCGTCGGACAGCGCCTGGAAGAACGAGGCGGTGACGCCGGGGTTCGTCTTCATGCCGGCGCCGACCAGGGAGATCTTGCCGATCTGGTCGTCGTAGCGCAGCGAGTCGAAGCCGATCGCGCCCTTCGCCTTCTCCAGGGCCTCGATGGCCTTGTGGCCCTCGGCCTTGGGGAGGGTGAAGGAGATGTCCGTCAGCCCGGTCGAGGCGGCCGACACGTTCTGGACGATCATGTCGATGTTGATCTCGGCGTCCGCGATCGCGCGGAAGATCGCCGCGGCCTCGCCCGGCTTGTCCGGGACGCCGACGACCGTGATCTTGGCTTCGGAGACGTCGTGCGCGACTCCGGAGATGATGGCGTGCTCCACCGGCTCGTCCCCTTGCGGATTCTCGTTGCTGACCCAGGTGCCCGGCAGTCCGGAGAAGGACGAACGGACGTGGATCGGGATGTTGTAGCGGCGTGCGTACTCGACGCAGCGGTGCAGCAGCACCTTGGAGCCGGAGGCCGCGAGCTCCAGCATGTCCTCGGAGGAGATCCAGTCGATCTTCCGGGCCTTCTTCACGACGCGGGGGTCCGCGGTGAAGACGCCGTCGACATCGGTGTAGATCTCGCAGACCTCGGCGTCCAGCGCCGCCGCCAGCGCGACGGCGGTGGTGTCCGAGCCGCCGCGGCCGAGCGTGGTGATGTCCTTGCTGTCGGCCGACACTCCCTGGAAACCGGCGACGATGGCGATGTTGCCCTCGTCCAGCGCGGTGCGGATGCGGCCCGGCGTGACATCGATGATGCGCGCTTTGTTGTGGACGGAGTCGGTGATGACACCTGCCTGGCTGCCGGTGAACGACTGGGCCTCGTGGCCCAGGTTTTTGATCGCCATGGCCAGCAGGGCCATGGAGATCCGCTCTCCCGCGGTCAGCAGCATGTCGAACTCACGACCGGCAGGCATCGGGGATACCTGCTCGGCGAGATCGATCAGCTCGTCCGTCGTGTCGCCCATCGCGGATACCACAACGACCACCTGGTGGCCGTTCTTCTTGGCATCCACGATCCGCTTGGCGACGCGCTTGATGCCCTCGGCATCGGCTACGGAGGAGCCTCCGTACTTCTGCACGACAAGGCCCACGTGCGCTCCTCGCTCAATCCAGTACTGCGGTCAGTGACGCAGTCTAACGAGCGCCCGGAATCCGACCGGCACGTACCACATCATGAGATGTTGCGTTCATCCCAGAATCACCTGCCGGCACGTCCGCGTACGCCTGCCGTGCACGTCCCCGGCCGCCTGCCGGCACGACCCCGCCCGCCCCGGCTACGCGCGGCCGATGCCGCCCAGTTCCTGCGCCATGACCTCGCCCGCCTGCTCCGCGAGGTCGTCCTCGGCCAGGTCCTCGTCCGTGTCCAGGCCGTCGAGGGCGTCCAGCGGCTGGTCGAGGCGCACGTGGGCCACCAGCGACTGGAGCGCGCGCAAGGTGGCCGAGGCCGTCGAGCCCCAGTTGGAGAAGTAGGAGAACTGCCACCACCACAGCGCCTCGGTGGTCCGGCCCGCCCGGTAGTGCGCGAGCCCGTGCCGCAGGTCGGCGACGACGTCGGCGAGGTCGTCGGAGATCCGGTGCGCGACCGGCGCCTTCCGCGGCTCGTAGGGGTCGAAGACCTCCGAGTACACGTCGACGGGGTCGAGCATGTAAGCGAACCGCTCGCGCAGCTCGTCCACATCCGGCTCCGGTCCCAGGTCCGGCTCGTAGCGCTCGTCCGGCAGGACGTCCTGGTAGGCGCCCAGCCGACCGCCCGCCAGCAGCAGCTGCGAAACCTCCAGCAGGAGGAAGGGCACCGCGCTGTCCGGGTCCTCGCCCTTGGCCACCTCGGTGACCGCGACGATGAAGGACTCGATCTGGTCCGCGATCTGGACGGCGAAGTCGTCCGGATCCTGGCCGATCGCGTGCAGCGTTGCGTCAGACATCGAGAAGTCGCCTTCCTTCAAAGGCCCGCCCGAGCGTGACCTCGTCCGCGTACTCCAGATCTCCCCCGACGGGGAGTCCGCTGGCCAGGCGGGTGACTTTCAGGCCCATCGGCTTGATCATGCGGGCGAGGTAGGTGGCGGTCGCCTCGCCCTCCAGGTTCGGGTCGGTGGCGAGGATCAGCTCGGTGACCGTGCCGTCCGCGAGGCGCGCCAGCAGCTCACGGATGCGCAGATCGTCCGGGCCGACGCCCTCGATCGGGCTGATCGCGCCGCCGAGGACGTGGTACTTCCCCCGGAACTCGCGCGTCCGCTCGATCGCGACCACGTCCTTGGGCTCCTCCACGACACAGACGACCGTCGGGTCGCGGCGCGGGTCGCGGCAGATCCCGCACCGCTCCTCCTGCGCCACGTTCCCGCACACCGCGCAGAACCGGACCTTGTCCTTCACTTCGAGCAGCGCGTGCGCGAGGCGGCGGACGTCGGTGGGCTCGGTCTGCAGGATGTGGAAGGCGATCCGCTGCGCGCTCTTGGGCCCGACGCCGGGCAGCCTGCCCAGTTCGTCGATCAGGTCCTGGACCACGCCTTCGTACAACGGACTGCCTTCTTTCGGGTTTCAGATGTGGGGTGCCGGGGGGCGTCGGCTAGAACGGGAGGCCGGGAATCCCGCTGCCGCCGCCGAAGCCCTGGGCCAGGGGGCCCAGCTTCTCCTGCTGGAGCGCCTGCGCGTTCTCGTTGGCGGCCTGGACCGCCGCGACCACCAGGTCGGCGAGGGTCTCGGTGTCCTCGGGGTCCACGGCCCTGGGGTCGATCACGAGGGCGCGCAGCTCACCGGAACCGGTGACGGTCGCCTTGACCAGGCCGCCGCCGGCCTGGCCCTCGACCTCGGCCTGCGCAAGTGCCTCCTGGGCCGCGGCGAGGTCCTGCTGCATCTTCTGGGCCTGCTGGAGCAGCTGCTGCATGTCGGGCTGGCCACCACCGGGAATCACAGGGCACTCACTCCATCACTGCGGAAACAACGGATACTTCTCAACGCTTGGTCAATCCGAGCCTACGTGGTCCCCGCGCGCAGCGCCCTACGCCGTGAGGACCAACTCTTTCGAGTGAGAGAGCGGGGGTGCGCGCACCTGCTGGAGCCCTCCTTGCGAGCGGAAATCGCGGGATTCGTCGTCCATCGCGCGTCATTCGAAGGTAGGAAGTGCATGCGCACCATTGCGCACACGCGCACCACCACACGTCAGCGCAGGCAGAGGGAGTGCCGGGTGAGTCAGCCGGAGATGCAGCCCGAGGGGCCACCCCGGGATCCCGCAGAGGACGGCGACCTGACCGGCCGGCCGTTTCCTCTCGGGGACTGGGGCGAGCCCGCCGAGCGGCTCGACGAGCTCTACCGGCGGGTCGAGGCCGACGCCCTGCGCACCGCGGAGTGGTACCTGGCCGACCGGGCGTGGAAGCGGCGCGGGGCGCGCACGCTGCGGGTGGGGGCGGCGGCCGGCGCCGTCGTGGGTGCCTCGATGCCGCTGCTGGAGCTGACGGGCTCCGCCCCGGGGGCAGCCTCGTACGGCTACCTGTGCCTGCTGCTCGGCGCGGCCTGCCTGGCCTGCGACCGGTTCTTCGGGCTGACCTCCGGGTGGATGCGGGACGTGGCCACGGCGCAGGCGGTGCAGCGCCGGCTCCAGACCCTCCAGTTCGACTGGGCCTCGGAGAACGTGCGGGAGGTGCTGGGCCCGACCGAGGGCACGGCGAGCGAGGCGGCGGAGCGCTGCCTGACCGTCCTGCGGCGGTTCTCGGAGGACATCACGGAGCTCGTGCGCTCCGAGACGGCGGACTGGATGGTCGAGTTCCGGGCCGGACCGGCCCCGCTGGTCATGCAGTCCCTGGGCTCTGCGGCCTCCCGGCCGGACCCGGGCGTCCCCCCGGCACGCTTCGCCCTCCCGCCGGGCACCCGCCCGAACATGCCGCGCCAGCGGCCCCCGGAGCAGCCCCGCTGAGACCGGACCGGGGGCGCGGCGCGGTCGGTGCACTCAGCTGAAAATGATCATCGACCCCTGGCCGAGGCTGCGGGTCGCCGCCGCGTGCAGTCCGAGCCACACGTGCCGCTCCCGCGCGAAGGGGCTGTCGTCGTACGGGATCGGCCCCGCCGGCTCCTCCAGCGAGGTCGGACGGCCCGGCGGCGCGGGGGCGGCCGGCGGATTGCCCGGGTCTATCCCGATCGCGGGCGCCACGAAGGCCAGCTCCCGCAGCAGCCCCTGCGCGGAGCCCAGCGGCCCGCCCCCCGCCAGCAGCTCCTCGTTGGCCAGCGGAACGGGGAAGTCCACCGGGACGTAGGCCCCCGCGTGGTCGTAGTGCCATACGAGGTGCGACTGCTGGGCCGTGGACTCGAACATCTCCAGCAGCTGCTCGTAGTCACCGCCCAGCTCGTCCACCGGCGTCACCGGCAGCCCGCAGATCTGGAGCAGGTACGCCCGGCGCAGGAAGTGCAGGGCGTCGTAGTCGAAGCCGGCCACCGGAGCGACGTCGCCGCTCAGGCCCGGCATGTAGGCGAACACCGGGACGGACGGCAGGCCCGCCTCGCCCAGCGCCTTGTCGTACGAGGCGATCTCTTCCGCGAAGGGGTTGTCGGGGCTGTGGCACAGCACGTCGACAAGGGGGACCAGCCACAGGTCACAGGCCACGCGGGCTCCGATCAGTCGTTGCCGCCGATCGGGCCAGCGTAATGCGCCGGACACGCTCCGCGAAGGGGTCGGCGGACACCGGCCCGCGGACGGCGGCCGACCCGGCCGGTGACGGCCGGTCATCAGGACAGCGGGCCGTGGCTGGACGACTGCTACCGGGCCGTGGCGGGGCGGTAGCCGCCGGACCACGCGCCGTGGCGGGGCGGTCGGCCGTCGCCACAGGCCGTGGCGGGACGGTCGGGCGTCGCTAGAGGCCGGCGGCCCAGTCCAGGCCGTGCTGGTTGTACGCGTGCACGATGCGGCGCACCTCCCCGGCGTCCGCCCGCGTCACCGCGTCCACCAGCTCGCCGTGGCCGTCCCACAGCGCCCGCCGCATCTCCGCCGCCGTCGCCTTCTGGAGGTGGGGCACGGAGAAGACCCAGCACTGGATCCGGATCCGGTGCAGGAACTCGGAGATGTACGTGTTCCCGACCAGCCCGCTCAGCTCCCGCCAGAACCGCAGGTCGTAGCCGATCAGCACTTCGAGGGAACCGCTCTGCGCGGCCCGCCGCGCCTCCTCGGCCCGGCGCCGCACGGAGACCAGCAGCTCGCCCGACCCGATCGCCGTGCCGCGTTCGACGAGCCGGCGGAAGATCCCGTCCACGACCAGGATGCGGGCTTCCACCATGCCCCGGTAGTCCTCGACGCTGTAGGTGCGCACCCGGAACCCGCGGTGCTGCACCGACTCCAGGAGGCCCTGGGCGGAGAGGTCCACCAGCGCCTCGCGCACGGGGGTCGCGGACACCTCGTACGTCTCGGCGATCTGCTTGACCGTGAACTCGGTGCCGGGAGGCAGGCGCGCCGCGAGCACCTCGTCGCGCAGTGCGTCCGCTATCTGCCGGCGGAGTGTGTTGCGGGTGACAGCTCCGCTGCCTGGCATAGGGGCCCGTCTCCTCGGTAGGACTTCGGACACCTTAGGCCAGCCGATCCGGCCGAAACCGATCGGTACACAGGAATTAAACAGACATAGCGCCCGATATTCGGGCGCTATGTCGCGTGGGATGCCGCCTGGGATGCCGCGTGTGCTGTCGCTCGCGGGAGGGGACCTGCGGTCGTCAGCCGGCCGTGGTGTGGCGGTCGGCCACGTCGAGCGCCGCGTCCAGCAGGGCCAGGCCCTCCTTGGCCTCCGCCTCCGTGACGGTGCAGGGCGGGACCACGTGGGTCCGGTTCATGTTGACGAAGGGCCACAGGCCGGAGGCCTTGCAGGCGGCCGCGAACTCGGCCATCGGCCCGTTGTCGGCGCCGGCCGCGTTGTACGGGACGAGCGGCTCGCGCGTCTCCCCGTCCCGTACGAGTTCGACGGCCCAGAAGGCACCGAGGCCCCGGACCTCCCCGACCGACGGGTGCCGCTCGGCGATCGCAGCGAGGCCGGGGCCGATCACGTCCTCCCCGATGCGGGCGGCGTTCTCGACGATGCCCTCCTCCTCCATCGCGTTGATCGTCGCGACGGCGGCGGCGCAGGCGAGGGGGTGGCCGGAGTACGTCAGTCCGCCCGGGTAGGGGCGGGTGGCGAACGTCTCGGCGATCGCGCCGGAGATGGCGACGCCGCCGAGCGGGACGTAGCCGCTGTTGACGCCCTTGGCGAAGGTGATCAGGTCGGGGGTGACGTCCCAGTGCTCGGCCGCGAACCACTTGCCGGTCCTGCCGAACCCGGACATGACCTCGTCCAGGATGAAGACGATGCCGTACCGGTCGCACAGCTCGCGGACGCCGGCGAGGTAGCCGGGCGGCGGGGTCATGATGCCGGCCGTGCCCGGCACGGTCTCCAGGATGATCGCCGCGATGGTCGCCGGCCCCTCGAAGGCGATGGTGTCGGCGAGGTGGGTGAGGGCGCGGGCGCACTCCTCGGCCTCGGTGGTCGCGTGGAAGGGCGAGCGGTAGAGGAAGGGTCCCCAGAAGTGCACGACACCGGCGGCGGCCGTGTCGGAGGGCCAGCGGCGCGGGTCGCCGGTGAGGTTGATCGCGGCGGCGGTGGCGCCGTGGTACGAGCGGTAGGTGGAGAGCACCTTCTGGCGGCCGGTGTGCAGCCGGGCCATCCGTACGGCGTTCTCCACGGCCTCGGCGCCGCCGTTGGTGAAGAAGACCTTGTCGAGGTCGCCGGGGGTCCGCTCGGCGATGAGGCGTGCGGCCTCGGAGCGGACGTCGACGGCGAAGCCGGGGGCGAGGGTGCAGAGCCGGGCGGCCTGCTCCTGGATCGCGGCGACGACCTTGGGGTGCTGGTGACCGATGTTGGTGTTGACCAGCTGGGAGGCGAAGTCGAGGAAGCGGTTCCCGTCGTAGTCCCAGAAGTACGACCCCTCGGCACCGGCGATGGCCAGGGGATCGATCAGGGCCTGGGCGGACCATGAGTGGAAGACGTGGGCGCGATCGGCGGCCTTGACCGCCGCGCCGGTGACATGAGGGGTCATGCGGTCACGCTAGGAGGGCCCGGGCCCGGAGGTACATCGGCGGACTGTATGCGGGTGGGGGCCCGCCCTCGGCAGTCTGTATGCGATCGGGCCGAAGACTTGGCAGCTTCCTGCCAAGATGACAGCATGTTGTCATAGCGGGCCGAGTCCTTCCGGGCGGGGCCCGGGACCTGCCCCCACGAGGAGGCGAGCACCATGAGCGACACCGCGCGGGAACCGTCCCGCAAGCCGGTCCACCTCGCCGTCTACGACACGTACGCGGACTGGGAGACCGGCCACACCACGGCGCACCTCACCCGGCGCGGCCACCGGGTCCGCACGGTCGCCTTCGCCGCCGAAGAGCCCGTCACCACGATGGGCGGCGTCCGGATCCGGCCCGACCTCGCCCTGGCCGGGCTGCGCCCCGAGGACTCGTCCCTGCTGATCCTCACCGGCGCCGCGCTCTGGGACACCGGGGACACGCTGGCGCCGTTCGCGGCGAAGGCCCGCGAGTTCCTGGCGGCGGGGGTGCCCGTGGCCGCGATCTGCGGCGCGACGGCCGGCCTCGCCCGCGAGGGCCTGCTGGACGGGCGCCGGCACACGAGCGCCGCCGCCCCGTACCTGGCGGCGCAGCCCGGATACGCGGGCGGCCCCGACTACGTCGAGACGGACGCGGTCACGGACGGCGACCTCATCACGGCGGGGCCGACGGAGCCGGTGGCGTTCGCCCGCGAGGTGTTCGCCCGGCTGGGCGTGTACGAGCCGGTCGTCCTGGACGCCTGGTACCGCCTCTTCCACGACTCGGACGCCACCGCGTACCCGGTGCTGGCGGCCGCGACGGACTCTGACGATGCCTGAGGCGGGGCAGGCGGCGACGCCCGGGGCGGTGACGGAGGCGGGGCCCGGGGCGGTGATGGCCGAGGCGGTGACGGAGGCGGTGACGGAAGCGGGGCTCGCGGCGGAGACGGGGCATGGGGCGGTGACGGAAGCGGGGCTCGCGGCCGGGCAGGCTCCGGAGCCGTCGGCGCGGGCGCGCCAGGACCTGCTGAGCCGTACCGCCCTCGGCGTCTTCCGGCTGAACGGCCAGTTCCTCGCCGTCTCCGAGGAGCTGGCCCGCCCGGCCGGGCTGACGGCGGCGCGCTGGCAGGTGCTGGGCGCGGTGCTCCGCGAACCCCTGTCGGTCGCGGGCATCGCGCGCGTCATGGGCATCACCCGCCAGAGCGTCCAGCGCATCGCCGACCTGCTGGCCGCGAACGGTCTCGCCGAGTACGTACCGAACCCCGCCCACCGGCGCGCCAAGCTCCTGCGGCCCACGGAGGAGGGGCGCGCGGCGATCGCCCGCATCGCTCCCGGGCATGCGGCGCTGGCACACCGGCTGGCCGCGGAACTGGGCGAGGAGGCCTTCGCGGAGACGGTCCGGACCCTGGAAAGGCTGTCCTGCGCCCTCGGCGCGCTGGCGGACCCGTCTTCGGCGGAGCCCCGGGAAGGGTAGGGCCGCACCGATTGTGTCGAAGTCAATAAGCCTGCGGGCAAAGCTTGTTGCGTCCCGTGACCGCGTCGCAGACTGCCGCACATGGAGCCGTTGGACGTAGTGGCACGACTGTGGGAGCGGATCGAGGCGCGCGACTGGGACGGCGTCGCCAAGCTGGTCGCCGAGGACGCCGTGATCGAGTGGCCGGTCAGCGGTGAGCGGATCGTGGGCCGGGCCAACTTCGTCGCCGTCCTCGCCGAGGACGACGACGTGGACGAGGTGCCCGTGGAGGTGCTGCGGATACTCGCCGACGGGGACCTCGTCGTCACGGAGGTGGAGGTACCCCAGGAGCACGTGGTCTACCGGGCCGTCTCGCTGTGGACGGTGCGGGACGGGGTGGTCGTCGGAGCCAGGGAGTACTGGACCAGCCCGGGCCAGGACCCGGCGCCCCGCTGGCGGGCGGGGTACGTCGAGCCGTTGGCGGCGGACTGAGCCGCGTCGCGGTCGCGGTCGGGGGTTGTGGTCGCGGCGGGGTTGCGGTCGCGGTCGGGGGTCGCGGTTGCCCTGAGCCGCCGGTCGTGGACCGGGTCGGCCGGGGCGCGGTCGCCCCGAGCCGCGGTCGAGGTGCGGCTGCCAGACTGGGCCGCGTGTACACCCACCTCCTCGCCGCGACGGGCGTGCTGACCTTGCTGACCCTGGTTCCGGGGCCGGACATGGCGATCGTGACGAAGCGGGCCGTCTCGCGCGGCCGCGCCGACGGGCTGCGCACGGTCGGCGGGATCTGCGTCGGTCTGCTCCTCTGGGGCGCCCTCACCGTCGCCGGACTCGCGGCCCTGCTCGCCGCGTCCGCCGAGGTGTACCTGGTGGTCAAGCTCGCGGGTGCCGGCTACCTCTGCTTCCTCGGCGTCCAGTCGCTGCGTCACGCCGGCGCCGAGCCGGCCGTACGGGGCGAACGGGCGGAACGGCGCGGGACGAGCGCCTGGCGCACCGGCCTGGTCAGCAACGCGCTGAACCCGAAGATCGCCGTCTTCTACACGGGCCTGCTCCCCACCCTCGCCCCGGCCGGTCTGCGCCCGGCGGTGGGCATGGCGCTGCTCGTGGCGGTCCACGTACTGCTGACGCTGCTCTGGCTGGGCACGTACGTCCACGTCCTCTCCCGCGCCCGGCTCCTCTTCACCCGCCCGCGCGTCCGCCGCGCCCTGGACCGGGTGACGGGCACGGTCCTGATCGCCTTCGGCGTCCGGGTGGCGACGGCGGCCTCCTGAACGCCCGTGGGCCTGACGCTTCGTCAACCGCGGGCTGTCGCACCTGCGTCCGCCGATGGCGCGCGGTGGCTCGGAAGTAGGGGGCGTGATACCTGAGAGCTACCAGCGAAGGCCGCTCCTCAGCGGGACGCCGACGAGGGGGGCTGATCCATAACTTCGGAACCAGAGAAGAGCGCAACGCTCTCCCGGACCGAAGGGCCCCCTCATGAACGCCACTGGCAGCCGCCTGCGCCGCACCCTGCTGGCCGGCCTCATCGCGGCGGCCGTGGTGCTCCCCCTCTCCGCCGCCGCGTCCCCCGACGTACCGGCGCCCAGGCCCGTCGCCTTCGCCGGTACGGCCACCCCGGAGAGCCGGTACGCCGCGAACCTCGGCAACATCGCCGAGGCGGCCCGGATGGCGCGGGACGCGGGCCGTACCGGCCGGGCCGTGAAGTTGCAGGCCATGGCGCGGGGGTCGGGCGGCTCCGGCCCCCATTTCCTCGCCTTCGACGGCCGGGGCGGGGGCCGGGCCGTGGAGGTGTTCGGCGATCTGGAGGGTGCTGACCGGGTCACCGTTCTTGTGCCGGGGTCCGACACCACGCTGGACACCTACCAGAGGTTCCGTGCCGGGGCGGTCGCCCTTGAGCAGCGCCTCCAGGCCGAGCACCCGAACTCCGCCGTGGTCGCCTGGCTCGGGTACGACACCCCCGGCACGGTCAGCACCACCGTCCTGACGACCGCCCGCGCCGACGCCGCGGCCGCCGAACTGGGCCCGTTGCTGGCCGGCTTGGAAGCCCGCACCCGCCCCGACACCCGGATCTCGCTGCTCTGCCACTCCTACGGTTCGGTGGTCTGCGCCCGTACGGGTACCGGCCCCAAGGTGACCGACCTGGTGCTCTACGGGAGTCCTGGGACCGGGGCCGGCTCCGTCTCCGAGCTGCCCACCCGGGCCCAGGTGTGGGCCGGGCGGGGAAGCGATGACTGGATCGGCAACGTCCCACACGTACGGCTCGGCGGTGTCGGGTTCGGCACCGATCCTGTCGATCCGGCCTTCGGCGCACGGGTCTTCGCCGCCGGCCGGGTCGGCCACAGCGACTACCTGGGGCCCGGCACCGCGTCCCTCGACGCCCTGGCCCGCATCGTCATCGGGCCTGCCGCCACCGCCGCTCCCGCCGCCACGCCGGAGGTCCCTCATGCGTAGTGCCCACGCCCGTTGGTCCCGGCTCGCGGACCGTGTCGATGCCGGGACTCCGGCCTCCAGGGACCGCTGCGTGGACGCGTTGCGGGCCCTGGCCATCCTCGGCGTGGTGCTGGGCCACTGGCTCGTCACCGCGCTGACCACGGCCGAGGGCGGCCTGAGCAGCACGAGCCCGCTGGCGCGCATGCCCTGGCTGGCCCCGGTCTCCTGGGTGTTCCAGACGCTGGCGGTGTTCTTCCTGGTCGGCGGCCATGTCGCCGCCCAGGGGTACGCCTCGGCCCGGGCGCGCGGAGTTCCGTACCGCATCTGGGTCGGGCAGCGGCTGGGCCGGCTGTTCCGGCCGGTGGCGGCGGTGCTCACGCTGTGGGGCGTCGCCTCCGCCGGGATGCTGCTGGGCGGGGTGGCACCGGACACCCTCCACACCCTGCTCAGGCTCGTCCTTTCCCCGCTGTGGTTCCTGCTCGTGTTCGCCGTGCTGACCGCCGCGACGCCGCTGGTGGCTCGGCTCCACCCCGCGGTGCCGCTGGCCGTGGTCGCGGGCGTGGATGTCTGGCGATTCGGCTTCGGGGGCCCGGGTTGGGTCGGCTGGGGCAATGTCGCCGCCGGCTGGCTCGTCCCCTTCACTCTGGGCGCGGCCTGGTCCCGCGGCGCGTTCGCCCGCCGCGGATCGGCGGTGGCGCTGCTCGTGGCGGGTGCCGTCGCCACCGCCTCGCTCGTCCTGTGGGGCGGCTATCCCGCGTCGATGGTGGGTGTTCCGGGCGCAGCGGTCTCCAACCTGAACCCGCCCACCCTCGCCGCCGTGAGCTTCGGCCTGGCCCAGTGCGGGCTGGCCCTGCTGCTCCGTGAACCGCTCGCCCGCGCCGTGCGAAGGCCCAGGACCTGGGCGAAGGTGGCACTGCTGAACCTGTCCGCGATGACCGTCTTCCTCTGGCACCAGACCGCGATGATGGCCGTCACCGCCCTCGGGCTCCTCGTTTCACCGGACTTGCCCGGGCTGCACACCGTGCCCGGCTCCCCGGGCTGGATAGCGTGCCGGCTGCTGTGGCTGCCGCTGTTCGCCGCCGCGCTCGCCGTCTGCTGGGCTACGTTCCACACGCACGAGCAGGGCGCGTCCCGGCGCCGTGACCCCGCCGTCCGAGCCTCGCCTGTGCCCCGTGACCACCGAGGGGCTCCGGCCATGGAGGTCACCCGTGCCTAGGCTGACCGGTGTGAATGCCCAGAACGCGTCCCCGGATCCGGCCCCCGCGGCAGCCGGCCACGCCCTGCGGGGCCTGGTCCGGGAGTTGTTCACCTTGAAGAAGGATCCGCTGCCTCCGATGGCGCGGCCCCGTTGGCTGGCCCGGCTGCCTCACACCCTGGTCGTCTACGCGGCGGTGTTCTTCGGCTCCCTCACTTCCGTGCAACTCCAGGACCACTACGACATCCACGACCCGAGCATCGTCCTGCTGTCGCTCTTCACCGGCTTCGCCATCATCAGCGCGCTGTTCCGGCCGATCGCCGCCTGGTGGCTCGGCCTGCTGAACGCCGGCTTCATCGCCTGGGTGATCCGCGACCACGTCGGGCAGGGACAGGCGTGGCCGTGGACGGCCATCGGGCCGTTCTCCTTCGCCCCGCTGATCCTGCTGGTGGCCCTGCGCGTACCGCCCCGGGTGACCATCGCCGTCATCAGCGTCTCGGTCGCCGCCGGCGCCGTGGCCGAGGGTGTCTTCAAGCCGGAGAAGAGCCGGAGCAGCCTCCTCGTGGCCCTCCTCGTCTTCGGGTTCGCCGGACTCCTCGGTTATGCGCTGCGGGCGATGCGGCTGGCCCGTGGCCAGCTCGTCGCGCAGGAGACCCTGACCGAGGAGGAGCGGGCCCGGCGGACGCTGCTGGAGGAACGCAGCCGCATCGCCCGGGAGCTGCACGACGTCGTCGCGCACCACATGTCGGTGATCTCCATCCAGGCGCAGGTCGCCCCGCACCTGGTGGAGAACCCGTCGCAGGAGCTCAAGGAGAACCTGGCGGGCATTCGGGAGAACGCCCTGGAAGCCCTGACCGAACTGCGGCGCGTCCTCGGCGTGCTGCGCTCGGAGCGACCCGACGATCCGGCCAACCCGCACCACCCGCAGCCCACCCTCGCCGAACTCGACGGCCTCGTGGACAACGTGCGCGGAGCCGGGCTGGAGGTCACCACCGAGACGGCCGGCATACGCCGGCCCCTGACGCCGGGCGTCGAGCTCACCGCGTACCGGATCGTGCAGGAGGCGCTGAGCAACTGCCTGCGCCACGCCCCGGGCTCCCGGGTGGAGGTGGGGATCGCCTACGGTCCGCGCGAGTTGCACCTGTGCATCGCCAACAGCGCCCCGACCCGGGTGGCCGCGCCGTCGCCCGGCACCGGGCACGGGTTGCTGGGGATGCGCGAAAGGGCGGGCATGCTGGGCGGTGAACTGGCCGCCGGCCCGCGTCCCGACGGCGGGTACGAGGTGAGCGCCGTACTGCCCATGGACCTGCCCGGGGGCGCGGTGCCCGGGACCGAGAAGACGGAGAAGGCCTCATGACCGCCCCGATCAAGGTGATGATCGCCGACGACCAGATGATGGTCCGGCAGGGGTTCACCGTGCTGTTGAACGCCCAGCCCGACATAGAGGTCGTAGGGCAGGCCGTGGACGGCGCCGAGGCGATCACGAAGGCGGCCGAACTCCGCCCCGACGTGGTGCTGATGGACATCCGCATGCCCGGCATGGGCGGCATCGAGGCGACGTCCGTGATCACCGCCGACCGCGCGGCCGCCGTGAAGGTGCTCGTCCTGACCACCTTCGACCTGGACGAGTACGTGTACGAGGCCCTGCGCGCCGGGGCCTGCGGCTTCATGCTCAAGGACGCCTCCGCCGACCAGCTCGCTGAGGCGGTACGGGTGGTGGCGGCCGGTGAGGCTCTGCTCTCGCCGAACATCACCAAGCGGCTGATCACCGAGTTCTCCCGGCTGGGGGCGCCCCGTGCACCCTCCCGGGCCCGGATCGACGAGCTGACGGAGCGGGAGACGGAAGTGCTGTCCCTGATCGCGCAGGGCCTGTCGAACGCGGAGATCGCCCAGCACCTCGTCCTGGCCGAGCAGACCGTCAAGACGCACGTCAGCCGCATCCTGGTGAAGCTGGGCCTGCGCGATCGGACGCAGGCCGCGGTGTTCGCGTACGAGACGGGACTGATCCGTCCGACGGGCTACTGATACACCCCGGTAGTACTTGAGGGGGAGCTGCGGATATCCCCATCGGTGGCGACGCGGACGACGGGGGCGCGGACCTACGGTTCTCATATGACCGAGACGACCACCGGGGGGACAGCCCGGACACCGGAATTGCGGATGGCTTCGGGGCTCTTCGAGATCATGCGCCAGGACCTGATCAGCGGCGCGTTCGCCTACCGGCCGCTGGCGCCGATGCGCGTGGACGGGCCGCTGCTGCGCCTGCTGCCGGCGGGCATACGCGCGAAGGCCGGCTACCTGCCGCACGCGCTGGTGGGGGTCGTGGCGTTGATCGTCGTGCTGGCCACCACCGCCGACTCCCACGGGATGCCGCAGGCAGTGCGGCTGTTCATGGGCCTGGTGGCGGCGATGCCGGTCCTGATGACGCTGGTGCGCCCCGTGGGGGCGTTCTGGGTGGCCTTGGGTGTGACGACGGGCCTCTCGCTCGTCCAGGGCCGGGACCTCACCTGGCCGTGGTCCCCGGCGACCTTCATCGCCTACCTCGGGGTGATGGCCGTCGTGGCCATGCGGAGCCGGCCCCGGGTGGCCTGCTGGCTGTGGGCGATCACCCTGGTGTTCGGGGCGGCGATACCGGTGCTCGTGGGCAGCTACGAGTCGAACGTGGCACCCATGGCGTTCGCCTCCGCCCTCGTCCTGCTGACGGTCACGGTCCGCAACACCCGCCGACAGGCGGAGCGGGAGGTCGTCGCGCAGCAGCAGGTGACCGCCGTCGAGCGGGACCGGCGCACGCTCCTGGAGGAGCGGACGACGATCGCGCGCGAGCTGCACGACGTGGTGGCGCACCACATGTCGGTGGTGGCGATCCAGGCGGAGGCGGCGCCGTACCGGGTGAAGAACCCGCCGGCCGAACTGGAGGCGGCGTTCGTCACCATCCGGGAGAACGCGGTGGCGGCGCTGACGGAGCTGCGGCGGGTGCTGGGAGTGGTGCGCTCGGCGGACTACGAGGCGCCGGACGCGCCGCAGCCGACGCTGGCCTCGCTGGACGGGCTGCTGGCCAATGTGCGCGAGGCCGGGCTGAGCGTGGAGAAGACGGTCACCGGAGCGGTGCGGGAACTGCCGCAGGGCGTGGAGCTGTCGGCGTACCGGATCATCCAGGAGGCGCTGAGCAACTCGCTGCGGCACGCGCCGGGCGCGGCGGCCGGAGTGGAGGTGTCGTACGTGCTGGGCGGTCTGGGGATACGGGTCGTCAACGGACCGCCGACGGAGAAGGTCCTGCCGTCACCGGGCGCGGGGCACGGGATCACCGGGATGCGGGAGCGGGTGGCCATGCTGGAGGGGGAGATGACGGCCGGGGAGACGGCGGCCGGCGGATACGAGGTAGCCGTGTTCATACCGGTGCGCCGGACGGCGGAGCCTTCGGCGTCGTCCTCGCCGTCGTCCTCGCCGTCGCCCTCGCAGGAGCGGCCGGTATGACGATCAAGGTGCTGATCGTCGATGACCAGATGATGGTCCGCGAGGGTTTCTCCGTCCTGCTGAACGCCATGGAAGGCATCGAGGTGGTCGGCGAAGCGGTGGACGGCCGCCAGGCCATCGCTCAGGTGAACGCCCTGCGGCCGGACGTGGTGCTGATGGACATCCGGATGCCGGAGATGAACGGGCTGGAGGCGACGCGGCGGATCGTGGCCGCCGACACCGATGCGAAGGTACTGGTCCTGACCACCTTCGACCTGGACGAGTACGTGTACCAGGCGCTGCGGGCGGGGGCGTCCGGGTTCCTGCTCAAGGACGCGTCGGCGAGGCAACTGGCGGAGGGGGTACGGGTGGTGGCGGGCGGTGAGGCGCTGCTGGCCCCCTCGGTGACCAAGCGGCTGATCTGCGAGTTCTCGAAGCTCGCGGAGGCGCCGAAGCTCGCGGACCCGGCCGGGGTGTCGCAGCTGACGGAGCGGGAGACGGAGGTGCTGATCCTGATCGCCCAGGGGCTGGCCAACGCGGAGATAGCCGACCGGCTGGTCGTGGCGGAGTCCACCATCAAGACGCATGTGAGCCGGATCCTGGTCAAGTTGGGCCTGCGGGACCGCACACAGGCGGCGGTGTTCGCGTACGAGACGCGGCTGGTGACCCCTGCGTGAAGGGGATGAGGGGGAGGGGGCCTCGGAGCGGGAGAGGATGCGGTTCGCGGCGAAGGGGGTGAGGGGGTGGGAGGCCGATCTAGGCTTCGGGAATGCGCTTTGATCCGTGGGACGCCGCGTTCGTCGCCGATCCGTACCCCGCTTATCGGGAGTTGCGCGAACAGGGGCGGGCGGTGTGGTCGCAGGCTACGGGGCAGTGGCTGGTGCCGCACTACGCCGATGTGAGCGCGCTGCTGCGTGACCGCAAGCTGGGACGCACGTACCTGCACCGGTTCACCCACGAGGAGTTCGGGCAGCAGGCGCCGCCGCCGGAGCACGAGCCCTTCCACGTCCTCAACGGCAACGGTCTCCTGGACCTGGAGGACCCCGCGCACGCGCGGGTGCGGCGGCTGGTGGCGAAGGCCTTCACCCCGCGCACCGTGGAGCGTCTCGCGCCCGCCGTCGAGCGGCTGGCCGGGGATCTCGCGGGCGCGCTGCTGGCCGACGGGGGCGGTGATCTGCTGACCGCCGTCGCGGAGCCGCTCCCGGTCGCGGTGATCGCGGAGCTGCTCGGGATCCCGGAGTCGGACCGCGCGCTGCTGCGGCCCTGGTCGGCGGATATCTGCGGGATGTTCGAGCTCCGGCCGGACGAGGAGACGGCGCGACGGGCCGTCAGGGCGAGCGTCGAGTTCAGCGATTACCTGCGCGCCCTGATCGCCGAGCGGCGCCGGCGCCCCGGGGCGGATCTGATCTCCGGACTGATCGCCGCCCATGACGAGGAGGGCCGGCTCAGCGAGCAGGAAATGATCTCCACCTGCGTGCTGCTGCTGAACGCGGGCCACGAGGCGACGGTCAACACGACCGTCAACGGCTGGTGGGCGCTGTTCCGCAATCCCGCCCAGCTCGACGACCTCCGCCGCCATCCCGAAAAGTTGTCCACAGCTGTGGATGAACTCATGCGATACGACACACCCCTACAAATGTTCGAACGCTGGGTGCTGGACGAGATCCGGATCGGGGACTCGGTCATCCCGCGGGGCGCCGAGGTCGCGCTGCTCTTCGGGTCCGCCAACCGGGATCCCGCGCGCTTCGAGAACCCCGACGCGCTGGACCTCGTACGCGGCGACAACCCGCACCTGAGCTTCGGGGCGGGGATCCACTACTGCCTGGGCGCCCCGCTGGCGCGGCTGGAACTCAGGGCGTCGTTCGGCGCCCTGCTGGCAGCCGGCGCGCCGCCGCTGCGGCTCGTGGAGGAGCCGCAGTGGCGGGACGGGTACATCATCCGAGGGCTGCGGGAACTGCTGGTCGCCTGCTGAGAACGGCAGGCACGGCCGTCAGCGCGGCACGGTCAGGGACCAGGCGGCGGGACGCAGGGTCCAGGTGCGGCGCCGGAGCGGGCCCGACACGGCCGCGTGGTCGGCGCGGTAGCGGAAGTCCGCGCCCGACACCGTCACCGTCGCGGCCCGCTCCGTCAGCGCCGCGCACCCCATCAGCCGGACCACCACCTCCGCCAGGCCGCCCGCCTCCCGCGTGACCACCGCGACGTCCTGCACCGGGTGGTCCACATCCGCCAGCACCACCCCGTCCGCCTCCACCCTCAGCCGGTGCACCGGCCCCGCCGGCGCCGGCCCGACCCCCGGCGGTCCCGGCAGCAGCATCCGGAGCAACGACCGGTAGCTCCGTACGGGTGGAACCTGCGTCCGCACCGGCGGCGGGATCCGCAGGCCGCCCAGTACCACCCCGTCGCTGTCGTCGACCAGCAGGTCACGCGCCTGCACCGCCCCGTCCAGCGCCGCCCGGGCCGCCATCACCGCCGACAGCGGCACGCCCAGGGACCCCGCCAGCGTGAGGGACCCCACCGGCCCCACCGGGATCAGCGACAACGGCTCCCCCGGCAGGTCACGGGAGCGGTGCAACAGCGTCACCGTGCGTAGCAGCGCCCGGTCGTCCCCGACGATCACGGGGCGCCGATGGCCCCGGCGGGCGAGTGCCCGCGCAAACTCCTCCGGCGAGTCGGGGAGAGAAACTTTCGCCGTGGCACCGGCGCACAACACATCTTTCGCGATCCGTACGGACTCGCCGTCAAGACGGCGGGCGACCGGGTCGACGAGCACGAGCAGGCCGCCTACCGGCGCGCCCGCATGGCTCATGGTGGGCTCTGGAGCCGACACCTCGGTCCTTCCTCGGGTAGCATCTTTGTGCAAGAGGCCCTTGCGCTATTGCGCCAGGGCCTTCGTCTATTCCGGGGTACCGGTCCGACGGCTCAGCCTGCGGTGTACATCGTCGTACGCCCCCTGACCTTGGACATGCCCCATCCGGAAGAGGTGTACGCCTGTGCCCGCTCTTGTGCTGCTCGGAGCTCAGTGGGGTGACGAGGGCAAGGGAAAGGCCACCGACCTGCTCGGTGGATCCGTTGATTATGTGGTGCGCTACCAGGGCGGCAACAACGCCGGCCACACGGTCGTCGTAGGCGACCAGAAGTACGCGCTGCACCTTCTCCCTTCCGGCATCCTCTCCCCCGGATGCACCCCGGTCATCGGCAACGGCGTCGTCGTCGACCCGGCCGTACTCCTCTCCGAGCTGCGCGGGCTCAACGAGCGCGGCATCGACACCTCGAAGCTGCTGATCAGCGGTAACGCGCACCTGATCACCCCGTACAACGTCACCCTCGACAAGGTCGGCGAGCGCTTCCTCGGCAAGCGCAAGATCGGTACGACCGGCCGCGGCATCGGCCCGACGTACGCCGACAAGATCAACCGCATCGGCATCCGCGTCCAGGACCTCTACGACGAGTCGATCCTCCAGCAGAAGGTCGAAGCGGCGCTGGAGGGCAAGAACCAGCTCCTCGCGAAGCTCTACAACCGCCGCGCGATCGACGCCGCCGCGATCGTGGAGGAGATGCTCCAGTACGCGGAGCAGATCAAGCCGTACGTCGCCGACACCACCCTGATCCTCAACAACGCGCTGGACGAGGACAAGGTCGTGCTGTTCGAGGGCGGCCAGGGCACGCTGCTCGACGTCGACCACGGCACGTACCCCTTCGTGACCTCCTCCAACCCGACCGCGGGCGGCGCCTGCACCGGTACCGGTGTCGGCCCGACGAAGATCAGCCGCGTCATCGGCATCCTCAAGGCCTACACGACGCGCGTCGGCGCGGGCCCGTTCCCGACCGAGCTGTTCGACCAGGACGGCGAGGACCTGCGCCGCATCGGCGGCGAGCGCGGCGTGACCACCGGCCGCGACCGCCGCTGCGGCTGGTTCGACGCCCCGATCGCCCGTTACGCCACCCGCGTGAACGGCCTGACGGACTTCTTCCTCACCAAGCTGGACGTGCTGACCGGCTGGGAGCAGATCCCGGTCTGCGTCGCGTACGAGATCGACGGCAAGCGCGTCGAGGAGCTGCCGTACTCGCAGTCGGACTTCCACCACGCGAAGCCGATCTACGAAAACCTCCCCGGCTGGTCCGAGGACATCACCAAGGCCAAGACCTTCGCGGACCTCCCGAAGAACGCCCAGGCGTACGTCAAGGCCCTGGAGGAGATGTCGGGCGCCCCGATCTCGGCGATCGGTGTCGGCCCGGGCCGGACCGAGACGATCGAGATCAACTCGTTCCTCTAGGGGAACCGGGAAGTGCCGGGAGGGGCCGGGCGCCGGTGGGCACCCCGGCCCCTCCCGCGTCTTGGGCAGCCCGGCCCCTCCCGCGTCTTGGGCCCCCGGCCCCTCCCGCGTCTTGGGCCCCCGGCCCCTTCTGCATGCCCGGCCCCTCCGGCCGTCCGGCCGGGGCGGTGCCGAGGCCGGCCGGTCAGGTGGAGCGGTGGACCAGCAGGAGGGTGTAGGTCCCCGTGGCCGTGTCGTGGACCGGGGCCAACGCCGGGGTGTTGCGGCTGTCGTGCTCGTCGAGGTCCGTGCCCTCGTCCCAGCTCCTGCCGTCGAAGACCGCGTGGCGCAGCCGGTCCGCGTGCGAGGACGGGTACACCGCGTGCAGCCTGCCGTCGTACGAGGCCACGGCCGCCCCGCGCCGGCTCGTGTGGCCCTCGCCCAGCGGGACGGGCTTGTGCCAGGTGCCGCCGTCGTAGACCGCGTGCATCAGTCGGGCGTCGTCCGTACCGAAGCGGTAGACGAGGTGGATGCTGCCGTCGTGGACGGTGGCGGACAGGTTCGCGGGGTAAGGGCCGTTCTTGTTCCAGACGCGCAGCATCCCGTACGCGCCGTCGCCCCCGGCCGGCTTCTCCCACGGTCCGCGCGCCGTGCGCGCCACCCGATGGATGATCTTCCCGTACAGCGGTGCGACGGCGAAGAGGTGCAGTGCGTCCCCGTACGAGACCAGCGCCGGGGCGATCGCGTCCTCCAGGGCGGCCGCGGACGACCCGTCCCCGGCGAGCGGGGTGACGGCGATCCGCGTGCGGCCCGAGGGCTCCGCGAGGGTGTGGGCGCAGTGGACCCCACCCCGGTGGACGGCCAGGACCGGGGTCTCGACCGCCTCGCCGAGCAGCCGGTCCTCCGTGACCTCGCCGCGCAGTACGTCCAGCAGTTCCGGCGCGTACGTGGTCACCCGCAGCGGCAGGTAGCGCCCGTCCTCCTGCCGCGCGCCCCGGTGGGCGCAGTACAGCTCGCCCCCGTCGACCGCGATCGCGGGCGCGGCCGCGCTCGTCCGGTCGGCGAACACCTGGTCGGCCTGCCAGCCGCCTGCCGTGCTGTAGACGGAAAGCCAGAGCCGCCGCTCGTCCTCGGCCAATGCATGCTCCCCTTCGCTCGACCGGAGGGGAAACCGGGCCCGTCCGGAGGGCAACGGCGCGATGTCCCACGCCGCGATCGACCGTAGCCAGGCGGGCATCCTCAGCCAACCCACCTGTGGGAAACCGGCCACGTTGAATGATCAACAAGGCCAGAACCAGTCCCCTTGGGCCGCTTTTGTCCAACCTGACCCCTGACCGCTGATCACCAGGCGAGCTGCGAGATCTCCTCGGCGACCACCGCGCAGGCGTCGGCGGCCGGGTCGATGAGCGGGAAGTGGCCGACGCCGTCCAGGAGGGTCAGGCCGACCAGCTCGCCCGCCTTGGCGGCCGCCGCGACGTACGCCTCCGCCACCTGTTCGGGGACCACGATGTCGTCCCGGCCCTGCACCACGGCCGTCGCGATGCCCGTCGGGAGGAGCGCGGCCGGGTCCGCGTACGGCAGCCGCTCGTCCCAGTACCGTTCCCCGCCCAGCAGCTGCGCCGACGCCCCGCCGCAGACACCCAGTTCCTCCGCGACCGCGAAGTCCGCGATCGGGGCCAACGCCACCACCCCGCGCAGCAGCGGCGGGGCCGGCAGCCGCCAGGGACTCCCCTCCGGCAGCACGTGACGGGCGGCGGCCCACAGGGCGAGGTGGCCCCCGGCAGAGTGACCCGTCACCACGATCCGGCGCACGTCGGCCTGCGGCAGCGCCTCGGCGGCGAGCCTGGGCAGCGCGTCCATGGCGGCGGCGACGTCGTCGAAGGTCTCGGGCCAGCGTCCCGCGATGGGGCCGCCCCCCTGATGCGGCAGCGAACTCCCGCGCCGGTACTCGACGTTGGCGACGGCGAAGCCCCGCCGGGCCAGGAAGTCCGCCAAGGGGGTGACGTGGCCGCGGTCGTACGGGGCCCGCCAGGCGCCGCCGTGCAGGACCACGACCAGCGGCGCCGGGCCCGGGGCGCCGCCGCGCGGGGCGTAGAAGTCGACCACCTGGTCCGGGTGTTCACCGTACGCGGAGCTCACGTCGGGCTCGACCGGCGGATGGGAGAAGGCCGAAGCGGACTCGGCGGCGTCCCGTTCGACTGCGGGGTCCGTCATCGGCTCAACCTCTCGGTAACGCATGGGGCAAGGGAGAACACTGCAGCAGGAGTTACGGCAGGGACACGTGTTCCGGTGCTCCGGCAGAGCGGGACCGTATCAGGCCTGAACACGCCGTCAGGCGGCGGCCCGAGGCAATGTGGACGCGGGCGGAGCCGAAGCTCCGCCCGCCCAGTGATGCGCCTCGCGATGTGACGTTTCTCCGCTACATCACCCGAAGATGTGACCCAGCGTCCGGGCCGCGCGCTCCACGTCGGCGAATCCGACGTAGAGCGGGGTGAACCCGAAGCGCAGGACGTCGGGCGCCCGGAAGTCCCCGATCACGCCCCGCGCGATGAGTTCGGTCATGACCTCGCGGGCGTTCGCGGTCCGCAGCGAGACCTGACTGCCGCGGCGGGCGTGCTCCTCGGGGGTCACCGGTTCCACGGAGCCCGCCGGGACGTACGCGGCGACGCACTCCAGGAAGAAGTCCGTCAACGCGAGGGACTTGGCCCGCACGGACTCGATCGCGACCCCGTCCCAGGCGTCGAGTGCCGACTCCAGCGCCAGCATCGACAGGATGTCCGGGGTCCCCACCCGGGCGCGCGCCGCGCCCGCCGCCGGGACGTACTCCGTGGTCATCGCGAACGGGTCCGCGTGCCCGTTCCAGCCGGGGAGCGGCGAGTCGAAGGCGGCCTGGTGGCGTTCGGCGATGTACAGGTACGCGGGCGAACCGGGTCCGCCGTTGAGGTACTTGTACGTACAGCCCACCGCGAGGTCGACCCCGTTCTCGTCCAGGCCCACGGGCAGCGCCCCGGCGGAGTGGCACAGGTCCCAGACCATGACGGCGCCGGCGGCGCGGGCCGCACCGGTGAGGGCCGGCAGGTCGTGCAGACGCCCGGTGCGGTAGTCGACGTGGTTGAGCAGGACGACGGCGGTGTCCGCGCCCATCGCCGCCGCGGCTCCCGCGGGGTCGACCGGCTCGACCGTCAGGCCGGTCATCCGGGCGGCCGACGCGGCGATGTAACCGTCGGTGGGGAAGGTGGAGGCGTCGACCAGCAGCCGGGTCCGGGAGGGGTCCGCGAGGCGGGCCGCACCGACCAGGACCTTGAAGAGGTTGACGCTGGTGGAGTCGCCGACCGTCACCTGGCCGGGTGCCGCGCCGATCAGGGGGGCGATCTTGTCCCCGATGCGCTCGGGGGCGGTCCACCACCCGGACTCGTCCCACGAGCGGATGAGGAGCTCGCCCCACTGGCGGCCCACCACATCGGCGGTGGTGGCGGCGACGCCGGAGGGGAGGGCTCCCAGGGAGTTGCCGTCGAGGTAGACGACGCCCTCGGGGAGGGTGAAGCGCTCGCGGAGCTTGCCGAGTTCGTCGGCGGCGTCCAGCGCGGCGGCGCGCTGCGCGAGTCCACCGGCGGACGGCCGGACGACGGACGGGTCGGTGACGGACGGGTCGGTCATGGTGGGCGTCGGCTCAGACATGGCTGCGCGCCGTCCACAGCTCGGGGAACACGTTCTTCTGCGCGCGCTTCTCCAGCCAGGTCACGCCCGCGGAGCCGCCCGTGCCCGTCTTCGCGCCCATCGCCCGGCGGGTGGCCACCAGGTGGTCGTTGCGCCAGCGCCACACCAGCTCCGCCACGTCCGTCAGCACCTCGCCGAGCCGGTGCAGGTCCGGCTGCCCGTCCGGGTCGGCGTACAACTCCGTCCAGACGGCCTCGACCTGCGGCGAGGGCTCGTAGCGCCGCGACAGGTCACGGTCCAGCACGGACGCGGGAACCGGCAGGCCGCGGCGCGCGAGGAGCCGCAGCACCTCGTCGTAGAGGCTCGGCTCCTGGAGGGCCTTCTCCAGCTCGGCGTGGACGCGCGGGGCGCCCCGGTGGGGCACCAGCATCGACGCCGACTTGTCGCCGAGCAGGAACTCCATCCGGCGGTACATCGCCGACTGGAAGCCGGACCCCTCGCCGAGCGCGGAGCGGTACGAGTTGAACTGCGCGGGGGTCAACTGCGCCAGCGGGCGCCAGGAGGCGTTGAGGGCCTCCAGCTCACGGAGGGATCGTTTCAGCGCGTCCATCGCAACCGGGATCCGGTCCTCGCGCAGGGCCTTGGCGGCCGTCTCCCACTCGTGGACGATCACCGTGAACCACAGCTCCATGACCTGGGTCGTCACCAGGAAGACCATCTCGCCGGGGTCGTCCGAGCGGAGGTGCTGGAGGTGGGTGAGGACGTCCGCCTGGACGTAGTCCTCGTAGGGGGTGGTGCCGGCGAAGTCGAGGTTCGGGGCGTCCGAACCGGCTCCGGAGGCATCAAGGGCTTGCGACATCTCTGTCTCCTCGACACTTGCTTCCGGGTAGCGGTCCGCTCCTTCCGGTGAGGTAAGTGGAGCCCCGGTCCCCTGTTCGCATCATAAACAGAGGTTCCGGGGCCCCTCTAGGCCTGCAGGCCAGGGCGTTACGCGAGCGTGTCCGCAGCCGTCGCGGAGGAGTCCCGCAGGAAGGTCGAGCAGCGCTCGTACTCGTCCTTCTCACCGATGGCCCCGGCGGCGCGCGCCAGTGCGTGCAGGGCACGCAGGAAACCGCGGTTCGGCTCGTGCTCCCACGGCACCGGGCCGTGGCCCTTCCAGCCTGCGCGGCGCAGGGCGTCCAGGCCGCGGTGGTAGCCCGTACGGGCGTACGCGTACGACTCGATGGTGCGGCCGGCGGCGAACGCCTCGTCGGCCAGGGTGGCCCAGGCGAGCGAGGACGTCGGGTGGGCGGCGGCCACCTCGGCGGCCGGGGTGCCGGCGGCGAGGGCCTCGCGCGGGCCGGGCTCGTCGGGCAGGTGGGTGGGGGCGGGGCCCCCGAGCAGGTTCTGGTGAATCGACATGCGCCCAGTCTGGGGTATCGGGCCCGCTCCACGCCGCCCGGAGCCGGGCCGGGGGGTGACCGGAGGTGAGCCGGGGGGTGACCGGAGGTGAGCCGGTGGCGGGCCGGTGGTGGGCGCCCCACCACGGCGGGCGGCAGGGGTGTGGCCGGCGCACCTCCCCGCGAGGAGGCCCTGGGGCGGACGGTAGGGGGGTAGTCGACGGAGGGGGAAGCGCGTGGACACCGGCACCGGCATGGGGACCGGCCGGCCCGACCGCATGGGGGAGGCCGCGAGGGGGGAGGCCGCCATGGGAGAGGTCGTCGAGGAACTGTGCGCCGCGGTGTTCGCGCCACTGCGGCGCCGCGACCAGCGCGAGCGGGGACGCCAGTACGTACGGGGCCTGCTCGCCGCGCAGGGGCGCAAGTCGATCCGCAACATGGCGCTGCAGACCGGCTCCGGCGGGGCCGCCGAGGAGCAGGCGCTGCACCACTTCATCGCCGGCTCGACCTGGGACTGGCAGCCGATCCGTACCGCGCTGGCGCAGTACCTCGCCCGGTCGGCGCCGCTGAGCGCGTGGGTGGTGCAGCCGATGGCGATCCCGCGCGGCGGGGAGCACTCGGTGGGCATCGGCAACCGTTTCGACCCGCACCAGGGGCAGATGTTCCGGGGGCAGCAGGCCTTCGCCACGTGGTTCACCTCGGGCGGTGCGGCGACGCCGGTGCAGTGGCGGCTGTTCCTCGGCGGCGCGGGGCCGGTGGAGTCCGCGGACTCCTACGAGGCCTGCGCGGTCGCGGGGGCGGCCGAGCTCGCACGGGGTTCCGCGGCGGGCGTACGGCCGGTCGTGCTCGACGTCCCCGACATCGCGACCCGGGCCACGCTGGCCCGCTTCGCGCAGGCCGGGGTGCCGGTGGTGGCGCGCATCAGCCCGGGGGCGCGGCTGGGGGTGGCGGACCAGCGTCTGCCGAGTTACGGGGCGTTGCCCATGGCGGCGCGGGACATCCTGCAGAACGTGCGGGGCATGCGGATGCCGGTGGAGTGGGCGGACCCCGAGCGGGCCGGGGCGCGGCGCAGCTCGCTCGTGGCGGCGGTACGGGTGTTGCTCGCGGGGCGGGAGATGCTGCTGTTCGGGGAGTGGTCCGATGCGCGGCGGCTGCCGGGGCGGATGTGGGTGACCGACATGACGCGGGTCGCGCCGGGGGCGCTGGTGCGGCTGACGAAGGAGGCGGGGACGGTGTCCCGGGCGGCCGGGGCGAGCATGGACCGGGTGGGGCTGCGGGACTTCGCGGGGCGGTCGTTGTCGGGGTGGCACCGGCACGTGACGCTGGCTTCGGTGGCGCACGCGGGGCTGTGGCTGGGCGGCCGCCTGCCGGTCTCCTCACCGGGCCTCGACCCGGGCGACCCGGGCGCCCGCCTGCACCGCCGCCCCTGCCCCGCCCTGGCGGGCTGCTGACCCGGCCGAGCCGACGACGCGCCCCTGGTGGGGCGGCCGGGCCCGTCCCGGGGGATCGCCCCTGCCGGCGCCGTGTCAGGGGGAGTGGGACGGGACGGGTTCCGTCAAGCGGCGGGCGTGCAGGACCGCGCGGGTCTTGCGCAGCCGGAGCGCCATCTGGATCTCCAGGGCCCGCCCCGGTTTCTGCCAGCCCTCGCCCAGCAGGTCCGTGATCCGCTCCAGTCTCCGCGAGACCGTGTTCGGGTGGACGTGCAACGCCTCCGCCGCGTGCGTGGGGCTGCCGCCCGAGGCGAAGTACGCGTCCAGCGTCCGCGTCAGGTCCGTCAGCCGGTCCGCGTCGTACTCCAGCACCGGGCCGATCGTCGAGGCGATGTAGGCCTCCACGTCGTGGTCCGCGGACAACAGCAGCCCCACGAAACCCAGCTCGCGCAGCGAAGCCGTACCCCCCGCCCCGTCGAGCGCGGTCAGCGCGTCCAGGCAACGCACCGCCTCCGCGTACACGCGCGGCACTTCCCCCGGCCCCTCGGCCGGTCCGGCGGCTCCCGTCGACACCGCGTGGCCCAGCAGCGGCGACAGCTCCCCGGAGGCCCGGTGCGCGGCGTCCGAGGCGTCCGTACCCGGCAGCAGCAGCACGATGCAGCCTCGGCGGACGCCCTTGAGACCGCCCATGCGGTACGCGTACGAGGACGCCCAGGCCACCGCCCGGCCCAGTTCGCCGCCCTCGGGCCGGGCCACGACCACCACGTGCGGGCGGTCGAGGTCGACGCCGAGCCGCCGGGTGCGCTCCGAGAGGCGCAGGTCGAACGAGTGGGGCCGATCCAGCAGATCGGCCAGCAGTTCGTCGTGCACGGGCCCTTCCGCGGCCGCCGTACCCCGCTGGATCAGCATCAGCGAGGCCACCGACTGCGCCGCCAGCCGCAGCAGCCGTACGTCCTCCTCCGCGAGCGGCGCGGACGCGCTGAGCAGCAGCACCCCGAGGTCCTCGGCGCCCGCCAGCACCGGCGCCAGCCACACCTCCCCCGGCAGTCGGACGGGGCGCCGCCCGGTCAGCGCCTGGAGCGACGCCTTGGTCACCGACTCCTCGTCCAGCTCGGGGAGTTCACCGGTGACGGTCAGCACCCGCCCGCCGGGGTCCCGGACCTGGAGCACTCCGTCCAGCGCGTCGGCGGTGGCCCGGGCCAGGGTCAGCAGCCCGGCTCCGTCCAGGACCAGCCCGGCCAGCCGGGCGTGGCACTCCCACAGGTAACGGACCCGGGTGAGGGCGGTGTTGGTGCGCGTGCCGAAGGCGGCCAGCTCGGTCACCTCGTCGCGGGTCTGTTCCAGCAGCCGGGCCTTCTCCAGGGCGACGGCGGCCAGGTCGGCGAGCGAGAGCAGCAGGCCGATCTCGTCGGGGGTGAAGCGGCGCACGCGGCGGTCGGCCCCGTAGAGCGCGCCGAGAGTGGAGTCCCCGCGCCGCAGCGGTACGGCGATGATCGCGTGCAGTCCTTCGGCGCGGACGACGGCGTCGATGCCGGGCTCGTGCGTGAGGGCGTCGTCGTTCAGGTAGTCGGCGGTCCAGACCGGGGAACGGCGCTCCTGGGCGATGCTGCCCAGGCCGTTGCCGGTGCCCAGTTCGAGGCCGATGTTCAGGGCGGTGGTCTCGCCCTCGGAGGTCCGTACGTACGCGGACCCGTCCGGACGGCTCAGGGACAGCCACGCCATGTCGAAGCCGAGGAGGCGCCGGGCCCGGCGGGTGATCAGGCGCAGCAGGCCGTCGATGTCGTAGGGGGAGGTGAGGTCGTGCGCCGTGTCCACGAGGGCGGTCAGCGCGGCCTCGCGCTGCTTGCGGCGGCTCGCGCTCGCCCGGACGGAGCGGGCCAGCGCCACGGCGTGGGTGAGTGCGGCGAGCCGGGCGGGGTCCGCGTCCCCGCGCCGGGCTTCGTCCAGGAGGGCTTCGTAAGCGCTCTGAGGCGCTTCTTCCGCGAGCAGTTCCAGTACCGCGAGCACGCCCCCGTCGGCGTCCCCGTCCCGCGACCCGCTGTCCCCCATAGGACGTTTCCCCCGTCCGACCTGCTGTTTTCAGCCCGGATCCCGAACCTAGGTTCCGCGCGGCGGAGGGTCAAGCGCCGCAGGGCACGGGCGCGTCGAGGAGGGGGCGGGCGAGGCGGAGGGCATCGAGGCGTTCCTCGGCGCGGCGGACCCCTTCCAGGAAGGGGCTCGCGGCCCGTTCCCCTCCGCCGGCGCCGCGCAGTCCGGCCAGTTCCAGCCGCAGTTCCCGGCGCCGTCCCAGGGCGAGTTCGGCTTCGACCCACTGCTCCAGCACCGAGCACCGGTCGGCGTCGAGCACCGCGATGCGGGAGCGGAGCCAGGGCCCGGCGTCGATGCCGTCCAGGGCGGGGCCGGTCCACAGGGCGAGGGCGCGGCGCAGTCGGCGGGCGGCCTGCTCGAAGTCGCCCCGGCCCATGGCCCGGTAGCCGGCTCCGGCCTCGCGCTCGAACTGCCGGACGTCGGACCGGCCGCCGCCGGTGTCGAGAACATACCCGCCGGGCCTCGCGGAGAGCACGGTCTCGGGGGTCCGTACCGAACCGGCCCCCAGGGCCTCCGCCAGCCGTTCGCGCAGGCGGCGCACGGCGGCGTGCAGGACGGCGTGGTGGTAGCGGGTCGAAGTACGGTGTGCGAGCTCGTCCGCGAGGACGGCCTCCGGGACGACCCGGTCGGGAGAGACGGCCAGCGCCGCCAGTAAGTGCCCCGCCTCGGGCGTGGCTGCCTTGATGGGCACGCCGTTCTCGGTGACGCGCGGCACGCCGAGCACCTGAATGTCCACAGTTTTCTCCCCCTGACCAGGAGGCTACGCCCCCAAAAAATAATACCCGGAAGCATCTTTTTTGGAAGGGGAGGAAGGGAAACCGTGTGACGGATGAGGCGGCTCCCGAATGAAAATGAGGGATCGTCAGGCTCCCAGCGCCTCCGGCAGGTTGATATCGGGCCGGGTCACCGCGCCGTCCTCGTCCGGCGCCACGCCCACCGCACAGCCCTCTCGGCACTCATGGGTTCCCCGCCCGCCGAAGAGGGCCCGCGCGCCCCGCCCCGGTGCGGTGTCCAGGCGGATCGCCACGGCCGGGACGACCACGCTCGGCATGACGTGCGCGTACAGCTCCGAGACCTGCCGGTCCATGTCCAGGCCGAGCGTGTGGGACATCGTGTTGAGACCGGCGTACGCGCCGACGATCAGCTGCGAGGGGGTCGCGGGGTCGACGCCCGGGAGCAGCTCGCCGCGCCGCTTGGCCTCCGCCAGCACTTCGGTGTGCAGGGCGATCCAGGCTTGATAGGGGGCTGCCTTGTCGAGGGTCTGTCCGGCCCGGTCCAGGGTGAGCCGGGCGCTGGCCCGCATGAGCACGTCGTGCCGCAGCTGGTGGCAGAAGATCATCCCCATGTCGAGGAACTCCTGCGCCTTGTAGTCCTGCGGCAGGGCCTCCGGCTGCCCCTGGTTCTGGGCGTCGATGACGGCCTGGGCCAGGGCCTCCTTCGAACCGAAGTGGAAGTACAGGGCGCCCTTGGTGACCTTGGCGATGTTGACGATGTCGGAGAGCTTGGCGGCGTCGTAGCCGCACTCCTCGAACACCGTCGCGGCCGCCACCAATATGGCCTGCCGGGTTCGTACCGCCCGGTCCTGTTTTACCGGGGGGCGCTCTGTTCTCATGGGTGGGCCTCTCCTGACCCCCGGATTTACATCCCCGGGAGTACGTTCTTGTGAGGTGATTCCACACCATCGCGGAGCCGCAGTCCACCGCCGTGTGTCACCTCCGGCGGAACCGGCGCCCGCGGACATGCGGCAGGGGCCTGCCCGTCCCTGATGGACGGACAGGCCCCTGCCGTGGGCCCCGGTCACGGACACTGCCGTGACGGAAGGGCTACTTCAGCCTGGTACCCGTGGAGCGCAGGTTCGCGCAGGCCTCGGTGACGCGGGCGGCCATGCCGGCCTCGGCGGCCTTGCCCCAGGTGCGGGGGTCGTACTTGGACTTCGTGCCGACCTCGCCGTCGACCTTCAGGACGCCGTCGTAGTTGCGGAACATGTGGTCCGCGACCGGGCGGGTGAAGGCGTACTGGGTGTCGGTGTCCAGGTTCATCTTCACGACGCCGTTCTCCAGGGCGGTGGCGATCTCCTCCGCCGTGGAGCCCGAACCGCCGTGGAAGACGAAGTCGAACGGGGAGGGCTTGCCGAACTTCTCGCCGACACCGGCCTGGAGGTCCTTGAGGAGCTCGGGGCGCAGCACGACGTTGCCCGGCTTGTAGACGCCGTGCACGTTGCCGAAGGAGGCGGCCAGCAGGTAGCGGCCCTTCTCACCGAGACCGAGGGCCTCGGCGGTGCGGATCGCGTCCTCGACGGTGGTGTACAGCTCGTCGTTGATCTCGTGGCTGACGCCGTCCTCCTCGCCGCCGGTCGGGGTGATCTCGACCTCAAGGATGATCTTCGCGGCGGCGGCCTTGGCGAGCAGCTCCTGGCCGATGGCCAGGTTGTCGGCCAGGGTCTCGGCGGAGCCGTCCCACATGTGCGACTGGAAGAGCGGGTTCAGACCGCGGCCCACGCGCTCGGCCGAGATGTCCAGCAGCGGACGTACGTAGCCGTCCAGCTTGTCCTTCGGGCAGTGGTCCGTGTGCAGCGCGACCGTGATGTCGTACTTGGCGGCCACGACGTGCGCGAACTCCGCCAGGGCGACGGCGCCGGTGACCATGTCCTTGTTGTACTGGCCGCCCAGGAACTCGGCACCACCGGTGGAGATCTGGATGATGCCGTCGCTCTCGGCCTCCGCGAAGCCGCGAAGCGCAGCGTGCAGGGTCTGGGACGAGGTCACGTTGATGGCGGGGTAGGCGAACTTGCCTGCCTTCGCCCGGTCCAGCATCTCGTTGTAGACCTCGGGGGTTGCGATGGGCATCTGTCCGCTCCTTGGATGTGCGGGGAGTGTGCGATTGCTGGCCCTGACCTGGGGGCGACGTTGCCGTCGCGCCTATCTTTCCAGACTCGGTACCCGCCTCTACCCGGGCCGGGTGGACGTTTCACGTGAAACATTCCGCGGGGCCCGGGAGTGGTGAGAAAACAGCAGGTCAGCGACCGCGGCGCCCGGACGGCCCGGTTCCGCCGGGCGTCTCGCCCCGTGGACGCCCGGCCTCCGCAACCGCGACGAGCCCCTGTGGATCTAGGACAGGCCCAGGTCCCCGAGCTGGTAGCCGGTGAGGTAGGGCAGGCCCGCCGCGGCGATCGCGTCGGCCGCGCCGCGGTCCACGATCGTCGCCACTGCCACGACCTCGCCGCCGGCCTCGCGGACCGCCTCGACGGCGGTCAGCGGGGAGCCGCCGGTGGTGGAGGTGTCCTCGACCACCAGGCAGCGCTTGCCCTTGACGTCGGTGCCCTCGATCCGGCGCTGCATACCGTGCGCCTTCTGCGCCTTGCGGACGACGAAGGCGTCCAGGCGCGCGCCGCGCGCGGCGGAGGCGTGCAGCATCGAGGTGGCCACCGGGTCGGCGCCCAGGGTCAGACCGCCGACGCAGTCGTAGTCGAGGTCGGCGGTCAGGTCGAGCATGACCTGACCGACCAGCGGCGCGGCCTCGCCGTCGAGGGTGATCCGGCGGAGGTCGATGTAGTAGTCGGCCTCCCGCCCGGACGACAGGGTCACCTTGCCGTGCACGACGGCCTTGTCCTTGATCTGCTGCAGAAGCGCATCGCGTACGTCACTCATGGCTCTGAGCTTAAAGGGGGACTAGGGCAGGCGCCGCCAGGCCCAGGTCGTGGAGACCTCCAGCGGGTCCACCGGCGTGACCAGCCGCGGCAGAGTGTTCAGACCGTTCGGCGGACCGGACTGGGGCTCGACGCAGACCGCCTGCGGCTGCTCGTCGTAGACGACCACCCACTCGGCCCGGCTGGTGATCTTCAGTTCCAGCGCGCCGGGCCAGGTGAGGGTGACGTCCACCCCCTCGGGCATCCCGAAGCAGTCGTCCCACGGCCCGGGCTTCGGGTCGATGCGGTGGCCGGTGGGGATGTGGTCGGGGCCGCGCTCCTCCTGCCAGGCGGGGGCGAAGTCCAGCTGCGCCTCGGGGCCGCCCGGCGTGAGGCTGCGGTGGAACCAGGGGTGCCAGCCGGCCTGGGCCGGGAAGGAGTCCCCGTACGTCTCCACGCCCATGGTGAGCGTCAGCGCGTCCTCGCCGAGCTGGAAGACCTGGGTCACCCGGCCCGGGTAGGGCCACGGGTCGGCGAGGTCGTAGGTGAACACGGCCTCGGTGCCGGTGCTGTGGGCCGGGCTCCAGGCCGCCTCCCGGCCGAAGCCGTGGATGGCGTGCGGGGGGTGATTGAGCGGCAGCTGGTGGACGGTCGCCCCGTCGCGGAACCGGCCGTCCGCGGTGCGCCCGCACCACGGGACCATCGGGAAGGCACCGTACTTGGGGCCCTGGAGCAGGAGCTCCGTCCCGTCGACGCGCAGACTGCTGATCCGGCAGCCGTTCTCCTGGTCGATCGTCAGCTCGGCGCCGCCGGCGCTCAGTCGCGTACTCATACGGCCGACCCTAAACCGCGGCCGGGCTGTTTCTACGACACGGCCTGGGCCGTCTCCTTCGGATCTCGCCGGTCAAGCCGGCGGCGCGGGTCAGGCAAGATCCGGAAGAGAAGGCCTAGCGGCGGCGGCGCAGGACGCGGCCGAGAACGACGGCCGAGGCGACGGCCACGGCGGCCGCCGGGGCGATCCAGCGCAGGCCGGCCCCGGCCGTGACGGAGGAGGGGGCCGGGACGGGGGCGTAGCGCCCGCGCGGGGGTGCGTGGTCGACTTCCTCGGCGCTGCGGCCGATCATCGTGCGGCGGGCGTGGGCGGCTTCGGCGGGGGGCAGGGCGGGTCCGTCGAGCGCACCCGGTTCGCCACGGTCCTCGAAGCCGCCTCCGGCGAGGGGGTCGAGGGACGGGGGCGGGACCTCGGCGTCGAATACGGACTCGGTGATCTCGGTGATGCCGTCCTCGACGTCGTCGAAGCCCGGGTCGGCGTCCTCGGCGTCCTCGGCGTCCGCGACGGGATCCGCGACCGGCTCGGCCACCGGCTCCGCGGCCCCGGCCGGCTCGGCCGCCGGCTCCGGCTCCGCGGCCACCGCGGCGGCGAGGTTGTCGGCGGTACGGTCCAGCAGCCGCTGCACGGCCGCGGCGGTGGCCTCCGGCGGGAAACCGGCGGCCCGCCCGTCGGCCGCGCCCCCGCCCGAGAGCTCCAGCCGGGTGCCGTTCCCCTCGGCGGTGAGCCGCAGCGTCAGCGCGAGCTTGACGGTCCCGCTGCCCCGCACCTCGACGCCCTCCCCTTCGACGGCGAAGTGATCGGGGTCCCGCTCCGTGACGGCCAGCGCCCCCCGGTAGGTCACCGTGTGCCCGCCGACCCGCACCTTGAGCCGGCCCGCCAGCGGCCCGGACGCAGTGTCGGCGTCCTGCTGGAGCCCGGGTACGCAACGGGCCACCCGGGCGGGATCGCGCAGCACGGCGCGCAGGTCGTCTGCCGGTACCGGAACGAACAGCTGATGCTCCATGCGGACGAGCCTACCGACGAGACCGCTTCCTGTACCCGGTCCTGCGCCGACCCGGGCCCTACGTGTACCTCGGGTGCGGGAGCGTCGACGGCGGCAGGCCCGGCACGCGGGTGCGTTCCGCCTCCCGGGCCCCGTCCTGGAGGGCCGGCGTGGACACCGAGCGCAGCTCCGGCGTGTCGAGGTCGACCCGCAGCTGCGGTACGGCGTCCCGGGCGGCGAGGACGAAGCCCCAGTCCTGCGGCCGCGCGCCGGAGCCGCCCTGGCCGCGGTCGGGCCCGGCGGCGAAGCCGGAGAGGCGGCCGCCCGCACTGTAGGGCGCGGTCCGCAGGCCGGCCGCCCGGAGGGTGGCCTCGACCGTCCAGTACGTACGCGGCCGGGTGACCAGCGGCCCCGCGTGCACCGCGATCCGGCCGCCGGGCCGCAGGGCGCGCGCGGCCAGCCCGTAGAACTCCTGCGAGTACAGCTTCGTGCTGGGCGTGATCCCCGGGTCGGGCAGGTCGGAGACGATGACGTCGAAGCGGTCCCGGGCGCCCGGGCCCCGCAGCCAGTTGAAGGCGTCCTGCGTGACGACGCCGAGGCGGGGGTCCTCGTACGCCGCGCCGTTCAGCTCGGACAGCATCGGGTCGGTGCGGGCGAGCCGGACCACTCCGGGGTCGAGCTCGACGACGGTGACGGAGGCGACGTCCCGGTAGCGCAGCACCTCGCGGGCGGCGAGCCCGTCACCGCCGCCGAGGACCAGGACCCGGGAGTGCGGGCCGGCCATCGCCGGGTGGACGAGGGCTTCGTGGTAGCGGTACTCGTCGTAGCCGCTGACCCGCAGCCGCCCGTCGAGGTACAGGTCCAGCGAGCGCGGTGACCCGCCGGCGGGCCCGGTCAGCACCAGTTCCTGCACCTCGCTCTGGACGGCGACCCGCACGTCCCCCCCGTAGACGGCACTGCGCGCGATCCGTTCGAAGTCGTCGGCCAGCACGGTCGCCGAGGCGAGGACGACGAGGACGGTCAAATTTGCGGCGATCAGCGTTCTGCGGCAGCGGCGGCTCAGGTCGCGGCGGAACAGCCACAGGACGAGCCCCCCGCCGACGGCGGCGTTGACGGTGCCGGTGAGCACCGCCCCGGTGAGCTGGCCGAGCACCGGCAGGAGCAGGAAGGGGAAGGCGAGTCCCCCGACGAGGGCGCCCACGTAGTCGGCGGCGAACAGGTCCGCCACCGCGCCGCCCGCGTCCTGCCGGTGGATGCGCTGGATCAGCACCATCAGCAGCGGGATCTCGGCGCCGATGAGCACGCCGATGGTGAAGGAGAACGCGACGAGCGCGGGCCGTGATTCCCCCAGCCAGGCGAAGCTCGCGTACAGGGCCATGGCGGAGAGTCCGCCGAGCAGGGCCAGGGCCGCCTCGACGGCGGCGAAGCCGAACGCGGGCCGTCTGCGGAGCCGTTTGGCGAGCAGGGAGCCGACGCCCATGGCGAAAACCATGACGGACAGCACCACCGACGCCTGGGTGACGGAGTCTCCGATGAGGTAGGAGCCGAGCGCGAGCAGCTCCAATTCGTACACGAGACCGCAGGCGGCGCAGACGAAGACGGTGGCCAGTACGAGGAGCCGCCCGGTCCGGGGCCGTACGGGCAGGGCGGCCGGGAGGGTCGCCACGGGCCCCGGAGCCGGCAGCACCCGACGCGGTACGGAACGGTCGATCATGCAGCGAACCGTACGTCACCGCCCACTTGCACCCCGTCACTCACATGGGTGCAAGTGGTGCACCGATCCAGCCAATTGGAGTAACCCCCCGGGCCGCGCCGTGTCACCCGTTACAGCGATGCCACGGCCACCGAAGCCGGCGTCTCCGCGCCCGTGCCGCTCCGTACGCCGACCCGCGTACGAGTGGCGACCAACTGGCCTTCCTGCGGGTACGCGTGCCAGGTCCGCCACCGCACCTGCCCCTCGTGACGCTGCGCCAGCAGCGCGGTGAAGGCGTGCGGGCTGCCCGGGAAGGTCCCGGCGAGCCCGTTCGGGTGATCCGCGACCAGCGCGAGCAGTTCCTGGGCGCGCCCGGCGAACGAGCCGCGCGAAAGGGTCTCGACGCGCGCGGCGAACTCGTACTCCCAGTCGCCCCACCGCTCGGCCACCCCCAGCGGCAGCGGGGTACTGCTGCCGGGCATGCAGGCGACCGTCTCCGAGCAGAGGACCTCGCCTTCCTCCAGGAGCACCTGATGGGAGGCACCGAGCAGGCGCAGCTCCACCTTCGCGCCCGCGAGCTGGAGGTTCAGTACGGCGAGGGCGGGCAGCCGGTCCCGTCCCAGGGCCCAGGCGAGATCGGCGGCACGCGTGTCGGTGTAGGTGGTCTGGAGGGTCGTGAGCATGAGTCGGCTCCGCAAACGCGCGAGGTAGGTGGGCCGGGGAACCGCCAGCGGTTGGTCAACGGGTGGGGGACACCGGCACGGGTCCACAGAAAGTCCAGGGAGGTCCGAGGACTGGTCTACTCAACCGAGGGAATCATGAAAGGCACGGCACTCACAGCGTTTTTACCCAAGTTGAAGGGGTTTACATCCCCCCGGGGGCTACCCGGTTCACGTGTTCAACCGCATGCCGCCCGTACGTCGTAACGCGCAGGCGGACGCGGGTGCTAACAAGGTGGTGCACAAGGGAAGTTGTCCCCGCCGGACACCCCGTTTACGCGGTACCGGCCGTACCGGTCGTCAACTGGATCCGCAGCCACCGCCACCGCACGAGGACCCGCACGAGGACGAGGACCCGCAGGAGGACGAGGACCCGCACGACGAGCTGCTGGAGCACCCGCCGGAGGAACCGTCCCCTCCCCCGGCCCACCAGCTGCTGCCACTACGGCTTCCGCTGCCGCCGCTCCCGACCGAGGCGGCCTTGACGGCCACCACGACGACCCCGACGACGAAGACACCCAAGAGCACTACGGCAAGAACCATCGCCTCGCCCCTCTCTGAACCCCCGGATCCCCGGGGTGCCGGGACCCCCGTGTCCCGTGTGCCGGGGAGATGCCCGCAGGCCACCCGCGCCAAAGCACACTTGAGCAACTCCAGAGGTTGCCCGCAGGATGGCCGCCATGAACGCACCCGCGGGCGGCAGCCGCCCCTTCCTGAACCGCCGTCTGGCGGCCTTCGGCACCACGATCTTCGCGGAGATGTCGGCGCTGGCCACCGCCACCGGGTCGATCAACCTCGGCCAGGGGTTCCCCGACACCGACGGGCCCGCCGAGATCGCCGAAGCGGCCGTACGGGCGATCCGGGACGGCAGGGGCAACCAGTACCCGCCGGGCCCGGGCGTCCCGGAGCTGCGCCTCGCGATCGCCGCGCACCAGCAGCGCTTCTACGGGCTGACGTACGACCCCGACACGGAGGTCCTGGTCACGGCCGGGGCCACAGAGGCCATCGCGGCCTCCCTCCTCGCCCTGCTCGAACCGGGTGACGAGGTCATCGCCCTCGAGCCCTACTACGACTCCTACGCCGCCTGCATCGCCATGGCCGGCGCGGTCCGCGTCCCGCTGACGCTGCGCGCCCCGGACTTCCGCCTCGACGCGGACGCCCTGCGCGCCGCCGTCACCCCGCGCACCCGGCTGCTCCTGCTGAACACCCCGCACAACCCCACGGGCACGGTCCTGACCCCGGCGGAACTGGCGGCCGTCGCCGAGCTGGCGGTCGAGCGGGACCTGCTGGTGGTCACCGACGAGGTCTACGAGCACCTGGTCTTCGAGGGCTCGCACACCCCGCTCGCCTCGCTGCCCGGCATGCGCGAGCGCACGGTCACCATCTCCTCCGCGGGCAAGACGTTCTCGTTCACCGGGTGGAAGGTCGGCTGGATCACCGCCCCGCCCGCGCTGGTCTCGGCCGTCCGTTCGACGAAGCAGTTCCTCACCTACGTCTCCTCGGGCCCCTTCCAGCACGCGATCGCCGAGGCCCTGGCCCTGCCGGACCCGTTCTACGAGACCTTCCGCACGGAGCACCTGGCCAAGCGCGACCTCCTCGCCGACGGGCTCGTGGCGGCGGGCTTCGAGGTGTTCCGCCCCCAGGGCACGTACTTCATCACCACCGACATCACCCCCCTCGGCGAGAAGGACGGCCTGGCCTTCTGCCGCGCCCTGCCCGCCCGCTGCGGCGTGGTCGCCATCCCGAACCAGGTCTTCTACGACGACCGGTCGGCCGGTGCCACCCAGGTCCGCTGGGCCTTCTGCAAACGCGACGAGGTCCTCCACGAGGCCGTCGCCCGCCTCGGCCGGCTGTAGGGCCGGGGCTGCGCAGGCGCCCGAACGGGTGTGTGCGGGTCCCCCGAAAGACTTTGTCGCGGGGGCGGCGTTCGCGGGTGCCACCTGGGGAAACGGTGACCGGGCGGGTGCCGGGCGGGTGTCGGGCACAAGCCGGGGCGGGGGTCGGGCTCGTAGGGTTTGCCCGTCGTGGGGAGGCCGGCCGGGAGCCCGTTCCACCGCGGGCTCCGGGGTATCGGCGCCGGAGTGAGGCTGACGCACGCGAACGCGCCGGAAGCGCCGGCGGGAAGACCGGGAGACATGGCTGCGGTTTCGACGGGTCCGACGGTGTCCCTGCGGCCGCCGCAGACGGGCACGGACGGCCCGTCGCCGGCCCTGCTCGCGCTCGGGGTGTTCGCCGTCGTACGCGGGGCGGGGGCGCTGATCATCGCCGCCGGCGCCTGGTGGGCCGGCCGGGACCCGGTGCGGGTGCTCGGCGGGTCCTGGGACTCCGTCTGGTACCTCGGCATCGCCGCCCACGGGTACGGGCGGACCCAGATGTGGGCGAACGGCTCCGTACAGAGCGATTACGCGTTCTTCCCGCTCTACCCCGTACTGGTGCGCCTCGCGGGCGGCACCGCCCTCGCCGCGCTGGCCGTCGCGTGGGCCGCCGCGGCCGCGGCCGCCCTCGGGGTCCACCGGGTCGGGCAGCGGCTGCTGGGGGCCCGGGGCGGGGTGCTGCTGGTCGCGCTGTGGGCCACGCTGCCGCACTCCGTGGTGCTCAGCGCCGGCTACACCGAGGCGCTGCTGGCCGCGCTCGCCGCCTGGGCCCTGTACGCGGTGCTGCGGGAGCGCTGGCTGTGGGCCGCCGCCCTGGCCGTCCTTGCCGGACTGACCCGGCCCACCGGGATCGCCGTCGCCGCCGCCGTGTCCCTGACGGCCCTGCACGCGCTGGCGATACGGGGCCCCCGCGCGCCCGAGGTGTGGGCGGCCGCGCTGCTGGCCCCGGCCGGCTGGGCCGCGTACGTCCTGGCGGTGGGGGCGCGCACGGGGCATCCCGTCGGCGGGTACTTCACCGTCCAGCGGCGCTGGGGGTCCCGCTTCGACTTCGGCGTGGGCACACTGCGCGACGCCGAGAAGGTGCTGACCGGCGGCCCGGTACCGCTCGCCACCACCGTCACCGTGGCGGTGCTGGTCGTGGCGGCGCTGCTGGCGGTGCCGCTGGTGCTGGACCGGGCCCCGCTGGCGCTGCTCGTGTACACCGGGGTGCTGATGCTGATCACCTACGGCGGCAGCGGCTTCTTCGAGTCGAAGCCGCGCTTCCTGCTGCCCGCGTTCCCGCTGCTGCTGGCGCCCGCCGCCGTGATGGCCAAAGCCCGGCCCCGCACCGCGGTCGTGGTGACCGCGGGGCTGGCCGGGCTCTCGTACGGCTACGGGGTGTACCTGCTCCTCGTGGCGCGGGTACCGCTGTGACGGGTCAGTTGTCCTCGTCGTCCTTGTCGTCCCCGCCCTCGGCGGATTCGACGTCCTGCTCCAGGCCGAGCTGCTCGACGAGCCACTTGTCGAACTCGATCGAGGCGCGGACCCAGCTGACGGTGGAGGACACGAAGTGCTCCAGGCTGACGCCGGTGCCGACCAGCATCTGCGCTTCGCCGATCAGGCGGACGGAGCCGTCGTCGTGCGTGTGGCTGTAGACCTTCGGCCACAGGGTGCGACGGTTCCAGTCGTCGATCGTCTCCAGGAGCTGCGGCTTGTCTTCGATGCCGTGCGGACGGTCGTAGAAGGTCCGCACCGAGAAGACCTGCTGGTCGCCGTCGCCGCGGAACATGAAGTAGGTCCGGAACTCCTCCCACGGCGCCGCGAGGTCACCCTCGTCGTCGACGACGTACTTGAGCTCCATCTGCTCCAGCAGCTGCTTGACCAAATCCTGGTCGGGGACGACGGGGCCCGCCGGTCCCGTGGCCTGCGGATCGGGCTGCTGCCCTCCGAAATTCGGAATCGAGGCCGGGTCGATGCTCACCGTGTACTTCCCTTCGTGCGGATGGTGTCATCCTCCCCCATCGGTCCTACCCCGTGTCCAGCCCCGCACGTCCGATCCGCTCCGGGCGGACACGAGTAGGGCTCGGGTAAGGGCCTGGCCGGACCGGGGTCCCGGTCGCCCGGGGCCCGGTCCGGCCTTGCGGCTCCTGCCTCACGGCGCCTGCCCCACACCTGCGGCCGCACCTGCGGCCTCACAGCGCCTTGCCGACCAGCAGGTCCTCTCCCGCCACGTCCACCCGTACCGTGTCGCCCTCGCGGACCTCGCCCGCCAGGATCTCCTTGGCGAGGCGGTCGCCGACGGCCGTCTGGATCAGGCGGCGCAGGGGCCGGGCACCGTACGCCGGGTCGTTGCCCTTGTCCGCCAGCCAGGCCAGGGCCTGCGGCGTGACGTCCAGGGTCAGCCGGCGGTCGGCGAGCCGCTTGGCGAGGCGGCCGATCTGGAGTTCGGCGATGTGGGCCAGCTCGTCGCGGGTCAGCGCGGAGAAGACCACCAGGTCGTCCAGGCGGTTGAGGAACTCCGGCTTGAAGGAGGCCCGCACCACTTCCAGGACCTTGGCCTTGCGGTCCTCCGGCGTGGCCGAGGCGTCCGCGGAACCGGGGCCGCTCAGGAACTGGCTGCCCAGGTTGGAGGTCAGGATCAGGATGGTGTTGCGGAAGTCCACCGTCCGGCCCTGCCCGTCCGTGAGGCGGCCGTCGTCCAGGACCTGGAGCAGGACGTCGAAGACCTCGGGGTGGGCCTTCTCCACCTCGTCCAGCAGCACGACGGAGTAGGGGCGCCGGCGCACGGCCTCGGTGAGCTGGCCGCCCTCCTCGTAGCCGACGTAGCCGGGCGGCGCGCCGACCAGCCGGGCCACGGAGTGCTTCTCGCCGTACTCGGACATGTCGATGCGGACCATCGCCCGCTCGTCGTCGAAGAGGAAGTCAGCGAGCGCCTTGGCCAGCTCGGTCTTGCCCACGCCCGTCGGGCCGAGGAAGAGGAACGAGCCCGTCGGCCTGTCCGGGTCCGCGATGCCGGCCCGGGTGCGGCGCACGGCGTCGGAAACGGCCCGCACGGCCTCCTCCTGGCCGATCAGACGGCGGCCCAGCTCGGCCTCCATGCGCAGCAGCTTCTGCGTCTCGCCTTCGAGGAGGCGGCCCGAGGGGATGCCCGTCCAGGCGCCGACCACGTCCGCGATGTCGTCCGGGCCGACCTCGTCCTTGACCATGGCGTCCTTGGACGGGCCGGCCTGGGTGGCCTCCGCCTCGGCTTCCGTGGCCTGCGCGAGCTCGCGCTCCAGCGCGGGGATCTCCCCGTACAGCAGCTTGGACGCCGCGTCGAAGTCGCCGTCGCGCTGGGCGCGCTCGGCCTGCCCGCGCAGGTCGTCCAGGCGTTCCTTGAGCTCGCCGACGCGGTTGAGGGACTGCTTCTCCTTCTCCCAGCGTGCGGTCAGGCCGCGCAGCTCCTCCTCCTTGTCCGCCAGGTCCTTGCGGATCTTCTCCAGGCGCTCGATGGAGGCCGGGTCGGACTCGTTCCTGAGCGCCAGCTCCTCCATGCGCAGCCGGTCGACCGCGCGCTGGAGCTCGTCGATCTCCACCGGGGAGGAGTCGATCTCCATGCGCAGCCGCGACGCGGCCTCGTCCACCAGGTCGATGGCCTTGTCGGGGAGGAACCGGGAGGTGATGTAGCGGTCCGAGAGGGTGGCCGCGGCGACGAGGGCGCTGTCGTTGATGACGACCTTGTGGTGGGCCTCGTAGCGGCCCTTGAGGCCGCGCAGGATGGCGATGGTGTCCTCGACGGTCGGCTCCGCGACCAGCACCTGCTGGAAGCGGCGCTCCAGCGCCGGGTCCTTCTCGATCCGCTCGCGGTACTCGTCGAGCGTGGTCGCGCCGACCATGCGCAGCTCGCCGCGGGCGAGCATGGGCTTGAGCATGTTGCCCGCGTCCATGGCCGAATCCCCGCCGGCGCCGGCGCCGACGACCGTGTGCAGCTCGTCGATGAAGGTGATGATCTGGCCGTCGCTGGACTTGATCTCGGCGAGGACGGTCTTGAGGCGTTCCTCGAACTCGCCGCGGTACTTCGCGCCGGCGACCATCGCGCCGAGGTCGAGGGCGACGAGCCGCTTGTTCTTGAGCGACTCGGGGACGTCCCCCTTGACGATGCGCTGGGCCAGGCCCTCGACCACGGCCGTCTTGCCGACGCCGGGTTCGCCGATGAGCACCGGGTTGTTCTTCGTACGGCGGGACAGGACCTGAACGACGCGGCGGATCTCGTGGTCGCGGCCGATGACCGGGTCGAGCTTGCCCTCGCGGGCGGCCGCCGTGAAGTCGGTGCCGAACTTCTCCAGGGCCTTGTACTGGCCCTCGGGGTCGGGAGTGGTCACCCGCCGCCCTCCTCGTGCGTTCTCGAAGGCGTCCAGCAGCTTGCGCGCCGTCGCTCCCTGGGCGGTCAGGACCTCGCCGGCCGCGCCGCCCTTGGCGGCGAGGGCGATGAGGAGGTGTTCGGTGGAGAGGTACTCGTCGCCGAGCTTCCCGGCCCGGTCGTCGGCCTCGGCGAGGACGGCGAGCAGCTCGCGCGTGGGCTGCGGGGGCGCGACCGTGGAGCCGGTGACGCGGGGCAGGGCCGCCAGCAGCCGCTCGGCGCCGGCGCGCACGGCGGCCTGGTCGGCCTCGGTCGCGGCGAGCAGGTCGACGAGGTTCTCGTTGTCCTCGCCGGCGAGGAGGGCCAGCAGCAGGTGCGCGGGGGTCAGGTCCGGGTGGCCGTCCTTCACGGCCCTGCTCGTGGCCGCGTTCAGCGCGTCCCGGCTCTTGTTCGTCAGCTCGGCGTCCACCGCCGCTCTCCTCTCCCTGGCAGGTTCTGATCCGGATCCCCTGGTCTGATAGATACAGCGGATACAAAGTTGAGTCTATTCCACTCAAGGCAGTTTTTCGACGGCCACCGGCCAAAGACACGGGCGGCCGCGGACGTACGCTCGGCACATGCCCCACGACGTACGCCACCCCACGCCCGCATACCTCGCCTTCTGGCGGGAACGGCACGTGTGCACCCTCACCACCCCCCGCCCGGACGGCAGCCCGCACGTGGTGCCGGTCGGTGTCACGTACGACCCCGAGGCCGGGCTGGCCCGGGTGATCAGCAACAAGCACAGCAAGAAGGTCCGCAACGTGCTGGCCGCGCCGAACGGCGTCGCGAGGGTCGCGGTGTGCCAGATGGAGGGCCGGCGCTGGGCCACCCTGGAGGGGCGCGCCACGGTCGTTACGGACGAGGCGTCGGTGGCCGACGCGGTGGAGCGCTACGCGCAGCGGTACGGACGGATGCCCTCGCCGAATCCGGACCGGGTCGTCCTGGAGATCACCCTGGACCGGGCGATGGGCCGCGCCTGAGGCGCCGACATCACAACGGCGCCATCGTGGTCAGGTCCACGATGGCGCCGTTGTGTGGGGGTAGCGCCTGAGCGATGTGCAACGAGGGGGAATCGCTTCAGGCACTTCGGGGGGTGGCGGCGGTGATATCGGGCTCGAACAGCTGGTGGTCACGCTGGTCGAGGTTGACGAAGACCATTCCGTACCGCACTTCGCAGCGGACGGGCTGCGGTGCGCCCCGGGGGCGGCGCAGACAGCGGTAGGCCCGGACGTCTTCGTCCTCTTCTCGTACTACGACGATCGGCTGGCCGAACAGGGTGACCATCAGCGAGTCGCCGGCGTGGGGGATCGCCGTGGCGAGGTCGATGAACTGCCATCCGGACCGGTACGCCGAAGCCATCTCGCGACGGAAGTCACGGTCGTCGGGGGTCACCGGGAAACCTGCGCAGGCGCGGTGTCCCAGCCGAGGTCTTGCGGAGCGGTGTTCCAGCCGAGATCGTGCTTGCCTACCGACTCGACGGGCGCACCGGCACTGGCCTGAACGCTTCCCGCGTCCCCGCCCACGGCGACGACTGCTCCGAAGACCGCAACGGCGGAGAAAACAACGGCAAGCGCCGAGCGAAGCATTCTCTTATACATGGTCGGCTTCGTCCTCACTTGATGGAATCCTCTCCCCCGCAGTGACAGACGATGGCTCATTCAGGCACGTCAGTGCCACAGGGACGATGCATCATGTTCTTACATGTTCAGGACCCTGGGGGGTGGAGATTTGACAAGAAGCGAGACAAACCCGACACATCCCCACCCCGTCACGGCGATGTGCGCCGAGGGAGCACGCCTCTACGCGGCCGCGCTCAGCAGCGGCCGCGTCGCCCGCGGTGAGGTCAGGAACGCCCCCTGCCTGCTCGAATTCGCTCTACTGAGACCCGACCCCGATGACGCGAACCAGCTCCGCGCGGTTCCCCCGTCCGTCGCACTCGCCCAACGGCTCCACCCCATCGAACGCGAGATCCAGGACCGCAGACGCACCGCTGTAGATCTCACCGATGCATTCGAGCCGTTCCTGGCCATCAGCGCCCAGAGTCCCGCCAACACCCATGCCATCACCGTGCTCGAGGGCATCGACCAGATCAACGCCGCCCTGGACCTCGCCACCGCCGAGTGCCACACCGAGGCCCTGACGGTCCAGCCGGGCGGCGCCAGGCCCACGTTCATCCTCAGCGAGGCCCTGGAGCGCGCCGCGCCGCTGATAGACCGCGGGGTGAGCATCAGGACGCTCTACCAGCACACGGTGCGGCACAGCCAGGGCACGCTCGCCTACGTGGACCGCATCTCCACGGGGAAGGTGGAGATCCGCACGCTCGAAGAGCTGATAGAGCGCCTCATGATCTTCGACCGCACGGTGGCGTTCATCCCCGCGAGCGACGACCGCCGGGTGGCCCTGGAGCTGCGGCACCCGGGGCTGGTCGACTACCTCATCAAGGTCTTCGAGCAACTCTGGCGCAGAGCCGTGCCGTTGGGCGACGAGGTGACGTACACGCACACGCCGGATGGTATCTCCGGCGTGCAGCGCTCCATAGCCCAGCTGCTCATAGAAGGGCACGTGGACGAGGCGATCGCACGCCGGCTGGGAATGAACGTCCGCACCTGCCGCGCGCACATCGCGAAGCTGGCGACCGCCCTGGGCAGCGGCAGCCGCGCCCAACTCGGCTTCCTCATCGCCCAGTCGGGCATCCTGCACAGCGCGGCCCCACCACTGCCCCCGGGCCACGTCTGACGCCGCGAAGAAGCGGGAAGGCCCCGCCCGGAACCATCCGGGCGGGGCCTTCCCCGTGCTGTGCGCCGGCTGCGCCCTCAGTCCTTCGGGCGCTTGGGGCGCCAGACGACCAGGGCGCTGCCGGGCTGCGGCGGCTGGTACGGCACCAGGTCACGCCGGTACGAGGCGTGGACCTGCGCTTCCCTTGCCCGCAGGGCGGCGGCCGCGCCGTCCACAGCGGTGGACAGCTCGGCCACGCGCTGCTGGAGCGCCGCGACCTGGTTCTCGAGCTCGATGATCCGCTTGATCCCCGCCAGGTTGATGCCCTCGTCCTGGGACAGCGCCTGCACGGTGCGGAGCAGCTCGATGTCCCTGGCCGAATACCGACGTCCGCGGCCCGCCGTCCGGTCCGGTGAGACCAGCCCGAGGCGGTCGTACTGGCGCAGGGTCTGCGGATGCAGACCCGAGAGCTGGGCGGCCACCGAGATCACGTAGACCGGTGTCTCATCGGTCAGTTGGTACGGGTTCCTGCGGCGGCCGTCCATCTCATGCTCCCTTCGCGGACTCGAACAGCGCGGCACGCGGGTCCTCGGACCCGGTCGCGTCGCGGTACATCTCCAGCGCCTCGCGGGCCTTGTCCGACAGTTCCGCCGGGACGGCCACCTCGACCGTCACCAGCAGGTCTCCGCGGGTGCCGTCCTTGCGGACCGCACCCTTGCCCCGGGCGCGCATCGTACGGCCGCCGGGCGTGCCCGGCGGCAGCTTCAGCGTGACCGGGGGACCGTTCAGCGTCGGCACCTTGATCTCGGCGCCGAGTGCCGCCTCCGCGATCGTCACCGGGACGGTCACCGTCAGGTTGTCGTCCTTGCGGCCGAACACGGGGTGGCTGCCGACGTGGACGACCACGTACAGGTCGCCGGCGGGACCACCGCGCTCACCCGGGGCGCCCTTGCCGCGCAGCCGGATCCGCTGGCCGTCGAAGACGCCCGCCGGGATCCGGACCTGCATGGTGCGGGAGCTGCGGGCCCGGCCGCTGCCCTTGCAGACGTCACAGGGGGTCTCGGCGATCAGGCCGCGGCCCTTGCAGTCCGCGCAGGGGTCGGTCAGCGAGAAGCCGCCGCCGCTGCCCCGCGAGACCTGGCCCGTACCGACGCAGGTCGGGCACACCCGGGGGGTGCCGTTCTTGTCGCCGGTGCCCGAACAGGCCTTGCAGGGCGCCTGCGAGGACATCCGCAGCGGGACCGTGGCCCCGTCCACCGCCTCCGTGAAGGAGAGGGTGACCTCCGACTCGATGTCCTGGCCGCGGCGGGGCTGGGTGCGGGTTCCCGCACCGGGGCCCGCGCCGCCGCGGTTGAACAGGCCGCCGAAGACGTCACCGAGGCCGCCGCCGAAGCCGCCGCCCGCGCCGCCCGGCTGCGTGCCGCCGAAGAGGTCACCGAGGTCGAAGTTGAACGAACCGCCGGCCCCGCCGGGCCCGGGGCGGAAGCCGCCGTTCCCGAACAGCGCGCGCGCCTCGTCGTACTCCTTGCGCTTCTTCGCGTCCCCGAGGATGTCGTTCGCCTCGGAGATCTCCTTGAAGCGCTCCTCGGCCGAGGCGTCGCCCTTGTTGGCGTCCGGGTGGAACTCGCGGGCGAGCTTCCGGTACGCCTTCTTGATCTCGGCCTCGGTGGCGTCCTTGGGGACACCGAGGACCTTGTAGTAGTCCTTCTCGACGAAGTCCTTCGTGCTCATCCCCGGTGGCCCTCCTCTCGTACACCTACATGTTCGACGTCAGCCCTTGTCCGGGGCATCCGTGTCCTTGTCAGACGGCGTGTCGCCGTCCGCGGACTCGGACTTCGCGGCGGGAGCCGCGCCCGGCTGGGGCTCGGCCACCGCGACCCGGGCGGGACGGATGGTGCGCTCGCCGATCCGGTAGCCCGGCTGCAGGATCGCCACGCAGGTCGTCTCGGTGACGTCCGGCGCGTACGAGTGCATCAGGGCCTCGTGGACGGTCGGGTCGAAGGGCTCGCCCTCCTTGCCGAACTGCTGCAGCCCCATCTTGGCGGCCGCCGTCTCCAGCGATTCGGCCACCGACTTGAAGCCGCCGACCAGCTCGCCGTGCTCCCGCGCCCGGCCGATGTCGTCCAGCGTCGGGAGCAGCTCCGTCAGGAGGGACGCGACCGCGATCTCCTTGACGGCGATCCGGTCCCGCTCCACCCGCCGGCGGTAGTTCTGGTACTCCGCCTGGAGCCGCTGGAGGTCAGCGGTGCGCTCACCGAGCGCGGTGCGGGCCTGGTCCAGCTGCGCCAGGAGGGCGCTCTCCTTGCCGAGGGCCTCGGCTGCTGCGTCCCCGGCCGGGGCCGCCTCGTCCTCCTTGGAGGAGTCGGCGGCCTTCGGCTCGGCTGCCGCGTCGTCCGCGCCGGCACCGGTGGGGACTTCGGGCTCCTCGTCGAAACCCTTGGTCTCCTCCGACATCAGGCAGCGCCACCCTTCGGCTTCTCGTCGTCCACGATCTCGGCGTCGACCACGTCGTCGTCGGCCTTGGCCTGGCCGGCGTCACCGGCGCCGCCCGCGGCCTGGGCCGCCTGGGCGTCGGCGTAGATCGCCTGGCCGAGCTTCTGGCTGACCGCGGCGACCTTCTCCGTGGCCGTACGGATCTCAGCGGTGTTGTCGCCCTCGGCGGAGTCGCCCTTGAGCTTCTCCTTGAGCTCCGCGACGGCCGCCTCGACCTCGCTCTTGACGTCGGCCGGGACCTTGTCCTCGTTGTCCTTGACGAACTTCTCCGTCTGGTACACGAGCTGCTCGGCCTGGTTGCGCGTCTCCGCGGCCTCCTTGCGGCGCAGGTCCTCGTCCGCGTACTGCTCCGCCTCCTGGCGCATGCGGTCGACCTCGTCCTTGCCGAGCGAAGAGCCGCCGGTGACGGTCATCTTCTGCTCCTTGCCCGTGCCGAGGTCCTTGGCCGTGACGTGCATGATGCCGTTGGCGTCGATGTCGAAGGAGACCTCGATCTGCGGGACGCCACGCGGGGCCGGCGGCAGACCGGTCAGCTCGAACATGCCGAGCTTCTTGTTGTACGCCGCGATCTCGCGCTCGCCCTGGTAGACCTGGATCTGCACGGACGGCTGGTTGTCCTCGGCCGTCGTGAAGATCTCGGAGCGCTTGGTCGGGATGGTCGTGTTGCGCTCGATGAGCTTGGTCATGATGCCGCCCTTGGTCTCGATGCCGAGGGACAGCGGGGTCACGTCGAGGAGCAGGACGTCCTTGACCTCACCCTTGAGCACACCGGCCTGCAGGGTCGCGCCGATGGCGACGACCTCGTCCGGGTTGACGCCCTTGTTGGCGTCCTGACCGCCGGTGAGCTCCTTGACGAGCTCGGCGACGGCCGGCATGCGGGTGGAGCCGCCGACCAGGACCACGTGGTCGATCTCGGACAGCTGGATGCCGGCGTCCTTGATGACGTTGTGGAACGGGGTCTTGCAGCGGTCGAGCAGGTCCGCGGTCAGCTGCTGGAACTGGGCGCGGGTGAGCTTCTCGTCCAGGTGCAGCGGGCCCTCGGCGGAAGCCGTGATGTAGGGCAGGTTGATCGTCGTCTCCGTGGAGGAGGACAGCTCGATCTTCGCCTTCTCGGCGGCCTCGCGCAGGCGCTGGAGCGCCATCTTGTCCTTGGACAGGTCGACGCCGTGGCCGTTGGCGAACTGCTTCACCAGGTAGTCGACGACGCGCTGGTCCCAGTCGTCACCACCGAGGTGGTTGTCACCGTTGGTGGCCTTCACCTCGACGACGCCGTCGCCGATCTCCAGGAGGGACACGTCGAAGGTGCCGCCACCGAGGTCGAAGACGAGAATGGTCTGGTCGTCCTTGTCGAGACCGTAGGCCAGGGCGGCGGCCGTCGGCTCGTTGACGATGCGCAGGACGTTCAGGCCCGCGATCTCGCCGGCCTCCTTCGTCGCCTGACGCTCGGAGTCGTTGAAGTAGGCCGGGACGGTGATGACCGCGTCCGTGACCTTCTCGCCCAGGTAGGCCTCGGCGTCGCGCTTCAGCTTCTGCAGGATGAAGGCGCTCATCTGCTGCGGGTTGAAGTCCTTGCCGTCCAGGTTGATCTTCCAGTCAGTGCCCATGTGGCGCTTGACCGAGCGGATCGTACGGTCCACGTTCGTGACCGCCTGGCGCTTGGCGACCTCGCCGACGAGGACCTCGCCGTTCTTGGCGAAGGCGACGACGGACGGCGTGGTCCTGGCGCCCTCGGCGTTGGTGATGACGGTGGGCTCGCCGCCTTCCAGAACGCTGACGACGGAGTTAGTGGTGCCCAGGTCGATGCCGACCGCACGTGCCATTTTGATTCCTCCAGCTGACTTGAGTGGAACAGACTCAACCATGCACGAACCCCCCGGCCCGCGTCAACAGAGGTGAGCCGAGTCGACTCAACTCTTACGCCAGCCTTACGCTCAACCAGCGCCTTTCCGCCCCGGTGGCGGGGCCGAGCGGGCGACGCCCGCCGCGCGGCACCCGGGGCGCGGGACGGCCGTGCGGCACGGTGCGTGCATGCCGCTGCCGCCCCTCACGCTCCCCGCGCTCCGGCGTCCCGCCCGGTCGCTCCCGCGGCCCGACCTCTCGGCGAAGCGGGTCCTCGACCTCCTCGGCGCGCTGCTGCTGACGCTCGTCTTCACCGTGCCGCTGCTGGCGGCCGGCGCGGTGCTGTACGCGGCCGGGGCCGGGCGGCGCGGGTCACCGGGCCCGCGCGTCCTCGTACGGGAGCCGGCGGCCGGGCTCGGCGGGCGGGCGTTCCGGACCTGGCGGCTGCGGACGGAGGGCGCCGGACGGGCGGGCGAGCTCGTCGAACGGTGCGCCCTGGACGCGGTGCCGCAGCTGCTCAATGTGCTGCGGGGCGAGATGTCACTGGTCGGCCCGCGCCCCGAAGCGGGCGCAGAAAGGACCGATAGGCTGCTCGTGCGGCCCGGTATGACCGGATTGTGGCAAGTGAGCGCCCGCTCCGACCTGCCCTGGGAAGAGATGGCCCTGCTGGACCGGCACTATGTGGAGAGTCACTGGCTGGGGATGGATCTGGCGATCCTCGCCCGGACCCCTCGGGCGGCCTGCCGACAGAGGGCAGCCTGAGCGACACAGATCACCGCACGCCCACCTACATTGCGGCGCGGGAACTGGGTAATCTCAAGCCTTGACTCAATAAGTTACCGCTTAGTAAGTCCCGCCCGAGGAGCCCTCCCATGCAACTCGCCGCGATCATCGTGTCGCTGGTCCTGACCGTGGTCGGCGTCGCGCTGCTCGCCCGAGCCGTGGCGCAGATCTACCGGTTCGTGAAAATCGGCCAACCCGTGCCGGCGGGCAGCCGCACGGACCGTCCGAAGGAACGAACGCTCACCCTGGTCAGGGAGTTCCTCGGCCACAGCCGGATGAACCGCTGGGGCATCGTCGGCTTCGCGCACTGGTTCGTCGCCATCGGCTTCCTGACGCTGCCGCCGACGCTGCTGCAGGCCTACGGCCAGCTCTTCCAGGCCGACTGGGTGCTGCCGATCGTCGGCGACTTCCTGCCGTTCGAGCTCTACACCGAGTTCATCGGCCTGATGACGATCGTCGGCATCGCCGTGCTGATCGTGATCCGCCTGCTGTCGCTCCCGTCCCGGGCGGGCCGCAAGTCGCGCTTCGCCGGCTCCAAGGCCTGGCAGGCGTACTTCGTCGAGTACGTCATCCTCACCATCGGCCTCGCGATCCTGTGCCTGCGCGGCCTCGAGGGCGCGATCCACCACGTGGACTCGTACGAGGCCTCGTACTTCGTGTCGTACCCGCTGGTGCTGGCCTTCAAGGGGCTCTCGCTCGGGTCCCTGCAGAACGCCATCTACTTCACCGCGATGGTCAAGATCGGCGTCTCGCTGATCTGGATGATCACGGTCTCGCTCAACACCAACATGGGTGTCGCCTGGCACCGCTTCCTCGGCTTCCCGAACATCTGGTTCAAGCGCAACGCGGACGGCTCCACCGCCCTCGGCGCCCTCCAGCCGATGACCAGCGGCGGCAAGGAGATCGACTTCGAGGAGCCGGGCGAGGACGACGTCTTCGGCGTCTCCCAGGTCGAGCAGTTCTCCTGGAAGGGCATCCTCGACTTCTCCACCTGCACCGAGTGCGGACGCTGCCAGTCGCAGTGCCCCGCCTGGAACACGGGCAAGCCGCTCTCCCCGAAGCTCCTGATCATGTCGCTGCGCGACCACGCGCACGCCAAGGCGCCGTACCTGCTCGCGGGTGGCGGCAAGGACATGGAGGGCAACGAGAAGGCCACGGCGGAGCAGCTGGCGAACGTCCCGGCCGCGGCCCTGGCCGAGGCGGAGCGCCCGCTGATCGGCACGGTCGAGGAGAACGGCGTCATCGACCCCGACGTGCTGTGGTCCTGCACGACGTGCGGCGCGTGCGTCGAGCAGTGCCCGGTCGACATCGAGCACATCGACCACATCGTCGACATGCGCCGCTACCAGGTGATGATCGAGAGCGCGTTCCCGTCGGAGGCGGGCACGATGCTCAAGAACCTGGAGAAGAAGGGCAACCCCTGGGGCCTCGCCAAGAAGCAGCGGGTGGAGTGGACCAAGGAGGTCGACTTCGAGGTCCCGATCGTCGGCAAGGACGCGGAGGACCTCTCCGAGTTCGACTACCTCTACTGGGTCGGCTGCGCCGGCGCGCTGGAGGACCGGGCGAAGAAGACCACGAAGGCCTTCGCGGAGCTGCTGAACATCGCGGGCGTCAAGTTCGCGATCATGGGCGGCGACGAGAAGTGCACCGGTGACTCGCCGCGCCGCCTGGGCAACGAGCCGCTGTTCCAGCAGCTGGCGCAGGAGAACGTGGCCATGCTGAACATGGCCTTCGGCGAGGACGACGACGACCCGGAGACGAAGAAGCCGAAGTCGGCGAAGCGGATCGTCTCGACCTGCCCGCACTGCTTCAACACCATCGCGAACGAGTACCCGCAGCTGGGCGGCGAGTACGAGGTCATCCACCACACGCAGCTGCTCCAGCACCTGATCGACGAGGGCCGGCTGACGCCGGTGACGCCGGTCGACGGGCTGATCACGTACCACGACCCCTGCTACCTGGGCCGGCACAACAAGGTCTACACGCCGCCGCGCGAGATCATGTCGGCCGTGCCGGGGCTGCGCCAGCAGGAGATGCACCGCCACAAGGAGCGGGGCTTCTGCTGTGGCGCGGGTGGCGCGCGGATGTGGATGGAGGAGCGGATCGGCAAGCGCATCAACAACGAGCGCGTCGACGAGGCCCTGTCCCTCAACCCGGACATCGTGTCGACGGCGTGCCCGTTCTGCCTGGTGATGCTGACCGACTCGGTGAACGGCAAGAAGAACGACGGCCAGGCCAAGGAATCCGTCCAGGTGGTGGACGTGGCGCAGCTGCTGCTGGAGTCGGTGAAGGCGCCGGAGCCGGACGCGGAGGCGCTGGCGCTCGCGGAGGCGGAGGCGGCGGCTGCTGCCGAAGCCGAGGCCGAAGCTGCGGCTGCCGCCGCGGCCGCCAAGGCGGAGGCGGAGGCCGCCGCGAAGGCGAAGGCCGAGGCGGAAGCGGAAGCTGCCGCCAAGGCGGAGGCGGAAGCCAAGGCCGCCGCTGAGGCGGAGGCGAAGGCCGCCGCTGAGGCTGAGGCGGAGGCTACGCCTACGGCCGACGTCGAAACCGAGGCTGACGCGCCCGTGGCGGAAGCCGAGGCCACCGAGCCGAAGGCGGAGGCCACCGAGCCGAAGGCCGAGGCCACCGACGCGAAGGCCGAGGTCGAGCCGAAGGCAGCGGTTGAGGCCGAGCCGAAGGCCAAGACCGACGCGCCCACCGCGGAAGCCGAGCCGCTGGCCGAGGTCGAGCCGAAGGCGGACGCCAAGGCCGAGGTCGAGCCGAAGGCCGCGGCCGAGCCGGCCGCCCAGGCGGCCGACGCCAAGGCAGAGGCACCCGCACCCGCGGCCGACGCCGACGCCGACGCCAAGTCCGGCGCCGCAGAGGCCGGTACCGAGGCCGAGGGCGTCAAGTAGGCACTCCCAGGCGGACGCCTGGGTACACGCCGCACGCCGCCACGGCGGCAGCGCAACGGCCGGTCCCCCGCCCAGGGGGGCCGGCCGTTGCCGCTTCCCCCCGGAGGGCCGTGACGCCCCAGGGACTCCCCCTAGGGGATGTCACAGCTCAGCCGCAAAGGACCCCGGTTCCGGCCGCCCGTCCACCCCCGCCCGCCGGACCAGGTACTTTCGATCACGTGGCTGGATTCAGGATCGGACGCGGCCGGGACAACAACCGCACCCCGCAGCAACCCCCGCAACAACCCTCGCGGCAGCAGCCGTACGGGCAGGCGCCAGGCGCGCCGCAGGCCCCGTACGGTCGTCAGCCCTACCCTCCTGCCGGTCCCCCACCGCAGCAGCAGTGGCCGCAGCAGGCCACCGGCGGCGCCGGGGACCACGGCGAGCCCGAGTACTTCGACCCCTACGGTCAACCGCACCCCCAGGCGTACCAGCAGCCCCCGCACGGGGCTTCGTACGCCGACAACCCCGGCTACACCCAGGCCTTCTCGATCGGCGAGGACCCGTACGGCCAGGCCGCGCCCTACCAGGGCGCGACGTACCAGGCCGGCGCCACGGCCGCCCCCGCCGGTCCGCGGCTGCCGTGGAAGGAACTCCTGCGCGGCATCGTGATGCGGCCGGGTTCGACGTTCTTGCAGATGCGCGACTACCCCGTCTGGGGCCCGGCGCTGATCGTGACGTTCCTCTACGGCATGCTCGCGGTCTTCGGCTTCGACAAGGCCCGCGAGGACGCCATCAAGGCCACCCTCACCCAGGCCGTCCCGATCGTCCTCAGCACCGGTGTCGCGTTCGTCATCTGCGGCCTGATCCTGGGCGGCGTCACCCACACCCTCGCCCGCCAGCTGGGCGGCGACGGCGCGTGGCAGCCGACCGTGGGCCTGTCGATGCTGGTCATGTCCATCACCGACGCGCCCCGCCTGCTGTTCGCGGTCTTCCTCGGCGGCGACAACATGGTCGTCCAGGTCCTGGGCTGGGCCACGTGGCTCGCGGCCGGCGCGCTCTTCACCTCGCTGATGAGCAAGTCGCACGACCTGCCCTGGCCGAAGGCGCTCGGCGCGTCCGCGATCCAGCTGATCGCCCTGCTGTCGATCATCAAGCTCGGCACGATCTGAGCCCTCCGGGCACGTGGAAGGGGACCGGCGCCACGCTCGCGCGCCGGTCCCCTTCCGATCGTCCTCGTCCTGGTCGACGTCAGGCGTCGAGGACCTGGCCCTCACGCTTGACCACGGGCGGCTCGACCGACCACGGGAAGTTGACCCACTCGTCGGTCTTCTTCCACACGTACTCGCACTTCACGAGCGAGTGCGACTTCTCGTAGATGACGGCCGACCGGACCTCGGCCACCGTCCCCAGGCAGAAGTCGTGCACCAGCTTGAGCGTCTTGCCGGTGTCGGCGACGTCGTCGGCGATCAGCACCTTCTTGGCGGTGAAGTCGATCGCCTCGGGGACCGGTGCCAGCATGACCGGCATCTCCAGCGTCGTGCCGACGCCCGTGTAGAACTCCACGTTGACCAGGTGGATGTTCTTGCAGTCCAGCGCGTACGCCAGTCCGCCGGCGACGAAGACGCCGCCACGGGCGATGCTGAGGATGATGTCGGGCTCGTAGCCGTCGTCGGCGATGGTCTGCGCCAGCTCGCGCACGGCGCGCCCGAACCCGTCGTAGGTCAGGTTCTCGCGTACTTCGCTCATGCCTCGTGCCTCACCTGGGTGCGGTGGAAGTTCTGGAAGGAGCGCGACGCCGTCGGACCGCGCTGGCCCTGGTACCGCGATCCGTACCGCTCGCTGCCGTACGGGAACTCGGCGGGGGAGCTGAGCCGGAACATGCACAGCTGGCCGATCTTCATCCCCGGCCACAGCTTGATCGGCAGGGTGGCGAGGTTCGACAGCTCCAGGGTCACGTGGCCCGAGAAGCCCGGGTCGATGAAGCCGGCGGTCGAGTGCGTGACCAGGCCCAGGCGGCCGAGGCTGGACTTCCCCTCCAGCCTGGAGGCGATGTCCTCGGGCAGCGAGATGACCTCGTAGGTCGAGGCGAGGACGAACTCGCCGGGGTGGAGGATGAACGCCTCGTCCCCCTCGGGCTCGACCATCCGGGTCAGGTCCGGCTGCTCGGTGGCGGGGTCGATGTGGGCGTAGCGGTGGTTCTCGAAGACCCGGAAGAACCGGTCGAGCCGCACATCGATGCTGGAGGGCTGCACCATCGACTCGTCGAACGGGTCGATGCGAACCCGTCCGCTGTCGATCTCGGCCCGGATGTCTTTGTCAGAGAGAAGCACGTCCCGAGGATACGCAGAGCGCCCGGGCCACCCCCAATCGAGAGCGGCGCCCGCGCGCCCCGCCGCTACGCCCCGACGGCTACCGCTTCGGGCCGCCGACCGGCACGGCGTGCCTCAGCCGCGCACACCGCGGACACCGCAGCAACCGGCCCGGGCCGATCCGGGCGGCGCCGAGCTGCCGCAACGGGAAGGAGGCGGTACTGAAAACGTGCCCTTCGGCACAACGGACGACGGTGTGCTCCATCGAGTCCCTTTCCCCAACGAGCCGTACTGCGACGAATCGCCACATTAGGGGATGACCCAGACCCGCTCCAGCCGCCGCTCCGAACCATAAGCTACCCCCCAACTCCCGCCCCCACGAACCCTCCTGCCGCCCACGAACGACAACGACCCCGCGGCGGATTCACCGGGGGTCGATCATGAGGTAGAGTGGCCAACGATAAGGATCCAGGCGACTGGAACCGTATGCGGATGTAGTTTAATGGTAGAACATGAGCTTCCCAAGCTTATAGCGCGGGTTCGATTCCCGTCATCCGCTCCACGACAAAGCCCCAGGTCAGCGACCCGGGGCTTTTGCGTTGTCCAGACCTCTGCGCGGGCGCGGATGCGCGGGTCAGGCTCGGAGCCAGACGCGTCGGTGACGAGCGACTGTGTACACCCGCTCCACCTGCTCCGGGGTGAGCTTGCCGGTGAGCGGGCCCAGGGCCGCCACCTCCCGCTCCTGGTAGATGCGAACCGTGTACTGCGTCGCCGCCCGATGCAGAGACGTGACGCCGACGAAGACCAGGACCGGCTCGACGGGCACATCGAACGTGCAGTACCGCCCCAGCACCCCCCGCACCACGTCCGCCTCGGCTTGGCTCGCCGCAGCGTAGGGCCGCGGCTTCCCGCCGTTGACTTTGGCCATCGAGTCACCGACCCAGACCGAGGCACCCTTGTGGTTCTTGGTGTTGACGCTGAACACGCCGCCGGGGCCGATCAGCAAGTGGTCGATGTCGCCACCGTTGCTCTTCTCGATCCCGTGAAGCACCCGCCAGCCGAACGCGGACAGGCGTTCCAGCTCGCGTCCCACCCGTCGCTCTCCCTCGAGGCCGGCATACCAGCTGTCCCATTCCGATGACTGCCGCAGTACCTTCGCCTTCAATCGCTGAACCGCTGACGGACCCCTCTCGGCGATCATCGCGACGACTCGGGAGCCGGGCCGATTCCTCGCCAAGTCCTCGCTGGGACTGAGGGGTGGGAGAGCCGCCGGACGCTCGGATCGGTGCTTCGGGGCGGGGTGCCAAGGCTGCCCAGACTGCCGGGAAGGGGCCGTAAACCCGGGTTCACGAGGAGGCGAAGAGGTGGGGCCGACGGTCAGCCCGTCCCCGAGGTGACGCCGCAGAAGGGCCAGCGCCTCGTCCTGGTGCTTCCGGACCTTGATCGTCACGGTCTTCGTCGCTCGATCCGCCCAGGCGACAGCCGTTCCGTCCGGCAGGTTCACGTAGAGCCGGTCCTTGCCGTGCTTCTTCCACGAACGCACCGTCAGATTGCTCATCAGCCCCCCCTGCGTGCCGTCCCCCACAGATATGCCAGCAGCTGGTGAGCAGGTCGGCAAGACCGCCGAGGACACCCCGGATCCGCTCCGCTGCGGGGAGGGCTTGGAGCCGCTCGCAGGGGATGGGCGGCTTGTTCAGGAAACGCGGTAGTCGGGGGGATCAATATCTGCCTCCGCGGCCGGAGGGTTTAACGGGCCCCGCGGGAAGGGTTTTTACCGCGGCGCACGCGGTGAGATATTCGACGCACACAAAACACTGCAGCGTGCTACTGTCGATCCCGGTTGCAGTTTTGGTACCCAAAAACTCCGAGCGCTCCATCCGAGCGCTTCATATTTCCGGGATCATTTTCCGGCGGGGCATCATCGCGGCGACACGGTGTCCGTGCAGTGCGGATGCCGATGTACTGCCCCAAAGGAGATTCGACATGGCATCTGGCACCGTGAAGTGGTTCAACGCGGCAAAGGGTTTCGGCTTCATCGAGCAGGACGGCGGCGGCGCGGACGTGTTCGCCCACTTCTCTAACATCGCAGCCCAGGGCTTCCGCGAGCTGCTGGAAGGCCAGAAGGTCACCTTCGACATCGCGCAGGGCCAGAAGGGACCGACGGCCGAGAACATCGTTCCCGCCTGACGCTGACGCGCATTTCGCAGCTGGGGCCCGCATCCTTCGGGGTGCGGGCCCCAGCTGTGCGTATTTCCCGCAGTGAGGTCACCTGCGGGAGGAAGCATTCGGGATTGCAGCCCAGATGTACTCCAGATGCACTTCGTATTCAATTCGGCTCGTTCCGGTGATTCCTTGTACCACGTATCCGCTGCGGGAATTCCTTGATACGTGCCGCATCAAGGGAGGTTCTGAATGAATCGGCACGGCGAACTCGCCCTGTTTCGCAGGTGTGCGGTCCGGCTGCGTGACCTCGGCGGCCACGGGCCGTCCACCTCGCCCCTGACCACGACGGCCGAAGCCGAACGGGCGGTGCGCTGCCGCGGGCTCGACTCCCTGCCCGGCGTCGATGACCAGGGCAGCGCTCCGGGCGTCCTCGCCCTTGCACGCTGAACCGCATCACCGCGCACGACGGTTTCGGGTTCGAGCCGGCGTCCGACACCTAGGGCCCGACCGGCACGTGCCGGTCGGGCCCTTTCGTGCGTCTGACCTGCCGTGTCGGCCGCGGTGCACATGCTGGTCCGGCCGTGACGGCCTATCTGCCCTCGTCGTGCGGAAAAATCTGCCTCGGCCGAAGTAGACATTGGGCAGTGTCGTGGTTATGGTTTCTCTCGTAGCCCAGAGAGAGCGAAGGGCTCGGCAGAGACGAACTGCCGGGCAGCAGTACCCGCAGTTGCAGTGCGCAGGACGGTGCGGTGGTGGAGTTCCGAAGCCAGGGTTGTTGGAGGACGGCGACGGGGCTGACGACCGGACCGGGCGGCCCGCAGTGATCAGGGGCTGCCGTGAGCAGTACCGCAGTGACGCAGTGGCAGTACCCGCAGTGAAGTCAGTGAGCAGTACCTCGGTGAAGGCGTCGGCTGCGGGCGCGCGCACCGGGAGGTTCGGCAGTGGGGTTCTAAGCCAGAGCAGATGCAGGATGGGCGACAGGGCTGGCTGCCGGAGTGGCGCTGACACAGGCCACCAGTAGTGCAATGCAGTACGCAGTACCAGTAGTTCGCAGTACCAGCAGTACCAGCAGTACGCAGTACCAGCAGTACGCAGTTGCGTTTGGTAAGTGATCCATCCAGAGGGAAGAACGGAGGAGCCGGGCACCATCAGGATCGCCCGGGCGGAGGTTCGAGCCCGGGTACCGCAGGACATCGATAGTGAGGTGGTCTCCGGTCAAGCAACCGCGATCCCCGCTCAGCCCCTCCCCTTTCGGGCGGGCCGGCGGAAACAGAAGGCCGGCGCAGGACTAGGGCCGGCAGATGGTGTAGTAGTTCCTTCGGGGTCCTGGTGCCGTACGGCACCAGGACCCCTCCATGCGTTCCCTGAGAGAGGTGCAATGACAGCAGACGACTCGTTCGGCCGTCTCGACGACGACGATTACCCCGCCTACACGATGGGCCGGGCCGCCGAGATGCTGGGCACCACCCAGGGCTTCCTGCGCGCCATCGGCGAAGCCCGCCTCATCACCCCGCTGCGCTCCGCCGGCGGACACCGCCGCTACTCCCGCTATCAGCTGCGCATCGCCGCCCGCGCCCGCGAACTCGTCGATCAGGGCACCCCCATCGAGGCCGCCTGCCGGATCGTCATCCTCGAAGACCAGCTCGAAGAGGCCCAGCGCATCAACGCCGAATACCGCCGCGCCGCCGAATCCTCCGGCCCGTCGGCCTCGGCCTGACACGATTTCATCTCGACCTCGATCGCTCCCGTCCCCGGATACCGGGTTCACCCTGCCCGGAGCCGGCCGGCGCGTTGCTCCAGGTCCAGCCGTGGAGGATGGGGGAGGCGAAGGTGCGCAAGAGGACGGCGTGGGCGGCCTCTTCGCGGGTTCCGGGCGGGGGCTGGAGGGTCAGGGAGAGCGTGCCGTCCGAGGGGTATGCGGGGCTGTAACGCCAGTTGGGCGGGAGTAACGAGATCAGCCGTACCGCCGCCAGCTCCGGGGCCGAGCCCGCGGGGGCGCGGCCGTCCGGGGCGACGACGAGGTGGTAGGTGCGGGTGCGCATCGTGGGCTCCGGGAGGGTCAGCGGGGGCTGGGTGCGAGGAACGGCAGGCCGGGGGCGGGCTCACCCAGGGCCGTCTCCACCGCGAGGAGGACGCCGGCCGTACCGGTCGCCAGGTCGGCCGACAGCCGCAGGGCGTGGTCGCCGAAGAAGGCCAGGTGGCCTTCGCAGCGCACCGCGTGCCAGCCGAGTGCGTCGAGGTGCCGCTCCACCGCGTCCTCGGCGGCGGTGGACCCGTCGTGCAGGTGCCGCAGGGCCATCAGGGCGCCCGCCCGGCCGTGGAAGAGCCCGGAGTTGAGCATGAAGGCCGGGGCGGCCACCTCGCGCAGCGCGTCCCGCGCGGCCGTGAACTCCGGGTCGGGCAGACGGCGTGCCACCTCGTGCACCACCATGGCGAGACCGGCGCCCCCGAAGGCCAGGAAGGGCACCTTCCACGGGGCGTCGCCGGAAGGGTCCCCGGCGGCGGACCAGCCCGCCTCCTCGAGGTCGTGACGGAGCAACTCCCCGGCCACGTGCAGGTACTTGGGGTCGTCGGTGGCTTCGTGCAGCCGGAGCATCAGCAGCGCCCCGCCCGCCGAACCGTGCAGCAGCCCGGCTCTGGGCCGGCCGGCCACCCCGCCCGGCGCCTGGTCGGCGAGGAGGGCGGCGATCCGGCCGGCCTCCTCGGTGCGACCGAAGTGCAGCTGGGTCAGGCCGATCCCGGCGAGCCCCCCGGACAGGCCGTGGTCCACGTCCTCCAGCGGAGCCGCGCTTACCCGGTCGAGGACGGCGTGGGCCTCCTCGGTGCGGCCGAGCCGGTCCAGGGCGTACGCGATCCCGCTCAGCCCGTCGTAGAAGCCGGGCCGCATCCCGGGGGTGCGCCGGGCGGCGTCCGTCAGCCAGTCCAGGTGCCCGGGGGCGGGCTCGAAGCCCAGCTCGGCCAGTGTCCACAGCACCCCGGCCGCGCCGTAGCCGAAGGTGGCTCCGCCGCCGGGGAGGGAGAACTGCTCGATGTCCCCGGGGAACAGCCGGTCCTCGCGGTGCGGCGTGGCACTGGCCAGCAGGTCCTCGGCGAGGGTGCGCCGCAGTGCGGGCCAGCTCGCGCGGGTGGGCGCCGTCCACAGCGGGTCCGGGTCCGTCCCCGCGGCGTGGCCGGGGTACGGGGCCGGCCCGAGGTCGCGCCGGATCCGCGCGCCGAAGTCGGCGGGCACCGGGAAGCGGTCGGTGACCAGGTCGATCAGCTGGTCCACCTTGGCCCGGGACCAGGTGGCCATGACCGTCAGCGGCACGAACACGCCCAGCCGGATGCAGGCGAGCGCGTACCGGTCGACGGCGGTCCCCCGGTACCCGGCGGGCGCGCGGAAGCCGGGGGCGCCGATGGCCTGCTCGGACTCCTCGCCCACGGGGGTGGCGGTCTCCAGGTCGATGAAGGAGACGGTGTCGTCGGGGCGGACCAGGATGTTGTTCGGGTGGAGGTCGCCGAAGACGACGCCCTTGGCGTGCATGGCCTCCACGCCCCGCTCCACCTGGTCGAGGATCTTCAAGGCCCAGGCGGTGTACTCGGCGTGGGCGTCGGCGGCTGCGGGGGTGCGGTCGTCGGCCACCATGGGGTTGCGGCTGAGGAGTTCCCGGGCGAGCGGCTTGCCCTCGACGTACTCCCGGGCCAGGAACCAGTGCTCGTGGCCCTTGCGGTAGTCCACGACCGCCGGGATGCAGTCCAGGCCGGACAGCTGCTCCAGCGCCCAGTGCTCGCGCTCCAGCCGGGCCACGGCGTCGGCGCCGTCCTCGTCGAGCCCGGCCAGCGGGCGTGCCTCCTTGAGCAGGACGGAGCCGCCGGTGCGGGTGTCGGTCGCCACGTAGACGCCGCCGCCGTTGGAGAAGTGCAGGGCCTTGGTCGCCCGGAACGGGAAGTCCCGCAGGGTGGCGGCGTTGCGGGCGGCGAGCGCCCCGGCCAGGCAGTCGGGCAGGCTCACCCAGGACGGGGGCCGGAAGGAGGGCCCGCGTACGTCGGGCACCAGGCGGCCCTCGGGGTCCTCGATGCAGTGCACGAGTTCGCCGGTCTCGGAGCGGCCCAGGCGGGAGATGAAGCCGCCGTAGCGCACGTACAGCGGGCCGGAGCGCCAGCGCAGGTCGCTGAGGATGGTCGGGCCCTGCTCGCCGTCGAGGAGGTCCCCGAGACGGGTGAGGATCCGTTCCAGCTGCGCTTCGTCGGTGGGGTAGATCGTGAAGAACTTGCCGCTGTTGCCCCGCTCGCCGTACTTGCTGTTGCGCAGCTTGAGGATCGCGGCGCTGCGGATGAACTTGAAGGTGACCCGCTCGGCGACGCAGAAGTCCCAGACCAGGTCGAGGATCGCGGCCGCGTTGTCGAGGGTGGCGGACACGTGGATCTTCCAGCCCTGGCCGGGCAGCGTCGTGTCCGGCGGCGTCATCAGCAGCCAGTGGGTGTTGTCGCTGCGGGTCCAGCCGTCCGGGACGGGGCCCGTCACCGCGGGGAACACGCCGGTGTCGGCGGCGCCGGCCGGTACGTCGTAGAACGGATCGCCGGGCCGGCAGTAGTTCATGTAGCGAAGATCCATGGTGCTCTCCGTTCGGGACGCGGGAAGGGACGGCCCGTTCGTGACGGGCGGAGGGACGGCTCGGACGGGCTGGGCGTGTCTGGCGTGTCTCTCGGATCAGGCCGGATCAGCCCGCGGCGTGATCCGGAAGACACGCCCTAGTTCCAGAGCGGGGTGACGTACTTCGTGTACAGCCACTCCCCCAGCGGGAGCCTGCCGAGGTCGAGCTGGGCCGCCCCGGCGCGGTCGGCGGGGGCCTGGCCGACGGTCAGCGGGTAGCTGACGACGGGCAGCTCCAGCGCGGTGGAGGCCACCGGCAGGAAGGCCGAGAGGGGGGCCTTGGTGTCGGCGTGGTGCAGAGCGGCGACGGTCGCGGTGCCGGTCTGCTCCCGGGTCATCACCCCGGCCCGGTAGAACCGGACGGTGGCGCCCTCGCGGACCGCGGAGAGGTCGGCGGTGCTCGGCAGGACCAGTTCGAGGCGGCCCCGGTCCTGGGCGACGTATCCGGCGGCCACGGTGTAGGGCAGCTTGACGAAGGCCAGCGCGGCCCCCGCCGCCGCGGTGAGCAGCACGGCCGCGGCGGCGGTGCGCCACCGGGAAGCGCCGGCGGTGCGGCCCTCGCCGGCGAGGCGGGTGAAGCCGAGGCCGAGGCGGTAGACGAGGTAGCAGACGGCCATCAGGACGGTGCTGGTGCCGACGGCGCCGAGCCGTTGCAGCAGGTCGGACCAGAGGGTCAGGGCCCCGGCGATGACGTAGAGGGGGAAGGCCATGCAGGCCAGTCCGAAGGCCACGGCCCAGGGCCGGCCCGGGAGTTCGCGGGTGTAGCGGCCGCCGAAGAGGATCTTGGCGAGGAACCGGCGTGCGTCGGTCATGGCGTGGTCGCGCAGGTGCGGGACGTCGAGGTGGCTCATGAGCGCGATGTAGCCGTCGAGCTTCACGAACGGCAGCAGGTTGACGACGCCGCTGGTGTAGGTGGCGACGGCGAAGACGACGACGGCGTCGCGCAGGTCCGAGGGGGCCAGGAACAGGGCGGTCAGGGCCGCGGCTCCGGCGATCACGGTCTGGGTGGCGATGCCGGCCAGGGCGACCTGGACGCGCTGTTCCTTGCGGGAGAGCCGCCAGCCGTCGGAGACGTCGCAGAAGAAGGCGGGCGACATGTAGAAGAGCATCACGCCCATCCGGCTCGGCCGTCCGCCGTGGTACGTGAGGACCGCGCCGTGGCCGACCTCGTGGACGGCGGTGGTCGCGAGCACCCCGATCAGCACGGCGAAGTAGGCGGAGAGCGGGAGCGGCCGGCCCAGCGCGGCGTCGACCTCGGGGGCCATGAGGGCCAGGGCGAGGACGCCGCCGAGGACGAACAGGGCCGCGACGGCGGCCGCGGTGCGGCCTGCGAGCAGGTTGACGACCGGCGCGAGGCGGGCCAGCAGCCGCTCCGGGCGCAGCACCGTGAACTGGAGCGTCATCGGCGGGACGAACCGGAACCAGGTGCTTCGGCGTTCGACGGGCTTGCCGTCGTCGAGGACCTTCGTCTCGGCGAGCTTGTTGACGGCGGAGGCGACGTGGTGCGCGGTCCAGGGCGGTCCGAGGACCTCGGCGAGACCGGTGTGGTCGAGGGAGCCGTCCATCGCCCGCACCAGGCGCGCCATGTCGGGCTGGAGTCGGAAGTGCTGGTGGTGGCCGCGCTGGAGCACCCAGGGGGCGCCGGTCTCGACGGGCTCGTGGATCTCCACGTCGGGCGCGATGCGCGGGCGTTCCAGGAGCGCGGGGTCCCACTCGGCGGTGGCCGGCCCGGGTGCCGTCCTGGGTGCCGTCTTGAGCATCGTCATGGCTGCCGTCCGGGGTCTCTTGCGAGGTGTCGTCTGGGGTACCGGCCGGGGTGCCGGGTGGGGTGCCGTCTTGGTGGACATGTCTGGATCACGCCTTAGATGACGTCGCGTGAGAGCAGCAGCCGGCGGGCGGCGGTCCCGGCGGCGGCGAGCCAGCCGGCGAGGACCAGGAGCGCGAGCGGTACGGAGAGCAGCTCGGGCTTGCCGTCGAGGTAGACGGAGCTCATCGCGATGGTGGGAAGGTACTTGGCCACCTGCGGGGCGAGTTCCTGCAGGCCCGGCTCCACGAGGAGGGTGAGCGCCATGACGGTGACGACGGTGGCGAGCTGGCTGCGGATGATCCAGCCGAGGAGCGCGCCCCAGGGCGCGGCGAGCGCGTTGACGGTCAGCACACCGAGGGCGATACGGGTGGTGTGGCCGGTCCAGTCGGCGCTGAAGCCGAAGCGGGCGGGCAGCAGGAAGGCGCAGAGGGCGGCGAGGGCGACGGCCAGGAGGCCGCCCAGTACGCCGACCGCGGTGGCGACCAGCGCCTTGGCGGACAGCAGCCGCAGCCGTCCGCCGCTGAGCAGGACCGAGCGGGCGATGGCGCCGGAGGAGTACTCGCGGGTGACGAGGAGGGCGCCGAACACCGCGGACATCAGGAACGTCATCATCCACGCCTGCACCATGTCGTCGGTGACGGCGGAGGCGGTGGTGGTGCCGAGGGCGATGTCCCCGTCGCCCTGGGAGGCGTAACCGAAGCAGGTGATGAGGGACATGAAGATCCCGGCGGAGGCGAGCACCAGCCAGGTCCGGCCGGTCCAGGCCTTCATCCACTCGCCGGGGACGAGGTTACGCATGGGTGAGCCTTTCGGTGCGGGTGCCGGTCTCGGCGTTCTCGTCCACCAGCGCGAAGAACCGGTCCTCCAGGCGTTCGGCGCCGTCGGAGGTGAGCTCGGCGAGGGAGCCCGCGAAGCGCAGGGTGCGCTGGATGATCACGACGTCGTCCACGGTCTGTTCGACCTCGGCCAGCAGGTGGCTGGAGACCAGCACGGTCCGGCCTTCGGCGGCCAGGGCGCGCAGGGTGTCGCGCAGCCAGCGGATGCCGTCGGGGTCGAGGCCGTTGGCCGGCTCGTCCAGGACCAGCAGTTCGGGGTCGGCGAGCAGCGCGGTGGCCAGGGCGAGGCGCTGGCGCATGCCGGTGGAGTAGCCCTTGGCGGCGCGGTCGGCGCTGTCGGCGAGCCCGACGCGGTCCAGTACCTCGTCCACGCGGGTGTGCGACACGCCGAGGGTCCGCGCCCAGATCCGCAGGTCGCGGCGGCCGGATGCGCCGGGGGTGGGGCCGATGCCGTCCATGCAGACGCCGATCCGGCGGGCGGCGTCGGGGAGTTCGGTGTAGGGGTGGCCGAAGACGGTGGCGGTGCCGGCCGTCGGGCGGACCAGTCCGAGCAGCATCCGCAGGGACGTCGACTTGCCGGCGCCGTTGCGGCCGAGGAGGCCGGTCACCCGGCCGGGACGGACCTCGAAGCTGAGGTCCTGCACGGCGGTGAACGGGCCGAAGTCCTTGCTCAGGCCCGAGGCGCGGACGACTCCTGCTGCGCTCATCGCTTGTCCGCGCGGGCGTTGGCGCCGAGGCGGGCGAGGACGCCGAGCAGGCCGAGGCCGATGATCGCCATGACGGCCGTCTGCGCGACCCCGGACAACTGTGCGCCGGCGACGGCCATTGCCAGCGCGAGCAGCGCGGCGGTCGTCCCCAGCTGGCTGTTCGACACCTTGCGGGATTCCTTCTTCGGCATGTGTCTCCCTCTTCCTTCGGCTCTGTGCATGTCGTTCGTGATCCGGCCAGGGGCCCGCGGCGGTGGCTGTGCGCCACCGCCACGGGACCAAGTCACCCTGGGAGACCGGGGATCCGGTCAGCGGTGATCGGGGTAGCGGGAGCTACCGGAGCGATCAGGTGGCGAGCGTGGCGCTGGCCACGGCGACGCCGCTGATGACCAGGCCCTGCTTGAAGCCGGACCAGAAGCCCGGGGCCTCCATGGCCTCCAGCTCCTGCATGCCCAGTTCCAGACCGGGGGTGGTGATCTCCTGCTTGAGGACGTCCTGCATGGTGTGCTCCTTTTTCCTTACGGGTCGTGGGAAGGGGGTGAAGGCGTACCGCCCTGGGCGGTACCGGCTTCTCAGGTGGCGATGAGGGCCGCGGAACCGACGTAGCTGCCGTAGGCCGCCGCGGAGGCGACCACGACACCGGCGCCGACGCCGATACCGGTCCACCAGCCCGGCGCCTCCATGGCTTCGAGCTCCTGCATGCCCAGCTCAAGGGCGGGGAAGGCGTCCAGCGCGAGGTTGTCCTGCATGGTGTGCTCCTTTTTCCTTACGGGTCGTGGGAAGGGGGTGAAGGCGTACCGCCCTGGGCGGTACGGGCTCCTCAGGTGGCGATGAGGGCCGCGGAACCGACGTAGCTGCCGTAGGCCGCCGCGGAGGCGACCACGACACCGGCGCCGACGCCGATACCGGTCCACCAGCCCGGCGCCTCCATGGCTTCGAGCTCCTGCATGCCCAGCTCAAGGGCGGGGAAGGCGTCCAGCGCGAGGTTGTCCTGCATGGTGTGCTCCTGTCTCCGTAGTGGTTGAGCGCGTGTTGATCAGGTGTTGATCAGGTGTGGTGCGTGAGTCAGATGTGCTCTGACGACCGCACCGCGCGGTGGATGCCGCGGGTGCGGAAGCTCGGGGGTGGTGCCGGGTCACCGGGGCGGCGTCAGGCCGCGGCCTCGTACAGCAGCCCGTACACGTCGTCGGTCCGCAGGCCGCCGAGCATCGGCAGCCCGGCGCCCCAGGCGCGGACCGTGCGGCCCGCGACGGCGGCGAGCCGGTCCGGGCCCGCGGTGATCGTCCGGCCGATCCGCCATGAGTCGATCAGGGCCTCGATGCCCGCTGCCGGGTCCGCGGGCAGGGTGTCGGGGCCGGTGGCCCGTAGCCGGGACCACATCCGCTCCAGCCGGACGGCCGAACCGAGACGGCTCTCACCGGCCGTGATGGCCCGCCACAGGTGCGGCAGGATCGCGGCGACCGCGGTCATCTTGCGTACGCCGAGGGCGGAGGACAGCTCGTTGGCGATGAGCCAGCCCTTGACCGCGTACAGGTCACGGCCCAGGTGCGCCCACTCGGCGTGGCTGAGACCGCTGAGCTTCGCGATCTCCAGCCGCAGCCGGTCGTCGGTGGGCCGGCCCGCACGCCGCGCGTCGCGCACCTCGTGGCCCAGCAGCACCAGCCGCTGCGCGATGGTCTCGACGAGCGCGTCCTCGGTGGGCAGGTCCCCGTGGTCGCCGACGTAGGGGCTGACCACGCGGAACAGCGCCTCCAGGACTCCCTCGGCGATCAGTTCGTCGTCGAGGGTGCCGGTCGCGACGGGGTCCAGGACGGCCACCTTGGGCCGTAGCGCGGTGCCCATGACGAGCCGCTTGCCCTGCTCCGGGTAGCTGAGGCAGGCGACGCCGCTGAACTCGGTGCCGGTGCCGACCGTGGTGGGGACGGCGACCAGCGGGAGGCTCCGCGTGGTGCCCGGGCCGAGGACCAGCAGCCCGCTGCGCTGCGGCACCGTGAGGCGGGCGTACGCGTCGGGGTTGGCGCGGATCAGGGTGGCCAGCTTGGCCTGGTCGAGGAGGGAGCCGCCGCCGATCCCGACGACGAGCTCGGTGTCCGCCAGCCGGTCGGCGAGTGCGGCCACCGTCCGCAGGTCCCCGGCGCCGGACAGTGCCAGCACCCGTACCTGGTGCCGCCCCCCGTCGAGCTGGGCGCGGACCCGGGCGGTCACCGGGGCCGAGGCGACGGCCTCGTCCACGAGGACGGTCACCTTCCGCTCGGCGCGGCCCGCGAGCCAGGGGCCCAGACTGTCGCAGCCGATCAGCTGCTGGGCCGGGGCGTGCCAGCCGGCGCTCACGCGAGGGCCTCCGCCGCCCGGTCGGCGGTCCGCGCCAGGTGGATCTCCAGGCCCGCGGTGACGCAGGCCAGCAGTTCGGCGAGGTCGCTGTCGGTGTAGGTGAGGGCGGGGATCAGCTGCACCCCGTTCACGCCGGGGTGGACGATGGCCCCGGCCTCCCGGACCGCCTGGACCAGGGCGTGCACCTCGCCCTGCGGGAACGGTGTCCCGTCGGGTCCGCACAGCCGCACGGAGCGGAAGCAGCCCAGTCCCGTGGTCGCCGCCACCCGGGGGTGCCCGGCGACGAGCGCCGCCAGTTCGGCATCGAGGCGGGCCGACAGGCGCCGGCCCATGGCGACCGCGTCCAGCCTGCGCATCTCGTCGATGGTGGCGAGGACCGCCGCACAGGTGACCGGGGTCCCGGCCTGGGTCTCCCCGTGGGTGAGCAGCGCGCCGGCCTCGTTGAAGGCCGCGGCCACCTGGCGGGAGGCGATCACGACGGCTGCCGCGCTGGTGCCGTTGGTGAGTCCCTTGGAGGAGACGAGCAGGTCGGGCTGTTCGGCCCACTGCTGGGAGGCGAAGAAGCTGCCGGTGCGGCCGAAGCCGGTGGCGACCTCGTCGGCGACCAGCAGGAAGCCGTGCTCCCGGCGCAGCCGCAGCAGTTCACCGACGTACTCCTCGGTGAGCGGTACGGCGCCGCTGCCGAGCACCGGCTCCACCACGACGGCCGCGATCTGGCCGCCCTGGCGGGCCATGAGCGCGCCCAGCTCGGCCGGGTCGTTGGGGGCGACGTGCCGGACGAGGCGCTGGTCGACGCCGTAGAGCTGCTGGCCGAGGTCGTCGCCGGTCAGGCCGAAGCTGCCGTAGGTCAGGCCGTGGTAGCTGCCGCGCAGTCCGACGACCACCTTGCGCTGGGCCCGGCCGCCCAGCGCGTGGTACTGCCGGGCCACCTTCATGACCAGGTCGTTGGCGGCGCCGCCGGAGGTGGAGAACAGCACGCGGCCGTAGTGGGCGGGGCCGCACAGGTCGATCAGGGCCTGCGCCGCGCGGCGGGCGTAGACGTTCTCGTAGCGGAAGACACCGAGGTAGGAGGCTTCGTGGAGGGCGTCGGCGGCGGCTCGGGCGATCCGGGGGTTCCCGTAGCCGATGTTGGTATTCCACAGTCCGCTGGAGCCGTCGAGCAGTTCGCGTCCGTCGGCGAAGGTGACCCGGACGCCCTGGGCGGAGACCGCGCAGAGGTCGTCGCGGCCCTGGTCCTGCGGTGCGGTCAGCGAGGGCCACAGCGGGTGGCCGACCGGGTCGGCGTGCGTGGTGCCGCTCACCGGGTCACCTCCGTTTCCAGCAGTACGTCGTGGTGGCGCTCGCCGACGGCGGGCAGCGGATGGCGGGACAGGACCGAGAACCCCGCGGCGGCCAGTTCGGCCTCCAGGAGTCCGGCGGGCAGCACGCCGATGGTGGTGGTGCAGACCTCGACCGGTCCGTCCTCGCCGATCACGGCCGGGAAGAGGGTGACGGTGCGGCTGCCGGAGTCGGGCGTCCAGTGTTCGAAGAGGCGGTAGGCGCGTCCGCTGTCGGTCACGATCTCCATGTCGACCTCGTCCGGACCGGTGCCGGCGGCGCTCATGTCGACCGTCGACAGCAGGAACCGGCCGCCGGGCGCCAGGTGTTCGCGCACCGACCGGTACAGGCCCACCCGGCCCTCGGCGTCGAGCAGCGAGATCGTGGTGGTGCCCAGCACGATCACGGCGAACTGCCCGCCGAGCGCGAAGTCGCTCATGTCGGCCCGGACGGGCAGGCAGCGCTCCCGCAGCGCGGGCGGCGCCTGCTCCAGTCGCTGCGCTAGCAACTCCAGCATGTGGGGCGAGAGTTCCAGAGCGGTGACCTCGCGGCCCAGTGCCAGGAGCGGCAGCGTCAGGCGTCCGGAGCCCGCCGCCAGGTCGAGGACCCGGCCCGGGACGCGGCGGACCAGGCCGAGCAGCTCGCGCACCTCGTGGGTGCCGGTGCCCGCGAGGTCGTGGTACACCGAGGCGCCCACCGCGTCGTACAGGTCGCACAGGACCGCGCGCTCCCCAAGCGAGGCCAGCAGCTCGCCGGCCCGTCCGGGGACGGCGGCGGGGTCGGGGACCCGGTCTCCGGGGACGGCGGGGTCGGGGACCCGGTCTCCGGGGACGGCGGGGTCCACCGGCGGGGCCGGAGTCGTCAGCGTCGTCGTCATGGCCGTCAGCTCCCCGCCGTCACGAGCTCGCGCGCCGGCGACACCTCGGCCGGGCAGAGCGCGATCCCGGCGTCCGCAAAGTAGGCGGCGACGCGCTCCAGTGCGTCCCGGTCGGCGTGCGCGCAGGCCGCGGCCACGGAACCGGACACCAGGAGCGCCTCCGCGAGTGCCCCGGCGACGGGGTCGAGCCGGAAGCTGCGTCCGGCCACGGGGTCGTGGAGGTAGACCGTCTCCCCGGACCACAGCAGCAGCGGCAGGAGCGCGTCGGTGGCGTCCGCGGCGGCGTCGGCGGCCGGGGAGGCCGCGGCGGCGCCCAGCCGGCCGCCGAATCCGGAGACCTTCACGTCGGCCACACCGCGGGCCCGCAGGTCGCGGACCGCGTCGACCGCGGCGAGGTAGCGCCCCAGCCAGGGGCGCTCCGCTGCCGGGCCCCGTCCGGCGCAGTCCTGCGCCGCCCACCGCGACTCCAGTCGCTCCAGCGCGTCCTCGCCGAGCACGCCGAGGCGGGGGCCGCCCGGTGCGGTGGACAGGACGCCGTCCTGGTCGGCGTGGAGCCGGCGGCGCGGTCCGTCGCCGGCCGTGGCCGCGCCGAGGGCCGGCAGGTCGGCGAGCTGGATGACGGGGTTGGTGAGGAACTCGGGGAAGAGACCCGTCTGCCGGGCCTGGTCGGCGTCGGCGAGGTAGGCGTCGAGGTCCATCGCGTCGGCGACGCGGATCAGCGTGGGGCCGACGACCGACATGTAGGCGCTGACGCCGTAGTTCTGGATCTGGAGGTAGAAGTCGGAGCCGAGGGAGCATTCGGCGCCGGGCTCGCTCAGCGAACCCTCGTAGCCGACGACGAGGGGACCCGCGGGGCCGTCCGTGGCGGGGGCGTCCGTACCGTCCACGTGACCGGGTACGAACACCACGGAGCGCGGGCCGACGAGGTCCGAGCCGAGCAGGGCGGGGAGGTGGGCCGGGTTCTCCAGGACGACCGTCGCGGCTCCCGCCGCGAAATGGTCCGCGACGGGCCTTCCCGTGCCCCAGAGCATCAGATGCCGTTTGATTCCCGCCATGACTCCCCCTTGTTCGTAAGATTTCGATGAGCGCGACGAGCGCGCCGAACGTGCCCGGCGCGCCGCGCGCGTTGAAGCGAAGTAGCGAAGTAGCGAAGTAGCGAAGTAGCGAAGTAGCCCTAGGCCAGAGCGGCCAGGACGGTCTTGAGTTCGTCCGTGGCCGCCTGCGGGCCGTGGAGAGTGGCCACACCGGTGACGTTGAGGACGATCTCGTCGACGCCCGCGTCCTCGTACTCCCGCAGCTGCGCCACGAGTTCGGCGAGGTCGCCGCTGAGGAACCCGCGGCCCTCGACCAGCGCCCGGGCGTCCGCTTCCCGGTCCGTGCCGGTGATCTCGATGCCGGACCTGCGCAGCATGTCGGTGTAGTGCGGCAGTCCCAGGTGCACGGCGTTGCTGGCGAGCGCGACCTCGGCCGGCGCCCGGCCGGTACGGCTCAGCGCCAGCGGCACCATCGCCGTCAGCCGGGGCACGGGCCGGCCGGCCTTCGCCGCGCCTTCGCGCAGCGCCGGCAGCACGGTGTCCCGCAGGTACGCGGCCGGTGTCAGCCAGGTGATCGCCACGTCGGCGACCTCACCGGCGAGCCGGGCCATCGCCGGCCGCAGCACGCCGAGTCCCAGCTCCACCGCGGGGGAGGGGAACGGCACGAGCGCCGCGTCGCAGGAGACGTACTCCCCCGCCATCCGGACGGTCTCACCGGCCAGCAGGCCCCGTACGGCCGTCAGGTACTCGCGGGCCGCGGTGAGCGGGCTGCGGTACGGGGCTCCGAGCAGCCCCTGCTGGAGCGACGGGGCTCCGGGCCCGAAGCCGGCGACCACCGGCTGCCCGGTGGCCAGGGCCAGTGAGCGGGCCTGGAGGGCGGCCTCGTAGGGGTGGCGCAGTGGCATCAGCGTCACCCCCAGCCCGGTCGGGACCCGGAAGCCCGCACCCGCCGCGTGGACGAAGCCGTGGTGGGGTTCCACCATCAGGGACTGTCCCTGCCAGAGCCGCTGGGCGTGGGTCCAGTGCACGAGGGCGGCGTAGGGGAGGACTTGTTCCGGCCGGCGCGGCAGGAACGGTATGAGGACCGAGTAGGCGGTCATGACGGCGTGCTCCCCTTTCCTTCCTCGTACGTCGCTCAGATCCAGTCGAAGGTCTCGCGCCGGTCGACGACCGGCTCCTTGTCCTGCTTGCCGTGGCCGCCGGGGCCCGGGACCGCGTCCGGCCGCCCGGCCGGCTTGAACACGTCGGTGCAGTCGCCTTCCACGAAGTCCACGAGGGAGAGCACGCAGCGCGCCCGGTCCGCCGCCGAGGCGGAGGCCGCCGGCGTGTCCTGGACGGGCGGGTGGATGAACGGGCCGCCGAAGGTGAGACCGGCCGCGACCGTGAACCCCGCGGCGGCAGAAACGATTCGTGCCCGCCGGGTGAAGGTGTTCCCCATGTGCTTTTCCCCCTGTGTGGATCGCCGTTGTTCCGACAAGGAGAAGACTGCCGACCGGACGGTTCCCGTTCGAGGCAAAACGGGCGCAGCTTCCTGCGTCCTGTCGTGCAGCAAGTTGCACGGCCACCGCTCCGGGCGCCTCACACCGGCGCGCGGCGTTGTTCGTCAGCAGGTGTCTGGATTCGTATGATCACAACACCGTGCTGACCACACGGGGCACCACCATGTAAGGGGAACCATGCGAGCAGGAAGCCTCACGCACCTGGGGATGACGGCCGAGGACGAGGACCTGTACAGATGCCTGCTCCGCCTGTCCGAGGCCACGCCCGCCGACCTGTCCGACCAGCTCGGCCGGCCGCTGCCCGATGTGGAGGAGTGGCTGGCACGGCTGGAGTCGGTGGAACTGACGGCGTTGGCCGATAACGGTTGCATCCGGCCCGCTCCGCCCGCGATCGCCGTGCAGCGGCTGATCGATCTGAGGCTGCGCGAACTGCGCGAGGAGCTGCAGCGGGTGGCCGCCGAGCAGCGGGTAGTCGAGTCGCTGCTCGCGGAGCGCCACGCGGTGCGTCCGGTGGCCGAGCAGATGTCGGAGCGGCCGGCCATCGAACGGGTGGAGGGGACCCCCAACGTCCGGGCGGTGATCGACGAGTTGACGTTCTTCACCCGGCAGGAGGGGCTGACCACCCAGCCGCACGGCGCGCTCAGCGCGGCCAGCATCGAGGCGTCCCGGCCGCTGGACGCCCGCATCCTGCGGCGCGGCATACAGATGCGCACGATCATGCGCACGGAGGCGGTGGAGGACGGCCCGACCCTCGCCTACCTCCAGGAGATCTCGGCGATGGGGGCCGAGATCCGGATCTCGGACAAGCCGCTGGAGCGGATGCTCGTCTTCGACCGGGCCGCCGCGCTGACCCCGATCGACCCGCAGAACCCACGCCTGGGGGCCCTGGTGATCCGGCAACCGGGACTGGTGGCCAACCTGGTCTCGCTGTTCGAGCGGATGTGGTCGGACTCGGTCGACCTGCGCGAGGCGGTCGCGGCCCGCCAGGGTACGGGCGCCGCGCTCACCGACATCGAACGCAAGGTGCTGACCACGATGTACCAGGCGGAGAAGGACGAGAGCGGGGCCCGCGAGGTCGGCGTCTCCGTCCGCACCTACCGCAAGTACGTGGCGGACCTGATGCAGCGCCTGGGGGCGACGAACCGCTTCCAGGCCGCGCTGCTGGCCCGCGACCACGGCTGGATCTAGACGGCCCGGGTGTACCGACCCCGGCGTCGACGAGGGCGGGGCCGGCGGCGCCGGTGACCACGGCGACCCGCCGGGCCGTTCACGGGGCCGACGGCCGGGGGGCGGGCCGGAAGATGCGGTCCAGGTGGTGGTCGAGGACCGCGAGGGCGGACTGCGGGGTGCGCTGGCCCACCAGGATGCTGGTGCCCATCGTCGCCGTCATCGCCAGCAGGCTGACCGCCTCCGTGCGGGCGTCGGTGGCCGGATCGGCCAGGCCCTCGGCCCGGGCCCGCTCCAGCAGGCCGGTCAGGGCGTTCTCCGCGGCGTCGGGACCGTCGATGAAGGGCTGGGCGGCCAGCGCCTCGTCGGTCACCGACAGGATCGAGTAGGAGCTGTAGAGGAGGTGGAAGGTCCGGCTCTCCTCGTCGGTCGGCAAGGAGGCCAGGAGCAGCGCCTCGATGGTCGCGCGCGGCCCCGGGTCGGGACCGGCGGCCCGCAGGCGGGCGCCCACGCGGGCGGTGAAGCGGTCGGTCAGGTGCTGCAGCCCGTAGAAGAGCAGCTTCTCCTTGGTCTCGAAGTAGTACTGCACGAGCCGGAGTGACACGCCGGCTTCGGCGGCCACGTCGCGCATGCCGACGGCGTGCAGCCCGCGCCGCCCCGCGACCTGGATGAGCGCCTCGGCGATCTGGGTGCGCCGTTCCTCGTGGTCCACGCGTTTGGGCATGTGTTCGGCTCTCTGTCCGTCGTTTCCGGGGCCGTCGCTTCGAGGCCCGTCGTTTCGGTCCCCTCATGTACCGGGCCCGTCATGTGCCGGGTCCGCCGCTGTCGGGGCCGCCGCTGTCGGGCCATTTTCATGATACCGCCGTACCAACATCATGATACGGTCGTACCACGAAGAACGGATCTTCCTCGGAGGTGCCCCGTGCCCCAGAACACGACCCGCGTGCGCCGCGACGTCGGCCGCTACGTCAACGACGAGCTGCGCGACCGGTACTTCGCCGCCTGCGAAACCGTCTACGCGAAGGGAGCTCCCGCCCGCTCCGAGACGGACGTCGAGACGAGCTTCGGCACCACGCACGTCTACCGGTACGGCCCCACGGACCCGGCCGGCGAGTCCCGCACTCCGATCGTCCTGATCCACGGCGCGGGCTACTGCTCGGCGATGTGGTACCCCAACACGCCCGCGCTCAGCGCCGAACGGCCCGTCTACGCGCTCGACACCCCCGGCGATGCCGGGCGCAGCGTCCAGCGCGAACCCATGTGGCAACCCGAGCGCGCCGCCCAGTGGATGGACGAGGCCCTCGACGCCCTCGGCCTCGACCGGGTCCACCTCGTCGGCTCCTCCTACGGCGGCTGGCTCGTCATCAACCAGGCGCACCTGCGGCCCGGACGGCTCGCCTCGGTCACCGCCCTCGACCCGGGCGGCCTGGAGAAGGTCGGCCTGCGCTTCTTCGCCTGGGTCTTCGTGAGCCTCTTCGCCAGCTTCGCGCCCAAAGCACTGCGTCCGCGGCTCGCCGCCTGGCTGGAACAGCCCGTCATCGTCGATCCCGAGCTGCGTAAGTGGATCCACGCCGGCGCGCGCGCCTTCCGCATACGCCGCCCGGCCCCGCTGCCGCTGTCCGACGCCGAACTGGGCTCGATCCGGACACCGTTCTTCCTGGTCATGGGCAAGCGGAGCCTGCTCGTGCACCCGCGGCGGCAGCTGGAGCGCGTACCGCGTCTGATCCCCGGGGCCCGCGCCGAGATCATCGCCGCGACGGGTCACGGACCGCAGATCGACCATCCCCAGGTGGTCAACGCCCGGATGCTGGAATTCATGGCGGAGGTCGACGCGTAGGACGCGCACCTTGCCGCCGGGTGGGGGTGCGCTGTGCTGCGTTCGAGTGGTGGTTACGCGTTGAACAGGGGCCGTTCATGTGGCGCTCATAGCTTCGGAGGGACCGAGTAGTCCTTTCGAGGGGATCCCCCAGCAGATGCGCCGCAGACCTGTGAAGACGTTGACCGTTCTGGCCCTTGCGGGTGCAGTGGCCGCCGGGACGGCGGGCGCCGCCAACTCCGCGCCGCAGAACAGCGACCACGACAAGGAAATCCGGAACGTCATCTACCTCCTCGGTGACGGAATGGGCCGTACGCACGTCACGGCCGCCCGCGACCGGTTCTACGGCGCCGGCGGGAAGCTCACCATGGAGACCCTCCCCTTCACGGGAGCCGTCGCCACCTACGCCGTCGAGAAGGGCACCGCCAAGCCCTCCCTCGTCACCGACTCGGCCAGCTCCGCCACCGCCTGGTCCTCGGGCGTCAAGACGTACAACGCCGCGATCGGCGTGGACTCGTACGAGAAGAAGGTCGCCACGCTGATGGAGCAGGCCAAGGCGGCCGGCTTCGCCACGGGCAACGTCTCCACCGCCGAGATCACCGACGCCACCCCGGCGGCGGAGTTCAGCCACGCGCTGCTGCGCGGCTGCCAGGGCCCGGTCTACTCCGACGCCGCCTGCCTCCCCAAGAAGGAGGACGGTACGTACGAGGCCGCCCCCGCCGACAAGACGCTGATCACGCCGATCGCCGAGCAGATCGCCCGCAACGGCACCGCCGACGTCATCTTCGGCGGCGGTCTCGCCCGCTTCGAGCCGGACGACCAGAAGGCCCTCCAGGCCCAGGGCTACCAGGTGCTCGGCAGCTTCGGCGACGGCGCGCTGCCCGCCCAGACCGCCGCCAGCCAGAAGGTCGCCACCAAGGCCGACCTCGACCAGGCCAAGGGCAAGAAGGTCATCGGCCTGTTCAACCGCGGCAACCTGACCGTCGAGCAGGCCAAGGCCGGTCTGCCCGCCGACGCCCCGCAGAAGCAGGAGCCGACGCTGGCCGACATGGCCCGCAAGTCGATCGCGCTGCTCTCCGACCGCAAGCAGCAGGAGCGCGGCAAGGGCAAGGGCTTCTTCCTCCAGATCGAGGGCGCCCAGATCGACAAGCGCTCGCACGCCAACGACGCCGCGCAGACGCTCGGCGAGGTCAAGGCGTTCGACGACGCGGTGAAGGCGGCCTACGACTTCGCGAAGAAGGACGGTCACACGCTGGTGGTCGTCACGGCCGACCACGAGTGCGCCGGCTTCAACATCATCGAGCACGGCACCTACACCAACGCCGAAGCGGTCGCGCCCCCGGCCAACACCGACGCGGGCAACCCGGCCAACAACAGCACCCCTTCGCGCGCCGCTTCGGGCGCCAAGGACACCACCCGCTCGACCGGCATCGTCAACGGCGCGGGCTCGGGTGACGTGAAGAACTTCGCGCCGGCCACCTTCCGCACCCCGGACGACGCGCCGGGCGTGAAGGACGGCAGCCCCGAGGCCAGCCTGTGGCTGACCTACCTCTCCGGCAACCACACCGGCGCCGACGTGCCGATCTTCGCCTACGGCCCGAACGGCAGCGCGTTCGCCGCGAGCCAGAACAACACCGAGCTCTACACGAAGATGTACCGCTCGCTGTTCGGACGCTCGCCCCAGCACCACTGACCCCTCGTGCGGTCGGGGCCGGGGGGCGCACTCCCCCCGGCCCCGCCCCCTTTTCAGGAGCGTTCGATGAGACACCCCCTGCGCCGCACCGCGGCCGTACTGGCACCGGCCGTGGCCGTACTCGCCTTCGTCACCGGCTGCTCGGGCGGCGCGGGGCACGCCGATGCCGCCGGGGAACCGGCCGCCGCCCCGCCGGTCGTCCTGCCCGCACCGCGCAGCGCGCCCGCACCGGCCGCCGTCCTCGCGCAGCCCGTCCGCCAGGGCGAAGTGCGCGTGGAACAGGGGCCGTTCACCGACCGGCTGCGGCTGGAGCGGCTCACCCTCACGGACCGGCAGACCGTCACCGGGCACGCGACCATCACGGCGGACGTCAGCGACACCCTGGCCCTGGAACTGTCGGTGGCCTACTACGACTCCTCCGGCCACCTCGTGGGCACCGGGGCGTTCCAGTACCAGGAGGAGGGCGAGGACGCGCACGGCACCGAGCGCCACGACGGCCCCCGCGCGGCGGGCGACGGGATCGACTTCACCGTGTCCCCGGGCAAGCTCACCGGCACCCCGGCCGGGGCCGTACTGACCGTTCCGGTGCTGGTCAGCGAGTAGCCGCCCGGCCGCGCACTCAGCCCCGGACGCTTGCCCCGGACGCTCAGCCCGAGACGCTCAGCCCCGGGCGCGCGGGGAGAGCCGGTTCACCAGCTCGGCCAGGTCCTCGCAGGCCTGCTGGATCTGCACGCGGACGTTGTTCTGCTCGGTGACCAGCGCCGACAGCAGCAGCGCGGTCAGCGCCACGGAGCCGTTGAGGGCCATCAGGTTGGCCATCACCTCGAGGATGCCGTGGTCCGCGAACGGCCCCGCCCGGTCGGTGGCCGCCGACACCGTCGCCACCGAGATCAGCAGTGCGCACGGCGCCGCCCCCACCAGCTGGAACCTGACGGCGGCCCAGATCAGCAGCGGGAAGACGAGGAAGAGCAGCGAGAGCGTGCTGCGCGTCACCAGCAGGGTGACCAGCACGGTCACGACCAGCAGCGCCAGCGCCTCCGCCGTGCGGTACAGGTCGCTCGGGAGCCGCATCCGGGGCAGGGCCAGCAGCAGCGGAATCCCCACGAGCACGCCCATCGCGTCCCCGGCCCACCAGGCCGCCCACACCGGCCAGAACCCGTCCCACGGCAGGCTCCCGGTGAGGGCCAGCACGAGGGCCCCGACGGTCGCGCTGAGCAGCATCGGCAGCAGGCCGCCCAGGAACACCAGCGCCAGGCCGTCGCGCAGCCGGTCCAGCTCGGGGCGGAATCCGGCCCGGCGGAGCATCGCGTAGGCCAACAGCGGGGCCAGGGTGTTGCCGGCAATGATGATGATCCCGCTCGGTGCGACCGGGGCGATCGTCCGGATGACCAGGTACGTGCCGAGCGCGAGGCCGGGCCAGATCCGCGGCCCCCGCCACAGCAGGGCGGTGACGGCGATCCCGGTGGGCAGCCACAACGGCGTGACCTGCGCTCCCTCGACGACCACGCGCTGGAGCAGCCCCAGCAGGCCGGTCCCGTAGTAGACGGCGGCCACCGCGAGGATCCACAGCGCCTGACGCAGAAGGGACGGGGTGGGGGTCAGACCTTGCCGCCGCTGCCCTCGCTCGGTGCTCATCCCACGTATGAGACAACGGCTCGGGCCCCCCGGGGGTCCCTGACACGCGCGGTGCGCCGGGTGGCGGGTCCCGCCGCGGGCCGACGGTCTCGTGCGCCGGGTGGCGGGTCGCGCCGACGGGACGACGGTCCTACGGGCCGGGTGGCGCGTCGTGCCGCAGGACCAGGACCGCCGCGTCGTCCGCGTGGCCGGTGGAGTCGGCCACCCGCAGCACCTCGGCCGCCAGCTCCTCCGGATCGGCCGCCGCCCCGTCCCGCACCACCCGGGCCACCTGCCCCAGGCCCGTCCCGATCGGGAACGACGGCCCCTCCACCACCCCGTCCGTGAGCAGCACGTACGCGCCCGCCCGCGCGAGGGGCCGGGCCGTCACCGGGTACTCTCCCCCGGCCAGCACGCCCAGTGGGAGCCCGCCCTCGTCCTCCGCGAACCCGTACGAGCCGTCCACCGTGGCCCACACCGCCGGGATGTGCCCGGCGCGGGCGCCCTCGATCCGCCAGGTCCGGGGGTCGAAGCGGAGGAAACTGCAGGTCGCGAAGAGGTCCCGGCCGACCGACAGCAACAGGTCGTTGGCCCGGGCCAGGACGTCGCCGGGATCGGTCGCGGCGGCGGCCACCGCGCGCAGGGCTATCCGGATCTGGCCCATGAAGGCCGCCGCCTCCACGTCGTGGCCCTGTACGTCGCCGATGGAGAACGCGAGCGACCCGTCCCCGAGCTCGAAGCCGTCGTACCAGTCGCCGCCGACCTCCAGCCCGCCCCGGGCCGGCGAGTAGCAGGCCGCCGTGCGCAGCCCCGGCACATCGGGCAGCGACGCCGGGAGCATCTCGCGTTGCAGGGCCTCGGCCAGCTCCACGCGGGCCTGCTGGAACTCGGCCCCCAGCCGCGCCTGCGCGGTGAGCCGTCCGAGCGTGGCCAGGAGGTCGCCGGAGCTCACCGGCCGTGGGGAACGACGCCGGGTCATGGACCGCTCCCTCTGGACGACCGGTCCCCCCTGCACTGCACCCAGGGTAGGGGCGCAGCTCAGCTCCCGCAGTACGTGTCCTGCGGCGGCCGCTGCCCGGTGGTGAGGAACCGGGTCACCGCCCGGTCACCGCAGGCGTTGCCGTTGCCCAGGTAGGAGCCGTGGCCGCCCGCGTCGACGCTGACCAGCCGGGCCCGGCCGCCGAACGCCTCGCGCATCTTGAGGGCGCCGGCGTACGGGGTGGCGGGGTCCCGCAGGTTCTGGACCATCAGGACGTTCGACGGCCCGTCCGGGGTGATCCGGGTGGGCTGCTGCGCCGGGCGGTCCTTCCAGAAGGAGCAGGGGGTGATGTTCGCCGGCATCCCGGCCGTGAGCGGGTGCGCCGTCCGGTCGGCGGCGACGGCGCGCCCGTACGCGGCCACGTCCCGGGGCCAGGACACGTCGTTGCAGATGGCCCCGAGGACCGCCGCCGCGTCCGTGTCCGGGAGCGGCCCCGAGACCGCGGGCGGCAGCACGGGTCGGGCGGCCGGGTCCCGGGTGGCCAGCAGGAGCCGGGCGAGGGGCGCGAAGTCGTTGCCGTAGAGGGTGGTCTGGAGCGCCTGGCGCAGCCGGTTGCCGGTCAGCGGCACATCCGGGACGTTGGACTGCCTGGGCTCGCTGTCGAGCTTCGCCGCCATCTCCAGGAAGAGGGGGCGTACGTCCTCGGGGTGCGCGGCGAGCCGCAGGCCCTCGGCGTCCCGCGCCTGGTCGGCCGCCCAGGCCGCGAAGTCGGGGAAGCGGTCGTCGGCGCCGGCCGACATGTTCGCGAGCCAGCCGCGCGCGACGCGGGCCGGGTCGGGGTCGCCGCTGCTGTCCAGTACCAGGCGGTCGGTGTGCTGCGGGAACCGCTGGGCGTACACGGCACCCACGTAGGTCCCGTACGAGGTGCCCCAGGCCGACAGCTTCCGCTCGCCGAGGGCCTGGCGCAGGCGGTCGATGTCGCGCACCTCGTTGGCGGTGGTGAAGCTGCGCAGCTCCGGCCCCCCGTGTGCGGCGCAGGCCTCGGCGACCCTGCGGGAGCGCGCCACGTTCTGCGCGACGTCTCCGTCCGGGCCGGGCCAGGAGCGCAGGGTGACCAGGTGCCGGTCCTCCTCGGCCAGGCCGCAGGCGGCGGTACTGCTGCCGCCGACGCCGCGCGGGTCGAGGGAGACGAGGTCGTACGCGCCGGCCAGCTCCCGGGCCAGGGCGGGGCCCGTCGACGTCAGTTTCTGGATGCCGGAGCCGCCGGGGCCGCCGGGGATCACCAGCAGCGTCCCGCGCCGGGCCTGCGGGTGATCGCTGCGCAGCCGGGTCACGGCGACGCGGAGCCGGCGGCCGCCGGGGTCGGCGTAGTCGAGGGGGACGGCGAGCGTCGCGCACTGCTGTCCGGGCAGGGCGCCCTTGTGGGTGCAGTCCTGCCAGTCCAGGGCGGGCACGGCGGCGGCCCGCCGTGCGGTCGTCCCGGGGGTGGTGGTGGCGTCGGCCGGGCTGGTGGTGACTGCGACGGCGCACAGCGCGAGGGCGGAGAGGGCGGCGGCCTTGCGGCGGCGGTGACTGGGCATGGCCCCATGCTTGTCGAGAGCCGGGCGCCGCCCCATCCGGCTGCCGGGACGGCCGTACGGGGGCCAGCCCCACCGGCCTCTTCCGGGCCCCCCGCGCGGCCGGGGCCGGGGCGGGAGACTGCCGTCGCCGTGGACCGGGCCGGGGGCGGCCGGGCCAGGGCGGGCGGTGCGACCCGGCACGGATCCCTGTCGCCGCAACCCGGGAGCCGCCCCGGAAGACCGGAAGGAAACGTCGGGTATGTAATGGTTGGGACGGGTATATCACCCGGGACAGCGCAACGACGGCCCCTACCCGGGACCCCTCCGTCGCAGGAGCGCAGAGTTATGGACCGTACAGAGCTCACAGACGTCGCGACCCACGAGGCCAGGGCCCTTTCGGTGGCCCTGTTCCGCAGGCTGGCCGGGCTGGAGGAGGGCACCGCCGAGTACTCGTACGTCCGCAACACCCTCGTCGAGCTGAACATCAGCCTGGTGCGGTACGCGGCCCGGCGATTCCGGGGCCGCAGCGAGCCGATGGAGGACATCGTCCAGGTCGGCACGATCGGCCTGATCAAGGCCATCAACCGGTTCGACCCGGACCGCGGGGTCGAGTTCACCTCCTTCGCCATGCCCACCATCACGGGCGAGATCAAGCGGTTCTTCCGCGACACGAGCTGGGCCGTCAAGGTCCCCCGGCGGCTCCAGGAGCTGCGCATCGACACGGCCAAGGCACACGACGCGCTGGAACAGGACCTCGGCCGAGAGCCCACCGACATCGAACTCGCCGCGCAGCTGCACGTCACGCCGGAAGAGCTGGTCGAGGGTCGCAAGGCGGCGCGCGCCTACTCCGCGCGCTCCCTGGACGCGCCGGCGCAGGAGGAGAGCGAGCGCGACCCCTACGCCGCGCCGACGGCGCTGGGCGAGGAGGAGGCCGCGTACGACCTCATCGAGTGCCTGGAGTCCCTCAAGCCGATGCTGGCCGGGCTCTCCCCCCGCGAGCGGACCCTGCTGGAGCTGCGCTTCGGGCAGGAACTCACACAGTCCGAGATCGGCGGGCTGCTCGGGTTGTCGCAGATGCACGTCTCGCGGCTGCTGAACCGGACCTTGACCCGGCTCCGTCAGGAGTTCCTCACGGACGCTGAGGACCCGCAGGACGGTCCTGGGACGGCTGGGGACCCCGGGTCCCGTCGGGAGCCGGGGGACTCGGCTGGGCGGGCACAGCGGGCGGCGGCACTTCCAGCCACACCGTCTTCCCGGGAAACGCGCCGCCGGACGGCTCGGCGCCCCAGCTCCTCGCGAGCCGTGCCAGCACGATGAGGCCGTGCCCGCCGGGGCGGCTGCGGTCGCCCGCCGGCCGGCGGCGGGGGGGATCGGGGCTGTCGTCGCTGACCTCCACGCGCAGGCCGCCCGGGCCGTGACGCAGGACCAGTTCGCGGGGGCCTCCGGCATGCAGACAGGCATTGGTGACGACCTCCGAGACCAGCAGGAGCACGTCCTCCATCGCCTCGGGGTCCCGGCGCCACTGCCAGTCCGTGAGCGCCTGCCGGGTGAAGTCGCGGCAACGGGTGACGACGCCGGTCGTCGCGCCGCCCAGGACCAGCCTCCGAGTCTGCTCGGCCACAGGGCCTCCCGTCTCCGCGCGTACGTGTCCGCACGCCCGTCTCCGCGCGCACTCCTGCGCGCCGCACCTACCCCCGCCCGGGGCAACCAATCCCGATATTCCTTTATGCACCCCTTCTCAACCACCACGGGAACGTCACAGAATCTCTTCAGTTTCTTCCGTGCAACGGAAGAAGTTTTCCGCCATGCGAAACAAACGGTGGGCGGCGAGACGGCCGGCCGGAACGTTTCCCACCCCCGTGCGGAAACCTCCCGGCCGCCCCGCCCTGCCGCCCCGGAGACGGGCGGCCGACGCTAGCGGTGCTCCCGGACGGCGCCGAAGCCGTGCCCACCCGATCCGTCAGGTCCGTCGGCGAGTATGTCCACATATTGGACAACTACCCTCGGATTATGAACGCAGCAGCCGACGCCCTCGCCGCCGTGAAAGACGCCGACCGGAAGCACGTCTTCCACTCCTGGTCGGCCCAGGAACTCATCGATCCGCTCGCCGTCGCGGGGGCCGAGGGCTCCACCTTCTGGGACTACGAGGGCAACCGCTTCCTCGACTTCTCCAGCGCGCTCGTCTACACGAACATCGGCTACCAGCACCCCAAGGTCGCCGCCGCCATCGCCGAGCAGGCCGCGAAGCTCTGTACCGTCGCCCCCGGCTTCGCCGTGGACGTCCGCTCCGAGGCGGCCCGCCTCATCGCCGAGCGGACCCCCGGCGACCTCGACAAGATCTTCTTCACCAATGCGGGCGCCGAGGCCGTCGAGAACGCCGTCCGGATGGCCCGCGTGCACACCGGACGCCCGAAGGTGCTGGCCGCGTACCGCTCCTACCACGGCGCCACGTCCACCGCGATCAACCTGACCGGTGACGCCCGCCGCTTCGGCAACGACTCGGCGACCGCCGGTGTCGTCCACTTCTGGGGCCCGTTCCGCTACCGCTCGCCCTTCCACGCGACCACCGACGCCGAGGAGAGCGCCCGCGCGCTGCGCCACCTGGAGGACACCATCGTCTTCGAAGGCCCGCAGTCGATCGCCGCGATCATCCTGGAGACGGTCGGAGGGGCGCCCGGCGTGCTCGTGCCGCCGCCCGGCTACCTGGCCGGGGTGCGCGAGCTCTGCGACCGCTACGGCATCGTCTTCATCCTGGACGAGGTCATGGTCGGCTTCGGCCGCACCGGGAAGTGGTTCGCCTGCGAGCACTGGGACGTCACCCCCGACCTCCTCTGCTTCGCCAAGGGCGTGACCAGCGGCTACGTCCCGCTCGGCGGTGTCGCCATCTCCGCCGCCATCGCGGAGACCTTCGCCCGCCGGCCCTACCCGGGCGGGCTGACGTACTCCGGTCACGTGCTGGCGTGCGCCGCGGCGGTCGCCACGATCAACACGATGGAGGAGGAGGGCATCGTCGAGCAGTCCGCCCGTACCGGCGCCGAGCTGCTGGGTCCGGGCCTGCGCGCGCTCGCCGAGCAGCACCCCTCGGTCGGCGAGGTCCGGGGCCTGGGCACCTTCTGGGCGCTGGAACTCGTACGGGACGCGGAGACGGGCGAGCCGCTCGTCCCCTACAACGCCTCCGGCGCCGACAACGCGCCGATGGCCGCGTTCGCGGCCGCCTGCAAGAAGGGCGGGCTCTGGCCGCTGGTCGCCGGCAACCGCATCCACGTCGCGCCGCCGTGCAACGTCTCGGAGCAGGACGTGACGAAGGGCTTGGCGATCCTCGACGAGGCGTTGTCGGTCGCGGACGCGCACATGGTCTGACCTGCGCGAACAGCCCCGTTGCTGTGGGGTCGCCCAAGGCGTGGGTGCGGGTATTCGGATGATCCGTGCGGTGGATACGGCACCGTACGCGTGTTGCAATCCGTGGAGCGGTGCGAAGCGCCACCGAGCACCGCGGCAGCACCACCACCAGCACCTACGGACCGGGATGCACGTCAGTCCCGGGGCGGCCCCACGCGGCCGAACGGCGGGGAGCGGCACGCCTTCTTTCGGGCGGACGCTGGACGCCGGGCGTACGGGATCCAGACCACCGGACTCCGTGTTCCCGAGACCCGAAGGAAGACAGCATGAGCAAGCACGTCCTGGCCCAGAACCAGTACGGCAAGGCCGAGAACCGCATCGTCAAGGTCACCCGCAAGGGCAGTGACGGTTCCTGGCACGAGATCCGCGACCTCAACGTCTCGGTCGCGCTCCGCGGTGAGTTCCGCGACGTCCACCTGACCGGCGACAACGCCAACTGCCTGCCGACGGACACCACGAAGAACACCGTCTACGCCTTCGGCAAGGAACACGGCATCGACTCCCCCGAGGCCTTCGGCATCCTCCTCGCCAAGCACTTCGTCTCCTCCCAGCAGCCGATCCGCGAGGCGCAGATCCGCATCGAGGAGTACGTCTGGGACCGCATCCCGGTGCCGACGCGCAAGGAGCAGCACTCCTTCGTCCGCAAGGGTCAGGAAGTGCGCACCGCTCAGATCACCTACAGCGAGACGACGGGGCTCCAGGTCATCTCGGGCCTCAAGGACCTGACGGTGATGAACTCGACGAACTCCGAGTTCCACGGCTACATCAAGGACGAGTACACGACCCTCCAGGAGGCGTACGACCGCATCCTGGCGACCAAGGTCACCGCGCGCTGGGCGCACTCGGCGCTCGCCGCCGACGACCCCGCGTACGACTGGGACCGGTCGTACAAGAAGGTCCGCAAGCACATGCTGGACGCTTTCGCGGAGACGTACTCCTACTCGCTCCAGCAGACCCTGAACCAGATGGCGGAGCGGGTCCTGGACAACTGCCCGCGGGTCAACGAGGTCCGGCTGAACCTGCCCAACAAGCACCACTTCCTCGTCGACCTGGAGCCGTTCGGCCTCAAGAACGACAACGAGGTCTACTTCGCGGCGGACCGGATGTACGGCCTGATCGAGGGCACCATCCACCGTGACGGGGTGCAGCCGGTCATCGCGACCAGCGACTGGATCGTCGCGTAAGCCCGTCGCGCACCGCTCAGTTCGGCCCGGACCGCGTCGCGGGGTCCGGGCCGCTCGCGTCTCCCGGGTCCGCGCCCTCCGGGCCGTCCGGCTGCCCCACGAGCAGGTTCCAGCGCCCGGAGCGTCCCGTGAGCGCGGTGACGGTCTCCGGCCGTACGTCGAGCCGCCAGAAGGCTGCCGTCGGCAGGTCCAGGGCGTACACCACCGCCGCCCGGACGACGGCCTGTTCCACCCGCGCGCGGTACGTGCCGGGGGCGAGGCCGGCGAGGTGGGCGCCCGTTCGTGCGATCAGCGCGGCCACCGACTCCCCGCCGCCCGGGGGCGCGTACGACGGATCCGTGAGCCACTGCCGGAGCGCATCCGGGTCTTCGGCGGCGACCTCGTCCAGGGTCCGGCCGGCCCACCGGCCCATGTCGGGGCCGCGCAGGCCCTCGTGGCCCGGGCAGGGTTCCCCGTGGCCGAACCGCCCCTGGCGGGCGGCCCGGTCGAGCGGTGGCGTCACCAGACGCAGGCGTACAGCGGGCATGGGAAGAGGGTAGGGCGCGCGCCCCGGGCGTGAGACGGCGCCCACACGCCGTGGTAATCGGGCCGGGCGCGCGGTACGGTCACGGACGACATGACGAAGGTATGACGGAAGTACCGGTGAGAATCCGGCACGGTCGCGCCACTGTGAAACCTCCCGCACGGATACGGGGAGGGAAGTCAGACCCGCCACCTTCGCCAAAAGAGCACCACTGACCGGGACGCGTGTTCCCTTGGAGGTTCTGCCATGGCCCACTCCGCCGTGCCCACGACGGCTCCCGCCGCCGTCGCCCCGATTTCCCTTTCCGCGCTGGCCCCTTGGGCCGTCTTCGCGGGCATCGTCACCCTCTTCCTGCTCTACCTCGTCGGCGCCGAGCAGGGCGCGACCGCGCTCTTCGAAGGCAACACCGTCCACGAGTGGATGCACGACGGCCGTCACCTCCTCGGCTTCCCTTGCCACTGATCCGGAGTACCGATCAACATGAACTCCGTATCGCCCCGCGTGTTGCTCGTCCGGGGCATGCTGTCGGGCCTGCTGGCAGGGCTGGCCGCGTTCCTCGTCGCCTATGTGCTGGGCGAGTCCAAGGTGGATGCGGCGATCGCCCTCGAAGAGGCGGCCTCGGCCGGTCACGACCACGGTGACGAGGCCGCCGCCCCGGTCAGCCGGGCCCTGCAGGCCACGGCCGGCCTGGGCACCGGCACCCTGCTCTACGGCGTCGCGCTCGGCGGGATCGCCGCTCTCGTCTTCTGCTACGCCCTGGGCCGCATCGGCCGCTTCGGCCCTCGGGCCACCGCGGCGCTCGTGGCCGGGGGCCTGTTCGTCACCGTCAACCTGGTGCCGTTCTTCAAGTACCCCTCCAACCCCCCGGCCGTCGGCGACCCGGAGACGGTGGTCCACCGCACCACCCTCTTCGTCCTCATGATCGCCTTGAGCGTGCTCCTCGCGTCGGGTGCGCTGATCCTCGGGCGGCGGCTCGCTCCGCGCATGGGCAACTGGAACGCCTCGGTCGTCGCCGGGCTCGCGTTCGTCGTGGCGGTCGCCCTCGCGTACGTCTTCCTGCCCGGCATCAACGAGGTACCGGCCGACTTCCCGGCTGCGCTGATCTGGCAGTTCCGGATCGCGTCCCTCACCATCCAGGCGGCGCTGTGGGCGACTTTCGGCCTGTCCTTCGGATATCTAGCCGAACGCGCACTTGTGCCCGCCACTGCGCCCAAGGAGGCTGTGCAGCCGACCAGTTGACGGTGAAGGGGCCGGTGGCACATGCAGACGGCGATCTGGAGGTGGCGTGGCTGGACGGGCGCCGCCCCGTTCTGGCTGGCTTCCGTCCTGCTGCTCCTGGCCCCCTTCACCGCCATCACCCTGCTGGCCCAGATCGGCGTCATCGTGGCCCTGGCCGGCCTCGGCGGTCTGGCCCGGCAGCTGTGGTTCGGTGACTACGGGCACCCGGCGATCCACGTCGCCGCCGCGCTGATGGGCGCTGCTGCGGCGGCGCTGGTGGTGGTCTGACCCCGGCGGTGACCACGTTCCGGCGGTGACCACGTTCCGGCGGTGCCCGCTCCCTGGCGGTGACGTTTCCCGCCCGTCCTCCTCACCCGTACGGGTGCACCGGTGGCATTGGCCGGAAAACGGCGGCCGCACCCCCCTCCATCTGCGAAGACGCGCCCGGGGTGTTACGACACACCGGTGACATGTCGGCGGTGTCCAGCGCCTCCCGATGTGCGCGGGGGCCCGGAGCGGTCCACTGCTGAAAGGATCCGGCCGCCCGAGCCGGACCAGGAGGGAATGCCATGGCCCGCGCCCAGTGGGCCGTCGGTGCGCTGACGGTCACTCTGCTCGGCACCGGCGTAGCGATGTTGCACAGCACCCAGGGCGCCGAGCCCGAACCCGTCGCCGCGAGCGACGCACTGCCCTCGCGGGCGTTGGGGCTGACCGGTCACCGGCGTCTGGTGCGGGAGCTGGAGCCCGGCGGCGAGTACGCCGGTCAAGCCGGGCCGCACGCTCCCGGCAGCGGCTCACGGCCGGCCCGGGGCTCTTCGGCCACCGTCCCGCCGATGCGGGCGGCGCGGCCGGTGCACCTGCGGATCCCGAGTCTGGAGGTGGATCTCCACGTCTCCTCCCGGAACCCGGAGGGCAGGGTCCGCTGGGACCCCGACAGCCCGGCCCCGGGGTCGGCCGGTACCGCCGTCGTCACCGGCAAGGAGCTGCGGCTGGCCGGTCTGCGACGCGGGCGCGTCATCGAGATCGCCCGCGCGGACCACCGAACGGCCGTGTTCACCGTGGACCGGGTCGTACCGGTGGAGGCCGGCGGTGGGGTGCCGCAGCGCGGGGGGCGGGCGGAGCGGGCGGGACATCCGGAGCGGGCGGGACTCAAACTCGTCGGCGCGGACGCCGTCGTCGTGGCCCGGCTGACGGGACGCCACCACACCCGCTGAACCGCTCGGGCAGCCGCGTGTCAGCCGACGGGGGTGTCTTCGTCCCTCCATCGGGCGTTTCTCGCCCCACGGCGGCACGGGCCCCGGCGCGTCGGGGCACACAGCTGGGCATGAACGGTGCGCGGGCGAGGCTGGCGAGGGCCCTGATGCTGGCCTGCGTCGTGCTGCTGTGCGTGTGCGGCGCCGGTCCCTCGGCGGCCACGGCCGCGGAGTCCCGTCCTGCCACCAGCGCCCCGGCGGAGCCCTCCGACGGCTCGTCGGATCCGGCCCCGGACGTGGAGGCCCGCCCGGCCCTGCGGACCTTCACGCGCGAGACGCCGCAGGTGCGGCGGCCCGTGGTGGTGTTTCACGTGAAACGTGCCGCTCAGCCGCCCCGCACGGCCCCGGACGGGGCAGCTGCGGCGGGCGCGTCGCAGTCGGCGGTACGGAGTGTGGTCCTGCGCTGCTGAGCGGGCCCGGGCGTTTCGCCCCGCGGGGTCGTCCACGCGGGGGCCGATCCGCCTCCTCCAGCGCGCCTTGACCACACCCCTGCGACACCGCGAGGTTCCGCCATGCCCATCGACCCGTTCGCGGCTCTCAACGCCATGCTCCGCGCCGAAGTCGCCCGCTCCACTCCGCCGCCGGCCCGCCGCCCCGAAAGCGAGGACACCGACTGCTCGGGCAACCCGCCCGGCCGCCCGGCCGAGGCGGCGCCGACGGAGTGAACCGACGGCGGCGCCGGCCCCTCACGGGGCCGGCGCCGCCCGGTGGACGGCGCGTCGCGGGTCAGTCCTCGATCGAGTGGTAGCGGTAGAACGCGACGAGGGTGGTGCCCACGCCGACGGCCAGGCCGATCCCCGCCGACCGGAGCACGGATTCATTGGTCTGGCTGAACAGGTAGCCCATGGCGATGCCCGCGAAGGCGCCCCAGGCGGCCGCGTGCAGTTCGCGCACCAAGCGGGAGCCGAACCGGGCGAGGACGAACACGCAGGCGGCGAAGACGACGCCGCACAGGATCCCGTAGAAGACGTTGCCGGCGTCGACCGGGCCCATCTGGCGGTTGATGAAGGCCGCCCAGACGCCGTAGACGAGGCCCATCAGCAGGGGGACCGTCAGTGCGCTCTTGCTGATGTGCCGGATGTCCGCCCCTGTCATCCGATGGTGCTGACGGGGAGCGGTGGGTGCCGCGTGTGCCATGGCGGGCTCCTCTCTGTCCACCCTCCAGGGCACACCCGCCGTCCCGGGGCGGCAAGTGGATCACCCCGGCCACCCGGGCGACGCGCCGGGTGGGGGGTCACCCGTACGCAGCAACCGAGCTGGCCCGGCGGGGCCCCGAGGGCGTTCCCTGGGGACGTGCGCACCTCGCTGTCGGCGGTACTGATCGTGCTCGTGGCCCTCCTGGTGCCCGCGAGCGCCGTCGCGTACTGGGCCGACCGGGAGCTGGGTGACGCCGGCCGCTACACCGCCGCCATGTCCCCGCTCGCCCGTGATCCCGCCGTGCAGAACGTGGTGGTCACCCAGGGCACCCGCGCCCTGGCCGGTCAGATCGACGCCGGACCCTTCCAGGGCAGTGTCGACACCCTGCTCGGCGAGGCCCTGCGGTCCTTCGTCGGGACACCGGCGTACCGGACGGCGTGGGACGCCGCCAACCGCGCCGCGCACGCTGCCTTCTTCCGCGCGCTGACGACCGGGCACGGAGACGCCGTGACCATCGACCTGGCGCCCGTGCTCGCCGAAGTCAAAGGGGAACTCATAGCGGACGGGGTCCCGTTCGCGGACCGCATCCCCGTCACGCACCTGTCCGTGAAGGTCATGGAGTACGACGATCTCGGCGCGCTCCGGGAAGGATTCCGCATGCTCCAGATCGCCGGCGTATGGCTTCCCCTGCTGACCGTCGTGCTCGCCCTGGCGGCGGTCGCCGTCGCCGTGCGGCGCAGGCGTGCCGTGGTGGCCACCGGTATCGGGCTCGCCGTCGGGGCGGCGCTGCTGTGGATCACGGTGGAGGTCTGCCGTCGCCTGACCCTGGACGATCTGCCGCCCGACGTCGACCGCCCGGCCGCCGGCGCGGTGTACGACGCCCTGACCTCGTTCCTGCGCACCACCGCATGGCTGGTGCTGGCCATCGGACTCGCCGCCGCGCTGGCCGCCTGGCTGACCGGACGACTGCGCCGCACCCCATAAGCTCGGAACGTACGCAACGGGCCCAGAACTCCACAGACCCCCGTAGAACCTCCACAGCTCAGCAGAACCGATTCGCGAGCGGCGCCACGGAAGCGGAATGACCAGCGAACGACCCACCGAGCACATACCGCCCGGGCAGCAACGGGCCCGGGCCGCCGCCCGACAGATCCCACTGGCCCCGCCCGCCTGGCTGCTGAGGGGGTTGCGGCCGAGCCGGGCCCCCGTGCCCTGGGCAGCCGTCGTGCGCGCCGGGATCGCGATGGCGACCCCCCTCGCCATCGGCTTCGCCCTCGACGAGCCCGAATACGGCGCGCTCGTTTCGATGGGCGCCCTGTCCGGGGTGATCGGGGACACCGCCGACGCCTACCGGATGCGGATCCTCAACATCGCCGTGCCCCAGCTGTTCGGCGCCGTCGGTGTCGCCCTGGGAACGCTCGTCTTCGGGCAGGGCTGGCTCGCGGTGGGCGCCCTCACCCTGATCGCCCTCGTGTCCGGGATGATCTCCTCGATCGGCACCGTCGCGTCCGTCTCCGGACTGCTGCTCCTGCTCAACGCCGCGGTGGGCGCCGGGCTGCCGCTCCCCGAACCCTGGTGGACCGCGCCCCTGCTGCTCGCCGCCGGCGGACTGTTCGTACTGGCGCTGACCCTGCTGGGCTGGCCGCTGCGCGGGCGGCAACCCGAACGGGCCGCGGTCGCCGCCTGCTACCGGTCCCTCGCCGACGCCCTCGAAGCCGCGGGCGGATCCGGGTACGAGGAACGGCGCCTGGAGGTCACCCAGGCCCTGAACCAGGCCTACGACCTCATCCTCGGCCGTCGCGCCCGGGACCACGGGCGCAACCCGTCCCTCGTGCGGATGCTCGCCCAGCTGAACGTACTGATCCCGCTCGTCGACGCGGCGCCCGCCGCGCACCTGAGCGGCCGCCCGCTGCCACCCGAGGTCCCGGCGGCCGTACGGGAGCTGGCCCAGGCCGTCGAAGAGGGCCGCAGCGGGGAACGGGAGCCCGCCCTGGACCTTCCGGCCCCGTACGGACCGTCCCAGCGGGCCATCGACGCGGCTCTGCGGCACGCGGCGGCGGTCGTGTACCGGGACGACGGGGACCCGTACAACGCCGACGACCGGCTCGGCAGGCCGGCCGCACTGCGTGACCGGGCCCGGCGGGCGGTGCGCGACATGGTGCTGTCGGGCGCTTCCTGGCGGTACGGACTGCGGCTCGCCCTGTGCATCGGGCTGGCGCAGGCGCTGGTCTCGCTGGTGCCGGTCGAGCGTTCGTACTGGGTCGCGCTGACGGTCACCTTCGTCCTCAAGCCCGACTTCGGCTCGGTGTTCTCCCGGGCGGTTCTGCGGGCTCTGGGTACGGCGGGCGGACTGGTCCTGGCCGCCGCCGTGCTCTCCGAGGTACCGCGGGGGTGGTGGGACGTACCGGTCATGGCGGTACTCGCCGCGCTGATCCCGGCGTTGACCGTCAAGGGGTACGCCTTCCAGACCGCCGCGATCACCCCGGTGATCCTGCTGCTGTCGGACCAGCTCAACCACCAGGGCTTCGACCTGATCTGGCCCCGGCTGCTGGACAGCCTGATCGGCTGTGCCATCACCCTGGTCGCGGGGTACCTGCTGTGGCCCGAGAGCTGGCACACCCGGATCGGGGACCGGCTGGCCGACGCCGTCGAGGACTCGGCCCGGTACGTGGAGCGGGCGTTCGGCGCCGCTGACGCGACCGATGCCGACGAGGCGGCGGCGCGGACCGTCAGGCTGCAGGCCCGGCGGCGGATCTACCGCGAGCTGTCGGGGGTGCGGAGCGAGTTCCAGCGGGCGCTGACCGAGCCCCCGCCCACAGGGGCGCGGGCCGCCGCGTGGTGGCCGCTGGTCGTGGCCGTCGAGCGGATCGTGGACGCCACGACCGCCGCCCGGGTACGGGTCAACCACGGGGCCGAGCCGCCCGGTCCCGAGGAGGTGGCGGCCGCCACTGCCGAACTCCGGGGCCTGGCGGAGGGCGTGCGGACCAGCAGGACCCCGGCCGAGGTCCGCATCGCCCCACCCCCACCGGGCATGGAGGACTCCGTCCTTGCCCCGCTCCACCAAGAGATCGCCGCCGCCCGCGCCATCGCCACGGAACACTGACGCCCCGCCGCGGAAAGCGGATGTTTCACGTGAAACCCCCTGTGGGGTCGCACGGATGCCGTGTCGCGGAGATGAACGCTGCGTGAATCGGGCGGGGCGAGGGGGGGAGTTCCCGCAGGGCGCCCGGAGTGCGCAGGTGACAGGAACGCCACGATTGGCGCCCCTGCCGACGATCCAGCCAAGGGGCCGATAACCTTACGTGTCCACTCTGGGTAGGGATCTACCGCGCAGCACGGACAAATGACGCACGCACACATGCGAAAGGCCTGGCCCATGGGTATTCGGAGCTTGTTGCGCAAGGTGTTCGGACGGTCTGCCGAACCCGTTCCGGATTCGTCGGACGCCCCGTCGGCGGCCGTCCCGAGCCAGACCGAACGCACGCCGCTGGACGTGGCGGCCGACTTGGTGGCGGCGTCCTTCGACAACCCGACGGTCCCGCCGCAGTCCGCGCCGCGCGATCGCGAGCCGGGGACCGTGCTGACGGCGCCGACCCAGACGACGGACCCGACGGTCCCGGAGGCGCGCCGGCCGTCGCCCGCGACCACTTCGGAAGGCCCAACCGGTGGCTCGCCCGCGCCGATTGCGCAGTCGGGCCGGCCGACGCCTAAGGCCGAGCCGGTCGCGGAAGCGGAGCCGGAGGCAGCCCCCGCCGCCGCCGAACCGACGGCCGAAGCGGAACCCACCCCGACCCCCGAACCGGAGCCGACCACCGCCTCCCAGCCGGAGCCCGCCGCCGAGGCCGAGCCGGAGCCCGCCGCCGAGGCCGAGCCGGAGCCGGTGGCCGTCGCCGCCGAGCCCGAGCCCGCAGCAGAGCCGGAGCCCGTGGCCGTCGCCGCCGCCGAGGCGGAGCCCGTCACTGAGCCCGAGCCGGAGGCCACTCCCGAGCCCGTCGCCGCAGCCGAGCCCCAGCCCGAGCCCGTCGCCGAGCCGGAGCCGAAAGCCACTCCCGAGCCCGCCGCAGAGGCCGAGCCGGAGCCCGTCGCTGCAGCCGAGCCGGAGCCGGAGGCCACTCCCGAGCCCCAGCCCGAGCCCGTCGCCGAGCCGGAGCCGGTGGCCGCCGCCGCCGAGGCGGAGCCCCAGAGCGCCGCTCCCGAGGTCGGCCCCGCCGTCGCGCTCGCCGCCGTGAAGCGGCAGGCGCCCGAAGTGGCGGGTGCCTACAAGGCGGCCGGTCAGGTGCTGCGCGGCAAGGGGCAGGCCGGGGCGCGCGCCAAGGTGTACCTGGTCCTCGACCGCTCCGGCTCCATGCGCGGGTTCTACAAGGACGGCAGCGCCCAGTACCTCGCCGACCACGCCCTGGCCCTCGCCGCGCACCTCGACGCGGACGCGACCGTGCACACCGTCTTCTTCTCCACCGAGGTGGACGGCACCGCCGACCTCACCCTGGACGCCCACGACGCCGCCTGGGTCGAGTCCCGTCACGCCGAACTGGGCCGCATGGGCCGCACCAGCTACCACGTGGCCGTCGAGGCGGTCGTCGAGCGGTACCGGAAGGACGGTGGCGACCACCGCGCGCTCGTGGTGTTCCAGACCGACGGGGCACCGGACAACCGCCAGCCCGCCAAGCAGGCCATCGCCGACGCGGCCGCCCACGACATCCACTGGCAGTTCGTCGCCTTCGGCGACCACGACTCCAAGGCCTTCGACTTCCTGCGCAAGCTGGACGCTCCGCACACCGGTTTCTTCCACGCCGGGCCCGCGCCGTCCGAGCTGACCTCGGCGGCCCTCCTCAAGGGCGTCCTCGACGGCTTCCTCGACCGTCCCTGACCGAGACCGTCCCTGACCGACCGCCGCGCCCGCCGCACGGCGCAGTACAGCCCGAAGGGCCCGGGATCATCCGATCCCGGGCCCTTCGGCACGTCCGTGGCTAGCGCCCCGCGGCCTACTGGTGCGGCTTGACCGCCTTCTCGACCGGCTCGCCGGTCTTGGTCTCCACCGGCTTGCGGAGCGCGATGTTCAGCTCGCGCAGGCGGGACTCCTCCAGCACCGTCGGCGCGCCCATCATCAGGTCCTGCGCGTTGCCGTTCAGCGGGAAGGCGATCGTCTCGCGGATGTTCGGCTCGTCGGCCAGCAGCATCACGATGCGGTCGACGCCGGGGGCGATGCCACCGTGCGGCGGGGCGCCCAGGCGGAACGCGCGCAGCATGCCGGCGAACTCCCGCTCGACGGTCTCGGCGTCGTAACCGGCGATCTCGAAGGCCTTGAGCATGACCTCGGGCTCGTGGTTGCGGATGGCGCCGGAGGACAGCTCGATGCCGTTGCAGACGATGTCGTACTGCCAGGCCAGGATGTCGAGCGGGTCCTTCTCCTCCAGGTCCTTCATGCCGCCCTGCGGCATGGAGAAGGGGTTGTGGGAGAAGTCGATCTTGCCGGTCTCCTCGTCCTTCTCGTACATCGGGAAGTCGACGATCCAGCAGAAGCGGAAGACGTTCTCCTCGAACTGGCCCGCGCGCTTGGCGGCCTCGACCCGGACCGGGCCCATGATCTTGGAGACCTCGTCGAACTCGCCCGCGCCGAAGAACACCGCGTGCCCGGCGGCCAGGCCGAGACGCTCGGTGAGGACCTTGACGTTCTCCTCGGTGAGGAACTTGGCGATGGGGCCCGTCAGGGCGCCGTCCTCGCCCACCCGCACCCAGGCCAGGCCCTTGGCGCCCAGCGAGATCGCGTACTCGCCCAGGCCGTCGAAGAACTTGCGCGGCTGCCCGGCGGTGTCCGGGACGGCCAGCGCACGCACGTGCTTGCCGGCGAACGCCTTGAACTCCGAGCCCTCGAAGACGTCGGAGATGTCGACGAGCTCCAGCTTGGCGCGCAGGTCGGGCTTGTCGTTGCCGTACTTGAGCATCGACTCGCGGAACGGGATCCGCGGGAACGGCGAGGTGACCGCGCGGCCGCCGCCGAACTCGGTGAAGAGCTCGGTCATCAGCTTCTCGATGGGCTGGAAGACGTCCTCCTGCTCCACGAAGGACATCTCGACGTCGAGCTGGTAGAACTCGCCCGGCGAGCGGTCGGCGCGGGCGTCCTCGTCGCGGAAGCAGGGCGCGATCTGGAAGTAGCGGTCGAAGCCGGAGATCATCAGCAGCTGCTTGAACTGCTGCGGCGCCTGCGGGAGGGCGTAGAACTTGCCCGGGTTCAGGCGGGAGGGGACGACGAAGTCACGGGCGCCCTCGGGGGAGGTCGCGGTGAGGATCGGGGTCGCCATCTCGTTGAAGCCGAGGGCCACCATCTTGGAGCGGATGGAGGCGATGACGGCCGAGCGCAGCATGATGTTGCGGTGCATGCGCTCGCGGCGCAGGTCGAGGAAGCGGTACTCCAGGCGCCGCTCCTCGTTCACACCGTCGTCGGTGTTGATGGTGAAGGGCAGCGGGCCGGCCGCGCCGAGCACCTCGACCTCGGAGACCTCGATCTCGATCTCGCCGGTGGGCAGCTCGGGGTTGACGTTGTCCGCGCCGCGGGAGACGACCTTGCCGTCGATCCGGACGACGGTCTCCTTGCTGACGCTGCTCAGCGCCTCGTTCGCGGCGGTGCCGGGACGGGCGACGAGCTGCGTGATGCCGTAGTGATCGCGCAGATCGATGAAGAGGATGCCGCCCAGGTCTCGACGGTTGTGCACCCAGCCGCTCAGCCGGACGTCAGCGTTGACGTCGGAGGCACGAAGCTCGCCGCACGTGTGGGACCTGTACCGATGCATCAGTCATCCAGTTCTTCGCGATACCAGGGTGGATTCAACCCTCACAAGGTTACCGTCCGGGACGGGTACCGCGCTGGCGCGGCCGTCGAGGGCCGGGTGGGGGCGGCGGAGGCGCCCTGAACAGGCAGCCCGGGCAGGTCAGCTGTAAAGATGACCTGGTGCGCACCGAGGACGTCCTGGCCGCGATCGCGACCGGCCTGTGGCGATGGGACAACGCCTCCGGGATGGTCGCTCTCGACAGCGAGGCCGCCCGGCTGCTCGGGCTGCCCGCCGAGCCGGCCGTCCTGCCCGAGGTGGCCGTACGGTCGCGGTTCCACCCGGTCGACTGGAACGAGATCAAGGCCATCGTGGACCTGGCCGTCGCCGAGGGCACCCTCGCCGAGGCCCGGCTGCGGATCGTCGACGCGGACGGGCGCGTGCTGCGCACCGTACGCAGCCGCTCCAAACCGGTGCCGGCCGCCACCACGCACGGCAGGATCGACTACGAGCTGATCGGCACGGTCCAGGAGATCGCCGAGCCGCAGCCGGGCACGACCGCCGCGCACACCCCGATCACCGGCGACTGGCGGCGCTCCCGCGAGGCCTTCCTGCTGGACGCGGGCCGGGCGCTGGCCGAGGCCCGGTCGACGGCGGAGGTGCTCCGGGTCGCCGCCTCCCTCTCGATGCCGGGGTTCAGCCCCGACGGGCTGGCCGTCTTCGGCGTGGACGGGGACCGGCTGTCGATCATCGGCCACCACGGGCACGGCCCGGGGGACGAGACCCCCTTCACCGAGATGCGGCTGGACACGGCCTATCCGGCCGCGGAGGTGGTCCGCACCGGCCGGGCGGTCTACCTGCCCACCTCCGAGGAGTACAAGCGGCGCTTCCCCGCGACCTGGCCGCTGGCCGAGCCCTTCGGCCGGTCCTCCTGGGCCTTCGTCCCCCTGATCGTGGCCGGGCGGACCATGGGGGCGTGGATGGCGGCCTTCAAGCACCCGGTGTCCTTCTCGCCGGACGAGCGGTCCGTGCTGACCACGGTGGCGCGGATGCTGGCGCAGGCCCTCCAGCGCGCCGGGGTGACGGAGTCCGAACGGGAACTCACCACCGGCCTGCAACGCTCGATGATGCCGCAGCTGGGCCCCGAAATCCCTGGCATGCGGATCGCCGCCCGGTACGTCCCCACCGGCGGCGGGCTCCAGGTCGGCGGCGACTGGTACGACATGATCCCGCTGCCCTCCGGCCGGTTCGCGCTGGTCATCGGGGACGTCCAGGGCCACGACGTCCGCGCCGCGGGCCTGATGGGACAGCTGCGCATCGCGGTCCGCGCCTACGCCTCCGAGGGGCACCGCCCGGACGCGGTGCTCTCCCGGGCCTCCCGCTTCCTCGACGGGCTGTGCTCCTCGCAGGAGAAGGACGGCCCCCGCGGCTACGCCGACGGGTACGACGGCGGATACGGCGGCGAATACGGCGGTGGGTACGGCGGCAGGTACGGCGGCGGCCGTGACGGCGGATCCGCCTCCTCGTACACCGACGGGGGGTACGCCGAGGGCGGCCCCGACCCGGACTACACCAGCCCGCGCTTCGCCACCTGCCTCTACATGGAGTGCGACCCCCGGACCGGCCGGCTGGAGGTGGCCCGCGCCGGCCACCCCGACCCGGTGGTCCGGATGACCGACGGCACGGTCCTGATGCGGCCGACGGCGGGCGGACTCCCGCTCGGGATCGTCCCCGACGCCGACTACCCCACCACCTGCTTCACCCTCGAACCGGGCGAGACGCTGATGCTGTGCACCGACGGCCTCATCGAGACCGGCGGCCACGACCTGGACACCGGCTGGGCACGGCTGCGGGCCGTCCTCGAAGCCGAGGACCCGGCCGGCGGGCCGGAAACCGGGGGACCGGACGCGGAGCACCTCGAAAAGCTCGCCGACCTGCTGGTCCAGGCCGTCCACGGCCCGTCCTCGCACCACACCACCGGGCCGCTGGCCGACCGGCGCGAGGACGACATAGCCGTGGTCCTGCTGTGCCGCGAGGGCGGGGGCTGCGGCTGCGGCACCTCGGTGTCCCCCCACACCCGCCCGGCCCGGCGCACCGTGCTGACCGTGGCCCAGGCCGAGCCGGAACGGATCTCCGGGGCGCGCCGGCAGGTGCGGGAGCTGCTCCACGACTGGGCGGACCCCGACCAGGTCGACTCCGCGGAGCTGATGGTCTCCGAGATGCTGACCAACGTGCTGACGCACACCGACGGCGACGCGCTGCTGGTCGCGGAGGCCCTGGGCGAGCTGGGGACCCGGCGGCTGCGCGTGGAGGTCGCGGACTCCAGCGACGAGCTGCCGCACAAACGGCACCCGGGCGAGATGGCGTCCAGCGGCCGCGGGGTGCTGCTGATGGAGATGCTGGCCGACGCGTGGGGCGTCGACCCCCGCGGCGAGGGCAAGTCGATCTGGTTCGAGCTGCGCGAGCAGGCGAAGGCCGAAGACTCCGACGGCTGACGCCCGGCCTGCCCGGGAAGCGCCGGGCGTGCGTGGTTGGATGCAGCCGTGGTGACTCCCCTTCTGCCCGGGCCGGTGCGGCGCCTCGCCGCCTGGTGCGTGGTCGTGCTGCTGGTTGCCGGAGTGCTCGCCGTCGGCGTGTGGCTGTGCGTCGTCTTCAAGGCCGCCCTCACGCCCGTACTGCTCGCCCTGCTCGGCACCGCACTGCTCGGGCCGCTGCACCGGCGGCTGGTCGGGCTGGGGGTGAACCGGTCCCTCGCCGCCGCGCTGACCTGCCTGGCCGTCGTCGCCGTCGTGGGCGGGGCCGGCTACGTCATCGTCACGGCGCTCATCGACACCGGTGACGAGATCCTCGCCTCGCTGCGGCGCGCCGGGGAGGGCCTGAGGGCGCACTTCGGCGTGGCGGGAACCTCGCTGCAGGACCTCGCCAAGAACGCCAGGGAGCTGCTGACCAAGTTCGGCGGTACGGCCGCCTCCGGCGTGATCACCGGCCTCAGCGTCGTCGGCGAGTTGATCGCGACCAGCGTGCTCGCGCTCCTGCTGATCTTCTTCTTCCTGCGCGACTCCGACCGGGTCGCCGGCGCGCTGCGCTCCCTCGCGCCCGCCGCCACCGGCGACACCGTCGAGGCCGTGGCGCGGCGCGCCTACAAGGCCGTCGAGGGGTTCATGCGCGGGACCACCTTCATCGCGCTGATCGACGCCCTGTGCATCACCGCCGGTCTGCTGGTGCTGCGGGTGCCCGGGGCGTTGGGACTCGGCGCGCTGGTGTTCGTCGGCGCCTACATCCCGTACCTGGGCGCCTTCATCTCCGGGGCGCTCGCCGTCCTCGTCGCCCTCGCCGACCGGGGCTGGGTGATCGGGCTGTGGGCGCTGGGCGTGGTGCTCGCCGTCCAGGTGCTGGAGGGGCACGTCCTGCAGCCGCTGATCCAGAGCCGCACGGTGCAGATGCACCCGGCGGCGGTCATGCTCGCCATCACGGCGGGGGCGAGCGTCGCGGGGATCCTCGGCATGCTGCTCGCCGTACCGCTGACGGCCGCCGCGTCCGGGGTGCTGTCCGAGCTGCGCGCCCGTTACGCGGCGAGCGGGCAGACCACCGTGTGACGGTGTTCTGCCCGCTGTCCCCGGCTCAGCGCGTGCGCGCCGTGGTGGGTACGGTCCCCAGCCGACCGGCCTGGAAGTCGTCGAACGCCTGCTGGAGTTCGTGCTTGCTGTTCATCACGAACGGTCCGTAGTGCGCCATCGGCTCCCGGATGGGCCGGCCGCCGAGCAGGACGATCTCCAGCGCGGGGGCGTTGGAGTCCTGCGAGGCGTCCGCACGCACCGTGAGCGAGCCGCCCTCGCCGAACACGGCGGTCTGCCCGGTCTGGACGGGCCGCCGGTCCTCGCCGACCGAGCCGCGCCCGGCCATGACGTAGGCGAGGGCGTTGAAGTCCTCGCGCCACGGGAGGGTGATCTGTGCGCCCGGGGTGACGGTCGCGTGGATCATCGTGATCGGGGTGTGGGTGATGCCCGGGCCCTGGTGCCCGTCGAGCTCACCGGCGATCACGCGGAGCAGCGAGCCGCCGTCGGGGGTGGTCAGCAGCTGCACCTGGCCGCCACCGATGTCCTGGTAGCGCGGGGGCATCATCTTGTCGGAGGCGGGGAGGTTCACCCACAGCTGGAGGCCGTGGAAGAGCCCGCCGCTGACGACGAGCGACTCCGGCGGAGCCTCGATGTGCAGGAGGCCGGAACCGGCGGTCATCCACTGCGTGTCGCCACCGTTGATGACGCCGCCGCCGCCGTTGCTGTCCTGGTGGACGAAGGTTCCGTCGATCAGGTAGGTCACGGTCTCGAAGCCGCGGTGGGGGTGCCAGGGGGTGCCCTTGGGCTCGCCCGGCGCGTACTCCACCTCGCCCATCTGGTCCATCATGATGAACGGGTCGAGGTACTGGTAGTTGATCCCGGCGAACGCGCGGCGCACCGGGAATCCCTCGCCCTCGAAACCACCGGGGGCGGTCGTGACGGCCAGCACCTTACGGGCGGCGGTCTCCTGGGCCGGTTCCGCGACGCGGGGGAGCGTCAACGGGTTCTCCACAGTCACTGCAGGCATGGTCGGGCCTCCTTCTGCTTCGACTTTAGTTGAAAGTCGAACTTTCTGCCACACCCGACTGAACAGCGCCCCACTCGTCCGCATTCCCGTCCCGCCCCCAGACACGACGAAGCCCGCCTCCGCCGGATCGGCGGGGCGGGCTGGGGGTGCGTTCGCGCGGGGCGGCTAGCCGCCTGCGCGGCAATGGCGTCTAGCCACCTGCGCAGCAATGGCGTCTAGCCATACATGCGGCGCATGGCGTAGTCGACCATCTGCTCGACCGCCTTCGCGTCGAAGACCATGCGGTGGTCGCCCTCCATGTCGAGGACGAAGCCGTACCCGGTCGGGAGCAGGTCGATGACCTCGGCGCCGGTGATCACGAAGTACTTGGACTCCTTGCCGGCGTACCGGCGGAGCTCCTTGAGCGTGGTGAACATCGGGATGACCGGCTGCTGCGTGTTGTGCAGGGCCAGGAAGCCGGGGGTCTCGCCGCGGGGGCAGTAGACCTTCGAGGTGGCGAAGATCTGCTGGAAGTCCTCGGCGGCGAGCTGCCCGGTGGTGAAGGCCCGTACGGCGTCCGCGAGGGAGGGCGGCGACGGCTCGGGGTACAGCGGCGGCGCCTGTTGCGCGTACCCCTGAGGGGGCTGCTGCGCGTAGCCCTGCTGGGCACCCGGGTTCTGGTCGTAGCCGTACATGCGCCGAAGCCTACCGAGGCGGTGGGGCGCCCGACCGCCGAGTTCCGGTCAGGACGCCTTGAGGGTGGCGATGAAGGGTGTCCATGCCGCCGCCGCGACGACGATCGCCGGGCCGCCCGGCCGCTTCGAGTCCCGCACGGGCACGACCCGGTCCAGCCCGTCCGCCACCTCCACGCAGTCGCCGTTGTCGCCGTTGCTGTGGCTGCTCTTCCGCCAGACGGCCTTGGGGAAATCAGCTGCGCTGCTTGCCATTTCGTAGGTCCTCGGCTGTCGATTCGATCATGGCCAGGGACGCTTCAGACGGCAGTGCGGCGGCCCTGAGCCGATCGTATGTCTTCCTATACCGCTTCACGAGCGCCAGATCGTCAATGAGTTGGCCGTGGTACGGACCCTCGGTGTACATGACCGGCGGCTCGTCGTCGAACTCCATGAGCTTCATCGACTGCCCCATGAACGGGCTGAGGGGTGCGTTCCACAGAAGGATCTGTGGAACGATCCGGCGGCGGCGCGCCAGTGCGGCCACGTGTTCCAGCTGATCCGCCATCTCCTCGGGCGGCAAAAGTGGGCTCCGCAGCAGCGACTCGTGCAGGATCACCCAGTATTCCGGCCGCTGCGGGTCATCAAGGAGCCGTCCTCGCTGAAGTCGGTTCCGCACCTTCACGTCCACCTCTTCCGGCAGGTCGAGAGGGTGCGTGACATGCGTGATCGCCCGGGTGCACGGCGCCGTCTGCAGCAGCCCGGGGATGATCGCGTGGGCCCACTCCTCGATGGACCGGGCCCGCTTCTCCATCTCGGCAACCGGGGCGAAGTACGGCGCGAGGGTGCCGTTGCGAGCCTTACGGACGTCCTCGCAGCACCGCTCGAAGAAGCCGTCCGTCCTCAGGACGGCATCCACATGACGCGCCAAATCCAACGGCATCCGCCGCTGGGCCCGTTCGATCTCGCTCAGGTAGCTGACCCCGTAGAAGCTGCCCTCCACCGTCTGCTCCAGCGTCAGGCCTGCCGCCTCGCGTTTCCAGCGCAACTCCTTGCCGTAGAAGGCCGGCACGCTGGCCGATCCATCGATGCCTTTACGTGCGGCCATCGTCGGGGCCCGCCTTTCCACACCTCGCACTGTGGACCAGAAACCCTTCCCACGGTACGCACCCCGGCCGCAGGCTGTGAGCGGTTCGTCACAGTCAGTCCCCACCGGAACGGAAGCCCCCCATGAGCACACACGCCGCCGACCGCGAGGCGATCGAGGCCCTCGACCGGCTCCGCGCCGCGCTCGCCGCGCACGGGATCACGTTGCCCTCCCTCGACCTCCACCTCGCCTCCTACGCCAGCGGCTACGGCAACCCGCCCCTGATCACCCTCGGCAACTGCAACACCGCCACCGCGCAGCGCCTGGCCGCCGTACTGGCCGACCGGTGAACGGCCTCAGCATCCGGCTGCTCGCCACGCCCGAGGCGGTGTCCGGGCTCAGGCGGGCGGTACGGGAGCACCTCGGGGAGCCGTGCGCCGACGTACAGCTCTGCGTCAGCGAGCTGCTGGCCAACGTGATCACCCACCTCGGCGCGGGCACCCCCGTCACCCTGCGCATCACCACCCCGCGGATCACCGGAAGGGCAGCCCGTACCCGGGTCGAGCTCACCGACCCCGATCCGCGCGCGTGGCCCGTACTGCGCCGGGCGAGCGGAACCGAGGAGTCCGGGCGGGGGCTGGCCCTGCTCGACGCAGTGGCCCTGCGCTGGGGGGTGACACAGGGCGCGGGATGCAAGACCGTGTGGTGCGAGCTTGAGCCTGGTCACAGTCCGGACCGGAGGGTTGCCCTTATTACCGGCGGGTAGCATCATGTTGTTACCGATTGGTATGTACGAGGAACCTGTCTCCCCGAGCCTTAACGGAGCCGTCGCCATGGGGCACTACAAGTCGAATCTCCGCGACATCGAGTTCAACCTCTTCGAGGTGCTCGGCCGCGACAAGCTGTACGGCACCGGCCCGTTCGGCGAGATGGACACCGAGACCGCCAAGAGCATCCTGGCCGAGCTGACCAAGCTCGCCGAGAACGACCTGGCCGCCTCCTTCGAGGACGCCGACCGCAACCCGCCGGTCTTCGACCCGGCCACCAACACCGCGCCGGTCCCGACCTCCTTCAAGAAGAGCTACCAGGCCTTCATGGACTCCGAGTACTGGCGCCTGGGCCTGCCCGAGGAGATCGGCGGCACCACCTCGCCCCGCTCCCTCATCTGGGCCTACGCGGAGCTGCTGCTCGGCGCCAACCCGGCCGTGTGGATGTACTCCTCCGGTCCGGCCTTCGCCGGCGTGCTCTTCGAAGAGGGCAACGAGGCGCAGAAGAAGATCGCGCAGATCGCGGTCGAGAAGCAGTGGGGCTCGACCATGGTGCTCACCGAGCCGGACGCCGGCTCGGACGTCGGCGCCGGCCGCACCAAGGCGGTCCAGCAGGACGACGGCTCCTGGCACATCGAGGGCGTGAAGCGCTTCATCACGTCCGGTGAGCACGACATGTCGGAGAACATCCTCCACTACGTCCTCGCCCGCCCCGAGGGCCACGGCCCGGGCACCAAGGGCCTGTCCCTCTTCCTCGTCCCGAAGTTCCACTTCGACTGGGAGACCGGCGAGCTGGGCGAGCGCAACGGCGTCTACGCGACGAACGTCGAGCACAAGATGGGCCTCAAGGCCTCGAACACCTGCGAGATGACCTTCGGCGACCAGCACCCCGCCAAGGGCTGGCTGATCGGCGACAAGCACGACGGCATCCGCCAGATGTTCATGATCATCGAGTTCGCCCGGATGATGGTCGGCACGAAGGCCATCGCCACCCTCTCCACCGGCTACCTGAACGCGCTGGAGTACGCCAAGGAGCGCGTGCAGGGCCCGGACCTGGCCAACTTCATGGACAAGACGGCCCCCAAGGTCACCATCACCCACCACCCCGACGTGCGCCGCTCGCTCATGACGCAGAAGGCGTACGCGGAGGGCATGCGCGCCCTGGTCCTGTACACCGCGTCCATCCAGGACGAGATCCAGGCCAAGCAGGCCGCGGGCGAGGACGCCTCCGCGCTGGTCGGCCTCAACGACCTGCTGCTGCCGATCGTGAAGGGCTACGGCTCGGAGAAGTCGTACGAGCAGCTCGCGCAGTCGCTGCAGACCTTCGGCGGTTCCGGTTACCTCCAGGAATACCCGATCGAGCAGTACATCCGGGACGCGAAGATCGACACCCTCTACGAGGGCACCACCGCGATCCAGGGCCAGGACTTCTTCTTCCGGAAGATCGTCCGCGACCAGGGCGCCTCCCTGAACGTCCTCTCCGAGACGATCAAGAAGTTCCTGGCCGAGGCCGTCGGCGGCGACGACCTCGCCCCGGCCCGCGACGCGCTCGCCAAGGCCGCGGTCGACCTGGAGGCCATCGTCGGCCAGATGATCGTCGACCTCACCGCCACCGGCGAGGACGTCAAGAACATCTACAAGGTCGGACAGAACACCACCCGCCTGCTGATGGCATCCGGTGACGTCGTCGTCGGGTACCTGCTGCTCAAGGGCGCCGCCGTGGCCGCCGAGAAGCTGGCCGGCGCCTCCGCGAAGGACGTCCCCTTCTACACCGGCAAGATCGCCGCCGCGAAGTTCTTCGCCGCGGAGGTCCTCCCGGGCGTCTCGGTCCAGCGCGCGCTGGCCGAGAGCGTCGACAACAGCCTCATGGAGCTCGACGAGGCCGCGTTCTAGGCTGAGCCGCTCGGACGGTCACACGGCCGGACCCCCTCTGGGGGGCCCGGCCGCTGTCGTGCCGGGCCCCGCACGGCCCGGGCCACCGCCCCGCTGCACCTGGGGCCGCCGGGGCCGGCGCAGGGCCCGCGACCTGCGCATTCCCTGCTTGTCAGTCGGCCGTGGGACGCTCTAAGCATGACGCCACAGGATCAGCACGGCAACGGCAGGGGGTACTCCGTCCCCACCGGGCGGCCGTACGCCCTCAAGGAGCTGCAAGCGATGCTGGGCAGCCTCGGCGACCACGCCCGGGAGCTGTACGACGGCTCCCACCCCGCCGAGTACGAGGGCCTCGCCGACGCGCTCTACACCGCGTTCCAGACCGCCGCCGGCCTGGCCCCCGCCAAGAGCTACACCGGCTGCCCCGAGCACCCCAACGGCGCCCTCGACCCCGAGGCGCCCGACGGCTGGGGCCGCTGCCTGATCTGCAACGACCGGCGGAGGCTCGGCCTGCGCAGGCACGGCGGGCGCCCCGGCCCCGCCGCCCCGGTCCCCGGGGAGCAGCGCCGGCTGGGGTACCCGGTGCCCGAGCCCCCGTACACCCATGAACTGCTGCGGGGGTACCTCCGTACGATCGAGGACCAGCGCTTCCACCTCGGCATCTCCTCGCCCGCCGCGGACTTCGTACGGATCGCGGACGACCTGCACCGCGCCTTCATCGTCGCCCGGGAACTGTCCCGCCCCCGCAACGCCTCCGGATGCTCCGAACACCCCGGAGCACCGATCGACCCCGATGCCCCGCCGGGCGAGGCCTGTATCTTCTGCGCCGGACGCAAAAGACGCGCGCAGCGCCCGCCGCAGACCCCCGAGATGCTCCCGCGCATCCGCCGGGGCGAGCGGCGACAGCTACAGCGCAGATTCGAGCGTCCGCCGGGCTGAAAACGACGGGACCGCGGGCCACACACCCCGCGTCGCCCTGACCTTTCCGCTATCCGCCGCAGTCCGGCCATGGCGAACACGACCGTCGTTAAGGTGAACCACATGACCTCTCCCGCCCACTTCGACCGCGGCCACACCGACGACCTGATGGCCTTCCTGACGGCCAGTCCGTCGCCGTACCATGCCGTGGCCAACGCGGCCGAGCGGCTGGAAAAGGCCGGTTTCAGGCAGTTGTCGGAATCGGACGCCTGGGACTCGGGTACGGGGGGCAGGTTCGTACTCCGCGGCGGTGCCATCATCGCCTGGTACGTACCGGAGGGTGCCGCCGCGCACACCCCGTTCCGCATCATCGGCGCCCACACCGACTCCCCCAACCTGCGCGTCAAGCCCGTCCCTGACGCCGGGTCACAGGGCTGGCGGCAGATCGCGGTCGAGATCTACGGCGGGACGCTGCTCAACACCTGGCTGGACCGCGACCTCGGCCTGGCCGGCCGGCTGACGCTGCGCGACGGCAGCGAGCGGCTGGTGAACGTGGACCGGGCACTGCTGCGCGTGCCCCAACTCGCCGTGCACCTGGACCGGTCGGTGAACACCGACGGCCTCAAGCTCGACAAGCAGCGCCACATGCAGCCGATCTGGGGCCTGGGCGAGGTCCGGGAGGGCGATCTGATCGCGTTCCTGGAGGAGGAAGAGGGCCTGCCCCAGGGTTCGGTGGCCGGCTGGGACCTGATGGTCCACTCGATCGAGCCGCCCGCGTACCTGGGCCGCGACCGCGAGCTGCTGGCCGGGCCGCGCATGGACAACCTGCTGTCGGTGCACGCGGGCGTCGCGGCACTGGCGGCCGTCTCCGCGGCCGGCTCGGGGAACGCGAAGCTCGACCACATCCCGGTGCTGGCCGCCTTCGACCACGAGGAGAACGGCTCGCAGTCCGACACCGGCGCGGACGGCCCGCTCCTGGGCAACGTGCTGGAACGTTCGGTCTTCGCGCGCGGCGGCTCCTACGAGGACCGGGCACGGGCCTTCGCGGGCACCATCTGCCTGTCCTCGGACACCGGCCACGCCGTGCACCCCAACTACGGTGAGCGGCACGACCCGACGCACCACCCGCGCGCCAACGGCGGCCCCATCCTCAAGGTCAACGTCAACCAGCGCTACGCCACCGACGGCAGCGGGCGCGCGGTGTTCGCGGGCGCCTGCGAGCGGGCCGGGGTGCCGTGGCAGACGTTCGTCTCCAACAACTCGATGCCGTGCGGTACGACGATCGGTCCCATCACGGCCGCCCGGCACGGCATCCAGACCGTGGACATCGGCGTGGCGATCCTGTCGATGCACAGCGCCCGCGAACTGTGCGGCGCGGACGACCCGTTCCTGCTGGCGAACGCGCTGGTGGCCTTCCTGGAGGGCTGAGCCGGCCCCCGCCCCGCGGGGCGGGGGCCGTACCCCCTACGCGTCCATCCCGGCGAGGACGAGGGGGAGACGGGCGGTCCCGTCGGCGGTGACGGTCACCGGCACGCCCCAGTCCTGCTGGTGGACGTGGCAGGCCGGGTACTCGTTGGCGGGGTCGTCGTCGCAGGACGCGGCCATCGCGGAGACGTGCAGCACGCCTTCGGTGACCTCCGGGTTCAGCGTCAGGTCGCGGAACAGGTCCGTCCCCGGACCCTCGCCCGCCGCCAGCAGCTCGGGCGGGGTCGAGGAGACCAGGAGGCGGGTCGAGGGACCGTAGCGGGTGTCGAGCTTCTGCCCGCTCGGCGCCTGGAAGACCACGTCGAGCCGGAGCGTGCCGGGCGCGACCTCGGTGGCGGCGCGCTGCGTCCGGTGGGCGACCGCGTCGACCCGGACGGCCTCCTCGGGCAGCCGCAGCCGCGTCAGGCGGTGCCGGGCCGACTCCACGACCACGATGTCCCCGCCGACCAGGACGGCGTCGCTGGGCTCGCGCAGGTCGGTGGCGAGGGTGGAGACCTCGCCCGTCGCCGGGTCGAAGCGGCGCAGCGCGTGGTTGTACGTGTCGCAGACCGCGACCGAGCCGTCGGGCAGCGCGGTCACCCCGAGGGGGTGCTGGAGCAGGGCCTGGGCGGCGTCGCCGTCGCGGTGCCCGAAGTCGAAGAGCCCGGTGCCGACGGCGGTCCGTACGGCGTACTCCTCGCCCTCGCGTTCCAGGTACCTCAGGGCGCTGGTCTCGGAGTCGGCGACCCACAGCCGGTCCCCGGTCGCGGCCAGCCCGGACGGCTGCGCGAACCAGGCCTCGGCGGCGGGCCCGTCCACGAGCCCCTCGTTGGTCGTTCCGGCGGCCACGCCCACGGTCCCCGTCGCGGGGTCCCAGGTCCACAGCTGGTGCACGCCCGCCATGGCGATCCACACCTTGCCCTGCCACCACGCCACGTCCCAGGGCGAGGACAGGTCGACATCCAGGGCGGGCCCGGAGGTGGCCGAGCCCTGCCACCACTGGCGGCCCGTCCCGGCGACGGTCTCCACGGCCCCGGTGGCGGGGTCGTACGTGCGCAGCGCGTGGTTGACGGTGTCGGCGACGACGACCCGGCCGTCGGGCAGCAGCGCGAGGCCCTGGGGCTCGCTGAAACTGTCGGCGGTGAACCCGCGCTCGCCGCTGCCGATGCGCCGCACGACGCTCTCCCCGTCGGCGCCGAGCTCCACCAGCTGGTGCCGGGTGGAGTCCGACACCAGGAAGTTCCCCGAGGGCAGCAGCAGCGCCTTCCCGGGGAACCGCAGGTCGCTCGCCACGGGCTCGGGCGCCACGTACGGCCCGTCCCCGCGCCGCAGGGTCCCCTTGGCGGCGTGCTCGGCCTCCAGCTCCCCCACCAGCCGCTCGATGGCGTGCGCGTGCCCCTCACCGGCGTGCTGGGCGACGACGTACCCCTCGGGGTCGATCACCACGAGCGTGGGCCAGGCCCGTACGGCGTACTGCTTCCAGGTGGCCAGCTCCGGGTCGTCCAGGACGGGGTGGTGCACCTCGTACCGCTCGACGGCGTCCACGACGGCCGCGTGCTCGGCCTCGTGCGCGAACTTCGGCGAGTGCACGCCGACGATCACCACGGTGTCGCGGTGCTTCTCCTCCAGCTCGCGCAGCTCGTCCAGGACGTGCAGGCAGTTGATGCAGCAGAAGGTCCAGAAGTCCAAGATCAGGATGCGACCTCGGAAGTCGGCGAGCGTCAGGTCCTTCCCACCGGTGTTGAGCCAGCCCCCCTTGCCGATCAGCTCGGGGGCACGGACACGGGCACGCTTGCGGGGTGCGGGCGCGGGGGTGGGCGCCGGAGCAGCATCGTTCATCCTTCAAGCTTGCCATCCCCGTCCAGCTGTACCCCCAGGGGTGACGCCGCTCGGCGGGCCGTCGTGACAGGCTGGCCGCAGGCATCGAAGGAGGCGTCCGGCATGACCACCGCGCACGACTACGGCGAAGGCATCGACCCCGAGCGTGCCCTGAAGTACGCCATCCAGCACCACAGCGGCGACCGCACCGAGATCATTGAAGGGGTCATCAGCAACGTGACGCCGAACTGGGACCACGAGAACGCGGCTGAGGAGATCCGCGATCAGATCAAACCGCGGGTCAAGGAACTGGGCTGTGTGACCGGGTCGGGCAATCTGGACCTGCCCGGCTCGGCGAATTGGTACGTCCCGGACATCGCGGTCGCCCCCAAGGAGCTGGCAAAAGGCGGCGGCGCCCTCCTCCCCGACCAGACCCTGCTGATCGTCGAAGTGACCTCGGAGTCCAACGCCGAGACCGACCGCGTCGTCAAGCGCAAGCGGTACGCCGAGTACGGCGCGCCGCTCTACCTGCTGGTCGACCGGTTGGACAAGACCGTCACCCTGTTCTCCGAGCCCGGGCGGCTCGGTTACGCGAAGGTCGACGGGCCGCATCCGTTCGGGACGGCCGTGCGGCTGCCGGAGCCGTTCGACTTGGACCTCGACACCAGCGAGCTCTAGGACAGGAAGGAGTCCAGGGAGCGGGCGAGGGCGGTGACGAAGGCGTCCTGGACGTCGGTCGGGACGAGGTGGAGGGACAGGTAGGGGTTGAGGTCCTCCAGTTCGACCAGGAGGAGCTCGCCGGAGGGAGCGCGGCAGGCGTCCACGCGCTGGATGCCGTGCGAGAGGGTGTTCCACTCGACGAAGGTGCGGGCGAAGGCCAGGTCCGCCGGGGTCGGGTCGTAGTGCTCCAGCTCCCAGCGGCGGTCGGGGTCCGGGGCGTACAGGGCGTACTGGAAGGCGTCGTCCACGAAGTAGAACGACACCTCGTACGCGAAGTCGATCCGCGGCTGGATCAAGGTCCGGCCCGGCTCCGCGGTGGAGGGGTCCGCCGTGAAGGTGAGGCCGATGGAGTCCGCGCCCTGCTTGGGCTTCACCGCGTACTGCGGGACCCGCGGCAGCAGGTGCAGGAGCGCCGGGTCGTCGACCGTCGGGATCACCGGGTAGCCGGCCGCCGTCAGGTCCGGCAGGTACTGCTTGCCCGCCATGTCGCCGCGCCCCGTCAGCGGGTTGTAGACGCGGGCGCCGCCGGCGAGGGCGGCGGTGCGGAAGGCGTCGTAGGCCTCCTGGTAGTACAGGACGGGGCCGCTGTTGCGGACCACGACCGCGTCGAAGCCGCCCATGAGGGCCTCGGCGTCGCGCGGGTGGCACAGGGCCAGCGGGAAGTGCTCGCGCAGCCGCCCGGTGAGGAATATGTCCTCGTCGCAGTAGCGGCTGGCCGCGCGCCGGGTACGTCAGGTCGGTGACATAGAGCAGTGGCATGGCGGAAACCTATCGCGGGCACGGATCAGGCCATGAAATACCTCGTACGGGACAAAGTGCTGGACATCGGGGACGACTACTGGATCGAGGACGAGGACGGCCGGCAGGCCTTCCTCGTCGACGGCAAGGCCCTGCGGCTGCGCGACACCCTGGAGCTCAAGGACCCCGAGGGGCGGATCCTGATCACCCTGCGGGAGAAGTGGCTCGCCTTCCGCGACGCGATGACCCTGGAGCGGGACGGCCGCCGGCTGGCCGTGATCCGCAAGAAGTGGCTCTCCCTGCTGCGCAACCACTACCTCGTCACCCTCTCCGAGGGCACCGGACTGGACGTCAGCGGGCGGATCCTCGACCGCGAGTTCAAGGTCGAGTACGACGGCGAGCTGCTCGCGCTGATCTCCCGCCGGTGGTTGCGGGTCCGCGAGACGTACGCGGTGGACGTGGTGCGGGAGGACGCGGACGCGGCGCTGCTGATCGCCGTCGCCGTGTGCGTGATCCGGATGGCCGAGAAGGAGCGGGAGGAGCGGTAGGCGACGCGGTGGCAACGGGGTCGGCGGCAGCCGGCGCGGCGGGTAGCCGCGTCAGCGGCCGCGCGCGGTCAACTGGCCCTGTGCGTAGGGGTCGGCCTCGGGAGTGTACGGGCCGCCGTGGTCCGCGAGGAGGTCGGTGATCCGCCGCCACTCCGCCAGGGCGGCGCGGGTGGACGCGTCGGCGCCGCCCCCGCCCGCGGCGGCGTCCTCGGCCCGCTCCAGGGCGGCCGCCGTCTGGTGGTGGGTCATGCCGGTGGCCTCGGCCCGCACCCGGTCGCGGGCCTCGGTCTCGCCCGGGGACGGTTCGTGCGGCTCCAGTGCCGCCTCCACCATGGCCTCCATGGCTTCGGACTCCTGCGACATGGCACCCGCCCCCCTGCTCCGCTCCTTGCGCCGTCGCCGCCCGCATACCCGGCGGCCGCTTCGCCAACCGTCGTCTCAGCGCCCGAGGCGGCGGTCCTTCAACGCCGGGAACTGCTCCCGCGTGTCCGCGACCTTCGCCGGGTCCAGCTCCACCGTGAGCACGTCCTCGCCCGGCCCCGCCTCCGCGAGCACCTCGCCCCACGGGTCCACGACCAGGCTGTGCCCGGCCTGCTCGACTCCCGCGTGGGTGCCGGCCAGCCCGCAGGCCAGTACGTACGCCTGGTCCTCCACGGCGCGGGCCCGGTTCAGCAGCGTCCAGTGGGCGCGGCGCCGGGCCGGCCAGCCCGCGGCGACGACCATCGTGGTGGCCCCGGCGTCGACCAGGCCGCGGAACATCTCGGGGAACCGCAGGTCGTAGCAGGTGGCGATGCCGAGCGTCTGCTCCGGCAGGGTCACCGTGGTCAGGGTGTCCCCGGCGGCCATCAGCACCGCCTCGCCCTGGTCGAAGCCGAAGCGGTGGATCTTGCGGTAGCTGGCGGCGAGCTCACCGGCCGGGGAGATCACCAGTGCGGTGTTGTAGAGCGACCCGTCGCCCGCGCGCTCCACGACCGAGCCCGCGTGGAGCCAGACCCCGGCGTCGGTCGCGGCCTTGGACATCGTCTCGTAGGTCGGGCCGTCCAGCGGCTCCGCCTCGGTCTCGAACTGCTCGTAGGCGAACGCCCCCACCGTCCACAGTTCCGGCAGCACGACGAGGTCGGAGGCGGACTGCTCCCGTACGAGATCGGCCACGCGGGCGCGTCGGGAAGAGACCGACTCGCCCTCGTTCACGGCGACTTGGATCAGAGAGGCGCGCACACTACCACCGTCCTTGCATTGCGTCCGTCAGCTCGGGCCTACGATCGTCACACGAAAGCGCTGCCGGGGTGCTCACCGGCAGCGTACTTTTGGGCACAGTCCACAACGCGCCACTGAACAGCACGCGAGGGGTCCCGTTGACCGTCCATCCCAGCCTCCAGCCCTATGCCGATGCGTGGACCCATTCCATCGAGGCGATATCCGAGCTGGTCCTCCCCCTGTCGGAGGGCGAGTGGAACCGGGCGACTCCGTGTCCCGGCTGGTCGGTTCGTGACGTGGTGTCACACATCATCGGCATCGAGTGCGAGCAGCTCGGCGATCCGCGGCCGATCCACACGCTGCCGCGCGACCTGCGGCACGTGGTGGACGAGTTCACCCGGTACATGGAGGTGCAGGTTGACGTCCGGCGTCACCACACCGCCCCGGAGATGACCTCCGAGCTGGAGTACACGATCATCCGGCGCCAGCGCCAGCTCCGCAACGAGAAGCGGGATCCGGCCACGCTGGTGCGCGGCCCGCTGGGCGACCAGGTGCCGCTGGAGTTCGCGCTGCGGCTTCGGGCGTTCGACGTGTGGATCCACGAGCAGGACCTGCGGGCGGCGCTGGGCGTCCCCGGGAACTGGGACTCGCCGGGCGCGTACGTGGCGCGGGACCTCCTGCTGGCCGGGCTGGCGAAGGTGGTCGCGAAGGAGGCGGGCGCGCCCCCGAACTCGGCCGTGGTGCTCGACGTGCACGGGGAGCTGGAGTTCATGCGGACCGTACGGGTGGACGCGCAGGGGCGGGGCACGCTGGACAAGGCGCCCTCGCTGGGGCCGGCGGTGACGCTGGCGATGGACTGGCAGACGTACGTGCGGCTCGCGGCGGGGCGGGTACGGCCGCACGCGGTCGCGGACCGGGTGAAGACCGAGGGCGACCCCGCCCTGGCGGAGGCCATCCTGACGCGCTTCGCCGTGACCCCGTAACCCCACCGGCCCGCGCCGCCAGGGCTCCCGCGTACGGGGAAGCCCGGTGCGGGCCCGGGCTCCTACGTACGGGCGCGGGCCGGGGCCACCCGGTCGGGGCCCGGCGCCGGGAGCGGGAGGCGTTCGCGGGCCAGGGCGGCGGGCCGCAGCCGCAGGATCTGGGACAGGCCCAGCACCTCCAGGAAGAACACCGACGAGAAGGCGATCCGGTAGTCGTCGCCGGTGGCGTCGAGCAGGACGCCCACCGCGAGCAGCGTCGTCATGGACGCGAGGAAGCCGCCCATGTTGGTGATTCCCGAGGCGGTGCCCTGACGTTCGGCCGGGTTGGCCGGGCGGGCGAAGTCGAAGCCGATCATCGAGGCCGGGCCGCAGGTACCCAGCACCACGCACAGCGTGGTCAGCAGCCACATCGGCGCCCGCTGGCCGGGGTAGGCCAGCACCGCGCCCCAGAGCGCGGCGGTGGCCGCGACCGTTCCCAGCGCCAGCGGGATCCGCGCGCCCTGGCGGCGGCCGACGAGCTGCCCGTACAGCAGCCCGAACCCCATGTTCGCGACGACGATCAGCGTCATCAGCCCGCCCGCGGTGGTCCGCGACAGCCCCTGCGCCTCGACCAGGAACGGCATCCCCCACAGCAGCAGGAACACCATCGCGGGGAACTGCGTCGTGAAGTGCACCCACAGCCCGAGCCGGGTTCCCGGCTCCCGCCAGGACTCGGCGATCTGGCGGCGTACGAACCCGCCCCCGCCGGCGCGCGCCACGGGCGCCGGCGCGTGCCCTTCCGGGTGGTCCCGCAGGAACAGCACCAGCGGCACCAGAACGAGGAGCCCGGCTGCCGCACTGCCCGCGAAGGCCGGCACCCAGCCGAGCCCGTGCAGCGCCGGCGCCAGCACCAGCGTGGAGACGAGGTTGCCCGCCATGCCCACCAGTCCGGCCAGCTGCGCCATCAGCGGCGCGCGCCGGGCCGGGAACCAGCGCGTGCCGAGCCGCAGCACGGAGATGAAGGTCATCGCGTCGCCGCAACCCAGCAGGGCGCGCGCGGCCAGAGCCGTCCCGTAGGAGGGCGCCAGCGCGAAACCGAGCTGTCCGACGGTGAACAGCACCGCCCCCATCGTCAGGACGCGCTTGGTGCCGAGCCGGTCCACGAGCAGCCCGACGGGTATCTGCATGCCCGCGTAGACCAGCAGCTGGAGGATGGAGAAGGTGGCGAGGGCCGACGCGTTGACGTGGAAGCGGTCGGCGGCGTCCAGCCCGGCCACGCCCAGGCTGGTGCGGAAGATGACCGCGACGAAGTAGACGGCGACGCCGATCGCCCAGACGGCGAGGGCCCGGCGCCCGCCGGGGGGATCCAGGGGGAGGCGGGGCGGCCCGGTGGGGGCGCTCACCGGCCGGCCCCGCGCACCAGCGCCTCGACCCGGCCCACGTGCGCCCGTACGGCGGCGGCGGCCGTCTCCGGCTCCCCGGCGCGCAGGGCGTCCAGGATCTCGGTGTGCTCGGCCAGCGTCCGCTCCACCCGGTCGGGGTGGGCGTGCAGCAGGGCCACGCCCATCCGCAGCTGCCGGTCGCGGAGCTGGTCGTAGAGCCGGCCCAGGATCTGGTTCCCGGCGTTGCGGACGATCTCGGCGTGGAAGGCCCGGTCGGCGGCCATCAGGGCGACCAGGTCCCCGTCGGCGGCGTGCCGGCGCTGCTCCCCGATGAGGGCGGCGAGCCGCTCCAGCAGGCCGGGCGGGGCGGGCACGGCCCTGCGGACGGTGAACTCCTCGACCAGCAGCCGGGTTTCGATGACGTCGGCGATCTCCTGCGCGGAGACCGGCAGCACCAGCGCGCCCTTCTTCGGGTACAGCTTGAGCAGCCCCTCGGTCTCCAGGCGCAGCAGCGCCTCGCGCACCGGCGTGCGGGACACGCCGACGGCCTCGGCGACCTCGCCTTCGGTGAGGAGTACGCCACCCTCGTAGCGGCGGCCCAATACCCCCTGTTTGACGTGCTGGTAGACGCGGTCGGCGGCGGTCACGACCGGGGGCGCGGAAGTCATGCGCACAGGATAGATACATGCGCCGTACAAGAGTTCCGGCCGTCCAGGATGCGGACGGCCGGCCGGGGGCTCAGGCCGCGGGCTCAAGCCGGGGCTCAAGCCGGAGCTCAAGTCGGGGCTCAAGTCGAGGCTCAGGCCGGGCCGATCAGCGGCCCGGCGTGCCAGCGGCCCGAACCGTCGCGGCGGTAGTGCTGGAGCAGGCGGTCGGTGCGCAGGACGATCACCTCCAGGTCGAACCCGAAACTGCCCTGGAGCATCCCCGTGACGGCGAGCGCGTCCCGCCCGAAGACCGCGCCCCGGGTCCAGGCGCCGCCGCCCGCGTTCCCCCGCCACCAGTGCTCGACCCGGCCGCCCGCCGCGACGACGCACAGCTCGTAGTTCCCCGCGGTGTCCTCGTCGGTGGCCCCGTACTGCGCCTCGATCAGGCACGGGGCCGAGGTGATCGCACTGCCGAACACCTCGCCGGGATGCCAGGCGAAACCGTCGCGGTCGTCGCGCCACCACAGCTGCATCCGGCCGTCCGTGCGGGTCGCGACGAGGTCCAGGTGACGGGAGCGGGTCTGGACGAGGGCGGGCCCGAAGTGGGCGATGCCGGAGGCGAAACGGCCGCCGTCGTTCCAGGTCCAGGGCGCTCCGTTGATGCGCCACCAGTGGTTGAGGCGTCCGTCGACGGTGCGGACCACCACCTCGAAGTTGCCGGGCTTGCCGTAGTCGCTCTGGATGAAGGCCGGGGTCGAGCCGATCGCCGCGTCCCCCGGCCCGAAGGCGCCGCCGTCGCGCCAGGCACCGCCGGACTGCTCGTAGTACCAGTGGCGCAGCCGTCCGCCGGTGGTGACGTGCAGGGACTCCGTGTTCCGGTTGAAGGTGGTGCCCGTGAAGGCGGGCTGGCCGGAGGCGTCGTTGGCGTACGTCTTGGCCGGGGTCCACGCGAAGGGCGCCTCGCCCTCGCGCCACCAGTGCCGCAGGCTGCCGTCACCCGTCGTGGCCGCGAGTTCGAAGTTGCGGTGGCCGCGGCCGTTGCCGCTCTCGTAGACGTTCCCCGCGTGCAGGCGACGCTTGCTCCACGGGTCGACGTTGGTGCCGGTCAGACCGCACTTGGCCCAGTGGTCGATGCGGGCCTCGCCGTACGCGATCCGCCCGTAGCCGCCGGTGTGGTGACCCGCGCCCCAGGAGTTCTTGAAGAGCCAGCACCCGGCCGCGTCGTCGTAGCCGACGACCAACACGCAGTGTCCGCCCGCCAGTCGGTCGCTCGTCCGGTGGTACACGCCGGAGCCGAGCCCGAAGAAGTCCTCGTACACGTCGAGGCAGGCGGTCAGCGGGCCGACCGTGTCCAGCCACACCTTCTGCTGCCCGACGTCACCGAGCCGCACGTAGTCGGTGATCCGCACCGTCCGGCCCGACCGGTCCCAGCTCGGCGTGTACTCGGAGCCCCAGGCGGCGCGCCGCTCGGCGGGCAGGCCGGGCGGCGGGATGGTGTAGGGCCGGCAGTCGGGGTCCGCGAGGCCGCCGTTGTCCCGGATCCAGTCGAGCGCGGTCTCCGGGTCGCAGCCCTGGCCGCAGGTCAGCCGCAGTCCGTCGCGCACGTCCCCCTCGGACCGCACGGCCCACACGTGGTGTTCGATCCGGGCCATGGACTCCACCAGGCCGGCCGCCGCGAAGGCCCAGCCGGACTCGCACGGGTTCTGGTCCTTCACCCGGGTGATCCACCGCCACCCCCACCGCTCGCGCCAGTCCACGGCCGTCGGCAGCGCGAGCGCCGCGGCTCCGCCGGTGCCGGGGCGGGTGTGGGTGCGGGAGCTGGTGCCGGTGCCGGTGCGGGGGTCGGGGCCGTTGCGGGGGTCGGGCAGCAGGCCGTGCGCCGTCCTGCGCCGGGTCAGCAGTGGGTTGCCGCTCACGTGCCCGACCAGCGCCCGCAGATCCACGGTTCCCGCCTCGGCGGCGGTGGTCGGGCGCGACGGGCCGGCCAGGCCGAGGGAGGGGCGTGGGAGCGGCTCTCCGTCGGCGAGGTGCTCGCTGACGGACCAGCGTGCCCCCAGCTCCGCGAGCCGCGCGCGCAGCTCCCCCGCCGTCCGCACGGACTCCTGCGGCATACCGGCCCCCCAGTGCGCGATCGCCCGTTCGGATGCGGGCGAGACCCGGGAGCGTCTCCCCGGCGCAGGGGGGCGTCAAGAGGGGTTGCGCGGTCGCGCGGTGGCACGGGGGTCGTACGGTGCGGGCCCCGGCGGGGACGGGGGCGGGCACCGCTGCGTCCCCGGCGCGCGAAGGTCGCCGGGGACGCAGGGTTTTTTGGGGGGCGCTCAGGCAGTGGGCGCCTTCTGCTGGCCCGAACCGTTGACCATGACGAGGAGGACGTTGCCCAGGTCGGTCACGACCGTGTCGGCCTTGGCCTTGGCGTCGGCGGAGTTGCTGCCGGTCTCGGCGACCTTGAGGAGGCCGTCGACGGAGGCCTTGAGCTTGTCGACGGCGGCGGCGGCCTTGTCGACGGGAGCGGCCTTCGGTGCGGTGACCGGAGTCGCGACCGGGAGCTTGGCCGCCGGGGCGGCCGGGTTCGCGGGCTGCGCGACCGGGGGCTTCGCCGCCGGGTCGGCCGGCTTCACGGGCTCGGCGACCGGGGGCTTCGCCACGGGGGCCGCCGGGTTCGCGGGCTGCGCGACGGGGGGCTTCGCGGGCTGGGCCGCCGGGGGCTGCGCGACCGGAGGCTTCGCCGGCTCGGCAACCGGAGGCTTCGCCGGCTGGGCCGCCGGGGGCTGCGCGACCGGAGGCTTCGCCGGCTCGGCAACCGGAGGCTTCGCCGGCTGGGCGACCGGGGGCTGCGCGACCGGGGGCTTGGCTGGCTCGGCAACCGGAGGCTTCGCCGGCTCGGCAACCGGAGGCTTCGCCGGCTCGGCAACCGGAGGCTTCGCCGGCTGGGCGACCGGAGGCTGCGCGACCGGGGGCTTGGCCGCCGGGTCGGCCGGCGGGTCGGCGGGCTCGGCCATCACCGGCTTGGCCATCACCGGCTTCGCCACCGCCGGGTCCGCCGGTACGGGGGCCGGCAGCGGCTTCGCCGACTCGGGCAGGCTCTGGCGCAGCTCCGCGAACGCGGGCTCCAGCTGCTTCTTGACGGCGGCCAGCTCGGCCTCCGACACCTTCCCGTTCGGCGACTTCAGCACCGCCGAGAGCAGGTCCGTGACGGGTTCGACCACTTCGGCGGCGGCGGCGAGCGACTGCGCCTGGGCGAGCAGCGCCTCACTGCCGGGAACGGTCTGCCCGGCGAAGGTGACGGACGGGCGCTCGGGCGAGGAGACGGCTGCCGCGATGCCCGGGGAGGCGGTCAGCAGGGTCACGCAGAGGGCGGCGGGGATGGAGTAGCGGGTGATGCGGTGCAACGGCTCTCTCCTGTTCAGCGATGTGATGACCGTGTGGTCCGGGATGACGCGGGGCCGTGGAGCTGCCCCATACCACTCACCGACAGCCGGTCACCGCCCGCAACCGGAGCTGCTCCTCCACAGCCGCCGACACGCCGCGCAACGGCGTAAATCACCTGCCTGACCTGCCCGAACCCCATCACCCCGGAGCGCGACCCGGATGGACGCACCGTCGTCACACAGCGTAACGATCGGGGCCGGGCGTCGGGTTCCCCCTCGCGGGCCGGGCCGACGAAGACGCGGCGGCCGCCGGGGGCACGGGAGGCCCGAACTGGCGCCCGATACGCACGGATAGGGTTTCCCCATGGGGACCTGGACCGCACCGAGCGCCATAGAACGAGAGCTGGAAGAGGCCAAGGCCGCCGGGAACTGGCCGGCGTTCTTCGACGCCCTCGCGCTCGCCGATCTCTTCGTACCGCAGGAACGGTCCTTCCAGGACGCCCACCCCACCCAGGTGCGCCGTCAGCGGGTCCACTTGCCGCAGGCGCGCGCCGAGGCGTACGTGGTCTTCACGGAGGGGATGCTGCCCGCGCCCACTCCCGAGCTCGTCTTCGAGAGCGTCGACCTCGGGTGGTTCTGCGAGAGCTTCCCGCCCGACGGGCCCCCGTTCCTGGCCGTGAACCCCGGAACCCCCTTCGAGACCCTCCTGCCCGCCTCGCCCGCCCACCGCGCCACCTGGGCCCTGCACGACGGCCGCCGGCCGCGGTACGTGGGCCTGGAACAGGGCAAGGTCCACGCCCTCCACGTCGGCGGGCCCCTGCACGGCCCCGTCGCCTTCGGGCTGGCCTGCGGCGCGCACCTGTCCGTGCGCAACGGCATGTTCTGGAACTCCCTCGCCTACCACGGCCAGGGCTACACCAAGGAGCGCGAGACGCTCCGCGACAGCTGGGGCGTGACCACCCGCGAGGAGTGGCTCGTCACCACCGAGCGGCTGCTGCGGGCCGACATGGTCAGTCCGGTGTGGGAGTTCGCGCTCCGCGTGCGCCAGGCGCTGGCCCAGGAGTTCGCCGGACCCGTGGACATCGAGCACTGGCGCCACGCCACCGAGGCGACCTTGCGGGCCAACGCCGAGCGGGCCGCCGAGCCCCGGCTGACCCCCGACGGGGTGACGGTCGCCCAGCCGCGTCCGACAGCCGAGGTCGAGGGCGAGATCGCGGGCGTGCAGCGGGTCATCGGCCGGATCACCCGCTACGAGCAGCGGTTCCGGGCGGACGGGGTGCTCGGCGAGGGCAAGTACGTGCGGTCGGTGGAGGCGTGGGACTACGGCCGGGCCTCCCAGATGGCCCGCTGGGGCGTCGGCGCCCGCTTCGGGACGCTCGCCGAGGCCGAGGACGTCGTGGTGCGGGCCGGAAAGGCGTGCCGGCTCGCGTACCGGTCCTGGGAGGAGCTGTCGGCGGGGTTCGTCCTCGGGCGCTGCATGCAGTTCGACGAGGAGGAGTTCGGGCGGTGGTACGAGGAGATGGTCACCGCGCACCGCGAACTGACGGGCGACCCGGGAAGCCCGTGGCTCAACCTCGCCTGGGGCTGACGCGCGGACCTCGGGTAGTCGCACCGCGGGCCGCGGAACCCGGCGCGCCGCCGTGCGCCGGCCAACTAGCCTGTGCGGCATGACCGTTGAGCTGAACGACACCGTACGCAAACTGCTGGACGCGCCGCATCCGGCCATCCTGACGACGCTCAACCCCGATGGCGGACCGCAGAGTTCGGTGGTGTGGGTGACCCGGGACGGCGACGACGTGCTGGTCTCCACCGAGCAGGGTCGCCGCAAGGAGCGGAACATCGCCCGGGACGCGCGGGTCGGCCTGACCGTCTTCGACCTGACCAACCCGTTCCTCTACGCGGAGATCCGCGGCACCGCCTCGGTCTCCGAGGACACGGGGCGGACCGTCGCCGTCCGGATCGCCGAGGAGTACCTGGGACCGGGCGCGGGCCGGGAGTACGCGCAGGCGCCCGCGGAGAACGTACGGGTGGTCCTGCGCATCACCCCGACGAACGTGCTCGGCAACGCCACCAAGGCCGGCTAGGCGCCTACGGCAGCCGGGGAGGGCACAGGGCCGCCCTCCCGGCCGGGGCCGCCCGTCTCCCGGCCGGGAGCCGCCCGCCCTGCGGTCAGGCCCGCGACGGCCCTTCCAGGACCAGGCGGATCTCCGTGACCTCGTAGCCGGCGCGGTCGAAGGCGGCGGCCATGGGGGCGTTGACGGTGTCCGTGGTCGCGGTGATGCGGCGGGCGCCCTGACCGGCGTGGAAGCGGGTGATCTCCGCGAGGATCTCGTCGATCAGGCCCTTGCCGCGCTGTTCGGGCACGACGCCGAGGTAGCCGACGTTGCGGTGGTAGGGGGTCGCCGAGGGAACGGCGAACCCGGCGAGGGTGCCGTCCGGGAGCTCCGCGAGCCGCCACCAGGAGCGTTCGCCCGGGCAGTCGCGGTAGAACCCGACGTCCTCCCGGGCCAGTTGCACGGCGTCCATGGAGCGCAGTTCGGTCCGGGTGTGCGCGTCCAGGCTCCCGGCCGAGACGCGGGCGAACGCTTCGACGAACTCCTCGTCCGTGCCCTCGCGGAACACCAGCCGCCCGGTGGGCTCCGCGGTCCCGGCGGCCGGGGTCCACTCGTAGCGCAGGCGCTCGATCCCGTTCGTCAGCCCGGCCCTGCGCCCCGCCTCCCGACGCCAGGCGACGGCTTCGACGACGTCGGGGCGGGCGCGCCAGTCGCGGGGCAGGGAGGCGTTGTAGAGGGGCAGGACCCCGAAGGCCGCGTGTCCGGCGGCGAGCAGGCCGGCGGCGACGGTGGCCGGATCGTCGACGGTGGCCCGGACCTGGAGGCAGTCCAGAGCGACGGGCCGCTCGCTGTCCTCCCGGCCCCACCACAGGGCGCGGGCGAGGACCTCGCCGCCCTCGTCCTCGGCGAACCAGACCCACTCGGGGCGCATCCGGCCCGCCGCCAGCTCCTCCCGGATGCGGTCGGCGGCGAGCGCGTCGACGGGGCCGTCGGCGGGGTAGGTGAGGACGCGGTCGATGTCCGTGGGGTCTGCGGTCGCAGCGCGGAAGATCATCCGCCGATGATCGGGCAGGGTGGGGCCGTCGGCCAGCAGTTTTCCGCGCCCGAACGGCCGGTGGCCGGGCTCCCCGAAGGGGCCCGGCCACCGGCGCCGCGTGCGTTCTCCTGTGCGTTACGACCAGGTGACGAGGCGGCGGGGGTGTTCCAGGACCGCCGCGATGTCGGCCAGGAAGCGGGATCCGAGCTCGCCGTCGATCAGACGGTGGTCGAAGGACAGCGCCAGCGTGGTGACCTGGCGCGGCTTGACCTTGCCCTTGTGGACCCACGGCTGGAGCTTGATCGCACCGACCGCGAGGATCGCGGACTCGCCCGGGTTGATGATGGGCGTCCCGGTGTCGACGCCGAAGACGCCGACGTTGGTGATGGTGATCGTGCCGTTCTGCATGTCGGCCGGGGAGGTCTTGCCGTCGCGGGCCGTGGCGACCAGCTCGGACAGGGCCGTCGACAGCTCGGGCAGCGTCTTGGCGTGGGCGTCCTTGATGTTCGGGACGATCAGGCCGCGCGGGGTGGCCGCAGCGATGCCGAGGTTGACGTAGTGCTTGAGCACGATCTCCTGGGCCGCCTCGTCCCAGGACGCGTTGACGTCCGGGTTGCGGCGGACGGCCACGAGCACCGCCTTGGCGATGAGGAGCAGCGGGTTGATCCGCAGACCGGCGAGGTCCGGGTCGTCCTTGAGCTGCTGGACCAGCTTCATCGTGCGCGTCACGTCGAGGGTGATGAACTCGGTGACGTGCGGCGCGGTGAAGGCGGAGCCGACCATGGCCTGGGCGGTGACCTTGCGGACGCCCTTGACCGGGATGCGGGTCTCGCGCGCCGTCGCCCCGGCGGGGGCCTGGGCGGGTGCCTGTGCGGCGGCCGGGGCCGGTGCCGCGGCGGCCGGGGCCGGTGCCGCGGCGGCCGGTGCGGCTGCCGGAGCGGCCGGAGCGGTCTGCGGGGCGACGGCGGCCGCGGCGGCCGCGTGCACGTCCTCGCGGGTCACGACGCCGCCCTCGCCGGTGGGGACCACCGAGGCGAGGTCGATGCCGAGGTCCTTGGCGAGCTTGCGCACCGGCGGCTTGGCCAGGGGACGCTCGGCGCCCCCGGCCATCGTGCCGTTGCCATTGCCATTGCCGTTGCCGTTCAGCGCGCCGGTCCCGTTCTGCGCGGGAACGGCGGTGGCGGCCGGAACAGCGGCCGGGGCGGCGGACGCCGCCGGGGCGGCCGCCGAGCCCGCTCCCGCCTCCGCGGCGGCCTTGCGCGGCCGGCGCTTCGTCGAGGCCGTGGACACGCCGTAGCCCACCAGGACGGGCTGGCGCGCCTCGGCGGCCGGCTCCTCGGCGGCGGCCGGGGCCGCCACCTCCTGTGCCGGGGCCTCGGCGGCCGGGCCTTCCGTCTGCACCGAGATGATCACCTGGCCGACGTCGACCGTGGTGCCCTCCTCGAAGAGCAGCGCGTGCACGGTCCCGTCGAACGGAATCGGCAGCTCCACGGCCGCCTTCGCGGTCTCGACCTCGCAGACGACCTGCCCGTCGGTGACGGTGTCACCCGGCTGGACGTACCACTTGAGGATCTCGGCCTCGGTGAGGCCCTCGCCCACGTCGGGCATCTTGAATTCGCGGATGGTCATGAACGTGGCTCCTCAGTACGCCAGCGAGCGGTCGACGGCGTCGAGCACCCTGTCCAGGCCCGGCAGGTACTCGTCCTCCAGGCGGGCCGGCGGGTACGGGGCGTGGAACCCGCCCACGCGCAGCACCGGCGCCTCCAGGTGGTAGAAGCACCGCTCCGTGATGCGCGCGGCGATCTCCGAACCCACGCCCAGGAACACCGGCGCCTCGTGGACGATGACCAGGCGGCGGGTGCGCTCCACCGAAGCCTGCAGACCGTCGAAGTCGATCGGGGACATCGACCGCAGGTCGACGACCTCCACCGACTTGCCCTCCTCGGCCGCCGCGGCCGCCGCCTCCAGGCAGACCTTCACCATCGGGCCGTAGGCGGCCAGGGTGAGGTCCGTGCCGGCGCGCGCCACGCGGGCGGCGTGCAGGGCGTCCGGGATCGCGTCGACATCGACCTCGCCCTTGTCCCAGTAGCGCCGCTTCGGCTCGAAGAAGATCACCGGGTCGTCGCTGAGGATCGCCTGCTGGAGCATCCAGTAGGCGTCGCTCGCGTTCGACGGGGAGACCACCTTGAGGCCCGGGACGTGCGCGAACAGCGTCTCCGGGGATTCGCTGTGGTGCTCGACCGCGCCGATGCCGCCCGCGTAGGGGATGCGGATGACGACCGGCATCTTGATCTTGCCGAGCGAGCGCGCGTGCATCTTCGCGAGCTGCGTGACGATCTGGTCGTAGGCGGGGAAGACGAACCCGTCGAACTGGATCTCCACGACGGGCCGGTACCCGCGCAGCGCCAGGCCGATCGCCGTGCCGACGATGCCGGACTCGGCGAGCGGGGTGTCGATGACCCGCTCCTCGCCGAAGTCCTTCTGCAGGCCGTCGGTGATGCGGAAGACGCCGCCGAGCTTGCCGACGTCCTCACCCATGATCAGGACCTTGGGGTCGGTCTCCAGGGCCTTGCGCAACGAGTCGTTGAGCGCCTTCGCGATGGTCAGCTTCTGTACGGCCATGGTGGTCACTCCCCGCCTTCGAAGGACGCGAGGTAGGCGGCGAACTGGGCGCGCTCCTCGTCGACGAGCGCGTGCCCGTCCGCGTAGACGTTCTCGAAGATCGCCATGGTGTCCGGGTCGGGCATGGCGCGCACGACCTCGCGCACCCGCTTGCCCAGCGTCTCGCTCTCCTCCTCCAGCTGCGCGAAGAACGCCTCGTCGGCGCCGCCCGTCGCCAGGAGGTGGGCCTTGAGGCGCAGGATCGGGTCCTTGGCCTCCCAGGCCGCCGTCTCCTCGTCGCGCCGGTACTTCGTCGGGTCGTCGGAGGTGGTGTGCGCGCCCATGCGGTACGTGAACGCCTCGACCAGCGTCGGACCCTCGCCGTTGCGCGCCCGCTCCAGCGCCCAGCGGGTGACCGCCAGGCAGGCCAGGACGTCGTTGCCGTCGACGCGCACGCCCGGGAAGCCGAAGCCCTGGGCCCGCTGGTAGAGCGGCACGCGCATCTGGCGCTCGGTGGGCTCGGAGATCGCCCACTGGTTGTTCTGGCAGAAGAACACGACCGGGGAGTTGTACACCGCCGAGAAGGTGAACGCCTCGGCGACGTCACCCTGGCTGGACGCGCCGTCACCGAAATAGGCGATGACCGCGGAGTCCGCGCCGTCCTTGGCCACGCCCATCGCGTACCCGGTCGCGTGCAGCGTCTGGGAGCCGATGACGATCGTGTACAGGTGGAAGTTGTTGGTGTTCGGGTCCCAGCCACCGTGGTTCACGCCGCGGAACATGCCGAGCAGGTTGGTCGGGTCGACCCCGCGGCACCAGGCCACACCGTGTTCACGGTAGGTGGGGAAGACGTAGTCGTCGTCGCGCAGCGCCCGGCCGGAGCCGATCTGCGCGGCTTCCTGACCGAGGAGCGAGGCCCACAGGCCCAGCTCGCCCTGACGCTGCAGGGCGGTCGCCTCACCGTCGAAACGGCGGGTCAGGACCATGTCGCGGTAGAGCCCGCGCAGGTCCTCGGTGGTGATGTCGGCGACGAAGGGGGCGAACTGCGCGCTGTCGGCGCTCTCGACCCGTTCTCCCTCGGGCGTCAGCAGCTGTACGAGCTGAGGCTCGGCGTCGTGCGGCTGTGCGGTGGCAACGGCGGTCTTGCGGGCGCTATCGGCGCCGGCCGCCCGCTTGGTGCCGCTGCTGCGTCGCGGCTTGCGCGCGGCAGTGCTCTCCACGGTCACGTGTGCTCCTCCGTCGGTCCGGCACCCGGGTTCTCCGGGGTCCAGTGCGGCTCACCTGCATGCGTACCCGCGCACGGGGTGGGTGCGAGGAAGGTACGGGATTCAGGCGTGACAGGTGCCCCGGCGAGTGCCCTGCGCAATGCACGTTACCCAGTGCCTCGCATAACTGCGAAACCCCGTTTGACCTGCGATTTTGCTTGGATATCCAAGTAAATCGGCGGCGGCGGGAACAACCACTGGTCACAGCCTTGCAGGGGGCCGGAACAACGGCACGTTATCCCGGGTAACTGCGGCAGGGAAGGGGTGAGTGTGTGAAACTGACTCCGTGCCCGAAAACGGTAAAATCAAGGTATTCCTCCTGGACGACCACGAAGTGGTACGCCGGGGAGTGCATGAGCTGCTGTCCGTGGAAGACGACATCGAAATCGTGGGCGAGGCGGGTACGGCCGCCGACGCGATGGTGCGGATCCCGGCGACCCGCCCCGACGTCGCGGTCCTCGACGTGCGGCTACCGGACGGCAGCGGGGTGGAGGTGTGCCGGGAGGTGCGCTCGCAGGACGAGGGCATCAAGTGCCTGATGCTCACCTCGTTCGCGGACGACGAAGCCCTGTTCGACGCGATCATGGCCGGCGCCTCGGGGTACGTGCTGAAAGCCATCCGCGGGAACGAGCTGCTCAGCGCGGTACGGGACGTCGCGGAGGGCAAGTCGCTGCTGGACCCGGTGGCCACCGCGCGGGTACTGGAGCGGCTGCGCGACGGCAACAACGGCAGGGGCGACGACCGGCTGTCGCACCTCACCGAACAGGAGCGCAAGATCCTCGACCTGATCGGCGAGGGGCTGACGAACCGCGTCATCGGCGAGCGGCTGCACCTGGCCGAGAAGACCATCAAGAACTACGTCTCCAGCCTGCTGTCGAAACTCGGCATGGAGCGGCGCTCGCAGGCGGCGGCGTACGTGGCGCGCCTCCAGGCGGAGAAGCGCGTCTAGCCGAGGAGGCCGGCACCTCCCACCGGCGCGCGAGCGGTGCGTGAGCGGTGCGCGAGGGCGTACGACCGCGGCGCGAGCGGTGCGCGAGGGCGTACGACCGCGGCGCGAGTGCCGTTCGAGGGGCGCGCGAGCAGCACGCGAACGCGATTCCATTCAGGACCCGGAGCCGGCCGCGTTGGTCGGCGGCCGGGAGGTCTGCAAGCGGAAAAGGGCCGGGCCCGGCGGAAATCCTTCCGTCGGGCCCGTTCCTGTGACCGTCGTATGACCGTCCCTATTCGCCTTCGTTGTTCACCGCGCCGCCGGTGGGCGGCGCGGTCGGCTTCGTCGGCTTCTCCGACGGCGTCGGCTTGTCCGAGGTCGGGGGCTTTTCCGTTTCCGTCGGCTTCTCCGAGGCCGTCGGCTCCGTCGACGGCGTCGGCGTGGTGCTCGGCGTGTACTTGGTGCGGCCCGGGGTCGGCTTGTAGGTGGGCTCTTCGCTCGAATCCGAGGAGTCCGAGGGCTCCGTGGAGGGGGTGGTCTCCGAAGAGGAGGAGGAGCTCTGCGAGGCGTTCGGGGAACTGCTGGTCGTGGTGCTCGGCTTGTTGCCGCCGCCACCGCCGCCGCCCACCGTCTTGACGGCGTAGGCGATGCCGCCGGCGATCGCGAGGACCGCGAGGACCGCGAACACCCACATCTTCCAGCGGCTGCCGCCCCGGCGGTCGTCGTAGCCGTCATAGCCGTCGTAGCCGCCGCCCGGGCCGTAACCGCCGCCCTGGCCCTGGCCGTGCCCGCCGCGGCCACCGCCACCCGGGAAGGCCGTGCCGTCGTCCGGGTTCAGCGCGGGCACCATCGGCCGCTGGAACTGCGAGGTCGTGGCGTTCTGGCCGTACGGCGGGCGCGGCCCGCCGGGTCCGCGCATCGGCGTCGTCGGGGCGCCACCGCCGGCCTGCCCGTGCGGCAGCGCCATGGTGACCGGACCGGTGTTCCACGTACCGGAGTTGGGCCCCTGCTCCTGGAGCATCTGCAGCGCGTACTGGACCAGTGCGCGCATCTCCTCGGCGCTCTGGAACCGGTCGTCCGGGTCCTTCGCCAGGGAGCGCATGACCAGGCCGTCGAGCTCCTGCGGGATGTGCTGGCCCTCGGGCAGCTGGGACGGCGGGACCGGTACGTCCTGGACGTGCTGGTAGACCACCGACAGCGGCGTCTCACCGGTGAAGGGGGGCCGCAGCGCGAGGAGTTCGTACAGCAGGCAGCCGGTCGCGTACAGGTCCGAGCGGTGGTCCACGGCCTTGCCGAGGGCCTGTTCGGGCGACAGGTACTGGGGAGTGCCCATGACCATGCCGGTCTGGGTCATCGTCGACTGCGCGCCGTGCAGGGCGCGCGCGATGCCGAAGTCCATCACCTTCACCGCACCGGTGTTGGTGATGATGACGTTCGCGGGCTTGATGTCGCGGTGCACGATGCCGTGCTGGTGCGAGTACGCGAGCGCTTCCAGCACGCCCGACACGATGATCAGCGCCTGCTCCGGCCCCGGGGCCTCCGCGCTGATCAGCAGCTCGCGGATGGTGCGGCCTTCGACCAGCTCCATGACGATGTACGGGACGACGTTCGGGCCGACCCGGTCCTCGCCCGAGTCGTAGACCGCGACGACGGCATGGTGGTTGAGCCCGGCGACCGACTGTGCCTCGCGGGTGAAGCGGGCCTTGGACACCGGGTCCTCGGCGAGGTCGGCGCGCAGCAGCTTCACGGCGACGGTGCGGCCCAGCCGGACGTCCTCGGCGGCGAACACCTCCGCCATACCGCCTCGTCCGAGGCGGTGCGTGAGGCGGTAGCGGCCGTCGCCCACCAGGCCGCCTGCGCCCCAATGCTCAGGATCCTCGGCCATCCCGGCGCCGGTTCCGTCGGGTTCGGGTGCCATCAGTCCTCGCCGTCGTCTCTCTCGTCCGTAACTTCTGCGGGTCCTCTTCGGGTGCTCCGACGAACGCTACAGCCTCGGAACAGGTCGCCGTTCGGGCAATGGCACGCCGTGGCCCCCCGGTCACGGAACGGGCACCTGGCTTGACTGGCGCTTGCCCTCCGGCAGACTGGGCGCCACATGCGCTCTGCCAGACGCGTTCGGACACAGCCCGAGGGGAAGCAACAGTCATGAGCCAGGACGGCACACGGGGCCGGTACGCAGGCGGTTCCCTGTCCGGTGGCCGTTACCAGCTAAGGGACTTGCTGGGCGAAGGCGGCATGGCGTCCGTCTATCTCGCCTACGACTCGGCGCTCGACCGACAGGTCGCCATCAAAACCCTGCACAGCGAACTCGGCCGCGAAGCGTCCTTCCGCGAGCGGTTCCGCCGCGAGGCGCAGGCTGTTGCGAAACTGTCGCACACCAACATCGTCTCGGTATTCGATACGGGCGAGGGAACGGTCACGTTCGGCGGCTCCGTCGCGGACGACGGCGCTCCGATGCCGTACATCGTCATGGAGTACGTGGAGGGGCAGCCGCTCGGCTCCGTGCTCCAGGCGGACGTCGCGCAGTACGGCGCGATGCCCGCCGACCGGGCGCTCAAGGTGACGGCGGACGTGCTGGCCGCGCTGGAGACCAGCCACGAGATGGGCCTGGTCCACCGCGACATCAAGCCGGGCAACGTCATGATGACCAAGCGCGGCGTGGTCAAGGTCATGGACTTCGGCATCGCACGCGCCATGCAGTCGGGGGTCACCTCGATGACGCAGACCGGCATGGTCGTGGGCACCCCCCAGTACCTGTCGCCCGAGCAGGCGCTGGGACGGGCCGTCGACGCCCGCTCCGACCTGTACTCGGTCGGCATCATGCTGTTCCAGCTGCTGACCGGCCGGCTGCCCTTCGACGCGGACTCGCCGCTGGCCATCGCCTACGCCCACGTGCAGGAGGAGCCGGTCGCCCCGTCCTCCGTCAACCGCTCCGTGACGCCGGCGATGGACGCGCTGGTGGCCCGCGCCTTGAAGAAGAACCCGAACGAGCGTTTCCCGACGGCCGCGGCCATGGGCGACGAGATCGCGCGGGTGCTGTCGGCCGGTCACACGGGCGCGCCGGTCATCGTCCCCGGTGCGGCGGCGGGCGGCAGCGGCGCCGGGGTGAGTTCGGCCGTGTTCCCGCCGGTCGACTCCGCCTACCAGACGCCGCCGCAGTCGGTGCAGCAGCCGTACCAGGCCGCGCAGACGGGACCGTCCCCGTACGCGCCGCACACTCCGGCGCCGGGCGGCTACGCGTACCCGTCCCAGCAGCACGCGCCGCAGGGCGCGCAGCACCACTACGGCCCGCAGACCCCGGCGCCGTTCACCATCTCGCCGAACCCGGGGGGCGGGGCGGGGACCGCGGCCCCGAAGTCGAACACCCCGGTGATCGTCGGGGCGATCGTGGTGGCGCTGCTGGCCGTCGGCGGGCTGATCGCGGCGCTCAACATGGGCGGCGACGACAAGGACCAGGCGCGGGGGAACGGGGGCACCACGCCCTCGGCGTCGGCATCGTCCCCCGCCAAGGCGGGTCACAAGGGTCCGGACACCTCGCGGACGATGGAGACGGAGAAGTGCAAGAACCCGTCCAAGGACTGGCAGGACGCGTCCAAGGTCGCGGCCCCGGACTTCACCTACAAGAACCTGGCCTCGGTGAAGCTCTGCATCCAGGCCGCGGGCGGCAAGTACAAGATCGAGAACAAGGACGAGGCCGTCTTCGGGCAGGACACCGTCCTCGCGCAGTTCCCCGTGGCCGGGACCGCCGTGACGAAGGACCAGGAGTACACGCTGACCGTGTCCACCGGTGATCCGCAGTAGGCGGTAGGCCGTAGGCGGCCCCGGGTGGGCCGCTGCGGTTGTCTTCCGGCATCCCGGGCCACCCCGATGGGCGGTCCGGGATGCCGCTTTTGTCCCGTCGTGCAAATGTGAGCCCTGTACAGGCCCGAGCGCTGCCGCTGCGCGCGCTCGCGCCGCCCGCGCCGCTCGGACGGGAGGGGCTCCCCGGTGACCCAACGCCTCCGTGCGCCGGTGTGGGCGGCCTGGGCCGTGCTGGCGGCGGCCGCACTCCTGGGCGTCGCGCCCGAGCAGGGCGGGGCCCCCGCCTCCGCCCCGGTCCCGGTGGCCTCCGCGAGCGCCGACGAGGTGGCCCTCGTACCCGAAGAGGCTTACGAGGAGCTCGCCGGCAGTTTCGCGGGCGTCGGGCGGGACCGGCCCGGGCGGCCCGTCGGCGAGCCGGCCGACCCCGAGGCGATGGTGGCCTCCCGGCCGCGGCAACTGCCCGCGCGTCCGCAGCGGCCGCCCGGCGTTGCGCCGGGTACGGCCGACACCGGCGCGCCGACCGCGGCTTCCACCGGAGTGCCGACCGGAGCGCCGACCGGAGCCCCGTCCACCGCGGCCTCCCCCGGGGTGAGCCCCGCCCCGGACGGCTCGGCGAGCCCGGGCACCGGGGTCAACGCGATCGGCACGGGGACGAACGACCGGGCCGCCGACCTCGCCGCGCACATGCTCCCGCTCGGCACCGGGCTCGCCCTGATGGGGCTGGGCCTGGGGTTCATCGGCGTGCGGCTGCGGCGGGGTCCGTAGGCCCCCTCCTCCTCACGGCGTACGCCCCGGGACGGTTGCGGCGGAGGACATACTCGGTATACATACTGAGTATGTCCATCCGCCACGGCCTGCTCGCCCTGCTCGAAAGGGGCCCTCGGTACGGCTCTCAGCTGCGTACCGAGTTCGAATCCCGCACCGGCTCCACCTGGCCGCTCAACGTCGGGCAGGTCTACACGACGCTCGCCCGTCTGGAGCGCGACGGCCTCGTCGCCCCGGGCGGCGAGGACCCGGCCGGCCACACCCTCTACGCCATCACCGACACCGGGCGCGCCGAACTGCACCAGTGGTACGAGCGCCCCGTCGACCGCACCAACCCGCCGCGCGACGAGTTGTCCATCAAGCTCGCCATGGCCGTCGGCGCTCCCGGTGTCGACATCCGCGCGGTCATCCAGTCGCAGCGGCACGCCACCATCCAGGCCATGCAGGACTACACCCGGCTCAAGGCCCAGGCGCTCGCCGCCATCGAGAGCGGCAAGACGCACGAACGCGACGACGTGGCCTGGCTGCTGGTCCTCGAACAGCTGATCTTCCAGACCGAGGCCGAGGCGCGCTGGCTCGACCACTGCGAAGCACGGCTCGTACGGCTCTCCCGGTCGGCCGCCGGCGCAGCCGAAGAGCCCGGGGCACCGCCCGAGGAGCCCCGGCCACCGTCCCAGGAGCCCGCACCGGCCGCCACCGTCACCGCGAGCGGCCCCGTCGCCGCCGCGACCACCGAGCCGCCCCGCACCGCCCGCCTGCGGCGGCGCTGAACCACCGTCCCAGGGGGGACCCCGACATGCCCGACCAGCACACGCAACGCCCCGTACTCCAGCTGGAGAAACTCGTCCGCACGCACGGCAGCGGCGCCACCGAGGTCCACGCCCTGCGCGGCATCGACCTGGCCGTCCACCCCGGCGAACTCGTCGCCGTGATGGGCCCCTCCGGCTCCGGCAAGTCCACGCTGCTCACCCTCGCCGGGGGACTCGACACCCCCAGCTCCGGACGCGTGGTCGTCGAGGGCACCGACCTCACCACCGCGAGCCGCAAACAGCTGGCCGCGCTGCGCCGCCGCAGCATCGGCTACGTCTTCCAGGACTACAACCTGATCCCGGCGCTCACGGCCGCCGAGAACGTGGCGCTGCCGCGCGAGCTCGACGGGGTCTCCGCCCGCAAGGCGCGCGCCTCCGCCCTGGCCGCGCTGGAGGAGATGAACCTCGGCCGGCTCGCCGACCGGTTCCCCGACGAGATGTCCGGTGGGCAGCAGCAGCGCGTCGCGATCGCCCGCGCCCTGGTCGGCGACCGCCGCCTGGTCCTCGCCGACGAGCCCACCGGCGCCCTCGACTCCGAGACCGGCGAGGCCGTCCTCGCCCTCCTGCGCTCGCGCTGCGACGCGGGGGCGGCCGGGATCCTGGTCACGCACGAGCCGCGGTTCGCCGCCTGGGCAGACCGGGTCGTGTTCCTGCGCGACGGCAGCGTCGTCGACGAGACGCTGCGCAGCGGGGCCGACTCGCTGCTCTCGGGGCGGGCGGCCGGCCTGTGAGCCCGTCGTCTTCCCGGCCGTCGTCTTCCGGCTCGACGTCTTCCCGGCCGTCGTCCTTCCTCGCCTCCTGGTACCACTCGTGGGTCGCGGCGGTCCGTATCGCCCGCCGTGACGCCTGGCGCGCCAAGGGGCGCAGCGCCCTCGTCCTCGCGATGATCGCCCTGCCGATCGTCGGCGTGAGCGCCGTGGACCTCACCTGGCGCAGCTCCGCACTCTCCGTCGAGCAATCCCTGTCCCGGCAGATCGGAGCCGCCGACGCGAAGCTGACCAAACCCTCCTACGACACCGCCCTCTACCAGAACCCGGCGGGCGACCGGTACGAGCCCGTCGGCGGATACCGCGACTACGACGCCACGAAGCCGAAGCTGGAGGACGTGCCGGTCGCCTCCGTTCTCCCGCCGGGTGCGCAGATCGTGCAGGACAGCCACAGCGGTGCCAAGGTCCGCACCACGCACGGGCTGCTCGACACCGAGCTGCGCGAGGTGGACACGGCCAGTCCGCTGGTGGAGGGGCTGCTCACCCTCAAGCGTGGCCGGATGCCCTCGGCGGCGGGCGAGGTCATCGCCACGGACAAGTTCCTCGAGGAGTCGGGATTCTTCGTCGGCTCCGAGCTGACCCCTCGTGGTGCTGCCCGGTCCTACCGGATCGTCGGTGCGTACGAGCTTCCGTCCGCGCTGAACACCACGCAGATCATCGCGCCGCCCCGGACGCTTCTCGCCCCGCTCGACCGCGCCCTGACGGGCGCCGGCGGCCAGGGCCTGAGCGTCGACGACAGCTTCCTCGTCAAGGTCGGCGGGGATGGTTTCACGTGGAACATGGTGCGGGCGGCCAACGCGAAGGGGCTGCTCGCCCTCTCGCGCGCCGCCAACCTCCACCCGCCGGCCGACTCCGAAGTGCCGCTGTACGCGCAGCAGCGCGAGGAGGACAGGGACGGCGACTACAGCGGAGCGTCGACCAAGGCGGTCGAACTGACCGTCCTGGCAACGGTCGTGGGCCTCGCCATGCTGGAGGTCTGCCTGCTGGCCGGCCCCGCCTTCGCGGTCGGTGCCCGGCGCTCGGCCCGCCAGCTCGGCCTGGTCGGCGCCAACGGCGGTGACCGGCGGCACATCCGGGCCATCGTCCTGTCCGGCGGTCTCGTCATCGGAGCGGCGTCCGCCGTCGTCGGCACGGCACTCGGCGTGGCGCTGACCCTCGGGCTCCGGCCGGTGCTGGAGGAGTACCTGGGGCTGCGCTGGGGCGGGTTCGAGGTCCGCCCTCTGGAACTCCTCGCCGTCGCGCTGGTCGCCGTACTGACCGGGCTGCTCGCCGCGGTCGTCCCCGCCGTCACCGCCTCCCGGCAGACCGTGCTGGCCTCGCTCACGGGCCGTCGCGGGGTCCGGCGCGCCAACCGGGTCCTGCCCCTCATCGGGATCGTCGCCGTCGCGGCGGGCGCCGCGCTCGCGCTGTACGGGGCCGTCTCCGCGATGGGCACCGTGGTGGTGGCCGGCGGCAGCGCCCTGGCCGAGTTGGGCGTCGTCGCCCTGACGCCGACGCTGGTCGGGCTGTTCGGCCGGGCCGGACGGTGGCTGCCGCTGTCGCCGAGGCTCGCGCTGCGGGACGCCGTGCGCAACCGCGGGCGTACGGCGCCGGCGGTGGCGGCCGTACTGGCCGCCGTGGCCGGCACCGTGGCCGTGGCCACGTACCAGCACAGCACGGAGCTCCAGGCCCGGCACGAGTACGTGGCCTCGCTGCCCGCCGGCGCCGGAATGCTGACGAACGCGGAGGACGACCGCTACAAGGACGTCCCCGCCGCGCGCCAAGCCCTTGCGAAGGAGTTCTCCCTCGCCGTACGGGCCGACGTGGACCGGGTGGTGGTCGGCAAGCCGTCCTGCGATGCCTACTCCACCGAACCGGGCTGCGGGCGGCTGGAGATCGTCATGCCGCCGGAGAACCGCTGCCCGCTCTACGAGTCGAAGAACGTGATGTCCGAGCTCAGCATGGACCAGGTGCGGGCCCTGCGCCGGGACTGGCGGTGCACGGACCGGCAGTTCATGCAGCCGCGCGACACCGTCGTGGCCGACGAGAAGCTGCTGACGGTGCTGGGCGTCAGCGACCCGGGCGCGGTCGCGGCGCTGAGGTCCGGGCAGGCAGTCTCCTTCGACCGGCGCAACTTCAAGGAGGGGAAGGTCACCATGCAGGTGATCACCGATGACGCCCGGGGGCCGGGCGTGCCGGGGGCCGGGGACCAGCCGAAGGATGTCAAGGTCTTCCCGGTCTACCAGGCACCCGACTCGGTCACCGGCTACGGGATCGAGATCGTCCTGCCGCCCGGTGCGGTGAAGGCGGCGGGCCTGGGGACGGCCCCGTTCGGGACGTACTTCACCCTCGCCGACAAGCCCACGGGAGCACAACGCCAGGCGCTGGCGGCCATGATCGACCGGATCGGCGTCGACGCCCCCGTCAGGATCGAGGAGGGCTACCAGGGCAGGGACAGCGTGGAGATCCTCGCCCTCACGATCTTCGCGGGCCTCGTCACCATCGGTGCGGCGGGCATCGCCACCGGCCTGGCCCAGGCGGATGCCGAGGCCGACCTCAAGACGCTGGCCGCGGTCGGGGCGCCGCCGCGGGTGCGGCGGACGCTGAGCGGGTTCCAGTGCGGGGTGGTGGCCCTGATGGGCGTCGCCCTCGGTACCGCCGCCGGACTGTTGCCGGCGGCGGGGCTGCGGCTGACGGAACGCCGGGCGCTGGCGGGGCTGATCACCCACTCCGGCTCCGACCAGGCCGTGTACGTGCCGTTCGCCGTGCCGTGGGAGACGCTGGGCGGCCTGCTGATCCTGGTCCCGCTCGGCGCGGCGGTGCTGGCGGCGCTGGTGACGAGGTCGAGCGGCGCGCTGGCCCGTCGCGCCACGGGCTGAGGACCCTTTGCTCACTATCTGATTACGGCCCCTCGCACAGGGTGGATCACGCCTGTGCGGGGGCACACCGTGTGCGTACGGAGGTGTGCGAGAGAATGTCGGCATGGAGATGCCGAGGAGTGAACGGTCGCAGGACAGCCCCCCGAACGTCCTGATCGTGGGACAAGACGGGACGGCGGTCGGCGGCGCCGATGACGAGTCGCGCGAGGTCCCGGTGACGGAGATGGTCGAACAGCCCGCCAAGGTCATGCGGATCGGCAGCATGATCAAGCAACTCCTGGAAGAGGTACGCGCCGCACCTCTCGACGAGGCGAGCCGGGTCCGGCTCAAGGACATCCACGCCGCGTCGGTGAAGGAACTGGAAGACGGGCTCGCCCCCGAGCTGGTGGAGGAACTGGAGCGTCTTTCCCTGCCGTTCACGGAGGAGGCGATCCCCTCGGAGGCGGAACTGCGGATCGCGCAGGCGCAGTTGGTGGGCTGGCTGGAGGGCCTGTTCCACGGCATCCAGACGGCCCTGTTCGCCCAGCAGATGGCCGCCCGCGCCCAGCTCGAACAGATGCGCCGCGCCCTCCCTCCGGGCGCCTCCCACGACGACGACGAAGAGGGCCCCCACGGAGCCATCCGCTCGGGCCCGTACCTCTAAGCCCCGCCGCCCGGCCGGCACCCCCACCGGCCGGGCCATCCGCCCCACCGAGCAGGGCCGCCACTCCAGCCCCGCAGCCCCCACCGAGCAGGGCCACATCCAGCCCCGCCGGCGTTTGAGGCGCGGGGCCGGGGGCGGAGCCCCGACCCGTAAGCCGCACCCAACCGACCGGGCACCGAACCCGGCCCCGCAGCCCCACCGAGCAGGACCGCCACATCCAGCCCCGCCGGCGATTGAGGCGCGGGGCCCGGGGCAGAGCCCCGACCCGTAAGCCGCACCCAACCGACCGGGCACCGAACCCGGCCCCGGGCGCCGAATCCAGCCCCGCCGGCGATTGAGGCGCAGCCACCTCACGGCCGGGCCGCAAGGCCACGGCGCGGGCCGGAACCCGCCCGCAACACACCCCCCGCATACTCATCGGTATGAGCTACGACGCGATCGTCCTCGCCGGCGGCGCCGCGCAGCGACTCGGCGGGGCCGACAAACCCGGCCTGCACGTCGGCGCCCGCACCCTCCTCGACCGCGTCCTCGACGCCTGCGCCGACGCCGCCGTCACCATCGTCGTCGGCGCCCGTCGCCCCACCACCCGCCCCGTCCGCTGGACCCGCGAGGTCCCGCCCGGCGGCGGCCCCGTGGCCGCGCTCGACGCCGGGCTCCGCCAGACGTCGGCCGCACGGGTCCTCGTGCTCTCCGCCGACCTGCCCTTCCTGGACCGGGACACCGTCCGCGCCCTGCTCGACGCGCCCGGCCCCGACGGCGTCATGCTCCGCGACCCCGGCGGCCGCGACCAGCCCCTCGTCGCCGCCTACCGGACCGAACCCCTGCGCCGGGAAATCGCCCTCCTGGCCACCGAGCACGGCACCCTGGCCGGGCTGCCGCTGCGCGCCCTCACCACCGAACTCGACCTCACCACCGTCACCGGCGCTGCGCCACTCGCCTCCTTCGACTGCGACACCTGGGAGGACCTCGCGACGGCCCGCGCCCGGATCAGAGAGCATGGGACCGTGCTGGAGCAATGGATCACCGCCGTCAAGAACGAGCTGGGCATCGATGTCGCCGTCGACACCAAGGCCCTGCTCGACCTCGCCCGTGACGCCGCCCACGGCGTCGACCGGCCCGCGGCCCCGCTGACCACCTTCCTCGTGGGCTACGCCGCGGCCCGGGCCGAGGCGACCGGAGCTGACCCCGCCCAAGCCGTCGCCGAAGCGTCCCGCAAGGCCGCCGCCCTGGCCCAGCGCTGGGCCGAGGAAACCCCCGCCCCCGCCCCCGGAGCCCGCCCCGGATCCGCCACCGAAGACGGCCCGGAAGCCGGCAACGGATGACCCGCACCGACGCCGACCGCGCCCTGGACGAAGCCCTCGCCCTGGTGAGCCGCGATCCCACCCCCCACGCCTCCGGCGCGCCCGGCCCCCTCGACGCGCCCGACGCGGCCCGCGCCGCGGGCGGCCACCGCGCCTCGCCCTGGTCCCGGGCCAGGGAAACCGCCGTCCGGGCCGGTTCGGGCGTCCGCCCCCGCAGCCACCGGGTCCCGCTCTCCGACGCGCTCGGCGAGGTCCTGGCCGAGCCCCTCGACGCGCTCACGGACCTGCCCTCCTTCGACACCTCCGCCATGGACGGTTGGGCAGTCGCCGGTCCCGGCCCCTGGTCGGTGCGGACCGGCGCCGGGATACTGGCCGGGTCCGACCGGCCGGAGCCCCTCGCGGACGGCGAGGCCGTGCCGATCGCCACCGGCGCCCGGATCCCCGCCGACACCACCGCCGTGATCCGCAGCGAGCACGCCCGCGAGGACGGCTCCCAGCTGTACGCGCTGCGGCCCGTCGTCACCGGCCAGGACATCCGCCCGCGCGGCCAGGAGTGCCGCTCCGGGGAGTTGCTGCTGCCGGCCGGCTCACTGGTCACCCCGGCTCTGCTCGGGTTGGCGGCCGCCGCCGGGTACGACGAGTTGGAGACCCGTCCCCGCCCCACGGTGGACATCCTGGTGCTCGGCGACGAGTTGCTCACCGAGGGACGCCCCCGCGACGGTCTCATCCGCGACGCCCTCAGTCCCATGCTCGGCCCCTGGCTCACCCGGCTCGGCGCGGAAGTCACCGGCACACGACGGCTCGGCGACGACCCCGCCGGAGCCGAGGCCCTGTTCGAGGCCGTCACCACGTCCACCGCCGATGTCATCGTCACCACCGGCGGCACCGCCTCGGGCCCCGTCGACCACGTGCACCCCGTTCTGGTGCGCGCGGGGGCCGAACTGCTCGTCGACGGGGTGGCCGTGCGCCCCGGGCATCCGATGCTGCTGGCCCGGATCGGTGACCGCGTCGACGGCCGCCACCTGGTGGGGCTGCCGGGCAATCCACTGGCCTCGGTCTCCGGGCTGCTCACGCTCGCCGAACCGCTGCTGCGCGCCCTCGCCGGAAGGCGCCGGCGCCCCCGGTACGCGGTGCCGGTGCAGGGTGACGTGCCCGGCCACCCGTACGACACCCGGCTCGTGCCGGTCCTGCTGACGGAGGAACACGCGGTGCCGCTGCGCTACCACGGCCCGGCGATGCTGCGCGGTGTGGCGGCCGCCGACGCGCTGGCCGTCGTACCGCCGCACGGCGCGCGGTCGGGGCAGGAGCTGGAAATGCTCGACCTGCCCTGGGCCTCCGGGGGATGTTTCACGTGAAACAGCCCGGCCAGGACGCAATGGCCCGGCGCGCCGACGAGGCGCTCGTGGCACGGCGCGTCACCCTCCCGAAGCGCGTCGTCCAGAGACCGCTCCGGCAGGTGGCACAACGGCTGTTGATGGCCTTGTTCGTGATGTGCCTGACGGTGTTGCTCGTGTGGCTCGACCGCGAGGGCTATCACGACAGTGCCGACGAAACCGTCGACTTCCTCGACTGCGTCTACTTCGCGACGGTGACGCTGTCGACGACCGGCTACGGCGACATCGTCCCCTACAGCGACAGTGCGCGGCTGGTGAACGCCCTGCTGATCACGCCGCTGCGCATCGTGTTCCTGATCATCTTGGTCGGGACCACGCTGGAGGTGCTGACGGAGCGGACGCGGGAAGAGTGGCGGCTGAAGCGCTGGAGGAAGAACGTGCGTGACCACACGGTTGTCGTCGGCTTCGGCACGAAGGGCCGTTCGGCCCTCCAGACACTTCTGGCCACCGGGCTCGCCAAGGAACAGGTCGTCATCGTCGATCCGAGCACCAAGGTGATCGACGTGGCGGCCGCCGAGGGACTGACGGGTGTCGTCGGCGACGCCACCCGTTCCGATGTGCTGCTGCGCGCCGAACTGCCCAAGGCCCGGCAGATCGTCGTCGCCACCCAGCGCGACGACACGGCGGTCCTGGTGACGCTGACGGCACGCCAGCTCAACCGCGGTGCCAAGATCGTCGCCACGGTCCGGGAGGAGGAGAACGCGCCGCTGCTGCGCCAGTCGGGCGCGGACGCGGTCATCACGAGCGCGAGCGCGGCCGGGCGGCTGCTGGGTCTGTCGGTGCTCAGCCCGAGCGCGGGCACGGTGATGGAGGACCTGATCCAGCAGGGCAGCGGCCTGGACCTGATCGAACGGCCCGTCACCAAGCCGGAGGTCGGCAAGGGGGTGCGGGAGACGGAGGACCTGGTGGTGAGCGTGTTGCGGGGGCACCGGCTGCTCGCCTACGACGATCCCCACGCGAGTCCGCTCCAGTCGACGGACCGTCTGATCACCATCGTCCGGGCCGGTCGGGCGGCGGCGCCGTCAGGGCTTTCCGGGTAGCCTCCGGGCCATGCATGCGATCACCATCGAGCAGCCCGGCGGACCCGAGGCCCTGGTGTGGGCCGAAGCTCCCGATCCGGTGGCAGGCCAGGGCGAGGTACTCGTCGAGGTCGCGGCGAGCGCCGTGAACCGCGCCGACGTGCTCCAGCGACAGGGCTTCTACGACCCGCCGCCCGGTGCGTCCCGTCATCCGGGGCTGGAGTGTTCCGGGCGGATCGTCGCGGTCGGAGAGGGTGTCTCCGGCTGGTCGGTGGGCGACGAGGTGTGCGCGCTGCTGGCCGGCGGCGGTTACGCGGAGCGGGTCGCGGTCCCGGCGGGGCAGTTGCTTCCGGTGCCGGCCGGGGTGGACCTGGTGACGGCGGCCGCGTTGCCGGAGGTCGTGACGACGGTCTGGTCGAACGTGTTCATGGTGGCCGGGCTGCGTCCCGGCGAGACCCTGCTGGTACACGGCGGGTCCAGCGGTATCGGCACGATGGCGATCCAGCTGGGCAAGGCGGTCGGCGCCCGGGTGGCGGTGACGGCGGGCGGCAAGGAGAAGCTGGCGCGCTGTGCGGAGCTGGGCGCCGACATCCTTATCGACTACCGCGAGCAGGACTTCGTGGAAGAGCTGCGGGCCTCGACGGACGGGGCCGGGGCGGACGTGATCCTGGACATCGTGGGCGCCAAGTACCTGGCGCGGAACCTGGACGCGCTGGCCGTGAACGGCCGGCTCGCGGTGATCGGGCTCCAGGGCGGGGTGAAGGCGGAGCTGAACCTGGGGGCGCTGATGGCCAAGCGGGGGGCGGTCACGGCGACGTCGCTGCGCTCACGGCCGCTGGAGGAGAAGGCTGCGATCGTGGCGGCGGTACGGGAGCACGTCTGGCCGCTCGTCTCGTCGGGCCGGGTCAGGCCGGTGGTCCACGCGGCGTACCCGATGGCGGAGGCCGCCGAGGCCCACCGGGTGATGGAGTCCAGCGCCCACATCGGCAAACTGCTGCTCACCGTCTGACCCCGGTCACCTGAGGGCGGCCGCGACGAGCCCCTCCAGGGCGTCACGTGACACCTCGCCGCCGGCAGCTGGTCGAGGACGAGACCGTCGACCGAGGCCGACAGCGCCAGGGGTGCGGGACTCCGGGTCGGGAACGCCGTGGGCCGCCAAGAAGGTGCGTACGACGTCCCGCCCGGCGTTCTCGCGCGGCACGAGGATCTTCGCGCAGCTCCGGGTCGCGCACGCTCTCCAGGGCGCACGCGTAGCGAGCCGGCGAGCGCCGGCGGCCTTCTCCCGGCGCCGGCCGGGCCGCTGTCAGCCCGGCGCGGGCGTCGGTCAGTTCGGCAGGGGTGCGGGGTTGCACGGCGCGTTCACCGGCTGCCTGGTGTTCGGCCTGGTCGCGGACCACGAGACGGCGTACGAGGGCGGTGAGCAAGGCTGCCCGGGTCCGGAAGCATCGGGCTGCACCTCACCGGGTGTGAGGTGATCGTGCTGGAGCGGGCCGCCGCGCCGGCCGACCCACCAGCTGCGCCACCCCCTGGCCGTCTCCCTCCGCAACACGGCCCTCCGCCTGACCCCGGCGGCAGTGGCCCCACGCGCGATCCTCCGCCACGCCGCCTGGACCCCGCCCCGCCTCCCCTGACCCCTGTCCCACCTGGTCTGGCTACGTTTGCGCGTCATGTGGAGACGAACGGCCCGTGACGTGTTCCCCGACGCCGGTTTCAGGGATCCCACCGACGAGTCGGTCCTGGCCGAGGCGGAGCGGAAGCTCGGGGAGGAGCTTCCGGCCGGGCTCAAGCAGCTGTTGACGGAGAGCAACGGGATCGTCGGGCGGACCGGCGTGGACACCGTCTGGACCATCGAACAGGTCGTCGAGCAGAACCTCTACTTCCGCTCGGACAGCTCCTTCGCTCTCAGCTGTACATGCCGTTCGACGCCCTCCTGTTCTTCGGGGACAACGGCGGCGGAGACCAGTTCGCCTTCGTGCAGACGCCGCGGAGGCCGGACGTCTTCGTCTGGGAACACGAGACCGACAGCCGCCGCTGGGTGGCCGGCGACCTCCGGGACTACCTGGGACGTTCGCTCGCCGCGGGCGGAGACGACTGGTACCGGTAGCGCTCCCCCGAGCCGTGCTCGCAGGGCCGGGGCGGCGTGCACGCCGCCGGTCGGGAACCCACCCGGGCCCGGCGGGGCCGCAGCCGGCCCCCCGGGCCCGGCCCCGCGGGCCCGGCCCCGCGGGGGGACCAGGCCCTGCGGGGGACCCGGCCCCGCCGTTACAGCGAGCGGAGCAGGACCGCCGGGGATTCGACGCAGTCCGCCACGTAGCGCAGGAAGCCGCCGGCCGTGCCGCCGTCGCAGACGCGGTGGTCGAAGGTCAGCGACAGCTGGACCACCTGGCGCACCGCGAGTTCGCCCTGGTGGACCCACGGCTTCGGAATGATCCGGCCCACACCCAGCATCGCCGCCTCCGGGTGGTTGATGATCGGCGTGGAGCCGTCGACCCCGAACACCCCGTAGTTGTTCAGGGTGAACGTCCCGCCCGTCAGGTCCGCCGGCGCCAGCTTCCCGGCCCGCGCCAGCTCGGTGAGCCGGGCGAACTCCGCCGACAGGGACTCCGGACTGTGCGTGTGGGCGTCCCGCACCACCGGGACCATCAGGCCCCGCTCGGTCTGCGCGGCGAAGCCCAGGTGCACGGCCGGGAGCCGGACGATCTCCTTCGCCGCCAGGTCCACGGTGGAGTTGAGCTCCGGGTACTTGGCCAGCGCGGCCGTGCAGATCCGGGCCAGCAGCGCCAGCACCGAGATCTTGGGGCCGCCCACGGCGTTCATCGCGGCCCGGGCCGCCATCAGTTCGGTGGCGTCCGCGTCCACCCAGCAGGTGGCCTCCGGGATTTCGCGGCGGCTGCGCGACAGCTTCTCCGCCACCGCCCCGCGCAGTCCCTTGAGCGGGATCCGTTCACCCACAGGAGCTCCCACCGACCCCACGGCCCCCGCGGCGGCCGCCACCGGAGCCGGCGCCGGCGCGGCCTGCTCCCGCAGCGCCGCCTCCACGTCCGCCCGCAGGATCAGCCCCTCGGGGCCCGACCCCCGCAGCTCCCGCAGATCGACCCCGTTGTCCCGGGCGAGCTTGCGTACGAGCGGCGAGATCACCGGAACCGGCCCCAGCGGCCCCACCGGAGCCGAAACCGGAACAGGCACCACCGGAGCCGTCACGGCCGTCGCGGCCCCCGGCCGGATCCGCCGCCTGCGCGCCGGACGCGAGTGGTCCGTGCCGTACCCGACCAGCACGTTCCCGGAGCCGGACGACTCCGGAGCCGGGTCCGGATCCGCAGGACCCACCGCCACCATGATCAGCGGCGCGCCGACCGGCAGTTCGGTCCCCTCCTCCCCGAACCGGGCGGTGACCACGCCCCCGTACGGGCACGGCACCTCCACCATCGCCTTGGCCGTCTCGACCTCGACCACCGGCTGGTCGATCTCGACGACGTCGCCCACCGCCACCAGCCAGCGGACGATCTCCGCTTCGGTCAGCCCCTCACCGAGGTCGGGCAGCTTGAACTCCAGTACCTGCGGCATCAGTTCTCCCACTGCAGGCGTCCCACGGTGTCCAGGATCCGGTCCACACCCGGCAGATGGTGCTTCTCCAGCATCGGCGGCGGGTACGGGATGTCGAACCCCGTCACCCTCAGCACCGGCGCCTCCAGGTGGTGGAAGCAGCGCTCCGCCACCCGGGCGGCGATCTCCGCACCCGGTCCGCCGAAGCCGCCAGCCTCGTGGACCACCACGGCGCGACCCGTGCGGCGTACCGAGGCGACGACCGTCTCCTCGTCGAACGGGACGAGCGAGCGCAGGTCCACGACCTCCAGGTCCCAGCCCTCCTCGCGGGCCGCCTCGGCGGCCTCCAGGCACACCGGCAGCGACGGCCCGTACGTGATCAGCGTCGCGCTCGTGCCCGTCCGCCGCACCAGCGCCTTGCCGATGCCCGGCACCTCGGCCGGAGCGTCGGGCGACCACTGCGCCTTCGACCAGTACAGGCGCTTCGGCTCCAGGAAGACCACCGGGTCGTCGCTCGCGATCGACGCGCGCAGCAGCCCGTACGCGTCCTCGACGGTCGCCGGGGTGACCACGGTCAGCCCGGGCGTCGCCACGTAGTACGCCTCGGAGGAGTCGCTGTGGTGCTCCACCCCGCCGATCCCGCCGCCGTACGGCACGCGGATGGTGATCGGCAGCGGCATCGCGCCGCGCGTGCGGTTGCGCATCTTCGCGACGTGCGAGATCAGCTGCTCGAACGCCGGGTACGCGAACGCGTCGAACTGCATCTCCACGACCGGCCGCAGCCCGTACATGGCCATGCCGACCGCGGCGCCGAGGATGCCGGCCTCCGCGAGCGGGGTGTCCGTACAGCGGTCCTCGCCGAACTCCTTCGCGAGGCCGTCGGTGATCCGGAAGACCCCGCCGAGCGTGCCGACGTCCTCACCCATCACGTGGACCGTCGGGTCCTCGGCCATCGCGTCGCGCATCGCCCTGCCGAGGGCCTGCGCCATGGTCGCCGGCTTGGTCCCCGGCTGCACCGCCACCGTCGTCATCACTCGTTCTCCGCTTCAAGCTCGGCGCGCAGCAGCTCCGCCTGCTCGCGCAGCCGCCCGGTCTGCTCCGCGTAGACGTGCGCGAAGAGGTCCATCGGGTCGAGCACCGGCTCTGCGTTCATCGCGTCCCGCAGGGCCGCCGCCATCGCCTCGGCCGCGTCCTTGGCCACCTGTATGCCCTCCGCGTCCAGCAGCCCGCGCGAGGTCAGCTCACGCTCCAGCAGCTCCACCGGGTCGTGCGCCTTCCAGGCCTCCACCTCGGAGTCCGTGCGGTAGCGGGTCGCGTCGTCGGCGTTGGTGTGCGCCTCGATCCGGTACGTGACCGCCTCGATCAGCGTCGGCCCGCCGCCCGCACGAGCCCGCTGGACGGCCTCGGTCAGCACCTCGTGCATCGCGGCGATGTCGTTGCCGTCGACGAGCCGGCCGGGCATCCCGTACCCGACGGCCTTGTGGGCCAGCGTCGGGGCCGCGGTCTGCTTGGCGAGCGGGACGGAGATCGCGAAGCCGTTGTTCTGGACGAGGAAGACCACCGGGGCCTGCCACACGGCGGCGAAGTTCAGCGCCTCGTGGAAGTCGCCCTCGCTGGTGCCGCCGTCGCCGACCATGGCGAGCGCGACCACGTCGTCCCCGCGCAGCCGGGCGGCGTGCGCCAGGCCCACCGCGTGGGGGAGCTGGGTGGCGAGCGGCGTGGACAGCGGGGCTATCCGGTGCTCGCGCGGGTCGTATCCGGTGTGCCAGTCGCCGCGCAGCAGGGTCAGCGCCTGTACGGGGTCCAGGCCGCGCGCCACGGCCGCCAGGGTGTCCCGGTAACTGGGGAAGAGCCAGTCCTGGTCTTCCAGGACCAGCGCGGCCGCGATCTCGCAGGCCTCCTGGCCGACGGTCGACGGGTAGACGGCGAGCCGCCCCTGCCGGGTGAGCGCGGTGGCCTGGGCGTTGTAGCGGCGTCCGCGCACCAGCTCGGCGTAGTACCGGCGCATCAGCTCGGCGTCGAGCTCGTCCGCGGCGGCGGTGCCCAGCACCCGGTAGGGCTCGGGGTCCGGGAGCAGCGCGGCGGCGTCCGTACGCGGCCTCCAGGCGGGCGGCGGGGTCAAACGGTGGGACGCCCCGGCACCGGGCAGCTCTTGGACCGTCATGGCGGCGTACACCTCCTCGTAGGAAGCGGGCAGGAGTGCCCCGGATGTGAGGCGCCTCACCTACCGATTGTTCGGTTGTCTGCGCAATTTGGCTACAGGCGCCTCCAGGCTGTGGACAAAGTGGCGCCGGGGCCCTGGGATGGATGCAGGACGTCCAGGAGAGGGAGGCAGTGGGCAATGCCGGATGAACAAATGGCCGCGGCGGGCTCCGCCGGGGGATCCGCACCGGTCCCGCCCGGAGGGGCCAAGACGGCACCACCCGCACCGCCCGCCCCTTCCGGACCGCCGCCCGGTTCCGCCGCCGCGGCTCCCACCCCGCCGCGGCCACTGGACCCGATCGACCGCTCGATCCTGCGGCTGCTCCAGGCGGACGGCCGGACGTCGATACGGTCGGTCGCGGAGCAGGTCCACGTGTCCCGGGCGAATGCCTACGCGCGGATCAACCGTCTGATCGACGACGGCGTGATCCAGGGCTTCACGGCCCGGGTGAACCACGAGCGCGCAGGTCAGGGCGCATCGGCGTACATCACGTTGAAGATCGTCCAGAACTCGTGGCGCACGGTGCGCGAAAAGCTGCGCGAGCTGCCGGGCGCGGCGCACATCGCCCTGGTGAGCGGGGACTTCGACGTGCTCCTGCTGGTGCACACCCCGGACAACCGCACCCTGCGCGAGCTGGTCCTCACCCGCCTCCAGTCGATCCCGGAGGTCCTGTCCACGCGGACGCTGCTGGTGTTCGAGGAAACGGACCTGCTCGATCCCGGCCCGGTCGGCGGCCCGGCGCTCACCCCGCTCACCGAGGAACAGCCGTAGCGGCATGAGCGGCCGCGGGCCGCAGGAGTGCCCGCAGCTCGCCGAAGAGTTCCGCGACGGCGGCGGCCGCCGCGGGCACGACCGCGGCGTAGTCCATGAAGCCGTGGACGAGCCCGGGGTAGAGGTGCGAGCGCACCGCGACCCCGGCCTCCTCCAGCGTGCGGGCGTAGGCCAGTACCTGGTCCCGCAGCGGGTCGAAGCCCCCGACACCGATCACGGCCGGGGCCAGCCCCCGGTGGGACCCGGCGAGCAGCGGCGAGACGCGGTCGTCGGCGGCGGCCCCGGGGTCGTTGCCGACGTACAGCAGGATGTCGTTCTCGATCGTGGCGGTGGTCATCCCGTAGCCGGTGGCGTTCTCCTCCATCGACGGGTAGCCGCCGCGGCCCGTGAGGTCGGTGACCGGGTAGGCCAGCAGCTGGGCGGCGACGGGCGTGCCCGCGTCGCGCAGGGCCAGGGCCACGGCCGCGGCGAGGGTGGCGCCCGCGCTGTCCCCGGCGAGCGCGAACACGCCGCTGCCGCCGCCGAAGCGCTCGGGGTGGCCGGCCACGTCCCGGGCGACGGCGAGGCAGTCCTCGTAGGCCGCCGGGAAGGGGTACTCGGGCGCGAGCCGGTAGCCGACGGCGACCACGACCGCCTCTACGTCCCGGCACAGGCGGCGGCAGATCGCGTCGTGGGTGTCCAGGTCGCCCACGACGAAGCCGCCGCCGTGGCAGTAGACGACGGCCGGCGCGGGGCCCGCGGGCCGCGGTCGGTAGATCCGTACGGGCACCCCGGCGAGGGTGTCGTCCGCGACGGATCCCGCGGGCAGCGGCGCCTCGGGGGCGAGGGCCCGCACGAACTCGCGGTGGCCGGCCCGCCTCTCGGCGGCGCCCGGCAGCGGGACGGGCGGCGGCCCGTCGACGCCGAAGCGGTGCATGACTGCTGCGATGTCCGGGTCAAGGGCCATGCGGCCATCGTCGCGGGGACGGGCGGCGGGCGCCGCACGGACGGAGCCGTTCAGGTGGCGCAGCGCGCGGCCCGGCCGTCGGACGGTGCCGCCCGCGCCGCCCCGGGCGCAGCCGCCACGCCGGCCCGCACTCCGGCCCGCGTGGCGGCCCGGCCTCGCGCGTTCAGGTCGTGCTCGTGCGCAGCCCGTCGAAGGCCAGGTGGACGACGGCGTCCGCGAGCTGGGAGTGGTCCGCGCCCGGGTACGGGCGGTACCACTCGACCAGGGAGTTCACCATGCCGAACAGCAGGCGGGTGGCGAGCCGGCTGTCCACGTCGGTGCGCAGGTCGCCCTCGGCCGCGGCGGCCTTCAAGAGGTCGGCCACCGCGTGGTCGAACTCGCGGCGGCGCTCCAGCGCCCAGCGCTCGGTCCGCGTGTTGCCCCGTACGCGCAGCAGCAGGGTGACGTACGGCAGTTCGGCCAGCAGCACCTCCACCGTGCGCCGCGTGACGTACTCGACCCGCTCCACGGCGCGGCCGCGCAGCGCGCCCGGCTCCTCCAGGACCGCGAAGAGGCCGTCGAGGGCGCGGCTGACCGCCCGCCGCAGCAGCTCTTCCTTGCCCGCCACGTGGTGGTAGATCGAGGACTTGGAGATCCCCGCGGCCTTGGAGAGGTGCTCCATCGAGGTGCCGTCGTAGCCGCGCTCGTTGAAGACCTGGACCGCCACCGAGAGCAGCGTCTCGGGGGTGTACGTGTCCCGCCTGGCCGTGGTCACCGGCCGCCCCCGTATCCCGCGCCGCCGTCCACGGCCCCCGCCTCGTGCACGGCCTCGTCCTCGGCCGCCTCCTCCTCGGCCGCGTCCTCCGTGTAACCGAGTTTGAACAGCGCGAGCGAGGGCGCGTACCGGCCGCCCGGGCAGCGTTCGTCGAGGTGGTGCAGGAGGTCGTAGGCCCAGTCGCGGCCGAGGCGCTCGTGCCAGGCGGACGGGCCGAGCGGGTAGTTGACGCCGAGCCGCATCGCGGTGTCGATGTCCTCGGCGGTGGCCACGCCGCGCGCGACGGCGTCGGCGGTCAGGTCGATCAGCATCGCGACGGTGCGGGCGACGATCATGCCCGGGACGTCACCGATGACGGAGACCTTCTTGCCGAGCTTCTGGAAGAGCCCGACGGCCTCCGCGAGGGTCCGCTCGCTGGTGTCCGCACCGGTGGAGAGCGCGATGCGGGTGGCGTCGCGGTAGTCGAGCGCGAGGTCGAAGTAGACGACGTCCGTGAACTCGACCGAGGTCTTGCCGTCCGCGAGCACGAGCTGGCCCTCGCCGGGCAGCTGGATGTACGGACCCCCCTGCCCGGTCGCCGTGACGGCGATCCCCGCCTCCTCCAGCAGGTCCACCAGACCGGCCGCCGGACCGAGGTCACCCACGACGGTGACCTTGGCGGGAGCCTCCTCGGGACCGGCGGTGTGCGGCTGCGCAAGCGGGGCGTCCGGGCCGTACGGGAACCAGCCGTGCCCCGATTTGCGGCCGAGGCGGCCCGACTGGACCAGGCGGCGCTGCGCGAGCGAGGGGGTGAACTTGGGGCTGCGGAAGAAGGAGTCCCAGACCGAGCGGGTGACGGCCTCGTTGACGTCCTGGCCGATCAGGTCGGTCAGCTCGAACGGGCCCATCTTGAAGCCGCCGCTCTCGCGGAGCACGGCGTCGATGGTCGCCGGGTCCGCGCCCTGCTCCTCGTACACCGCGAAGGCCTCGGCGTAGAAGGGGCGGGCGATGCGGTTGACGATGAATCCGGGCGTATCGGCGCAGCGGACCGGCGTCTTGCCCCAGCCCAGGACGGTCTCGTACGCGCGCTCGGCGGCGGCCGGGTCGGTGGCGAATCCGCTGACCACCTCGACCAGCGGGAGCAGCGGGGCCGGGTTGAAGAAGTGCAGGCCGAGGAAGCGGCCGGGGTGGGCCATGCCGGCGGCGAGCTCGGTGACGGAGAGGGAGGAGGTGTTGGTCGCCAGCAGGGCGTCCGGCGAAACCACCCCTTCAAGTGCGGCGAGGAGCCCCTGCTTGACGGTGACGTCCTCCACGACGGCCTCGATGACGAGGGCTGCGTCGGCCAGCTCGGAAAGGGCCTGGGCCGCATTGATCCGGCCGTTCGCCTCGTCCGCCCCGGCTCGTTCCAGCCGGCCCTTGGCGACCAGCCGCTCGACGCGGTCGCGGACCTGCTGGACGCCGTCGCGGGCCGCGTGGGCGTCGATGTCGTGGATCAGCACGCGGTGACCTGCGAGGAGGGCGACCTGGGCGATGCCCTGTCCCATGGTGCCGGCGCCGATGACCGCCACTGTGCGGGACCGCTCGATTGCTGTCATGACCCGATCCTCCCGCACCGACTTATCCACAGGCTTGCCGGGCCCTCTTGTCCCGACCGATCGTTCGGTTACTCTAACTCGTGTCTGCTCTTCTTCACCCGCCCTTGCCCGATCCGGTTCCCCCGGTCCGCACTCCGTGACTGTGTGAACGACCGTGTGAACCAGCGTGATCCCGCCCGGCTCAACGAGGAGTTGGTCCCTGATGGCCGCCGAGCCCACCGTCCACCAGCTGTCCGAGAAGCACCGGCCCACCTTGGACCAGGCGCTCGCGGCCATCCGCAGCCGCGCGTACTGGTCCCCGCATCCCGAGCACCCCAAGGCCTACGGGGAGAGCGCCCCGGCCGACGGCCTCGCGGCGTTCGAAGCCGTCCGCGGCACCCGGTTCGACCTCGACCAGCCCGGCACCGACGGCTGGACCGGCGGTGAGGTGTCCCCGTACGGCCCCGAGCTCGGCGTCGAGTACCCGCACGCCGACCCGGACGTGCTGCTGCCCGCGATGCGGGCCGGCATGGGCGCCTGGCGGGACGCGGGCCCCGAGACCCGTGCGCTGGTCTGCATCGAGATCCTGTCCCGGATCTCCGCGCGGACGCACGAGTTCGCGCACGCGGTCATGCACACCAGTGGCCAGGCCTTCATGATGGCGTTCCAGGCAGGCGGTCCCCACGCGCAGGACCGCGGCCTGGAGGCGATCGCATACGCCTACGAGGAGCAGACCCGCGTCCCGGCGCAGGCGGACTGGTCGAAGCCGCAGGGCAAGAAGGACCCGCTGGAGCTCGGCAAGAGCTTCACCGCCGTGCCGCGCGGCATCTCGCTGATGATCGGCTGCAACACCTTCCCGACCTGGAACGGTTACCCGGGGCTCTTCGCCTCCCTGGCCACCGGCAACCCGGTCCTGGTCAAGCCGCACCCGCGCGCCGTGCTCCCGCTGGCGCTGACGGTGAAGGTGGCCCGCGAGGTCCTCGCCGAGGCCGGCTTCGACCCGAACCTGGTCGCGCTGGCGGTCGACCGTCCCGGCGAGGGCGTCGCCAAGACGCTCGCGCTGCGCCCCGAGATCAAGCTGATCGACTACACCGGTTCGACGTCCTTCGGCGAGTGGCTGGAGACCAACGCCCGCCAGGCGCAGGTGTACACGGAGAAGGCGGGCGTCAACACCGTCGTCGTCGACTCTACCGACGACTACAAGGGCATGCTGTCGAACCTCGCGTTCTCGCTGTCCCTGTACAGCGGCCAGATGTGCACCACCCCGCAGAACCTGCTGATCCCGCGGGACGGCATCGAGACGGACGCGGGCCACAAGACGTACGACGAGGTCGTCTCCGACCTCGCGGCCTCCGTCGGGGGCCTGCTCGGCGATGACGCCCGGGCCAACGCCCTGCTGGGCGCGCTGGTCAACCCGGACGTGAAGGCCCGTCTGGAGGCGGCGGCCGGCCTGGGCGAGGTCGCGCTGGCCTCGCGGGAAGTCACGAACCCGGAGTTCCCGGGCGCGGTGGTCCGCACCCCGGTGATGGTGAAGCTGGACGGCTCCAAGCCGGACGACTCCGCGCCGTACCTGTCCGAGTGCTTCGGCCCGGTCTCGTTCGCGGTGGCGGTCGACTCCACTGCGGACGCGCTGGAGCTGCTGCGGCGCACGGTCCGGGAGAAGGGCGCGATGACGGTCGGCGCGTACACGACGTCCGCGGACACCGAGCGGGCGATCGAGGAGGTCTGCCTGGAGGAGTCGGCGCAGCTGTCGCTCAACCTGACCGGTGGGGTCTTCGTGAACCAGACCGCGGCGTTCTCCGACTTCCACGGCTCGGGCGGCAACCCCGCGGCCAACGCGGCGCTGTGCGACGGCGCGTTCGTCGCGAACCGCTTCCGCGTGGTGGAGGTCCGCCGCCAGCGCTAGTGGGCGCAGGCCCGCCGCCGGCGCTAGTTGCCGGCGTGCGGCCCTCCCCAGTGGAAAAGGGTCATGGCGACGCTGGTGGCCAGGTTGTAGCTGGATACCTGTGGGCGCATCGGCAGGGACACCAGGTGGTCGGCCCGGGCGCGCAGCTCGGGTGAGATGCCGTGGCGTTCGGAGCCGAAGGCGAGCAGGGCGTCGTCGGGGAGGGTGAGGGCGCGGATGTCCTCGCCCTCCGGGTCGAGCGCGTACAGCGGGCCGGGGGGCAGGGTGTCGAGCTCCACCCGGTCGACGGTGGTGGCGTAGTGCAGTCCGGCTCCCGCGCGGACCACGTTGCTGTGCCAGGGGTCGAGGTCGCCGCGGGTGACGACGCCGGTGGCGCCGAAGCCGGCGGCGAGCCGGACGACCGCTCCGACGTTGCCGAGGTTGCGGGGGTTGTCCAGTACGACGACCGGCGCGGACCGGGGCATCCGCTCCAGGCGGGCCCGCCCCTCGGCGCGGTCGGGCCTGACCGCCAGGGCGGCGACCCCCGTGGGGTGGACGCGGCCCAGCAGCGTGCGCAGCTCCGCCCCGGCGACCAGACGGGCCACCTCCGCCTCCACGTCCGGGGCCAGCTCGGCGGCGAGGGCCCGAACGGCGGCGGGGTCGTCGGCGATCGCGGCCAGGACGTCGGCGCCGAAGCGCAGGGCGTGCTTCAGCGCGTGGAACCCGTCGAGAAGCACGAGGTCCTCCCGCCCGGCGGCCTCCCGCCAGGCCCGCGCCACCTCATCGCCCCCACCACGCTGCTCACTCATACCGCCGACCCTACGGCCCTGCCCGCCGGCCGCCGGCAGCGGCAGTTCCCGCGCCATCAGCGGACCGACGCCGTCAGCGCCCGACGGCTCCCGCCTCGGCGACCGCCACCGGCCCGGGCCGTTCGCGGCGGACCCGTACGAGCGCCACCCGGGAACCGGCCCAAACCAGGAAGGCCGTCGGCAGGAACACCGCATCGGCCGCGATCATCGCCAGCGAGAAGAACGGCAGCCCCAGCACCACCGCGATCCCGAGGTGCTCCAGCATCATCATCGCCAGGAGCACGTTCTTGATCCGCCGGTTGAACAGCGTGAACGGGAACGCGACCTGCACCGCCACCGTGCCGTAGGTCAGCAGCATGACCACCGTCCCACTGCCCGCCAGCAGCGCCGACAGACCCGGCCACGGGGCGAAGTAGTCCAGCCCCAGCGGGTAGTACAGCGCCGTACCGTCCTGCCAGCGGGACCCCTGGATCTTGTACCAGCCGGCCGTCGCGTAGATCAGGCACACCTCCGCCGTGATGACCAGCATCCCCGCGTTGTGCAGCAGGTTCGCCAGGACGTCGAGGAGTGCCCGCCCCTCCCCCTCGGGGGCGTACCGCTCGGCCAGCCACCACACCCCGGCGGTCACCCACAGGGCCCCGAACGCCGCCGTCCACAGCATGTCGAACCGCCCGGCCAGAGCCCCGTACGCGAACACCGCGCCCAGTACGCCCCACAGCACCGGCCCCCACGGGCCCGCCCCGCCCCGCTCCGCCCGCCGCGCGTCCAGTGACCACACCTGGGCGCACCGCGTCAGTACCAGGTAGATCGCCATCAGGTGGATGACGTTGTCCCCGCCGTCCCCCATGAACACGCTGCGGTTCTGGAGCGAGAGCACCCCCACCATGAACACGACGGACGTCGCCCGCGTCCGCCAGCCCAGCACCAGCAGCGCGCTCGCGAGCACGGACAGGGCGTAGACCGCCTCGAACCACCAGGTCGCGTCCGACCACATCAGCACCGTGAACGCGTGGTTCGTGGCGATCAGCCGCTTCGCGAGCGCCCAGCTCCACGGCCCGTCCGGCCCGTACAGCTCGTGCCGGTTCGGGAACTCGCGCAGCAGGAAGAAGAGCCAGGTGCCGGCGAAGCCGATCCGTACGACCGCACTCTGGTACGGCCCCAGCGCCTCCCCCGTGACCCTCGCGAGCCCCCGTCCGGCCGCGGCCCGCGCCCGGCTCAGAGCGTCCACCACGGCAGCTCCCGGTAGTACGTCTGGGTGTCGGTGCGTTCGGCGCTCCACTTCGGCGCCGCGACCGCCGTCGTCGCCGAGCGCAGCTGGATCCGTACGATGCGGTCGCCGCCGTGCTGCCATCCGGCCAGCCGGGCCACGGCGATCCGCCGCAGGTAGGCCTCGGAGAGGTCGCCGCGTTCGCCGTTCGGCTTGTTGTCGTCGTCGTGGGAGCCGGTGAAGAAGTCCCAGGCCCGCCGGAGCTCGTTCTGCCGGGTGTGGCTCGGCAGCGGGTCGTGCCGGATGGCAGCGCCGTCCTCGGCGGACAGGTCGCGCCAGTCACTGGTGGTGAGCTCGCCGCCGGCCGTCCGCAGCTGGGCGCGTACCTGGATCGCGATGTTCTGCTGGAGCGGGTTGGGGGCGAAGAGCTTCCAGTTCTGTTCGAACTCGGGGTAGATCCAGCCGTCGACGGTCTCCGCGTGGCGTTTGCTGACCGTGTTGGACGGTGCGACGTGCAGGAAGACGAACGCCAGGTGGGCGCAGGCGGCCACGCCGACCGCCCCGAGGGCCATCGCCGCGAGCACGCGGTAGGGGGTGGAGAGGCCGGCGATCCCGGGGGCGCGGGGCTCCGTGACGGGCGGCGGAACGGCCCCTCCCACGGGCTTTCGCTCGTTCGAATCCATCGCGTCCCGATCGTCCGGCGTCCACAGGGTTGCCCACAGAGGTTGACACCCTACGGGCCGTCGACCCACCATTGAAGAGGATGAACCGAACGATCGGTCGGTCGGGCGGAACGCAGACTCTGACAGGGGGCCGGGATGGTCACAGTGACCCCGGAATCTGGGCAGGAAACAGGCCTGGGAACGGGTCCCGCGCAGCCGGGGCACGGTGCCCCGGGCGAGGGCGGCGATCTCGGTGCGCAGCTCGCGGCCGCGTTCGACGCCGCCGTGGCGGCGGACGAGCGCGTCGAGCCGCGTGACTGGATGCCCGACGAATACCGCGCCTCCCTGGTCCGCCAGATGGCCCAGCACGCCCACTCCGAGATCATCGGCATGCAGCCCGAGGCCAACTGGATCACCCGCGCGCCCTCGCTGCGCCGCAAGGCGATCCTGATGGCCAAGGTCCAGGACGAGGCAGGACACGGCCTCTACCTGTACAGCGCCGCCGAGACCCTCGGCACCAGCCGCGACGAGCTGCTCGACAAGCTCCACTCGGGGAAGCAGAAGTACTCCTCGATCTTCAACTACCCCACCCTGACCTGGGCCGATGTCGGTGCGATCGGCTGGCTCGTCGACGGGGCGGCCATCACCAACCAGGTGCCGATCTGCCGCTGCTCCTACGGTCCGTACGCGCGCGCCATGGTCCGCATCTGCAAGGAGGAGTCCTTCCACCAGCGCCAGGGGTACGAGCTGCTCCTGGCCCTGTCGAAGGGCACCGAGGCCCAGCACGCCATGGCGCAGGACGCCGTGGACCGGTGGTGGTGGCCCTCGCTGATGATGTTCGGGCCGCCGGACGGGGAGTCGGCGCACTCGGCCCAGTCGATGGCCTGGCGGATCAAGCGCCACTCGAACGACGAGCTGCGTCAGCGCTTCGTGGACATCGCCGTGCCGCAGGCCGAGTCGCTGGGGCTGACCCTGCCCGACCCGGACCTCAAGTGGAACGAGGAGCGCGGGCACTACGACTTCGGCGCGATCGACTGGGCCGAGTTCTGGGACGTGCTCAAGGGAAACGGCCCGTGCAACGAACAGCGCCTCAGCCAGCGGCGCACGGCCCACGAGGAAGGCGCCTGGGTACGGGAAGCCGCCGCGGCGTACGCGGCGAAGCACGCGCGGCAGGCCGCCCGCCCGGCGGACGGCACCACCGCAGAGCACGCCGGTCACACGGCGACGAACCACGAGGAGACACAGGCATGACGCAGAACTGGCCGCTGTGGGAGGTGTTCGTCCGCTCGCGGCGCGGCCTCTCGCACACGCACGCGGGAAGCCTGCACGCCCCGGACGCGGAAATGGCCCTGCGCAACGCCCGTGACCTCTACACGCGGCGCAGCGAAGGCGTGTCGATCTGGGTGGTGCCCTCCACCGAGATCACCGCCTCCTCGCCGGACGAGCGGGACCCGTTCTTCGCCCCGTCCGCCGACAAGCCCTACCGCCACCCCACCTTCTACGAGATCCCCGAGGGGGTGCGCCACCTGTGACCGGCAACGCGACCAGCGATGTGACCGCCGCGGCCGAAGCCGCCGCAACCGGCACGGACACCGTGCGGGCGGCCGCCCTCGCCCTCGGGGACGACGCGCTGATCCTCTCCCACCGCCTCGGCGAATGGGCGGGCCACGCACCCGTCCTGGAGGAAGAGGTGGCCCTCGCCAACATCGCCCTCGACCTGCTCGGCCAGGCCCGCCTGCTGCTGTCCATGGCGGGCGACGAGGACGAGCTGGCGTTCCTGCGCGAGGAGCGCTCCTTCCGCAACGTCCAGCTGGTCGAGCGGCCCAACGGCGATTTCGCCCACACCATCGCCCGGCAGCTCTACTTCTCGCTCTACCAGCACGAGCTGTACAGGGAACTGGCTGCGGGCGAGGGCCCGTTCGCGCCCCTGGCCGCCAAGGCCGTCAAGGAGACCGCGTACCACCACGACCACGCCGAGCAGTGGACGCTGCGGCTCGGCGACGGCACGCAGGAGAGCCGGGCCCGCATGCGGGCCGCGCTGGACGCCCTGTGGAAGTACACCGGCGAGATGTTCCAGCCGGTGGACGGACTCGAAGGCGTCGACTGGGCCGCCCTGGAAGAGCGCTGGCTGGCCGCGCTCGGAGCGGTCCTGGAGCGCGCCGGGCTCACCCTGCCCGAAGGCCCGCGGACGGGAGCCTGGGCCGCGGGCGCCGGCCGGCAGGGACTGCACACCGAGCCGTTCGGCCGGATGCTGGCGGAGATGCAGCACCTGCACCGCAGCCATCCGGGGGCGTCATGGTGACGGACGCGGAACCCGGTACGGGAACGACCGCCGGAACGACCCGCCTGGAGGCGGAGCTGGCCGAGCTGGCCGGCTCCGTCCCCGACCCTGAGCTGCCCGTCCTCACCCTGGCCGAACTCGGCGTCATGCGCGGGGTCCGGATGCATGACGACGGCCACGCGGAGGTCCTCCTCACCCCCACCTACACCGGTTGCCCGGCGATCGAGGCCATGTCCGCCGACATCCGCCAGGCCCTGACCGGGCACGGCATCCCCGACGTGCGGGTGACCACGGTGCTGGCCCCGGCCTGGTCGACCGACGACATCAGCGCCGAGGGCCGGCGCAAGCTCGCGGAGTTCGGCATAGCCCCGCCCCGCCCGCACGCCGCGGGCGGCCCGGTCCCGCTGACGCTGTCGGTCCGCTGCCCGCACTGCGGATCGACCGACACCGAACTGCTCAGCCGGTTCTCCTCCACCGCGTGCAAGGCGCTGCGCCGCTGCGTCGCCTGCCGCGAACCGTTCGACCACTTCAAGGAGCTGTAAATGGCCGTGCCGCCGCCGTCGCCCGCGCAGTCGTCCCCTGCGGGGGCGCCGCGTCCCGCGCGCCACGGCGCTTTCCACGCCCTCACGGTGGCGGCGGTCGACCGGCTCACCGACGACTCGGTGGCCCTGACCCTGCGGGTGCCCGAGGAGCTGCGGGCCGAGTACCGGCACGCGCCGGGCCAGCACCTGACGCTGCGCCGCAGCACCCCCGAGGGCTCCGAGGTCCGCCGTACCTACTCGATCTGCTCCCCCGCCCCGGGCGAGGCGGGCCCCTCGTCGCTGCGGGTCGGCGTGCGGCTGGTGGAGGGCGGCGAGTTCTCCACGTTCGCGCACAAGGAGATCGCCGCCGGGGACGTCCTCGACGTGATGGTCCCGGCCGGACGGTTCGTCCTGGACCCGGCCGCGGCGCCGGCCGCCGCGCACTACGCGGCGATCGTGGGCGGCAGCGGGATCACCCCGGTGCTGTCGATCGCCGCCTCCCTGCTGGCTGCCCGGCCCGATGCCCGCTTCTGCCTGGTGCGCGCTGACCGCACGGCGGCCTCGACGATGTTCCTGGAGGAGGTGGCCGACCTCAAGGACCGCTACCCCGACCGGTTCCAGCTCGTGACCGTGCTGTCCCGGGAGGAGCAGGAGGCCGGGCTGCCGTCCGGCCGACTGGACGAGCAGCGGCTGAACACCCTGCTGCCGGCGCTGCTGCCCGTCGCGGAGGTGACGGGGTGGTTCCTGTGCGGCCCCTACGGCCTGGTGCAGGGTGCGGAGCGGGCGTTGAAGGCCCTGGGCGTCGTACGGGGCAGGGTCCACGAGGAGGTCTTCCACGTCGAGGACACCGCGCCGCAGGCCGTCGTGCGCGCCCCCTCGGCCGCCGCCGCACGGGGCCGGGTCACCGCCCGTCTCGACGGCCGGTCGGGCACCTGGCCGGTCCAGGACGGGGAGTCGCTGCTGGATGCCGTGCTGCGCAACCGCGCGGACGCCCCGTACGCCTGCAAGGGCGGGGTCTGCGGGACCTGCCGGGCGTTCCTCGTGTCGGGTGAGGTGCGGATGGACCGCAACTTCGCGCTGGAGGAGGAGGAGACGGAGGCCGGGTTCGTGCTGGCCTGCCAGTCCCACGCGGTGACGGAGGACGTGGAGATCGACTTCGACCGCTGACCGCTCGGTCCCCCTCGGAGGCTGTGCTTTTCACCGGCACTGCTCTATCTTGACGCTCCGTCAGATCGGCGCAGGACGCGAACCGGCACGCTCCGGTGGGCACCCGGGAGGACTGGCAGTGGACTTCACCTTCACCGAGGAGCAGCAGGCCGCCGTCGAGGCGGCCAAGGCCGTGTTCGCGGGTGTCTCGCCGGACGGTGTCCCGAGCCCCGCGCTCACCCCGGGAGCGGTGGCCGACGACTTCGACCGGCCGCTGTGGGCCCGTCTCGCCGGATCCGACCTGCTGGGCCTGGTCCTGGCCGAGGAACACGGCGGGGCCGGGCTCGACGCCATCGCGCTCTGCCTGGTGCTGCGCGAGGCGGCGAAGGTACTGGCCCGGGTACCGCTGCTGGAGCACTGCGCCACCGCCATGGCGGTCCAGGCATACGGGGGCCGGGAACTGTCCGCCGCCCTGCTGCCCGGAGCAGGCCGCGGAACCCTCGTCCTCACCGCCGCGGCACACGGCCGCACCGGCCACGACCCGGCCGAACTCGGCGTGGACGCCCGGTCCGACGGTTCGCTGTGGGTCCTGGACGGGGTCCAGACCTCCGTCCCCTGGGCGCAGAGCGCCGACTGGATCGCCGTACCCGCCCACACCGGGGAGGGGGCGGCGGTCCTCGCGCTGGTTCCCCGTGGCGCCGAGGGGCTGACCCTCGCGGACCAGTACTCCACCAGCGGCGAGCGGCTCGCCCACCTCACCCTGGACGGGGTGCGGGTGCCCCGCACCCACCTCATCGGCGACCCGGCGGCCTGGGACCTGCTCCACCGGCTGCTGGCGACCGGCACCTGCGCCCTCGCGCTCGGTCTCGGCGAAGCCGTACTCGCCATGACCGGCCAGTACACGGGGAAGCGTGAGCAGTTCGGCTTCCCCGTCGCCACGTTCCAGGCCGTTGCCGTACAGGCGGCGGACCGCTACATCGACCTGCGGGCCATGGAGGTCACCCTCTGGCAGGCGGCCTGGAGGCTGGAGAGCGCGGCAGCGGGCGCGGGGGGCCCGCTGCCGATCGCCGGCGATGTCGCGGTGGCCAAGATCTGGGCCTCCGAGGGCGTACGCCGGGTCGTACAGACCGCCCAGCACCTCCACGGCGGGTTCGGCGCCGACACCGACTACCCGTTGCACCGCTACCACGCCTGGGCCAAGCAGCTGGAACTCCAGCTCGGACCGGCCGCCGCACACGAGGAGGCCCTGGGCGACCTCCTGGCCGCCCACCCCCTCGCCTGACCGGCGCGTTACCGGTCCCGGCTCAGAGCACGAAGGGCGGGTTGCCGCTCTCGCTGATCATTGGGCGGCGGGCGCCGTCCCAGGCCTGCATGCCACCGTCGACGTTCACGGCATCGATGCCCTGACGGACGAGGTACTGGGTGACCTGCGCGGAACGCCCGCCCACCCGGCACATCACGTGCACCCGGCCACCGTCCTCGATGGCCTCGGTGAGCTCGCCGAAGCGGGCCACGAAGTCACTCATGGGGATGTGCAGCGCGCCCTCGACATGCCCGGCCGCCCATTCGTCGTCCTCACGGACGTCCAGGACAAAGCCTTCGGAGGGCACCTCGGCGGCGCCCACCGAGGGAAGCGGTCCGAAGTTCATACGTCGCCTTCTCTCGTCACAGATCCGGATCCCAACCTATACCGGCCGGGGTACCCCGGAGCCCGAGGCGGCCGGGGACCGCCTGCGGGCCGCGAGCGCCACCCGCAGGCACGCACCACCCGCCCGAGCCGTCGTGGCTCTACTGCCCCTCGGTCAGCCCCGCCAGTTCGGTCTCACGCTCGGAGACCTGGGCCAGCAGCTGCTCCGCGATCTCCTCCAGCAGGCGGTCCGGGTCGTCCGGAGCCATCCGCAGCATCGATCCGATGGCGCTCTCCTCCAGCTCCCGCGCCACCGCCGCCAGGAGCTCCTTGCGCCGCGCCAGCCACTCCAGCCGCGCGTAGAGCTCCTCGCTCTCGCTCGGCCGTGCCGTCTCCGGCGCCGGGCCGGCCGCCCATTCCTCCGCCAGCTCGCGCAGCAGGGTTTCCTCACCCCGCGCGTACGCCGCGTTGACCCGGGAGATGAACGCATCCCGCCGTTCCCGCTCGGCTTCGTCCTGGGCGAGATCGGGATGCGCCTTGCGGACCAGCTCGCGGTACAGCCGACGTACCTCCTCCGTCGGACGCACTCGCTCCGGCGGCCGCACCGTACGGTCGGTGAGCATCGCGGAGGCGTCGTCGGAGATCCCGTCAGAGCCCATCCAGTCGTGGAACAACTCGTCGACCCCGGGCATCGGCATCACCAGTGACCGCGCATCACGGGCTCGCCGAAGATCATCGGGATCGCCGGTCCGCGCCGCCTTCGCCTCGGCGATCAGCGCGTCCAGCTCATCGAGCCGCGAGTACATGGGGCCGAGCTTCTGGTGGTGCAGCCGGGAGAAGTTCTCCACCTCGACCCGGAAGGTCTCCACCGCGATCTCGAACTCGATCAGCGCCTGCTCCGCGGCACGCACCGCCCGGTCAAGCCGGGCCTCGGGCCGCTCGTCGCCGGAGTCGGCGGACTCTTGGGGGACTGTCTGCTCCGTGTGCTCGCTCACCCGGCCAGCCTAAGGCCCGTCCGCCCCGGTGGACGTTGCGTGTTTCACGTGAAACATCCACCGGTTTCACGTGAAACATCCGGTGCCGTCCCGGAAACACCTCAGGCGCCCCGGACACGCCCGAGGCAGCCCCAGAAACACCCAAGGCCGCCCCGATCCGCCGGCGGCGCCGACGAGCCTGTCCGGCCCGCCGGCGCCGCCCGAGGGGCCCCGGAACGAGACGGGCCGTACCCTCAGACGCCGAACTCGGCCGCGATCCGGCCCGACCGGACCGCCGCCACCAGATAGGCGTGGTCGGCCTCACTGCGGTCCGCGTAGGTCACGGCAAAGGCGGCCATCGCCTCGTCCAGCTCCTCGTTCTTACCGCAGTAGCCCGCCAGCACCCTGGGATCGGCGCTGTGCGCGTGGGCCCGGGCCAGCAGGGCGCCCGTCATCCGTCCGTAGTCGTCGATCTGCTCGGGGGCGAGCGCCGCCGGATCCACACTGCCCTTGCGGTTGCGGAACTGGCGGACCTGGTACGGGCGCCCCTGCACGGTGGTCCAGCCCAGCAGGATGTCGGAGACCACCTGCATCCGCTGCTGTCCGGCCACCACGCGGCGTCCCTCGTGCTCCTCCTCCGGCGCGTGGAAGCCCAGCGCGGGCAGGTGCGGCAGCAGCACGGAAGGCCGCGCCTCCTTCACCTGGAGCACGAGCGGCTCTCCCCGGTGGTCCAGCAGCAGCACCACGTACGAGCGGGTGCCCACGCTCCCGGTACCCACCACGCGGAACGCCACGTCGTGGATGGCATAGCGGGCCAGCAGCGGCAGCCGGTCGCCCTGCAGGGTGTTCAAGTACGGGCCCAGCGCGGCGGCCACGGCGGCCGCCTCTTCGTCGCCGACCCGGCGCAGGACCGGAAGGGCGTCCACGAAGCGCCGGAACCCGTCGGGGCAGGCCTCCGTCGACTTGGCGGCGAACCGGGCCGAGGTGTTGTTACGGGCCTTCTCCGAGACCCGTTCCAGGGTGCCCAGCAGGTCCCGGGCATCGGTGTGCGAGACCAGTTCCTCGTCCGCGATGGCGTTCCACGCGTCGAGCGCCGGCAGCTTGGCCAGCAGCCGCATCGTCCGCCGGTAGGCGCCCACCGCGTCCAAGGCTGCCGCCCGGCAGGTGTCCTCGTCCGCCCCCGCCACCCGGCCGGCCAGCACCAGCGAGGTCGCCAGCCGCTTCACGTCCCACTCCCACGGACCGAAGACGGTCTCGTCGAAGTCGTTCAGGTCGATGACGAGCCGGCCCCGCGCGTCCCCGTAAAGACCGAAGTTCGCCGCGTGCGCGTCACCGCAGATCTGCGCGCCGACGCCGGTCACCGGGCCGCCGGACAGGTCGTGCGCCATCAGACCGGCCGCGCCCCGAAGGAAGGCGAAGGGGTTCGCGGCCATGCGGCCCACGCGGATCGGCGTGAGTTCCGCGACCCGTCCGACGTTGGACTGCTCGACCGCGCGGACGGCGTCGGGTCGTCCGGCCGGGGCCTCGAACCGGGCGTGCGCCGAGCGCGGCACGCGTGCCCGCAATGCCCTGCCCGTCTCCTTGGCCGAGCCCGCCACGACCCGCGGCGCGAATCCGGCGACCCGCGGTATCCGTCCGGCTCCCGTCGCCGGTTCCGCTCCCACTGCCTGCTCCGCCGGTACCGCCACCATGCGTGCCGCCCCCCACCCGTAACTGCCGTACTTCTCGGCCAACATCAATGATTCGGCCTGACCGTATCGACAGCCCGGCACCCCTGACCAGCAGGGCGGCCCGGAGCGGTTCTCACGCCCCGGCCCCGCCACGCTCCGGCTCGCGTACGGCGGCCCGCCCCGCCGCCTCCCGGATCAGCCGCGCGGCCTCGGCCGGCCGGTCGGCACAGAACCGCACCCGCCGGGCCATGACGCTGCCACCGCGCCGCAGCCGCACCTCCACGGGCCGGGCGAGGACGAGCACCACGGTGGTGGCACTGCTGACCGAGCACGCCACGCCTTCCCCGTCGTCCGGCGACCTGCGCAGCCCGTGACCGACGGTCAGCCCGTGCTCGGCCCGGGCGCTCACGACCTGATCCAGCGGCAGGCCCACTTCCCGAAACGGCCCGGTCCGCAGCCGCAGCACCCGCGCCTCCAACAGGTGCGGGGTACGGGCGGTCATCGCGCAGAAGCCGGCGCACAGGACGAGGGCGCACCCGACCCACAACAGGTGCAGCACCCGGTACGCGGCCGGGACCATCGCGTCGACGACGGCTTCGACGACGAGGTCCGCCGCGGCCACCGCCCGGACGACCATGCGTACGTCCGCGGAATGGGACAGCGCCCGGCACCCCTCGGGGCACCGCCACCGGCTTTCGCCGCAGCCAAGCCACCAGGTCCCTCAGCAGGGTCCCCAGCCACTGCGCGGCCGATCGTCCCGGCGTCCCCCCACAGTCCGCTTCCATGCCCCCACCCTGCCCGCGGCGCCCTCGCGTCCAGGGGTCACAGATGTCACCGGCTTCCGTGCACGGTGCACGGCCCCGCCATGACGTACGTCACCGGCGCCCCGACGCCTGACACACCCTCAGCGAGACACACCCCCAGCGACAGCGGGAGCGCCACGAACCGTCCGAGGGCAAAGCAAAACGGCCGCCATCGCTTTCACGATGACGACCGTTTCGTCGTTGCCAAGAACACCGTTTCATCGGCGTCCTCAGTGGGCGAGGGGGGATTTGAACCCCCACGTCCCGAAGGACACTGGCACCTGAAGCCAGCGCGTCTGCCGTTCCGCCACTCGCCCGAGCAGCTCCCCAGCGGTTCTTCCCTTTCGGGCCGTTCCCCTGGCGACGTCGAAACATTAGCACGTCGGACGGGGTGGAATCACATCGCTTCCCGACCCCCGGCCACCACCGCCACGACGGTCCCCTCCCGCACTCCGCTCCCGGTGCGGGACACTGTCCCTGGAGCGCCCCTACGATCCTTGTGAGGACCAACACTCCTGCGCACGGGACCGGAGGGGAACCACCCGAATCCGCCACGCGTGGATACGATCAGTAAGCAGTACAGGGCGACAACGACGGAGGAGGTGCCCCATGGGAGTTCTGAAGCGGTTCGAGCAGCGACTCGAAGGTCTGGTGAACGGCACCTTCGCCAAGGTCTTCAAGTCCGAAGTCCAGCCGGTGGAGATCGCCGGCGCCCTCCAGCGCGAGTGCGACAACAACGCCACCATCTGGAACCGCGAGCGGACCGTCGTCCCCAACGACTTCATCGTGGAGCTCAGCTCCGGCGACTACGAACGCCTGAGCCCCTACTCCGGACAGCTCGGCGACGAGCTCGCGGGCCTCGTCCGCGACTACGCCAAGCAGCAGCGCTACAGCTTCATGGGCCCCATCAAGGTGCACCTGGAGAAGGCCGACGACCTGGACACCGGTCTCTACCGCGTCCGCAGCCGGACCCTCGCCTCCAGCACCTCCCAGCCGGCCGGCCCCCAGGGGCAGGGCCAGGCGCCCCAGAGCCCGCAGCAGGGCGGATACGGGTACCCCCCGGTCGCCGCCCCGCCCATGCCGACCGCCCCGCCGCCCGGCGGTCCCGCCGCGCGCCGCGGCGGTCCCGGGCCGGGGCCGGGACCGGGCGCCCCCGGCACCACGCGCCGCTGGATCGAGATCAACGGCACCCGCCACCAGATCTCGCGCCCCACGCTCGTACTCGGCCGAAGCACCGAGGCCGATGTGCGGATCGACGACCCCGGCGTATCGCGCCGGCACTGTGAGATCCGGACCGGAACGCCCCCGACGATCCAGGATCTCGGGTCCACCAACGGCATCGTGGTGGACGGGCAGCACACCACCCGCGCTACGCTCCGCGACGGCTCGCGGATCGTCGTGGGCAGCACCACCATCATTTACCGGCAAGCCGAAGGGTGAAGCGGGGGCAATGTCAGAGCTGACCCTGACGGTCATGCGGTTGGGTTTCCTGGCCGTTCTGTGGCTGTTCGTCATCGTGGCCGTCCAGGTCATCCGCAGCGACCTCTTCGGAACGAGAGTCACGCAACGCGGCTCCCGCCGCGGCGGCGGCGCAGGCGGTGCCCCGCAGCAGACGGGGCGCCCGAGCGCGCCCCCGCAGCAGCGGCAGCGCCGCGGGGCGCCCACCAAACTCGTCGTGTCCGAGGGCACCCTCACGGGCACCACGGTCGCCCTGTCGGGGCAGACGATCACCCTGGGCCGCGCCCACGACTCCACGATCGTGCTGGACGACGACTACGCGTCCAGCCGTCATGCCAGGATCTACCCCGATACCGACGGCCAGTGGATCGTCGAGGATCTCGGGTCCACCAACGGCACCTATCTCGACCGGACCCGGCTGACCACCCCGACGCCCATCCCGCCGGGCGCCCCGATCCGCATCGGCAAGACCGTCATCGAGCTGCGGAAGTAGTACGAGAATGAGCGAGCGGAGCGAGCGAGCCGCGGCGGCCCGTCCCACCGGGGACACGGACCCGCGCGCGCTCCCGACCGGAGGGTGGGCAGTGTGGCTCGTCGAGACCGGTTGTACCCGGAGGCAGCAGCGTCGACAGGGCAGGTGCGCATGAGTCTGTCCCTGCGGTTCGCCGCCGGATCGCACAAGGGCATGATCCGCGAGGGCAACGAGGACTCCGGTTACGCCGGCCCCCGCCTCCTCGCGATCGCCGACGGCATGGGCGGCCAGGCCGCCGGCGAAGTCGCCAGCTCCGAGGTGATCTCCACCCTCGTGCAGCTCGACGACGACGTCCCGGGCTCCGACATCCTCACCGCCCTCAGCGTCGCCGTGCAGCGCGCCAACGACCAGTTGCGCGTCATGGTCGAGGAAGACCCGCAACTGGAGGGCATGGGCACCACCCTGACCGCCCTCCTGTGGACGGGTCAGCGCCTCGGCCTCGTCCACGTCGGCGACTCCCGTGCCTACCTCCTGCGCGACGGCGTCCTCACGCAGATCACCCAGGACCACACCTGGGTGCAGCGCCTCGTCGACGAGGGCCGCATCACCGAAGAGGAAGCCACCACCCACCCGCAGCGCTCGCTGCTCATGCGGGCCCTGGGCAGCGGCGACATCGTCGAGCCGGACCTGTCCATCCGCGAGGTCCGGCCCGGCGACCGCTACCTCATCTGCTCCGACGGGCTGTCCGGCGTCGTCTCCCACCAGACCCTGGAGGAGACCCTCGCCGACTACCACGGCCCGCACGAGACCGTGCAGTCCCTGATCCAGCTCGCCCTGCGCGGCGGCGGCCCCGACAACATCACCTGCATCGTGGCCGACGTGCTCGACACCGACAGCGGCGACACCCTCGCCGCCCAGCTGAACGACACCCCGGTGGTCGTCGGCGCGGTCGCCGAGAACCAGCACCAGCTCTTCGACGGCAACGCGATGCAGACCCCGGCCGGCCGGGCCTCCGGTCTCGGCCGCCCGGCCGCCCCGCCCGCGGGCGCCTTCGGCCCTCCCGGCAGCGGCGACAACCCCGGCTACGGATACCCCGACCAGAGCCAGGGCGGCGGTTACGGCAGCTTCGGCGACGCCGACAGCGGCGCCTACGACGCCGACTCCGGCTATGAGGACACGTACGACAAGCCCCGCAGGCGGCGCGGCAAAGGGCGCAGGTGGACCACCAGGACCCTGATCCTGCTGCTCGTCGCGGGCGTGGTCGGCGGGGGCGTGTACGCCGGGCACCGCTGGACCCAGACCCAGTTCTACGTCGGCGTCAAGGACGAGCACGTCGCCCTGTACCGGGGCATCAGTCAGAACCTGGCCTGGATCCACCTCTCGCAGGTGGAGACGGACCACCCCGACATCGAACTCAAGTACCTGCCGTCCTTCAAGCGCAAGCAGGTCGAGGCCACGATCGGCGAAGGCAGCCTCGACGGGGCCCGCAAGAAGATCGACGAGCTGAGCGCACAGGTGTCCGCCTGCAAGAAGGACGAAGCCCGCCGCGCCGCCGAGGCGCAGAACAGCCCGACACCCGGCCCCGGCCTGACTCCCGCGGAGCAGCAGCTGGCCGGCCAGTGCGAAAAGCCCTAGCCACACGCGGGCACAGGGGGCCTGCCACACCATGAGCGTTGTCACCAACACGACCACCATCGGCGCCATCGAGCTGCCGAGCCGGCGGAACACCGAGCTCCTGCTGCTCGCCTTCGCCGTGGTCATCCCGATCTTCGCCTACGCCAACGTGGGGCTGTCGATCCACGGCAAGCTGCCCCCGGGCATGCTCACCTACGGGCTCGGCCTCGGCGTGCTCGCCGGTCTCGCGCACCTCGTCGTGCGCCGCTACGCCAAGTACGCCGACCCGTTGCTGCTGCCGATCGCCACGCTGCTCAACGGGCTCGGGCTCGTGATCATCTACCGGCTGGACCAGTCCGAGCGGCTGCAGAACCTCGCCAAGCGCCAGTACGGCGGCTTCACCGAGTCGGCGCCCCGGCAGATGATGTACACGGCCCTCGCGCTCGCCCTGTTCGCGGTCGTGCTGCTGGTCCTCAAGGACCACCGCGTGCTCCAGCGGTTCACGTACATCTCGATGGCCGCCTCGCTGGTCCTGCTGATCCTGCCCGTCGTCCCGGGCCTGGGCGCCGACGTCTTCGGCGCGAAGATCTGGATCAGCGTCGGCGGTTTCTCCATCCAGCCGGGCGAGTTCGCGAAGATCGTGATCGCGATCTTCTTCGCCGGCTACCTGATGGTCAAGCGCGACGCCCTGGCCCTGGCCAGCCGCCGCTTCATGGGCCTCTACCTGCCGCGCGGCCGTGACCTCGGCCCGATCCTGATGATCTGGGCGATGAGCCTGCTCGTCCTCGTCTTCGAGAACGACCTGGGCACCTCGCTGCTCTTCTTCGGCATGTTCGTGATCATGCTGTACGTGGCCACCGAGCGCACCAGCTGGATCGTGATCGGTCTGCTCATGTCGGTCGGCGGCGCCGTCGTCGTCGGCACCACTGCCAGCCACGTCAAGGTCCGCGTCACCGCCTGGCTCGACCCCTTCGCCTGCTACAGCAAGTCCGGCGCCTGCGAGCAGGTCGGCCAGTCGATCATGAGCTTCGGCTCCGGCGGGGTCCTGGGCACCGGCTGGGGACAGGGCAACTCCGACCTGATCGGCTTCGCCGCCAACTCCGACTTCATCTTCTCCACCGTCGGCGAGGAACTCGGCCTCTCCGGCGTCATGGCGTTCCTGCTGCTCTACGGCCTGATCATCGAGCGCGGCGTCCGCACCGCACTCGCCGCCCGCGACCCGTTCGGCAAGCTCTTCGCCATCGGCCTCTCCGGCGCGTTCTCCCTGCAGATCTTCGTCGTCGCCGGCGGAGTCATGGGCCTCATCCCCCTCACCGGCATGACCATGCCCTTCCTCGCCTCCGGCGGTTCCTCCGTCCTCGCGAACTGGGTGCTCATCGCCATCCTCATCCGGATCAGCGACACCGCACGCCGCCCGGCCCCGGCCCCCGCCCCGTCCCCCGACTCCGAGATGACCCAGGTGGTCCGCCCGTCATGAACAAGCCCCTGCGCCGCATCTCGCTGTTCTGCGGGCTGCTCGTCCTCGCGCTGCTGATCCGTACGAACTGGCTGCAGTACGTCCAGGCCGAGGAGCTCAGCACCCGCAAGGAAAACCGCCGGGTCCAGATCGCCCAGTACGCCACCGAGCGCGGCAACATCATCGTCCAGGGCCAGCCCGTCACCGGCTCCGCGGTCACCGACGGCAGCGACTTCAAGTACAAGCGGACGTACATCGACGGCCCCCTGTGGGCGCCCGTCACGGGATACGCCTCCCAGGCCTTCGGCTCGACGCAGCTGGAGAACATCGACGACGGCATCCTCACCGGCAACGACGACCGGCTCTTCTTCGACCGCACCATCGGCATGTTCACCGGGGAGAAGAAGCAGGGCGGCAACGTCGTCACCACCCTGAACGCCGCCGCGCAGAAGGCCGCCTACCAGCAGCTCGGCACCAAGAAGGGCGCCGTCGCGGCGATCGACCCGCGCACCGGCGCCATCCTGGCCCTGGTCAGCACCCCGTCCTACGACCCGTCGAGCTTCGCCGGGTTCTCGAAGGACGACGGCAAGGCCTGGCGCCAGCTCAACGACAGCGAGGACAAGAACCTCGTCAACCGAGCCCTGCGCGAGACCTACCCGCCGGGCTCCACCTTCAAGGTCGTCACGGCCGCCGCGGCCCTGGAGAACGGCGCCGTCACGGACATCGACGCACCGACGGACACTCCCGAGCCGTACATCCTGCCGGGCACCAGGACCCCGATGGTCAACCACGCCTCGGGCTGCGAGAAGTCCAGCCTGAACAACGCGCTGCGGGTCTCCTGCAACTCGGTCTTCGCGAACATGGGCGACAAGGTCGGCCGCGACAAGATGGTCGACATGGCCCAGAAGTTCGGGTTCAACAGCACCATCGACACCCCCGTCCGCGCCTTCGCCAGCGTTTACGACAAGACCATGGGCAGGGACGGCAACGCGCAGAGCTCCATCGGCCAGTTCAACACCGCCGCCACCCCGCTGCAGATGGCCATGGTCACCGCGGGCATCGCCAACGACGGCAAGCTGATGAAGCCGTACATGGTCGACCAGCTGACCGCGCCCAACCTCGACGTGATCGAGAAGCACGAGCCGCAGGAAATGAGCCGGCCCCTCTCCGCCGCGAACGCGCAGAAGGTCCAGAAGATGATGGTCAACGTCGTCGAGAACGGCACCGGCACCATGGCCCAGATCAAGGGCGTGACCGTCGGCGGCAAGACCGGCACCGCGCAGCACGGAGAGAAGAACGCCAAGCGTCCCTACGCCTGGTTCATCTCCTACGCCAAGCTGCCCGACGGTTCCTCCCCGGTCGCCGTCGCCGTCGTCATCGAGGACAGCGCCGCCGACCGTGAGGACATCACCGGTGGCGGCCTGGCGGCGCCGGTCGCCAAGGCGGTCATGGAAGCCGTTCTGAAGAACAACAAGGGATGAGGAACGAAGACAGGATCCGAGCGCTCGGTACCGGTCTCGTATCAGCCTGTGGTCACGAGACGATCACTCCCGATCGGCCGGTAGCCTTTGCGCGAACAGCACACCGCCGGACCACACACCGGTGCGGTCGGGACTGACGGAGAGGGCTGCAAGTTATGGAAGAGCCGCGTCGCCTCGGCGGCCGGTACGAGCTGAGCCACGTGCTCGGCCGTGGTGGCATGGCCGAGGTCTACCTCGGTCACGACACCCGGCTCGGCCGTACCGTCGCCGTCAAGACCCTGCGTGCCGACCTCGCCCGCGACCCGTCCTTCCAGGCCCGGTTCCGCCGCGAGGCCCAGTCGGCCGCATCGCTCAACCACCCGGCGATCGTCGCCGTCTACGACACCGGCGAGGACTACGTAGACAACATCTCCATCCCGTACATCGTGATGGAGTACGTCGACGGGTCCACCCTGCGCGAGCTGCTTCACTCCGGCCGCAAACTGCTGCCCGAGCGCACCCTGGAAATGACCATCGGCATCCTCCAGGCCCTCGAGTACTCGCACCGCGCCGGCATCGTGCACCGCGACATCAAGCCCGCCAACGTGATGCTGACCCGCACCGGCCAGGTCAAGGTCATGGACTTCGGCATCGCCCGCGCCATGGGCGACTCCGGCATGACCATGACGCAGACCGCCGCCGTCATCGGCACCGCCCAGTACCTCTCCCCGGAGCAGGCCAAGGGCGAGCAGGTCGACGCGCGCTCCGACCTGTACTCCGCCGGCTGCCTGCTCTACGAGCTGCTCTGCGTCCGGCCGCCGTTCGTCGGCGACTCCCCGGTGGCCGTCGCCTACCAGCACGTGCGCGAGGAACCGCAGCCGCCGTCGAACTTCGACCCCGAGATCACGCCGGTGATGGACGCCATCGTCCTCAAGGCCCTGGTCAAGGACCCCGACTACCGCTACCAGTCCGCCGACGAGATGCGCGCCGACATCGAGGCCTGCCTCGACGGCCAGCCCGTCGCCGCGACCGCCGCCATGGGCGCCGCCGGATACGGCTACGGCGACCAGGGCCACGGCTACGGTCACCAGGGCTACGACCAGCCCACCACCGCCCTGCGCAGCACCGACGCCGGCCAGACCGCGATGATGCCCCCGACCGCCCCGGGCGACGGCGGCTACGGGGACCAGGGCCACGGCGGCTACGACCAGGGCGGCCACGGCCGCCGGCCGCAGAAGAAGAGCCGCGCCTCCACGGTCCTGCTGGCCGTGGCCGGCGTGCTCGTGCTGGTCGGCGCCATCCTCATCGGCCGCACGGTGTTCACGGGGGGCGCCGACAACCGGCCCTCCGTCCCCAAGCTGATCGGCGAGACCCTCGCGTCGGCCCAGGAGCGCGGCAAGAACGTCAGCCTGAACGTGGTCCAGGACGGCACGATGGAATGTGCCGACCAGCCCAAGGACCGGATCTGCCAGCAGAGCCAGGCGCCGGACACCAAGGTCGACAAGAACTCCACGATCAAGGTCAAGATCTCCTCGGGTGCGCCCAAGGTGGCGGTCCCCGACGTGCTGCGGATGAAGTCGGATCAGGCCGAGTCCACACTGCAGGGCAAGGGCTTCCAGGTGGAGAAGAAGCTGGTCGAGTCCGACCAGTCGCCCGGCATCGTCCTGGACCAGGACCCCAAGTCCGACGTCAAGGCGGAGAAGGGTTCGGTCATCACCCTGACCGTCTCCAAGGAGATCGCGAAGGGCGCCGTCCCGGACCTCACCGGCAAGACGCAGGACGCGGCGGCCAAGCTGCTCTCCGACGCCAAGCTCAAGCTCGGCAGCGTCACCGAGGTCGACGCGCCCCCCGGCACGGCGCCCAAGACGATCGTGCAGCAGCAGTACACGCCGGGCACGGAACTGGCCAAGGGCACGACGGTCAACGTCAGCATCGCCAAGGCCGCGGCGGCGCAGCCGACCGTCGTACCGCCGCTGACCGGTCAGACGGTGGCCCAGGCCAAGCTGACCCTCCAGGCGAGCGGCCTGGTGTTCGGCGCGGTCCTCGCCGGTCCCACGGACGACAACGCGGTGATCCTGGACTCCACCCCGGCGGTGGGAACTCCCCAGCCCGCCGGCACGGTCGTCAACGTCCGCACGGTCAAGGGCCAGGGCGGCGGAGGGTTCTTCGGCGGCCTCACCGGCGGCACGCGCCGCTGACGCGCCACGCAGGGAACGGCCCGGCCCCCCGTCCTGGGGGGGCCGGGCCGTTCCCGTCAGCGCAGTTCCGCGGGCGGGGTGCGCCGGGCGTCCACCTTCTCCGTGCGCACCAGCTCGCCCCACACGACGTAGCGGTACTTCGAGGTGTACACCGGCGTGCAGGTCGTCAGCGTGATGAAGCGCCCCGGGGCCGTCCTGCCCGACTCCTTCGGGACCGGGTTGATCACGTCCACGTCGTACTTCGAGGTCTGGCGCAGCTCCGCGAAGACCTTGTACACATACCAGGTGTCACGCGTCTCGAAGACGACGGCGTCGCCGCCCTTCACCTTGTCGATATCGTGGAACTTCGCCCCGTGCCCGTCGCGGTGCGCCGCCAGCGAGAAGTTGCCCTTCTCCTCCCACGGCAGCGCCGCCTTCACCGGCTCCGTGTAGTACCCGGCGACGCCCTCGTTGAGCACGTCCGGGGAGGTTCCCGGCTTGACCAGCACCTCGCCGTTCTTCATCGCCGGCACGTGCAGGAACCCGATGCCGCCCCGGGTGTCCAGTGCCCCGGGTTCGGCCGGCCGCTGCGCCCCGCCGGCCGGCGACGGCTGCTGCCACTGGCGCCGGACCTCGTCGCCGCGCGCCGACGCCTGCCGGTCGGCGAGCACGTTCGTCCACCACAGCGAGTAGGCCACGAACAGGCCCAGCACCAGGCCCACCGTGATCAGGAGCTCGCCGAGCACACTCAGGAACCCGGCGAGGACACTGCGGTCGCGGGGCGGCTGTGCGGAACGGCGGCGGGCACGAGACACTGCGGATTCGTCCTCTGTGGCGTACGTACGGGTCGGCTTACGGGCTGTTCAGCGCGGCCGGGGCACCCTGGCTGCGGGGTCGTTCCCCGGTCATCCTGCCCCATACGATCATCCGGTAGGTGCTGGTGAACTCCGGGGTGCAGGTCGTCAGCGTGATGTACCGGCCGGATCCGGTGAAGCCGGATCCCGCGGGAACCGGCTTGATCACCGACACGTTGGACGGTGAGGTCTGCGGCAGCGCGGAGGTCATCTCGTAGGTGTAGTACGCGTCCCTCGTCTCCACCACGATCGGGTCGCCCGGCACCAGCCGGTTGATGAAGCGGAACGGTTCCCCGTGGGTGTTGCGGTGGCCGGCCAGCGCGAAGTTGCCCTGCCGGTCCGACGGCATCGCCGTTTTCAGCGGTCCCTCGCCGTAGTGCCCGACCATCCCCTTGTCGAGCACCTGCGTCTTGCTGACGCCCTCCGCGACCGGCACCTTCACGTCCAGTTTCGGGATGTGCAGGATCGCGAAGCCCTGGCCCGGCTCGAAGGCCGCCACCGGCGGCGCGGACGCCCCGCCCGGGGCGTGTTCCCAGTTCTGCCGCAGCGAGCCCGCGGCCCCGTCCGCCGTCCGCTCCGCCAGCACGTTGGTGTACCAGAGCTGGTAGGTGACGAACAGCAGCATCACCACGCCGACGGTGATGAACATCTCCCCGACGGCGCGGCTCAGCACCACCAGCGGGCCGCCCGAGCGCGGGCGCCGGCGGCGGCGTCCGCCGCCCCGCTTGCGCGCCCGTACGTGCGTACGCTTCGCGGCCTCCTGTGCCGCCTTGCGCCGCGCGGCCCGGCCCCCCGTGGGCGCGGACGGCGCGACGGCCGTCACGCGACGGCCTTGCCCACCACCGGGGCCAGTCCCACCGACCGCTCGACGGCGCCGGCGTCACCGCAGCGCACGAGCCAGTTGGCGAGCATCCGGTGACCCCACTCCGTCAGCACCGACTCGGGGTGGAACTGCACGCCCTCGACGTCGTGCTCCCGGTGCCGCAGCCCCATGATGATCCCGTCCTCGGTCCGCGCGGTGACCTCCAGCGCGTCGGGCAGGGTCTGCGGCTCGGCCGCGAGGGAGTGGTAGCGGGTCGCGGTGAAGGGCGACGGCAGCCCGGCGAACACGCCGAGCCCCTCGTGCACCACCGGCGAGGTCTTGCCGTGCAGCAGCTCCGGAGCCCGGCCGACGACGCCGCCGTACGCGACGGCCATCGACTGCATGCCGAGGCAGACGCCGAAGACGGGGACGCCCGTGCCGGCGCAGTGCCGCACCATGTCGACGCAGACGCCCGCCTCCTCCGGGGTGCCCGGGCCCGGCGAGAGCAGTACGCCGTCGAAACCGTCCTGCGCGTGGGCGAGCTCGACCTCGTCGTTGCGCAGCACCTCGCACTCGGCGCCGAGCTGGTAGAGGTACTGGACCAGATTGAAGACAAAGCTGTCGTAGTTGTCGACAACCAGAATGCGCGCGCTCACGGAGCAGCTCCCGATCCTTCGTCCACCGTCACGTCGTTGAACGGAAGGAGCGGCTCGGCCCACGGGAAGACGTACTGGAACAGCACGAACACCACCGCGAGGACCAGTGCGAGCGAGATCAGCGCGCGTACCCATGCGTTGCCGGGCAGATGCCGCCAGATCCAGCCGTACATCGCGCCTGCTTCCCTCTCGTTCCGCGTTCCTCCCACGTACCGCGGGAGCGGTACCGCAACAGACTAAAGCCACAGGCCGTAAGTGGGGGGTCACCTCGGCAATCCCCCGGGCGGTCCCTGGCCGGCCGGCCGGGTCCCCGTGAGCTCCGCCCACACCACCAGGCGGTGGCTGTGGCCCCATTCCGGTTCGCAGGTGGTCAGGGTCAGGTACCGGCCGGGGGCGGTGAAGGGCGATCCCTGCGGTACCGGGTCGACCACCCCCGTCTCGGTGGGCAGGACGCGCAGCGGCCCGGTCCGGACGGTGTACGTGTACCAGGCCACGGCGTCCTTGATGATCACGGCGTCCCCGGGGCGCAGCTCCGGCACGTCCTTGAAGGGGTCCCCGTACGTCCGCCGGTGCCCGGCCACCGCGAAGTTCCCGCTCTCGCCGGGGCGGGCCGAGCGCGGGTAGTGGCCGAGGCCCTTCTTCAACGGCTCCGGGCCGGTGCCCTCCAGCACGGGCTTGTTCCAGTCCGCGCCGAAGCGGGGCACGTACATCTCGGCGAAGGCCCGCCCGTCGGCGAGCGGCGGGGCGGGGGGAGGGGCGGTAGCGGGAGCGGACGGGGTGGCGCCCGGCGCGGGGGCGGCCGCCGGCGCCGGGGCGGTGGGGGCGGCGGGGGCCGCCCAGCGCTCGTGCAGCCGGGCCACCTCGCCGTCCATGGCCCGGTCGGCCCGGACGCCCGTCCACAGCAGCAGGTAGGCGACGAACAGCACGATCACCGTGCCGGCCGTCAGGCACACCTCGCTGAACGTCCGCACCAGCAGGCGCAGTACGACGTCAGGACGTCGGCGTGGACGTGGACGTGGACGTGGCGGATTCCACGGGCTTCGCATAGTGGAGGTCCACTGTGCCGGAGTACCCGGGCAGTGTCAGCGCCTTGTGCTCGTCCACTTTCCAGCCCAGGCCGTACGCCGTGACGTACAGCTGGTAGTTCTGCAGGGCGGGCGAGGCGGCGAGCGCCTTGCGCAACGCGCCCGGGTCACCCACCGCGGAGACCTTGTACGGGGGCGAGTAGACCCGGCCCTGGAGGATCAGGGTGTTGCCGACGCAGCGGACGGCGCTGGTGGAGATCAGGCGCTGGTCCATGATCTGGATCCCGGTGGCGCCGCCCTGCCACAGCGCGTTCACCACGGCCTGGAGGTCCTGCTGGTGGATCACGAGGTCGTTGGGCTGGGGGTCGGGCACGTTGGGGATGCGGGGGACGGCGTTCGGCGGGGCGTCGTTGAGGGTGACCGTCAGCCCCTTGCCGAAGACCGCCTCGGTGCCGGAGGCGGCGCGCAGGGCGGCCAGCTTGGCGTCCTCGGCTTTGGTGCTGCCGTCGTCGCGCTCTGCGAGGGCGTCCACCTGGCCGCGCACCGCCGCCGTGGTCTTCTCCAGCTCGGCGTTGTTCTGGCTGCGCTCGTGGATCAGGTCGGAGAGCTTGAGGAGCGAGGCGTCCGTGCGGATGTTCGTACCCTTGGACGTGTTGAAACTGGTGACGAAGATGAGACCGGCGAGGGCGAAAACGACGGCGGTCAGCAGCCGGACCGGTCGGAGCCGACGGCGGGGACCCGCGGAGGAGTCGTGGGAATCGCTCAACGTACCCTTCTCCTTCAACGCCACAGGTCCACTACGCTAACGGACGCCCGGGGCAGGCAAGGTCCCCAGCGCATCGACAGGAGAGCCCCTCGTGCCGAAGTCACGTATCCGCAAGAAGGACGACTACACGCCGCCGCCGACGCGGCAGCCGCAGGCGATCAGGTTGACGAACCGCAGCTGGGTGGCCCCGGTCATGCTCGCGTTCTTCCTGATCGGCCTCGCCTGGATCGTCGTCTTCTATGTGACCGACACCCAGCTGCCCATCGAATCCCTGGGCAATTGGAACATCGTGGTCGGTTTCGGCTTCATCGCGGCGGGATTCGGCGTCTCGACGCAGTGGAAGTAGCCCGGCGGACATAGCGGAAATCCACCGCCGGCGGAAGCTCTCCCCATGAGTTATCCACAGCGTCATCCACACCTGAGGAAAAGACAGAAGATCTGTGGATAACTCTGTGGAGAGTTGACGCCGGTGTGATCAGGTGAGTGCGGCCAGCCCGGCCGTCCTGACCGCGATCAGCAGGACTGCCAACAGGAACACCGCCGCGCAGCTCCCCCACTGGAGGAGGATCCGCCTGCGGCCGGCGCCGGGCAGGAGCAGCCCCAGCGTGACCAGTGCCCCGGTGACCAGACCGCCCACATGTGCCTGCCAGGACACGCTGATGTCGCCGACCCGTACGAAGGTCAGCGCCAGCATCAGAACGACCATGATGATCACCGGCCGCATCTCGTACCGCATCCGGCGGGCGAGGACGGCCGTCGCGCCGAGCAGGCCGAAGACGGCTCCCGACGCACCGAGGGTCGCGGTGTTCGGCGCGGTCAGCAGATAGACGAGGGCGCTGCCGCCCAGACCTGACAGCAGGTACACCGCGAGATAGCGGACCCGGCCGAGGGCGGCTTCCAGCGGGCCGCCGAGTACCCACAGGCCGATCATGTTGCCGATCACGTGCCACCACTCGGTGTGCAGGAACACCGACGTGAGCAGCCGGTAGTACTGGCCGGTGGACACCCCCTCCAGGGGCGCTCCGTAGTACTCCACGTAGCGGCCGAGCAACTCCAGCCGCACGGGCAGGCCCGGCGCCGCCTGCGCCGCGAGGAAGACCGCGATGTTGATCCCGATGAGGATCTTGGTGACGAGGTGGGGATCCGCGGCGACGACGCCGCCCGCCAGGGTCCGCGGTGCGTTGTCGGCGGGGCGACGGCCCGTACCGGAGCCCTCGCGGACGCATTCGGGGCACTGGAAACCGACCGAGGCGCTGATCATGCACTCGGGGCAGATCGGGCGCTCGCAGCGGACACAGCGGATCCCCGTGTCGCGGTCCGGGTGGCGGTAGCAGCCCGGCAGACGGTCGGTGTCCATCGGTCCCCTCGGTTGACGGCGGGACTGGCGCGGGCGCCGCCCCACCGGTCCGGTCAAGGTACGTATCGAGGACGGACGGGCGGCGGGGAAGGTTCCCGGTGCGGCGCCGGGGGATCAGCGCTTCTCGACGACCACCGTCCGGATGATCACGTCGTCCTGCGGCCGCTCGGTACGCGGATTGGTCGGCAGGGCGGCGATCTCGTCCACGACCTTCTGGCTGGCCTTGTCGGTGACCTCGCCGAAAATGGTGTGCTTGCGGGTCAGCCAGGCGGTGGGTGCGACGGTGATGAAGAACTGGGAGCCGTTGGTGCCCGGTCCGGCGTTGGCCATGGCGACCAGGTACGGCTTGGTGAAGGCCAGGTCGGGGTGGAACTCGTCGGCGAACTGGTAACCGGGACCGCCGGTGCCGTTGCCGAGCGGGTCGCCGCCCTGGATCATGAACCCGCTGATGATGCGGTGGAAGACCGTGCCGTCGTACAGCGGGTCCGTGGTCTTCTGACCGTCCGTCGGCCTGGTCCATTCGCGCGCGCCGGTGGCCAGCTCCACGAAGTTCCGTACCGTTTTGGGGGCGAAGTTCGCCAGCAGCTCGATCTCGATGTCGCCGTGGTTCGTCTTCAGCGTGGCGTAGAGCTTCTCGGCCAACGGGATCTGCCTTCCCTAGTGCTCACTGTCGGTTCCCGATCCTCCCACGATGCGGGCCGGCCCACGGAAACCCTCCACCCGAATGCCCTGTCTCACATGCCTGTTGGCGTGGGGACAGGCATGATCCGACAAAGGGTGGAAAGGTGAACTGTGTCCGCCACCGAGGAGGAGGATCCCGTGACCCGCAAGGACAGCGTGCGCCTGGCAGCCGAGAACGCCAGGGAGAGCATGCGGCACGCAGCGGAAGTGGTGGCGCCGTACGCAGGAACCGCCAAGGACGCGGCTGTGCACTACGCGCACGAGGCGAACGAGCGGCTGGCGCCGAAGGTCTCGTACGCGGCCGGAGAGGCCGCCCGGCAGGCCCGTACGACCTACGACAGCCATCTGCACCCGCGCCTCCGGGCCGCGCGGGCCCACGTACCCCCGAACGTCGACCGCGCCGCCACGACCGCGGTGCACCAGACGCGCCGGGTGGCGCGCCAGGCCGCCGACTACACCCAGCCCCGGATCGAAAGCGCGCTCGCGGCTGCCCAGCCCATGGCGGAAGAGGCGGCGTCGCGGTCCTCCGCGGCGCTCGCGGCGCTGCGCGGCCAGGTGACGGCCAAGGAAGTGCAGCGGCTCGTGCGCAAGCACGAGCGGCGGGCGCGCGCGGGCCGGCTGCTCAAGGGGCTCGCGATCGCCGGTGTCGTGGCGGGCGCGGCCTTCGCCGCATGGAAGTGGTGGGACCAGCAGTCCAACCCGGACTGGCTCGTGGAACCGCCGGCGGCCACGGAGACGTCGGGGCGCGACGCCGAGCCGGCCACCTTCGACGACGAGCTGGCGGCCAAGGAGAACGAGGCGAACCCGAACGGCGACGCGCAGCAGTAGTCGGCGCGAGCAGCAGTAGTCGGCACGCAGCAGTAGTCGACGGGCGCGCGAGGCGCGGTGAAGGGGCCCGGATCCCTGGCGGATCCGGGCCCCTTCACCGCGCCCTCGCCCGTCGGCCTCAGCTCGGGAGCATGAGCACCATGCCCGGCCGGATCATGTCGGGGTTGGGACCGACGACGGACTTGTTCATGGCGTACAGCTCGCGCCACCGCCCCTCGTTGCCCAGCTCGCGACGGGCGATCGCGGAGAGCGAGTCACCTGTCCGGACGATGTAGGTGCGCTGCGCCTCGGACGGCGGCTTCGGCGCCGCCGGCACCGCCTTGTGCGCGGCGGAGGCCGGGGTCGGCGTCTTGTGCTGCACGTGCCCGGGTACCGGCTTGGGCGGGGCCGGGGCGGCGGCCGCCCTGGTGGCCGAGGTGGCGTCGGTGTACTTCCCGCCCATGTCGTTGGGCCCTGCCGCCCTGGCCGGGGCCTGCTGCTCGGCCTGCTCCTTCGCCTTCTCGGCGGCCTCTTCCTGCCTCTTCTTGTCGGACTTCAGGAAGTCGAAGATTCCCATGGTGTGTGCGCCTCCGGCGTGATGTCGCCCCCCTGGCCACAGTGCCTCACCCCACTCTCGACCACCATCCCGGACGCGGCCCCGTGGCTGACCCGTCCGGGCGACGGTGTTTCACGTGAAACATCGGACCGGCCGCCGGCCCTCCCGGTCCGTGGCCGGACAGGCGGTCCCCGGCCGAACAGACAAAAGACCCCCTTGACCGGCGTTTCCGCAGGTCAAGGGGGTCTTTCAAGAGTGGAGCCTAGGAGATTCGAACTCCTGACATCTGCCTTGCAAAGGCAGCGCTCTACCAACTGAGCTAAGGCCCCGAAAACGGATACGCCCGTCCCCCGGTGAAGGAGTGGTCGTTCCGCAGAACAGAGTACCGGGTGTACCCCCTCATCCCGCAAAATGATAGGGACTCCCGCCCCGCGACCACTCTCCGTAAGATGCTCGCGAGGTTCGCACCAGCGAAGGGGAGTTGTCAGCGTGGACGCAGTACAGCAAGAGGCCACGGCCAGAGCCAGGGAGCTCCAGCGCAGTTGGTACGGCGAGCCGCTGGGAGCGCTCTTCCGCCGGCTCATAGACGACCTCGGGCTGAACCAGGCCCGCCTCGCTGCCGTCCTCGGACTGTCGGCCCCGATGCTGTCCCAGCTGATGAGCGGCCAGCGCGCCAAGATCGGCAACCCGGCCGTGGTCCAGCGGGTCCAGGCGCTCCAGGACCTCGCCGGCCAGGTCGCCGACGGCAGCGTCAGCGCGGCCGAGGCCACCGACCGCATGGACGAGATCAAGCGGACCCAGGGCGGCTCCGTCCTCATCAACAGCGGTCAGACGACCACAGGTTCGGGCGCACCCACGGTCAAGCGGGTCGTGCGCGAGATCCAGTCCCTGCTGCGCTCGGTCTCCGCCGCGGGCGACATCATCGACGCGGCGGACACGCTCGCCGCCAGCCATCCGGAACTCGCCGAGTTCCTGAGGGTGTACGGAGCCGGGCGCACCTCCGACGCGGTCGCCCACTACGAGGCCCACCAGAACTGACCGCACGAGCGACGACGGGGGACGGGCACAGCGATGGGTGAGGTCTTCGCCGGCCGGTACGAGCTGGTCGACCCGATCGGACGGGGCGGCGCGGGCGCGGTGTGGCGGGCCTGGGACCACCGCCGTCGCCGGTACGTCGCCGCGAAGGTCCTCCTCCAGGGCGACGCCCACACCCTGCTGCGCTTCGTGCGCGAGCAGGCCCTGCGGATCGACCACCCGCACGTGCTGGCCCCGGCCAGCTGGGCGGCCGACGACGACAAGGTCCTGTTCACCATGGACCTGGTCGGCGGCGGCTCCCTCGCCCATGTGATCGCGGACTACGGACCGCTGCCGCCCCGCTTCGTGTGCACGCTGCTCGACCAGCTCCTCACGGGGCTGGCGGCGGTGCACGCGGAGGGCGTCGTCCACCGCGACATCAAACCGGCCAACATCCTGATGGAGGCGACGGGGACGGGACGGCCGCACCTGCGGCTGTCCGATTTCGGGATCTCCATGCGCAAGGGTGAGCCCCGGCTCACCGACACCCACGTCGTGGTCGGCACGCCGGGGTACTTCGCCCCCGAGCAAATGCTGGGCGCCGAGCCCGACTTCCCCGCCGACCTGTTCGCCGTCGGCCTGGTCGCGCTGTACCTCCTTCGGGGGAGCAAGCCCGACTCCCAGGTGCTGGTGCAGCACTTCCTGACCCAGGGGACACCCGGGGCACCCGAGGGCGTCCCCGGGCCCCTGTGGGACGTCATCGCGGGTCTGCTGCACCCGAACCCCGAAAAACGGTTCCGGACCGCCACGGGGGCACGCAAGGCCCTTGCCGAGGCCGTCGAGCTGCTGCCGCCGCCCCCGGCGGACGAAGAGCCCGTGGAAGTGTTCGACCAACTCGGGCCGCTCCCCGACGGTTTCGGTCCCCAAGGTCCCCAAGGTCCCCAAGGTCCCCAAGTCCCGGCGTCCGGAGTCGCCGTCGCCCCCGAAGAAACCCCGTCCCCGCCGGCCGGGCTCACGCCCTCGCCCGTTCAGCCGCCTGTTCAGCCGCCCGGGGCCACCCCGCCCGCCGTCCCGGCGCCGCCCGCACCGCACCCCTCGTACGGCCCGCCGACGGGCTACGGCCCCTCCGAGACCGGGAGCTTCCACCTCGCCCCGCCGGCCGCGCCCCCGCAGCCGCCCTGGGTGCGCTCCGGGATCGCCCCGCCCCCGCGCCGGGTCACGGCCGCCGTCCTCACCGCCGCCCTGCTCTGCTTCGCGCTCGGCACCTGGGCGCTGACCCGGATCTAATGTCCGGGGCCGGCGTTCCGCCGGGCCAGCAGGAACCAGGCCCCGAGTCCGAGCAGCAGCACCGCCCCGGTGCCGAAGCCCGCGCCGGCCACCACCCGCATCACCGAGCGGTCGCTCTCGGCCGCGGCCGCCTCCGGTCCGGTGAGGCCCTCCTTCGCGGCCGTCCGGTCGGCGGGACCGACCCCGAACCCGGCCGCGCCCAGGCTCTCCCGGTACGCGGGCGCCTTGGCCGGGGCGCCGATGACCTCCATCCGCAGCGTCAGCGGAACCGGCGTGGCGTCCCGCGTGAACTCCGCGACCTTCCCGCCCAGCGTCACCGCGAGGTAGTACCAGCCGGCCACCCCCGCCCCGCGCACCCCGGCCTCGTTCGCGTAGCGGTTCTCGTACGCCACCGGGGCGGTCTTCGGCAGGGTGACGGCCGCCTGCTTGCCGTCGTAGGAGGTGTCCTCGGAGCCGACCAGCCCCCGGAAGGGGCTGTACAGCGACACGGTGAGCCCGCCGGCGGCGGATCCGTACGGCTTGGTCATCTCGGCGGCCGCGATCTCCGCACCGACCCCCAACTGCTGTCCCCAGTCCAGCGGGACGCGGTAGAAACGGGTCTGCCCGGGCCGCAGGTCGTCACGCCACACCCCGCTCCCCAGGGCGCGGGCGTCGTTGAAGCCGGTCCCGCCGGTACGCCCCACCGGTTCCGTACCCGGCAGCGTCGGCGAGGCCGAGGGCCACACGCTGGGTGCGACGGTGGGCACCGGGCCGCCCAGGCCGGGCTCGCGCCGGACCAGGAGCTCCACCGGCCACGCTCCCCCGGCGGAGTCCTTGGCCGCGGTCCGCGTCACCTTGGCGTAGTAGATGCCGCCCGCCTGGCACTCGGCGTCCTCCCGGACCCGCCGTACGGCCGCCGCACCGGTCGGGACGGGGTCGTAACCGAAGTCCGCCCGGCCCGGGTTGGGGCAGCGCCGCCCCTCCTTGGTCATGATCTCGACCTCGATGCCGTCGCTGTAGCCCACCTTGGAGCCCTTGCCGGGCCGGACCACTGCCGAGACGTAGAAGTCGGAGGTGTCGTCGAGGGCGAGCCGGTAGAACCGTTCACCGGGGGAGACGGTGTCCTCGTAGACCGTGTCCGGCTCCAGCGGCGGTGCGTCGGCGCTGGAGGGCTTGCCCTGGACCGTGCGGGCTCCCTCGGCCAGGCGGTACTCGGGCAGCGGCCCGGGCGCGGGTCCGGCCGCGAACGCGGCCCCCGCCGTCCACACGGCGAGCCCCACGACAGCCGCCCCGGCCCCCGCCGTTCTCCGTACCCCGCCCCTCACGCGCACCCACACCCCGGATTCACTCCCGCAAGCCCGAACTTTGCGTACCGCAATCTTTCGCCACAGAACAGCACAAAGCCCCGGCAGCAGCGGCAGCCGGGGCCTTGTGGGAAACAGTGGGTCTCACACGCCGGAACCAGAAGGCACGGAGTCGGTTGCCTCCGTCCACAGGTCCTGCTCGGCGCGGTCCGCCTGGATCTGGCGGTACACGAGGAGACCGCCGATGGCGGCCAGTGCGACCAGGAGCAGCTTCTTCACCGCGCGACCTCGTCTTTCGTTGACGTTGGGTACTTCTGACGGCCCACAATACACACCGACCGATACCGATCGGTTATCTGAGGGGCCCCTCCGGCGGCACTCGACCGGCCCCACGCAGGAGTCGGTGCGGATCACCCGGAAGCGGGCGGAAGGACGGCCTGATCCGCCCACACATAGCTGTGCGGCAGCAGGTCCGTGACGTCGATGCCGCGCGGCCCTGCGGCCGTGGGGACGAGGACTCGGATGCCCGGGTGGTAGTCCAGCAGCACCTGCCGGTCGCGTCCGCACGGCGCCAGCACTCCGCGGCCCCTGTCGCCGACGGCAACGATGGTCACCAGCTCCCGTGCCCCCTCGGCGCGCGCGTGTGCCAGCGCCGCGAGCTCCGCACACGGCCCGCCGGTGAAGTGGTAGAGGTTGATGCCTCCGAACATCCGCCCCCGCACGTCCCGGACGGCCGCACCGACCGTGTGTGTCTCCCCGTCGCCATTGGCCTCCACGATGCGCCGGGCGAACCCGACCAGTTCCATGTCTTCTTCCGTCGGCACGTGCAGAACGCTTCCCATGCACAGCACCCTACGGCCGCCGCTCCGGGGGCGATCGACCGCGGAGGCCGGACAACGCGAAGACCCCCAACCGGGATCGGTTGGGGGTCTTCGACACTGTGGGGCTAACAGGATTTGAACCTGTGGCCTCATCCTTATCAGGGATGCGCTCTAACCAACTGAGCTATAGCCCCATCCGCGCTGCGCGCTGACTCCTGAAGGTTAGCGCACAGACCCGGCAGGTCCCAAATCCGTTCCGCGGGAGCGTCCCCGCAGGTCAGTCAGGCTCACTCGTCCTCGGCGAGCGTGAGCTCCACACCGCCCACGAAGCCGGCCGAGACGTTGTAGATGAACGCGCCCAGCGTCGCCAGTGCCGTCGCCAGCACGACGTCGATCACCGCGATCACGGAGGTGAAGATCAGCACGCGTGGCAGCGAAAGGAACGACTGGAGGTCGAAGCCGTTGCTCTCGTTGGAACCGGTCGCTTCGCTGATCGTGCCGCCGACGGTCGAGAAGACGCCCATCGCGTCCATGACCATCCACAGCACCACGGATGCCACGACCGTGCAGATGCCGAGCGCGATCGAGAGCAGGAAGCTGACCTTCATCACCGACCACGGGTCGGCCTTCGCCACCCGCAGCCGCGCCTTGCGCGTCCGGGGTGCCGTACGGACCCCCGTGCGCACCTGACGCTGCGCACCCGGGCCCGCGGACGCCCCGTGGGCCTGCGGCGGCGTGTACGGCTGCGCGCCCGGATCCTGGGCCGCGCCGGCCTTCGGCTTGGACTTCGGCCCTCGCGTATCGGTCACGGTGCTCCCCCTGCCCTTTGCGGGGGCGCCCCCGCCTTGAGAATCCGCGGCGGGGCCACGGGCACCGTTCGCTCCAGTCTTGGCCGGTCCGGCGCCCGTGGCTCCACTCACGACTTACTCCTCGTGCTCCCCAGCCGAAGGCTGCGTGCCCTCGGCGGCCTCAGCGGCCTGTCCTTCGGCTTCCTCGGTCTGCGACGCATTCTCGTCGTCGACCTCGTCGGCCTCCTGACCGGCCTCGGCGTTCCGCGCGATACCCACCACGGCGTCCCGCTTGCCCAGGTTGATCAGCTGGACGCCCATGGTGTCACGGCCGGTCTCCCGGACTTCATTGACGCGCGTACGAATCACACCACCGCTGAGGGTGATGGCGAGAATCTCGTCCGTTTCGTCGACCACCAGCGCGCCGACGAGCGAACCGCGGTCCTCGACGATCTTCGCGGCCTTGATGCCCAGACCACCACGGCCCTGGACCCTGTACTCGTCCACCGGCGTCCGCTTGGCGTAGCCGCCGTCGGTCGCGGTGAAGACGAAGGTACCGGGCCTGACCACGCTCATGGAGAGCAGTTCGTCCCCGCCACGGAAACTCATGCCCTTCACGCCGGAGGTGGCACGGCCCATCGGACGCAGCGCGTCGTCGGTCGCGGTGAAGCGGATCGACTGCGCCTTCTTGCTGATCAGCAGCAGGTCGTCCTCGGCGGACACCAACTCGGCACCGATGAGCTCGTCGTCGCTCCCGTCCTCCGTCTCGCGGAGGTTGATGGCGATGACACCACCCGAACGGGGAGAGTCGTAGTCCTTGAGCGCCGTCTTCTTCACCAGGCCGCCCTTGGTGGCCAGGATCAGGTAGGGCGCCGCTTCGTAGTCGCGGATCGCGAGGATCTGGGCGATCTTCTCGTCCGGCTGGAAGGCCAGCAGGTTCGCGACGTGCTGACCGCGCGCGTCACGCCCGGCGTCCGGGAGCTCGTACGCCTTGGACCGGTAGACGCGGCCCTTGTTCGTGAAGAACAGCAGCCAGTGGTGCGTGGTGGACACGAAGAAGTGGTCGACCAGGTCGTCCTGCTTGAGCTTCGTGCCGCGCACGCCCTTGCCGCCGCGCTTCTGCGAGCGGTAGTCCTCGGTCTTGGTGCGCTTGACGTACCCGCCGTGGGTGATCGTGACGACGATGTCCTCTTCGGCGATCAGGTCCTCGATGGACATGTCACCGTCGAAGGGCACCAGCTTGGAGCGCCGGTCGTCGCCGAACTTCTCGACGATCGCCGCCAGTTCCTCGCTGACGATCTGCCGCTGGCGGGCCTCGGAGGCGAGGATCGCGTTGTACTCGTTGATCTTCGCCTGGAGCTCGTCGTGCTCGGCGACGATCTTCTGCCGCTCCAGGGCCGCCAGGCGCCGCAGCTGCATCTCCAGGATCGCGTTCGCCTGGATCTCGTCGATCTCCAGCAGGCCCATCAGGCCCTCGCGCGCGATCTCGACGGTGTTGCTGCGCCGGATGAGGGCGATGACCTCGTCGATCGCGTCCAGCGCCTTGAGCAGACCGCGCAGGATGTGGGCGCGCTCCTCCGCCTTGCGCAGGCGGAACTTCGTCCGCCGGACGATGACCTCGATCTGGTGCGTGACCCAGTGGCGGATGAACGCGTCGATCGACAGGGTGCGCGGCACCCCGTCCACCAGCGCCAGCATGTTCGCGCCGAAGTTCGTCTGGAGGTCGGTGTGCTTGTACAGGTTGTTCAGCACGACCTTGGCGACCGCGTCCCGCTTGAGGACGATCACCAGACGCTGGCCGGTCCGCGAGGAGGTCTCGTCGCGGACGTCCGCGATGCCGCCGATCTTGCCGTCCTTGACCAGGTCGGCGATCTTCTGCGCGAGGTTGTCGGGGTTGGTCTGGTACGGGAGTTCGGTGACCACCAGGCACTGGCGGTTCTGGATCTCCTCGACCTCGACCACCGCGCGCATCGTGATGGAGCCGCGACCGGTCCGGTACGCCTCCTCGATGCCCTTGCGGCCGACCACGAGGGCGCCGGACGGGAAGTCAGGGCCCTTGATCCGCTCCAGCAGCGCGTCCAGGAGCTCCTCGTGCGAGGCCTCCGGGTGCTCCAGCGCCCACTGGGCGCCCGCCGCGACCTCGCGCAGGTTGTGCGGCGGGATGTTGGTGGCCATGCCGACCGCGATGCCGGCGCTGCCGTTGACCAGCAGGTTCGGGAAGCGCGCCGGCAGGACCGTCGGCTCCTGGTTGCGGCCGTCGTAGTTGTCCGTGAAGTCGACGGTCTCCTCGTCGATGTCCCGGAGCATCTCCATGGCCTGCGGCATCAGCTTGCACTCGGTGTAGCGCATCGCCGCCGCCGGGTCGTTGCCCGGGGAGCCGAAGTTGCCGTTCGAGTCCACCAGCGGCATCCGCATCGACCACGGCTGCGCCAGGCGGACCAGCGCGTCGTAGATCGAGGAGTCACCGTGCGGGTGGTAGGTGCCCATGACGTCGCCGACGACGCGGGCGCACTTGTAGAAGCCCTTCTCGGGCCGGTAGCCGCCGTCGTACATCGCGTACAGCACGCGACGGTGCACCGGCTTGAGGCCGTCCCGTACGTCGGGCAGCGCGCGCGAGACGATGACGGACATCGCGTAGTCGAGGTAGGAGCGCTGCATCTCCGTCTCGAGCCCGACGGGCTCGATCCGCAGCACGGGCTGCTCCTCCGCGGCGTTCTCTGCGGTGGGGGTGGTTTCGTCGGCCATTGCTGGTCAGAAGTCCTTTCAGGCGGTCAGCGGAGACCGACTCAGATGTCGAGGAACCGAACGTCCTTGGCGTTGCGCTGGATGAAGGAGCGACGTGCCTCGACGTCCTCGCCCATCAGCACCGAGAACAGGTCGTCGGCCTGCGCCGCGTCGTCCAGCGTGACCTGGCCGAGCACGCGGTGGTCCACGTCCATGGTCGTGACGCGCAGTTCCTCGGCGTTCATCTCGCCCAGACCCTTGAAGCGCTGGATCGAGTCTTCCTTGATCCGCTTGCCGTTCTGCTTGCCCAGCTCGACCAGGGCGTCGCGCTCGCGGTCCGAGTACGCGTACTCGAAGTCGTCCCGGCCCCACTTGATCTTGTAGAGCGGCGGGCGCGAGAGGTACACGTGACCGGCCTCGACCAGCGGCCGCATGAAGCGGAAGAGGAACGTCAGCAGCAGGGTGTTGATGTGCTGGCCGTCGACGTCGGCGTCCGCCATCAGGATGATCTTGTGATAGCGGAGCTTCTCGATGTCGAAGTCCTCGTGCACGCCGGTGCCGAAGGCGCTGATCAGCGCCTGGACTTCGGTGTTCTGGAGGATCTTGTCGATACGGGCCTTCTCGACGTTCAGGATCTTGCCGCGGATGGGCAGGATGGCCTGGTACATCGGGTTGCGGCCGGACTTCGCGCTGCCGCCGGCGGAGTCGCCCTCGACGATGAAGATCTCGCACTTGGTCGGGTCGTTCGACTGGCAGTCGGACAGCTTGCCCGGCAGCGAGGCGCTCTCCAGCAGGCCCTTGCGGCGGGTCAGGTCACGGGCCTTGCGGGCCGCGACGCGGGCCGTGGCCGCCTGGATCGACTTGCGGATGATGTCCGCGGCCTCGACCGGGTTGCGGTCGAACCAGTCGTTGAGGTGCTCGTGCACGACCTTCTGCACGAAGGTCTTGGCCTCCGTGTTGCCCAGCTTGGTCTTCGTCTGGCCCTCGAACTGCGGCTCGCCCAGCTTGACCGAGATGATCGCGGTCAGACCCTCGCGGATGTCCTCACCGGCGAGGTTGTCGTCCTTCTCTCGCAGCAGCTTCTTGTCACGCGCGTAGCGGTTGACCAGACCGGTCAGCGCCGCGCGGAAGCCCTCCTCGTGGGTGCCGCCCTCGTGCGTGTGGATCGTGTTCGCGAAGGAGTAGACGCCCTCGGTGTACTGCGAGTTCCACTGCATCGCGATCTCGACCGAGAGCATGCGCTCCTTGTCCTCGGCCTCGATGTCGATGACGGTCGGGTGGATCAGCTCGCCCTTGCGCGAGTTGAGGTACTTCACGAAGTCGACGATGCCGCCCTCGTAGAAGTACGTGACCGTGCGCGCGGAGGGCTCGGCCGCGTCCGCGTCGGGGTCGTCCGCACCGACGGTGGCCTTCGCCGACTCGCGCTCGTCCGTCAGCGAGATCGTCAGGCCCTTGTTGAGGAACGCCATCTCCTGGAAGCGCCGCGACAGCGTCTCGAAGGAGTACTCGGTCGTCTCGAAGATGTCCCCGTCGGCCCAGAACGTCACCGACGTCCCGTGCTCGTCGGTCTCTTCGTTCTGCGCCAGCGGGGCGGTCGGCACGCCCAGCTTGTAGTCCTGGGTCCAGCGGTGGCCGTCCGTCTTGACCTCGACCGCGACCTTGGTCGACAGGGCGTTCACGACGGAGACGCCGACGCCGTGCAGACCGCCGGAGACGGCGTAGCCGCCGCCGCCGAACTTGCCGCCCGCGTGCAGGACGGTCAGGACGACCTCGACGGCCGGCTTCCCCTCGGACGGGACGATGCCGACCGGGATGCCGCGGCCGTTGTCGACCACGCGCACCCCGCCGTCGGCGAGGATGGTGACGTCGATGGTGTCCGCGTGCCCGGCCAGGGCCTCGTCGACGGAGTTGTCGACGACCTCGTACACGAGGTGGTGCAGACCGCGCTCACCGGTCGACCCGATGTACATGCCGGGCCGCTTGCGGACCGCGTCCAGGCCTTCCAGGACCTGGATCGCACTGGCGTCGTACGACGAGGTGGCCCCGCCGCCCTCGCCGGCTGTGGACTGGTTGTCGTTGGGGTTGCCGGAATCGGCCACGAAGCGCCCTTTCTGGCACAGCACAGGCCGAACTCCGGGCCAGCAGGCATGCAAGCAGGAGCGGCTGCGTCGATCTGCGTTGTCAGCGTTTGTCAGCGGATCCCGCAAGCGGGCGGGATTCGCTTCAGTCTACCGGTACCGCGGACATGAATGGGGGTTTGCGGGTACCTGAGTCCTCATGTGCCGCCCTGAACCTCCTCTCTCCGACTCCCCATATCCGGGGAGGGGCTCAAAGAGGCTCACACGGGCGTTGAGCGCTTCGGCCTGTCAACCTCTCACTACCGTGAGGGACACCACGCCGGGGAGCGCGCCGGAGCAGGGCCGCGACCTGGCCGAAACCGTGCCGTCGCCGACCCGTGATCCACATGCCGCAGGGCGGGCGCGGGACACCGCCCACCGGGCGCCCACCGGGCGCGGGGGAGGAAAAGAGGAGGAGGAAAAGAGGGAGGTGTCAGCCGTACGTATCGCCCGGACCGGTGCCGCCCGGCACCCGCCACGGTCCGTACTGCTTCGGCCGGCCGCCCGGGCCGTGCACCTTGATCATCCGTACGGTGTCCTGGCCCAGCTCCGCGTTCAGCCGCGCGACCAGCTGCGGCGCCAGCAGTTTCAGCTGCGCCGCCCACGCCGAGGAATCGCAGCGGACCACCAGCTCGCGGTCCTCGTACCGCTCCGGCACGCAGTGCGTGGCGATCTCCGGACCGACGATCTCCGGCCAGCGCTCCATCACACCGGCCACCGCCATCGGCATCTCCCAGCCGTGCTCGGTCCGCAGCCGGGCCAGCGCCGCCATCAACGGCATCGGATCCCGGCCGTCCGCGCGCGCACCCGACCGCAGCCCCTGCTGCTGCCGCTTCCTGCCCGGCGCCGCGTTGCCGCGTGCCCGCGCCTGCTCGCGCGCGGCCGCCAGCGCCTGCCGCGCCAGGTCCACTCCGGACAACGGCGGGGCCTTGCGCTCCGGGTGCTGCTCCTCGTGGTCGCTCACAGCAGGGTCACCTCACCGCCGGACACCCCGAACCGCGTCCCCGCCAACACATCCGGAACGTCATCGTCCACAGCCGCCGTCACCAGCACCTGCTCACCGGGAGCCACCAGCTCCGCCAGCCGCTCGCGGCGCCGGGTGTCGAGTTCCGCGAACACGTCGTCCAGGATCAGCACCGGCTCGTCGCCCTCCGAGCGCAGCAGCTCGTAAGAGGCCAGCCGGAGCGCCAACGCGTACGACCAGGACTCGCCGTGGCTCGCGTACCCCTTGGCCGGCAGCTCCCCGAGCCGCAGCAGCACGTCGTCACGGTGCGGGCCGACCAGCGTCACGCCCCGCTCGATCTCCTGCTTGCGCACCTGCGACAGCGCCGCCAGCAGTACCTCGTACAGCGCCTCCCGGGTGCGCGCCGCCCCGCTGTCCACAGGCTCACCGGCCGAGGACCGGTACGCCATGCCCAGCGGGCCGCCGCCCGGCGCGAGCTGCTCGTACGCCTTGTCCGCCAGCGGCAGCAGGGACGCGATCAGGTCCAGCCGCTGCGCCAGCAGTTCCGCGCCCGCCCGGGCGAGGTGCTGGTCCCACACGTCGAGGGTCGACAGGTCCATGGAACGCCCGCCGTGGCGACGGGCCATGGCCGCCGACTTGAGGAGGGTGTTGCGCTGCTTGAGCACCCGCTCGTAATCGGAGCGGACCGCGGCCATCCGCGGTGAGCGGGCGGTGACGAGCTCGTCCAGGAAGCGGCGCCGCTCTCCCGGGTCGCCCTTGACCAGGGCCAGGTCCTCCGGCGCGAACAGCACCGTACGGACGATCCCCAGCACGTCACGCGGTCTGACCTGCGAGGACCGGTTGATACGGGCGCGGTTCGCGCGCCCCGGATTGAGCTCCAGCTCGACCAGCTGCCGGCGCTCGCCCTGCGCCACGGCCGCACGGATGACCGCCCGGTCCGCGCCCATCCGTACCAGCGGGGCGTCCGAGGAGACCCGGTGGCTGCCCAGGGTCGCCAGGTAGCCGATCGCCTCGACGAGGTTCGTCTTGCCCTGGCCGTTGGGTCCCACGAACGCGGTGACGCCCGGACCGAGGGGAACCTCGGCCCGGGCGTACGAGCGGAAGTCGGCCAGTGAGAGATGCGAAACGTGCATTCGGCGCCGACCTCCCCCGGCTTCCTGCTGCTTGCTGTCTTGCTGTCTTGCTGTCTTGCGAGTGTTGCTGGTGTTGCCGGTCGTGCGGGCGGACTACTTCTTCTCGACCGCGTGGCCGCCGAACTGGTTGCGCAGCGCGGCGATCATCTTCATCTGCGGGGAGTCGTCCTGGCGGGACGCGAACCGGGCGAACAGCGAGGCGGTGATGGCCGGCAGCGGAACGGCGTTGTCGATCGCCGCCTCGACCGTCCAGCGGCCCTCACCCGAGTCCTGCGCGAAGCCGCGCAGCTTCTCCAGGTGCTCGTCCTCGTCCAGCGCGTTCACGGCGAGGTCCAGCAGCCAGGAACGGATGACCGTGCCCTCCTGCCAGGACCGGAACACCTCGCGGACGTCGGTGACCGAGTCCACCTTCTCCAGCAGCTCCCAGCCCTCGGCGTAGGCCTGCATCATGGCGTACTCGATGCCGTTGTGGACCATCTTCGCGAAGTGGCCGGCGCCGACCTTACCCGCGTGCACGGCGCCGAACTCGCCCTCCGGCTTGAGGGCGTCGAAGATCGGCTGTACGGCCGCGACGTGCTCCTTCTCGCCGCCGTACATCAGCGCGTAGCCGTTCTCCAGGCCCCACACGCCGCCGGATACGCCACAGTCGACGAAGCCGATGCCCTTGGCGGCCAGCTCCTCGGCGTGCTTCTCGTCATCCGTCCAGCGCGAGTTGCCGCCGTCGACGACGATGTCGCCGGGCGAGAGCAGCTCTCCCAGTTCGTCGACGGTGGACTGCGTCGCCGCACCGGCCGGGACCATCACCCACACCACGCGGGGGGCCTGGAGGCCGTCCACGAGTTCCCGCAGGCTGTGGACATCCGCGAGGTCCGGGTTGCGGTCGTATCCGATGACGGTGTGGCCTGCGCGGCGGATGCGCTCGCGCATGTTGCCGCCCATCTTGCCGAGACCGATGAGACCAAGCTCCATCAGGTGCTTCCTTAAGCGTTGTGGCCGTCTGTGCCGGGCTCCCCGGGATCCGGGGCCGTCCCCGGATCCGAGCCTACGCCGGGCCGTCAGGCAGGACCCCACCCAACGTGCCGGGACGCCGTCGGGCCCGGTCCGCGCGTGCGCGAGACCGGGCCCGACGGGACGGACTCAGCCGGAGAGGCGGACCGGCATGATCAGGTACTTGTACGCCTCGTCCGCCTCGGCGTCGACGGCGGGACGGCCGCTGAGCAGCGCGGGCTTGGTGGAGGTGGTGAAGCTCAGCTGGGCGGCGGGCGAGTCGATCGCGCTCAGGCCGTCCAGCAGGAACGTCGGGTTGAAGGCGATCGAGATGTCGTCGCCCTCCAGCTTCGCGTCGACGCGTTCCACAGCCTGTGCATCATCGCTGGAGCCGGCTTCCAGGATCAGCACGCCCTGCTCGAAGCTCAGGCGGACCGGGGTGTTGCGCTCGGCGACGAGGGCCACACGCTTGACGGCCTCGACGAACGGGGCGGTCTCGATCACCGCGATGGAGTTGAACTCCGTCGGGAAGAGCGTGCGGTACTTCGGCAGGTCGCCTTCGAGCAGGCGGGTGGTGGTGCGGCGGCCCGCGCCCTCGAAGCCGATGAGGCCCTCGCCCGCACCGGAGCCCGAAAGGGCGAGGGTGACGGTGTCACCGCTGGTCAGCGACTTGGCGGTGTCCAGGAGGGTCTTCGCGGGCACCAGGGCCACGGCCGACGCGTCGGGGTTCTCCGGCTTCCACAGGAACTCGCGGACCGCGAAGCGGTAGCGGTCGGTGGAGGCGAGGGTGACCCGGTCGCCCTCGATCTCGATGCGGACACCGGTCAGCACGGGCAGCGTGTCGTCGCGGCCGGCGGCGATGGCGACCTGGGCGGCGGCGGAGGCGAAGACCTCACCGGGGACGGTGCCGGTTGCGGTCGGCATCTGCGGCAGCGCCGGGTACTCCTCCACAGGCAGGGTGTGGAGTGTGAACCGGGAGGAGCCGCAGACCACGGTCGCCCGTACACCGTCTGTGGAAATCTCCACGGGGCGGTTGGGGAGGGCGCGGCAGATGTCGGCGAGGAGCCGGCCGGAGACCAGGACCGTGCCGTCTTCCTCGACATCGGCCTCGACGGAGACGCGGGCGGAGACCTCGTAGTCGAAGCCGGAGAGGGACAGCGTGCTGTCCTCGGCCTTGAGCAGCAGGCCCGCGAGAACGGGCACCGGCGGCCGGGCCGGGAGGCTACGGGCAGCCCAAGCCACCGCCTCCGCGAGTACGTCGCGCTCCACCCGGATCTTCACCGGAACCGCCTCCTGCTGTTGCTCGCTCGTCTGCCGGCCTTCGTCGTCGGCTCTCGGCCCAGGGTCTCGACGGACCGAGGCCTCGGTGCCGGGGACCAGTCTGACGTACGGCGCCGACAGTCGGCGCTGTCGGCGGTCAAGTCGGGAGCACGGCGCCGGGACGGCAGGACGACGAGTTGTGCACAGGACCTGCTTGAAAACCGAATCCGGCCTAACTCTCTATGGGGGTAGTAGTAGGGCCTGTGGAAACGGTGGATAAGCCCGTTCTCGCAGGTCAGGCCCGGTTTTTTATCCCCACACCCTGTGGGCGGCACCGGTGGACAACACGGTGTCCCTGTGGAGAACGAAAACTTCTGCACAGGCCGTCCCCAGACGACCCCCACTACTCCACAGGTGTGTCCCCAGCTTTTCCCCAGTACTCCACAGACCAAACACCGGTATCCATGTGACGGCTTTCACTCGGGGTGGTGACTGCGGGGTGCGCGTTGCCGAACAGTGGACAACGGTGTGGAGAAGTCATCGGATCCTGTGCACAGGATGCGGCAACCTGTGAGTGGGCGGTGGACGAAGAGGTGGACGAGCCTGTGGAAGGATTTTCTGTCCACAGCCTGTGGATAGACGTTGTGCACAATTCCACAGGCGGCTGAACTGGGTTGATGACCTCTCAACCTGCGCCCCTGTGGACAGATTGTGGGTGACGCAGCCCCTCCCCAGGGTGTGGACGGAAGAAAGTCGCCCAATCTGTGGATGAGTTGGCCTCCAGGGGGCGTATTCGAACAGAGCACAGGCGCGCACATGAAGAAGGGCGCCCCCGGTTCGATCCGGAAGCGCCCCTGTAGGTGAGCGTGCGAGGGCCGCGGAGGGCCGTTGGACGGGTCCTCCGCGGGTGTCCTGGGGAGTCTGGAGCCGGCCTCAGCCGTTCTTGATGCGGTTGGTGAGCTCCGTGACCTGGTTGTAGATCGAGCGCCGTTCCGCCATCAGGGCCCGGATCTTGCGGTCCGCGTGCATGACCGTGGTGTGGTCGCGGCCGCCGAACTGGGCCCCGATCTTGGGCAGGGAGAGGTCCGTGAGCTCCCGGCACAGGTACATGGCGATCTGCCGGGCCGTGACCAGGACCCGGCTGCGCGAGGAGCCGCACAGGTCGTCAACGGTGAGCCCGAAGTAGTCGGCGGTGGCGGCCATGATGTCCGAGGCGGTGATCTCGGGCGCGCTGTCCTCGCCGCCCGGGATCAGGTTCTTGAGCACGTCCTCCGTCAGGCCGAGGTCCACCGGCTGACGGTTGAGGCTCGCGAACGCGGTGACGCGGATCAGCGCACCCTCCAGCTCGCGGATGTTGCGCGAGATGCGGGAGGCGATGAACTCCAGTACCTCCGGCGGGGCGTTGAGCTGCTCCTGGACCGCCTTCTTGCGCAGGATCGCGATCCGGGTCTCCAGCTCCGGCGGCTGGACGTCGGTGATCAGGCCCCACTCGAAGCGGTTGCGGAGCCGGTCCTCCAGGGTGACGAGCTGCTTGGGCGGCCGGTCGGAGGACAGCACGATCTGCTTGTTGGCGTTGTGGAGCGTGTTGAAGGTGTGGAAGAACTCCTCCTGCGTCGACTCCTTGCTCGCCAGGAACTGGATGTCGTCGACGAGCAGGATGTCCATCTCGCGGTAGCGCTTGCGGAACGCGTCGCCCTTGCCGTCGCGGATCGAGTTGATGAACTCGTTGGTGAACTCCTCGGAGCTCACGTACCGCACCCGGGTGCCCGGGTAGAGGCTGCGCGCGTAGTGCCCGATGGCGTGCAGGAGGTGTGTCTTGCCGAGGCCCGACTCGCCGTAGATGAAGAGGGGGTTGTACGCCTTCGCGGGCGCCTCGGCGACGGCCACCGCGGCGGCGTGCGCGAAGCGGTTCGAGGCGCCGATGACGAAGGTGTCGAACAGGTACTTGGGGTTCAGCCGGGCGGTCGGTTCCAGCGGGCCCGAGGTCGAACCGCCGGACGGGGCCGAGGGGGCGGGGCGGTTGGGGGCCGGCCGCGGGGAGGGCTGTTCGTACTGCTGTTGCTCGTACTGGTGCTGCTGGTGTGGCTGGTGTGGCTGGTGCTGCTGGTTCTCGTACGGGGACTGCTCGTACTGCTGCTGCTCGAAGGAACCCTGTTCGTACGCCCCCTGCTCGTAGCCTCCGGGCTCGGACTGCTGGAGGTAGCCCGGCTGCGGGGAGGCGTAGGGGTCACGCTCGGGGAAGCCGCCGAGGCGGGGCTGCTGCCAGCCGTAGTCGTCCTGCTGGCCGCCGCGGGGCCAGGAGCCGGGCTCGGGGCGCTGCTGCTGGTAGTCCGGGTAGGCGGGGCGCGCGGAGGGCAGCCGTTCGTCGTCGGAGCCGCCGGGGCCGGTGTGTCCGCCGGGCCGCTGGCCGCCGTAGGGCTCGTAGGAGTCACGCTGCTGGGCGGAGGGGGCGGGCGGCGTCGGCTCCCCCGCGGAGTCGTCCACGGTGATGGCGATCCGGATGGGCCGGCCGCACTCGCGGCTGAGGGCGTCACTGATGAGGGGGGCGAGCCGGCCCTCCAGGACCCGCTTCCCCCATTCATTGGGCACGGCGAGCAGAGCGGTGTCCGCCACGAGGGCCAGGGGCTGACAGCGTTCCACCCACTGCTTGTCCTTGGGCTCGACGCCCGGCTGTCCCTCCCCCAGGAGCACGTCGAGCACGCGTGGCCACACTGCGGCAAGATCGGCAGGTACGTCAGCCACAGAGCACGCTCTCTCACAGGTCCCGGTTCCACGAATGTGTGGTTCTTTGGGACGGTCGGGACAAAAAATCCGGGATCAGACAACGGTAGTCAGGCCGGTGGGTACGGTTCAAGTCGTTGTCCACAGCCTGTGCACAGTGTGCGGCAGTCAGGGCTCGGTTTGACCGGATGGCGTAGCCGCGCGTACCGTAACGAGGTCGAGTTGTCGATGGCTGCTGCCGCCTGCCTACCGATGGGCGAAGATCACTGATCGTGGTCATGTAGCGGTGCCACTCGGGCGAACACGCGAGTTTCCTCGTGGGCGCACGGTGACAGCCAGGCGATGTCCCGCCACAACGATTCATTCTCTGGAGCCCCCGAGTGAGCAAGCGCACCTTCCAGCCGAACAACCGCCGTCGTGCCAAGACCCACGGCTTCCGCCTGCGGATGCGTACCCGTGCCGGCCGCGCCATCCTGGCGAACCGCCGCAGCAAGGGCCGCGCCGCCCTTTCCGCGTAACACGCGCGGGTCGTGACGTCGTGCTGTCTCCCGAAAATCGGCTGAGGCGGCGCGAGGACTTCGCGAGCGCGGTACGGCGGGGGCGGCGGGCTGGACGCCCGCTCCTCGTCGTCCACCTACGTACAAGCGGTGCAACGGACCCGCACGTGGCGGGGGAGATCGATCCCTCGACGCGTGCGGGTTTCGTCGTCAGCAAGGCTGTCGGCAACGCCGTCGTACGGAACCGGGTCAAGCGCCGTCTGCGCCATCTCGTCCGGGAGCGGCTGTCCCAGCTGCCCGCCGGTAGCCTGGTGGTGGTACGGGCTCTGCCCGGTGCGGGTGACGCCGGCCTCGACGAGCTGGCCCGTGACCTGGACGCCGCTCTCCAGCGGCTCCTGGGAGGCGTGGCTCGATGAAGTACCCGCTGCTCGCTTTGATCAAGCTGTACCAGTGGACGATCAGTCCGCTGCTCGGCCCGGTGTGCCGCTACTACCCTTCGTGCTCGCACTACGGGTACACGGCCATCGACCGGCATGGTGCGGTGAAGGGGACGGTTCTTACCGCCTGGCGGATCCTCCGGTGCAATCCGTGGTCCCCGGGTGGTGTGGATCATGTCCCACCCCGGAAACGCCCGCGTTGGCACGAGCAGCTGCGCAGTGCGTTGCGTAGATCTCGCAATGCTCAAGGAGCCTGATTAGTGGACACGATTGCCAGTCTGTTCAGTTTCATCACCACACCCGTCTCGTGGGTCATCGTCCAGTTCCACTCGCTGTACGGCGCGATCTTCGGCCCCGACAGCGGATGGGCCTGGGGCCTGTCCATCGTGTCCCTGGTGGTCTTGATCCGTATCTGCCTGATCCCGCTCTTCGTGAAGCAGATCAAGGCGACGCGTGGCATGCAGGCGCTCCAGCCGAAGATGAAGGCGATCCAGGAGCGCTACAAGAACGACAAGCAGCGTCAGTCCGAAGAGATGATGAAGCTGTACAAGGAGACGGGTACCAACCCGTTGTCCTCGTGCCTTCCCATCCTGGCGCAGTCCCCGTTCTTCTTCGCGCTCTACCACGTGCTCTCGGCCATCGCCAACGGCAAGACCATCGGCGTCATCAACCAGTCGCTGCTGGAGAGCGCGCGTCAGGCGCACATCTTCGGTGCCCCGCTGGCGGCGAAGTTCACCGACAGCGAGGAGAAGGTCGCCGCGCTCGGCGCCTCCTTGATGGACGTCCGGATCGTGACCGCGGTCATGATCATCATGATGTCGCTGTCGCAGTTCTACACCCAGCGTCAGCTGATGCAGAAGAACGTAGACCTCTCGGTCAAGACGCCGTTCATGCAGCAGCAGAAGATGCTGATGTACATCTTCCCGCTGATCTTCGCCTTCATGGGCATCAACTTCCCCGTCGGCGTCCTCGTCTACTGGCTGACCACGAACGTGTGGACCATGGGCCAGCAGATGTACGTGATCAACCAGAACCCGACGCCGGGCAGCAAGGCCCAGGACCAGTACCTGACCCGCCTGCTCAAGCACGTCAGCACGCACGGTCAGCTCAAGGGCCGGGGCAAGAAGAAGATCGTCGCGGCGATCGTGGCCAAGGGTCCGGACCGCAACGACAACGAGCGCAAGTTCATCACGGCGCTGACGAAGCAGGGCATGGCCGCGCAGCCGGACGGCTCCGTGATCAGCAGCGTCGAGGCGACGGCCGACGCGGATGCGGCGAGCGGCGGTGTCGCCACCAAGCGGCAGCAGCCGAAGCGGCAGACGAAGGCGAAGCGTCAGACGCCTCCCAGCAAGCCCACCAAGAAGTAGCCCTCCAAGAAGCAAGAAGGAGCCCCTCCCGTGACGGAAGGCACCACCACCGCCGCCGCTGAGGGCGGCGACACCTTGACCCGCCTTGAGCAGGAGGGCGAGATCGCGGCCGACTACCTTGAGGGCCTGCTGGACATCGCCGATCTGGACGGCGACATCGACATGGACGTCGAGGCCGACCGGGCCGCGGTGTCGATCGTCAGTGACTCCGCCGGCCGCGACCTGCAGAAGCTCGTGGGCCGCGACGGTGAGGTTCTGGAGGCCCTGCAGGAGCTGACCCGCCTCGCCGTGCACCGGGAGACCGGGGACCGCAGCCGGCTGATGCTGGACATCGCCGGGTTCCGCGCCAAGAAGCGCGAGGAGCTGGCGGCGCTGGGCGCCCAGGCGGCGGCCGATGTGAAGGCTTCGGGTGAGCCGCTCAAGCTGGCGCCGATGACGCCGTTCGAGCGGAAGGTCGTCCACGACGCCGTGGCGGCCGCCGGTCTCAAGAGCGAGTCCGAGGGCGAGGAGCCGCAGCGCTTCGTCGTTGTGCTCCCGGCCTGACCGGAACGCGTGTGGTCGGCCCCGTCTGTATCGCAGGCGGGGCCGATGTTTGTAAGCCTGGCAGTGCCCGTTGTGTGAAGAGTGAGTTCTGTACGGAAGGACGGTCCCCGTGACGGAGGCAGCAGAGCTTCCCCCGGCGCCTGAAGAGGCGCGTGCGGTATTCGGCGAGTTTTTCCCGGAAGCCGTGCGGTATGCGGAGCTGCTGGCGGACGCGGGGGTCAAGCGCGGCCTGATCGGCCCGCGTGAGGTGCCCCGGCTCTGGGAGAGGCACCTGCTGAACTGCGCGGTGCTGTCGGAGGCCGTGCCCGAAGGCGTCTCGGTGTGTGACGTGGGCTCGGGCGCCGGGCTGCCGGGCATCCCGCTGGCTCTGGTGCGCAGGGACCTCAAGATCACCTTGCTGGAGCCCCTGCTGCGGCGGACCAATTTCCTCCAGGAAGCGGTCGAGCTGCTGGGCCTGGACCACGTCACCGTGGTGCGCGGTCGGGCCGAAGAGGTGCTCGGCAAGCTCCAGCCCGTCCATGTCGTGACGGCTCGTGCGGTGGCTCCGCTGGACCGGCTGGCCGGCTGGGGCGTGCCGCTGCTGCGTCCTTACGGGGAGATGCTGGCGCTCAAGGGTGACACCGCCGACGAGGAGCTGGTGGCGGCCAAGGCGGCGCTGACGAAGCTGGGTGTGGTGAAGACCTCGGTCCTCCAGGTCGGAGAGGGTGTCGTGGACCCGCTGACGACGGTGGTGCGCGTCGAGGTGGGCGAGAGCCCCGGCGGGGTCAGGTTCGCGGCCAAGCGGGCGAAGGCGGCTCGTGTGGGGCGGACCCGGCGCCGCCGTTGATGATCGTCCCTTTGGGGTCGGCCCGCGCCATTTCAGGCGTGTTGGGCCCTATAGGTATGGATTTCGGAGTGTCGTAGCGGGCGGAAGTCAGTGTCCGGGCATCGTGTTTCACGTGAAACGTCGCTCCCTGCTGCACGGAATCATCAGCCGCGGTCGTGAGGCCGCGTCCCCCCGCCCGCGCGACGGCGCGGGGGTGACGCAGTTGTCCACATCGGTGGATTCATCCACAGGAGTTCGGGCCCCGCTGGTTCGTGACCCGGGTGACATGGCAGGCTCTGTTCATCGCGAGCCTGATGCCGAGGAGAGTGACACCGTGCGGTCCGACGCCAACCTCGCGGGGCCGATGGCCGACCCGGTCCCCGGTCCCCGCTCTGAATCGCCGGGCGAGGACGTTCCTGCCCCCGCTACCGCTGGGGAAGAGATGCCGCCTCCGCCCCTTGTGGACAACGACGACGCCCCCACCGGGCGGGCCGCCCAGCTGGCGGTGGACGCCCTGGGACGGGCGGGTGAACCGCTGCCGCGGCCGGCGCAGACCCGGGTGATGGTGGTGGCCAACCAGAAGGGCGGCGTCGGCAAGACCACGACGACCGTGAACCTGGCGGCTTCGCTGGCCCTTCACGGGGCCAAGGTCCTGGTCATCGACCTCGATCCGCAGGGCAACGCGTCCACGGCACTCGGCATCGATCACCACGCGGACGTGCCCTCCATCTACGACGTGCTCGTGGACAGCCGGCCGCTGCTGGAGGTCGTCCAGCCCGTGGTGGATGTGGAGGGCCTGTTCTGTGCCCCGGCCACGATCGATCTGGCGGGCGCGGAGATCGAGCTGGTCTCGCTGGTGGCGCGGGAGAGCCGGCTCCAGCGGGCGATCCAGGCGTACGAGCAGCCGCTCGACTACATCCTGATCGACTGCCCGCCGTCGCTGGGACTGCTCACGGTGAATGCGCTGGTGGCGGGAGCGGAGGTGCTGATCCCGATCCAGTGTGAGTACTACGCGCTGGAGGGCCTGGGTCAGCTGCTGCGCAACGTCGACCTGGTGCGGGCCCACCTGAACCAGTCGCTGCACGTGTCCACGATCCTGTTGACGATGTACGACGGCAGGACGCGGCTGGCCTCGCAGGTGGCGGAGGAGGTCCGCACGCACTTCGGCAAGGAGGTGCTGCGGACCAGCATCCCGCGCTCGGTACGCATCTCGGAGGCGCCCAGCTACGGGCAGACGGTGCTCACCTACGACCCGGGTTCCAGCGGCTCCCTCTCCTATCTGGAAGCGGCGCGGGAGATCGCGCTGCGGGGAGCCGGAATCCATTACGACGCCCGGCACGCCCATCTGGGGGCCGGCATGAACAGCACACAGAGTATGGCGGAGGGGATCCAGTGAGTGAGCGACGTAGGGGTCTGGGGCGGGGGCTCGGCGCGCTGATTCCCGCCGCTCCCCAGGAGAAGACGCCCATGGTGGGTGCCGGGTCGACGTCACCGTCGGCGCTGCCGGTGCTGACGTCGGAGCGCGGAATCGCTGCGGCGAAGCTGGCGGCGCTGGCACAGACCGATGGCGCGCTGGGGGCTCCCCCGGCCGCAGCCGACGGCGAAGCACTGCCGACGCTCGTACCGGAGCCGGCGGCACCGGCCGACGAGGTGGCGGGGGCGACGTTCGCGGAGCTCCCGATGGACGCCATCACGCCCAACCCGCGGCAGCCTCGTGAGGTGTTCGACGAGGACGCGCTGGCCGAACTGGTGACCTCCATCAGGGAGGTGGGTCTGCTCCAGCCGGTCGTCGTGAGGCAGTCCGGGCCGGGCCGTTACGAGCTGATCATGGGTGAGCGCCGCTGGCGCGCGTGCCGTGAAGCCGGACTGGACCGGATTCCGGCGATCATCCGGGCGACGGACGACGAGAAGCTGCTGCTGGACGCCCTCTTGGAGAACCTGCACCGGGCGCAGCTCAACCCGCTGGAGGAAGCCGCCGCGTACGACCAGCTGCTGCAGGACTTCCACTGCACCCACGACCAGCTGGCGGACCGGATCGGGCGGTCGCGTCCGCAGGTGTCGAACACGCTGCGACTGCTGAGGCTCTCCGCCCCGGTGCAGCGGCGGGTGGCCGCGGGGGTGCTCTCGGCGGGACACGCGCGGGCGCTGCTGTCGGTGGAGGACTCCGAGGCGCAGGACCGCCTGGCGCACCGGATCGTGGCCGAGGGCCTGTCGGTGCGCGCGGTCGAGGAGATCGTGTCGCTGATGGGGTCTGAGCCGGAGAGCCCGGTGAAGCCGAAGGGCCCGCGGGCGGGTGCCCGGGTGGCTCCGGCGCTCAGTGAACTGGCGACGCGGCTGTCGGACCGGTTCGAGACGCGGGTGAAGGTGGATCTCGGTCAGAAGAAGGGCAAGATCACCGTCGAGTTCGCCTCGATGGAGGATCTGGAGCGGATCCTCGGGACGCTGGCGCCGGGCGAGGGCCGGGTCCTGGAACAGGGGCTTTCCGGAGAGTGACCCGGGAGTCCGGCCGGGGAGTCGGGAGGCGAGTCGTACGGTGCGAGCCGGTATGGCTCGCCTCTTTGTCGTAGCGGATACGATGCGTGTATGGGTCGTCGGTTGGTACCGCTCACGCTGGACAACCTCCAGGACCTTCCCCGGCGTTGCCGGACCTGCGTGTTCTGGGAGCTGGATCCGGTCAGTGGTGAGGCCGCCGTGAAGGCGGGAACCGCTGAGCTGGAGAAGGAGGCCTGGATCTCCGCCGTCCTGTTGGAATGGGGATCGTGCGGCCGCGTCGTCTATGTGGACGACGTCCCCGTGGGCTTCGTTCTGTACGCGCCCCCGGCCTACGTGCCGCGTGCGACGGCGTTCCCGACGAGCCCGGTCTCCCCTGACGCCGTCCAGCTCATCACGGCGTGGATCATGCCGGGGTATCAGGGGCAGGGTTTGGGACGGGTGATGGTCCAGACGGTGGCAAAGGATCTGCTACGGCGTGGTTTCCGGGCGATCGAGGCGTTCGGCGATGCGCAGTGGGAGCGGCCGGCCTGTCTGCTCCCGGCAGACCACCTGCTGTCCGTGGGCTTCAAGACGGTACGACCGCATCCGGTGCATCCCCGGCTCCGACTGGAACTGCGCTCGACGTTGTCCTGGAAGGAAGACGTGGAACTCGCCCTGGACCGCCTGCTGGGCGGGGCGCGGGCGCGGAAGGAACCGGCCCTGCGCCCGCTGTGAGCAGCGGCCGGATGTGCGAACGGGGCCGCTCCCTCAGGGAGCGGCCCCGTTTCACGTGAAACATCAGGCGGTCTTGACCTCGACGAAAGGATCGAGGTCGCGCAGGATGGCAGCCTTCGGCTTGGCACCGACGATGGTCTTGACGACCTCGCCGCCCTGGTAGACGTTCAGCGTCGGAATGGACATGACGCCGTACTTGGCGGCCGTGGCCGGGTTCTCGTCGATGTTGAGCTTGACGATCTCGATCTGGTCGCCGTACTCGGCCGCGATGGCCTCCAGCGACGGGGCGATCTGCCGGCACGGGCCGCACCAGGCGGCCCAGAAGTCAACCAGGACGGGCTTGTCGGCGGCGAGGACGTCGGCATCGAAGCTGGCGTCGGTCACGTTCTTGAGGGTGCCGGCCACAGCGGCCTCCTTTTTCCTGCGGGGTGTGGGTGGGGATGGGGGTGGTGCGGGGGTCAGACGGTCGCGTTCGCGTGCGCCTGCTCGGCGTCCGCGAGGGCGGCGAGGTAGCGCTCCGCGTCCAGGGCGGCGGAGCAGCCCGTACCGGCGGCGGTGATCGCCTGACGGTAGGTGTGGTCCACGACGTCGCCCGCGCCGAAGACGCCGGTGAGGTTGGTGCGCGTGGACGGGGCGTCGACCTTGAGGTAGCCCTCGTCGTCCAGGTCCAGCTGGCCGGTGAACAGCTCGGTACGCGGGTCGTGTCCGACGGCGATGAACAGACCGGTCACGGGCAGCTCGGAGGTCTCACCGGTCTTGGTGTTGCGCAGGGTGAGACCGGAGAGCTTCTGCTCGCCGTGGATCTCGGCGACCTCGCTGTCCCAGGCGAACGAGATCTTCGGGTCGGCGAAGGCGCGGTCCTGCATGGCCTTGGAGGCGCGCAGGCTGTCGCGGCGGTGGACGATGGTGACCGACTTGGCGAACCGGGAGAGGAAGGTCGCTTCCTCCATCGCGGTGTCGCCGCCGCCGACGACGGCGATGTCCTGGTCCTTGAAGAAGAACCCGTCGCAGGTGGCGCACCAGGAGACGCCTCGGCCGGAGAGCGCGTCCTCGTTGGGCAGACCGAGCTTGCGGTGCTGCGAACCGGTGGTCACGATCACGGCCTTGGCGCGGTGCACGGTTCCGGCGGTGTCGGTGACGGTCTTGATCTCACCGGTGAGGTCCACGGCCACGACGTCGTCGGGGACGAGCTCGGCGCCGAAACGCTCCGCCTGGCCACGCATGTTGTCCATCAGGTCAGGACCCATGATGCCGTCCTGGAAGCCGGGGAAGTTCTCGACCTCGGTGGTGTTCATCAGCGCACCGCCGGCGGTGACGGCACCCTCGAAGACCAGGGGGCTGAGCGAAGCGCGTGCGGTGTACAGGGCGGCCGTGTAACCGGCCGGCCCGGAGCCGATGATGATCACGTTTCGGACGTCGCTCACGGGTTCGTTCCTCGTCTCTGCGGACTGCGTGCTGCCTACCGGGGGGCCGGTGTGGACTGTCATCCCACCCAACGGATCCTACGGCGCTCGCATTCCCGGTCCGGCGCGGCTCAGACCTGAACGGGTCAGGGGCGGGCGTAGGTACCGGTGAGCAGTGGCTTGCCGGGGGGCGCCGAGGGGGGGTCCGCACAGCCGCTGGGGACGAGGTAGGCGTCCACGCGCCCGGGATCACCGGGGTGCGCGAGGACGACGAGGTAGACGTCCGTGCCCTGGTAGCTGCCGTGCTCGGCGGCGAGCGGGGTGTCGGCACGGCCGGTGGCCCGCTGGACGCAGGGCGGGACGGGAGGGGCCTGCCGCTCGCCGGGGGCGACGCCCGGGGAGGTGTCGGAGGGGACGCCCGGGGAGGTGTTCTCCATCCCGTACGTGTTGTTCCTCTCCTCGGGCTTGCTCTGCGGCTTCGCGGCGGAAGCGAGGAGGTGCTGGACGCTGCCCTGGAGTCCCTCGGACGTGTAGGAGCCGTCGGAGGCGGGCGGAGTGGCGGTGGCGGAGGTACCGGTCCGGGCGACGGTGTCGCGGGAATCGCCTGCGCCCAAGGCGCCGGACAGGACGAGGCCCAGTACGCAGGCGGCCGCGCCCGCGAGGCCGGCGAGGACGGCGATCCGTCGGCGTGCCCTGCGTCGGCCGGGGCCGGTTGGGCCGGTCGGGTGACCCGCGGGTCGTGCCGGGGCGGACGGCGGCGTCTGCCGGGGGGCAACGGCGGGGCCGGGCGTGGGCCGGGCGCGCTGCGAGGTGGAGTCCAGGAGCGCTTCGGCGGCGAGGGCGGCGTCGATACGGCCCGCGACGTCGGAGGGCATCCGGCTCGGCCCGGGCAGCGTGCCCAGCAGGGAGCGGATCTCTTCGAGGGAGGCGAGGACGTCGGCGCACAGGACGCAGTCGCCGAGGTGGCTGCGTACGGCGGCGGTGCGGGCCGGTGAGAGCAGCCCTTCGGTCAGGTCGGAGATCTCCGCGACGTCCGGGTGCCGGATCGTGCCGGTCGTGCCGGTTGTGGGGCTCACGGTCGTCCACCTCCGCCCTTCACTGCGTCTGGGTCTGGCTGCCTGGGTTCTGCGGGTGGGACGGGTGACCCCGGCGTCCGGTTCCTTCCCCGCCCGGCGGAGGTGTTATCCGCGGCATTCGAGCGCAGATGAGTGAGCAGCGGCAGCAGTTTCGCCCGGCCCCGCGCACACCGGCTCTTGACCGTTCCGACGGCGACGCCGAGGACGCGCGCGGCTTCGGCCACGGGGTAGCCCTGCATGTCGACCAGGACGAGCGCGGCCCGCTGCTCTGCCGGGAGGGTGCCGAGGGCTGCCAGCAGCTGCCGGTGGAGGTCCTGGCGCTCGGCGGGGGCCTCGGCGGACTCGTGCGGCTCCATGAGCCGCTCCAGCCGGTCCGTGTCGTCGAGGGGCGCCGTCCTGCGGGAGGCAGCCTTGCGGGCCCGGTCGAGGCAGGCGTTGACGGTGATCCGGTGGAGCCAGGTGGTGACGGCGGAGTCCCCGCGGAAGGTGTGTGCGGCCCGGTAGGCGGAGACGAGCGCGTCCTGTACGGCGTCGGCGGCCTCTTCCCGGTCCCCGAGGGTGCGCAGCGCCACGGCCCACAGCCGGTCCCGGTGCCGCCGCACGAGTTCCGAGAAGGCGTCGGGATCCCCCGCCACGTGCCGCGCCAGCAGCTCCTGGTCGCCGTCCCCGCTGGTCGTCGCGTCGTGCATCACACCTCCCCTCCGGAAGGGAGAGTACGGGTCGGGCAGGGCGAATACGAGGGCCCGCCGCGTCGGCGGCGCAGCGGGCCCGGCGGGTGTCGCGGTCCGGTCCTATTCGGCCGTACCGAGCACTTTGATCTCGTTGATGCCGCCGCGGTAGGAATCGCCGCCCTCGGAAGGCAGGGACGTGATGTGGATCAGCAGGAAGCGGGTCTTGACCGGGGTCTGCAGGGTCGTGTTCAGGTTCTTCCCCGTGTTGCCCAGCTTGACGATCTCCTGCGGGAAGTCCGAGAGGGAGCGCGCTGAGGCGGCTTCCGGGGAAGCGGCCCGCACCTCGATCTTCTGCCCCGACGCGTGCAGGCCGACCTCAAGGCCGGCCACGTCCTGGGCGCTGCCGAGGTCGACGATGATGCCGCTGCCGTCGTCATAGCTGTCCAGGTTGCCGAAGTTGGCGAAGCCGCGGAACTGCAGGGTGACCCAGCCGGTGTCGGCGTCGCCGTCGATGGCCTTGCGCGCGTCGCCGGGCTTGATCGGATCCTTTCCGAAGACCGTGGCCTTGCCGATGCGCAGCGGCTTGCCCGGCTTGATCTCCTTGGGGGCCTCGTCGGACTTGGTCTGCGGGGTGGAGCCGCTGTTGCCGGAGCCCCCGTGTTTGCGGTCGAGGAGTGCGTCGGCGAGCTGCCAGCTGCCGAGGCCGAGGGCGGCGATGAGCAGCGCCGCGACGCCCCATTTGAGGGCGCGGCCGGTACGGCTCTGCAACGGGGGCGGCGGCGGGACGGCGAGGCTCTGCACGGTGGGCAGGCCGGTCGCCGGGTGCCGGCCGTAGCTCCCCTGCTGGTAGGTGGTGTGCTGGTACTCGGGCGGGGCGGTGAAGGCCGGCTCCGGCGGCCGGATGCGGGGCATCGCGGCGACGGCCTTGGCCAGCTCCTCCGGGGTGGTACAGGCGGGCTCCTGCCGGGAGGCGGTGGCCCCGTCGTTGGCCAGCGCGCGCATGGCCAGTTCTCCCAGACCCCGGTGGACGCCGGCGCGCACCTGGTCGGGGGCGATCAGGCCGACGCCCTTGGGCAGGCCGGTGAGCCCGTAGGCGTCCGTCTCGTAGGGCCAGCGCTGGGTGAGCGCCGCGTACAGCAGCGCGCCGATCGCCTCGGTGTCTGCCTGCTGCGGGGTGTCGCTGGTGATGCCGCGCAGGGCGGCGTTCACGGCGAGGCCGCGGATGCGGTACTGGCCGGTGGAGGTGCGCAGTATCGCGCTGGGTGTCAGGCGCAGGTGTGCCAGGCCCTCGCGGTGGGCCGCGGCCATGGCCTGCGACACCTGGCTGACGAGCTGGTAGGCCTCGTGGGCCTCCAAGGGTCCGACGGCGAGGAGGGCGGTGAGTTCGGTGGCGTCGGGCAGCCACTCGTGCACGACGTAGACGAGGTCGTTCTCTTCCACGGCGTCGAGGACCTGGACGAACCGGGGGTCGCCGAGCAGCGCGGAGGAGCGGGCCGCGGACAGGACGGTCCGGGCCCGGGGGTGGTCGGCGGGAAGCAGGTGCACGCCGACGGCGCGGCGCAGCTTTTCGTCCATCGCACGCCAGCTGCTGAATCCGTCCAGACGGGTGACGCACTCCTCGAGGCGGTAGCGCCTGGCCAGCTTGTGGCCGCTGTGCAGTTCGGGCGCCGCCACGGGCGCGGCCGTTCTGCGTTCGCCATCCGTTTCGCGCATGGATCCGTCCGCGGCTCGGTCGTTCTGGGTGTCCACCCCGTCGGCCGTGGCCTTGACCGCTTCCGCGGTCAGCGGCTCATCGCCGCTGTTGTCGGCCACGTCGACGGCAGCTGTGCTACGTTCCGCCACCGTCGTCCCTGCCTCCCCATCCGTTGCGCGCTGTCGGCCAGTCTGCGAAGCCATGCCAATTGTGCCCACAGTCCGGCCCTCCGCACGACACGCGAAGGAGGGGCGAACCGTCGGTTCTGCCCGTCAACGCCCCAGACGTCCGCGGACCATTCCGACCATCGCGTTGAGTTCTTCGACGCGCATGCGCTTCGCGGCGGTGAGGAAAACGGCCACCAGGGCGATGAAGCCGGCCACGAGGGCGGCGAGCGACCCGCCGGCTCCACTGCCCAGCCACTTGGTGACCCCGTAGGCGGCCGCGCCGGCCACGACTGCGGCCGGGACACATGCGCCGATGAGGCGGGTGTAGGTGCGCATGACGTGCGCCCCGTCGAGGTCACCGCCGAGGCGGGCGCGCAGACGGCGCCAGGCGACGCCCACGCCGACCGTGTATCCGAGACCGTAGGCGGCGCCCATGCCGACGACGGCCCAGCGCTCGGGGAGGACGAGGAAGGCGAGCCCCGAGACGCCGGCGTTGACCGCGGCGACGATGACGGTGTTGTAAAAGGGCGTCCGGGTGTCCTCGTAGGCGTAGAAACCGCGCAGGACGACGTACTGGACGGAGTACGGGATGAGTCCGAGGCCGAAGGCCATCAGGATGTAGCCGATGTTCTGCGCCGTCGCCGAGCCGGATCCGGCGTAGAGCAGGGTGGACATCGGGACGCCGAGCGCGAGGAACGCGAAGGCGCAGGGCACGATCGCCACGGCGGAGGTGCGCAGGCCGTAGGAGATGTCGTCGCGGACGGCGGCGACGTCCCCGTCGTGGGCCGAGCGGGAGATGCGCGGCAGGACGGCGGTCATGACCGAGACGGTGATGATGGCCTGGGGCATCTGCCACAGGAGCAGCGCGTAGTTGTACGCGGCGATGCCGGTGCCGTCGTGGCCTTGGTTGTGGGCGACGTCGCCCGCCCAGGTCGCGAGCTGGGTGACCACGATGAGGCCGAGCTGGTTGGCCAGGACGAAGAAGAACGTCCACTTGGCGAGGCCGGCCGCCTTGCCGAGCCCGTGGCCCTTCCAGTCGAAGCGCAGGCGCGGCTTGAAGCCGGCGTCACGCAGGTAGGGGATCATCGCCAGCGACTGGACGGCGAGGCCGAGCAGGGTGCCCAGGCCGAGCAGCCGGACGCCCTCGGGGGTGATGCTCGCCTCGTCGACGCCGGTGCTGGTGAAGCCGCCGAACGCCCAGATGAACGCACCGAACGTGGCGATGACGACGATGTTGTTGAGGACGGGGGTCCACATCATCGCGCCGAAGCGGCCGCGGGCGTTGAGGATCTGACCGAGCACCACGTGCACGCCCATGAAGAACATGGTGGGCAGGCAATAGTGGGCGAAGGCGACCGCGACGTCCATCCGGTGCGGGTCGTCGGCGATCTTCTGCGACATCATGCCGATGAACAGCGGGGCCGCGAGCACGCAGACGGTGGTGACGGCGCCGAGCAGCACCACGACGAGCGTCAGGAGGCGGTTGGCGTATGCCTCGCCGCCGTCCTCGTCGTTCTTCATCGCGCGGACCAGCTGCGGGATGAACACCGCGTTGAGCGCGCCGCCGCCGACCAGCACGTAGATCATCGTCGGCAGGGTGTTGGCGACCTGGTAACTGTCGTTGAGGGTGGTGACACCGATCGCGGTGCCGATCACGAGCGTGCGCAGGAAGCCGGTGATCCGGGACACGATCGTGCCCGCGGCCATCAGGGCGCTCGACTTCAACAGGCCCGAAGCCCGCCCGGCGGGCTTGGCCGGGGCCGGGACGGCGACCGGGGGCTCCTCGGTGGCAAGCTGCGGGGCCGCCTCCTGGTCGCGGTACAGGTGGGCGAAGGCATCGGGTTCCGGCTGCTCGTCCGCGGCCTTGGTCACCAGGGAGTCCACACCCACGAACTCCGTGGTCGTGGGGCGGTCACCGTAGGGCAGGTGGCGGGAAGGGCCGTCGGGCTCGGGCGGCGGGGTCTGGGCCCAGACGCGAGCGTCGGGACCGCCGTACGAAGGCGGCTGCGGGGCCGCGTACAAGGGGCCGGGTTCCAGGTAGGTGCCCGGCGGCGGCGGAGGGTGTGAAGCCCGGTCGTACAGGGCCTCCGCTACGGGGTCCTGGGCCGAAAGGTCCTGGGACCGGTACGGGTCGTAGTCGTAGGCATCCTGGACATACGGGTCGTGATCCGGCCCGGATGCGGGCGCGGAGGCCTGCCCGGGCACCGGGGCACCCGGCGCGGTGCCCTGGGAGGGCGCCGGCCCACCAGTGCCCTGCGCGCGGTCACCGTCGTACGGCGCGTTCATCGAAACCCCACCTCATCGTCCCCAGGCCGACCGGCCACGGCATCGCTTTAACGGTCCACTGTCTCACCCGTGCCGGACCCGCTTGTGCTTTGCGGTCCGGTGTCCGGGGACTCGTCACTCGGCTGCGTGCTCTCCTCAGAGGCCGCACGCGTCGCCAGGCGCTTGCGGCTCGCGTACATCTTGATGCCCGCGAGGACGAGGAGGAGAACGCCGCCCGCGATGACGAGCATGACGGTGGGAGTGACCTCGGTGGCCTCCACGGTGAACTTCTGTTCCTTGCCGTAGGGGACGCCGTTCTTCGTGAACAACTGCGCGGTGACCTCGACGGGACCGCTCGCGGTGGCGTTCGCGGGGAATTTCAGGGTCTGGCTGTGATCGGCCTGGACGGTGACTTCCTGCTCGGCCATTCCGCTGTCGCCGAACATCAACCGGGTGGGGTTGGCCGACTTCACGCGCAGGACCAGGTTGTGGACGTCCTGCACGAGGCTGTTCTGGACGCTGACCGGGATGATCGCGCTGTGCCCGGACAAGGTGGCGTCGGACTTGGGGACGACCTTGACCTTCTCGGTGAGGCCGATCAGGTAGTCCTGCACCTGGTCCCGGTAGACGCCGGCCTCCTCGGGCCGGCCGCGCCACGAGGTGGACATCTCCCGGTTGGTGGTGTTGCCGAAGGGGATCTCGACGCGCTCGGGCGCCGCGAGGATCACCTTGAAGCGGTCGAGGGTGTCCTGCGTGGTCCGGATCTTCTCGAACGCGGACACCGGGAGTTCCTGCCGGCTGAGGGCTTCCGGGTACTGACCGGCCCCCGGGACCTGGGTGGCGGCGCCGGGGTCCGGCTTGGCGGACGCCGCCGCTTCGAGGTCGGAGGGCTGCGTCCAGCGGCCGCCCTGCAGGCCGCGCAGGGCCGCCGCCATCGACTCCGCCTGGCTGGCGGACGGCATCCGCTGTGGTGTGACGACGAAGCTGCGCTGCTCGTCGCCGCCCTGCAGGTTGAGGGCGAGACTGTGGGCCAGGAACCTCTGCACGGCGAGCGCGGAATCCCTGGCATTGAGCATGTCGCCTTCGAAAGCCGTCGACAGTTCGGCGTCGGCGACGATCGCGGTGGCGCCCGCGCCGATGGGACGGGCGGCCGTCGGGGTGTAACCGAGGGCGCCGGTCTCCTGGAGGCTGTCGCTGCGGGTGAGGACGTTGTGGGCGCCCGCCGAGGTGGCCACGTTGACGATCGACGGGTCGATGGCGCCGTTCACGGGCCAGGAGAAGTCGGTGGACGGGGTGACGTGCAGGACCGTCTCGACGGCCTGCTTCGCCTTGTCGGTGGCGGGCCGCAGCTGGCCCAGGGTGCCCGAGACGTCCTTGCCGTGGTGGGCGAGGGAAGCCAGGTCGGGGTCGGCGTAGGGCAGCGCGACGACCTTCTTTCCCTGCACCGCGGTTTCCAGGGCGCTCAGCCACTGCTCGGCGACGGCCTTGCTCTTGCCCGGCAGGGGCTTTCCGTCGGGGTCGGGGTTGCGGATCCGGTAGCCCTTGGCCATGGCGTCGACCGTGTAGAGCAGGTCCGGGTCGATGACCCAGGTGATCGGCAGGTCCTTGCCGAGGGAGACCATCCGCTCCAGGCGGCCTCCCGGCGCCAGCTCCCTGGCGAGGGAGTCGTCGAGGAAGACGGGCGTCTGCGTCTCGTCCGAGCCGGTTTCCGCCGTGACCCGGGTGGTGGAGATCAGCGGCCACGCGTAGGTGAGGTAGGAGCGCTTCGTGGCGGCCTCGGGCTGCCACGGCAGGAAGGTCCGCCGGATACCGAGCACCTGCTCGTACGGTCGGCTGTCGGTCTCTCCCGACAGTGACACGCCCAGCTGGTAGACACCGTCCTTGCCCAGGTCCAGCTTGCCGACCGGGACGTTGATGGTGAAGGGCCGGCTGGCCTTCGAGGGCAACGAGTCGATCTTCACCGCGTACGCGGGGTCGATCTCCCCCGGGTCCACGCCGGCCCGGAAGCCGGTGCGGTCCGCCACCTCGTCGATGGACGCCCGGTCCCCCACGACGGGACCGACGCGCAGCCCCACGTGCGCGGACTTGATCGGCTCGCGGCTGTTGTTGACCACGCTGCCCGAGATGGTGAGGGTGTCGCTCTTCACAGGGGCGTTGGGCGAGACCTCAAGCAGCTGGACGTCGACGGCCGAGTCGGCGGCCTGAGCCGTCGGGGCAGGGGAGTAGACCAGGGCGGCGAGGACCGGCGTGCCCGCGAGCAGGACGACTGCCCGCCGCAGCCAGCGGCGCCGGGCAGGGGCGGCTGCCCCCAGGATGTCTGCCGCCTCGGCCACGCGCTCGCCCGTCCCTCGAAGTGTCAGTGGTCGTCGGTTGTGCGTCCACGAATGGTAACGAGGCGCGCTGTGCGCGAGTGCCGCCCCTTGCTCCACATGATCGGCTCCGCCCCCCGGGCGCGGTGGGGCGGGGTGGCCACAAAATCGCGGCGGCCCCCGCCGGGCGGGCCACGTACCCTTTTCTGTTGTGCCGAACGCCAATGAAGACACCCCCAGTGCCCTGAGTCAGGTGCAGCGCCGAGCGGTCAGTGAACTGCTGCGCGTCGCTCCTGTCGCCGACGAGCTCGGCCGCCGTTTCCAGGAGGCGGGCTTCCGCCTCGCCCTGGTCGGCGGCTCCGTGCGCGATGCGCTGCTCGGGCGTCTCGGCAACGACCTCGACTTCACCACCGACGCCCGGCCCGAGGACGTGCTGAGGATCATGCGGCCGTGGGCCGACTCGGTGTGGGACGTCGGAATCGCCTTCGGCACCGTCGGCGCACAGAAGCTGGCCCGCGTCGCGGACGGCGACCGGAACTTCCAGATCGAGGTGACCACGTACCGCTCGGAGTCGTACGACCGCACCTCGCGCAAGCCGGAGGTCTCCTACGGCGACTCCATCGAGGAAGATCTGGTCCGCCGCGATTTCACGGTGAACGCGATGGCCGTCGCGCTGCCGGAGAAGGAGTTCGTGGACCCGCACGGTGGCTTGGACGACCTCAGGGAAGGCATTCTGCGTACTCCCGGCACCCCTGAGGACTCCTTCTCGGACGATCCGCTGCGGATGCTGCGCGCGGCCCGGTTCGCCGCACAGCTGGACTTCGAGGTCGCACCCGAGGTCGTGGCGGCGATGAAGGCGATGTCCGAACGGATCGAGATCGTCTCGGCGGAGCGGGTGCAGGCTGAGCTCAACAAGCTCCTGCTGTCCGCACACCCCCGCAAGGGCCTCGGGCTGCTGGTGGACACCGGTCTGGCTGACCGGGTGCTGCCCGAGCTGCCCGCCCTGCGGCTGGAGAGTGACGAGCACCACCGCCACAAGGACGTCTACGAGCACTCGCTGATCGTCCTGGAGCAGGCGATCGACCTGGAGGAGGATGGCCCGGACCTCGTGCTGCGCCTGGCTGCCCTGTTCCACGACATCGGCAAGCCCCGCACCCGCAGGTTCGAGAGCGACGGCCGTGTTTCCTTCCACCACCACGAGGTGGTGGGCGCGAAGATGACCAAGAAGCGCATGACCGCGTTGAAGTACTCCAACGACATGGTCAAGGACGTGTCCCGGCTGGTAGAGCTGCACCTGCGCTTCCACGGGTACGGCGACGGGGAGTGGACCGACTCGGCCGTACGCCGGTACGTCCGAGACGCGGGCCCGCTGCTGGAGCGTCTGCACAAGCTGACGCGGTCGGACTGCACCACGCGCAACAAGCGCAAGGCCAGCGCGCTCTCCCGTACGTACGACGGCCTGGAGGAGCGGATCGCGCAGCTCAAGGAGCAGGAGGAGCTGGACGCGATCCGGCCCGACCTGAACGGCAACGAGATCCAGCAGGTGCTGGGTGTGGGTCCCGGTCCGGTGATCGGCAAGGCGTACGCGCACCTGCTGGAGCTGCGGCTGGAGAACGGGCCGATGGGCCATGACGCGGCGGTGGCGGCATTGAAGGAGTGGTGGGCGTCTCAGGCCTGAGACGGTGCCGGCCGCTGATGTTTCACGTGAAACGTCACGATGTTTCACGTGAAACCGAGGTCATGTTTCACGTGAAACATCGCGGGGTGGGCGCCCTGTCCCTCAGCTAGGGCGCGGCCGCGCCCGCGGCGGGGTGTCGGCCCTGCCGCTGGAGGAGCGCCGCTGTGGCGGCGTAGAGGACGGCCACGCTCACCACCAGCGGGACGGACCGGCCGTCGGCGGGGAGCATCAGGGAGGCCACCGCCGCCGCTGCCACGAACGCGGCGTTGAAGAGCACGTCGTAGACGGAGAAAACGCGCCCCCGGAACTCGTCGTCCACCTGGAACTGCACGACGGTGTCGGTGGAGATCTTGGCACCCTGCGTTGCGATGCCCAGGGCGAAGGCGGCGACGAGCATCGGTCCGGGTGCGAAGAACAGGCCGAGTGCCGGAACCAGGATGGCCGCGCCACCCGCACACACGGTCATCCAGCCGCGGGTGCCCAGCCGGCCCACCAGCCACGGTGTGACGACGGCTGCTGCGAAGAAGCCCGCGCCGGAGACACCGATGGCAACGCCCAGGAGGGCCAGGCCGGCGGATTCGTCGTCCGACCAGGAGTAGCGGCAGAGCATGAGCAGAGTGACCAGTAGAGCTCCGTAGCAGAACCGCATCATGGTCATCGCGGTGAGTGCCTGGGCGGCCTCGCGGCGTCCGGCCAGGTGCCGCAGGCCTTCGGCCATGCCCCGTACGGTGAGGGCCGCTCCCTCTGCGAGCGAGGGGTGGGACCGTCCAGGGAGGTGGTCGGGCCCCAGGAGGCCGACGGCCAGACGCAGGGAGACGAGCGCGGCGCACAGGTACAGCCCGGCGGCGAACAGTACGACCAGAGCGTCGGAGCCCGCGGCCAGCAACCTGACCAGGAAGGCCAGCCCCCCGCCGGCAGTCGCCGCCAGGGTTCCGGCGGTGGGCGAGAGGGCATTCGCTGTCACCAGCTGGCCGGACCCGACGACATGCGGCAGCGACGCGGCCAGACCTGCCAGTACGAAGCGGTTGACGGCCGTCACGGACAGGGCCGAGGCGTAGAACAGCCAGTCGGGGACGTGGGTCACCACGAGCAGACCCGTCACGCAGGCGAGAAAGGCCCGCAGGAGGTTGCCGTAGAGGAAGACTTGCCTGCGGCGCCAGCGGTCCAGCAGCACTCCGGCGAACGGCCCGATGACGGAGTAGGGCAGGAGCAGCACGGCCATCGCTGAGGCGATGGCCGCGGGTGAGGTCTGCTTCTCCGGCGAGAACACCACGTAGGTGGCGAGCGCGACCTGGTAGACGCCGTCGGCGGCCTGGGAGAACAGCCGGACGGTCAGCAGATTGCGGAAGTCCCTCAGGCGCAGGAGTACGCGCAGATCACGTACGACAGGCATGAGGGCAAGGGTCACATACGCCGAGGGTCCCCGGGCACATTGCCCGGGGACCCTCGGCGGAAGAACAGTCGAAGTCCAGGTGTCCGAAGGACCGGGCTTCGTGTGCTTTCTTGTGGAACGCGTCGAGCCGGAGCTGCTTAGCGCTCGACCTCGCCCTTGATGAACTTCTCGACGTTCGCGTAGGCCTCGTCGTCGAAGTACTGGACCGGCGGGGACTTCATGAAGTAGCTCGAAGCCGACAGGATCGGACCACCGATGCCGCGGTCCTTGGCGATCTTCGCGGCGCGCAGGGCGTCGATGATGACACCGGCCGAGTTCGGGGAGTCCCACACCTCGAGCTTGTACTCGAGGTTCAGCGGGACGTCGCCGAAGGCACGGCCCTCAAGGCGGACGTAGGCCCACTTGCGGTCGTCGAGCCACGCGACGTAGTCGGAGGGGCCGATGTGGACGTTCTTCTCGCCGAGCTCACGGTCGGGGATCTGCGAGGTGACGGCCTGCGTCTTGGAGATCTTCTTCGACTCGAGGCGGTCGCGCTCAAGCATGTTCTTGAAGTCCATGTTGCCGCCGACGTTGAGCTGCATGGTGCGCTCAAGACGGACACCGCGGTCCTCGAACAGCTTCGCCATCACGCGGTGCGTGATGGTGGCGCCGACCTGGGACTTGATGTCGTCGCCGACGATCGGAACGCCGGCCTCGGTGAACTTGTCCGCCCACTCCTTGGTGCCGGCGATGAAGACCGGGAGGGCGTTGACGAACGCGACCTTGGCGTCGATGGCGCACTGGGCGTAGAACTTCGCCGCTTCCTCGGAACCGACGGGCAGGTAGCAGATCAGGACGTCGACCTGGCGGTCCTTGAGGATCTGCACCACGTCGACCGGAGCCTCGGCGGACTCCTCGATGGTCATGCGGTAGTACTTGCCCAGGCCGTCCAGGGTGTGGCCGCGCTGCACGGTGACGCCCGTGTTCGGGACGTCGCAGATCTTGATGGTGTTGTTCTCGCTGGCGCCGATGGCGTCCGAAAGGTCGAGGCCGACCTTCTTCGCGTCGACGTCGAACGCGGCGACGAACTCGACGTCACCCACGTGGTAGTCGCCGAACTGGACGTGCATCAGACCGGGGACCTTGGCCGCCGGGTCGGCGTCCTTGTAATACTCGACGCCCTGCACCAGCGAGGCGGCGCAGTTGCCCACGCCGACGATGGCTACGCGAACCGAACCCATTCCGGTTGCTCCCTGTTTGTTCTCGGACGAGGCCTGCGAGATGCAGGCCTCACTTTGCAGTTTCGTCGGACGGACCGGGTCGTCTCTGATCCCGTCCCGCCCGCTCGCTCTCAATGAGCTCGTTCAGCCAGCGCACTTCGCGCTCCACGGATTCCATTCCGTGTCGCTGCAGCTCAAGGGTGTAGTCGTCGAGCCGCTCCCGCGTGCGCGCGAGTGAGGCGCGCATCTTCTCCAGACGCTCTTCCAGCCGGCTGCGGCGGCCCTCCAGCACTCGCATGCGCACTTCCCGCTCGGTCTGACCGAAGAAGGCGAACCGGGCGGCGAAGGACTCGTCTTCCCAGGTGTCCGGGCCGGTGTGGGAGAGGAGCTCTTCGAAGTGCTCCTTGCCCGCGGCCGTCAACCGGTAGACGATCTTGGCCCGGCGCCCCGCGAGTGAAGCGGCGAGAGCGTCTTCCGGGGCGTTGCCCGGTTCTTCGATCAACCAGCCGTTGGCGACCAGCGTCTTGAGGCAGGGGTAGAGCGTCCCGTAGCTGAACGCCCGGAAGACCCCCAGTGAGGTGTTGAGCCGTTTACGAAGCTCGTAACCGTGCATGGGGGACTCGCGGAGCAGGCCGAGGACGGCGAACTCGAGGATGCCTGAGCGCCTGCTCATCCGCCTGCCTCTCTTCCGGCTCCGAGTTTATGCCGAGCTGATGTATCGACTCGATACATCCAGACGATAGAGCGGGCGGCTCGTGGCGACAAGGGGTGGAGTGGTGACCGGCGTCACATCACCAATTCGTACCAGGCAAGTTGCCTGATTTGGGGTGAACTTCGGCACTGATTGGGTTTTGACCCTGCGTACTCTTTGCCGCATGACACCGGGGGAACCGGAATGTAACCGCCGCTTCCAGGCCACTCGCCTGCCCGAGGAGTAGTCGTTCGATGAGCGAGCACCGCCGCAAACCGCCGCAGCAGCCCCAAGGCGGCGGGCGCGCCGCGTCCCGCCGGGGTGCCCCGCAGCACCCGGGCCGCGGCGCCGCGGCCGGACGTGACGTCCCCATGGCCTCACGCAGCGGCCCGCACGGAGGGCCCCAGGCCCCCCACGGCAGCCGGGCCGACACACGCAGAGCCGCCCAGCGAGGATCCGCGGGCCGTGGGCGGGCGGGAGGCAACGGACGGCCGGACAAGCGGCTCATCAACTACCCGCGCTCCGACAAGGACGGCTGGATGCGCTTCGTGCCGTCCTGGAAGCTGGTGAGCGGCACCATCTTCGGGTTCTTCGCTGTGATCATCGCCGGCGCCGGCATCGGTATCGCCATGGTCAACACCCCGGACGCGAACAAGGCGGCGAAGGCACAGAACAACGTCTTCTACTGGGCGGACAACACCCAGATGGTCGCGACCGGCGGTTCGATGAACCGCCAGATCGTGCCCATCGACAAGATCCCCCTCTCGATGCGCAACGCCGTGATCGCGGCGGAGAACGAGAGCTTCGAGACGGACAAGGGCGTCGACCCGATGGGCATCGCCCGGGCCGTGGTGAACATGGCCAAGGGCGGCTCCACCCAGGGTGGGTCGACCATCACCCAGCAGTACGTCAAGAACACCTACCTCGACTCCAACCAGACGCTGAAGCGGAAGGTGACCGAGCTCTTCATCGCGATAAAGCTCGGCGTCTCGGAGGACAAGGACACGGTCCTCGCGGGCTACCTCAACACCGCGTACTACGGCCGGGACGCCTATGGCATCCAGGCAGCCGCACGCGCGTACTTCGGAAAGGACAGCGACAAGCTGAACCCCTCGGAGAGCGCGTTCCTGGCGTCGATGCTCAAGGGCCCCAACCTCTACAACCCGGACGGCGGCATCGGCTCGGCTGCGACTCCAGAGCAGAACGACAAGCGCGCCCGCCAGCGCTGGGCCTGGGTACTGGACCGTGAGGTCGCGGTGGGGCGGATGGACCCGGCGGAGCGGGCGAAGTACACGCAGTTCCCCGAGCGCATCGAAGCCGAGCAGGTCCGCAGCCTGTCAGGACAGACCGGCTACCTGGTCGAGACGGCCAAGCAGTACGTCACGAAGACCTTGCGCATCACCCCGGACGACCTGGCCCGAGGCGGCTACCAGATCTACACCACCTTCGAGAAGCCGAGAGTGGACGCCCTGACAAAGGCCGTCGAGGACACCCGCAACGGTTTCATCAACGAGAAGGCACGCCCCGACACCGACACGTTCGTCCAGTTCGGCGCCGCTTCCGTAGACGTGAACACGGGTGCGATCGTGGCCCTCTACGGCGGCCCGGGCATGGACAAGAAGTACTTCAACAACAACGCCAACACCAGCGGTGTCCCGGTCGGCTCGACCTGGAAGCCGTACGTGCTGGCGGCGGCGATGGAGTACGGCACCAAGAAGTCCAAGGGCGAGGGCATCTCGGCCGACAGCAAGTACAACGCCAACGACCTGACGGTGATCAAAGACCGGGACGGCAGGCCGCTGCTCGGCAAGGACGGCAAGCCGTTCCAGCAGAAGAACGAGAGCGAAAGGGCCTACGGCTACGTCACGCTGAACGAGGCGATGGAAAAGTCCATCAACGTGCCCTTCGCCCAGCTCGTCTTCGACGTCGGTCACAGCAAGGTCCGGGACGTGGCCGCGTCCACCGGCATCCTCAAGGATTCGATGGACCCGAACGACAACGCCTCCTTCGCCCTCGGCACCTCGACCCCCAGCGCCATCCGGATGGCGGACTCCTACGCCACCTTCGCCGCCTCGGGCACCCACCACGAGCCCTACTCGGTCACCAAGGTAGAGAAGAACGGCACGCCCCTGCCGGGCTTCGAGGCACCCAAGGCGCAGCGCGCCATGGACAACTCCGTCGCGGACAACGTCACCAAGGTGCTCAAGAACGTCGTAGAGAGCCCCGAGGGAACCGGTACCAAGGCGAAGAAGCTGGGCCGGCCGGTGGCCGGCAAGACCGGTACGACCGACAAGAACAAGTCGGCCTGGTTCGTCGGCTACACCCCGCAGCTCTCCACCGCGGTCACCCTGTTCCGCAGCGACCCCAGCAAGCCGGACCAGGGACTCCTGTCCATGAACGGTGTGGGCAACATCGACTCGATCCACGGTGGTGACATCCCCGCCACCATCTGGACCGAGTACATGAAGGAAGCGCTCAAGGGAAAGCCCGTCAAGGACTTCCCGGAGGCGGAGGACATCGGCGTGGTCGCGGACTCTCCCGGAGCCCCCACCCCCACGCCGGCGGCGCCCACACCCTCCCCCTCGGTGTCCCAGTCCACGCCTCCGGCGAGCCCCTCGCCCTCGGGTTCCCCGTCCCCCTCCAAGGGCGGCAAGCCGAGCTGCCCGCCCTGGAAGCTGTGCCCGCCCGGCACCACCGGGGGTACCGACACCGGGACCAGCACCGGCACCAGCAGCGGCGTCGACGGCGGACCGGACGGCGGCACCACCGGGGCACCTTCGCCGCCCGCCAGCGGAAAACCGGGCCGCCCGGGCGGCACCAGCTGGGGCACCAGTCTCGGCACCGGGGGCTGATCCCCTCCACGCCCCACTCGACGAGGGCCGTCGCACTCCGCGGCGGCCCTCGTGCGTGCCCGGGGCGGTACGGCAGGATGAGCCCATGACGAAGGTGCACGAGGACCGGCCCGTTCTGCCGACCCAGCAGGACGAGGTCGCCGCCGCCGGCAGTGAGCTCATCGGTGGCCCGTTCGGCCGCCATGTCCGGCTGGGCGGCCACTGGCTGACGCCGGTCCGTGTGGTGGTCCTCGTCGCGCTCGGCATGTTCGCGCTCGGCATGGTGCAGAAGGTGCCGTGCTACGACTGGGCGTGGTTCCGGGGAGCCGGCTCCCAGTACACCCACGCCTGCTACTCCGACATCCCGCACCTGTACGTGGTGCGGGGCTTCGCCGACGGCCTCACCCCCTACTGGGACCGGCTCCCGGGCGACATGCAGTACCTGGAATACCCGGTGCTCACCGGGCTCTTCATGCAGATCGCCTCCTGGATGACCCCCGGCAGCGGCTCGATGCAGCACCGCGAGCAGATGTACTGGATGGTCAACGCGGGGATGCTGATGATCTGTGCGGCGGTCATCGCCGTGTGCGTCGCCCGCACCCATCGCCGACGGCCCTGGGACGCGCTGCTGCTGGCCCTGGCCCCCGCGTTCGCCCTCACCGCGACGATCAACTGGGACCTGCTGGCCCTCGCCCTGACCGCCGTCGCGATGCTGATGTGGTCCCGCGGCCGCGCGGTGCTCTTCGGCGTCTTCATCGGGCTGGCCACCGCGGCCAAGCTCTACCCGGTACTGCTGCTCGGGGTGCTCTTCGTCCTCTGCCTGAGGGCCGGGAAATGGCGGGCGTTCGGCGGCGCCGCAGCGGGAGCGGCCGCTGCGTGGCTCGTGGTGAACCTGCCCGTCATGCTGTTCGCCTGGGACGGCTGGAAGAAGTTCTACACCTTCAGCCAGGAGCGGCCCATCGACTTCGGTTCGGTGTGGCTGTTGATCTCCCAGCGGTCGGGGAACCCCCTGACCGGCGCGAACACGTACGCCACCGTCCTCACCCTGCTGCTGTGCGCCGGCATCGCGCTGCTCACCCTCAAGGCGCCCCGCCGTCCGCGCTTCGCACAGCTGGCCTTCCTCGTCGTCGCGGCCTTCATCCTGGCCAACAAGGTGTACTCGCCGCAGTACGTGCTGTGGCTGATCCCCCTCGCCGCGCTCGCCCGGCCGCGCTGGCGGGACTTCCTGATCTGGCAGGCCGGTGAGGTCCTTTACTTCCTCGGGATCTGGTTCTACCTGGCCTACACGACCAGCGGCGACAAGCACCAGGGCCTGCCGGTCGAGGGTTACCAGCTGGCCATCGCCCTTCACCTGCTGGCGACCCTCTACCTGTGTGCGGTGGTCGTACGGGACGTCCTGCTGCCCGAGCGTGACGTCGTGCGGCGCGACGGATCCGACGACCCTTCGGGCGGGGTCCTGGACGGGGCGCGTGACGTCTTCACGCTGTCCAACGCCGCGGGGGCGCCGCATGACGCGACGCCCCCGGAGGCACAACGGGTGGAATGGGGGACCCGCCCCCGGCACTGAGCGGGCTCAGGCGTCGACCACCCGGTCGAACTGCGTGGTGGTGTGCCGCAGGTGCGCCACCAGCTCGTCGCCGACCTTCGGCTCCGTGGCGTCGGACGGCACGAACAGGATCGACACCTGCATGTGCGGGGGCTCCGCGAACCAGCGCTGCTTGCCCGCCCAGACGAACGGCGACAGGTTCCGGTTGACCGTCGCCAGGCCGGCCCGTGCGACGCCCTTGGCGCGCGGCATCACCCCGTGCAGGGCCTTGGGGGCCTCCAGGCCCACCCCGTGCGAGGTACCCCCGGCGACCACGACGAGCCAGCCGTCGGAGGCGGCCTTCTGCTGGCGGTAGCCGAACCGGTCGCCCTTGGCCACACGCGTGACGTCCAGGACGGCGCCCCGGTACTGGGTCGCCTCGTGGTCGCCCAGCCACAGCCGGGTACCGATGCGGGCCCTGAAACGGGTCTGCGGGAACTGCTGCTGGAGCCGGGCCAGCTCCTCGGCCCGCAGGTGGCTGACGAACATGGTGTGCAGCGGCAGCCGTGCGGCGCGCAGCCGGTCCATCCAGCCGATGACCTCCTCGACGGCATCGGAGCCGTCGGGGCGGTCGAGCGGCAGGTGCAGGGCGAAGCCCTCCAGGCGCACGTCCTCGATGGCCGACTGGAGCTGCCCCAGGTCCTGCTCCGAAACACCGTGGCGGCGCATCGAGCTCATGCACTCGATGACGACGCGGGCGCCGACCAGGCCCCGGACCCCGTCCACCGAGGACACGGACCTGATCACGCGGTCCGGCAGCGGCACCGGCTCCTCGCCCCGCCGGAACGGGGTGAGGACGAGCAGATCACCGCCGAACCAGTCCTTGATGCTCGCGGCCTCGTACGTCGTGCCGACGGCCAGGATGTCGGCGCCCATCCGGGTCGCCTCCTCGCACAGCCGCTCGTGGCCGAAGCCGTAGCCATTGCCCTTGCAGACCGGGATCAGCCCGGGGAACTGGTCCGCGATCTGCTTCTGGTGCGCACGCCAGCGCGCGGTGTCGACGTAGAGCGTGAGCGCCATGCCCGTCCGGAACCTCTCCGATAAGCCGCTGGGTGCGGCGGTGCTGTGTTTGTGGATGGGGCGGGTGCCGTCAGCGGCGCGACATGTAGATGTCGAGCGCCTTGTGCAGCACCTTGTTCAGCGGGAAGTCCCACTCGCCCACGTACTCGACCGCCTCGCCGCCGGTGCCGACCTTGAACTGGATCAGACCGAACAGGTGATCGTTCTCGTCCAGGGTGTCACTGATTCCGCGCAGGTCGTAGACGCTCGCACCGAGCGCGTAGGAATCGCGCAGCATGCGCCACTGCATCGCGTTCGAGGGGCGGACCTCGCGCTTGTGGTTGGCGGAGGCGCCGTAGGAGTACCAGACGTGCTGGCCGACCGTGAGCATCGTGGCGGCTGCCAGCGGCTCGCCCTCGTGCGTGGCGATGTACAGCCGCATGCGGTTGGGGTCCTCGGAGTTGAGGGCCGTCCACTGCCGCTGGAAGTAACTGAGCGGGCGCGGGCGGAACTTGTCGCGCTCGGCCGTGATCTCGTACAGGTGCTGCCACGTCGGCAGGTCGTCGTAACCGCCCTGGACGACCTCGACACCGGCCTTCTCGGCCTTCTTGATGTTGCGGCGCCACAGCTGGTTGAAGCCCTTGAGGACGTCGTCCAGCGAACGGTTGGCCAGCGGTACCTGGAAGACGTAGCGGGGCTGGACGTCTCCGAAGCCGGCTCCGCCGTCCTCGGCCTGCTGCCAGCCCATCCGGCGCAGCTTGTCGGAAACCTCGAAGGCGCGGGGCTCGATGACCGATGCCTCCACGTCCCGCAGGCGCTTGACGTCCGGGTCCTGGATGCCGGCCTTGATGGCGGCCGCGTTCCAGCGGCGGATGACGACGGGCGGACCCATCTTCACCGTGAAGGCGCCCTGCTGCTTGAGGTGGGCCAGCATCGGCTGGAGCCACTCCTCCAGGTTCGGGGCGAACCAGTTGATGATCGGTCCCTCGGGCAGGTAGGCGAGGTACCGCTTCACCTTGGGCAGCTGGCGGTACAAGACGAGGGCGGCACCGACGAGTTCGCCGGACGCGCCGAACCAACCGAGGTTCTCCGAACGCCACTCGTTCTTGACGTCGGCCCACGCCGGGACCTGGCAGTGGCTAGCCGAGGGCAGGCTCTGGAGGTAACCCAGATGCTGCTCTCGGCTGATGGTCCTCAGGGACAGGCTCATGCGGGGTGCTCCTCCGGCGGCTTCGCTGCTATGGCGCGAAGCCTACTGCGACAGGGGCGCCGCCCCACTGGGGGACGGGTCGGGCCCCGCCCGGTGCCGGGCGGCGCCCCGTCGCGGAGGTACCCCGGTCAGCCCAGCCAGCCGCCGAAGAGGCCGCCGTGTGCCATGCCGAGGAAGAAGCCCACGGCTGAGGCACCAAGCCCGATGATCAGCGCGAAGCGTTCGCGTGTCGTCTCCGAGATGAACTGTCCGTAGGCGCCGGTGATGATCCCGATCAGCCCGGTCCAGGAGCTGAGCAGGTGCAGGTTGTCGAAGAACCCCGTGACGAACGCCACGACGCCGAGGATCACGGTGACCGCCATCAGGGTGTCCTGTAGCGGGTGGGGCTTGCCGTCGGTCGCGAAGAGCGAGATGGAGGACTGAGGTCGCATTGCCTGTGCCATCGGAAGGCACCTCCTGGCTGCCGCAGAGCGGTGCTACGGGGCCGCCTCCGGGGGAGCCGGGGGCATAGCACCGTGCACACCCGATGGATACAGAGTGTGGCCCACTCCTGCCGGATTTCAACCGGAAGGAGTCGAGCAGGTAGTCTGTACGGTCTGCGCGGTGTCTGCTCTGTGGACGCCGTGCGCACGCATCACGACCCTCCTGCCACGGAACGACCGTGGCCGCTGAGTCCAAAGGAGGTGGGTTCCACATGCGTCACTACGAAGTGATGGTCATCCTCGACCCCGATCTCGAGGAGCGCGCTGTCTCCCCGCTGATCGAGAACTTCCTCTCCGTCGTCCGTGAGGGCAACGGAAAGGTCGAGAAGGTCGACACCTGGGGCCGTCGTCGTCTCGCTTACGAGATCAAGAAGAAGCCCGAGGGCATCTACTCGGTCATCGACCTCCAGGCCGAGCCTGCGGTCGTCAAGGAGCTTGACCGACAGATGAACCTGAACGAGTCGGTTCTCCGGACCAAGGTCCTCCGCCCCGAGACCCACTGAACTTCGGTTCAGCGGTAATCGGGACCGAGTAGCACAGCAGCCCAGCAGCAAATCCCCGCCGAGAGGTTCATCCATGGCAGGCGAGACCGTCATCACGGTCGTCGGCAATCTCGTCGACGACCCCGAGCTGCGCTTCACCCCCTCGGGTGCGGCGGTCGCGAAGTTCCGTGTCGCGTCCACCCCCCGCACCTTCGACCGTCAGACCAATGAGTGGAAGGACGGCGAGAGCCTGTTCCTGACCTGCTCGGTGTGGCGGCAGGCGGCGGAGAACGTCGCCGAGTCCCTCCAGCGAGGCATGCGCGTCATCGTGCAGGGCCGGCTGAGGCAGCGGTCGTACGAGGACCGTGAGGGTGTCAAGCGCACGGTCTACGAGCTGGACGTCGAGGAAGTCGGCCCCAGCTTGAAGAACGCCACGGCCAAGGTCGCCAAGACCACGGGTCGCGGCGGCCAGGGTGGGTACGGCGGCGGTCAGCCGCAGGCCGGCGGCGGCAACTGGGGCGGAGCCCCCAGCGGCGGTGCGCCTCAGGGCGGCGGAGCTCCCTCCGACGACCCGTGGGCGTCCAGCGCGCCGGCCGGTGGCCAGCAGCAGGGCGGCGGCGGGGGCGGCTGGGGCGGAAGCTCCGGCGGCTCCGGCGGTGGCTACTCGGACGAGCCGCCCTTCTAGGGCAGCTCGCATCCCCACTTCTTGATCACACAGGAGAGACACAATGGCGAAGCCGCCTGTGCGCAAGCCTAAGAAGAAGGTCTGCGCGTTCTGCAAGGACAAGACCGCGTACGTGGACTACAAGGACACGAACATGCTGCGGAAGTTCATTTCCGACCGTGGCAAGATCCGTGCCCGCCGCGTTACCGGCAACTGCACGCAGCACCAGCGTGACGTCGCCACGGCCGTGAAGAACAGCCGTGAGATGGCGCTGCTGCCCTACACGTCCACCGCGCGATAAGGAAAGGGTGACCGACTAATGAAGATCATCCTGACCCACGAGGTCAATGGCCTCGGTGCCGCTGGCGACGTCGTCGACGTCAAGGACGGATACGCCCGCAACTACCTGATCCCGCGTCGCTTCGCGATCCGCTGGACCAAGGGTGGCGAGCAGGACGTGGCGCAGATCCGCCGCGCCCGCAAGATCCACGAGATCGCGACCATCGAGCAGGCCAACGAGATCAAGGCCAAGCTCGAGGGCGTCAAGGTGCGCCTGGCCACCCGCTCGGGTGACGCCGGCCGTCTCTTCGGTTCCGTCACGCAGTCCGACATCGCTTCGGCGATCGAGGCTTCTGGTGGCCCGAAGGTCGACAAGCGCCGCGTTGAGCTCGGCTCGCCGATCAAGACCCTCGGTTCGTACCAGGTCTCCGTGCGTCTGCACGCCGAGGTCCTGGCGAACGTGGGCGTCGAGGTCGTCGCCGCCTAAGTGCTGCGCACGAAGGGCCGCACCCCAGTGGGGTGCGGCCCTTCGTCGTTTCCGGGGTTCTTCGTTTCACGTGAAACACGGTGGGTCTCGTGGGACCAGGCGATGTTTCACGTGAAACAACGCCCGCCCGGGGTCAGCGGGTAGCGCCGGCCACCAGCCACCGGCCCGAGCGGGCGCGCAGCTGGAGGGTCGCCATACGGACCACCATCATCAAGGTCATGGCCCACCAGAGGGCGGTCAGGCCGCCTCCCAGGCTGGGCAGGAGCAGCGCGGCGGGAGTGAAGACGGCCAGGGTCAGCAGCATCGCGCCGGCCAGGTAGCGGCCGTCACCCGCGCCCATCAGGACCCCGTCGAGTACGAAAACGATGCCGCAGATCGGCTGGGAGACGGCGAGTACCAGCAGGGCGGGCAGCAGTGTGTCCTCCACGACAGGATCGCTGGTGAAGAGCGGCACGAAGACGGATCGCGCCAGAACGACGAGCAGACCCAGTACAAGGCCGCCGATGACGCCCCACCGCACCATCCGTCGGCACAGAGCCTTGGCCCCTTCGGTGTCCCCTGCGCCCAGGTACCGGCCGATGATGGCCTGTCCGGCGATCGCGATCGCGTCCAGCGCGAAGGCGAGCAGTGTCCACAGCGAAAGAAGGATTTGGTGAGCGGCGATGTCCGCGTCCCCCAGCCGAGCGGCTACGGCAGTAGCGATCATCAGAATGGCCCGCAGGGACAGCGTGCGGACCAGTAGGGGCACGCCGGCCTGTGCACAGGCGCGTATGCCTGCCGTGTCGGGCCGCAGCGTGGCTCCGTGCCGACGGGCGCCGCGGATGACCACGACGAGGTAGACGGCCGCCATGGCGCATTGGGCGATCACCGTGCCCCACGCGGAGCCGGCGATGCCGAGGCCTGCCCCGTAGACGAGCGCCAGGTTCAGGGCCCCGTTGAGGGTGAAGCCGCCGATGGCGACATAGAGCGGCGTGCGCGTGTCCTGGAGCCCACGGATGACACCGGTGGCCGCCAGCACCACGAGCATGGCCGGGATGCCCAGGGCGGAGATCCTCAGATAGGTGACCGCGTAGGGGGCGACGGTGTCGGAAGCCCCGAACAGGGAGATCAGCCGCGGCGCGGTGGGCAGGACGACGGCGATGACGGCAGCCCCGAGCAGCAGTGCCAGCCAGATCCCGTCCATGCCCTGGCGGATGGCGGCCTGGAGGTCACCCGCGCCGACCCGTCGGGCGACGGCCGCGGTGGTGGCGTAGGCGAGGAAGACGAAGACACTGACCGCGGTGGTGAGCAGCGCGGCTGCGACGCCCAGGCCGGCCAGCTGGGGGGTCCCGAGGTGCCCGACGATGGCGCTGTCCGCCATCACGAAGAGCGGCTCGGCGACGAGCGCGCCGAAGGCGGGGAGGGCGAGCGCGAGGATCTCGCGGTCGTGTCGTCTCGGGTCCGCTTCCGGTGCTGTGGAGGCCAGTTTCATACGCCCAATCTAATCTTCCACAGGTAATGGACACAACATATCTAGGACCCTTACTTGGCCGCTGACTTGGGAGTTCTCCGCACCCCTTTGGAGGCGATCTTGAGACAGTGGCCAAGAATTTTCTCCCTCACAGCCTGAGGACGGAGAAAGTGCAGGTCAGTGGGCTAACAGGGGTGGCCAGGTGATTTTGTCCACAGCGTCGTCCCCCGGTCCGTGCACAGCTTCGGCCGACTTACCCACAGCATTGGCGCCGTCATCCACATCTCATCCACACAGCCTGTGGATAACAAGATTGGCTGACGTCGTCCGCGGCCCTACCGTTGTGCGTTGCCCCGATGCGCCGACAGCCGGTCCGGGGTCCCCGAATGTCAGAGCCGTGCCCTAGAAAGAGTGGCACGGCGAGGTCCGCGTTGCGGACGGGAGGAGGCGGCCCGGTGAGTATGCCCGAGCCCATGGACGACCCCTGGGCCGACAGCGGTCCGGGTGACCGTCTGCCCGCCCGCTCGCGCCGCAACGGTGACGGCCGCGGCCGTGGAGACGACCAGCAGGACCGCGGGCGCGAGGGCGGCTCGTGGGACGGCGGCGGCTTCGAGCGCGTCCCGCCCCAGGACCTCGATGCCGAGCAGTCGGTCCTCGGCGGCATGCTGCTGTCCAAGGACGCCATCGCCGACGTGGTCGAGGTGCTCAAGGGGCACGACTTCTACCGTCCGTCGCACGAGACGATCTACCAGGCCATCCTCGACCTGTACGCCAAGGGCGAGCCCGCCGACCCGATCACCGTCGGCGCCGAGCTGACCCGGCGCGGTGAGATCAGCAAGGTGGGTGGTGCGGCGTACCTGCACACCTTGGTGCAGTCCGTACCGACGGCGGCCAACGCCGAGTACTACGCGGAGATCGTCCACGAGAGAGCCGTGCTGCGCCGCCTGGTCGCCGCCGGCACCAAGATCACGCAGATGGGATACGCGGCGGACGGCGACGTCGACGCGATCGTCAACAGCGCCCAAGCCGAGATCTACGCGGTCACCGAGCAGCGGACGTCTGAGGACTATCTGCCGCTGGGCGACATCATGGAGGGCGCCCTCGACGAGATCGAGGCGATCGGCTCGCGCAGCGGCCAGATGTCCGGCGTCCCCACCGGTTTCACCGACCTCGACTCCCTGACCAACGGCCTGCACCCCGGTCAGATGATCGTCATCGCTGCACGTCCCGCCATGGGAAAGTCGACGCTCGCCCTCGACTTCGCCCGCGCCTGTTCCATCAAGAGCAACCTGCCCAGCGTCATCTTCTCCCTCGAAATGGGCCGCAACGAGATCGCGATGCGCCTCCTCTCGGCGGAAGCCCGGGTCGCGCTGCACCACATGCGCTCCGGCACCATGACGGACGACGACTGGACCCGGCTGGCCCGTCGGATGCCCGACGTCTCCGCCGCGCCCCTGTACATCGACGACTCCCCCAACCTGTCGATGATGGAGATCCGGGCGAAGTGCCGTCGGCTCAAGCAGCGCAACGACCTTTCGCTCGTGGTCATCGACTACCTCCAGCTCATGCAGTCCGGCGGCTCGCGCCGTCCCGAAAGCCGCCAGCAGGAGGTCTCGGACATGTCCCGAAACCTCAAGCTGCTGGCGAAGGAGCTGGAGGTCCCGGTCATCGCGCTGTCCCAGCTGAACCGTGGACCCGAGCAGCGCACGGACAAGAAGCCGATGGTCTCCGACCTGCGTGAGTCGGGCTCGATCGAGCAGGACGCGGACATGGTGATCCTGCTGCACCGCGAGGACGCGTACGAGAAGGAGTCGCCCCGCGCGGGCGAGGCCGACCTGATCGTGGCCAAGCACCGTAACGGTCCGACGGCGACGATCACCGTGGCCTTCCAGGGCCATTATTCGCGGTTCGTGGACATGGCCAACACGTAGCATCCGATCATGGCTGCTGTATCTGAGGACGTACCTGAGGACCACCGACTGCTTCCCGCCACCCGGCGCGCGCTGACGCACCGGATCGCCCTGGCGCAGAGCGAGGGGCGTGCGCCGTCCGTCGTCGCTGCTGTCGTGCGCGGCGGGGAGGTGGTCTGGGAAGGGTCCCGGACCTCTGTCGAAGGGCACGGTCCTGACGGGGACGTCCAGTACCGGATCGGGTCGATCACCAAGACGTTCACCGCCGTACTGGTGATGCGCCTGCGGGACGAAGGGCTGCTGGAACTCGGCGACCGGCTGGAGAAGCACCTTCCCGGTACGGGGGCCGGGGAGGTGACCGTCCGCCAGTTGCTCGCCCACACGGGCGGTTTGGCGGCCGAGACGCCGGGCGAGTGGTGGGAGCGGACGCCGGCCGCGCTGCGACCGGCGCTCGGTGACGTGCTGGGAGAGGCGCCCTTCCGTTTCGAGCCGGGCTTGCGGCACCACTACTCCAACCCGGGCTACACGCTGCTCGGTTCGCTCGTCGAGGCGCTGCGCGGCAAGCCCTGGGAGGAGGTGCTCCGGGCTGAGGTGCTGGAGCCACTGGGGCTGGACCGTACGACGGTCGGCCCGCAGTCACCGCACGCCGGCGGCTGGGCGGTGCACCCTTGGGCGGACGTGATGATGCCGGAGCCCGTCGAGGACCTCGGGATCATGGCCTCGGCCGGTCAACTCTGGTCCACCACCAGGGACCTGGCCCGGTTCGCGGCGTTCCTCGTTCGGGGTGAGGCCGGGGTGCTGAGCGCGGAATCACTGCGCGAAATGCGTACACCGACCGTCGCCCCCGAGCCGGGTGCCCCGGCGAACGGTTACGGACTCGGGCTGCAAGTACTGGACCACGGTGGGCGCGCGCTCGCCGGACACGGCGGGTCACTGCCCGGGTTCGTCGCGGGACTGTGGCTGAGCGAGGCGGACGACGTGGCCGCGGTGGTGCTGGCGAACTGCACGTCGGGACTGCCCGCCACGACCGTTGCGGTGGAGCTGGTCGGCCTCGTGGCGGAAGCCGAGCCGCGTATCCCCGAGCCGTGGCGGCCCTTCCTCGGTTCGGACCCAGTGGCCCTTGAGCTGTGCGGCCCCTGGTACTGGGGCACGGCGGCCCAGGTGGTGCGGCTGACGTCGGACGGGCTGCTGGAGCTGGGCCCGATGGGGCCGACGGGTCGCACGGCCAGGTTCCGGGCCGAGCAGGACGGCAGCTGGACCGGCCTGAACGGCTACTACGCGGGTGAGACACTGCGCGCGGTACGGCGGGCGGACGGGTCAGTGAGTCACCTCGACCTTGGTTCGTTCGTGTTCACGCGGGAGCCGTACGACGCCGGTGCCCCGGTCCCGGGCGGAGTGGACCCGCAGGGCTGGCGCGGCATCGGTTAGCAGGGGGTGGGGATCGGGCGGCCGGCCCCCTCAGGAGACCAGCTCGCTCGGACACCAACTCGTCAGGAGACCAGCTCGCGCTCCAGCGGCGTCCGGAAACGAGGGGTGATCCGGGCCTCCCCGATCCACTCCGCGAGGCGGCCGGCCTCGGCGGTCACGGCCCGCTCGGCGGCCCGGCCGGGGCTCCCCAGCAGACGCCAGACGATCCGGCCGTCGCCGCGCTGAGCCCAGCCACCGACGATCTCGCCGTTCCACCACACGGTCGGGCCGATGTTCCCCGCGTAGTCGAACAGGGCGGCCCGGTAGGCAGGATCCAGGTGGAACCCGCGGTCGGCCCAGCCCATTGCACTGGGGTCCAGAGCCGGAAGCAACGCGGCCCAAGGCTCCGGAGCGGGCTCGGGGACGGTGTCGCCAGGGCTGACGAGGGCGGTGGCGCCGCCTTCGAGGCGGACGTGTTCCACACCGGCGGCGGCCAGGGCCCTGCGCGCGTCGGTCAGCGTCCAGCCGGTCCACCACTTGAAGTCGGCCTCGGTGGCCGGCCCGTACGCGCGCAGCCATCGGCGGGCGATCTCGGCGCGGGCCTCGGCAACCGGGACGGCCGGCCAGGGCTCGGTGTGGACCCAGCGGTACTGGCTGGAGGTCCACGCCCCGCGGGGACGGTCGCGCCGGATCCGCCCGTCGGCCGCCAGGAGACGGATGACGCGGGTCGCGACGCCGGTCTGTGCCTCGTAATTCTTGCCCCGGCCCACGGTGATCTTCCGGCGCAGAGCGGGTACGGCGGCCGACAGTTGGCCGCCGGTGGAAGCACCACGGGTGTCGAGTGCGTCGAGTGTGGCCTTCTCCGCCTCGGCCAGCCAGGCGGCATCGAGCCCTTGGCCGTCTTCTTCGAGGTGCTTGAGGATGCTCCTGCGTTCCTTGACCGCGATGGCCCGGGCCGTGGACGAGTCGACGTAGGGCGCGAGTTCGGTGGAGACGGCGAACAGCGTGTTGCGCATGCTCAGCAGCCGGACCAGGCTCACGTCCCCGTACAGGGCCTGTTCGATCGTGGCGGGGTCGCTTTCGGTGAGCCGTGCGCGGGCGGAGAGGAATACCGTCGCGGCGTCGGTGGCGTGCAGGGCGACGACGGCGTCCGCCGCCTGGGGCACGAGGGCCGCGCGCGCCGAAGGCGCCAGCCGGTGACGGCGGCCCAGCCGGTGGCGACGCTCGGCCTGTGTGATCAGAGGGAGGGCGGCATTCACCCTCCTGATCGTAGGCCGGGCTACGGACAGCGGCCCGGCCGTGGGGCGATCCGTCAGAGCGCGAGTTTGAATCCGACGTGGGAGGCGGTGAAGCCGAGCCGTTCATAGAAACGGTGCGCGTCGGTCCGTGTGACGTCGGAGGTGAGCTGGACCAGCGCACAGTTCTCTTGGCGGGACCTCTCGATCGCCCACTCGATGAATCGGGTGCCCAGGCCGCTGCCCCGTTCATCGGCGTGAACGCGAACCCCTTCGATGATGGAGCGGGTGGCTCCCCGGCGGGAAAGGCCTGCGACGACGGTGAGCTGGAGGGTACCCACGACACGCTCACCGCGGACGGCCACCATCACGTGTTGGTGGGGGTCGTCCGTCAGATGCTTGAGAGCCTCGACATAGGGGGCGAGATCGTCCGGAGATTCGCGGGCCGCCCCGAGCGGGTCGTCGGCGAGCAGGGAGACGATGGCGGGTAGATCGGCCTCGGTCGCGGGGCGGATGGTGAGCTCGGTGTCGTCGGCCATGGTGGTTCCTTCCTCAGCTTGCGGCGACGGTGATCGGGGCCCAGCGCCGTTTCCAGTCGCCGGGGAGACGGGAAATGTCCCGGGTCATCACGGCGTTGACGGCCAGAGAACCGAGACCGCGGGCTTTGAGCCACGCAATGAGCCCTTCGTGGCGTACGTCGACATCGGTGCGCAGCGGTCGATCGGTGGTGGCCGCCAGTGCGTTGACCAGAGCTCGTGCAGTGGCTGTGTCCTGGGCGACAAGCGGCCCGATCACATGAGTTTCCATGTTGGGCCAGATGGCGGCGTAACCGATCAGCTCACCGGTGCTTTCCTCGGCGACGAACAACCTGTCTGCGAAGGCCGGCAGTCGCGTCAACAGGTGGGTGCGGTCCGTACCGAACACCTCCGTGTCCAAGCCGACGATCCGGGCGATGTCATCGGCGGTGGCCGGCCTGACGAGTGCGGCTTCGGACCCTGGCGGTGCGGGATCCGGTTGGAAGCTTCCCTGCAACATCTCGGCGCTGCCAATGGCGTCGAAGCCGAGTTCCTCATAGAGCGGGCGTCCGAAGGGCGTGGCGTGGAGAGTGAGCGGGATGCCCTTGAGGACGTCGTTGCAGATGTACGTCATGAGGCGGCGCCCCATGCCCTGCCGCGCGTACCGGTCGGCGACGAGGACCATGCCGATGGCGGCAAGCTCCGGATCGGCATGTGGCCGGCCGTATCGGGTGACGACGCACACCGCGGCGAGTCCGTTGCCGTCGGGGGCGTCGATTCCGTAACCGTCCCCGGCCACAAGGAGGAGTCCCCATTTGTGGTCCTCGCGGAGCCAGCCACGGTCCTCGGAGAGGTCGGCGCAGTGGCGGAGATCGTTCAGGGCCAGTGAGCGGATCGGCAGGTCGGTGAGCTCTGATGGTGTCACCGGCTCAGCCTGGATCATGACGCGGAGGCCGTCCAGAGGATTTGGCAGACCGAGGCGCTCGACGCGGCGAACGTTTCACGTGAAACATCCGTCCGGCCTGCCCGGCTGCTGCTGCCTCACCGGGTCGAGGCCGGTCTGTGTTTCACGTGAAACAGGCTGTTTCACGTGAAACATGGAAGCTAGCCTCGATGACTATGACGCGTCTGCACCTCTTCGACCTCGATGGCACCCTGATGTACGGGTCGGCGGCGCCGGTAGAGATCTCCCGGCAGCTCGGCGTCAGCCAGGAGATCGCCGAGCTGGAACGGGCCTTCGCTGCCCGGGAGATCGGCCCGCACGAGTTCTCCCTGGCGGCGCACGCATTGTGGTCGGACCTGACGGCCGCCCATGTCCGGGCTGCGTTCGACGGTGCCCCGTGGCTGGAGGGGATCCGCGAGGTGTGGCGGGAGATCAAGGAACGTGGTGATCTTTGCGCGGTGATCTCACTGTCTCCCTCCTTCTTCGTGGAGTTGCTCCTGGAGTGGGGAGCGGATGCCGCGCACGGGTCGGTCTACCCAGCGGTCCCCTTCACCGGGCCCATGGACGTCACGGGGATCCTCACCCCGGAGGGGAAGGTGGAGGTCGCCGACCGGCTGTGCGCCCGGTTCGGAGTGAGCCGGAACGACTGTGTCGCCTACGGGGACTCTCTGACCGATTCAGTGCTCTTCGAGGTGGTACCGACGTCGATTGCAGTCAACGCGCAGCAGTACCTGGCGGAGCGGGCCACATACATCTACCAGGGACGGGACCTCCGCGAGGCGTACCGGCTCCTCGGGACGACACGTCAGGAAGTCGCCGTATCTTAGGGGGAAAGGGGAATGCGAGCGCCGAGTTTCCTCATTCCCCCGCGGGGCACACGGTCCGCTGGCACGCTATAAAGCCCGGAACCACGGATTCGACCGTGGTGTGTGCAGACCGACCGAGATGCTCTAAGCGAGGCACCGCATGGACGCTCCGTCCACCAGACCGGCAAGACGGGGGACGGACCGGATACCTTCCGGTGCCGGGGCGACCGAGCCCTCCCCCGATGCCGTACTCATCCGCAGCACGCTCGCGGAGATCGCGCCCATCGCCGACAAGGTCACTTCGTACTTCTACGCCCTGCTGTTCACGCGGCAACCCGAGGTGCGGGAGATGTTCCCCGTGGCCATGGACACCCAGCGCGACCGGCTGCTGAAGGCGCTCCTCACGGCCGCCGAACACATCGACGATCCCGAGGTGCTCACCCCCTATCTGCGTCGGCTCGGCACCGGCCACCGCAAGTACGGAACCATGGCAGGCCACTACCCCCTGGTGGGCGAGGCGCTGATGGGGGCGCTGTCCCGGTACGCGGAGCTGACCTGGGGGCCGGAAGCCGAGGCCGCATGGGTGCGGGCGTACACCTTGATTTCCCAGATCATGATCGACGCGGCGGCCGAGGACGAGTTCAAAGCGCCGGCCTGGTGGCACGCGGAGGTGGTCGCCCACGATCTGCGGACACCGGACATCGCGGTGCTGACGGTGCGCCCGGACCGGCCGTACGCATTCCTCGCAGGCCAGTACACGAGCCTGGAGACCCCGTGGTGGCCTCGGGTCTGGCGGCACTATTCCTTCGCCTCCGCCCCGCGCGCCGACGGGTTGCTGTCTTTCCACGTCAAGGCCGTTCCGGCGGGTTGGGTCTCCAACGCCCTGGTGCGTCACGCCCGGCCGGGTGATGTCCTGCGCCTGGGCCCTCCGGCCGGATCGATGGTGGTGGACCACAGCACGGACAACGGGATGCTCTGCCTCGGCGGCGGGACGGGCATCGCCCCGATCAAGGCGTTGATCGAGGATGTGGCGGAGCACGGTGAACGACGCCGCATGGAAGTCTTCTTCGGAGCGCGCAGCGACACCGACCTGTACGACAAGGACACGCTGCTCGGGCTGCAGCGGTCACATCCTTGGCTGTCGGTACGTCCGGTCGTCGGGGAGGGGTTGGCGGGGCAGCTGCCCCAGGCCGTCGGTGCGAACGGGCCCTGGAGCTCGTACGACGCCTTCATCTCGGGTCCGCCGGCGATGGTCCGCAATGGTGTGGACGCCCTCAAGCGGATCGGGATCCCGTGGGAGCGGATCCGCTACGACTCGGTCGAGGAGTTGGTGGGAGCCGCCGGCTGACCCGGCGACTGCCCCTCGGCCCCTCGGCAGATCGTCAGCGCAGGTCGGGGGCGTGCATCGCCCGTACGCCTTCGATGTTGCCGTCGAGGTAGTGGCGCAGGGACAGCGGGACGAGGTGGACGGCCGCGATGCCGACCCGGCTGAACGGCACACGGACGATCTCGTATTCGCCCTCGGGCTCGTCGATCTCGGGGCCGTGCCGTTGTGCGGGATCCATGGACTCCAGACGGCAGACGAAGAAGTGCTGCACCTTGACGCCGGTCACTCCGCCGTCGGCGATGTGCTCGACGGTGTCCACGAAGCAGGGCACCACGTCGACGATCTTGGCGCCGAGTTCCTCGTGGACTTCCCGGTGCAGGGCGTCGACCACGGTGGCGTCCGTGGGCTCCACCCCCCCGCCGGGAGTGAGCCAGTACGGGTCGAGGCCGGGCTTGGTGCGTTTGATGAGGATCAGGTCGTCACCGTCGAGCAGGATCGCGCGGGCGGTGCGTTTGACGACGGGACGTTCGGTCATGGGAGAAGAGTGGCCCACTCTTCCGCTTCTGAAACGCGTGGTCGCGAAACACGCGGTTTCCGCGGTCTGTACTCCGCGGCGGCGGATCACCAGTCCACGGCGGCGCGCAGCAGCCGGTCATGGGCCCGGGCGAGGTGGGCGAGCGCCAGACTGCCAGTCCGTACGACGACGAACCAGGTACGCAGGGGTGGTACCGCGGGCTCCAGCAGAGAGACGATCTGGCCGCGGTCGATGGCGTCCTGGCAGAGGTAACGGGGCAGCACGGCGAGCCCGGCGCCGGCCCGGACACACTCTCGTACCGCCCTCAGGTCGGGCACGACGACGGTGGCGGCGGCTTCCGGCAGCGCATCGAAGACGGCGGCCCAGTAGCGCGTGATGAGGGGGAGGCTCTCGTGGACCTCCACGACCGGGATCCCTTCGAGGGCGGCCGGGCTGCCGCCGCCCTTGGCCCGCAGAAGGACCGGATCGACGAGCGCGGCCCAGTAGGGCGCGGCGACGAGTACCTGTTCCTCGTCGCACAGGGCGGTGGCAGTGACCGGGCCGCCACGGGGACGACCGGTGGTGACGACGAGGTCGTGCTGCCCGGCGGACAGTCCGTCGAGGGCCTCCTCGGCGTCGGCCTTGAGGGCGGTGCGCAGGGTCTGGCCTTGTCCCACGAGAGGCGCCAGGGCCGGGAGCACGCGCTGGCACACGAACTCGGGGGGACCGGCGATGTGCAGCGTGCGTAACCCGCCGGCCGCCTCGCGTTCCGTCTCGGCGATGCGCAGCAATGCGTCGAGGTGGGGAGCGGCTTTGTGGGCGAGCTCGTCACCGATCGCGGTGGGCGTTACCCCACGAGCCCGGCGGTGGAAGAGCGGCCGGCCCAGTTGCCGTTCGAGGGTGCGGATCTGCGAGGTGACGGCGGGCTGGGACAGCCCGAGCAGTGCGGCGGCACGGGTGAACGAGCCGGCCCGGTGCACCGCGACGAAGGTACGCAACAGGGCCAGGTCCATGGCGGCCCCTCTCGTTGGGGCCTTCAACTATAAATATGCCGATAGGCCCCTGTCGCTACCGTGATTGGACTCTGACGCTAAGTCAACTAGCCTTGTGGATGTGGTTCTTCACCGAGGGAACCAGCGGGGGGTCCGAGCCAAGAGGGGGGAGGCTCGGACCACTCCCGCTCATCCACTCAGTTGAATTGGCCCGCGGAATCTAGAGCCCGCAGGACGTCTGCGACCAGGTCGTCGGTGTCCTCGGCGCCGGCCGAGAAGCGGATGAAGCCTTCCGGCACCGCGTCCCCGCCCCACCGTCCGCGCCGCTCCGCGGTGGACCGCACCCCACCGAAACTCGTGGCGTCCTCCACCAGGCGCAGGGCGTTCATGAAGCGTTCCGCGTGCGCGCGGTCGGACAGGGTGAACGAGACCACCGACCCATAGCCGCTCATTTGCAAGGTGGCCGTTTTGTGCGACGGGTCCGACGGCAGTCCCGGATACCGCAGTCCGCTCACGTCGGCGCGCTCGCGCAGTGCTTCGGCGACGGCAAGCGCATTGGCCCACTGGCGCTGTGCCCGGAGCTGGATCGTTGCCAGGGAGCGGTGGGCCAGCCAGGTTTCCATCGGGCCCGGGATGGCTCCGACGATCTTGCGCCAGCGGCGGATCGCGGCGGCCAGCTCGGGGTCGCGGCAGGTGACGTAGCCGATCAGGAGGTCGCCGTGACCGGTGAGTCCCTTGGTGCCGCTGGCGACGGAGAAGTCCGCGCCGAGTTGCAGTGGACGCTGCCCGAGCGGCGTCGCGAGCGTGTTGTCGACCGCGACGAGGGTGGAGCCGGCGTGCGCGGCGGCGACGAGGCGGCGTACGTCGCACACGTCGAGGCCCGGGTTGGACGGCGTTTCGATCCACAGCAACCGGGCGCCGTCGAGCTCCGAGAGCTGGGCATCGCCGGCGGTCGGGGCCGTGCGCACGCGGATTCCGTAGGCCTTGAGCTGCTCCTGGAGCAGCGGCAGTGCCTGGTAGCCGTCGGAGGGAAGGGTGACGGTGTCCCCCGACCGGGTCTGTGACAGGAGGACGGCGGAGATGGCGGCCATCCCGGAAGCGAAGACGACGGTTTCCGCGCCGTCCTGGCCGGGTGCCTCCAGCTCGCTGATGGCCCGTTCCAGCAGTGTCCAGGTCGGGTTGCTGTCCCGGGCGTAGGCGTACGGTCCCTCGACCTCGCCGGGGAGGTGGAAGTGGGCAGCGAAGACGGGCCCCGGCAACGGCGGCTCGTTCTTCACGGGCTCGGGCAGCCCGGCGCGGACGGCCCGGGTCCCGTCGCCGTACCGGTCGGCCGATGCCTCGGAGTGATCGTTCACGGGATGGGCTCCTTCAACACGCGCGGTACGGGTGGCCGGTCAGCTCTTGTCGGGCAGGGCGAGGTTCACGGCCCAGGAGACGACGGAGATGATCAGAGCGCCGATGACCGCGGTCCAGAACCCCTCGACATGGAAGCTGAGGTCGAACTGCTTGGCCAGCCAGGAAGTCAGCAGCAGCATGAGGGCGTTCACCACGAGGGTGAACAGGCCGAGGGTGAGGATGAAGAGCGGCAGGGAGAGCAGCTTCACCACGGGCTTGACGATGAAGTTGACCAGGCCGAAGACCAGAGCGACCAGGATCAGGGTGAGGACCCGGTTGCCGGTGCTGTCCACGCCCTCGTCGAGCGTGATGCCGGCGACCAGCCATATGGCCACGGCCAGGGCCGCCGCGTTGGCGAGCGTCTTGACTACGAAGTTCGTCATGGGTCCGATCGTTGCAGAGAAGATCCTGGTGGGACATCGTCAGATCAGCGGATTCCACGGCACCGCGGAACAAGGGGTAGGACAAGGATGAAAGCCTTCCGGCTGGACGAGCTCGAAGCGGAACGGGCTGCCAATGACGGCGCGTACCTGCAGTTCCTGAAGGAGCGGAACATGTCGGTCGGGCTGTACGCGCTCGATGCAGGACAGACCGACCCCCAGCAGCCGCACCGACAGGACGAGGTGTACTTCGTCGTGAGCGGCCGGGCCTCGATCACGGTCGGGGAGGAGACGACGACGGTGGCGAACGGGAGCGTCGTCTATGTCCCGGCCGGTGTGCCGCACAGGTTCCACCACATCACGGAACCGCTGAAAGTGCTGGTGGTCTTCTCCCCGCCGGAGGGCTGAGGGTAGGAGCCCTGATCCCCCTAAGGGTCGGATCAGGGGGTTCCGAGGGCTCGCGGGCACCCGGTGGAGACCGTCGCCTCCTAGCATCGAAAGCAGGAAGTCACCGACGAGGAAAAGGTTGTGGACATGAACGGGATCCGAGCGATGTTCGAGGGCATGCCCTGGTGGGTCAAGTGGGTCGCCGTTCCGCTTCTGGCGCTGTTCGTCTTCGGAGGAGTCATCACTACCATCCTCGGGACACTGATCGCCTTCGTCTTCAAGCTGCTGCTCTTCGCGGCCCTCGTCGGCGGTCTGGTCTTCGTGGTGAAGAAGTTCACCCGCGGCGGATCCAAGTCCTCCGCCGGTGAGTGGTAGGACGCCCGGCCGGGCGCGACCGGGATTGACCCAGGTGGGGGAACGTGAGGGGGGAAACCTCTCGCTCGACCAGAACCGGCGGATAGAGTGCCAATCTGGGCCGTCCCTGGGTACCCCTCGCGGTATCACCGTTCTGACCTGCGGTCATCTTCATCAGCTGTCGAGCGCGACCCCCAGGATCCACGGCATACGCGGGGGTGGCCCCCGCAAGGCGGGCCACCCTTGAGCCCGCCTTCACGCCTGGGGGTGAGCTTTGTCCGCAGTGCACAACGCCGGTGTGCCGACGCTGATCGGTTCGGTGCAGAGGGCGCTGAGGCTGCTCGAAGCGGTAAGTGCCCACGGCGACGGAGCCCCGGCGAAACAACTGGCACGTGAGGCCGGCCTCCCGCTGCCGACCGCGTACCACCTGCTGCGCACCCTGACCCACGAGGGCTACCTGCGCCGCGAAGGCGGGGTCTTCGTGCTCGGTGACGCTGCCTGGCGTCTGGCGAGCGGTGGACTGCAGCAGAAACGTCGCAGCATGATCGTGGACTCCCTCGCACACTTCCGCGACGCGGTCGGGGCCCCCGTCTACTTCGCGGTCTACCGCGAGGGTGAGATCGAGGTGGTGGGCGTATCGGACACGCCGGCCGCTCCCGCCTGCGAGGAGTGGGCCGATTTCCGCGCGACCGGCCACGCGCACGCCATCGGGCAGTGCCTTCTCGGCCAGCTCGATGAGAAGACGCGCAAGGACCACTACGCCCGGCATCCGGTCGGTGCGGTCACCCCTTACACCGTGCGGGACGAGCGCGCTCTCGAACAACGCCTCGCCTCTGTCCAGCGAATGGAACCGGTTACGGAGCGTCAGGAATATGTATTGGGCACAGTGTGCGCCGCGATCCCGATTACGGCGGGAGATACTGCTGCAACCATGGCGATTTCGTTCCCTTTGCACCAAGAGGACCGTTTGCGCTATGCAGTTGACCGGCTGCGTAGAGAAGTAGGCGCGCTGTTGAGCACCCTCTCGTTCTCTATCAGTATCTGAAATCTCACTCCTTGTGATCTGCTAGCACTTACACCACTCTTGTCAAGAGGGCCCTTGGGGGGACCATTCCTGGCCACTTCCACAACATCGGGGTAGGCAATGCGCGAGTCGGTACAGGCAGAGGTCATGATGAGCTTTCTCGTCTCCGAGGAGCTCTCCTTCCGGATCCCGGTGGAACTCCGGTACGACGCTCACGACCCCTACGCAGTGCGACTGACCTTCCACCTTCCCGGAGACGCGCCCGTGACCTGGGCGTTCGGTCGGGAGCTGCTCCTCGATGGCATCAACAAGCCCTGTGGCGACGGCGATGTGCACATCGCCCCGTCCCACCCCGATGAACTGTCGGACGTCCACATCCGCCTGCAGGTCGGCGGCGAACGGGCCCTGTTCCGCGCGGGAGCGGCGCCGCTGGTCGCCTTTCTCGACCGCACCGACCGGCTGGTTCCGCTCGGTCAGGAACGCAACCTCGGAGACTTCGAGGGGACGCTCGACGAGGCGCTTGACAAGATCCTCGCCGAAGCCCGGCACAACGAGCAGAACGCCGGCTGAGCGGGTCTCCTGCGCGGCCCTACCCGGGGACGCCGCGGCTCAGCGCTTGCGCCGACGTCCTCGGCCACTACGTACCGGCGCGGCCGGCGGGGCGGTCCCCGTGGTCCCCGGACGGTCGGCGGAAACCACCAGTGCGGCCAGGGCGGTGGTCACCGGTACGGAGGCCACGAGCCCGATGGAACCCACCAGCGTCCTGACGATCTCCTCGGCCACCAACTCGCTGTTGGCGACCGCACCCATGCTGCTGTTCGCGATGGAGAAGAGCAGCAACAGGGGGAGCGCGGCGCCCGCGTAGGCGAGTACCAGGGTGTTGACCACCGAGGCGATGTGGTCGCGTCCGATCCTGATGGCGGCCCGGTACAGGGCCCGGGAGCCCATCGTGGGATCGGCTTGGTGGAGCTCCCAGACGGCGGACGTCTGGGTGACGGTCACGTCGTCGAGTACACCGAGCGATCCGATGATCACGCCGGCGAGCAGCAAACCGCTCATGTCGATGTCCGGGTAAAGGCCGTGGATCAGCCCGGTGTTGTCGTCGGTGTTGCCGCTGAGGAATGCCCAGCCGATGAAGAGCGAGCCCAGCAGGCCGATCAGCAGCAGCGACACCAGCGTGCCCAGAACGGCGACCGAGGTGCGTGCGGTCAGGCCGTGACACATGTAGAGCGCGATCAGCATGATGGCGCTGGCCCCGACCACCGCCACGATCAGCGGGTTGGAGCCCTGCAAGATCGCCGGGAGGATGAAGAGCGTCAGCACGCCGAAGCTGACGACCAGCGCGATCAGGGCGAACAGTCCGCGCATCCGTCCGACCACGACCACGGCGACGGCGAAGATGAGCGCCAGCAGAGCCAACGGAAGTTTCCGGTTCAGGTCGATGACCGAGTACTGGAGGTCCCGAGGGGCATCCGGCGCGTAGGCCACCACCACCTCCTGGCCTTTCGCCAGCTGCCGGGGGGCGCCCGGCTGGACGATCTCCACGAAGGTGCGGCCCTTGTCCGGGCCGGTACCGACCTCGACGGTCGCCTTCTTGCACGCGCCGGTCTGCTCCGCCGTGGCCTCGCGCCCCGACGGGGTCGAAGTGTCGCCGGTGGGTGGGACCTGAGCGGCGTTGACCGACTTGCAGTCGACGCTCGCCAATGCGACGACCTGGCCCTGCTGGGTCTGTCGGTCGAATCCGACGCCGGTCCGCTCGTGAGCGGGGGCTCCGCCCGGCCAGAGCACCACCATCCCGACGAAGACGGCAGCCGCGAAGGGGATCAGCACGGCGGCGATGACCTTGCGCAGGTGCAGGGAGACGGGCGCCGCCGGGCCGTGACCGTGACTGTGGGAATGACCGTGCGCGGACTTGTGCGTGGACCCGTGCGCCGATCCGTGCGTGGAGCCGTGGGAAGGCGCGTGGTCATGCCCGTGGTCGTGCCCGTGGTGTGCGTGCTCGTGGTCGCTGGGACCACTGGGCTCGGGGAGGCGGCTGGGAGACTGCGGCGAAGACGTCACCGGCCGATCATCGCAAGAGTTGCGGGGGCCCACTGTTCAGCACGCCACAGATGACGCTAGCGTGGGGGCTACTTTGCACAACGCGGGAGCTCGGAGCACCGGGCTGAGAGGGCGCTGATCACCGTACGCCTGCCGGAAGGCGGGTACGGGAAGAGGCTGCGTCGACCGCCGAACCTGTTACCGGGTAATGCCGGCGTAGGGAGATAGGTCTCATGACCATGCAGGACGCACGCACGCCTGCCGTCAGCCAGGACGCTGACGGCCAGACCGAGCGCCAGCCGGGCTGGCACAAGGGATACGTGGCGGGCTCCCGCCCGGACATCCGGGTGCCGGTCCGCCAGGTCCACCTCACCAACGGCAAGGACGTGACGCTCTACGACACGTCCGGTCCGTACACCGACCCCCAGATCGAGACCGATGTCCGCCGGGGCCTCGCCCCGCTCCGAGAGAACTGGATCATCGGGCGCGGAGACACCGAGGAGTACGCCGGACGTCCGGTGCGCCCCGAGGATGACGGCATCAAGCACACCTCGCCGCGCGGGGGCCTCAAGAACCTCGACGCGGTCTTCCCGGGCCGCCCGCGCCAGCCCCGGCGGGGCCGTGACGGGGCGGCGGTCACCCAGCTCGCGTACGCCCGCCGGGGCGAGATCACCCCGGAGATGGAGTACGTGGCGATCCGCGAGAACGTCTCTCCCGAGGTCGTCCGCGAAGAGATCGCCGCAGGTCGGGCGGTACTGCCGGCCAACGTCAACCACCCGGAGATCGAGCCGATGATCATCGGCAAGCGGTTCCTGGTGAAGGTCAACGCCAACATCGGCAACTCCGCGGTCACTTCCTCGATCGAGGAGGAGGTCGACAAGATGACCTGGGCGACCAAGTGGGGCGCCGACACGGTCATGGACCTCTCCACCGGCCGCAACATCCACACGACGCGCGAGTGGGTGCTGCGCAACTCCCCGGTCCCGATCGGCACCGTGCCGCTCTACCAGGCGCTCGAAAAGGTCGACGGCCGCGCCGAAGAGCTGACGTGGGAGATCTACAAGGACACCGTCATCGAGCAGGCCGAGCAGGGCGTCGACTACATGACGGTGCACGCCGGCGTGCTGCTGCCGTACGTGCCGCTGACCGCCCGGCGCAAGACGGGCATCGTCTCGCGCGGCGGCTCGATCATGGCCGCGTGGTGTCTCGCCCACCACAAGGAGAACTTCCTCTACACGAACTTCGAGGAGCTCTGCGAGATCCTCGCGTCGTACGACGTCACCTATTCGCTGGGTGACGGACTGCGTCCCGGTTCCATCGCGGACGCCAACGACGCCGCGCAGTTCGCGGAGTTGAAGACGCTGGGCGAGCTGAACACGATCGCCAAGCGGCACAACGTCCAGACCATGATCGAGGGCCCGGGGCACGTCCCGATGCACAAGATCAAGGAGAACATCGACCTCCAGCAGGAGATCTGCGAGGAGGCGCCGTTCTACACCCTCGGCCCGCTGACCACGGACGTCGCGCCTGCTTACGACCACATCACCTCGGGCATCGGCGCCGCGATGATCGCCTGGTGGGGCACCGCGATGCTCTGCTACGTCACGCCCAAGGAACACCTGGGCCTGCCCAACCGGGACGACGTGAAGACCGGTGTCATCACGTACAAGATCGCAGCGCACGCCGCGGACCTGGCGAAGGGCCACCCCGGCGCTCAGGAGTGGGACGACGCCCTGTCGGACGCACGCTTCGAATTCCGCTGGGAGGACCAGTTCAACCTGGCCCTCGACCCGGACACCGCGCGTGAGTTCCACGACGAAACGCTCCCGGCCGAGCCGGCCAAGACCGCGCACTTCTGCTCCATGTGCGGTCCGAAGTTCTGCTCGATGAAGATCTCCCAGGACATCCGCCGCGAGCACGGTGGGGACCTCAAGGCCGACGAGATCGAGGCCGGCATGGCGGAGAAGTCCGCGGAGTTCGCGGCGTCGGGCAATCGGGTCTACCTTCCGCTGGCCGACTGAAGAAGGCGGCACCCGGCTCAGGAGACAGCACCCGCCTGAGAGGACAGCACCGCACGGAACGGACCCGCGACCCATTGGGGGGAGTCGCGGGCCCGGCCGCGCTGGGTGTTTCACGTGAAACATCACTCCCGGTCGGCTTCGGAGCCTCCGAAGTCGGGGCTGGTGAAGTCGGGCGGGGTGTAGTCCGGGCGGGGTCCCTTGGACGTGGCTGCGGGACTGGTGAAGTCCGGCCGGGTGTATCCCAGGCTGGGTATGCGGCCGGCGTGGGGCGTTCGGGGGATCGGATACCCGGGGCCCGCGCTCGGATCGGCCAGTGCGTCCCGCAGGAACGGCATGATGCCTCGTTCCAGTAGGGCGTTGCGCCAGGCCTCCCGCGCGCGCGAGAGCTCGTCGGGTACCGCCACCGCCTCCTCGGCCGCCACCTCGGTGGAGCTGTTGCGGACGGCGGTCACGAGCAGGCCGATCACGGCGAAGAGCAGTGCGGCCACGGTGAGCCCGCCGAAGAGCCACCCCGCCGTCAGCATCGTGCGGGCGAAGGCCGGCTCGGGGTCGATCATCTTGAGGCTGTAGCCGACCAACAGGAAGATCAGCATGGCCGTGCCGGCCAGGACCGGCGCGAGGACTGCGACCACGGCGCTCACGCCCACGCCGTCGTTCTGCCCGTCGCCCTCGCCCTCGTCCGTCGTACCGGGGGCGGAGAGGTGTTCGTCGCGGAGTTCCGCGCGGACCTTGACGTAGTGGTCGTACTCGGCTGCGGCCGCTGCCGTCAGCAAGGCGCTGGCACTCATGGCCATGGTGCGCAATTGTTCGGCGTTCAGCCGTTCGCCCATGGAAGCGAGCTCTGGCCGTTCGTTCGCGGTGCGCAGCGCCTCGTCGAGGAGCCGATCGAACTCCGGTCGGTCTTCGGTGAGCAGGTGCGGAGCGCTGGTCATGTGCATCCCCCGATGCTCCGTACAAGCCGGTATGCCCGCGTAGATTCGGGCGCCGGCACAAACGGAGGAGAGCCTGCTACGGATAGAGCGATGGTAGAGCGCCCATGCCACGAGGTGACAGGGGCTTTCCGGAAATACCCGCTCGGGGAAGACTCAGTCGTTCAGCGGTAGTTGGACCACGAGCAGCTTGCCGGCCATGGTCACGCCGCCGTCCATCGCGATCGCCAGACCGTCCGCGTACACGTGCGGGCCGTCCACCGCCTCCGGCCCGTGGGCGTCGTCACCGTCCTCCGTGCCCACCTCGCCGAGTAGGTAGGGGATGGGGCTGTGGCCGTGCACGACGCGGTCGCCGCCGTACGTGCCGAGCAGCTCCCGTACGGCCTGTGGGCCCGTTTCCTCGTCACGGAAGGCGAACCGCTTGGTGAACTTGCGGAACAGGTCCCAAGTGATGTCGGCGTCGTTGCGGGTGAGCAGCTCGTGGATGGTGTCGTTGACGTCCTCGATGGAGTCGCCGTAGTCCAGGTACGCGGTGGTGTCGGAGTGCAGCAGCAGGTGTCCGTCTTCCAGCGTGGCGGCGTCGAGCCGCGACATCCACTGGAGGTGGACGTCCTGGAGACGCTCCATATCGCTTCGCTGACCGCCGTTGAGCAGCCAGGCGGCCTGGAAGGTGGCGGTCCCGGCGCCGGAGACGACGGGGGTGTCGCCGAACCGCTTGGCACCGATGAGCAGCAGCTCGTGGTTGCCCATCAGGGCCTTGCAGTAGCCGCCTGCGGCGGCGGCCTCGGCGGAGAGCCGCATCACGAGGTCGATGACGCCGATCCCGTCCGGACCGCGGTCGGTGAAGTCGCCGAGGAACCACAGCCGGGCGTTTCCGGCGGACCAATGGCCGTCGGCGTCGATCAGCCCCTGCGCCCGGAGTTCGGTGAGGAGCTCGTCGAGGTACCCGTGTACGTCGCCGACGACGTACAGGGGACCCGGGCCGGTGGCTGCCGGCTCCTGCGGCACGTAGTGGACCTGGACGGTGTCCCCGGGACCTTCGGCCGCACCGCGGCCGATCACGGGCAGGTCGCGCTGCGTGGGTGTGTAGCCATCGGGATCCTCGGCCGGTGCGGCTGCGGGAGGTGCGGCCGCGGGCGGTGCGTCCGACCCGGGTGCGGGAGGCGGGGCGGCCTCGGGCGCGTAGGCGGGGCGCGGAGGCACGGGAGCGCCTTCCTCGTAGTACGCCGGGTACTCGCCGTACACGGGAGCCTCACCGGGCACGCCGACGGACGCGGTGTACGGGGCGGGTTCGGTGACGGGAACCCGGAAGTCCCGCAGCGTGTCCGTCCGCATCGCGGGTCCCTGACCGGCCCCCTGAGTCATCGACCCCTCCACCACCGTCGCACTGCCGTACACCTGCGGACCCTCCTGGCCTCCGTGGCGGAGGGTCCGTGATGTCGTGCGCCCATCATAGGAATGCAGCTCGCGCTCTGTGACGCACCAGGGGTGGTGAATCCTGGCCGGAGCCGTTCCTTCCTGCCGCTTTCTCCCCGTATGGGTGGTTGTTGAAATATCCGGCAGGGCGGTCGGCCCCGCCGGTGTGGCGCCAAGTACCGGGCGTAGGCGGTGTGATCAGTCCTGGGCGGGCGAGCGGGGCGGGCTGACGGTCGTGCGGGGCTGCCTGCGCTGCGAGGAGGTGCGGATGATGAGCTCGGTCGGGACCACCTGCTCGACGGGACGGCCGGTGTCGACCCCTTCGATGGCGTCGATCAGCAGCTGGACCACGGCCGTGCCGATACGGCGGGGCTTGAGGGAGAGCGTGGTGATGGGGGGTTCCGTGTTGGCGTAGACGGTCGATTCGCTGCAGCAGACGAGCAGCAGGTCCTCGGGCACGCGCAGACCGTACCGCCGGGCGGCGGCGAGCAGGTCCGTGCCGTTGGGGTCGAAGAGCCCGTAGACGGCGTCGGGCCGGTCGGGCCGGGCGAGCAGCCGATCGGCGGCGACGGCGCCGGCGCACGGGTCGTGGGCGGGGTAGGACTCGTAGACGGGGTCCTGGCCGACGCGCTCGCACCAGCTGAGGTACGCGGTGGTCGAGAGCCGGGTGTAGGTGTCGGTCGTGGTTCCTGTGAGGAGCCCGATCCTGCGGGCTCCCGCGGCGGCGAGGTGGTCGAGGAGGTTGAGGACGGCGGCCTCGTGGTCGTTGTCGACCCAGGCGGTCACCGGGAGGGATCCGGCGGGCCGGCCGTCGGACACCACCGGCAGGCCCTGGCGGACCAGCTCGCTGACCACGGGGTCGTGGTCGGAGGGGTCGATGACGACGGTGCCGTCGAGGGCGACGTTGGACCACACGTCGTGGCGTGAGGTGGCGGGGAGGATGACCAGGGCGTAGCCGCGGGCGAGCGCGGCGGACGTCGCGGCCCGGGCCATTTCCGCGAAGTACGCGAATTCCGTGAAGGTGAAAGGTTCATCCCCGTACGTCGTCACGGTCAGGCCGATGAGGCCGGACTTGCCGGTACGGAGGGTGCGTGCGGCGGCTGAGGGCCGGTAGCCCAGCCGGTCGGCGACTTCGCGAACGTGGCGGCGGGTGGCGTCGGGCAGCCGTCCCTTGCCATTGAGCGCGTCGGAGACGGTCGTGATCGAGACGCCCGCCGCGGCGGCCACGTCCCTGATGCCGGCCCGGCCCTGTCGGCCGCCGACGCGCCGGGTGGTCTCGGTCCGGCTCACCTGATGCTTCCCTGCTGCTGTCATGGCGAGCCGATAGTAGGGCTCGAAGGGGTGGCTGGTCCGGCTGCATATGCACCCGTTGACAGGCACGATTCTCCTTGGTTCGCCACCCCCAATGACCTTGCAATACAAGGCAATTTGGAGGTGTGGGGCGGCCAAGGCGCTAGTCGTTGACGACGGGCCCGCCAAAACGGTGCCGTCCTGCGCAGTTCTCAACTCACCTGCACGGGGGACGCGCGCCACGGCGCAGGCCACCGGCGCGCGCATATATGCGCGCGCTCCCCCTGTGATCCTGGCGCCCGCCATTCTCTGATCGGCGGAATCCTCATAAGGTGAGCAGTATTGAGTCGTCGGCGACGTCGACGGGACGGTCGAGGAGGACCTGCGGTGAGCGAGAAGAGCCCGAAGCTGCGCGCCGAGCTGGACGGCATCCCCACGTACAAGCCCGGCAAGCCCGCGGCGGCGGACGGGCGCGTCGCCTTCAAGCTGTCCTCCAACGAGAACCCGTACCCGCCGCTGCCGGGGGTCCTGGAGACGGCGGTCGCGGCGGCCGGCCACTTCAACCGCTACCCCGACATGGCCTGCACGGGCTTGGTGAACGAGCTCGCCGAGCGCTTCGGGGTTCCGGTCGAGCACATCGCCACGGGCACCGGCTCGGTGGGCGTGGCGCAGTCGCTGATCCAGTCGACGGCCGGTCCGGGCGACGAGGTGATCTACGCCTGGCGCTCCTTCGAGGCGTACCCGATCATCACCCAGATCTCCGGCGCGACGTCCGTGCAGGTTCCGCTCACCGACGGGGACGTGCACGACCTGGACGCGATGGCGGCCGCGATCACCGAGCGGACCCGGCTGATTTTCGTATGCAACCCCAACAACCCCACCGGTACCGCGGTGCGCCGGGCCGAGCTGGAGCGGTTCCTGGACCGCGTGCCGTCGGACGTACTGGTGGTGCTGGACGAGGCGTACCGGGAATTCGTCCGCGACACGGACGTTCCTGACGGCATCGAGCTGTACCGGAGCCGTCCGAACGTGTGCGTGCTGCGTACGTTCTCCAAGGCGTACGGTCTGGCCGGCCTGCGGGTCGGTTTCGCGGTGGCGCACGAGCCGGTGGCAGCGGCGCTGCGCAAGACCGCGGTGCCTTTCGGCGTCAGCCAGCTCGCTCAGGACGCGGCGGTCGCCTCGCTGCAGGCCGAGGACGAGCTGCTCGGTCGGGTCGGCTCGCTGGTATGCGAACGCAAGCGGGTCTACGACACCCTTCTCGCGCAGGGCTGGACCGTGGTCCCCGACACGCAGGCGAACTTCGTCTGGATGCGGCTGGGGGAGCGGACCGTCGAGTTCGCGGCGGCTTGCGAGAAGGCCGGTGTGGTGGTCCGGCCGTTCCCGGGTGAGGGCCTGCGGGTCACGATCGGTGAGTCCGAGGCGAATGACATCTTCCTGCAGACGGCGGAAGCGTTCTTCAAGGAGATGTAGCCGTACCGCCGTAGGGCGCGACCCGGTTACGCGAGTTCGACGCGGACCGGGTCGCCGTCGCGGACGGTGGCCAGCAGGCGGGGGTCGCCGTCGAACGAGCCGAGCACGTTGCAGGGGCTCGCGAGGCGGCTCTCGCCCGAACGGGAAATGGGCGTCGGGCCGTACGGCAGCGCGAGTGCGTCGCCTTCGGTCCAGAAGGCGACGGTCCCCGGCTCGACGACCTGGCGGGCGTCGTGCTCCAGCGTGACGGACACGCCGGTGTCGAAGTAGACCTCCTCGCCCCAGGTGTGGGCAGAGGCGGAGATCGGGAGCGCCTCGGCCAGGGCCTTGCTGCTCGGGGTCTCTTCCAGGGTGGCGATGAGCTGGCCCGCGGGCCACGAGATTCGAATCTTCATGGGTCACATTCAACAATTTGTTGAACTAGCTGGCTAGAGGGGACCCCCGCCGAAAAGATCGAAAAGGGTGTGCGCCATAATGCTTGTGAATGTGAACGCGTTCACAAGCTCGTCTGTTTCATCCCGTATCGCGTGGGATGTGACAGACGGGGTGAGGCTTTGTCGACCCACGGCGACCCGAAGGAGATGCGACGTGGACCTGGCTCTGGCGCCGGAGACTCTGGCGCGATGGCAGTTCGGTATCACCACCGTCTACCACTTCCTCTTCGTCCCCCTGACGATCTCGCTCGCCGCGCTCGTCGCGATCCTGCAGACCGCCTGGGTGCGCACCGAGAAGGAGAAGTACCTCAGGGCGACCAAGTTCTGGGGCAAGCTGTTCCTGATCAACATCGCGATGGGTGTCGTCACCGGCATCGTCCAGGAATTCCAGTTCGGCATGAACTGGTCCGACTACTCGCGGTTCGTCGGTGACGTCTTCGGAGCTCCGCTGGCCTTCGAGGCGCTGATCGCCTTCTTCTTCGAGTCCACCTTCATCGGGCTGTGGATCTTCGGTTGGGACAAGCTCCCCAAGAAGATCCATCTGGCCTGCATATGGATGGTCTCGATCGGCACCATCCTCTCCGCCTACTTCATCCTCGCCGCCAATTCCTGGATGCAGCACCCGGTCGGATACCGGATGAACAAGGAGACCGGGCGCGCCGAGCTGACCGACTTCCTCCAGGTCCTCACCCAGAACACGGCCGTCGCACAGGTCTTCCACACCCTCACGGCGGCCGCGCTGACCGGCGGTGCCTTCATGGTCGGCATCGCCTCCTATCACCTGCTGCGCAAGAAGCACATCCCCGTGATGCGCACCTCGCTGCGGCTCGGTCTGATCGCCGTCGTCATCGGCGGCCTGCTGACAGCGATCAGCGGCGACACGCTCGCCAAGGTCATGTTCAAGCAGCAGCCGATGAAGATGGCCGCGGCCGAAGCGCTCTGGGACGGAGAGAAGAGCGCGCCCTTCTCGGTCTTCGCCGTCGGCGACGTCGACAAGGGCCACAACAAGGTGGCCGTGGAGCTGCCCGGCCTGCTGTCCTTCCTGGCCGACAGCGACTTCGACTCCTTCGTGCCCGGCATCAACGACGTGAACAAGTCCGAGCAGGAGAAGTTCGGCCCCGGCGACTACAGGCCCGCGATCCCGGTCGCCTACTGGGGCTTCCGATGGATGATCGGCTTCGGCATGGCGTCCTTCGGTATCGGCGCCCTGGGGTTGTGGCTGACCCGGCGCAAGTTCCTGCTTCCGGCCGCCCTGCGCACCGGTGACGACGAACGGCCGCACCTGGTCCTGTTCAAGACGGCCCTGAACCCGCGCCTGACCCGCCTGTACTGGCTCACCGCCATCGGGACGCTCGGCTTCCCGCTGATCGCCAACTCCTGGGGCTGGATCTTCACCGAGATGGGCCGCCAGCCGTGGGTCGTCTACGGAGTCCTGCGCACCCGTGACGCGGTCTCCCCCAGCGTCACGCAGGGCGAGGTGCTCACGTCCATGCTCGTCTTCACCGCCCTCTACGCCGTGCTCGCCGTGATCGAGGTCCGGCTGCTCGTGAAGTACGTCAAGGCCGGCCCTCCGGAGCTCACCGAAGCCGACCTCAACCCGCCCACCAAGATCGGCGGGGACGACAGGAATTCCGACCGGCCGATGGCCTTCTCGTACTGAGGCTGAGGAGACCACACCATGCAACTCCACGACGTCTGGTTCGTGCTCATCGCCGTCCTGTGGATCGGCTACTTCTTCCTGGAGGGCTTCGACTTCGGTATCGGCGTACTGACGAAACTGCTTGCCCGCGACCGTCAGGAGAAGCGGGTGCTGATCAATACGATCGGACCCGTCTGGGACGGGAACGAGGTCTGGCTGCTCACAGCCGGCGGTGCCACCTTCGCCGCCTTCCCCGAGTGGTACGCCACCCTCTTCTCCGGCTTCTACCTGCCGCTGCTGGTGATCCTGGTCTGTCTCATCGTCCGCGGTGTCGCCTTCGAATACCGGCACAAGCGTCCCGAGGACAAGTGGCAGACCAACTGGGAACACGCGATCTTCTGGGCCTCACTGATCCCCGCGTTCCTGTGGGGTGTGGCGTTCGCCAACATCGTCCGCGGCGTCAAGATCGATCAGCACAAGGAGTACGTCGGCACCTTGCTCGACCTGCTCAACGTGTACTCGCTCCTCGGCGGTCTGGTCACACTCACCCTGTTCACCTTCCACGGCGCCGTGTTCGCCTCGCTCAAGACGGTCGGTGACATCCGGGACCGGTCGCGCCGGCTCGCGACCCGGCTGGGTGTCGTCACCGCCATCCTGGCGGCGGTCTTCCTGCTCTGGACGCAGTCCTCGCGCGGTGACGGCGAGAGCCTGATCGCCATGGCCGTCGCGGTCGCGGCGCTGCTCGCCGCCCTGGGCTGCAATATGGCGGGCCGAGAAGGCTGGTCGTTCGCACTGTCCGGGGTCACCATCGCGGCAGCCGTCGCGATGCTCTTCCTGACGCTCTTCCCGAACGTCATGCCCTCCTCGCTGAACGACTCCTGGAACCTCACGGTCACCAACGCGTCATCCAGCCCGTACACGTTGAAGATCATGACCTGGTGCGCCGCAGTGGCCACGCCGGTGGTCGTTCTTTACCAGGGCTGGACCTATTGGGTGTTCCGCAAGCGGATCGGCACCCAGCACATCGTCGACGCGCACTGATCCGGCGCGCTGACCGACTCTGCCGCCTGACCCTGCCGAGGGGATGTTTCACGTGAAACCGATCGACCCGCGCCTGCTGCGCTACGCCCGATCCACCCGCCTCTTCCTGGCTGCGGTGGTGGCCCTCGGGCTCGCCGGTGCGGGGCTGATCGTCGGACAGGCGATGCTCCTCGCCGAGATCGTGGTCGGTGCCTTCGAAAAGGGGCTGGATGCAGAAACGCTCCGGACGCCACTGCTGCTGCTCGCAGCGGTGGCGCTGGGGCGCGCTCTGATCGCCTGGCTCACGGAACGTGCCGCCCACCGGGCCGGCGCGGCCGTCAAGTCGGAGCTACGGGACCGGCTGCTGGACCGGGCCGCGGATCTCGGACCGGGTTGGCTGAGCGGGCAGCGGACCGGCTCGCTGGTGGCGCTGGCCACCCGAGGCGTCGACGCACTCGACGACTACTTCTCCCGCTACTTGCCCCAACTGGGGCTCGCGGTGGTCGTGCCGGTGGCGGTTCTCGCCCGCATCGTCACCGAGGACTGGGTCTCGGCAGCCATCATCATGGCCACCCTGCCGCTGATTCCGCTGTTCATGACTCTGATCGGTATGGCCACTCAGTCCCGGATGGACCGCCAGTGGCGGCTGCTGTCCCGGCTGTCGGGGCACTTCCTGGACGTGGTGGCGGGGCTCCCGACGCTCAAGGTCTTCGGCAGGGCCAAGGCCCAGGCCGAATCGATCCGCAAGATCACCGACGACTACCGCCAAGCCACGATGCGGACACTACGCATCGCCTTCCTGTCCTCGTTCGCCCTGGAGCTGCTCGCCACGCTTTCGGTCGCCCTGGTGGCGGTGACCATCGGCATGCGGCTCGTCCACGGTGACCTCGACCTGTATACGGGGCTGGTCATCCTGATCCTGGCTCCCGAGGCCTATCTCCCGCTGCGCCAGGTGGGAGCGCAGTACCACGCGGCAGCCGAGGGACTGTCGGCCGCTGAGGAGATCTTCAAGGTCCTGGAGACGCCGGTGACTGCTTCGGGCGGGACCGGTGAAGTGCCCGCCCGGGGGCTGAGGATCGAACTGGACGAGGTGGCTGTCCGATACCCCGGACGGGGCGCGGATTCGCCCGGGCCCGTATCGCTGGCTGTCGAGCCGGGGGAATGCGTCGCTCTCACCGGGCCGAGCGGGGCGGGAAAGTCCACTCTGCTCCAGGTGCTGCTGGGCTTCGTGACTCCCACTTCCGGGCGGGTACGGGTCGCCGGCAGCGATCTCACCGAACTGGCGATGGAGGAGTGGCGGGAGCGGATCGCGTGGGTGCCGCAGCGCCCGCACCTGTTCGCGGGCACGATCGCCGAGAACGTACGACTGGCCAGGCCCGCCGCCTCCGACGACGCGGTGTCCCGGGCGTTGCGGGACGCCGGGGCGTTGGAGTTCGTGACCGGGCTTCCCCAAGGTCTGGACACCCCGCTGGGCGAGGGCGGTACGGGGCTTTCCGCGGGCCAGCGCCAGCGGCTGGCGCTGGCGCGGGCTTTCCTCGCGGACCGGCCGGTGCTGCTGCTGGACGAGCCGACCGCAGCACTGGACGGGGAGACAGAAGCGGGCGTCGTGGAGGCCGTCCGGCGCCTCGCGGTGGGGCGGACCGTGCTGCTGGTCGTGCACCGGCCGGCCCTGCTCGCGGTCGCGGACCGGGTGGTGGAGCTCCCGGCGGCTGACCCGGCTGTCGACCCGACAGCCGGCCCGGCGGCCGACCCGACAGCCGGCCCGGCGGCAGGGTTCGGCAGGGCTCCGGCCCGGGCCTCCGCCGTGGTGATCGGCCAGGAGGCGGTGGGGTCCGGTGACGAACCGTCCGGCCCCGGCGAATGGATTCTCGGCAGGGCGCCCGAACGGACTGCGAAGGGGCAAGGGTCCGGCGGCGCTGGGACGCATCCCCTCACCCGCGTCAGGGCGGTGGCCAAAGCCTGGCAGGGGCGGTTCCGGCTCGGACTGCTGCTCGGGGCGCTGGCTGTCGGTTGCAGCGTCGGGCTCATGGCCGTGTCGGGCTGGCTCATCTCCCGTGCCTCCGAACAGCCGCCCGTGCTCTATCTGATGGTGGCCGTCACCGCCACCCGCACCTTCGGTATCGGCCGGGCTGTCTTCCGCTATGCGGAGCGGCTCGTGTCGCACGACGCGGTGCTGCGGATGCTTGCGGACCTGCGAGTCTCCGTTTACCGCCGACTGGAACGGATCGCGCCTGCCGGACTGCGGGAGCAGCGGCGAGGTGATCTGCTGTCCCGGCTGGTGGCCGACGCCGACGCCCTCCAGGACTACTGGCTGCGCTGGCTCCTGCCGGTCGGAACCGCTGTGCTCGTCGGTTCCGGGTCGGTCGCCTTCACCGCGTGGCTCCTCCCCGAAGCGGGGGCCGCCCTCGCCTTCGGACTGCTCGCGACGGGGGTGGGAGTGCCGCTGGTGAGCGGGGCCGTCGCCCGCCGGGCGGAGCGCCGGCTCGCGCCCGCGCGGGGTGAGCTGGCCACCCGGGTGGCCGACCTGCTCACCGGCACTGCCGAGCTGACGGTGGCCGGTGCACTCGACGGGCGGAAGGCCGCCGCGAAGCAGGGCGACCGGACCCTGACCATGATCGCCTCGCGGGGCGCGGACGCGACCGGGCTGGGCAGCGGCTTGTCCGCTCTGGTGGGCGGGCTGACCGTGGTGTGCGCTGCCGCTCTGGGCGCGAACGCGGTGGCCGGGGGCCGACTGGCGGGAGTGGCGATGGCGGTGATCGTACTGACCCCGCTCGCCGCCTTCGAGGCCGTGGTCGGACTCCCGCAAGCCGTTCAGTACCGGCAGCGGGTCCGCCGCAGTGCCGAGCGGATCTACGAGGTCATCGACGCGCCCATGCCGGTCGGTGAGCCGGAGCAGGCTGCTGCGCGCCCCGCCTCACCGTTCCCCCTGAGACTCACGGGCGTCGCGGCCCGGCACCCCGGGCAGGAGACGGACGCGTTGCACGGGCTGGACCTGACCCTCGAACCGGGCCGCCGCATCGCCGTCGTAGGCCCGTCCGGATCGGGCAAGACGACACTGGCGCAGGTTCTGCTGCGGTTCCTGGACCAGCGCGAAGGCTCGTACACCCTCGGCGGCACGCAAGCGCGCTCCCTCGACAGTGACGACGTACGCCGCCTCGTCGGCCTGTGCGCCCAGGACGCACACCTCTTCGACAGCTCCCTGAGGGAGAACCTGAGACTGGCACGGACCGACGCGAGCGATGCCCGGCTGCGGGACGCGTTGTCCGCGGCCCGGCTGCTGGAGTGGGTCGACAGCCTCCCGGACGGTCTCGACACCCTGGTCGGTGAACACGGTGAGCGGATGTCCGGTGGTCAGCGCCAACGGCTGGCCCTGGCCCGGGCACTGCTCGCGGACTTCCCGGTACTCGTTCTGGACGAGCCGGCCGAGCATGTGGACCTGCGTACCGCGGACGCGTTGACGACGGACCTGCTGGCCGCCACCGAGGGCCGCACCACAGTTTTGATCACGCACCGGCTGGCGGGACTGGAGGCGGTGGACGAGGTGCTCGTGCTGGACAGGGGGCGTGTCGTGCAGCGCGGTGCGTACGGGGAGCTGGCCACGGCCGAAGGGCCGCTACGGCGGCTCCTGGAGCGCGAGCGGGAGACTGATGGGACGTTGGCCGACTTTCACAGCTAATTGGGACTAACTAGGCTCAAGGGCATGTCAGCGGAGCAGTCTCAGGAATCGCCGGAACCATCACGGGTATCACCGGACCCGCTGGAGGCCGCTGCTCACGCCACCCGAAGTCTGCAGGAGCTGTCCACCGAACTCACCGCTCGGGTTCCGCAACTGCTGGAGGCGATGCGCTCGGTCGGTACCGGGCTGGAACTCCACTCCACGCTCGACCGCATCTGTGAGACGGCCGCCGAACTCGCCCACGCCCGCTACGCGGCGATCGGGGTCGTCGACACCGACCGCCGGGGCCTGTCCGACTTCGTCACTTTCGGCCTCAGCGAGGCGCTGGCCCGGAAGATCGGACACCGCCCGGACGGGAAGCGGGGCCTGCTCGGAGCGCTGATCTCACACGCTGACACGGTGCGGCTCCCGGACCTCACGAAGGATCCGCGCTCGGCGGGCTTCCCGGCCCATCACCCGCCCATGAAGAGCTTCCTCGGCGTTCCCATCCGGGTGCAGGGAGAGGTCTTCGGCAACCTGTACCTGGCCGAGAAGAACGGTGGCGGCGAGTTCAACGACTACGACGTCCACATGGTCCGCGTCCTGGCCACCGAAGCGGGCATCGCCATCGGCAATGCCCGGCTGTACGAGGCCGCCACACAGCGCGAGCGCTGGATCGACGGTTCGGTGGCCGTCACCACGGCCTTGCTGTCCGGAGGGGACGCGGACGACGCCCTCGCCGTGGTGGCCGAGCAGGCTCGCCGACTGGCCGACTCCGCCGCCGGAATCGTGATGCTGCCCGCCGAGGAGGGCGGAATGGAGATCGTCGCCGTCTCCTCCGACAACCCGGCCACCTCCCTCGGCCTGGTGATCCCGCCCGAGAGCCCCGTCGTGAACGAGTTGCTGCGAGGCGAACCCGTCTTCGTCGAGGACGCCGCCGCGGACTCCCGCATGATCAGCCGGCTCACCAGTCAGTACGGCCCCTGCATGATGCTGCCGCTACAGAGCGGCGGGCGGGTGCTCGGTGCGTTGGTGACCCCGAGGGCTAGGGGCGGCCGGCCCTTCAGCGAGGCAGAGCGCACCCTCGCCACCCAGTTCGCCTCACAAGCGGCGCTCGCGCTGATGATGGCGGAAGCCCAGCGCGACAGGGAACGGCTCGCGGTCTTCGAGGACCGGGACCGGATCGCCCGCGACCTGCACGATCTGGTGATCCAGCGGCTGTTCGCGACGGGAATGATGCTGGAGGGCGCTCAGCGCCGGTCCATCGTCCCCGAGGTCCGTGACGGCGTCGGCAAGGCGGTGGATGAATTGGACGTGACGATCCAGGAGATCCGCACCGCGATCTTCGCGCTGCAGCAGGGGCCGGCGGAGGCGCCGTCCGGGCTGCGCACCAGGGTCCTGCGCGAGATCAACATGGCCGCTGTACCGCTGGGCTTCAAGCCCGCGCACCGGTTCATCGGCCCGATCGACGCGACCGTCGGCGAGCTGGTCGGCAAGAACCTGATCGCGGCCCTGCGTGAGGCCCTGTCGAACGCGTTCCGGCACGCGCAGGCATCCCGGATCGAAGTCCTGGTGGACTCCACGATCCATCTGGCCGACGGGCGACCGGGCGTCCGGCTTGAGGTCGCCGACGATGGAGTGGGCATCGCGGAGGGCGGCCGGCGCAGCGGTCTGCGCAATCTACGCCGACGGGCCGAGTCGCTGGGCGGCGCCAGCTGGTACGGCCCTGGCCTCGCCGAGAACGGAGGCGGAACCACGGTCGTGTGGGAGGCCCCGCACTAGGCCGTCCAGGGCCCCGTCTCCCGCACTAGGCCGTCCAGGCCCCCGTCGCGCTGGTCAGAGCCCCGGCTGAGGGTCGGTGCCTTCGGCCAGGATGCGTTCGATGACGAGGGCGACCCCGTCCTCGTTGTTGGCGACGGTACGGTCCGAGGCACTCGCGAGCACATCGGGGTGGGCATTGCCCATCGCGTACGAGGTGCCTGCCCAGGTCAGCATCTCCAGATCGTTCGGCATGTCCCCGAAGGCGACGACCTCCGCGGGGGAAATGCCACGCTCGGCGCAGCACAGGGCCAGCGTGCTCGCCTTGGACACACCGAGCCCGCTGATCTCCAGCAAGGACGTAGGGCTGGAGCGGGTGATGGAGGCATAAGCGCCGGCCGCGGAGCGGGCCAGAGCCAGGAAATCGTCCGGCGCCAGCTCGGAGTGGTGTGCGAGGAGCTTGAGCACCGGAGCGGCAGTGTCGTCCAGCTCCTCGCTCAGCAGCTTCTCCGCGATGGCGACGGCGGCTCCGGGGTCCTGGAAGAACGGCGGATACGACGGCTCGTAATTGATGCCGGTGGTCAGTTCGACCGCGAACGACGTACCGGGTGCGGCGGCCCGCAGTGCGTCCACGACCGTCAGCGCGGTGGCCCTGGGCAGGGACCGGACCTGCACGAATTCACCGCCGGCGTGGAGGTCGACCACGGCTGCGCCATTGGCGCAGATAGCCAGGCCATGGCCGTGGACGTGATCGCTGACCACGCCCATCCAGCGGGCCGGGCGGCCCGTGACGAAGAAGACCTCGATACCGGCCTGCTCGGCGGCGGCGAGCGCGGCGACCGTGCGGGGAGAGACGGTCTTGTCGTCGCGCAGCAGGGTGCCGTCGAGGTCTGTGGCGATGAGCCGGGGAGCGGAGAGAGGCCCGTCCGGGCGCTGGGGAGCCGAGGTCACCGCTCCATCTTCGCCCATGGGTGCAGGCGGTCAGACCAAGATCAGCCAGGCGAGGCCTGTAGCGATGTTTCACGTGAAACACCGCCGGAGCCGATGTTTCACGTGAAACATCGATGGGGCCCCTGATGCGGGGATGCGTAGTTGTTGCGTGGGCACCGTACGCTCGAACGCATGAGTCTGCGTTTGAGCACTGTGATCCTCCCGGTACGGCCTTGGCACGCCGGAGGCCGTGACCAGTGGGTACGGGCCGAGCGGCTTGGATTCCACACCGCCTACACCTACGACCACCTGTCCTGGCGGACCTTCCGTGACGGCCCGTGGTTCGGCGCGGTCCCCACGTTGACCGCGGCGGCCGCCGTCACCGACCGGCTGCGCCTGGGCACGCTGGTCACCTCCCCGAATTTCCGGCACCCGGTGACGCTTGCCAAGGACCTCATGTCGCTGGACGACATCTCCGGAGGCCGCATCACCCTCGGTATCGGCGCCGGCGGAAACGGCTTCGACGCGACCGCGCTGGGCCAGGAGCCTTGGACGCCGCGAGAGCGGGCCGACCGTCTGGCCGAGTTCGTGCCGCTTCTGGACCGGCTGCTCACCGAGGGAGCCGTCACGCACCACGGCACTTTCTACTCCGCCGAAGAGGCCCGCAACATCCCGGGCTGCATCCAGGGACCGCGCCTGCCCTTCGCGGTCGCGGCGACCGGCCCGCGGGGTATGAAGCTCGCCGCCCAGCATGGCCAGGCCTGGGTGACCACCGGCGACCCGAAGCTGGCGGAGAACGGTACGCCGGAGCAGTCACGGGAAGCCCTGCGCGGGCAGCTGGAGAAGCTGGACAAGGCATTCGCCGAGGTCGGGCGGGACCCCGCCTCGATGGAGAAGATCCTCCTCACCGGGTTCACCCCGGAGGGCAGCGCCGTACTGGATTCCCTCGACGCGTTCGTGGACTTCGCGGGCCGCCACCAGGAGATGGGCTTCACCGAGCTGGTCATTCACGCGCCGATTCCGGACTCCGACTTCGCGGCCGATGAGGCCGTCTTCGAGCGGATCGCCACCGAGGCACCGGCCCAGCTGAACGGCTGAGCCGGCAAACGGCGCCTCCGGCTCGCACACCGCAGTCTGCCCCCGCCACCGATGAGTGACGGGGGCAGACCCATCGGGGCTCGCGTCAGGAGAGCAGGCTTGTGACGATCCGTTCAGCCTGCGGCAGCACCCACTCCGGCACGGTCCCCTCGGGCAGCGCCCGGATCTCCTCGATCAGGGCCGAAATCCGCTCGGCGCCCGCCTTGGGGCGGCCCCGCTCGTGCTCGGTCCAAGCGGCGTTGTTCAGGCACTGGAGGCGGTCCTGGACGAGGTCGGGGCCGAGCTCGGCGTAGAGACCGGCCGCCTGCTCCCACAGCCGGATCTCCTCCAGTCGCAGCGTCTCGGCCTCGGCCGCGCCCTGCGCTTCCGCATCCGGGCCGGCGTCGGCACCGGCCGCTTCCCTGGCGGCTGCTTCCCTCGAAGTCACCCAACGGTCCAGCACCTGCGCCAGCTGATGCCAGGTCTGGGCGAGCTCGGCCCGCAGTTCCCGAGACTGGGGGTCGAGGGCGAGCGCGGACACCAGTACGTCGGCCGCCTCGTCCATCCGGTTCCGGGCAGAGGCCACGGCCGCCCCGGTCACGTCCGGACGCAGTCCCAGCCAGGCCAGCGAACGCAGGATGCGTACTTCGGCGATCGGTGCGCCGCCCGCCTGCCGGTGGAGCTGGAGGGCCTGCTCATAGGCGGCGACCGCTTCGGGCACCAGTTCCGCGCTGGAGAGCTGATCGGCGGCCGACTGGGCGAAGCGCGCCTGCGGACGAGGGTCCTCCCACTCCTTGCTGATCTCCGCCGCCTGCACGTACTGCTCCGCCGAGGCACGCCATTCCCGTAGCTCGCGCAGTAGATCACCGAGGAACTCGTGGGCGGCGACGGCCTGACCGTCTCCGTGCTCCAGCAGATCCGGCATCGCCGACTGCAGTACCTCCGCCGCTTCGGCGGTCCGGCCGGTGCGGGCATAGGCGCGGGCAAGCAGCAGCCGGGCCTGGGCGCCGCCATCGGCGCTGAGACCGGCCTGGTCGAACCAGTGGGCCGCCGTGAGCGCGTGCTCGGCCGCCTGCTCCGCGGCACCTTTTCGTGCGTCTTCGGCGGCTCCCTCTTGTGCGTTGGCGCGGCGCAAAAGGATGTCGGCGAGCGTGAGCCGTACGACGCCCTGTGTCTCGGCGTCGGTCACCTCCGCGGCGTTCTCCCATGCGGAACGGGCCGCTTCCTCGGCTTCCCCGGGCCGGCCGAGTGACGACAGCACGCCGGCCCGCAGCACCAGCGGATCAACGGCGATCCAGGGACGGCCCGCGCCGATCGCCCGAGCCGCGGCTGAGGCCAGCAGGGGCAGGGCACGCTCAGGGTCGTCCTGGGCGAGCGCCACGCGGCCCAGCACCTCCTCCGCCTCCGCCACCACATCGGGAACCGCCTGCGCGTAGGCGGCGACGAAGGCGTTCAGCTCGGCCGACAGTTCACCGTGCCCGTGATCCTCCCCGGGCGCGTGGCCGTGCCCCGCGCCCTGACGGGGTTCCTCGACCGAGCGCAGGTACGAGCCCACGCGGATCGACGCCAGTTCCGCGAGCGCGATCCGGCGGGTCCGTACGGGGTCCGCCGGGTCCAGCGCCTCGGCGGCCCTCAGGGCCACGCCCAGCAGAGCGCGGATCTTGTCGGGCTCGGCGCCCGACTGCGCGGCCACGGTCGCCAGACGGAGCTCCGCGAGCGCGGCCCGCTCCGCCTGCCCGAGCGCCCGGTAGGTATCGCGCACGGCTGTCAGCTGCTCCGCGGCGTCGACCGATCCGGCGCGCGCGGCGGTCAGCGCCCGGTGGTCTGCGACATCGGCCGAGACCAGCGGGTCGACTGCATCCTGTGGGCCCGCGTCCAGCAGTACCGCCACCTGGCTCCAGAGCCCGTCGGCGGCCGGACGCCCCTGCTCGCGTGCCGCCCTGGCCCGGCCGACGAGCTCGCTGAGGTCGCCCGTCACGGTCTCGGTCCGCGCGCCGGCAGGTGCGGGCGCTGGAGCGGCCGCCGTCGTGGACGGCAGGGAAGGGCTGCGCACGCCCAGCGCAAGCATCCCGACCAGCGGCTCCTGCGCGATCCGTGCGAGGAACCGGTCGGAGACCCGGGTCGTGCCGTTGCGCGCGTCGAAGCGCCGGGCAGTGTGCAGCGAGCCGGCGAGGAGGATCTCGTACAGCTCGGAGACGCTGTGCAGTCTGCCGTCGTAGGCGACGGCCGGGCTCTGTCCGTGCCCCAGCTCCCGCAGCCGACGCAGCAGTACGAGGACACCGCCGTGGAAGACCAGCTGGTCGCGGTCGTTGCCGAGCGGGCTCATGTGGGGGGCGTGTTCGGCGAGGATCTCCAGGCCGCGCGACTCGTTGCCGGTGAGCGCGCAGAACTCGATGTGCTTCCCGACCGAGGGCAGCAGGCTCTCGTTGCCCCGGACCAGACGGTAGCCGCGCAGGTGGTGGGAGCGGGCCTCATCGAAGCGCCCGACTCGCAGCAAGGGCAGCAACGAGGTGGCCAGGACCCGGTGGGGCTCCTCGGCGCACACGCGCTGCCCTTCCAGCACGTACTTCCAGACGTCCAGGGCCTGGGCGTCGTCGCCGCGCAGAACGGCGTACTGACCCTGGCTGTTGTCCTCGCAGGCGTGGCAGTCGCTCATCTGGTCGCGATCGGTGCCGCGCCAGGCGCGGAAGGCGCGTTCGGCCCGCTCGTCGTCACCGGTCGCGTCGGCGAGCCACATCTCGGCCTCGCGTACGGGGCGTTCGCTGTAACCGGCGATCCGGTAGCGGCGCTCCATGTCCTCCAGCCAGCCGGCGGCGGACTCGAGAGGAATGTCGGGAGAGTTGCCGATGGCCGTGGCCACCCACTTGAACTGCCAGAACAGCGAGTGCGTGGCGCCTTCGGAAAAGGCACCGGGGTCCTTGTCGTACTCCTGGAGCAGCCGGGCGAAGGGCACCAGCAGCTTCGGGGACTCGGCGCTGTAGAGGTAGGCGTTGATGAGGTTGTCCAGCGCCTCACGGAAAAGGGCGGCGTCGCCGCTCGCCTCGGCCGCGCCTGCCAGCACCTCGGCGTGGGCATTGCGGGCCGCGCCCCCGGGCGCGTGACGGTTCTCCGCCAGGCCGCGCTCGATCTCCTCGCGTGTCAGGGTCGTCACTTGTGGCCCTCCTGGGCGTCGTGGGAGTGGGTCGCCCATTCCAGAAGCCCCAGGAACGCCCGGTTGAGCAGGGCCGAGTCGGCGGGGCGCAGCGGTCGCTGGGACATCAGCAGTGCCTGCCCGTACAGCGACTCGACGGCGGTTCCGGTGAGGGCCTCGTCGGGGAGGCCGGCGATGCGTCGGATCAGCGGGTTGTTGTGGTTCAGGACCAAGCGGGCGCGCGGTGCGGAACCGCGCAGGGCGCCGAGGATCCCGGTCCAGAGCGAATCGGCGCTGTCCAGGGCCGCGGTGCGGTCGCGCTCCTGCCGGGCCTGGCGGTCGTCGAGGTAGAGCGCGGGGACGGCGACGGGCTGGAAGGCGCGCAACACCACGTCACAGCCCTGTGCTTCGAGTCGGGTGCGTGCGCTGGAGAGGAATCCGGCGAGGGCGAGTTCGACGTCGGTGGGGACGGGGTCGAGGCGCTCGGTGACGGCTCCGGCGTCCAGTTCCGTCACCTTGAGGTCGGGGCGTACGGCGGGCAACAAGGCCAGCAGGTCGGCGTCGTAGGTGTAGCCGGCGTTGATGACGCCGAGCCCGTGGGCCGCCGCGATCGGAGCGATCTGGCGGAACTCCTCGACGGTGCGCGTGAAGTGGATGTCGCTGTGCGCGGCCGCGAACTCCTCCAGGCTCATAGAGCCGTCGCTGGTTTCGAACGGCAGCCACGGCAGCATCAGGCCCAGCAGTTCGGCGTCGTGCCGGGCCAGGGACTTCACGCCGAGGTGGTGGACACCCAGGAAGGTTGCGAGCCGCTCGGGTTCGCTCGCGGCCAGCTCGGCGAGCCAGGTCCGGATGCGGGAGCCGAGCGCTTCCCGTACGGCGGCCAGGGTCTCGTCGTCGTACAGGTTTTCGCGGGAGGCGGTGGGACGCAGTGTGTCGGTGTCCAGGACGACGCGGACGAAGAACGCCCAGTCCGGCAGCAGGTTGCTCGCCTGGTCGGTGAGGAGCATGCCCTTGAGGTGGACGCGGTGGCCGGACCGGTGTGCGGGACTGGTCGGTTCGGGCAGGACGTAGGCGACGCCACGCACACCGGCCACGGGCAGGTCGAGGTCGATGCTGTCGAGCGGGGTGAATCCGAAGGCCTGTGCGCAGTGGGCCGCCAGCGCGACGCGGCGGGCAGCCGGGGTGGGATAGGGGCGGTCCCACACGGCCGGGCGGTCGGTGACGGAGCGCGGTTCGGCGTCGGGTCCCGCCTGGAAGGTGATGTCGTAGGGAAGCAGCGAGCCGTAGTCCCGGGCGAGTTGCTCGACCTTGGCGGGGACCATCCACTCCTCGGCGCCGTGGCGGGCACGCAGCAAGACGGTGGTACCGGGTTCGTGTCCGGCGTCGTGGTCCAGCTCGCGGACGGTGTACGAGCCGTCGTCCTTTGCCAGCCACTCGACGGGCGGCGCGGTGAGGTCGCGCGCGGACCGCGTGATGACGCGGATTTCGGTGGCCACGACGAAGCAGGCGAGCAGACCGATGCCGAACTGCCCGAGGAAGTCCTTGCGCGCCGTCTCCAGGCCGTGTTCGCCGCCGCGCTTGGAGCTCCTGCCGATGGTGGCGAGCAGGGAGTGCGCCTCGTCGGCGGTCAGTCCGATGCCGCTGTCCGAAATGCCCACCGCTCCGTCCGCGGCCCACAGCCGGATCCGGGGCTGCGCGTCCGGCTCGATGGCCTGACGTGCGGTGATGGCGTCCACGGCGTTCTGCATGAGCTCGCGCACGTAGACGCGAGGGCTGGAGTAGAGGTGGTGGGAGAGCAGGTCGACCAGGCCGCGCAGGTCTACCTGGAAGCTGTTGGCCGCCGGGTCGGGCGGGGCCGACGATTGCGCCGGGGTCGTGGACGTCATGCAGCATCACCTCGTGTGTCGCGTGAGTGGTTCGGCGATCGCGAGGTGCCCCCCTCACCGATCCCGGAATTGAGGAACAGGGTAGGGGGATGATCTGACAATCTCCGCGCGAATTCCGCGGTTACCGGACGCCACGAACCGCGGCTACCGGAAGCGCAGGAACGGCGGCGGTACCGCATCGACCAGCCATACGCCGTTGGCGCTGATCCGGAAGGCGTGTCCGGCCGCGCGCATCGCGGCGGCGTCCACGGCGAGGACGACCGGCCGACCGCGCCGGGCGCCCACCCGGGTCGCGGTCTCCCGGTCGGCCGAGAGGTGTACGTGGTGGCGGGCCATCGGCCGCAGGCCCTCGGAGCGGATCGCGTCCAGAGCGGTGGCCACGGTGCCGTGGTACAGGTACGCGGGCGGTTCGGCCTCGGGCAGGCCGAGGTCCACCGTGACGGTGTGGCCCTGGTTGGCCCGGATTCTCGTGCCCTCGACGGCGAAGCGTTGCTTGTCGTTGGTTGCGACGACGTGGTCGAGCTCGGCCCGGCTGAACGGGAACCCGTGGGTCGTGGCGGCGCGGAGCAGGTCGTCGATCTCCACCCAGCCCTGTGGATCGAGCACCAGTCCGATCCGTTCCGGCCGGTGCCGCAGGTGTTTCGAGACGTATTTGGACACCTTCACGGTGCGTCTGTCGTCCATCGTCCCAGGGTGCCGCTTGCGAGCGGGAGTGTGCAGCGGGTTTTCGCCGGTCCCGTGAGCCGGACGCCCCTACCGCGATTCCAAGATACGGAATACATTTTCCGATTAGTCGCATCTCAGGGGGAGGGAACCATGCCAATCGATGCTTCACTGCCGCGCCGCGCCGCGGCCGAGCTCATCGGCACCGCCGGACTGCTGGTGGTGGTGATCGGCTCCGGGATCCAGGCCAAGGCCCTCAGTCGTGACGCCGGCGTCGCACTCGTCGCCAACTCGCTCGCCTCCGCCATCGGCCTCGGTCTGATCATCACTCTGCTCGGCCCGCTGTCCGGCGCCCATCTCAACCCGGTCGTCACCCTCACTTCCTGGTGGGCGCGGCGGTCCGGTGGCGAGGGCGTGGGCGGCCGGGAGGTCCTCGTGTACACCGCGGCCCAGACCACCGGCGCGATCGGCGGGGCCGTCCTCGCCGAGGTCATGTTCGGCCGCGTCCCGGGAACCTTCGCCACCCAGGTCCGCGACGGCGGCCACCTGCTGGTCGGTGAGGTCGTCGCGACCGCCGGACTGGTGCTGGTCATCCAGGGCCTCGGCCACGTCGGTCGCCCGCGGCTGATTCCGGCGGCGGTCGCCGCGTACATCGCGGCAGCCATCTGGTTCACCTCCTCGGGATCCTTCGCCAATCCGGCCGGCACCGTCGGACGTGCCTTCAGCGACTCGTTCACCGGGATCGCGCCCCGGTCGCTGCCCGGGTTCGTCGCCGCCCAACTGTTCGGCGGAGCCCTCGGCCTCGCGCTCGCCGCGCTGCTCTACGGCGCCCGGCGCGGAACCGGGCGCGGTGGTGCCGGGACGGCGCTCCCGGATGTCGCCCCCGGTGCGTCGGATGCGACCGAACCGGCCACGCCGGTGGCTGATTTCCCCCGCACGAATGCCTCGGAGTCGCTCGCGATATGAGATGCCGCCCTGGTTGCCCACAGGGACGGCCGAGTTGTCCACAGCCGGTTCGGCGGGTTTTGGCGGCAAGAGCGCGATTCGCCCTGTGGACTACTGATCGAGCGCTACCGGCCGCTGCCCCGGCTGGCCAGCTCGTTCATGGTCCGCGCCTGGAGTTCCCGCTCGGTGGCGGCCCGGACGAACTCCCCCACGTGTTCGGGACCGACCAGGTCCTGCACCGCCCGCACCGTCTCGGCGGGCAGCGGCACCGTCGACGGTCCCGGTGCCTGTGCCGTTCCGACGGTGCCCAGGTGCCGCTGCAGGTGCCGGGTGGCGAACAGCCGCATCGCCCGCGCGAGCTCGGCGTCCACCGTCTGCTGTGCCAACGGGCGCAGCCTCCGTACCATCGTCGCCGCCTCCGCGGCGTCCGCGTCCGTGGGCGGGACGTGCCCCAGGTAGCGTGCGAAGACGTGCTCGGTGGTGAACTCCAGGAACCGCGAGGCGATGTGCTCCACCTGGCCGCGGAGCTCCCGCAGATGCCCGGTGATCGCTGACAGGGGCACCCCGGCCGCGTGCAGTTCGGCGGCCACCGCCAGCTCCTGTGGGGAAGGGACGAGGAACTCATCGGGCCGCCCGGGGATCCGTTCCAGCACCCCCAGCTCGCACGCCTCCCCCACCGCGTCGTCGTCGGGCCTGCCCCCGAACCGCTCGTCGAGTTCGGCCCGGCTGATCCGTGCCGCCTCCTCGTCGGTCCAGGGCCCGTGTACCTCGGCGACCAGACCCAGTACGCCGCCCAGTCCGCGCCCGGCGTCCCAGGCCTCCAGCAACTCCTTGATGGACGCGAGGGTGTAGCCACGGTCCAGCAGGTCCGCGATCTGGCGCAGCCGCGCCAGATGGGTGTCCCGGTAGACGTTGGAGCGGCCGCGCCGCTCCGGCTTCGGCAACAGCCCGCGGTCCTGGTAGGCGCGGATCGTGCGGACCGTCGCCCCGCTGTGATGCGCCAGATCCTCGATCCGGTACTCGGCCAGCGCCTGATCGGACAATCCCGGCTCCCTACGACATGGCTGCTCGGCCGGCCGCGCCCGCCGCGGCCCGGGCGGCAGGTGACGCCGCCAGGTGCTCGACCGCCGTGCGCAGCGAGCCCTCCTGCGAGGGATGGTACGACCGCCGCAGGTAGCCGGATACGGCCGTGCCGGGCTCCGTGCGGGCGGGGAAGCCGGCCGGGCTCACAGCCGGGGCTCCAGCTTCGCGATCCGCCGCAGGGTGCGCGGTGCGAAGCGGGACATCCACAGGGCACCCTTGGACTCCGGGGTCACCGGTACGACGGCCTCGTTCCGCACCACGGCGAGCATGATCGCGTCGGCGACCTTCTCCGGCGGGAAGTTGCGCAGCCCGTACAGCCGGGAGGAACGCTCCTGGCGGCGCTTCTCCTCGTCCGCGTCCACTCCGGCGAACCGGGAGGTGGCGGTGATGTTGGTGTTCACGATGCCGGGACAGATCGCCGAGACGCCGATCGACTGCGACGCCAGCTCGGCGCGCAGGCACTCGCTCAGCATCAGGACCGCCGCCTTCGAGGTGCTGTAGGCGGGCAGCGTCCTGGACGGCAGGTAGGCGGCGGCGGAAGCGGTGTTGACGATGTGCCCGCCCTGGCCGCGCTCGGCCATCTGCTTCCCGAAAATCCGGCAGCCGTGGATGACGCCCCACAGGTTGACGTCGAGGACCTTCTTCCAGTCCTCCGAAGTGGTTTCCAGGAAGGGGCCGGAGAGCCCGATCCCGGCGTTGTTGACCAGGACGTCCACGATCCCGTACTCGGCGGCGGTCCGCGCCGCCAACTTCTCCATCGCCTGCTCGTCGCTGACGTCGACGCACTCCCCCCAGGCCTGCGGAGCGCCCACCAGGCGGGCCATCTCGGCGGTGCGTGCCGCGCCCTCGCCGTCCCGGTCCACGCACACCACCCGCGCCCCGGCCTCCGCGAACGCGAAGGCGGTGGCCCGTCCGATACCGCTGGCAGCGCCGGTGACCAGCACCAACTGCCCACCGAACCGGTCGGTGTACTTGCCCGGCGCCTTCCGCTCCGGCGCGCGCGTCGCGGGCTCCTCCGTGGCGGTGACGAACTCCGTGATCCAGGCGGTCACCTGGTCCGGACGGGTCCGGGGCACCCAGTGCTGGGCGGCCAGTGTCCGCCGCACGAGATCCGGGGCCCACCGTTCGAGCCCGTCGTAGAGCCTCTCCGAAAGGAACACGTCCCCGGTCGGGACGATCAGCTGGACCGGTACGTGCGCGTACGCATCGGCGCGCGGCCGGCGCATGCGGGGCCGTACGTTGTCGCGGTAGAGCCAGGCACCGTGCGCGGCGTCCGAGGGCAGAGAGGCGGTGGGGTAGTCGCTGGCCGGGACCTTCTCGACGCGCTGGAGCATCCCGGGCCACCGCTTGCCGAGGGGCCCGCGCCAGGCGAGCTCCGGCAGCAGGGGAGTGTGCAGTGCGTACACGTACCAGGATTTGCGGCCCTGGTTCAGGACCTGGGCGACCCGCCGCGGGGTGGGCCGCGCCATCCGCTCCTTGACCCAGTGCCCGAAGTGGTCGAGGGAGGGTCCCGACATGGAGGTGAAGGAGGCGATCCGGCCCTGGGTACGGGCGACCGTGGCGAACTCCCAGCCCTGGACGGAGCCCCAGTCGTGCCCGACCAGGTGCACCGGCCGGTCCGGACTGACCGCGTCGGCGACAGCCAGGAAGTCGTCCGTCAGCTTCTCCAGGGTGAAGCCGCCGCGCAGCGGAACCGGTGCCGAGGAGTGCCCGTGGCCCCGTACGTCGTACAGCACGACGTGGAAGCGCGCGGCCAGCCTTTCGGCGACCTCCGACCAGACCTCCTTGCTGTCCGGGTAGCCGTGCACGAGCACCACGGTCGGCCGGCCGGCCTCACCGAGTTCGACGACACACAGGTCGACGCCGCCGGTGCGCACCCGGCGCTCGCGCGCCCCCGTGAGCCCTGCCCCGTTCATGCCGCTCATGCCGCGTTCTCCTCAGCCCAGCGCCGCACGTGCGGCAGATCGTCATCCAGCCAGAAGGCGCTCTCCTCGGGATCCCGGGAGTCGGTGACGACCAGGATCTCCTCGAACTTCGCGCCGGTCCCCCGAAAGCCCAGGTGCGGCTCCACCGCCCACAGTCCGGGCTGCGGCGGGTGGTCGGAGAAGTGGTACGGGCTCCACAGCGGGGACCAGCCCTCACGATGCCCGTGCAGGGCGTCGCTCGCCAGGCCTTTGAGGGACTGGGTGCCGAATCCGAAGGCGGTGGGTGACCAGCGCCGCTCCTTGACCCGGTCGATCTTGTGCGCGATCACGCCGAAGGGGTAGGCGCGATGCCGGTTGGCGTAGCCCTGGCGGGTCATGAGCCGCTCGACGTTCTCGTATATCTCGCGCAGCGGGCGCCGCTCCCGGACCTGTTTCAAGATCAGCTCTCGATGAGGCCGCAGGTCGGACATCAGGCGGTCCTGGACGGGGTTGAGCCCGAGGCTGCCCGAGTAGCCGATGTCGGCGGCGTGCCCCTTGTAGACCGGGGCCATGTCGAGGATGAACGGCATCCCCGGCTCCAGCCTCCGGTTCGTCGGGAAGAACTGAAGAGGGATCTTGAAGTTCACGAAGGCGGTGCGGTCCCCGAACCAGGCGAACGGCATGTGGAACCAGTCTCGCACCCCGCGCTCACGCAGCCATTCCCGTTGCATGCGCGCCGCTTCCCGCTCGGTCACCCCGGCACGCAGCTGCGCCGCGACGGTCTCGGCGCACTCGTAGGCGAGGCGCTGCACCTCCCGGAACCCGCGCAGCTCGGTGGAACGTGCGGTGAGCGACGAGCGTGTCAGCGTGGTGCCGTGCCTCGTGCGTTGCGTGGTGTCCCCAGCCATGTCAGCCGCCCGTCCGTATAGCCGTACGCGTCCGTAACTTGACACTGATGAATGTGACAATGACCAGAGGTCACGTCAAGGGCCGTGCACAGACCTGTGGATAAAGTTCCTGGGCCCGCAGCCACCGCGCGGGGGCTCCCCCGTCCGCGTAAGACTTCTGTCAGGGTCCGTAGTCCTCAAGGCGGAGACGGGGTCCCGCTCCAGGTCTGACGATCGCGGTGCTCCGCACCACTAACGTCGAAGCCGTGACTGTCATCGCGACCGAAAGCCTGAGCAAGCGGTACCCCCGAGTGACCGCTCTCGACCGGCTCTCCCTGGACATCGGGCCCGGCGTTACCGGCCTGGTGGGCGCCAACGGAGCCGGCAAGTCCACGCTGATCAAGATTCTGCTGGGACTGTCCCCCGCCACCGAGGGCCGTGCCGCCGTACTCGGACTCGACGTCGCCACGCATGGCAGCGCCATCCGCGAACGCGTCGGCTACATGCCCGAACACGACTGCCTTCCCCCCGACGTCTCGGCCACCGAGTTCGTCGTGCACATGGCACGCATGTCCGGGCTGCCGCCGACCGCGGCGCGGGAGCGGACCGCTGACACGCTGCGCCACGTGGGGCTCTACGAAGAGCGCTACCGCCCCATCGGCGGGTACTCCACGGGCATGAAGCAGCGGGTCAAGCTGGCCCAGGCCCTCGTCCACGACCCCCAGCTGGTCCTCCTGGACGAGCCCACCAACGGCCTGGACCCGGTCGGCCGCGACGAGATGCTCGGCCTCATCCGCCGTGTCCACACCGACTTCGGCATCTCGGTCCTCGTCACCTCGCACCTCCTCGGGGAACTGGAGCGGACCTGCGACCACGTCGTCGTGGTCGACGGCGGCAAGCTGCTGCGCTCCAGCTCCACCAGCGACTTCACGCAGAACACCGCGACGTTGGCGGTGGAGGTCACCGACTCCGACGCACACCCGGACGGCAGTGCCGCCCTGCGCAAGGCGCTCACCGAGGCGGGCCTCACCCTGCACGCGGCCGACGAACAGGGCTTGCCGGGAGCGGGCCACATCCTCCTCGTGGAGGCGACGGGCGAGCAGACGTACGACCAGGTCCGCGACACCGTCGCCGACCTCGGTATCGGCCTGGTCCGCATGGAGCAGCGCCGCCACCACATCGCGGAGGTCTTCCGCGACAACGGCCACAGTGACATCCACCAGCAGAAGGGAGCCGGTTCCGATGGCGCCTGACACCTCGACCCAGATCCACAACATCGGTTACCGGTCCTACGACGGCGCCCGGCTCGGCCGCGCCTACGGGCGCAAGTCGCTGTTCTCGCAGTCCTTGCGCGGCGCCTACGGGCTCGGCCGTTCCGCCAAGTCCAAAGTGCTGCCGATGATCCTTTTCGCGGTGATGTGCGTTCCCGCGCTGATCCTCGTCGCCGTCGCCATCGCGGTACCGGGCTCCACCGACCTTCCGGTCAAGTACACGACGTACGCCCTGACCACCCAGGTGGTGATCGGTCTGTACCTCGCCTCCCAGGCGCCGCAGTCGGTCTCCCGGGACCTGCGTTTCAAGACGGTGCCGCTCTACTTCTCGCGGCCCATCGAGCGCGTCGACTACGTCGTGGCGAAGTACGCGGCCATGGCGTCGGCGCTGTTCATCCTCACCGCAACCCCGTTGTTGATCATGTACGTGGGCTCGCTGCTGGCGAAGTTCGACTTCGGGTACCAGACCAAGGGATTCGGGCAGGGACTGGTGTCCGTACTGCTGCTGTCGTTGCTGTTCGCCGGTGTGGGCCTGGTCATGGCCGCTCTGACGCCGCGCCGCGGGTTCGGCGTCGCCGCCATCATCGCCGTGCTCCTGATCCCCTACGGTGCGGTGACCGCCGTACAGGGCATCGCCTGGAACACCGGCTCCGCCGGCGCCATCGAGTGGATGGGCCTGTTCTCCCCGATCACCCTGATCGACGGCTTCCAGACGGCCTTCCTCGGTGCGACCTCCGGATTCCCCGGCGGTGAGGGCCCCGGCGCCGACGCCGGCACCGTCTACCTGCTCGTCATCCTCGCCCTCATCGCCGGCTCCTACGCCGCCCTGATGGCCCGCTACCGGAAGGCCGGGCTGTGACCACCATCGACATCGACCACACCTCCCGCTGGTTCGGGAACGTCGTCGCCGTCAACGACGTGACCATGCGCATCGGTCCCGGCGTCACCGGACTGCTCGGTCCCAACGGCGCCGGGAAGTCCACCCTCATCAACATGATGGGCGGCTTCCTGGCGCCCTCCACGGGCACCGTCACCCTCGACGGCACGCCGATCTGGCGCAACGAACAGGTCTACAAGCAGGTCGGTGTCGTGCCCGAACGCGAAGCGATGTACGACTTCCTCACCGGTCGCGAGTTCGTCGTCGCCAACGCCGAACTCCACGGGCTTGACGATGCGGCCGCGCAGCGGGCGCTCGCCACCGTCGAGATGGAGTACGCCCAGGACCGCAAGATCTCCACGTACTCCAAGGGCATGCGCCAGCGCGTGAAGATGGCCTCCGCCCTCGTCCACGAGCCGTCCGTGCTGCTCCTCGACGAGCCGTTCAACGGTATGGACCCCCGCCAGCGCATGCAGTTGATGGAACTGCTGCGGCGGATGGGAGACGAGGGCCGCACGGTGCTGTTCTCCTCCCACATCCTGGAGGAGGTCGAGCAGCTCGCCTCGCACATCGAGGTGGTCGTCGCCGGCCGGCACGCCGCCTCCGGTGACTTCCGCAAGATCCGCCGCCTGATGACGGACCGCCCCCACCGCTACCTCATCCGTTCCTCCGACGACCGGGCGCTCGCAGCGGCCCTCATCGCCGACCCCTCCACGGCCGGTATCGAGGTAGACCTCAAGGAAGGTGCCCTGCGCATCCAGGCCGTCGACTTCGGCCGCTTCACCGAACTGCTGCCGCGGGTCGCCCGTGCGTCCGGCATCCGGCTGCTGACGGTCTCCCCCTCCGACGAGTCCCTCGAGTCGGTCTTCTCCTACCTCGTCACGGCCTGAGGAGCTGGCTTTCATGTACAACCCCACCGTTGCCCGGCTCACCTACCGTGCCCTGCTCGGCCGAAGGCGTGCGCTGATCCTCTTCGCCCTGCCCGCACTGCTGATCCTCATCTCCGTTGCCGTCCGCGCCCTCACCGGCGTGGACGACAAGGTCGCAGCGGACCTGCTCGGCGGCTTCGCCCTCGCGACGATGGTCCCGCTGATCGGCGTCATCGCCGGCACCGGTGCCATCGGCCCCGAGATCGATGACGGCTCGATCGTCTACTTGCTCTCCAAGCCGGTGAAGCGACCGACGATCATCATGACCAAGCTGATCGTGGCGATCGCCGTCACCATGGCGTTCTCCGCCATCCCCACGCTGATCGCCGGGTTCATCCTCAACGGCAACGGCCAGCAGATCGCCGTCGCCTACACCGTCGCCGCCCTGGTCGCCTCGATCGCGTACAGCGCGCTGTTCCTGCTCCTGGGCACGGTCAGCCGGCATGCGGTCGTCTTCGGCCTGGTCTACGCCCTGATCTGGGAGTCGCTCTTCGGCAGCCTGGTCTCCGGCGCGAAGACGCTGAGCGTGCAGCAGTGGTCCCTGTCCCTGGCGGAGAAGATCGCCGGAGAAGGGTACGTCGACGCCACCGTGGCGCTGCCGACCGCCGCCGTCCTGCTCGTCGTGGTCACCGTAGGGGCCACGGTCTACGCCGGCCAGAAGCTCCGCAGGTTGACCTTGGCCGGCGAGGAGTAGCCCTCTCCCCGCATCCCGCCCCCCTTGTGCCCCGCCCGGCCCACCGGCCAGGCGGGGCACAGGCACGCCGGGCATCATCGGGGCATGACGCCTCACCCAGAGGCCGAGCCGTCCAGGCCCTTGTGGTCCTGGATACGTTCCTCGCCCGGTACGCACATCTGGCTGCTGATCATCGCCGTCACCAGCGTCATCGTCGTGGTCGCGCCCGACCGCCTGGAGCACGTCCTGCTCCACCGCAACAGCAGCAATATCCACGAACTCACCCGGCACCCGGTACGGGCCCTGGTATCCAGCGCCTTCTGGATCGAGAACCCGGCCTCGCTCGCCCAGTACGCCGTTCTCTTCGAGGTCTTCCACGCCCCGGTCGAGCGCTGGCTCGGCACGCTGCGCTGGCTGGTGATCGTGGCGGCCGCCCACATCACCGCCACCTTGATCAGCCAGAGGGTGGTCCTCCTGGCCATCCAGGACCACCGGGCCCCGCGCAGCATGGTCCATGTCGTCGACATCGGTGTGAGTTACGGACTCGCGGCCGCCGCCGGGGTCCTCACGTACCGGCTGCCCGGCCCGTGGAGATGGCTCTATCTCGCCGGGATCGTCGCCTTCTTCGGGATCCCGCTCTTCACGGGCGGCACCTTCACCGATCTGGGGCACGCGATCTCGCTCGCCGTCGGTCTCCTCGCCTGGCCGTTGACCCGTCACCCGCACGGGATCGCGTCGCGGCCGACCATGCATGTTTCACGTGAAACATGATCTCGGGACCTGCGGAAATTCACTGGTACGCGGCTTGCGGGCGGGGCAGAGTGAGGCGTGCGGGGAGTAACAAAAGGTCCGGAACAGCCACTTCGAGCGCGTCCCAGGACGCGGGCCGTTCCGGACCTTCCCTGCTTGGGCCACCGCCGTCAGGCAGCATCCAACAGGCGTTCCAGCACCACGGCGATGCCATCCTCCTGGTGAGACGTCGTGACCTCGTCGGCCACGGCCTTCAGTTCCGGATGGGCGTTGGCCATCGCGACGCCGTGCGCCGCCCAGGCGAACATGGGGATGTCGTTGGGCATGTCGCCGAAGGCGATGGTCTCCGCCGCCTTCACTCCCAGGCGCCGTGCGGCCAGCGACAGGCCGGTGGCCTTCGTCAGCCCGAGCGGCAGTATTTCGACTATCCCCGGGCCGGCCATCACGACGTCCACCAGGTTGCCCACGATCTCCCGGGCCACCTTGACGAGCGTGTCGTCGTCCATGCCGGGGTGCTGTACGTACAGCTTGTTCAGCGGGGCGCTCCACACGGCGGAGGTGTCCTCCAGGTAGAGCGCCGGCAGGCCCTCCTGCACCTGGTACCCGGGCCCGAACAGCACCTCGCCGTCCACCCCGTCCCGGCTGGCGGCGAGGGCCAGCGGACCCACCTCGGCCTCGATCTTGGACAGTGCCAGCCCTGCCAGCTGCCGGTCCAGCGTGGCCGAGGTCAGCAGGCGGTGCGCGCCCGCGTCATAGACCTGGGCGCCCTGCCCGCACACGGCGATCCCGTCGTATCCGAGGTCGTCCAGTACGCCCCGGGTCCAGGGCACGGCCCGGCCGGTGACGATGATGTGCGCCGCGCCCGCCGCGGTGACCGCGGCGAGCGCTTCACGGGTGCGTTCCGAGACGGTGTCGTCGCTGCGGAGCAGAGTGCCGTCGAGGTCCGTCGCGACGAGCTTGTACGGGAACGGGGCGGGACTCACTTGGTGATCGGCTCCAGGACTTCACGGCCGCCCAGGTAGGGCCGGAGCACCGGGGGCACCCGGACGGAACCGTCAGCCTGCTGGTGGTTCTCCAAGATGGCCACGATCGTGCGCGGAACCGCGCACAGGGTGCCGTTGAGCGTGGACAGGGGCTGGGTCTTCTTGCCGTCGCGGTAGCGGATCGACAGGCGGCGGGCCTGGAAGCCGTCACAGTTCGAGGCGGAGGTCAGCTCGCGGTACTTGCCCTGGGTCGGGATCCAGGCCTCGCAGTCGAACTTGCGGGAGGCCGAAGCGCCCAGGTCACCGGTGGCGACGTCGATGACCTGGAAGGGGAGTTCCAGGCTGGTCAGCCACTGCTTCTCCCACTCCAGGAGCCGCTTGTGCTCGGCCTCGGCCTCTTCCGGTGCGACGTACGAGAACATCTCGACCTTGTCGAACTGGTGGACGCGGAAGATGCCGCGGGTGTCCTTGCCGTACGTGCCGGCCTCGCGGCGGAAGCACGGCGAGAAGCCGGCGTAACGCAGCGGCAGCTTGTCCGCGTCGATGATCTCGTCCATGTGGTACGCGGCGAGCGGTACCTCGGAGGTGCCGACCAGGTAGTAGTCGTCCTTCTCCAGGTGGTAGACGTTCTCCGCGGCCTGGCCGAGGAAGCCGGTGCCCTCCATGGCGCGCGGGCGGACCAGCGCGGGGGTCAGCATCGGGATGAAGCCGGCCTCGGTGGCCTGGGCGATCGCAGCGTTGACCAGGGCCAGTTCCAGCAGGGCGCCGACGCCGGTGAGGTAGTAGAAGCGGGAGCCCGACACCTTGGCGCCGCGCTCGACGTCGATGGCGCCGAGGGACTCGCCGAGTTCGAGGTGGTCCTTGGGTTCGAAGCCCTCGGCTCCGAAGTCGCGGATCGTGCCGTGCGTCTCCAGTACGGTGAAGTCCTCTTCGCCGCCGACCGGTACGTCGCTGTGGACGATGTTGCCGAGCTGGAGGAGAAGCTGCTTGGCCGCCTCGTCCGCCTCGTTCTGCTCGGCCTCCGCAGCCTTGACGTCCGCCTTGAGCTGTTCGGCCTTCGTCAGCAGCTCGGCCCGCTCCTCCGGCGAGGCCTTGGGGATCAGCTTGCCGAGCGACTTCTGCTCATTGCGCAGTTCGTCGAAGCGCATGCCGGAGGACCTGCGGCGCTCGTCGGCGGAGAGCAGTGCGTCGACAAGGTCGACGTCCTCTCCACGGGCGCGCTGCGAGGCGCGGACACGGTCAGGGTCTTCACGGAGCAGCCGGAGGTCAATCACCCCTCCAGGCTACCGGGCCGGGGTTCCGGGGATCACATCGATATCACGTTGCGGGTCACTATGTCCCGATTGAGGTGAATGCATAACTGCCGTCCCTCTCGCTGGGCGGGTTCGCCTCAGCGCTTCCGGGGCGGCTCGTAAAAAGCGGATTCTTTGCCCGGAAAGCGGTCACACCGCTGGCGAAGGGCAGTCCCTGAACAGGGCGGAGGGCGTTCCTTGTCCACAGGAATTCCCTCCGGAGCCGTCTTATCCACAGGCTGTGCGCCGGATCTGTGGACACGGAAATAGATCATTCCCGACCGGTGGGCGCTCGCCGGGAATCAAGGTTCAAACCACCCTCACACACTCATTCGGGTGGGAATGACTCGCCCCAAAGAGTTGATCGGCGATACCGGGGTGACGCCGTTCACCCAGCGCTCTCTTGCGTGAAACCTGAGGTCCCCGGCCGATTTGTCGACCTTGTCGCGCTGCACTGTCGACTTGTCCCCAGGCGCGCGTCTCGGCCTGTGGATAACTCTGTGGACAGTGGACGAGTGCTACGGCCGCCCGTCCAGACAGCGCCCCAGCCAGTCGGAGGCATCGGTGAAGTCGCTGTCCGAGGTGCCCGGCCGCGCGGCGCGTACGTCACTCACAGCAACCCCGGCGCGGGGGTAGGAGCCCAGGAAGCGGACCTGGGGGCAGGTGCGCTTGAGACCCATCAGCGCCTCACTGACCCGACGGTCGGAGATGTGGCCCTCGGCGTCGACCGCGAAGCAGTAGTTGCCGATGCCCGCACCTGTCGGCCGGGACTGGATCAGCATCAAGTTGACCCCTCGGACGGCGAACTCCTGCAGGAGCTCCAGCAGCGCGCCCGGGTGGTCGTCCCCGAGCCACAGTACGACCGAGGTCTTGTCGGCACCGGTGGGAGCGGCCGGCCGCGCGGGGCGGCCGACGAGCACGAAGCGGGTCTCGGCGTTCTCCGCGTCGTGGATCTCGGTGACCAGCGGCTCCAGCCCGTACGTGGCGGCGGCGAACTCTCCGGCGAAGGCAGCGTCGAAGCGGCCCTCCTGTACCAGCCGGGCACCGTCGGCGTTCGAGGCGGCCGACTCCCACACCGCGTCGGGCAGGTGCGCACGCAGCCAGTTGCGGACCTGCGGCTGCGCCACCGGGTGCCCGGTGACGGTCTTGACGTCCGACAGCTTGGTCCCGGGCCGCACGAGCAGCGCGAACGCAATGGGCAGCAGGACCTCGCGGTAGATCATCAACGGCTCGCCGGAAGCCAGCTCGTCCAGGGTGGAGGTCACCCCGCCCTCCACCGAGTTCTCGATCGGCACCAGCGCAGCGGCTGCCTCACCGTTGCGGACGGCGTCCAGGGCGGCCGGCACCGACACCATCGGGACGAGCTCCCTGGTGGCGGCTTCCGGCAGCGTACGCAGGGCGGCTTCGGTGAAGGTGCCCTCGGGACCGAGATAGGTGAAGCGGGTGGCCGACATGCGATCAGCCTAATGCCGGGGCGGTCTCGCCCGGCGGGATGTTCACCCTTCGAGCAGCCGTTGCCCGACGTACTCCCCGGGCCGCGGGCCGGGCGGGACGGCGTACAAGCCGCTGGACTCGTGCCTGATGAACTCCGACAGCGCGTCACCCCGGTCGAGCTTGCGCTGGACGGGCACGAAGCCGCGCAGCGGGTCGGCCTGCCAGCAGATGAACAGCAGACCGGCGTCGGGGGAGCCGTCGGGGGCGATGCCGTCGTGGAAGGAGAACGGTCGGCGGAGCATGGCGGCCCCGCCGTTCTGTTCGGGGGCTGAGATCCGTGCGTGCGCGTTCGCCGGGATCACCGGCTTGCCGTCGGCGCCCAGCTTCGCGAGGTCCATCTTCGAGGTCTCGCTTCCGCCGGTCAGAGGGGCACCCGTGGCCTTGGTACGGCCGATGACCTGCTCCTGCTGGAGGGTGGACTGCTTGTCCCACTCGTCGAGCAGCATCCGGATCCGGCGCACGACGGCGTAGGAGCCCCCCGCCATCCAGGAGTGCTCGGCCGGGCCGGGGCCCGCGGCCGGCACGAAGATCCGCTTGTCGAAGTCGGGGTCGGCCGGCTTCGGGTTCGCGGTGCCGTCCACCTGGCCCATCAGGTTCCGGGCGGTCATCGGGGTGCTCGTGGCACCGGGGGACCGGTTGAAGCCATTCATCTGCCAGCGGACCCGAGCGGCTTCCCCGGCGTCTCTCTGCAGGGCCCGCAGGGCGTGGAAGGCGACGAGCCCGTCGTCGGCGCCGATCTGGATCCAGAGGTCGCCATTGCTGCGCTGGGGGTCGAGCCGGTCGGAGGAGAAGTCCGGCAGCGGGTCGAGGGCGGTCGGCCGGCGGGAGGCCAGTCCGGTGCGCTCGAAGAAGGAATGGCCGAACCCGAAGGTGACGGTCAGGGACGAGGGCCCGGCGTCGAGGGCGATCCCGGTGTCGGCCGTGGGGGCGGTCTCGCCGGCCATCAGCCGCCGGGCGGTGTCCGACCAGCGGCGCATCAGGGCGGCGGCTTCCGTACGCCCGGCGCCGGGCGCGAGGTCGAAGGCGAGGACGTGCCCCTTGGCCTGGAGCGGGGTGGTGATGCCGGCCTGGTGGTCCCCGTGAAAGGCGATCCGGGTCGCGCCGAGCGAGGCGGCGGTCCCCACGCCGCCCTTCGACCCGGCCTCCGGGGAGTCGGCCAGTGCGGAGTGCACCAGGGCGCCGCCGGTGGCGCCGAGTGCCAGACCGGCGGCGCCCGCGGCGCCCACCGTGCCCAGCAGGCGGCGCCGCGAGATCTCGATGTCGGGGTTGCTCTCGGTGCTGTGGGTCACGCTGGTCAGCCGATCTTCACGTTCTTCTGGACGGTCGTCTGGTCGATGTCGGAGGTCCGGACGGTGATGTCGATGCGCCACTCGCCCGCGAGCGGCAGCTGTACGCCGTCCGCGCTCCAGTGTCCCGGAGCCGCGCGGTCGGGAAGGGCCGGCAGCGGACCGATCTCCTTGGAGGGGAGGGTGAAGGAGACCTTCACCTCGGGGAGGTCGAGGGGCTGTCCGTCGGGATTCTCCGCCCACAGGTGGAGGCCGTTGGCGCCGACCCGGCCCGGAGCGAGCTCCAGCCGGATGGTGCCCTTGCCCTGGGGGCCACCCGTGTCGAAGGGCAGCGTGATCTTGATGGGCCGGTTGGGGACGGCAGTGGCCGCCGTCGAGCCCCGTCCCGTCTCCAGTTCCGCGGTGCGCCCCGGCTCGGTGTTGGTCAGGACGGTGGTGACGGCCAGCAACGCGATCGCGACGGCGGCCTCTGCCAGGACGGAGCGGCGAAGACCGGCGCGCCCGGGGTCGGCGTCCCGCACCTGCCTGGATCGGGCGTTCTCACGGGCGGTGCGCTGCCGTGCCAACTGGGCGACACGCCTCGGGTCGGCGGGGACCGTCACCAGCGCCGCTTCCGCTACCTCCGCTTCCGCTACCTCCGCTTCGGCAGGTGCTGCTTCACGCTTCGATGTTTCACGTGAAACATTCAGCTGTGTTTCACGTGAAACATCCCCCTGCGCCGCCTCCGTCCGGCCATCCGAGAGCCGAGCGGTCCAGGACCGGGAGAGGTAGGCGATGCCGACGAGGACGCCGACGAGCGCGATCTTGATCAGTAGAAGCCGCCCGTAGCTGGTGCCGGTCAGGGCGGACCAGCTGCCCAGCTGCCGCCAGGACTGGTAGACGCCGGTGACGACCAGCACCAGGACGCTGAGGAACGCGACCTGCGAGAAACGCCGGACGGCCTCGCGCTCGATGCCGGGGATCTTGTACAGGGCGACCAGCAGCGCGGCGAGACCTCCGAGCCAGGTGGCGACAGCGAGCAGGTGCAGGATGTCGACCGGCATCGCGATCCCGGGCTGGATACCGGTGGAGGCGTGCTCCGACAGGGCCCAAGTGGCGGCGATACCACCGGCCACGACGGCCCCTCCGACACCGAGTCCGAAGGCGAGGTCGCTCGTGTCCTTGCGTTCGTCCACCGCCCCCTCGGCCCCGCCTGCCCCGTCACCTTCAACCGGCTCGACGTTCCCGTCCTGTGCGGCGACCTGCTGCCGGCGCGCGTAAGCACCAAAGAGCACCGCCACGAAGAGCGCCGCTGCCCCGAGCAGCAGCAGCCTCGACACGAGCGAGGCGCCGGCCTTGGTGTCGAGGACAGCCTTGAGTCCGACGAGGTCGAAGGCGTCGGCGAACCTGCCCGACCCGGTGTACGGGTTGCGGAGCATCAGCATCGCCAGGGTGGCCGCGGTGAGCAGTACCCAGCCGCGCATCACCAGCTTCTGCAACGGTCGCTCGGCCGAGCCCCGCCGCCAGCACAGCAGGATGAAGGCGGCGCCCCCGACGAGGAGGGTGAAGCCGATGTAGGCGGCGTACCGGGCGATGCCGTAGGCGATGCCCACGGGTCCGCCGCCCGCCTTCTGCGTGGGAAGGGCGACCTGAGTGGCCGACGGAGCGCCGACGGAGAAGGTGAAGGCACCGGAAACAGGGTGGCTGTCGGCGGAAACGGCCTGCCAGGCGACCGTGTACGTGCCGTTGGGCAGCCCGGAATGCAGGGCGGTGCCGTAGCGGATGGTGGACCCGCTGCACATGTCGCGGAGTTCGCCGGTGTCGACCCGCTTGCCCTGGGGGTCCATCACGCGGATCGAGTCGTCGCCCATGGCGACCTGCTCCGAGAAGGAGAGGGTGACCTGGGCGGGTGCCGTGGCGACCACCGCCCCGTCCTTCGGGTCGCTCGCGGTGAGTGCGGCGTGTGCCGTGGCCGGGCCGGCCGCGGTGAACAGGGATGCCAGCAGGGCTGCGAGGACCAGCGCGAGCCGTGGCAGGAATGCCGTGGCGCGGGCGCGGGCCGGGGTGGGGGCGGTGGCCGTCATGGCGTGTCAGTTCCTCGGTCCGTCAGTGGGCGTTGGAGCTCTGCCCGGTGTACGTACGGTCCTTCACGTCCAGCTCGACCGTGATCGGGTCGGCCTTCGCGAACTTGAGCTCGACCTTGACCTTGTCGCCGACCTTCGGCTTGTTCTTCAGCCCCATGAGCATGACGTGGCTGCCGCCGCGCTCCAGGCTGAGCCGGCCGTTCGCGGGCACGTCCAGGGAGGCGACCTGCCGCATCTTCTGGTCTTTGGTCTCGTGGATCTGGAGGTCGTCGGAGAGCGGGCTGGTCAGGCCGGTGAGCTTGTCGGGCGTCTTGGAGTCGTTGGTAATGACCATGAAGGCGCCGGCCATCTTCTCGTCGACGGGCTCGGGCATGAAGGCCCCGCTGACCGTCAGCTTGGGAGTGGCGTCCCCGGTCTTGCCCTCCGATTCGGAGGAGCAGCCGGATATCGCGAGCGCTGCCGTCAAGGAGAGTGCGGCGGCGAGGGTGCGGGTGGTGCGGGCGTTCACGGGTTCTCTCCCTTGACGATCTTCGGCAGGTCCTTGGTGTAGTCGTCGACGGTGGTGCTCTCGCCGTAGAGGAGGTAGCCCTCGTCGGTCTTGGGAGAGAACGCGATGACCTGCGCGCCGTGCATGGAGACGACGCTGCCGTCGGCCTCCTTCTTGGGGGCCTCGATACCGATGCCGAGTGACCGGGCTGCGGCTTGGATGGTGGCGAAGTCCCCGGTCAGTCCGACGAAGGACGGGTCCTGGGCCTTGAGCCACGTGCCGAGCGATTCGGGGGTGTCCCGTTCGGGGTCGGTGGTGACGAAGACGACCTGGAGCTTGTCCTGGTCGGCCTTGGGCAGTGCCTTCCTCGCGACCGCGATGTTGCTCATGGTCAGGGGGCACACGTCGGGGCAGTTGGTGTAGCCGAAGTAGATCAGCGTCGGCCGGCCCTTGGTCTGCTCGCGCAGGTTCCACGGCTTGCCGGTGGTGTCCGTGAGGACGAGGTCCGGCTTGTCGAAGGGGCGGTCGAGGACGGTCGCCGACCCGGCCTTGTCGGTGCCGGTGATCTGGGTGACCGAACCGCTGGACTTGGCCGGCTCACCGCCGCAAGCGGTGAGGGCGAGCGCGGCCGCCGCCACGAAGGCGGCGACCGTCACACGTGTGGTGCGCATGGGGAGGAATCCCTGGGATCGGGGTTGGAAGATGATCTCAATGACAGGGCTCGTGGGGCCCGTCGGTCAGGAGGCGCGGCGACGCGAGGCGAAGCCGAACGCGACGCCACCGAGGCCGAGCACGATGCCGGCGATGCCGAGGGCACGTGCGGTCGTGTCCGAGCCGCTCGCGGCGGCCTCGTCGTGGCTGTCCTCGTGGCCCTTGGGGTCGTCGGTCTTCGTGGCGCCGGCGTCGTGGTGATCGGCGGAGGCCGCCGCGGCGGTCAGCTTGAGGACGGGCGCCGGGTTCTGCGGCTCGGGGGCGCCTGCCTTGGTCTCTTCGATCCAGCGCACGACCTCGTTGTTGTCGTAGGTCTGGATCGCCTTGAAGACCATCTGGTCCGCGTTGTCGGGCAGCTTGCCGACGGAGACCGGGAACTGCTGGAACTTGCCGGGCTCGATCTTGCCGCCGGTCCACGTCACCTTGGTGACAGCCTCGTTGACCTGCTTGCCGTGCACGGTGAGCGGCTTGTCGAGCTTGCTCTTCTCGACGTTCACGGTCCATCCGGGAACGTCCTGCGGCATGACGGAGGTGAGCGGCTGGTCGATCGGGAAGTTGACCTCGAGCTGGGTGGTCGACGCGTTGTCGCGCTCGTTCGGGACCTTGAAGTTGATCACTGCGTAACCGCCCTTGGCGGCCTCGCCCGGCTGTACGCCGACGTGGGCGAAGGCGGGACCGGAGAGGACGAGGACGGCGCCGGCGGCGAGGGCGGCGGCGAAGGAGACACGAGAGGACTTCATGGCAGGAACGCTCCAGGGAAGCAGGAAACAGTGACATGGCTCCGCGTGCGCGAGCGCGCGGGACGGCACGGCACCGGTGCTCCCGTGATGCGCTGGGAGTGGAGGTGCCGCGTCAGGCTGCGAGGGTGAGTGCCACCCTCGGCGGCCCGCGCCTGATCACTGTGTGCTGGAGCGCTCCACGACCGGTGGAGACCTCCGGGGAAGCCGTGCTCCGGGGGAAGCGCACAAGACGCTCCGGGGCGCCCGGCAGCCCGGAGACGAGGGCCCGTACCAGCGCAAGGGCGGTACGCAACGGACGTACCGGATCCGCCTCCGTGGACAGCCGTGACAACTCGACGAGCCGGAACAGGGCGGCGTCGCCGCGCCCGAGCAGCCAGCCGGCGGCGAGCGCGGCCAACAGGTGGCCGAGCAGCATGGCGGGGCTGAGCAGAGCGGTCTGCGGGGCGTGGGCCATGTGCGCGTGGGCCATGTGCTCTTGCGCGACCATCGCGGCCGGGTCCAGCCCGGCGGTCTCCAGGATCAGCCGGGCGTCTTCCGGGCTCGGCGGTATGGAGTTGCCCCCGCAGATCAGCTGAGCGGCGAGCGCGGCGAGCGAGGAGTCCGAGGACGCGGCGTCCACCGGCGCCGCGGCGCCGTGCTGGCCGAGGCCGAACATCGCGTGCAGAGCCACCTGACCGACGGCGAGCCCGCCGGCGATGCCGGGCAGCGAACGCCGACGCCCCGCCAACGGCGCGGTGACCGTGAAGAGGGCGAGGAAGCCGAGGCCGAGGGCCCACCACGGCACGGTGGCGCAGGACGCCACGGCATGCCCGACCGCGGACAACACGACGCAGACCGCGGTGAACACCGCGGCCCGAATCGTCCGGAGGCCCGCTCCGGCATGCGTCGCGTGGGGGGCAGTCATGGCCGGGCCATCATCGCACTGCCCCGGCGACGGCCGTACGGCAGGTCCGGAACGTCCCATGCGTCCCCATGGGGTCCCGAGCGGTGTTCGAGCGGTCGACCCGGAGCGGTGCCCGGGGCCCGGCCGCCTACACCTCCGGCCGTAAGGGCCGCATCGGCCGAACGGGGGCTCCGGCGGCCGAATGAGGGCTCCGACCGCCGCAAGGGGCTTACGGGTGACCGGGGGCGGCAATAGGTAACCGTATGAGCATCTGGTGGTCTCTCCACTTGAGGCGCGAAGCCGCGAGCGTGCCGCTCGCCAGGCGACTGCTGCTCGGGACGATGGAGACCGCGGGAGTGGACCCGGACATCTGTTTCGACCTGTCGGTGGCGTTGAGCGAGGCCTGTGCGAACGCGGTCGAGCACGGCGGGCCGGTGGCCGGGCCGTCCCGCGCCGGAAAGCCGGACCCCACGGTCTGCGCCGAATACCGCGTGACGGCTTATTTGGACGGGGACCGCTGCCGCATCGAGGTGACCGACTCGGGTCCGGGCTTCCCGCCCTCGACGGTCGCCGGGCACAGACCCCGGCCCGCCGGGCCGTCGGAGAAGGAGCACGGCCGGGGCCTGGGACTGATCGCGGAGCTTTCCGACCAGGTCCGCTTTCGCAACCGCCCGGGCCGGGGTGCGGTGGTCAGTTTCGACAAGGTCCTCAAGTGGCGCGAGGGCGCGCTGCTCAAGGTTTCCTAGACCTGACCGGTTCCTCGCTCATACGCCGGTGGGCGGGTCCCCGTACGGGAACCCGCCCACCGGCGTGTGCAGCGGCTGATCAGCCCTTGAGGCGCGCCATCCACGCCTCGACCTCGTCAGAGGCGCGGGGCAGGCCGGCCGACAGGTTCCGGTTGCCGTCCTCGGTGACGAGGATGTCGTCCTCGATCCGGACGCCGATGCCGCGGTACTCCTCCGGCACGGTCAGGTCGTCGGCCTGGAAGTACAGACCGGGCTCCACGGTCAGGCACATGCCCGGCTCAAGCGTGCCGTCGACGTACGCCTCGGTGCGGGCGGCGGCGCAGTCGTGGACGTCCATGCCGAGCATGTGACCGGTGCCGTGAAGGGTCCAGCGGCGCTGGAGGCCGAGTTCCAGCACCCGCTCGACCGGGCCTTCCACCAGACCCCATTCGACGAGCTTCTCCGCCAGCACGCGCTGCGAGGCGTCGTGGAAGTCGCGGAACTTGGCGCCCGGCTTCACGGCGGCGATGCCGGCTTCCTGGGACTCGTAGACCGCGTCGTAGATCTTGCGCTGGATGTCGGTGTACGTGCCGTTGATCGGCAGGGTGCGCGTCACGTCGGCGGTGTAGAGGGAGTGGGTCTCCACACCGGCGTCGAGCAGCAGCAGGTCACCGGAGCGGACGTCGCCGTCGTTGCGGACCCAGTGCAGGGTGCAGGCGTGCGGACCGGCGGCGCAGATGGAGCCGTAGCCGACGTCATTGCCCTCGACACGGGCACGCAGGAAGAAGGTGCCCTCGATGTAGCGCTCGGACGTCGCCTCCGCCTTGTCGAGGACCTTCACCACGTCCTCGAAGCCGCGGACGGTGGAGTCGACGGCCTTCTGCAGCTCGCCGATCTCGAACTCGTCCTTCACGGCGCGGGCCTCGGAGAGGTAGACGCGCAGCTCTTCATCGCGCTCGGCCGTGACCTTGTCGGTCAGCGCCTTCTCGATGACGGCGTCGTGGCCCCGCAGGACGCGGACCGGGCCGGTGGCCTCGGCGAGCGCCTCGGGCAGCTCGCGGACGTCCTTGGCGGGGATGCCCAGCAGCTGCTCGGCCTCGGCGAGGGAGTGGCGGCGGCCGACCCACAGCTCGCCCTGGCCGGACAGCCAGAACTCGCCGTTCTCGCGGTCGGAGCGGGGCAGCAGGTAGACGGTGGCGGTGTGGCCGTTCTCGCCCGCGGGCTCCAGCACCAGGACGCCGTTCTCGGCCTGGTCGCCCGTGAGGTACGCGTACTCGGTCGACGCCCGGAAGGGGTACTCGGTGTCGTTCGAGCGGGTCTTGAGCCGGCCCGCGGGGACGACCAGGCGCTCGCCGGGGAAGCGCGCGGACAGCGCGGCGCGGCGGGCGGCGGTGTGCGCGGCCTGGGCGATCGGCTCCAGCCCGCGCAGCTCCGTGTCGGCCCAGCCGGTGCGCATGTTCTCCGCGAGTTCCTCGCTGACGCCCGGGTACAGCGCGTTCTTGCGCTGCTTGTGCTTCTTCTGGGGCTGCTCTTCTTCCGGGGTCTCCGGGATGAGCTCGTCAGCCACGTCTTCTCCTCAGCTACGACAGAACGGACCGGGTGTGGACCTCGTCCATCGTATGGGTGAGCGGAAGACCCGTGGAGGGTCATGTGACAAATCAGTCAAACCGGACTGCGAGCAGCACGATGTCCTCGGCCGGGTCCGCGCCGGCGGCGTCGGCCGGCGCGTCGCCGTCCGCCGGGGGAAACATCGTGCGCAGGACGTGGTCGCAGACGGCCGCCGGGTCGTCGCGGGCGCTGCGCGGAACTCCCGCGGCCGCGGCGTGCAGCCGCGCGTAGGCCCGGTCCATGGGGTCGCCGGTGCGCCGCAGCAGCCCGTCGGTGTACAGCAGCACCGTTTCTCCGGGCGCGGGTTCGATCTCCACGCTCGGCGCCTCCCAGCAGGCCAGCATCCCCAGCGGCGCGGACAGTGAGGTCTCCACGTACTCGGTGCGCCGCTCGCCGATGAGCAGCGGCGGGGCGTGGCCGGCCCCGGCCAGGATCATCTTGCGGGAGGCCGGCTCGCAGTAGGCGAACAGGGCGGTCGCCGAGCGCGCGGGCTCGGTCAGCCGCAGCAGCAGCTCGAGGTCGGACAGCACGGCGACGGGGTCCTCGCCCTCCATGACCGCGTACGCGCGCAGCGAGGCGCGCATCCGCCCCATTGCCGCGACCGCGCTCGGCCCCGAGCCGCTGACGGAGCCCACGGCCAGCCCCATGGCCCCCTCGGGCAGCGGTAGCGCGTCGTACCAGTCGCCGCCGCCGCGCGGTCCGGTGTGGTGCCGGGCCGCGAGCTGCACCCCGGCGATGCGGGGCAGCCGGCTGGGCAGCAGTTCCTCGGCGACGGTGGCCAGCCGGGAGCGCGAGCGCTCGACCTCCATCATCCGCGCGAGGTGCTCGGCGGCGTGCCGTACGTAGAGCCCGGCCAGGTCGCGCTGGCGTTCGCTCGGTTCCGCCTGCTCGTCGTAGAGCCAGACGGCCGCTCCGAGCCGGCCGGTGGCCTCTGCGGCCAGCGGGAGCGCGTAGCTGGCGGCGTAGCCGAGCCGGGCGGCGACCTCGCGGTGGCGGGGGTCGACGGGGGCGGCGAACCCGCCCGTACCCGGTGCGGCGCCGGCCTCCGGGAGGAGTTCGGAGCCGCCCTGCGCGTCCGGGAGCCCGTCGAGGATGCGGCCGTACGAGGTGGCGCTGCGGGGCACCGTCTCGATGTGGCCGAGGTCCGCGTGACCGAGCCCGAGGCCGATGGTGGTGCTCGGACCGAGTCCGTCGGACGGCTCCAGGACGACCAGGCCGCGCCGGGCGCCCACGAGTGCCGCGCCGGCGCGCACGAACTCACGCAGGGAGGCGTCGAGATCGACGGCCCGGGCGAGGCGTTCGGTCAGCTCGTGGAGGGTGGTCAGATCGGAGACCATGCCCGCCAGCCGGTCCTGGATGACGGTGCTCGCGGCAGGCGGCACGGTCTGTACGGGGGCGGCGGTGCGTGCGGGAGCGGCCGCAGTGGGCGCGGCAGTGTGCGGTGACGCGGTAACTGCTGAATCGATTCCAGCCACTTTCGGCAGATGCGAGGCGCTCATGGCGTCCGCCTTTCCACCTGGTGCGATTCGCCATATAGCATCGCAAACCCCCAGATCGTGCTGCGCCGCCATCAATGGATCCACATCTACACGCACACGAGGAGCGATGTCCAGCATTGCCCTGGTGGGAATCCTGGTGTCCGCAGATCCACAACTCGCTGTCCGGTCAAGGGCATAACTTGGCTGGAAAAAGCCGGAAGCGGACGGTTTTTGCGATCGACTGAGCGGGCGTCCCAGCGGGCCCGGGTACGTAAACGGTGATGCCCGGGGTCACTTGACGCCTCCCGGCATCCGCCGGGAACCGCGCGGCGCGTGCCGTCGTCCTAAGCGGCGGCAGCCGGTCTCGGCATCCGGTGGGGGACGCGCTCGGCCCCGCCGTACGTGGGATGGACCCGTAAGAAAACTGCACGAACCGTGTGAACCTGCTTCCAGTGGACAGTGACGCGAAACGTGTACGTGTGGTGAAACACCGCTTACGTGGTGTGATGTGGCCCTCGGCGTTCAACGGAAAGGAACGAGCGCTCATGCGCGAGATCCTCGGAAGGCGTCTCCAGCGGCTCCGCGATCGCTTGAAATCCCGGTTCTCGACTCCTCACGCCGCCCATGACCCGGACGGCGACGCCGCGTCCCTGCTCGATGCGGCCCTGACCTGCGCGACCGTATGGCGATGGCCCGTACTGCCCGGCGTGGGCCGGGCCGGCGCCGACGGCGCCCGGTGCGCCTGCCCCGACCCCGACTGCGTGGTGCCCGGCGCGCACCCCTTCGACCCCGGGCTGCTCGCGGCGACCTGCGACCCCCGGATGGTGGCCTGGTGGTGGGCCAGGCGGCCGGGCGCCCCGGTGCTGGTGGCCACCGGTGGCGCGGCGCCGTGCGCGGTCAGCCTCCCCGCCGTCGCGGCCGCGCGTGCCGTCGTACGGCTGGACGCGCAGGGCATGCGGCTGGGCCCGATCGTCGCGACGCCCACCCGTTGGTCGCTGCTGGTGGCGCCGTATTCGCTGGAGCGGCTCGGCGAACTCCTTTACGCGAAGGACCACGTGCCCTCCTCCCTGCGCTTCCACGGTGAGGGCGGCTACCTCCTGTTGCCGCCCTCGCTCGCGTCCGGTGGTGGGCACGTCCACTGGGAGCGCGAGCCGTCCGTCGGGCCGGAGGGCATCCGGCTGCCCGAGGTCGAGGAACTCGTACACGCGTTGGTGGAGGCGAGCAGCGGGGCGCCGGGCGGCGGGAGCCGGCTCGCATACTGATGCCGCGCGCCCGCCGGATCACTCTTACGGGTGTCGGCGGGGCCGGTTTGCAGGGGAATTGGGCGCGGGGAGATCCGTGCCCCATTCCCGTATCGCTATCTTCGGCGAATGAATCTCCGCCTGATCGGTATCGGCGCCGGTGTGCTGATCATCTTGTCGCTTCCGCTTGCCGGAGCGATCGCCGGGCCGGATTTCGCCGGTCAGGGCGATGGAAAGGGGGGCGGGTTGCTCTCCTCGCTCGGCCTTTCCGACTCTTCGCGTACGTCGGACAAGGCGCGGGCCGCCGCCCGCCCGGCCAAGCCCGGTCCGCCGGAGCAGCCCCGCACGGACTCGCGGTGCGGCCCCGAACTCACCTCGCCACACGGTCTCGAAGCCCAGACCTGCGTCCTGACGAGCGAGGGCAGCACCTGGGGCCGCAGCTACTACCGCAACACCAGCGGCCGTCCACTGGATGCCGTGCTGACCGTGATGGGGCCGGCGGGGCGCACGGTGCAGATCAGATGCGCGGTGGGCGCCGGGGACGAGCCGGGACTCTGCGAGACGCCGAAGGATGCTTCGGCGGGCGCCGTGAACGGATACTCGGCCGTAGCGGAGTTTGCAGTTCCGGATGATGAAGGTGCACTGCTACTGCGGTCCGGGAGCAACGCACCGGCACCGAGCGGTGGTTGAGCACCACCGTAAATGGAAGGGCCCGGTCGCTGGCGACGGGGGATGCACCAGCGACCGGGCTACAAGAACGGTAACAAGAGATCGCCTGTTCGCAAATTCGATCTCTGATATTCAGACAGCGATTTGCAGGCGATTAGCGGGAGTTGTGACCCCAGTCACCGCTCCCGCCGGGGACCGGAGCGGTCAGCTGAGCGTCACCTGACGGTTGGTGAGCCCACCGCGCGCGCGGCGCTCGTCGTGGGTGAGCGGGGCGTCCGTCGCCAGGGCCGCGGCCAGGCGCTCCGCGAGCTCCGCGGCGGGCTTCTCCACGTCGTCGGCCGAGACTCCGGTGGGCAGGTCCCAGACGGGAACCATCAGACCGTGGGCGCGGAACGACCCGACGAGCTTGGTGCCCTCGCCGAGCGAGGAGGTGCCGGCCGCGTGCAGCCGCGCCAGGGCGTCGAGCAGCTTCTCCTCGGGGTGCGGCATGACCCAGCGCAGGTGGTTCTTCTCGGGGGTCTCGCACCAGTAGGCGGCGTCCACGCCGGTCAGCTTGACCGTCGGGATGGCGGCGGCGTTGGCGCGTTCCAGCGAGGCGGCGACCTCCGGGGAGGCGTTCTGAGCGCTCTCCGCATCCGGAATCCAGAATTCGAAGCCACTGTGCACAACCGGCTCGAAAACGCCGTCGACGTCCAGGAGATCCTGGAGTCGCGGGCCTTCGGCCGGGACCCGGCGGGCCGGAACCGGAGACCCCGGCTCCGCCGTCAGCGCGCGCTCCAGGGTGTCCGCCATGTCACGGGCGAGGTCCCCCGTGGTCGAGTCGTTCTGGAGGGCGAGGAGTACGGAACCGTCCTCGCGGCGCAGGGCCGGCCAGGCCATCGGCAGCACGGTGACCAGCGTGACGGAAGGGACGCCTTCAGGCAGGCCGCCCTTAAGGGTCAGGGGCACGGTGGCCGCCGGGACGAGCTCGCGCAGCGCCACCCAGTCGCACTCGCCCGGCAGACCCTCGAACGGGCGCTGCACGTGCTCGGTGACGGCGTGCGCGGCGGCGGCGCCGTGGCAGGCCTTGTAGCGGCGCCCGGATCCGCAGGGACAGGGTTCGCGTGCACCCACCACCGGGATCTCCCCGTTGTGGAGCTGCGGCTTCGCGGTCTTCGCGGCGGGGCGCTTCTTTGCCATCGTGGGTGTCTCCCGGTTGCGGCGGTACGGCGGGTTCTGGGCGCGAGCCTAGCCGTTGGTACCGCCGGAACCGGTGGGGTGCGGCCGGGAGCACGGTCGGCGTGCGCTCCCGGACGGCCGCCTGCCGCCCTCTCAGGTGTCCAGGTCCTCGAAGGCCGTCCCGAAATCGATCGCCGGGGACGCAACGCGCGTAGCGAAATCCTCGTGCCGGGTCCCGCAGGCGACGATCACCCATACGGTGACCTCACCCGCCGCACCGTCCCGGACACCCCAGTCCTGGGCCAGGGCGCTGATGATGTTCAGCCCCCGGCCGCCCCGAGCGGTGACCGAGGGCGTTGCCGGGATGGGGCGGGTGGGACCGCCGCCGTCCGTGACCTCGACCGTCAGCCGTCCCGCCTTGTCGACGCGCCATGCGGCGCGGATCTCCCCATCGCCGATCTCCCGCGCGCCCAGTGGCCGGCCGTGTCGGCAGGCATTGCTGAGCAGTTCGGAAAGGATCAGTACGGCATCGTCCACGACCGATTCGGACACCCCGCTGATGCGCAGCTCCCGGCGCATCCGGTGCCTCGCCTCGCCCACGCCCGCAGGACCATGGCGTACGCCCATGCACGACGACGTGGGCACTTCCTGTGCCATCACCAACGCCACCCCCGGAACCTCCTTAGCCCCACGCCATGGTCTGGATGCCCCAATGGCCTGGACCGGAAACCGCCCTGGCCGAGCCCTCTGACGCACTCAGGACGGACAGATGCGGAGCGGATGCGCCGGTGCACACCCTGTTACGGAAGGGTCCGGCGGAGCGGGTGTGCAAAACGGGACGTCAGCGGCTCAGCTGTGACAGAACCTGGCGTGGTCTGTTCGTGATGATCGCCTCTACGCCCAAATCAGCGCAGAGCTGAACGTCCTCGGGTTCGTTTACGGTCCATACGTGAACGGGGTGTCCCGCGGCCTGGAGCCGGCGGATGTAGCCGGGATGGTTGCGCACGATCCGCAGCCCCGGCCCGGCGATGCTCACACCGGCCGGCAGCCGCCCGTCCCGCATGCGCGGCGAGATGAACTGCATCAGGTAGACGGTCGGAATGGTCGGAGCGGCCGCCCGCACCCGGTGCAGGGAGCGGGGCGAAAAGCTCATGACACGGACGGGGTGGGGGCCCTCCGCGGCCGGGGCGTCCAGTCCGAAGCGCTTGAGGAGGAAGAGGAGCCGCTCTTCCACCTGTCCGGCCCAGCGGGTGGGGTGTTTCGTCTCGATCGCCAGCTGCACCGGCCGGCCGGCATCGGAAACCAGCTCCAGCAGCCGCTCCAGGGTGAGCACGGAGGTGCGCTCGGGGTCGGCGTCCCAGTCGGGCGCCTCCTCGCGGTCCTTCCAGGATCCGAAGTCGAGGGCGGCGAGGTCGGCCAGTTCCAGGGCGGAGACGGCGCCACGGCCGTTGGAGGTGCGGTTGACCCGGCGGTCGTGGACGAGCACGAGGTGGCCGTCGGCGGTGAGCCGGACATCGCATTCGAGGCCGTCGGCGCCGTCTTCGATGGCTTTCCGGTAGGCGGCCAGGGTGTGCTCGGGAGCATCCTCCGAGGCGCCGCGGTGGGCGACGACCTGGATGGGGCGCGGCATTGCGTGGGTCACCGGGTCATGGTGCCACCGCGGGGGCCCACGCGTCGGGGTGAGTCCTATCGATGGGTGTGAAATGTCGGATATAAAGAATGGTGGGAGATGCACAGGTCCGGCTTACAGTGCTCTGACGGGTCATGGGAAAGGCTCTGTACTGGAACTTGTGCGGCACGCCGAACGTTCAGTCGGACCGGTATCACCAGATATCCAGCACCAGTAGCCGTGTGTGTGAACGAGGAGAGAGCGCTGTGAGCACCGAGAACGAGGGCACCGCGGCCCCGACGCCCCCCGCGGCCCCGTCCGCACCCCCTGTGCCCGTGGCCCCTTCCACCACCCCCGAGCCCGCGTCGGCCGCCGAGCCCGGTGCCGCACCTGTCGGTGCGCCCCCGGTGCACCCTCCGGCGCATGCGGCCGGCACCGAGCCGACCCAGCAGGCCCCGGCCGCGCCGCCCTCCGCTCCGGCCTACGGCCAGACGGCGGTGCAGGACGCGTACGGGCAGGCCCCGCAGGGCCAGGCACCCTACGGTCAGGCCCCGGCGGCGCACGGCGCGGAGGGCTGGCCCCCGCCGCCCCCCACCGTCCCGGCCTACGGCGCTGACGGCGGACACGGCGGTGGCGCCTGGGGAGCCCCGCTGACCGCCCACGGTGCCCCGGCCCCCAAGCCCAAGGGCAGGGGCGGCATGATCGCGGGCGTACTCGTCGCGGCCCTCCTGGCCGGCGGCGTCGGCGGTGGCGTCGGCTACTGGGCGGCGGAGCGCGGCAACGACGGCGTCGGCTCGACCACGATCACCGCCAGCACCCCCAAGGACCTCAAGCGCGAGCCCGGCTCGGTCGCGGGCCTGGCGGCGGGCGCGCTCCCCAGCGTGGTCACCATCGAGGCCTCGGCCGGAGACGGCGAAGGCGGCACCGGCACCGGATTCGTCTACGACGAAGAGGGCCACATCCTCACCAACAACCACGTCGTCGCCTCCGCCGCCAACGGCGGCAAGCTGACCGCGACCTTCTCCAACGGCAAGAAGTACGACGCCGAGGTGGTCGGCCGTGCACAGGGCTACGACGTGGCCGTGATCAAGCTCAAGAACGCGCCGGCCGGACTCAAGCCGCTGCCGCTCGGCGACTCCGACAAGGTCGCGGTCGGGGATTCGTCGATCGCGATCGGCGCCCCCTTCGGCCTGTCCAACACGGTCACCACCGGCATCATCAGCGCCAAGAACCGCCCCGTGGCCTCCGGTGACGGCTCCGGGAGCAAGAACTCGTACATGAGCGCGCTCCAGACCGACGCCTCGATCAACCCGGGCAACTCCGGCGGCCCGCTCCTCGACGGGCGAGGCGCGGTCATCGGTATCAACTCGGCGATCCAGTCCGCCGGGAACAGCGGTTTCGGCGGCGGGCAGGCCGGTTCGATCGGCCTCGGTTTCGCCATCCCGATCAACCAGGCCAAGAACGTCGCCCAGTCGCTGATCAAGACGGGCAAGCCGGTCTACCCGATCATCTCGGTCTCGGTGGACCTCCAGGCCAAGGTCGAAGGGGCCAAGATCTCCGAGCAGGGCGCCTCCGCCAACGACCTGGTCGACCCCAACGGGCCGGCAGGCAAGGCGGGCCTCAAGCCCGGCGACATCATCACCCAGTTCGGCGGCAAGCCGATCGACAGCGGCCCGACCCTGATCAGCGAGATCTGGACGTACAAGCCCGGCGACACGGTGAAGCTCACCTACCTGCGCGACGGCAAGCCGAACACGGTGGACATCACGCTCGGCTCGCGCGTGGGCGACAAGCCCTGACGGCGGGGCGACCACCCCTGACCGGGCGTCGATCAGCCCTGACGGCGAGGCGACGAGCCCTCACCGGGCGGCGACGAGCCCCGACCGGGCGGCAACAGGCCCCGGCCCCGCGGCCCTCAGTGACCCGGGCGCGGCACGGGCGGGCGCTCAACACACGCTGGGCGATGGCTTGATGGGGAGGGGCCGTGGGCGGGATTCCGCCTACGGCCCCTCCCAACGTCCGCTTATGCTTCCTTCGTGTTCGATTCTCGGCACATACGGACATTCCACGAAGTAGTCGCCTCCGGGTCCTACTCGGCGGCCGCGCGCGTCCTGGGGTACACCCAGCCCGCGATCACCCAGCAGATGAAGGCGCTGGAACGCGCCGTGGGCACCCCGCTCTTCACCCGGGTCGGCCGGACGATGCAGCTCACCGAGGCCGGGAAGTCCCTGGCCCGGCACGCCGAATTCATCCTCGGCAGCCTCTCCGCGGCCGAAGCGCAGCTCAAGGCGTATGCGCGGCTGCGGACCGGGCGGGTACGGGTCTGCGGGTTCCCCAGCGCCAATGTCACGCTCGTCCCCGAGGCGCTCAGCGGACTGGCGAAGGACCATCCGGGCATCCAGGTGGAGCTGTTGGAGGGCGAACCACCGGAGTCCTTGCGTCGGCTCCAACGGGGCGAGTGCGACATCACGCTGGCCTTCACCTATCCCGGGCTGCACGAGGAGATCCCGGAAGAGGTCGCCGAGGTCAAGCTGCTGGAGGACCAGCTGACGGTCCTCCTGCCGACGGGGCACCCACTGGCCCGGCGCCGGGCCGTCCACCTGGCCGACCTTTCCGAGGAGCGGTGGATCGCCGGGTGCCCGCGCTGCCGGGCCAACTTGCTGCACGAGTGCGCGGAGCTCGGCTTCGTCCCCGACATCCGGTTCGCGACCGACGACAACCTCGTGGTGCAGAGCCTCGTCGCGCAGGGCCTGGGCGTGGCGATGATGCCCGCCCTGGTGCTCCCCTCACTCTCACTGACCCGGGTCTGCGGCCGACCGCTCCAGCCGGCCGCGCGCCGCCACATCGCTGCGTACGTGTACCGGGACCACCTGCGGATCCCTGCCACCTCGGTGGTCCTGGACGAGCTGAAACGGGTGGCGGAGAACCGCGTCGGCTGCTGACGCCGAGGCGTGGCGGATCCCTCAACCCATAAGCGCAGCTTGGGATTTCGGGTCGGAACTGTCGTTGGACGTGATGGATGGGCTGCCGGACGCTCCCTGTATGACCACCACCACACCGGTACGTACGACCACGAGCATGGCCGCCTTCGTCAGTGAGATCCGCGCAGTCGTGGAGCGCGGGCTCATCCCCGACCTGACCGCCCACCTCGTCGGTGAGCGGCTCGCCCCGTACCTGCGTGAGGAGGGCCTGCTCACCCCGGAGCAGCGCGAGGGGCACCCGGACCGGTACCGGCAGCACGTGCTGCACGCCGAGCCGGACGGCAGCTTCTCGGTCGTGGCGCTGGTGTGGTTGCCCGGTCAGGAGACCGCCATCCACGACCACGTCGCGTGGTGCGTGGCCGGAGTCTACGAAGGAGCCGAGAGCGAGCTCCGCTACCGGCTGGCTCCGGCGACGGCGACGACGGGTGCTCGGCTGGTGCCGACGGAGGAGGTGGTCAACGGACCCGGTGACGTCTGCGGTTTCGCTCCGCCCGGCGACATCCACAAGGTGCGCAACTCCTGTCGTACGACGGCGATATCCATCCACGTCTACGGCGCCGACGTGGCCCGCCTGGGCAGCAGCGTCCGCCGCGTCTACACGATCCCGGCCGGCTGATGGCCCTGCTGAACCGGCCCGCCCATCGCCCGGTCTGGCACCGGCTGCGCCATGTTTCACGTGAAACCTCAGCCCCCGCTCCCTCCCCCTCTGCCTCCCCTTGGCCCGGGCTGACCCTCGCCGGCTGCGGTGCCTTCCTCGCTTGGTGCGTGCACGTGGTGGTGCCGGCCGTGCCGATGCTGACCGCGTCGGTGGTGCTGGGCATCTCCGTCGCGCACCTCCCGGGTGCCCGGGCCGTCGTACGAGGACCCGCGCGCCCGGGGCTTTCCCTGGCCGGGCGGAGGCTGATGCGGATCGGCATCGTCCTGCTCGGGCTGGGCCTGGGCCTGGACCAGGTGCTCCGCCTGGGCTGGTCGACGGTGGCCATGGTGAGCGGGGTGGTCACGGCAACCTTCATCGGCACCCTGTGGCTGGGCCGGCGCCTGGGGCTGCCGGGTGACCAGCCGTTGCTGATCGCCACCGGGTACTCGATCTGTGGGGCCTCGGCGATCGGCGCGGTGAGCGAGGTGTCCGGCAGCGACGAGGAGGACGTGGCTTCCTCCGTTGCCCTGGTGACCCTGTGTGGAACGTTGGCCATCGCTGTACTCCCCCTACTGCAGGGGCCCTTGGGCCTGTCCGACCTGGCATTCGGCCGCTGGGTGGGCGCGAGTGTCCACGATGTCGGACAGGTGGTGGCGACCGCTCAGACCGCCGGGCCCGGCGCGCTCGGCGAGGCGGTACTCGTCAAGCTCATGCGCGTGGCGCTGCTGGCCCCGCTCGTCGCAGCAGTGGCGTTCTCGGTACGGGCCCGGCGACGAGGAGTGCGCACGCCCTCGGGACGACGTCCGGCCCCGGTGCCCCTCTTCGTGGCCGGCTTCCTGCTGGCGGCAGCGCTGCGCGCCACCGGCGTACTGCCCGGCGCGGCGCTCGACTGGGCGCACACCGCCCAGGAGGCGCTGCTGGCCGCAGCCCTGTTCGGCCTGGGCACCGCGGTCCACCTGCCCACCCTGGCCCGTACCGGGGGCCGGGCGGCGGTGCTGGGCCTCGGTGCCTGGGTGGTGGTGGCCGGGGTCTCCTACGGGGGCGTGCTGCTCACCGTATGACGCAGCCGGAGAAGGGAGTTGGCCATTTCCTGGCCGGAACCGACCCAGCGTTCCGACTGTGTCCTGACATCTCATCCCGGTCGTGCCACCCTGCACCCGATCCGCACCGACCACTCTTCACCCCCACCCTGCCCGGTTCCGACCGGACCGGGCACGGCAGAAGGAGTCCTGCGTGAATCGACACCGCACGGCCGCATCCGTTCTGCTCGCGGCGGGCGCCTTGCTCGCCGGCGCCCTGACGGCCGCCACCCCCTCGGCCGCCGTGGAAGCCCCTTCGTCCTCCTCTTTCCGGCAGCAGCAGACGCCGGGCTTCTGGACCGCCGCGCGCATGCGGGCGGCCACTGCGCTGGACGTCACGGCGGCGCCGGGGCCCGGGGCCCCCCGCTCGGCCTCCCCGGCGATCCGTCCCACGTCGGTCCCTCCGACGCCGGCGGCCTCCCCCACTTCGTTCCCGCAGCCGGGCGGTGCCTGGACGGGCGGCGGCGCGATCGTGAAGACCTCGGGCCGGGTGTTCTTCACCTTCAACGGCCGGACCGCTTCCTGCTCCGGCGACTCGATCACCAGCGCCAACGGCAGCACGGTCATCACGGCAGGGCACTGCGTGAAGTACCAGGGTGCCTGGCACACCAACTGGATCTTCGTCCCGGCGTACGACAACGGCAACGCGCCCTACGGTCAGTGGTCGGCGACCAAGACCTTCGCGACCACCCAGTGGGCGGCGAGCGAGGACATGAACATGGACGTCGGCCTCGCGGTCGTCGCGCCCCTGAACGGCCAGAAGCTCAGCCAGGTCGTCGGTGCCCAGGGCATCCAGTTCAACGGGGGCTACAACAAGAAGATGTACTCCTTCGGGTTCCCGGCGGCCGCGCCCTACGACGGCACCAAGCTGATCTACTGCAGTGCGAACAGTGGCAAGGACTTCCTGCTGACCAAGGACCACAGCCTGGCCTGCAACATGACGGGCGGCTCCAGCGGCGGCCCCTGGTTCCAGGACTTCAACGAGGCCACCGGCCTCGGCACCCAGGTCTCGGTCAACAGCTTCGGCTACAACTTCCTGCCGAACACCATGTACGGCCCGTACTTCGGCAACGAGGCCAAGGCGGCCTACGACCAGGCCCAGTCCGCCTGAGCCGGCCCCCAGCCACCCCCACCGCCCGGTACTCTGTACCGGCCAGGTGGGTTGCCCGAGCGGCCTAAGGGAACGGTCTTGAAAACCGTCGTGGCGCGAGTCACCGTGGGTTCAAATCCCACACCCACCGCACCAGGTCAGACAACGCGCTGATCAGAAGGGGCACCCCGGACCGGGGTGCCCCTTCGTCGTGAGCGGGGCGGGCGGGAGGGGGCGGCACCGGTCCTGAGAGGCATTGGTCCCTTTGAGTGGTGTTTGTCGGAAGATCGGCGTGCGTGGTGGGGTTCGTGCGGTTGCGGAACCATCATGACGAATGTATTCAGATCCGCCCTTCGGAACATCGCGAAATGAGGGACCCGTCATGGCTCTCCGCAGCACCGTCACGTCGTTCTGGACCACCGTCCTCGCCGCGGTCGTGGCGATCCTCGCCGCACTCGGCTTCGACGTGAAGGCCGTCTCCGCCGCCCCGGCGACGTTGGTCGCTCCGGTGGTTCCGGCGGCCCGGCGCCGGCCGGCGATGATGGCGCGGCGGACGTGGCGGGCGATGATGCGCGGAGGCTCGCTCCCGCCCACGATCAAGCAGCGGATCCGGGCCGAAGCGCACGGCAAGAACCCTTCCGTCCGCCGTTCGACCACGGCCCTCGCCGCGGGTGGGCCCGCCGGAGCCGTCGGGCAGCCGACCGCTCCGCCCGCCGCCGACGGCCCCGACCGGCAGACCGCGGCCGTCGCCGCCGGTGGGCGCGTCCGAGTCGTCGCCGGGCAGCTGGAGCTCGCCGCGTAGACGGGCAGTACGCAGTACGGGTCCGAGTGGAACAGCGGGCGCTGGAGCCCGGCCGGTGACGGCCGCGGATCGCGCCCGAGGCGCCCCGGCAGCGGGCGCGATGGACTGATCCCCGGCGGCGCCGGGGTGCGCGGGGCGTGAAGCGTGGCATCGCAGGGTCGCAGGCCCGGGAGACGGCGGGATTCCCGGACGGCGCGGCCCTTTTCTGCATGTCGGACCGAACGGGTTCACCGGGCCGTTCGTCGGCCACCTTGACACCGACCAGAAATCTGACGGACAGTCAGTTCCACTCGTCGATGTGAAGCCGGGAGGCCCGCGCGTGCACCTCGCCCCGACCGGAAGCCAGTTGCGGCTCCGCTGCGAACTGCGGAAGTACTTCCGCGCGCTCATGCCCGACGGACCACCCGAGGACCCCACCGCCCAGCGCGCACTGCTCCGGCGCATCGGTGAGGACGGCCTGCTCGGCCTCGGCTGGCCAGTCGAGTACGGCGGTCAAGGACGCGGAGCGGACGAGCAGTTCGTCTTCTTCGACGAGGCCTACCGCGCCGGCGCCCCCGTCTCCATGGTCACCCTCAACACCGTCGGGCCGACCCTGATGAGGTACGGGACGCAGGCACAGAAGGACAGGTTCCTCCCGGGCATCCTCAAGGGCGAGCTGGTCTTCGCCATCGGCTACTCGGAGCCGGAGGCCGGCACCGACCTCGCCTCACTGCGCACCAGAGCCGTGCGCCAGGGCGGTCCCGAAGGCGACTGGCTGATCGACGGGCAGAAGATCTTCACCTCCAACGCCCAGAACGCGGAATGGATCTGGCTCGCCTGCCGCACCGATCCCCAGGCTCCCAAGCACAAGGGGATCTCGATCATCCTGGTGCCCACCGACGCGCCCGGCTTCGGCTGGACCCCGATCGAGACGGTCGGCGGACTCACCACCACGGCCACCTACTACGACTCCGTCCGCGTGCCCGCGGGCCACCTCGTCGGACCGGAACACGGCGGCTGGGGGCTGATCACCAACCAGCTCAACCACGAGCGCGTGGCACTGGCCGCCATAGGCATGCAGGCCGAGGACTTCTACGAGCGCGCCCTCGGCCACGCCCGCACCCCGGACCCCGTCACCGGGGAACGGCCGGCGGACCACCCCTGGGTACGGTCCCGCCTCGCCGAGGCCCATGCGCGGCTGGCCGCCGTACGCCTCCTCAACTGGCGCCTCGTCCAGGACGTCGCCGACGGCACCCTCGCCCCCGGGGACGCGAGCGGCGTCAAGTTCCTGGGCACCGAGTCCACCGTCGAGGTGTACCGGATGTGCCAGGAGGCGGTGGGAGAGGAAGCACTCGTCCGAGGGCCGGGGGGCTTCGCGGGAGGCGAGCTGGAGCGGATGAACCGGGCCGCCCAGATCAACACCTTCGGCGGTGGGGTCAGCGAGGTCCAGCGGGAGATCGTCGCCATGATGCGGCTGGGCATGAAGGGGAGGAAGCGATGACCGCGGACCCGGCCGGGGACGCCGAGGAGGCAGCCCGGTTCCACGCGCTGCTGAAAGACTTCGAAGGGCGCCCCGCCGCCTCCGGAGGCCGCGCCAAGGACCTCGTGAACGAACCGATGATCCGTCATTGGTGCGAGGCGGTGGGTGACACCAATCCCGCCTACACCGGCCCGGACGCGATCGCCCCGCCCACCATGCTGCAAGTCTGGACGATGGGCGGCCTCTCCGGACACGGCGACCGCTCCTGCGCCTACGACGAGCTCTTCGCGCTCCTGGACGGCGCGGGGTGCACCTCGGTGGTCGCCACCGACTGCGAGCAGGAGTACCTGCGCCCGCTGCGCCCCGGGGACGCCGTCACCTTCGACGCAGTGATCGAGTCGGTCTCCCCGCGCAAGACGACCAAGCTCGGCACCGGCCACTTCGTGACGACCCGGATGGACGTGCGGGCGAACGGCGAGCCCGCCGGCACCCACCGCTTCCGGATCCTCAAGTTCGCGCCCGCCCAGCGGGCCGTGCAGGAGCGACCACCCGCGGCGCGCCGCCCGCGGCCCGTGATCAACCGCGACAACCAGGGCTTCTGGGACGGGGTGCGCGAGCACAAGCTGCTGATCCAGCGCTGCACCGCCTGCGCCACCCTCCGCTTCCCCTGGCTCCCGGGCTGCCCTGCCTGCGCCGGCTCCGACTGGGACACCGTCGAGGCGAACGGGGCCGGCACGGTCTTCAGCTACGTCGTCATGCACCACCCGCCCTTCCCTGCGTTCGACCCTCCCTACGCGGTCGCACTCGTGGAACTCGCCGAAGGAGTCCGGATCATCAGCAACATCACCGGTGTCCCCTACGACAAGGTGCGCATCGGCCTGCCGGTCCGGCTGGAGTTCCTGCGCGTGGACGAGGACCTGGAACTGCCCGTCTTCCGAGGGAGCGAGGGCTGATGGACTTCCGTCCCACCGAGGAGCAGGCCGACGCGGCCGGCCTCGCCGCCCGTATCTTCCGCGACCTCGCCACCCACGAGCGCCTCGCGGCGGCGGGCAGCGGCAGCGACGCCGAACTGTGGAAGGCCCTGACGAGCGCCGGGCTGACCGCAGCCGTCGAGGACGTCGGCCTGCTCGGCCTCGTGCTGCTGTTGGAGGAACAGGGCCGCACGACCGCCCAGGTGCCGTACGCGGTGACCTGCGCCTACGGGATCCTCCCCCTGGTCCGGCACGGCAGTGCGGACCAGCGCGCCCGGCTGCTGCCCGCCCTCGGGACGGGCGAGGCGGTGGCTACCGGGGCCTTCCCCGCCCGGGGCAGGATCACCGCCGCACCCGACGGGCGGCTCACCGGAACCGTCCCGGTCGTGCCCTGGCTGCGCGATGCGACGCACGTACTGGTCCCGGACGCGGAGCGGTCCCTGTGGCTCGTACGGACCGACCTGCCCGGTGTGGAAACCTCGGCGGTGGAGACCACCGCGCCATGGGCCGCGGGCCGGCTGGCCCTGACCGGTGCGCGGGCCGAACCGCTCGGGCAGGGCCCCCAGGCCTACGAGGACGTCCTCGCCGTTGCCCGTACCGCCTTCGCCGGGCTCCAGGCGGGCGTCTGCGCGGGCTCGCTGGCCCGCGCCGTCGCGTACACATCCACCCGTGAACAGTTCGGCCGGCCGCTGGCCACCAACCAGGCCGTCATGCTCCGCGCCGCCGACGCCCACATGGACACGGAGGCGATCCGGGTCACCACGTACGAGGCGGCCTGGCGCATCGACGAGGGCCTGCCCGCGGGCGAGCACGCGCTGACGGCGGCCTGGTGGGCCTCGGAGGCGGGCAAGCGGGTCGTGCACGCCGGCCAGCACCTGCACGGCGGTATGGGCGCCGACCTGGACCACCCCGTCCACCGCCACTTCCTGTGGGGCCGCCAGCTGGACGCCTACCTCGGCTGCGGAAGCGAGCTGCTGGCGGAGCTGGGCACGCTCCTGGCCGAGGCCCCGCCCGAGGCGCGGGCTGCCCGGAAGACGCACGAACGGGAGGAAGCATGAGGGTCGGTGACGCACTGCCGCCGCTGGAGATCGCGATCACCCGCACGCTCATCGTCGCGGGCGCCATCGCCTCCCGGGACTACCAGGACGTGCACCACGACGCCGAGCTCGCGCGCGAGAAGGGCTCCCCGGACATCTTCATGAACATCCTGACCACCAACGGCCTGGTCGGCCGGTACATCACCGACCACCTCGGGCCGGCAGCCACCCTGCGCAAGGTGGCCATCCGCCTCGGCGCCCCCAACTACCCCGGGGACACCATGACCCTCACCGGAACCGTCACCGCCCTCGACGGGGACACCGCCGAGATCCGGGTGGTCGGAGCCAACGGCATCGGGCACCACGTCACCGGCACCGTCACGGTGTCCCTGGACGCACGGGAGGCAGCGCAGTGAGCGTCCGGATCAGGGACGAACTGGGCGGCCGGGCCGCCATCGTCGGCATCGGCGCGACCGAGTTCTCCAAGGACTCCGGCCGCAGCGAGCTCAAGCTCGCCGTCGAAGCCGTCCACACCGCCCTCGACGACGCCGGGCTGACCCCCGCCGATGTCGACGGGATGGTCACCTTCACGATGGACACCAGCCCCGAGATCACCGTCGCGCAGGCGGCCGGCATCGGGGAGCTCTCCTTCTTCTCCCGGATCCACTACGGCGGCGGCGCGGCCTGTGCCACGGTCCAGCAGGCCGCCCTTGCAGTCGCCACCGGGGTAGCCGAGGTGGTGGTCTGCTACCGGGCCTTCAACGAGCGTTCCGGGCGCCGCTTCGGGTCGGGGGTCCAGCAACGCGAACCATCCGCGGAAGGCGCGGCACTCGGCTGGTCACTGCCCTGGGGGCTGCTCACCCCGGCGTCCTGGGTGGCCATGGCCGCCCAGCGTTACCTGCACGCGTACCACCTGACCCCCGAGGCCTTCGGGCACGTCGCGGTCACCGGCCGCCGGCACGCGGCGAACAACCCCGCCGCCTACTTCCACGGCAAACCGATCACCCTGGCCGACCACGCCGCATCACGCTGGATCGTGGAACCCCTGCGTCTGCTGGACTGCTGCCAGGAGACCGACGGCGGTCAGGCCCTGATCATCACCAGCACCGAGCGGGCCCGGAGCCTGCGGCAGACGCCCGCCGTGATCACCGCGGCGGCGCAGGGCGCCGGCCGCCGCCAGGAGGCCATGACCTCCTTCTACCGGGACGATCTGACCGGGCTCCCCGAAATGGACGTCGTCGCACGTCAGCTGTGGCGGACCAGCGGCCTGCGGCCCTCGGACATCGACGTCGGCATCCTGTACGACCACTTCACCCCGTTCGTTCTCATGCAGCTGGAGGAGTTCGGATTCTGCGGCCCCGGGGAGGGCGCCGATTTCGTGGCCGCCGACGCCCTCCCGCTCAACACCCACGGTGGCCAGCTCGGAGAGGCGTACCTGCACGGTATGAACGGCATCGCCGAGGCCGTCCGGCAGCTGCGCGGCACCTCGTCCAACCAGGTCACGGGCGCCGTTCACAGCCTGGTCACGGCCGGAACGGGGGTACCGACCTCCGGCCTGGTCCTGAGCGCCGACGGCTGACTCGGGCGCCCGTCGCCGGCACCGCTCCTCCACCTACAGGTGGTGCGGCCGGCCCCGGCACTACAACCTGAGACGGATCCCGTTTCGGCACCTGCGGCCGATCCCAGGGCCGCCCCGCGCTCCTAGCGTGGAGACATGACCTCGCCTGTCTGCACGCTCGCCTCGAACCCGACGTCGTACCCGTCGTTCTCGGCGTACGTCAGGACCCGCGGCACGACCCTGATGCGCACCGCGCGCTCGCTCACCGCCAACCCCTGCGACGCCGAGGACCTGCTGCAGACGGCCCTCGCCAAGACCTACGCCGCCTGGGACCGCATCGAGGACCACCGGGCACTGGACGGATACGTCAGGCGGGCCCTGGTCAACACCCGCACCTCCCAGTGGCGCAAGCGCAAGGTCGACGAATTCTGCTGCGAGGAGATCCCGGAAGTCGAGCAGGAGCCGTCCACGGACGCCGCGGAGGCGCAGGCACTGCGCGACGCGATGTGGCGTGCGGTGACCCGGCTGCCGGACCGACAGCGGGCGATGGTGGTCCTGCGTTATTACGAGGACCTCACTGAGGCGCAGACCGCCGAGCTGCTCGGAGTCTCCGTCGGCACGGTCAAGAGCGCCGTCTCCCGTGCCCTCGGAAAGCTCCGCGAGGACCCGGAACTCGCCCCGGTCCGCTGAGCCGCCACCCGGACCAGTCCGGTGTTTCACGTGATCGCCGTACCCCGATGTTTCACGTGAAACGTGCAGGGTGGCGTGACGCGCTTTGTACCCCTGGGTAGTGACATACCGCGTGGTACGTGCGCAGAATCCTTGCAATGTCGCGACGGAGCGATAGCGCCCACCGGGAGGACGCCAGTGCTCAGCACCATGCAGGATGTACAGCTCAACATCAGCCGGATTCTGGAGCATGGCCGGAGAGTCCACGGCACGTCGACCGTGACGACATGGACCGGGGAGGCAGAGCCCCACCGCCGGACGTTCGCCGAGATCGGCGACCGCGCCGCACAGCTCGCCAACGCCCTCCGCGATGAGCTGGGCGTCGAGCCGGGAAGTGTTCTGGCGACACTGATGTGGAACAACGCCGAGCACGTCGAGGCGTACTTCGCGATCCCCTCCATGGGCGCCGTCCTGCACACGCTCAACCTGCGGCTCCCTCCCGAGCAGCTGGTCTTCATCGTCAACCACGCAGCTGACCGGGTGGTGCTCGTCAACGGCACCCTCCTGCCGCTCCTCGCGCCGCTGCTGCCGCACCTGCCCACCGTCGAGCACGTGGTCGTCTCCGGCATCGGTGACCGTTCGGTGCTCGACGGCCTCGACGTGCGCGTGCACGACTACGAGGAACTGCTGGCCGGACGCTCCGACCACTACGACTGGCCCGAGCTGGACGAGCGCCAGGCTGCGGCCATGTGCTACACCTCGGGCACCACCGGTGACCCCAAGGGTGTCGTCTACTCACACCGCTCGATCTACCTGCACTCCATGCAGGTCAACATGGCGGAGTCGATGGGGCTGACCGACCGGGACACGTCCCTGGTCGTGGTCCCCCAGTTCCACGTGAACGCCTGGGGCCTGCCCCACGCCACCTTCATGACCGGGATCAACCTGCTGATGCCGGACCGCTTCCTGCAGCCCGCCCCGCTCGCCGAGATGATCGAGCGGGAGAAGCCGACGCACGCCGCGGCCGTCCCCACCATCTGGCAGGGGCTGCTCGCCGAGGTCACCGCGCGCCCCCGCGACCTGACCTCGATGAAGCAGGTCACCATCGGAGGCGCGGCCTGCCCGCCGTCCCTGATGGAGGCGTACGAGAAACTGGGCGTGCGCCTGTGCCACGCGTGGGGCATGACCGAGACCTCCCCGCTCGGCACGATGGCGCACCCTCCGGCCGGCCTGAGCGCCGAGGAGGAGTTGCCGTACCGGATCACCCAGGGCCGCTTCCCCGCGGGTGTCGAGGCACGTCTGATCGGCCCCGGCGGTGACCGCCTGCCGTGGGACGGCGAGTCGGCCGGCGAGCTGGAGGTGCGCGGCACGTGGATCGCGGGCGCCTACTACGGCGGCGTGTCCGGCGAACCGCTGCGCCCGGCGGACAAGTTCAGCGCGGACGGCTGGCTCAAGACCGGTGATGTGGGCGTGATCAGCGCCGACGGCTACCTGACGCTGACCGACCGGGCCAAGGACGTCATCAAGTCGGGCGGCGAGTGGATCTCCAGCGTCGAGCTGGAGAACGCACTGATGGCGCACCCGGAGGTGGCCGAGGCGGCGGTGGTCGCCGTACCCGACGACAAGTGGGGTGAGCGGCCGCTGGCGACCGTCGTCCTCAAGGACGGCGCGACCGTGGACTACACGGGTCTGCGCATCTTCCTGGGCCAGTCGATCGCCAGGTGGCAGCTGCCCGAGCGCTGGACGTTCATCGAGTCCGTGCCGAAGACCAGCGTCGGCAAGTTCGACAAGAAGGTCATCCGCAGGCAGTACGCGGACGGCGAGCTGGACGTGACGAAGCTCGACTGACCCGAGCGGCCCGGGGCCTCAGCCGCGCGTGAGCCATGGCCGCAGCAGCCTGCTGACGGCGGGCATGGCCACGTAGGTCATCAGGGTGCTGAACACGACCGTGAAAGCGGCCGTCCGCAGTACGAAGGGCAGGTCCACCAGGTACGGACCCAGCACCGCGTTGCCGAGCAGCGAGATCGGGAAGATGGCCAGCCCCGAGCTGATCACCATCTTCCAGCGGGGCGGCGCGGGCCGGGTCGTGCCCGGCTTCGCGAACCAGGTCTCCATGCCGTGCAGCTCGCGCCGCGCTATCTCGTGGTGGTGGTGACCTTGGCAGTTGGCGAAGAACGCGGCGCGCTCCGCCGACTTCTGCCAGGCCTCGAAGGCGGCCTGGTGACGGAAGCGGTGCACCAGGAACCAGGGAGCACCCTCCGCCGCGGGCCGGAACAACCCGTACCCGAGGTGGTCCGGGAAGCGCGCGGCGGTCTCCAGGATCCCGCGCGCCCACGCCTCGAAGTCCTCCTCGTGGCCGGGCTCGACCTGCCGGGCGATGAGGAGACTCACCTCACCGTTGTCGGCGGGAACGCTGTGCTCGGTCGTGTCGGTGATGGCCATCGGGCCAGGATGACTAGTTGGTGCCGATCTTGGCCAGCAGGTCCACGATGCGGCCCTGGACATCGGCGGTCGTGGACCGTTCGGCGAGGAACAGCACGCTCTCGCCGGAGGCCAGCCGCGGCAGTTCGGCCGGGTCGATCCCGGTGGCCGTGTAGACGACGAGCGGGGTGCGGTTCAGCTGCCCGTTGGCGCGCAGCCAGTCCACGATCCCGGCCCGGCGGCGGCGCACCTGCATCAGGTCCATGACGACGAGGTTGGGCCGCACCCGGGTGGCCAGCTCCACGGCGTCGGTGTCGGCGCCCGCCCGGGCGACCTGCATGCCGCGCCGCTCCAGGGCGGCGGTCAGCGCCGTGGCGATCTCGTCGTGCTCCTCGATCAACAGCACCCGTGAGGGGTGCTGCTCGCTGTCGCGCGGTGCGAGCGCTTTGAGCAGCACGGCCGGGTCGGCGCCGTACGCGGCTTCGCGCGTGGCGTGCCCGAGCCCGGCCGTGACCAGGACGGGGACCTCCGCGGCAACCGCGGCCTGACGCAGCGACTGGAGGGCGGTGCGGGTGATGGGCCCGGTCAGCGGGTCCACGAACAAGGCGGCGGGGAACGCCGCGATCTGCGCGTCCACCTCCTCGCGGGAGTGCACGATCACCGGGCGGTAGCCGCGGTCGCTGAGTGCCTGCTGGGTCTGGGCATCGGGCGCGGGCCACACCAGCAGCCGCCGCGGGTTGTCCAGCGGCTCCGGCGGAAGTTCGTCGTCCACGGGCAGCGGGACGGGCCGGTTGACCACCTCGACCGCGCCGCCGGGGCCGTCGAGCGGCTCGGGCCCCTCGGCGGAGCCCGCCTCGGGGGCCCCTATGGCGAAGGCGCGACCCTGGGGCGCGGGCTCGGAGAGCCGACGGCGGCGGCCGGAGCCGCCGGCGTCCACCGAGATGCCCTGGCCGAGCGTGCCGAGAGCGCGCACGCTGATCGGCTGCGCGGCCTCCGACGGACCGTCCTGCGGCTGTCGGGCAGCGGGTACGGGGGCGGGGCCCGCGCCCGTACCCGCCTCGGGCCCGCCGTCCTCGGAAGCGGTACGGGCCGCGGGCACCGGCCAGGCGGGTGCCTCGGGCAGTGCCCGGCGCCGCCCGGTCGGCGGTACCGGCCCGGGTGCCTCCGGGGCGGCCGCGGGGGCGGCTTCGGGGGCGTCGGCCACGGGGGCACCGAGCACGCGACGCCCACGGCGGCCGGCCGGAGCATCCGGGCCGGCCTCGGCCGGGGCGGGAACGGCTCCGGCGGCCGAGGCAGCGACCGCTCCGGGGGCCGGGGCGGGAGTGGGTCCGGCGGGCAGCGCGAAGCCGCCTTCCGGGGCGATGGGGCGCTGGGGAACGGGAGCCGCGAGCCCGGTCGCGGGAACCGGACCGCCCTGCTGCGCGAACGGTCCCGCTGCCGGGCCGGCCGGCGCCGCCGGGCCCAACGCGCGGCGGCGGCCCGCCGGATGCTGGGTCAGCGGAACGGGCGGCACCGGGGGCACGGGCGGCAGCGCCGGCATCCCGGTCCCCTGCGGGGGCACGGGCTGCTGCGGCGCGGGCTGGGGAACCGCGGGCTGAGCGGACACGGGCTGGGAGGGAGCCGGCTGCGGGGCCACGGGCTGCGGACCGCCGGGGCGCCGGGAAGCGTCCGGCCCGTCGTGGTGGTCCGCACTGCCGTCGCCGTCCCGGCCACGCCTGCGCCCGGTACCCAGCCCGGCCGGGTTCACCGGGGACTGGGCCAGCTCGGGGCCGCCCGGGCCGGCACCGTCGAGAGTGCCGTCCGCGCGGCGCCGCCCCGACGACAGCGCGAGCGCGCCCCCGCCCTCGCGCGGCTTCGCCCCGTCGGCGTCGTCCAGGAACGCGTCCACCCCGCGCCGGGCCCGTCGTCCCCCGGACTCGCCCCTGGCTCCGGCGCCGTCCCCACCGTCCGGCTTCGCCCCGGCCCCGGCGGCCGGAGGCTCCACCGGCTCGGGCTCGGACTCGGGTTCCGGGTCCGGCAGCGTCACCGTTCCGGCTCCCGCACCCAGCGGAAGCTCCAGAACGTAGGTGCCGCCCGGCGCACCGGGCACGTCGACGGTCTGGAGGACACCGCCGTGCGCGGCCACGATGCCCCGCACGATCGGCTCGTGCACCGGGTTGCCGCCTTCGTAGGGCCCGCGCACCTCGATCCGTACGACGTCACCGCGCTGCGCGGCGGCCACGACGATCGTCGAGTCGCTGTATCCGCTGCCCTGGCGGGTCTTGCCCGTGGCGTCCACCCCGGCGACATCGGCGACCAGGTGCGCGAGCGCCGTCGCGATCCGCTCCCCGTCCACCTCGGCCTCGATCGTCGGCGCGTGCACGGCGAACTGCGCCCGGCCGGGGCCGATCAGCTCCACTGCGCCGTCGACACCGGCCGCGACGACCTTGTTGATCAGCGTCTTTTCCTTGGCGAGCTTGTCGCTGCCCGCGTCCAGCCGCTGGTAGCCCAGCACGTTGTCCACGAGGGTGGTCATCCGCGAGTAACCGGCCGCCAGGTGGTGCAGCAACTGGTTCGCCTCGGGCCACAGCTGGCCCGCGTCATCGGCGGCCAGCGTCGCCAGCTCCCCGCGCAGTTCCTCCAGCGGCCCGCGCAGCGACTCGCCGAGGACCGCCAGCAACTGGGCGTGCCGCGCGGCGAGGGCGTCGTACGGGCGCCGGTCGGTGAAGGTCATGACGGCGCCGACGAGCAGCTCGCCGTCCCGTACGGGCGAGGTGGTCAGGTCGACGGAGACCGGCTGCCCGGCCTTGTTCCACAGCACCTGGCTGCGCACCCGGTGCTTGCGGCCGCTGCGCAGGGTGTCGGCCAACGGGGATTCCTCGAAGGGGAACGGCGAACCGTCCGCGCGCGAGTGCTGGATCAGCCCGTGCAGCTCGCGGTTGCCGAGATCGGTGGCCCGGTAGCCGAGGATCTGCGCGGCGGCCGGGTTGACGAGCACGACCCGGCCGTCGGTGTCCGTGCCCACCACGCCTTCCGCGGCGGCGCGCAGGATCATCTCGGTCTGGCGCTGGGAGCGGGCGAGCTCGGCCTCGGTGTCCACGGTCTGCGAGAGGTCCCGTACGACCAGCATCAGCAGCTCGTCGCCGGTGTACGCGGGCTGCGGCTCGCGGTAGGCGTCGCGGCCGTCGAGGTGTGCGGCGGTGACCTCGACGGGGAACTCGCTCCCGTCGGTGCGCCGGGCCGTCATCCTCTTGGGCTTCGCCCTGCCCTCTTCGTCGTCCCCGGGACGGCGCATCGAGCCGGGGATGAGCTTCGAGTCGAACTCGGGCAGGAGGTCCAGCACTCCACGGCCGACGAGGCCGGTGCCGGGGCTCTCCATGATTTCGAGGGCGATCGAATTCGCGTTCACCACGGTGCCGTTGGCGTTGACGAGCAACAGCGCGTCAGGAAGCGCGTCGAGTATTGCTGCGAGGCGAGCAGCGCCTCGGGATGGCCTGCTGCTCACGACGAGCTTCCTCCCTGACCACGACTACCGGCATGTCACGGGAGGAGTCTAAGGGCACCGCCCCGCGGCGGGATGGCCGATGCGGGGCGGATAAGGCACATCCTCCGCATCCTCCCAGGTCAGGAACGTCCACTCGGAAGCACAGGTTCCAGTGTGTTCCACCGGTCGATCTCGCATCCGTTCTTGCGCCGGAACGTGGTGTCCACCTTCTTGCCGTGCCACGTTCCCTTGATCCGGGCGGTGGCCGGACCCCCGTCGACCATGGTGCAGATCCGGCGCTGGGAAACCGGGGCGAAGGGGTCCTTGCCCTCCTTCGCGAGCGCGTCGAGGCGGGCGCAGGCGTCCTCCGCCTTCGGGTGGTTCCCGCCGACCGGGTCGCACTCCAGCCGGTACTCGCCGTCGGTGCCCGGGTTGCCGGTGTCGGACACGTCGATGGTGAGCCGGTCGGGTGTCGACAGCAGCCGCTCCAACGGCAGGGGTGGCAGCGGTCCGGCGGCCGCGGCGGCCAGGGCTGAGGTGACGGCGAAGGCGGCGAGACGCAGCATGGGGCACTCCAGGTCGTCCGTACGTCGTACGCCTGGCAAACGACCCGGGCGCCCCGATGTTGCGTGCGGTCCGACGCGTGCGTGTGTACGCGTGCCGCGTGGCGTGCGCGCCGGCCTGTAGAGCCTCCCGAGGATGCCGTTAAGGCTTTGCCCCGGGCCCGCCGTTCCTTGTACCGTGGGAGCGGATTGGTGACCGGCCCCGCGCCTGTGTCATCATCTGCACGCACCTTCGTACGCGAGGGTGTGCTGGAGGCGTCGCCTAGTCCGGTCTATGGCGCCGCACTGCTAATGCGGTTTGGGGCTTACCCCCCATCGAGGGTTCAAATCCCTCCGCCTCCGCACCTCACCGAAGCCCCGGTCCTCACGGACCGGGGCTTCGGTGCGTTTCGAACGACTCAAGAGGGGTAGCGCGCTCGTCGCCGCGAGCCGGGCGAGGCCTGGCGGATGATCTCCATCCGCGCTGTTTCCGCAGGTCAGCCGCGGTGGGGCCAATGGATTTCGCGTCCCGCCGAGGTCCATGTATTGTTGTTCTCGCAAGGCCAACGGGGCGCAAAACCCCGAACAGCCCAAGCACTCGTAGCTTAACGGATAGAGCATCTGACTACGGATCAGAAGGTTGCAGGTTCGAATCCTGCCGAGTGCACAGCCGAAGAGGCCCCCCGGTTCGCCGGGGGGCCTCTTGCGTTGTGTGCGTCAGGGGCGGTGGACGCGGGGGAGGCCGGTGACCGCGAGGACCAGGGAGTAGAGCGAGGTGGTGGCGGTGATGAAGAGGCGGTTGTTCTTCGGACCGCCGAAGGCGATGTTCGAGACCGGCTCGGGGACGCGCAGCCGGCCGATCAGGCCGCCGTCCGGCGCGTAGCAGCGGACGCCGTCCTGCATCGCGGCCGCCCACAGGCGGCCGCCGTCGTCGAAGCGGATGTTGTCCACCGAGGGGCAGGCGGCGAAGACGCGGTCGTCCGTCAGGGTTCCCGCGTCGGTGACCTTGAAGGCGCGGATGTGGCCCGCGCGGGTGTCCGCCGCGTACAGCTCGCTCTCGTCGGGGGAGAAGACGAGGCCGTTCGGGCCCAGGAAGCCGTCTGCGACCAGACGGACCTCCCCCGTCGTGGGGTCGGCGCGGTAGAGGTTGCAGGCGCCGATCTCGCTCGGCGCGCGCCGGCCTTCGTAGTCGCTGGTGATGCCGAAGTCGGGGTCCGAGAACCAGATCGAGCCGTCGGAACGCACCACCGCGTCGTTCGGGCTGTTGAGGCGCTTGCCCTCCCAGCGGTCGGCGATGACGGTGAGGGTGCCGTCCGGCTCCGTGCGGGTGACGCGCCGGTTGCCCTGCTCGCAGGTGATCAGGCGGCCCTCGCGGTCGAGGGTGTTGCCGTTGGGGTGCCCGGCTGCGGTGCGGAACACGGAAACGGTGCCGGTGGCCTCGTCCCAGCGCAGCATCCGGTCGTTGGGGATGTCGCTCCACACCAGTTGCCGCCAGGCGGGCAGGTAGAGGGGACCTTCCGCCCAGCGGCAGTCGTCGTAGAGCCGCTCCAGACGGGCGTCGCCGTTGGCGCAGCGGCCCGTACGGAAACGATCGTCCAGAATCTCGTACAGAGTGAGGTCGGCGATGGATGACATATTTCCCCCATGTGGCAAGTGAACCGAAGACTGTTCGGTGTGATGCTGAGATTGCAGGATCAGGTACTGTTTCCGCAAGGGTGAGCGGGCAGATGAGGGGAAGATCGCGTGGACGACATCGATCGGGCGCTGCTCCAGCGGCTCCAGGAGGACGCGGGTCAGTCGTACGCCGCTCTCGGTGCGGCCGTCGGGCTGTCTGCGGGAGCCACGCACGAGCGCGTACGCAAGCTGCGGGAACGCGGCGTCATCCGGCGGACCACGGTCGACGTGGATCCGGCGGCCGTCGGGAGCGGGGTCCTGGCCTACGTGATGGTCGACTCGAATGCCTGGATGGGGGACTCGAAGGCCGCGTTCGAGGGCATCGCCGAGATCCAGGAGGCACACATCATCGCCGGCAGCGCCTCCGTGCTCGTCAAGGTACGGACGGGCTCGACCGAGCAGCTGCAGGACGTACTGCGCCGCCTCTACGCCATCGACGGGGTCAGCGGGACGCAGGCGACCGTCGTACTGGACACCTTCTTCGAGCGACCGCTCCCGCTGTGACCTGGTGGTGCACCGGTATCCGGTGGCAGGACGGCGGCCCGGGCATCGGCTGGTACGGAGCCGAAAGGGGGGAGCGCGACAGCCCGCTCGGGTACGGGCAGCGGCTGGCCTTCGTCGCCCGGGGGGAGCGGCAGTGCCTCGGGGTCCGGCGGGCGGGCAGACGCACGCCGTGCCCCGCGCGCCGGACGGTGCCCGGCCGGACCGCGAGTGCCCAGTGCGCCGAGTGCGCCCGGCTGGACCGGTCCTTCTCGGTGGCCGCCGACACCAACGCCGCCGATCCGCGCCCCTACCGGGTGTACCTCGCCTGGTTCGGGCCCGGTCTGATCAAGGTCGGCATCACCGCCGAGGAGCGCGGCCCGGCCCGGCTGCTGGAGCAGGGCGCGATCACCTGGGCCTGGCTGGGGCGCGGCCCGTTGATGGCCGCGCGACGCACCGAGGAACTGCTGCGGGCGGCCCTCGGGGTGCCCGACCGGATCGCCTACGCCCGCAAGCGCGCGGTGCGGGGCCGGCTGCCGTCGCCGGCGGAACGGGCCCGCGAGGTCGCCGAGCTGCATGCACGGGCCGTGGCACTGCCGGGGTGGCCGGAGTCCCTGGAGCCGGTGGGCTGTGAAGTCGCGGACCACGCGGCGGCCTTCGGGCTGGACGCGCTGCCCACGCCGTCCCGGGTGGTCACCCAGCTGGTGGCGGGCGGAGCCGTGGCAGGGTTGCTGGCCGGCGCGGCCGGGCCGGATCTGCACCTCGCGGACGGGCTCGTCGTGGACACCCGGCTGCTGGCCGGGTGGGAACTGGTCGTCGCGCCGGGGGACGCCGCCACGGACGTGCCGGTGGCCGCGATCGAGCCGCCCGCCGACGCCGAGCAGGACGGGCTGTTCTGACCGGCCCGCATCCCGGAGGCACCAAGGTCAAAACTTGGATCCCTTTGGCTCCGCGGCCCCCTTTCAGGTGGACACGCCGAGGGCAGCACGCGGAGGGTGGTCGTCATGACCATCCAGCCCGTACCCCCCTTCGAACCGCCTTACGTCATGGCCGTTTTCACCGGCGTCCGCACCTCTGACGACACCGGCTACGCGGAGACGGACACCCGGTTGAACGAGATCGTCCGGGCGAACCCCGGCTTCCTCGGCTACGACTGCGCAGCCACCCCGGGCGGCCTCGGCATCACCGTCGCCTACTTCCGCGACCACGACTCCCTCACCGCGTGGCGGGACGACCTGGAGCACCAGGCGGCGATGAAGCAGGGCCGCACCCACTGGTACGAGAGCTACTCGCTGCACGTCGCCACAGTCGAACGGAGCCACGGTTTTGTCCGCGACAACGGCTGAGGCGGTCCGCGCCTTCCGCGACCGGCTCGGACTTCCCGGGCTGGTCGACGTGCACACGCACTTCATGCCCGAGCGGGTCCTGGACAAGGTGTGGGACTACTTCGACGCCGTCGGTCCGTTGACCGGCGTCGAGTGGCCCATCACCTACCGGCACGAGGAGGAGCAGCGGGTCGCGCTGCTGCGGGAGTTCGGGGTACGGGCCTTCACCGCCATGCTCTACCCGCACAAGCCGGCGATGGCCGCCTGGCTCAACGCGTGGTCCGCGGACTTCGCCGCGCGGACCCCCGACTGCCTGCACACCGCGACCTTCTTCCCGGAAGACGGCGTGTCGGAGTACGTCGGCCGGGCCGTGGAGGCCGGAGCCCGGATCTTCAAGGCGCACCTCCAGGTCGGCGCCTACGACCCGAACGACGAGCGGCTCGAACCGGTCTGGGGACTCCTCGACGAAGCCGCCGTCCCGATCGTGATCCACTGCGGCTCGGGGCCGGTGCCGGGCAAGTACACCGGGCCCGAGCCGATCGCCCGCCTGCTGGCCCGGCACCCCGGGCTGCCCCTGGTCATCGCCCACATGGGCATGCCCGAGTACGCCGACTTCCTCGACCTGGCCGACCGGTACCCGGAAGTCCGCCTCGACACCACCATGGCCTTCACCGACTTCTCCGAGCAGTTCAGCGGCTTCCCGGCGCAGGACCTCGGGCGGCTCACGGACCTCGGCGACCGCATCCTGCTCGGCACCGACTTCCCGAACATCCCCTATCCCTACGAGCACCAGCTGGTAGCCCTCGAACGGCTCGGCCTCGGGGACGACTGGCTGCGGGCGGTCTGCCACGACAACGGCGCCCGGCTCTTCCGGCTGACCTGAGCGCCAGAGGGCCGGGCCGACCCGACCACCGGTTCTCAGGAAATTCACAGGTAGGCGCAAGAACGCTCTCAGAGGTGCCGTCCAGCGTGTACGCATGACTGCGACGACCACCTCCCACGCGTCCACGTCCACCGGCAAGCACACGGCCCTCATCCGCCCCGACGGCGGCCCGTGCCGGGTGCTCGTCGTCGACGACGAGGCCGCGCTCTCCGAACTCCTGTCCATGGCCCTGCGCTACGAGGGATGCGAGGTCCGCAGCGCCGGCGACGGGGCGACCGCGCTGCGGGCGGCGCGGGAGTTCCGCCCGGACGTGGTGCTCCTCGACATCATGCTCCCGGACATGGACGGCCTCACCGTGCTCGGCCGGCTGCGCCGGGAGCTGCCGCACGTGCCCGTGCTGTTCCTGACCGCCAAGGACTCCGTCGAGGACCGCATCGCCGGGCTGACGGCGGGTGGCGACGACTACGTCACCAAGCCGTTCAGCCTCGAAGAGGTCGTGGCCAGGCTGCGCGGCCTGGTCCGCCGCTCGGGCGCGGCGCAGGCGGCCCGCGGTGGCTCCGTACTGGCGGTCGGCGACCTGCGGCTCGACGAGGACAGCCATGAGGTGACCCGAGGCGGCCAGGAGGTCCACCTGACCGCCACGGAGTTCGAGCTGCTGCGCTACCTGATGCGCAACCCGCGCCGGGTGCTGAGCAAGGCACAGATCCTGGACCGGGTGTGGTCCTACGACTTCGGCGGCCAGGCCAATGTGGTCGAGCTGTACATCTCCTACCTGCGACGGAAGCTGGAGAGCGGCCCCGGATGGCCGCCGATGATCCACACCCGGCGGGGCGCCGGATACCTGATCAAGCCGGCCGAGTAGTGGCCGTACGTCCTCCCGGGCGCGCGACGCGGGCCGGCTCCGAGCGGGTGCCTCGGGAGCCTCGGGTCCGGCGGCCCTGGTCGCTGAGGTCCCGGCTCGTGCTGGCGGCGGTGGTGCTGATCGCCGTCGTCGGCGCGGCCATCGGCGCCGTCACCACCTTCGCGCTGCGCCAGTACCTGGTCGAGCAACTGGACGACCAACTGCGCGCCTCCCTCACGATGGCCACCCGGGGCCCCGGCGCCGGGAAGGCCGCCCGGGAGGGCAGCCTCGGGTTCGTCCTGGCCGGAACCCCACCGGGCGCCGCCGGGATACGGCTGGACGAGAACGGCAAGGTCATCGGCACCGCCCGCAACGCCGCGGTCGGCGGCCCCGAGCTCGACCACCGTCAGCCCCTCACCGAAGCCCAGAGCGCGGCTCTGGCGAAGGCCGCCCGCAAGGCAGGCCAGGGCCGGCTCGGACCGCTGGACGTGGACCTGCCGGATCTCGGCAGCTACCGGGTGCTCACCGCTCCCGACGGGAGCCTCGTTCTGGGCTTCCGGCTCGGCGAAGTCGACTCCACCGTCCGGACGCTGATCGCGGTGGAGGTCTTCGCGACCCTGGCCGGCCTGATCGCCGCCTCCCTCGCCGGGCAGGCCCTGGTCGGTGTGGCGCTGCGCCCGTTGCGACGAGTGGCCGTGACCGCCACCCGGGTCTCAGAACTCCCCCTGCACAGCGGTGAACCCGCTCTGCACGAGCGGGTGCCCGACGCAGAGGCCGACCCCCGGACCGAGATCGGCCAGGTCGGCGCAGCCCTCAACCGAATGCTGGGCCACGTCTCCTCCGCCCTGACCGCCCGGCAGCAGAGCGAGATGCGGGTACGCCAGTTCGTGGCCGACGCCAGCCACGAGCTGCGTACCCCGCTGGCCTCGATCCGGGGCTATGCCGAGCTGACCCGCCGCGGCCACGAGGAACCCGGCCCCGACACCCGCCATGCCCTGAGCCGCATCGAATCCGAAGCCACCCGGATGACCGGTCTGGTCGAAGACCTGCTGTTGCTGGCCCGGCTGGACGCGGGCCGGCCACTTGCCACCGGCGACTGTGCCACCGACCTCGCTCCGCTCGTCGTCGACGCCGTCAGCGATGCGCGGGCCGCCGGGCCGGAGCACCACTGGCGGCTGGAACTCCCGGACGAACCGGCGCCCATCCGGGCCGACGCCGCCCGGATCCAGCAAGTCCTGGTGAACCTCCTCGCCAACGCACGCACCCACACCCCTCCCGGTACCACCGTCACCGCGCATGTTTCACGTGAAACAGCCGGCGAAGCATGCGACGTCGAACCAGCCGACGTCGAAGCACGAGACGTCGAAGCGCAAGACGTTTCACGTGAAACACCACACGTCCGGCTCCGAGTCGAGGACAACGGCCCCGGAATACCGCCCGAGTTGGTCCCGCATGTCTTCGAGCGCTTCGCCCGGGGCGATGCCTCCCGGTCCCGGGCCGCCGGCTCCACCGGCCTCGGGCTCGCCATCGTCCAGGCGGTCGTCACCGCCCACGGTGGCCGGGTCGAGGTCCGCAGCCGGCCGGGCCGAACCTGCTTCGAGGTCCTCCTCCCCCTCGCGGACACCAAGGAGCGGACGGACTCACAGACGGAGCACAGGCTCAGCACACAGCGGTGACAGGCCGCCCGGCGAGGGTCGGAGCATGCCAACCGACACCTCTCCCGGCTCCGGAGCCCTCCCGGCCCGCGTGCACTTGGCACCCGTGCCCGGTGAGCCCGTACTCGACGTGGTGATCCCAGTCTTCAACGAGGAGAAGGACCTCGGCCCCTGCGTGCACCGGCTGCACGATCACCTCACCAAGACGTTCCCGTACCCCTTCCGCATCACCATCGCCGACAACGCCAGCACCGACGGGACCCCCGACGTCGCGGCGGCCCTCGCCGCCGCCGTCGAGGACGTCCACAGCACCCGGCTGGAGGAGAAGGGGCGGGGCCGCGCCCTGCGCACCGTCTGGTCCCGTTCACAGGCACCCGTCCTCGCCTACATGGACGTGGACCTCTCCACCGACCTCAACGCCCTGCTGCCCCTGGTCGCCCCGCTGATCTCCGGTCACTCGGACCTCGCCATAGGCACCCGGCTCGCGCGCTCCTCCCGCGTGGTGCGGGGAGCCAAGCGGGAGTTCGTCTCGCGGGCCTACAACCTGCTCTTGCGCTCCTCCCTCGCCGCCCGCTTCACCGACGCCCAATGCGGGTTCAAGGCCATCCGGCGGGACGTCGCCCAGCGGCTGCTGCCGTTGGTGGAGGACTCCGGCTGGTTCTTCGACACCGAACTGCTGGTGCTGGCCGAGCGGGCCGGGCTGCGGATCCACGAGGTACCGGTGGACTGGGTGGACGACCCCGACTCCACCGTCCACATCGTCCGTACCGCAGCCGAGGACCTCAAGGGCGTCTGGCGGGTCGGCCGGGCACTGGCCGTCGGCGCACTCCCGCTCGACCGGCTCGCCCGCCCCTTCGGCGACGACCCACGGGACCGGACCGCACTGCCCGGTGTCCCGTGCGGGCTGACCCGCCAACTCCTCGGCTTCTGCGCGGTGGGGCTGTTCAGCACCCTGCTCTACCTGGCTCTGTACGCGGCGTTCCGCACCGCGGCCGGGCCCCAGATCGCCAACGCGGCCGCCCTGCTGCTCTCGGCCGTCGCCAACACCGCCGCCAACCGCCGGCTCACCTTCGGGGTGCGCGGCCGCACCCGAGCCGTGCGCCACCAGGCACAGGGGCTGGTGGTCTTCGCCATCGGCCTCGCCCTGACCAGCGGCTCACTCGCCGCGCTGGGGGCGGCGGCCGCCGAACCCGCCCACAGCACCGAACTCGCCGTACTGATCACCGCCAACCTCGCCGCCACCGTGCTGCGCTTCCTCCTGTTCCGCGCCTGGGTCTTTCCCGAGCCGCGCGGCAATCCCACGAAGGACGACATCCGATGACGACGGCAGCAGTACCCCTGTTCCCGCCCGCCCCGCCGACCGCCACCACTACGGCGGTGACCGGCCGGCCCCGTTGGGAACGTCCCTCGTACACCGCGCTCCTGCTCCTCACCGCCGTTCTGCTGTTGTGGAACCTGGGTGCCTCGGGTTACGCGAACTCCTTCTACTCGGCTGCCGTCCAGGCGGGTTCCGAGAGCTGGAAGGCCTTCTTCTTCGGGTCCTCCGACGCCGGGAACTCGATCACCGTCGACAAGCCCCCGGCCGCCCTGTGGCCGATGGCCCTGTCGGTGCGGCTCTTCGGGCTGGGCGGCTGGCAGATCCTGGTACCCCAGGCCCTGATGGGCGTCGGTACCACCGCGGTGCTCTACGGGGCCGTACGGCGCCAGTTCGGCCCCGTGGCGGCGCTGCTGAGCGGGGTGGCCTTCGCCCTGACGCCCGTCGCGGCCCTGATGTTCCGCTTCAACAACCCGGACGCACTGCTCGCCCTGCTGATGACCGTGACCGTCTCCTGCGTCCTGCGGGCACTGGACGGAGCCCGCACCGGCTGGCTCGTCGGGGCCGGAGCCGCGGTCGGACTCGCCTTCCTGACCAAGACCCTCCAGGCCTTCGTCATCCTGCCTCCGCTGGCAGTGCTGTACGCGGTCTGCGCTCCGACGCGGTTGCGCAGGCGGCTGGGGCAGTTGCTGCTCGCCGGAGTCGCGATGGTGGTGGCCGGGGGCTGGTGGGTGGCCGTGGTGGAGCTGTGGCCCGCCGGGTCCCGGCCCTACATCGGCGGCTCGCAGAACAACTCCTTCCTGGAACTGACCCTCGGCTACAACGGGCTGGGCCGGATCAACGGGAACGAGACCGGCAGCGTCGGAGGCGGCGGGCGCCCCGGCGGGGGCGGGGGCGGAGGCTGGGGAGAGACCGGCATCGACCGGCTGTTCACGGGCACCATCGGCGGTCAGATCTCCTGGCTGCTCCCGGCGGCCCTGATCATGCTGGTCGCCGGACTGGTGATCACCTGGAAGGCCCGCCGGGCCACCGATTCGCTGGAGAGCATGGCCCGCGCCTCCTTCCTGGCCTGGGGCGGTTCGCTGCTGATCACCGGGCTGGTCTTCAGCTACATGCAGGGGATCTTCCACGAGTACTACACCGTGGCCCTCGCGCCGTTCCTGGCCGCACTCGTCGGCATGGGCGTCGTCGTGCTGTGGGAGGAGCGGGGAAGCCGGGCGGCGTCCCTCACCCTCGCCGGATCCCTCGCGCTCACCGCCTACTGGGCCTTCGTGCTGCTCGGTCGCGCCCCGGGATACCTGCCGTGGCTGCGGTGGACGGTGCTGGCGGCGGGCATCGGCGCGGCCGTCGCGCTGCCGTTCGCCGCGCGGCTGGGTCGCAGGGCGCTGCCGGCAGTGGCGGGCGTCGCTCTGGGCGCAGCGCTGGCGGGCCCCTTCGCGTACTGCCTGACCACGGTGAGCACCCCGCACACGGGCTCCATCGTGACGGCCGGCCCGGCGGTGGCGGGTGGTGGCGGCCCGGGCGGCCGCGGCACGCACGCGTTTTACCTGCCCGGTGGTGGCATGCCCCCGGGCGGCGGGCCCGGGATGCAGCCCGGCGGACGACCTGCCGGGGTCCCCGGCATCGCGCGACCCGGCGGAACCGGTCCGCGGGGCAACGCGGGAGGCAACGCGCGCGGCAACGCTCCCGGCGGCGTCGGCGGGCTGCTGAACGGCGCGAAGGCGAGCGCGCAGGCCACGGCGGCACTGCGGGCCGGCGCCGACCGCTACACGTGGGCGGCGGCGGCCATCGGTGCGCAGAACGCGGCGAGCTACCAGCTGGCCTCCGGCGTGCCGGTGATGCCGATCGGCGGTTTCAACGGCAGCGATCCCTCGCCGACCCTGGAGCAGTTCAAGGCGTATGTGAAGGCCGGCCGCATCCACTGGTTCATCGGCCAGAGCGAAAACCAGGCGCAGGGCCGGCCCCCGGGCCAGGGGCTGCCGCAGGCCCAAGGTCAGGCCCAAGGCCAGGCGCAAGGCCGACCCCAGCCGCAGGGCGGAGCCGGCGGTGAGGTCACCGGCCTGCGACGCGCGGGCGCAGGCCCGGGCGGTGGCACCAGCAGCGCCATCGAGACCTGGGTGAGGGCCACGTTCAAGGCCACCACGGTCGGCGGGGCCGTCTTCTACGACCTCACCGCGCCCGCCACCACGACGCCCTGATCCGGCCCGGACCGGGGGTGGGCCCCGCGGAAACGAAACGGCAGGGCGCCGCAGACGAGGAACTCGCCTGCGGCACCCTGCCGTTTCACCGTCGTACCGGGCGTCCGGCTACTCGACCCGGGCGACCACCGGCGCCTCCTGGACGGCGCTCGCCGCGGCCGGGGCGTGCGAGGCCGGCTTCGACTTCAACGCGACCTCCTTGATGAACAGCACCAACAACAGGGCGAGCAGCGCGCACGGAGCGGCGTAGAGGAAGACGTCGCCGACTCCGTGCCCGTACGCGGACTCGATGACGGTCCGCAGCGGCGCGGGCAGCTTGTCGAGGTTGGGGATCCCGCCCCCGCCGGAGCCGCCGTGCGCCATGGCCGCCGCCTTCGGGCCGAGCGCGGTCAGACCGTCCGTGACGTAGTGGGTGACCCGGTTCGCCATCACCGCGCCGAGCGCCGAGACGCCCATGGCGCCGCCGAGCGAGCGGAAGAAGGTGACGACGGAGCTGGCCGCGCCGAGGTCCTGCGGGGCCACCTGGTTCTGCGTGGCGAGGACCAGGTTCTGCATCATCATGCCGAGGCCGAGACCGGTCAGCGCCATGTAGATCGCGATGTGCCAGTACGGGGTGTCGTAGCGCAGCGATCCCAGCAGGCCGAGGCCGGCCGTCAGCAGCACCCCGCCGGCCACCAGCCAGGCCTTCCAACGACCGGTCTTGGTGATCACCTGACCGGAAACGGTGGAGGAGACGAAGAGGCCGCCGATCATCGGAATCGTCAGGATTCCGGACATCGTGGGGGACTCGCCGCGGGCGAGCTGGAAGTACTGGCTGAAAAAGACCGTGCCGGAGAACATCGCGATGCCGACGAACAGCGAGGCCGCCGAGGCGAGGGAGATGGTCTTGTTGCGGAACAGGCGCAGCGGGATGATCGGGTCGCTCGCCCGGGATTCGACCAGGAGGAAGAGCAGGCCGAGCGCCACGGCGCCGCCGGTCATCGCCAGCGTCGTCCAGGAGATCCAGTCGTACGAGTCCCCCGCCTGGGTGACCCAGATCAGCAGCAGGGACACCGCGCCGCTGATCAGGAACGCGCCCAGCCAGTCCACCTTGACGTCACGCCGGACCACCGGGAGCCGCAGGGTCTTCTGGAGCACGATCAGCGCGATGACGGCGAACGGGACGCCGACGTAGAAGCACCAGCGCCAGCCGAGCCAGTCGGTGTCGGTGATGACACCGCCGAGCAGCGGGCCGCCGACGGTGGCGACGGCGAACACCGCGCCGAGGTAGCCGCTGTAGCGGCCCCGCTCGCGCGGGGAGATCATCGCGGCCATCACGATCTGGGCGAGGGCGGACAGGCCGCCGACGCCGATGCCCTGGACCACGCGGCAGGCGATCAGCATGCCGGTGTTCTGCGACATGCCGGCGACGACGGAGCCGAGGACGTAGACGACCAGCGATATCTGGACCAGCAGCTTCTTGCTTAACAGGTCGGACAGCTTCCCCCACAGGGGGGTCGCGGCCGTCATCGAGAGGAGGGCGGCGGTGACGACCCAGGTGTAGGAGGACTGCGTACCGCCGAGGTCGCTGATGATCTGGGGCAGTGCGTTGGAGACGATCGTGGAGGACAGGATCGCCACGAACATGCCGAGCATCAGCCCGGACAGCGCTTTCATGATCTGCGGGTGCGTCATGGGCGCGCCGTCGGACGTGGTCCCCGACTGGCCGCCTCCCCGCACACCGGTGGGTGTGGTCGTAGCCATGTGGTTCCTTCAGTACTAGAAGCTCGATCGGAGCCGTGCCAGCAGGGCGTTGAGCACGTCGATGTCCTCGGCCGACCAGTCGGACAGCGCCCTTTCCAGGGCGTTGGTGTACCGGGCGCCGAGCTCGGCGAGGACGGCGCGTCCGGCCGGGGTGAGGCGCAGGATCCGGCAGCGGCCGTCGCCGGGGTCGAGGACGCGTTCGATCCAGCCGCGGTCGGCCGCGTGGGCGACGTGCCGGCTGCTCACCGAGATGTCGATGGCCATGAACTCGGCGAGCCGGCTGAGCCGCATCTCGCCGTGCCGGTCGAGCACGGTGAGGACGGCGGCGGAGCCGGTCGGGCAGTCCGCGGGCAGGATCCGTGCGAGGTCGCGCTTGACCGCGCCGATGCCGGTGAGCTGGCGGGCCAGCTCCTCGTAGCGGGTGGCCGGCGTGGTGCCGGCGCTGCGGGCCGTGTGCGAGGCCATCCGACGCCCCCAATCTCGTTGCTTAGGGCAACCATAGAAGAGGTTGGTTGCTACAGGCAAATGGATGGGGGGGTGGAGCGGTAAAGGAATCGGAAAAGCCGCTAGGGTGCGGAGCCATGGCTGCGAACCACAACTCACCCGGCCCCGAGGGCAACTACGACCCGGCGGGCAGCACCCAGATGTTCCGCGCGTTCGTCGAGGAGGCCGAGCCGGTGCGTGCCACCGTGCCGGGAGCCCGTCGGCGCCAGTCGGCGAAGGCTGCCCCCAGGACCGGCCTGTGGGTGGGTCTGGGGCTGGCCGCGCTCGTCGTGATCGTGGCGGTGGCCTGGCTGGCGCTGGGCTAGTCCCCGTGCCCCCGCGCTGGTCCCCGTGCCCCCGCGCTAGTGTCCGTGCCCCCGCGCTAGTGTCCGTGCCCCCGGGCTGGTCCCGTGCCCCCTCGGGGGCCCCGGGGCGTCAGCTCCAGGTGGCGGTGACGTTCCGGGTCTCGACGTGCATGCCCAGGGGCACCCGCCACGCCTCGACGCAGACCGTGTAGGTCTGCGTCTTCGACGTGCCGCCCGCGATCGGGGCGGGCAGCGGCTGGGTCGTGGCGATCGTGGCCCAGTCGATGCCGAGGGCGCCGATGATGTGCGTCGCGAAGTTCACCGTGCCCGAACGGGCCGCGGTGGTGCCGGTGTTGGTGAAGGCGACCGTGACCCGCTCGCACCAGCGGTCGGCGGCCGCCGAGCGGAGCGGGGCGCCGAGCGTCAGCCGCGCCGGGGTCGCCGGCGCTGGGGCCGGGGTGCCCGGCCCGCCCGGCGTGGGCGGGGGTGTGGATCCCGGTGGCCCCGGGGGCTCGGTGCGGTGGGGGGTGCCGGGGATGGCGGCGGGGCCGGGGTCCGGTGAGGTGCCCGGGGCCGCGGAGCCGCCGGGGGCGGTGGATGGGGCTCCGCCCCGGGCGGAGGCGGCCGGGGTCCTCGCGTCCCTCGCACCGGTCGACGTACCACTGGTGGCCGAAGGCGCGGCGCCGCCCGGCGGCGGGGCTCCGAGCTGCTGGAACTCCACGTCCCCGCGCGGCGGTACGTTCCCGCCCGTGCCGGAGGGCGCTGCTCCCACGGCGGCGTAGCCCTCGCGGGCCGGACCGCCGCAGCCGCCGAGGGCCAGGGCGGCGACGGCGCCGCAGAGGGTGAGTGCTGCCGCCCGGCGGGTTCCCGTTCGCATCGCGCCAGTGTCACTGACGATCCGTCAGTTGGGAAGCGGGCGGCAGCGGCCCGGAGGGCTGCCTGCCGGCCTACTCGCCGATCAGGCCGACGCGCAGCTGCGCGAGCGTACGCGTGAGCAGCCGGGAGACGTGCATCTGGGAGATGCCGACCTCCTCTCCGATCTGCGACTGCGTCATGTTGGCGAAGAACCGCAGCATGATGATCTGCCGTTCGCGGGGCGGCAGTTTGGCCAGCAGCGGCTTGAGCGACTCCCGGTACTCGACCCCTTCGAGCGCGCTGTCCTCGTACCCGAGGCGATCGGCGAGGGAGCCCTCGCCGCCCTCGTCCTCGGGCGAGGGCGAATCGAGCGAGGAAGCGGTGTACGCGTTGCCGACGGCCAGGCCGTCGACCACGTCCTCCTCGGAGACGCCGAGCACGGCGGCCAGTTCGGGAACGGTCGGGGACCGGTCCAGCTTCTGGGCGAGCTCGTCACTGGCCTTGGTGAGGGCCAGGCGCAGCTCCTGGAGCCGGCGCGGGACGCGCACGGACCAGGAAGTGTCCCTAAAGAATCGTTTGATCTCGCCCACGACCGTCGGCATGGCGAAGGTCGGGAACTCGACACCGCGTTCGCAGTCGAAGCGGTCGATCGCCTTGATGAGCCCGATGGTGCCCACCTGGACGATGTCTTCCATCGGCTCGTTGCGGCTGCGGAAGCGGGCCGCCGCGTAGCGCACGAGGGGGAGGTTCAGCTCGATCAGGGTGTCGCGTACGTACGCGCGGTCGGGGCTGTCCACGTCCAGGGCGGCAAGTCGCTGGAAGAGGGAGCGGGAGAGCGTGCGGGTGTCGATGGCTTCCGAGCGGTTGGACACTGCCGGCAGCTCACGCTTGACGAGCGTGAGCACCTTGGAGCTGCCCTGGTCTACGGACATGCCACCCCCTTGAGGTCGCGGACGGTCGCGCTTCTCTGCGCGCCCGTCGGAGGAACGCAGCCTCCACCTGAATACCGGAGGCGGGGCTGCGGCAAACGCGGTTCCAGCAGAATGTCACATGTCGGCAACACGCTGTAGCGCCATGTCGACATGTATCTCCAGCGACAGAACGGAATGAGCCCGGTCTGTCGGGAAACGCGCCAGGTGATCTCCACCCGTTCCGGTTACGCCTCGATCCTGTTTGCGGATCGCAGCCGCGCGAAGCTCCGGGCGAGCAGCCGGGACACGTGCATCTGGGAAACCCCCAGCTCAGCGCTGATCTGCGACTGCGTCAGGTTGTTGTAGTACCGGAGCAGGAGGATCCGCTGTTCGCGCTCGGGCAACTGTACGAGGAGGTGCCTGACGAGGTCCCGGTGCTCGACGCCGGCCAGTTCCGGGTCCTCGTAGCCGAGGCGGTCCAGCAGGCCGGGCATTCCGTCGCCCTCCTGGGCGGCTTCGAGCGAGGTTGCGTGGTAGCTCCGGCCGGCCTCGATGCAGGAGAGCACCTCGTCCTCGGTGATGCGCAGCCGCTCGGCGATCTCGGGGGTGGTGGGAGTGCGGCCGTGCAGCGTGGTGAGGTCCTCGGTGGCGGCGTTGACCTGCACCCACAGCTCGTGGAGGCGGCGCGGGACGTGGACGGTTCGCACGTTGTCGCGGAAGTACCGTTTGATCTCCCCGACCACGGTCGGCATCGCGAAGGTCGGGAACTGCACCCCGCGGTCGGGGTCGAAGCGGTCGATCGCGTTGATGAGTCCGATCGTTCCGACCTGGATGACATCCTCCATCGGCTCGTTGCGGCTGCGGAAGCGGGCCGCCGCGTACCGGACGAGGGGCAGGTTGGCCTCGATGAGGGCCCCGCGGACCCTGGTGTGGTCGCGGCTGCCGGGCTGGAGGTTCTTGAGCTGTCCGAACAGCACCTGGGTCAGCGCGCGGGTGTCGGCGCCGCGGCTCTGCGGCCTGGGGGCGGGCGGGGGCTCGGGCGTGGACTCCGGTGGTGACTCCGGCAGGGGGTCCGGCGTGGACTCCTGCTGGAGGGGGACCTGGGGGTCGTGGGGCGGCTCGGCCGGCTCGGTGTGTTCCGGGGGTTCCTGCGCGCTCTGGGGGCTCTGGGGGTCCTGCTGGGGTGGCACCTGAGGCGCAGTACTGGCCGGCACGGTCACGCCACCCCTTCAGTCAACTATCCGTCAAAAGCGGTCATAGCATCACAAGAGATGCGCACTGTGTGCAAGCACCCGATAACGTCGTGTTGAGGATAGATTTGCCAGATTGGGCATATCGGGATATTCACCCTGAACACGGATAACACAAAAAGCCCCCCACCCGTCGGAGTGGGGGGCCGGGAAGTCCGGAATCCGCTTCAGCGTACGGGTTCAGCGCACCAGTTCGGTCATGAACTCGCCGATCCCATGGGCGGCATCCGAGATCCCCTGGAAGCCTATTTGGACCATATCGGCGGCTTTGACGGGTTGAGTGATGATCACGAAGAGTACGAAGACGACGAGCGCGCCCATGACGAGCTTCTTGGTGTCCACGAGCGGTGTCGGCCTCCCCAACCGGTCCTGCTGAGTCGGGTGAGTCTAACCGGTCAAGTTTGGGCACTCACCTGACCTTTAAGGACCAATGGCCTGTCGGTAAGGGCCTTTTGTCGCTCCCCGGGTGGGAGGGGAAGACGCAGGATGGGACACGAGCCCACCGGTTCTGGCAGGAAGCCGGGGGGTGAGGGAAAGGGCCTCGCTGCGGGGTCCGGCCGCGGCTTCCCCCCGATCGCGGCTCGGACCGGCAGGTTCGGTCTCCTCGGGGGGAGCGGCTTCTCCCCCCCCCGATGCCGCTTCCCCCGTCCACGCGTGAAGGTCCCGGCCACGGCCGGGGCCTTCCGTGCGTCGGGGGCCGGTGAGTTGCGGGAGCGGACGAGCTGCGGGTTACCGGCCGCGTTGCGGTGGCCGGCGGGCCGCGGTGGCCGGCGGGCCGCGGGTACCGGCCGCGTTGCGGGGCCCGTCAGCCGATGGCGCCGGCCAGGTCCGTGATGGGCTGGACGGGCGCGATCACCGGCGCGAGGTCGTTCGGGAGGTCCATCAGCCGGTTGAGCTGGTTGAGGGCGTTCAGCTTGGCGCCGATGTCCTGGACGGAGCCGGGCACGACACCCTTCGGCATGCCCGGGGCGGCCTGCGGCAGGTCCGGCAGGGTGAGCGGGGCGATCGGTGCGGCGGAGGCGGCGGGTGCGGCGAGGCCCGCGGCGGCCCCCGCGAGGGCGAAGGCGGCGAGCATGCGCTGGGTCTTGGTCATGCCGTGACAACGGCCGAGGGGGCAGCCGGTCACGCGGGGGTCCCTCGGAGGGCGGCCGTACGGGCGCTACGGGCGCGGGGCGGCGGCGGCCGGGGCGGGGCGGGGTGGGCATCCGGAGCGTCGCGGGCCGGGCGCCGGGCCGAGTGGAGGTGCGGGCGCGCGGGCCGGAGTCGTGGACGGGTGCGCGCGGGCCGAGTTGCGGGCGGGAACGACGAGAGCCCCGACCCTTGCGGGGCGGGGCTCTCGATCAGAGCGGTAGCGGTGGGATTTGAACCCACGGATAGCTTGCACCATCACACGCTTTCGAGGCGTGCTCCTTCGGCCGCTCGGACACGCTACCGAGAGAGAGCTTAGCCCAAAGAGAGCCGTGCTCTGAAATCCGTATCCGGTGCCGTGCCACGAGCCGCCCTGGAACGGTCGGTCAGAGGTCGCGGAAGAAGTCCGTCAGCTGCCGGGCGCACTCGTCCGCCAGCACGCCGCGGACCACCTCCGGCCGGTGGTTGAGCCTGCGGTCCCGTACGAGGTCCCAGAGCGACCCCGCCGCGCCCGCCTTCTCGTCATCCGCGCCGTAGACGACCCGGGCCACCCGGGACTGCACCAGTGCGCCCGCGCACATCACGCACGGCTCCAAGGTCACCACCAGGGTGCACCCGGTCAGCCGCCACTCCCCGAGCGCGGCGGCCGCCCGGCGCAGCGCGAGCACCTCGGCGTGGGCCGTGGGATCGCCGGTCGCCTCGCGCTCGTTGTGCCCGGTGGCGAGGAGCTCCCGGTCCGGGCCGAGCAGGACGGCGCCGACCGGCACGTCGCCGGCCGGCACCGCCAGGGCGGCCTCCTGGAGCGCCAGGCGCATGGAGTCCCGCCAGGGGTCCCGAACGGGGTCGGGACCGGGGTGGTGCGTGTGGTGCTCGGTGATCACTAGCGGACGGCCTCCAGGACCTCGGTCGCACCGAGCGACTCGGCGATCTCCGAGAGGGCGTCCCCGTCGAGGGTCATCAGTTGCTTGTGGCTCACGCCGAGGTCGTCGAGCAGCCGGGGGTCGCCGAGCGGACCGGCCGGTACCGGCTCGGTGCCGCCGCGGACCCCTTCGTCCGCGTCGTCGTCCTCGGTGGTGAAGGCGGCGATGGCGTCCTCCTCGCCGTCCTCGGTGCCGTCCAGGTCGAGTTCGTCGAGTTCGTCGTCCTCCTCCTCGCTGCCCAGCAGCTCTTTGGTCAGCATCGAGCCGTAGGAGCTGCGGTCGGCCGCGGAGGCGTTCGATACGAAGTACCGAGGGTCCTCCTCGCCGTCCACGCGGACGACGCCGAACCAGGCGTCCTCCTGCTCGATGAGGGCGACCACCGTGTCGTCGTCGACAGCGGCGGACCGGGCGAGATCGATCAGATCACTCAAGGACTCGACATCGTCGAGTTCCATGTCGCTCGCTTCCCACCCGTCTTCGGTGCGCGCGAGCAGTGCGGCGAAGTACACCGTGACTCTCCCACTGGTCGTAGGCGTGCCGGTTGGAGGTCCCCCCGGCCTGAGGTTGGGGCCTGAACAGCCGTGTGCGAGCCGTTCGTACCCCGCCCCATCGGCATCGTGGCAGAAACGGCGGCTTTGCGAGAGGTCTTCCGCGCTTGCGTCGTCCCGTGCCGTGGGCTCCGCGGGTTGTGCGGGGGCCGCGTTGGGCGGGCGGGACCCGGTCCCGGGGGTGGGCGTGTCACTCCCGGGACCCGGCCCGCCGGAGGGGGCGCCGGGGCGCGGGAGGCGGCGGCGGCGCGCGCCCGGGCTCCGCCCCGGGCCGCGCCCCGCATGCCGGCGGGGCCGGCTTCGGCCGGGGCGGCTGTCCCGGGTTCCGCGGCGCGTGGAACCCGGCGGCGCCGGGTCCGGGCCGGGTGACCGGCGGATCACCGGGTGACCAGCGAACCGCCGGAACGCCGGATGACCAGCGGACCGCCCGGTCACCGGTGGACCACCCGGTTACCAGCGGAACGTGCGCATGCGCATTTGTTGGCGCATACGGGCCGCGCGGGCGCGGCGGGGCTGGACGCGGTCGCGCAGTTCGCGCGCCTCGTTCAAGTCGCGGAGGAACTGCGCACGCCGCGCCCGGCGCTGCGCCGTACTCTCCGGCTCCCCCGGATCCCCCGGCTCTTTCTCTGGCACCATCGCCCACCGCCCCGGCTGCTCTTCTGCGGTTGTGCTACCCACCTTCCCCGGGACCCCCGCATTGATGCCACCCAGGTCGTCCCAGCTCAGGCGGGTTCGTCGTGGGTCGCCGGGACGACCGCCACCGGGCCCTGCGCGTGCTGGAGCACCGCGTGCGCGACGGACCCCATCATCAGCGCCCCCAGGCTCCGCTTCGGGTGGTGGCGCCCGACCACCACCAGCCCCGCCGAGCGCGACGCCTCCACCAGCCGCCCCGCCGCCTCACCCGGCACCGCGGCCTGCTCCACCCGCACCCCGGGGTGCCGCTCGCGGAACGGGGCGAGGCGTTCCTGCTGGGCCCGCAGGGCCTCCCGCTCGGCCGGGCCGAGGTCGTCGCCCCCCGCCAGCTCCTCGGGGGTGATCACCGCGAACGGCGTGTCCAGCGGCATGACCGCCGGGGACGGCGGTACCGGGTAGGCCGAGACCACCTGGACGGCCGTCCCCCGCGCGGAGGCCTCCGCGAACGCGAAGGCCAGTACGTCGTCATGCGTCTCGGCGGTGTGCAGCCCCAGGACGACCGCGCCGCCGGCCCCGGACCGCCCCGCCCGCGGCACCACCACCACCGGGCACGGCGCGGTGGTGGCCACGGCCCGGCTGTTCGACCCGAGCAGCAGCGCGGCGAACCCCCCGCGGCCCCGGGACCCCATGACCAGCGCGAGCGGCCGCGTCTCGGCCCCGATCACCCGCAGCGCCTCCGGAACGGACCCCTCCAGGGCCTCGTACCGCACCTGCGCCGGCTGCTCCGGCGCCGCCGCCAGGACCTCCCGCACCCGGTCCCCCACCGGATCGGCGTACTCCTCGGGCTCGGAGGCGTCGTGCAGGGACGAGCGCCGCCCCGCGTACAACTGGGCGCTGTCGGAGAGCACATGGGCGACGAGCAGCCCGGCGCCGTGCCGCAGCGCCGCGAGCCTCGCCCACTCCAGCGCCTCCAGGCTGTGCTCGGATCCGTCGACCGCCGCGATCACCAGTCCGTTGCTCATCAATCCAGGGTGCTGGCCCCCTGTGCGGCCCGCAATACCGGGGCCGGGGCCCCCGGGGTGCCCCTTCGGACACGGGAGGGGCCGCTCAGCGCGTAGCCTTTTGGGTGGAGGTCGCACATCGCGGCCGTTTTCGCAGGTCGCAGGTCGAAACCCGGCAGCTGGCGGCAGTTGAGGTCTTGGAGGAAGTTGTGCGTTTGCAGGTCGTCGATCACCCCTTGGTGGCGCACAAACTCACCACCCTGCGCGACAAGCGCACCGACTCCCCCACCTTCCGTCGCCTCGCCGACGAACTGGTGACCCTGCTGGCGTACGAGGCCACCCGCGACGTGCGCACCGAGCAGGCCGACATCGAGACCCCGGTCGCCGCGACGACCGGCGTGAAGCTCTCCCACCCGCGCCCGCTGGTCGTCCCGATCCTGCGCGCCGGTCTCGGCATGCTGGACGGCATGGTGCGGCTGCTGCCGACCGCCGAGGTCGGCTTCCTGGGCATGGTCCGCAACGAGGAGACCCTGGAGGCCTCCACGTACGCGACGCGCATGCCCGAGGACCTCTCCGGCCGGCAGGTCTACGTCGTCGACCCGATGCTGGCCACCGGCGGCACGCTGGTCGCCGCGATCCAGGAGCTCATCAAGCGCGGCGCCGACGACGTCACCGCCGTGGTGCTGCTGGCCGCGCCGGAGGGCGTCGAGGTCATGGAGCGCGAGCTGGCGGGCACGCCGGTGACGGTGGTGACGGCAGCCGTGGACGAGCGGCTCAACGAGCACGGCTACATCGTGCCGGGCCTGGGCGACGCGGGCGACCGCATGTACGGCTCGGCCGAGTAACGCCCCGGGCGCGGACCGGTGGTCAGGCGTCGGTGAGTGCTCCGGCGCCGGTCAGCACTTCTTCGCGGCGGGCGCGGGCTCGGGGTTGGCCAGGAGGGCCAGCGCCTTGTCGGCGTCCGCCTTCGTGCTGAGCTCCTTGAACCCGTCGCCGAGGATCAGGTCGATGTCCGGGCCCTCGCGGGTGTCGGTGTGCTGCGTCATGCCGGCCAGCTGGGTGCCGAGTACGGAGTAGGCCGCCTTGTCGGTCTTCGGCGAGCCCAGCATTATCCCGGTGCCCGGGACCTTCTTGTCGAAGTCGGCCGGGGCGTTGCCGACCTGCCCGATCACGAAGCCGCGTTTCTTCAGCTCGTCCCCGACGGCCTTGGCGAGGCCGGCGCGCGGGGTCGCGTTGTAGACGTTGACCGTGATCTGGCCGGGCTGGGGCAGCACCACCGCGGGTTTGGAGGGGGCCGCCGCCGGGCCGGCCTTGGGGGCGCCGGTCGGGCAGTCCTTGGCAGCGGCCGTCTTGTGCCGGGTGTCGCCGCGGAAGACGTCGATGAGCTGCAGTGCCCCGTAGCCGAGCAGGGCCAGCACGAGGGCGGAGCCGAACAGGGCGAGGATGATCCGGCGGCGTCGCCGCGGACGGCTCATGCGGGGGAAGGCAGCTCCGGTGACGCGGTACTTTCCGCCCATGCCGGGGGGAGTGAGCATGCTCATGGGCGCAGCGTAGTGCCGTACCGGAACGATGCCTACTAAATGATCGTTTGATCGGCAAAGGCCGACCCGAAAGGCGCAATCGGCCGGTCAGGACGGCTCACGTTCACGAGCGCGGGCTCTGGTGCGGAGCCCCGGTCAGTCCATTTCGAGGACGCGGGCGTGCAGCACCTGGCGCTGCTGGAGGGCCGCGCGCACGGCGCGGTGCAGCCCGTCCTCCAGGTACAGGTCGCCCTGCCACTTCACGACGTGCGCGAAGAGGTCCCCGTAGAAGGTGGAGTCCTCGGCGAGCAGTGTTTCGAGGTCCAGCTGTCCCTTGGTCGTCACGAGCTGGTCGAGCCGGACCGGGCGCGGGGCTACGTCCGCCCACTGCCGGGTGGTTTCCCTGCCGTGGTCGGGGTACGGCCGCCCGCTTCCGATGCGCTTGAAGATCACACGGAAAGCCTACCGGGCCGGTGCGTGCGGGCGCAGCATCGCAGCCGCAGTGCAAAAGTGGCAGACGGGGCCAATCCGGGAGTGACTTCATGAGCGAGAGCACCGACCCCGTGTCCCCGGCCGACCAGATCGCCGCCGGGTACGCCTTCACAGGACCAGCGCTCGATCTGGGGGCCCTGCTCTGGGAGGGCACCTGCCTGCCGGACCGGCAGGTCCGCATCCCGCTGGCCATGCTCAACCGGCACGGGCTGGTCGCCGGCGCCACCGGCACCGGCAAGACGAAAACCCTCCAGCTGATCGCCGAACAGCTCTCGGCGGCGGGCGTGCCCGTATTCCTCGCCGACATCAAAGGCGACGTCTCGGGGATTTCGGCGCCCGGTGTTCCGAGCGACCGCATCCGCCGACGGGCCGGGGAAGTGTCCCAGGAATGGTCGGCGACCGGATATCCGGCCGAGTTCTACTCCCTGGGCGGTATCGGGCCCGGTATTCCGCTCCGGGCGACGGTGACGGCTTTCGGGCCCGTCCTGCTGTCGAAGGTGCTCGGGCTCAACCAGACGCAGGAGCAGTCACTCGGTCTCATCTTCCATTACGCCGACTCCAAGGGCCTGGAGCTGATCGACCTCAAAGACCTCCGGGCGGTCGTGGCCTTCCTCGTGTCCGACCAGGGGAAGGCCGAACTCAAAGGCATCGGCGGCCTTTCCACGGTGACCGCCGGGGTGATCCTGCGATCGCTCACCGCATTCGAGCAGCAGGGCGCCGCGGATTTCTTCGGAGAGCCGGAATTCGACACCTCCGCATTCCTCCGCACGGCCCCCGACGGGCGCGGCGTGGTCTCCGTACTGGAACTCCCGGCGGTCCAGGACAAACCGCAGCTCTTCTCCACCTTCCTGATGTGGCTACTGGCGGACCTCTACGCGGACCTGCCGGAAGTGGGGGACGTGGAGCGGCCCGGACTCGTCTTCTTCTTCGACGAGGCTCACCTGCTGTTCCACGACGCCTCGAAGGCGTTCCTGGAATCCATCACCCAGACGGTCCGGCTCATCCGTTCCAAGGGCGTCGGCGTCTTCTTCGTGACGCAGACCCCGAAGGACGTGCCGGCGGACGTACTGGCGCAGCTCGGCAACCGGGTGCAGCACGCGCTGCGCGCCTTCACCCCCGACGACGCGAAGGCGCTCAGGGCGACGGTGAAGACCTTCCCCCGGTCGGCCTACGACCTGGAGGAGCTGCTCACCCAGCTCGGGACGGGCGAGGCGGTGATCACCGTGCTGAGCGAGAACGGCGCGCCCACGCCCGTGGCGGCGACCCGGCTGCGCGCCCCGCAGTCACTGATGGGGCCGCTCGACGCGGCCGCCCTCGACCGCGCGGTGACCTCCTCGCCCCTGTACCCCCGGTACGCGCAGCCGGTCGACCGCGAGTCGGCCTACGAGAAGATCAGCGCCGAGCAGGCGGCGGCCGAGGCCGCGGCGGAGCGGGCCGCCGCGGCCGGGGAAGGGGAGAAAGAGGGCAGGCCGGCCGCGAAGGCGGGCCGCGGCGCGCCCCGGCAGGAACCCTCCCTGGCGCAGCAGGTGGTGGGCAGCGGGCTCTTCCGCTCGCTGGCCCGGTCCGTCGGCACCCAGCTGGGGCGGGAGATCTCGCGCTCGCTCTTCGGGACGGCCCGCCGTCGACGCTGAACCGCCGCGCCCCGTTCCCACCTTCACCCGGACGGCCCAGCCGGACGGTCCAGACGGAATCCACTGAACCGGTTGCCATATCCATGGCCTTCGCTGACAGACTCGGACCATGCGGACAGACCTCACCGACACCACGTCCGGCAAGATCGACCGGGCCCTCCTCGAAGCGCGCCGAGCCGTCGGCAGCCCCGCCATGGGGCTGGTGCTCACGCTCGTCGTGGTCACCGACGAGGAGAACGCCTACGACGCGGTCCGCGCGGCCTCCGAAGCCTCGCGCGAGCACCCCTCCCGGATCATCGCGGTGATCAAACGGACCGCACGCGGTCCGCGCAAGCTCCAGCGGACGCGCCTGGACGCCGAACTGCGCGTCGGATCCGACGCCGGATCGGGAGAGATCGTGCTGCTGCGGCTGTACGGGGAACTCACCGAGCACGCGAGTTCGGTCGTACTGCCCCTGCTGGCGCCGGACGCGCCGGTGGTGGCGTGGTGGCCGGCCGACGCCCCCGCCTCACCGGCCCTCGATCCGCTGGGCGCGCTGGCGCAGCGCCGGATCACCGATGCCCAGGCGGCCGACGACCCGGTGGGCGTCCTGCGCGAGCGGGCGGCCTCGTACGCCCCCGGTGACACCGACCTCGCCTGGACCCGGCTGACGCCGTGGCGTTCGCTGCTGGCCGGCTCCCTGGAGCAGGCGCCGCTGCCGGTGACCGGCGCCGCGGTGGAGAGCGAGCCCGGCCACGCGAGTGCCGAGCTGCTGGCGCGCTGGCTGGAGGTCCGGCTCGGGGTGCCGGTGGAGCGGGTGGCGACGGAGGGGCCGGTGGTGACGCGGGTCCGGCTGGAGACGACCGGGGGCGAGATCCGGGTGGACCGGCCCGACGGGGTGCTGGCCACCCTTTCCCTTCCGGGGTGGCCAGACCGCAAGGTCGCCCTCAAGATCCGCAGCCTCGCCGAGCTGATCTCGGAGGAACTGCGCCGGCTCGACGCCGACGTCGTCTACGCCTCGGCGCTGCGCGGGCGCCCGGCCCAGGCCTCGCTCTCCGCGTAGTGGTTGTCGTAGACGGGCTGGCTGTCGATGATGTCCTGCACGGTGGCCTCGCCCGCGCGCACCCGGCCCAGCAGGCGGTAGTAGTCGAAGCGCCCCATGCCGGGGGTGAAGCCGACGAAGACCTCGGCCGTGTGGCCGGCCGCCGGGGCGAAGGCGTGCTTCACGCCGGGCGGGACGCTGAGGAAGTCGCCCTTGCCCAGGGTGTGGATCTCGTCGCCGACGAGGACGTCGAGCCGCCCCTCCGTGACGTGGAAGAACTCGGTCGCCTTGGTGTGGAAGTGCACGGGGGCGCCGGCCGCGCCGACCTCGAAGATGGCCGTGTTGCAGGTGAGTTCGGGGGTGTCGGTGAGCAGTGTGATGAAGCTGCCCGGGCCGTCGGAGATGGACTCGGCGGTGGCCGCGCGCGTGAGGTTCGAGGTCATGGGGCGAGGGTAAGCGGGGCGCGGACGGCGCCCGGGTCCGGGTGGCCGGATCCGTCAACTCGCCTGTTGACGCAGGTGGCTGCGGGGCCGTCAACCGGCCGGTTTTCGTGGCGGCTTCTGGGCGGTCAGCTCGTCCCGCCGTCGCCGGCCCCCGACTTCGCGGCCTTCGCGGCGGCCTTGTGCTCCTGCTTGTACGCCCGCACCTTGGCCAGTGATTCCGGCCCGGTGATGTCCGCCGCCGAGCGGTGGACGCCCGCCTCGCCGTAGCCGCCGGCCGCCTCCCGCCAGCCCTTCGGGCGCACCCCGAACCGCTTGCCCAGCAGGGCCAGGAAGATCTGAGCCTTCTGTTCCCCGAAGCCGGGCAGGTCCCTCAGCCGCCGCAGCAGTTCGGCGCCGGATCCCGCGTCCCGCCAGATCCCCTCCGCGTCCCCGTCGTAGTGCTCCACCAGGTACGCGCACAGCTGCTGTACCCGCTTCGCCATGGAGCCCGGGTAGCGGTGCACGGCCGGCTTCTCGGAAAGCAGAGCCGCGAAGGCCTCCGGGTCGTAGGCGGCGATCGTGTGGGCGTCGAGGTCGTCCGCGTCCATCCGACGGGCGATCGTGTACGGCCCCGAGAAGGCCCACTCCATGGGTACCTGCTGGTCGAGCAGCATCCCGACGAGCGCGGCGAGCGGGCTCCGGCCGAGCAGCGCGTCGGCCTCCGGCTGCTGGGCCAGCCGGATGGTGATGTCCTTGTCCATGGCTCCAGCCTCCCCCGCCGCTGTCCTCCGCGCGCGGGCGGCGCACCGGCCGCCTAGCGTGTGAAGCGAGACGGGTCACGACGACGTACACGACACGGGAGTCGATCGATCATGACTGGGTACCCGGAAGGCGCCCCTTGCTGGGTGGACGCGATGTTCGCCGACGTGGAGGCGGCCAAGGGCTTCTACGGTGACGTGCTGGGCTGGACGTTCGGCGACTCGGCGGGCGAGTACGGCAACTACACGCAGGCCTACTCCGACGGCAAGGCAGTCGCCGCCGTCGTGCCGCCGATGCCGGGCGCCGACGCCCCGTCGCAGTGGTGCCTGTACTTCGCCTCGCCGGACGCGGCCGCCACGGCGGAGAAGATCAGGTCGGCGGGCGGCGAGGTGGCGATGGGGCCGATGCAGGTCGGCGGTTTCGGCACGATGGTGATCGCCAAGGAGCCCAGCGGCGCGGTCTTCGGCGTCTGGCAGCCGGGAGAACACAAGGGCTTCGAGAAGACCGGCGAGGCGGGTTCGTTCGCCTGGGCGGAGGTCTTCACGCGGGACGCGGCGAAGGTGGACGGGTTCCTGCCGAAGGTGTTCCCCTACCAGGCCCTGCAGATGGACCCGGGCGACGACCCCGAGGCGGCGGGGATGGACTACAAGGTGTTCAGCCTCGGCGGCGCGCAGAACCCGGTGCTGGGCCGGATGAACATGGGTGACGAGTTCCCGAAAGAGATCCCGCCGTACATCCAGGTGTTCTTCGGGGTCGCGAACTGTGACGAGGCGGTGGAGAAGGCGCAGGCGCGGGGCGGCCGGCTCCACTTCGGTCCGGTCGACAGCCCCTTCGGCCGGTTCGCGGCACTGACCGACCAGCAGGGCGCGGCGTTCGCGGTGATCGACATGTCGACACGGGCCGGTGAGATGCCGAAGTTCGCGTAGCGCCGGCCGTTCGGCGCCGGTGGACCCGCGGGGGCGGTTCCCCCGTAGGCCCGCGCCGGCGCCCCGGCCCGTGCGTGTGGCCCGCACGAGGCCGGGGCGAGCCGCTCGGCCGCTCGGCCGCTACCGGGCCGCGGCGGTCCGCTCCAGGGCGTGGGGCGCGAAACCGGCGTTCGTCTTGCAGCCGAGGTTCTCGAAGGTGCTGACCTTCGTGTCCGGGTCGGTGGAGACGAGGTGGTACTTGCAGGCGCCCTTGATGTAGCGGCCTTCCACCCCGCCGGGGAAGTCGACCTCCTTGTTCCACAGGTACGGCGAGTCGTAGTGGTTGAGGTGCGCGGTGGCGTTCACGTCGATGCCGCCGGGGGCCTCGATCTCGTAGACCCAGCCGGTCTTGGCCGCTCCGTACGTGGCGAACTTCTGGGCCACCCACTTCTCGCAACTGGTGCTGAGGTGGGCGCTGTTCTGCCCGCCGCCCTTGACGATGTACTCGGCCAGCGGGATCAGCTCTTCCCCGCGCGGCGTGAAGCCGGTCTCGAAGAGCTCGTCGACGGTCTCCCGGGTGTCCCCGCGCCAGAGGGTGTTGGTGTCGTCGCGCCACTGCCAGTTCTCGTCCAGGGCGGTGGCGGCGACGGCTTGGGCGATCATCGGGTTGGTGGTCGTACGCCACCAGTCGGAGGCCCGGTACTCGGTGACGGGACCGCAGGGGGAGGTCAGGTCGGCGGCCGGTGCGGCGGGCGCGGCGGGCGCGGCGACGGCGGGTGAGACGGCGACGGCGGAGACGACGGATACGGCGGCGAGTACGCGCAGAGCGGCCTGCAGCATGGTGGGAGCCCATCGGTAGGTCGGTCGAACGGAACGCCGCCCTTTATAGGTGCGCCCCCACCGCCCCGGGCCGACCCCGGCCCCTGATCCACCCACACGGGCGGAACAGTCGTACTGGGGAAAGGATTTGGCTCCGCCGGCCGTCGCCCACTGGTGCGTGACCAGGAAGCGAGTCGGGTGCGGGCCCGGTCGACTGCCCGGTCGGGCCTGGTGTTGACGATGTCCGGGTCGATGGCGGTCAGGGTGGGGACGCACTCGGCCCGTGTCGCCGCACCCGGCTGGGGCGGGATCCCCTTGCCGGGCGGCGTCGCGGCGGAAGCCGACGGTCTGCTCGTCGCCCCGGGTGCGGCAGCGGGCGTGCTCGGCGCGGCGTGGCGGTGTCTTCGCCGACGGCTCGCCGGAGTCCTCCTCGGCGCTGCCGCACGCGGTGGGCCCCGCGGCGGCGATGACGACGGTCAGTACGGCGGTGGCGGTGCGGTGGTTCACGGCTCTCCCCTGTGCGGTGGCTGTGTGCACCGACGTAGATCGCACGGGGTGAGGGGTGGTCGTACGCGCCGTGGCCCTACGGCGACAGCGCGTGCTGCAGCGAAGGCCGGCCTGCCGGAGACCGCGCCCCCGCTGCCCGGCTCCGGAGCGACGCCCGGCGGGTCGCAGCCGCGACCGGGCAACGCAGAAGGCCCCGGCCGGTTTCCCGGTCGGGGCCTTCAAGTGCCCGGTGAGGCACTGGCGGAGGATACGAGATTCGAACTCGTGAGGGGTTGCCCCCAACACGCTTTCCAAGCGTGCGCCCTAGGCCACTAGGCGAATCCTCCGCCGCAAACAATACAAGACGTTGAGGGGTGCTCGCGAACGTGATCGTCGGGCGGGGGCGGTCGAGGGGGCCGGGTCGATTCCGGGGGGTTCCATCCGCTAGGGTGGGGCCCAGCCCCTCACGTGGCGCTATCTCACCCAACTCCCCCAGGGCCGGAAGGCAGCAAGGGTAAGTGGGCTCTGGCGGGTGCGTGGGGGGCGCTTTGCGTTCCGGGGCCGGGGCCCGGGGGTGCGGTGGGCCGCCGTTGTCGGTGGGCCCGGATAACCTCGTAGACGTGTCGTCCCTTGCGCTGTACCGCCGCTACCGCCCCGAGTCGTTCGCCGAGGTCATCGGGCAGGAGCATGTCACTGCCCCGCTGATGCAGGCCCTGCGGAACAACCGGGTCAATCACGCGTACCTGTTCAGCGGGCCACGCGGCTGCGGCAAGACCACCAGCGCGCGGATCCTCGCCCGGTGCCTGAACTGTGAGCAAGGTCCCACTCCCGACCCCTGCGGGCAGTGCCAGTCCTGCCGCGACCTCGCGCGCAACGGCCCCGGGTCCATCGACGTCATCGAGATCGACGCCGCCTCGCACGGTGGTGTGGACGACGCCCGTGACCTGCGGGAAAAGGCGTTCTTCGGCCCGGCGTCCAGCCGCTACAAGATCTACATCATCGACGAGGCGCACATGGTCACCTCGGCGGGCTTCAACGCCCTGCTGAAGGTGGTCGAGGAGCCCCCGGAGCACCTGAAATTCATCTTCGCCACCACCGAGCCGGAGAAGGTCATCGGGACGATCCGGTCCCGGACGCACCACTACCCCTTCCGGCTCGTGCCCCCCGGCACCCTGCGCGAGTACCTGGGCGAGGTCTGCGCGCGGGAGGGGGCCACCGTCGAGGACGGTGTGCTGCCGCTCGTGGTGCGGGCGGGGGCCGGGTCGGTACGTGACTCGATGTCGGTGATGGACCAGCTGCTCGCGGGCGCCGCCGACCAGGGTGTGACGTACGCCATGGCGACCTCCCTGCTCGGGTACACGGACGGCTCGCTGCTGGACTCCGTCATCGACGCCTTCGCCGCCGGGGACGGAGCCGCCGCCTTCGAGGTCGTGGACCGCGTCGTGGAGGGCGGGAACGACCCGCGCCGGTTCGTCGCCGACCTGCTGGAGCGGCTGCGCGACCTGGTGATCCTGGCGGCCGTGCCCGATGCCGGGGAGAAGGGGCTCATCGACGCCCCGGCCGATGTCGTCGAGCGCATGCAGGCCCAGGCCTCCGTGTTCGGCGCGGCCGAGCTGTCGCGGGCCGCCGACCTGGTCAACACCGGGCTCACGGAGATGCGCGGGGCCACCTCGCCCCGGCTCCAGCTGGAGCTGATCTGCGCCCGGGTGCTGCTGCCCGCCGCCTTCGATGACGAGCGGTCCTTCCAGGCGCGGCTCGACCGGCTGGAGAGGACCGGGTTCGCCGCCGCCGCCGCGGGCGCCTCCGCGGCCGCCGGGATGCCGAGCGCGGCCGCCGTGCCCGCTGCGCCCGCCATGGGGTACGTGCCCGGGCCCGAGGCGCACCCGATGGCCCCGGCCGGTCCCGCCGGGGGTGTCGCCGCGGCGCGTGCCGCCGTACGGACCCCCGAACCCGAGCCGGAGCCGGAGCCGCAGCACCAGCCGCAGCCCGAGTCCCGGCCGGAGCCGCAGCCCGCGGTCCAGGCACCCGCGCAGGCCCCCGCCGCCGCCCCGCCCGGCGCTTGGCCCGGGACGGCACGGCCGGGTGGCGGTGCCCCTGCCGCCGGAGCCTGGCCCACCGCGGCCTCCGCCGCCCCGCCCGCCCCCGCCCCGGCTTCCGTGCAGCAGCAGCCCGCCGCACCGGCGGCGCCCGCCGCGCCCTCCCCCGGGATGGCGGCCGGCGTCGGCCAGGTGCAGGCGATGTGGCCCGGCGTGCTGGAGGCCGTGAAGAACCGCCGCCGTTTCACCTGGATCCTGCTCAGCCAGAACGCCCAGGTCACCGGCTTCGACGGGACGACCCTCCAGCTCGGTTTCCCCAACGTCGGCGCCCGCGACAACTTCGCGAGCAGCGGCAGCGAAGACGTCCTCAAGGCGGTCCTGGCCGAGCAGTTCCAGGTCCACTGGAAGATCGACGCGGTGGTGGGAGGCGGCGGAGGACAGCCGGTCGGCCCGGGCCCGGGCCCGTACACGCCGCCCGCGGCTCCTGCCCCGCCCCCGTCGCAGCAGCCTCCGACCCAGCCCCAGCAGCCCGCGTACCAGCCGCCCCAGCAGCACCAGCAGGCGCCGCCCGCCCCGCAGCAGCCCGCGTACCAGCCGCCCCCGCCGGTCGCCCCCGAGGACGACGTCCCCGAGGAGGACGACCCCGACCTCGTCGAGAGCGCACTGACGGGACACGACCTGATCGTGCGCGAGCTCGGAGCCACCGTTATAGAGGAATACACGAACGAGTAGAGGCCCGTAATTGGGTGGCCGCACGAAGCGGGCCCGGCCACCCGGGCTAGGCTGCATGTCGTGAAGGTCCTCGTCATCGGCGGCGGCGCCCGCGAACACGCCCTGTGCCGCTCTCTGTCCCTCGACCCCGACGTCAACGCGCTGTACTGCGCTCCCGGCAACGCCGGCATCTCCGAGGTGGCCGAGCTGCGCCCGGTCGACGCCCTCGACGGTGGGGCCGTGGCCCGCCTGGCCACCGAGCTCGGCGCCGATCTCGTCGTCATCGGCCCGGAGGCCCCGCTGGTCGCCGGAGTCGCCGACGCCGTCCGCACCGCGGGCATCCCCGTCTTCGGCCCGTCCGCCGAGGCGGCGCAGCTGGAGGGCTCCAAGGCCTTCGCCAAGGACGTGATGGCGGCGGCCGCGGTCCCGACCGCGCGCAGCTACGTCTGCACCACCCCGGAAGAGGTGGACGCCGCCCTCGACGCCTTCGGCGCGCCGTACGTGGTCAAGGACGACGGCCTGGCGGCCGGCAAGGGCGTCGTGGTCACCGAGGACCGGGCCGCGGCCCGCGCCCACGCGCTGGCCTGCGACCGCGTCGTCATCGAGGAGTTCCTCGACGGCCCCGAGGTCTCCCTCTTCGCCATCACCGACGGCGTGACCGTACTGCCGCTCCAGCCCGCGCAGGACTTCAAGCGCGCGCTCGACGGCGACGAGGGTCCCAACACCGGGGGCATGGGCGCGTACTCCCCGCTGCCCTGGGCCGACCCGAAGCTCGTCGACGAGGTCATGGAGAGCGTCCTGCAGCCGACCGTGGACGAGCTGCGCCACCGCGGCACGCCCTTCTCCGGCCTCCTCTACGCCGGACTCGCGATCACCTCGCGCGGCGTGCGGGTCATCGAGTTCAACGCCCGGTTCGGCGACCCCGAGACCCAGGTCGTCCTGGCCCGGCTGCGCACGCCGCTGGCGCGCGTGCTGCTGAACGCCGCCCAGGGCACCCTGCACGCCGAGCCCCCGCTGAGCTGGCGCGAGGACGCGGCCGTCACGGTCGTCATCGCCTCGCACAACTACCCCGACACCCCGCGGACCGGGGACCCCATCGAGGGCCTGGCCGAGGTGGCCGCCGAGGACGCCCCGGAGGCCTACGTCCTGCACGCCGGGACCCGCCGCGAGGGCGACGCGGTCGTCAGCGCCGGCGGTCGGGTGCTGTCGGTGACGGCGACCGGTTCCGATCTGGCGCAGGCGCGGGAGCGGGCGTATAAGGCCGTCGCGCGGATCGGGCTCGACGGCTCGCAGCACCGTACGGACATCGCGGCCAAGGCGGCCGAAGGCCGCTGAGCAGCGGCTCCACGCCTTCCGCGGGCCCGGGTGCGCAGAGCGCGCCCGGGCCCGCGCGTGCGAATGCATCCAGCCGCGTTCGAAGGCGGCCAGCTTTACCCAAAGCCATTCCATCGGGTGATCGTGTCGCGGTCTGCCTGACGCCCGGCCGCGTCCCAACTAGGGTGCGGCGCAAGCATTCCGGCACATGGCCCACCGGCATTGCGATGTCAGTGGCGGGTGTCACAGTGGGGGAGTGAGCAAAGCCGCCGCAGGGCAGAGGGGGTGAGGTCCGGCCGTGTCCGGAATCGGTTCGATCGCTGAAGTGGGCGTGCCGTCCGCGCGTTCCCGTGCCCTCGCCGTGCTGCGCGTGCGCAGCCGGGCGGCGGCCGTCGTGCTGCTGCCGGCCGCCGTCGCCGTGGTGCTGGTGGCCGCCCGGATGACCGGCCGGCTGGCCGGGGACCCCTGGCCCGCCGTGATCCTCGTCGTCTGCGTGGTCGCCGCGCTGGTGCTGCTCGTCGGCGGGACCTTCGCCGCGGTGGTGCTGCGCGCCGGCCCCGCCCTGACGCCGACGGTGCCGCTGTCGGAGGCGGCCGCGCCCGACCTCTACCGGCTCGTGCGGGACCTCGCCGACCGGATGGACGTGCCCGCGCCCTCCGCGATAGCCCTGACCCCCGACTGCGACAGCTGGCTGGAGGACCGTACGCACCCGGCCCACCGCCGGTCCGGCATCGCGGCGGGCCGGCCCGAGTCGGAGCCCGGGGCGGCCCCGGTGCTGGTGATCGGCTCGCCGTTCCTGTGGTGGATGCGGGTCGCGGAGCTCCGCGCCGTACTCGCGCCCGTCATCGCCGGTACGGGTCCCTCCGCGCACCCCGACATAGCCGACGCGCGCGGTTTCGTCCGGGGGCTGGACGCCGCGGTGGACGTGGGCTCCAGACGCGGGCTCGGCTGGATCGCCGGGCCGGCCGGACTGCTGCTGCGCCTGTGCCGGGTGGACGCGGCGGAGATGGAGCGCGGGGTGGCGGCCGCCGCCTCCGACCGCGCCCAGGACGTGGACTACGGGCTGCGCATCATGGCCCAGGAGCAGGTCGGGCTCGCCTACGCGGGCTGGGACCGGCTGCTCACGCGGGTCGCGCTGCCGGCCTGGCGGATGGGGCGCTGGCCGGCGCGGCTCGATGCCGGGGTGGTCTCCGCGCTGACCGAACTGTCCCGGCGGGACCGGCTGGCCGAGGGGTTCACCTCGCGGCTGGGCGAGCGGCCCGCCTGTGACCTGCTGGAGCAGCCGGGCGCCGTGGACGAGGCCGCTTCGCTGCTGGCCGCGCGGCTCTTCCACGGGGGCCCGGCCGAAGCCGGACCGCAGTGGTCGCCCGTGGACTGGGCGGAGTACCCGGAGCAGGTCGTGGACCGCAAGTGGCGCCTGGAGGCGGCCCGGCTGCACGCGGCCCTCGACGCGCTGGCCGTCCCGGCGGGGCCTCCCGTGGAGCGGGTCCTGGGCTTCCTCACCGACACCGCTGGGCAGGGCGCCGCCGGGGAGTTGCTGGCCGGGCACCTGGCCGCGGAGGAACGGTCCGCCGCGGGCGTCCCGGAGCCCGCCGGGGGCAAGGCGCGCACCGCGGACGCGGTGCCCCTGTTCCCGCTCCAGGCGCCGAGGAGCGGCCGGGACCTGCTGGCCGACCACGTGACGGCGCTGGTGTGCTGCGCGGCGGTGGACTCGGCAGGCGCGGAGCCCGGCCTGGACTGGCTGGACGGTCCGGTGCTGCGGGTGGCGGGCGAGCGCCGCTCGGACCTCGCGCCGAGCGTGCTGTGCCTGGTGGAGGACGGCGACCCCGAGCCCCTGCGGGCCTGGCTCGCGGCCATCGGCGTACGCCCGGAGAAGCCGGTCCGGCTCGTCTGAGGCCTGCCCCCCCCGCGGAGCACGGGACAGCCGTCGGGCCCGCCGGACGGCTCGGCCGCGGGCCCGGGCGCGGGCCCGGGCGCGGGCGCGGGCCCGGGCGCGAGGCCTGGGAGCCGGCCCCGGAGTGGCCCCGGGAGGGCCCGGGAGCCGGCCCGAGAGGGGCCGACGGCGCCGCACTGCGGGCCGCTTCCCTCCCAAGTTGGTCTCGGAGAGGTCTTTTCGCGACGAACGGTGACGGAGTGCGTGCGTTATGTGATGTGCTGGGGAACCGTGTATGTGCGTTCGGGGGAGTGAGGGAGGGGAACAGCGGTATGGCTACGGACCAGATCCGGCGGTGGGAGTCAGGTGCGCTCGCGCACGCGGTGACCGACCCCTTCGGCCAGGGCCCGCTGCCCTGGTTCCGGGGCAGCGAGCTGTACTTCGACGACACCGGCCACGTGGTGCCCTGGTACGTCGACCCGGCCGTCGCCCCCGGCCAGATCCCCCGCGCCCGCAGCAACGGCGGCCCGCGCACCGCCGATGACGTGCACCGGCAGATCAAGGGCTTCGCCTCCACCGGAGCCGTAGCCCCCGGCGAGGCCATCGACTTCCACATCACCGTCGATCCGCCCCAGCAGTTCTCGGTCGACATCTACCGCATCGGCCACTACGGCGGGGACGGCGCCAGCAAGATCCATTCGAGCCCCCGGCTCTCCGGCATCGTCCAGCCGGCCCCGCTCACCGCCGACCGCACGGTCTCCTGCCACCACTGGTGGCTGTCGTGGCGGCTCCAGGTGCCCTCGTACTGGCGCCTGGGCGCGTACGTCGCCGTCCTCACCACCCTCGACGGCTACCGTTCCCACATCCCCTTCACGGTCCGCGACGACCACCGCGCCGACCTGCTCCTGCTGCTCCCGGACATCACCTGGCAGGCCTACAACCTCTACCCGGAGGACGGCCACACCGGCGCGAGCCTCTACCACGCCTGGGACGAGCAGGGCCGGCTGCTGGGCGAGCAGGACGCGGCGATCACCGTGTCCTTCGACCGCCCGTACGCGGGCGCGGGCCTGCCCCTGCACGTGGGCCACGCCTACGACTTCATCCGCTGGGCCGAGCGCTACGGCTACGACCTCGCCTACGCCGACACCCGCGACCTGCACGCCGGCCGCGTCGACCCGACCCGCTACCGGGGCCTGGTCTTCCCCGGCCACGACGAGTACTGGTCGGCCCCCATGCGCCGCACCGTCGAGCGCGCCCGCGAGCACGGCACGTCCCTGGTGTTCCTCTCCGCCAACACCATGTACTGGCAGGTCGAGCTCGGCCCCTCGCCCTCCGGGGTCCCCGACCGGCTCCTCACCTGCCGAAAACGCCGTGGCCCGGGCCGCCCCAGCCTCTGGCGGGAGGTCGACCGCCCGGAGCAGCAGCTGCTCGGCATCCAGTACGCGGGCCGGGTCCCGGAACCCGCTCCCCTGGTGGTGCGCAACGCCGGTCACTGGCTGTGGGACGCCACCGGGGCCGCCGAGAACGACGAGCTCGACGGCCTGGTCGCCGGCGAGGCCGACCGGTACTTCCCGCGCACCCAACTGCCCGAGCACCAGGACCGGATCCTGCTCGCGCACTCCCCGTACCTCGACAGCGAGGGCGCCAAGCGCCACCAGGAGACGTCCCTCTACCGGGCGCCCAGCGGGGCCCTCGTCTTCGCCTCCGGCACCTTCGCCTGGTCCCCCGCCCTCGACCGCCCGGGCCACGTCGACGAGCGCGTGCAGCGGGCCACCGCCAACCTCCTCGACCGGATCTGCAAGCGGGACTGACCCGCCCCCGCAGTCGGGCCGCTGCGCCGGATACGGGACAATGGGGTCGCGCTCGTACAGAACCACAGGGAGACCCCGTGTCCGGATTCGTCGAAAAGCCCGAGCCGGTTCAGGTGCCCGGCCTCGTCCACCTCCACACCGGGAAGGTGCGCGACCTCTACCGCAACGAGGACGGCAACCTCGTCATGGTCGCCAGCGACCGGATGTCCGCCTTCGACTGGGTGCTGCCCACCGAGATCCCGGACAAGGGGCGGGTCCTCACCCAGCTCTCCCTGTGGTGGTTCGACCAGCTCGCCGACCTCGTCCCCAACCACGTGATCAGCACCGAGCTGCCCGCCGGCGCCCCCGCCGACTGGGCCGGCCGCACGATGGTCTGCCGCAGCCTCGACATGGTCCCCGTCGAGTGCGTGGCGCGCGGCTACCTCACCGGCTCCGGGCTCGTCGAGTACCGCCAGACCCGTACCGTCTGCGGACTCGCGCTCCCCGAGGGGCTCGTGGACGGCTCCGAGCTGCCCGCCCCGATCTTCACCCCGGCGGCCAAGGCCGAGGTCGGCGAGCACGACGAGAACGTGTCCTACGAGGAGGTCGCGCGGACCGCCGGCGCCGATACCGCGGCGGCGCTGCGCCAGCTCACCCTGGCCGTTTACAGCCGCGCCCGCGACATCGCCCGCGACCGCGGGATCATCCTCGCCGACACCAAGTTCGAGTTCGGCCACGCGGCGGACGGCACGCTCGTCGCCGCCGACGAGGTCCTGACCCCGGACTCCTCGCGCTTCTGGCCGGCCGACCAGTGGCAGCCGGGCCGCACCCAGTTCTCGTACGACAAGCAGTACGTGCGGAACTGGCTGAACTCCCCCGAATCCGGCTGGGACCCGAAGGGCGAGCTCCCGCCGCCGCCGCTGCCCCGCGAGGTGGTCGAGCAGACCCGCGCGAAGTACATCGAGGCCTACGAGCGGCTCACGGGCCTCAGCTGGGCGACCCAGCACGGCGCCCCGACGCAGACCGCGACCACCGAGTCCTGAACACGAAGAAGCCCCCGGTCCGAGGACCGGGGGCTTCTCACGCTGAGCGGACAACGCGACTCGAACGCGCGACATCCACCTTGGCAAGGTGGTGCTCTACCAACTGAGCTATGTCCGCATGCGCCGTAACGCGAGACCTACTATACCCAACCCCGCTCGCGTGCGAGACGCACCGCCGCGTGCCGGTTCTCCGCTCCCAGCTTCGTCGCCGCCGAGGACAGGTAGTTGCGTACCGTCCCCGGGGACAGGTGCGCCCGCTCCGCGATCTCCGCGACCGGCGCCCCGTCCCCGGCCAGTTCCAGGACCTCCGCCTCGCGCGCGGTCAGCGGGGAGTCCCCGGCGCTGATCGCGTCGGCCGCCAACTCCGGGTCCACATAACGCCCTCCGGCGTGCACGGTCCGGATCAGTTCGGCCAGCCGCTGCGCCGAGACGGTCTTCGGCGCGAAGGCCCGTACGCCCGCCGCCAGGGCCCGCTTGAGGTGGCCGGGACGCCCGTGGCTCGTCACGATCATGACCTTGCAGTCCGGGAGTTCGGACCGCAGCGATGTGGCCACGCTCACACCGTCCGCCCCCGGCATCTGGAGGTCCAGGACCGCCACGTCCGGCCGGTGGGCCCGGGCCATGGCGAGCGCCTCCGGCCCCGTTGCCGCCTCGGCGACGACCAGCAGGTCGTCCTCCAGGGCCAGCAGCGCGGCCAGCGCCCCGCGGATCAGGTGCTCGTCGTCGGCCAGCAGCACGCGCACGGGGTTCACGCACCCACCTCCGCCGTCCGCGTCCGCGGGCCGGGGACCTGCGCGACCAGCCGGAACCGGCCGCCTTCCACGGGCCCGGCCCGCAGGGAGCCGTCGACGACCGCGAGCCGCTCGCGCAGCCCGGCCAGGCCCGACCCGGGCGGCCCGGAGGGAGCCGCGGCCGGGGCGCCGTCGTTCTCCACCAGCAGCGTCAGGGGGCCGTCCGGTCCCTCGCCGGCCGTCAGCCGGATCAGGCAGCTGCGGGCGTCACCGTGCCGCAGTACGTTGGTGGTGGCCTCCCGGACCACCCAGCCCAGCGCGGACTGCACCTCGGGCGGCAGCGCCCGTCCGGACTCGAACTCGACCCGGCAGTCCATCCCCGCGGCGCTCAGCACCCCCCGGGCGCCCTCCAGTTCCACCGCGAGGTCTGCCTCCCGGTACCCGCGCACGACGTCCCGTACCTCCCGCTGGGACTCGCGCGCGATCCGCTGAACCTCGATCATCTGCTCCACCGCCTCGGGACGTTCGCGCCGCGCCAGCTGCACGGCGAGCTCGCTCTTGAGCGCGATCACCGCCAGGTTGCGGCCCATCACGTCGTGCAGGTCCCGCCCGAACCGCAGCCGCTCCTCCGCCACCGCCAGGCGTGCCTGGTACTCCCGTGAGCGGTCCAGCTCGTGCACGGTCTGCAGCAGCCACGCGGAGAACCGGCAGGTGACGCAGAGGAAGAATCCGGCGCCCAGCACCCCTATGACGTACCCGAGCGCATCGCCCGCCGGGAGGCCCAGGGCGAGCACCGCCGCGCCGGTGAAGGCCGCCGCGGCCACGGGGCCGTAGGTCACGTGCCGGACGCGCCTGACGCACAGGGCGAACGATCCGCAGGCGAATCCGGTCATGCCGAGCACCGGGGGCGGGGCCACGGCCGCGTCCACCTGCCCGGTCCTCACCAGGACGAGGGTGGTCAGGCAGGCCGCGCCCGTGAAGGCGGCCGTGAAGACCGCGAGCCGTACGGGGCGGTCGCGGCGTTCCGTGAGCCAGTCCAGGGCCTGGGAGGAGAGGGCGCCGACGAGGACGGACTGGACGCACACCAGGAGGAACAGGGCGAGGGCGACGGCCCAGGGGGACCGTTCGGGACCGTCCCCGGTGGCGGACGCGAGCGCGCCGAGGCCGAACGAAGCGATTTCGAGCACCACGAAGGAGTGGAACGACCAGCGGGTGTACAGCTCGACCTTGCCCGCGGTGCCGCGGCTGCGCCACCACCCGGTCATCATCGGCACGTCTGGGCCCCCGGCTTGCTGGACGAACGACGAAGGCCCTGATCGATGATCAGGGCCTTCGTCTTCTGAGCGGACGACGCGACTCGAACGCGCGACATCCACCTTGGCAAGGTGGTGCTCTACCAACTGAGCTACGTCCGCATGCTCGCTCCGACACACGTGCCGTTGCGGTGCGTGCATCACTCTACCTGATCCACGACCGTGGCCGGTAAAGCGTGCAGAGCGGGTGACAGGGATTGCACACTGCGCCTCCCCCCTGGAAGGGGGGTGTTCTGCTACTGAACTACACCCGCACGACTTCGGGGCTTTGACCTGCGGTCTGGCCCCTCGGCGTGATCCACACACTAGCCGATCAGAGGGGGTGGATGGCAAATCCGGGGTCAGTGGGCAGCGTTGTAGGCCTCGTAGACCCGCTTCGGGATCCGGCCGCGCGGCGGCACGTCGTGGTCGTTCGACCGGGCCCAGGCGCGTACGGCGGCCGGGTCGGGGGCGATGCTGGTGTGCCGGTACGCCTTGCCCGAGCGGGCCTGCCGGCGGCCGGCGGCCACGTAAGGCGCCAGGCCCTTCCGCAGTTTCTTTGCGTTGGCCGGATTGAGGTCGATCTCGTACGACTTACCGTCCAGGGCGAACGAGACCGTTTCCGCCGCTTCTCCGCCGTCGATGTCATCGGAGAGCGTGACTACTACGCGCTGCGCCACGGATATCGGTCCCTTCGTGCGAGGTCACCGCGTACTGACGTGCGGGGATGTCGCCTGTGTGGATGTTTCGGAGCAATGCGTCAATCGGTCGGAATCCCGACTGAATCCTTTGTACCGCGATTCTCATTGAATTGCGAAGCCCAGTTAATTGTCTCCGCGTGTCCGGCCGCAATGGCGGGCGAGTGGTTTTCCGGTGGATTTTGCGAAGCGTTGGTGAAGCAGAAACGGCACACCTGTGGGGGCGCCGGGATATCTACCCGCGTAGAAATTTCGGGCGGGTACGCTGGAGGAACCGCCTTCGCACCAACCACCACACGGGAGTGCCCGATGGCACGCGTCGTAGTCGACGTCATGCTCAAGCCGGAGATCCTCGACCCCCAGGGCCAGGCGGTGCAGCGTGCACTGCCGCGCCTGGGATTCGACGGGATCGCCGACGTCCGCCAGGGGAAGCGCTTCGAACTGGAGGTGGAGGGACCGGTCGACCAGGCCGCCCTCGACCGCATCCACAAGATGGCCGAAACGTTCCTCGCCAACACCGTCATCGAAGACTTCACCGTGAAGGTCGAGGCCTGACGGTGACCACTCGCATCGGAGTCGTCACGTTCCCCGGAACGCTCGACGACCGTGACTCACTGCGCGCCGTGCGCCTCGCCGGAGCCGAGCCCGTCTCGCTGTGGCACCGCGACAAGGACCTCCACCAGGTCGACGCGGTCGTCCTCGCGGGCGGCTTCTCCTACGGGGACTACCTGCGCGCCGGGGCCATCTCCCGGTTCTCGCCGGTGATGGAGACCATCATCGAGCAGGCCAAGGCCGGCATGCCGGTCCTCGGCATCTGCAACGGCTTCCAGGTCCTGACCGAAGCCCACCTGCTGCCGGGGGCGATGCTCCGCAACAACCACCTGCACTTCATCTGCCGCGAGCAGAAGCTGCGCGTGGAGAACGCGGGAGGTGCCTGGACCGGCGACTACGAAGCCGGCCAGGAGATCTCCATCCCGCTCAAGAACATGGACGGCCGCTACACCGCCGACGAGCGCACGCTCGACGAACTGGAGGCCGAAGGCCGAGTGGCCTTCCGGTACCTCGACGGGAACCCGAACGGCTCGCTGCGGGACATCGCCGGCATCACCAACGCCGCCGGCAACGTCCTCGGCCTCATGCCGCACCCCGAGCACGCGGTCGAGCCGCTGATCGGGACGGGCCGCACCGACGGCCTCCCGTTCTTCACGTCGGTCCTGAAGAAGCTGGTCAGCGCATGAGCCTCGACACCATCAAGAACGCCACCGAGACCCCGGACGCGGCGCAGCCCTGGAAGGAACTCGGCCTCAAGGAGGACGAGTACGCCCGGATCCGGGAGATCCTCGGCCGCCGTCCCACCGGCGCCGAGCTCGCCATGTACTCCGTCATGTGGTCCGAGCACTGCTCGTACAAGAGCAGCAAGGTCCACTTGAAGCAGTTCGGCGACAAGGCCCCCGAGAACACGGCCATGCTCGTCGGCATCGGCGAGAACGCCGGTGTCGTCGACGTCGGCCAGGGCTACGCGGTCACCTTCAAGGTCGAGTCGCACAACCACCCCTCGTACATCGAGCCCTACCAGGGCGCGGCCACCGGCGTCGGCGGCATCGTCCGCGACATCCTCGCCATGGGCGCCCGCCCCGTCGCCGTGGTGGACCCGCTGCGCTTCGGCGCGGCCGACCACCCCGACACCAAGCGCGTACTGCCGGGCGTCGTCGCGGGCATCGGCGGCTACGGCAACTGCCTGGGCCTGCCCAACATCGGCGGCGAGGTCGTCTTCGACGCCTGCTACCAGGGCAACCCGCTGGTCAACGCCGGCTGCATCGGCGTGATGAAGCACGAGGACATCCACCTCGCCAAGGCCTCCGGCCCCGGCAACAAGGTCGTCCTCTACGGTGCCCGCACCGGCGGCGACGGCATCGGCGGCGTCTCGGTCCTCGCGTCCGAGACGTTCGACGACAGCAAGCCGACCAAGCGCCCCGCCGTCCAGGTCGGCGACCCCTTCCAGGAGAAGCTCCTCATCGAGTGCACCCTGGAGATCTTCAAGGAGAAGCTGGTCGCCGGCATCCAGGACCTCGGCGGCGCCGGGCTGTCCTGCGCCACGAGCGAGCTGGCCTCCGCCGGTTCCGGCGGCATGCGCGTCGAGCTGGACACCGTCCCGCTGCGCGACGCGACCCTCTCGCCCGAGGAGATCCTCATGAGCGAGTCGCAGGAACGCATGTGCGCGATCGTCGAGCCCCAGCACGTCGACCGCTTCATGGAGATCTGCGAGAAGTGGGACGTCATCGCCACCGTCATCGGTGAAGTCACCGACGGCGAACGCCTGGAGATCTTCTGGCACGGCGAGCAGATCGTGGACGTGCCCCCGGGCACCGTCGCCCACGAGGGACCGGTCTACCACCGCCCCTACGCCCGCCCCGAGTGGCAGGACGCGCTCCAGGCCGACGACGCGGGCAAGCTGCCGCGGCCGGCGACCTCCGAGGAACTGCGCGCGCAGGTCCTGGCGCTGGTCTCGTCGCCGAACCAGGCTTCGAAGTCCTGGGTCACCGACCAGTACGACCGTTTCGTGCAGGGCAACACGGTGCTCGCACAGCCCGAGGACGCCGGCATGGTCCGCATCGACGAGGAGACCGGCCTCGGCGTCGCGATGGCCACCGACGGCAACGGCCGCTTCGCGAAGCTCGACCCGTACACGGGCGCGCAGCTGGCCCTGGCGGAGGCGTACCGCAACGTCGCCGCGACCGGCGCCAAGCCGCTGGCCATCTCCGACTGCCTGAACTTCGGCTCCCCCGAGGACCCGGGCGTCATGTGGCAGTTCGCCGAGGCCACCCGCGGTCTCGCCGACGGCTGCCTGGAGCTGGGCACGCCGGTGACCGGCGGCAACGTCTCGCTCTACAACCAGACCGGTGACATCGCGATCCACCCGACCCCGGTCGTGGCGGTCCTCGGTGTGATCGACGACGTCAACCGCCGTACGCCGATGGCGTTCGCGGAGGCCGGCCAGCTGCTCTACCTGCTCGGCGACACGGCCGAGGAGTTCGGCGGCTCGGCGTGGTCCGAGGTCGTCCACCAGCACCTCGGCGGCATGCCGCCCAAGGTGGACCTCGGCCGCGAGAAGCTGCTCGGCGAGATCCTGATCTCGGCCTCGCGCGACGGCATGATCGACGCCGCGCACGACCTGTCGGACGGCGGCGTGATCCAGGCGCTCACCGAGTCCTGCCTGCGCGGCGGCAACGGCGCGCGGGTCGTGGTCCCGGAAGGCCTGGACGCCTTCACCTTCCTGTTCTCCGAGTCCGCGGGCCGCGCCATCGTGGCGGTCCCGCGCAGCGAGGAACTCCGCTTCACCGACATGTGCGGTGCGCGGGGCCTGCCGGCCACCCGCATCGGCGTGGTCGACGGCGAGGAGATCGAGGTCCAGGGCGAGTTCACCATCCCGCTCGCGGAACTGCGTACCGCCCACGAGGCGACGATCCCGGCGCTCCTCGCCTGATCCCGTCGTCTTCCCCACGAGCCCCCGCCCGCGCCCTGCGGGCGGGGGCTCGTGCGTCGGCCGCCCCGAGTAGGGTCGGGCCATGCCGCCCGCGAAGAGGAAAACGCGCACCTACGACCCCGCGAAGATCCGCGCCGCCGTCACGGCCCAATTCGGCCATGTCGCGGACGCCGTACGGGAGCTGACTCCCGAGCAGCTGGCCCGGCCCACCACGCTCGGCCGGTGGACGGTCGGGGACCTGGCCGCGCACATCGCGTGGATCGCGGACTCGCTGGCCGCGGGTCTGGCCCGGCCGCCCGCCGCCGTCCCGGAGCTGACGGCCGTCGAATGGCCCTCCGCCACCGCGTCGCTCGCCGGGAAGATCGCCGAGGCGGCGAAGGAGACCCTGGCCGGGGCGCCGCTGCCTGAGCTGTACGAGCGCGCCGGGGCGCGGCTGGCCGAGGCGCTCGAAGCCAACCCGGACCGCCGGGTGCTGAGCCTGTGGATCGGGGCCATGACCCTCGGGGACTTCCTGGTCACCCGGACCGTTGAACTCGTGGTGCACACCGATGACCTGAACCGGGCCGCCGGACTGGACGTCCCGATCGAGCGGCAGGCCCTCGCCGCCTGCACCCGGCTGCTCGCCGACGCCCTCGCCGTCACCGCGCCCGGCGGCTCGGTCGAGGTGCGGATCCCGCCCTTCGCGGTGGTCCAGTGCGTCGAGGGGCCCCGCCACACCCGGGGCACCCCGCCGAACGTGGTCGAGACCGACCCGCTGACCTGGCTGCGGCTGGCGACGGGCCGGACCGGCTGGGCCGAGGAGGTGCGCGAAGCCCGGGTACGGGCCAGCGGTGAGCGGGCGGACCTGTCGGCGCTGCTGCCCCTGATGAGCTGAGCGGGGAACCGGCCGGGCGTGCCGTCCGTCCCAGGGGCATGCGTACGCAACGTCCCGCGCTCCCCGCCGCCCTGGCCGCCGTCCTCGCGCTCGTCGGAGTCTGCGCCTGCGGTGCGCAGGACGCCGCGCCCCGGCCCGTCCACACCGGGACCGTCGACGGGAAATCCTCCCCGGAGCCCCCGGCCGACGCCCCGTTGACCGCCACCGGGTGGACCGTCACGGCCCTGACCCGGGGCGGAGCGGCCTCCCCCGTGTCCGCCGAAGCCGCCGGGAAGGCCCGCTTCACCCTCGCCCCCGACGGCGCGGCGAGCGGCGGTCTCGGCTGCAACCGGTTCACGGCGAAGGCCACCGTCGAGGGCGCCTCCCTCACCTTCGGGCCGATCGCCTCGACCCGCATGGCCTGCGCGGGAGGCGCCGGCGAGGTCGAACGGGCCCTGACCGCCCTGTTCGGCGGCGGCCCGCTCGGCTGGCAGGTCCACGGCCGGACCCTGACCCTCACCGGCGCCGACGGCTCCGGCCTGATCGCCGAGGCGGCCTCCGCGGCGGAGTGACGCCTCACCCCGGGTACGGCAGCAGCCCCGCGTTCGTCTTCTCCCACGCCGCCCGCAACCGGGCCAGCCGCTCCGGTTCCACGGCCGCCTTGTCGGCCTGCTCGCGCACGTCCCCGGCCAGGTTGAAGAGCTGGTCGCGCCCGCTCTTGCCCTGGTAGTACTTCCAGTCCCCGCGGCGCAGCGCCCGCTCCCCGCGCACCCGCCAGAACAGGTCCCGCTCCGCGAGCCGCTCCCCGCGCAGCAGGTACCCGGCGAGGCTCACCCCGTCCAGCGGATACGCCGGGTGCGGTCGGGCGCCCGCCAGCTCCAGCAGCGTCGCCGTCCAGTCCGGGCTGAACACCGGGACGCGGCTGACCTGACCGCCGTCCAGCCGGGCGGGCCAGCGCACGAGCGTCGGCACCCGGATGCCGCCCTCCTGCAAGGACGCCTTGTTGCCCGACAGCGGCCAGTTGTAGGAGAAGCGCTCGCCGCCGTTGTCGCTGGCGAAGACGACCAGGGTGTCCTCCTGTTGCCCCGACCGTTCGAGTGCCTTCAACACCTCGCCGACGGAGCGGTCCAGGTCCTCCACCATCTGCCGGTACTTCTCGACCGACCCGCCGTCCTGGTGCCACAGCGCCCGGGGGTCGCCCGCCTTGATCCGCCTGACGATCTCGGCGCTCTCCGCGGTGTCCCCCTCCGCGATCCACGGCCAGTGCGGGGTGGTGAAGTTGAGGTTCAGCAGCCAGGGCTTGCCGTGGTGGTCGCGGGAGACGTACTCGCTCGCCCGCTCGGTGATGATCCGCGTGAAGTAGCGCAGGTCCTTGTACTCGGCGTCGCCCTCGTACAGGTCGTACTCGCCGTTCAGGCCCAGCTTGGAGTAGTACTCCAGCGCCCCGCCGAAGTTCCCGAAGAACTCGTCCCAGCCCGAACGGGTCGGGCTGTAGTCGGGCAGGTAGCCGCAGTGCCACTTGCCGATCAGCGCCGTGGCGTACCCGCGGTCGCGCAGCAGCGAGGCCAACGTGGGGTGCGTGGGCTCCAGTCCGGCCGACTTGTCCGCGATCGGCTCCGCCAGGCCGCCCTTCGTACGGCCCGGGTAGCGGCCCGTGTACAGGCTGAACCGGGTCGGGGAGCAGGTCGCGGAGCCCGAGTAGGCGTCGGTGAAGCGGACGCCCTGGCGGCCCAGCCGGTCCAGGTTCGGGGTCTTGATGTGCGGGGAGCCGTAGGAGGACAGGTCCGCCCAGCCGAGGTCGTCACCGAGGATGAACAGGATGTTCGGGCGCCGGGAGTGACGTCCCCGCGCCGCCCGGAACTCCTGCTCGCCGCGGTCGGTCTCCGGGGTCCCGGCGGCGGTGTCCTGCCGCGCCCGGGCCGCGGCGGGCGCCGAGCCCAGGCCCACCGCGGCGGCGGCCGCGCTCACACCCACCGCGCCGCCGAAGGCACGCCGGGACAGGGGGGATTCGTACGTGGTCACAAGTACTCCAAGGCACGGCCCGCCGGCCCGGCTCCGGGCGGCGCGGGACGGCGCACGGCACGGCGGAACGGGCTCCGGCGGGGAGCGGTAAGGGGGCGCGCGGACGGGAGCGCGAAGGGAATCGGAAGGCGGCGAGGGAAGCGCGCGGGTCAGCGGCGTGTGACTACGCGGAGCAGCGACAGATGGCGCTCGCGACACGGACCAGGTCCACGTGTCGGCGCTCGACGAGGGTGACGGCGCGGTCACCGAGGGGCTGCATGGGCCGAGAGCCTGTCGAATGCCCGCGTACCTGTCAACAATGAGTTCCGGATACCGAGACGGAAGCGTCCGGTCACCCTGTGTGCTGTGAGATTTCCCGGCCGTCCCCAATTCGGACCAGTGGTCGATCTCGCCTACACTCGGAAGCGTGCCTCGTGGTGATGGACGACTCAACCACGACCTGCTCCCCGGCGAAAAGGGCCCCCAGGACGCTTGCGGCGTCTTCGGTGTCTGGGCTCCGGGTGAAGAGGTCGCCAAGCTCACCTACTTCGGACTGTATGCGCTGCAGCACCGTGGACAAGAGTCCGCGGGAATCGCTGTGAGCAACGGTTCCCAGATCCTCGTCTTCAAGGACATGGGCCTCGTTTCCCAAGTCTTCGACGAAACCTCTCTCGGATCGCTCCAAGGTCATATCGCGGTCGGTCACGCCCGCTATTCGACCACCGGGGCTTCGGTCTGGGAGAACGCGCAGCCCACTTTCCGCGCGACCGCCCACGGCTCGATCGCCCTGGGTCACAACGGCAACCTGGTGAACACCGCCGAGCTCGCGGAGATGGTCGCCGACCTTCCCCGTCAGGACGGCCGTGCCACCCAGGTCGCAGCCACCAACGACACCGACCTGGTCACCGCCCTGCTGGCCGGCCAGACCGATGACGACGGCAAGCCCCTGACCATCGAGGAGTCGGCCGCCAAGGTCCTCCCGCAGGTCAAGGGCGCGTTCTCGCTCGTCTTCATGGACGAGGGAACCCTCTACACCGCCCGTGACCCGCAGGGCATCCGCCCGCTGGTCCTCGGCCGCCTGGAGCGCGGCTGGGTGGTCGCCAGCGAGACCGCCGCCCTCGACATCTGCGGCGCCAGCTTCGTCCGCGAGGTCGAGCCGGGTGAGCTCATCGCGATCGACGAGAACGGCCTGCGGACCTCCCGATTCGCGGAAGCGAAGCCCAAGGGCTGTGTCTTCGAGTACGTCTACCTGGCGCGCCCGGACACCGACATCGCGGGCCGGAACGTCTACCTCTCGCGTGTCGAGATGGGCCGGCGCCTGGCCAAGGAAGCCCCGGTCGAAGCGGACCTGGTGATAGCGACGCCGGAGTCCGGCACGCCCGCCGCGGTCGGCTACGCGGAGGCCAGCGGGATCCCGTACGGGTCCGGCCTGGTCAAGAACGCCTACGTCGGCCGGACCTTCATCCAGCCCTCGCAGACGATCCGCCAGCTCGGCATCCGCCTCAAGCTCAACCCGCTCAAGGAAGTCATCCGCGGCAAGCGCCTCGTGGTCGTCGACGACTCGATCGTCCGCGGCAACACCCAGCGCGCCCTGGTCAAGATGCTCCGCGAGGCCGGCGCGGCCGAGGTCCACATCCGGATCTCCTCGCCGCCGGTGAAGTGGCCGTGCTTCTTCGGCATCGACTTCGCCACCCGGGCCGAGCTGATCGCCAACGGCATGACGGTCGACGAGATCGCCACGTCGCTCGGCGCCGACTCGCTCTCGTACATCTCGCTCGACGCGATGGTCGAGGCGACCACCATCCAGAAGCCCAACCTCTGCCGTGCCTGCTTCGACGGCGAGTACCCGATGGAGCTGCCCGACCCGCAGCTGCTCGGCAAGCAGCTCCTGGAGTCCGAGCTCGCGGGCGGCACCGACGCCGCCGACGCGCTCCGGCGCCCGTAGGACGCGCCGGACCCGTCCCCCCGGACGGGTCCGCCCCGCCCCATCCCGTTCAACCTGCGCCCGGCCCTGTCTTTCAGGCTTTTCCCAGGGCCGTGCACCACCCGCAGTAACGACACGAAAGCTCTCTCCTGTCATGACAGAGAAGACCACCGGTGCCAGCTACGCAGCAGCAGGTGTCGACATCGAAGCGGGAGACCGCGCCGTCGAACTCATGAAGGAGTGGGTGAAGAAGACGCAGCGCCCCGAGGTCCTCGGCGGCCTCGGCGGTTTCGCCGGCCTCTTCGACGCCTCCGCCCTCAAGCGGTACGAGCGCCCCCTGCTCGCCTCCGCCACCGACGGCGTCGGCACCAAGGTGGACATCGCCCGCCGGCTCGGCGTGTACGACACCATCGGCCACGACCTGGTCGCGATGGTCATGGACGACATCGTCGTCTGCGGCGCGGAGCCGCTCTTCATGACCGACTACATCTGCGTCGGCAAGGTGCACCCCGAGCGTGTCGCGGCCATCGTCAAGGGCATCGCCGAGGGCTGTGTCCTCGCCGGCTGCGCCCTGGTGGGCGGCGAGACCGCCGAGCACCCGGGTCTGCTGGGCCCGGACGACTTCGACGTGGCGGGCGCGGGCACGGGTGTGGTCGAGTACGACCGGCTGCTGGGCGCGGATCGCATCCGTACGGGTGACGCCGTCATCGCCATGGCATCGTCCGGCCTTCACTCGAACGGGTACTCGCTGGTCCGTCACGTCCTGCTCGACCAGGCGGGGATGGCCCTGGAGCAGCACGTCGAGGAGCTCGGCCGGACCCTCGGCGAGGAGCTGCTGGAGCCGACCAAGATCTACTCGCTGGACTGCATGGCCCTCACCCGTACGGCCGAGGTCCACGCGTACTCGCACATCACCGGCGGCGGCCTCGCGGCCAACCTCGCCCGGGTGATCCCGGACCACCTGCACGCCACGGTCGACCGCTCGACCTGGGCCCCCGGCGCCATCTTCGACCTGGCCGGCAGGACCGGCCGGGTGGAGCAGCTGGAGCTGGAGAAGACCCTGAACATGGGCGTCGGCATGATGGCCGTCGTCCCGCAGGAGTCGGTGGACGTGGCCCTGACCGCGCTGGCCGACCGGGGCGTCGACGCCTGGGTCGCCGGCGAGATCCTGGACCGCGGCGACCACTCCGAGGGCGCGACCCTCACCGGTTCCTACGCGAGCTGAGCAGCACTGAAACCCGGTCCGGGGCGATGCCCTGGACCGGGTTTCACTACTTCGAGTCGCTCAAGACTCTGAGCGTGGCAGACGCGGTGTGCGTCAAGCGCCGCGACGGTGCGCCGACGGACCGGACTCTTCGTCCTCGTCCTCGTCGTCATCGCTGTTGTACAGCTCCGCGTACTTGGCGTACGGGTCGTCGTCGTCCAGATCGTCATCGACTTCGACCGGCGCGCTGATAGGCAGCGGCTCTGTCGGCGATGCGCCCAGCTCATTGGCCAGACGCGAGAGGTCAGTCCCGCCGCTGTTGTACTTCAGCTGGCGGGCGACCTTTGTCTGCTTGGCCTTGGCCCGGCCGCGCCCCATGGCTCGACCCCCTCGGTGACGGGGCTCGACGGCCCCAGAGTCTGACACGCGTTCATGGTTCGGAGCGGGCTCTCCGCGAAGAGACCGTCCGTAGGGGTTCAACGGTACCTGCTTCCGCGGCCATACGGTACGCCGCCCGCATGACGCGCCCCGGTGCAGGACCAACGAGACACCCCGTACTCGCTGGTCAGCTGCGATTTTAGCCCTTTCCCGGCTCGCGACCCGCCGAAGCGCAGTGAGTTCCGTCTCCCCTGCGGCCCGGGGGACCCTTCCGGCGGTGGCGGAGGGTCCCCCGGGCCCGGCGGGGACGGGTCAGAGCGCGCGGGCGGCGCGGGCGTCCGACATCCGCTGCTCGGCGATCCGGTCGGCCGCGGCGGCCGGCGGGATACCGTCCGCCTTCGCACGTGCGAATATGGCGAGCGTGGTGTCGAAGATCTTCGTCGCCTTCGCCTTGCAGCGGTCGAAGTCGAAGCCGTGCAGCTCGTCCGCGACCTGGATGACACCGCCCGCGTTCACCACGTAGTCGGGGGCGTAGAGGATCCCGCGGTCCGCGAGGTCCTTCTCCACGCCCGGGTGCGCGAGCTGGTTGTTCGCGGCGCCGCACACGACCTTGGCGGTCAGGGCGGGCACCGACTCGTCGTTCAGCGCACCGCCCAGCGCGCACGGTGCGTAGATGTCCAGGCCCTCGACGCGGATCAGTGCGTCGGTGCCGGCGACGGCGGTGACCTTGCCCGCGTACTTGCCGGTGGCGTGCTTGTCGAGGATGGCCTGCACCGACTCCTGGCGGACATCGGTGATCACGACCTCGGCGCCGTCCTCCAGCAGGTGTTCGACCAGGTGCTTGCCGACCTTGCCGACCCCCGCGACGGCGACCTTGCGGCCGCGCAGCGTCGGGTCGCCCCACAGGTGCTGGGCGCTGGCGCGCATGCCCTGGAACACGCCGAAGGAGGTGAGCACCGAGGAGTCGCCGGCGCCGCCGTTCTCGGGGGAGCGGCCGGTCGCCCAGCGGGTGGTGCGGGCGACCACGTCCATGTCCGCGACGTACGTGCCGACGTCGCACGCGGTCACGTAACGGCCGCCGAGGGAGTCCACGAACCGGCCGTAGGCCAGCAGCAGTTCCTCGCTCTTGAGGGTGTCCGGGTCACCGATGATGACGGCCTTGCCGCCGCCGTGGTCGAGACCGGCGAGGGCGTTCTTGTACGACATGCCGCGCGAGAGGTTCAGCGCGTCGCGGACTGCTTCCTCGTCCGAGGCGTACGCGTGGAAGCGCGTACCGCCGAGGGCGGGGCCCAGGGCGGTGGAGTGGATGGCGATGACGGCCTTGAGGCCCGTGGCCCGGTCCTGGCACAGCACGACTTGCTCGTGGCCACCCTGTTCCGTACGGAACAGGGTGTGCAGGACGCCGTCGGTCATTTCGGTCACGGTGGTGACTCCCATGGAAGAGATGCGGCGGAAAGACGCCCGCCCTGCGGGTGGGGGAGGGCGCGCTGGGAGCAGCGTAAGACCTGGGAGGCGGATGGGAACTCCCCGTCCGTAGATCGGAACACTCCCGTGTTATGCGTGACCTGGGGACCCTCGTCCGGAGTACGGCCGGGCAGGTCGGGGGAGTACGAGAACGTGAGCGAATCCCCCGAGCGCCGACTGCCTTCCGCCCGCACCGGTCCGACCGTGCCGTACGCGTCCTACCTGCGGGTCTACGAGCCCCTGGCGGCCTTCCCCGTGGCCGAACGGGCGCACTGGTCCGGCTACGCCAAGCGCGGGGACGCCCCGACCGCCCAGGACGAACTGCGCAGGTCGCTGTCGGACCTGGTCCGGGTTCCGGTGGTCGGGGTCCCGGCGCACGAGAGCGGGGACGCGTTCACGGCGGAGCGGGACGGGGTGCTGCTGGTCTGCCCGTGGCGGACCAGGCTGCGCGGCTGGCTGGCGCTCCAGGAGCTGGAGGCGGAGTTCCCCCGTCCGGTGCTGGACGCGGCGCTGCCGCCGTCGGCCCGCCGCCGGGCGGCCGAGGAGTACGAGGCCTGGCGGGAGCGGAACCCGGACGGGCGGCCGTGGATCCGCACCGCCGTGTGGCAGGTCCCGCTGCGGTGGTTCGTGCTGGTGGCGGACGAGGAGCGGGAGTACCTGCCGGGCGAGCGGCTGCGCTACCGGACGCCGATGGTGCAGGCCAGGCGGCGGCTGGCGCGCGGGCTGCGGACGCTGCGGGCCGCCGAGGGCTACGGGATGCTCGCGGAGGGGCTGGTGGAGGTCGGGAGCTGGCTGGAGGAGTTCCACCCGCGCTCGATGGTGGAGCTGGACTACGGCGGGCTGCTGCACGCGCTGCCGGAGGCCGCCCTGGCCGGCGACCGCTCGGCCCGTGACCTGGCGATGGGCATCGCGGCGCTGCGGGCGGGGGACGCGGAGGGCGCGACCGACGCGTACACGGACCTGGCGGAGCGCTGGAAGGCGGTCCGGGAGCGACTGTTCGCGAACTAGGGCAGGTCCGGAGGTCCGCCCGGACGGGATCCGGCGGACCGGGCGGGTCGCAACCGGCCCCGGAAGCGGGTGGAGGTGTCCGTTCCGCCCGCCGGACCTGCCTCCGGGGGCGGCATCGGCCGAACCGGCCCGGAATGTCCCTAGCGGAGGCCGCCGGGTCACCCGTATCGTCCGATCGGCCATAAAACGCAGATCAGCGGCTTGATCGCGGCATTTGGGTCTTTGTTCCAGGACCTACGTCCCGATCCGGGCCATTGACTCAAGCGTGACGGACCGCACTAACCACACCCTTGCGCCCTTCCCCTACCCTCGTGCCAAAATAGGACAAGGAGTCCGGGGAGGGTTCCTTCCACCCAACTTTGGGCGGAATGCTCGGTATTGCACTCTACGGGGGGTCTGACGACTCCTGATCGCTCTGTGACTGATCGTCACAGTGGGGTGACTGTCCGTTATGGGACGGTCCATCGGCTTCCGCCGCTGATGAACACCTCGGAGGGCAATTCCATCGGTTTGGCCGTCGAGGCTGGACGGATGGTGTAGTTGTAGTGCCGAGGACAAGCCGTTCGTCCTATAACCGACTCGGCCTGCGTGTGTCCATTTCGGGCAACGTGGGCCAAGGTGCAGAATTTAGAGGAAAGAACCGAGATGGTTCGGTTCTCCCGAGGAGGCCGCTCATGACCGCTCGCACCCCTGATGCCGAGCCGCTGCTGACCCCGGCTGAGGTTGCCACGATGTTCCGCGTGGACCCGAAGACGGTCACCCGCTGGGCCAAGGCTGGCAAGCTCACGTCCATCCGCACCCTGGGTGGACACCGCCGTTACCGCGAGGCTGAGGTCCGCGCACTGCTCGCGGGAATTCCGCAGCAGCGCAGCGAGGCCTGAGGCTCGCAGCACCACCCCCATTCCCTTTGGGGGCAGCTCCCGGCTGACGGCCGGGGGAGGGCATGAAACGGATCCCCCAATCCGATGAAACCCACAAGGCTTCAAACGGTGGAACCTGCCCCAACAGGTTTCGCCGTTCGATCGCGCTGGACTCCGCCGGGTCCAGCGCGATCTTTTTTGTGCCCGGAAGGCGCGCAGCAGGGGCCCGAATCGCCGGCGTCCGAGGATCCGGCCGGGCAGGTGCCATTGCACATATTAAATTGAGTCGGCATATGAGTGTGATAAAAGTACGACTCCCGAAAACTCATGGGGTGACACCCGTCACAGTTGATGTCCCTTGTACATCCGGCAATGCACCCGCAAGGGGACGTGTCACCCTCGCCGGCCTCACACGAAGGGGCGGTCCGGGAGCGCGACGCCGCTCGTCCGCCCCCTGCGCGCGCCAGGCCCCGGGAGGGGCCCGTACGGCGCTCCGGGCGCCCGAAGATCCCCACGAGCCCTCCCGGCGGCGTTCACGGCCGTTTCGGCACTCCCAGGCGTTCAGGGCCGGCCCCCGCCGTTCCCCGCCGTTCCCCGCCGTCCTCGGGCACTGCGGGCCGCCCTCCCGCGGCAGGAGCCGCAGCGCCGTGCACCCGGACCCGACAACGCGTCAGGGCCCGCATCCCCTGGGGGATGCGGGCCCTGACGTTTCTGCGAACCTGACGGGACTTGAACCCGCGACCTCCACCTTGACAGGGTGGCGAGCTAACCAACTGCTCCACAGGTCCTCGATGCGCGCTGCCCGGTGGGCGGCTGCGAATCAGACTGTACAGCAGCTCAGGGGGTGCAGTCGAACCGATCAGGGGGCCGCGGCGTCCACCGCCTTCACGATCCGCTTGTCGGAGATCGGGTACGCCGTGCCGAGCGCGTGCGCGAAGTAACTGACCCGCAGTTCTTCGATCATCCAGCGGATCTCGGTGACCGCCTCCGGCACCGGACGGCCCTTGGGCAGCTGCTCCAGCAGCCACAGGTACTCGTCCCGCATCTCGTGGACCTTCTCCATGCGGGTGGTGTCCCGCTGGACGGCCGTGGGCATCTGCTGGAGCCGCCGGTCGATCGCCACCAGGTACCGCATCAGGTCCGGGAGGCGCCGCAGCCCCGTCAGCGTCACGAAGCCGGCCGGCATCAGCGCCGCCAACTGCGCCTTCACGTCTTGGACGTTCGCCATCAGCGCCAGGCTGTTGGTGGACTTCACGCGCCGCTCGCAGGCCTGCCAGGCCGCCAGGATCTGCTGCACCTGCCCGACGGTCCGGACGGTGGTGTCCACCAGATCGGACCGAACGGCGTCGAACAGCTTCCGGAAGCCGGCCTCGTCCCATGCCGGGCCGCCGTGGTCGGCGATCAGCTTGTCCGTCGCCGCGGTCGCGCAGTCGTCGAAGAGCGCCTGGACCGAGCCGTGCGGGTTCCGCGAGAGGGCCAGCTTCTGCTGGTTGGTCAGCTTGTCCGAGGCGAACTTGGCCGGGTTGACCGGGATGCCGAGGAGGATCAGCTTCCGGGTGCCGAGCCACATCGCCCGCTGCTGCTCGGCCTCGGTGTCGAAGAGCCGTACGGACACGCTTTCCCCCGCGTCCACCAGCGCCGGGTAGGCCTTCACCGGCTGCCCCGCGCGCCGGGTCTCGAAGACCTTGCTCAGCGTCCCGATCGTCCAGTCCGTCAGCCCGGTCCGCTCCACCGACTCCCCGCCCGCCCGCTCGGCCGTGGCCGCCGCGGCCTGGGACAGCGCCTGACGGGCCTTCGGCCGCAGCTGGAGGCGCAGCGCCTCCAGGTCCTTGGCCTCGGCCAGCTTCTTGCGCCGCTCGTCGACGATCCGGAAGGTGATCTTCAAGTGGTCCGGGATGCGGCTCAGGTCGAAGTCCTCGGCCGAGACCGGTACCCCGACCATCCGGTGCAGCTCGCGGGCCAGCGTCACGTGCAGCGGCTCCTGGAGGGGCTGAGCCGTCGCCAGGAAACGGGCCGCGAAGTTCGGCGCGGGTACGTAGTGCCGACGGATCGGCTTGGGCAGCGAGCGGATCAGCTCGGTGACGACCTCTTCCCGCAGACCCGGGATCTGCCAGTCGAAGCCCTCGTCGGTGACCTGGTTCAGCACCTGGAGCGGGATGTGCACGGTCACGCCGTCCGCGTCCGCACCCGGTTCGAACTGGTACGTCACCCGGAACTTCAGCTGCCCCTGCCGCCAGGTGTCCGGGTAGTCCGCCTTGGTGACCCCGGCGGCCTTCTCCGTCAGCAGCATCTCGCGCTCGAAGTCGAGGAGTTCGGGCTCCTCGCGCTTCTTGTGCTTCCACCAGGAGTCGAAGTGCGCCCCCGACACCACGTGCTCGGGGATGCGCTGGTCGTAGAAGTCGAACAGGGTCTCGTCGTCCACGACGATGTCCCGGCGCCGCGCCCGGTTCTCCAGCTCCTCCACCTCGGTGAGGAGCTTGCGGTTGTCGGCGTAGAACTTGTGGTGGGTGCGCCAGTCGCCCTCGACCAGCGCGTTGCGGATGAACAGCTCCCGCGAGACCTCGGGGTCGATCCGGCCGTAGTTGATCTTCCGCTGGGCGACGATCGGTACTCCGTACAGCGTGACCTTCTCGTACGCCATCACGGCGGCCTGGTCCTTCTCCCAGTGCGGCTCGCTGTACGTGCGCTTGATCAGGTGCTGCGCGAGCGGTTCCACCCACTCCGGCTCCACCTTGGCGTTCACCCGGGCCCACAGGCGGGAGGTCTCCACCAGCTCCGCGGACATCAGGAACCGGGGCTGCTTCTTGAACAGCGCCGAACCGGGGAAGACCGCGAACTTGGCGCCGCGGGCCCCGAGGTACTCGTTCTTGTCGGTGTCCTTGAGCCCGATGTGCGAGAGCAGACCGGCCAGCAGCGAGACGTGGACGCTGTGCTCGGGGGCGTCCGCTTCGTTGACGTGGATGCCCATCGTCTTGGCGACCGTGCGCAGCTGCGAGTAGATGTCCTGCCATTCGCGAATCCGCAGGAAGTTCAGGTACTCCTGCTTGCACATCCGGCGGAAGGACGAGGAGCCGCGCTCCTTCTGCTGTTCGCGGATGTAGCGCCACATGTTCAGGAACGACAGGAAGTCGCTCGTCTCGTCCTTGAAGCGGGCGTGGTTCTGGTCGGCCTGCGTCTGCTTGTCCGAGGGCCGCTCGCGGGGGTCCTGGATGGACAGGGCCGCCGCGATGACCATGACCTCGCGGACGCAGTTGTTCTTGTCCGCCTCGACGACCATGCGGGCCAGGCGCGGGTCGACCGGCAGCTGGGAGAGCTGGCGGCCCATCGGCGTGAGCCGCTTGCGCGCGTCCTTCTCGGACGGGTCGAGCGCGCCGAGCTCCTGGAGGAGCTGGACGCCGTCGCGGATGTTGCGGTGGTCCGGCGGGTCGATGAAGGGGAACTTCTCGATTTCGCCGAGGCCGGCCGCGGTCATCTGCAGGATGACGGAGGCCAGGTTGGTGCGCAGGATCTCGGCGTCGGTGAACTCCGGGCGGGCGTTGAAGTCGTCCTCGGAGTACAGCCGGATGCAGATGCCGTCGGACGTACGGCCGCAGCGGCCCTTGCGCTGGTTGGCGCTGGCCTGCGAGATCCGCTCGATGGGGAGCCGCTGCACCTTGGTGCGGTGGCTGTAGCGGGAGATCCGGGCGGTGCCCGGGTCGATCACGTACTTGATGCCGGGGACGGTGAGGGAGGTCTCGGCGACGTTGGTCGCGAGGACGATCCGCCGGCCCGTGTGCTGCTGGAACACGCGGTGCTGTTCGGCGTGCGAGAGGCGGGCGTAGAGGGGCAGGACCTCGGTGAACCTGAGGTTCCGCTTGTTCAGCGCGTCCGCCGTGTCGCGGATCTCGCGCTCGCCGGAGAGGAACACGAGGATGTCGCCCGGGCCCTCGGACTGGAGCTCGTCGACGGCTTCGCAGATCGCGGTGATCTGGTCGCGGTCGGCGTCCGCAGCGTCCTCGTCGGCTTCCTCCAGCAGCGGCCGGTAGCGCACCTCCACCGGGTACGTACGGCCGCTGACCTCCACGATCGGCGCGTCCCCGAAGTGGCGGGAGAAGCGCTGCGGGTCGATGGTCGCCGAGGTGATCACGACCTTGAGGTCGGGACGCTTCGGCAGCAGCTGGGAGAGGTAGCCCAGCAGGAAGTCGATGTTCAGGGACCGCTCGTGCGCCTCGTCGATGATGATCGTGTCGTACGCGCGCAGCTCGCGGTCCGTCTGGATCTCGGCGAGCAGGATGCCGTCCGTCATCAGCTTCACGAAAGTGGCGTCCTGGTCCACCTGGTCGGTGAAGCGGACCTTCCAGCCGACGGTCTGCCCGATCTCGGACCTCAGCTCCTCGGCGATGCGCTCCGCGACGGTGCGGGCGGCGATCCGGCGGGGCTGGGTGTGGCCGATCATGCCCCGGACACCGCGGCCGAGCTCCATGCAGATCTTGGGGATCTGGGTGGTCTTGCCGGAGCCGGTCTCGCCCGCGACGATCACGACCTGGTGGTCGCGTATCGCCTCGGCGATCTCGTCCTTCTTCTGGCTGACGGGAAGGTTCTCGGGATACGTGACCGCAGGTCTGCGCGAGGCACGGTCGGCCAGACGCGCGGCGGCCTTCTCGGCCTCCGCGGCGATCTCGTCGAGCACGGCCTGCTTGGCCTCGGGCTTGCGGATGCGGCGGGCGCCTTCGAGGCGGCGGCCGAGGCGGTGCGCGTCACGGAGGGGGATCTCACCGAGAAGCGTCTGCAGGGCGGCGAAGGAAGTAGACATACCTGATCGAGGATCTCACCCGGGAGCGTCGGGTGGCGAACGCATTTGTCGCACCTACCCGTACCATTTCGGGACGAGATCACCTTAAACCCATCGTTCCGCGAGTGAGAGGCCCGCCATGTCCCGCGCCCGTGGAGTGTGGTGGCTGCTCGGCGCCGTGCTCGCGGTGCTGCAGGCGACGACGGCGCCGGGGGCCACCGGGGCGTCCGGGGCCCCTGCGCATCCCACGGCGTCCGCGGCTCGAACCGCTTCCGTGGTCGCCACGGCTCGAACCGCTTCCGCCGCAGTGCGGGACGCGGAGGCCGCCGCCGTGGCGGACGAGGGCCGGGGCCCGGCCTGCGCGCCCGGCGCCGGGGACCACGGTCAGGCCCCCGCCGTGCCGCCGCGCGACGGGCGGGACCACGCCTGCGCCCCGGCGGTCCGGCTCCCGGCCGGGCCGGACACCGCCGGACGGACGCTGCCGGCGGGAGTGCGCGTACGCGGCCCGGACCGCCCCGCACCGGGACCGCCGGAGCTGTCCGTGATGCGGGTGTAGCGGACCGGCCCCCACGCCGGTCCCCCACACCACCCGTACCACCGCTCTGGAGCACCCGTATGCCTTCCGCACCCTCCCGCAAGCCCCTGCTGTACTCCGCCGCCACCGCCCTCGCCGCGATCACCCTCGGGATCGTGTCCTGGCAGGCCACCGCGGACCGGGACGCGCCCGCCTCCTCTCCGGCGGCCTCCGCGCCCGGACCCGCCGGGGCCCCGGACCCGCTGGCGGCGCTCGCCCGCCGGGACACCGGCGACAAGCTGGCCGCCGGGCGCGCCGACGCTCCCGTGGTGCTGATCGAGTACTCCGACTTCAAGTGCGGCTACTGCGGCAAGTTCGCCCGCGACACCGAACCCGCGCTGATGCGCAAGTACGTCGAGGACGGCACCCTGCGCATCGAGTGGCGCAACTTCCCGATCTTCGGCGCCGAGTCGGAGGCCGCCGCGAAAGCCGCCTGGGCCGCGGGCCGGCAGGACCGGTTCGCGCAGTTCCACGCGGCCGCGTACGCCGAAGGGTCCAAGGAGAAGGGCTTCGGCGAGGAACGCCTGACCGAGCTGGCCCGCGTGGCCGGCGTACCCGACCTCGACCGGTTCCGGCAGGACATGGCCGGCGCGGAGGCCTCGGCCGCCCTGCGCACGGACCAGGAGGAGGGCTACCGCATCGGGGTCGCCTCCACGCCGTCCTTCCTGGTCAACGGAGAGCCCCTGGCCGGCGCGCAGCCGCTCGACGCCTTCGAAGCGGCGATCGCCCGCGCCAAGGCCCGGGCGCAGGTCTCGAAGTGAACGGCATCGGATACCTCGCCGCCCTGCTGGGCGGCCTGCTGGCGCTGCTCAGCCCCTGCAGTGCGCTGCTGCTGCCCGCCTTCTTCGCGTACTCGATCGACTCCGCCTCCCGGCTGCTGGCCCGGACCGGGATCTTCTACGCGGGCCTCGCGAGCACCCTCGTACCGCTGGGCGCGGCCGGTTCGTACGCGGGCCGGTTCTTCCACGGCCACCGGGACGGGCTCGTCCTGGCCGGTGGCTGGCTGATCGTCGCGCTCGGTCTCGCCCAGATCCTGGGCCTCGGCTTCGCCTCCAAGCGGGCCGCGCGGCTCTCGGGGCGGATCCGGCCGACCACCGCCCTGTCGGTGTACGCGCTGGGCGCGGTCTACGGACTGGCCGGGTTCTGCGCCGGGCCGATCCTGGGCAGCGTGCTGACGGTGGCGGCGGTCAGCGGCAGCCCGGTCTACGGGGGACTGCTGCTGGCGGTGTACGCGCTGGGCATGGCGGTGCCGCTGTTCCTGCTGGCGCTGCTGTGGGAGCGCTTCGACCTGGGCGGCCGGCGCTGGCTGCGCGGGCGGACCGTCCGGTGCGGCCGGCTCCGGCTGCACACCACCTCGCTGCTGTCCGGGCTGTTCTTCATCACCCTGGGCGCGCTGTTCCTGCTGTACGACGGGGCGAGCGCCCTGCCCGGGCTGCTGGACGTGGACGACTCGTTCGCCGTCGAGCGGTGGGTGCAGTCGGTGGCGCGGGCCGTACCGGACCGGGCGGTGCTGGCGCTGGTCGCCGTAGGAGCACCGGCGGCCGCTCTGGCGCGGTGGCGCCGCAAGGCCCGGGAGGCCCGGGAGGCGGCCGGGTGACGCAGGAAGGCCCCGTCCGAGGGACGGGGCCTTCCGTGTGGTGGCTGGGGCCGGGGTCGAACCGGCGACCTATCGCTTTTCAGGCGATCGCTCGTACCAACTGAGCTACCCAGCCACGAGACTGTTTCCAGCCTCAGCGATCCTGACGGGACTTGAACCCGCGACCTCCACCTTGACAGGGTGGCGAGCTAACCAACTGCTCCACAGGACCTGGTTTGTGCAAGAACAAGTCTTGCACATGGTGTTGCGTACCCCCAACGGGATTCGAACCCGTGCTACCGCCTTGAAAGGGCGGCGTCCTGGGCCACTAGACGATGAGGGCTAAAGGCCCGCCGGGCACTTTTCAGCGCGTCGGGGACGTGAGAAGCATATGGGATGTCGGGACCTATCGCCAAAACGGTTTCCGCGAGTGTCCCCGAGGGACAATGACCGGGTGCTGGAGATGACGCGCGAGGAGTTCGAGGAACTCGTCGCAGAGGCCCTGGACCGGATCCCTCCCGAGCTCACCCGACTCATGGACAACGTGGCGGTCTTCGTCGAGGACGAGCCGCCCGCGCAGGACCCGGAGCTGCTCGGTCTCTACGAGGGCACCCCCCTCACCGACCGCGGAGAGTGGTACGCCGGGGTCCTCCCCGACCGCATCACGATCTACCGCAACCCCACCTTGCGGATGTGCGAGGACAGGGAGAGCGTGGTCGCGGAGACGGAGGTCACGGTCGTGCACGAGATCGCCCACCACTTCGGCATCGACGACGAGCGACTCCACGACCTGGGGTACGGATGACCCGGCCGGTCCGCGGCGTCGAGGCCATCGACCCGGACGTCGACCTCCATGTGCCGGGGCAGCGCACCGAGCCGCAGGGGCGGGTGCTCGCCGCCGTCGCGGCGGGCGGGGCCGTGGGCGCGTCGTCGCGGTACGGGCTCGCCCTGCTCTGGCCGGCCGGTCCCGGGGCCTTTCCGTGGGCCACCTTCTGGACCAACGTGGTGGGCTGCGCGCTGATCGGCGTGCTCATGGTGCTCATCAGCGAGGGCGGCCGGACGCCGCCGCACCCGTTGGTCCGGCCCTTCTTGGGGGTGGGGGTGCTGGGCGGCTTCACCACCTTCTCCACTTACGCGGTCGAGGTCTCGCGGCTGCTGGACGAGGGGGCGGCCGGCACCGCGCTCGGGTACGCCGCGTTGACGGTGGTGGCCGCGCTGGGGGCGGTCTGGGCGGCGGCGTCGGTGACCCGTCTCGCCGTGCGGGGGCGCGGGTGAACTGGCTGCTCGTGGTCACGGGCGCGGTGGTCGGGGCCCCGCTGCGCTACCTCACCGACCGGGCCGTGCAGGCCCGGCACGACTCGGTCTTCCCGTGGGGGACCTTCGTGGTGAACGCCGGAGCCTGCCTGGTGCTCGGCCTGTTGACGGGGGCGCTGCTGACCGGGGCGGCCTCCTCGCGGCTCGGTCTGCTGCTCGGCACGGGGCTGTGCGGGGCGCTCAGCACGTACTCGACGTTCTCGTACGAGACGCTGCGGCTGGCCGAGCGCGGCTGGAGGTTCCTGGCCGCGGCCAACGTGGCGGCCTCGGTGCTGGTGGGGCTCGGGTCCGTACACCTCGGGTCGCAGGTGGCGCGAGCGCTGTTCGCCTGAGGGCGTGTCTCTTATGGGGTAAAGGGAGTTGGGCACATTGACCCGCCCGGTGCGGGCCGTGCTCCCCGTCCCCTTCCGGAGGTGCCCCGTGCGCCAGTTGTCCGCTTCCCTCCGACTGGCCGCCGCCGTGCTCGCGGTCGCGGCGTCGGCCGGCTGCATGAGCGTCGGCGAGGACGCCGCCAAGCCCGGTCCTTCCTCCTCGGCGGGCGACAAGGGCCTCACCGCCGTCGGGGGCACCACCACCGGGCGGGGGTCCGGGGTGCACGGCGACGGCCACGGTACGAAGGACGCGGTCGGCAACGCGCCGGGCAAGCCCGGGGAGCCGGGGAAGGCCGCCGGCGGGGCCGGGGCCTCGCCGAGCCCGGGTGCGCCGGCGGGGAAGCCCGGGGTGCCCTCGCCGTCGGCCGGGCCGGGCGGCGGAGCGGGCGGGCAGGGGTCGCAGGTGCCGTCGGGGGGCGGGTCGGGAGCCGGGGGCGGTTCCGGTTCGGGCGGGTCGGGGTCGGGGTCCGGCGGGCCCGTCGTGACGCCGCCCACGCCGTCACCCAGCAGCCCGCCTGTGACGGAACCCACTCCGACGCCCACCAGTTCCCCGCAGCCCGAGCCGAGCACGTCGGCGGCGCAGTAGCCGGGTCGACCGTACTCGGCCCCGGCTCATCGTCGCAGGTCAGAACCTTTCTTCGGGGGAAACTTGCCAGACCCCGGGGAGGGTGCGTATGGTTATAGATCGTTTGATCCCATTGCCCGGCGCCGAATCCGAAGAGCGCCGTGTGGCGCGTACTCTCCCTAGCCGTGGCTGACCGCATTGAGGCGGTCGATTTGCGATTCACGGAGTTTGGGCGCGTGCCGAGACTCCGGAAGGTTTCGCATTTCGCATGTCCATTTCCAGTTCTGACCGTGCCGTCATGCCCGAGAACGACTCCAACGAGATCGTCGACGCCGTTGAGGCCCTTGTGGTCACCGAGGCCATCGAGGCCGCCGAGGCGAACGACATCATCGAGGCTCTTGAGGCTGATGTGACGACCGACCAGTCCTCCGACGCCGCCTCCGGCGACGCCGAGCCCACCATCACCTTCGGCGACCTCGGTCTGCCCGAGGGCATCGTGCGCAAGCTCGCCCAGAACGGTGTCACCGCCCCCTTCCCGATCCAGGCCGCGACGATCCCGGACGCCCTGGCCGGCAAGGACATCCTCGGCCGTGGCCGCACCGGCTCCGGCAAGACCCTCTCCTTCGGTCTGCCGACCCTGGCCTCCCTGGCCGGCGGGCACACCGAGAAGAAGAAGCCCCGCGCGATCATCCTCACGCCGACGCGTGAGCTCGCGATGCAGGTCGCGGACGCCCTCCAGCCCTACGGCGACGTCCTCGGCCTCAAGATGAAGGTCGTCTGCGGCGGTACCTCCATGGGCAACCAGATCTACGCCCTGGAGCGCGGTGTCGACGTCCTCGTCGCCACCCCCGGCCGCCTGCGCGACATCATCAACCGCGGCGCCTGCTCCCTGGAGAACGTCAAGATCGCCGTCCTCGACGAGGCCGACCAGATGGCCGACCTGGGCTTCCTGCCCGAGGTCACCGAGCTGCTCGACCAGATCCCCGGCGGCGGCCAGCGCATGCTCTTCTCCGCCACCATGGAGAACGAGATCGGCACCCTGGTCAAGCGCTACCTGTCCAACCCCGTCACGCACGAGGTCGACAGCGCCCAGGGCAACGTCACGACCATGACGCACCACGTGCTCGTCGTGAAGCCGAAGGACAAGGCGCCGGTCACGGCCGCCATCGCCGCCCGCAAGGGCCGCACCATCATCTTCGTCCGCACCCAGCTGGGCGCCGACCGCATCGCCGAGCAGCTCATCGAGGCCGGCGTGAAGGCCGACGCGCTGCACGGCGGCATGACGCAGGGCGCCCGTACCCGCGTCCTCGCCGACTTCAAGGACGGCTACGTCAACGCGCTCGTCGCCACCGACGTCGCCGCCCGCGGCATCCACGTCGACGGCATCGACCTGGTCCTGAACGTGGACCCGGCCGGTGACCACAAGGACTACCTGCACCGCTCGGGCCGTACCGCCCGCGCCGGCAAGTCCGGTGTCGTCGTGTCGCTGGCGCTCCCGCACCAGCGCCGCCAGATCTTCCGCCTGATGGAGGACGCGGGCGTCGACGCCTCGCGCCACATCGTCCAGGGCGTCGGTGCCTTCGACCCCGAGGTCGCCGAGATCACCGGTGCGCGTTCGCTGACGCAGGTCCAGGCCGACTCCGCGAACAACGCCGCCAAGCAGGCCGAGCGCGAGGTCGCCGACCTCACCAAGCAGCTGGAGCGCGCGACCCGTCGCGCCGCCGAGCTGCGCGAGGAGGCCGACCGCCTCGTCGCCCGTTCCGCCCGTGAGCGCGGCGAGGACCCGGAGGCCGCTGTCGCCGAGGTGGCCGAGGCCGCCGTCGCCGAGGTCGCGGCCGCCGTCGCGGCCGAGCCGGTCGTCGAGGAGCGTCCGGCCTTCCAGAGCCGTGACGAGCGTGGCAACTACGAGCGTCGCGACAACCGTCGTGACGACCGCGGTGGCGAGCGTGGCGGTGACCGTGGTGGCTTCCGCCGCGATGACCGTCCGTCGGGTGGGTTCCGTTCCGGTGGTGACCGTCCGTCCGGTGGTTTCCGTCGTGATGACCGTCCGTCGGGTGGTTTCAACCGTGACGACCGCGGTGGCGAGCGTGGCGGTGACCGTGGTGGCTTCCGCCGCGATAACCGTCCGTCGGGTGGGTTCCGTTCCGGTGGTGACCGTCCGTCCGGTGGTTTCCGTCGTGATGACCGTCCGTCGGGTGGTTTCAACCGTGACGACCGCGGTGGCGAGCGTGGCGGTGACCGTGGTGGCTTCCGCCGCGATGACCGTCCGTCGGGTGGGTTCCGTTCCGGTGGTGACCGTCCGTCCGGTGGTTTCCGTCGTGATGACCGTCCGTCGGGTGGTTTCAACCGTGACGACCGCGGTGGCGAGCGTGGCGGTGACCGTGGTGGCTTCCGCCGCGACGACCGTCCCTCCGGTGGCTTCCGCCGTGACGACCGCCCGTCCGGTGGCTTCCGCTCCGGCGGCGGCGACCGCCCCTACGGCCGCCGTGACGACAACCGCCCCTCCGGCTCCGGTTCCACCGGTTCCTTCGGCGGCCGTCGTGACGACAAGCCCCGCTGGAAGCGCAACGGCTAAGGCCTGACGGCCCCCTGACCCAGGCTCGGCCCCCGCAGCACCCCGGTGCTGCGGGGGCCGAGCCCGTTCCCGCGCCCCGCAGGTGCCGGGAAACGACGCAGCGCCCCGCCCGGTGTGGACCGGACGGGGCGCTGCGTCGAGCAGTAGGCCATGTCGGACTCGAACCGACAACCAACGGATTAAAAGTCCGCTGCTCTGCCAATTGAGCTAATGGCCCTCGGCGTGCTCACCCCAGAGCATAGCCGCAGAGGGGCGCGAGGCCGATCGGGTATCGACCGGAGTGGCACCCGGCGGTGTCCCGTGGGGGGTGGTGACGGGCGGCTGGGGTGGGAAGTCGTGTCCGGCCGAGCGGTGTTCGGCGTCCCGGGGAGGGGTGATCGGGGCCGCCGAAAGCTTTCTATACGGCTCTGACCTGCGGTGATAGGTGGTTGAGAGGGGTTGCGGAGGCTAATTGGCGGGAGCTGTCCCCCGAATGACGTAGAGTTGTGTTTACCGACGCGGGGTGGAGCAGCTCGGTAGCTCGCTGGGCTCATAACCCAGAGGTCGTAGGTTCAAATCCTGCCCCCGCTACTCCGTACGAAGGCCCGGTTCCCCTTGGGGAGCCGGGCCTTCGTCGTTCCCCGTCGCCGTCACCCGGACGGCCCGGCCGGGTCGCCGTACGGGGTTGCCCGGCGCGAGCCTTGGGGGGCGAGGCGGCAGTGGGCCCGCGCCCCGCGAGGGACCGGGCGGCAGGAGAGCGACGTGGCGGGGCGGAGCCGGCAGGGCAGCGAGGGGCGCGCGACGGGCTCCGGTGGCGGTACGGCCCGGCGGGTGGTCCGGACGCTGCCGTTCGTGCTGCTCGCCCTGGGGTTCGTCTTCGACCTGACCTCGCCGCCGAGCTACACGGGCTCGCCGTTCTTCTCCGCCGCCCCGCTGATCGCGGCTCCGCTCTTCTCGTTCAGGACGACCGCGCTGACGGGATGTGCCGCCTCGCTCGCCGTCGTCGTGCTGCGCGGCGGCGCCGACACCGGCTGGCGGGCAGAGGCGCTGACGGAGGTGGCGACCGTGATCACCGTGTCCGGGCTGGCGTTGCTGATCAACCGGGTCGTGCGGCGCAGCGGTGAACGGCTCGCCTCGGCGCGTGAGATCGCCGAGGCCGCCCAGCGGGCCGTGCTGCCGGTGCCGGCCGAGCGGATCGGGGGGTTGCAGGTGGCCGCCCGGTACGAGGCCGCGCAGGCCGACGCCTTCATCGGCGGGGACCTCTACGCCGTGCAGGACACCCCGTACGGGGTGCGGCTGGTGGTGGGCGACGTGCGGGGCAAGGGGCTGGAGGCGGTGGAGGCCGTGGCGGTGGTGCTCGGCGCCTTCCGGGAGGCGGCGGAGACCGAGCCGACGCTGGAGGCGCTCGCGCGGCGGCTGGAACGGGCCCTGGCCCGTGAGGGCGTGCGGCGCGAGCGCCTCGACGCGGTGGAGGGGTTCACGACGGGCGTGCTGGGGGAGGTCCCGCCGGACGCGGCGGTGCTGCGGACCGTCAACCGGGGGCACCCCGAGCCGCTGCTGCTCCATCCGGACGGCCGTCTCCTGGTGCTCGCGCCGAGCGAACCCGCGCTGCCGCTGGGGATGGGGGAGCTGGGCGGCTGGCCCGACCGGACGGACGAGTGGCCCTTCCCGGCGGGCAGCACGCTGTTGCTGTACACGGACGGGCTGACGGAGGCCCGGGACGCGGCGGGGGAGTTCTACGATCCGGCGGCCCGGCTGCGTGGCCGGGTCTTCTCGGGGCCGGACGAGCTGCTGGCCGCGCTGGCCGACGACGTACACCGGCACACGGGCGGGAGAGCCACGGACGACATGGCGCTGCTGGCCGTGGGCCGCCCGGCGCAGGGCCAGCCGGAGCGCCGCCGCACGGTGCCGGTGGTGCCGCGCACCGGTGTGTAGGCGGTGGCGCCCCGGTGTGGAGGTCCGGTTCCGAGGTGCTGTGATCGCTCTCCGTAGGGGACCGGCGTCCTTGCGTGAGGGCTCCGCGTGGGGCGCCGTTCGGCCGCTGTGGCGTGAAGTGACTGCCCCTGTCCCGAAATTTGCCCGAGATGATCATTATTGGGTTTAATGTCCAGGCCAAAGCCGTGCGGGGGGTGGCCGATTGGGATTAACGATCAATCGCTACAGCTTGGAATCACTCCCCCGAGTCTATTACCGTTCGATAACGCAGCGCGGTCGTCCCAGCCGTCGCAAGAGACGGCGCCGTGCGCGTTCCCGCTCATGAGGAGTGTGCCCCCGTGGCCTCCAACTCGCCTGCCCACGAAGGCACCGACATCCAGGAGACGCCCACCGCCGGCGCCTGGGGCGAGTGGAACCCGACCGAGGACTCGGCCCGCCCGGTCCGCGGCAAGCACCGGGTGGCCAAGCCGCGCGGCGGACTGGCCCGCAGCTCGACCGTGCTCGGCGTCGGCGTCATAGCGGCGGTCGGCGCGGGCGGCATGGCCACCGCTCAGGACCGGCCCCAAGCCGCCGTGTCCCTGCCCTCGTTGCCGGATCTGCTGGGCGGCGGCGGTAGCGGACAGGGCGGAGGCCACGCCGCCGTGGCGGACGCGCCGGCCGCGGCGCAGGGTCTCGGGCACGCCGACGCCGGCGAGGCGCTGCGCCACCGGATCCTCCAGCAGGCCGAGTCGCAGCAGGACGCCGCCGAGAACCAGGCGCGGGCGGAAGCCGAGCGGGTGGCGCGCGAGGCGGCCGCCCAGGAGGCCAAGGCGCAGCGGGAGGCGGCCCAGAAGGCGGCCGACGAGGCCCGGGCGGCGGCGGAAGCGCGGGCGGCGGCGGAGAAGGAAACGGCCCGGAAGGCGGCCGCGGAGAAGGCTGCCGCCGCGCAGGAGGCGGCCGGGGCCGAAGCCGGAGCGGCCCGCGCGGGCGGCGCGGCGGCGAAGGCCGCCGGGGTCTACGCCCTGCCGACCTCCGCCTACACCCTCACCTCCCACTACGGCGACTCCGGCTCCATGTGGTCCTCCGGCCACCACACCGGCCTCGACTTCGCCGCACCGACCGGCACCCCCGTCAAGGCCGTGGGCGGCGGGACCGTCATCTCCGCGGGCTGGTCCGGCGCGTACGGCTACCGGATCGTGCTCCGCCTCGATGACGGCACGGAGATCTGGTACTGCCACCTGTCCTCGATGTCGGTGACCTCCGGCCCGGTCGGTGCGGGTGACACCATCGGCCGGGTCGGTGCGACCGGCAACGTCACCGGCGCCCATCTCCACCTGGAAGTACGCCGGGGCGGCTCCACCATGGACCCGCTGGCGTGGCTGACCGACAAGGGCCTGAACGTCTAGACACCGTCCGGGTGTCCGGGGTGCCGGCGCCCGGGGACCTGGCCTGCGCCGGCCTGGGGCTCGGTACGACGCCCGGACGGGCCGGTACCGGGACGGGGTCGAACCACGGCGGCAGGAGTTCCTCCATCACCGCCGCCCGGGAGAGGGCGGGCCCCGCGGTCGCCCGGCGCAGCCACAGGCCGCGCAGCAACTCCCGCTCGTGCAGCACGAAGTCACGCTCCCGGACGGGGCCGCCGCGGCGGGCGAGGTGGCGCAGGAGGGCCAGGGCGGCCGCGTCCGCCTCGTACAGGGCGACGGCTCTGCCCGCGGCCCGGCCACCGGTGCGCCGGGCCAGGGAACGCGCCAGCGAGCGGGCCGGGATCGAAGCCAGGGCCGGGACCTCCGCCGGACCGAGCCAGCCCGCGGCCGCGTACACCGCCAGCTCGGCGGCGACGGCCCGCAGCCGGCGCTGCCGTATCCGCACGGCCAGCCACAGCAGCAGGCCGAACGCCGGGACCATCACGCAGCCGTAGACCACGTAGAACCCGTACTCCCCGTAGCGGGAGGAGCTGTTCCACAACGCGTGCAGGCCCATGGCGGCGGCCAGTCCGAGCAGCGGCAGGCCGATCCGGCCGCGCCTGCGGCGGCTGAGCGCGGCCAGCCCGAAACCGAGTCCGGTGAGCACCGTGAACAGCGGGTGCGCGAACGGCGAGAGCACTATCCGTACGAAGAAGGTCGCCGCCGTGACGGAGTCGAGCACGCCGGTACCGTCGGCCAGGTCCTCGTCGAAGGCGTTGCCCAAGTAGAGGATGTTCTCGGTGAAGGCGAAGCCGGTGGCGGTGAAACCGGCGATGACGAAGCCGTCGGCGGGCCCGGCCAGCCGTCGTCTCCTGAACACGAAGACCAGCAGCAGGGCCGCCGCTTTGGCGCTTTCCTCGACCACGGGGGCGATCACCACCGAGCCGAGCTGGTCGGCATCGGAGGGGTCGGCGGTGGCCGCGGCTATCCACTGGGTGGCGAAGCTGTTGGCCAGTATGGCCATCAGCGCCGCGGCGCAGGCTCCCCAGCCGCAGCAGAGCAGCAACTGCCGCCAGGGGCCCGGCGCGGCGCGGCCGAGCCACCGGAACGCCGCCATGAGCGGCGGCACCGGCAGCACGGCCAGTGCGAGCCCCACGCAGAAGCCGGCCGTGCCGGTCTGCTGCCGTACGAGTTCGAGGATCGCGACGCCGGGCGCGGCGAGCAGGACGACGAGCACGCGCGTCCGGACCGGGTCCGACGGACGTGCGAGCACACCTGAGAGCGCTCGGTACACCACGTCATCACCCTAGCGAGCCGCTCTGACACGGGGAGTGACGTTTCCCGTTCGGTCGGTTGTCGCTCAGTTCTCCGTGCGACGGAAGAGCAAGTCGTGTACGACGTGCCCCTTGTCGAGGCCCTGGCCCTCGAAGCGGGTCAGGGGGCGGAAGTCGGGGCGGGGCGCGAAACCGCCCTCGGGCTGCGTGTTTTCGAACCGCGGGTGCGCGCTGAGCACTTCGAGCATCTGCTCGGCGTACGGCTCCCAGTCGGTCGCGCAGTGCAGGATGGCGCCCGGGGCCAGGCGGGTGGCGGCCAGGTCGAGGAACTCCGGCTGGATCAGGCGCCGCTTGTGGTGGCGGGCCTTGGGCCAGGGGTCGGGGAAGTAGACGCGCAGCCCGGCGAGGGAGTCCGGCGGCAGCATCTCGCGGAGCAGGATGATGGCGTCGCCGTTGGCCACGCGGACGTTGGTCAGCCCGTTCCGCTCGGCCAGCGCGAGGAGGTTGCCCTGGCCGGGGGTGTGAACGTCGGCGGCGAGGATGCCGGTGTCCGGGTCGGCGGCGGCCATCTGGGCGGTGGCCTCGCCCATGCCGAAGCCGATCTCCAGGACGACCGGGAGGCCGTCGAACATGGCCTTGAGGTCGATGACCTCGTGGCCGTCGATGTCCAGGCCCCAAGTGCCCCAGAGCCGCTTCAAGGCCTCGCCCTGACCGGTGGTCACCCGGCTGCGCCGCGGCTGGAAGCTGCGGATGCGGCGCTCGTGGTGCGAGCCGGCCGGGTCGGGGGCGGGCCCGTCGGGGAAGCGGGGCTCGGTGCGCCACTTCGGGGGCGTGTACGAGGCGGCGCCCTCTGCGGGGGCGCTGGCGCTCGGCGGCTGGGGGTTCAGGGACTCAGACACAATGTGCCGATTCTACGACCCGGGCACGAGCCCGCTCCGCGTCGGCGGGCGACCGCTCCCGTCGAGCGACGTCAGGCGTGGTGAGGCGTGATGAGGCGTGCGGGGTCGGGTGTGCCGGGTCGGGGGTGGTCGGGCGTGCGGCGTCAGGCGTGCCGGGCCGCTGCCGCGGGTCAGACCGCCGCGAGGGCCGCCAGGGCGCGGCGGGCGACCTCGCGCCCGATCGGCAGGGACGCGGTCGCCGCCGGTGAGGGTGCGTTCAGGACGTGCACCGTGCGGGGCGCCTCCCGGATCAGGAAGTCGTCCACCAGCGTCCCGTCCCGCAGGACGGCCTGCGCCCGCACCCCGGCCGCCGCCGGGACCAGGTCCGCCGAGGAGACCTCCGGCAGCAGGCGCCGTACCGCCTCGGTGAAGGCCCGCTTCGACAGGGAGCGGCGGATCTCCCCTGCTCCGTACCGCCAGTGCCGCGCGGCCATCCGCCAGGACCCCGGCCAGGCCAGCTCGTCGGCGAGGTCCCGCGGCGAGGCCGTGCCCCAGCCGTACCCCTCCCGCGCGAGGGCCGGCACCGCGTTCGGCCCGACGTGGACCCCGCCCCCGATGCCCCGGGTCAGGTGCACCCCGAGGAACGGGAACGCCGGATCCGGCACCGGGTAGACCAGGCCGCGCACCAGCGATGGCCGGGCCAGGTCGTAGTACTCGCCCCGGAACGGGATGATCCGCATCCCGGGTTCGTCGCCGGCCAGCCGGGCGATCCGGTCGCACTGCAGGCCCGCGCAGTTCACCAGCACCCGGGAGCGCACCACCGCGCCGGCCGTCGTACGGACCGCGACGCCGGCCGGGCGGCGCGAGATCAGGTCCACCGCCCCGCCGTAGACGATCTGCGCACCCGAGGACTCCGCGAGCTGCGCCGTGACCTGCCCGTAGCCCACGATCCCGGTCGTGCCGACGTGGATCGCGGCCAGGCCGCGTACCTCCGGCTCGTACTCCGCGATCTGCGCCGGGCCCAGCTCCCGCACCGGGATGCCGTTTTCGCGACCCCGCTGCACCAGCGCGTGCAGCCGCGGCAGCTCCTCCCGCTCGGTGGCGACGATCAGCTTCCCGGTCACCTCGTGCGCGATGCCGTACTCCGCGCAGAACTTGACCATCTCGGCCGCCCCGCGCACCGCGAATCGCGCCTTCAACGAGCCCGGGCGGTAGTAGATGCCGCTGTGGATCACGCCGCTGTTGCGGCCCGTCTGGTGCCGGGCGGGGCCGGCTTCCTTCTCCAGGACGGTCACCCGGGTGCCCGGAGCCAGGCGCGACAAGGCATGCGCTGTCGACAGACCGACGATCCCGCCGCCGATCACCAGCACGTCACAGTCCACGCCCACGCCCATGCCCACGCCGCCGCCCAAGCCGACACCTCCCACCCCTGCATACTGCACCCCGCCACCGACAGCGCGGCTACGCGGGTGTCACCAGCAGCGGCCGGGCCCGTTCGCGCAGCTCCGCGACGCGCGGTTCGTCCCCGTACGGTTCCAGCCGGTGCAGCAGGTCCCGTACGTACTCGTTCGTCCGGGCCGAGGAGATCCGGCCCGCGACCTCCACCGCCCGGGTGCCCGCCGCGCACGCCGCGTCGAGGTTGCCCGACTCCAGCTCGGCGACCGCGCTCACCACCAGGCGCAGCCCGTGGGAGCGCACGTACTCCTCCGTGGGGCGGGACAGGGCCTGCTCGGTGAAGCGGCGCACCTGCCGGGGGAGTTTGAGGTCCCGGTAGCATTCCGCCGCATCCGCCGCGAAACGGTCGTACGAGTAGAAACCCAGCCAGGTGGGGTCCGGGTCGCCGTCCCGGGCACGCTCCAGCCACCCCTCGGCCGCCCGCAGCGCGGACCCGGCGGCCGCCGAATCACCCGCCTTCGCGTGCGCCCGGGCCTCCACGAGCCGGAAGAAGCTCATGGTGCGGGCGGTGGCCAGCCCGCGGTTGCGTTCCACCGCCGCCTGCGCGAGGTCCACGCCTTCGTCGGGGTGGTCCCGGTAGGTGGCCTGGAGGGACATCGAGGCGAGGACGTACCCGCCGAGCGGCACGTCGGCGGCCGCGCGGGCCAGCCGCAGCGCCTGGATGTAGTAGCGCTGGGCGGCCTCCTGCTGGCCGGTGTCGAACGCCATCCACCCGGCCAGCCGGGTCAGCTCGGCGGTCGCACCGAACAGCGCGCGGCCCACCTCGTCCGTATAGGAGCCCAGCAGCAGCGGCGCGGCGTCCACGCGCAGGCACTCCGGCACCATCGAGGAACGCCAGTCGCCGCCGCCGTACTTGGAGTCCCAGCGGCGGGCGTCCTCGGCGGCCTCGCGCAGCTTGGCCACGTCGCTGTGCCCGACGCGCTGCGGGGAGGCGTCCGGGATGCCGCCGGCCGCCGTCGTGGTGCCCGGCGTCGTGGTGCCCGGCGTCGGCACGCCGGGCACCGGCACGCCCGGCGTCGCGGTGCCCGGCGTCGGCGCGTTCGGGGGTACCGCGTTCGGGGCCGGGGCTCCCGTACCCGCCGTGCCGCCCGCCCCGGCGCCCGGTTCCCGCGGGGAGTGTGCGGTGCCCGGGCTCTGCCGGGCCGGCGCCGCGGGGCCGGCCGCCACGGCGGCCTCCGCCGCCTCCCGCGCCACCCCCGCCCCGCCCGGCTCGCGCGCCACGGAACTGTCGGCGGGCGATATCAGCCAGCGCGAGGCCGGCGTCGCGTACGCCGACACGGCGAACGAACCGGCCAGCGACTGCCAGATCCCGCCGCCCCCGCGCCGCCCCGCCAGGTCCAGCCGGTACAGATCGGTGGCCGACCGCACCGCCGCCCCCACTTCGCGCGGGAACGACAGTCCGACCTCCGGCGCCGGGTCCGCGTCCGCCAGGCCGATCTCGTGCAACGGCACCGGACGCCCCAGCTTCGCCCCGATGGCCGCGGCGATCAGATGGGGCGCCGCGCCCTGCGGCACCATCCCCTTCGACACCCACCGGGCCACCGACGTCTTGTCGTACCGGAGCGTCAGGCCGCGCTGCGCGCCGAGGTCGTTCACCCGCCGGGCCAGCCCGGCGTTGCTGATGCCCGCCAGGGCGAGCACGGCGCCGAGCTTCTCATTGGGCTCGCGGAGCTCCCTGGACATGCGCCACCCCTCGTCACACGCGGAACGCAGACGCCGCCGGGGCATAGGCGCCCGGCATTTCGTAAACCCAGCGTAGTTCCCCGCCTCCCAAGCGTTAAGGCCTCGACTTCCGTATGGCGAGATTGTTGTCCGTACGCACAGTCGGGAGGGTCCCGCGCCCGGGGCGCACGTGTCAGCGCGTGCTCCGCCCGTGGTGCCGTGCGCCCGGCCGTGCGCTCTGGCCGCCCGCCGGGCCCGGCGATTCGATGTGCGGTGCGTGGGTCGGCCCGTCGCGCGGATCCCGTGGGAGCCGGGCGGGCCGGGGGATGCCGCTGCCTCAATCCCCGCGGGTGGCGGAACGGTCCGGGGGGTGGTTCACGCCCCTCGGGCCGCGCCCCGCCGGCGGCCCCGAGGGGCTGTCGCGGGCCGTCACCGACCCTCAGTACGGCCGAAGAATGGCTGAAAGCGACCTATGGGGCGGTGGGAACGGAACGCCAAATACCGTGTGTCGGGGGCGTGTTCGTCTGCATGTGCGCCCCCCGAACCCCTCTCGCATGCCCTCTCTCGTGGCAGCATGGACCCCGAGCCACCCGGGGCCCCGGACGGTCGCGCCCGCATGCCGACCGCACTGCCCGTGCCCCGGTCATTTGCCCACAGGCTGGGGAGGCGGCGGCGGTGCGCTGGTTGGTCGGGTGGAGCAGTATCGCCGCGAGCTTCGGCACGGCCGGAAGGGTCTCCGGCCAGGGCGTTTCCGGCTCCGCGTCCACATACGGGGCCGCGGGCGGGTCCCCGTACGGATCGACGGCCCACACCTCCACCGCGTACGACTCCACCGCCGGGACCCCTTACTCGGACACCCCCCGCGGCGGCCTCGCGGACGCCGCCTACCCCGACGACCCGGCCGCCCAGGACGCCGAGCGCACGGTGCACCCCGTCGGGGCGCAACTCCTGTGGGGCGACCCCGACCCGCTCTGGGCCGTCGGCGACTGGCGCCCCGACGAGATCCGCACCATCACCGCCGACCCCGCCGACCCCTTCACCCGGCTCGCCGTCCTCGGCTGCTGCGGCGCCACCGACGCCGAACTGCGCCGCGCGCTGTACGCCGCCCGCGGCGGGGCGCTGCGCCACCTCACCCAGTGGTCCGGCAGCTACACCGCCGTCGTCCAGGCCGGCCGCCGCATCACCGTCCTCGGCGACCTCGCCGGCGCCCGGCCCGTCTTCTACACGCCCTGGGCGGGCGGCACCGCCTACGCCACCGCCGCGCTCCCGCTCGCCGACCTCATCGAGGCGCAGCTCGACATCGGCCACCTCGCCGCCCTCCTGGCCTGCCCCGACAGCCCGGAGGCACTGGGCGACGGCACACCGTACGTCGGCGTCCGGCGCATCCCGCCCGGCCACACGCTGATCCTGCGCGAGGGCTCCCGGGAAATCACCGGCTACGAACCGGTCGCCTCCCTCGCGGTCGCCGCCCCGGAAGCCGACCCCGAGCGGGCGGTGGAGGGCGTACGGGAAGCACTGGTCGACGCGGTGCGCGCCCGGCTCACGGCTCCCCGGCATGCCCCCGACGCCCTGGTCCCCGACCCCGGACCGGTACCGGGAATGGGCCCCGCCGACCGGCGCGCGGCGCGCGGAGCCCCCGCCCCGGTGCCCGGAGTGGGCTCCGACCTCTCCGGCGGCAGCGCCTCCGCGACGCTGGCCCTGCTCGCGGCGGGCCTGCCCGGCGTACCGGGGACCCTGCCCGGATCCGGCTCACGGCTCCTCGCCGTCACCTTCAACGACCTCGCCACGCCCCAGGGGCGCGAGGCCGAACTGGAACGGGCCCACGCCCTCGCGACCGATCCCCGGCTGCACCACGTCGTCGTGGCCGCCGCCGAGGAAGCGCTCCCGTACGCGGACCTCGACGGGCCGCTGACCGACGAACCGGGTCCCTCGCTCGTGTTCGCCGCCCGCGAGCGGCGCCGGCTGGCGGCCGGTTCAGCCGACCACTTCACCGGCCACGGCGCCCGCCAGGTCCTCGACGCGCACCCCGCCCGGCTGGCCGACCTCCTGATGGACCGCCGCAGACGCCACCTGCTGCGCCCGGTGGCCGCGCTGGCGCGCACCGCGTCCGCGGACTCCCACTCCCTGCTGGTGCCGCTGACCGTGTACGCGGCGGCCCGACGGCTCGCCCGTACGTCATACCGGGCGGGCATGGAAACCGCCGCGGCCCGGCTGCGCGAAGGGGCCGTCGCGGCGGCCGCCGCCGGGCCGGTGGACGCCTCGCTGGCCGCCCTGACCTGGTGCCGCCCGGGCCCGGCGGCGGGCTGGCTGACCGGCGAGGCCCTGGCGGAAGTATCGATCCGGCTCGCCACCGCGGCGGGCCGGCCCCCGCTGTCCCTGCGCCCCGGCGAGGCCCGCGCCCGCGCCGCCCTGACCCGGCACGCCGCCGACCACCGGGTCTTCGAGCAGGCCGTGGAGGTCCGCAGCCAGCGCCTGCACGCCCCGTTCCTGGACAACCAGGTCGTACGGGCCGCGCGCGCCCTGCCGGAGTCCCTGCGGGTGCAGCCCGGGGCCCGGGCGGCGATCCTGCGCAGCGTGCTGTCGGCCTCGGGGGTACGGGAACTCCCGCCGGGCTGGGGGGTGAGTTCCCCCGAGCCCCACGAGACGGCGACCCGGTTGGGGCTGCGCGCGGCCCTGACCTCACTGCTGTCCCTGTTCACCGCGCCGTTGCTGGCCGACGCCGGGCTGATCGAGGCCCGGGTCGTGCGGCAGGCCCTGCTCGACGCGGCGGACGGCCGGCCGGTCCCGCTGGACGGGCTGGCGGAACTCGTCTCGATGGAACTGTGGCTCCGCCGCCTCCTGGCCCGCCGCGGCACCTGCTGGACGGGCACCTCCACCCCCCGCCGCCGCGCCGTCCCCACCGGCCTCCCCGACCGCCGCCCGGCCCTCTCCTGACCGCCCGGAACCCCACCAGCCGCCCCCCCTCGCCACCCCACCAAGTCCGACCAGGGCCCCCACATCCAGCCCGCCGGCGTTCGATCGCGCGGGGCCACCGCATCCCCCGCGTCAGAGGCGCGGGGCCACCACATGCAGCCGGCGTTTGAGACCAGAGCCACCACATCCAGCCCCGCCGACGTTCGAGGCGCGGGCCACCACATTCAGCCCCGCCGGCGTTTGAGGCGCGGGGCCTGGGGCGGAGCCCCAGAAAGCCCGGCGCAGCCGGGGCCGCTCCGCGGGGCGGCGCCGCAGCCGACCCGGCCGCCTGTGCCCGCCAGGCGCGACCCCCGGCCCGGCCCCGCCGCCGCCTGTGCCCGCCAGGCGCGACCCCGTCCCGGCCCCCCAAAAAACCCCCACCCACCCCGGCCAGGGGCAAGGCAGAATTGCCCGGTGCGGTACCTCATCCTCGGCCCCACCGAGGCACACGACGCGACCGGCGCCCCCCTCCCCATCGGCGGCGTCCGCCTGCGCGCCCTCCTCGCCGCCCTCGCCCTCCGCGCCGGCGCCCCCGCCGCCGCCCCGGTCGCCGACCTCGTCGACGAGGTCTGGGGCGACGACCCGCCCCAAGACGCCCCCGCCGCGCTCCAGGCCCTCGTCTCCCGGCTCCGCCGCGCCCTCGGCTCCCGCGACGCCGTCCTCGCCGACCCCACCGGCGGCTACCGCCTCGCCGCCACCCGCGACGACGTCGACCTCCACCGCTTCACCCGCCTCACCCGCGAAGCCGCCCGCCACCAAGACCCCGCCGCCACCCTCCGCTCCGCCCTCGCCCTCTGGCGCGGCCCCGCCCTCGCCGACCTCCCCGAACCCGCCCGTACCTCCCACGCCGCCGCCCCCGAGGCCCTGCGCGTCGCCGCCCTCCGCGACCGGATCGCCGCCGACCTCGCCGCCGGCACCCCCGCCCCGGCCACGCTCCTCCCGGAACTGGAGGCGCTGATCCACGAGAACCCGTACGACGAACCCCTCCACGCCCTGCGCCTGCGCACCCTGCGCGCCGCCGGCCGCCCCGCCGAGGCCCTCGCCGCCTACGAGGACACCCGCCGCACCCTCGCCGAAGGCCTCGGTACGGACCCCGGCCCGGAACTGCGCGCCCTGCACGCCGAACTCCTGAGCCCGCCCCCGCCCGCGCAGCGGCGCCCCACCGGCAACCTCCGCCCCCGCCTCACCTCCTTCGTCGGTCGGGAACCCGAACTCGCCGCGCTCCGCACCGACCTGGCCCGCTTCCGCCTGGTCACCCTCACCGGACCCGGTGGTTCCGGAAAGACCCGCCTCGCCGAGCACGCCGCCGCCGCCCACCCCGAACCCGGCTGGCTCGTCGAACTCGCCCGCCTCGACCACCCCGCCGCCGTACCCGGAGCCGTCCTCAGCGCCCTCGGCCTGCGCGAGAACACCCTGGTCGCCCACGACACGGGCACCGCCTCCGCCGACCCCGCCACCCTCCTCGTGGAGCACTGCGCGGAGCGCCGCATGCTCCTCGTCCTCGACAACTGCGAGCACGTCATCGACGCCGCCGCCGAACTCGCCGACCGGCTCCTCACCCACTGCCCCGGCCTGCGCGTCCTCGCCACCAGCCGCGAACCCCTCGGCGTCCCCGGCGAGGCCCTGCGCCCCCTCGAACCCCTGCCGCCCGCCCCCGCGCACCGCCTCTTCGCCGACCGCGCCACCGCCGCGCGCCCCGGCTTCGACCCCGCCGACGACCCGGACGCCGTCACCGAGATCTGCGCCCGCCTCGACGGCCTCCCCCTCGCCATCGAACTCGCCGCCGCCCGCCTGCGCCTGCTCACCCCGCGCCAGATCGCCGACCGCCTGGACGACCGCTTCCGGCTCCTGACCGGCGGCAGCCGCACCCTCCTGCCCCGCCAGCAGACCCTGCGCGCCGTCGTCGACTGGTCCTGGGAACTCCTCACGGAGCCCGAGCGCACCGTCCTGCGCCGCCTGTCGGTCTTCTCCGGCGGCTGCGACCTCGCCGCGGCCGAGGCCGTCTGCGCCGGGCCCGGCCTGGACGTGGCCGACGCCCTCGGTTCCCTCGTGGACAAGTCCCTGGTCCTCGCCGAACCCGGCCCCGACGGCATGCGCTACCGCATGCTCGAAACCATCCGCGAGTACGCCGCCGAACGCGCCCTCGCCGCCCCCGGCGACGCCGAGGCCACCGCCCGCCGCCACACCGCCCGTTTCCTCGCCCTCGCCGAAGAAGCCGAACCGCACCTGCGCTCCGCCGCCCAGATCCCCTGGATCCGGCGGATCGAGACCGAGCTCGACAACCTGCGCGCCGCCCTCGAACACGCCGTGGGCGCCGCCGACGCCGAGACCGCACAGCGCCTCACCTTCGCCCTCGCCTGGTTCTGGTGGCTGCGCCACTACCGCGCCGAAGGCGCCGAATGGGCCACCCGGGTGCTCGCCCTCACCCCGGAAACCGCCGTGCCCGAGGGCTCTCCCGCGTACCGCGCCCGAGCCCGCCTCGCCATGCTCGAGCTGTTCCTGACCTCCGAGAGCCACCCGCCGCAGGAGTTCCACACCCCCGAATACGCCGACCGCGCCGCCCGTACCACCGGCGTCCTGCGGGACGGCGGACCGGAGTCCACCCGCTTCCCCGCCATGCTCTGGCCCATGACGGCCCACTTCACCGGCCCCACCACCGACTTCCTGCGCAATCTCGACGAGAGCGTGGAGAACTGCCGCCGTCACGGCACACCCTGGGAATTGGGCGTCACCCTCCTGGTCCGCGCCCATTTCGCCATCGACACCACAGGCGGCCTGCCCACCGTCGAAAACGACCTCGCCGAGCTCCACGACATCGCCCGCCGCGTCGGCGACCGTTGGACCCGCTCCCAAGTGGCGGGCGTCACCGGTGAGTTCGCGCTGTCCCGAGGTCAGTACGCCCTCGCCCGCACCACGTACGAGGAGTGCCTGCACCTCGCCCGCGAGGCCGGGGCGGACAGCGAAGTCCCCTTCGTCCTCACCCGGCTCGCCGAATGCGACTTCTGCGCCGGTGACTTCGTGAGCGCCGAGGGCGCGCTGACCGAAGCCGCCGGGGAGGTCGAGCGGTACGGGGCCATGCACGACGTACGGGCCTACATCCACCTCCTCACCGCCCTGATCGCCCTCTTCCGCGGCCAGGAGGACCACGCCAGGAGCCTGATCGCGCTCGCCCGCGCCGAAGCCGCGAAGACCTCGGCGCTCCCCCAGCTCACCACCGGACTCGACAACGTCGAGGCCATGCTGACCGCCCGCGAGCACGGCCCGCAGGCCGGACTGGACCGTATCGGGCCGGCCCTGGACGCGGCCGTCACCGCACACTGCGCCGAACGCGTACTGGCCTCGCTCGCCGAGACCGCGGCCGTCATGCTGGCCTCGGCCGGGCACCACGCCGCATCCGTCCGGGTCCTCGCGGCCGCCACCGCCTGGCGCGCGGGCTACCCGCGGTCGGTCCCGGAGACCGCCGCCCTGCACGCGCTCCCGGGCGACAACCTCGCCGCGCTCGGGCCGGCCCGCTACGGCGAGGAGGAGACGGCGGGCGCCGCGCTGACGCCGCAGGAGGTCGCGGCGCTGCTCACCCGCAGCTGACCACCGCGTCGGCCCAGCTCACGAGCGCCGGCAGGCGGCCCGGCCCGGCCCGCTCCACCACCAGCCGCAGCGTCGTGTGCCCGGCCAGGGACACGTCGACCCGCACCGGGGCGTCGTCGTACCCGAGGGCTCCCGACTGCCACAGCCGCCGGCCGTCCCCGTACACGGAGAACCGCACCTCGGCGTCGGTCACCAGGGACATGCCGTCCACCCCGACCCGCGCCGAGAAGGCCCCGCACTGCCGGTTGAGGCCGATCTCCACCGCGGAACGGGAGTTCACCGTGATCCCCTGCCCGAACCGCTGTCCGCCCACCACCAGCCCCCAGCGCTGCCACACCCAGCTGCTGCGCCAGGTCTCCAGCTCGGGACCGGCGTGCTCCCCGTACGCGGAGTGCTCCAGCCGGGCCAGCGGGAACCCCTGCGGCGGCTTCGGCGCGGGCTTCGGGGGCCGGGTGGGGGCAGGCGGCGTCGAAGCAGGCGGTGACGGGGAGGCCGGCCGCGCGGACACCGGCGTCCGGGACGGAGCCGGACTGCTGCGCCGCGGCGGTACGGGTACGGGTGCCTCCACCACCGGCGACTTCGCCTCCGGCGGCTCCGGCTCCGCCACGGGCGGCGCGGCGGACCCGGGCAGCGGCCGCACCGGCGCCACCACCCCCGGCACCGGCTGCGCCCCGGCCTGCTGCCCGGCATCGTCCCCGACGAGGGCGAACACCACCCCCGCGGCCGCTGCCACCGCGAGCCCCGCGGCGATGGCGGCCTTGGCGGGCATCCCCAGCCCTTCCGAGAGCACCGCCCCTCCGGGCCCGCCCCCCGCCCCGGCCCCTCCCGCCCCTGCTGCGCCCGCCGAACCGGCCGCTCCCGCAGCTCCGGCGCCCGAAGCCCCCGCCGCCGCACCCGTCCCCCCGGCCACCGCGGCGGCGGCCCCGGCCCCACCGGCGGCAAATGCCCCGCCGGCCACCACACCCGCCGCCTTCGCCGCGTACCCGGCGGCGAACCACCCGATCACCGCGACCGGCAGCAGCGCGGGAATCCCCGCGTTGACGTCCTTGAGCTCCCGCGCGGCCAGCCGGCACTTGGCGCACTCCTCCAAGTGCCCCCGCAGCCCACGCTCCGCCCGCATCCGCAGACCGCCCCGCGCGTACGCGCCCAGCCGGTCCGCGTACCGGGCGCAGTCGCCGCCCTCACCCAGCGCCGCGCTCACGTGCGCCTGGAGGTAGGCCTGCTTGAGCCCCTCACGCGCCCGGCTGGCCAGCACCGCGGTCGCGTTGGCACTCAACCCGAACAGCGGGGCGATCGCGCTCGGCGAGGACTCCTCCACGGTGGTGTGCCAGAGCACGGCCTGCCACCGCTCGGGCAGGCTGCGGAACGCCTGCATCGCCAGCGACTGCTCCGCCTCGTGCATGGCCCGCACGTCCGCGCCCAGCTCAAGGGTGTCGTCCCCCGACAGCCCGCCCAGCCCGCCGCTCTCCGTACCGGCCGCCGCCTGCTCCGCGAACACGGCGAAGTCTTCGACCAGCTGCTCCCGCCTGGCAGTCTTCGCCCAGGCGGCGGCGACCCGCCGCACGGTCGTCAGCAGGTACGCCCGCACCGAGTGGTCCGGCCCGGCCCCGCCCCGTACTGCCTGCAGCGTCCGCGCGAACACCTCGGCGGTCAGGTCGTCGGCGGTGTGCGCGTCCCGGCAGCAGGTGCGCGCGTAGCGCCGTACGGCATCGGCGTGCCGGCGGTACAGCTCCTCGTAGGCACTGTCGTTCCCGCCGCGCATCCGGGCCACCAGGTCGGCGTCCGACGGAGGAAGTTCCGCACCGGACACGCCGGCGGCGTGCCGGCCGGCGGGGTCGCGCTGCGCCGGTACCTGCCGGGCGGGCAACCCGCCCACCTCGGCCTTGCCACCGGCGTCACCGAGTGACTCGCCCCGCCCGTCAACGCCCATCGCGGAAGCCCCCGCACGCCACACTCAACCGGTACACCGATTCAGCGTGGCACACGGCGGGTACACCCCCGGGCCGCTGCGCGCACCATCCACTCATCCGGGGACGATCCGGCGAATCACCGTACGGTGCCCCACCCGTTCGAGTGGCTGACGTTCGAGTGACCGGCGCCCGCGGAGCCGACGTCAGGCGACCGACGTCAGGGCGACCGGCGACCGAGTGACCGGCGTCGGGGCGACCGGCGTCAGAGTGACGGGCCGCCCGGCCGCCCGCTCACGCGGTCCGCGAGCGCAGCCCCTCCAGCAGGATGTCGAGCAGCCGCGAGGAAGCGGCGGCCTGGTGCGCCGGGTCCGGCAGCGCCGGAGCGGCGGTGGCTATCACCAGCAGCACATCGGCCACCGTGACATCGGCGCGCAGCTCACCCGCCTCCCGGGCGCGGTCCACGAGCCGGCCCACGACCTCCAGCAGCGCGCCCGCCCCGGAGTCCTCGGACGGCTCGTCCTGAGCGGTGCGCGAACCGACGACACGCAGGTCCGGGCCGCCGGTCCCGACGGCCTGGCGCTGGTGCGGGACGCGGGCGGTCTCCGCCTCCTCGACCCCGTCCTCCTCGGCCGAGCCGACCCGTAGCACCTGCGGCGGCAGCAGCCGCCCCGCCCCCGAGGCCACCGAGGTGCGCAGGAAGCGGGAGAGGGCCTGCCACGGCTCCTCCTCCTGTCCCAGCGCGGCCTTCGCCTGGTCGGTCAGCCGGGCGGTCTCCTCCTCGGCTATCCGCCGGACCAGTACGTCCTTGCTCGGGAAACGCCGGTACACGGTGCCGACACCGACCCGCGCCCGTCGCGCCACGTCTTCCATCGGCGCCCCGTAGCCCAGCTCGCCGAACACCTCGCGCGCCGCGCGAAGGACGTGTTCGAGGTTGCGCTGGGCGTCGACGCGCAGGGGCGTGGAACGGCCCACACCGTGCGTCGTCGCGCCGGTCATCACGCGGCCGCCGTCGGTCGACAGAGCGGTCGCAGAACCATGGAAATCGGACATGTTCATATGTTTCCCCCGGTGATCATTTGTCTCCCCCCGGAGACACTCCCCGCCTTCGTGCCGAGGGTGGGCCACGGTCAGTGGGCCCCGGTCCTGCTCCTCGACGAGATACGAACATAGTTGAGCCAGAGTCAATTCAGAAGAGGCAGCCCCCCATGGAGCGCCGCCCGATCGGAGCATTCACCCCCACTTTTCCGCCAGAAGCCTCCGGAATCACCCCCTCCGTACCGCCTGACCTGCGGCGCTTCACCCGGATCCGGAGGCCTCAACAGCCCCGCCCCACCCCTCCCCCCAGTCACACAATTTGCAGAGCCTGTGGACAAACTCCCAGCCACGTTGCGTCATGGGATGGTGAAGGCTGCTAACTCCCCGGGCACGGCACCCGGCACCCCGCCCCGCACGCGCATCCTCGTCGTCGGCGGCGGCTACGTCGGCATGTACACGGCCCTCCGGCTCCAGCGGAAGCTCAGACCGGGCGAGGCCGAGGTCACGGTGGTCACCCCGGACCCCTACATGACGTACCAGCCCTTCCTCCCCGAAGCGGCGGCCGGCGCCATCTCCCCCCGCCACGTCGTCGTCCCGCTGCGCCGCGTCCTGGACAAGTGCCGCATCGTCATCGGCGAGGCCGAGCACATCGACCACGCCAAGCGCACCGCGACCGTGTCGACCCTCGCCACCGCCGACGAGGGAACCGGCCCCCTGCAGATCGAGTACGACGAACTCGTCCTCGCGCCCGGCTCCATCTCCCGCACGCTCCCCATCCCGGGGCTCGCCGACTACGGCATCGGCTTCAAGAGCGTCGAAGAAGCCATCGGCCTGCGCAACCACGTCATCGAACAGATGGACATCGCCTCCTCCACCCGCGATCCCGCGATCCGCGACGCCGCCCTCACCTTCCTCTTCGTCGGCGGCGGCTACGCAGGCGTCGAGGCCCTCGGCGAACTGGAGGACATGGCCCGCTACGCGGCCCGGTACTACCACAACATCAAGCCCGAGGACATGAAGTGGGTGCTGGTCGAGGCCAGCGACCGGATCCTCCCCGAAGTCGGCACCGAGATGGGCGTCTACACGGTCCGTGAACTGCGCAGACGCAACATCGACGTCCGCCTCGAAACCCGCCTCGAATCCTGCGAGGACCGCGTCGCCGTCCTCAGCGACGGTTCCCGCTTCCCCACCCGCACCGTCGTGTGGACCGCCGGTGTCAAACCGCACCCGATCCTCGCCGCCACCGACCTCCCCAAGAACGAACGCGGCCGCCTCGCCTGCACCGCCTTCCTCACCGTCGAAGGCGTCGAGAACGCCTGGGCCGCCGGCGACGCGGCCGCCGTCCCCGACATCACCGCCGGCGAGCACAGCCGCGACTGCGCCCCCAACGCACAGCACGCGGTCCGCCAGGCCAGGGCCCTCGCGGACAACCTCACCGCCGCACTGCGCGGCGAAGTCCTGACCGAGTACGCACACAAGTACGTCGGCTCCGTCGCCTCCCTCGGCCTCCACAAAGGCGTCGCGTTCGTATACGGCCGCAAGCTCAAGGGATACCCCGCCTGGTTCATGCACCGCGCCTACCACCTCAGCCGCGTCCCCACCTTCAACCGCAAGATGCGCGTCCTCGCCGAATGGACCCTCTCCGGCCTGTTCAAACGCGAGATCGTCTCCCTCGGCTCCCTGGAACACCCCCGCGCGGAATTCGAACTCGCCGCAGGTGGCACCCCCAAGGGCCGGCACGCGCCCCCGCCCGGCCCCGCCGCCAACCCCCCGAAGGACAAAGGGGACTGACGCTGTCAGTGCGCTCGGCCACACTGGACGTGTGACCATAGGTGGGCTCACACCTGCACAGAGTGACACCGTCCAACGCTCGACCCTGGGGGCAGCCCCCGGCCGTTGCCGGGGCAGACACAGCGACCACTTGCGACACCACGAGGCTTGAACGCAGTGAACTTCACGCGCTGGAGCGCACGGTTCCCCGGAACGCAGCGCCGCGCCGCCGCCCGGACCGAACACGCCGCCGCCCAGGCCAAACGGGGTGAGGGCTCCGTCCCGGCGGCCCGCGGCGCGGCCGCCCACTCCCCTGCGCCCCCGGACGGAGCCCCCGCCGAACCCACCGTCCGCGGTACCGGAACCGCCCCCCTCACCGCCGTGCCGTCCCTCGACGAACTCTCCGCGCGGGAAGTCCTCGGCCTGCTCCCCGCCCTCGTCGCGCTGGTCCACGGCCCCGAACACCGCGTCGCCTACGTCAACGACGCCTACACCACCGGCTTCGGCGCCCGCACCACCGGCGCCCCCGCCCACGTCGCCCTCCCCGAACTCGGCGAGCTCGGCCTGCTCCCGCTCCTCGACCAGGTCCAGCGCAGCGGCAAGCCCCGTACCGCCAAGAACCGCTCCGCGCCGGGCGGCGCCAGCTCGTACACCGTCACCTGCACCCCCGTCGCCTTCCCCAAAGCCGGCCCCGACGGCGAAACCGACCCCCACCACACCGGTGTCCTGGTCCACCTCGCCGACGTCACCGACCACGCCGAAGCCGCCGAACGCCTGCGCGCCAGCGAACGACGCCAGCGCGAGGCCGCCGTCACCCTCCAGCGCTCCCTCCTCCCCCAGGAACTGGAACAGCCCGACGACCTGCGCATCGCCGCCACCTACCAGCCCGGCGGCACCGAAGCCGCCGTCGGCGGCGACTGGTACGACGTCATCACCCTCGGCGCCGGCCGCACCGCCCTCGTCATCGGCGACGTCATGGGCCGCGGCGTCCGCGCCGCAGCCGTCATGGGCCAGCTGCGCACCGCCGTCCGCGCCTACGCCCGCCTCGACCTGCCGCCCCACGAGGTGCTCCAGCTCCTCGACGGCCTCGCCGCCGAGATCGACGCCAGCCAGATCGCCACCTGCGTCTACGCCGTCCACGACCCCAACGAAGGCCTGCTCGCCTACGCCTCCGCCGGCCACCTCCCCCTCCTGGTCCGCGACGAGGACGGCACCGTACGCCGCGCCGCCGACCCCACCGGCCCGCCGCTCGGCACCGGCGGCTGGCTGCACACCTCCGGCACCATCGCGCTCGGCCCCGGCTCCACCGCCGTCCTCTACACCGACGGCCTCGTCGAACGCCGCGGCGAGGACATCGACGAGGGCGTCGCCGCCCTCGAACGCGCCCTCTCCGGCGCCCAGGGCACCCCGGCCGTCATCTGCGACCGCCTGATGCGCGCCCTCGGCGTCGACGCCGACCACGACGACGACGTCGCCGTCATGGTCCTCCAGCAGCCCGCCCGCACCGGCGCGGACGCCGAGCTCTTCCACAACGCCGCCCTCGAACTGCTCGGCGGAGTCGAGGCGGCCCCCCGCGCCCGCGCCTTCGCCCAGGGCGTCCTGGCCTCCTGGCGCTTCCCCGTCGAGCTGTGCGACCTCGGGGTCCTGGCCGCCAGCGAACTCGTGGCCAACTCCCTCCAGCACGGAACCCCACCCATGCGCCTGCGGCTGCGCCGCACCGACCGCCGCCTGATCGTCGAGGTCACCGACGGCGACGACCACCTCCCGCGCCGCCGCCGCGCCGAACCGGGCGACGAGACCGGCCGCGGCATCTCCATCGTCGCCACGATCGCCTCCAGCTGGGGCACCCGCCGCACCCCCGGCGGCGGCAAGGCCGTCTGGTGCGAATTCGCCCTGCCGGACAAATAGCCGGCCATCAGCCGGCCATCAGCCGACCGCACAGAACGAAAAGGGCCCGGTCCCCCACGGACCGGGCCCTTCCCCTACTTCTCCACGTCTACCTCTACGACCACGTCCTACGCAGTCACGCGCTCGGACACCTGCACGGCGACCGGCACGGCGACCGGATCGACGACCGGCCCGGCCGGCACCGCGACCTTGGCCAGCGACGGGTTGTCCTGCACCGGAGTCAGCTGCGTGCCGATCCGCAGCGCCAGCCACGCGATCCCGAGCGAGACGGCGATGAAAACCCCGATGTACAGCATCGGCACGCCCGCACCCAGCGGTACACCCAGCGGCCCGAGCGCCAACGCCATCTGCTTGACCAGCGCGAACGCCGAGTTGTACTGACCCACGGAACCCTCCGGCGCCAGATCCGCCACCAGCGGCGCCAGCGTCGGCGACAGCATGGCCTCACCGATGCCGAAGAGCGCGTACGTCGCGACGAACGCACCGGCTGCCATCAGCGCACTGCCGTGCCCCAGCCCCGAGAACCCGGCGATGACCCAGGCCCCGGTCCAGATCACACCGACCAGCGCGATGACCCGGGAACGGCGGCGCTTCTCGACCAGCTTGAGCACCACGAACTGCGCGACGACGATCGCCCCCGTGTTGGCGGCGAGCGCGAAGCCCAGGGTCGACGGGGAGATACCGGCGGCCTCGGTCCCGAAGGCGGCGAGCCCGGACTCGAACTGCCCGTAACAGGCGAAGAAGATCACGAAGCCCAGCACCAGCAGCTTGACCATGGCCCTGTGCCGCAGCATCCGCTTCCAGCCGCCCCCGGCCCCCGGGTCCTTCGGCACGGCGTCCTTGATGCTCGGCGCGTGCGGCATCCGCACGGTGGCGATCACGCCCGCCAGCACCAGGAACATCACGGCCTCGATGCCGAAGAGCAGGGTGAAGCTGTCCGGGTGGCCGACATCCACGATCTGGCCACCGATGAGACCGCCGATGCCCAGCCCCAGGTTCTGCATGAAGAACTGGAGGGCGAAGGCCCGCGTCCGGGTGGACGGGGTCGAGCACCACACGATCATCGTGGCCAGCGCGGGCTGCATCACGGCCTGCCCGGCGCCGAGCGCCAGGGCCGACAGCAGGATCGGCACGACCCCGGTGGACAGCCCCAGCGACAGCGCACCGGCGGACGCGGCCACCGCCGCCCCCATCACGACCGGGACCGGCCCTCGCTGGTCGATGACGCGACCGGTGAAGGGCAGCGCGATCAGAGCACCCAGAGCAAAGGCCACGAACGCGCTCGTGGCGGCCATGGAGCCCAGACCTCGCACCTGCGCCACATAGATGTAGAGGAACGGAACCGTGAAGCCGATGCCGAACGCGATCAACGCGTTGCCGGCCTGGATCCGCCGCATCGCAGCGCCCATCACCTTGGTCACTTCTCACCTGCCTCGATAACTGAAGCCTCAAGACTTCATGCCTAAAGTTCGATGCTTAACTCTACACATCGAAGGAGTTAGACGCCAACGGCCTCGTGCGATACTTCGGGGCATGGGTGAAACCGACGGCACGACCCCCGTCCACGAGCCGAGCCTCGACGAGCAGATCGCCGTCTACCAGCGCGAGTTCCAGGACCTCGACCCCCAGGTCGAGAAGGTGGTCTCGGCACTGAGCCGGCTGAACCGCCGCATGAACGTCGCGTACGGACGCCAGACCGCGGCCCTGGGCATCAGCAACGCGGAGTGGGAGGTCCTCAAGGCCCTCGTCATCTCCGGAGCCCCGTACCGGATGGGCCCGAGCGAGCTCGCGAAGCAGCTGGGACTGACCCCGGCGGCGATGACGCACCGGATCGACCGCATGACGGCGGAGAGACTCGTCACCCGGGAGCGGGACGAGTCGAACCGCGTCCGCGTGATCGTGGAGCTGACGGACGAGGGCCGCAGCAAGTGGCTCGACGCGATGCGGGCGGCCACGGTCTTCGAAGAGGACTTGCTCCAGGACCTCTCGACGGCCGAACGCGGCGTGTTGGGCGACATGCTCACCCGCCTGTTGGACCGCGTGGAGGACCTCCAAGCCAGGGGTTGACACGCCCCCCACGGATCCGTAAGGTTCTTCGAGTTGTCCCTGGACCGGAAGGTTCGGCGACAGCACATCCCGCCGCCTCGTTGCGGCATCCAACTCAGCACGATCACCCACTGGGAACGATTTCGGCATGCCCGAAATGAATTCCCGAAGGCCGATTATGAATCGCCGGGGAAATCCACTAGAGTTTGGGGAGTCGGAAGGGCCCAACAGCCCGGAAGACAAACCCCGCTGACTGGGGGTCAGGCCCGAAAGGATCTGATAGAGTCGGAAACGCAAGAACAAAGAAGAACAAAGGAAGCGCCCGGAGGAAAACCCGCGAGGGTGAGTACGAAGGAAGCGTCCGTTCCTTGAGAACTCAACAGCGTGCCAAAAATCAACGCCAGAAGTTGATACCCCGTCCACTCCGGTGGATGAGGTTCCTTTGAAAAAGTCCTGCCTTTCGGGGCAGGCAATGAACACAGCGAGGACGTTGTGGTCAGCCGGTCTTATTCCGACCTTGGCTGACCCGCTCTAAGTGTGTGTTTCACCCGATTACGGGTAAACATTCATGGAGAGTTTGATCCTGGCTCAGGACGAACGCTGGCGGCGTGCTTAACACATGCAAGTCGAACGATGAAGCCTTTCGGGGTGGATTAGTGGCGAACGGGTGAGTAACACGTGGGCAATCTGCCCTTCACTCTGGGACAAGCCCTGGAAACGGGGTCTAATACCGGATAATACTCCTGCCTGCATGGGCGGGGGTTGAAAGCTCCGGCGGTGAAGGATGAGCCCGCGGCCTATCAGCTTGTTGGTGGGGTAATGGCCCACCAAGGCGACGACGGGTAGCCGGCCTGAGAGGGCGACCGGCCACACTGGGACTGAGACACGGCCCAGACTCCTACGGGAGGCAGCAGTGGGGAATATTGCACAATGGGCGAAAGCCTGATGCAGCGACGCCGCGTGAGGGATGACGGCCTTCGGGTTGTAAACCTCTTTCAGCAGGGAAGAAGCGAAAGTGACGGTACCTGCAGAAGAAGCGCCGGCTAACTACGTGCCAGCAGCCGCGGTAATACGTAGGGCGCAAGCGTTGTCCGGAATTATTGGGCGTAAAGAGCTCGTAGGCGGCTTGTCACGTCGGATGTGAAAGCCCGAGGCTTAACCTCGGGTCTGCATTCGATACGGGCTAGCTAGAGTGTGGTAGGGGAGATCGGAATTCCTGGTGTAGCGGTGAAATGCGCAGATATCAGGAGGAACACCGGTGGCGAAGGCGGATCTCTGGGCCATTACTGACGCTGAGGAGCGAAAGCGTGGGGAGCGAACAGGATTAGATACCCTGGTAGTCCACGCCGTAAACGTTGGGAACTAGGTGTTGGCGACATTCCACGTCGTCGGTGCCGCAGCTAACGCATTAAGTTCCCCGCCTGGGGAGTACGGCCGCAAGGCTAAAACTCAAAGGAATTGACGGGGGCCCGCACAAGCGGCGGAGCATGTGGCTTAATTCGACGCAACGCGAAGAACCTTACCAAGGCTTGACATATACCGGAAAGCATTAGAGATAGTGCCCCCCTTGTGGTCGGTATACAGGTGGTGCATGGCTGTCGTCAGCTCGTGTCGTGAGATGTTGGGTTAAGTCCCGCAACGAGCGCAACCCTTGTCCTGTGTTGCCAGCATGCCCTTCGGGGTGATGGGGACTCACAGGAGACCGCCGGGGTCAACTCGGAGGAAGGTGGGGACGACGTCAAGTCATCATGCCCCTTATGTCTTGGGCTGCACACGTGCTACAATGGCCGGTACAATGAGCTGCGATACCGTGAGGTGGAGCGAATCTCAAAAAGCCGGTCTCAGTTCGGATTGGGGTCTGCAACTCGACCCCATGAAGTCGGAGTCGCTAGTAATCGCAGATCAGCATTGCTGCGGTGAATACGTTCCCGGGCCTTGTACACACCGCCCGTCACGTCACGAAAGTCGGTAACACCCGAAGCCGGTGGCCCAACCCGTAAGGGAGGGAGCTGTCGAAGGTGGGACTGGCGATTGGGACGAAGTCGTAACAAGGTAGCCGTACCGGAAGGTGCGGCTGGATCACCTCCTTTCTAAGGAGCACAGTACCGATTGCAGGCAAATGTTCTGCACGGTCAGCTCATGGGTGGAACGTTGATTAGTTGGCACGGTCATGGAAGGCCCTCACGAGTACTGCTTCGGCGTGGAAAGTGTGCGGATCTCAAATGATCGTGCTTGGCACGTTGTTGGGTGTCTGAGGGTACGGCCGTATGGCTGTCCTTCTGCGATGCCGGCCCCAGTGAACTTGTGCTTTCGAGTGCAGGGTGATGGGTGGCTGGTCGTTGCTTGAGAACTACACAGTGGACGCGAGCATCTGTGGCCAAGTTTTTAAGGGCGCACGGTGGATGCCTTGGCACCAGGAACCGATGAAGGACGTGAGAGGCCGCGATAGGCCCCGGGGAGCTGCCAACTGAGCTTTGATCCGGGGGTGTCCGAATGGGGAAACCCGGCAGTCGTCATGGGCTGTCACCCACTGCTGAACACATAGGCAGTGTGGAGGGAACGAGGGGAAGTGAAACATCTCAGTACCCTCAGGAAGAGAAAACAACCGTGATTCCGGGAGTAGTGGCGAGCGAAACCGGATGAGGCCAAACCGTATGCGTGTGATACCCGGCAGGGGTTGCGCATGCGGGGTTGTGGGAATGAGCTTGATCGGTCTGCCGGCCGGTCGGCGAGTCAGAAACCGTTGATGTAGTCGAAGGACATGCGAAAGGTCCGGCGTAGAGGGTAAGACCCCCGTAGACGAAACATCAGCGGCTTGCTTGCTCATCTCCCAAGTAGCACGGGGCCCGAGAAATCCCGTGTGAATCTGGCGGGACCACCCGCTAAGCCTAAATATTCCCTGGTGACCGATAGCGGATAGTACCGTGAGGGAATGGTGAAAAGTACCGCGGGAGCGGAGTGAAATAGTACCTGAAACCGTGTGCCTACAAGCCGTGGGAGCGTCGCTCATTGGGTTTACCCAATGGGTCGTGACTGCGTGCCTTTTGAAGAATGAGCCTGCGAGTTAGCGGTGTGTAGCGAGGTTAACCCGTGTGGGGAAGCCGTAGCGAAAGCGAGTCCGAATAGGGCGATTGAGTTGCACGCTCTAGACCCGAAGCGGAGTGATCTAGCCATGGGCAGGTTGAAGCGGAGGTAAGACTTCGTGGAGGACCGAACCCACCAGGGTTGAAAACCTGGGGGATGACCTGTGGTTAGGGGTGAAAGGCCAATCAAACTCCGTGATAGCTGGTTCTCCCCGAAATGCATTTAGGTGCAGCGTCGTGTGTTTCTTGCCGGAGGTAGAGCACTGGATAGGCGATGGGCCCTACCGGGTTACTGACCTTAGCCAAACTCCGAATGCCGGTAAGTGAGAGCACGGCAGTGAGACTGTGGGGGATAAGCTCCATGGTCGAGAGGGAAACAGCCCAGAGCATCGACTAAGGCCCCTAAGCGTACGCTAAGTGGGAAAGGATGTGGAGTCGCAGAGACAACCAGGAGGTTGGCTTAGAAGCAGCCACCCTTGAAAGAGTGCGTAATAGCTCACTGGTCAAGTGATTCCGCGCCGACAATGTAGCGGGGCTCAAGCGTACCGCCGAAGTCGTGTCATTGCAGCAATAGGGCCAACGCCCGCTGTGATGGGTAGGGGAGCGTCGTGTGCCGGGTGAAGCAGCAGCGGAAGCTAGTTGTGGACGGTTCACGAGTGAGAATGCAGGCATGAGTAGCGATACACACGTGAGAAACGTGTGCGCCGATTGACTAAGGGTTCCTGGGTCAAGCTGATCTGCCCAGGGTAAGTCGGGACCTAAGGCGAGGCCGACAGGCGTAGTCGATGGACAACCGGTTGATATTCCGGTACCCGCTTTGAAACGCCCAATATCGAATCAGGCGATGCTAAGTCCGTGAAGCCGTTCCGGACCCTTCGGGGAAAGGAAAGTGGTGGAGCCGACGAACCAGACTTGTAGTAGGTAAGCGATGGGGTGACGCAGGAAGGTAGTCCAGCCCGGGCGGTGGTTGTCCCGGGGTAAGGGTGTAGGCCGAGGGGTAGGCAAATCCGTCCCTCATTAAGGCTGAGACCTGATGCCGAGCCGATTGTGGTGAAGTGGATGATCCTATGCTGTCGAGAAAAGCCTCTAGCGAGTTTCATGGCGGCCCGTACCCTAAACCGACTCAGGTGGTCAGGTAGAGAATACCGAGGCGTTCGGGTGAACTATGGTTAAGGAACTCGGCAAAATGCCCCCGTAACTTCGGGAGAAGGGGGGCCATCACTGGTGAAGGAACTTGCTTCCTGAGCTGGGGGTGGCCGCAGAGACCAGCGAGAAGCGACTGTTTACTAAAAACACAGGTCCGTGCGAAGCCGTAAGGCGATGTATACGGACTGACGCCTGCCCGGTGCTGGAACGTTAAGGGGACCGGTTAGTGCGCTTTCGGGCGTGCGAAGCTGAGAACTTAAGCGCCAGTAAACGGCGGTGGTAACTATAACCATCCTAAGGTAGCGAAATTCCTTGTCGGGTAAGTTCCGACCTGCACGAATGGCGTAACGACTTCTCGACTGTCTCAACCATAGGCCCGGTGAAATTGCACTACGAGTAAAGATGCTCGTTTCGCGCAGCAGGACGGAAAGACCCCGGGACCTTTACTACAGTTTGATATTGGTGTTCGGTTCGGCTTGTGTAGGATAGGTGGGAGACTTTGAAGCCGTGACGCCAGTCATGGTGGAGTCGCCGTTGAAATACCACTCTGGTCGTGCTGGATGTCTAACCTCGGTCCGTGATCCGGATCAGGGACAGTGTCTGATGGGTAGTTTAACTGGGGCGGTTGCCTCCCAAAGAGTAACGGAGGCGCCCAAAGGTTCCCTCAGCCTGGTTGGCAATCAGGTGTTGAGTGTAAGTGCACAAGGGAGCTTGACTGTGAGACCGACGGGTCGAGCAGGGACGAAAGTCGGGACTAGTGATCCGGCGGTGGCTTGTGGAAGCGCCGTCGCTCAACGGATAAAAGGTACCCCGGGGATAACAGGCTGATCTTCCCCAAGAGTCCATATCGACGGGATGGTTTGGCACCTCGATGTCGGCTCGTCGCATCCTGGGGCTGGAGTCGGTCCCAAGGGTTGGGCTGTTCGCCCATTAAAGCGGTACGCGAGCTGGGTTTAGAACGTCGTGAGACAGTTCGGTCCCTATCCGCTGTGCGCGTAGGAATATTGAGAAGGGCTGTCCCTAGTACGAGAGGACCGGGACGGACGAACCTCTGGTGTGCCAGTTGTCCTGCCAAGGGCATGGCTGGTTGGCTACGTTCGGGAGGGATAACCGCTGAAAGCATCTAAGCGGGAAGCCTGCTTCAAGATGAGTATTCCCACCTCCTTGAGAGGGTAAGGCTCCCAGTAGACGACTGGGTTGATAGGCCAGATGTGGAAGCCCGGTAACGGGTGGAGCTGACTGGTACTAATAGGCCGAGGGCTTGTCCTCAGTTGCTCGCGTCCACTGTGTTAGTTCTGAAGTAACGACCGTGTTGTCATCCGGTTGGTCAACTTCATAGTGTTTCGGTGGTCATAGCGTTAGGGAAACGCCCGGTTACATTCCGAACCCGGAAGCTAAGCCTTTCAGCGCCGATGGTACTGCAGGGGGGACCCTGTGGGAGAGTAGGACGCCGCCGAACAATCATTGCGGGAAGCCCCGCACCAGCCCTTCGGGGCCGGTGCGGGGCTTTTCTGCGTTTACCGGAGTTCGCCCGAGTTCCCCGGACGTACGGGGCCGAAACCGCTCGGCCGTGGGTCGGGCTGGGTATCCTGGCCGCGTTCCCCTGGAGGGCAGATGACAGCACAGCAGCTGGATGCCGGCGGTCCGCTCATTCCCCAGCCGGCCATGACGCGCGAAGCGCTGCGGGATGCCGTGCGGCGGATCGACATGGCGAGCCTCCCCGTGCTCGACAAGGAATGCAACGAGGCGTTCGACCGGGCCGCGGAGACCGGCGGGATCAACCCGCTGCGGTTCTTCCTGATCAAGTGGGCCACACACGTGGCGATCCATCGATGGCCGGCGCGGTCCGCGGCGCTCCTGGAGGCGGAACGCGTCGCCGGTGATCCGCGAGCGACGGAACAGGAGTTCCGGACCGCCATGGAGACGAGCAGCCGCATCCTCGCCGAGGCCCAGGCGGAGATCGGTCAGTGACCTCGCGCGGCGAGGGCGTCGAGAACGACGGCGGCTGGGCGTGGGAGTGCGATCCCGGCCGGGTGTGGGTGCTCGGCGACATGCCGGCGGAGCAGTTGAGCCTCGTCGAGGCCGTCATGGACGGCCTGGTCGACCTGGCCTCCCTGGCCATCGACCCCAAGGACGGCAGCCTCTACGAGGACCCCCACCCGATGCGGCTGCGTACGTACGAGGACGAGCACCTGCTGCTCTGGTACCAGACCGTCCCGCACCGCAGCCGCGTGTACCTCAAACGGGTCAACCTGTAGCACCCGTCCGACGGGAACACCCGGCCTACCCTGTCGACCGTGCCCGGACACAAACGGTCGTTCAGCGTGGAACACGACGTCGAGCTACCCCTCGGCGTACCTGGGGAGGTCTGGACCGTAGGGGCCGTCATCCTCAATCACAGCGGCAAAGCCTTCGCCCAAAGGCGAAGTCCCCATCGCCGGCTCTTCCCCCATACCTGGGACATCGTGGGAGGTCACGTCGAGGACGGCGAGACCCTGCTGGAGGCTCTGGCGCGGGAGATCGAGGAAGAGACCGGTTGGCGCCTTCGCCACGTGCGGCGTTTCCTCGGTACCAGCACCTGGACCGGAGACGACGGCGCCGGAGTCCGTCACGAAGCCGACTATCTCGTCGAGGTCGAGGGCGACCTGGACCATCCCAGGCTGGAATGGTCCAAGCACTCCGCCTACGGGTGGTTCGGCCCCGACAACCTTGAACCGCTCAAGGAGAACCGCCTGCCCGGAGAGTTCCTGGTCCATGATCTCATCGCCCGAGCCCTGCAAGGTCGCCCGCACAAGCCCCTAGCCGGGTTCCGCAGGGCTGTTACCCCTGCTTGATCGCGGAGATGTCGAACTCCAGGACGACCTTGTCGCCGACCAGGACACCGCCGCCTTCCAAGGCCGCGTTCCAGGTCACCCCGAACTCCTGACGGGAGATGGTCACCGATCCCTCCAGGCCGACGCGGAGGTTGCCGTAGGGATCGACGGCATGGCCGGTGTACTCGAAGTCGATGGTGACCGGGCGGGTGGTGTCCTTGATGGTCAGGTCGCCGGTGACGCGGTATTCGTTGTCGGAGCGCGGCTCGACCGAGGTGCTGCGGAACGTGATCTCGGGGTAGTTGGGAGCGTCCAGGAAGTCGTTGGTGCGCAGGTGCTGGTCGCGCTGTTCGACGCCGGTGTCGATGCTCTCGACCTTCACCGCCACCTGGCCACTGGAGCGGGCCGGATCGGTGCCGTCCAGGTGAGCGGTGCCCTCGAACTGGTGGAATGCTCCGCGGACCTTCGTCACCATGGCGTGGCGGGCGACAAAGCCGATTCGGGTGTGGGCCGGGTCGAGGACGTAGTCCCCGGTGAGCTCTGCGATGCCGGTGGTCATGGTGAGGGTGCCTCCGAAAGCCCGGGATCTCCGGGCGCGGTATGCCCGGATTGTTCCGGACCCACGCTAGGGCGCAACCGGTACCGGTCCGCGTCGGACGCACGGGGCGACGGCAGAGTGCACTCAGACCAGCGACCCGGGACGTCACGCCGGTACGACGAACCAGCCGTCCAGTGCGCCCGTCCGGCCTAGCGGGTCGAGCGGGTCGAGCGGGTCGCTGTCGTCCGCGGACGACCGGTACGACTGCTGGGGCCGCCCGGTCGGCCGGCGTGTGCAGCGACGGGGTGCGGTGCAGTGCCATGATGGCCAACTGCGTGAGGCGACGGGGGTGTGGGGCATGGGGGCCGGGCGGGCTTTGGGGCGGCAGTTCGGGTGGTTGTGGGCGGCGTACGCGGTCAGCACCCTCGGGACGTGGCTCGCGTTCGACGCGTTTCCCCTGATCGCGGTCCTCGTTCTGCACGCCGGGACGACCCAGGTGTCGGTGCTGGCGGCCGCGGGACTGGCGGTCGGTGCGGTGGTGGCGGTGCCGCTCGGCCCGTGGGTGGAGTTCCGGCGGAAGCGGCCGGTGATGGTCGCGATGGACCTGGTCCGGTTCGCGGCGTTGATGAGTGTCCCCGCGGCGTTCGCGCTCGGTTGGCTGAGCTTCGCCCAGCTCCTGGTCGTGTCGATCCTCGTCGGGGCGGCCGACATCGCCTTCACCGCGGCCGGCGGCGCATGCTTGAAATCGCTCGTGGGGCCGGAGGACCTGCTCGTTGCCAACGGGCGGTTCGAGTCGACGAACTGGACCGCCTCCGTGCTCGGTCCGCCCCTCGGTGGTGCCGCGATCGGGTTGCTCGGTCCGGTGATGACCGTGACGGCCAACGCGGTGAGCTACCTGCTCTCGGCGGTGGGGATCCGCGCGATCGGCGGCCAGGAGCCGCCGCCCAGGCAGACCGCGGTACCACCGCGGTTGCGCGTCGGCGACCTGCTCGACGGGTGGCGGTACATCCTGCGCGACTCCGCGCTGCGGCCGCTGTTCGCCAACACCATCCTGGTCAGCGGCCTGATCATGGCGACCCAGCCGCTGCTCGCCGTCCTCATGCTCGGACGCCTCGGGTTCGCACCCTGGCAGTACGGTCTGGCCTTCGCCGTGCCCTGCATCGGCGGTCTGATCGGCTCACGCCTCGCCCCGCGGCTCGTCGCCCGGTACGGGCGCCACAGGGTCATGTTCACGACCGGGGTGCTGAGGGCGTGCTGGCTGCTCGGGCTGGTCTTCATCGGCCCCGGCACGGCCGGGCTGGTGCTCGTCATGGTCGTCGAGTTCGGGCTGATCACCTGCATGGGAGTGTTCAACCCGGTGTTCGCCACCTTCCGGCTCGAGCGGACCCCGGCAGGCCGGGTCGCCCGCACCCTGTCCGCGTGGTCCGTCTCCAGCAAGGCCACGATCGCCGCACTGACCGCTCTCTGGGGGCTGCTGGCCGGGCTCACCAGCCCGCGCCTCGCGATCGCGCTCGCCGGACTCCTCATCATGACGACCCCCTTCCTGCTGCCCCGGCAGGACCGGACGCCCCGGGCCGAGGAGGAGCCGAGCCGTTTTGACGGTGTGGCGGGGGAGCTGTAGAGTAGAACGGTTGCCTGGAGCTGAACGGCTCGGCACACGCCCCCGAGGACGCAATTCCGACCGGGGCACCTCGACTCCTCAATCGGGATTCAGAAGCCGGGAAATCCGGTGGAAAAGTTCTGATAGAGTCGGTCTCGCCGGAAAGGGAAACGCGAAAGCGAATTCCTGGAAGGAACCCGCTTCGACCGGGAATCGGACACGAAAGAGTCTGATAGAGT